>NZ_CP069421.1:0-2400000 GCF_018118585.1 Aristaeella lactis
ATGCTGAAAATTGATCACCTTTGCAAGAACTATGGCAGCTTTCCCGCCCTGCGGGACCTGAGCCTGGAAATACCGGACGGTGCCCTGCACGGCTTTGTCGGACCCAACGGCGCCGGAAAAACCACCACCATGAGGATCCTTGCCACCCTGATGAAGCCTACTTCCGGAACCGCTTATGTGAACGATACGGACGTGGTGAAGGACGGGCAGAAAGCCCGGAAACTGGTGGGCTATATGCCGGACTTCTTCGGCGTGTATGACAGCCTGAAGTGCTGGGAATACCTGGATTTCTATGCCCGCTGCTACCGGATCGGCGCAACGGAACGGAAACGGATGACCCGGCAGCTGCTGGAACTGGTACAGCTGGAAGAAAAAGAAAACGAATATGTGGATGCCCTTTCCCGGGGCATGAAACAGCGGCTCTGCCTGGCCAGAAGCCTGATCCATGACCCGAAACTGCTGATTCTGGACGAACCGGCATCGGGCATGGACCCGCGGGCCAGGGCGGAGATGAAGGGAATCCTCCGTACGCTGCGGGAGATGGGGAAAACCGTTTTGATCTCCTCCCATATCCTGCCGGAACTGGCGGAAATGTGCGACAGCCTGACGATCCTGGATCACGGGCAGCTGGTGTTTTCCGGAAGTGTTGAAGCACTGTCTGATCGGATGAACGGCAACGCGCCGCTGGATATCCGCCTGACGGAGGGCTGCGGAGAGGAGAACGTGGAATCGGCTGTCCGCTGCCTGAAGGAACTGCCTTCGGTCACGGAAATCGTGAAAGAAGAACCTTACCTGCTTCGGGTACGGCTGGAGGAAGGCGCGGACTGCTGTCCGGACGTACTCCGGCAGCTGGTGATGAAGGACGTTCCGGTGTGCGATTTCCACCGGGCCCCGATGAACCTGGAAAAGGTGTTTATGGAGGTGACACAGGGTGCTTAATCCGATCCTGGCTTTTTCAGCGACACGCCGTATGCGTTCTTTCCGGACTATACTGATCGTGATCGCGTATATGGCGGTGCTGCTGGCGATAGCCCTTGCGTTTCTCAACCCCTTTATGCGGGATTCACTGGGCATGGATGATATGATCAAGGGAGTGGAATGTTATCTGTTCCTGCTGGCGGCCCAGTTCGGACTGCTGATCCTGATCGCACCGGCCATGACTTCCGCCTCCATCGCGGGAGAACGGGAACGGCAGACGATGGAACTGCTGCTGGTGACGAATACCGGCTCGTTCCGGATCGTGCTTGGCAAGGCGCTGGAAAGCTTTGCCGTGCTGGCGCTGCTGATCATCTGCGGACTGCCGGTGATGAGCCTGTGCCTGCTGACCGGGGGCATCACCATGGTCCAGATCCTGACAAGTGAGCTTTTCCTGCTGGCGGTGGCGTTTGCCTGCGTTTCCGTAGGCGTGTTCTGTTCCGCTATGGCGCGGAGCACCGTGCTCAGCGGTGTGATGAGCTACCTGGTGATCCTGGCGATCGGCGCGGTAACGACCCTGCCCATCCTGCTGGGGTATTCCCGGCGGATCACGGATGTGCTGTATGACAGCACAAATTACGCTGCCCTGACCGCGGCGGGAGCGAGGATGATGATCTCTCCGCTGCTGTATGTGAATCCGGGTTTCGGCCTGCTGTCCCTGGTCCAGGACCAGATGCACGTGTTCGGCGTGATCGCGGATGACAGGGGATGGGGACGGATTTACGCCACCTGGCTCATGGCTGACCGGGCCGGCTGGCTTTTCAACGTTATGGCTTGTGTGATCGCCATGCTGGTTGTTTCCATGATTCTGCTGGGACTGGCGTCCCTGGCGGTCCGCAGGGGAAACAAGACCATTAAGAACTAATACCCGTGAACAGATAATGTGAATGATGAACTATGAATTGAAGCAGGCCTTAAGGCCGGTGAAAATGAAGATCCGCCGGAACCGTTTTCTGAGAGGTATTGTGACGGGGCTGGCTGCTGGGCTCGGAACTGCTGTGCTGCTGCAGGCGGTATCGTTTTTCGTGCCCGTTCCCGACCGGGGACTTTGGGCAGCGGCTGCCGGCGCGGCGGTTATGCTGCTTACGGCGATCGGAAACGCCCTGCGGCCGGTGAAAAACAACACTGCCGCGGAGGCGGCGGATGCCTGCGGCCTGAAGGAACGTGTGATCACGGCGCTGGAAGAGGAAAAACGGGCATCCGGCACCGCTGGGGACATTGTCCTGCTGCAGCGAAAGGATGCCTGCGCGGCGCTTGAGAAGCTGGACGTAAAACAGATTCGCCCCGGCAGTGTGAAGAAACAGCTGCTGGCGGCGCTGGGATGCGCGGTGCTGCTGGGAGGACTGCTGCTGATCCCGAGCCCGAGGGATTCGGAGGCTGCGGTCAGAAAGGCCCTGACCCGGACCCTGCAGGAAGGCAGGGAAGCAATCACCCGGGCGGCGGAATCGGATGAAGAAAACCTGACGGAAGAAAAGAAGAGCGAACTGCGGAAGATCACCGATGACCTGAAAAGGGACCTGGAAAAAAGCCGGGACGCGGCAGACGCGATGGTAGCCCTGGACAGGGCTGAACAGCGGCTGGAAGACTTCCGGAAGCAGACGGCAGGAGATGCCGCCGCAGCCGCGGAAGGCATGAACGGAAACGGAGAAAGCCAGACGGCGGACGGCGGAGAGAAATCCGGAACCGAAGGAAACGATTCTGAAAACGCTTCGGGTCAGGCGGGCGAGGGACAGCAGGGAGCAGCGTCCGGCAGCACAGGGATGACAGCCGGACAGATGCAGACAATGCAGGCTCTTTCCAGCCTGAAGAGCGCAGTCAATCCCTCCGCCGGTCAGGAAACGGATACGGATATGGAAGGAAACGCCGGAGGACAGGGAGCCGGACAGAGCCAGAAGGGGCAGAACGGAAACGGTATGAACGGCGCAAACGGAGGAAACCAGGGTGACCAGACCGGAACAGGCGCCGGAGAAGGCTCCACCAACGAAGAGCAAAAGGGCAGCAGCCAGAACAGCGGCTCCCATACCGTTGGCTCCAGGGATCCGAAATACAAGGAAGAACAGTATGAGACCATCTACGATCCGGAGCGGACAGAACGATCCAGTGAGGACGTGATGACGGAACAGGACCGGCTGGGTGACGACGGATCAGTCCAGCTGGAAACCGGACCGGGCCGGGGAAATACCGGCGGCAACGTGCCCTGGAATGAAGCCCTGAATGATTACGCTGAAACGGAAGCCCGCGCGGCCGACAGGGAAAACCTGACGGTGCAGGAACGGCAGTGGGTCAACAATTACTTTACGCTCCTTACAGAGCAGAAACCGAATGAATAATGAAGAATGGAAGGCAAGGACATGAGTGAACAGATAAAAGCCGTGGAAAAATTCGCGGAACAGTATGAACAGATCCGGACGGAGATCGCGAAGGAAATGATCGGACAGGCTGACGTGGTGGAACACCTGCTGCTGGCCGTGATCGCCGGAGGCAATGTGCTGCTGGAGGGCGTGCCCGGACTGGGCAAGACCCATCTGGTACGGGTGCTGGGCAAGGTGCTTGACCTGCCGTTCTCCCGTATTCAGTTCACACCGGACCTGATGCCCGCGGATATCACGGGTACCAATATCCTGGTGCGTACGGAAGAAGGGAATGTTTTCCGCTTCCAGGAGGGACCGCTTTTCTCCTCCATCGTGCTGGCGGATGAGATCAACCGCGCCACTCCCAAGACACAAGCTGCCCTTCTGGAAGCCATGCAGGAACATTCTGTGACAGTGGCCGGGGAAACCCGCAGGCTGCCGGAGCCCTATTTTGTGCTGGCAACCCAGAACCCTGTGGAGCAGGAAGGTACCTATCCGCTGCCTGAAGCGCAGCTGGACCGTTTCCTGTTCAAGGTGCTTGTGCCGTTCCCGACGCTGGAGGAACTTGGCGCGATCGTTGACCTGACAGTAAAGGACGGAGGCAGCGAGGCGAAGAAGGTGATCGGCGCGGAGGAACTGCTTTCCATGCGCGCGGCGGCCCGGAGCGTTCCGATTGCCGCCAGCGTACAGGAATATGCCCTCCGGCTGGTGCTTGCCACGCATCCGGAAACCGCGGACGCGCCTGAAACGGCGAAGAAGTACCTGCGCTTTGGTGCCAGCCCCCGCGCGGCACAGGCGCTGCTTTCCGCAGCCCGGGTCCGTGCGCTGGCTAAGGGCCGGTTCAACGTGGCCTATGAGGATATCCGTTTCGCGGCACCTGCCTGCCTGCGGCACCGCGCTGCCCTGAACTTTGAGGCAGTGACCGCCGGAAAGGACATGGAATCCGTGCTGACGGACATCCTTGCGGCAATAAGCGAAAAGAATTCATAATTCAGAATTCATAATTCATCATTATGATTGCTGCAATACGGCAGACTGAAGTAATGAAAACCAACAGGAAAGAAAGATTATTGATCAGATGTTAACAGATGCTTTTCTTTGCAGGCTGGATACGCTGGCCCTGGCCATGCGCGGAAGGGCGCAGGGCGGAGCGGGCGGCAGCCGCCGGTCCCGGCAGACAGGTTCGTCGGCGGAGTTTTCGGATTACCGGGAGTACATCCCGGGGGATGATATCCGCCGGCTGGACTGGAATGCCTACGCGCGGTTTGACAAGCTGTTCCTGAAGCTGTTTATGGAGGAACAGGAATCCCAGGTTACGATCCTGCTGGATGCCAGCGCTTCCATGGGGGCAAAATGGGCTTCCGCGCGCTTAGCGGCGGAGGCGGTGGGCTACCTTGCCCTGACCGGCGGCGACCGGCTGTGCCTGCACTGCCTGAAGGACGGCAGGGCAACGCGCTTTCCTCAGCTGTCCGGCAGGGCTGCTTTTCCGCGGCTGACCGGCTGGCTGGATACCTGTGTGCCGGATGGGAAAGCAGATACGCTGACAGAAACGGTGAAACGCGCCGAAGGGCTGAAAAAAGGCCTGTGTTTCCTGATCACGGACGGCTATACGGAAGACGCCCTGAAGGAAACGCTGGATTACCTGCGGTATATGCGTCAGGAGACGGCTGTGATCCATGTGCTTTCCGCCGGAGAACTCCGGCCGGAGCTGGACGGCGCCATGAGGCTGACAGACAGCGAGAGCGGAGAGCATATCGACCTGATCGCGGACCGCTCCGCACTGGATGCGTACAAGGACGCGCTGAACGCTTTCCTGAAGGATGTGCGCGAAAACTGCTCATCCAGGGAAACCGGCTACCTGTTGCTGGACAGCGGGGAACCGTTTGAGGAATGCTTCATTCCGCTGCTTTCAAAGAGCGGAATGATTTAAGTCAATGAACAATTAACAATTAACAATGAACAATGAACAGTGTGCCGGGCACAAGGAAGAGTCCGGCTGATGTTCGATGATTAGTGGAAAAATAAAGGATATCACAAAATGATCCGTTTTTTATCCCCGGGCTTTGCCTGGGCACTGGCCGTACCGGCCGTCATCCTGGTGCTGTACCTGCTGCGCAGGAGATTCCTGCCGCAGCAGGTTCCGTCTGTCTTTCTCTGGCGGAAAAGCATCCGGGACTACGCGGCAAACCGGCCTTTCCAGCGGCTGATGAAGAATCTGCTTCTGCCGCTGCAGATCCTGGCCGCGCTTGCCCTTGCGCTGGCCCTGATGCACCCAGCCATTCCCGGTGGTGCTGCCGGACAGACCATCCTGATCTTTGACGTTTCAGGAAGCATGCAGACGCAGACGGCAGGACGCACCCGGCTGGACACGGCAAAGGAGGAAGCCCTGAAGCTGGTTCGTACCCTTCCGACAGGAGAGGAGATCACAATCCTGACCGCGGGAAAAGAGCCGGAAAGACTGGCCCTCTCCGTGGACAGGGAGGAAGCTGAACAGACCATTGCTTCCATCACCTGCGGAAAAGATGGAGCAGATACGGATAAGGCACTCTCCCTGGCGGACGCGATTGCCCGCAACACTGATAAGGATACGGGTACCAATGTGGTCATTTATTCGGATGACCTTCGCAGGAGCCGGATCAGTTTCCGTTCCGAAGCCTTTGCCCTCACGATCGTGAACTGCGGTGCCGGAGAGGAAAACCGGTCCGTATACTCCCTGGAAGCTGAGAATGGACAGGCCTTTGCCAGGATAGCCAATTTCGGGGAAGCCTGCCGGGTGTCGCTGACCTGCGAAGCGGACGGTGTTCTTTGCGATGCCCGGGAAACGGAGATTCCCGCCGGAGAAACGGCCGGCGTAAGCTTCAGCATTCCGGAAACGGCGAAGGTTGTACGCGTCAGCCTGCGGGAAAAGGACGCGCTGGCTGCCGACAACGCGGCGGAGACGCCTGTGAAGCGCGCGGCAAACCGGAAAGCGGCGGTAACATCCGACAGCCTGTTCCTGGAAAGCGCCCTGAAGGTCCGTCCTGAACTGACCGTAATGCGGACGGAGGAGTCAGCGCTTTCCTCCACGGAAGCGGACCTGTATATCCTCGGGATCTCCCCGATGATCATTACCCGGAAGCTTCCCGAAGAAGGTTACGATCCGGAGGCAAAAACCTTCGGGCCTTTCAGCTGGGAAGAGGAGACAACGGCGGTGACCGGCAGTCCCGCGGTGGGTCTTATGGACACTCCCCTGACGAAGGGACTGACAATGAAGAATGTTTTCTTCCGCTGTATCCGGCCGACGACCGGCGGAAAAACCGCCGTGTCCCTGGACGGAAAACCTGTGATTGCCTATACGGAAGGGACGGTAATGTTGGGGTTTGACCTGCATGATTCCAATCTTCCGCTGAAATACGATTTCCCTGTGCTGATCCAGAACATCCTGGACTGGCTGCTGCCTGAAGAAACAGCAGGGGAGACCGATGCCGTCGCACCGATGGCGCTGACGGAAAGCGACGTGCGCACTGTCGCGCCGAATGATGAACCTGAAGAACTGATGGAACGGAACGCGCAGGGCCGGGAACTGACCGGAATCCTGCTGGCGGTATTCCTGTTCCTGCTGCTGGCTGAAATGGGGGTGAGCCGCAATGTTGGTTGAGTTCATGCATCCCCTGCGCCTGCTGGCTTTTCCCGTCTGCGCGGTGACCATCCTGGTTCTCTGCCTGCTCCGGAAGAGCCGATCCCGGAAGGAACGGATCTCCCATATACTCCGGTACATTATCATTGCCCTGACAGTTGCCGCACTGGCCGGAACGAGCCTGCTGACCGCCAGCCCGGACAGGACGGCGTTCCTGCTGGTGGACGTATCCGCCTCCGTTGACGGAGAAGAAACGCTCCGCCTGGCCAGGGAAGCACTGGAAGCTTCCGGCGACAGGCAGACCGGCGTCATTGCCTTTGGCAGGGAGGCAGCCCTGGAGCGCTCCCTGAACCAGAAAACACCGCTGGGGGAACTGTCCGCACGGATCGATCCGTCGGGAAGCGACCTGAACAGCGCCCTGCAGCTTGCCTCCGCTCTGCTGCCTTCTGATTCCAACGGCGGTATCGCCGTCATCAGTGACGGCCGGGTTACCGGTGAGGAAAGCTTTTTCAGCTCCGCAGGCGGCCTGCCCGTGAATGTGCTGAAAACAGAGCCCCGCAGCGGAGCGGACGCGCAGGTGACCGAAATATCAGTGCCTTCCTCTCTCTATACAGGACAGAAATACACAGCCATTGTGACTGTGCACGCGAACACGGCCGGCGAGGCTACCCTGCTTCTGACCCGGGACAGGGGCGAGGCACAGACCCGCAAGGTGACCCTGCGGAAGGGTGAGAATACTTTCGCCTTTGACGCTGTGGCGGGGAATGCCGGCGTAAGCACCGTGGAAGCCCAGGTGCTGATGGCAGACGATACTGTTCCGGTCAACGATACGGGTGCTGCCTATACCGTTGTCACAGGCGAGCCCTCCGTGCTGATCGCGGAAGGACAGAGCGGCGCCGGCGGAAACCTGAACCGGATGCTGCAGGCCGCAGGTATGCGGACGGAAGTCCTTCCGGCCTCCATGCTGCCCGGACAGGCAGCGGACCTGATGGCATACCACGCGGTAGCCCTGGTGAACGTGGACGCGGAACAGATGGACGACGGACAGATCACGGCCCTTGATTCAGCAGCAAAGGAACTGGGCGTCGGCGTCGCGGTTTTCGGCGGCGATTCCAGCTATGCCCTGGGCGGATACCGGGGCAGCGCCCTGGAGAATATGCTGCCGGTTACCATAGACGTCCGGAACCGGATGGAACTGCCGACAACTGCCCTGGTGCTGGCCATAGACAAGTCCGGATCCATGATGGACGGCTCCTACGGGGTTACCCGCCTGCAGCTGGCCCGGGAAGCAGCCTGTGCCGCCCTGGAAGTGCTGAATGAGCGGGACCAGGCCGGTGTGATCGCTTTTGATGATGCCGCGAAATGGGTGGTTCCGCTGGAACCGGTGACGGATGTTGCCGCCATGCAGGAGCAGGTGGCCACCATCCGGATCGGCGGAGGAACCGCGTTCTATTCCCCGCTGACCATGGCTTATGAAGCCCTGAAAACAGTTGACGCGCAGTATAAGCACGTGATCTTCCTGACAGACGGTGAGGCAGGGGACACGGGATATATGGACGTTGTCCGCCGGATGGGCGGCAGCGGGATCACCGTGACCACTGTCGCGGTAGGCGACGGCGCGGACTACGCGGGGATGAAAAAGATGGCGGAGATCGGCAACGGACGCATGTACGCGGCCGGTCCCTTCGACAGCCTTCCCCGGATCTTTACCAAGGAAACAATGATGATCTCCGGTGCTTACGTACAGAACCGGACGTTTACCCCGGTGATCACCGACAGCACCATGACGGATTTCCCGGGATTCCCGGAACTGGACGGATACCTGGCGGTGACGGAGAAGCCGCTGGCGACCGTTTCCCTGTGCAGCGACCGGAAAGACCCCCTGCTTGCCTGGTGGCAGTACGGGGCGGGCAAAGTGCTCAGCTGGACCAGCGATGTGCATGGCGGCTGGAGCGCGGCTTTCCTGAACTGGGACCATGCCGCGGAGTTTTTCTCCGGCCTGGTTTCCTTTATCCTGCCTGACCGGAACGGCAACGGGGAGATCACCCTGGAAGACGGATGCCTGAGCTGGGAAACGGACGCACCGCAGGAGGCGGCCGCGGCTTCCGCGGCACTGGTTCGTCCGGACGGAACAAAGGAGACGGTCCGGCTGGAACGGGTTTCCGAAAACCGCTTTGAAGGCACCGCGGACACTTCTCTTTCCGGTGCCTACGCGATCCGGATCGAAATGGAGGACGGCAAGGGCAAAGTGCTGCAAACCGCCGACGGCGGGGACGTGGTTTCCTGGACAGCGGAATATGACCAGCGGCGGGAAGATACCGGCGCGCTGGAAACACTGGCGAAGGAAACCGGCGGCAAAACCTGCGGAACCACGCAGGAACTGCTTGAATTCCCGGATACGGCAGCCCGGAAACGGACAGACCTGACAAACCTGCTGGCGGGACTGGCTCTGCTGCTGTTCCTGTTTGACGTGGCCCAGCGGAGGCTGGACCTTTTCAGGGAACCTGCGGCGGATAAGACGGAAGAGGCCGGACAGAAGGTCATCAAAGAGAAAAAACAACCCAAACCGGAAAAAAAGAAGCCTGAAAGCGAAGGTCCCAGCGCGGCGGACCTGCTCTGGCAGCAGATGAAGGATAAAAAGAAACTGTAACGGATATTCAATCCGGTTTGCATCTGATCTGAAACAACTGTATACTGATAGCAGAAGAATCCGAAGGGAATGATACCGCTATGAACCGTTCTGACAGGGGCACACTGGAAGCCTATATACAGGCACTGCTGCCCGAACGGGAACGGTACCTGTACCAGCATACGCTGAACAAGGTGCGGGTGATCACCCGCAGCATGAAACCGGCGGAAAAAGAAGCCTATCTGCAAAGTGAAGCATTCCAGAATACCCTGCGCCAGCTGCAGCGGCGGGACAGGATCTGGCAGGGTTTGCTCCGCGGGGAACTGGTATTGTCCGGGGACGAAGCGGAGTATAACCGCCTGTCCGGACTGATCGCGGCGGAACTGAAGGAAGGACACAGGATTGACCTGTCTTTCCTGCGCACGGTGGAAAAGAGCAAGGTTTCCCTGGAAAAGGCCTATGAGGCGCTGCGGATCATCCGGGAAGGCGCGCTGCGGCAGTGGTTTGACGATGAAATGGGCCAGCTGACTTCCCGGGCGGAAAACCGGGTGGTGCTGTGGCTGAGAACCGGGGATCACGGGGCAAGACTCAAGGAGGAAGACGAGGAGCGCTCTGTTGTCCGGCGGGTTATGAATAAGGAATTCCCGGGCGGGCTGACGCCCAAGGCCGTAGACAGGTCGTTCCAGCCGGGTTCGCTGGGCGGATTCCTGCGGGCGGAAGCGGGGAAAGCCTTTCCGGAACTGAACGCGTGCCGTGCGGTACGGCTGCCCACGGGAGAAACCGTGGCCTCGGCGGTACGCCGGGAAGCAGACCGGGGCGGACGGCTTGTGTTCAACGCGCTTGAAAAGAAGTTTTCCCGGGAACGGATCCGGAAACTGCTGGAAAAGAACGCGGGCCTGATCCGCCTGCAGAAAAAGGCGGACGCTGTTTACGAACGGGAAAAACGGATTCGTGCGGCCCTGCTGGACGCAATCCCGGAACATTACCGGGACCTGTATCCGCTGGCAAGGCGGATGCGCAGGCATTTTTACCTGCACCTGGGGCCCACCAATTCCGGCAAAACCTATGAAGGAATCCAGCGGCTCCACGGCGCGCAGTGCGGCCTGTATCTCGGACCGCTGAGACTGCTGGCCGCGGAACAGTTTGAAGCTTTGAATATCGCGGATGTGCCATGCTCCCTGGTAACGGGCGAGGAACAGATCCGGGTGCCTTTCAGCCGGGTGCAGTCCTCCACGGTGGAGATGGCGGACCTGCAGACCCATTATGACGTTGCCGTCATCGACGAATGCCAGATGATCGCAGACAGGGACCGGGGAGGCGCCTGGACGGCGGCTATCCTGGGCCTGTGCGCGGATGAGATCCACGCCTGCGCCTCACAGGACGCGGAAGCACTGCTGACCCGGATCATTGAAGACTGCGGCGATGAACTGACCATCATCCGCCATGAGCGGATGACGCCGCTTGAGGTGGAAAAGGAAGGCTTCCAGTTTCCGGCCTCCGTTCGACCGGGAGACGCGCTGATCGTGTTCTCCAAGGCCCGGGTGCACGCGGTGGCGGCCGAACTGAAGACCAGGGGATACAAGGTATCCCTGATCTACGGTGCCCTGCCGCCGGACGTCCGCCGGAACCAGGCGGACCGTTTCCACCGGGGAGAAACGGAAGTGGTGGTCTCCACGGACGCCATTGCCATGGGCATGAATCTGCCGATCCAGCGGGTGGTGTTCCTGGAGTCGGAGAAGTATGACGGAGACATTACCCGGCTGCTGACGGATTCGGAGATCAAGCAGATCGCCGGACGGGCGGGCCGGTACGGAAAATATGAGATCGGCTATGTGAACGCGTTCGGCTTCCGGCAGGAAGTGGCCCGGGCAATGGCCCGACCGCTGCTGCCGCTGACAGAAGGCGTGATCGGCTTCCCGGAATCCCTGCTGGGCATCCCCCTGCCGCTGACGGGGATCCTGGACCAGTGGATCCGCATGCAGGACAAAGGCTGCTTCTCCAAGGCTTCCACGGTCCGGATGGCAGAACTGGCCGCCATGATGGAAACGCCCAAAACGGACAGGAGACTGCTGTACCGTTTCCTGTGCATTCCCTTTGATGAGAAGGATCCTGACCTGCTTTTCCGCTGGAAGGCAATGTACCATGCCGAATGCCGCGGGGAGCACATTGACGTGATGCCGGAGATGCCGGAGATTGTGGAACCGGAAAGCTGCACGATCCGGATGCTGGACGGCCTGGAAGCGGATTACCGGCGCTGCGACCTGTATTACAACTATACCCGGCTGTTTGTACCGGAACCCGACACACTGCTGACGGAGATCCAGCGCCGCAAGGACCTGATCTCCCAGGGCATCGTTCATATCCTGTCCACGCAAAAGCTGCAGCAGCGCACCTGCCCTTCCTGCAAACGGCACTTACCGTGGAACTGGCCGTACCGGATCTGCGACAGCTGCTACGGCCGCGGCCGCCGGTGGTAATACGGGGACGAGCAGGCAATTCATACTTACAGTAGAATAAAAGGCATCCTGTTTCTACGGGTTGTATATTCCGTTCCGCTTCGGGACGGAGTATAATAGTATGTATTAAAACGGACTGATTATGCCTGAAAAACTCGGGACAGGCATGCCGGAGGCTTGAAAATGAAGAAAACCATTCCTTTTTTCAAAGCGGAGGAAATCGCGGAAAAGAGCTGGATGATCAAAAACGCGTTTGTGGATAACTCCTATGCCATCTGCTACCTGGTGGAAGGGACGGACTACGCGCTGCTGATCGACTCGATCATCGGCCTGGGAAACCTGAAAGCGTTCTGTGAAACACTGACGGATAAGCCGATCCGCGTTGTGAATACCCATTACCATTCGGACCATGTGGGCGGTAATTTCCATTTTGACCACTGCTACCTGCATTACCGGGATATCGCCGCCTTCCAGAAATGCATCGGGGTGAAAAAAGAGCAGCTGGTTGAGCTGGCGAAGAAGACGGCCCTGGAAGAATACCGGGACCTGATCGAGCCGGATGAAAACTTTGCGGACTGGAACGCAATCAGGGTGTTCCCGATCTGTGACGGCGATGTGTTCGACCTGGGAGACAGGAAGATTGAGGTGGTCGAGGTCGGCGGACATACAGCCGGTTCGGTGGTGCTGATCGATCACAAAACAAGAATCGCCTATTCAGGGGACGCGTGCAACGGCAATACACTGCTGGAATTCCCGGATTCGCTGCCGATCCTGTCCTACATGCGGAACCTGCTGCATCTGAAGGAACATCAGCAGGAATTCGACATGATGTACGGCGGGCATGAGATATTCGACCCGTCCATCATTGATGAAGCAATTGAAACGGTGGCCAGGGTGCTGGCGGGAACAGATGACCGCTTTGAACGGCCCGGGATGCTGGGCGGCACCGTGTATTATGCCGCGGCTAAAGTGAAGGACGGGTATGAACGCGCGGACGGGAAGCGCTTTAACATGAGCTATCTTCCCTCACGGGTGAACATCCCGGAAGAGAAAAACCAGGTCATCAGAACAGAACAGAACTAAACGGACAGGAACACAAAGAAAGCGAGGAAACAGGAATGATGCTGGACCGCAACATTGCGGCAGAAGTGCTGGCCCGGGCGGTGAAGACCGGCGGCGATTTTGCCGAAATCTTTCTGGAGGACACTACAAAATCCAATATTGCCTTGAAGTCAGGACGGATCGAATCCATGGGAACGGCCCGGGAACACGGGGCCGGTATCCGGGTGTTTGAAGGTACCAAGGCTATCTATGTTTTTACCAACGATACAAGCCGGGAAGGCCTGATGGAATGCGCCGCACAGGCGGCGGCAGCTGTCCGCTCCGGCAAGGGATGCACACCGGTGGGGTTCAGCCACTGGAGCACAGCGCGGCCTGAAGAGATCCGGATCCTGCCGGCTGACGCTGAAGCGGCACGGAAAGCTGAAAAGGTCCGGGCAGCCAACGCCGCGGCAAGGGCCGTTTCCCCGGAGATTGTGCAGGTGACCTGCGGGTTCAGGGATGTTACACAGGATGTGCTGATCTGCAACACGGAAGGTGTGTTTGTGACGGACAGGCGGGTACTTTCCCGGCTGATGATCTCCGCTGTGGCTTCCGACGGAAAGGAAAACCAGACGGGTTCCTGCAATCCCGGCGCGGGCATGGGATTTGAGATCTTTGAGGAGCGGGTTGATCCGGAAGCGTGCGGACGCCTGGCAGCGGAGAAAGCCGTTACCATGCTGCATGCGGATTCCTGCCCGGCAGGTGTTTATCCGGTGGTGATCGACGGCGGTTTCGGCGGCGTGATCTTCCATGAAGCTTGCGGTCACTCCCTGGAAGCGACTTCCGTGGCATACGGCATCAGCGAGTTCAGCGGGAAGCTGGGACAGCAGATCGCCGCTCCGTGCGTAACCGCGGTGGATGACGGAACCATTCCCGGGGAATGGGGCTCCACCCATATTGATGACGAAGGTATGCCGACCTCGAAACTGACGCTGATCGAGAACGGCATCCTGGTGAACTATATGATCGACAAGCTGGGCGGACGCCGGATGAACATGGCACCGACCGGCAGCGGACGGCGGGAAAGCTACCAGTGGGCGCCGACCTCCCGGATGCGCAATACTTACATCGCTGCAGGTACGGACGATGAAGCTGAAATGATTGCCACCATGGGAACAGGACTGTATGCCAAATCCATGGGCGGCGGTTCCGTGAACCCGGCTACGGGCGAATTCAATTTCTCCGTGGAGGTAGGCTACTGGGTGGAGGACGGCAAGATCCTCCGTCCCGTACGCGGCGCTTCCCTGATCGGCAAAGGCGGCGAGGTGCTGATGCGTATTGACCGGGTCGGAAAGAAGATGACCATGGCCCAGGGTATGTGCGGTTCCGCTTCCGGCTCCGTGCCGGTAAATGTGGGCCAGCCGATGATCCGGGTCAGCAGCCTGACCGTGGGCGGAAAGTGAGGGTGATAACATGATTCGTATGGATGAATTTATTGATAAGCTGCTGAAGGCGGCAGCCGAAGCGGGAATTGATCCGGCGGAGGTATACAGCCAGGAGAATTCCGCCTTTTCCGCGGAAGCCATGGAAGGAAATGTTGACAGCTATGAGGTTTCCGAAACCTGCGGACTGGGCTTGCGCGGCGTGGTCGGCGGAAAGATGGGCTATGCCTCCACAGAAGCCTTTGATGATGACGCCATCCGGATGCTGATCCGGGGTGTAAAGGAAAGCGCTGCCCTGGTGGAAACTGAAGAACAGGATGAGATCTACGCGGGTGATCCGGAATATCCTGAACTGGCGATTCCGGAGAACGACCTGGACAGCATTACGGCGGAAGAAAAGCTGCAGCTTGTGCTTGATATTGAAAAAACAGCCATGGCGGCGGACCCGAGAATTGTCAAAAGCCAGGGATCCTTTGTGGCTACAGGCAAAGGTGTTGTGCGGCTGGTGAACAGCTACGGGCTGAACCTGAAAACGGAAGCGCCTGTCGGCGGTTACGTCACGGCTGGTATCTGGCTTGTCGGCAAAGACGGCGAATCCACTGCCACCGGCGGTGAATCGGAAGTAAGCCGTAAATTCAGAGAACTGGATCCGGTCAGCATCGGAAAGAAAGCCGCGGAAAAAACCACAGAGCGGCTGAATGCCTCCCCGGTGGAGAGCGGTATGTACCGGACGGTGATCCGGCGGGATGCCATGCGTTCCCTGCTGAACGTCTTCAGCGGTATCTTTTCCGCTGAGAATGCCCAGAAAAAGCTGTCGCTGCTGGACGGCAGGGAAGGGGAAACCATTGCCGCTTCCTGCGTGACCCTGATGGACGATCCGCTGCTGCCCGATGGACTGGCCTCCGCAACTTTTGACGGAGAAGGTTCTGCCTGCCGCACGAAAGCCGTGATCGAGAACGGCGTGCTGAAGACCCTGCTTCACAGCCGGAAAACCGCCCGGAAGGCCGGAACGGTCAGCACCGGCAACGCGAAGCGCACTGTCAGCACTCCGGTGCGTGTGGCACCGACAAACTTCTTCTTCCGGCCCGGGGAGAAGGACCTGGACGGCCTGCTGGCAGACCTGGGCGACGGCCTGCTGATTACGGAAGTGGGCGGTCTCCACGCGGGCGCCAATCCCATCAGCGGTGACTTCTCCCTGATTGCGAAAGGATTCCGGGTGAACGGCGGCAAACAGGGAAAGCCGGTGGAACAGATTACCATCGCGGGCAATTTCTATCAGCTGCTGAAGGATATCCGGGCGGTCGGAAGCGACCTGGAGTTCAAGAGGAGCAATATCGGTTCTCCTTCCGTGGACGTTGGAACCATCCACGTTGCCGGAAAGTAAAACAGGCATAACAAAACCCCTGTCCCGTTTCCGGGACAGGGGTTTTTGCTGCATGATCAGTAATACATATCGAAACCATTTTCCAGACAGGCGGCATACGCTTTTCCGGCGGTATACAGCGCGGGAAGCATATACTCCCTGTTGAAGCGTACCACTGGGATCCGGTCATAGGCGCGCATGCCCATATGGGTGAGACCTCTTTCCATCTGCGTGAGGCATTCCAGGGTACCGCGCCCGGTACCGCCGGCACAGGCAATGAGCATACAGCGCTTTTCCGCCAGCGAATGATTGCGGGTGGCGTCACACCGGCGCAGCCTGTCAAAAAACGCCTTGAAGCATTCTGTCATATCGGACCAGTATACCGCGCTGATCCAGACGATTCCGTCCGCATTGGCAAGGGACTGGTAAATGCCGGAAAAGTCATCACGGATCACACAGGTTCCGGTCTTGTTACAGGTACCCCAGCCGTTTGCGCAGGCCCGGCAGTGTTCCAGCTTTTTCTCGTTCAGATGGATTTCCTCCACCTGGGCACCGGCCTCCTCCAGACCTTTCATAATCTGATTCTTTGCTGATGCTGTCAGCCCCTCTGTGTTCGGGCTGGACCAGATGACCGTAACTTTTTTCATGTTCACAGCCTCCTTTTTTACAGGTAAAGTCAGTTCTTTCCGCGTTCCTCGCCCTGGATGCTGTTCATCCTGGCGTAGCTTCCGCCCAGCGCCACAAGTTCCGCGTGGGTGCCGCTTTCTGTAATCCGGCCGTCCTCAATGACCAGGATCTGATCGGCGTTCCGGATGGTGGACAGCCGGTGGGCGATCGCGATGATGGTACGGCTTCCGGAAATCCCGTTGATGGCTTTCTGGATCTGCTGCTCTGTTTCCACATCGACAGATGCGGTTGCCTCATCCAGGATGATGATGGGGGATTTCCGCAGGATCGCCCGGGCAATGGCCACCCGCTGCTTCTGACCGCCGGAAAGGCGCAGGCCGCGTTCGCCCACCTGGGTATTATATCCTTCCGGCATGGCCAGGATATCTTCATGAATATTGGCGGCCTTCGCGGCAGCCTCGATCTCGTCCATGGAAGCGTCCGGCACGGCGTAGCCGATGTTTTCCGCAATGGTGCCGTTGAAGAGGAAGGTATCCTGCAGCACAGGGGAGATGTTCCGTCGGAGGCTTTCGATGGACACATCCCGGATATCATGCCCGTCGATCAGAATATGCCCGGAGGACGGTTCATAGAACCGGGAGATCAGCTGGGTCAGGGTGGTTTTACCCACACCGGTGGGACCGACCAGGGCCAGCATCTGGCCGGGCTTACAGTCAAAGGAGACGTCCTTCAGCACCGGGATGCCCTCCCCGTAGGAGAAGCTGACATGGTCAAAGGTGATCTCGCCCTGTACAGTTCCGAGGGTTTCAGCATCCTGCCGGTCCTGTATTTCCAGGGGCGCGTCCAGGATATCCAGCACACGCTCCGCGCCCGCCATGGACTGCTGCATGTTTTCCAGCAGGTTGGCGAGGCCGGTGACCGGTCCGTAAAACAGTCCCAGGTACAGCAGGAAAGCCACGATGTCCGCAACGCTCAGGCCTTCACGGTATGCCAGGTATCCGCCGAATCCAACCACCAGGATAGTCCCCAGGGAGGAGATGAACTCGACGGAGGGATGGAAGACGGCACTGATCTTCAGGGCCTGGAGCATGGCACGGATGTGTTCGAAATTCTGTTCATTGACCCGTTCGGTTTCATATTCCTCCCGGCCGAAGGATTGGATTTCATGGATGCCGGACAAGTTGTCCTGCAGCTTGCCGTTCAGTTCACCCATTTTCTTCTGGGAGATCCTGAAGAAAGGCCGGACCTTTTTGGAAAAGAGGATGCCGGAAGCGAAGATCAGGGGAATCGGCGCACAGGTGATCAGCGCGAGTTTCCAGTTAATGGTCAGAAGGACGACCAGCACACCGGTAAAAGTGACCAGGTTGGTGATCGTTTCCGGGATCATATGGGCATAGAGCAGTTCAAAGTCCCGGGTGTCATTCACGATCCGGCTCATGAGGTCGCCGGTCTGTTTGTCGTGAAAGTATCCCAGGTGCATGTGCTCCAGCTTGTCATAGGTCCGGGTCCGCAGGTCACCCACCAGGTACCAGGCGGCTTTATGGGCGAGGTAATTGCTCAGGAACCGGAAAAGGATCCGCAGCAGGTAAAGAGCGACCAGTGCGGCGGTAAACAGGCCGATGGTATGCAGGCCGGCTTCATCCACGCCTGCTTCCACGATCCCTGTCATGGCGGAAAGGAGCTTCGGCGCTGCCAGGTTCACGGCTGTCAGCGCCAGGGTTGAAAGGATCGCAATGGTATATAACGTTCTGTACCGGATGGCTTCACGGCTGAGACGCCACAGTGTTCTGATCATTGTTTTCCTCCGCTGCCCCTTGTCTGTTCTATCCCCATTATACACAATGGAGTGCGTACGAAGTCAATCCGCTTCCTGCTGCTTTCCGGTTTTTTTCCTCCAGGAAACATACCGCAGGATACATGACAGACCGGCCAGCATCCATGTCACGCCGGCGGTAATCCAGATGGACCAGACTCCGGATGCTGTCAGCCCCAGGAGCAGAAGGGGCAGACCTACACGGCCGGCAATCTCCACGATTCCGTTGATGAAGGAGAAGACGGCATCGCCGACACCGTTCAGGACGCCGCGGGAAACATATATGATACCCAGGAATGCATAGAAGAGGCTTGTGATCTTCAGCGCCCTGCCGCCCAGGTCGATCACGTTCGTTTCATGGACAAACATGCCTACCAGCGATCCACCGAAGAGCTGCATGATCAGGGTCATCATTCCGGCTACCACGAGCATAGCCAGCAGGCTGTCCCGGAAACCGGTCCGGATCCGTTTCATTTTTCCTGCGCCCATGTTCTGTCCGGCGTAGGTGGACAGTGCCATACTCATGGATCCGAAGGGCTGCTGCACCAATTGCTCCAGACGGTTGGTGGCGGTATAGGCGGCCATTGCCGTTGAGCCGAAGGTGTTGACAACGGATTGCAGCGCGGTGGTGGAAATCGCGATCAGGCTCCACTGGAGCGCCAGCGGCAGACCCAGGCGGATGGCCTTTTTCGCGATCTGAGCATCGAAAGCACGGAGCTTCGCGTTTATGCGGAAATAGGGATTGCGGCGGAAGGCGAACAGCAGGGAACCGCTGCCGGCCAGCAGCTGGGACAGCATGGTCGCAAAAGCCGCGCCGAAAACCCCCAGGCCGAAGGCTCCGACAAAAAGCAGATCCAGTACCACATTCAGGATACAGGAAACGATGAGAAAATACAGAGGCGTGCGGGAATCTCCCAGGGCACGCTGCATGGAGGAAGCGTAATTATAGACGGCGATCAGCGGCACGGACGCGGATGTCATGCGCATATAAACGATGGCGTCCGGCAGAATCTCCTGCGGGGTTCCCATCCAGGTGAGCACAGTGGGGACCAGGCAGAAGGCAAGGGTTCCGGTCAGGAGGGAGAAGGCGAGCGTAATATAGGCTGAGTTGGCGATTGCCTTATAGACAAGCTCATCTTTTTTCGCTCCGAAAAACTGGGCTGTAACGATTCCGCAGCCGCCGCTGATCCCGTTCAAGATGGAAAAGAAGAGAAAGGAAATGGAACCGGTGGCTCCGACTGCCGCCAGGGCATCCGCACCCAGCAACCGCCCCACGATCATCGAGTCCGCCAGGTTATAGGCCTGCTGGAACAGGTTACCGATGAGCAGCGGCAACGCGAAAACAGAAAGCAGGGCCAGCGGCCTGCCTTCTGTCATATTCATCGTTGCATTTCCTTTGGGAAATGTATGCTTTCCGCTGCCGCGCAGGAAGTGCGCTTTTACAGCCTTGTCCATATCATCCATATCCTTTTCATTTTCTGTGTCTGCTTTACGGCAGGAACTTTCCGGACGCCAGGTAGAGCTGATACCATTCCTGATGTGTCAGGGACACTTTGGAGGCGGCACAGATATCCCGGAGGTGATCCGGATTCATGGTTCCGGCGACAGCCTGCATACGGGCGGGATGACGCAGGATCCAGGCAATTGCGACCGCAGCTTTTGAAATACTGTACTTTTCTCCCATTTCGCCCAGCACGCGGTTTAGATCCGGAAAATCCGGATGATCCACGAAGCAGCCTCCGAACATTCCGAACTGCAGCGGAGACCAGGCCTGGATCGTGATGTCGTGCAGGCGGCAGTAATTCAGGACACCGTTATCCCTGATGATGGAACGGTCAGTCGTCAGGTTATTCAGGTACATGTCCCCGTCGATCAGCTGGGTCTGGTCCAGGGAGAACTGGAGCTGGTTAAACACCAGCGGCTGCCGGACATACTTCTTCAGCAGCTCCAGCTGGCCGGGGCTTACGTTACTGACACCGAAACAGCGGACTTTTCCGCTCTTTTCCAGCTGGTCAAAGGCTTCCGCCACTTCCTCCGGATCGAACAGCAGATCCGGGCGGTGGAGCAGCAGGACGTCCAGATAATCGGTTTTCAGGCGCCGGAGGCTTGCTTCCGCGCTGGAAAGGATATCGTCCCGGCTCCAGTCAAATTCCTTACGATCAAAATGGAGACCGCATTTGCTCTGAATGATGACATCCTCCCGCTTCAGACCGGTCAGCGGGAAAGCATCCCCGAAACGGGTTTCAGCTTCTCCGTCGCCGTAGCAGGTGGCATGGTCAAATAAGTTGATCCCTTCTTCCGAAGCGGTACGGATCATATCCGCTGCTTTTTCCACGGACAGGGCGGGCATGCGCATGCAGCCGAGAATAACGGCTGAAGCATTCTGCGGTCCGTTTACCACATTGATCAGTTTCATATCTTTTTCCTCCGGTCAGTTATTCCCTGAGTTATTGTAGCTTTCAAGCAGTTCCACGATGCATTTCAGTTCGGGGGCGTCCAGGTAATTATATTCACCGTTTCCGTCCCCGTAGGTTCCATGCTGAACAAGCTTCAGCCCGGCTGCTTCCGCACTGGCCACGCAGGCTTTGGAATCTTTGACCTGGAAGGCAAGATGATGCATGCCTTCGCCATGCTCGTTCAGGAAGTTCCGCCAGGTAGACGGTTCCTCATTGGGCTGGATCAGTTCCAGCTGAAGGCCCGGTCCCACGTCGAAGAAAGCCAGCAGTGAATTCGCTTTCGGCGCGGGCTTCCCCTCAAAAACTGTCTGTGTGACCGCATAGTCGCCGCAGGGCTGCGTTTCCGGGACATCGACGCCCAGGAATGCCGCCCATTTCCGTTTGGTTTCCTCAATATCCTTTACGATAAAACCTACCTGGGCTACCAGATGGGTTCCCACGATACCTGCCATTTCAGTTTCCTCCTTTGATCACAGCTGAATGTGTTTGTTTACCAGGGATAAGATTCACCGGTATGGGTGATGAATACCGGCCCTTCCTTGTCATGCCGCTTCGTTTCGAAAAGGCACCGAAGGGTTTCCGCGTGTTCATACGGATCCAGCGGGGCTTCATGATTGCCCGGATTTGTCCGGATCCAGCCGGGATGAATACAGATGATGTTCAGGTCCGGATCGTTTTTGAAGTAGTTATGCATGGTCATGGTAAGCATGTTCAGGGCTGCCTTTTCCGTACCGTAATCCAGATAGAAGGTGCGGTAGCATTTTCCGATGCTTCCGGCCTCGGAAGAGATATTCACCACAAGCGCGCCCATCGTACTTTTTTTCAGCAGCGGCAGGAACGCTTTCAGTACCCGGACCGGCCCGACTGCCCCGACGTTCACAGCAGGCGCGATCAGGTCCAGGTCGAAATCCGGAAGCTCCTTCATCGTGTCGGCGGAAGCGGTAGTGGCATTGTTGATGATCAGGTCAAGGCGATCTGTCAGTGTTTCCGCTTCCCGGGCGGCGGCATTCACCGATTCCGTGGAGGATATGTCCATTGTGAGAATGTGCAGCATACCGGGATATACGGATTTCAGCGCTTCCAGCGCTTCGGAAGGACGCCGGACAGACGCGAACACGCAGTCTCCGTGCTCCAGATAACGCTTTACCAGGTTAAAACCAAGGGCATAAGGCCTGCCTGTGCCGGTAATCAGAACAGTCTGTGACATGATCTGTCATCTCCTTTTTGGAAGCGGGATCCATCAGGTCAGGGACAGGGTGCTTTCCAGATTGTCATTCAGGGCGAAACCGGCGCTTCCGGCGGCGGTTTTCAGCTGATAATCTCCTTTATAGCCGGTAAAGACCAGGAAGCCATCATCATCGGTCACCAGGGTTTCATGGGTTTCCCATGCTCCGTGGATCAGGTTCTTCAGGGCGGCATAAGAGGGCTTTTCGGTGTTGCCTTCATGGACAAAACCGGACGGGGCTTTCAGCCAGCAGCCGTCATTGAAATCCCAGGTGGTAATGGCTTCCACCAGGGGATGGGCGAACAGAACAGAATACATTTCCGAAATCTCACGGGCCTGGCGTTCTTCACCTTCGGGCGTGCTGGGCCATTCATCCACCTGCCAGTCATTCAGGTCAACGATGTGCGCAGGCATGATATCACCGGAGATCAGGGTGTTTTCCGTGAAATGGATCGGGAGACCGAAACGGGAGAAGCGTTCCAGTACCCGGTTCAGCTTTTCCAGCCCCCAGTATCCCTGGTGCTGATGGCTCTGGATGCCGATGGCACTGATCGGTACGTCCGCTTCCAGCAGATCCTGGATAAGATGCGCGTAGGCTTCGCTTGTGTTGAAATCGTTGATGAGCAGGACTGCGTTGGGATCACACTCTTTCGCGGCGGCAAAGACTTCCTTTACCAGCCCAACACGGCCTTTTTCCCTGCAGATCCGGGTGATGGCGTTGTCATACCGGTCAAACTCCGGCATGATCACCACTTCGTTGATGACATCCCACAGGCCGATGGTATCCCTGTATGCGGTCACATCCCTGTGAATACGCTCAAGCTGACGGCGCAGGATCTCTTCGTTGGAATACTTCAGAAGCCAGGGGGCACAGGCGGTGTGCCAGCACAGCGGATGACCCTTCACCTGTACGCCGCTTTGCCGGAGCCATTTCGCGGCGGCCATGGTTTCACGGAAAGCAGGTTTGCCTTCTTCCGGCTCATAACGGCCCCAGTAAAAGGGAAGGGTGCCGTAGTTGAACAATGCCAGCCATTTTTCCATCCTTTCCCGAAGGAAAGCCTGTTTCTTTTCATCCTGTGTTTTCATCAGCTCCACGGCATCAAAAGCACCGCAGCCGAAAAGGAACTGATGGGAAACCTGGTCAACGCTGACTTCCCGGCGGACAGCAGGGGTTCCGTCTGGGTTCAGGACACGCAGGCGGGCATTTGCCTGACGGTGAGCTAAAGGAGCCTGACTCATAACACATTCCCTCCGGTTTCATGATTTCAATTTATTGTATTTCAGACAGGAAGGGAAAGGCTTCCCATTTTTTGACGCATGACTTGCTACTTTTTGTGAAATCCAGGCACCGGAAATCCTTGACTTAAAGTTTACTCTAAGTTTTACAATATAACCAGCGCAGTTTCTCATTTCATTCTTCATTTTCCACGATCAGAACAGGAGGAAAAACATATGTTTGATTTCCGGTACTATACCCCCACCAAGGTGGTATTCGGTAAAAATACAGAGGCACAGACGGCTGCCCTGATCCGTGAATTCGGCGGCAAAAAGGTCCTGATCCATTACGGCGGCGGAAGCGTTGTCCGCTCCGGCCTGCTGAAAAGGGTGACAGATAATCTTGATGAAGCCGGGATCCCCTATGTGACTCTGGGCGGCGCGGTGCCGAATCCCCACCTGGGCCTTGTATATGAGGGCATTGAACTCTGCAAAAAAGAGAACGTTGATTTCCTGCTTGCTGTAGGCGGCGGAAGCACCATCGACTCCGCAAAGGCGATCGGTTACGGCGCGACCAATGAAGGCGACGTATGGGATTTCTATGATTACAAGCGGAAAGCTACGGCCTGCCTTCCCCTGGGCGTGATCCTGACCATTGCGGCCACCGGAAGTGAGATGAGCGATTCTTCTGTCATCACGAAGGAAGAAGGCCTCGTGAAGAGGGGATACAGCAGTGATTACTGCCGGCCGAAATTCGCGATCATGAATCCGGAACTGACGATGACCCTTCCGGATTATCAGACCGCCTGCGGCTGTACCGATATTATGATGCATACCATGGAACGCTACTTTACGAACGGCGGCAACATGGAGATTACGGATTCCATAGCGGAAGGCCTGATCCGTACGGTGATGGAGAACGCAGAGATCCTGGTGAAGGACCCGAAAAACTATGAAGCCCGCGCGGAGGTCATGTGGGCCGGAAGTCTTTCGCATAACGGCCTGACCGGATGCGGAAACGACGGCGGGGACTGGATGACACACAAACTGGAGCATGAGCTGGGCGGCCTGTATGACGTAGCCCACGGGGCGGGACTGGCGGCCATCTGGGGAAGCTGGGCCCGGTATGTGTGCGGGAACTGCCTGCCCAGATTCAAGCGGTTTGCCGTTAACGTGATGGGCGTTAAACCTGAAGGAACGGATGAGGAGATTGCTCTGAAAGGTATCGAAGCCATGGAGGATTTCTACCGGAGGATCCATATGCCCACGAACCTGCGGGAGCTGGGTGTCAGCGCCACGGAAGAAGACCTTGTGACCATGGCGCATAAGTGCGCGGTCGGTGTCGGCGGCTCCATGGGTTCCGCAAGGCTGCTTTATGAAGAAGATATGCTGGCGATCTACAGGGCGAGTATGTAAGGGACACCCTTAAGGAAAACAACCGGGAGCAGGCAGTATGGATTACAGTCAATATGAAAACTACGGGTTCGACCGTGTCAGCGCCTTTAACCTGTCCACAGGATACGAGAAGCGCAGTTACCAGGCGCACTGGCATTCCTATGGGGAGATTCTCCTGGTGGGGCCGGGAAAAACCAATATTTTCATGGTCAACCAGAAGACCTATGAGCTGGTTGAAGGGGATTTCCTGCTGATCTGGCCTACGGAAATGCATGCCATTATTGACGCAGACCGGAAAGAATCACTGGTGATCCAGTACAGCAATGCCTTTATGAATACGCTGTTTGACCTGCAGCGGATCATGCATTTCTACCGGAACCTGCATGTGCTGTGCATCAAAGCGCATCCGGAACTGGTTGGCAGACTCAGATCCATCGCGGAAAAGATGAAGACAATATTCTTTTCATCCGGTGCGGACCGGGAACTGCGGTGCTGTATGCTGCTGATGGAGTTCATGCTGACGCTGGATGAACACCGGGAGGAGTTTGCCCCGGAGATCAGGAGCGGGGATCCCTACAGCTATACGGACACAGTGATGCGCAGGATGCTCATGGTGACAGATTATATTAAAAACAATCTGACAGCGGATGATCTTTCCCAGGGCGCCATGGCGGAAATGGCAGGGATCAGCAAGGATTATTTCTCGCGGATCTTCCGCAGCGTGACAGGGCTGAATTACAGCAAATGGCTGAACCTGATCCGGCTGGAGAAAGCCGCGGAACTGCTCGCTGATAAAGACATGACGCTGACAGAGATCGCCATGCTTTCCGGTTTCCAGAGCATCTCCAGCTTCAACAGGGTTTTTCATACGGAAAAGGGAATGTCCCCGGGTGAGTACCGGGCGTTGCTGCTGCCGCGGTAGGACAGAAAAAAGCGGCGTGATGCCGCTTTTTTCATGGACTGATAATCATACCCGCTATCGGATGAAGTCAATCATACCGATCCCGGACGGAGGTATTTATGAAACATAAGGTGCAGTATTATGAAACGGATATGATGGGCGTGGCCCATCATGCCAATTATATTCACTGGATGGAAGAAGCCCGGATCGAGTTTATGGACAGAATCGGTTTTCCTTACAAGCGGATGGAGGCGGAAGGCGTCCTGTCCCCGGTAAAGGGAATGAACATCAAGTACCTGAAGCCATGCACATTCGGCGATGAAGTGGAAATCGTCACAGAGGTCGGGAATTTCAACGGCGTTGTGCTTACGATGACGTATGATATGCGGGTGAACGGGGAACCGGTCTTTTCCGGCTCGTCGGAGCATGTATTCCTGGACCGCGAAGGCAGGTTTGTCCGGATGAAAAAGGTTATGCCGGAGTTCTGCGAGGCGATCGACCGCCGGAAGGAAAACCCCTGAGTTACTGAATTCCGCCGTTGGTGCGGGGAAACTCGGAGAGGTCCATCAGGCCAGGAAAAAAGCCCGGAAAATAATCATCACCGTTCCGGGCTTTTCGCTTGCGCGAATAAATCTTTTTGCTGTCAACGGCTTTGGTTACCGGGCTGAAATTCCAGGTGACCCGCCGCTGGCGGTTGAGTTCCTTCTGAGCCTTCTTGCTCAGCTTATCCTTGGGAACAAACTTGGCCATGAGCATCCACTCCTTTCCTCAGGCGCAGGGTATTCTATCATTTTACGGGACAGAATACAAGTCCGCAGGGCAGTGCGCGCCTTGTCCGGTTGTGATATAATCAGGATCGGACAGTTTATACAGCAAAGAGAGGATTACGGATATGAAAGACCTGACTCAATACACCGATTTCCTGGTCAGGGAAACGGAAACACTCCTGAATATAGATTCTCCCACCGGCTATACCGAGAACGCTGCGGCGTGGGTCCGGGATGAATTTGCCAAACTCGGTTTTGACGCCAGACTGACCCGGAAGGGCGGCGTACTGGTATTCCTGGGCGGTCCGGCTGAGGAGGACAACGGACTGCTGCTGGAAGCCCATACGGACACGCTGGGCGGCATGGTTGCGGAAGTGAAAGGGAACGGACGGCTCCGGCTGACCAACCTGGGCGGGATGAACCCGAACAATGCCGAGACGGAAAACGTACGCGTTGTCACAAAATCCGGAAAGATCTGTGAGGGTACTTTCCAGCTTTGCAACGCGTCCCTGCATGTCAACAAGGAATACAATGACACCAAACGCACATGGGATACCTGCGAGGTCGTGCTGGACGAGAATGTCAAATCAAAGGAGGATACCGAAAAGCTGGGGATCGCGGTGGGCGATATCGTCTGCTTCGAGCCTAATGTCCGGATCACTGACACGGGCTATATCAAATCCCGCTTCCTGGATGATAAGCTGAGCGTCGGTATTTTGCTGGGACTGGCCAAATATATCCGGGATGAAAAGATCACACTGAAACGCGCCATCTATGCACACATTACTGTTTATGAAGAAGTGGGACACGGCGGTGCCGGCAATGTTCCGGACTGCTGTGCCGAAGCTATTTCCGTGGATATGGGCTGTGTCGGTGAGGGGCTGCAGTGTACGGAGAGACAGGTATCTATCTGCGCAAAGGACAGCGGCGGACCCTACAGCTATCCGGTTGTGACAGGACTGATCGAAGCGGCGAAGAAAAGCGGAGCTGACTATGCCGTTGATATCTATCCGAGCTATGGCAGCGACGTGGAAGCAACACTCGGCGCCGGAAATGATCTTCGCCACGGTCTGATCGGCGCGGGCGTATACGCGTCCCATGGCTACGAACGCAGTCACAGGCGGGGCGCGGAAAACACCCTGCGCCTGCTGATCGCCTACGCGCTTGAAAACTGAACAATGACGAAGAAATGCCCCTTCCGGAAAGGAAGGGGCATTTGCTATGGCTGTGGTTATTTATTCGCAAAGACAGGCTGGCCGTTCACCGCAATATCTCCGTCAATCGGGATCAGCAGGTAACTGCGGCCGTCAATGACCCGGGTTTCGAGAAGATCCGCCTGTTTGGGATCGACTTTGATGGACACACTGGGCAGGTCCACCTTGAACTGTTTGGGCGTTACCACGTTTACCGCAGGAAGTGCCGCACCGGTTCCGAAGGTTTTGTCAAACCCGTCCTGGAATGCCTCAACCCGTTCCGGAGATACGCCTCCGTCCGTCAGAACCCGGGCAACATCCTGCTTGGAGAGCATCAGCGGCTCAGCGTCCTTTTCCTGTTCCTCGATCATGGTGGAAACGACCTCGTGCATTTCCTGCACCACATCCAGGGAGCATTCAGTTCCCAGCGTCTGGGCCAGAAGGGACTGGAAGTTTTCCGTCTGCTCCACGGCGGGCATCACCGCATCGGCGTTGAAAGCAGCCTTCAGGAAGGCTTCATGCGCATCGTTGCAGTCCCTGCTGAAGAAGAGCAGATTATTCACATCCGCGGCACCGCTTTCATACAGCGGGAAGAGAAAACCCATCACGGGCACGCCGGCAAGCCATTCCGGCGGCCGCTCATGGAACAGACCGTCCGCGGGGACATATCTCAGGGCCGGCTTGTCCCGCTTTACCGGGCAGACGGCACAGAGGCAGTAGCTGAAGGAACGGTCGGAATTCTCATAATCGATCTCATCGTTTGTATCACGTTTCCGGACATCCAGATCGTCATGGAGCAGCAGGATCAGCCAGTTATCCGCTGTCTGCGCATCCTCGACAGACTGCATGTCGGGATGTTCCGCACGGATGCCGGAGATCAGTTTGGTGAAGAGCTCCTGCATAACCGCTTCATCCCTCATTCCGGTATCCCGGACCTTCATGAGAAGGCCGCAGCTTTCCGCCGGAAGGGCGATCGGATTCAGTGCCTGCCCAAGCTGGCCGGAAAGCACTTTTTTGAAGATGGACATGTATTTTTCGTTTTCCTGCTCATACAGGGAAGCGACAGGGACTGAAAAACTTGTGATCGGATTTCCGATATAGTCAATATAGCAGCCGCAGATCAGGGAGGGGTTGCGCTTGTCAGGATTCAGCCTCCGTTTAATTTCAGCAAGGTCACGCTGGTTCATGTTTCAGGACGGTCCTTTCGTTGAATAGATAAACATAAAGCCGGTTACCCATGAAGGACAACCGGCTTTATATGGCACCCACGGGAGGATTCGAACCTCTGGCCTGCCGCTTAGGAGGCGGCCGCTCTATCCAACTGAGCTACGTGGGCAGAAAATGAGGAACTCTGAAATTATATTAATATACAATGGTTTTGTCAATCTTCTGGCTATTGAAAAGATCGAACATATGATCCCAAACAAAAGGCATAACATAAATAATTTGTGAAGAAAATATAAAATGTATTGACGCAATACAAAAGTGTGTTATGATATATTCAGACTTTGTATTGACACAATACGAATTTAAAAGGAGCTCAAAAAATGGCTTACTGTGGAGTGCTGGATAATCTGATGGAATTAAACGGAAAACCGGTTGATCTGAGCAGATTGGAAGAAGGAATTATTATCGCCGGAGACGAGCAGCTTGATGCAGATGAGTTGATCACCGATGAAGAAAAAAGACAGGTTTTTAACGAAAACGCTATACGGACCAAAGCAGAACTGCTGGATGAGATCGATCGGCGAATAAAGCTGATCAATAAGGAAGGCAAGGATAATGCAAGACATTCTCCTGAGTTTTATCACAGATACAAAAGGCTGATAGAACAATTCAGAACTGAAGTGGAAAAGAGAACTTTTCCGAACAAACTGGAGGACTGGTGGGAGTATTTATATGATATTCACAGTACCGGTATCGTATTGAAAATGTCACATACCAGTTCATTTGATATTTATAAGGATGATACGGTTGCTGTACTTACAGATACCGTATTTACGCTGCTGCGTGTTAAGACAAAACTATTGACTGTGGAACAATTTGCCCAGGCATACGGTGTGACAGCAACAACAGTAAGACAATGGATCAGGCGGGGTAAGATCCGTACCGCAATTAAACAGGGAAGCGAATGGAGGATTCCGGAGCTCGCTGAAATCATGGAAAGAGGATACACGAGCGGGCATTATGCACGGAAAGAGTTCCTGACAGATATGCCTTCTGAATATGCATTCTTTAATGATTATGATTATGTGGATATCCGTCAGAACGAAAAACATAAGGAACTGTATGATCTCTGTTTCAGCAAAAAGTTTGACTCAACAAAGATCCCCAGAGAAGAATGGGATAAATACTATAAAGAAATCCAACTGGATCAGAAGGAACGGGAAAAATTTGAACTGTATTTAATCAGCAGTCCTTTTGTCGAATCATCCGAAGAATGATGAAGATTGCCGGAAGGAGGAAAAATGTTATGAATATATTATCAATCAAAGGTATAGGTTTTCGATACCATTCTTAAGGGATTGAACTGCGCAGTACCGTCTGTTCCATTTGGAGCAGGCGGATCTTTTTGTCCAGACCGCCGGCGTATCCGGTCAGTTTGCCGCTCGCGCCTATGACACGGTGGCAGGGAATGATCAGGGAGATGGGGTTGCGGCCCACCGCGCCGCCTACCGCCTGTGCGGACATCCGGCAGGTACCGGATCGTTTGGCAACTTCAGCCGCGATCTCGCCGTAGGTCATTGTCCGGCCGTAGGGGATGGTGAGCAGGATTTCCCATACCATTTTACGGAACGGTGAGGCCGGCAGTGCCAGCGGCGGGGTGAAATCCGGGATCTTCCCGCTGAAATAGATATCCAGCCATCGGACGGTTTCATCAAAAACAGGCAGCGCCTGCTCCCTGTGCACGGCAGGGAGCGTGCTGCCAAAGTATTTCTGCCCGTCAAACCACAGGCCTGTCAGGATATTCCCATCACTGGCCAGGGTGATGCCGCCCAGGGGAGAAAGATAGGAGTATGTGTAATCCATGTCTGTTTCCCGTACTCAGTTGATACGTCCGACGGAGCCGAACAGTTCCAGCTTGTTCCTGACAACCCGCTTCATAGCTTCAATCTCATAGGGAATCAGAGACGTTATGGAGGAAGCTCCGGCTTTCAGGCCTTCTTCAATGCCGGCTTTTCCGGCTTTGTCGATATCCGTAAAGATATTCACTTTGCAGATGCCCTTCTGTACAGCTGTGCGGAAATCAGAGTCGGACAGGCCGCTGCCGCCGTGAAGCACAAGGGGCAGACCGGTGCTCCCGGCGATGGCTTCAATACGCCCGAAATCCAGCCTGGGCGGGAATTTGTAATCCCCATGTGCGTTGCCTACTGCCACGGCAAGGGAATCAATTCCGGTGAGGACGGCAAAATCAGCGGCGACTTCCGGATCGGTGAAATAATCCGAAGGATTGGCCAGCTTCCCGGCTCCTTCATTGTCGCCGACGTGGCCGAGCTCGCCTTCCACAGTAACTCCTGTCTCATGACAGATCCGAACCATTTCAGCGACTTTGGTCACGTTGGCCTTATACTCTTCCGTGGAACAGTCATACATGACAGAAGTAAAACCCAGCTTTATTGCCTCCATGCACTTTTCAAAAGTCAGACCGTGGTCATAGTGGACACAGACCGGAACGGATGCTTTAGCAGCCATGGGGATCAGATATTCAGCGACACGTTCCAGCGACATGGCGGGCAGGAGGATCTCCGCTGTACCGATCATGACCGGGGCGTGCAGTTCCTCTGCAGTTTCGATAATGGCGCGGGCCATCTCCACGTTGACCGCGTTGAAAAAGCCGACGGCATATTTCCTTTTTTTTGCGGGAAGCAGGACATCATTCATGTTGACAAGCATCGGGTTTCCTCCTTACCATCCCCTGCGGATTCTTTCTTCCAGTTCATCCAGCGGCTTCAGGCCGCTGAGAGTATCATAGGTGGTGACGCAGCAGGCGCCTTCCGCACATGCCAGGGCAATGCAGTCCGCCGGTTTCCGGCCGTTCAGAATCGCCGCCAGGAAAGCGGCTATGCTGGTATCCCCGGCGCCTGCCCCGCTGCGGACAATATCCGCTTTGAAGCAGGGCTGGAGTATGGTCTGACCGCTCCAGGCTTCTGTGTCCAGTTCCAGCCGGGAACCGATCCCGGAAATGCTTTCCTTACCAGCCGTGCGCAGCAGCATGCCACTGGTGCCGCATTTGATGACGACAACCCTGCAGCCCATCTCCGGCAGCTGTTCAGCCAGGGGAAGGACTTCCTTTTCCATATCCAGACTGTCTGTCATGTCCCGGCCTTCCGCAGACAGCCGGTCATACCGCTCCCTGTCCAGCATCCAGCAAAGCTCCCCGAAGCTGGGAACAAAGAAATCGACATAGGGCAGCACGCCGGCAAGAATTTTCCGCCAGTCAGCTTTTCCAGCAGGAGAATTCGGATCCACGGCAGCCAGGTCCAGGCTTGTGGCTATGCCTTTCTGCTTCATACGGCGGAACAGGGAAATGAGTTCAGCTCCGTCTTTTTCCCAGGTACGCTTCATCAGCGGGGGATAGCCGAAATGAAACAGGACGGCATCCTCCAGGGCCTCTTCCGGAATATCCGATCCGGTGAAGGTATCATTTGCTCCCGGACTGTGGAGGAAGACCCGGTCCAGGCCGGGGACCGCCAGTACCACGGAATAGGAGGTGGAACTGCCTGGATCCACGAGCAGCCCGCCCGCTCCGTAACGGGACAGAATGCTTTGGATCATCATACCGAAGGAATCATCACCGACCTTGCCCATCAGGGTGACATCACAACCCAGCAGTTTCAGCGCCAGACCGGTATTGGCTACGCTTCCGCCGGTATGCACATCGGCTGCTTCCATCTGGACCAGCCTTCCGGGAATCAACAGGGAGGACAGGCTGTCATATTGCTTTCCGGCCGGGAAGACGGGGGTGATATCCAGACAGATGTGGCCTGCAGAAATGATCTTTTTCATGCTTCCTCCCGTTTTCTGTCAGCGCGCAGGCGGATACTCATTGCACAGGAGCCTGTAGGGCGGCTCGTCCTCTGTAATGGCAGGGAAACGTCCCACCGGTTTTTCAAAACGGTTATCTTCCTCATCATCGTTGCACATGGAAACTTCGCCGATGAGAGCATAAGATTCCCAGGACCTGACGGTAAATTCATGATAGCAGCCGGGATACAGGGTCAGGCTTTCGCCCGGCCTGATCACAATCTCAGATCCGGCAGGGACGGTATACTTCCTTCCGTCCCGGTAGACGGTCACCGGTGACTGGCGGTCCGGAAGTTCGTCAGAGCCCGCGTTCCACAGGCGGAAAACCACATTGCCGCCGCCTCGGTTGATGATATCCTCTGTTTTATGCCAGTGGAAATGGCAGGGACAGGTCTGCCCGCCCCGCAGCATCATGATCTTTTCCGCATAGGGCTTTGAATACTTGTCCATATGCGGATTACCGTTTCGCAGGGTGATCAGGTACATGCCGCAGGAGCGGAAGTTTCCGCTGCCGAAGTCTGTCAGGTCCCAGCCCAGCCGGTTATCGCGGATTTCATCATAGTCACTGCCCTTTGTCTGCCAGTCAGCCGGGGCAAAATGAAGGAAGGGCGGCAGCTGGAAACGATGCTCCCGCAGAACAGCTTCGAATTCCCTGATACAGGCGTTAATCTCGGAACGTTTCATCCGGTATTGTGTCCTTTCACTCAGGTGGTTTTAAAAGATGCCAAAAGCCGCCAGACGGGGCACGGCGGCTTTTGGTAAATGGCTGCGGTGATCAGGAGGCTTTCTTGCGGTTGCGCAGGAAGTCCATATAGACAGCCGAAAGGATGACGGCGCCTTTGATGATGTACTGCCAGTCGGAGTTGACACCCATCAGGTTCAGGCCGTTGTTCAGGATACCGATGATCAGTACGCCGATCAGGGTGCCGCCCAGTTTGCCGGAGCCTCCGGACATGGATGTGCCGCCGACGACGACCGCCGCAATGGCGTCCATTTCCGCACCGTCACCGGAGGTGCAGGTGCCGGAGTAAAGCCGGGAGGCGATCGTGATGCCTGCCAGGCCGGCCATCAGGCCGCTGAAGGAGTAAACGATCAGCTTCACCTTGGCCGTGTTGATGGCGGAGAATTTAGCTGCCGTGTCATTGCCGCCTACCGCGTAAATATGCCGGCCGATCCTGGAACGGTTCAGGAACAGCACCGCAACGACGAACACGATAAACATGGTGATCACAGGCGTCGGAATGCCGGCCACGTTGCCCGCACCGAGGAACTTCCACGTGTCTGTCATGCAGCGGATCGGCTTGCCGCCCGAGTAGACGTACGCGATGCCTTTGGCAATGTTCATGGAGGCCAGTGTCACAATAAAGGGCGGGATCTTCGTTTTGGCGATGATCGTGCCGTTGAGCAGGCCGAAGAGCAGACCGGACAGGATTGCGATCAGGATGCCTACTATTTCCGGCAGGCCATGCCATACCACCGCTGCCGCACCCAGCACGCCGGACATTGCGATGATGGAACCTACGGAGAGGTCAATGCCTCCCAGGATGATGACCATTGTCATGCCGCAGGCCAGCATCAGGTTGGTGGCGCTCTGCCGCAGGACGTTGAAGATATTATTGGTGGTCAGGAACGTTGAATGGGTCTTCGGATATACATACAGGAACAGGATCATGGCGACCAGGGCCAGGATGATTCCCAGGTTATCCCTCAGATACTTCTTAATGCCTTTCATGCTTTGGCCCCTCCTGCTGTCTCCAGGGTCGCGAGCTGCATGATCGCTTCCTGGCTGACGTTTTCATAATCAATGCAGCCGGTAATCCGGCCGTCATACATGACATAGACGCGGTCTGCCATATTAATGATCTCCGGCAGTTCCGAAGAAACCATGATAATGGCTACGCCCTGCTTGGTCAGTTCGTTCATAATTTCGTAGATTTCTGCCTTGGCGCCTACGTCCACACCGCGGGTCGGTTCATCCAGGATCAGCACTTTCGGCTTCGTGGCCAGCCAGCGTCCGATCATGACCTTCTGCTGGTTTCCGCCGGACAGGTTGGAAACCCGCTGTTCATGCGAGGGCGTCTTTGTCTGCATCTTATCAATGAACTCCTGGGTGATCTCATGCTCACGCTTGTCATTGACCCGCAGATGATGAATGATCTCCTGCAACACCTCTATGGTGGTGTTGAAGCTTACGGACTGAATATGGTAAAGGCCCTCCAGTTTCCGGTTCTCCGGCACCATAGCGATCCCGTATTTCATGGCATCCACGGCGCTGTGTATATTCAGCCGCTTTCCCTCCAGCGTAATGGTTCCGGTGGAGGTGTTCGTCAGCCCGAAAATACACTGCATTGTCTCGCTGCGTCCCGCGCCGACCAGCCCGGCAAAGCCTACGATTTCGCCTTCCCGCACTTCGAACGAAACATCGTTTACCCGCTTATGGTGTTTCTTTCCGTCATCAATATGCTCACACCTGAAGAAAACCGGCGTGTCCTTTACATGATCGCGGGTATAGTACTGATTCAGTTCGCGGCCCACCATCATGGTGATCAGCTCATCCCGGGGCGTATCCGCAACAACGCATGTACCGACATACATGCCGTCCCGCAGTACTGTTACCCGGTCGCAAACCTCATTCAGCTCACTCATCTTATGGCTGATATAGATAATGCCTACGCCCTGGGACGCGAGATTGCGCATGATCTCAAACAACTGGGCTACTTCACGGTCAGAAATGGACGAGGTGGGTTCATCCATGACCAGGATCCGACAGTTGAAGGAAATGGCTTTGACAATTTCCACCATCTGCTGCTGCGCAATGGAAAGATCAAAAATCTCATCTGTAGCGCTGATCCCCAGGTCGAATTTATCCAGCATTTCCTGCGCGGAGGATGCCATCTTCCTGTAATCTACGCCCAATTTGCCCATGGGTTCCCGGCCAAGGAAGATATTCTCTGCGACTGTCATATGCGGAACCAGGACCAGTTCCTGGTGAATAATCGAGATACCGTTTTCCCGGGCCGCGTGGACACCGTCAATGACTACGGGCTTTCCGTCAATGAGGATCTCGCCTTCCTCCGCAATGTAGATGCCGCCCAGCACCTTGATCAGTGTGGATTTTCCGGCGCCGTTCTCACCCAGGAGAGCATGAATTTCACCGGCTTTCAGCTGAAATTCCACATTCTGCAGCGCTTTGACGCCCGGAAAGGATTTGGAGATCCCTTTCATTTCGAGCAGGTATTCGCTCACTCAGTATCACCACCATTTTTGCTTAGGATATCCGGAAAAGAGGATCACATCCAGAAAAGGGCTTTGCCCCCGTGGAACAAAGCCCCTTGCGACTGCCGGGCCTTCCCTGTGAAGGGAAGGCCGGCTCAAAGGATTGGTTTGTTACAGCTTACTGCCAGCCGCCGTTGTTGTATTCAGCGATGTTGTCAGAGTTGATCATGAAGGTAGCGATCGGATAGCGTTCCTCAACGGTCTCGCCGGCCTTCCACTTGTAGTACAGTTCGGCGATGGTCTTGCCGATGGAGATGGGGGACTGTGCGCCGGTGCCGGTCACTTTGCCTTCCGCGATCAGGGCCTTGATGTCGGGAGAACCGTCAACGCCGTAGATCAGAGCCTTGGACTGTGCGGCTTCCGCAGCAGCGGCAGCACCCAGGGCGGTGGGATCGTTGCCGCCGAAGATAGCGACGGCTTCCGGATGGGCGGTCAGAGCGTCGGTGCCGTTCAGGTTGCCCTGTTCCTGGTTGCCCATGCAGTCTTTCTGGAAGACCACTTCAAAGCCCTTGTCCTTGATGGCATCGAGGAATCCGTTGGTACGGTCCACAACAGACTGCATTGTGGGAGAATCCAGCACGATGATGGGGCCGCCTTCGGGCAGCTTGGCAACCAGATCCTCACCGCAGACCTTACCGGCGTTGTAGTTATCGGAGCCGGCGTAGGTGACCAGGTAGGACATATCGGCCACTTCGGTATCGAAACCGAACATGGGGATGTTGGCTTCCTTCAGCTTATCCAGACCGGCGATGATGCCGTCCTTGTCAACGGGGTTGACAAACATAGCCACAACACCATTGGAGATCATGTCTTCAATCTGGGCAATCTGCTTTTCATTGCTGTTCTGGGGATCCAGGGAAATCAGTTCGTCGCCGTTGGCTTCCACAACCTCGCGGATTGCGCTTTCCAGGGCAACGAAGAAGGGATTGGTACCATCCATGCAGGTATAGCCGATCTTGTCAGCCAATGCCGCGGCACAGCCCAGGGTGAGGGCGAGCGCCAAAATCAGAGCAACCAGTTTCTTCATAGAGAAACCCTCCTTTTGGCAGATTCTTCTGCCTGACTATGAATTTTATCTCGCGGTTTTCCTACCGCTGTTAATCTCATTCTATCGGTACTGGCAGGAAATGTCAATCCTGTACCGGATCAGGCATGAAACGCTGGGACGGTTGAAAAACAAGACTTTTTCAGATACAATCTCAAAGAGGGTAGATAAAAAATATACCTGTTTTCCTGACCGTGCTGATACCTTCATCGTATAAACTGATGGAACGATGTTCCGGTTTCAGCGTCTAAAGATACGGGACCGGAAAAACGGTGCCGGAAAGGAAGAAAAAAAGATGAAAAAGCTGATTGCCTTACTGTGTGTTCTCCTGATGATGGTTTGTGCCGCTTCCGCGACCGCGGAGCAGCTGGCAGGCGGATGGACGCCTTCCGCTGATCCTACGGTGACTGAAGAACGGCAGGCACTGTTTGACAAAGGGACGGAAGCACTGACCGGCGTGGGCTACACGCCCATCGCTTATCTTGGATCCCAGGTTGTGGCAGGAACCAATCACGCATTCCTGTGCCAGGCCGTTGTGGTTTATCCCGGCGCGGAACCGCATTACGCTATGGTGTATCTGTATGAAGACCTGCAGGGCAATGTATCGATCCTGAGCATTGCTGAGGTGGACGTCGGAGCCCTGTGCACCTACGGTGCGGAAGAATAAAGGGCGCTCAAACAAAAACGGGCGGAGCTTTGGCTCTGTCCGTTTTTTTGTGCCTGGCTGTATATTCCGCGATGACGGGATCAGGTTTCCGCGGCTTTGCGTTCGCTTCGCCGGATCCGGTTGATATGACGTTCAAACTCGCCTCCGCTGATCAATTCTGCCAGGACATACTGTTCAAAAGCGGGGACGGTGCAGCTGTAAAAACCCACACGCAGCTCAAAAACCGGAAGCAGGGCACGGGGAATGACCATATAGCCGACACGGAAGGAAGGGGAAACTGTGCGGGAAAAGGTGTTGAGGTAGATAACATTCTGGCGGGAGGAACCGGCAAAAAGAGTTTCCTCCGGTTTGCGGAGGAGAGAGAACTCTGATTCGTAGTCATCTTCAACGATATACCGGTCCGGCTTATCGGCCCAGCGAAGATACTCCCGGCGCTTGGAGGCGGTGGCGGTGACGCCGCTGGGGAAACTGCGGAAGGGCGTTATATGGAGCACGGAGGCTTTGGTGGCCTGGAGCGCTTCCGAAAGGATCCCGTTCTTTCCGAGAGGACAGAAATCCACTTTGACATCCCTGGACCGGTATACCTGTTCAATCTTTTGATAGGAAGGTGCCTCAATGGCGTAGGTACGGCTGCTGCCCAGCAGTTCCACCGTGAGCCCGTAAAGGTATTCAGCACCGGCACCGATGACGATCTGGTCCGGCTGGACACGGATACCGCGGTTGCGGGCCAGGTAGCTGCACAGGGCTTCCCGCAGTTCCAGGCATCCGGTGTTGGGCGGACGGACCATGATCTCCTCTCCGTACTCGGTCAGCACCCGGCGCATGACCCGGGCCAGGGTGGGAAAGGGCAGGGTGTTCCGGCCCGGAGCGGGGGCAGCCGGGATAATCCGGTGTTCCGGCCGGACGGCGGGCATGGAGAAGCCGTCCGCCTCCCGGTAGATGACATAGCAGCCGCTGCGGGCACGGGATTCGGCGTATCCCTCCTCACACAGCAACTCGATGCTGTGCTCCGCTGTGATGGCACTGACGCCACGGTCCCGGGCGAGGACACGCCGGGAAGGAAGGCGGCTGCCAAAGGGCCGTACACCGGAGAGAATCTCCTCCCGCAGGGATTCATAAAGGGCCAGGTAGGCCGGTTTGTTCTGATTCATCTGGTCTTATATAATTCTCCGTTTCTGGCACTTTTCATATGGCCAAATGAAGCATATACTCCTTTGTATCCAAAGTCAAGCAAGGAAGTGTTTTATGATGAAAAAGAGTGAGGTCCAGCTGACACGGATTGTGTTCGGCGCTGTGATGGCGGCGCTTGTGTTTGTGGTGACACTGTTCCGGTTCCCACTGCTGGGATCCAAAGTTCATTTTGCCAATGCGGTCTGCCTGCTGTGCGGACTGCTGCTGGGACCGGTGTGGGGCGGCACTGCCGCGGGTCTTGGCTCCGCACTGTATGACCTGTCCTTCTACAATGAAGGGATCATCAACCTGCTGATCACCTTTGTTTCCAAGTTCGCCATGGCGTGGATCTGCGGAATTATCGCGGGAAAGCGTAAAGAAAAAGCGCAGCCGCTGATCCGTGTGGTACTGGCATGCGTTGCGGGCGCGCTGACATATGTGGCGCTGTATATGCTGAAGAGCGCGATCTACGGGGCTATTGCGGGGAACGCCTGGGCTGCGGTCGCCAGCAAGTTCCCGGCATCCATCATTAATGCGGGCGCCGCGATCGTGGCTGCGCCTATCTTCTATCATGCTGTGATCCCGGCGCTCAAAGCGGGAGGGATCCTGAAAAAACTGGATGAGGCTGTACAATAAAAAACCGGCTTCCTACAGTTTAAAGCCGGTGAACATGGCCTGGGCAATATCCTTGCCCAGGTCATCTTTTATACTGATAACATAGACACAGCTGGTACGGCCGCTCTTAAGGCAGGAGGCGGACGCGGTCAGCTTTTTCCCTTTGGAAGCATTCAGGAAGTTCAGGCTGACCTGCTGGGCAACGGTGGGATGATGGGCATTGTTGGCCGCGGCGGCAAAGGTGAAATCCGCCAGGGCGAGAATAGCACCGCCCATCAGGCCGCCTTCAGCGTTCTGATGGCGTTCGGTGACAGCCATGCTGCAGACAGCACCGTCTTCCGTGAGCTCTTCCAGCGCCATATCATTATTCATTGCGAAGGTATCCTTGCGGAAGTATTCGCGGGCGGCTTCAAGGGACTGAAAATGAGACATGGAACCCTCCATCAATAATTCAGAATTAAGAATTCAGAATTGATACATCAATTCCCAGGGACTGAAGTTTCTGCCAGTAATCCGGGAAGCTTTTACGGACAGCTTCGGCACAGTGGATCTCCCCGCCGGTGCGGGTGCAGAGCAGGGACAGGGCCATGGCGATCCTGTGATCATTATGGCTGTCCAGCAGTTCTTCCGGTGCATGGATGCTTCCCGCGGGAACGATGATCCGGTTTTCCTCCGTTTCAAGCGTGATCCCGAATTTGGCCATCTCGAGAGCCATCACAGCCCCGCGGTCGCTTTCCTTGAAACGAAGGCGGCGGGTGCCGGTGAAAACAGCTCCGCGGCAGAGGGCTGCTACGGCGAAAAGAACGGGGGCCAGGTCGGGGCAATCCGTCAGGTCCAGCTCCGTGGGGCCTTTGACCAGACGGGAAAAATAATCCTGATATACCCGGTCACCCTGCAGGCTGTCTTCCCGCAGACCGGTCACGGTGACTTCTCCGCCGATACTGTTCAGCGCGTCAAAGAAGGCCGCGTTGGAATAATCGCCCTCCACTTCCGTACACCGGGCACTGAAGGCAGCATTGCCCGCAATATCAAGGGTGTACTCATCCGGCGTGGAAACCTGCACACCCGCATCCTGAAGCGCCTGCAGCGTCAGGGAAAGATAGGAACCGCTTTCCACCGGGGGCAGCAGGCGGATCCGGCTTTCGCCGTCCAGCAGGGGCAGGGCAAAGAGCAGGCCGGTAATAAACTGGCTGCTGATGCTGCCCGGAACGGTGTATTCCCCGGATGTCAGCCTGCCCTGAACCAGCAAGCCTTCCTCTGTACGGGTAAAGGTAAGGCCCCGGTCCCGGCAGAGATCTTCATACACGGACAGGGGACGGGAAAGCAGCGTCGGGCTGCCCTTCAGGATCATGGGATTCCCGGAGAGCATGCACAGGGGGATCATAAACCGCAGGGTACTGCCGGATTCCCGGCAGTTCAGGACAGCCGGGCCGGAGCGGCGGGGATCACAGCCTTTGATATGGACGGTGGTTCCCTCCCAGTTGAGAGATGCTCCCAGGGCGGAAAGGCAGTCCGAAGTGGCGAGAATATCCTCGCTGCGGTCCACACCGTATACGGTGCTTTCCCCTTCTGAAAGGGCGGCACAGATCAGCAGGCGGTGGGCCATGGATTTGGAAGGCGGCGCAGCTACTGTGCCGCGGGCTGTGCCGGGCTGGATGAGCACGTTCATTGATTCTCTCCTGTCAGGTAGTCCATGGCTTCCAGGTAGCCGTCAAAACCATGTCCTTTGATGGTCTTCACACAGGCGGCCCGGACATAGCTCACCTTCCGGAAGGCTTCCCGGGTATCCGGATCGGAAATATGGACTTCCACAGCAGGAAGTCCTACCGCCTTCAGGGCGTCAAGCAGGGCAATGCTGGTGTGGGTATAAGCCGCAGGGTTGATGATAATGCCGTCGGCTTTGCCGTAAGCCTGCTGGATGGCGTCCACCAGGTCTCCTTCATGGTTGGACTGGAAGATCGAGACAGTGATCCCCCGCTTTTCCGCATGGGCTTCGATAAGCCGGCAGAGATCCGCGTAGGTGGCGGTTCCGTAGATCTCCGGTTCCCGGATACCAAGCATATTCAGGTTCGGGCCGTTGAGGACCAGCAGGGTTTTCTTCTTATCTGTGTTCATTTGCTTTCACCTTTTCCGGTCAGCAGTTATCGCGACCAATCGCATCGGCGGTATCTTCCGGTGTGCCGGTTACGGGGATGATCTCATCCGCGGCGGTGCGATAGACGGGTTCCCGCTCAATATACAGCTGCCTCATTTTATCCTGCGTATCCGCCAGGGGACGGTCTTCCGTTGGAACCAGGGATTCAGGATCCCGGTTCAGCCAGAAGAGACGGCCGTTCTGGCGCAGGGCTGTAACGTTTTCCGGACGGAGCACCGCTCCGCCGCCCGTGGAGATAATCCGGCCGCCCTCCATGGAGAGTTCACGGATCACTTCGCTTTCCAGATCACGGAAGGCGGGCTCCCCATCCTCCCGGAAGATATCGGGAATGGTTTTCCCGGCTTTCTCAACAATGAGCTGGTCCGTATCAGCCAGGGGCTTGCCGGTCTTTTCGGCAAGGATCTTTCCGACGGCGGACTTCCCGCTGCCCGGCATGCCGATGAGCACGATGTTTTCCTTCCGGCTGAGGATCCGGCTGTAGATCCGGTCTGTCAGGTCATCAGGATAAGCGGTATCGAGGAAATAGCCGGAAGCGCGGACGGCCTGGGCAACCAGCATATACAGGCCGCCTTCCGCGGGGATGCCGCGGGAGCGGGCATCCAGGACAAGCCGGCTGCGAAGGGGATTATAGATTGCGTCCACCACTCCCTCAAGACGGGTAAACATCTCCAGGGAAAGAGGCTGTTCCGCGGGCTTGGGATACATACCGCAGGGGGTTGTGTTCAGGATGATCTCCGCGTCCGTGTGATCCCGCAGGACGTCCTCATAGGAAAGACTGCCCTCCCGGGCGGTCCGGCTGACACGGAATACCTCCCGGGCACCCAGCTGCCCGGCCGCAAAGGACGCGGTGCGGGAGGTGCCGCCGGTGCCCAGTACCAGGACTTTTTTACCGCTGAGATCCAAGCCGGCGCGGAGGATCAGCCGGGTGATGCCGTACAGGTCCGTGTTATATCCGGAAAGCCTGCCGTCCCGGTTGACAACGGTGTTTACGGCACCGATGGCGCGGGCTGTTTCATCGATCTCATCCAGGAAGGGGATGACTGCCTGCTTGTAGGGAATGGTGACGTTGATTCCGCAGAACCCGCGGGCCGTCATGAAGGCCGGAAGTTCCTCAGGCGTCAGTTCCTTCAGGTCATAGGCATAGCTGCCGATCTCGTTGTGGATCTCCCGGGAAAAACTGTGGGGAAGATGCTCACCGATGCAGCCATATTTTAATTCATAATGCATAATGCACAATGCATAATGATGAGATGCTGTCATGCTTCTGACAGGCGCTCAGCATTTATGCTGAAACCTTTCTGCAGTCTTTAGTCATCTGGAGAGGCAAGCCAGTCGGCGCCGAAGCGCAGGGCAAGGAGATCCGCCAGCGCCAGGGCTGCTACACTGTCCACAACAATACGGGCCCGGTGGACGATGGCCGGATCATGACGCCCCCTGATCTCCAGGACGGTGTTTTCTCCGGTAAGGGGATTGACCGTCTGCTGTTCCAGGGAGATGGAAGGCGTGGGCTTCACAACGCAGCGGAAGAGCAGGGGCATGCCGTTTGAAATGCCGCCGTTAATACCGCCGTTGTGATTGGACGTGGTGACAGGATGAGAATCTTTCATCCGCAGGGGATCGTTTGCCCGGCTGCCGGTCATATCCGCGAAAGCAAAACCAGCGCCGAATTCCACACCCTTTACGGCGGGAACGGAGAACAGGGCGTGGGAAAGGACGCCCTCAACAGTATCGAACCAGGGTTCGCCCACTCCGGCAGGCATACCGAGCACCGCGGTTTCCAGTATTCCGCCTACGCTGTCCCCGCGTGCGGCCGCCTGCTCAATGGCATCCCGCATGGCCTGCCCTTTTGTTTCATCCAGCACCGCGAAAGGCAGAGAATTCAGTTTTTCCAGATCGGCGGGAAGATCGGTGAACGGTGCGTCATCAATCCCCGCGCAGCGGGCGACATGGGTACCGATGAGGATCCCTTTTCCCTGCAGGGCGCGGATCACTATGGCACCGGCAGCGACCAGTGCGGCGGTGATCCTTCCGCTGAAATGACCGCCTCCCCGGTAGTCCTCAAATCCGTGATACTTGGTATAGGCAGTGTAATCCGCGTGCCCGGGACGGGCAGGACCGCGCTGATAATCCCCGCTCCGGGTGTCCCGGTTGGGGATCAGGATGGCCAGAGGAGTGCCTGTGGTGCGGCCTTCAAAAACACCACTGACAATACGGAAAGCATCTTCTTCCTGACGGGCAGTGGAAATACGGCCTGCGGGCCGGCGAAGGGTCAGCCGTGAGGCAATGAACTCTTCATCCACCGGAAGACCGGGCGCAAGGCCGTCAACCACCGCACCGATCTCGGGACCGTGACTCTCACCGAAAAGCGTAACGGTGACGGAGGTGCCAAATGTGTTTTTCATAAATACCCCACAAAATCAATTAACAATGAACAATTAACAATGAACAATTAATACTGAGAAGCGAAAAAGTACTGCTGATAAAGAGATTTCAGTTCTTCGGGGGAGAGGTCACGCTCGGTGAAGGAACCGACTTCATCCACAAAAATGGTGTGGACCTTTCCGGCGTAGAGCTTTTTGTCATGGACTACTGCCTGCATAACCCGCTCAGGATCTGCGGAGCAGGTGACAGGGAGCCCCAGTCTTTCCAGAACCGGAAGGAGGCGTTCCCGTACGGCGGAGGAGCACATGGGCAGCATGCCCAGCGCCACGCATTCCCCGTGCAGAAGACCATTTTCTTCATGCAGGCTTTCAATGCCGTGACCGAGTGTGTGGCCGAAATTCAGGACACGGCGCAGGCCGTGCTCTTTTTCATCCTGCTCCACAACATTCTTTTTAGTCCGGAGAGCATCCAGAATGACACGTTCCAGCATCGGAACAGGCTGACCGGCGGAAAGGGATGAAAGCTCCTTGTCCATGTCTGCGGTTTCATAGCGCGCAAACCCTTCCGCGTCGAAGCAGAGGGCCATTTTGACTGCCTCGGCCAGGCCGTTGGCCACCTGGCGCCGGGGCAGGGTGGAAAGCGTCCGGGGATCCACCAGAACCCGGCGGGGCTGGTGAAAGGCGCCGACAATGTTCTTAAAGCCGTCCAGATCAATGGCGGTTTTGCCGCCGATGGAAGAATCCACCTGTGACAGGACGGTGGTGGGAATGTTATAGAAATCGATGCCGCGCATATAGCAGGCAGCCGCGAAACCGGCCAGGTCTCCGACTACACCGCCGCCCACGGCCGCAACACAGTCGCCGCGGCCCATGCCGAACTCCAGCATACGGCGCAGCAGGAGATGAAAATGATCGAAGTTTTTACTGGCTTCGCCCCGGGGAATGCGGACGATCTCTGCTGCAAGGGCGGAGAATGCGACGGTATCCGCGTATTCCGCGGGCACCCCGGAATCAGTGACGACCAGGACCTTACGGTTCAGGTTCAGCAGTTCACCGGCCCTGTCCAGGCATCCGGATTCCAGCAGAATATCGTAGCTGTTTTCTCCCAGCGACAGGGTGATTTTCTCCTGACTCATCGGCATCCCTCCCTGACGGAAACAATATACCCCGGGGCCCGGGATGTCAATGTTTTACTGACTCTGACATGGTTTTCCTTCTGTTTTTCAGGAGGGACGGACTGATTTGCTTTTTTTCCCGGAACATGCGATAATAACGGGCGACAATAACAGCGGTCAGTATGTGTGAAGGTGGATGCGATGCTGAAGATCGGTCAGTTTACAGATACATTTCTGCCGGTTGTGGATGGCGTGGGCCGGGTGGTCCAGGCTTATTCCGAGACACTTTGCAAAATGGGGAACCAGGTTACCGTGGTGGCTCCGATGTATGATACAGGTTTCCAGGGCGGGTTTCCCTTCCAGCTGGTGGAGTATGTAGGGAGCAGTGTGCCCGGTATGAAGCAGTACAAGGTCGGCGAGGCCGTGCTGGATGCCCATTACCGGCGCCGTATCCGGATGATCGATCTGGACCTTATCCATGCCCACAGCCCCTTTACCGCGGGATCGGAGGCACTCCGTCTTGCCGCGGTGCGGAAACTGCCCCTGGTAGGTACCTTTCATTCCAAATACTATGATGATTTTCTGAAGGCCACCCGTTCCGAGTCGATCGCGAAGATGGGTGTCAAGCTTGTTGTGAGTTTTTATAACCGCTGCGACGAAGTCTGGGCGGTCGGCAAAAATACAGCCGACGTGCTGCGCGAGTACGGATATGAGGGTGAAATCCAGGTGATGCCCAACGGGGCGACCCTGCGGACTGTTTCACCCGGAGACGTGGAGCAGGTGAACCGGCGCTGGAACCTGGGAACGGATCCCCTGATCCTGTTTGTCGGCCAGATGGACTGGAAAAAGAATATCCTGACCGTGCTGGAAGCATGTGCGGAAATGAAAAAGAACGGAATCACCTTCCGGCTGCTGCTCGCCGGACAGGGAATGGATATGAACGCGATCAGCCAGAAGATCCATGATCTGAACATCCAGGACCGGGCGGAGCTGCTGGGCCATATTACGGATGCCAGCCTGCTGGACGCCCTGTACGCCCGGGCATCGCTGTTTGCTTTCCCGTCCCTTTATGATGCCGCACCGATGGTTGTACGGGAGGCGGCGGTCATGGGTACCCCTTCCGTGATGGTCAGGAACAGCACCGCGGCGGAAATCATCCGCCACGGAGAAAACGGCCTCCTGTGCGACAACGATCCGAAAGACCTGGCCAGGGTCATGACGGAAGCACTGAAGGAGCCCGAGAAGCTGGAACTGATCGGACAGCAGGCAAAAGAAACCATCCCTGTCCCGTGGGACAAGGTGATGGAGACTGCCGTGGAACGGTATGAAAGGCTGGTCGCCCTTGGCAAAGAAGGGAAACTGAAGGATAAACGGAAACGGATGCTGTAAGACAGATCAATCCGCTTCCAGGATGCATATTTCCACGTTATCAGGTCCGGCAAAACGGAGCAGGCGCCGTCCGGTACAGGGGTCACGCCGGTATTCACCCGCATCAATGCCGTTCATTTCCAGACGCTTGCGAACAGCTGCCAGGCGGGTGGCATAAAGCGTCAGATACTGTGAATCCGGAACAGATTCCCGGAATGAACAGATGACCTGCACCTGAATCTTATCCATCTCGAACAGATAGACGACATCTCCGGATTCCCGCCGGTCCAGCTGCTGGCGAAGACGGAAGCCAAGCCTGTTTTCATAGAAATCGCATACAGCGGCCTCATCCGACCCTTTCAGGGTGGTTCGGAAAAGGCCGGTTTTTTTCATATAGGGAAAGAGCGTGGTGCGGCGGGCACGATGACGCCACCGCCGGTACTCCCGCAGGTTCTTCCTCCAATGAGGATGGGTGACGACATAACCAACGGCGATGTAAAGCAGCTGGCCGATCAGGCCGCCGAGGGTGTTTGAGATAATATCATCAAAATCGTATACGCCGTGCCTGGTGATCAGCTGCAGGTTTTCCACGAGAAAGCTGAGCAGCAGGCAGAATGCCACAGGACGGATCCGCACCCTGGCCCGGAACCAGCGGAACACATAGGGCAGCAGGTACCCCACGGGTACAAAGACCATGATATTCAGGTAGAACTGAGCCAGATCGGCCGGGCGGACAATGGCAATCTGCGAGAGGGCAGAGGAAATTCCCTCGGAAAACAGGGTGTGGAACCAGCCGGAAAACCCGTGGGGGGTTGAGAAGGCGTTTTTCAGGTCTTCCAGAGGAGCCACGTGCACGGTGTAGTCTTCCGTGGAGGCACGGGAAAAGAATACCAGCCAGGCCAGGATTATGAAGTAAAAAAGCAGGCCGAAGGTCAGCAGCCTCTGGCGAAGCCGCAGCAGCCTGTCAGCGTTTGGGTTCTCACTCAGGCCGCCTTCCAGATTCAGACGCAGTCTGCGGCAGATCCGACGGTCAGCCCAGGGCAGGAAAAGAACCATGACAGCTACCAGAACAGTGACCAGGAGACTGAGTTTCAGGCTGTAATAATCCATCAGGGATTCTCCTTTTCAGATGGCAGGAGGGAACTGACCCGGAGGTTCCTCGGATCATCCACGGGCAGGCCGCTGAGATAGGAACTGCTGCCGATGAGGGCGGCAACGCTTTCATCCGTCCCTTCTCCAAGGAAGAGAAGACGATAGGATGCCTCGATCAGCCTGACAGCATACAGGCGGGCTTTTTCCCGCAGCTCCGGGAAACTTTCGCAGGATTCCTGCTCCGGATCATAGGGATGATGCCAGACACGGTGCTCCGTGTTTTCCGGATCAAGATCAAGGAACTGGGATTCAGCATAGGCAAGGGAACGGAGTACATCCAGCTTTGTGAGCCCGGCAGTGCGCGCGGCGATTCCGCGGGGCTTTTCCAGGAACCGGTAGCAGAGACGGTAACGGCGGAAGGAACGGTTCAGCTCAGTCCAGCAGTTTTTCCAGCCGTAAACCTGCTCAAAGACGGTATCCAGATCCTGCCGCAGGCATTCCGGCAGACGAAGCCGGGGATAATAATGCTCCGTAACAGGATGCTTCTCTTTTTCATAGCCGTTTCGGCGGATCTCAGCCATGTCAAGGGCATGCTCCAGGCTCATATGGCTGCGGGGAAAAACCCGCTCTTCAGCGGTAATCCAGATAATATAAGGATGGCAGATGCTGTCCAGCGCGTAATGGCAGAAGAAACCGGCAAGGTAGGAGAACAGTTCCTTACGGGAAGCGGAAACAGCGGCCCGGCGAAGCAGTGAAGATAAAAACAGGCCGGTCTTTGTGGTGTGCATCCGTCGGCCGCGGCCTTCCCGGCGGCGCCAGGGCTTATGCATAAACCAGACGTCCGGACCGAAAAGCGCGAAGGTATAAGGTTCGGATACAATCGTTTCCCGAACCTCTTCCGGCAGAGAGGAGAGAACCTCCCGGCCAAAGGACGCGTGTACCGCGACATCCGGCATTCTGATCACCTGTTCTTTCCTATGGAGATTACCAGTTCAGTATATCAATTTTTCAACACAGCGACAAGGCGATTTGCCGGGAACGGATTTGTGATATATAATAAAATGATTCAATCCGGGCGCAGCGCCGGAAAAACCTTCGATGTGAAGGAGGAAATGCATATGAAACGGTCTATCCGAAGCTTAACGGCATTGCTTATGACAGTGGTTCTTTTGCTGTGCCTTTATCCGATGATGCCCGCGCTGGCTGAAAGCGCGGCGGATTCTTCCGCCCAGAGCACAGAAGAGCCGGAGAAGAAGGAAAAGGTATCCGCGGAAACACTCCAGGCCCAGGGAATTCTTTCGGTTGGTGCCAAGGGAGAAGATGTTACCAGGCTGCAGCAGCGGCTGAAGGACCTGGGATACCTGGACGGCAAGGTGGACGGCCAGTACGGCGGCGGAACGAAGCGCGCGGTGATCGCGTTCCAGCGCATGCACGGGCTGACGACGGACGGCGTCGCGGGACAGGAAACACAGGAGAAACTATATGCCGAGGACGCGAAACACGCTCCGGACGGAAGTCCTGTGAACGTTCTTGAGGGCGATGTTCCGATGCTGGTGAACAAGGATAATCCTGTTCCCTCCGGTGAATTTTTTGTTCCGGCTGATATGGTGCAGCTGAATAAGGAACTGAGCAGCAAACTGGTTACGATCAAGTACAAGAAAACACGCGGCGTGAAGGTCGCTGTGGAAGCATTGAAGGCCATGCTGGAAGCCGCGAAAGCCGATGGTATCGGCAAGTGGCAGGTCAGTGCCGGCTACCGCAGCTGGGATGACCAGGTCAACATGCTGAACTCGAAAGTCAGGAGCTACCAGAAGAGCCATAAGGACTGGAGCAGCTCCAAAGCGCGCCGCGCGGCCCTGCGGACCGTGGCGGAACCGGGATGCAGCGAACATCATCTGGGACTTGCTTTTGATGTCAACAAAAAAGGGGCCTCCTCTTTTGCGGGGACCAAACAAAGCAAATGGCTGAATGAACACTGCTGGGAGTATGGATTCATTATCCGTTATCAGAAGGAAAAGGAAAAGATCACCGGCTTCGAGGCGGAACCCTGGCACATCCGGTATGTAGGTGTGGAGCATGCCCTGTATATGAGGGACCATGACCTGTGCCTGGAAGAATACGTTCAGGGCCTGCAGGACGGAAGCATTCCCAATCCGGCTGTAAAGGCGGAAGAACAGGAAGTTCCGGAGAACGCTGAGGAAAAGACTGAAGAGGAAGTTATCGAGGAAGTGCCGGAAGAGGAAGTTATTGAGGAAGTGCCGGAAGACGGGGAAGATGACGCTGCGGCATAACCGAAGTAAAGGATAACGGAGGAATCGACCATGCGTAAAGGAATCGCGCTCGGGCTTGTACTGATTCTGCTGCTCGCCCTGTCCGGCTGCGACGGAAAACAGGAAACCGGCGGGGATAAGGCTTCGGTTGTTGTAGGGTTTTCACAGCTGGGGGCGGAAAGCTCCTGGCGTATCGCCAATACCGTCAGTATGGAAGAGGCGGCAAAGGAAGCCGGCTTCGGCCTGATGATGGAAAATGCGAACCAGAAGCAGGAAAAGCAGATTGACGCGATCCGTTCCTTTATTGCCTATCGGGTTGATGTGATCGTTTTTTCACCGATTGTTCAGACCGGCTGGGATAATGTGCTGCAGGAAGCAAAACAGGCAGGAATCCCTGTGATCCTGATGGACCGGACGATTAAAACAGAGGATGATTCCCTGTACAAGGCCTATGTCGGCGCTAACTTCATGGAAGAAGGCCGCCGCGCAGGAGAGTACCTGATCCGGAAGGCGGACGCCATAGGCGCTGAACACCTGCGGATAGTGGAGATCTGCGGCACAACGGACTCGGCACCTATGCAGGACAGGCAGAGGGGATTCCTGGAAGTGATCGGGCAAGACAAAGAACGCTTTGAGATCATTGACAGTGTAGACGGAGATTTCCTCCAGTCCAAGGGTGAGGAGTGCATGCGTGAATTGCTGCAGAAATACGGCCCGGACGGCATTGACGTAGTGTTCTCCCATAATGACGCCATGACGCTTGGTGCACTGAATGTTCTGGAAAAGACAGACGCAGCCGCTACAAAAGACATGATCATTATTACCGTGGACGGTGAAAAAGCAGCTGTGGATGCCCTGAAAGCCGGAAGAATCAATTGTGTGGTGCAGTGTACGCCGCATCTGGGACCGTCGGTTATGAAACTGGTCGGGGAGATTAAGGCGGGAAAAGATATTCCCAAAGTCTATTATCCGGAGGAAGGCGCTTTCAGCGACTTTGATGACCTGTCCGATCCTGCGGTGGAGGGTTTCTGATGATGAAACGCAGCGGGATGACCAGCATTACCGCCCAGGTACGCCGTTCAGTGTCTTCCATAGCATTCCTGCTGGCTGTTCCGGCAGTGATCGGCCTGGTGGTTATGATGCTCTATTCCACCCGGACGCAGGCAATGATCCGGAGAATGGATACCATTGCCGGCATGAAACCGGCGCTTGAAAGCACCATCGCGGAGAATCTTTTCTCGGTAGCCGCGGGCCGGACTACTTTCAAAGACAGCGGTGTGCAGGAACTGATTGCGGAAACGGATCATACCCTGGACCGGCTTCTGGCAGAAACCGAAGGAGCGGGTCAGATGCAGCTGACTATTGCCCGCAGGACAATGGACACGCTGGAAAAGTATGTACTCAGGGTCCGGGACGGTATGGATGCGGGAACCCCTATCAGTGAGATTGAAGGCATCGTGGATGAGGTGCGGGATGTAGGGCGTCTGGTATTGGCTATGCTGGACGCTTTTACTACGGACGAGATTGCCAATGCGACGGTGGCCAGCGGGCGGCTGAGAATCATTGTCATTACCGCGGCACTGGCAGAGGTACTGCTGCTGTTGATCGCCTTTCTGCGTACACGGCGCGAGACGACCAAGCTGACGGAATCGATTCACTCCTCCATTTATTCCCTGGAGGGAACGGTCCGACGGATAGCAGAAGGCAATTTCGGCGACCGGGTACAGGGCATGAATGTGGAGGAACTGCGGGAACTGGGCGAACAGGTCAACCAGATGGCGGACAGGCTGGAGACCCTGATCAGGCAGATCCGCCGGAACCGGGACCACCTGGCACGGGCGGAGCTGCGTACCCTGCAGGCGCAGATCAATCCACACTTCCTGTATAATACCCTGGATACGATCGTCTGGCAGGCGGAATCCGGCAAAGGAGAGGAAGTTGTCCGCCTGACGCGCAACCTGAGCGATTTTTTCCGGATCGCACTGTCATCCGGCGCCGACTGGATCCCGGTCAGCCAGGAACTGAAGCATGTTTCCGCTTATCTGAGTATCCAGAAGACCCGGTACCGGGATATCCTGGATTATGAAGTGGATCAGCCGGAAGACCTGGAAGAGGCGTATATGCTCAAACTGCTTCTGCAACCGCTGGTGGAAAACGCCCTGTACCACGGGATCAAAAATAAACGCGGCGGCGGAAAGATCTCTGTGAAGGTACATCGTGAGAACCGGATCATGACCTTTACCGTGGCGGACACGGGCAAGGGAATGGCTCCGGAGCAGCTGGATGAACTGCAGAGGATGCTGAAGGAAGAAACACCGAATGTACAGGCGGCCCTGGAACCGGGGCATTCCGGTTTCGGCATGCGGAATGTGGATACGCGGATCCGGCTGTATTACGGAAAACAGACAGGCCTGCTGCTTCAGTCCGGCCCGGAGGGCACAGAGGTATCATTCAGGATTCCTATTCGTACAAGGGAGGAAATCGACCATGATGAAAGTCTTTCTCGTGGATGACGAGATAGCCATCCGGGAGAACCTGCGCAATTCCTTTCCATGGGAGGAGAAAGGATATCAGCTGGTCGGTGAAGCTCCGGACGGTGAAATGGCCCTGCCTATGCTGCGGGACCTGAACGCGGACATCCTGCTGACAGATATCCGCATGCCTTTTATGGACGGAATGAAACTGTGCGAGGAAGTACAGCGTACCATGCCCTGGGTGGAACGGATCATCCTGTCCGGCTATGATGATTTTGCCTATGCCCAGAAAGCCATATCCCTGGGCGTGAAGGAATACCTGCTCAAGCCGGTGACAGCCGCGGAACTGGAGGCGGCGCTGGACCGGGTGAGCCGGCAGATCGAGGAAAAACGCCGAGACCGGGAAAACCTGACAGCCCTCCGGGAACGGCTTTCCTCCGGGAACCAGTTCCTGAAGGCCAAGCTGCTGGCTTCGCTGTTCACGGATGAAGGGGACAGCGAGGACGATGAAGCGCTGCTCCGGCAGATGCGGGACCTGGGTGTAAACCTGGCGGCGGGCTGCTACGCGGTGATCGATATCGCGTTCCCGGCGGAAGGCGAACAGCGGATCGCCTGCCGGAACGCCCTGTCCTCCCTTGCGGAAATGAGCGGCGGTGGCGTTTATGTCTGCGGTGCTCCCAAAGGCGCCCGGGCGCTGGTGCTGGGAGACAATCCGGAAGATACAGAGGAACGGGCGTACTCCTTTGCCAATTCTGCGATGCATCTGCCCGAGCTGGCCAGGGAAAAACGGCTGCTGATCTCCGTTGGTGAAACCGTGACGGATTTCCACGATATCCGGCAGTCCATGAAGGGCGCCCGGCATGCCCGGCATCTGCAGGGACCGGAGGCGAATGAAGAGCGGCGGATCATCGGCGTGAATGAGACAAACTGCCAGCAGCAGCCCCTGTCCGAAACGGAACTGAGTCCCCTGTATGAGCGGCTGCAGTACGCGACCGAAGAGGAAGTGGAACCGATCCTGACGGAGTATACCCGCTCCCTTGATTCCACGATGGCACTGGGATACCTGCGGGTGGCCGGCCTGCTGGCGGCACGCCGGATTATCCAGGAAGGGGAAGGGGTTCCCAAGGAAGTCCTTTCAGACGATATTGTAGAGGAAGCAATGCATACGGAGGGGGAGGAAGGCTTCCTGCTGCTGGCTGAGCTGCTCAAAAAGGCGATCGCCTTCCGCAACCGGAACAGGGCGGGCTACGCGGATCCCATCATCGGCCGGGCCCGGGCCTACCTGTCTCAGCACTATGCGGATCCGAACCTGATGCTTCAGGACGTGGCCGGAGAGGTTCATCTTTCCCAGAGCCATTTCTCCACTGTTTTTGCCCAGGAAACCGGCCTGACCTTCACCCAGTATCTGACCGGCCTCCGGATCGGCAAAGCCAAAGAACTGCTTGAGGCTACGGAGATGCGGTCCTCCCAGATCGCGCAGGAAGTGGGCTATAACGACTCCCATTATTTCAGCTATCTGTTCAAGAAAACCACCGGTATGACCCCCAGTGAGTACCGGAGGAAGAACAGAAGTACGGAATAAAAAATTCAACTTCAGGGAAACGATTTCAAACCGAATCCATCCGCCGACATGGCAGAAACGGAAAAAAACAAACCAAAACAATAATCCTCTGTATTTCAAATACAGGGGATTGTTTTTATACTGTAACCAACGATGGCAGGAATGCCAAAAAGAAAAATGGAGGGTAAAAACTATGAAGAAACTGTTGGCTCTGGCTCTTGCCCTGGTTATGATCCTGGGCGTAGCTTCCGCTTTCGCGGATGTTAAGGTTGCGTTCTCCCAGATCGGTCAGGAATCCGACTGGCGTACCGCGAACACCGACAGCATCAATGGCGCTGTGAAGGGCCATGAAGGCTGGGAACTGATCTATGACGACGCTCAGCAGAAGCAGGAAAACCAGATCAAGGCCCTGCGCAACTTCATCACCCAGGGTGTTGACTTCATCCTCTTCACCGGCGTTGTGGAAACCGGTTGGGAAGAAGTGCTGAAGGAAGTCAACGAGGCTGAGATCCCGCTGATCCTGATCGACCGTATGCCTGACTGCATGGACAAGATCGAATACGCTGCCGCTTTCGGCGGAGACTTCGTTGAAGAAGGCCGTCGTCAGGTTGCATGGGCCGGCGAATACCTGAAGTCCATCGGCCGCGGCGAAGAAGAAGTGAACGTTGCCATCATGGAAGGCACCACCGGTGCCGGCGCTCAGGTTGGCCGTACCAAGGGTAACCTGGCTGCCATGGAAGCTTATCCGAACCTGAAGCTGGTTGCTCAGAACACCGGTAACTTCACCCGCGCTGAAGGCCAGGCTCTGATGGAAAGCTGGCTGAAGTCTGTTGACAAGATCGACGTTCTGATCGCTCAGAATGACGACATGGCTCTGGGCGCCATCGACGCTATCAAGGGCGCCGGCCTGGTTCCCGGCAAGGACATCATCATTGTTGGCTGCGACTCCGTTAAGGCTGCGTTCGACGCGATCGTTGCCGGCGAGATGAACGCCACCATCGAGTGCACTCCTCTGTATGGCCCCTTCGTCGTGGATGCTATCGAAAAGCTGATCGCCGGCGAAGACCTGGGCAAGGAACTGATCCATCCCGTTGAAGGTGTTTACGACATCGACGGCGGCATCGACTGCGGCAACGGCGCTGTTTCCGTGAAGGCTGCCGACGTGATCAACGAGCGTCAGTATTAATCAGATCAGACCCCATGGACTGTTCTGAATCAATAGTCCACAGGCAGGGCGGATGGGCGACTCTCCGCCCTGCCTTTTCTTAAGGAGGGATCCCTTTGCCGGAAAGCAACCTGCTTGAAATGAAACAGATTGAAATCCAGTTTCCCGGCGTTAAAGCGCTGGATAAAGTGGATTTTTCACTGCGTCCGGGTGAAATTCATTCCCTGCTTGGCGAGAACGGCGCCGGTAAATCCACGCTGATCAAATGCCTGACAGGGGTTAATCACATGGATGCGGGAACCATTGTCATGAATGGGCAGCCCATTCAACCCCAAAGCCCCCAGCATGCCATGGAATTGGGTATTTCCACGGTGTATCAGGAGGTTAACCTCTGCCCGAACCTGACCGTGGCGGAGAATATCTTTGTCGGGCGGCAGCCTATGCGCCACGGACAGATTGACTGGAAGACCATAACACGCCGGGCAAAGGAACTGATGGCCCGGTTCCATCAGGATATTGATGTGAGCCGTCCGCTTTCCTATTATTCCACTGCCGTGCAGCAGATGGTTGCCATCGCGCGCGCGGTAGATGTACAGGCCAAGATCCTGATCCTGGATGAGCCCACCTCTTCCCTGGATGACAACGAAGTGCAGCTGCTCTTCAATGTTATGCGGGAACTGAAAGCAGAAGGTATGGGCATCATCTTTATCACGCATTTCCTTGATCAGGTATTTGCCATCAGCGACAGGCTTACGATCCTTCGCAACGGGCATCTGATCGGCAGCTATGATATCAGTGATATCACAAAAGTAGAGTTGGTAACACAGATGGTGGGCAAGGATATGGACACCATCTTTAATCTGAAGAGAGCCGATGTGGCAGAAGATGCTCCTGATATGCTGAACGCATCCCATATCGGAGCACCCGGACAGATCGAAGATATTTCCCTGAATGTCAGGAAGGGCGAGCTGGTAGGCTTCGCCGGCCTGCTGGGCAGCGGACGTACCGAGACCGCGGAAATGCTGTTTGGCGCGAACCGTTATACCAGCGGTGAAATGGAAGTGGACGGGAAGAAGACTGAGATCAAAAAACCTTATGACGCTCTTCTTCAGGGAATAGCATTCTGTCCCGAAGACCGGAAACGCGACGGAATCATCGCTGACCTGAGCATTCGTGAAAACATCGCGCTTGCGGTACAGGCACGGAAGGGATTCCTGCATCCGCTGAGCCTCAGGGAACAGAATGAACTGGCGGACAAGTATATCAAGGCATTGGGAATTGCCACTCCGGACGCTGAAAAGAAGATCGGCGAACTGTCCGGCGGCAACCAGCAGAAGGTTATCCTGGCCAGGTGGATGGCAACCGATCCAAAGGTTTTGATTCTTGATGAACCTACCCGGGGTATCGACATCGGCGCCAAGGCTGAGATCCAGCGGCTGATGCTGGAAATGTGCGGTGACGGCGTGTCTGTTGTTTTTATCAGTTCAGAACTGGATGAGATCATCCGGTGCTCCAACCGCATCATCGTGATGCGTGACCGGGAAAAAGTGGCAGAACTGGACGGCGAGAACTGCACCCAGGAGAAGATCCTGGCCATCATAGCCGAAGGATCGGCAGCAGCGGGAGGTGAAGTACAATGAAAAAGAAACTGGACTTATCCTCACTTTTCCGGTCCAAGGTCACCTGGGCTGTTGTTGCTGAAGCGCTGATCCTGCTGGTATGCCTGTGTGTCCGGCCTGAATTCTTCAGGATCAGCTATCAGCCGTCCACCGGGATGCTGTATGGCAACATTATTGACATTATCAACCGTTCCAGTGAGATCACCATCATTGCCATGGGTATGACGCTGGTTATCGCCCTGGGCGGAACGGATCTTTCCGTAGGCGCTCTGGTTGCCGTTTCAGGCGCGATCGCCCTGAAGTTCCTGCGCTGGGACGTGCTGATCTATAACACTCCGGGCGATTACACGGTCTGCTCCTTCGCACTGGTACTGATCGTTCCGCTGGTTGTCTGCACGCTGATGGGTATGTTCAACGGCTTCCTCATTTCCAAGGGTGAGATGCAGCCGATCATCGCAACGCTGATCCTGATGGTATGCGGGCGCGGTATCGCGCAGATCACAACCAACGGCAAACAGTTTACGACCCAGTATTCTCCTTTCCGGGTGATCGGCCAGGGCAGCTTCCTGTATCTGCCTATGCCCATTATCATCACCGTGGTGGTGATCGCGTGTGTCGCACTGTTCGTCCGGAAGACAGCCTTTGGTACATTTGTTGAATCCGTCGGTATCAACCGCAAAGCCAGCCGGCTGTCCGGCATCAACGCGCAGCGGATCATTTTCATCGTGTTTGCGCTGACCGGTTTCCTTTCCGGCATATCCGGCCTGATCTATTCCAGCCGGATCATGTCCAACGACTCCAATAACGCGGGCCTGAACTTTGAAATGGACGCCATTCTGGCCGTTGTTATCGGCGGAACCAGCATGACGGGCGGCAAGTTCAGCCTGGTGGGCACAGTGCTTGGATCCATCATCATCCGCACAATTGTTAACCTGGTGTACTATTTCGGCATTGCGTCTGAAGCGACCATGGCCTTTAAGGCGATGATCATCGCTGTGGTGATCGTGCTGCAGTCTGAACCGGTCCGGAACTATTTTGCCAAACGGTCCAGTCTCAGGCGTGAAAGAATCAGCGGAGGTGTAAGGGCATGAAAAGAGAACTGACTGCCTCCAGACAGAGCCTGTTCAGCCGCATCATGAATCCCAAGTTTATCATGGTGTACGCGACGATCGGCCTGTTCCTGCTGATCTATCTGTTTGGCGCGGTGATGTACGGAAAAGTCGGTTTTACTACGCTTCGTACATTTACCACCTTGTTTGTGGACAATGCCTACTACGGCATATCCGCTGTCGGTATGACCATGGTACTGATCACAGGCGGTATTGACCTGTCTGTCGGCGCAGTGGCGTCCCTGACAGGCATGATCATTGCTTACGGTACCACAGTGATGGGAATTCATCCGCTGATCTGCATCGCCTTCGCACTGTTTATCGGCGTCGGCCTGGGTGTACTGATGGGATGGGTGATCCATTACCTGAACGTTCCGCCTTTCATTACCACCCTGACCGGTATGTTCCTTGCCAGGGGTGTCTGCTCCCTGATCAGCCGCGAATCCATTGAAATCAGTCATCCCATGTTTGATTCACTGGCCAGCTGGAAGATCAACATCATGCACCTGAAAGACGGCGAGTGGGTCAAGGTCAAGCCTATTTCCTATATCAACTTCAACGTGCTCCTGTTCTTCGTCATCCTGCTGATCGGTATTTACCTCCTGCAGCGTACGCGCTTCGGCCGGAACATCTACGCGATCGGCGGCAACGAACAGAGTGCCAAACTGATGGGACTTCCCGTGGGACGCACCAAGGTGCTGGTTTACGGCTTCAATGGACTGTGCTCTGTGCTCGCCGGCATCACCTATGCCCTGTATGTCAAGAGCGGATGGAATCTGTCCCTGCAGGGCGCTGAACTGGACGTGATCACCTGCGCGGTCATCGGCGGTACACTGCTGACCGGCGGTGTAGGTTATATGATCGGTACGCTGTTCGGCGTGATGCTGAAATCCCTTATTCCGGCACTGATCACCTTCAACGGAAACCTCCTTTCCTGGTGGGGCAAAATCGCAACAGGCCTGCTGCTCCTGCTGTTCATCTGCATTCAGAAGATTGTGGTCAGGACGACAGACCGCCGCAACGTGAAAACAAAAGCGGCAGCAAAGGAATAAAGCCTGCAAAGGAAAACCCGCATCCGGACATGTCCGGATGCGGGTTTTTGATGTTGTTTTTTATTCGTTGCTGCCGGCGAAGATGATATCATCCCGGAGCCGGTAGATGGTGGCGCCGCGTTTTTTGTGGCAGAAGGCTTTAGCCCACCAGTCGATCTCCTTCACTTCGTCAAACTGAACCAGACCGTAACGGATGCCGTTTTTCTTTCCGCCGCGCATGTTGGAATCCATCCAGTGGACGGTGTTTGTTTCCGGATCGTAATCGGAAATCATAATGGCGCTGTGGGCGCCTTTGCCATACTCATAATCCGCGGACATCTGGAAATAATCACCGCGCTTTACTTCCCGCATGAAGGCAAGGGCCAGTTCCATGTTGTCCTCCTTGCTGAGACTCTTGTCATAGCGGAACTGAGCGGCTTCGTAAAACGGATTGCCTTTCTCAGCAGGAATATCCTTCCACAGGAAGCCGTAGTAATAGGGCTTGCACTCAGAGGAGGGCAGGTTGTCCGGAATCACAAGGGGAACGTCCGGATACTCCGCCATGCGGTACTTGTCCCGGTTCTGGCGGAACAGGTAGACCGTGAAGTTTTTGCAGATATAGATATCGCTTTTGTAATGGGCCCGCTGGGATTTCCCGTTGGCTTTTTTATACAGGGATTCTCCCAGGTCAATGATGTCATCAATCAGGGCATCACGGGCAGTGCTGCCGGTCTCCTCCCCGTCGGTTTCCTCAGGGTCGGAGTCCAGCAGCACTTCATCAACAATTTCTTCAGGTGGAGCGTCCTCACCAACCACAGGGGCGGGAAGAACAGAAAAGAGAAGAATCAGCAGTAACAGGAAAAGCGGCACTTGCCGGATTGTCAGTTTCATCCAACAGTTTCTCCCTCTACGAGTTTGCCGGAAACCGTGACCAGCTTCGGCACATGGCTTTCCGGGAATTCGATCGAGTCGATCATCAGATTGAACACTTCCTGTGCGATACGCGCCGTATCCTGCCGGTAGGTGGTGAGGCAGGGAGAAATCATCTGGCTGACGAGGATTCCGTCATAGCCAACCAGGCTGATATCCTCCGGCACATTGATGCCCTGGGCCTTCAGCTGCCACAGCGCTCCGAGACAGCTGTAGTCATCGGGGCAGAGGACGCAGGTGGGCTTATCCTTGAGCTGGAGGAGTTTCATGATGCATTCCGCACAGTCTGCGGCGTTGTGGAAGTGCCCTTCCTGGACATATTCCACAGGAACACGTAATCCAAGTTCTGCACAGATCTTATAAAATCCTGCAAGACGCTCACGGCTGACTGCACCTTTTTCACCCTGGATAAAGGCGATCCGGCGGTGTCCGCGGTCATAGACATGGCGAACAATCTGTTCCATACTTGTGCGGTTGTCACTGGCGACGCAGTCGCATCCGTCATAGGCATGATCCACGATGACGGTGGGGATGCTGCTGGTGGCCAGCCGGATGATGCCGGCGGATTCAAAGTCGGCCTGCACCACGATCACGCCGTCCAGGCTCCGCTGGCGGGCATGCTCATAGTAGTTTTTATCGGTGTAATTGCCCCGGCCCAGGAAAGTCAGGTCATAGCTGTGCCTTTCCGCTTCACGGCGCAGTTCGTCAAAGAGGGCGCTGAAGTATTCGTGGTTCATACGATCTTCATAGATGATTCCCAGATTGTTGGACCTGCTTGTTTTCAGCGTCCGGGCGGCCGCATTGGGATAATAGCCCATATCCTTTGCGGTCTGGACGATAAAAGCAGTTCTCTCCTTACTGTCGCTTGTTAATCCATTCAGAGCACGGGAAACCGTTGCAACCGAAACACCGCAAACCTCAGCTATGTCCTTCAGCCTGACCATGATTAAAAATCTCCTTTCTGGCCGTGAAAACGTTTACTGTTTTTTCATATCATACAGTATTATGTAACCGATGTCAACTACTTATCCGGTCAAAATGTAACATTTTGCAAAAATGAGACAAAAAACGGCCAAAAAAGAACGGCTTTATGTAAGCCGTTCTGCAAAATGTATATAATGATGATTACCTTGAAGCGGATTTCATGATCCTCATAACAGGCTTTGCAATAATGAAAGCCAGGATGATGCAGATCACAATTTCGGGGATCAGGTAAGTTCCGTTATATACCAGGCTTGCTACCGGGGCGGTTTCCCAGAACATGATACCAGCCAGCGTGGCGGAAAGGGCGCGGCCGAGGGCGGCAATGACCATGGCGGCATAGAGCCCCCACTTTTCAGGCATCTTCCGGGACAGACCGGCCAGACCAAGGGCAGCGAAGGCCAGCAGGTAATCCAGCGCGAACTGCCAGACATTCAGGAACCATCCGCCCTGGAGATACTGCAGCACGCCGTAGACCAGACCGGTCAGCAGGCCAGGGCCTACCCCGTACGCGGCGGAGAAAAGCATGATCGGCAGCATGCTGGCAGGAGTTACGGAACCGCCCTGGGGCATCCTGTACAGCCGGATGCAGCTGAGCACAAAGGACAACGCAACGGAAAGTGCTCCGAAGGACAGCATCCTCGCGTCCCATTTGCGGGAAGTTTTGGAGATGGTCAGGAGAATGGCACCCAGTGCGACCAGGACAGCCAGGGCGATCCAGACGGTCAGGGGCGTTTCAGCGAATTTTTCAAAGGCTTTCTGCAGCCAGGTGGGTTCGGAAGCGGCGGTTTCGGCAGCTTCTTCAGCCAGGGCAGAGGTGAACATCCAGGAAAACATAATCAAACCCTCCGAATTCTGTTAGTTTCCGGTGTGCGAGCAAACAAAAATCCCACATGCGCGATGACATGCGGGAAGCGGTTTGGTTTGATGACGGCCGCTTCCCTACGGTAGGATTACCTACACAGGTTCCAAGGGTCAGGCGTATGCCTTCTCAGCCGGATACCGGCCCCCCCAGCGTCAATGTTCGCGTCGGAACAGCGTCATTATATCACCCGCCCCTTGTTTGTCAACAGGAATACGGTACAGGAACATGATTCGCACAGGAGATTGCCGAAAAGAAGACTTGACGGTTTCAGGGCAGGGGATTACCCTGTCTCTGTGACAGGAAAGGAAGGTGCAGCCGGTGCAGAGATGTGTGATCATCGGAGGAGCTGAAATCCGCCGGTACCAGCGGATCCGCGAAAGCCTGCGGAAGGATGACTGGCTGGTGTACTGTGACGGCGGCCTGAAACACATACCGGAGATCGGAAGGGAACCAAACCTGATCGTAGGTGACTTTGACTCCCATGAAAAACCGGAAACTGATATTGAAACGATCGTGCTGCCACGGGAAAAGGATGATACGGATACGGTTTACGCCGTGAAGGAAGCCGTCCGGCGCGGATACAGGGAGTTTCTCCTGGTTGGAGTGACGGGAGAACGGTTTGACCACACTTTCGGGAATATCTCCCTGCTGCTGTACCTGGACTCCCTGGATATTCCCGCACGGATCCTGGATGATTATTCGGAGATGAGCGTTGTCTCCCGTGTGCCCGCGGAAGTGGAGGACAGCTGTTCGTATTTCTCCCTGCTGAATATCAGCGGAACCGCAAAGGGCATCAGCATCCGAAACGCCAAATACCCGCTTACGGACGGGGAGATCACCAGCGAATACCAGTACGGGATCAGCAATGAGGTTTTGCCGGGCAGAACCGCGCAGGTTTACGTGCGGGAGGGAAGACTGCTGCTTGTGAAGGTTATATAATGAAGCAGATTGTTTGTTTCTTGTTCTTTCAGGAACTCTCCCCTTGACGGAGCCCGGCTTCCGTAATACCATGGCGTTGCGATGAAGGAGATCCAGTAAGTAAACAGGTATTCCGTACAGAGAGCTGCCGGGCGGTGTGAGGCAGCCGGAGCTGTTGAACCGAAATACTCTCCGGAGCTGTTATCTGAATCCCGACAGGGTAGTAGGAGAGCCGGGGGCGCCCGATACAGCGCAAAGGATATGAAAGTATCCGGAGGCCGTTTCCGACGGAACGGCAAAATAAGAGGTGGTACCGCGATGATTATTCGCCCTCTGTGTCCAGACGGACACAGGGGCTTTTTTCATGAAACGGTACCCCGGAAAGAAGGAAAACTTATGGCATTCGGCGATCTGGCACTCAAACTCGGTATGCTTCTGGTCTTCTTTGGCGTCATGGTCTATGTGGGCTTCTACTGCAGGAAGCACTCCACCGATGTGAACGGTTTCGTGCTCGGCGGACGGAGCGTTGGTCCCTGGCTGACAGCCTTTGCTTACGGTACATCCTATTTCTCTGCTGTTATTTTTGTCGGCTATGCCGGACAGTTTGGCTGGAAATTCGGTATTGCTGCCACATGGGTCGGTATCGGCAACGCACTCATCGGTTCCCTGATGGCGTGGGTTATCCTTGGCCGGCGTACCCGGATCATGACCCAGCACCTTTCCAGTGCAACTATGCCGGACTTCTTCAGCAAGCGCTTCTCGGCGCCTTCCCTGAAGATCGCGGCTTCCATTATTATTTTCATCTTTATGATCCCTTATACAGCTTCCCTGTATAACGGCCTGAGCCGCCTGTTCAATATGGCTTTCAACGTGGATTATTCTGTCTGCGTGATCGTTATGGCGGTGCTGACTGCCATTTATGTGATCGTCGGCGGCTATATGGCCACCGCGGTGAATGACTTTATCCAGGGCCTGATCATGCTGGTGGGTATCGTCGCGGTGATTGCCGCGGTACTCGGAAGCAAGGGCGGCTTCATGGCTTCTCTGCAGGGGCTGGCTGCCGCACAGGACGCGGGCATCGCAAACGGATCCGTTCCGGGCATCTTCAATTCCTTCTTCGGGCCTGATCCGCTGAGCCTGTTTGGTGTGGTCATCCTGACATCCCTGGGTACCTGGGGCCTTCCCCAGATGGTCGGCAAGTTCTATGCGATCAAGAGTGAAGCACATATCCATAAAGGAACCATTATCTCCACCGTGTTCGCGATGGTGGTTGCGGGCGGATGCTATTTCCTGGGCGGATTTGGCCGGCTGTTTGCCGCAGAACTCGGTGCGGCGGAAGGCGGAACTCCCGCGGGCGGTTTTGACAACGTCATTCCGACCATGCTGAAAACCCTGTCTCCCTTCCTGATCGCGGTCGTAATCATCCTGGTGCTTTCCGCCTCCATGTCCACCCTGTCCTCCCTGGTGCTGACTTCCTCCTCCACAGTGACCCTGGATCTGCTCAAGGGCCGCGTTGTTAAGGAAATGGACGAGAAAAAGCAGCTGCTGGTTATGCGGGTGCTGATCGTGGTGTTTATTGTGATCTCCGCGGCGCTGGCAATTGTTCAGGCAAATTCAAGTGTAGCCTTTATCGCCCAGGCTATGGGCGTCAGCTGGGGCGCGATGGCCGGTGCTTTCCTGGCCCCCTTCCTCTACGGACTGTACTGGAAGCGCACCACAAAGCAGGGCTGCTGGGCTGCCATGCTGTTCTCCTCTGTCTTTATGATCATTGACATGCTGGTGAACCTGAAGGTGCTGAGCCTGAACCTGGGCTTCCTGGCTTCTCCCATCAATGCCGGCGCATTCTGTATGCTGGCAGGCCTGGTGATCGTTCCCGCAGTCAGCATGCTGTTCAAGGCTCCGGACAGGGATGAGGTTGACAGCATCTTCTCCTGCTACCAGCGGAAGGTCATTGTCGCGGCAAAGGATTCCATTGAGACGGAAGAATAAGAAATGTCTTTTCCAAATGTTACAAAAGTTTGACATTTTTCCCGTTGTGTGATAACATATCTGAGGTTTTTACAGTATGTACACATACAGGAGGGATATCTGAATGAAAAAGATCCTGAGTCTGATTCTTGCCCTTTCTATGCTTGCGGGAGTGTCAGCGGCGCTGGCAGATCCGACTGAAATTGACGGAGTTACCGAACGCAATATCAATATCAACCGTGCCGGCCTGAACCAAAGCGCTGACGAAGTCATCGGTGAAGGTTACAGCCCCACTACCGGCCGGGCCCTGGATGAGATCGATGCACCCGACGGGTTCCTGGGTGTGGCCGTGACCGGCCAATACCAGCCGATCATGGTGCAGATCTCCAACTCCGGCAACGGCATCGGAGTTTCCAAGAACGGCAAGCTGTATATTGTTGCTCCGGTCAACGGATCCTATTCCGACGTGGTCTATGAAGCCGTTCAGAAGCGCGGCGGCGGTGAAAGCCGTATGACCATGGTCTTCTCTGATACGATTCCGGACTATGTCGGCTTTGTCCGCAGCACACGCCTGACCCACTGCCGCCTCCGGCAGGAATGGGGATGCGCGTTCTGCACCTCCGGGTATTCCTCCGCGGACGTTCCCGGTGAATGGCGCAGGCTGGGTGTTAAGAACCCGCAGGGCGCCACTCCGAGCGATCCGGGCGTAGTGTACGTCGGCGACTATCCCAAGTGCTGGGAAGACTATGTATGGCGCCTCAGCGGCATTGAAAGCGCGAACAGCGAGATCTTCATGCTGGCGGACATTGTGAAGAACATCGTTCCGAAGGACAATGTTCCTGCCAATCACACCTGGCTGTTTACGGATGATGTGCCGGACGGCGGCGATACCGCGAACATCATCTATGTGTCCCACGGCAATAAGTATGAGACGGACAACCGTATGGAATACGATTCCGAGCTCAATGCCTACATCCGTTACAACTACGTTAAAAATCATGAAGACCTTCCCTACAAGGACACCGTGCTGGTGAACCCGGTGATCAAGAAGGTCAAGAACAGCCAGGGCGAATCCGTGAAGAAGATCGTTGCGGAAAGCCGTGATGAAAACGAGATCATCACCTTCAACAACGTGATCGTCCAGAGCATCCGCATGAACTGGATCGAAAGCACCCGGCCTGATCCGGAACTGGTGGGCAAAGGAAACGCCGATTACTTCATGGCCGGCAAACACTACCAGGGCGTCTGGGAACGGACCGATGACAACAGCCGGACTGTTTTCTACGGTGAAGACGGTAATGAAATCAAGCTGCAGAAAGGCCGGACACTGATCATCCTGATGCCTTACCTCCAGTCTTCCCACGGCGGAAAGATGAACAAGAACACAGACTGCAGTGTGAAATACGAATAATTTTACAATGTAACCAAAGGAAACCGCCATGAGGCGGTTTCCTTTTTTCGTTACAGTTTTTACAATGCTTTGTAACAAACCCTTGCTTTTTTCTAATAATTATTATACAATTTACCCAGTATTGGTTACGAAAGGGTGTTTTCAGTGGGTAAAAGGATCCTCCTTGTGGATGACGAGCCTCTGATCCTGAAAGGCCTGAAATATACGCTGGAGCAGGAAGGCTACGAAACAGACAGCGCCATGGATGGCGAGGAAGCCCTGTCCAAGTTTGAAGCAGGGTCTTTTGACCTTATCCTTCTGGATGTGATGCTGCCGAAACTGGACGGTATTGCTGTCTGCCAGCGGATCCGTGAACGCAGTGATGTTCCGATCATCATGCTGACCGCCAAGGGTGAGGATATGGATAAGATCCTCGGGCTTGAATACGGCGCGGATGATTATATGACCAAACCCTTCAATATTCTTGAAGTCAAAGCGCGGATCAAGACGATCCTCCGCCGTGTTTCCGGCAGCGTCCAGCAGCAGGAACACCGGGTGATCCGGGTCCACGATATGGAAGTGAACCTGATCAAGCGGAGCGTTACCCTTGGCGGAAAAGACATCAAGCTGACAGCCAAGGAATTTGACCTGCTCCAGATGTTCGTAACCAATCGCGGCACTGTGTTCAGCAGAGAGCAGATGCTCGAAACGGTCTGGAAATATGACTATGCCGGCGATGCCCGTACGGTGGACGTCCATATCCGCCGTCTGAGGGAAAAGATTGAACGGGACACATCAAAGCCTGAATTCATCTTTACCAAATGGGGAGTTGGTTACTATTTCACGGATCAGGACTAAACTCGCTTTTATGGCCAGCATCAGGTGGAAAATCCTGCTGGCCTTTTTTCTCATTGTAGGCATTTCTTTTTTTGTTGCGGCGACCAGCCTGACCGGGCTGGTCAGTCAATATCTGTTTGATCAGAGGAAGCGGGATGACAGCCTCAAAACAGAGAAGCTGGCGATAGACGCGGCCTATTATTTTCAGTCTGTTTCCGCCAATGAGCTGAACGAACTGCTGGAGGACCACGCTGCCACCATGGACGGCCGGCTGATGCTGATCGATAATGACGGCAAGATCCAGTATGACACCTTCCAGACCCTGTGCGGACAGCGGGTGCAGGTGGATGAGGTGCTCCGGGTCCTGGCAGGGGAAAAGGAAGCCTATAACATCCATTCTCCCGGAAAAGCCATTGTGGAAGCAATGAGCGGAGAACGCGGCGCTGAGTATGTAGCCTACAGTGCCCGTGAAATAGAGGGGTACCAGGGAAGAATAGGCGTAGCCCTGTATGTGGGCCGCGTCCAGAAGCTGATGGATTCCCTGAAGTCTGTCCGTGTGCAGCTTCTCAGCATATTTGCCATGATCGCGGTGGCAGCCCTGGTTGTGGCGCTGATCCTGAGCCGGATTCTGACGAATCCGATCACGGCGGTCAGCCGGACCATGAGGAAGATGGGAAAAGGCGACCTGAGCGTCCGTGTGCCTGTACGGGGCAGCGGGGAGCTGCGGGAACTGGCGGAAAACTATAACACGATGGCTGCTCAGCTTGAAAGTCTGGATAAATCAAGGAACCAGTTTGTTTCCAATGCAAGCCACGAACTGAAGACGCCGCTGGCGACCATGAAGATCCTGCTTGAATCCATGATCTATCAGCCGGATATGCCGGAAGAGGTCCGGGTGGATTTCATGAAGGATATGAATCATGAGATCGACCGGCTGACGGGAATTGTTACGGATCTGCTGGTGCTGACACGGCTGGACAACAAGGAAGATATGAAACGGGACTGCGTGGACATGAGTGAGCTGACGCTGGAAACGATCAGGATGCTTACGCCTGCCGCGGAACAGAATCACCAGGTGATTTCCGAGGACGTGGAGGGCGGCCTGTACCTGTACGGGGACAGGAGCAAACTGAACCAGATCATCTACAATCTGATGGATAACGCCATCAAGTACACGCCGGAAGAGGGAACCATCTCCGTATCCCTGCGGGAGGAAGACGGCGACATTGTCTGGCGTGTGAAGGATAACGGCGTGGGTATTCCGAAGGAAGACCAGGAACATATTTTTGAACGTTTCTACAGGGTGGACAAAGCACGGGGCAGGGATACCGGCGGTACGGGACTTGGCCTGAGCATTGTGAAACAGATGGTGAAAATGCACGGCGGAAGCATTTCCGTTCACAGCGAACCCGGAAAGGGTTCGGAGTTTGTGGTGACGTTCCCGCAGGAAGGAGAAACGCCGTGAAAAGAAGAGTGATCAGCCTGCTGACGGCTTTCTGCCTCCTTTTCCTGCTGACGGGCTGTACAGACAGCAGCATGGAGGAAAAGCATGCACCCGCGCCGACACTGCCGCCGGCGGAAGACCGGTACCATGCACCGGACGGGGATGAGAGCCTCGGCATAAACAGGGAATACAGGATGTTTTTCCCGAGAACAGACGGCCTTTACCTGGTTTCCCGCACGACAGAGGTGGACGGAGAGAACCTGCTGGATACGGTGGAACATCTGCTGCTGAACCTGTTCGCTTTCAAGGGCGACACGGAAGCGCTGAAAATTGGCGGCAATAAACCGGTCGGACTGTACGGGACCCATCCGGTGGAGATCAGCGGCGGCGTGTGTACCGTGAACCTGTCCGCTTCTATCCTTGATCAGCTTCGGAAGGAAAAGGTTTATAAGGATTACCTTGCGATTACCGCCACGCTGTGCGAGCTGGATGAAATAAGCTATGTGAACTTCCTGATCGCCGGGCTGAGCCATGAAATGACCGGCAATATGCCCCTGGGAACATTTGTGGGACAACCGGACAAAAATATCCAGGGATTCAATATCCAGACGGCCTGGGAACAGATGGAGGCCAAGCGTACCCCTACGGGAATGGACGCGGCAAAGATCCCGCTGAAAACCCCTGCAACGCTGTATTATCCGCTTCCGGACGGCCGGGGCGTTGGATGCACCATACGGGAAGTATCCTTTGCGGGCCAGACCCAGGCACAGCTTGTGACGGGGCTGATTGATACGGTGAGCACCGTCCTGAAGAGCATGCCGGAAGGGCAGAACATCCCGGAACTGAAGAGCCTGCTGCTTCGCGATCCCCTTGTGATCGACAGGGAGGACGGAACACAGCAGCTTGTGCTGAGCCTGCGGGAGGACGCAGAGGAACGGCTGAGGGAAGGAAAGACAGACCCGGCCTGTTACGAAGCTGCCATGATCTATATGCTGACCACTTTTGTGCCGAATATCCGGTATGTATCCTTCCGCGTCGGAAACCAGAATCAGCTGGTTACAGAACTGAAGGAAACGGAACATTTCAGCGCGGTTACGGCGCTGGGAGGCCTGTTCTCCCGTGATGTGGTTGAACCCTTTCTGAAGGGAAGCATCACCGTTTATTTTGCCCGGAACGGTATCCTGTGCGAGTGTGAACAGCCCATTACACGCAGGGCTGCCGACAGCCCCCGGGCTCAGCTGTGCGTGGTGATGGAAGGACCGGATGCAACAGAGCGGGAAAACGGCGTCACCGCTACTCTGCCCGAAGGGATCCGGGAGGACGATATCCTTGGGATCTCCGCTGAAGGCGATACGCTGCTTGTGAACCTGAGCGAGAATTTCCGGGAAGCGATCCTGGAGAACGGCGCGGACAACGAAATGCTGCTGTGCTACAGCATGGTGAATACGCTTTGCAAGAACACCGGTATGAAGCGGGTGCGGTTCTATTTCGAAGGAAGACAGGAAGAGCATATAGCCGGAACCATCTACTGGGCGGGCGAGTTTATGTATAATATTGGTCTGGCGGAAAAAGGTCTTGGATGAACCAAGACCTTTTTCAATGCAGAATTAAGGATGCAGAATGCAGAATGATAGAGTCTTTTCCGCTTTATGAGAATTTATCACAAGCTGAATACTGTTAAAAAATCAAAACACAAAGCAACTTTGGAGTCAGACCATTTCATTCAGCATTCTGTATTAAAAAAGACACTGTCTTTTTTTGAGAGTTCATATTGCGTTCATATTCCGGACAAAAAAGGGGAATATACTGATCGCGAAAACCGGAAAGGAGGTTTTTGAGATGAGAAAGATCCTGAATCATAAAGTGATGGGCATTATCGCCCTGGCGCTTGTTTGTGTATTTGCGGGCACCGTGATCGGCGCCGCGCAGCCTGCCGCGAACGCGGAAGAAAAAGTGGTTCTGACGTCTCCCTTTACCGAGGCAATCGCCAAGGTGCGGGACAGCGTTGTCGGCGTGAACAATTACCAGATTGTGAACAACAACTACGGCGGCTATGACAACTTCGGCGGATATTTCCCCTGGAGCTACTTCGGCGGCTACGGGAACGGTTATGGCAGCTACGGATATACCCAGCCTGATTCTTCCCAGGAAGTGAAATACGGCAGCGGATCCGGCGTAGTGATCGCCAAGGAATATGTACTGACCAACTATCACGTTGTGGAAGGCGCACACAGCCTGAAGATCTCTCTGGACGAGGATGAAAAGAACCTTTATGACGCAACAGTGGTTGCCAGCGACGCGGACAAGGACGTGGCCGTTCTGCAGGTGCCCGGCCTGCCGCTTGAACCGGTGGAACTGGGCAACAGCGATGACCTGGTGATCGGTGACTGGGTTGTGTGTATCGGCAACCCCATCGGGTTTACCGGCACGGCAACCGCGGGTATTGTTTCCGGACTGAACCGGGAGATCGCCAGCGAGAGCAGCACGATTGACAAGTACGGAAGGAACAGCCAGATCGTAAACAGCATGATCCAGACTGACGCTGCCATCAACAGCGGCAACAGCGGCGGCGGCATGTTCAACACGGCCGGCCAGCTGGTCGGCATCCCGACGCTGAAGTACAGCGGCACCCGGTACAGCTCCAACGCTGCTGTTGAAAGCATCGGTATGTGCATCCCGATCAATGAGGCGAAAGACATTATTGAAGCCGCACTGAACGGAGAAGGCGCTGCAGCCGAACCGGCGGATACTGAAAATAATGAAAACACCGGCAATGACCTGAAGGGCAAGCCGAGAATGGGCGTGACCGTCAGCACAGTGAAGGACACCAGGGGCCAGCTGCCCAGGGGCGTGTATATTGAAGAAGTGGAAAAGGACAGCCCCGCGGAGGCGGCAGGCCTGCAGGTGGGCGACATCATGGTGGAAGTCAACGGCCAAGTGATCACCAGCGTCACCGAAGAGGTGGAAATCATCGCAAAGCTGAAGGAAGGCGATGAAGTAGCTGTGAAGGTCTTCCGTCCCGACCAGGTATACGGCGACGGCAGGATCTCCTACGACGGTGAATATGTGGATCTGACGGTGAAGCTGGCCATGGTGGACAGCATTGCCCAGTAAACACAGATAAACCCAGAGCTCCGGAATCATCCGGAGCTCTTTTTTTGCGGGAAAGAAAAGACGGCGCAGGACGTCTCTCGTTGAGCTTTCCATCCGATCGTGATATAATCAGCAGGATTTTCAGCAATGACAACGGTGGTTTTGAGATGAAGAAAGCGATGCTGATCCTGGCTGCGGCCATTCTGTGTATTCTGTGCATAACTGCATCTGCGGAGGAAACGGTTCCGGAGATGACATTCTGTGATCTTTCCTTCCGCCTGGAACTGCGTCCGGCTTCGGGAGTGAAAAGCGCAGGAGTCTATCAGTCGGCTGATCTTTCCGGCAAACCCGCGGAGCGTATCGAGGCGGATTCCGGGCTTGTCCTGCTCGGCTCGGGGAAAAAGAGCTGGAAGATCCAATACGGAGATAAGACCGGTTATGTTTCAAAGTCAAAAATGAACCTCGCCGGCATTCCTGACGGCCATGTCCCTGTGAGCGGAGCGGTTTCTTCCTCCACGCTGCGGATGGCCAATACAATGGTCCGCCCAAAGGATGAGGATTATATCCTGCTGAACGGGGTCCAGGAGCTTTCTGCTCCGGTGGATTACTTTGCCTTCTTCCTGTGGGATGAATGGCAGGGAAAACTGGAACGCACCTGGCTGTATACACCGGAGAAACCGGTTTCAGCAGCGGACACAGCAGACTGGCAGCGGGTTATGCCGACCAAGGGGCTGAACGCGGGAAGAAAAATGCTCTGCATCCAGGGCTTTTCCTCCGGCAGCGGGATCGTACTGGCGCGCCTGCCGTTTTTTGTGGCCGGGAAGGCGGAAGATCCCGCAAACCTGAACAGCCTGTGTACTTTCCTGCCGAATGACCAGAGGCTGCTGGATTCCAACCCGGAAACCTGCTGGAGCCCCACCGAAAAAAGGAAAGAACTGACCATCACACTGCCGGAGGATACTCCTGCCGCTCTTTTACAGGTGGAATGGTACAAGCCTCCGGAAAAAACAGAGATCAGGGTGTTTGACAAGGCAGGGAAGATCCTGCTGAACCGGACGCTGGAAACCGGCTTTTATGTGGATGCGGTTGAACTGCCGGAGAACGCCTGTACCGTGGTGATCCATCCGTACGGCACCCGGCTGCGTATGTCTTCCGTAAGGGTTTACGGAAAAGATTACCCCCGGGAAGTGGTTCAGCAGTGGCAGCCCATGCCGGACAAGCTGGATATGCTGCTTTTTTCCACCCACCAGGATGATGAAATCCTGTTCTTCTCAGGCCTGGTCCCCTGGTACAGTCATCTGGGAAAGAAACTGGGAATCGTCTATATGGCCAACTGCGGACGGGCCCGCTACCGGGAAGCGCTGGACGGAATATGGATCTCCGGAATGAGAATCCATCCGGTTTTCCTGGGATATAAAGACGCTGATGTTTCCAGCTTTGACGTGGCAACAAACCTGTGGCCGGACTCCCAGACGGCAATTGTAAGGGAAATACGCCGCTGCAAGCCCGATGTGATCGTGGTGCAGGACCTGAATGGTGAATACGGCCATACCCAGCACCGCCTGACTTCTTCCCAGGTATGCCGCGGAACGGAACTGGCATCTGATCCTTCCTATGACCCGGAATCCGCAGCGCAGTATGGCACGTGGGACGTGAAAAAACTGTACGTTCACCTGTACGAAAAAAACCAGGTGCATATGGACTGGCATATCCCCCTGGAGGAACTCGGCGGGTTCACGCCCTGGGAGATCGCGGTGGAAGCTTTTGAGATGCATCATTCCCAGTACGGATACTTCCGTATGGAACGCCAGAGCATTACCTACGATTCATCCCTGTTCGGCCTGTACAGGTCTACTGTGGGACCGGACACCAAAGGCAATGATATGTTTGAACATATTGACTAATCTCTTCTTTTGACAAATCCGTAATGAATGTAAAATTTCGTCCGGAAGCGTTGAAAATCAACGGAAAATCCGGTAAAATATGTAAACGTGTATGGACGTTTCAGTCTGTCGTAAAAGGAGTATCTGTATGCGCTTTCGTAAAAAATCTATTCTGTTCATCACAGCGGCTATCATGCTGCTTACTGTTTCCGCCTGGGCGGACGGACAGGTCCGTCCGCTGCCGATCGACCTGACCGGCGGCGCGCCTTATACGGCGGAGTATTCTCCCGACCTGCTGGTGTATGAAGATCCCTCCATCCGGGTGGAAAGAAGCCTCCGGACCCACAGCGACCTGATCAACCGGGAATACTATACCGTTGATATTGTGATCAAGGATCCTTCCCAGATCCGCACCGCTTCCGCGGATCCGACCACCTTTATCACGGAACGCAGGCTGAGTGCCTCCACCATCGCGCAGCGTGTGAATGCTGTTTTTGCCATGAACGGCGATTACTGCGGCGATTTCCACGGCAATGAATCCTTCAAGTATGTCCTGCGCCAGGGTCAGGTTTTCCGTGATACGGTGGATAAGCGCCTGGATATGCTGCTGATCGATGAAGCCGGGGATTTCCATATCCTGCCGGGCGGACCGGAACTGGAAACAATGGACAAAACGCAGATCAACGGAAAAAGAGTGATCAACGCGCTTCAGTTCGGACCGGCCATCATCCGGGACGGTGAAGTCATGGAAGACGACTACCTGATGGATGACGCCCATTCCCCTCAGTTTGCCGACGCAGACGGACGCTGCGACCGCCTCTGCCTGATGCAGCTTGGACCGCTCCATTATATGGCAGTGGCAACCAGGGACGGCGCGACCATGGCACAGTTCAAACAGCTGATCCTCAGCATTGCCCCTGATTGTCCCAACGCCTATATCCTGGACGGCGGCGGCTCCACCCAGCTTGTATTCCTGGGCAAGAAGGTCAACAATGTGAACGTCGAAACCAATCAGAACATCCGGAAACTGTCTGATATTGTCTATTTTGCCAGCGCCTGCTTTGAGAATTAAGTGAGGTGCGGTATGAACGTTAATATTCCTGCTTATCTCCTGTTTATTGCCTGCAGTTCTATATTATGCTGCCTGCTGTTTATGCTTTCAGCTATGAAAGCACTGAAGCTTCCGGCAGGAAAGGCGGCGGCGTTCAGCGGACTGGTGCTGCTGCTGGGCACTGTGCTGGGCCTGGCAGGCGCCAAACTGCTGTATTTCCTGTTCCGTTTTTCCTATATCCTGAAAACAGGTTTTTTCACTTACCTGTTTTCCCTGAACCAGAATGAGCTGTCCTATTACGGCGGCGCCGCGGGTGTATGCCTGGCAGCAGCTCTTGCCGCACGGATCATGAAGGTGAAAACGGGCAAGGCACTGAACGCGTTCGCAGCGCCCGGTGCTCTGCTGGCGGCGCTTTTCCGGTTTGCGGAGTACTGGCTCGGCGCCCTGGGCACCGGTGATTACCTGGAGCAGGGTCTGCCGTTCCCGTTTGCGGTATCGGAAGTATGGAATCCGGATTTTCCTGAATACTACCTGGCGGTCTTTATGCTGGAAGGAATGGTTTACCTGAGGATCGCCCTTTTCGCATTCAGAAACCGCAAAGACAGGCTGTGCTTCCTGCGGACTGTTTTCTATCTGTGCATTGCGCAGATTATTCTTGAAAGCATGCGGGCCCAAAGCATCCGCTGGCTGTTTGTGCGCTATGAGCAGCTGCTGTGCTACCTGATCGCTGAAGGGATCCTGATCTGGTATGCCTTCGCGGGAAGGAAAGCCGGAAAGAGAAACTGGGGAGCTGCACTGTGGGGACTGGTTGTCTGCGGCCTGACGGTCCTGGCAGAATATATGCTGGACGGCAAGATCTCATTTAACGGCGCAGACCTGCCGCCGGTTGTGATCTATGGGTTTATGGCCTGGATACTGCTGGAGCTTACCGTAGCAGAACATGCGGCCCGGAAGAAACTGCCCGATGAATCCGAAGTAAAAGCATGACTGAATAAGCGAAGCCCCCGGGAATCGAATCCCGGGGGCTTCGCTGTATATTCAGAATCAGATGAAACGCATACCGGCAGCCATCTGCTCGTTGTTGTAACGCTTGATCAGCGCGTGAATCCGGTCATAGGGATTCAGGAGCTTGCTGAGGCTGCGGTCATGGTTCAGGGTGGCGATGATGAAGGAGATATACTTGCTCAGGTCGGCTTCGACAAACCATTCGGTCTGGGCAAGCTCCGGCTTGCGGTAGGTGAGGTTTGTGGAGATCACCCGGTCGATGAAGCCGTTGCGGTATGCTTCTTCAAAAGCATCAATGCCGTTGGTGAACAGGGCAAAGGTGGCACCGGCAAAGATGCGGTTGGCCTTGCGCTTTTTCAGCTCTTTGGCCAGGTCAATGATGCTTTCACCGCTGGAGATCATATCGTCCGCGACGAAAACGTCTTTGCCTTCCACACTGTCACCCAGGTATTCATGGGCAACGATGGGGTTGCGGCCGTTCACGATGCGGGTGTAGTCACGCCGCTTATAGAACAGGCCCATGTCCAGTCCCAGGACGGAAGCATAGAAGATGTTGCGGTCGATAGCACCTTCGTCCGGGGAGACGATCATCATGTGATCCTTGTCGATCCGGAGGGTTTTATCTTTCTTCAGCAGAGCCTTGAAGATCTGGTAGCTGGGCATGATGCTTTCGAAACCGGTGGTCGGGATCGCGTTCTGAACCCGGGGATCGTGGGCATCAAAGGTGATGATGTTGCTGACGCCCATGTTTTCCAGTTCCTGCAGCGCCATGGCGCAGTCCAGGCTTTCACGGGCGGAGCGGCGATGCTGCCGGCCTTCATACAGCATAGGCATGATCACCGTAACCCGCTTGGCCTTGCCGCCCATCGCGGCGATAATCCGCTTCAGATTGGCGAAATGCTCGTCCGGGCTCATGGGAACACGCTGCCCGAACATCTCGTATTCAATGTTGTAGGCACCCGGGTCACAAAGGATATACATATCGTAACCACGGATACTCTCTTTGATCATACCCTTGCATTCACCGTTGCCGAAACGGGGACAGGTGACCTCGATCAGGAAGTCCTGCCTTTCCGCACCGGGGGTGGTGCTCATGTCTCCGGGCATCGATTCCTCGGTATGATCCTGCCACTTTTTCAGCCAGCTGTTGACTTTTACGCCCATCTCCTCGGTTCCGGGCATGGCGATGAGCCCAAGAGGACCAACCGGATAAGTCAGAAATGAGTCCTTGTTCCACGTACTGACAAAATCTGTCATGACGATCCTCCCTCTGCGATCAGGAAAATACGAACATAGTCATTATACACCATATTTTTAGAATGAGAAGTGAGAATCTGGTTTTTTATGATGCTATTTTTGCCATGTTAACGCTTGCACGTAAAGATTGATTTTATTATAATTATGCATCATGCCGGAAAGGAGGCGCGGGGAATGACAAGACTGAAAAAAGCAGGAATCCTGCTGCTGATCCTGCTGATCTGCTTTATGAATATGCCTGTTTCAGGCGCGGAATCCCTGCGGGACTGCCACCGGGTGACCAATAAAGCCAGTGTGACCACACAGAAGAATAAGTCACAGGTGAAACTGTGGCATGTGGAAACCGCCCATCCCGCGGTTACGGAAGAGATCAACGGGATTGCGCAGGCCTGGGCTGACGAACTGAGCCCGGATCTGCCCAAAGCGGGAAACAACGGCAAAAAAAACAGCCGGCTGGATGTGGAGATCCGCTACAGCCGGACAGGACTGACCTGGCTGAGCTTTCTGGTGCAGGCCAGGACAACCTACCACCAGAAGCTGACGGCCCAGCAGTTTACGACCCGGACCTATAATATGGAAACCGGGGACAGGATCCTGCTGACAGATATCTTTGAAGACGATGACGAAACCTGGAACATGCTCGGTGAAACTGTGCGCCAGGCTCTGACAGATTACTGGCCCGATGTGGAGCCGGATGCGGAAGCACTGAACAAGCTGTGCACACGGGAGGCCCTTGAGCAGGCGGATTTCACCCTTCATGGTATGTCCCTTGTGCTGCATTATCCAGCCCAGACGCTGTATCCCGATCAGTATACACTGATGGATGTGACGTTCTTCTATCCGGATATCCGGGACAGGATGACGGAAGAGGGAAAAACAGAAACGGATAACCTGTCTTATTACAGAACGTGCGCGCTGACCTTTGATGACGGACCCAGTGCCAAGAATACCCCCGGTGTCCTGGACGCACTGATGGAAACAGGCGCCCGGGGAACCTTCTTTGTGGTCGGCAACCGGATCAAGGAGAACCGGTGGCTGGTACAGCGCGAGCATGACAACGGGAATGCCATAGGCGCCCATAACTGGCACCACGGCAACGTAACCAAATCATCCGGGTCAGCCCTCCGGGCCATGCCGCAGAAGGTCAATACCGCCATGATCAAATCCATCGGTATTCCGGTCCGCTATGACCGGGTGCCGGGCGGACGTTATCCGCGAATGATCGAAGTAAAGGTCGGCTGGGCTTATATACAGTGGAGCCTTGATACTTATGACTGGCGCGGGATCAGCACCGCGGCGGTGATGAGAAAAGTGAAAAACAAGCTGCGTGACGGTGATATCATCCTGTGCCACGACATTAAAAACAACACAGCCGAATCCACCCGGCAGATTGCCCGGTACCTGGAGGAGGAAGGCTATATGCTTCTCACGATCGATGAACTTTTCGCGAAAGACGGGGTTAAGCTGGAGCCCAACAAAGTCTACTACCACTGTGAACAGGGAGATACATCCATCCGGAAGGATTAAGCGTTAAGATTTCGGAAGGTTCCGGTTTATCCACAGAGGCTGCCCTTCAGCGGCAGCTTTTTTCTTTTGCTTGTTCTGATACATCAGGGAATCCGCCGCCTTGATGCAGTCATCCAGGGGGAGACGTTCCGATGCGTCTGTACGGACAGCACCGACAGAGAGACTCAGGCCGAAGGGCATTCCGGAAGCGCGGTTATACTCATCGGCGGCTGCGATGATCTCCGCACCGAGAGACCGGTTTTTTCCGGAGTCGATGATGATGAATTCATCACCGCCATAGCGCATGATAAAGGCGTTTTCGGAACAGATCCGCTGTAGAATGCGGGCGGAAACCTTCAGCGACGCATCACCGGACTCATGGCCGAAATGGTCATTGATATACTTCATATCGTCCATGTCGATGAAAAGAACCTGAACAGAGCCCTCAGAGGCGAGCAGGTCATCATAGCGCTGCTGTCCGCAGCGTGACAGGCCGAAACGGTTATACAGACCGGTCAGCGCGTCATGAACATACAGGTCATCCAGGGTGTCATTCAGGTTGTGGAGCAGGCTCTTTTTCCGGACGTTTTCAATGGCGATCTCCAGGAAGTTCAGGATGCTCTCGTGCAGGTTATGCTTGGCGGCGGCACAGATGCCGTTCAGGACGATATAGCCGATGGAATAGGTGTTGTAGTGGAGCGGGTAAAAGATCAGGAACGGTTCGGTTTTCATCATGCTCTCCGGCAGGAGGTCAGAGGTGGGGAAGCGGAGTACTTCCTCCCGGCCGTTTCCGTTATCGTTGACAAGGACCATGGTGGTGTCAAAGCATTCCGCGTAATTCGGCCACATGCTCTTGTCATAGTTGTCATAATAATACTCATTGATGCACAGGTAAACATTGTCACAGCCGAATATGGCGTGGCTCCTGCTGAAAATGCGCATCAGGTCCGGCAGATCCGCAGCCTCGAACAGGTCTTCAGCCATCTTGTCCTGCTGGACATAAAAGGACCGGAGGAACCGGGTCTGCTGGAAATAAAGATCACGGATGACACCGCGGCGCGGCGCGTTATGGCAGCCGCAGGATTCGGAACAGATCAGATCATAGCCGAAGGGAATCTTGCTGCGCTTTTCCTCTCCGCGAATGATATTCAGCAGCACATCCGCGGCGTAATAATCCAGTTTGCTGTGGTCGGTGTGAACGGTGGAAAGCCGCGGACTGGACAGCTCGGCGCTGGAGAGATTGTCAAACCCGCAGACCAGCACGTCCCGCGGTACGCGGATCCCGTTTTCCTGCAGCGTTTCCATGAGACCGAGGGCCATTTCATCATTTGCGCAGACGAAGGCATCCGGCAGGGGACGACCCTCGCTGATCCAGCGGCGCGCAACGTCAACACCATCGGTGGTTCGCCAGGTGCAGTGGATGACCTCTATGTTTTCATCCGGAATGCCGTTATCCCGGCAGGCTGCCTGGAAGCCGGCCAGCCTGTCACGACCTTCTGTGCTGTTGTTCATATTGCCGGTCAGGTAAACAATATGGCGGGCGCCGTGCTCAAGGACGATATGCTCTGCCATATCATACTGCGCGCGGATATTGTCAAAATAAACCAGGGAACAGCCCTTCAGTTCGCAGCCTATGGAAACGGCAGGAATGCCGGTTTCCAGGATTTTGGCTTCAACCTTTTCCCAGGCATCCCGAAGGACGATCTGGTTGCTTTGGATCAGCAGACCGTCAAAACGGGACAGATCCGGAAGCTGGAAAACGGAGTATTCGCTCCTGTCCTTATCATTCCCCTGGTCTTTACCGAAACAGTCAAAAACGCAGATCTGTACATTGGGATGGTCAACCGTGTACTGAAGAAGCCCGTGAAGCGTATTCTCCACGAGTTCATAGTTCCAGTCCACGGTGAAAAAAGCGATCCGATACCGTCTGCCTGATCCGGGTTCAACGGTATTTGGCGGAAAGCTTCGGCCAATGATGTTATTCACGGGAATACCTGCTTTCTGTCTTTTCCGTTCCGGGGTAGATAACGATTGGTATGCTTATTCGGCCTCGCCGGGGAGGGGCTGATCGAAGGGGATCCAGGTGCTGTTGCGCAGGCACCAGATGTAATGCTTATACCGGGGATGCTTCCGCCAGCCGTTGGTGGTGGCATGGGATCCTTTAAAATCAACTTCAGTGTTCGGGTGGACTTCCATGAAACGCTGCTGCTCTTCTTCGGGAAGTCCGCGGATCATGGTGGCCCAGAACCTTTCCAGGTTTTCAAGCCCGTCGATCGGGGAAAAGTCGTGTACAGGGCAGTAGCAGATGTTCAGGTCCAGCAGCTCCGTACAGGCGGCCAGGGGGGTCAGGTCGGTGAAATAATTGGAGAACAGTTCCGCGTATTTCAGGTGTTTGCACTGTGAGATCGGCGTCAGGTCGTGGATCTGGTTATCTCCGACGATCAGGAATTCCAGGTCCGGAAGAAACTGGAGGAACTCAAGGTCCTTGAGTTCGTTGTGGCCGAGGTCCAGCGCCTTCAGGCGGGAGCAGTACCTGATCCGCTCATACAGCTGTTTGGATGTCAGGGCATCCGGGTCAAAAGGCTCGTTGAATGTGGAGAAGGCGGTTGCCTTTGTGGAACAATAATGGTTTTTGCCCAGCCAGACCTTCCACTCAAAGGTGATATCCGGATACTTTTCAATGAGCGGGATCATAAACTTGTAGGAAGGTCCGGTGTGGTTGGAATTGTCGATCAGCTTCAGGTTCGGGCACAGGTCAATGAAGCCCTGGAATTCCGCGTCCGGAACCCCTGTGCTCCTGACGGTGAGGTCGATCTCCGTGGATTCATCGGAGAACTGGACCTTTCCCCAGGTGGAGGTGAAATGGAAGACGGATCCTTCCAGCATGGCGTCACGGATCTTAAGCAGGTCCGTGGGCTTGAACTTGACATTCTCAATGGTCAGTTCAGCCGGCTGGTTGTTTTTGATATACCTGAGCGCTTCGCTGACGGAAGAGAAGGTTTTATTCTCCGCGGCAGCGGAGCCCGCCAGCACCAGAAGAAGCAGTATAAGAAGCACGCACAGGCGGCGGAAGGAAAGTCTCAAGAAAATGTTCACTCCTTACAGATTCAGCTGAAAACATCCATTTTTTGGCATTGTATCATGAACCGGGACTGTTGTCACTGCTATGGCAAAGAATTTACAACTCTTACCGGGGAATGTTTTCCATAAAGTCGTTTTTCTGTACATCGGGACCGACGGAGGTGTAATAGAGGCCGAACAGGTGATTGTCGTAAAGGTTGCCGTGGCGTTCCATGCTGAAGTAGGCCTGCTGGCTTTTGCTCTTGTCAAAGCCTTCCTTGGCAAGGAACATGGGTGTAATGACCGGATCCTCCAGCGGCTGTTCCCAGTCCATGCGGATGGTATTTTGGTCATACAGGTGGATATAAAGCTTTTTCACGGACCAGGTACCGAATGATTCAACGGATTCCGGATCGAAATCCTCCTGCTCCGCCAGCTTCAGGCAGTCCGCGACCAGCTGGGCTGTTACCTCGTGCTGGGCATGACCGTATTCGCCGTTGAAATCCTGGGTCAGGATCACCTCGGGACGGTACTGCCGGATGACGCGGGTCAGCAGCTTTTCCGGTTCGTCGCTCCGCCAACGGGCGGCTGCTTCCTGGAAATTGTAGGTCAGGTAGTCTTCCAGGCCCAGGAATAACGGATGGTATTTCAGCCCGGCACACCACAGGCCGTTGAGGGCTTCGCGGTAGCGGAGCCTGCCGCAGTTTGCCATATACAGCACACCGATGGTCACATCATCCCGCCAGGAATAATAGGGAATGGAACCGCCGAAGAACAGGAACTCGTCATCCTGGTGGGTGGAAACCAGCAGGATATCGATCTTTTCGGGCATGGGGTCCCACTGCTGGACGGCGTGGCCCGGGAAGCCTTCCGCGTAAACCCGGAGTTCAGACAGGGCACAGGTGTCATCGTCACCGGGCCTGAGGATCACTTTTCTTGTTTTGTCAGACAGGGAAACCGAACGCATATAGAAGCGTTCTTCCTTCAGCTCCTCGCTGATGACGCCGCCGTTTTCATCCAGTTGGGTGATGTTCAGGGAGACAGAGGGAACTTTCCACTCCAGGGTGATCAGGGACGCGTGCCCATCCTCGGGAAGCGTGATTTCCAGTGCGCCTTTCTTTGCGGTGGGGACCCAGGCGGTACTGACCTTGCCGTCTTTCAGGATACCGGGAACTCCGCCGCAGCGGCCGGTGATGTGTTTAGGCTCCTCCAGCTCCCTGCTGATATACGCGGGGGAGCGGAACAGGACAAAGGTATCTTTTTCGCCGCAGCCTTCCACGACAATCTGCTTGCGGCCGCCGGAAATCTTGTTGAGGGGAACGGCCCGGTCCAGGATCCCCGCAGCCAGCTCAGAGGCGGGCTTTTCCAGCTGTTTGACATAGGTTCGCTCGACCTTGCGGAGCGTTTCGTCCCAAACATACAGGATCAGGGCATCCACCGGTTCTTCGGTGCGGATCGTACCTGACAGGGTCAGGTATTCCTCTTTGCGGAAGGGAGCCGGCTCCGTCAGCGAAAGATCATCGCACAGGGCGTCCCGGAGCGCGGGTTCCGCGACACGGGAATCAACGGTCAGCTGGCTTTTGGGAACATAACCGAAGCCGCCGTTTTCGGGCAGGCGGACCCGATAGTATTTCCCGTTCTCATCGATGACCTCCAGGCTGTCTCCGGAAGGAACGCGGACCAGTTCAGCCGCGCCTTTGGCCGGGGAAGCGTATACAGGTGTATCCCCGCTCTTCTTTTTCGCCTGGCCGGCGCGCAGGAAGGAAAGGGGAGACATGGAAAAACGGGAATCGACGGTATTCTCTCCCAGGACCGGCAGGGCAGCCAGCGTCAGGATAAAAGCAAGAAATGCCGCGGTGATCCGTTTAAGCTTCATCGGATTCACCAGCTTTCGCTTTGGGATCGGTATCCGCCCGGTCTTTCCGGAAAGAAAGATGGTACAGAACCAGCATGCAGACAGCGGTCAGCAGCATGACGCCATAGCAGACCTGCTCCAGGTGGCTGCTCAGCCAGCTGAAAACCGTTTCGGAGAAAAGACCGGAAAAACGCCAGGCTTTATCCAGGAAGTACTGGCTGAAACCGTTCAGCGCGACACACAGGAGAAAAAGACCGGCCGGAAGCCAGGGAAGCCGCCTGCCCGCGCGGGAAAGCCGGGAGCAAAGGCGGATCAGCAGGCCGAGCATCACCAGGGCGCTGAGCAGCTGTTCAATATGCACATAGTAGAATACAACGCCGGAGATCTTGGCGGTTTCAAAGAAAAGGCCAAAGGCGCAGAGCATGAAAAGGGCGGGCTCAATGAGGGTGCCTTTGCGGGGCACAGAAAGGACGCGCTTTCCGGCGGTGTCATGGCGGATCACGAGGATCGCGGCGATCACCGCACCGATTGTTTCCAGGGTGGAAAGGGCCAGCAGCCACTGTCCCCACTGATCCCGGACGGCGAACGGGAAAAACGCCAGGGCGGAACCGTCGGAGATCTCATCCAGACCAAAGGTTGCCATTTCAGCCAGGCCCAGATCACCGGCAAAGGCTTCCGCAAACCGCACAAAGGCGGCCAGGATACAGCAGGGTAAAGCAAAACTGTCCAGTACCGAAGGTACCGGACGTCTGGCGGCAAGGGCTGACAGTGCCACCCCCAGCACCAGGCCAACAAGGCAGCCGGTGAAGGAAAACTCTGAGGGCGCGAAACTGAACAGGCCGGCAAAAGACAGCTGATAGCTGTTAAAAAGCAGGAAGAAGGCCTTGCCGAGGATAAAGGCCAGCAGGAGGCCTGCGGCTGTGAAAGGAAGCGCGTATACAGGAGCAATATCCCTGCGCTTCAGGCCGCGGGCAAACAGGATCACCGCGGCCATACAGCCCGCGGCGATCAGAATGGGGTATAAAGTGTCTGTCATCATGGCATCATGTCCGTTTCTGTTATTCCGCCGAGGCGAAATAGATGATATCCATCAGCTTGCGGCCTGTGCTTCCCAGGTCATTGACCTTGGCACCCTTGAAATAGAGCCAGGTGGAATCTCCGCCGTCCAGGTTATAGGCGACGAGGACATCCTGGGTTTTGACGAGGCGGGCAAACTGGGCAATGGTCATGCCGGTGTTGCCTTTGTAGGGACCGGCACAGCAGATGACTTTGTAGTGGAGCGGCCCGGCCTGGCAGATGCAGATCCGCTGACGGTATTCATCCGCGGCCATGTTGATCCAGCGGTCGGCTCCCTGGAAATCCTCAATCAGTTCGCCGTTGTCAACCAGGGCGGGACCGAAGGAGAAGGAGTTCAGGATGGTTCCGTTATCCGGTACGGTGATAACCGCGTCTTTCACGGGCTGGTAGACGATATGGAAATCACCGTTGCTGTCGATGAGAAGTACATCCATGAAGCGGGCATCCCAGGGGCCGGGCTCATCCAGGTTATTCCGGAACAGGGTGCCCTGCCGGAGGATAAAGCCGCGGGATTTCCGCTCTGTGCTGTCATAGTAATCGCCGTTCAGCGCGACAACGGCTTTGGAACGCTCGGCGAGCGCTTCCGGACGGCGCTGGGCATTTCTTTCAAAAGAACCGTTATCCGTGGCGGACATGGTGCGCAGCTGGGAGGCGTCCTTAATATGGATATCCGCGACCCAGTAAACACAGTCTTCAAAGAGCCCGGAATCAACTGTCACCTGGATGGTGGAGTCGGAGTAGCCGTTTTCGGTATAGCCTTCGGGAGAAGGATCCTTACCGGGTGTGAAGTCAATGGGGAGCAGGTAATCCGTCCTGGGTTCGGCCGGCACGGGAGTGGGTTCATCAGCCGGAGCAGGGGTCGCTTCCGGTTCGGGAACGGGCGTTTCAGCCGGTTCCTCAGCGGATGCTTCCGGTGCGGCGGCAGGCGCTTCTTCCGTCAGAGGGAAGCTGTCCTCGAAAGGAATGTATTCATAATGCGGATGGAGATGATCCTCTCCGAACATCCGAACAATGGCATCGTAATGCGGATGGCGGGTATTGCCGTAAAGGAACCTCCAGGTTCCTGCGGTGGAATAATGGGTGGAGTCCACCTGCGTATCGGGCAGGGATTCCTTCAGGAAACGGACGATGTTGTCCGGCGGGGACTGGTTCGGAACGCGGCTGGAATAGATCCAGAGGCGCTTCAGGCTCTTCAGGTTCTGCAGGGGATCATAATCCTCCACAAAATTGAAGCAGATGTTCAGGTCCAGGAGATGATCCAGCCCGGACAGGGGGCTCAGGTCCTTGATCTTATTCTTGAACAGTTCCGCGTATTCCAGGTTTTTCAGGTCCGCAAGGGGAGAAATGTCCGTAACCTGGTTGCAGGCAACGATCAGCACACGGAGGTTCGGAAGATCCCGGAGGAACTCCAGATCTGTGACGCTGTTGTGGCCCACGTCCAGGGCCATCAGGTTCCAGCAGTAGCGGAGGATGGAGAAGTCTTCGCTGTTATGGTGGGAAGTGGTGTTGTTATGCAGTGTGGACCAGGATGTATAGTCGGTGCGGATCAGGTGCTGGTGGTCTTTGCCCTGCAGTACCATGGTCCAGCCCCATTTCATGCCGGGGTAGCGGGCAGCCAGGCGGTCGCACATGGCAGCAGGCATTTTGGTTTCCCACATATCAACCTGCTTCAGTCCGGTAAAACGGTCCAGGAAGGCTTCGAACGCGTCAAAATCCTGTACGACGGTATCCCCAAGGCTGATGTACTCAGCATCCAGGGGGAAGGACATCCCGTTGAATTCAGCGGTGGTGTCCGCCGCGGGCGCGGTTTCCGCCAGGGCACAGCCGGATAAGGCAAGCAGCAGCAGAAGCAGCACCAGGAAACAGGGAAGCGTTTTACGAAGCATTTTATTCGCCCTTTCTGACAATGATACAGGGGTCATCCATGGAGCCGGTGCCGGAGGTGACAGTATAGGAACCCTGGGCCAGGTAAATCATCGGCCTTGCGCCGAGATTGTCCCGGCCGACCTCCAGGCGGCCGATGCCGCCGGTGGCTTTGGTGCAGCGTGCCTGGCGGCCGTCGGACGCGGAAGCATCGCGGGTCCAGTAGGGGCTGTGTTTGCCTTTGCCGTTGCTGTATTCAAACAGGCGCAGTTCCTTCAGCGGCATTTCCTTTCTGGAAGAACCTTCGTATTTCTTTTTCAGGTCCGTATATTCGGCCGGGTCATATCCGTTGTTCCGGATGGCCCATTCGGTACCCCAGGCACGAAGGCCGGGATTGGCCAGGATCTTTTTGACATTTTCCGAACCCACCAGCGTTTCGCCCAGGCCGTAGCTTTTGTTTTTGAGCTCGTCCACACTGGGCAGGAAGACCTTCCCGACACCTTCCAGGGGAAGCAGCATGGCGGCTTCATCTTCGGTGAAAGTGTCCTGGAGGAAAACGGTGTTGAGGTAGGTGCACAGGTCTGTGCGGCTGAAATCCCCTTTGAACTCATCCCGGTAGGCGGTCAGGCTTGCGTTCATGCAGCGGGCAAAGAGGATATATTCGCTCAGCAGGATGCACTTCTCATCATCCGCGGCCAGCACACGCCAGAGGACCGGCTGGACCTGCCCGTCTGCCGTCTGGGGATACTGCCCCAGGGAAACGTAGACATATCCGTCCTCCTGGGTGTATCCGCGAAGCGCTGTCTCGGCGGAAACACAGGCGGGAATGACGGTCATAATACAGAGGAAAAGAAGCATCAGACGAAGGAGAAAAGAGCGGTGCAAACCATGGCTCACGGCGTTTCTCCCTCCTTGCTTTACAGTATCTCCGGTATGTATAAACCCAGATATTATATTCTATGAAATAATAGGAAAAGTGTCAACCTGAAAGCGTCTTCCGGAACGGGGTTTCTTCTTTACAATCAGTAGTGAGTCTGATAAAATAAAAATTGGCAAATTGCGCATTCCGGGGTGATGAAGATCCCGGACACAATTCCATGAGATTCGACCGGAGAGCTGGCTGCGGAAGAACGCATTCCGTACCTGCTCTGTTCCGGCTGAGCGAGAAAGTATAAGACGAAAGGAGTCGGCACTGCAGTGAAAAACACATTTCGCGGCGGCGTACATCCCGCAGGCCATAAGGACCTGAGCCGGGAAAGCCGTCTGCGTCTCTTCGATCCGAAGGGAGAGATGGTTTTCCCGCTTTCCATGCACATTGGAAAACCCGCGAAACCGGTGGTACAAAAGAATGATGAGGTAAAGGTGGGACAATTGCTCGCCGAAGCGGACGGCTTTGTTTCAGCACCGATTCATTCCAGCTGCTCGGGCAAGGTTAAGGCAATCGAAAAGCGCCGTGTGCTTGGCGGCGGAATGGCCGAATGCATTATCATTGACAATGACGGCCAGTTCACGCCCTATGCGGACTATACGCAGAAGATTGACGCGGCCAAGCTGTCCAACAGTGAAATCATCCAGCGGGTTCAGGCGGCAGGTATTGTCGGACTTGGCGGCGCGGGCTTCCCGACAGCGGTGAAACTTCAGCCCAAAGATCCTGACGCGATCGAGTATGTTATTGCCAACGGTGCGGAGTGCGAACCGTACCTGACCTGTAACGACCAGCTGATGAGGATCCATTCCAATGAAATCGCGGAGGGACTGGAGCTGGTGCTCCGTCTGTTCCCGAACGCGGAGGGCGTGATCTGCATTGAGGACAACAAGCCCGAAGCGATCGCGGCCATGAGCATCGCGGTTTCCGACAAACCCAGGATCAGCGTTAAGACCATGATCACCAAATATCCCCAGGGCGGTGAACGCAGCCTGATCCAGGCTGTGGCGGGTGTTGATTTCCCCACCAGCAAGCTGCCTGCGGACGTTGGCTGCGTGGTGCAGAACGTTGGTACGCTCTACGCGATCCAGCGGGCGGTGCTTTACGGAGAACCGCTGTTCAGCCAGTGCTTCACCATCACCGGCGAAGCCGTTGCCGAACCCGGTAACTATTTCGTCCGGGTGGGCACCAGCTATGCCGAGCTGCTGGAAGCGGCCGGCGGAGTCAAGGAAGGCATGGAGATCCGGAAAGCGCTTTCCGGCGGACCCATGATGGGTATCGCCATCGGCTCCCTGAACATCCCGATCCAGAAGCAGAACAACGGCCTGACGCTGCTTGCCGAAGATCCGGTGGAAGCGGCGGAAGCCGTGATGACCAGCTGCCTGCGCTGCGGCCGGTGCACCACCGTCTGCCCGATGGGCCTGACGCCCCAGCTGATGGCGGACGCGGCGATCGCCGGAGACCTGGAACGGTATGAAAAGAAGCTGTACGGCATGGACTGCATCCAGTGCGGCAGCTGCAGCTTTGCCTGCCCGGCCAAGCGCCCGCTGACGCCGACCTTCAAGCAGGCCAAAGCCGAGATCCTTGAGAAGAGAAAACGGGAAGGAGGCGCTAAGAAGTGAATACGATGCTGAATCTTTCCGCGGCTCCTCACGCAAGGGATAAATGGACAACTCCCTTTATCATGCGGATGGTCACCCTGAGCCTGCTGCCTGCCACAATCGTCGGTATCCTGGTTTACGGCTGGAATGCCTTCGGGATTGTAGCGCTGGCAATCGTTTCCGCGGTGGCGTCTGAATGGCTTTTCTGCAAAGTATGTAAAAAACCGAGCACGATCTGGGACGGCAGCGCGGTGGTCACGGGACTGCTGCTTGCCCTGTCCCTGGGACCGCAGACACCCCTGTATATCCCGGTGATCGGTTCCGTGTTCGCCATCGTGGTCTGCAAGGGCTGCTTCGGCGGACTGGGCAAGAACTTCATCAACCCCGCGCTGGCCGCGCGGTGCTTCCTGCTGATCTCCTTCGCCAACGCGATGGCGATCAAGCCGGTGGTGGACGCTGTAGCGACAGCGACACCGGTAGGCGCCATGAAAGCCGGTGAGGTTGTGGACATCACAAAGATGTTCCTGGGTACCGCGGACGGCGTTATCGGCAGCTCCATCCTGGCGCTGCTTGCCGGCGGTCTCCTGCTGTGGAGCATGGACATCATCCACGGCCAGATCTGCTTCTCTGTGCTGATCGGCTTCACCGTGTTCCTGGGCCTGTTCGGCGGCAAGGGATTTGATCCCGCCTACCTGCTGGCGCACCTGTGCGGCGGCGGTGTTGTGATGGGCGCCTTCTTCATGGCCACGGACTATGTGACCAGCCCCGTCAGCCGCCTGGGTCAGTTCATCTACGGATGCCTGATCGGCGTGCTGGGAGGCCTGTTCCGCCTGAAGGGCAACACAGCCGACTCCTTCAGCTACGCGATCATCATCGGAAACGTATGTTCTCCGCTGATCGATACCTATATCGTCCAGAAGCCTTTCGCCTACCGGAAGATCGGCAAGACCCGGAAGACCAGCAAGGAACCCTTCCGGATCCCGAAGCCTGTGATCGCCCTGACCCTGATCGCTGCCCTGGCTGGCGTGGCGCTCAGCGGCGTGTATTCCATGACGAAAGACACCATCGAAGAACAGAAAGCGATGGCGGAACGCGCTTCCTATAATGAAGTGTGTCCCGGAACGGATAAGTTCGAAACTTCCGAAGCCGCAAAGGCGAAACTGGAAGAACTGGCCGGCGGAAACTGGGGCACGGAATACGGCTCCACCCGCATCAATGAGGCCTTTGTCGGCAAAGACGCTGACGGCAACGTGACGGGCTACGCCCTGAGCGTTTCCTCCAAGGGCTTCGGCGGCGACGTGACCATGGCCCTCGGCCTGACGCCGGACGGCAAGGTCAACAAGATCTCCTTTACGGAGCTGAACGAAACCGCCGGCCTGGGTATGCGGGCGGACGAGGATTCCTTCAAGGATCAGTTCCCCGGCAAGAGCGGCAGCGTGGCCCTGGTCAAGGGCGCCGCGGGGGAGAATGAGATCAGCGCCATCACCGGCGCCACCGTGACCTCCACCGCGGTTACCAACGCCCTGAATGCCGGTCTGAACTTCTATGAGACTGTGCTGAAAGGAGGCAACTAAGATGAAAAAGTATATCGAACGCCTCTGGAACGGCCTGGTTAAGGAAAACCCGGTACTGGTGCTGATGCTGGGCATGTGTCCCGCCCTGGCGGTCTCCACCCAGGCATCCAACGGTATCGGCATGGGCCTGAGCACACTTGCCGTGCTGGTGCTGAGCAACTTTGTGATCAGCTGCCTGCGCAAGGTCATCCCGGACCAGATCCGGCTTCCTGCCTACATCGTGATCGTTGCCAGCCTGGTGACGGTGACGGAACTGCTGATTGAAGCCTACCTTCCCAGCCTTTATGAGGCGCTGGGCATTTATATCCCCCTGATCGTTGTGAACTGCATCATCCTGGGCCGCGCGGAAGCCTATGCCAACAAGCATACTCCGCTGCTGTCCGTGATGGACGGTATCGGCATGGGCCTGGGCTTCACGATTGCCCTGACCCTGGCGGGTATGATCCGTGAGCTTCTGGGCGCCGGATCTGTCTTCGGACTCCGCCTGCTGCCGGAAGGCTTCGGAATGACCATCTTCATCCAGCCTCCGGGAGCCTTCCTGGTCTTTGCGCTGATCATCGCCGTGATGAATGCCATCGGCATCAAGACGCGCCAGCGCAAGCTGGTTGAGAGCGGCTGCGACGGTAACTGCTCCCTGTGCAGCGCTGCCTGCGAAACCCGGGATACCGAACCGGAAGCCAAAGCTGAAGAGAAGGGAGGCGCGGACGCATGAACAACACGAGCCTGATTATGATCATCGTGACCAGCGCGCTGGTACACAACGTCGTGCTGAACCAGTTCCTGGGCATCTGCTCTTTCCTGGGCGTCAGCAAACAGATGAAAGCCTCCATCAGCCTGGGCGGCGCTGTGATCTTCGTTATCACCATCGCCTCCGCTGTGGCAAGCCTGCTGTATGACTACGTTCTCAAGCCCCTGGGCATGGACTTCATGAAGACGATCATCTTCATCCTGGTCATCGCTGCCCTGGTGCAGATCGTGGAAATGTTCCTGAAGAAAAAGTCCCCTGCGGTCTACAAGGCCCTGGGTATCTATCTTCCCCTGATCACCACCAACTGCGCGGTGCTGGGTGTTGCCCTGACCAACGTGCAGGACGGTTACAATTTCATCCAGTGTGTGACGAGCGGCTTCGGCACCGCGGTGGGCTATACCATCGCTATTGTGCTGCTGGCGGGCATCCGTTCCCGGATCAACGAGAAGGATCTGCCCCGTCCGCTGCGCGGCGCGCCTATTGTCATGATCGCCGCGGCGCTGATGTCCATCGCGTTTATGGGCTTCGGCGGCCTGGTACTGTGAGAGGAGGGGCGGACAGATGAATATTATCCTGATCACGACCCTGGTTATCGCGGTTATCGGCGTATGCGTCGGTGCGGGCCTTGTATTCACAGGCAAGAAGTTCGCTGTTGAAGTGGATGAGCGTGAAGTGGCTGTGCGTGAAAAGCTGCCCGGCAACAACTGCGGTGCCTGCGGCTTTGCCGGCTGTGACGCGCTGGCTGCTGCCATCGCCAAAGGCGAGGCTCCTGTCAATGCCTGCCCCGTGGGCGGTGCTCCTGTTGCCCAGGAGATCGGTGACATCATGGGTACTTCCGCCGGTGCCATGGAACGGAAAGTCGCGTTTGTGGCCTGCAAAGGCACCTGCAACGTGACGAAGAACCAGGGCAACTATGTGGGCATCAAGGACTGCCGGACCGCTGTGCTTTCCGGCATGAATATCACGGAGTGCACTTACGGGTGCCTGGGTTTCGGCTCCTGTGCCGAGGTGTGCCCGGAACAGGCGATCACGATTCAGAACGGTGTTGCCGTTGTAAACCGGAACCGCTGCGTCAGCTGCGGCCTGTGCGCCAAGACCTGCCCGAGGGGTCTGATCTCCCTGGTTCCGGAAAGCCGGATCATCCGGGTGCAGTGTTCCAACAAGGACAAGGGACCTGTTGTCCGGAAGATGTGCACCGCAGGCTGCATCGGCTGCGGTCTGTGCGTAAAGCAGTGCGAGTTTGAAGCCATCGAGTTTGACGGCTCCCTGGCCCGGATCAATCCGGATAAGTGTACCCTGTGCGGCAAGTGCGCTGAGAAGTGCCCTGCCAAAGTAATCATGACCACTCCGAATTGATGGAGGGAAGAAAATGGACTATTTTGCTAAGAAACAATGGATCCGGATCGCGGTCTGCGCCGTACTGGTGGGGGCAATTGTCCTGGGTATGACCGGCGTGTTCAGCGGAACCGGTTCACTGAAATATGATCCGTCCGCAAAGAATCTGCCTGCCGGCGCTTCCGAAGCGGAAGTGACGGAGCAGGGCTTCGGCGGCGACGTGACGGCTCATGTTGTGCTGAACGGGAATACGGTCCAGGAACTGACCATTGATACGCCGAACGAAACCGAAGGCCTGGGCAAACGGGCATCTGACGCGGAATTTACCGAGCAGTTTATCGGCAAGGAAGGCCCCTTCACCTTCGGTGAAAACGGAATTGAAGCGCTGTCCGGCGCGACAGTGACCTCCACTGCTGCCCTGAAGGCGATCAACAAGGCGATCACGGGCGAGGACGCGGCGGAAGAACCCGCGCCTGAAGCCACGGAAGAACCTGCGGCTGAAACCGCTGCCGAACCTGCCGTGGATGACAGTGCCATCACTGCCGCCGAACAGGGCTTCGGCGGAGACGTGACGGTGCATGTGACCCTGGACGGAGAAAACAGAATCCAGGCGCTGACCATTGACACGCCGAACGAAACCGCGGGCCTGGGCCAGCGGGCATCCGAAGCGGCGTTTACCGAGCAGTTTATCGGCAAGAGCGGCCCTTTCACCTATGGTGAAGACGGGATTGACGCCCTGGCCGGCGCGACAGTGACCTCCAACGCTGTGCTGAAGGCCATCAACAGCGCTGTGCCCGCCGCGGAAAAAGCGGAAGAACCCGCGGCTGAAGCCACGGAGGAACCTGCGGCTGAACCCGCCGCTGAGCCTGCCGCGGATGACAATGCCATCACTGCTGCTGAACAGGGCTTCGGCGGAGACGTGACAGTGCATGTGACCCTCGACGGAGAAAACAGGATCCAGGCGCTGACCATTGACACGCCGAACGAAACCGCGGGCCTGGGTCAGCGGGCTTCCGAAACGGCGTTTACTGACCAGTTTATCGGAAAGAGCGGCCCCTTCACCTACGGCGAAAACGGGATTGACGCCCTGGCCGGCGCAACGGTGACCTCCAACGCTGTGCTGAAGGCGATCAACAGCGTTGTGCCTGCCGGTGAACAGAAGGAAGAAGCCGCCGCAACAGAGGAACCTGCTCCGGAAGCAACAGCGGAACCCGCTGCGGAAGAGACGGAAGCGCCCGCAGAGAAGGCTGAAACAAATAAGGAAGCCGCTTCTGACGGACAGGCCTACGGCGTTTACCGCGTGACAAAAGAAAACACCTTCAGCAAGGTGACAGTCACTGCTTCCGCGAAGAACGGAACCCTGACCGATGTGAAGATCACTTCCGAAGGAGAAGAAGGCAAAGACCTGCTGACGGACGCGATCCGCGAAGAATGGGCCAAGGCCATCCTGGAAAGCGGCAGCGCCGCACCGGATGCCATTACCGGCGCCACACTGAAATTCTCCGCCGGTTCCGTGCAGGAAGCTATGGAAGAGATCCTGGCCCGGATGAACGGGGAAGCCGCTGCAGCTCCCTCGGAGGAGCCCGCGGCCGAAGAACCTGCCGCGGAAAAGACGTCCGGAAACGGAAACGATATTCTGTCAGCGATCGCTGTCTCCATGGGAAAAGAAAAGGATAACAGCTATGTGACTGACTATCTGGAGCAGGATCCTTATCTGGTCAATATTTATGAAGGATACGGCTTTGCCAAGGATTACGGCAGCGCCAGGGGTCATGCCTATACACTGGAAGACGTGCAGAAAACCCAGCGGCCGCATGCAAAGGCTAACTGCCTGACCTGCAAGACGCCGGATATGCATAAGCTGATTGCAGAACAGGGTGTGAGCGTTTATTCCATGCCTTTTGATGAAATGATGGCGCAGACGACCAATGCCATCAGCTGCTATACCTGCCACGGAGCAGATGATGGGAACGACGGAAAGATGGTTGTGACCCATCAGTACGTGAATGAAGCGTTGGGTGAAAACGTCAGCGAGATCAAGGCGGCTTCCCTGTCCTGCGGCCAGTGCCATATTGAGTACTATTTCACGCCGGAAGACAGCGAAGCCATGATGCCGTATCACAGCAAGGCTGAGATGACTCCCGAAGCGATCCTGGCATACTACGATGCGCTGGGCTTCTATGACTGGGAACAGCCTGGCACCGGAACAAAGATGCTCAAGGCGCAGCATCCGGAACTGGAGACCTGGGCTTACGGCAAGCATGCGGCTATGCTGAGCTGCGCGGACTGCCATATGCCGGTTGAAACAACGGAAAGCGGCGCCCAGTATCATGATCACCACCTGGTCAGTCCGCTGGAAAACGAAACCCTGCTGGCAAAATGCGCTTCCTGTCACGGAAGTGCGGACAACACGACCGCACTGGTGAAGGGAATCCAGGAAAAAGTGACAGCCAGGGAAACAGATGTGGGAAACAAGCTGTCTGAACTGAAGGATGAACTGACAGCGGCAGTTACTGCCGGCGCAATGAGCGAGGAAGAACTGGACGCGGTGCGGAAACTGCATCGGGAAGCCCAGTGGTTCTTCGATTTCTGCTATGTGGAGAATTCGGAAGGTGCTCATAATTCCGCACTGGCATATAACTGCCTGGATACTTCGGAATCCAAAATCAACGAAGCAAAGGGACTGCTTGCTTCTGCCGGCAAATCCGATGTAACCGGATCTGCTCCTGCTGCGGCGGAAGAGGAGACTCCGAAAAAACCGCCGCTTTATGCAGGCTACCGGGCTGAAAAGGAGAATGCCTTCAGCAAGGTGACGGTCATCGCGTACGCGAAGAACGGAACCCTGACCGACGTGAAGATCACTTCCGAAGGAGAAGAGGGCAAAGACCTGCTGACGGACACGATCCGCGATGAATGGGCCAAAGCCATCCTGGAAAGCGGCAGCGCCGCTCCGGATGCCGTTACCGGCGCTACGCTGACATTCTCCGCCGGCTCAGTTCAGGAGGCCATGACAGAAATTCTTGACAAAATAAACGGGAAATGATATCCAGATATGGGTGAATCATTACGGAGACCGCGGACGGAATGCATCTGCGGTCTCCCTTGTATATGGGATCGTTTAAAATGAAAAGAATCGGGAAGTTTCTCTCTTCCATGCCTTTTGCGATCACGCTGCTTGTTTTGCTTGCCGGAGCGTGCGCACTGAGCTCGACAATCCCGCAGGGAGCAACCTGGGAACAGTATGCCGCACAATACGGTGAACGGATTGCCGGATGGATCCTGGGACTGCGGCTGGATGACGCTTTTCACAGCTGGTGGTTTATCGGGTTGAGCGCCTTTCTGTGCCTGAATCTCCTGTGCTGCAACCTGATCCGGCTGCCTTCGCTGCTGAAGAGGATCAAGGCATTCGGAGATCCGGAAAAGATGACAGCTGCCAAAGCGAACGCCGAAGCGAAGGGAACAGGAGATCCGCACCAGGTGTTTACCACACTGCGGATGAGAAAACCGGTGAACAGGGAAACCGGTACCGGCCGGGAACTGCTCTTTTCTGCCGGGAACAAGGCCGGATTCTGGGGCGCATGGATCTGCCACCTGGGGATCCTGCTGCTGATCCTCGGATTTGCCCTGGGTCAGATGACCGCGGAAAACTATACGGTATACGCACTTCCGGGACAGACAAAACCGCTGGATAACACAGGTCTCACGGTGCGGGTGGACGATTTCCGGACAGAACGGACAGAAAACGGAACGGTTCAGCAGTATACAGCGATGCTGACTGTCGCGGATCCGGAAGCACATACGGTTGAAAGCGGATCCGCCAGCGTGAACGCTCCGGCCGGTCTCTTCGGTTATAAATTCTTCCAGAATTCAGTTGGCTGGGGCGCTGATGTGACGGTACTGAAGAACGGTGAAGTGCTTCAGGAGGATTCCCTGTGTGCCGGTGAATACATTCCGGTGAAGGACAAGCAGGAACTGGTGGTTTACCTCCAGGCCTTCTATCCGGATTATGTTCAGATGGCGGGAATGAGCCCGATGACCGCTTCAGAAGAACTGAACAATCCGGCATATCTGTACAGGATCTATTACAGGGGAGAACTTCTTGGCATGAATGTCCTGATGCCCGGGGAAGAAGTGACTATCGATGAGTATACGGTGCGTTTTGATAATCCCCGGAATTATACGCTTCTGGCAGTCAAACGGGACCGGTTTACCTTCCTGGTGCTGCTGGGAGGCCTGATCACTCTGGCCGGACTTATTTTGGCTTTCTGGATGCAGCCCCGCGCTGTGTGGGCGGTCAGGGAGGAAACAGGCTGGCATATTTACGGAACGAACAGGAAAGGCGGGGCGCTGTTCCGGGAAGAGTTCAGCAAAGCAGCCTCCGCGGCGGGATTTATTACTGAAGACACAGACAGGGGAGGAATTGATTGATGCTGCAGGCAGAAAACACGCTGTTTACGATCGTGGTTATTGGATACTTTGTGCTGACAATCCTGAATTTTGTTTTTGTGGCACTGAAAAAGGAAAAACTGGCTTCCGCAGCGTTCTTCCTGCAGGCAGGATTGCTTGTGCTTCATACGGCGGCTCTTGTTCTCAGGGGAATCGGCGCGGGACGCTGGCCGATGACAAACCAGTATGAGTTTGCGACCAGCTTTGCCTGGGCATTATGCCTGGTGAGCCTGATCTTTATCCGGAAGTACCATTTTCCGGTACTGGGTGCTTTTTCCTCTCCTCTGATCCTGCTGATGATCGGTTATGCTGCCATGCAAAGCAGGGAGGTAAGGGATCTGATGCCTTCCCTGCGTTCCAGTTGGCTGGCTTTTCATGTATCCACTGCGATTATTGGCTACGGAGCATTTGGCGTGGCGTTTGTCCTGTCCCTGATATTCCTGTTCCGCGGGAAAATGAAGGAAGACAGTTTCTGGGGGCAGCATATTCCGAAGCCTGAGAAGGTGGACCTGATCAGCTACAGAAGCGTATGCCTCGGCATGCTGTTCCTGTCCCTGACCATCCTGACTGGTGCTATCTGGGCTGAACAGGCCTGGGGCAGCTACTGGTCCTGGGATCCAAAGGAGACCTGGTCGCTGGTAACCTGGATCATTTACGCGGTGTACCTGCATCTGCGGCTGCGCAGGGGCTGGAAGGGGAAGACAGCTGCCTGGTTTGCCGTGATTGGATTTATCTGCGTCATCTTTACCTATATCGGTGTGAATACATTCCTGCCGGGAATTCACAGTTATGCGTAAGTCAATAAACAATGGATAATGCATAATGAATCCGCCGCGCGAGAGAGAGAACAGGGCTGTTTTACATATCTGGAAAAGTGAGGGCTTCTTATGAGTTTTGTGAACATGAAGATCACAGCGTCCACGCCGGGTATTCGCCTGATGGGCAGGATGGATCCCGCACAGGATCCTTTAGCCATGGACTGGACCGGAAGCGGCATAGAGTTCCGGTTCAGGGGAACGGACGCCTGGGCAAAGCTTGAGGCGCCGGCTGCGGCACCTATTATGTGGATGATTGTACTGGCGGACGGACAACCGGTTACCCGTTTCCCTGTGGAACCGGGAATCCGCATGTACCCGCTGCTGCTGGGCCTGGAAGCGGAACAGGAGCGGACTGTGACCCTGATGAAAGAAACCCAGTGCATGCCGGACAGTCCCGCATCCACGGTGCTGCTTCACAGCCTGAGGATTGACGGGGAACTGACGGAACTGCCGAAGCGGGATCTGAAAATCGAGTTTATCGGCGACAGCCTGACCAGCGGGGAAGGCGCACTGGCTGCCAGGGACAACATGGAATGGGTGACCCCCTGGTTCACCGCCCGTGGGAACTATTCCTGGTATGCCTGCGAGGCACTGAACGCGGAGCGGAGCATCCTTTCCCAGAGCGGCTGGGGTGTCTGCTGGGACTGGCAGCACACGGAAGCCAATAATCTGTATGAGGCTTATGAATACACCGTGGGTGTACTGCACGGGCCGGATGCGGAAGCGCGGGGATGCCGGAAACTGTGGGATTTCAGTTCCTGGCAGCCGGATATTGTCTGCATCCGCCTGCTGACAAACGACAACAACGGAATGAACGAGAAGCAGTCCTTTGAGAAGGATCGGGAGACGGTCATACGCGGCGCGGCGGACATGATCCGGAAGGCGCGGAAATACAACCCCGGGGCGAAGATTGTGTGGATCCTGCCAGGCACGGACTGCCATCCGGAACTGGCCGCAGAGGCTGTGAAACAGGTGCAGGCTGAGGGTATGAAGGATGTCTGCTCCTTTGTACTCCCGGACTACGGCCCGGAAGATATGGGAGCCCGGTGGCATCCGAACGCGGAATACAACCGGAGGGCAGGGAAGCTGCTGGGAGAGTTCCTGAAACAAATTCAGAATTAAGAATTCAGAATTCAGAATTAATGGAAGAATCCACCGGAAAACGTTTCTCTTTCAGCATTCCGGTTTCGGAATGCTGTTCGGTATTTTTCCTGTACCTTCGTTGACTCTCAACAGTCAGAAACCTATAATAGGCTTAATCATTTTTAAGGAGGCGGAAGTCATGGCCAAACTGACCATCGACCGTGAGACCTGCAAGGGCTGCGGCCTCTGCGCCGATGTCTGTCCCAAGCATCTGCTTGCCCTGAGCAAGGAGATCAACACCAAAGGTTATCATCCCATCGGAATTACGGACCAGGGAGCCTGCATCGGCTGCGCGTTCTGCGCACGGATGTGCCCGGATGCCGTAATCAAGGTAGAAAAATAAAGGAGGAAGCGAGTCCATGGGTGAAAAAATGCTCATGAAGGGGAATGAAGCCATCGCCGAAGCCGCGATCCAGGCAGGATGCCGCTTCTTCTTCGGCTATCCCATTACCCCCCAGAACCAGATCCCGGAATACATGTCCAAGCGGCTGCCCAAGATGGAAGGCGGCTGTTTCCTGCAGGCGGAAAGTGAAGTTGCCGCCATCAATATGGTATACGGCGCTGCCGGTGCCGGCGCGAGGGTTATGACATCCTCCTCCAGCCCGGGAATCTCCCTGAAGCAGGAAGGCATCAGCTATATCGTCGGCGCGGAACTGCCCTGCGTTATCGTGAACATGGTGCGCGGAGGCCCCGGACTGGGATCCATCCAGCCTGCCCAGAGCGACTACTATCAGTCCACCCGCGGCGGCGGACACGGCGATTACCGCATGCTGGTGCTGGCACCCTCTTCCGTACAGGAAGCGGTAGAGCTGACCCAGGAAGCTTTTGACCTGGCTGACAAGTACCGGAACCCTGTGCTGATCATGGGTGACGGTCTGATCGGCCAGATGATGGAGCCTGTGGAAATGCCGGAACGCAAGGAACGGACCGACCTGCCCGCAAAGACCTGGGCAGCCACCGGCTGGACTCCCGACTGCGGCCGCGAACGGGCGATCATCAATTCCCTGTACATCGATCCCGCTGTGCTGGAAAAGCATGTGAACAAGCTGTACGCCAAGTACGCTGTGATGGAAGAGCAGGAATGCCGCTGGCAGGAAGAAATGACCGAGGACGCGGACTATGTGATCGTAGCCTACGGCACCACTGCCCGTATTGCCCGCAGCGCCATGCGCAAGCTGCGCGAAGAAGGCATCAAGGCCGGCCTGATCCGTCCCATCACCCTGTGGCCCTTCCCGGCGGCTCCCATCGCGAAGGCTGCTGAGCACGCGAAGGCTTTCCTGACCGTGGAAATGAGCATGGGCCAGATGGTGGACGACGTGAAGCTGGCTGTGGACGGCAAAAAGCCCGTACACTTCTTTGGCCGCACCGGCGGTATTGTGCCGACGGTCCGGGAGATCATCACCCAGGTGGAAGAACTTGCGAAAGGGGGCAAATGAGCATGGCTGTTGTATATGAAAAAACAAAGCTGCTGACAGACAAGCCGCTGCATTACTGCCCCGGCTGCACACACGGCATTATTCACCGCCTGGTGGCGGAAGCCATTGACGAACTGGGCATCCAGGGAAAGACCATCGGTATCGCGCCGGTTGGCTGCGCCGTGTTTGCCTATGACTATTTCAACTGTGACATGATGGAAGCTGCCCACGGCCGTGCTCCGGCGGTGGCGACCGGCTGCAAGCGGGTGAATCCGAACAATATCGTTTTCACCTACCAGGGCGACGGCGACCTGGCCTCCATCGGCGCGGCGGAGATCACCCATGCGGCGACCCGCGGTGAGAACATCACGGTTATCTTTGTGAACAACGCCATTTACGGCATGACCGGCGGCCAGATGGCTCCCACGACCCTGCCCGGACAGGTGACCACCACCTCTCCCTACGGCCGGGATCCCAAACTGTGCGGCTATCCCATCCGGGTCAGCGAAATGCTGGCAACCCTGGACGGACCGGCTTATATTTCCCGGGTGTCCGTGCACGACGTGAAGCACATCATGGAAGCGAAGAAGGCCATCAAAAAGGCTTTCGAAATGCAGATTGCCGGCAAGGGCTTCTCGCTGGTTGAAGTGCTGTCCGCCTGCCCCACCAACTGGGGCATGACTCCCCAGGAAGCGCTTAAGTGGGTGGAAAGCAACATGATTCCCCAGTATCCGCTGGGTGTGAAAAAGGAGGTTGAGTGATCCATGGAAGCTCAATTCCTCATTGCCGGATTCGGCGGACAGGGCGTGCTGCTGATCGGCCAGCTGCTTGCCAAGGCTGCCATGCATGAAGGGATGAACGTCTCCTGGATGCCGTCCTACGGCCCGGAGATGCGCGGCGGCGAAGCCAACTGCGCTGTGGTTATTTCCGATGAACCCATCGGTTCCCCGCTGGTGACGGAAATCCCGATCGCTGTTATCATGAATAAGCCCAGCATGATCAAGTTCACTCCCGCTATGGAAAAGGGCGGCATCATGCTGTATAACTCCTCCCTGATCGATATCACCCCGGACCGGGACGATATCACCGCGATCCCCGTGGACTGCAACGGTATCGCGGAACAACTGGGGAACAGCCGTACCGCCAACATGGTTATGCTCGGTGCGATCATCGCCAAAACCGGCGTGATCAGCATCGATTCCGCCATGGAAGCCCTGAAAGCCACCTTTGGACCGAAGAAGGAACATCTGCTGCCTATCAACCGGCAGGCGATGGAGAAAGGCGCGGAAGCGGTCAAATAAACCCTGTAAAGCAACAGCCCGCGGCGTTCAGCCGCGGGCTGTTATTCTGTTCTGACGCTTATTTGCACAGCGCAGCAGCGACCTGCGCGCCGAGCCTTGCATTGTTGTAAACCAGCTGGATGTTCGCCTTCAGGGAATCACCGCCGGTCAGCTTCTGGATCTTGTCCAGAAGGTAGGGAGTCGTTTGCTTGCCATGGATGCCGAGACGTTCACATTCGGCAATGGCTTCATTGATATTGGCGTTGATGTAGTCAGGATCCATGGAATATTCTTCAGGAATCGGGTTTGTGACCAGCATACCGCCCTGCAGGCCGCATTCCAGCTTGACCCGGAAAGCTTCCGCAATCTCTTTGGGCGTGTCGAGACGGTAATCCACTTTGAAACCGGAAGAGCGGGTGTAGAAGGCAGGAAGCTCTTCGGTTCCGTAGCCGATCACCGGCACACCATGGGTCTCAAGATATTCCAGAGTCAGGCCCAGGTCCAGGATGCTCTTGGCACCGGCACAGATGACCATCACAGGGGTCTGTGCCAGTTCTTCCAGATCGGCAGAGATATCCATGGTGGTTTCGGCTCCGCGATGGACACCGCCGATGCCGCCGGTGGCGAAGACACGGATGCCTGCCAGTGCGGCGCCGATCATGGTAGTGGTTACGGTGGTGGCACCGTCCTCACCGCGCATCAGCAGTACGGGCAGATCGCGGCGGCTGGCCTTGGTCACCGCCAGGCCCTTTTTGCCCAGGTATTCGATCTGTTCCGGCGTGCAGCCGACAGTGATCTTTCCCTGGATAATGGCAATGGTGGCGGGCACAGCACCGTTTTCACGGATGATCTTTTCCACGTTCAGCGCGGTCTCCACATTCTGGGGATAGGGCATGCCGTGGGAGATGATGGTGGATTCCAGGGCCACAACGGGTTTGTTGGCGGCCAGGGCTTCCTGCACCTCAGGGGAGACGGAAAGGTATTTGCTCAGGTTATTCATGATGACACTCCTTTTTTATCGTGTCCCTCCGCTGTGTCAGGGCGGAAGGAATGTCTGATGTGATCACATCTGGAAACTCAGTTTCAGGTCAATGGCTTCCGGGGAAAGACGGGGGCTGACCGCGGAAGAATCCTCGGCACAGATGGCGGCGGCAGCCAGGGCGCGCCTTGCTCCTTCCATGGTATTCAGGCCGGTCAGGTAGGCATCGGCGGCGGCGGCCACAAAGGCATCTCCGCAGCCGGTGGTGTTGACAATGACTCCCGGAATACAGGGGAGAAGCGCTCCGCCATCCCGCATGTCATCCGCCCAGACGCCCCGGTCTCCCAGAGACAGATAAACCCGGCGTACACCCAGACGGTGCAGCGCATCCGCCGCACGGCTCAGGTTCAGGTCACCCTGGATGGTCATGCCGGTCAGCAGTTCCGCTTCCGGAATGTTGGGCTTGAGCAGGGTCAGGCGGGACAGCAGCGGCCTGAGCCTGGATGCTTTGGAAACGGAAACCGGATCCGCAGCTATGGGAACGGTAATGTTTTTCGCGATCCACGCAAGGGTTTCCTCCGGCAGGTTTGCGTCTGCGACAACCATGGCCCCATGGTTCAGAACCGGCAGGAGAGGCTCCAGTTTTGCGGGGGTCAGTTCGTCACAGATGTCCATGTCGGAAACAGCCGCGTTCAGGTCTCCGTTCTGTTCATTGACGCACAGGTAGACAGAGGTCCGGCCGGCGGGTTCAATGAAACTGTACTGCAGGTCGATCCCGACATTCAGGCAGTGCTCGCGGATCACGCTGGCATAAGGATCATCACCCATAATGGTGATCAGGGAAACCGGCCTGCCCAGCAGGCGAAGGTTTTCCGCAATGTTACGGCCGACACCGCCCGGTGAAAGCATGACCCGGCCGGGATTGGAATCTCCCGGACGGAGCGGACCGGCAGGCGTGCCGGACATATCCATATTCACCGCACCGATGACATAGACAGGACTGTCGGTGCGCAGCAGGGTGCGGTCAAAGATGGATCTTTCCCTGTGCGGAACAGGGGATGTGAACAGGTTCAATGGATTCCCTCCCCGGTGACAGATTGTGTATGATGCAGAACAGGTCCAAGGGTTCGGGATGACAGACAGACAGCCGGGCGATGAGCCCGGCTGCCTTTTATGTCATTTCAGCATTGACTTTTCCCAGCAGTCATAAGGCTTCAGCCCCAGCAGCTCCACCACTGTGGGAGCCACGTTGGCCAGGCCGAAAGGACTTTCGGTGTCCATTTCATGCCGTTCGTCCGCATCATGGATGATGAAGGGAACGGGACGCAGACTGTGGGCGGTACGGACGGAAACAACGCCCTTCTTGTTCTTTTCGAGCATCTGGTCACTGTTGCCGTGGTCAGCGGTTACCACCAGGATGCAGCCGTGCTCATCGCAGGCTTTGAGGATCCGGGTCAGGCAGAGGTCCACGGTCTCCACGGCGATTTCCGTGGCTTCCAGGTTACCGGTGTGGCCGACCATATCTCCGTTGGGGAAATTGCAGCGGATAAAGCCGTATTTGCCGCTTTCGATCGCTTCAATCACCAGGTCGGTGATCTCGGTGCCCTTCATCCAGGGGCATTCATCAAAGGAGCGGACATCGGAAGGAACTTCCTGCCAGGTTTCCAGCTCTTCGCTGAATTTTTCACTGCGGTTGCCGTTCCAGAAGTAGGTCACATGACCGTATTTCTGGGTTTCGGAGCAGGCGTACTCGTTGATGCCGTTTTCCACCAGCAGCTCGGTCAGTGTGTTGCGGATTTGGGGCGGATTCACCAGGTACTTGTGCGGAATGTGCAGGTCTCCGTCATACTCCAGCATGCCGGCGTAGAGCACGTTCGGCACTGCGCCGCGGTCAAACTTGTCGAAGGAGGCATCGCCGTCAAAGGCCATGGAGAGCTCCAGGGCGCGGTCGCCGCGGAAGTTGAAGAGGATGACGCTGTCGCCGTCCTTCATGGCACCGACGGGGGTTCCGTTTTCAGCGATCACGAAGCCGGGCAGATCCTGGTCGATGACACCGGGCTGTTCAGCGCGGAAGGTTTCGATGGCTTCCTTCGCGGAGGCAAAGGCGCGGCCTTCACCGTGCACGTGGATGTTCCATCCCTTTTCAACCATGCTCCAGTTGGCCTGGTAGCGGTCCATGGTGATCTGCATACGGCCGCCGCCGGAAGCGATGCGGACGTCATAGGAGGCATCCTTCAGCTCGGCGATGGTGTTTTCCAGCTGATCCACATATTCCAGGGCGGAGGTGGCGGGAACGTCACGGCCGTCCAGCAGGATGTGAACGCGGGCCTTGCTGACGCCTTCAGCCTTGGCTTCCTTCAGCATGGCGAGCAGGTGTCCGATATTGCTGTGGACGTTACCGTCGCTCAGCAGGCCAATAAAATGAAGGGCTCCGCCGGAAGCTTTCACACCGGCAACCAGGGTCTTCCAGGTTTCGGAAGCGTAGATGTTTCCGCTTTCGATGGATTCGTTGACCAGCTTGGCACCCTGGGAATAGATCTGGCCGCAGCCCAGCGCGTTGTGGCCGACTTCACTGTTGCCCATATCATCATCTGAGGGAAGGCCGACAGCCGTTCCGTGGGCTTTGATGATCCGGAAGGGATCATTGGCTTTCAGTTTATCCAGCGTGGGAGTGGTGGCCTGCATGACCATGTTTCCGAGCGCGTCGGATGATTCACCCACACCGTCCATGACGACCAGTACAACGGGCTTTTTCATTTCGGATATTCCTCCTGTTGAAGATAATTGGAATCCCTTTCCGCCAAGGGCGGAACGGGAGATGTCTAACCCTATAAACGATACAGGAAACCGGTCAAAAAGTCAATGTCGGGATTTCGTGAAAAGGTGTTGCCGGGAACGGCAGGAACAACGTATAATGAAAGAACAGAGATCCGAAACGGAAAGGGGAATCCCCATGGCATTTTTACAGGTTCAGTTTTTCTCCGCGGCACTGAACGTCGCGTCCACCGTCAATGTGATCCTTCCCGAGGCAAACCAGGGAATCGGAATGGGCGCGTCCAGGGATGAAAGGCTGCCGAAGGTGCTTTACCTGCTCCACGGATACAGCGACGATCATTCCATCTGGATGCGCAGAACCTCTGTGGAACGGTACGCGGCGAATCACAACCTGGCTATTATCATGCCGGCAGTCAATCACAGCTTTTACTGCAATGAGACTTACGGGGAGAAATACTGGGATTATGTGAGCGATGAGCTGCCCAGGACCATGCACCGCTTTTTCCGGCTGAGCAACAAGCCGGAGGATACCTATGTGGCCGGTCTGAGCATGGGCGGCTACGGCGCCATGCGGCTGGCCCTGACCTATCCGGAGCACTTTGCCGGCGCGGCTTCCTTCAGCGGCGCGGTGGACCTGGAGACGATCTTCTACCAGCGGCACATCGGAACTGAGATTGACCGCGTGTTCGGAGACCAGAAGCAGATCAAAGGCACGGAATACGATCTGTTTTACCTGACAGAAAAGAACGCGAAGGCCGCACACAAGCCCTGGCTGTATGTCAGCTGCGGCACAAAGGATTTCCTTTTCGACCAGCACAAGGCGTTCGTCCCGAACCTGAGAAAGAACGGCTGGGACGTGATGAGCTATGAGGAACCGGATGCCATTCATGAGTGGGGATTCTGGGATCAGCAGATCAAGGCGTTCATTGAACTGATTTATGCAAGGGAAGACACAGAAGGGGATTGACGAACAGGACAGAAGTCCCTATAATGTACCCGTACATTGCGTACCGCTTAAAGCTTCTTCGGGGATGGGTGAAATTCCCTACCGGCGGTAAAGCCCGCGAACTGAGCCCTGCTCAGCCGATCCGGTCAGATTCCGGAGCCGACAGTAAAGTCTGGATGAGAGAAGAACGGAACAGAGTTAAATATGCGCCTGCGCGCTTTTAAAGCTCTCCGCCCCTTGAAGCAAACCGAGAAGTTGCTTTGAGGGGCGCGCTTATTTGAGGAGGGCTTTTCCATGACCAGTACCACACAAACCCGTTTTTCTGTCGGCGTGATGACCCGCATTGCCATTCTGGCGGCGGCGGCATCCATCCTGTTCCTGCTTGAGATTCCTGTGGTGGCTTTCTATAAGCTGGACCTTTCCAACATTCCGGTCCTGCTGGGCGCCTTCTCCATGGGAACTGTTCCCGGACTGATCATCCTGGGCATCAAGAGCGCTATCGGCCTGCTGCATTCCTCCAGCGCCGGCGTCGGCGAACTGGCGGACTTCATTATGGGTGCGGCTCTGGTGATTCCGGCTTCGCTGATCTATCACCGGAACAAGACCCGTAAGAACGCGATCATCGGTATGGCCGTCGGCACCGTGTGCATGATCATTGCCGGCATCCTGATGAACAAGTATGTGCTGATCCCCTTCTACATGGGCGCGTATCATATGGATATGGAAGGCATCATCCGGTTCGCCAAGGTGGCCTTCGTTGACAGCGAATGGAAACTGCTGCTCCTGATCACCGGCCCCTTCAATCTGCTGAAGGGCGTTGTGCTGAGCATTGTGGCCGGGCTGATCTACAAGCCCCTGTCCCCGATCCTGCACGGCAAGATCCGTTAAACAGCCTCTTCCTTGAGGGCTGAGTTGGGAGAAATCCCTCTCAGCCCTCTTTTTTTCATGCTTTTTCACGGCGTTCATGGTATAATCCGTATAACCTGACGCCCGGAAGACGCGGTCAGGGACTGACGGAGAAGGGAAAGAAAAAACGATGCCGATGGACGGACTGACGGTAGGATTTGCCGCCAGGGAACTGGATGATATCCTCCGGGACGGACGGATCGACAAGATCACCCAGCCGGAGCGTGATACGGTTGTGCTGGTGATCCGCGCGGGAGGCGCGAACCACAGGCTTCTTTTATGTGCCTCGCCGAACAATGCCCGGTGCCACCTGACCATGAACAGCTATTCCAACCCCCTTGAACCGCCGGCTATGTGCATGCTGATGCGCAAGCAGATCGCCGGTGCCAGGATCACAGGTGTCCGCCAGGTGGAGGGGGATCGGATCGTTCATGTGGACATGGACGCGGTCAACGAACTGGGGGATCATGTGCTCCGCCGCCTTGTGCTGGAGATCATGGGCCGGCATTCCAACCTGCTTCTGCTGGATGAGAATGACCGCATCCTGGAAGCAACCCGTCATGTGAATCCGGAAATGAGCCGTGTGAGGCAGATCCAGCCCGGCATGACCTACCTGCCGCCGCCTGCCCAGGACAAACTGAATCCGCAGACGGTGACAGCGGACGAATTATACGCCCGGCTGGTCAGCCTTCCGGAAGGAAAACTGAGCCGCAGCCTGGCGGATACCGTGACCGGACTCAGCCGCGCTGCGGCGGAGGAACTGGCATGCCGTGTACTGCAGCCCGGCGAGGAATGGCCGGGGAACCTGCGGGATGCCTGTGAACGGCTGGCAGATTTTCTGGGAAGACTTCCCCAAATGGCGGATCCGCGGGTGCTTTTCGGGGAGAACGGGGAAACAGAAGACGTTTTTCCTTTCCCGTATCTGTCCAGACGGACGGACAGTCAGCGGCCGTACAAGACCCTGAGCGAGGCGCTGGAAGTGTATTTCGGAACCCGGGATGCCCGGGACCGGCTGAACCAGAAAAGCGCTTCCATGGTTCGGATGCTGAAGGGGCAGATGGACCGCTGCCAGCGGAAGCTGGCGCTCCAGGAGGAAGAGCTTTCCTCCGCGGAACGGATGGAGGAATACCGCCGGATGGGGGAGGTGATCAACGCCAACCTGTACCAGCTGAAGAAGGGTATGACGGAAGCGGTGCTGCCGGACTGGAACGATCCGGACGGCGGAACGATCACCGTGCCGATGGATATCAGACTGACGCCGAGCCAGAACGCCCAGAAGTATTTCAAAAAATACCAGAAGGCCCGCTCGGCCCGGGAAGTTGCCGCACAGCAGCGGGATAAGACCCTGGAGGAGATGGATTATCTCGAGGGCATGCTGCTGGACGTGGACAAGTGCGTCGGGGAAAGCGAACTGGAGGAAATCCGGCAGGAGCTTGTACGCACGGGCTACATGAAAAAAACAGCCAACCGCCGCCAGCAGCGCCAGCTGCCGGGCAGCAAGCCGTACCGTTATCAGTCTGATGACGGAATTGAGATCCTTGTGGGAAAGAACGCGGCTCAGAATGACCGGATCACCCTGGGAGCAAAGCCGGAGGAGACCTGGCTTCACGCCAAGGATATGCCGGGAAGTCACGTGATCATCTGCCGGGAGGGAGAAATCCCCCTGACCACAATGAAGCAGGCCGCCCTGCTGGCTGCCTGGTACAGCAAAGGACAGCGGAGTTCCCTGGTGCCGGTTGACTATACCCTGCGCAAATACGTCAAAAAACCTTCCGGAGCTGCACCCGGAAAGGTGATCTATACGCACCAGAAAACAGCGTATATGACACCGGAAGAGGAAGAAATAAAGAAGATCAGGCTTTTAGAAGCCTGATCTTCTTTATTTCAATGCAGAATGCAGAATTATATATGGTTTACTGCCGGGATATATCCAATTATCCATTATGAATTATGAATTGTGAATTATGAATTCACTGGTCTCCCTTGAGGGTGTGGTAGATGGCGTCGAAGCAGGTTTTGATCTTGTACTTCGTGGTCAGGAGGCAGCCGTAGGGGCTGTTCAGGTTATAGACATAATTGCCCTTCATGCCCTCATAGGCATCCACAAGGCCCCAGATACACACAGCGGTCAGCGGAGCGCTTTCTTCTGTGTTGGCCTTCATGAAGACGTCACTGAACAGCTTGGAATAGAAGGCATCATGTTCCGCGACTTTGGTTTTGTCAAAGTTGCGGACAGCCATTTCCGTCAGCTGGACGTCCACACCGAGGGCCGCGTAGGTCTGGATGGATTTCTTCACATTGGTGATGATGGAAGGATCCAGGCAGCCGCTCTGTGTACCGTAGCCGCCCATATATCCCTGCATGCCGATACCATCGATGAGAGAACGGGGATTGCCCTCCTCGTCGGTGGCGTAGGACTGGATGCGCTTGACCAGCGCACAGGCAGCGCCGCGCTTGTCCGGGAAGAACAGGTTATAGTCGTTATAGAAGAGCTTGATATCCGCGCCAAGCTTTTCCTGGGTGTTCCGGGCGCAGAGGAAGGCATATTCAACGTAATCCGGTCCGACATAGTCCAGGAAGCAGTTGCTTTCACCGCTGCGCTTTGTGCGGATATGGCACGGATCGGAGGCCTTGTACTCGCCGCCGTTATCGCCGATGGCTTCATTGACCACATCCCAGCAGTAGATAACGCCGGGGAACTTTTCCTCAAAGTGGGTCATAACCTGGTCAATATAGCTGGCCAGGCGGGCACGCATGGTTTCCCGGTCCGCAATGGGCTTGGTCACGTCATAGTCTTCATGGAAGAACCACTGGGTCATGTAGGCATCCCAGACCAGCACGTGGCCCCGGATGCTGATGCCCTGCTTCTGTGCCCAGGAGATCATATAATCCGCCTGGGAGTAATTCATGCGGGGCATGCCGTCCTCTGCCTTCTGGGATTTCCGCTGGTCCAGCAGGGAGTAAGCCTTGGTTTCGTTGCAGCAGGTGAGGGAGTTGAAATGCCGGGACAGGAAGGAAAGGAAGGTCTTGTTGTTCATGTCCTGGGCACCGAAAGCACCGCCCAGCTTAAAGCCGTAGGGTTCTGCCAGTTTCCAGAGAGGATCATAGTCATCGGATACGGTGCCGGCTTCCTCGGCCGGAACAGCGAGGGGAATCAGGCAGATCAGGAGGGCGAGGAGCAGGGAAAGAAAGCGTTTCATAAGGGGAAGTCTCCTTTGGGGGAAAGTGATGAGTTTAGATTTAAGAGTTAATAGTTTAGAGTTGTCTGATGATGCGGTCATCAGACTTCCTCCATCGTGCAGCCGCCGATGAATTCCCGCAGCAGGGACAGCGGCGGAATCTCATTCAGGACCTCCTCGTCCACATCCGGCAGGTAGTTCAGTACCTTGATCAGGCGGCGGGAGAGCAGGTAGTTGGGGGAAGAGGACGGCACATCCATCAGCAGTTTATAGGCGAACAGCTTCAGGATGGGCAGTTCATACTGGAGGGCAGTGTTGAACATGCTGTCCGCGTTCTCCTGATAGGTGAAGATGTATTTCTCTTCCGCACTGCGAACCCGGGGCCACATCTCCAGCGTGGTTTCCGGCGGATAGCCGCGGAACTGGTTGTCCCGGACAATCCGGCGCAGCAGGCGGACGTCTGTGGTTCGGATCCGGTTATGGTCATCCAGGTTCAGGACGGTCAGCGCACTGGCGAAGATCTTGTAGATCTCGTCCGCGGGCAGCATCTCGCATACCTGCGGATTCAGGCCGTGGATTCCCTCCATGATGATGATCTCACCGGGAGCAAGGGAGGTGGGAGGCGTCATGTAATCCTTGGTACCGGAGGCGAAGTCGAAGTTGGGCATGAAGACTTCCTCGCCGTTCAGCAGCCCGGTCAGGGTGTCGGAGAGCAGCTTCAGATCCAGGGCGTCTATGGAATCATAGTCCTTGGTTCCGTCTACCTGCAGGGGCATCTCATCACGGTTGATAAAGAAGTCATCCATGGAGATCCGGCGGCAGGCGTGGCCGTACATCTGCAGGTGCACACCGAGGCGTCCGGAAAAGGTGGTCTTGCCGCTGGAAGAGGGACCGGCCACAAGCACGATGTGTTTATTCTGCTCATGGATGTTTTTGGCGATCTTATGAATGGCGGCTTCATGAAGCGCTTCGTTCACACGGATGAAGTTCCGCAGCTTTTTATGCTCGATCATTCCGGAAAGATCGGAAACATTGGTGACGCCCAGGATCTCGCACCATTCAGCACTCTGATTGAAAATTTCCAGGTGTTTCGGGCGGTAGACATAAGGCGCGGCGTGATCGAAGTCCGCTCCGGCAGGAAGCTGCAGGACGAAACCGCCCCGGAGCTCAAACATGGTGAAGACTTTCACGTAGCCGGTGGATACGGTCATGGCGCCGTAGAAATATTCCCACATTCCGTCGATGCAGTACATATTGAAATAGGGAACGGTACGATGCTTCAGCAGGTTGACCTTGTCCGGCATCTGCTCTTCCTCAAAATACCGGATGGCTTCTTCCTGGGTCCAGCGCTTCTTTTCAAAGACCAGGTCCAGTTCCGCGATGCGGCGCATCTCGTTCTCGATCCGGACAATATCCTGGCGGTGCAGCTCGATGCCGGGCAGGCGGACAAACACGCCGTAGCCCACGGAATACTCAATGCGAACCCGCTGATAAGGATAAAGATGACGAAGGGCCAGCAGCATCACAAAGCGCAGGGAACGCTCGTAAATGCGGCGGCCTTCCTCGTTTTCCAGCGTCAGGGGAGTCAGAGTACAGTCCTGGCGAAGCACGTCATTGAGCTCGCAGACCACGCCGCCGGACTGGGCTGCCAGGGTGCCGCGGGGAAACGCGCCAAGCGCTTCCAGGCAAGCCTTGACAGTGGTGCCTTCCGGGAATTCTTTTTCGTTGTTCATTGAACGGATAATCATATGGTAACCCTCCTGTCAATAATCTTGGGGGACTATTGCGCCATTATCGTGCCAAATGAGCCGGGCAAAGGGTTGGGGTTATGAATGATGGAGATTTAATCAAAAGGCATACTGGAAACTTCCGCGTTCAGCAGTTCCTCATCCGGGTCGGGAAGGGAACCGTGCTCCGCCAGGTAATGCTCCAGGCGCTGCTGCATCTGCAGCTGCTTGGTATGGACATAAGCTACGTTGGCGTGAGTTGCCGGCGCGGTGGTGCGGGTCATGATCTTCTTGCCGTCATCATCAATACGGAAACGGAGGCGGATCAGGATCCGGCCGTGGCTTTTGCATTTGGCAACAGCGATATATTTGTCGGCACTCTGTTTAATATATTCGCCATCCAGGGCCAGAACCCTTCCGCACCGGGGACAGGTGGGATGAATGGCGGAATCACTCGCAAGTGCTTCCCTGACGGAGACAAAGACTTCACCGGGGGTCTTTTCACGGGCGGAACGGCGGCCGTGGATCAGTTCTTTCGGCTGGCGGGCATAATTCAGTACCGCGGAAGGATCCGGCAGGGTGCGGAATACCAGCGCGGTATACCAGGCATCGTTCAGCGCGTTGTGGAAAGCCATGCTTTCATCCGGCTCGATGTTCATCATTTCCATGGCGGCTTTCAGGCCGGCACGGTCCTTCAGTTTGTGCTCCTGGCTGAAAAGCTGCTGGATGTCGCACAGGGAGGGAAGGGGGATATCTTCACAGTGGAAGAAATGAATATTCTGGTACAGGACGCTGACGTCATCAATTCCCCAGGTGAGCAGGGTATAATCGTCCCCGCACCAGGCGGCGAACTGCTCTAGCGCTTCCCGGAAAGCCGGGGCTCCGGCCAGGGTTTCCGAGTCCAGTCCGGTCATCCGGCGGATTCTGGGATGGATACGCAGGTAGTGGGTCGGGGCGATGGGAATGGAAATGGAATCGGCGGGATTCAGGTCCGTGTCGAGCTTTACGGCACCGATCTGGATCATTTCAAAAATCAGTTTGTCGCCCACCTCACGATAGGTACGGCTCTGGTAGGAGATGGGCTGGTTCCATTCCAGGTCAAGGATGATGTAGGTCATAGTTTCCTCAATTCATAATTCACAATTCATAATTCATAATTACAGAGTGTGATCACATGCGGACGCGCTTTGTCCGGCTAACGCCCCTGTGCTCCAGGAAATCTGAAGATTATACCCGCCGGTATGGGCGTCGACGTCGATCATTTCGCCGGCGAAATACAGGTTGGGGATCAGTTTGCTGCGCATGGTGCCGGGCTCAATCTCTTTCACGCTGACACCGCCGCGGGTAACCACCGCCTCATCGATGGGGCGCGGCGCTTTGATGGTCAGGGGAAGGGCCTTGAGCGCCGCAAGCAGCTGCTCCCGCTGGGCGGCAGTGATCTGGTTGCAGGGCAGATCCGGGGAAATACCGCACAGCCCGGAAAAGATCGAGGCAAAGCTGGCGGGCAGCAGGCCGGGCAGGACGCTTTTCAGCTGCTTTTTTCCGGCTTCTGTGAAGTCCCGGCGAAGACGGGCGTCCAGCTGTTCCCGGGTAAGTCCGGGTTTCAGGTCAATGAACAGCCGGCCTCCCTTGGCGGGCTGGGGCAGGTGACAGCTTGCCTCCAGGACCAGGGGACCGGAGATCCCGAAGTGGGTGAAGAGCATTTCGCCCAGTTCCGAATACAGTGTTTTTTTCCCGGAAACCAGGGACAGGGTCACATTCCTCAGGCTAAGCCCCTGCAGGGAACGAGGCCAGGTTTCCTCTGTTTCCAGTCCCACAAGGACAGGAGAAGGAGGAGTGACGGTATGTCCGAGGGCTTCGGCAAAACGGAAACCGTCTCCGGTGGAACCGGTGGAGGGGTAGCTCAGTCCGCCGCAGGCCAGGATGACCGCGTCCGCGGAAAGAAAGGTTCCGTCTGTCAGCTCGGCGCCGGTGATCAGTCCGTTTTCGGTTTTCAGGCAGCGGACATCACAGTTCAGGCGGATTCGGACATTCCATTTCCGAAGGAGCCCTGTGAGGGCTTTGGTGACATCGCTTGCTTTTTCGGAGGAGGGGAAGACCCGACGGCCGCGCTGAACGGTGACAGGACATCCGTTTTCCTCCATCAGGGCCATCATATCCCGGGACGAAAAAAAACTCAGCGCGCTGTACAGGAACCTCGGATTGCGGGGAACCTGGGCGAGGAATTCGTCCAGATCGCAGTCGTTGGTCAGGTTGCAGCGGCCTTTGCCTGTAATATAGACTTTCTTTCCGAGTTTTTCGTTCTTTTCCAGCAGGGTCACTTCTGCGCCTGCGCGGGCGGCAAAAACAGCAGCCATCATGCCGGCTGCGCCGCCACCGATGACCAGTATTTCAGCCATGATTGATCAGCCTCCAAATCGAAACGGCAGAAACGGCGGAAACGCTTTCCGTTGTTCCTGTGAAAGTATACGGGAAAAGGAGAAATTATGCAAGAAAACCGAAAAAAAGAGCTTGACTTTAGCTCGGTAAAGTGATAATGTACTGATGTGATCCGAAAAGCGGATCCGTATCTGATTATCTGAGGAGGATATCACTCATGAAAAAACTGCTTGCTCTGGTGCTGACCCTGTGCCTGGCCCTCGGTGTTTCTCTGGCTTCCGCGGAAACGTTTAAAATGGGTATCGACCCTGAATATGATCCCTTCAGCTATATGGGAAATGACGGTGATTACACCGGCTTTGATGTTGCTGTATGCAAGGCTGCCTGCGAACTGGCCGGTCTTGAATGGGAAGCCGTCCCGGTGGACTGGGACTTCAAACTGCAGATGCTGGACGCGAAGGATGTTGACTGCGTATGGTCCGGTATGACTATTAAGCAGTCCATGATCGACGCCGGATACGTACTTTCCGCTCCCTACTATGAGAGCTGGCAGGTTCTGGTGGTTCGCGCGGACAGCGGAATTGAAACTTCCGCGGATCTGGCGGGCAAGGTGGTTGCCGTTCAGCTGGGCACCTCCGGCCAGGATCTGCTGGAAGGAGACCTGACGGATCTGTCTTCCACCTTCAGCGCACTGACCACCCTGAGCAGCTTCAACCTGTGCTTCAAGGAACTGGAAGGCAATGCTGCGGACGCGGTGTTCGTGGACTTCCCCGTGGCAGAGAAGTACGTGGCGGAGCATCCTGAACTGAAGATTCTTGATGAGAAACTGGGCTTCGAAGAATACGGCATATGCTTCCGCAAGGACGACACGGAACTGTGCAAGAAGATCGAAGACGCCGTGGCTGAACTGGTCGCCAGCGGAAAATACGCGGAGATCGCCGCGGAGTATCCCAACATTGTGGATAACCTGATTTTCCTCAAGAACGCTGAATAAGCAAATCAGGCATTTATTCCCCGGAAGTGTTCAGCGCTCCCGGGGACTTTCATTTTCTGACAGAGAAGGGGATCAACCATGCCGCTGATAACCATGATCACCAAGATGGGAGAAGGCCTGGAAAAAACCTGTTACATTTTTTTCCTGACTCTCCTGTTCAGTCTTCCGCTGGGACTGATTGTGTCGCTGCTGCGGATAAGCAAGAACAAAATCATATCCTCTATTGCAAAAGTATATATATCCATCCTGCGGGGTACTCCGCTGATGCTGCAGCTGCTGGCTGTAACCTACGGACCCTACTACCTGTTCGGACTTAGCGTTTCCCGGAATAAACTGATTCCGGTGGTGATTGCCTTTTCCCTGAACTACGCGGCCTATTTTGCCGAGATCTACCGCGGCGGCATTGAGTCCATGAGCCAGGGACAGTATGAGGCGGCGGAGGTGCTGGGCTATACAAAGTTCCAGTGTTTCATGCGGATCATCCTGCCCCAGGTGATCAAACGGATCCTGCCCTCGGTGACCAACGAGATCGTGACCCTGGTGAAAGATACATCCATGGCTTTTACCGTGGCCTATCAGGAGATGTTCACCATCGGCAAGCAGATCGCGAATTCCCAGACCAGCTTTATGCCCTTTGTGATCGCGGGTGTGTTCTATTTCCTGTTTAACGCGATTGTGGGCTGGGTTATGGGACGGTTTGAAAAGAGACTGAGCTATTATAAGTAATTCATAATTCAGAATTCATAATTCAGAATGGATCGGGAGAGTATATGAGCAAGCTTCTTGAGATTAATCACTGCCGGAAGCAGTTTGGTGCAACAGAGGTGCTGACGGATCTGAACGTTTCGGTGGAGGAAGGCCAGGTGCTGTCTGTTATCGGCCCCAGCGGCAGCGGTAAATCCACGCTGCTGCGCTGTGCCACGCTTCTGGAAACCATGGACGGCGGAGACCTGATCTATCTGGGCAACTATGCCGCAAAGGACGTGAATGGTAAAGCCGTTTACGCTCCGCAGCCGGAGCTGCAGAAGATCCGGGGCATGTTTGGCCTTGTGTTCCAGAACTTCAATCTTTTTCCGCATTATTCTGTGTTGAAAAACGTCATGGAAGCACCTATGCTGGTACAGAAACGACAGGAGAAGGAAGTCCGGGAGGAAGCAATGTCCCTGTTGGAGCAGATGGGGCTTTCAGACAAGGCGGATGCCTATCCCTACCAGCTGTCCGGCGGCCAGCAGCAACGGGTATCCATTGCCCGGGCGCTGGCGATGAATCCGAAAATCCTGTTCTTTGACGAGCCAACCTCGGCGCTGGATCCGGAACTGACGGGAGAAATTCTGAAGGTTATTCGGAAACTGGCAGAGAAGAAAATGACCATGGTCATCGTAACCCATGAGATGAGCTTTGCCCGGGATGTGTCGGACTGGGTGGTGTTCATGAACGGCGGTGTGATCGTGGAACAGGGAGATCCGCGGGATGTGATCGACAATCCGACCCAGGAGCGGACGATCCAGTTCCTGAGGAGACTGCAGGAAAAATGAGAAGCTATCGGTATGTGAAACTGAATCCCACAGGAAATCTTACCTGCCTTGTACTGGACAGGACCAGCCCGGAGGATGAAAAGATCCTTACCAGGGAACTGCTGAAGGAATGCGAGCAGGTGGCTTATCTGGAAGAACCGGAGAACCACGGCGCTGTCGCGGCTGTCCGCCTGATGGGCGGGGAGTTCTGCGGCAACGCGGCTATGGCAGCGGCCGCCTGGCTGGTTCGGGATGAACTGGCGGAAGGGGAGGAAAAATCCCTGCTGCTGGAGATGTCCGGCACTGAGGAACCGGTTTTCTGTACCATCCGGAAAACTGCGGACGGTTACGAAGGTATGGTGGCCATGCCGCCAATCCGGGAGATCCGGGAGGAGAGTTTCTCCGGGAGGAGTTTCACGCTGGTGCGGATGGACGGTATTGCGCACCTGATCTGTACCGGCCCTGAAATGGGCAGACAGGAAGCGGAAGAACTGCTGAAGAAAGCAGCTGCCAGCCTGCCGGATGAGGCGGCGGGCCTGCTGCAGTGGAACCGGGAAACCGGATTCCTCCGGCCTTTGGTATGGGTGCGGGGAAGCGGAAGCCTGGTCTGGGAAAACGGCTGCGGCAGCGGCAGTGCAGCCGTCGGTGCGGCGGAAGCTCTTGCTGCCGGGGACGGGACGCTGACCACGGCGGTGAAGCAGCCCGGCGGCGTGATCAGCGTTACGGCGGACGCGCAGGAGGGAAGTCTCCTGTCGGTCAGGATCACCGGAAAGGTTAAACTGGATACAGAAACAGTCATTGAGCTCCCGTAAGGGGTTGTGCTATACTCTTCTCAGCAAAAAAGAAGACAGAAGGTTCAGGACCATGATACGAAGAGCGGGAAACAAAACACGCCATCGCAGGGTTCAGCTGCAGATGGTTGTTTTGCTTTTGCTCTTTACTATTCTGACTACTTCGCTGACGGGTTGGATTATCTATGACCGGATGTCAGACCAGGTGATCCGGGATACCTGGCAGCAGCAGGAGGCCCTGCTGCGCAGTGCCTGCGCCTCGGTAAACAGGGAAATTGATCAGATCAGGTCTTTTTCCTGGCAGATCAGCAATGACAACGGCGTGCAGAAATACCTGCATCTGACGGAACAGACACCGAAGGATATCCTGACCAAACGAGGAATCATTGAAAAGCTGCAGCAGATGAAGGCCTTCAGCAACACAATGGCTGATATCGGAATCTATGCGGAAGGCATGGATATTATCATTACGGGAGAAAGCAGCTATCAGGCGGAGGACTATTACAGCCGTACGGAAGGCATTACAAAGCAGGGGATGATTGCAAAACGTTCCGAACCGGGAAAAGTTGCACTGAGCCGCTTTGCCGGCAGCGGAACAATTCACAGGATCCTGAGCGCAGAACCGGTGCTGGCGTTTGTCAGCAGCCTGCCGCTGAACGCACAGGCGGGAGAAAGCTATGCCTTTTTTCACCTGAATGCGGAACGGCTGTACGCGTGCCTGCCGGAAAGCGACTCCGGTACGTTGCTGCTGACAGATCGGGAAGGGAATCCTGTAATACCGGAGGATGCAGGGGAAGAGGGAGAAATCAGCCGTCTCTACATGCAGGAACCGAAAAACAGAATACGGAACAACGGCAGTGAATACGGTGTGGTGAGTATGGAGACCGCTGCGGAAGGACTGTACTGCATGGCGGTGATTCCATACGGTGAACTGCTGAAACCCAGTCTGCAGCTGCGGGACGTGGTGATGGCGGTTATGGGCTCCTGCATGGTAATCGGCCTGCTGGCAGCTGTGCTGGCTTCCAGACGCCTGTACGCACCGCTGGAACGGCTGCTGGGCAATGTGCGTCAGCTGTGCCGGGAACTTCCGGATGACAGCCGGGGCAACGAGTACAAGATGCTGGATGACGCCATTCACCTGATATCGGCGGAAAACCATGAGCTGACGCTTTCCAATCGGGAAGTAAACCGGCTGCTGAAGAACCGCCTGCTGAATGACTGGATGGAGGGACGCCTCAAGGGCGACGCAGACGAGACACTGGCCAAAGCCGGGGTGGAACTGCCCTATCAGATGATCCGGATTGCGGTGGTTGAAACGGCCCTGCGGGACCTGGAACGCCTGGAAGCACGGAATGGCGAAAACACAGCGGACCGGATCGAAACCCTGGCAGCGGAATCTGACCTGGGACTGATGCGAGTCTGGTGCGCCCGGCGGACGGACGGCATGATCCTGATCCTGTTCAACCTGGACGGGCTGCCGGCAGCTACCGTTCCTGCGGAAAAATGGCTGCTGACCTGCAGGGAACAGGTGTTCGGAGACTGTCCCTGCGCCATCGGCCTGGGCGGCGCCCGGGAGAAGGAACGGGCGGCGGAGGCGCTGGTGGATGCGATGATCGATCTGCGCAGCGGAGAGGAAAGCCGGGAGGAAAAACATTACGCACGACTGACGGAATACATCCGGAAGGAATATATGCATGAAATCTCCCTGGACAGCGCCGGGGAGACGCTGGGCATGTCGCCCAGCTACATCGGCCTGGTGTTCCGGAAGGTGGGGGAGACCAGTTTCCTGAAATACCTGACGGACATCCGGATGGAAGAAACGAAACGGCTGCTGACCACGACGGACCTGACACTGCGGGAAATCGGGGAAGAAGTAGGCATCACAAACCAGAACACACTGATTCGCACGTTCAAAAAGGCAACGGGGGTTACGCCCGGACAATACCGGGTGGCGAATCAGGCGATGAATTCGCAGAATGGATGATTCCTGTTCGGCAAATCTGAAACCGGTTTCACAGAATCGCGGATAGCACGGAAACTTTTTTCTGTGCTATCTTTTGTTTGCGTGGAGGTGAACTACATATGAACAAATCCCGCGGAGCACGGCTGCGGCGGAGATTGTGGGCAGGAAGGTACCTGTACCTGATGTTTCTGCCTGTGCTTCTTTATTATATCATTTTCCGTTACGGTCCTATGCTGGGCCTGGTTATTTCCTTTGAGAAATACAATTTGCTGAAGGGAAACAAAAACCTGATTACCGGGATCCTGGAAAGTCCATGGGTTGGGTTCAAACACTTTGAAAGCTTTTTCAATTCTATCTTTATATGGAGACTGCTCCGGAATACACTGCTGATCAATCTGTATGACCTGCTGTTCAATTTCCCGGCAGCCATTATGCTGGCACTGCTGATTAATGAAATACAGAACCGCCGCTTCAAAAAAGCGGTGCAGACGATTACCTATATGCCCTACTTTATCTCCAGTGTGGTCATAGCCAGTATGGTGGTTCAGTTTCTGTCGCCCTCAAGCGGCATTGTCAACAACGTTATAGCAGCCTTTGGCGGTGAACGGCAGTATTTCATGGTTCAGCCGGAATCCTTCAGGACGATCTATACGATGATGAACATGTGGAAGAATGTGGGCTATAACTCCATTATCTTTCTGGCGGCCATCAGCGGGATTAACGGGGAACTGTATGAGGCCTGCCGGGTGGACGGCGGCGGTTATCTCCGGCAGATGTGGCACATTACGCTGCCCGGGATTGCCAGCACAATCGTAGTGCTGATGATTATGCGGCTGGGACATGTGCTGGATGCGGGTTATGAAACCATCCTGCTGCTGAAAAATAACACGAACCAGGAAACCAGTGAAGTAATCGGTACGTTTGTTTACCGGCGCGGTATCGAAAAGGGCGAATACAGCTATGCTACCGCTGTAGGCATGTTCCAGAGCGTGATCGGGTTCGGACTGGTCATTTTCGCGAACTGGCTCAGCCGGCGCTACAGCGACACAAGCCTGTGGTAAAGGAGGCGGAAGAAGAAATGGAATTGACACGCAAACACACCGGAACCATCCGGGTTTCCGCCAGCCGCAGGGCATTCCTGATCTTCAACACTCTGTTTATGCTGCTGATCAGCTTTGCCATGCTGTATCCGGTCATTTATGTAACAGCGGCTTCCTTTTCAGATGAACTGGCAATCCTGAAAGGGGAAGTGTTCATGCTGCCGGTGCGGCCTTATGTGAAAGCCTATGAGAAGGTTTTCAGATATCCGCTGCTGTGGCAGAGCTACGGCAATACCCTTCTGTATACTGTCCTGGGGACAGCCATCAACCTGATCCTGACAGTGTTCGGCGCATGGTCCCTGAGCCAGAAGAAGATGGCCGGTCGCCGCTTTTTCACCCTGATGTGTACTTTTACCATGTTCTTCAGCGGCGGAATGATTCCGACCTTCCTTGTGGTGAAAGGGCTTGGACTTCGGGATACGATCTGGGCCATGGTGCTGCCCGGAGCGGTCAGTACCTATAATATGATCCTGATGCGAACCTTCTTCCGCCAGATTCCGGAAAGTCTGGTGGAAGCAGCGGAACTGGACGGATGCAGGGATTTCGGAATCCTTTTCCGGATTGTGCTTCCCCTGAGCCTGGCCAGCCTGATGACCATCGGAATGTTCTATGCTGTGGGACACTGGAACAGTTATTTCCCGGCGGTCCTTTACCTGGATAAACGGGAATTATTCCCCCTGCAGATCATCCTGCGCCAGGTGGTGCTGCTGAATGAAATTGTGGAGAACTCCAGCAGTACGGAAAATGTGATGGCGGAAGGAATCAAATATGCCACCATCGTGGTGGCCATGCTGCCGATCCTGTGCATCTATCCCTTTGTACAGCGCTATTTTGTGAAGGGCGTCATGATCGGCTCCGTGAAGGAGTGATCCCCCTTTATCGGTCCGGACCCCGGGAACGGGGTTAAGATAGACAGTTTATCAAAGAACAGAAGGAGGAAAAACCATGAAACACTTTTCCCGTCTCCTGGCACTGCTGCTGGCAGTCTGCCTGCTGCCGCTGACCTTTGTGGAAGCCGCTTCCGCAGAGGAACCCGTGACGATCACGATCTGGGGATCCGACCGTGAGAACATGCCCTTCCGTAACGGCCTGTGGACCATTGACAAGCTGCAGGAAAAACTGGGCATCAAGATCGAGATCATCTCCGCTCCGACCGAGAACCTGGCTGAGAAATACGGCCTGCTGATCGCCGGCGGAGATTTCCCCACCATCGTTCAGTACAAGGCGAAGGATCTGCTGTTGTACAAAGATGCCTGGACGCCCCTGAATGACCTGATCAATGAAACCGATACGCCGAACCTGTGGAAGGTTTACAGCGATCCGGACATCCGCCGGAAGGTTTCCGACGCGGACGGCATCATGCGCTTCATCGGCCAGCGGACTGCCATCACTGCCGGCAAGCTTTACTTCTGGCGCCAGGACTGGCTGGACAAGCTGGGACTGGAAACCCCAAAGACCACCGAGGATCTTTACAACGTGTTCAAAGCCATCAAGGAAGGCGATCCGAACGGCAACGGCCAAGCGGACGAAATTCCCTTTGCTGTACGCAAGAACGGCAGCAACAACCGGGGCAACGTGATCCCCTTCATCAATAACTGGGGCATTGCCGAGACCTTCTTCGCGGAAGACGGACAGGTGAAGTTTGGCGCGACCGATCCCCGGATGAAGGAAGCGCTGGAATGGCTGAACCGCTGCTACGCCGAAGGCCTGATCGACCAGGAATACCTGACCCGGGACAAGACGTCCTGGTACAGCGCCTGGACCAACAACCAGGTGTTCATGAGCTATGACTGGAGCGCCTATATTGACAACGTAGCCAACCTGTTCAAGGATGTGGAAAGCGACATCAACATCGTGGGTGCCGTGCCTCCGGAAGGACCCACCGGCATCAGCGAAACCCGTGACCAGCTGCAGCCCATCACTGTAGATGAGGACTGGAACGCCGGTATCTATGACGGAGCTACGGATGAACAGAAGAAGGCTGCCCTGAAACTTCTGGACTACGTTTACAGCGACGAAGGCATGATCCTGATGAACTTCGGTGAAGAGGGAACCCACTTCAATGTTGTGGACGGCGATTACAAGTATTCCGACCTGATCATGAACAATCCCGACGGCCTGTCTCCCCAGGACGCGCTGCGCTCCTTCGGTATCCAGAGCATGCTGACCCTGCTGCAGGATGCCCGTTATGAGCGCGCTTTCGTGAGCGACGAAGTGAACCGCATCCGCGATATCTATGAACAGGAAGGCCACATAGGCGATGCGTTCCCGACACTGGCGTTCACGGAGGATGAACAGGATATCATCAATGAAAAGTACACCGAAATTGAAACCTATATGAACGAGACTATCGACAAGTTCATTATGGGTACAGAGTCCCTGGACAAGTTTGACGACTATGTGGCGCAGGTGGAGAGCATGGGACTGGCGGACGTGCTGGCTGTCTATCAGGCTGCCTATGACCGCTACATGAAATAAAGAGGACCAGGTTACCCCCCCCTGACTCTGGGAACGGATCCGCGGATCCGTTCCCTTTTTTCAGGCTGGAAAAGATTGACAGCTTTTCCGCGGATGCTGTAAAATAATAAAGGATGACAACTGCCTGACAACTGAACAGTGCCGAATGGAGGAAAAACGATGAAAAAGCTGTTATGCCTTCTGCTTACGTTTGCTATGCTGCTGGTTTCCGCAACGGCATTTGCCGAGGCGCAGCCGGAAGAGTCCCTTTTTAAGCCCGGCAGTTATACCGGGGAAGCCCAGGGCATTTTTGTACCGGTGAAGGTGACGGTACGGGTAAGTGAGACCGAGATCGAGACCGTGCTGATCGACGCTACCGGCGAGACGCCTGAACTGGGCGGCGTTGCCGCGGAAAAGATGGCCATGGCGATCATGATGGCACAGACTCCGAACGTGGACACCGTGAGCGGCGCCACCGTGACCAGCAACGCGATCATCGCTGCAGCGACATCCGCCCTGGAGCAGGCCGGCGCGGACATTGCCGTGCTGGACGCAAACCGGAAGGACACGAAAGACGACGGACCCAAGGAAGAAAAAACGATTGACACGGAAATCGTGATCATCGGCGCCGGCGGCGCGGGTATGACCGCGGCCATCATGCTGAAACAGGCCGGAAAGGATTTTGTGATCCTGGAGAAGATGCCTTATGTGGGCGGCAACACCACCAAGGCCACCGGCGGTATGAACGCATCCGAAACCCATTACCAGAAGGAACAGGGGATTGAGGATTCCAACGCGCTGTTTGCGGCCGATACGATGAAGGGCGGCCACGCGCTGAACGATTCCGCCCTGGTGGCGATGATGGCCAACAGCTCGGCGGGAGCCATTGACTGGCTGGACACCATCGGCGCGGAACTGCCGAAGATCTCCTTCTCCGGCGGTGCTTCCGTGAACCGTATTCACGCGCCGGAGGACGGCTCCGGCGTCGGAGCGTACCTGGTGGACCGTTTCTCCGCCAAGCTGAATGAGCTGGGCGTGAAAGTGATGCTGGAAACCGCGGCAACCGAACTGCTGGCAGACGCGGACGGAAAGATTACCGGCGTAAAGGCGGAGGGTCCGGACGCAATCTATACGATTAACACGAAGGCCGTGATCCTGGCCAGCGGCGGATTCGGCGCAAACGAGGAAATGTATACCACTTACCGGCCTGACCTGAAGGGGACGGTAACCACCAACGCGCCCGGCGCAACCGGTGACGGCATCGTGATGGCGCAGGCACTGGGTGCTGACCTGGTGGATATTGAACAGATTCAGCTGCATCCCACCGTGGAACAGACGACCTCCATCCTGATTACCGAATCTGTCCGCGGAGACGGCGCTATCCTGGTGAATCAGAGCGGCGAGCGTTTCACCAACGAACTGTTGACCCGCGACGCGGTTTCCGCAGCGGAACTGGCGCAGGAAGGCAGCTATGCCTATATCATCTTCGACCAGAAGCTGAGGGATAACCTGAAGGCCATTGAAAAATATGTGAAGAGCGGCATTACCGTCCAGGCAGACACGATTGAGGGACTGGCGGAGCAGCTGGCCATTGCTCCGGCCACACTGGCAAAGACACTGGCAGACTGGAACGAAATCGTGAAGAACCAGCGGGATACCCAGTTCGGCCGGACCACAGGCATGAAGGAAGACCTGACCACCCCGCCGTATTATGCCATCAGGATCGCTCCCGGTATCCACCACACCATGGGCGGCGTGAAGATCAACGTGGCAGCGGAAGTTATCAATACCGAAGGCGCGGCTATTCCCGGCCTGTTCGCGGCCGGCGAAGTCTGCGGCGGTGTTCACGGCGGAAACCGCCTTGGCGGAAACGCGGTGGCTGACATCGTGATCTTCGGAAGAATCGCTGCTGAGAGCGCGATGGCGTATATCGGAGAATAATCCATAATTCACAATTCATAATTCATAATGTGTAGTGTCCTGAGCTATCCGGCACAGAATGATTATGGAAAATGAATTGTAGTACAGGAGAAATACAAATCTTATGCTTGACATATAAGGCTGAGAGAGAGTATCCTGCATCTAAACCAATGAGGAAGAATAGTAGCAACCCCGCGGCACGGAACAGGGAGCCGCCGACAGTGGAACGGCGGTGCGTGCGGAGGATGTGAATGGACTTCTGAGGGCGCTCCGAAAAGCAATGAGTAGGAAGCGACGGGGGACGCACCCGTTACCAGGGCGGCACGTATCAGGGGTACGTGATGAAAGAGATGACGATCCTCCGGGAAAGTCAAACTGAGTGGCACCGCGAAATATTCGCCTCAGTACACAGGGATCCTGTGTGCTGAGGTTTTTTGTTTCCGGCTCAAAACCTTCCCCTGTATTTCAGGACAGACAAATGAAAGGAAGGACAAAACAATGAAAAAGGCACTGGCACTGGTACTGACCCTGGTTATGGTATTCTCCATGATTTCCCTGGCTTCCGCGGAGGAAAAGACAAGCTTCAAAATCGGCATCTGCAACTTTGTGGACGACGCGAGCCTGAACCAGATCATCGCGAACATCCGGGAACGGCTGGGCGAGATCGGGCAGGAAAAGGGAGTTACCTTTGAAATCGTCGAAGACAACTGCAACCTGGACACCAGCGTGATGCAGCAGATTATTGCCAACTTCATCGCCGATGAAGTGGACCTGATGGTGGGCGTTGCGACGCCTGTGGCGATCGGTATGCAGGGTATGACCACGGATAACGGAATTCCGGTGGTTTTCGCTGCCGTGTCTGATCCGGTGGGAGCCGAACTGGTGGAAAGCCTGGAAAAGCCCGGCGCCAACATCACCGGCACCTCTGACTACCTGGACACCGCCGCAGTACTGAACCTGATCTTCGCCGCCAATCCGGATGCAAAGAAGGTCGGCCTGCTTTACAATCCCTCTGAGGACGCTTCCACGGCTCCCGTTGCCGCGGCAAAGGAAATCCTGACTGAAAAGGGCGTTGAAGTGAAGGAATACACCGGCGCCAACGTGACTGAGGTTATGCAGGCAGCTGAAGCCATCGTGAGCGATGGCATGGATGCCGTCTTTACCCCCACGGACAACACGATCATGAAAGCCGAGCTTTCCATTTATGAGACCCTGGCTGAAGCGAAGATTCCGCACTATACCGGCGCTGACTCTTTCGCCCTGAACGGCGCCTTCCTGGGCTACGGCGTGGACTATGCCAACCTGGGCCGCGTTACTGGCGATATGATTGCCGCGATCCTGGTGGACGGTGCGGATCCTGCCGTGACTCCCGTACAGACCTTCGACAACGGCACTGCCACTGTAAACACCGAAACCTGTGCTGCGATCGGCTTCGACTTTGAAGCGATCAAGGAAGCCTTCGGACCTTACTGCACCAAGGTGCAGGAAATCACCACGGCGGAAGCCTTTGAGTGATTCAGCTCCTGATCCGGTAAAAACGACGCGGAGGGAAGAGTTCTTCCCTCCGCTGCGGTATTTTTTTCAATCATGAAATAATGGACTGTGAATTATGACATTTGACAAGATTCTTGCATTAGGCCAGACGGCCATGGAACTGGGCCTGATCAACTCCCTGACGGTGCTGAGCCTGTTCCTGAGCTATTCCATGCTGAACGTGTGCGACCTGTCCACGGACGGGTGCTATACCCTGGGCGCTGCAGTGGGGGCGCTGGTGGCAATTGCGGGCTATCCCTGGCTTTCGCTGCCGGCGGCCATGCTGGTAGGGATGATCTCCGGCTTTGTGACAGCGACCCTGCAGACCCGGATGGGTGTGCAGAGCCTGCTGGCGGGCATTGTGGTGAACACCGCCCTGTATTCCGTGAATATGGCGCTGACCGGCAACAAGGCGACTTTGGCCATGAACAAGACCACTACGATTTTCTCCATGGCGAAGAACCTGCTGAAGGGAACACCCCTGGCGGGACAGAGCACGCTGATTGTGATGCTGATCGTTGTGGCACTGGTGGTGCTGCTCCTTTGTTTCTTCCTGAAGACGAAACTGGGCCTGGCGATCCGGGCAACGGGCAGCAATGCGGACATGGTGAGATCTTCTTCCATCAATCCCACTTTTACGACCACTGTGGGCTTGTGCGTTTCCAACGCGTTTACGGGGTTAAGCGGCTGCCTGATGGCACAGCAGGCCAAGAGCTTTGATATCAACATGGGCTCCGGTATGGTGACGGTGGCCCTGGCCAGCCTGCTGATCGGCGGAGTGTTCATAGCGAAGCATAAGCCGATTCCGCTGCGGGCAGTCGGTGCGGTGCTGGGTGCGGTCCTCTTCCGGATCGTATACGCCCTGGCCCTTCGGTTCAACATGCCTGCCTTTATGCTGAAAGCGGTTTCCTCCATTATCGTGGTACTTGCGATCTCCGGTCCCTATCTGCGGCAGCAGCTTCCGCTGATGATCCGCCGGTGGAAGGCTTCCCGGGAAGGGAGGAATGCCTGATGCTGGAACTGAAGAATGTATGCAAAACTTTCCATGCCGGAACACCGGATGAAAAGAAGGCACTGATTGACGTTTCCCTGAAGATTGAAGACGGCGACTTTGTCAGCATTATCGGCGCGAACGGAGCCGGAAAATCCACCCTGTTCAATGCCATCTGCGGCAGTTTTGTGCTGGACTCCGGATCCATTTACCTGGGCGGGAAGAACGTGACCATGGTGCCGGAACACAAGCGGGCAAGGCAGATCGGCCGCCTGTTCCAGGATCCCATGCGGGGCAGCGCACCGGATATGAGCATTGAGGAAAACCTGGCGCTGGCAGCCGGAAACGGCGGCTGGCTTTCCCGGGTTTCCGCGGCGGACAAGAAAGCATTCCGGGACCGGCTGAGCCTGCTGGGCATGGGCCTGGAGGATCGTATGCGCCAGCCTGTGGGACTGCTGTCCGGCGGACAGCGCCAGGCGCTGACCCTGCTGATGGCAACCTATCACGTGCCGAAAGTGCTGCTGCTGGATGAGCATACGGCAGCCCTGGATCCCGGTACGGCGGAAAAGGTGCTGGCACTGACCCGGAGCATTGTGGAAGAAAACCACATCACCTGCCTGATGATCACCCATAATATGCAGTCCGCCCTGGACCTGGGCAACCGGACCCTGATGATGGACCGGGGCAGGGTGATCTATGACGTGACCGGCGAGGAACGGGCCAGCCTGACGATAGCAGACCTGACAGACAAGTTCCGCCAGCTGAGCGGCCGGGCACTGGACAATGACCGGATGCTGCTGGGAATCGAAAAGTGACGGATACAGAAAACCCCGCACGAGTGCGTGCGGGATTTTTTGCGCATACAGGTTATTTGCCGGAAGCACTGTCTTTCAGTAGGAGTTTATAGAGGGTTGGTTCGATCCGGAACTCCTGCAGGGCTGCCTCGATCTCAGGCAGCATTTTCTGCCTGCGGGCTTCAGCAGCCTTTTCACCGCCGGGACGCTTCACGGCGCGGAGCATGATGTTCTTGGGAGTGTGCTCCAGGTCGATAAACTCCAGGACCTGGGTTTCATAACCGCAGCATTCCAGAATGTCCGCCCGGAGGGCATCGGTCAGGAGGGCGGAGAAGCGCTCCTTAATGATGCCGTAGCGGGTGAGAACGTTCAGGTGCTGCGAGATGATGGTTTTGTTGATCTCATGCTGGCAGCAGGGAACGGAGAAAATCTTTTTCGCGTTCCAGGTGACAGCGTTGTACAGGGCATAATCGGTGGCGGTGTCGCAGGCATGCAGGGTGATGACCATATCGATATCGTCATCCGGGGAATAGTCGGCGATGTCGCCAATCTCAAAACGGAGCCCGGTATAGCCGTATTTCCGCGCGGCGAGGTTGCACTTTTCAATGACATCCGTCTTCAGGTCAAGACCGGTCATATCTACTGCCAGGTGCCGGATCTCGGTGAAATAGTAATACAGGACAAAGGTCAGATAGGCCTTTCCGCAGCCGAAGTCGATCACGCGGAGGGGCTTGTCGGAAACATAGTCCTTATATTCATCATCAATGATCTCCAGGAACCGGTTGATCTGTTTGAATTTATCATACCGGGAGCGGATGATCTTTCCTTCCGGCGTCAGTACGCCCATATCCACCAGCGGGGGAACAATCATGCCTTCCTGCAGGATGTGGTTCTTTTGCCGGTTGGGAAGGGCTTTCGTCCGGTCCAGAACAGAAGGCTGATCTGCCCGGACACTGACGTGGGCTTTTCCTTTTTTGGACAGCAGGATTTCAACAACCCGCCCGTCAGAAAGCCACAGATTCAGCTGGCGGTAGGTTTCCCTTGCCGTGTCCAGACAGTAGTCCAGGATCTTCTCCGCGGGAACTGTCTCGTGGAAAACCTGGGTGACTGTAAAGGAGGAAACAAAGAAGGCGTCACCGTTTCTTTCGGCACGGATCTTCCTGTATTTTGTTTTGGAAGGGACGGGGTTGCTGAGAATGAGGGACTGCAGCGATTCCGCGTCAAAAGAGCGCAGGGCCTCATCAAGGGTTTCGTAATTCATATAAACCTCCGGAAACCGTTATCCGCCGGGGACAAACCGGTACAAAGCCATAGTATCATATCCGGAAAATCCCGTCCAGTAACGGGGTGAGGGGAAACTTGAACGATTTCTCCGATCTGTGATATAGTAGGCAAAAGGGACCTGAAGGATCGCAAAGCGGGAAAGGGAAGGGCATGATCTTTTTTCAGCAGTTCTATCTCGATAAAGAAAAGGATATTGCGGTCGATCTCTGCATGGAGGGAGACCGCCTGTTTTATACCATCCGGACGCCGAATCACCATACCGGAAACCTGATCACCAACCTGGCCAGGCTGTGCGGCCTGGAGACGGAGGAGGATGACCAGGGACTGAGGGTGATCCGGGATGAGATCCCCTGCTATTATGACGGAGATAACCGGAAAATGTACATCCTGCGGCTGGGAAACACCAAGATCGCCAACATTTTCCCGGATGGAAGGGTGGAAATGAAGGCATCGATTCCCGCTATCTCCAAAACCCTGATGAGCCAGACGCGGGATTACCGGCTTGGTGTGGCCAAGACGATCGTGAAAACCTATATCCGCAGCGAGTGCAAATTCCGTACGGATCTGCACACGCACATGAACGGCAACCTGCCGCCGGATGCGCTGATCGCCCTGGGCATTGTGCGCCAGCTGCGCTATCCCTATTACTATATCAAAAAACTGGGCCTGCGGTGCGATCTTTCCCAGACGGCGAAACTGGAAGAACGACGGATCGCCGCAGAAGCGGCACTGGGTGAGACCGTACTGACCGGCAAACACCGGGACCGCCGGATCGATGACAATACGTTTATCAACTTTGCCGAGCTGATTCTCGGAAATCCCGCGGACGCGCAGTACAACATTGACAGGATCAGGAACTCCCTGACCATTCCCAAAGACGGCCAGGCGGTGTTCGCTGACCTGGAGAAGGTGTACCTGTACCGCTATGTGTTCACTAAGGGACAGCCGGCGGAGAACCCTGTCAGCGGGATCAACCTGGCGCTGATCCCGGACCGGGAAGTGCTGGCTTATGCCGAGCAGATGCGCCGGGACCGGGAAACGGAACGCTTCGGCCGGAATACGCTCTATCAGGATCTGCTGCTGTGGATCGCCCGGGAATACCGGCGCAGAGGCATAGAATACGCCGAGATATCAGATACAGCCCTGCTGAACCGGCAGCTGTTCGCGGGAAGACTGCGGGAGATCCATGAGATCATGCCGGCTGTTACCCGGGAAACCGGCGTGATGCTCCGGTTCCTGGCAGGTATCCGCCGGATACCGCTGACGATCATCCGGGACAGGATCACACCGAACGACTACCTGGCGGACAACCTGCAGATCCTGCGGACGATTGCCGGGGATCCCTATGTGGCCGGAAGCGATATCATCGGTGAAGAGATCAACAATATTCTGGAGCTGCGGGCGGTCATCCGGGAATTGGTCCGGATAGCAGGAGAGCATGAAGGCTTTGTGATCCGGATCCATGCCGGCGAGAATGATTCCCTGCGGGACAATGTGGCCAACAGTATCGCCTGTGTGAAGGAAGCCCTGGCTGACGGACAGAAGATGCCAGCCATGCGCATCGGCCACGGATTGTATACCTGTGATCTGCGGACGGCGAAGGGACGGAAACTGCTGGAGGATCTGAAGGAACTCGGGGTAACCCTGGAGTTCCAGATCACCTCCAATGTGAGGCTGAACAACCTGTCCCGGCTGGACAACCATCCGCTGCGGCGGTACCTGCGGGCGGGGATCGCCTGCGTGCAGGGAACGGATGGCGGCGCGCTGTACGGAACGGATTCCATTGATGAGGAGCTTTCCCTGGAGAAACTGCTGGGACTGAGCTTTGAGGAACTGAAGAAAATGCGCCGGGCGGATGAACGGATCCTTCAGGAGAGCCGCCGGGTATTTGAACGGCGGATGGCGGAGTTCCGGGAAGCCTGCGGTGCCGGGGATACGGAAAAGTGGTACCAGCGCAGGCTGGAGGAGACACCCCGGATCACCCAGGACCTGTGGAAGGAGTCCGGAAGGATCGACGCGGCGGAGGAACTGAAGGAACGGATCGCTCCGCTGCCTGAAGGGCTGTTTCCGGTGGTGGTGGCCGGCGGAAGCTTTAACCACAGCGGTCACCGGACTGTGATCCGGGAGGAGGACGTGCGGCTGATCGAACAGCTGCTGGATACACTGGATCCTGCTGAAACGTTCTTTGTGATCGGGCACAGCCTGACAGGGCTGGAAGGACGGCTGGCGGAAATGAACCGGGGAAGGTTCAGGATCGCGGCCATTGTACCGACAAGGATCAGCCGGGCGGAGAAAAAACGCCTGCTGGAGGCCGGCGTATCTGTCCGGATCTCGATCGAGAGCTCCGGGATGGGACTGTACAAGAGCTTCGCCTATGAAGTGTTCAAGCGCATGAATTCGGTGCTGCTGGCCTTTGACGGAAACGCACCGGCCATGAACCTGATCCAGGAGGCGCGTAACGGCCAGGGCCGCTGCCGGATTTTCCTGAATCCCCGTTCCAGGGGGTTAAGCGTAAAGGCAAAACTGCTGGAAGGCTACGTGGATCCGCTGAACGGTGCGGATGAAATAGCAGAAGCCGTGAAAAAGCTCCGTTGAGGGGCTTTTTCTTTTTGACAAAGACAGAAGGACAGAGGTAAAATAAACAATAGTTTTTTGCCTGAAAGGCGGTGAGCGTATGAGCGAAGAAAGAAAGGCGGCTGAACGGCTGCTTCTGCGGCTGCTGGGGATTGCCGCGGCTTTTGCTGTTGTGCGCTGGGTACTGCCGGAGATCTGGGACAAGCTTTCCCCGTTTATCATTGCTGTTCCGGTAGCAGCCGCACTGCAGCCGGTGATCCGCTTCCTGCAGAAACGGATCCGGCTGAAACGGAGCCCTGCTTCTCTGATTCCGGTGCTCCTGCTGCTGTTCCTGTTCCTGGGCCTGATTATCTGGCTGCTGATTTTTGTTATTGAGCAGACACCCAAGCTTGTGGCTCATTCCGGGGACATGATCACAGAAAGTATCAACATGATCCGGCAGGCATTCAATAACCTGTTGACGCGTATCGGGGAAGCAACGGATCCGGGCGTGGAAAACTGGATCCGCAGTGTTGTGACCTCCGGACTGGAAACTGTGAGCAAGTGGGGAAGCGGCGTGGCCGAATATGTGGGAGGCTTTGCCCTGAGCCTGGCTGCTGCCACACCTTACAGTATTATCTATATCAGCTTCCTGACCATTGGCCTGTACTTTATCTCTAAAAACTATGATGAGATCCGCAGCTACCTGCCGGGCGGGAAACGCCGCAGGCAGGACAGCCGGACTACCCAGCTGACCAACTCCACGCTGAAAAGCCTGTTCGGCTATCTGCGGGTCCAGGGCACTTTCGGCCTGATCGTCTGGATTGTTTCCTGGATTTATCTGACCATTTTCGGCTTTCCCTATGCGGGTATCACAGCCCTCTTCTGCGGCGTGATGGAACTGGTTCCGATGATCGGCAGCGGCGTGCCCTATATTATCATGAGCATCATTCAGTTCCTGCTGGGGAACGCGGCTGCGGGAGTGCAGCTCCTTTTCCTGACCCTGGGACTGCAGCTTCTGCGCAGAGTGCTGGAGCCGAAACTGATGTCAGATTCCATCGGCATCACGCCGCTTCAGAGCCTGATTGGCATGTTTGTAGGTATGCGCTTCGGCGGAATCCTCGGCCTGATCGGCGGGCCGGTACTGATGTCCGTGCTGGTTGGCGCTTTCAAGGGCGAATTGTTTGTGCCCACGGCGAGGGATTTCCATTTGATCTCTGTCTGGTTCAAGAACAGACTGAAATAAGTTTGCAGGAGGAACATTCATGTACAGTTGTCCCGGATGCGGATCCCAGATGTTGTTTGATATTCCTTCACAGCAGCTGAAATGCGGCAGATGTGACCGGATGATGAGCATTGCCGAGGCGGATGAGAAGGAAGCCCGGCAGGCGGGAAGCAGTTTTGACGTGGAACTGCTGACCTGCCCCACCTGCGGCGCGGGAATTCACGCGATCAACACCGCGGCGGCTTCCTTCTGCAGCTACTGCGGTTCTTCTGTGATGCTGGAAAAGCAGGAGGCGGAATATATGCCTCCGGAAAAGGTGATCCCTTTCCAGATCACCCGGGAGGAATGCTTTGAAAAGTTCCGTAACATGCTTGGCGGCAGTTTCTGCGCCGATCACCGGCTGAAGCGGAATATCACGGCGGACAGCTTCCGCGGAATCTATGTGCCGTATCATACCTATAGCGCCAGCGTGAAAGGAACGGCAACCCTCCAGGGAAAAGAAGAGAAGGGGAATGCCACCTATGTTTATAAAACGCAGGTGAAGCTCAATCACGAGTATGAGGGCATTCTGCATGACGCTTCCCGGGAAATGCCGGACAACATTTCCGAAGCGATCTCTGTTTCCAGTGAAGCCAGGGATAAGGTTGTGCCGTTTTCCCCGGCTTACCTGAGCGGATTTTACGCGGACATGGCGGATACGGATCCGGATCTTTATGAGCCGTACGCGAAATCCGAAGCGATCCGCAAGAGCCTGGAACAGACCCTGCCCACCCTGAAGGGTGACCCCTCCAGTTATTCCACGTCAGATTTGGAGACGGCACTGACCTCCAAGGCAAAAGCCGAATATACCGGTGATACGCTGCTGCCAGTGTGGTTCATGTCCATGAGAAGTGGAAAACGGGTACTCTATGCCGTGCAGAATGCTGTGACAGGCGAGATGTGGGCGGATATCCCGATGGATATTTCCCGTTTTGCGCTGGTGGCACTGGGCCTTGCCGCGGTGCTTTACCTGCTGTTTGACCGTTTCCTGACGCTGCGGCCGGAGATGGTCATGGTTGCCGCCATGATCCTGGCTGTCTTTGCCCAGCTGGCGGTCAACGGGCGGAGGGCCCGGATCCACGACACAGAAATGGCTGAGGCGGTAGTCAAAGGGCAGACCGTGAATGTGCAGGACCGGATGAACAAAATGAAACGGCTGCAGAAGCGGGTCAACCGCCAGAAAAACCACGGTATTTTCCGGTACCTGGGTGCACTGGCAGCCGGTGCAGCTACTTATTTCATTATGGAGTTTGCTTCCAGCCTGAACAATGTGAGCATATACCATTTCGGGGCTGTGGCCCTGACGGTGCTCCTGGGAATCATCATGTTCATGGGAGATGACGGCGGAAAGCTTCCGCTTGGCAGTATCCTTACCTTCTGCGCCATGATCGGCGGATGCGTGCTGATGATCATGGATCCCTTCCACAGCGCGGACGCACCGGTGTATATCATCACGGTGGCGATCATGGCCGGTGTTGTCCTGGAAAGCCTGCAGCTGCTGCGGATGTATAACAAATCCTGCTCGAACGCCCTTCCGCAGTTCGAATCCCATAACGGAGGTGAGATGCTGTGAAAAGGATTATCGCTTTTCTCCTGATCCTGCTGCTGATCCCCTGTACAGTTGGCGCGGAAGTGCTGAGACGAACCAATGAAGAGTCCGGTTATATTGCCGTGATCGAAGACGGCGCGTCCCTGCTGAAAGACGGGGATTACGATGACGTGCTGAACACGATGATGGGGATAACGGACTATTGCAACGCCGGCCTGTATACCTACGGCGGATCATCCACGGAATATGTGGAGAACAAGGTCGAGGCATGGGCCAATAAGGTGTTTACCGGTCATTGCACAATCTTTATCATCGATATGGCAACAAGGCAGCTCCTGGTCTGGTCCAGCGACGACATGATGAAAACGATGACCCGGGCCAAGGGATATACGATCACGGATAATGTATATACCTATGCGTCTGACAAGGATTACAAAGGCTGTGTGCTGACCGCGTTCAACCAGATGCACAGGGTCCTGATGGGAGAAAACGTCACCGGACCCATGCGCTATATCAGCAACGCGCTGCTGGCCCTTATAGCGGCGATCCTGCTGGCCTACCTGTTCATTTCCGCCCGCATGGAGCAGGAAGTGAAGGTGCATATGCCTGATATTATCACCGCCACGGCCGGCGCGGGCGCGGTAATCGCTGCCAAGACACTGAGCCGCAAGATTGTTCATAACAGCTCCTCGGGCAGCGGCGGTGGCTTCCGCAGCGGAGGCGGCGGCTTCCGGAGCGGCGGTGGCGGCTTCCACAGCGGCGGAGGATTTGGCGGCGGTGGATTCCATGGCGGCGGAGGCGGCGGTTTCCACGGCGGCGGAGGCGGACACGGATTTTAAAAACAATGCATAATGCATAATGTACAATGCATAATTAAGGGAAAGATCAAATGACAGATGTGATGACGCGGGGATCAATGACACGGAAGGCGTTGTCTGTTGCCTGGCCGGCGATGACGGAAAGCTTTTTTGTGGCACTGGCCGGCATGATCGATACCATGATGGTTTCCGCCCTGGGCAGCTATGCCGTGGCGGCGGTCGGACTGACCAACCAGCCCAAGTTCATCGGACTGACGATCTTTTTCGGCATCAATGTGGCGGTATCCGCCCTGGTGGCCCGACGCAAGGGAGAGAAGCGCCAGGATACGGCCAATCAGATCCTGCTGACGGCGATCATCCTGGCCTGCATTGCCTGCGTGGCGGTGTCTGTGCTGTTTGTGGTCTTTGCTCCGTGGATGATGCAGCTGGCGGGCAGCAACGCGGACACCCATGAAGCTTCGGTGATCTATTTCCGGATCATCATGGGCGGCACGTTCTTCAACGTGATCACCATGGTGATCAATTCCGCCCAGCGCGGAAGCGGAAACACCAAGCTTTCCATGACCACCAACCTGACAAGCAGCGTGGTCAACATTATCTTTAACTACCTGCTCATCGAAGGACACTTCGGTTTCCCCCGGTGGGGGATCCGGGGAGCGGCGATCGCAACAGTGCTGGGTACGGTAGTGGCTGCCGGAATGGCGGTGTCTTCCCTGTTCCGCAGGAACAGTTATGTGCGGATTCCCCTGATGAGGGATCTGAAACTGCGCTTTTCCCGCAGCTGTGCCAGATCCATCTGGAACCTGGCCCTGAACACCTCCCTGGAGAATATCGCCGCCCGGGTCGGCTTCCTGGCAACGGCAATGATCGCCGCCCGGCTTGGAACGGATGAATTCGCGGCCCACAATATCGGTATGAGCATCCTGGGCCTCGGCTTTTCCTTTGCAGACGGCATGCAGGTGGCGGCGGTGGCGCTGGCGGGCGAATCCCTTGGCGCAGGAGAAAAAGAAATGGCCAAACGCTACGGCAGCATCTGCCAGCGGATCGGCCTGCTGATCTCCTTTATTCTGGCAATGCTCCTGTTTTTCGGCGGACGATGGTTCTATGGCCTGTACTTTAAGGAACCGCATATCCTGGAGATGGGTGAGCTGATCTGCCGGTATCTGATCCTGATCGTACTGCTCCAGATCAGCCAGATCATCTTTACCGGCTGCCTGCGGGCCGCAGGGGACGTACGGTATGTGCTCTATGCTGCGATGATCTCCATTGCCGGAATCCGTACGCTGTCCACCCTGCTGATGGTGAATGTGCTGGGCTGGGGGCTGCACGGTGTCTGGCTGGGAATCCTGGCGGACCAGCTGTCCAGGTTTATTATGGTTTCCCTGCGGTTCAGGCAGGGGAAATGGGTCGATTTAAAAATCTGATTTCAGATTTTTAAATCGACAATGAAAAATGAAAAATGAAGAATGAAGAATGGTGGAAAAAACGGGTTGTCTTGTTGGACAACCCGTTTTCTTGATTATATATCAGAAAAACACCAGCGCTTTGGATTGATCCAGGCGCTGGTGTTTTTTGGAGGTGGTTTGTATGCTTACAATGCAGAATGCATAGTAATCAGTCGGTAAAGAGGGCGGTGGAGTAGTAGCGGTCGCCGCTGTCAGGCAGCAGGGCTACGATGACCTTGCCCTTGTTCTCCGGACGCTTTGCCAGCTGGATGGCGCCGAACAGGGCGGCACCGGAGGAGATACCCACGGAGATGCCTTCCTTCTTGGCCAGTAATTTGGCGGTGGCAAAGGCATCCGCGTTGGCGGCCTTGAAGATCTCATCATAGATCTTGGTGTTCAGCACATCCGGCACGAAACCGGCGCCGATACCCTGGATCTTATGGGCACCCGCATGGCCTTCGGACAGGACGGGGGAATCTTCGGGCTCCAGGGCCACAACCTTCACATTCGGGTTCTGGGATTTCAGGTATTCGCCCACACCGGTCAGGGTGCCGCCGGTGCCAACGCCGGCGATGAACAGGTCAACCTTGCCGTCCGTATCCTTCCAGATTTCGGGACCGGTGGTAGCCCTGTGAATGGCGGGGTTGGCGGGGTTCACAAACTGTCCGGGGATGAAGCTGTTGGGGGTTTCCTTTGCCAGCTCTTCAGCCTTGGCGATGGCACCCTTCATGCCCTTGGCACCTTCGGTCAGCACCAGCTCGGCACCGTAGGCTTTCAGGATGTTCCGGCGTTCCACGCTCATGGTTTCGGGCATGGTCAGGATGATGCGGTATCCCTTGGCGGCAGCGATGGAGGCCAGACCGATACCGGTGTTGCCGCTGGTGGGCTCGATGATGACGGAGCCTTCCTTCAGCAGGCCTTTCTTTTCGGCATCTTCGATCATGGCCTTGGCGATACGGTCTTTCACGCTGCCGGCGGGGTTGAAGTATTCCAGCTTGACCAGGACGGTGGCTTCCAATCCCAGTTCCTTTTCGATATTCACGACTTCGACCAGCGGGGTGTTGCCGATCAGTTCCAGTGATCCTTTATAAATCTTAGACATTTCCTTTCCCTCCTCAATGTGTTGCGGTAAGAATAACATATTAAACCTACTAAGTCAATAGGCGAAAGATAGATTCTTTTTATCATGACCTATAACGCGGGATTATAACCGGATGCAGGACGCGGGCCGGACAACGGCGGGCCCCGGATTGTTGACTTTACCGCGGGAGGGGAGTAAAGTGACCATGCAGTCAATATAAGGAGAGAAGAGGATGGAAAAACGGAACTATCAGCGGGAAATGGAGACGGAAATCGCAAGGCTGGAAGGCCGGCGGCCCACCCTGCTCCTGCACAGCTGCTGCGGCCCCTGCTCCAGCGCAGTGCTGGAACGGCTGACGGAGCATTTTTCCGTGACGCTTCTGTATTACAATCCGAATATTGAACCGGAAGAGGAATACCTTCACCGGCTGGCGGAACAGCAGCGGCTGCTCACCCTCCTGCCCAGGGAGATTCCTATGCTTCCCTGCGCATATGACAATGAAGCCTTTGAAGCTTTTGCCCCGGCGCTGGCAGACGCTCCGGAGGGCGGAGAACGGTGTCTTGCCTGTTTTGTGCTGCGGCTGAACTATACCGCGGAACATGCGAAAAAGCACGGCTTTGAATACTTCACCACCACGCTTTCGGTCAGTCCCCACAAGAACGCGGACAACGTGAACCGGATCGGAGAGGAAGCCGGCAAAAAGTACGGGGTGAAGTATCTGTTCGCGGATTTCAAGAAGAAGAACGGATACCTGCGCTCGCTGGAGCTGTCGAAGGAATACGGGCTGTACCGGCAGGATTACTGCGGATGCAGGTACTCAAATCAGAAGAATTCTGATTTGAGTACAATGCAGAATGCAGAATGAAGAATGCAGAATGAAATGGTTTACTGTACCGGGAAAAGATTGCTCCGGACAGGACCGAATATAAGAGTTTAGTAACAGAGGAGAACATGAAATGGATTTTGTGAACAGACTGGCAGGAGAATTCAAGCTGCGGCCGCAGCAGGTGCAGGCAGCGGTGGAACTGCTGGATGCGGGAAATACAATCCCTTTTATCGCGCGGTACCGGAAAGAAGCCACCGGCTCCCTGGATGACCAGGTGCTGCGGGAACTGGCTGAACGGCTGGAATACCTCCGGAACCTGGAAAAACGCCGGGAGGAGATCGCTTCCTCCCTGGAGGAACAGGGCGTCCTGACCGACGAACTGAAAGCGCAGCTGGCAAAGGCCGTTACCCTCAGTGAACTGGAGGATATCTACCGTCCCTTCCGGCCGAAACGCCGTACCCGGGCGACCGTGGCGAAAGAACGGGGACTGGAGCCGCTGGCCCTGTGGCTGATGCTGCAGCAGGCGGGTGATCCCGCAGCGGAAGCGGCAAAGTATATCAACCCGGACAAGGAAGTGCCGGACGCGGAGACCGCGCTGGCAGGTGCCCGGGATATCCTTGCTGAAACGGTGAGCGACAGCGCGGAGATCCGGAAGGAACTGAGGGCACTGCTGAACCGGGAAGGCGTGATCCGCAGCAAGGCTGCCAAAGAAGAGGACAGCGTTTACAGCATGTATTATGACTTCCGGGAACCGGTTCGGACGATCGCTGCCCACCGCATCCTGGCGGTGAACCGGGGCGAGCGGGAGGAGTTCCTGAAGGTTTCCCTGGAAGCACCGGAAGAAAAGGCGCAGGAGGTTATCCGCAAGGCTTTTGTGCGGAACAGCAGTCCCGCGGCACAGCAGGTGGCTGAAGCCTGCGCGGATGCCTGGGAGCGGCTGGTGTTTCCCTCCCTGGAGCGGGAGATCCGGAACGACCTGACCGACAGGGCCAACGTCAGTGCCATCAAGGTGTTCAGCGACAACCTGCATCAACTGCTGATGCAGCCGCCCATCAAGGGCAAGGTGACCCTGGGGGTGGACCCGGGCTTCCGGACAGGCTGCAAACTGGCGGTTGTGGATGAAAACGGCAAGGTGCTGGACACCGGCGTGGGTTATTTCACCCTGCCGGGCAACGAAGGCGGCAAGGCCGCGGCGGCGAAGCTGATCAAAAGCTTTGTGAGGAAATACGGGATTACGGCCGTGGCCATCGGCAACGGCACTGCCAGCCGTGAAAGCGAGCAGTTTATTGTTTCTCTTCTGCCGGAACTGCCGGGTGTGGCCTATATGATCGTCAGTGAGGCGGGCGCTTCCGTTTACAGCGCCAGCAAACTGGCGGCGGAGGAATTCCCGGACTTTGACGTGACCCAGCGCAGCGCGGTTTCCATAGCCCGCCGCATGCAGGACCCGCTGGCGGAGCTGGTGAAAATCGATCCGAAGGCCATCGGCGTGGGCCAGTATCAGCATGACCTGAAACAGAATGAACTGACCGCGGCGCTGGACGGTGTTGTGGAGCAGTGCGTGAACCAGGTGGGCGTAGAAGTCAGCACCGCCTCGGCGGAGCTGCTGAGCCATGTGGCAGGCATCGGCCCGGCCCTGGCGAAGAACATTGTTGCCTATCGGGAAGAGAACGGGATCGCCAGCCGCACGGCCCTGAAGAAAGTGCCGAAGCTGGGACCGAAAGCGTATGAGCAGTGCGCCGGTTTCCTTCGGGTGATGGACAGCAAAAACCCGCTGGATGCCACGGCGGTCCACCCGGAAAGCTATGACGCGGCCAAGCTGCTGCTGGAGAAGCTGGGCTATGACCTGAAGGAGATCCGCGGCGGCGCGGCGGACGTGATCCAGCGGGCCAGCCGCTACGGCCATGAAAAACTGGCGGCGGAGATCGGGGTCGGTCTTCCGACACTGAACGATATGCTCAGCGAACTGGCCAAGCCCGGCCGGGATCCCCGTGACGAGCTGCCCAAGCCGGTGCTTCGTACGGACGTGCTGGAGATGAAGGACCTGAAGCCCGGTATGGAACTGACCGGAACGGTGCGGAACGTGATCGACTTCGGCGCCTTCGTGGATATCGGTGTCCATCAGGACGGCCTGGTGCATATCAGCCGCATGGCGGAGAAATTCATCAAGCATCCCTCTGAAGTTGTGAAGGTGGGCGACATCGTCAAGGTCTGGGTTGTAAGCGTGGACGAGCAGAAAAAGCGCATTGCCCTGACCATGGTCCAGGGAAGACAATAAGTGATACAGGCTGGAAGGAGGAGAAACTGTGATCCACGGTGGTAATGTATGGAACACGGAGAATCCGTCCGACTGGCTTGATTTTTCCGCAAATCTTCGTCCGGAGGGACCGCCGGACTGGGTGAGCGAAACCCTGCGGTCCACACTGGACGATATCCGGTTCTATCCGGATCCAGACATGAAAAGAGCCCGCCGGGGACTGGCCGGGTACCTGGGCCTGCCGGAGGAATGCGTTCTTCCGACGGCCGGGGGAACGGCAGCCATTGACCTGGCACTGACATACCGGACCGGCTGTGTGTATATTCCGGAGCCGGCCTTCGGGGAATATGCCCGCCGGGCGGAGGCCCACGGACGGGCGCGTGCGTCGTGGAACGGAACCTGCGGCAGGGGAGACACCCTGATCCTATCCAATCCGGATAATCCCACCGGAAGCGTCCGGACGAAAGAATCGCTGCTGGCCCTTCACCGGAAACTGAACAGCGCCGGGGCTGAACTGATCGTGGATGAGGCTTTTATTGATTACTGCCCGGAATACAGCTTGCGGGACGCAATCGCGCCGGGGCTGATAATCGTCGGCTCCATGACAAAGATCCTGGGGATCCCGGGTGTACGGCTTGGCTTTCTGTGTGCTGTTCCTGAAGTGATCCAGTCCCTGCAGGGAAAGATGCTTCCCTGGTCGCTGGGAACCCAGGCGGCGGAGATCGCGGCACGCCTGCCGGAACACGCGGACCTGATCCGCCGGGACGCGGAGACAAACCGCCGACGCAGGGAACAGTTTGCCGCGCAGTTGGAACAGCTTGGCGTGAAGGTCGTGCCTTCCCAAAGCAATTTCCTGCTGGCTGATTTCGGAAGGGATATGACGGAACCGGCAGAAAGACTGAAGGAACAGGGAATCCTGATGCGTACCTGCGGGTCTTTCGGGCTGGAAAACAGCTTCCTGCGGCTGGCGGTCAGGACAGAAAAGGAAAACGGGCGGCTGATCGCCGCACTGGAGGAGATACTGCATGCGCGGTAAATGCCTGATGATCCAGGGGACAGCTTCCTCTGTCGGCAAAAGCGTGCTTTGTGCCGCTTTCCTGCGCATCCTGCGCCAGGACGGCCTGAAGGCCGCACCTTTCAAGGCGCAGAACATGTCCCTTAATTCCTTCGCGACCAAAGACGGCCTGGAGATGGGCCGGGCACAGGTCACCCAGGCGCAGGCGGCCGGTATGGAGCCGGATGTCCGGATGAATCCGGTGCTGCTGAAGCCTACCAGCGACCGGCGCAGCCAGGTGATCATTGAAGGAAAGGCTGTCGCCAGCATGACGGCGATGGAATACCACCAGTACAAACCGGAACTGCGGAAACGGATCAAAGCCATCTACGAATCACTGGAAAACGAAGTGGACTGCGTTGTGATCGAGGGTGCGGGCAGCCCCGCGGAGATCAACCTGCGGGAAGGGGACATTGTGAATATGTCCATGGCGGAAGCCGCTGACGCGCCGGTCATCCTTGTGGGGGATATTGACCTTGGCGGTGTCTTTGCTTCCCTTTACGGCACGGTGATGCTGCTGACCGAAGAGGAACGGGCCCGGGTGAAGGGCGTGATTATCAACAAGTTCCGGGGGGACGTGAAGATCCTGGAACCGGGGCTGCGCATGCTGGAAGAGCGTATTCACATTCCTGTACTGGGCGTGGTGCCCTGGATGGATGTGGAGCTGGATGACGAGGACAGCGTTACGGAACGCCTCCGGAAGCAGAGTGGCCGGGGAGATATAGACGTGGCGGTGGTCCGGCTTCGCCATATCTCCAACTTTACGGATTTCCAGTCCCTGGCCCTGCAGCCGGGGGCACGGGTGAGATACGCGGAGAACGCGGAGGACCTGGAGAAAGCTGACCTGATCATTCTGCCCGGCACCAAGAATACCATTGAAGACCTGATCGACCTGCGCAACCGGAAGATGGATGCGGCGATCATCCGCCATGCCCGCCACGGCGGGATGGTGATGGGAATCTGCGGCGGATACCAGATGCTCGGAAACGTGCTGCGGGATCCCGGTCATTCCGAGTCGCAGGTGCCGGAAGCAGCAGGACTTGGCCTGCTGGATATGGAAGTTGAATTTGAAAAGGAAAAGCGCACCGTCCAGGCAACAGCGACTGTTGAGTGTGGAACATGCTGGCCGGAAAAACTGAACGGGACGCGTGTGGACGGGTATGAGATCCACACGGGCAGGAACAGCTATGGCCCGGAAGCGTATCCCTGGCTGCGGATCGGCGGGGAGATAGACGGAGTTATGAACGCGCAGGGCAATGTGCTGGGTACCTACCTGCACGGGCTGTTTGACGACGGCCGTCTGTTTGCCGCAATAGCGGACAGGATCCGGGAACTGCGGGGCGATGCCGGAAAGGAACAGCAGCCTGTCAGCATGGAGGAATTCCGGGAAAGTGAGTTTGACCGGATTGCCGCCATTGTCCGTGAAAGTGTGGACATGGAGGCTGTATACCGGATCATACACGGGGAGGATGTCTCATGCGTTTCGGAATAGCCGCGCTGATCGCCGGGTTTATCCTGGACCTGTTGCTGGGTGATCCGGAATGGCTTTATCATCCGGTGCGGCTGATCGGCGGACTGATCTCCCGGCTGGAAAAACGGCTGCGTGCCCGGGGCGGAAACCTGCGCCGGAGCGCGGTGATCCTGACGGTTACCACTTTGCTTGTGACCATGGCCGTTACGGCAGGAATCCTTGTCCTGCTGCAGCTGCTGGGCAGAATTCCGCTGTTTATCGGAATGGCGCTGCTGGACTGGATGGGAATCGCCGTGACCTGCATGGCCAAAGAAGCCCGGGGTGTCGGCAAGGCGCTGGAGAAGGGTCTGCCCGAGGCACGGAAACAGATAGCCCGCATTGTGGGAAGGGATACCCAGAACCTCAGCGGGGAAGAAATTATCAAAGCCACGGTGGAAACGGTTGCCGAGAACACAACGGACGGGGTGATTTCCCCGCTGTTCTGGGCACTGCTTGGCGGACCGGTCCTCCTGTGGGGATTCAAGGCGGCCAACACGCTGGACTCCATGGTGGGCTACATGGATGAGAAGTACCGGGATATCGGCTGGAGCAGCGCGAAACTGGATGACATACTGAACTATATTCCGGCACGGCTGACGGCACTGCTGATGATCCTGGCGGCGTTTCTGACGGGAATGGACGGCCCAAACGCGTTCCGGATCGTGCGCCGGGACCACGCGAACCATAAAAGTCCGAACTGCGCCTGGAGTGAGGCGGCAGCGGCGGGAGCCATGCATATCCAGCTGGGCGGGACGCATGAATACTTCGGGAAACCGGTGGAAAAACCGACCATCGGTGACGCGGATCGGCCCGCGGAGCGGGAGGATATCCGCCGGGCAAACCGGCTTCTGTATGTGACAAGCGGCCTGATGATACTGATCATCGCTGCCGCGGGAGTTTTGCTGTAACAGCAGGGAAGGGAGTGAACAGGATGGAAGAGAAAAGGGATGCCAGCCGGTTTTTCCAGAACCGGGAATGCAGGTTTTTCCCGTGCCACAAGGGTGTGGCGGAAGAGGAGTTCAACTGCCTGTTCTGCTACTGCCCCCTGTATACGCTCGGAAGGAAATGCGGCGGAAACTATACCTATACGGATAAAGGGATCAAAAGCTGCAAGGACTGCACTTTCCCGCATATCGCGGATAATTATGAAAGACTGACCGGCCGCTTCCGGGAGATCGCGGAGGTGGTCCGGCGGATGGATGAGGCAGAAGGATGAATGCACAGGAACAGGCCCGCAGGCGCTGGGACAGCATCGCGAAGCCGCTTCATTCCCTTGGCCGGCTGGAGGACCTGGTGGTTCAGATTGCCGGGATCACGCAGACCGCGGACGTGCGGATCGACAAGCGGTGCGCGCTTGTTTTCTGCGGTGACCACGGCGTTGTTAAGGAAGGGGTCAGCCAGGCCGGAAGCGAAGTGACGGCGCTGGTAGCCCGCAGCATCGCGGAGGGAACGGGCAACATCAACCTGATGGCTGACGCGGCCCGGGCCGATGTGTTCGCGGTCGATATGGGCATGCTCACCGAAGTGGAAGGGACCGTCAACCGGCGGGTCGGTGCCGGAACGGCTGACATCGCGGAAGGCCCCGCCATGACGCGGGAACAGGCGGAGCAGGCACTGCAGGCCGGCATGGAGATGATACGGGACCTGCGGGACAAGGGGTACCAAATCGCGGTCATCGGGGAAATGGGCATCGGCAACACGACAGCGGCCAGCGTGGTGGCTTCCGTGCTGCTGGACATGCCCGCGGAGCAGGTGACCGGACGGGGTGCCGGCCTTTCGGACGCCGGGCTGAAAAGAAAGATCGAAGTGATCCGGCAGGCGGTCCGGGTCAATCATCCGGACGCGTCAGATCCGACGGATGTGCTGGCGAAACTGGGCGGCTTTGAGATCGCCGGGATGGCAGGCGCTTTCCTGGGCGGATATCAGTATCATATACCCGTTGTGACAGACGGGATGATCCCCTCTGTGGCGGCACTCGCGGCTGTCCGGATTTGCCCGGAGGCGGTATCCGCCATCCTGCCGGGACACGTGAGCAAAGAACCCGTGGATCAGATCATCATGAAGGAACTGAATATGGAACCGGTGATCGATGCCCGGATGGCGCTGGGAGAGGGAACCGGCGGCATACTGCTGCTGCCCCTGCTGGATATGGCGCTGCGGGTTTATCACGGCCCCCATACCTTTGATGGACTGGGCATGGAACCCTATACGCCCCAGGGAGGAAAGCAATGATCGTACTGGTAACAGGCGGCAGCGGCTGCGGCAAGTCCACCTGGGCGGAGAAGCTGATGGATAACCTGCAGTATGACCGGCGCTTCTATATCGCCACCATGCAGGTGTATGACGAGGAATCCCGGCAGCGGGTTGCCCGGCACCGGGCCCAGCGGGCGGATAAAAACTTTGTAACCATAGAATGTGAAAAAGACCTGGACAGCGTGAAGATTCCGGAGGGGAGTGCTGTTCTGCTGGAAGACCTGGTAAACCTGACTGCCAATGAGATGTTTGACAATGGGGACGTTTCACGGATCATTCCGGCGATCCGGCGTCTGGCGGCCCGGTGCAGCTGGCTGGTGATGGTGACCAATGACCTGTTTTCCGACGGGGAGGAGTATTCCCTCTCTGTGAAGGAATACCTACGCTGCCTGGCGGAGATCAACCGGCAGGCGGCTGAGATGGCTGACTGCGCCGTGGAAGTTGTGTATTCTGTTCCGGTTGCGCTGAAAGGAGAACTGCCATGCGTTTGATCCGTTCTTTCCTGATCGCGTTTTCCACCTATTCCCGGATTCCGGTTCCTCAGGTGGAGTGGACAGAGGAAAACCGGCGCTATGCTATGTGCTTCTTTCCGCTTATCGGAGCGGTGCTGGGACTGATCCTGTGGGGATGGCTGGCCCTGTGTGACGCGCTGCGGATCGGTGCTTTCCTGCGCGGCGCGGTCGCGGCGCTCCTGCCGCTGCTTGTGACAGGCGGGATCCACATGGACGGGTATATGGACGTGACGGACGCGCTGGCCTCCTGGCAGCCAAAGGAAAAACGGCTGGAGATCCTGAAGGACAGCCATGCCGGTGCCTTCGCGGTGATGGGCTGCGCCGGATACCTGCTGCTTTCCGCGGCACTGTTCAGCGAGGCGCGGGCGGCTGACGGGCTGAAACTGCTCTGCGTGTTTGTGCTGTCCCGGACGCTGAGCGCCCTGGCGCTGACGATCTTCCGGAACGCGCGCCCGCAGGGCATGCTGGACGACTTTTCCAGGACCGCACAGCGGCGGATGATCCTGGTGAGCGGCATGATCTATGGAATTGTATGTGTCGCCATCTGGGGGCTGACAGGCGGCTGGCTTGCGCTGATCTGCCCGGCGGCAGCCGCTCTCTGCCTGCTGTATTACCGGCATATGGCCTATAAACAGTTCGGCGGCGTGACCGGAGACCTGGCAGGCTGGTTCCTGCAGGTTACGGAGCTGGCGCTGGCGGCGGTGGTTGTGATGGGAGGGAAACTGCTGTGAAACTGTATATCGGCGGAGCGTACCAGGGCCAGGAGGAACTGGCGCGACAGGAGAATCCTTCCGCGGAGATCTTTCCGGATTTCCATGAGCGGATCCGGAAGGCTGTACTGGCGGAAAAACAGGATCCCAGGGCATTTGCGGAACAGTTCTGCGCAGAACATCCGGACGCGGTTGTCACAGCCAATGAAGTCGGGGCAGGTGTTGTGCCCATGGCCGCGGAAGACCGGGCATTCCGGGAAGCGGTCGGCCGCGCCCTGTGCGTGATCGCCGGGAAAGCGGAGCAGGTGACACGGTGCACCTGCGGGATCGGGGTGAGGATCAAATGAGGTGGATCCTGATCCGGCACGGAAAGACCCGGGGCAACCTGGAAGGCCGGTACATCGGCTGCCGCAGTGATGAGAACCTGTGCGCTGAAGGCATTGAAGAACTGAAACAGGGTACTTATCCGGCGGCGGGGAAGGTATATACCAGCCCGATGCGCCGCTGCCTGGAAACAGCGGAACTGCTGTATCCGGGAATTCCCGCGGAGGAGGTTCCTGATTTCAGGGAATGTGATTTCGGCGAATTCGAAGGGAAAAACTACGCGGAACTGAACGGACGCAAAGACTACCAGGCGTGGATCGATTCCGGCGGTGAACTGCCTTTTCCGGGCGGGGAAAGCCGGGCAGAGTTTGCTGCCCGCTGCCTGGAAGCGTTTGAGACAATACGAAAAAAAGCGCCGCAGGAAGACTGCGCGCTTGTTGTACACGGCGGTACGGTGATGGCGATTATGGAACAGTATGCGATGCCGCGTAAACCGTTTTATGATTACCAGGTTCCGAACGGCTGCGGATTCATCCTGGAAGAGGACGGAACCTGGACACAGATCCGGCGGTGATCCCGCCGGTTTTTATTTTTCCCACTGGGACAGCATATCCTTCATCCAGGCGTAGACATCCATACCGTAAACCTGCTTCAGGTTTTCCGGCGTCATGACGTCATCGATGAGTCCCCGGGAAATGGTTTTACCGTGGTCCAGCAGGATGGCGTGGGTGCCGTATTTCCTGGCAAGGCTCAGGTCGTGGACAACGGACAGGACGGCCCGTCCGGGCTCTTTCAGCCAGTCCCGGATCAGGGAAAAGATGTGCTGCTGGTACTTCAGATCCAGGTGATTGGCCGGTTCATCGAGGATCAGCACCTGCGGATCCTGGGCAAAGACCTGGGCCAGGAAGACGCGCTGCGTTTCGCCGCCGGAAAGGGTCAGCATGCTGGCATGCCGCAGATCGGACAGGCCGGTCATTTCCAGCGCTTTTTCCACGGCAGCTTTTCCATCATCATCCCGGCCGGAAAACAGGCCGGACTTGTAGGCATAGCGGCCCAGCCCGACAACTTCCTCAACGGTGTAGGCATAACCCACATTGTTTTTTTGCGCCAGGACGCCGATCTTCCGCGCAAGCGAGGATGCTTTCAGACCACGGATATCCTCGCCCTTCCACCGGATGGTTCCTGAGTGGGGAGCACCCTGGGCAATTGCTTCGATCAGGGTGGATTTGCCTGCACCGTTCGGTCCGGCCAGCATAAGCCACTGGCCTTCCTTCAGGTGAAAGGAAAGGTCATCGACAACGGTGAAGCTGCCGTAACGGACTGTGATATGTTCTCCCTGCAGCATGCCGGTCACCTGGCCTTTCTCGTTTTGTTGAAGATGATGACGAACGCGACGGCCCCGACCATGGACGTGACCACACCGATGGACAGCTCAATGGGACTGAGCAGGGTCCGGGCGGTCAGGTCCGCCAGGAGCAGGAAGATCGCTCCTGAAAACAGGGAGGCGGGAAGCAGCCGCTTGTGATTCGGCCCCACCAGCATTCGGGCGATATGGGGCATAACCAGACCCACGAAGCTGACAGTACCTGAAATGGATACGCAGACACCGATCAGGACAGATACGGTGATCATGATGATCAGCTTCACCCGCTTTACGTTCACGCCGATATGACGGGCATTATCCTCGCCGATGGCAAAAGCGTTCAGCTCCGGACTGAAGCGGAACAGGATCCCGCCGCAGAGGAGCAGCGCGAAGAACATCAGTTTCGCCTGGTCATAGTTGACGCCGGAGAAGGAACCGAGGGTCCAGTAGCTCAGGGACCTCGTATGATCACTGCAGAAGGTGATCATGAGCGAGATGATACTGGAGATGAACATGGTAAAGATGACGCCGATCAGGATGATGCTGCTGGTGCTCAGAGAACGATCCAGAGCGTAGGCCAGGGACAGGATCAGGATCAGCGAGCCAAAGGCAAAGACCATGGCCGTGATCATGGTGCCGCCGTAGGCGGAACCGGGAATGGTGATTCCGGCCACGATGGCGACGATCGCGCCCAGGGCTGCGCCGGAGGAAACGCCCATGGTGGAACCGTCCGCCAGGGGATTGCGAAGCAGCCCCTGCATGGCGGCACCGCATATGGATAAAGACGCCCCGGACAGCGTGACACAAAGCACACGGGGGAGCCGGACATTCAGTATGATGTTTTTGGCAATATTCTGGGGAATCGGAAGCCCCCAGACAGCGTTCCAGATCGCTGTGACGGTATCTGAAAAGGAAATCCTGACGCTGCCGACGCAGATGCACAGGATCATGGTCAGGAACAGCGCGACGGTCAGGAATAAATACGTCAGGGGAGAAAAACGCTCCCGCAGGAGCAGACGTGATTTCTGCATAGCAACCTCATAAAGGAAACGGGGAACCGGAACCTGTCCGGTTCCCCGATCAATACCGGAGATCAGGCAGCCGGGGCTTCCTCAGCTTCGGTGCCGTAGACAAAGTCATACAGGGCAATGACGGCGTCCTTCAGGCGCGGGCCGGGACGGGTCATCATGCTGGTTTCATCATAGAAGATGTTCTGTTCCTTGATAGCGGTGATGTCTCCCCAGCCTTCACGGGAGGAGATCTCTTCGATGCCGGCGGCACCCATACCGTTCATCAGGATGATGTATTCGGGGTTGCGTTCGATGACCTGCTCGTCGCTGATCATCAGCCAGGCATCAGCCTGGTCGCCGAAAATATTCTTAAGGCCGCAGATCTCAGCCAGCTCATGGGTGAAGCTGGAGCTGCCACAGGAGTACAGGTACGGAGGCGGGGAGATCTCAAAATAGACGGTCTTTTCATTGCCTTCGCTCTTGGCTTTGATCTCATCGATGGTAGCCTGCATGTCAGCGATCAGAGCTTCGGCGTTGTCATCCTTGCCCATCAGGGTGCCGATCATGCGGATCGCGGTATAAACACTTTCAATGTTGCTGGTTGTGCTGATCACAACCTTCACGCCGTTTTCTTCGAGCTGCTTGACCTGCTCTTCGGACTGGCTCATGTCGTTCATCAGTACGACCTGGGGATTCAGCGCCAGGATCTCTTCAATGTTGGTGTTGGCGCCGGACTGAACCACAGGCAGGCTGGTGATGGAAGCGGGGTAATCGCAGTACTGTCCGATGCCGACCAGTGCTTCCTCGCAGCCGATGGCGCACAGGATCTCGCAGTCGGAAGGCTGCATGGCAACAATCCGGGTAGCGGGCTCGGACAGCGTGATCTCGCGGCCATACATATCTGTAACCGTGATCGCGGTATCTTCAGCCAGCACCGCTGTCATGCTGAAAACCATCAGCACGGCAAGGAAAAGGGATACCAGTTTCTTGGACATATTTAGTCCCTCCTCAAACAAGATCAGATGAATCAGCAGGGAACCGCCTTTACAAACAAAGGCGTTCCCTTGAGGAACGCCATGCAAACAAAGACCTTTTATGCGGGTCTGTCGCAAGCATATCCCGTTACCCAGGGGACAACAATGATTCACGGTGTAAACAAGTCTCCCGGCTTGGCTTCATCCGCTGACGCACCTTCCCGCCGTCCGGCAGTGGTTTCATTGCGTCTTGTCAGCTTCACGGTTACTGGGTTAGCCCGGAACTTTCATCCGATTCCTATATCATTGGTTCAAAAGAACCGCAGATGCGCATCGCTGCGCAGATACACCGGCTATTCATCTGTCGGAATCATTATATTATTCCCAAAAGGTGACGTCAATTGATTCCTTGTACAATATGACGGGAAAGCATAAAATACTTACGGAGGGTGATGATATGCTGAACCGGGAACAGTTTATCGAACGGTTTTCAACCGGGGTTCATCTGCTGGACGGCGCCACGGGAACTGAACTGCGGAAAGCGGGGATGCCCGCGGACTGCTGCACTGAACAGTGGATCGCTGGTCATCCCGGGGAGATTATCCGGCTTCAGCAGGCTTACGCGGAAGCGGGGAGCGAAATCATTTACGCGCCGACCTTCCTGGCCCAGCCGCTTGCCCTGAAAAAGTGGGGACTCGAAAAGAAAACAGAAGCCATCAACCGGGAACTGGTCCGGCTGTCCCGGACAGCGGCCCTGGGCTGCCTGGTCGCGGGCAACCTGACAACCATGCGGGGCAGTACCGATGATCCGGAAGCCATGCGGAACGCGTATCGGTGCCAGATGAAGGCACTGATTGCCGGAGACGTGGATCTCATTGCGGCTGAAACGCTGATGGATGCCGATGAGGCAAAGATCATCCTGGAACTGGCGGAAGAGCTGTCCGCACCGGCGGTGATGATCTCTTTTACCTGCCGGGGTGGCCGGCTTTTCTCCGGAGAGGATCTGACGGAGACCCTGCGCGCGGCGGAAGAAGCCGGCGCCGCGGCTGTGGGCATTAACTGCGTGCCTGCGTCTGCTGAACTACCGGAACTGATCGGCAGACTGCGCGGGATGACCGGGCTGCCGCTGGTCTGCAAACCCAATGCCGGATATCCGGTACAGGGACAGTATCCCGTCGGAATACAGGAGTTTACCTCACTGCTGCTGGACTGCGCAGGGAAAGGTGCCAACCTGATCGGCGGCTGCTGCGGAACATCGCCGGATTATATCCGGAATATCCGCCGATGCCTGCGGCAGGAAGAACATCCGGATTAACGGAAAAACAGGCGCTGGACCCGTGCGCCGGAGACCTGTGCGGATGCAGCTTTAAAACATTCACGAACATTGACACGTCAATGGTTCGGCGGTAAAATAACTTGTTGTGTTTTTTGCACAAGAATGACGACCGGAGGAAGACAAAATGGCTTGTACAGCGATCGTTGGAATCAACTGGGGTGACGAAGGCAAAGGACGTATGGTGGACCTGCTGACAGAGCAGATTGACATCGTGGTTCGTTATCAGGGCGGCGGCAACGCCGGTCATACCGTAATCAATGAACACGGTAAGTTTGCCCTGCACCTGCTGCCCTCCGGTATTTTCCGGAAGAATGTGATCAACATTCTGGGCAACGGCGTGGCCGTGGATCCGGAAAGCCTGATGAATGAAATCAAAGACGTGGCGGAGAAAGGCGTAGCCGTAACTCCGGAAAACCTGAAGATCAGTGACCGCGCCTCCCTGCTGATGCCCTGGCACCGCCGCCTGGACGAGCTGGAAGAGCAACGTCTTGCGGACAAGAAATACGGTTCCACCAAGCAGGGAATCGCTCCTTTCTATTCCGATAAATACCAGAAAAAGACCATTATGGCCGGCGAGCTGTTCTATCCGGAACGGCTGAAGGCTCACCTGCAGGACCTGATGGAGTGGAAAAACCTCATCATCAAGGGCGTGTACGGTGCTGAACCCTACACCTGGGAAGAGATCGAAAACTGGCTGAACACCAGCTGTGAAGCCATTAAACCCTTTATCTGCGATACCGGCGACCTGCTGCGCGAAGCGGAGGAAAACGGCAAAAAGATCATGTTTGAGGCCCAGCTGGGCTCCCTGCGTGACCTGGATCACGGCATTTACCCGATGACCACCTCCTCCAACACCATCGCGGCTTACGCTCCTGTTGGCTCCGGCCTGCCGGGCGCCGAGCTGGACCGGATCATCGGTGTGGTGAAGGCTTATTCCACCTGCGTGGGCGAAGGGCCCTTCACCTGTGAGATGTTCGGTGAGGAAGCCGAAAAACTGCGTGAAGCAGGCAATGAATACGGCGCGAAGACCGGCAGACCCCGCCGGGTCGGTCCGGTGGACCTGGTCGCAACCCGTTACGGCGTACAGGTGCAGGCCGCCACGGAAGTCGCCCTGACCAAGCTGGACGTGCTGAGCTACATGGACGAGATCCCGGTCTGTGTGAAGTATGAACTGAACGGCAAGGAAACGGACAAGTTCCCCTTCCCGGCCGCGCTGGATTCCTGCAAGCCGGTTATCAAGACCGTCAAGGGCTGGAAAAAGGACATCAGCGGTATCCGTACCTGGGAAGACCTGCCGGAGGAAGCCAAGGCCTATGTGCAGATGATCGAGCGCGAGATCCGCTGCCCGATCAAGTGGGTTTCCGTTGGACCGGAACGGGAAAGCATCATTACAAGAGGATGAATCTCTGACGACCGCCGGTGGCGGAAATCTCGTCAGAGATGAATTCAACCGAAACAAGCAAGCTCCCAGGTGGGGAGTCGCGCCGATAGAGGTTGCGGAACGAACACTATTAGGAGAGTAAAAACATGACACAGCAGTATGAAACGCCCCTGTCTTCCCGGTATGCTTCCAAATATATGCTGGAGCTGTTCTCCGCCGATACCCGGTACCGCACCTGGAGACGTCTCTGGGTTGCTCTGGCAAAAGCGGAAATGGAACTCGGCCTGCCGGTGACACAGGCGCAGGTGGACGAGCTGGCCGCCCATATCGAGGACATTGATTACGATTGCGTGCGTGAGCGGGAAAAGGAAGTCCGCCACGATGTTATGGCTCATGTGTATGCCTACGGAAAGGTTGCGCCTTCCGCAGCGGGCATTATCCACCTGGGAGCCACCAGCTGCTATGTGACCGATAACGCTGACCTGGTGATCTATCGGGATGGCCTGAAGTACCTGCGCGGGGAACTGCTGGGCGCCATGAAGAGCCTGTGTGATTTCGCGGAGAAGTATAAGGATATGCCCACCCTGGGCTACACCCACTACCAGCCGGCACAGCCGGTGACTGTGGGCAAGCGTGCTTCCCTGTGGCTGCAGGACCTGGCCTCCGACCTGGAAGAGATTGATTTCGTGATCGACCATCTCCGCTTCCTGGGCTGCCGCGGCACCACCGGTACCGAAGCGAGCTTCATGGACCTGTTTGAGGGAGATGAGGCGAAGATTGATGAAATGAACCGCCGCATCGCCGGCACCTTCGGCTTTACCGAATGCTTCACCGTCAGCGGACAGACTTATCCCCGCAAAACGGATGCCCGGATCCTGAACGCCCTGAGCGCCCTGGCCCAGAGCTGCTACCGGATGGCGAATGATATCCGCCTGCTGCAGCATGACCGGCAGATTGACGAGCCCTTCGAGGAAAACCAGATCGGCTCCTCCGCCATGGCCTACAAACGGAACCCCATGCGCTGCGAGCGTGTGTGCTCCCTGGCCCGTTACCTGATGGCGGATGCCATGAACGCGCCGCTGACCGCTTCCGTCCAGTGGATGGAGCGGACGCTGGACGATTCCGCCAACCGCCGGATCTCCCTGCCGGAAGCCTTCCTGTGCGCGGACGCGATCCTGCGCCTGGTGCGGAACATCGCCGGCGGCCTGCGGGTGAACGAGAAGGTTATCGACAAGACCCTGCGGGAGTATATGCCCTTCCTGGCCACCGAGAACCTAATGATGGAAGCGGTGAAGCGGGGCGGAAACCGCCAGCAGCTGCATGAGATCATCCGCCGCTGCTCCATGGCCGCGACAGAGAAGATGAAGCAGGGCGAGCCCTGCGACCTGCTGGCCCGGCTGGCGGCGGAAAAGGACTTCGGCCTGACCGAAGAGGAAATGCGCTCTGTGCTGGATCCCGCGAAGTACACGGGACGCTGCGGCGCACAGGTGACCGCCCTGGCGGATAAACTGCGTCCGCTGTTTGCGGAAGCCACTGATACCAAAGATTCCATTGACCTTTAAGGGGTAAGATAGTACCATGCATATGCGGACCAAGAAATGGGCCAGACCTGAACTTCAGGCCTGCCCGTTCTTTATAGATGCGATCAAGGGACCGGATGCCAAAACCGGCGCACTGAGGGGAACCTGGCGGCCGCGTTTCGCGAACCCTGACCTGCCCCTGCACATTGAGATGGGCTGCGGCAAGGCCGTCAGCACGGCAAAGATGATCGCGGATAATCCGGGGATCAACTATATCGCCGCGGACCTGAGCGCGGATATCCTGGGCGTGGCCCGGCGCAACATCGTGGAAGCCTGCGGGGAGAATCCCGGGAATGTGCAGCTGGTGATGGCGGATATCTGCTTTGTGGATCAGGTGTTCGGCCCGGAAGACGGAGCGGAACGGATCTATATCCATTTCTGCAATCCCTGGACAGAGCATCCCAAGCATGAAAAGCGCAGGCTGACCCACGCGCGGCAGCTGATGCAGTACCGTTCCTTCCTGAAGGAAAACGGTGAGATCTGGTTTAAGACGGACGATGATACGCTTTTTGAGGATTCACTGGCATATTTTGACCTGTGCGGCTTTGAACCGGTGGTGATCGGCAGTGACCTGCACAGGGACGGATTCAGCCCCAACTATATCAGTGAACACGAAGAGAAATATACAGCCCTGGGAGTACCGATCAAATACGCGGTTTTCCGGATGAAACCGGAAGCGCCGGATTTTGATCCGACCCGTTTCAGGCTCACCCCGGGGATCAAAAAGGAAGCACTGGACAAACTGAACTACCGGAAACCGGAATGACCAGGAAAGGCCGGTGAACACAATGCGGTTTATGAAAGGAAAACAGGGCCGGATTGCCGTGGAACGGCTTTTTCTGCTGCTGTATATTCCGCTTGTGCTGGCCATGATGCTGGTGATGCCGGTCGGCGGCCCGCCGGATGAACAGGCCCACCTGAAACAGGTATGGCTGCTGAGCACCGGCCAGGTCGGAAACGACGGACATATTTTCCCGGCAAACCTTCGGGATCTGCTTCAGGACGCGGTGGGCGGAACGGAAGCCAGCGCGCTGAAGGATGAAGAGATCCGGAATGTCCGGCTGTCTGAAGAAACTGTTACAGAAGAAGAAAACCAGGCAACGGGGATCTACCCGCTGGTATCCTATCTGCCCCAAAGCTGCATGATGTTCCTGACCCGGCTGTTTACAGACCGGATTGATTTCCTGTTATACAGTGCCCGGATCGGCAGCATGATCGTGACGGGTTTCCTGTTCTGGCTGGCAATCAGGCGCAGCCCGGCGGGAAACATGATCCTGCTGGCGATTGCCTGCCTGCCGCTGACCCTGCAGGAGGCGGCGTCCGCGTCCTGCGACGGCATGACGATTGCCGGAGTCAGCTTGATCACAGCGGAACTGCTCAGGAGAATGAATAATCATACAGACTATACATCCCGTTCCCTGTGGCGGTATGCCTGGATCGGAATCGGCGCTGTGCTGTGCAAGCTGCTTTATGTGCCCGCACTGCTGCTCGGTCTGATGCCGAACGCGGTGACCGAAGAAGAGAAAAAACAGAAAAGAAGGCAGACGCTGGTGATGGCCGGGGCGCTGCTGGCGGCGCTGGCAGCCTGGTACCTGCTTTCGGTGAAGAGCCTTTCGGGCAGGGAAGGACTGACTTCCGATGCGGTGATTCGCGCGGGGGAGGTAGCCGCCAATCCGCTGCTCCTGATCGGCGCGCAGGTCAGGACGCTGATTCACAGCGCACCGGGCTGGGCCCGCCAGTTGTTTGGCGTGTTCGGCCGCCTGGACATTTTTTCACCCTGGGCCCTGACCGGCCTGCTGGCAGTTTCCTTCTGCGGGGTTGCACTGGCGGACAGCGGAGCGGAGGCTGTTCTGCCGGAGCGGAAACAGGCTGTGAAACTCCGCCTGCTGCTGATCGGGATCTTTATCCTTTGCTGGATGATCCTTTCCTGCGCCCTGATGGTCTGGTGGACCGGGGAGGGATCTTCCGTGATCCAGGGAATCCAGGGACGGTATTTCCTGCCCTGCCTGTTCTGCCTGCTGCTGGGACTGCCGCGAATACCCGGCAAGGTAAAAGATGACGGAACAGACCATCGGGGAATTGTGCTGAATGCCTCCATGGCGGTCTATGTGATCTGTGTGATTGTAACGGTCATCCTGTTGGGAATGAAACTGTAATGCATAAAATCAGGGTTAAATCATGTATATTCGTTGTATTTATGCATAATATACATGAAAAAGATATTATTATGTATAAAAATGCAAAAAATCTATTGACAAGGATATAACCCGGTGCTATACTATGCCCAATCCAAAGAGGAACAAGGAGGATATGACAATGAAAAAGATTCTTGCTATGGTTCTGGCGCTGGCACTGGTTCTGAGCACAGCCGCTGCTCTGGCTGAGCTGAAGACGCTCGAAGAGGGTAAATTCATTTACGCCACCAGCCCGGATTTCCCGCCTTTTGAGTTTACGGATGATAATGATAATGTCATCGGTATTGAGCCTGACATCCTGGCTATTATCTGCGGCAACCTCGGCCTGACCGCCGAACCTTATGCCATCGACTTCGACAGCGCACTGGTTGCTCCCGGTGCCGGCAAGGCTGACGCGGTTGTTTCCGGCGTGACCGTGAAGGAAGAACGGAAATCTTCCCTGGAGTTCACCGTTCCCTATGTGACGATCGTGCAGGGCGTTGTTTTCAAGACCGGCGATGACATCACCATGGAAAACCTGGGTGAGAAAATGATCGGTGTGCAGAGCGGCACCACGGGCAAGGATCTCGCCATTGATAATTTCGGTGAAGATCATGTGACTGCGTACGACAAGTACTCCCTCGCTTTCCAGGCCCTGCAGAACGGCCAGGTGGACTGCATCATGGTGGACGACATGGTCGGCGCTGCCTATGTGAAGCAGATTCCCGGACTGGAAATGTTCCAGACCGACTATACACCCGAAGATTTCGCTTTCGGTTTCGCAAAGGGCAACACCGAACTGGTGGAAGCCTTCAATGCTGAACTGCAGAAGCTGATCGACGATGGTACCATTGAAGAGATCATTCTGAAGTGGAACGAGTAATCTATAAGCCGGAGAGCTTTGATCACCGGAAGGAAAAGGCAAAACAGCCTTTTCCTTTCTGTGTTATTATCGCATAATAACCCAATCGACCTGTGAAGGAGAGGATCCGTTTCCATGGAACAGTTTGTAGCCTGGAAAGCCATGATGGCTGCGAATGAACCAACCACATTATGGCAGCAATTCTATGTGCTTTTCTATCAGGCATTTATTGAAAAAGACCGCTGGCTGCAGTACCTGAACGGCGTAGTGACTACGCTGTATGTGACGGTGCTGGCACTGCTCCTGGGCGTGGTCCTCGGCGTCATCGTTGCGGTGATCCGCACGGCACATGACCAGCAGCGTCCCGGACACAGGAATCCTGTGCTTGGATTCTTCAACGGGCTGCTGAAGGTTTATGTGACCGTGATCCGCGGTACCCCTATGATGGTGCAGCTGATGATTATGGGCCTGGTAATCTTCGCGTCCAGCCGGAATTTTGTGATGGTCGGCGCTCTGACGCTGGGTATTAACTCCGGCGCGTATACCGCTGAGATCATCCGCGGCGGACTGATGAGCGTGGACCATGGCCAGATGGAGGCCGGACGCAGCCTGGGTATGAATTATACGGACACGATGAGGTTTGTTGTGGTGCCCCAGGCGATCAAGGCTATCCTGCCGGCATTGGGCAATGAGTTCATCGTGCTGCTGAAAGATACTTCCCTGATCAGCGTGATCGGCGGAAAGGAACTGCTGTACGCGGCCCGCAGTGTGGCTTCCCGGAACTATGAACCGATGTATCCTTATGTCGGGGCGGCCATTGTCTATCTGCTGCTGGTGATGCTGTTCACCTGGCTGCTGGGTATCTTTGAGAGGAGGCTGCGCGCAAGTGATAGACGTTAAAAACCTGACAAAAAGCTTTGGTGACCTGGAAGTTCTCAAAGGCGTCAGCCAGCACATCAACAGGGGAGAACGTGTTGTGCTGATCGGGCCCAGCGGAAGCGGAAAATCCACCTTCCTGCGCTGCCTGAACCTGCTGGAGACACCTACCAGCGGTGAGATCATCTTCGAGGGTCAGTCCATTACGGATGACAAATGCGATATCAACAAAATCCGCCAGAAGATGGGCATGGTTTTCCAGCATTTCAATCTGTTCCCCAATATGACCATCCTGAAGAATATCACACTGGCGCCTGTCCGGACAGGGATCATGAACAAGGAAGAGGCGGAAAAGGCAGCTATGGAGCTGCTGAAACGCGTCGGCCTGGAAGACAAGGCGAACAGCTATCCAGCCCAACTTTCCGGCGGCCAGAAACAGCGTATCGCCATTGTGCGGGCCCTGTGTATGAGGCCGGAAGTGATGCTTTTTGACGAACCCACATCCGCCCTGGACCCGGAAATGGTCGGCGAGGTGCTGGACGTTATGAAGGAGCTGGCAAAGAGCGGTATGACGATGGTGTGCGTGACCCATGAAATGGGCTTCGCCCGGGAAGTCGCTGACCGGGTGCTGTTCATGGATGAAGGCAGAATCCTGGAAGAGGGAACACCGCAGCAGATTTTTACCAATCCGCAGGAACAGCGTACCAGGGATTTCCTGAACAAAGTTTTGTGATATAATCATTTCGTATTCTTTTTTGATCACTTTACCGGAGGGATTCAATGTCGTCCGTCAGCCGCATCCTCTCACTGCTTTCCGCCGCTTCCATGATGGTTTCCGGCGCCCTGGACACCGTTGCGCCGCAGCATGACGCTGACGGGCTGCTGTTCCTGGTGAACCGGGAATACACGGTTTCCGAAGCCTACGAACCGGCGGACCTGGAGATGAGCGATGTGCCCGGACAGGTACGGCGCCTTCGCCCGGCGGCCGCGGAAGCCCTGCGGGAGATGTTCCAGGCCTGCAAGGAAGAGACTGGCAAACAGCTTCTTTCTATCAGCGGCTATCGTTCCTATGCCAAGCAGAGCGGCATTTATAACCGCAAGCTGCGTTCCGTAAAAAAGAACGTGGAAAAGGCGCAGGAATATGTGGCACCGCCGGGGGCAAGCGAGCACCAGACGGGTATGGCCATGGACGTGGGCCAGAAGCACAAGGTGAACCTGGAGGTCTCCTTCGGGGAAACCGAGGGCGGAAAATGGTGCCGGGAAAACTGCTGGCGTTTCGGTTTTATCCTTCGGTACGGCGAGACCTGGGAAGGCATCACCGGCTACAAGTATGAACCCTGGCATTTCCGCTATGTGGGCAAAGAGTATGCCAAGCAGATCCATGATGCCGATATCCCGCTGGAAACCTGGCTCATCGATTACCGGATACAGGTCCTGCAGGAGCTGCTGCACAGCGGTTCCCGGACCGGAACGGAATTCACAGGCTATGTGGTTCAGGACGAGTGATCCGGACACGGTTCGTTAAAAAGAATGCAAATGATTATTTACAGAGGTTCTGTTTTATGAAGAAAGTGATTTGTTTCCTGCTTTCCCTGATGCTGCTCCTGCCGATTTTCGCGCTGGCGGAGACTGAAACGGAAGAGCTGGAAATAGAGGAAATTATCGACGCTGAGGAATACGAGGAAGAAGAAACGGAGGAAGAGGAACCTGCCGCCAAGGCCGGGGAATGGACCTTCCCTGTGGCACTGGAGGATATGGATCCCACCTTTGTCGTGCTGGCCAACAAACACTATAAACTGGACAGCAAGTTCGTTCCCAAGCCGCTGGTGAAGATGAAGCAGCGCAAGGCAGCCAAGGACGGCAGCAACAAAAACGGCGGTGTCCTCTTTGCCAAGGGCGGCACCTACAAGCTCCAGGAGACCTGCGCGGAGGCACTGGTGGCCATGAGCGAAGGCGCCCGGGCGGACGGATACAATCTGTATCTCAAGAGCGCCTACCGTTCCTACCAGACCCAGAAAACCATGTATAACAACCGGCTGAAAAAGAACAAGGGCAAGGATGACGGCTGGGTCTCCCAGCCCGGCTCCAGCGACCACCAGACCGGCCTGGGATGCGACGTGGTGCCCAAGAGCTGGCGCGACAAGGCCATGAACGGCAAGATGGGCAAGGAACCGGAATGCATCTGGATGGCGGAACACTGCCATGAATACGGCTTTATCCTCCGTTATCCTTCCGACAAGGAAGAAATCACCGAGATCAACTATGAGCCCTGGCATATGCGCTATGTAGGTATCCCTGCCGCCACCTATATCATGGAGAACGGCCTGTGCCTGGAAGAGTTTACGGAACAGCTGCAGCAGGCGATCCAGGAATACCTGGACAACGGCGGGGACTGGTCCAAGGTGGAGAAGTTTATCCAGAATCCAACGGAAGAGGGAAAGTAATTCAGAATTAAGAATTCAGAATGATCCGCCGGGGCGGGGGAGATTCCTCCACTACGCCTTCGGCTTCGGTCGGAATGACATGGTACTTGTTTCATATCGATGACAGGTAAAGGGACAAAACATGAAGCTATTGATTGTGGATGACGAGGCGCGGATCCGTGCCCTGATCAGCAAATACGCCGCCTTTGAAGGCTATGAGACCGAAGAGGCGGAGAACGGCATGCAGGCCATCGAAATGTGCCGGCAGCATCATTATGACCTGGTGATCATGGACGTTATGATGCCTGAGCTGGACGGCTTCTCCGCTGTCCGGGAGATCCGGAAAAACGATCCCGTGCCGGTGATCATGCTTTCCGCCCGGGGCGAGGAGTATGACCGGATCCATGGGTTTGAGCTGGGCATCGATGACTATGTGGTCAAACCCTTCTCCCCGAAGGAACTGATGATGCGCGTCGGCGCTGTGATCCGGCGCAGCGGGGAAGCGGAAAAGAAGGCGGAGGAGACTGTCTCTGTGGGCGGCCTGACCGTGGACTTCACAGCCCGCCGGGTGATCGTGGACGGAGTGGAAGCCGAACTGAGCCCGAAGGAATATGACCTGCTCTTCTATATGATCCGCAACCGCGGCATTGCCCTGACCCGGGAAAAGCTCATCAGCGACGTATGGGGCTATGACTTTTTCGGGGATGACCGCACACTGGACACGCATATCAAACTGCTGCGGAAACAGCTGGGACCGTATGCAGACAAGATCACAACGCTCAGAGGGGTAGGCTATCGCTTTGAGAAAGAATAATCTGGCTTACCGGGAGGAGTTCCTTGCCGGCCGGGTCGGTATCCGGGCCAAGATCCTGATTTATCTCGCAATTCTTGCGGGATTTATCATTTCCACGGTCTGGATGCTGCAGGGAGTCCTTTTCCGGAACCTGTACCGGGGCGCTACGGTGATCCAGATCGAGGACGCGGTGCGCACCCAATTCATCCTGACGGTGGGCGCCATTGTGCTGGCTACCGTGCTGGTGGGCTTTACCATGGCCAGGTTGATCTCCGAACCGATCATCCAGACCAATGAAGCAGCCAAGGAACTGAGCCGTTCCCGCTATACACGCCCGTCCTTCAACGGCGGATACCGGGAGATCGCGGAACTAAACGATACGCTGGTACGCGCGGCGGAAGACCTGGGCAAGGTGGAGGACCTGCAGCGGGAGCTGATCGCTAATATCAGCCATGACCTGCGCACGCCCCTGACCATGATCGAGGGCTATGCCGAGGCCATGCGGGATATTCCCGAGGAAGTAACCCCGGAGAATATGCAGATCATCATCGATGAGACGACCCGCCTGAGCTCCATGGTCAACGAGGTGCTGGATTTCAGCCGCCTGCGGACCGGCAACCTGGAACTGGAGGAAGCCCCCTTCAACCTGACGGAGCAGATCCGGGAGATCGTCAGGCGGATCGGCCGGATGACTGCTGTGGACGGCTACAATGTGGTTTTTGACGAGGCGCAGGACCGCGTGGTGAAGGGAGACAGCAAGCGGATCAGTCAGGTGCTGTACAATCTCCTTGGAAACGCACTCACCTATACGGGTAAGGACAAAACCGTCCATATTACCCAGCAGGACGTGGGCTCCAGGGTGCGCGTGCGCATCTCCGACAGCGGGGAAGGCATTCCTGCGGACGAGCTTCCCTTTATCTGGGACCGGTATTACCGCAGCCGTGAGAACCACCGCCGCGCTGTGATCGGCAGCGGATTGGGGTTGAATATCTGCCGGGGCATCCTGGAAAAACACGATGCCGAATTCGGTGTCCTGAGCGAGGAAGGGAAGGGAACCACCTTCTGGTTTGACCTGCCGAAGGCAGAACAGAAGAAAGAATAACTTCCGGGGATTCAAGAGCATATGAAAACAGCCGATGCATTGCACCGGCTGTTTTTTGAGAGCGGGTGATGGGAATCGAACCCACGTGACCAGCTTGGAAGGCTGGAGCTCTACCATTGAGCTACACCCGCAGATGGAGCGGTAGACGGGACTCGGACCCGCGACATCCACCTTGGCAAGGTGGCACTCTACCAACTGAGCTACTACCGCATAAAGGAAACCGGGGAACTGTGCGGACGAAGAGACTCGAACTCTTACGCCTTTCGACACCAGATCCTAAGTCTGGCGCGTCTGCCATTCCGCCACGCCCGCAGGTCAGACCCGGCGAAAGCAGAGGAAAGTGACCCATTGGAGATTCGAACTCCAGACACCTTGATTAAAAGTCAAGTGCTCTGCCAACTGAGCTAATGGGTCATACAAAGCTGGGGTGGCAGGGCTCGAACCTACGAATGCGGGAGTCAAAGTCCCGTGCCTTACCACTTGGCTACACCCCAACGTAGGTAAACTGCCAGCTTGACGCCGAAGGAAAAAAGATGGGGTGAGTAGTGGGACTCGAACCCACGGTCTTCAGAGCCACAATCTGACGCGTTAACCAACTACGCTATACCCACCATAGGAATCTGGCGCGCCTGGAGGGACTCGAACCCCCGGCCCACGGCTTAGAAGGCCGTTGCTCTATCCAACTGAGCTACAGGCGCATGCCGCAGGACGGCTTCCTCCGGAGAAAAATCGGCGCTTTCAGGGGAAACCTGCCGTTTCCGCTGACAGATATGCATTATATCACCGGACTGTGGCTGTGTCAACCGATTTTTCACCTTTGCGCATTGACAAAACAACTTATGCAGGATATGCTATGCGGGTGCGAGGTGAACAGACGGTCGCAGGCCTTCGGGCATGAGGAAAGTCCGGGCACCACAGGGCAAGGGTGCCGGCTAACGGCCGGCGGAGGCGACTCCAGGGAGAGTGCAACAGAAAGAAACCGCCGCCCTTCGGGACGGTAAGGATGGAAAGGCGAGGTAAGAGCTCACCCACGGACCTGGTAACAGGCCCGTGCTGTAAACCCCACCCGGTGCAAGATGCAATGGAGGCATGTCGGCGGCCCGCTGCGCCCTCCGCGATCGCTTGAGCCGTGCGGTAACGTACGGCCTGGATAGATGACCGTCCAATACAGAACCCGGCTTATGGTCACGCTCGTACTTCATGAAAAAGCTCTCCGCGCAGGAGAGCTTTTTCGTATTTACCGTTATGGACGGTATCACTTTATTTCGGTAATGACTTCTCCGTCACGCAGGGTGACAAGAATACCCTTTTCCGAATCCTGGGTGATCAGCACCGGAATGCCGGCACCGGACAGAAGGCGCATGACACGGGGGTCCGGCGTGTCAGGCTCATCCACTGTGTTGGTGGAGATAACCGCCAGGGAAGGGGATACCGCGGCGACCAGCGCATCGCTGGTGGCATCGCTTTCCCCGTGGTTCGCGATCTTCAGCACATCAGCATGGGGGATCAGCCCGGCATCCAGCAGGGAAGCCTCCTCCGGGAATTCCATGTCCCCGGTCAGCAGGATGCTGCCACCGCCGCCTTCCGCCAGCAGTACCAGGGAATTGCAGTTTTCCGCTTCCTCATTCTTTTCCAGCGGGCCGACAACGGTCAACTTTCCGCCGTCCAGGGGCAGCGTATCCCCGGCCGCCAGGTAAGTGACTTCATAGTCTTTCTTCTTAATGGCTTTATCTACGGGATGCTTTCCGTCTTCCTTTTTCAGGACATAATACTTAGAGGTATATATGTTTTCAATTTCAATACCGGATTCAAGCAATGCCTTCAATCCGCCGACATGGTCCGCGTGGGTATGCGTCAGGATCACCCCGTTCAGCCGGGTGATGCCTTCCCCGCGCAGGACGGCCAGCATATCATCAGCGCTTTTCTTTGTTCCGGTATCGATCAGGTAGGCACTTGTGCCGCAACGCAGCAGCAGCGCATCCGCTTTCCGGACGTTGATGGCCAGCAGGGACATCTCGTTTTCCCCGGCGCTCTCGCCCGTACAGCCCGTGAACAGCAGTGAAAGGGCCAGAATGCTGATCAGTAAGGTCTTTTTCATTGGTTCACTCCTTCCGGTCGTCTTTCACTAAAGAAACGATCCAGCAGTGCTTTGCATTCCATTTCCAGCACGCCGTGGGTCCAAAGGGTATGCCCGTGCAGTGCGGGATCCGCAGGCAGGTCGTAAACGCTGCCGCAGCAGCCCGCATCCGGATCGGCAGCACCGAACACACAACGGCCGAGCCGGCTCATCAGCAGGGCGCCGGAACACATGGGGCAGGGTTCCAGTGTCACATACAGGGTGCAGTCTTTCAGACGCCAGTCTCTCAGCTTTTCAGCGCCGTGACGCAGGCAGAGCATTTCTGCGTGGGCTGTCGGATCCTTGCTGACCTCCCGGCGGTTATGGTCCGCCCAGAGGAGTTCATCACCATGATACAGTGCTGCCCCGACGGGCACCTCGCCCTCGGCAAGCGCTTTTTCCGCTTCCTCCAGCGCCTTGCGCATCCCGGTTTCATCCATACGGGTCACAGGCTCCGCCTCCCTTCTGCCGCGGCTGTAATCTGCTATCATTATTAGGGAGGAAACAGAAAAAGTCAACATTTCCGCCGACACGGTTACACCGATGCGAAACACAGCACAAAGCGTGAATCCGGACAGGAAAATGACAGCCTGAGTGAACTCCTTGAAAATCAAAGGCTCCTGCTGCAAACGTTTTTAACAAGGGTTTGAAAGGATTGAACGGGTAAAAGCATTGATAATTATGAGTTACATCCGATGGCAATATATTTGCATTTGACTCAATAAAATACTTGCAAAATGCGTTGAGCCCTGTTACAATGTAACCGTGACTGAAAATGTGACAAAATTTTGAAGTGACGTCATAATTTTGAAATATTTCACGGTTTACTGGAATAAAGTGTTAAAACGCAAGGGGGAGAGCCCGTGGCAGACAGCATCCGCATCCAGATGATGGACCATTTCCTTATCTATATTGATGAAAAAAAGACAGATCATCTGGCGACCAAATCCAAGAAGGGCGCAGCCCTGGTTCAGTATCTGATCCTGAATGAGGGAGAGCCTGTCCCGAACCAGAAGCTCCTGGCTGCCCTGTGGGACGAGGAAAAGAGCACCAACCCCGAAAATGCCCTGAAAACGCTGGTCAGCCGCCTGCGCGTGCTGCTTAACCAGATCGACCCGATGCTGGGCGCCTGCGTTGTTTCCGACCGGGGTGCCTATCACTGGCAGTGCCCGGACTGCATGAGCATTGACCTGTACGAGATCGATGCCATCTTTGAGCGCCTGTCCGAGAATACCCTTCCCGTGCAGGAACAGCGCCGGCTGTATAACCAGCTGCTGGAAATGTACCAGGGCGACCTGCTGCAGCACAGCGAGCAGAATGAATGGGCGCTGGCAAAGGCGACCACCCTGCATAACAAGTATATGGCAGCGGTGTATGCCTATATTGAACTGCTGAAGGATAAGTCCCAGTTCGCGGATATCGTCAGTGTCTGCCGCCGCGCACTGGATGTTGACTCTTTCGATGACCGGCTGCATATGGAACTCATGTCCGCCCTGATCAAGATCAACCGGACAGGTGAGGCACTGGTGCAGTACAAGCACGTTGTGCAGCTGAACTACCGCTACCTGGGTGTCCAGCCCAGTGAGGACCTGCAGGAATTCTACAAGCAGATCATCTCCGCCGGCCGGACGCTGGACTTCAACCTGGAATCCATCCGCAACGAACTGCGGGAAAGCGGAGACCACCGCGGTGCCTTCGTGTGCGAGTACGCCGTATTCAAGGAAATCTTCAACCTGCAGATGCGCAACCTGGAGCGTCTCGGTGCCACCATGTTCCTGGCCATCATCATGGTTTCCCCCTATAACGACAAGGAACTGGATACCCTGCGGCAGAACAACATCATGGACGGCCTGCTGGAAATCCTGAAACAGAACCTCCGTAAGGGCGACACCATCACCCGGTTTGCTCCCTCGATTTTCGCCCTGCTTCTGCCCACGGTCAACTACAATACCGGCGGCATGGTCCTGGAACGTATCAAGCGCATTTTCTACCGGAGCTACCCCAACAGCAACATCGTATTTAACTACCGCGTCGGTCCGCTGAGCTCCCAGGGAATGGCACCGGACCTGCCGGAACTTGAGTCACCGGAAGAATAAAAAAGTTTTTTCAAAAAACACGCTTTCGAAATGAAAGCGTGTTTTTTACAATACAACTCTTTTTCATAATTACATAAAAATACAGCAAAATCAACGCAATGGTGACGCAAAGGATTGCAAACATTTGCATGCAAACGAAATTATACAATCTGCTCAAAATGTTGAAAAATAAGGCTTATCGTGTTATAATCCAGCTGAAAACAGAACATTAAAAACGTTTGCAACAATTGCATTTGCGGTAATTGTTCGGACATTAGTTACAAACAAAAAGCCTGGACGATGTGATGTAACCTTACCGACCGACCTTAAAGGAGTCAAGATTATGAAGAATCGTTTCATCCGGATGCTTTCCATTCTCTGCACGATCATGCTCATGACGGGCCTTGTTTCCGTATGGGCTTCTGCAGAAGAAACGGCTGCCACCCCGACAGACCTGGCACCTTCACAGGAGGAAGAGGCTGCGGTTCCTGAAGAGGAAGAAACAGCTGTTCCGGAGGAGAAAGCAGAAGAAGAGATCGAGACTCCGGAAGATAAGCCCCAGGTTCCGGAAACCGAGGAAGACGAGAAGGAAGAAAACCCCCAGGTTCCGGAAACTGAGGAAGACGGGAAGGAAGAAGAGATTAAAGAACCTGAACCTCCCGTTGACAGTGTTGAAGTGATCATCACGAAAAGTGTGCGCCTGGGTGAAACCTGGGAAGGTGTCACACGGGATACTAAACTGACGGTCCTGAAACTGGACCTGGATAAAGCACAGACCATCCACCTGATCGTGGAAGGCAAAAACGCATGGGCCAATATCCGCAAATCCGAGCAGAGCGCGGACAACCTTCGCAAGATTGAAGCGAATTCTGAAACGAAGCTCGCTGTGATCAACCTGGAAGCTGAAGCAGGTTCCTACCTGATCACCATCGGCCCTGTAGAGCCTAACAAGATGGCCAAAGCAAAGGCAACCATCCTGGATGACCAGGGATATGCCGCATGGGAAGCTTCCCTTGAGAACTCCGAAGAAGAGCCCGTCGAAGAACCGGAAGCAGAAAAGGAAACCGAACCCACTGAAGAACAGCCGGAAGAACCGGAAACTGAACCGGCAGAAGAACTGACAGAGGAGCCCGCGGAAGAGGAAGCCGGTGAGTCTGAAGAAGAGCCCGCCGGAGAACCGGAAGAAGAACTGACAGAAGAACAAGCCGGCGAACCGGAAGAAGAAACAACTGAAGAAGCGAACGACGAAGATCCTAAAGAACCGGCAGAAGAGCCTGAAGAAGAAAACGAGCCTGCGGAAGAAGAACCGGAATCCGGCAGGTCTGTCGATGTGGAAATCAAATGGGATGTTGCTTATCCCATTGTTGGAGATACAGCCCACTTCACTGCCACGCTGAACGGCTATGAAGATGTGGATTATACGGTCCAGTGGCAATACAGCCCGGACAAGGAAACCTGGTACGATATCCCGGGTGAAACAGATACTACCATGGATATGGTTATCACAGAAGAGAATAACGTTGTCTACTGGCGGATCATCGTCTATGTGGAGGAAAACCAGGAAGAATAACAGCCGGATGCCGTGTTCGTTATGAACACGGCAGATGCTGCTTTACCACAAATACTAAAGGCTGACTGAAAAGAGGGAACCAGATGAGATACACATTGAAGAAAACAACGGCATTCCTGCTTGTTCTTGTGATGCTGGTGAACATATTCCCGCTGTCCGTGTTTGCGGCGGATGGTAATACCGGGGAAGTAGAGCCTGCAGGCCTGCCATCTTCATACAGTGTTAAACTGGATGTGGAGGACGGCATTGAATACGTACCGCAGGGGTATTATGTCATTGCATTCAATCCTTCGGGAATAGCGATTCTATCTGCCGAGCTGAGTTATGCGCCTGATGGGACAGAACTGTCCTTTGACAGTTTAAACGGCCAGCAGCAAGCAAATCTTGGTTCCGGTTATTCATACATTGTGGTTAAGCCCAATACCAAGCAATACACTCTGGATGATGACTGGCGGGGTACAACATTAAGCGGCGCCAAAACGCAGCCCAAGTATGATGTTCTTACCGAAGACGGAATATTGGACGGCCTGTATTTCTCCTGGTCGGACACCTCAACAACCAATGGTATCATCACGTTAACTGTTGCTAATGAAGCACCGACAAAAGCTACACGTGACGGTTCCAATGTTACGGTAACCGTTGAAGCTACTAATATTGATCTTTCCGCGGATGGATCGCGTTATTATATTGTTGTGGGCAGCAATGACGACATTGCGCCTTATCAGAATCAGGAAATCACGGCAAGCAGTCCCGCCGGTACCTATGGATTCAGCGTTGACAGACTGGATGAAGTAAACACATTGTTTGTTATTTTGAAACGCTATGAATCCGGCGAAACACCGACGCCGAACGAAAACGGCAATGACGTTGTTTTTAACCTGAATACAAGCAATACGATTTCTGTTGGAGAAAATGATTATAATCTTTCATGGGAGAAAACAGGAGATAGTTCATATAAGATTACAATCACTAAATCGGAGAATAATCAAGGCGGCGGGAATGAGCCGGAACCAACGGAACCTGACGAACATATAGCCATAGTCAAACTCGGCAAAGGTGTCAATCTGAGCGGAACGATTTATGCAATCTTCTTTGACAGAACAAGGGATGGTTATGGTTCTGTAATCGAATTGACAGGGATGACAAGCGGAACAAATCACACCATCCATTCAGGAACAACATTCTCACATCCGGACAAAAATCCGACAACAATCAACTATACATCGGGTGACACCACAGATGTTGTGATTCTGATGGTGGGCCCCAATGATTATTTCAGTTTTGAAAACGCCCTTCGAGGCCAGCTTAACGGAACAAAAATAGATAAAGATTCCAGCACTTACAACAGTTTCCCTGTGCAATACATTCGGAACGATGCGGGGGATATTACTACCATCATCGTTGGTACGCTGCCGGAATATGAAGCAAAGATTCTGTTCAAAGAGGACGGGACGGAAGTCACACCTTCGTTGAATGGGAGATACTATATCCTGGCCAGCACAGACGGAGATGCTTTTGATCTGTATGCTCCGGTCAGCAGCAACGGAACTGTCGGAAGCTTTGTGGGAGATAACGCGGTTTCCAATGGAAAACTGCCGGGAATTCAGCGGATCCAGATTGTGGAATATACCGGTTCTAATGATAATCCAACCCTCCAGGAGCTCCAGAGCACGGGGAACGTATGGCTCGCTGATGGCAGCGAGATGGAAGAATATACATTGAATTATCCGGAAACACTTGAACCGGAAAACAATATCATTACTTTCACAGCAGAAAGCCCCAAACGGTACACATCCTCTATACAGTATTATGAAGGGGATACGGCCCAGAATAATGCTGACCTGAACGGAAACTACTATATTGTGGCATATAAGAACGGAGAGCCCGTAGCTTATTCTGCTGTACCGTCCAATTCCGGAAATATGGTATTTACGGATGATCGGGGAAATGTCATCAGACTGGCAGAAGACATGACCCTTGAGATTAAAAAAACGGACAGTGCAAATGCCTCTCTCGAAGAAGCGGCTGCAGCATCAACTGCAACGACTCTGGGAGAATACGCTCTCACACATCGTTTTGATGAAACAAATGCAGTTTGTACATTTGAAGCGAAGCGCAACGAAAGAAAAGATGTAGAAGTTCGATACTATGATAAAAACGGGAACCCTGATAATAATCCGGAACTGACCGGAAATTATTATATGGTTGCCTCTGACGGTGATGAAGCTCTGTACTATGCTAAAGTTTCCACATCTGACAACAATACCTTCAGCAACGGAGTTGACAGCTTTACCGGTCTGCCGGAAGGTATGGCTGTAAAACTGGTTGAATACCGTGGAACAAAAACCAATCCGACGCTGGCTGACCTCAAGGATCTGGAAGCAACCACTAAGCTGGGGAAATATACCTGGGAGCAGCTGCGTACCAGGGCAGATCCCGGATATGTATTCACCGCGACGGAAACCGGCAAGATCATCGTTCGGGTTTCTACTTATGAACATGACAACGAAACGCCGTTAGTGCCAGATAAAAAAATCCCCGGGAAATACTATATTCGTGTTCCGCTGCTGTCCGGAACTGACGGTACGGAGCTGTGGGGTTATGCTTTACAGGAATTTGAGTTCCCGGAAGACAAAGACTATATTGATGTTGAGATTGAAAAATTCGTTCTGAAAAACGCAAACGCTTTTGAACCGAATACACCGGCAATTAACCTGGATGACGGTTACCACATCGATACCCGTCCAGGACAAATCCGTGTTATAAAACTGAAAGGCGGTCCGGCTGAAAGACCGAAGAACTATGAGGAGGCCTGCGATACTGCCCATGTAGAGGATACACCGCCGGAAGGATGGGCATTCGGAGGCGGAGAAGCAACGGATGACGGTTATAATGTTCATCTGAAGAGGGCTACAGCAACCCCACGCTACCATGTTCGTCTGAAGTTTGATACAACGGATCCGGATGAAATAAACCTGGACGGTGGCGCCTATGTCAAAGTAACTGTTGAGCATAACGTCGGACAGGATACATATGGCTATGTTCAGCTGAGCAATGCGACACACAAGACTGCGGAATACCTGACCGTAGATGAAGAGAACGGCTGCACTTATATTGATATTCCGATCACTGAATGGAAAAAAGCAAATGGAGATGCTGCGGGCCCTGCCGAACAGACATTCACAGGGAGCGAGAAGAAAGTAACGACAGAAATAGCTTATCCTAAGCAGAATACTTCCGGCACAAAACCGTCTGATGGTGCAAAAGTCAATACAGGTGAATATTTGAATTCTTTCCAGATTATCAGCTATTCTTCTGTAGAGGCAAATGGCACCAGCCAGGGCCGTACAATAATTGGGGATCCGGATTATGACAGTTATCTGGATGTTTATGATGTTATTGAACTGAAAAAGAATACAGATAAGTTTACAGGATATACGCTTGAGCAGATCCTGAACGGATACAACATCGTAACGCTCTGCCCCAACACGGTGGCCAGCCCGAGCGACAGCGGAGCCTCTGCATTCGGCGACGGCGACTTCCTGATGGATCAGCATCAGATGGGCGGCGTACTGGTTCGCGGAGATATTATCTACAGGAATGGTACAGGCGTTGCTGACAGCTCGCAGATTACGAAGCCGTCCGTTGTAGGTGGATATGTTCCGCAGAGGCAGAGTTCCTTCTTCAACAACCGTCAGAATAATGATAACAATTGGAATAGCTATGTCGGTTCAGTTAATACGGTTGTGGGTGATCATTATATTAATGGCGCATACACCGGTGAAAACGGTTATACAGGAACAAAGCCTAATGGCGTCACAGTTGTTGATGATGATTATATTGACTGGGATCGCCTGCAGAATATGGTTATCAGCACCTCGAATTCTTTGGGCAATACAGGAACCAGCAATTATACAGTAGATCAAAACAAGACAAACACATATAACGTCTACGCCGGTTCCAATGTGACAATCAATTACCCCGAGAATACTGAAGTTACGATTAATATAATTGTCCTGAATGCAGACGGAACCCCAAGGCAATTCCCGGAAATAACAGGACAGATATATGTTAATGGCCATTATGAGACTGTAAGAACATACGATTACAGCGATATTCCTGCAACGGTTGTAAACAATCTGGGAACCGGAACCTACACTTCTCCCAAGGTAACAATAAACGGCAATCCGTTGAGCACTGTTGAAGATGGTGCCGGCATGTCTCTGCTGTGGAATTACCCGAACGCGCAGCGAGTCAATGTCACCAATGCCGTTACACCCGAATTCGGGCATATCGTTGCTCCGAAGGGATATATTGATGTCCAGGGCGGTAACAACAGTGGGTGTATGGTCGGCAATAAGGTCCGTTCGGCCGGTGAAGGTCACCTGTATCCCTATACAGGTGCAACCCTGATCGGTTTCTATGGTGATCTTGGATTTGAGAAGACAGTCAATGGCGCGAAACCGACAGAGAAACAGAAATATAAATTCACACTGGAAGAACTGACTCCTCATCTGACCAACAGTGAGTACAACACACGCATGGCTGCGCTGACCGGTGAAGATAAGGAGCAGAGGGTATTCTGGCAGCGGCTTCAGACGGTCAATAATGAGGCCGGGAACAACGACAGCAAGGATATTATCAGTTTTGAAGATATATCCTTTGACAGTGCCGGAACATACTATTTCAGGGTGTATGAAGTTCCTGAGGTCATTACGAACACCACTCTGGATTCCCATCAGTTCCTGATTGAATGTAATGTCATCCAGTATGCAGTTGACGCAAGCCACTCCGAACTGCGGATGGGCAGTATAAAGTATTATGAGATCAATTCAGAGGAACCGCTGCTGCATATTTCTAGTTCAAACAGCGGGAAAAATGCCTCTCTTAATCTGGCTGCGATCGGTGCGGAACATGATCTGACATGGGGCAATAACGATCAGTGCGACACCGGAATCACCTTCGCAAATACATTTACTAAGGCTGAAACATTTGTCACATTTACCGGGACTAAGCATCTGGAAGGCCGTAAACTGAGAGATAAGGAGTTTACCTTTACAGTTACGGACGTAACAGATCCGGATGAATCAAAACATACCGAAGTCGCTACCGGAACAAACAAATATAACGGTACATATGACAATGAAATTCATTTCACACAGATCTCCTACAAAGCAGAAGATTTTGCAGAGAATGGTGAAACTAAACAGTTCATATATAAAATAAAAGAAGATATTCCTGATGAAGCTGAAGAAGTAACAGATGAAGAGACAGGAGAAACTGTATACGTCTGGCAGGATATCACCTATGATTCCACAGTAATTACGGCAACTGTTGACGTGACCTATAATCCGAATGCTGATGTAAACAATGGAGAATCTTATTTCACAACTGAAATAACCTATGATCCGGAGGCTCCTGCATTCAGCAATACCTATACTGCAACCGTACAGGAAGACCTGAAAGCAACCAAGACAATATCCGGTCAGCGTAATAAGTTTATAGCGGGCGACAAATGGACATTTACCCTCACAGCAGAAGAAATAGAACAGCCTGAAGAACCCTCCGGAGAACCTACTGAAGAACCCTCTGGAGAGACTTCTGAAGAAACCACAGAAGAACCTGCTAAAACACCGATCCCGATGCCTGTCAAGGATGGGGTGACGACAACACAGGTTACTGTTGAGCCCGATGCAGAAGGTAATATTGCCAATGTGGATTTCGGAACAATTACCTTCACAAAGGCTGATGTTGGCAGGACCTATGTATACACAATTCATGAGGAAGAAAGTACTGTTGACGGGGTTACAAGTGACCCGATAGATAAGACAGTTACGATTACTGTAACTGAAAATGAAAATGAGACATTAAAGGTCACAAAAGTTTTGAGTGATCCAACGATGTCCTTTGTGAACCTCGATGTAGGCAGTACTGATATTGGTGTACAAAAGATCTGGAAAAACAGTAATGGCCAAACAGTTAACCGCACTTCGGGTTCTGCTACTGTGCAGCTGATTGCTGTCCGGACTGAGATTGAGCCGACGGTACCCCCGACGCCGATTACAGAAGATCTGGATGTATATATTAATTGGACAGCAGACCAGCCCAGCGATGCGGAAATAACCGTATCGATCAGCGGTGTTGGGACCCTGGTTCTGAATAATGCCAACAATTACACAGGCAAGTTTAAAGATCTTACCATAGGAGAAACTTACACGCTGACCGCGGAAGTGACGGGCGGCAGTGGAACGAGCCTGGTCAATTCTACCGTGACAACTGATCCAATTGTTGCCGGGTCGAATACAGCTAAATTTGATGCTGAATACTATTCATCGGACAATTACAGGGATCTGACAGTCAGAATCAACTGGTCCGGAAATGCGCCGGAAGGTGATGTGAATATCACAGCATCGACAGACGGGAAGACAGTAACTCTGAACAGAAGTAATAATTGGACGGCCACGATTCAGAATCTGTTAATTGATCACAACTATCCGGTGCAGCTTACTATTCCGGAAAATAGTGGTGTGTCTGTTGTATTGAACCCGAAGACTGCAGAAATAACAGATGCCGAAACCAACGAAGTCGTATTTGATTGTACCTATGCAGGACAGCAACCGACTACGCAGGATCTTACTGTTACTATAAACTGGAACAATCCGCCCAGTGATTTAAGTGTGCCGGTATATGCTGTCAACGGAGATGAAACGAAAACAATAACATTGACTTCAAATGGCACCAGCACATGGACAGGAACGATTACGGGCCTGACGGTTGGGAACACTTATCAGGTATACTGTGGTACATTTGGCGGAAGCAACGCAGAAAAAGCTGATGTTACAGATGATCCAAAGAATATTCCGATTGTTGCAGGCACTAATAGTGTAGAATTTAGCGGAACATATACGAACAGTCAGCCTGATCCTGATCAAAAAATAACATTAACAATCTATAGACAAGAGGGTAATAATGAGAACTCTCGTGATGTGATTTATGGACCGACGGAGTTTGACGTAGGAACAATTGACGTTACAGTTGTAACTAAAGGATATGGCTTGTCTGTAAATTATTCGGCAACCAATGGCGCAAGTGGTTCTACGACACCCGAAAACAGTGATAATGAACATGCACAAACAATTCCTTTCACATTTACCACTTCCGGAGAACATAGTATTACATTTGCAACTGGATGGAGTTTAAGCTCTATTGTCAGTGCAAGTGCTTCTCAATCAACAAACAGCGGTTTGCTGGTGGAGAATCTTAAGAAGGTTCGGTATATAGCTTCAAACGGTACCTCTGATGTCACTTTAAGGTCTACTGGGTCTTCAATAAATATCCAGCAAGGTCTGAAAGCATTGAAGGAAGTTGTTGGAGATGTGGCAGAGGGTGACTATGAGCTGATTGGAGAGCCTGTCACACTGCAATATAATGCAGAGAATCCTAACTTGAGCTGGAAATATGTATGGGAAGACTTGCCAGAGTATTGTCAGGTTGTAGATGAAGAGACTCAGAAAGTAACAGAATATAATCTGACTTACTATGTTATCGAAACTTCTACCAATCCAACAAATATCGTAGAGAACACATATGCGTGGAATAACGATCATAGTGCTGTAACGATTACGAATACAGAAGACTCGAAGAGTGTATCTGTGGAGAAAATCTGGAAGGACGCAGCCGGAGATACGCTGCCGTGGCCTGGCGATAATGTTGTGGTAACGGTCACGCTGGTGGCAGACGGAACAGAGACGAACAAGACGGTCGAGCTGGACAAGGACCATACCAGCGGAAGCTTTACTGGATTGGCGATCACAAATGAAGATGGCGATGAGATTGAATATACCATCGCCGAAACGAACGTGAGTGGTGTGCCAATTGGTTATAGTGCAGCAATAACGGAGAACGAAGCAGGCAATGGATATGTTGTCACGAATACTCTGAAGACTGTCGACATTACAGTTGACAAGATCTGGTCGCTGGCGGAAGCGAACAGCGCGGTTGTCTGCGATGCGACAAATGTCACATGGCCGGCGGGAACGACGGTCAGCGTGAAGCTGCAGAAGAAGGTCGGCGACGGAGAAGTCAAGGATGTGGAGGGTGATGACGCGACAGCGACGCTGAGCGCGGCACATCCGAGCCATACCTTCGAAGACCTGGTCGAATATGAAGGCGACCAGAAGGTCACATATTCCGTGAAGGAAGTGGCGATCGAAGGTACATATGCGGCGAACTTCAACCTGGGCAGCGCGGAGAAACAGGATGACGGCAGCTACAGGATCACGAACAGTGAGAAGGAAGCCGGCCTGACGATTACGAAGAGCTTCGGCGATTCGGATCTGACGGATGCCCAGAAGGGGAATATCGTCTTCAAGGTGACAGGCAACGGACTGAAGAAGGACGGTACAGCCGTCAGCGAACTGACGAAGAAGTACAGCGACTTCACGGGTGATCCGAAGAAGTGGGTACTGACGCAGGCCGACGGTATCATGGACGGCGTGACATACACTGTAAGCGAGACCGCGGACAGTGTGGAGATCACGGGTTACAACCGGACAACGACCGTAAAGGTGAACAGCGACGAGGCAAACGAGCAGCTGAGCGACAGCATAACAATTGCTGAAGGCACCGGAACGGTAGCGTTCGTGAATACGTATACCAAGAAGACTGTCGACATTACAGTTGACAAGATCTGGTCGCTGGCGGAAGCGAACAGCGCGGTTGTCTGCGATGCGACAAATGTCACATGGCCGGCGGGAACGACGGTCAGCGTGAAGCTGCAGAAGAAGGTCGGCGACGGAGAAGTCAAGGATGTGGAGGGTGATGACGCGACAGCGACGCTGAGCGCGGCACATCCGAGCCATACCTTCGAAGACCTGGTCGAATATGAAGGCGACCAGAAGGTCACATATTCCGTGAAGGAAGTGGCGATCGAAGGTACATATGCGGCGAACTTCAACCTGGGCAGCGCGGAGAAACAGGATGACGGCAGCTACAGGATCACGAACAGTGAGAAGGAAGCCGGCCTGACGATTACGAAGAGCTTCGGCGATTCGGATCTGACGGATGCCCAGAAGGGGAATATCGTCTTCAAGGTGACAGGCAACGGACTGAAGAAGGACGGTACAGCCGTCAGCGAACTGACGAAGAAGTACAGCGACTTCACGGGCGATCCGAAGAAGTGGGTACTGACGCAGGCCGACGGTATCATGGACGGCGTGACATACACTGTAAGCGAGACCGCGGACAGTGTGGAGATCACGGGTTACAACCGGACAACGACCGTAAAGGTGAACAGCGACGAGGCGAACGAGCAGCTGAGCGACAGCATAACAATTGCTGAAGGCACCGGAACGGTAGCGTTCGTGAATACGTATACCAAGAAGACTGTCAACATTACAGTTGACAAGATCTGGTCGCTGGCGGAAGCGAACAGCGCGGTTGTCTGCGATGCGACAAATGTCACATGGCCGGCGGGAACGACGGTCAGCGTGAAGCTGCAGAAGAAGGTCGGCGACGGAGAAGTCAAGGATGTGGAGGGTGATGACGCGACAGCGACACTGAGCGCGGCACATCCGAGCCATACCTTCGAAGACCTGGTCGAATATGAAGGCGACCAGAAGGTCACATATTCCGTGAAGGAAGTGGCGATCGAAGGTACATATGCGGCGAACTTCAACCTGGGCAGCGCGGAGAAACAGGATGACGGCAGCTACAGGATCACGAACAGTGAGAAGGAAGCCGGCCTGACGATTACGAAGAGCTTCGGCGATTCGGATCTGACGGATGCCCAGAAGGGGAATATCGTCTTCAAGGTGACAGGCAACGGACTGAAGAAGGACGGTACAGCCGTCAGCGAACTGACGAAGAAGTACAGCGACTTCACGGGTGATCCGAAGAAGTGGGTACTGACGCAGGCCGACGGTATCATGGACGGCGTGACATACACTGTAAGCGAGACCGCGGACAGTGTGGAGATCACGCAGGTTACAACCGGACAACGACCGTAAAGGTGAACAGCGACGAGGCGAACGAGCAGCTGAGCGACAGCATAACAATTGCTGAAGGCACCGGAACGGTAGCGTTCGTGAATACGTATACCAAGAAGACTGTCGACATTACAGTTGACAAGATCTGGTCGCTGGCGGAAGCGAACAGCGCGGTTGTCTGCGATGCGACAAATGTCACATGGCCGGCGGGAACGACGGTCAGCGTGAAGCTGCAGAAGAAGGTCGGCGACGGAGAAGTCAAGGATGTGGAGGGTGATGACGCGACAGCGACGCTGAGCGCGGCACATCCGAGCCATACCTTCGAAGACCTGGTCGAATATGAAGGCGACCAGAAGGTCACATATTCCGTGAAGGAAGTGGCGATCGAAGGTACATATGCGGCGAACTTCAACCTGGGCAGCGCGGAGAAACAGGATGACGGCAGCTACAGGATCACGAACAGTGAGAAGGAAGCCGGCCTGACGATTACGAAGAGCTTCGGCGATTCGGATCTGACGGATGCCCAGAAGGGGAATATCGTCTTCAAGGTGACAGGCAACGGACTGAAGAAGGACGGTACAGCCGTCAGCGAACTGACGAAGAAGTACAGCGACTTCACGGGTGATCCGAAGAAGTGGGTACTGACGCAGGCCGACGGTATCATGGACGGCGTGACATACACTGTAAGCGAGACCGCGGACAGTGTGGAGATCACGCAGTTACAACCGGACAACGACCGTAAAGGTGAACAGCGACGAGGCGAACGAGCAGCTGAGCGACAGCATAACAATTGCTGAAGGCACCGGAACGGTAGCGTTCGTGAATACGTATACCAAGAAGACTGTCGACATTACAGTTGACAAGATCTGGTCGCTGGCGGAAGCGAACAGCGCGGTTGTCTGCGATGCGACAAATGTCACATGGCCGGCGGGAACGACGGTCAGCGTGAAGCTGCAGAAGAAGGTCGGCGACGGAGAAGTCAAGGATGTGGAGGGTGATGACGCGACAGCGACGCTGAGCGCGGCACATCCGAGCCATACCTTCGAAGACCTGGTCGAATATGAAGGCGACCAGAAGGTCACATATTCCGTGAAGGAAGTGGCGATCGAAGAGGTACATATGCGGCGAACTTCAACCTGGGCAGCGCGGAGAAACAGGATGACGGCAGCTACAGGATCACGAACAGTGAGAAGGAAGCCGGCCTGACGATTACGAAGAGCTTCGGCGATTCGGATCTGACGGATGCCCAGAAGGGGAATATCGTCTTCAAGGTGACAGGCAACGGACTGAAGAAGGACGGTACAGCCGTCAGCGAACTGACGAAGAAGTACAGCGACTTCACGGGTGATCCGAAGAAGTGGGTACTGACGCAGGCCGACGGTATCATGGACGGCGTGACATACACTGTAAGCGAGACCGCGGACAGTGTGGAGATCACGGTTACAACCGGACAACGACCGTAAAGGTGAACAGCGACGAGGCGAACGAGCAGCTGAGCGACAGCATAACAATTGCTGAAGGCACCGGAACGGTAGCGTTCGTGAATACGTATACCAAGAAGACTGTCGACATTACAGTTGACAAGATCTGGTCGCTGGCGGAAGCGAACAGCGCGGTTGTCTGCGATGCGACAAATGTCACATGGCCGGCGGGAACGACGGTCAGCGTGAAGCTGCAGAAGAAGGTCGGCGACGGAGAAGTCAAGGATGTGGAGGGTGATGACGCGACAGCGACGCTGAGCGCGGCACATCCGAGCCATACCTTCGAAGACCTGGTCGAATATGAAGGCGACCAGAAGGTCACATATTCCGTGAAGGAAGTGGCGATCGAAGGTACATATGCGGCGAACTTCAACCTGGGCAGCGCGGAGAAACAGGATGACGGCAGCTACAGGATCACGAACAGTGAGAAGGAAGCCGGCCTGACGATTACGAAGAGCTTCGGCGATTCGGATCTGACGGATGCCCAGAAGGGGAATATCGTCTTCAAGGTGACAGGCAACGGACTGAAGAAGGACGGTACAGCCGTCAGCGAACTGACGAAGAAGTACAGCGACTTCACGGGCGATCCGAAGAAGTGGGTACTGACGCAGGCCGACGGTATCATGGACGGCGTGACATACACTGTAAGCGAGACCGCGGACAGTGTGGAGATCACGGGTTACAACCGGACAACGACCGTAAAGGTGAACAGCGACGAGGCGAACGAGCAGCTGAGCGACAGCATAACAATTGCTGAAGGCACCGGAACGGTAGCGTTCGTGAATACGTATACCAAGAAGACTGTCAACATTACAGTTGACAAGATCTGGTCGCTGGCGGAAGCGAACAGCGCGGTTGTCTGCGATGCGACAAATGTCACATGGCCGGCGGGAACGACGGTCAGCGTGAAGCTGCAGAAGAAGGTCGGCGACGGAGAAGTCAAGGATGTGGAGGGTGATGACGCGACAGCGACACTGAGCGCGGCACATCCGAGCCATACCTTCGAAGACCTGGTCGAATATGAAGGCGACCAGAAGGTCACATATTCCGTGAAGGAAGTGGCGATCGAAGGTACATATGCGGCGAACTTCAACCTGGGCAGCGCGGAGAAACAGGATGACGGCAGCTACAGGATCACGAACAGTGAGAAGGAAGCCGGCCTGACGATTACGAAGAGCTTCGGCGATTCGGATCTGACGGATGCCCAGAAGGGGAATATCGTCTTCAAGGTGACAGGCAACGGACTGAAGAAGGACGGTACAGCCGTCAGCGAACTGACGAAGAAGTACAGCGACTTCACGGGTGATCCGAAGAAGTGGGTACTGACGCAGGCCGACGGTATCATGGACGGCGTGACATACACTGTAAGCGAGACCGCGGACAGTGTGGAGATCACGCCAGGTTACAACCGGACAACGACCGTAAAGGTGAACAGCGACGAGGCGAACGAGCAGCTGAGCGACAGCATAACAATTGCTGAAGGCACCGGAACGGTAGCGTTCGTGAATACGTATACCAAGAAGACTGTCGACATTACAGTTGACAAGATCTGGTCGCTGGCGGAAGCGAACAGCGCGGTTGTCTGCGATGCGACAAATGTCACATGGCCGGCGGGAACGACGGTCAGCGCGTGAAGCTGCAGAAGAAGGTCGGCGACGGAGAAGTCAAGGATGTGGAGGGTGATGACGCGACAGCGACGCTGAGCGCGGCACATCCGAGCCATACCTTCGAAGACCTGGTCGAATATGAAGGCGACCAGAAGGTCACATATTCCGTGAAGGAAGTGGCGATCGAAGGTACATATGCGGCGAACTTCAACCTGGGCAGCGCGGAGAAACAGGATGACGGCAGCTACAGGATCACGAACAGTGAGAAGGAAGCCGGCCTGACGATTACGAAGAGCTTCGGCGATTCGGATCTGACGGATGCCCAGAAGGGGAATATCGTCTTCAAGGTGACAGGCAACGGACTGAAGAAGGACGGTACAGCCGTCAGCGAACTGACGAAGAAGTACAGCGACTTCACGGGTGATCCGAAGAAGTGGGTACTGACGCAGGCCGACGGTATCATGGACGGCGTGACATACACTGTAAGCGAGACCGCGGACAGTGTGGAGATCACGGTTACAACCGGACAACGACCGTAAAGGTGAACAGCGACGAGGCGAACGAGCAGCTGAGCGACAGCATAACAATTGCTGAAGGCACCGGAACGGTAGCGTTCGTGAATACGTATACCAAGAAGACTGTCGACATTACAGTTGACAAGATCTGGTCGCTGGCGGAAGCGAACAGCGCGGTTGTCTGCGATGCGACAAATGTCACATGGCCGGCGGGAACGACGGTCAGCGTGAAGCTGCAGAAGAAGGTCGGCGACGGAGAAGTCAAGGATGTGGAGGGTGATGACGCGACAGCGACGCTGAGCGCGGCACATCCGAGCCATACCTTCGAAGACCTGGTCGAATATGAAGGCGACCAGAAGGTCACATATTCCGTGAAGGAAGTGGCGATCGAAGGTACATATGCGGCGAACTTCAACCTGGGCAGCGCGGAGAAACAGGATGACGGCAGCTACAGGATCACGAACAGTGAGAAGGAAGCCGGCCTGACGATTACGAAGAGCTTCGGCGATTCGGATCTGACGGATGCCCAGAAGGGGAATATCGTCTTCAAGGTGACAGGCAACGGACTGAAGAAGGACGGTACAGCCGTCAGCGAACTGACGAAGAAGTACAGCGACTTCACGGGCGATCCGAAGAAGTGGGTACTGACGCAGGCCGACGGTATCATGGACGGCGTGACATACACTGTAAGCGAGACCGCGGACAGTGTGGAGATCACGGGTTACAACCGGACAACGACCGTAAAGGTGAACAGCGACGAGGCGAACGAGCAGCTGAGCGACAGCATAACAATTGCTGAAGGCACCGGAACGGTAGCGTTCGTGAATACGTATACCAAGAAGACTGTCGACATTACAGTTGACAAGATCTGGTCGCTGGCGGAAGCGAACAGCGCGGTTGTCTGCGATGCGACAAATGTCACATGGCCGGCGGGAACGACGGTCAGCGTGAAGCTGCAGAAGAAGGTCGGCGACGGAGAAGTCAAGGATGTGGAGGGTGATGACGCGACAGCGACGCTGAGCGCGGCACATCCGAGCCATACCTTCGAAGACCTGGTCGAATATGAAGGCGACCAGAAGGTCACATATTCCGTGAAGGAAGTGGCGATCGAAGGTACATATGCGGCGAACTTCAACCTGGGCAGCGCGGAGAAACAGGATGACGGCAGCTACAGGATCACGAACAGTGAGAAGGAAGCCGGCCTGACGATTACGAAGAGCTTCGGCGATTCGGATCTGACGGATGCCCAGAAGGGGAATATCGTCTTCAAGGTGACAGGCAACGGACTGAAGAAGGACGGTACAGCCGTCAGCGAACTGACGAAGAAGTACAGCGACTTCACGGGCGATCCGAAGAAGTGGGTACTGACGCAGGCCGACGGTATCATGGACGGCGTGACATACACTGTAAGCGAGACCGCGGACAGTGTGGAGATCACGGGTTACAACCGGACAACGACCGTAAAGGTGAACAGCGACGAGGCGAACGAGCAGCTGAGCGACAGCATAACAATTGCTGAAGGCACCGGAACGGTAGCGTTCGTGAATACGTATACCAAGAAGACTGTCAACATTACAGTTGACAAGATCTGGTCGCTGGCGGAAGCGAACAGCGCGGTTGTCTGCGATGCGACAAATGTCACATGGCCGGCGGGAACGACGGTCAGCGTGAAGCTGCAGAAGAAGGTCGGCGACGGAGAAGTCAAGGATGTGGAGGGTGATGACGCGACAGCGACACTGAGCGCGGCACATCCGAGCCATACCTTCGAAGACCTGGTCGAATATGAAGGCGACCAGAAGGTCACATATTCCGTGAAGGAAGTGGCGATCGAAGGTACATATGCGGCGAACTTCAACCTGGGCAGCGCGGAGAAACAGGATGACGGCAGCTACAGGATCACGAACAGTGAGAAGGAAGCCGGCCTGACGATTACGAAGAGCTTCGGCGATTCGGATCTGACGGATGCCCAGAAGGGGAATATCGTCTTCAAGGTGACAGGCAACGGACTGAAGAAGGACGGTACAGCCGTCAGCGAACTGACGAAGAAGTACAGCGACTTCACGGGTGATCCGAAGAAGTGGGTACTGACGCAGGCCGACGGTATCATGGACGGCGTGACATACACTGTAAGCGAGACCGCGGACAGTGTGGAGATCACGCAGGTTACAACCGGACAACGACCGTAAAGGTGAACAGCGACGAGGCGAACGAGCAGCTGAGCGACAGCATAACAATTGCTGAAGGCACCGGAACGGTAGCGTTCGTGAATACGTATACCAAGAAGACTGTCGACATTACAGTTGACAAGATCTGGTCGCTGGCGGAAGCGAACAGCGCGGTTGTCTGCGATGCGACAAATGTCACATGGCCGGCGGGAACGACGGTCAGCGTGAAGCTGCAGAAGAAGGTCGGCGACGGAGAAGTCAAGGATGTGGAGGGTGATGACGCGACAGCGACGCTGAGCGCGGCACATCCGAGCCATACCTTCGAAGACCTGGTCGAATATGAAGGCGACCAGAAGGTCACATATTCCGTGAAGGAAGTGGCGATCGAAGGTACATATGCGGCGAACTTCAACCTGGGCAGCGCGGAGAAACAGGATGACGGCAGCTACAGGATCACGAACAGTGAGAAGGAAGCCGGCCTGACGATTACGAAGAGCTTCGGCGATTCGGATCTGACGGATGCCCAGAAGGGGAATATCGTCTTCAAGGTGACAGGCAACGGACTGAAGAAGGACGGTACAGCCGTCAGCGAACTGACGAAGAAGTACAGCGACTTCACGGGTGATCCGAAGAAGTGGGTACTGACGCAGGCCGACGGTATCATGGACGGCGTGACATACACTGTAAGCGAGACCGCGGACAGTGTGGAGATCACGGGTTACAACCGGACAACGACCGTAAAGGTGAACAGCGACGAGGCGAACGAGCAGCTGAGCGACAGCATAACAATTGCTGAAGGCACCGGAACGGTAGCGTTCGTGAATACGTATATTCACAAGACTGGCGATCTGACTGTTACCAAGTCTGTAGAAAGTGCCGCTACCGCTGATCATGATCTGATGTTCGGATTCACCGTAACCCTGAGTGATGAGACAATCAACGGCACATACGGCGATATGTCCTTCACCGATGGCGTTGCGACCTTCGAACTAAAGGATGGTGAAAGCAAGACAGCAACAGGATTGCCGACAGGTATCACCTACACGGTTGAAGAAGATGAGTGTGATGACTTTACTACACTCGCAACCGGAGCTGACGGAACAATTGTTGAGGATGGCCGCGAGGCTGATTTTGAAAACACTCGGAAGCTTGGTGAGCTGGAAATTGGCAAGATTGTCAGCAGTGATCTTGAAGACGATGACGAACTGGAATTCACATTTATCGTAACGCTGGACGGTGCACCGATTACTGGCCTGCATGGAGACATGAATTTTGAGGACGGAGTCGCGATAGTTGTTCTGAAGAGCGGCGAGAAGGCGTTGGCGGATGAACTGCCGACCGGTGTCAAATATACGGTTGAGGAAGATGAATGCGAAGGCTTTATCTCTGAAGCCAACGGCGACACCGGAACGATTGCTGATAATCGCTGCACAGCTGAATTCACAAATACCCGCAAGATCGGCAAGGCAATTCCGGAAATCAATAAGAAGATTGATGGCAAGGATGCCAAGGCCGTTCCGGACGGAGAATATGTATTCAAGCTGACGCCTGTGGGCGGTGCTCCGATGCCTGAAAAAGACACGGTGACCATAGTCATGAAGGATGGTACAACCGAAGGAACGGCACAGTTCGGCGAAATCACGTATTGTACCGTGACATCTGAACCCTATGTCTATGAGATTACGGAAGTGCCCGGCGATACACCTAACATGACCTATTCCACGGAAAAGGTAGTCATGACGGTTGAGGTGACAGAAGGCGAGAAGGAACTGGTGACAAAGATCACGTATACGGATAATAACAATACGCTGATCAACACCTATGAGATTCCGAGGGTTTCCGTGATGGTAAAGAAGGTCTGGAAGGACGACGGAAACCGTGACGGACTGCGGCCGACCGGACTGAAGATCGAACTTCTGGCGGACGGAGAAGCAACCGGACAGTACGCAAACCTGAACGCCGAAAACAACTGGCTGGATCGGATTGAAGACCTGCCCAAGTGCAAGGACGACAAGGATATCACCTACACCTGGAAGGAACCGTCGGTGGTCGGATACACCCTGACGGGCACGGCCACAAGCGGCGAACTGACCACACTGACCAACACGCATGTGCCTGAGAAGACCAAGGTTCAGGTGAAGAAGGTCTGGGTGGACAGTGGCAAGCATCCGAGTGATATCAAGGTGCAGCTCTTTGCTGACGGTAAGGCAACTGATAAAGTGGCAACGCTGAATGCCGCGAACAACTGGACGTACAGCTGGGATGACCTGTGCAAGAATGCAAATAACGAAGGCCTGAGCAGGGAAATCCGCTACACGGTTGCTGAAACCGAAATTCCTGAAGGCTATGTGGCAAAGATCACCGGCGATGCTTCTACCGGCTTCGTGATCACAAACACGCTGGAGACCGGCAAACTGGTCATCCAGAAGGAGTTTGACATCAAGGAGCAGGAGGACAAACCGGACGAAGATGAAATGACAACCGAAATTGAAGTCGTGAAGATCTGGGATGATAACGACAACAAGGACGGTAACCGGCCGGAAAGCATTACGGTACACCTGTTCGCAGGCGGTGAGGAAGTCAGGACGGCTAAGCTGAGCGCGGATAACGGCTGGAAGCGGAAGTTCGGCGATCTGCCCAAGTTTGTGAAGGGCAGGCCGATCCAGTACACTGTGACGGAAGATCCGGTGGATATGTACGTCACAGAGATCTACGGATTCACGATCCGGAACAGGTATCAGCCGAACCTGACCAGCGCGACGATCCGGAAGGTCTGGAACGATGAGGAAAACAAGCTCCAGAACAGGCCGCTGAGCATTGTCATGACGCTGAAGAACGGCAGTACCGTGATCCAGAATGTGGTGCTGAATGAGCAGAACGGCTGGACCGCGACGATCACCGGGCTGCCCGCCAAACTGAACGGCGAACCTGCTGCATATACCTGGACAGAACAGGCGGTTCTGGGATATGTACAGGAAAGCATCACGACAAACGGTACGGTGACCGTGATCACCAACAAGCTCTGGACCAGGCCGGATACGCCGACCCAGGGCAGGACACCGAAGTTCCCGGGAGAAACGGTGGATATCGAAGAATATGATACACCGCTGGGAATTGAGGTTGTGATCAACCATGTTGGAGACTGCTTCGACTAAAAAACAGATTTCTCGACGCGGTCACTTTGTGCCCTTGCTCGAAATGACAAAGAAGAGACTGCTTCGACTAAAAAACAGATTTCTCGACGCGGTCACTTTGTGCCCTTGCTCGAAATGACAAAGAAGAGACTGCTTCGACTAAAGACTTTTCTCCTTTTTCTCCCTACCCCCGGGGGCCGGCGAAAGGCCGGTCCCCTTTTTTTGACAACGGTTTTCAAGTGTGATAGTATTGGCGCTATAGATTGTGTCTATAACTGAGAAAGGGAGCAGACAAACCATGACGATCCAGCAGCTGAACTATGTGATCACCATTTCCGAGAAAGGATCTCTGAACAAGGCGGCGGAAGTGCTGTATGTCACACAGCCCTCCCTGACCAGCGCTGTGCGTGAACTGGAAAAGGAACTGGGGATCACCCTTTTCAACCGCGGCGGGAAAGGCGTTACCCTGACTAACGATGGCGCGGAATTTATCCAGTATGCCCGGCAGGTGGTGACCCAGTATGATCGGCTCCTGGAGAAATACGGAAAAGGCGGAAACCTGCGGAAAAAATTCGGCATCTCCTGCCAGCACTATTCCTTTGCTGTAAAGAGTTTTGTGGAAATGGTGAAGCAGTTCGATACGGATGAGTATGAGTTTGCGATCCGGGAAAGCAAAACCCGGGATGTGATCGAGGATGTGACCACCGGCAAGAGCGAGGTAGGTATTCTGTACCTGAGTGACTTTAACCGCAAGGCGATCGGCAAGTTCCTGAAGAGCAGCCAGCTGGAGTTCCATCCGCTGATCAAGTGCGAGCCGTACGTTTACCTGTGGAAGGGACATCCGCTGGCAAATAAAAAGTCGATCCGGCTGGAAGAACTGCGGGATTATCCCTGCCTGAGCTTTGAGCAGGGGCCCAGCGGTGCGTTCTATTTCGCGGAAGAGATCCTGAGCACCTATGACTATATCAGGACCATTAAAGCGACAGACCGGGCAACGATGCTGAACCTGATGGTGGGCCTGAACGGATATACCCTGTGCAGCGGCATTATCTGCGAGGAACTGAACGGATCCGACTATGTGGCTGTGGCCTTTGAGGATGAGGAAGAAGAGGTCGCCGCAGGACGGATGGAGATCGGGTACATTGTGAAGGAAAATATGATCCTGAGCCAGATGGCAGAAAAGTATATTGCGGAACTGAAGAGGTACCTGAGTTCAATTCAGAATTGAACCCAGGTAGGAGGTAGGAGGTAGGAAGTAGGAGGTGTTTCGCCTGCGGGCGGGGAGATCCTTCGTCTGCGCTCCCTTCGTACCGCCCACTTCGTGGCCCGGGGCTGATACCCGCAACCTCAATCGACGTGGTTCCACACTGTGGAGACCACTTGTTTCGGTTTCTTGCCCGGGGCTGCCGCCCGTTCTCCACTGAAAACGATCCACTGGATCGTTTTCCGGGCGTTCCGAACCCCAGAACCGATGAGATTTCCTCCACTGGAGGTCATCGGTTCTTCGCCCCGTTCTCTGCTGAAAACGATTTGAATCGCGCACGCACCGCGGACCTGTGGCCCCGCGCACCGCGCACGGGAGGCAGCCTGGCTCGTTTTCCGGGCGCTTCGAACACTTTAAGCGGAAATGAATAATGGTGGATAAAACAGCGTCTATGGACGCTGTTTTTTGAATTGATCAGATCTCTCCGCTTCACTTCGTTCCGGTCGAGATGACACATGGGTTGGATGCTCGCGGGCGAAAGAGTTGAAAAACTGAGTGACAAACTGATAAAAACACAACGAAAAACTGGATACAAAACATGGTTTAACAATTAAGAAAAACGAAACATTTCAAGGATTGACAAGCGAAAAAAGAAGAGACTATAATAACGTGAAAAGGCCGGACGGAGAGATTCGATCCGGCTGAAAAAATGAAAAAAATGAGGAGGGAATGTCATGGACGCTGGGAGTAGCAGCGGCATAGCGGTTGGGCGAAGACAGCGGGTTCCGGGCGCCGTGACGTTCCGGTTCCGCATGTCATAAATTCAATCTGCCGCTATGTCTGATACCGGGAAAGTGTCCTGATTTTCGGGATGACAACCCGGTATTATATGCTTCTGGCAACTGACCATTCTAACCAAATGGGAGGGAGCAAGCATGGCGGAACATTCTGTCACTGTCGAAAACACTTTACAGGCCTTACTTTCTGAAAAAAAGTACACTACCATCCGGGACATCCTTGTAACGATGAATCCCGCGGATATTGCTGCGGTTTTTTCCGGCGTTGAACCGGAAAAACAGCCGCTGCTGTTCCGGCTTCTGCCGAAGGAACTGGCCGCGGAAAGCTTCGTTGAAATGGAAAGCGAGGACCAGGAACAGCTGATCAGGGGTATCAGCGATAAGGAACTGCGCCAGGTCATGGACGAACTGTACGTCGATGACGCGGTGGATATTGTCGAAGAGATGCCCGCGAACGTTGTTCAGAGAATCCTGGCCCAGGCAGATCCGGAAATGCGCAAGGAGATCAACGAGATCCTGCAGTATCCCGAAGACTCCGCTGGTTCCGTGATGACCACGGAGTACGTAAAGCTGACACCGGATATGACGGTTGGGGACGCGATCCTGCGGATTCGCCGCACCGGTGTGGACAAGGAAACCATTTATACCTGTTATGTACTGAAGAACCGGCTGCTGGTTGGTACGGTCAGCGTCAAGAGCCTGCTGCTAGCCCCCAGTGACCTGCAGACCATTGACAGCATCATGGACACCAACCTGATCACGGTATCGACCCATACTGACCAGGAAGAAGTTGCCCAGATGATGAGCAAGTACAACCTGCTGGCAATCCCGGTCGTGGACGGCGATAACCGGATGGTCGGTATCGTCACATTCGACGATGCCATGGACGTTGTCGAAGAAGAGACCACCGAGGATATGGAGATCATGGCCGGTATGACGCCGAGCGACAAGACATACCTGAAGTCTTCGCCGCTGGATCTGTTCATTCACCGGATTCCCTGGCTCTCCCTGCTGATGATTTCTGCCACATTTACGGGCATTATTATCTCACAGTTTGAGAAAAAGCTGGAAGCTCTGACCTGCCTGGCCGCCTTTATCCCGATGCTGATGGACACCGGCGGTAACAGCGGTTCCCAGAGCTCTGTTACAGTCATCCGTGCCCTTTCCCTGGGCGAACTGGAATTCAAGGACCTGGGCAAGGTGATCTGGAAAGAGGTAAGGACGGCTGTGATCTGCGGTTTGGTGCTGAGCGTGTTGTGCTTCGGCAAGGTTATGCTGATAGACCGGCTGCTTATGCATAATGAAGACGTGAGCCTGATGGTAGCTGTGGTTGTAGGCCTGACGCTGGCTGTGACAGTGCTGTGCGCTAAACTGGTCGGCTGTACGCTGCCGATGCTGGCGAAGAAACTGGGCTTTGACCCGGCGGTCATGGCCAGTCCGTTTATAACGACCATTGTGGACGCACTGAGCCTGCTGGTATACTTCGGAATCGCGACAACCCTGCTTAAGTTATAAGTATGAGTACAAAAAAGAACGCGGCTTACAATGTCGCCTACCGGGTCTTTTCGATACTGCTGCCGCTGGTTACGGCACCGTACCTGGATAAGACTGTCGGCACAGCCGGCGTTGGTCTCTATTCCAACGAGTGGGCGATGAGCGAGCTCTTCTGCCTGGTGGGCATGCTGGGCCTGGCGGATTACGGCGTCAGGTCTATTGCCAATGTCCGGGACGACCGGGAACAGCTGGACAGGACTTTCTCAGGCATCTGGCAGATGCAGCTGCTGGTTGCCAGTATTACGCTGCTGTTCTGGCTGGGATATGTGTTCCTGTTTGCCGGGGAGGGCAAAACGATTGCCCTGCACCTGACCATGATGAGCATCAGCTGCCTGTGCAGCTTTGACTGGTGCCTGATGGGCCTGGACCAGTTCAAGTCCATTGCCCTGCGGAATACGTTTGTGAAGCTTGCGGCAGCGGCCTGCGTATTTATCTTTATCAAAAACGTTGATGACCTCTGGATCTATGGCTTTGCCTGGAGTCTTGCGACGCTGCTGGGCAACCTGAGCTGCGCGGCGACGCTGAAGGGAAAGGTGAGCTATCACCGGGTTTCCATGAAGGAAACGCTGAAGCACCTGCGACCCTGCGCAGTGCTGTTCATCTCCGTCGCGGCTGTCAGCATTTACCGCAAGATGGACAAGGTCATGGTCAAGAATATTGCGGGCAAATATGAAAACGGCCTGTATGAAAGCGCGGAAAAGATCATCTACTGCCTGAGCGGCTTTATTTCCGCTATCGGGACTGTGATGATGCCGAAGATTACGAACCTGCTGAAAAAAGGCGAAACGGAAAAGATCGCGAAGCATATCGACAAAAGCATGAACCTGATCATCTGCATGGTGAGTGCCATGGCTTTCGGCCTGGCGGCGGTTGCGGACCGGTTTGCGCCGCTGTTCTTCCCGAAGTCCGGTGCATGTTATGTGCTGATGATCCCGCTGGGATTTACACTGATCATGATCGGCTTTGCCAACGTGATCCGTACCCAGGTGGTGCTGCCCCAGAAAAGGGACCATATCTTCGTGAAGAGCGTGTGTACCGGTGCTGTGGTGAATCTGATCGTGAATGCCTGCCTGATCCCTTCCATGAAGGCCATGGGCGCGGTCATCGGGACGCTGGCCGCGGAGATGACCGTGCCGGTGGCGCAGTATATCATTCTGCGGAAGGAACTGCCGTATAAGCGGTTTATCGGATATGTGGGAGTCTACGCGGTGATCGGCGGAATTATGCTGGCCGGTGTACGTGCGGTCGGAAGCCTGCTGCCGGTCAATAACTGGCTGAATCTTGGCATTATGACCGTTACGGGAATCGCGGTATACGGGGCGCTTTGCCTGGCCTGGTGGAAGGTCAGCAAAACCGACTTCAGGGTGCTGAATACGTAAGAACTGAAGACGAGATCCATCGACGCGGCCTTTGGCCTTGCTTAGGATGACACTTTAAGCGGAATAATGGTGGAAAAAACCGCACCGGAATGGTGCGGTTTCTTTGAATAAAAGCGTCCTTCGGACGTGGTAAGGGATCCCTCGACTCGGCTACGCCGCCCCGGGGCTGCCGCCCGTTCTTCACTGAAAACGATTTGAATCGCGCACGCACCGCGGACCTGTGGTCCCGCGCACCGCGCACGGGAGGCAGCCTGGCTCGTTTTCCGGGCGTTCCGAACCCCAGGATGACAACGGGGGCGTATGTCTGCGGCCGCGAGAATAATTCTGCCTGCAGAAAGAATGATAAACAATATAAAAACGGACGACCAGATGGTCGCCCGTTTTATGCTGGCTTAAGTGATCAGGGATTGGCGGGATGGTACTGACCATAGATGAATTCATGCAGGGCTTCAACGTTCTTCTGGAAGTTGCCGTTGCGCTTGCTCATGAAGACCTTGCCCTTCCAGTCTCCTTCCTGTACATAAGACCAGGTATCGTCCATGGGAATGCGGAACTGCTCAATGATGGAATCGGTGGAACCCAGCTTGCTGATGATTCCGCTGCCCAGAACCTTCAGGATCATGGAGGACATGGTGTCGAGGTTCATGTTGGTGTCCACATAGTCAATCGCGAAGCCGGCGAGATCAATGATATCCCAGGCGTCCTTTTTCAGCACCTTCTGCAGGAGCTTGTCCAGCAGGTTGCGGGTGCGGGCCGTCCTCTGCCAGTCATCACCGAGGTTATACTTTTTCCGGGTCTTGTTCTGGCGCAGCCGGGCATACATCAAGGCCTGCAGGCCGTCCAGGTGCTGTACGCCATCCTGAACCTGCAGTTCAACCCGGGCTGCCTTGGCCTCCTTGGTATCATAGTGCCTGGAAATGGATTTTCCGTTTTTCTTCAGGTAGTAGTTAATATTGGCGGCTTCGCCTTCGGTCAGTTCCAGATCAATGCCGCCCAGCTTATCCACGATGGCAGCGACACCGCGGAAGTTGATCATCACATAGCTCTGGACATTCAACTCGAAATTGTGGTTAACGGTGGCGATGGAACGCTGAGGATTATCGTGAAACTTCTTGTTTTTGTCGAAATACTGAATGGAATAGTTAATGGGAGACTGTTTTCCGGTGTAGGGATTTTCCACGAGTGTGTCACGGGGAATGGAAGAAAGTTTAATGGATCCGGTTTCTGTGTTGAAAGATAAAATCATCTGGACGTCAGCAAGTTTCACGTCGTCAACTTCCAGTTCGGAATTTCTGGTATCGACGCCCAGAAGCAGAATATTGATGATATTGTCGGGCAGATTGTCGTTAATGAACAAATCGCTGCTGCTGTATACACCGATGTCCAGTTCGGTGGGCACATAGTCCTTGGACTCAAGAACGGATTTCAGTTCGTCCTGCAGTTCCTCGGAAAGGGGCTGCTGGGCAGCAAGAACCGCGTCATCCACGCCGTCATCGCTGTCCTCACCCTCTTCTTCATCATCATAATCCACATCTTCGATGATGTCTTCAATATTGAGATCTTCCTCGTCGGATTCGGCAAGGGAGAAAACGGGAAGCATCAGGGTAAGAACCAGGAACAGGGCAAGAATTCGTTTCATGGGTACCTCCAATAAGTGATTAAGAATTAACGTCTGCAGACGGGGAGATCCCTCCACTTCGGTCGGGATGACATGGGACTTCGTCTGCGGACGGGGTAGATTTCTCCGCGCGGTCTGCGGCCTTGGTCGAAATGACATTTTGGTTCCGTGCGCAACGGGGAGAAATCTCACAATAATATAACGGGGAAAAGTGGGAAAATGTTGCGGTTTCAGCGGGATGGATGGTTGAGTTCATCCAGGGTCATGTCGAAGGCGGGGAGGAAATCTGTCAGGAAATCCTTCACTTCGGGAAGATCGATATTCGCGATGCTCTTTCGGATGTTCTCCGCGGCATAGTCGAACTCCCGGTTGCCGGCCCGCTGTTCTTCCATGCATTTGATGCAGGCGGAAATGCGGTCCGCGGCCTTGACCAGGGTATGCTCATAACCGGCTTCCTGCTTCATATACGGGGTGAAGGCAGGCTTCATATCATCCGGCAGGAGCGTCAGCAGGCGGTCAGCGGAAAGATCCTCCAGCTGATGATAAGCGCCGCGAAGCTCGTCGTTATGATACTTGACGGGCGTGGGCAGGTCACCGGTCATCACCTCAGTCGCGTCATGATAGACCGCCAGGGAGAGCACATGCTCGGGATTGACCTGCTTTCCATAGCGATCTCTTGCGATCACCGCGATGGCATGGGCGATCATGGCCACCTGCAGGGAATGCTCGGCATCGTTTTCCGGCACGGTGTTCCGCATGAGACTCCAGCGGCGGATCAGCTTCAGCCGGGAAAGATAAGCGAAAAAGGGAAAGGACATGAAGACCTCCGGTTGAATCAGAATGCGTCTCGGCCGGGGAAATACAATCCACGGATTTCGTTCCGGTAACTTAAATTATTATACGCTTTGACAGAGGAAACTTCAAGGAAACAAAAAAACCCGGAATGATTCCGGGCGGGCAAATCGACGGGCAGGAAAAGATCAGAGCTCTTTCAGTTCGGCCAGGCAGCGTTTGCAGACCAGCTTGTCCCTGAAGGTGGAAAGACTGGTTCTGCTGCCGCAGAACTGGCAGTTCGGCGCGTACTTGCGGAGAACGACGGAATTACCGTCAATCAGAATCTCCAGCTGGTCTTTTGTGCCAATGTTCAGGGTACGGCGCAGTTCTACCGGAAGTACAATGCGCCCCAGGGAATCCAGCTGACGAACGATGCCTGTAGATTTCATGGTAAAAACCTCCTCCAAAGGGCTCCAGCCTCTTCTGTGCTCATTATAAAGTTGCGGTTACAGCGTGTCAACAAAAAAATCATACGCATCGGACGGTACAAATTGTAAAAAACGATCCATAGGGAAAACCGGCACGAAACAGTGAAAATACTTGTACGGATTGAATGAAAAAGACACAAAGTGTATAATATAAAGAGTTACTGGAAATCAGGAGGATACAAGTATGCGACTGAATATTGGCATTGACGGGCCGGTTGGCGCGGGCAAGAGCACGGTAGCGGACGCGGTTGCCGCAAAGCTGGGAATCCTGCACCTGGATACAGGCGCCATGTACCGGGCTCTTGGCCTGACCGCCCTGCGGCAGAATATAGATGTACAGGATGAGCAGGCTATTGTGGACCTGTGCGGCAGACTGAAGATCTCCGTCAGCCATGAGGCGGACGGACAGCATACCTTTGTGGAAGGGGAGGATGTGACCGGGCTGATCCGGACGCAGGAAGTCGGCATGGCCGCTTCCACTGTCAGCAGGTACGCGGAGGTCCGCAAAGCCATGGTACGACTGCAGCAGAAACTGGCTTCCGAAACGGATATGCTGCTGGACGGACGCGATATCTGTACAACCGTACTTCCCAACGCAACTGCAAAAATATACCTGACCGCTTCCGCTGAAGAACGCGCCCGCCGCCGTTTCTTGGAACTCCAGAAGAAAGGCAGCGAAGAAAGCTTTGAGCAGGTACTCCGGGAAGTGATCAAACGGGACGAACAGGATATGAACCGTCCTGTGGAACCGCTGCGCCAGGCGCCGGATGCTGTACTGGTCGATTCCACCAATCTCAGCTTTGATGAAGTGGTGGATGCCATTCTCGCAATCGTGGAGGAAAAGCGCCGTGGCTGAAAAGAAACTTGAACCGGTGACGGAAAAACGCGGGATTCTTTATGAGATCGCCCGCGTGCTTGCCCAGATACTCTTTCATACCCTGATGCCGGTGCGCTTCCACCACAAGGAACGGCTGCGTCAGGATCCGCCCTTTGTGGTGATCGCCAATCACCGGCACGCGCTGGATCCGGTGGTCATGGCTATGGGCATTCCGAAGCATCAGATCGTTTTCCTGGCTAAAAAGGAACTGGCCGGCAACAGCAAGTTCCTGCGGAATCTGCTGATCCGGCTGCATTGTATCCTGGTCGGCCGGCATGATACGGACATGGAGGCGATGCGCGCCTGCATGAAAACCGTGAAGATGAAGAAAGTCCTGCTGATCTTCCCGGAGGGCACCCGCCACCATGAGGAACAGATGGAACATATTGAAAGCGGTACATCCCTGATCGCCATGCGGTCGAAGGCTCCGGTTATCCCGATCTATTTTGACCGGAAACTGAGTCTGTTCAGGATGACGAACCTGTATGTGGGCGAGCCGATCCCTTATGATGACCTGCTGACGGAAGGCATCAACACAGAGACCTGCGAAAAGATGAATGAACGGATCCGGGAGACCTTCCGCGGGATGATCAAAGACGCGGAAAAGAAGTAATTCGCCTGAAAAATAACCAAGTTGTACGGGATTGAACGTACCTTGAGAGAAAAAATACGAAAAAATTCCTGAAATTGTCTTGTTATTCAGCAGGATTTACGTATAATAAAGAAGAAATAACAAAGTTGAACGTTTATTTCACGAAAGGAAAGGGAATATGCCTGTTGAGGTAGCAGCGCACGCCGGATTCTGCATGGGCGTCAGCCGGGCAGTTGAAAAGGCGGAAGCGATGGCGAAAGACGGGATTCCCTCCTGTACGCTGGGTGAACTGATCCATAATCCGCAGGTGATCCGTGATCTGGCGGAGCGCGGATTGGAACCGATCCGTGAACCGGAAGAGGCCGGAAGCCGCCGGGTGCTGATCCGCAGCCACGGGGTCTCTCCGCAGGTGCTGGAAAAGCTCAGGGAAGCCGGCAATGAGATACTGGATCTGACCTGTCCCTTTGTGGATAAGCTTCACAGGATCGTGGAGGAAGGTTCCCGGGACGGGACCCCGGTCATCCTGGTCGGGGAACGGGATCATCCGGAAGTGCGCGGCACAGCGGGATGGGCACACGGCGAGGTCATGTTCGTTGCCGGGCCCGGGGAAGCGGAACGGCTGCCGGAGATCGAAAAGGCGGTTGTGGTCTGCCAGACTACTTTCCCGCACAGCCGGTGGGAAGCAATCCTCGAGGTGCTCCAGCGGAAGATACGCCAGCCGGACTGCCGCTGCACCATCTGCAACGCCACGGAGATCCGCCAGAAGGAAGCCAGGGAACTGGCAGCACGGGCGGACGCGATGATCGTGGTGGGCGGAAGGAACAGCGCCAACACCCAGAAGCTGTACGCGATCTGCAAAAACGTTTGCCCCAGGACTATTTTGGTAGAGAGTGCGGCGGAGATACCGCCCGCCTTTGCAAATAAGGATTCCGAAATGATTGGGATCACCGCCGGTGCTTCCACACCGACGGATTCACTTAAGGAGGTTGTCACACGCATGAGCGAACTGGAAAACAAGGACCTGAATCCTACCGCGGAGGTAGACACAAACAATGACTTCATGGCGGAAGTCGAATCTACTCTGGTGAGGATCCGGCCCGGACAGACGCTGACCGGCAAGGTCGTGCAGATCACCGAGGATGAAGTATGCGTCAGCATCGGCTACAAGGCCGACGGCCTGATCAAGCGCAGCGACCTGGTCGATCAGGATGTCAAACTGGATGACGAGATTGAAGTCGAAGTCGTAAAGGTCAACGACGGAGAAGGCAATGTGCTGCTGAGCCAGCGCAACATCGTCAACCGCAAGGCGTGGGACGCCATGATGGAGAAGTACGAAGCGGGCGAGTATGTGGACGCCGTCGGCAAGGAAGCCGTCAAGGGCGGCCTGATCGCCGATATCGCCGGTGTGCGCGCGTTCGTGCCCGCCAGCCAGCTGAGCCAGCGCTACGTTGAGAAGATCGCTGACTTCGTCGGCAAGGAAATGAAGCTGAAGATCCTCGAGGTGGACACCCAGAAGAAGCGCGTGGTTGCCAGCCGCAAGGCTGTTGTGGCTGAAGAAGCCGCCACGAAGAAGAAGGAAGCCTGGGAGCGCCTGGAAGAGGGCATGGTTATTCACGGCATCGTCCGTCGGCTGACCGATTTCGGTGCCTTTGTGGACGTTGGCGGCGTGGACGGCCTGATCCACATCACCGACCTGAGCTGGGGCCGCATCAAGCATCCCAGTGAAGTGGTCAAACCCAACCAGGAAGTGGACGTGAAGATCCTGTCCCTGGATCCCGAACGCGAACGCATCCAGCTGGGTTACAAGCAGCTGCAGCCCCATCCGTGGGACAACGCGGTTGAGAAGTTCCCGGTGGGCGAAGTGGTGGACGGCAAAGTGGTCCGCATCACCGACTTCGGTGCCTTCGTTGAACTGGAGCCCGGCCTCGACGGTCTGGTTCATATCAGCCAGTGCGCCACGACCCGCGTAGCCAAGGTTGAAGACGCGGTGAAGGTTGGCGACGAAGTGAAGGTTAAGGTTCTGGGCGTGGATCCCGAAAAGAAGCGCATCAGCCTGAGCATCCGCCAGGCCATCGAGCCGGAACCCGCTGCTGAAGAAGCCGCTGAGACCGCTGCTGCCGATGTGGAATACGAAGTGGTTGCCACCGAAGATTCCGTTTCCGAGAAGTTTGCTGAAGCTGCTGAAGAAGCAGTGGAAGCTGCTGAGGAAGTCAAGGAAGCCGTCGAAGAGAAGGCTGAAGAGGTCGTTGAGGAAGTCAAGAAGACTGCCAGGAAGACCAAGAAGGCTGCCGAGGAAGCGGTTGAAGAAGCTGCCAAGGAATAATCCGACAAATGCAAAAAGAGCGTTCCTGCTTTCAGGGACGCTCTTTTCTATTTCAGTTCACAGCTGCTGCGGCATACCAGGGAAACCGGCAGCATGACCTGCTGGTGTTCCACGCCAGACCTTATCCGGGATTCAGGGGAGACGCGCTCAGCGATCCGAACCGTCACTGCTTCCTGAGAAAAGTAGAGTATGATGATAACGAAATCCCTGTTTTCCAAAGCCAGGATACCGATGAATAACCAGGGAAACAAAACGGGCTCTGTCAAAAGACAGAGCCCTGTTTCATATATCCGGAAAGATCAGGCGTTGGTCTGGCCGGCAAACTGCTCAGCGGCAATCTGCTCGTCCATCCACAGCTGCAGGTTGGACACGCTCTGGGAGAGCTTGTCCAGTACGGTTTTGATCTTCATAAAGTCTTCCAGCTCATCGTTGCAGACTTTGCCGTCTTCCGCGATCTCCAGCAGCCGGTCCTTGATCCGGGACATCTGGTTCACAGCATTCAGCGTTTCCACGGCGATCTGGGTCAGTTCCTTGGATTCAGCCCGGACAGCATGGGATTCACCGATGGGGCATTCGTTGCAGCAGTAATAATTCACAAGGGCAGGAGCCTTGTAATATTCCGCCAGCAGGAGAGCATCCTCCGGCTGAATCTGCGTGCGGCCGTTCTCGATCTTTTCAATGCGTTCCGGGGAGAAACCGGGGATCAGTTCACCGGCCTTTTCACGGGTCAGACCAAGTTCTTCCCGGGTAATCTGCCAGATGGTTTTATTCTCCTTTGTCGATCTTCTGCCCATCGTTTTCTGCTCCTTCCAGTGTGAGATATTTGTTGTTTATCCAGCCGCGGAGGCCTTTGCCCTCCACCAGGTAAAACTCACCGTCCTGACCGAGGACAGCCACAGGTGTTCCCGGTTTCCATTCGCCGATGCTTTTTGCTTTGGCTGAAGGCTCTTTACGTACGGTTATGGGGGCTGTTCCCGCTGTTCTTCCGTTGAGGGAGACCAAGCCTGTGCGGAAACTGTCTTCAGAAATACTGATCAGTTCCGCGGCGTCACGGCTGATGTAGCCGAAACTGTCCCGCCAGGGAATGTAGAACTGCTTGTCTGTCGTTTCGAGGACGAACACCATGGTTCCGTAGGGAATGGCTTTGGAGATGCCGGCTTTCTTTTTGCCGTTGCCATCCAGCAGGGCTGCTCCCTTTTTGCCGGTGACCAGAGCCAGCTGCGGGGTATCAGAGCCATTGGTGGTCCAGGTAAGATCCCGGGTATTAACCCGCTGGGATTCTCCGCCGGAAACCGCAACCTTGGACATCAGGGATCCGGCATACTCAAAAGAGGTGACCGGCTGTCCGTTCAGCTGCAGCCAGGCCTGCCGAACCGGACGCATGCCCTGCTTTGCACAGTAGGAGAGATCCAGCCAGTATTCCAGTCCGCCGTACTCACCGGATTCGAAGAACCAGCGGCATCCGGGAATCTCTTCCGGAGAGGTGACCGCAGTAAAGGTGCCGTCCTCTTTCTGAATGTACAGGGAGGCTTTTTTGATCCTTTCCCAGGTGGCACCGGGAGCGGAATCCACCACATGGACCTTTGTTCCGTCCTCACTCAAGCCGTCTGCCAGGGCGATATGCCCGATGACGATCATGAAGCTGAACCGGCAGCCCTGTTTAAACCAGGTGGTCAGTTCCTTTTCAGATTCGATCAGGTCCTGGTGGGTCTGGAAACCGAACCGGTCTCCCGCTGTGAAAAGGAGGCGTTCATTGTCGGTCCCCCGGCCTTCGATATACATACCGGAGTATCTTTCCGCCAGCTTATCCGGCAGGACGTCCTCTCCGGTGACCCCCATCCGCTGCAGCACATGGCTCAGCGTGAAAATGGCACAGCCGGCTTTCTCCAGCGAACGGTGATGCTTCTTCGAATACGTCTTGTTATGCCACCAGCCGTCTTTCTGGCTGTAGAGGACATCCTCGCCCTCCTGAACGGGAACGGAACCGGATACGGGAATGGTCACGCTGACAGTTTCTGTGTCCTTCTTTCCGTATACGATGGTCGCGGTCAGGGTGTAGTTGGCCTGTTCCCGCGGACGGAAGGAAGCTGTGAAATGCGTGCAGTCCTCGCCTTTGAATACGGTGCCGCTTTTCGTACTCAGCGTATAGCGCACGGCGACGGCGCCTTCCCGTTCCGGCTCAACCGTCACGTCTATGTATTCCCCTGCCTTCGGATTCTCCGGGGAGAAAGTGATCGCGGCTTCCGCAGCGGCGGTGGCACCGGCCAGCACCAGCAGCAGGACTGCCAGGCAGAGGAGGAGTTTCCCGAATCTGTTCATCTTCATTAATACCCGTTCTGTGGTCCGTGTTGACTGAACCGGGCAGGCCGCCAGGCTCATAACACGCCTATTATATCAAAGAGAATGGTTGAAAACAAGCAAGTGCATACAGATTTGCATTTGTTTACAGGGGAAGGGTGTATTGACATCCGCCGGGGGATACCCTATTCTTGAACAGAAAGCATAAAAAAGCCAAAGGAGAAGACGTCAGATGAAGAAAGCCTTTGTCAGGGGAGCCAATCCCTATATGCCCCTGTGGGAGCATGTACCGGACGGAGAGCCGCGGGTGTTTACCCATAACGGGGAAACCCGGGTTTATGTATACGGATCGCATGACACGGAACGGACGCAGTACTGCGGCACGGATTATGTGGTCTGGTCGGCGCCGGTTACGGACCTGACAGATTGGAAATGCCACGGCGTCTGCTACCGGGCGGAAGATAACAGCATTCTCTATGCGCCGGACGTGGTGCAGAAGGAAAATACCTACTATATGTACGCGGCGGAGCAGAAGGGCTCCCGCATCGTTGTGGCCAAATCTGATAAACCCTGGGGTCCCTTCACGGATCCGGTGCTGACAGAGCTGGGCTTTGATCCGGGCATCCTCGTGGATGATGACGGCCAGGTCTATGCCTACTGGGGCTTCTGTAAGTCCTACTGCGCGCAGCTGAATGAGGATATGGCGACCATCAAACCCGGAACCCTGCGGGAGAATCCGATCCCGCACTGCAGGGCACCCTGGGCGCCGGACGATGACGGTTTCGGAAGGGAATATTTCTTTGAGGCATCCAGTCCCCGGAAGATCTGCGGCAAGTATATCTATATCTACTCCCGCCGGGTGAATGAACCCGTGCCGGAACTGGGTATCTATGAAGACTGCAACGGCTTCCTGTCCTACATGTGGAGTGACTGGCCCCTGGGCGGCTGGCAGTGGGGCGGGGATATCAGCTTTAACGGCGGTGAGATCCTGAAGGACGCGGAGGGCAAGGGCACCATGACTTTTCGCTGGGGCAACAACCATGGCTCCGTCATGGAAGTGAACGGTCAGTGGTATGTGTTCTATCACCGCCAGTCCGGGCAGGATGAGTTCTCACGCCAGGCAATGCTGGAACCCGTGGATGTGGTGCAGGGAAAAGACGGCAAGGTCTGGATTGGTAAGGTGGACTTCCTGGACGGGGAACCGGTTGCTTCCAGGCCGGTGGAGATGACGTCCCAGGGACCGCATCTGAACGGTATTGATGCCCGGAAATGGATCTCCGCAGGATATGCCTGCCACCTGTACGGCGGCAAGGAAACGGCCTGGATAGAGCCGGTGTATGAGCAGCGGGAAGATGTATCCGCCAGGGTGATGGACATTACAGACGGCCTGACAGTGGGCTTCCGCTATCTGCAGTTCGGACTGAACACCCCAAGGACGATTACTGTGGTGATGAAGACGGAAGGGGCAGGGAAGGTCCATGTCCGGCTGGATACACCCGGCGGACAGGAAATCGCCCTGCTGGAGGCGCAGGACGGGGAAGTGACCGTTCCGCTGCTGGGCGGCGTGACCGGCAAACACGCTGTGTATTTCGTTTTTGAAATCGTGGGAGGAAAAGCGGAAATGGACCGCTTCACCTTTGATGACTGACCTTCCCGGCTTGTCAAAAAACGGGCGGTATGCTATAATTCGCCCGTTGCCGTGGAGCGGTATCGAAGTGGTCATAACGGGGCTGACTCGAAATCAGTTTGTCGGTTTACCGGCACGTGGGTTCGAATCCCACCCGCTCCGCCAAAAATGAAACACCCCTAGCGGGGTGTTTTCGTTTTTGGCGAAATGAGCGGGTGGGATTCGGACCCACGTGCCCACGTGGCAAACGAGCCGAATGTCAGCACAGTGTGCTGTCCGGTGAAGCCGGAAATGAGGCGAGTTTGTTAGCGCGAAAGGGAGAATGAGGCCCGCTCCAAGGGTTTCAGGCGACCATTGAGCGAACGGTATCGAATCCCACCCGCTCCGCTTTGTTATTTAAAGGCCGAACCTCAAAGGGTTCGGTTTATCATATATTACAGTCAACGTATTTCATTTATTTCGTGAAACCATATCATTACTCTGATCAGTCAACATCTCTATTCCTGCAAGGTACATTTTCCGTCAATTGAATCTTGTATCCAGTAAGGAACGTACCTCCTCAATCGCGCGAACCGCCAGTTCAACAGAACGATCAAGGAATGAAGCACATTCTTCTCTTGAGAAACCAACAAAGGGGTATTTCCCTTCTTCCAATGTTGGCATGTAATACATCATCCTGATTTTGGCAGGGATAGCGCCTTTTGGAAGATAATCAATATAGTCCGGAAAGGTTTTTAAATCCCGGATTTCAGTGAAATAACCGGAGTCTGGATGCTCATCCAGGTATTCTCTTTCAACAACGTAAAAATCTTTCATGCGGTCCTTGCGGTCTGGAAAGAGTTTCTTGAAGTTGTCCCAGGTTTCCTCCATACCGGAAGACTGCTCACGAAGTTCATCAAATGCCTTTGCGGTATTTCCATACAGGCGGCTTCCACACACATTTCTGTCAGCCTGGAGCGGCTTTCAGTACCTTTTGACTGTGATTTACAGAACACGAGGGCACATGTTGCCAACAATGTTGAGACTGCAATGATCCAGATTGTATCGTTAAACAGTTTCTCAAAATGAAACGGATGATCTCCCATAAGCAGCCAGATAATGATTGCGGGTATGATTGCTGAAAACATGGGGGAGAACATCAGCAGGTTCTTTTTGTTTCTTAGTTTCACAGACAGGAACATGTTAATGGCAAACCATATTCCGCTAAGTAAAAAACCTATGATAAAAATGACTGGATACAGCATTGGCGTACTCCTTTGGATTCCGGAAAACTGATTTGCTGCCAGAATATCGAAACAGGAAAATTCTATCAGATGAATACTCATCACGTCAAAAATACATCACGGATGAAGCTGCAGGGACATAAAAACTGGAATGTGTTTTATTATCTTCTGAGACGGAGTGCTACATGTGCCTAAAAAAATCAATGTCTCTTGTCTGCTCGTACTCTATAGCATCCAGGTGTTTTTGAATCTTAGTATCATCAGTGCCGGCCTCTTTTAATTCGACCGAGGCGTTCCACCACAAAGGCCGTATACATTTATAAAGCAGAGGAGCTGCTTCCTTTTCCAAATCAGAAAACGAATATACCTTCTTTGCGATATCCAAAGCATGAAGCACACGCTTAAGAAAAGTTTCTTCTTCCTCCAATTTTTCGTAGGTTTCGGAAGTGGAAACATAAGGAGCCTGGCGGACTATATAGTTTATGTAAACTTCTCTTCCGCCTATATTAAAATCATAAACTCCCTTGAATATACCGTCTTCATCCAATAAAACATTGGTATAGTTTATATCAGCCTGAAACACTGATGTCGGCAATTTGTGATAGATTTTTTCGAGTTCCCGTCTTGCTTTAAGCCAGTTATTCCATATTCGTTTAACCCTGTCCGAGTACTTCTCCGGCAGAGTCTTCGCTATTGCCAGCCACTTTTTAGCATCTGCCGTCGTTTCGTCACATTCATCAGCAGGATCAAACACTTCGAACATACAATAAGCCGATGGAAGATCCGTATAATCAAAATGGCAAGACGCTACTTTAGCATCCATGATCATGGCGTCCTCCAAAAATGTATACCATCCGTCCTTAACAAGCTCAGTATCTGGAAACTTGTCGCTTATCAATTCTTCTGCAGATCTGTATTTTGAAAACTCCTCACCCCATGCTATACAGGTTCTGCCTTTATACATAATGGTCGGAAAAGTTCCGTCCAAAGCGCGAATATACTGCGGGCAGTAATAACCGAGGTCACGGTATTCTTTAGCAATCCTTTCCCATAGGACAAGATGTTTTTCGTCAGTAAAACCATTTGAGGAAAGCTTGACCACAATCTTTTCATTTCCAAGATCCACGAGCAAAGCTTCTCTGAAATCATCGTCTCCGTGGCTGGTGTTTTTAGTCTCTATATTTTGAGGGATGCTTTTAGTAAAAAGCCCCACCACATCATTTACATCCATCTGCTTTTACCCGTCATTCTACAGATTGTTCTTTAAAACTATTTCATCTTCTGTCCTGTGATCGGCTGTGTCCCACTTCGACAAACCTGCATTTATTTATGCCGCGGATATTCGGGCATGAGGTCTATCAGCCTTGCTGTCCGTCCTTCTTTATCCAACAGGATTTCAATATTTTCCACGTCTCCGCCTAAATGCATCATAAATTCTCTGCAAATGCCACAAGACGGAATGATGTTGCCATCTTTATATACTGAAACCACTTTTGTAATCTCACTTTCTCCGTATGTAAGCATTGTTGATAAAGCATTTCTTTCAGCACACATTCCAATAGAGCCGTCAGTGTCTATACATATGCCTTTGTATATATTTCCCTTTTTTGTGAGCACGGCGGATGCCACGCTTCCTACCCACATTTTATTTGAAACATCATGAGGATTCAAAACGCTCATAGCTTCCTCATATAATCTTTTCCATTCTTTGTCCATTGTTTTCTCCTCCTGTTATTATACTTTGAGCTTTGCGGCAGATAAAATGCGGGAAACATTTTTATCCATGTTGTCTCTCATTTGCTGCAGTTCGGGCGCTTGAAACTGAACAGGGATATCTTTCAGGAAGAATGCATTGCTCCACTGATCGTTATCCCAGATGGAAGAAGGCTCTTTTACTGAAAACTGATAGTATTCTTCAGTGCTTGTTATCGTGGCCATTATCGGTGTATGCCCCTTATCTTTGGTATAAGACATATAGGTAACATACAGGGACCAGTCATCAGGTTCATTCAGGATTAAAAGATAAAAGACGGAGTCATGCCTGTCATCTGCAGATAATACGATATCATCATGAATCCACGGGGCATATAACAATCCGGCATAATCAGGAATACCCCAGCGGTTCGCTTTCGCTATACATTCGTCCTCGATGGCTTTCAGGCGTTTTTCAAATGCTTCCGGTTCCAGCAGTTCATATTCCTGGTGAGGACAATTATAACCATGCCATTTCCGATAGGGGAGAGTTGGATCGATCAGGATCCACTTGCCGTCTATCAGAGCGGCAGCACATATATGGTCCTGCTCATCACCATAGCAATCTTTTGAAATATAGGCATAACGGGCCGGGATTCCCATCGTTATCAGCGAAGAGACAACCAAATTGGAATAATCCCCGCATGTTCCGCATTTCATATTCAATAAATCCAGATCGCTTCGCTGTAAAGGGAAGAAAGGCATGTTTATTCTGCTGTAACTGATCTCTTTGTCAAACCAGCGGAAAAGGTTGTTAATGAACTCCTCTGCGGTACGGGAGGCGCCCCTTATCTGTTCAATAAACGCTTTGATTTCAGGTGAAGAAGGATGAATATATGTTTCCATTAAAATGCCTCATCAGAGAAATAAATAGACTTTACTGCCAGTAGACAGAAACTGTAGAGATTCTATCAGAAGACCATTTATTTCGTCAAAGGGAAAGCTGGATAAAGATGTACCATAGTGCGCGTGTTTATTCGCTCTGCTTGCGAACAATACAGGATTTATCTTTTAATTGTATATGGATTTTGTATCTGTTATAATTCTTCCAACGAACCGCAATTATGCAATAAATGACAGTACTTTTTTTATATTGCAGGAGGACTACTATGAAAAAGCTCCATTTCCTCATTGTCGCCATTCTCTGCGTTTTCCTTATTTCCGGCTGCGCCAGTGTACAGCACGCATCTGATACCGTTGATGAGCCAAAGCCCTCTGATCAGATTCCTGAAGCAACAACTGCGCCGCAGTCCTTTGGTTTGGCTCTTGTTTACGGCAAGCCGGAAGCAAAGACGGGTGAAAAAATCTATTCAGAAAGTTATCGTAAATTCCCTCTGGATGCTGCTGTAATGCTGGACTATATTACCGACAATTCTACGGCTTTCGTGGGAGCTCAAAATATTGCTTCTTCACATCACCATATAATAGATACTGATGAAAGAAAAAACACTGCTGAAGCCAGATATAATTCTGCGGTACAGGGAGACTTCACACTTTATGCTTATGATGTCCAGTATGACGGAGCTCGTGCATGGTTTGATCCATCTGACCCACTAGTGGTTTACACATGCTCGGGAAACGGTTTAATATCCGTTGCGAAACCCGGAACAAATTGGGTAAGCGAAATATCATTTGCCGGTGCAGTGCCCATGGTATCCCTTACAGTAACCTGCCGGGATGGAGAAAAGGAATTATCAACCCAAACTTTGCAAGCGGCAGAGATGGATGTTAACATGACCTATCAGGTTCCAGATGGAACGGACAATGTTAAGGTTGTGAGTTTCGATGCCGAAGGCAATATCATTGAGCAGGAAATCCTCAAAAGTGGCAACTATGTTTATAATGTCTGGTATGACATTGGGGGATTCTTCCTGGGTTACAAGGCTCTGAATCTGAAATGGCCCTAAGAGTAACGTATATTTCCCGCTCCGCCAAAAATAAAAGCCGAACCTGTGAGGTTCGACTTTTTCTGTTATCTGAGTTTTACCCTACAGAGACACAGAACTGCTCCCGGCCTCCCACATCAGAAATCAACATAATTCAAATCGATCCAGAGAGCCGGGCGGACAATAAAGTTTCTATGATAGGCACGAGAGTAACTAAGTGAACCATCATGATTCACGCCTGCCGCGCTGTTCGGACAGCTGCCGGGAGATCGAAGCCACCACCATCCTGTAACGTCTCCTTCTGCGGTACGGTATTCATCACTTGTGTTTACTCCCAATGTGATGGCATAAGCTGTCGGAGCGACGCGGGCATTGACGTTATTCGCATCTTCGATTGTAACATTCAGATACCGGTTTGCCTCGGCACAACTCAGCAGGAAAATTCTGTCCTGTGTGTTGTTTCCGCCGGGCATTTTTTCTCCTCCAATCAATGTCCAATCATAGCCCTGGGGATCACTGTTGTCGACCGTTGTAGTCAGAATAGCTGCTTGTTCCTCCAGACTGAATGCCCAGTTCAGGAACCTGTCATTGAGCCAGGTTCGCATGGAGCAGGTTTCCCAGGTGCAATCATCCCAGGTATTATGATATCCTGCCGCGGAAAGACCATATTTGCTCAGAAGCAATGCTTTCCCGTCCTGTACGTCCAGGACAATCCACTCAATGGGTTCTTTTCCGTTGCTTTGATCATTATCCTGCGCATAATTGCCAAAGGTGACTGTATCTCCAACAGATATTGTTTTCTGATCAATCGAATTATCAGCAAAACGTGCATTATATTCTTCTTCGGTTTCCCAGTGCACATCAGGATTCAGAACAATCAGGCTGCGCTCTTCCGAATCATTATAATCTTCATCCTCTTCCCAATCGTCATCTTCTTCTGAATCATCGTAGTCTTCATAATCCTCGTCTTCTTCATATTCTTCATCATCATCCAGATCGTCTTCGGAATCATCAGCGTCTTCAGAGTCATCATCTTCTTCGGGATATTCGTCTTCTTCGTCTTCCTCATCATTTTCTGAATCATCGTAGTTTGCAGAGTTTAACCATCCTTCCGGATCCAGCCATTCAGGCGAGTAACCGATCCAGGTAACGGTGGAAGGGATGGTAATGGTGAAGTCGGAAGTATCGAACAAGGCTTCGGATCCGATCTTCTGCAACCCTTCATTCAGGATGATTTCTTTAGCTAAATTAATGCATAACGCATGGTCTGCCAGTTCAATCACACTGCCGGGAACAATGATCTTTTCGAGGTTCGTACAGTCATAGGCGTTATATGGTCCGATATATTCCACACTGTCCGGAAACTCGAGTGTCTTCTGATAATAGCTGTAATTGGACAAGGCCGAATGTTCAATCCGCCTGACCCGAGGGAGAGGCAGTGTGTGCGCAGACGGATTGCAATAAATCAGGGATTCTGTCCTGGTGTCAATGAGAAAACCGTTTTCCACAATGTAGAAAGGATTACCGTTGGGAAAAGAGATTTCCGCATATACATGATGGAACGGATCATCGAGTGCGATCTTATCCAGTGTGGACGGCAGTTCAATTCTTTGTACACCGTGGGCACATTCAAAAGCATAGGCTTTTAATTCGGTAACACATTCCGGGAGAACAAGACATTCAACCTTGTCGCCGTCATAGGAATTATCCCAGTTGTTAAAAGCACCACCGTTGATTACGGTTAAGGGCTTTCCTTCAAAGGTGTCAGGAACCACCACCCGGGCAGGCTGGGGTTTATCGGAATCAACACTGTAGTGTGCTAATACCGCATGATTACCCTCTATTGTATAGAAGAAATGCTCACCTGATTCGTTATAAACATCACCGGAAAAGGTGAACCATTTTTCGTCAGAGCTTTCAGCCCATCCGCCAAGCGGCAGCAGGCACAGGACCAGCAGACAGATCAGCATCATGCGCTTCATTTCTCTTTCTCCTTACATCTGTTATCTTCTTCTGAAATCAAACAAAATGGGGATTTGGGATGGCATCTTCTGATTATGTAACGTTCGACAGGGGCTGAAGCATTCCCCGATTCTATAACTTATTCTGTTGAGAGATGAAATCATGAACCGGAAGTTACCGACGTATCAGAATGCCTTTCATAAACTGCGTTTCATTATGCGTTTTATATACTTCCAGTTTTTCTTCTTCTGTGCATCCGATCAGTATTTTGATCTCTGAGTCTCTCTTCATCAAATCAACAATACACATGATGGCGTCAATCTTTTTATCGCCGCTTCCGACCCATACATCAATTCCCGCACCATCCATAGAGGAGGTGTTTTTCAGGTATCCATAGTCAACCTTATATATGAAATCCGGAAATCTGGGATGGGCAGATCCTTTCGGTCTGTCGATCACGATTTCGGAAGTGTTCACCAATTCATCCAACGCATTCCAGAAATTTTCATCGTAATAATTCACTTTATTTCCTCCGCAAATCCCGATTGTTGCAGCTAATAAAACATATAGTGGGGAGTGATGTTATTTCAATTTGTTCTTTATTCTCTGACAGGCTTCAACGTGCATAATCCAGTGCCTCGAGAATGGCATTTGTATGAGCCCGCGTAAATCTTTATTGCACCAATAATCAATCAGCCAAACAGCTCTCTCGTCTGTACTGACTACATTCAATGCTTTCAGGTTTTCCTTTCGTTCACTCGAAACCGGTCTTTTAAGATCGCTAAATGTCAGGCTGCGTATGATTTCTTCCGTGCTTTTCTTTACTTCGGCTATATACGAATATAATTCACTTATATCCAGTTGTTTTGTGAAATCGGAAATCTGTTCCGTAACAAGTTCATTTCCGGTTGTTATGATCGATGAATTGAAACGGCGCTGATAATCTCCTGAAAACAGTATCTCTGTATCTCCGCAAATAAGAGTGTGCGCAACGATGTCTTCTATCCTGAAGATGTGCCATATTGAATAAGCAATGTTCTTGCTGTGATAACCGTCAGCATTTATAAAAGGCATAGAATCAAAATCTTCTCTGTTCAGTTCCTTCCTAAATGCCAGCAACGTATTCATAAGATTGTTCCGCAATTCAAAAAGAACATCCTTACCCTGCTCAAAGGTATCAGCCTTTCTGATCAGTGACTGCATCTTTTTATTCTGTTCAGACCATTCTTTATTCATATCGCAGCATCTCCTGTCTGATGTGCAATACCGTGTCTTCCCAATCATCCCGACAAACAGGAATTTGTTAATCTATAACCTCTCCATGAATGCAGACTCTGCCCTCATCCGGACATCTGGCATCAAATACTTTTGCACGACCTTCTCCATAATCAAGAGAAGCTCCATTCTGCAAAGCATATACCGAAGGATATATGTTATTCCAGAGTTCATGGCATAAAGGCGGGCATAAATCTTCAACTATAAATTCCTGCCCTTTTTTGAAATACCCACATCTGCATTTACTCTCTGTAATTGTAAGCTTAACTTTCGCCACTGATAATCCCTCCATCGAATTCAAATGTGACGCCGTCTTCCTGTTGGTTTTCGTGACCCGTGTCGGTTTTGATCACCACACCTCCCATGCGCTGATAGAAGCGCATGGCATTTTCATTGTGAGGATTGCAATCGCAGGTAAAACGGCTGATCCCCTTTTTCCTGCAGTAGTCCGTTATGATGGAGAAGGCCAGTTTCCCAATTCCCCGGTGCTGATATTCCTGAAGCACATACAGGGAACACAGCCGTACGCCGGCGCCGGTATCCTGAAACATGAAATATCCAATATCCTCGTCACCGTCTCTGATCAGATATACCGTGAAGGAAGGTTCTGAGATTTTCTTCAGATCGCGCTGCTGATGCCAGTCATGATCGAAATGATCAATAAGCTCATCCGGATAAATACCCCGGTACGTCGTATCCCAGATTCTTTGCCGGAGCGTACTGATGGCAGCCGCATCATTCGCTTTTGCGGGGACAAAGACTATGTCCATCTTATAATCTCCTTTTCATTGACACCCATCTTATCGCTTTTCGAAACATGAACTGTCGCTATGCCCACAGTTAACCGGCACATTGGGCCGGCACGAATACCTGACGTTTTGCCTGCAGGATTGTTTTTCACTACCCCTTATGTTTGGCATAAACTGGAATCTGTCAGTCAAAGCAGAAAATATCAGGGATTATTGACTTGCCGAATGTCCTGATTCCCATTCGATACATTGCTTTTGCATGTATTCTGTCGTGCCAGATAAATCTGCGCAGAAGCTTCTTCAGGGACCAAAGTTCTCCGTAGCTGCCGTCAAACACGCCAGGATTAAGGAAATCTGGCTGTTTTTCAAGCGCCTCAAAACCTCTTTGCCGACAACCTAAAATGCTTCCGCTGTTGTCTGCGTCTGTGCCAATTTCTCCAAAGTAATAGGCATTGACGTTTTTCGTGTGCTGATACATCTCCTCAGCGGTGCGGGGGACATCACCATAAAATGTTTTTCTCGGCGTAAGAACAGACTGATTTTTGTCGGGGAAAGCCTCATAAAGCGCCAGGAAATCCCTTGCAGATTTAAGGGCGAGTGCTTTAAGGTTCATGTATTCGTTTGCTGACAAAGCAGTCTTTTCCGTATCAAAGAGTACATCACTATCTGCATCACGGATATTCAGACTGGATGCTTTTTCCTGAATGATCTCAATGTCTGAAAGCAATGGCAAGAGGATGGAACCATCCATCCATTTCGTGTAAGAAGCTATTTCAAGAGGCATTTTACCGATGGCTTCTTCTTTCGTTGCCCCTCTCGTAAAGGCACCGATAAAATTGGTGGCATAAAGAATACTATCATTGCCATTATGTTCCCATACGCACTCTATTTTCATAATGTTAACCTCACACAATTCCGATTTATCGATTTCATTGACTGATATTTCCGAAAGTACTTCAGAATATGTTCAACAGCTCTGACAGGCTGTTCGCTTCAAAATCGGGAGTTTCACAGTCCCCCTGAATATTCCAATACTTTCCGACTCCTTGTTTAATCCGGATTGTTTTCATTCCCATCTGTTTTGCGGGAACAATATCATTGTCAATACGGTCTCCGATCATGACAGCCTGATCCGGAGCACAGCCGGCTCTGGTCAGGGCGAGCCTGAATATTTGGAGATCCGGTTTCGCGACGCCTTCCTCGGCCGATGAGATGATCAGATCGAAATACTGGCGAATTCCCTTGCTCTCCAGCCTTTTTTCCGCTCCGGGAATCTGATTCGCAATGATTCCCAGTTTATACTTTTTCTCCAGGACCTGAAGGCATTTTATGGTATCAGGATACAATTCCTCATATTCGGGAGTCCATTCGGGATAGTCCACACCTAAAAGGCGCATGACCTCCTTATGGCCTCTTTTGTTTTGCTTATAGAACCCTATCGCCTGGGTTTTGACATATTCATCAGACACATTGGCGGCGATGGCGATCTTATGGAAAATATCATCATACACTTTGGTTTCATTCACCAAAGTTGATCCGATATCAAAGAATAGCCATTTGACGCCTTCCATAAAGCTCTCCCCTGGATTCATATTACCGTTCCATCTTATGTATTTCTTATAACGAGTATCCAATATTTATATCAAACGGTGAAATCAACAGCTTTTGCAGGTCTTTCATATAGCAATCGAAGAACTGCTTTATGGCCTTGCCGTAGTTTTCTTTTGTGTCAAATTCCCACCAGGAATAATACTTTACGCACTTGACCACTTTGGTTAATTCTCTTGGAGGAGTGCCCAGTTCAATTCCATCTATTGTATAGAATCTTTTAAGATATTTTATGGAAATACAACCATCCCATTTAGCCTGATCTGCTGACATTCTTTCAGCCATCGCTTCAAATTGTTCTGTTTTGTCAGGCTTTACCTGAAACAGCTTTATCTCAGTAAAACTATTTGTCATTATGCTATTCTCCATTCACGAGATTTTACAGCTCAATCAAAGACAATCCCTGTTCAATTGCAGCGTTCACTTTTTGAAGCGCTTCAATGGCTTCTTCTTCGGTTTCATAGGTCCAGATGTCCTGCCAGCAGGATATGCGGGTCTGGATCAGTAATGATGTTCCATTGACCTTCATACCGCCATAGCAGATAAGGACCTTCTTTTTATCCGGGCTCATGACCCTGGTTTTTTGCCGCATCTGCAAAGTGGTTCCATCCTTCAGCGCCAGCTGATGACTGGACAGGAACTCTTCAATTCCTTCAGAAAAATACTCGATGATCGAGTCGCTGACAGCGTCATCGATGATGCCCTCAAACCTTCCTTCCATTTCGTCCGCAATTTCGTCTATAAGATCATCCATTTTATCTTCCAGCGCGGATCCGATGGCTTCCTGTACTTTTTCCTCTATGGTTTCCAGAATTTCGTTGTCCATGTTTATTTCCTTTCCAGTCATATTTCTGTTTCCTGATCGGAGCATATAAGCCAGATAAGAAGATTGCTGACAAATGAATACACAGGACATTTGCTCTGAGTCTATGCAAGATATAGAGAAACTGGCAATTCAACAGTACTTTATGAAATCCTGATAATAATAACAAATATCAGAATGCTTCGTCAAAGAAAACTAAGAGGGAAGAACCTTTTTGAAGCCGAGTCTGCAACGGTTCGGCTGAACAGCCGGACAAAACACAAATATTAAAATTTGTATTAATTAGTTTACAATTTTGCAACAAAATGCTATAATCGACTCGGCAAATGACAGGATGCTTTATGAAACATATATAGTGATTGGACTGCCTGGAGTACATATTGAGGGATGGTATAAAAGGACATGTTTCATATACTAACTGTAATAATATTGTAATATTATTCAGTAAAACCAACAAAGAATATAGCTGCTGACGGGAGGTTGACGGTATGACCAGGAGTTTCATGTTCAGAAACAGGCTTCTTGCTTTTCTTTTGATCCTTATCTTGTCTGTGTCCATAATTGCGCCCGCCCTGGCATATGACGATGGCACCCTCTACAACGGATGCAACGGTGAAGAAGTCAAGGCAATGCAGCAGGCGCTGATCAATCTCGGTTTTCTGGAAGGAAAAGCAGACGGCAAATTCGGCGATAAAACCGAAGAAGCCGTTAAGGCGTTTCAGCGCAAAAACGGCCTGACTCCCGATGGCCTGGCCGGAAAGAAAACCCGTTCGATGCTTGATTCAGCGAAGAAGGGCAGCAACAGTACCCCGGCAACAGGAAAGGCGGCCAAATCTCCGGTATACAGCGAGGGAACCCTTTACAACGGATGCAGCGGGGATGAAGTCAAAACAATGCAGGAGGCGCTGATTGCACTCGGTTATCTGGAAGGAAATGCTGACGGTAAATTTGGCAATAAAACCGAGAAAGCCGTACGAACCTTCCAACAAAAGAATGGTTTGGATCCTGACGGCCTGGCCGGAAGGAAAACCCGTTCGGTACTGGAATTAGCGCATAAAAGGCTCAGTGCCCCGATGGAAATGACTGCTGAAGAGGCACAGGTATACGATGAAAGGGAAGGAATCGACTGGGCTCCTTTCGAGAATAAAGCAAAACAGGTGCTGACGAATGAAGGACACAGCATTGACGGACTGAACTATATTGCTCATTCCTATGCTCCGAAGGGGAACAGTGCGCTTCGTTACGACTATTACCAGCTGACGTTCTACAAGTCTAAAGAGACAAGTACATTCAACTCGACATACACAGTTGGTTTTGATCCAAAGGGAAAGCTTGTACATATGTACGCCGATGATCACGGCGGAAAGAAGCTGACACATGAAGACGATCCCACCGCCGAGGATGTGGACAAGGACCTCATGAACAGAGCAAAAGAGGAAATCAAGAGTTTTCTGAAACGGTACGGCTATTCATCACTGGCCAAGAAGGTCAGCAAGCTGGAGATAAGCCAGATCTCCGTCTCGAACGACAATGTGGACACCTATTACACACTCAGCGGGCCGTTTATGATCCGCCTTCGGGTTGCTCCAAGCGTCCGGGTCGATTACTTCCTTGCAGATTAATCAGATTCCGGAATGCCTTCAGCTCCGGCTTCGAATTGATCCGATATATTATCAAAGCCGAACCTGTACGGTTCGGCTTTTTCTGTTATCTGGTTTTAGCTTCGAAGGGGACACGGAACCATCTGCTTTCCCGCGGTTTATTCCTGCTGCCTTTTTAACAGCACAAGATACTCGTCTGTTCCTTCTTCCGGCTTTTTCTCTCCGGTCGCGATAAACCCGTGTCTTTTGTAAAAGCGTATTGCCTTTTCGTTCTTTTCCAGTGCCCAGAGATGATCCGCGTTGTGTTCCTGTATGGCGTATTCCAATAACCGGGAACCGATGGACGCATTCTGAAGAACAGGTTCCACAAACAGTCTTGCGATGTAAGTTCCTTCAACCTTGATAAAGCCTTTGACGACTCCGTCATCATATACATACAGGCTGTCCAGTCCGGATTCATACTCCTTCATGAGGGACGGAACGCTCAGTTCATCAAAGTAATACTCATCCGATTTGAAAATGGGGTAAAAATACAGGCGGTAGTTAAAGACCTGTATTTCCGCAATACGGGATAAATCGTTACTGGTTGCCTTTCTTATAAAAGGATTACTCCTTACTGATTCCATAGTCTCCTCCGAAAAAACGATTGGCTGCCTTGTCAGCTTTAGGCAATCATATCAAATATATGCATTTTTCGTCAAAGGAAAAGCAGATCTGTCACACAAAGAAGCATCCGGCATCCAATCAAAAGGAGGCAGGGAATCATTCCCTGCCTCCTGTATGTGTTTTCCGATTATTACCGGCCGGCCATAACCGTGAGGGTATTCATGATCTCATTGAAGCGGTGACCGAAGCCATCAGCGGATTCAAAGGTGTAATGCGCGGTGGCAACGACGCATCCGTTGTTGAGCGGAATCACATACACTGTCTGCAGCTTGTCGGGTGTCTGGCCGTCTTTGGTGGCGGAAGCGTCGAGACAGGTGCAGGGACCTGCGTTCTTCAGCGCGCGGGACTCTTTGATCACATCGTAGTCGTTTGAAAGACTGTTGGCAATGGAAGAAGCGGCGGAATCAGCGCTTTCTGAACTGTAGAAGATTTCGAGATAGATCTGCGGGTCATCGGCGTTGTCATAACGGGAGATAAAGCATTCGCTGGCAGAACCACTGCGACGCTCAAAGTTTTCATAGTCATAGTCCAGCTCAATACCGATGGTATCATTTTTGACGTGTTCATAGGAAACGGTTTCTTCCATGCCTTCCAACATGATCACATCCTGGAAGCGCTCACCGTCCTGACGGCTGGAAGTGCTTTCCGCCGCAGGAATGGCTTCAGGCTCAGCCTGGAAAGAGTCGCTGTCCGCAACCGGCATAGTTTCCGGCTCGGCCTGGACAGCGTGACTTTCCACAGTCGGGAGAGCTTCCGGCTCAGACTGGGCGGAGAAAACATCAGCCACCACAGGCTGAGAGGACACTGGGGTTGTATCCTGTGCGCTGCCGCAGCTGCTGAGCATCAGCATCAGCAGGGAAGCGAGTGCAATCAAAGCGATCGTTTTTGTCAGTTTCTTCAAGTTGGGTGTACCTCCTTGTTTTAGTGTTACATTATATATAACGATTCGGAGGGCCAATTTGTTGCGTTTTTATTACAGACAGTCAACCTTGTATTTGTTTTTCCTGATAACGGACAAGGTCCGAATTGAGTTTTTCGGCTTCTTTTCTGTCAGCAAAATACAGAATAACATGCGCCAGGACGAAGACAACCAAGATTCCCAGCGCGAGTCCGGGAATAACCCAGCTCTTTTCTGTGGGAATGGAATCCGCGTTCAGGGCGATAAAGATGATTGCACATTCAATCAGCAGCAGGCTGATGGCTTTCCGGATGATCAGATCCCGGATGCTGAGTTCTTTGTCTGACCGGGTTATTACAGTTGCTGCAGTGCCGATCAGCGCGTAGATCAGCGGGGACAGGAACGCCTCATAACTGAAGACACGGTTCCGGTCCAGCAGCTTGCCCAGGATGATTAACAGGATAGTGATCAGGGTAACCAGCAGCGTATACACGCGAAGGGCATGAATAAGCAGTTCTTTCCGTTTTTTGCCGGTCATCAGGATTCACCGCCTTTCAGGACACTTTTCAGCGACGGGACATATTTCCGGGAGATGATGATTTCCTCACCGTTTTTCAGGATGGCTGAGAACCGGCCGTTCAGGGCAGGACGAACGGAAGTGATCTTCATCAGGTTAACAATCATGCCCTTGGAAACGCGGAGGAAGCTTTTATTCTTCAGCAGGTCTTCCAGCTCGTACAGCTTCATCCGGATCTCATAGCTGTCAGATGCGGTATACAGGAACAGCCGGTCATCCACCGATTCGGCGTAGAACAGATCCACAACAGGCATCTCAAAACGCTTTCCGTCCCGGACAGCACTGAGCTGCCCCTGACGTGATTTGACAAAGGATATGATCTCCTGTATCTCATCCGTGATCCAGTGATAACGGATCTCTACCATTTCCGGTTCACTTTCCGGAATCTTCCTGGTTTCCAGTTTCATATGCCTGCTCCTTTATGCCGGATGCTTCTGTCTGAACGCAGTCAGTATATCAGAGCAGGCAATGAACCGCAATGTGCCTTATCCTTTCAGGTGCTTCCAGTTCCAGACGGAATAACCGCCCAGTATGACCGCGCTGGCCGCAATCAGGATAACCGCGGCAGAAACCGGGCCGCCAAGGGCACTGCACTGTGCTTCATCATTCGCGATGACGGAAAGAGCGTTGAACACACCGTGGAAAACAATGCATGGCATCAGGCTTTTCCCTTTGTGGAAAAGGATGACCAGGGCAAAACCAACAAACACCGCAAAGATGATCTGGCCAATGGTATCCAGGAGATTCTGGCCGTTCAGCAGGTTCACAATATGCCCGATGCCAAAGGTGACTGATGAAATGATAATCGCCCGGGTCAGGTTTTCCTTTTCGATCGCCCTGAACAGGAAACCGCGGAAGATGAGTTCTTCCAGGAATCCGACGCACAGCATGCTGATGACAAAGAGCACGCTTTCCGTCGCTGAGAAGCGAAGGGCAGGGCTGAAGACCAGTTTGTACAGGCACACCAGCATCAGCGGAATGAAAAACCAGGCATGCGCGATCCGGTAACGCGGCAGGAACAGGCCGTACTTTTCCGTCAGGCCGTTCTGCTTTACCCACAGGAACAGGCAGGCTGTCATAGCCATATGAAATACGGCGGAAACCAGCTTGTACGCTCCGATTGCTTCGTTCAGGGCTTCCGCCAGGCTTGTGCCGATCACATAGATAGCGATCCATACCAGGGCAAAAGTCAGTTCATTCTTCTCATACAGTTTCTTCATGATACATCCTCCCGTCGGTTTGATCAGGCAAAGGATAATACCGCGAGGAAGGGAAACACAACAAATCGACAGGTGAAATGCATTTTCCGCGGGTAAGATGCTTCTGAACGGGAAAAGCCGAACCAGTTATGGCTCGGCTTTTCTGTCACTGTATTTTCCAGATGCTGTTATACGTGATATACCATATTCACTTCGTGACAATCGGGTTCATCCACCACGTCAGTCTCTGTAAACCCTACTTTTTCATATACATGTTTGGCATGCTCATTGCCGTAGATATATGTGGTGGTTATCTCTTTGGCATCGTGCCGGGTTTTCAGATAATCAATGAATTCAATGAGAGCACGGGTTCCCTTATGCTGGTTTTGAAAACGGATATCTATAGCATATTCCCAGAGAAAGTATTTTCGTTCTTCAAAACGATGCACCAGAGCAAAACCAACCAGGTCATCATGATCCATGATGTCAAAAGCCATTACGGTATCAGGATTTTCCCTGATTATTATCTTTATGTTTTCCTTTGTTGACAGCATCTCTGCCTGATCAGGCGGGAGATCTATTTTCATTTCATTGGAGTTAACAAAAGTCATTTATACAGCTTCGCTCCTTGTGTTGATTTCTCGCAAATAGTAGTGAATATAGTCTATTATCCCATTTTATAGGCATGTCTTCTATTCTTCCGCGGCCTTTTCAAGCATACTGTATTGCTCTTCGGGCAATATTCCTTTGAGGGTTTCCATCGCTTCACGGTATTGATTTATATAAGCACTGAAAGTATCTGTCTTCTGAATTCGAAAGCCAAGAGAGGAGTACAACAGAATCGCTTTCCAGCTCCAGGGCTGCGTGTGGATATAGACTGGTTCACAACCTTTCTGATAAAAACGATTCATGGCAGCGATACATAACGCCCGTCCCAAACCTTTCCGCTGGCAGTATTCTTCGACGATCAGCCAATGGAGGGAATTGACGGGATGTCCATTTCTGTCATCTGTCCAGGAAATGCATGAACCAATGACCTTTCCGGAGTTATCCAAAGTGAAAAGCAGGTCATCGGTGCTGCCATCGCCGGAAAGGTATTTGCCCTGAAAATACTCTACGGCTTCTTTTTCGCTGCCAAAATCTCCCGCCGAGTACTCCAGTCTTGCCCAATCCTGCTCAAATCCGGGCTGATACGAAATAATCCGGTACGCATCCGGAAGCGTGATCGGCTGGAAAGTATACTTATCACATCTGAGGATCGTATTATAGAAAGGAATTGTCCTGTCCAGCATAATACCTCCGTAAATTCCGACTCGTTGTATTCCTGACTTAGCGATCAGTCCGGCAGGTCGGCCCAGTTGATGATCTCCGCGTCAATATTGCAGCTGGCTGCGTATTTGCGGGCAATCTGGTCTGTGCTCCAGAAGTCTGAAGGGATTGATTTGCTGAGTTCCTCAGAAAGCCCCGGGAAACTGTCAGCTGCAAGCCCGGCGCCCGGGAACAACTCTTCATCTGTTCCTGTGACAGGGTACACTTCTTTCAGTTCATAGTAGTTATCACCGGCATCGCAGATAAAGGTGATACGGAAAAGCCATACGGCTTCATTATCCTCTTTTACCAGCCAGCGGATACTGTCATTCCCGTACAGAGAATAGGCATCAATGCATGCGAAACAGTAAACGGTCAGTTCATCCGCTTCAGGATTCGCTTCTGTTTTGATGATATACGGATTACAGAGGATCGTTTCCTCATGGTTCCAAATGGACTCATACTGGCCTAACCGGTTCTGCTGATTGGCGCCGGATGATATAAACCACTGCCGCAGTGCTTTGGCGGTCATGCACAGGGTCTGATCATCAAACAGGGATTCATACACGGCTTCGGGCATAGCTGTTTTGACAGGATCAGCCAGGGCACCCGTCACTGACAGCAGGGAACAGAAGATAACAAGAAAAAGAGATAACAGTCTCTGCCAGCATGACTTGTTATTCATGTGCTTTGCCCCCCCGTTTACAAAATGTAGGACATATCATTGATGTTCTTTATCTGATGCTTTCCATCATCGTGCACGAACATATGGGATACCCCGCCTGCGGCACCGTGAATATCGACCTTGTAGAAGGATTCGACGGGAAGGCCCAGGTACATGGCGTTCCAGATGCTCAGAAGATCACCGTGCGAGACGATGAGGATGTTTTCATCGCTGCCGGACATCACTTCATCATAGAAAGGCTTAAGACGGTTCCAGGCATCACGCCGGCTTTCTCCGTCGGAAAACAGCCTGTCATCGACTGTCTTTTCAGGGCATTCGATGTTTTCGCGGAGCCATTGCACGGATTTGCCGCAGCACTTTCCCAGATTCCGCTCCCGCAGTTCCTGGCGGAGGATCGGTTTTACGCCCAGGTACTTTGCGATCTCTTCCGCTGTCTGCTGTGCCCGTTTCAGGTCCGATGAATACATGATTACATCTTTTCCGGAGAGCTCATCTTTCAGTTTCCGGCCGATATGATCTGCCTGCTCTCTTCCGAGATCTGTCAGGTCCCAGTCTGTCCATGAACCGACCATTCCGTTCGTGTGATGAACAGACTGTGTGTGCTGAACTGTGATAATATGCTTCATATTTGCGCAGCCCTCTTCTTTCCGGTCTCTTTTACAGTAAGACACTCATCATAAATCATACAGGTAAGAGATCATTTCGTAGCCTTTGCCGCCCCAGTTATGAGAGCCGGTCTGATACTCTTTGCCGCCGACTTTTTCATAGAATCTCCGTGATTCATGATTCTCTTTCAGGCACCAGATGATCATTTTTTTCTTGCCGATGCTCCTGAAATAATTGAAAGCATACCGCATCAGGAGCTTTCCGGTGCCTTTGTTTCTTTTTGAGTACCTGACATACAGGGCAATCACTTCGCAGTCTGCCGGTGCTTCCTCCGTTGATTCCAGCCAGGCATATCCCAGGATTTCATTTCCTTCAGCGGCAACGACATACTTATCATATCTTTTGACTTCGATCTCATATCGCTGGTTCACACTCAGGGAATCCAGGAAATCATCATCCATTATTCCGCGATAGGCAGTCTGCCAGTCTTCAACGAGGATTTCTGCTATCTGCCTGACGTCTTCTTTTTTCGCTTGTCTTATAATGATCCCGTTATTCATTCAATGCCTCCAGGAAACAGTATAGAAAGAGTTATTCCCAGTCATATTCCAGCGTACATTTCCCGGCGTCCAGGGCTGCCCTGACACCGATGGGGAGGATGGCGCTGTTTTCGCCGTGACCAAAGTCATCTGAATAGGCGACGGGAATATTCCACTTTTCACCCAGGCGGGTAAGGCGCGTCAGCACCTGTTCATCTGCCGGGACGGAATAGAGGCCGAACAGCAGGCCACGCACGCGCGGCATAATACCGCACTGTTCGAGACGGGCAATATGCGCGCTGAACGCTTCAATGCCGTTGAACATCTTATTGTCCTCAACGAAGAGAATCAGGTCTCCGGCAACTTCGGGCAGCAGCTGCCCGGTTGCCGCGGCGAAGATGGTATTTGCCAGATAGCCGCCAACCAGCATGCCCGCGGCACGGCCCGGAACGAGCGTACGCCAGGGGGCGGCGGCAGTGTGACGTTTCGGCCGCGTAGTTGTAAACGCGGTAAACTGGCGCAGGTTGTAGTCTGTCGGATACTTCGCTATGGTGTCGGGAAATCTTCCGGGCGTCTGGCCGTAGAGAGTGACCAGGCCGGTCTTTGCGTGGATCGGGTTCAGAATGCTGGTGCCGTCACTGTAGCTGAGGTACAGCTTGGGATCGCGGCGGGCAGCCTCATAGTCCAGCAGGGGAACGATATCATCGGCGCCTTCACCGCCGCCGAAGAAGACCAGGCGCACTTCCGGGTCGCGGATGAGGGCGTTGAAACTTTCGGCACGCTCTTCCGGGGTTGCGGCGTAGTCCCAACCATGGGCGAAGATCTGCGGAGCAAGACGGACCCGATAACCGAGCGACTCCAGGGCGGTGACAGAAGGGGCAATGCTTTCCTCGGTAGCCAGCCAGGAAGGCGAGGCGAGGCCGATGAGGTTGCCTGATTGCAGGAGGGGTGGAAGCATGGGAAATCTCCTTTACGTGTTATGTGTTGTTGAATTCTGTGCGATTGCCCGGATGCCGCCTGGATCAGAAATACTGCTCCATCAGCCGGTCAACCCACTCGGGAGTTTTGGCATCCTTTTTATCATAAACCGGGAAATATGGCTTTATATCCAGAACCGGCGTGCCGTTGATGGCGTCAAGGCTCTTTACAGCCAATGTACTGTTGCTGACAGATATAATTTCTACAGAAGTTAAGCCAATCCTGTTGGGACGGTCTTTTCCTCTTTGTGAAAAAATGCCCACAAGAGGCATATCAGACCGTTCCTGAGGATGCCTTTGCAGGTGCTTATCCCTTATATATTCCGCCTGATCCAGATAATACAGCACTATTGCGTGGGAAAATTCTTCAAGGCCTTTCAGACCGGTATGATACGCTTCATCCAATTCAATGAAGGATATATCCTTACCCCAGGATATGTCTTTCTTTTCGTGAACTTCGTTCCTGACATATCCTATCGGTTTGATCATTATCTCTTTCATGGATTCTCTTTCTTTTCCCTACATATGAATACCGCAGCCAGTGATGGCTGTCAGTGGGTTTCTTTTGCTTCCTGTTCCTTCTTTTTGGAATCCCGCAATCTCCGGACCAGGTTATATCCGTTTGCGATCCCCATCAGGATGAGACCAATCCAGCCGAATACTTTTGAAGCAAAAAGGGATACCACGACAAGGGTGAATCCGATGAAGGGCAGTACGATGGTTACCAGGTTTTCCAGAACTTTCTGCAGTTTCATTATACATTACTCCTTATTTTCAGATGCTTCTTGCAGAGAATCAGTTTCCCTGTACCAGAACAGCGAGTCTTTCTTTAATGATGGATTCATAAGCATAGGAAGACATGGCACTGGTTACAGGTTCACCGACAAGCTGTCCGCTTGAATCAATAAAATACGTGGTGGGATAGGCATAGGTCGGAAGCACATCCAGGATTCCGTCCCAGGGGATCAGATTCATATACTGTACGCCGGCATCTGCAATGAGCTGCTTCGCATTGCTGATCGTTTCACTGTCTTCCGGGTTCTGGATATCCATCACAATGCCGACAACCGCGACATTCTTTTTGCTGACCCTTTCGCTCAGACTTTGAAGGGACGGCAGTTCGTACAGGCATGCTCCGCACCAGGTGGTCCAGACGTTCACCATTGTCAGGGTATTCTTTCCGAACAGCTCCCCGGACTGAACCGGATTTCCGTCAAGATCCGTTGTTTCAAATTCTATCGGCACACTGCTTACTTCCCCGGGCTTGAAGACACGGATCCGATCCGGTTCCATACAGCTTTGCACCAGGGATTCAATCTCTTCTTTTGCTTCCGCTGAAAGCATGCCTGCAGACTCATATCCATCCGGAAGCCAGCATATATAGAAGTTGTGATCTTCGTAAGAACCAAGTTCACGGAAGTTTTTCAGATTCAGAAAATCCCGGTGGTCGGAGGGCATATGATTGATTGTCTTCCCGTTATCCATACATACGATCTGCAGCAGGGACACGCATGTGCTATGGAGAAGCTGGTTCTCCTCCTCTGTGTAAGCCCGGTCCGGCCTGTAAAGAGAAAGGCCCATCTCTTTGGGAGCACCTATGTAATATACTTCCACAAAACGGACACCGGGAGCCAGGTCTATGTCACTCGTCAGCTCAAGCGATCCGAAGAGCTCCGAAGCAGGCGGAAAATCAATCTCAACACCTGTCAAAGGAAAACGCATGGTTTCCCATGGCGTTTCAGAAAGCGTGCAGGCAGGGGAAACGGCGATGACCGCAATCAGCAAAAAGGACATAAAGACGCGAATCGCTTTACAGAACTTCAAGATGTTTATTCCCTTCTTTCTTTGAATTGCTGTACTGCCAGGCTTACTTTTTCCGGGAAGCTTTCAGGACTGCGGTGACAACAAACAGACCCAGCAGGCTGAGAAGAAGCAGTCCGATCCAGACAGCCGGATGAGTGCTGTCACCGGTGTGAGGAACAGGACGGGGTGTGGCAGTCGGAGCGGGCGAGGGAGTGGGCAAAGCCTTCTCAATGGGCAGGTTTGCTTTTGTCTCACCATCGGCAAAGGTGATCACGACCTTGTGATCCCCGGCAGGCAGCGTATCCAGGTAGTCTGCCTTCAGGGTCAGGACAAGGCTGCCGGCGGCCTTGAGATAATTCTTTTCACTGACGGGACTGCCGTCCATGGTAACGCTGATAAAACTGTCAAATGTCACATTGTCCCGAATGCTGCGCTTTACGGTAAATACAAAGTCTTTTCCACTGCCCTGGGTATACTTGTCTCCCTGAACCGTAACGGTATAGACCGGATCTTCCGCATAGGTGTAAATATAGGTCGTGTCTTTCGTGACCGCGGTTTCGGTATCCGGTGTCGTATTCCAGCTGCCGGCTTTGCAGCTGGCTGCGGGTTTTGTGCCCGCACCTGGGATCTGGGAAGCCTGCAGCTTCAGGACGTCCCCTTCATGGCCTGTCAGGATGACTTCGCGGTCATCACTTCCGCCGTTGTCCCATTCGCCGTTGACCACGCGGAAGGTTACCTTCACACTGGTTTTGCTGCGGAAGATCAGATCGCCGGGCACATAGGTGATGGTATAATTACCGGTCACATCCTGCTCCTTGGCGCCAAGGATCTTTGCCGCGGATGGTACGAGTTTATTGCCGTCTGCGGTAATTGTTACCGCACTGAGTGTATGACCATTTACAGCATCAGTCAGTTCAGCATATTCCACGCCGGATTCGGGTTTGCTGCCTTCCGGGATTGTCTGGGCTTTCGCCGTGACAGTGGCCTCTTTTTTCCTGATGACCGCTGTGACACAATGCTTTTGGGAGCTGCTGTGGGTTTCATCGCCGATGGCCCGGTACCAAACATAATAAGTTTTCGCTTCGACACCGGTGGGAATGTCTGTACTCCAGCCGGAAACAGGAGCTGTTTCAGCATCTGTACCGAGAACATACTGCATCGTGCCATGTTCAGCTGCGCCTGCGGTAACAAGCTCCTCGGGGGAACCTGTGTAGGTGCACTCCTGTCCCTTGGGAGCGGTCTTGATAGTCGCGGCTGGTGCTTCTGCCCACCTGGCCATTACCGTGATCTCTCCGGTATTGTTATTTACACAGGAACGGGTTATCAGTACTTCGGATCCCGGCATACCGAGCAGGTCCACGCCGCTGACTTCCCAATGACTGAATATCTTGCCCTCCGGTGGTTCAATAGTGCATACCGGAAGTTCGAAAAACTCGCCTTCATTTACCTTCTCTGAATCCATGGCGCCCAGACCGTCATTGGGATCATAGACAAGCGTGAATGTCATGGAAGGGAAGCCAACTTCCTTATAGCTTAACTTCTTTCCAGCGGTATCGGCCGGTATGCTTGTGGGCTGCTGCCACTGATTATAACCGACTCCGATTACTTCATTGATCACTTTTCCGTTAAAGGCTTTGGCGGTATCCAGATACGCCTGTACTTCCACGGCGGTGATTTCTTTTTTGATGGTAATCGCAGACGCACTGATACCACAGTTTCCGCCGATTGCTTTGACTGAGCCGCTGCTGAAAACCAGCGGACCCTTGCAGAAGACCGCAGGACCGGCCCAGGTATCGAACATATTTATGTCCAGGCTGCCGGAACCGGCAAAGGTTACGGTACAGTCAGCTTTATCGCTCCTGATCACGTGATCGTCATCATAGGCCCAGTCTCTTGACTGGGTGATCTTGTTTGACCCGCTCAGGGAGATGGTCAGGTTTTCAGTGCCGTTATAGTATATCGCGGCGTACCTGCTGTTTGTATATTCATATCCCAGGCCGCTGTAGGTATAGTTGTCCAGCGTAAGGGTATGGGACGCAGGATCATAGCTCCAGTGATTTTGTGACAGTTGACTGCAGTTTTCCGCGGTAACCTGAGTTCCGCCAATCCAGAGGGGATATTCATCGGATGCTCCCAGCGCGGCGGAGCAGGCTGCGACGAATACAAGGCACAGCAACAGGCATGTCAGGAGTTTTGTTCTGTTTGTCATAAGTGTGTCCTCATTTCACGCGGGAAGACCGTCTTCTTGACCAGACGGGCCGCAAATCATGAATTATTGTACATACAATTATACATATTAACAATGTCAAAAATGGCTTTTACGGTCTGAAAATAAAAAGCGCAGCCCCGGCTGCCATCCGCCTTCGGTCATGCGTATTAACAGGTGCCTGACACAACCGGCCAGGCTGAAGGAATGAAGGTGCTGCCTGGTACAGGCACTGAAAGGAAGGAAAGAGTATGAAAAAGATTCTCAGTATCGCCGTTATCCTGGTTACGGTTCTTGCTTTGATGGTTCCCGTCCTCGCCTCTGCGGAAGACGGAAAAGATATGTGGGTAAACTGCTCCAACGGAAAAAGCCTGAACGTACGGACAGAGTCCAGCACCAAAGGCGAAGTCATCGTCCGTCTGGAATGCGGTACCAAAGTACATGTTGACTATGACGCCGGCAACGGCTGGGTGGCCATCAGCGACTATCATTACTCCGGATATGTGCAGGCCGGTTTCCTGGTGAGCGAGAAGCCCGGCAAGTACGAAATCACTGAAAGGGACGATAATTTCGTTACCCTGAAGAATCCCTACCTGGCCAGCGCCAAAGCCCGCGGCGCCAAGGACAACAGCAGCGTATGCCTGCGCGCGAAGCCCAACAAAACCTCAAGTTCGATCCGCCGGCTGACTGCCGGGGACCAGGTGAAGGTCATTGCCCGCGGCAAGGTCTGGAGCAAGGTCGTGGATATCACAACCGGAAAGACCGGATATGTGGCGAATGATTATATCAAGAAGAACTGACAAGGGAATAACAACAGCAAAAAGGGGCTGCCTCAAAATGATCTCAAAAGATCATAAGAGGCAGCCTCTTTATACTTGCTTTCTGAGAAGACTGATACTATGGGATAATAGTTTCTTCTTCAGTCACATATTCAAAATCAACACCCGGAGGGAAGGGCAGCCTTACTGCGGTGGGAAGGTATACTGTGCCGGATTCCACTTCAACGGAAGCAAAATCTTCGCCTTTTTCTTCGAGCTGCTTTCCTTCATCGCCGTAATCCCATTCGTCAGGATACGCATAAATCAGGGTGTTATCCTGCAGCCTGCACTGCCAGAGATCATAGTATTCATACCACAGATAATCTTTGACATACAGGGCTGAAGACAGTTTCAGTGTTTTGGCATCGAAACGATAATCTATCGCATTGAGCAGGTCGGGGAAGGTTGCATCCGGCAGGATGATTCGCAGTGAATCTTCCCCATAGAAGGCAAACAATACCGGCAGATTGCCGTCATCCAGGAATGTCTCGTTTACCCACTTGAGTTTCCAGCAGCCGTCCAGGTCATCAAAACCGCAGAGGATCGTTTTTCCCTGATACTGGTATACCGCGGCAGCATGGTGCAGATTGTAGGCGACCAAAGGCTTCACAGCCATCCATTTCTCCTCCGGATTATAACAGACAGCCGCATCCTTATATCCTGCTTTCTGCATGGCCCGATCACAGGCAGCTGTATAACCATTCACATCCATGGTATCCACTCCCTGAGGCGCAACGATATGAGGATAGTTTTTGATCCATTCCGAAACCGGCGTGCCTTCATGAGCGTGCATAACACAGGTATAATCAGCAATGCCTGTATCATTCCATCCAAAGACCATTTCGAGCTTATCCCATACCCATTCTTTCATAAAGGCTTCATCAACGAAACAATTGAGGCTGTCAGGCCAGTAGATATCTGTCAATTTGGCTTGGAAACAAAGCGCTTCCTGATCAATCAGTGTTACTCCTTCCGGAATATGGAGAGTTCCCAGTAACTGACAGGTTTCGAAAGACATTGCCTCAATTTCTGTCAGACCTTCAGGGAGATGCAGATCAGAAAAAACAAGGCTATAGCAATCCTTGAAGGCGCTCCAGCCAATGGATCTCATTTTCTTTGGCAGGTTGATGCTTTCTATGTACGACATGTAAAAAGCATCAATGCCAATTGTATGAATGCTTTCGGGCAGGAGTATATTTATGACATATTTGTTTTCATAGAACGCGCCAATACCGATGACCTCTGTTCCATCCGGCACAGCATATTCATTCTCCTGCCTGCCGGGCGGATAAGCGACCAGTGTCTTCAGATCCTTCGAAAACAGGACACCGTCCACATCGCAGAATACGGGACTGGCGAGGTCAGCGACATAGCGCTCAATCTCTGTCCGGTGCAGGTTTTCGCTGCAGAATGACTGCAAAGAAGCGGGCAGCTCCAGCGTCTTCAGTGCACAGCCATATCCAAAGGAGCAATCATCGTCTATTCTTTCTGTCCCTTCCGGGACAGAATAGCTTTCTTCATGCCGGCCTGCCGGATAAAGCAGCAGTTCTTTTCCGTCTTTCGTAAAAAGCACGCCGTCAATGGACCGGAAAAAATCATTCCCGTCTTCCACATAGATATTCTCTATGGAGGTGTCTTCCATTAACGGCAGATAATCATCTCGTTCTTTTGCATCCTTCGGGAGAGTAACGGAATGATCTGATTCAGAACAGCCGGCGGGGGATACCGACAGTATACAGATCATCATGATCATCAGGGCGATCAGTTGAAATGTCTTTTTCGACATAAGGACATCATCTCCCATCAAAAATCAGATCACAGGATGTTTGCTTCTGATAATGTAACGCCTGAAAGGTATCCAAATATTCCCAAACGCTATCACATATCCCGCTGAAATTATTCGCCTTTCAGTCCGCTCACACGGGCGTAAGCGGAATCCAGGCACTGATTGATGATCCCATTCAGGCTGCTGTTCTGAAGGATGTTCATTCCGGCTTCTGTGGTTCCGCCTTTAGTGCATATCTGTTCAATGAGCTTTTCAAACGTGCTGCCTTCGTTTCGGATGGATTCGATCACGTTTTCAAAAACACGCAGGGTGATCTCTTCACTGACAGAAGGATCATCGATCAGCCTATTGCAGGAATCCCTGTACGCTTTCATCAGATAAGCCGTAAACGCCAGCCCGCTGGCCGCACAGATCGTGATACTCTCAAGCTTTTCCTCCGGCAGACGGATGACGTACCCCAGGTGCCGGAACAGATCCATTACGTTATCGGATCCGGCCGGGTCATGATCACAGGAAACACCGATAACGCCTTTGCAGATGGATATTCCCACAGTCGGCATCATTCGGATGAGAGCATATTCACGGCAGGTGTCCTGCAGCCATTCCCGCATGTCATTTAAGCTGACACCGGCCATAAAGCTGATGATCGTTTTGCCTGAAAGATCTGTTTCCCTGATCTCAGTGAATACTTCCCGGGCATTCTGCGCCTTAACGACAACGACAATCACATCTGATCCGGCAGCCAGATGCTTTTTATCCGCGGTGACAATGATGCCGGGGTAAGTTTGCTTTACCGCATCCATTGTTTCTGCGGATCTCGCGTTCAGGATGATCTGTTCCTGGTCCAGGCCGCTTCTGACCAGCCCCGCGATCAATGCTTTTCCAAGATGACCTGCGCCGATGATGCCAATACGCATATGAATCTCCTCTTTTTACAGATATGATCGTTGCTGAATGCCGGTTTGCTGATTATTCCGCTGACCATCATATCAAAAGCTGACTTGCCGCGTCAAAGAAAAAAGGGGAGAGATTACAGAACTCAACTGACAGTAGAATTTTATTTTTGATTCTCTGAATGGATTATTGAAAACGTGGAATTCTTTTCTATAATGAATACATCAGCACATGAACGGCGGGAGGGATACGATGAGCATCGGTGAAACGATCACGAGAAAACGGAAGGCCCTGGGGATGACGCAAAAGGAACTGGCGGAGAAACTGTCAGTTTCTTTCCAGGCTGTTTCCAAATGGGAAACAGATGCATCCCATCCGGACGTGGAACTGCTGCCGGCACTTGCGGAAATGCTGGGAACAACGGTGGACGCGCTGGTGGGATACCGGTCTCCGATTCTGGCTGATTATGAGGCCAGGTATCAGAGCACGGAATACTACTGGGGAATAGAACCCAACCGTCTTTGCTATGACATCCTGCGGATGCGGCCGCCGGTAAAGCCGTATAAGGTGCTGGATATCGGCTGCGGCGAAGGAAAGGATGCCGTATTCCTGGCACGGAACGGTTATCGCGTTTCAGCTATTGATATTGCGGAGAACGGCCTGGAGAAGGGACGTATCCTTGCGGAAAAATGCGGTACCCGCGTGGACTTCTTCAAGGCTGATATCTCTGATTACCGGCTTACGGAAAAATATGACATTATCCTGAGCAGCGGGGTATTTCATTTCCTGCGTCCGGAGATCCGTGAAGAGGTCACGGATAACCTGAAAAAGTTTACGAACGAGGGCGGGATTCACGCACTGAATGTTTTTGTTTCCAAACCTTACCTGAAACGGTCGGGACAGAAAAAAGGAAACCGCTATGAATGGAAGAGCGGTGAACTGTTCTCCTACTATCATGACTGGCATCTGCACCGGATCGACGAAGAACTCTTTGACTGCAACAGCGGAGGAATCCCGCACCAGCATTGTATGGATATCATGGTCGCGGAAAAGAGGCGGTAAAGAAATATGAATACCTATGATTTCATCTTTTTTGACCTGGACGGAACACTGACGGACTCCGGTCCCGGGATCATGAACGGATTTGCCTATGCGATTGAGAAAATGGGAGGGAAGGTATCGGATCCCGCTGAACTGCGTCAGTTTGTCGGCCCTCCGCTGAAGGAGTCCTTTGAAAGAAAACTGGGGTATTCCCCGGAAGACAGTGAGAAGGCTATTGCCTTCTACAGGGAATACTATAACGATATGGGCGGGCGGCTCCAGAACAGCGTATATCCCGGTGTGGAGGGGATGCTTGCCGGCCTGAAGGCCGCCGGAAAGAAACTGATCATAGCGACATCCAAGGGAGCGCATGGAACAGAGATCGTGCTGGAACACTTCGGACTGTGCCCGTATTTTGATTTTGTGGCAGCAGCAAATGACACGGACCGGCAAAGCAAGACAGAGGTGCTCCGGTACGCGGTTCAGATGTGCGGCGTCGGGGATATCCGGAAGGCCGTTATGGTGGGAGACCGGGAGAATGACATGACCGCGGCAAAGAACCTCGGCATGGACAGTATCGGGGTGCTGTACGGATACGGAGACCGGAAGGAACTGACGGATGCCGGTGCGGTACTCCTGGCTGCTTCTGCCGAAGAGGTCGGGAACCTTATCCTTGCGGGCAGAGACAACAGTCAGTAAAGATCGCCCGGCTGCGCGGCTACATTTGCCCTGATGGTTTCCCAGTCGGGACACCTGCGGTAGTTGCAGCCCGGAAGCTCCGGCATCCGGTTCCACGGCCTGTCAAAGACCATGACCTTCAGATCCGGCAGATGATCGAAAAACCGGAAAGCCAGGGGAGAGTCTTCCACCGCGAAATCGAATTTCATCCGGAAGAAATCATCAAGATTAAGACTGAAATCTGTGTTTTTTAAAATATTTTCCCTGCCGTATTTATCCAGGAAGTATAGTTTTACATCCCGGAGGCCATGGCTGTCGAGCCATGCGCGGGAGGGTTCACAGGCGCTGAAAGGACGGCCGGTGATCACCGTCACATTATGGCCCAGGCTGATCCATTCATTGATGACCTTTGACGCACCGGGTGTCTCTTCAAAGGACAGAAGCATCTCCGGTTCGTGGCCTCTGACGAGCAGCCTGTCATACTGTTCGTCAGACAGACCAAAGGCCTGCTGAAGGTTGAAAAAACGCATATGCTCGTAGGGGATATCTATACCGAACATCTCAGCGGCAAGCGTGGAAAAAGCCCTTCCTGTTTCACACAGGCAGTCATCAAAATCAACGTAAATGTTCACAGTATCACATCCTTCAGCACATTTGCTTTTGCTTTTATATCATAACATAAAAATGCTTCGATTTTCTCTTTTAAAAACAGAATAGCCGCAGTTATCTCTCAGTGCCTGTTCTGTTTTGAACGATCCTCCTGTGTTACTCTTGAATCACAATGAGGGAGATCGTGATTCCGGGAATGGAGGATCAGGAAGGTGAAATGCTTTTTTGAATATATCAGGAGCAGTCTGGCATCCGATCAGATGTACCGGGTGCGTCCGTATGTGTGCCGGGCGTTTGGCGTGCTTTATGCCATATTGATGCTTTTGCTGGCCGGTGTGCTTTACAGGATACCCTCTGTCCCGGGCGGTGTGATTGCGGGTATACTGATCGGGCTGGTGATATTCTTTCGGTATATATCCCGGAAAAAACGGACAGGACAGGAATCAAAGTAAAACCTGAAATGACAAAGCCGAACCATAAACAGGTTCGGCTTTGATTGTTGTTATTCCACGGTCCATTCAGTCCACTCGATATGGTTATACTGCATGACGTCATTCGCCTTTTTCATGCCGATCTTTTCGTAAAAGGGCACGGCGTCCTCATTGGCGATCAGGTATACCGCTATGTCCTTTTCACCGCCGGCGATCTCATGGGCGGTCTTCATCAGCCGGGTGGCGATTCCCTGACGCTCGTAGTTCCTGTCAACGCCCAGGTCGGTGATATAAAGCCAGTAGCAGAAATCGGTGAGCCCGAACAAAGCGCCGACGATCAGGCCCTCCCCGTTCCGGGCGATCAGGCTGATGGATACGTTCCGGACGAGCTTTTCGATCCTTTGTTCAAACCGTTCTTTCGGATACTGGGAACCCAGGTCCGTTCTTTTCAGAAAATCAATGTATTCGGCGGCGGAAACCCGCTCTTCCTTTATAGTGACCATCTGTTTCTCTTTATCATGCTTCCGGATAACGGTACTCAAGCCCGAAATCACGGTCATCCGTTTCCTCCAGCAGATAATCGTAGCCTCCTTCCGAGACGATCCGGAAGCCGCATTTTTCATGAGTTTTCAGGGACGGCAAATTCTTTTTGCTGACGCAGTCGCACAGCCGGAAGGGGCCTTCCTTTTTCATGGCGTCCACAACCGCTGACAGCAGTAAGGCTCCATAGCCTTTTTTCCTTTGATCCGGGTGGGTTTCCAGGGCCTCAAGGTAATATACATCCCTGACTTTGCATGTTCTCAAAGCACTGAGCCAGGTTCCGTTCTCTTCGCAAACCCAGACGACGGCCTCAGGCTTGCTGAAAAAGTCGTTCTTCAGGAAATCAAGGAAGCCGGCTTCGACCTGCCGGGCTGCTTTCTCCTTGTCAGGTTCATCGGGAAAGAAATAATCCGTGTTCTCATAGTTGCTTTCGGAATAGATATCCATCAGCTTTCTTTCATCCAGGTCTTCGTATTTTGTGATTTTGATCAGCATCGTATTCTCCACAGATGAAATGAATTATTCTTTCGGTTAGTGCATCTCCACAAGGACTGCTTTTTCAGGCGGGAAATAATCTTCCGTATCGCTGCTGACTCCAGCGGCTTTATAGGCCTGGTCAAAAGAAATCTCTTCGATATTGCTTAACCAGACGAAGGTGGAATCCTCGGCCGCGTTCGGCATCCTTCCGGAGATCTCGAGACGGTATTTGTAGGTATAGTTATCACACATCCATGTTCCGTCATCCATTTCGGTGTATGTTTTCATGTTTCCGGTGACTGTGTCTTTGACAGCGGCTTTCTTTGCGCATCCCGAAAACAATGCTGCCAGCGGCAGGCACAAGAGGATCAGTAATGCTTTTTTCATGATGGTCCATTATCCTTTTATTCAATATTATTCAGTCCGTTATACAGCTCGTTGAAGGATTTGGCCACGGCGCACCTGCCGAAGGAGAGATCCCGGTTTTCCCCGAACTCCAGCAGGAAACACTTCGCCATTTCCTCAACGGTCTGCTCCAGGGTGGTGAAGAACTGCTGGTAGGCAAACCGGCTTGCGGCGGAACCATCCTCGAAACAGTTTTTGATCAGGGATTCGGTTACCTGGTCCAGTGGATACATCTTGATATGCATCAGTTCATGGACGATGACTTCCTCAATGTTCTCCTGTTTCGGTGAAACCGCGTTCAGCAGCAGGATTGCCTTCCTGTCATCGCAGTCGATCTTGAAGTCCCCGGTTTTCCGCCATTCAGGATCTTCAACGAATTCCAGCTTTACATCCCAGGCGGGGGTAATGCGGAGCTTGCGGATATATTTCTCAAACAGAGCTGTTACTTTTTCCCTGTCCATTTTATTATCCTCCATATGACATGATTTGATGTCAGCGGTATCATCATATCAAAAGGCTTATGATTCCGTCAAAAGGGAAGAACAATGGAAGTGAAAAAAACTGCGGACGGGAGAAAACACGGCAGAGGATAACATCCGGAAAAGTACTGCGGAAAAACGCTGTACACCTTGTACGTACTGTGTGCGGTGCATATAATACAACCATTGGATACAAACTGCTCACTTACAGGAGAGATTCATATGAAACCGGAACTGGAAAAACTCTGCACAGACTATACAGCCAACCGCGAAGCGGTGAAGAAAGCGTTCAGGTGGGACAACAGCGCCCTTTATGCGGTATGCGCCAACATCTTTTGCGCTAACGGTCATATGGCGGACGCGGACAGGCTGAAAGAATGCCGGGCTGTGATCAAAAAGAACACAGGGGCGTTTTCCAAATTCCGGAGCAGGAAGATCCGTTGCCTTCTTTCCGGTATGCTGGCACTTGGTGAGAATCCGGAAAGCAGGATGGTGCAGGCCAACGATTATTTCCGCCTGCTGAAGAAACAGTTCAAGGGAACAGAGTATCTTGTGCTGACCGCTTTCCTGCTTACGGACCTGGCGGACCGGAACGTGACATTGGAAACCGTAACCCGGGGCAGGGAACTGTACCGCCGGATGAACAAAAAGCACAGGATGCTCACAGACAACACGGACAGCGTTTTCGCGATGCTGCTCGCTTTTTCGGATAAAACGGACGATGAACTGCTTGAAGAGACAGAAGACGGCTATCAGCTGCTGAAGGCCCGGTTCTCCAACGGCAGCGGATCGCAGACGGCGGCCCAGGTTCTTTCCATGGCCGCAGGTACGGCGGAGGATAGGACACAGCGGGTGATCGAACTGTATGACGCCCTGCAGGAAACCGGAGTGGAATACGGTCATTCCGCTGAACTGGCACCCCTTGCGGCTCTGTCCCTGTCGGACAGACCGGTTACCGAACTGGTGGAAGAAATCCGGGAAGCGGATGAATTCCTGGCTGAGCAGAATCTCTATGGGAAAAAGAAAGAAGACCTGGCACAGCGGGCCATGCACGCGGTTATGATCGTATCCGATCAGTACGCGGGGACAAGCCAGGTGAACATTACCGTGATGACCAATACCCTGGATATGCTGATCGCCCAGCAACAGGCCAAGCGGATCTCGCTGGCCATCCATGCCGTGGAATTTGCTGCCAAATTCCTGGGCAAATCCGACACGAAAGCAGGGACGGATGACAAAACCGGTGATGTCAATACAGACACCGCTGAAAAGCTTGAAAAATAAGGATGTAAAGATGTTTTGACACGGGCGGAACAGCCGGTGTAAAGTACATTTGATGGATGAAAAGCCCGGGTTTCGATATGCTGTGGCTGCAAGGAGGACGATGAGATGGAACTTGGAAAGCGGCTGAAGGAATACAGGAACCAGAGCGGTATGACACAGGATGAACTTGCAGAGCGTTTATATGTGACACGGCAGACGATCTCCGCCTGGGAAAACGACAAAAGCTATCCTGACATCCACAGCCTGCTGATGCTGGGTGATCTGTTTCACGTCTCCCTTGACACATTGGTTAAAGGAGATATCGAAATCATGAAAGAGACAATTGACCAGGCTGACATTCGTAACTTTAAACGGGACAGCAACATCTACGCGATCCTGCTGATCGCGTGTGTGGTACTGCTTTTCCCGCTGTGGAAATGGTGCGGCATACCGGGCATCGTCATCTGGGGGCTGCTGTTCGCCGCGGCACTGTTCTATGCCGTGAAACTTGAGAAGGTCAAAAAGCAACATGATATCCATACATATAAGGAAATCGTTGCCTTCACGAACGGTGAAAAACTGGACAATATCGAAAAGGCGAGGGAAGAAGGAAAACGGAACTATCAGTTGATCATCGCGGTCGTGGCGTGCGCTGCCCTTGGATTTGGTGTCGCGTGGATCGCGTTTCACTGATCATCTGATAATCCGGAAAAAACCTGATATACAGTGCCTGCTTTGCGGCAGGTGCTTTTTTGATTTTCCTGTGATGTTATAAAATAGTTGCAATAATAAACAGTTGACAAACGCAACTAAAAGAGATATCCTACCGGGCATAAGGAGGATGAGCTTATGGACCAGGTAAAGCTTTTTCGTGAATACACCAGGGAACTGGAATGCCATCTGGCGTATCTGAACCAGTCTGACTGCTGCCAGTGCGGCATTAATGAGTCACAATGCTTCCTGATTGTCGAGATCGGCAGGGAGCCTGGGATCTGTGTGAAAGAACTGGCCGAAAAAGTCGGACTGGATAAAAGCGGCATTAGCCGCGGGGTTGAGGAGCTGGTCCGGAAGGGATATGTGAACCGGGAGCCATCCATGGAAGACCGCCGCAGTGTTGTGCTTACCCTTACCGAAGCCGGACAGGCCAGGTTTGAGAAGATAGAGAATGACATGTACGGGAAGTTTGCCGGGGTTTTTGCCAATATAGCAGAGGATAAACGACAGCAGGTACTTGAAGCCCTGAAGATCTACAATGCAGCCTGCAGAAAAGCGGAGAGTAAATGATCGTATGACAAGACAGGAAAAAGCTGTGCAATATTTCAATAATGGATTTCACTGCTCCCAGGCGGTTTTAGCCTCGTATGCGGATGAATGCGGCCTTTCGGAGGAGCAGGCACTGAAAATCGGCGCCTGTTTCGGAGGCGGAATGCGAAAGGGAGAAGTATGCGGTGCGTGTTCAGGGGCGTTGATGGTGCTTGGCTCCTTATACGGACAGTATGACCTGGCGGATGAAGAAAGCAGGCAGACCGCCAATGAGGTAAACGACCGGATGATCAGGGGGTTTGAGGAAGCCTGCGGCTCTTATCTGTGCAGGGAAATCCTCGGGTGCGACATATCAACCCCTGAAGGCAAACAATACGCCCGCGAAAAAAACCTTTTTAAGGAACTGTGTCCGCAGCTTGTTGCAAACGCGGTGACAGTGCTGGAAAAAATAATCGGAGAGAGGCAGTAAGGATGGACAATGGTCTGATTATCCGCGATGTCCAGGAAGAAGATGCCGAAAGGCTTGCAGAGATCTATGCCTATTATGTGCGGAATACGGCAGTCTCCTTTGAATATACAGCGCCGTCAGTCAGCGAATTCAGGGAGAGGATCTGTAAAATCAAGGCAAAGTATCCCTATCTGGTCTGTGAGAGACAGGGAAAAGTGATCGGATACGCATATGCGGGCCGATACAGTCCGAGGGAAGCGTATCAATGGACGGCAACAACATCGATCTATATCGACCATGAATGCCGCAGGCAGGGCGCGGGATCCCTGCTGTACAGGGAACTGGAAGGCAGACTGCGCGATCAGGGGATCGTGAACCTGCTGGCCGGAGTGGGTTATTGCGAAAAGGAGGACGAATACCTCTCCCATGACAGCTACAAGTATCACCTGAAGGAGGGATATACCCTGGTGGCACAGATGAAAGGGGTCGGAAAGAAATTTGACAGGTGGTATGACCTCCTCTGGCTGCAGAAAAAACTGTAATCAGTGAAAACCGGACTGATCCGGATGAAGAAAAGATCCTGCCGTGGCAGGATCTTTTCCTTTGGAGTTATTTGTTCGCAAGTCTCTTTATGGCTTATTTCTGAATCCATCCGGAAGCGCCGCGCAGACCGACAACGATCCAACCGCCGTCATCCTTCAGGATGGGGAGAACCGTATCCTTGTCCAGGAGACCGACCTTCGGCGCCGCAGTATCATTCCATGCGTATACCGGCGTTGCCTTGTCCGTGTGGTACCAGGCGGGATCAATGGCGAGGTAGTCTGATTTCACCCAGCCGATAATGGCATCATCTTCGGAATCCGAAGTGCTGATCTCAGCCCATCCGTCAGTCTGCTTCATGACGATGATCCGATCTCCGCCCTGCAGTGAGGAGATGATTCCGGTATCAGCAACAGGCGCCTGGCGCACGGTCAGGTTTTCGCACAGAACAACGGCTGAAAGGCCGATCTGGCCTTCGCCGTAGGGCGGTATAATTTCAGCCTGGACTGTCCAGATGCTGCCGATGATCAGGGTCATTACGATCAGAATAGTAATCCAAACATGTTTCTTCATGACAGTAGTCCTCCTTTATCATGATACATCTATATAACGCTTCAGCAGGCTGTTTTGTTCCCGACTGCCCGGCAGACGGGAATCAGTTCCTGCATTCACAAACCGGCTGCCCGGAGCGCTCCGAGGGAATGGATCCTCACAACCCGGTTTTCATCGGTTTCGGAAATATCCCGCAGCAGGTCCGCATAAGGCCTGACGAATTCCGGTCTGCGCTTACCAAGTACCCGGAAGATTTCCGGCGCTTCCATCCTGACTTTGTCATCAGGATCATGCAGGAGCTTCTCAAACACCGGCATGGAATGTTCATAGATATCGGGTGTGTTTGTGGCGATATTTTCCGAAGCCCAGATGAAGCTCAGCCGCACCTTGGGGTCTTCGTCCCCGGCAAAGCGGAACAGGTCCGCCCAGTATGGTTCGATCACCTGATAACTGCCCCGGCCGATCCGGCCGAGGGCGTTTACCGCCCGTTCCCGCAGAAGGGGGACCGGACTGCTGCAGAAAGACACAATGGCGGGAACGGTTTCTTTCACCAGCAGAGGGTATTCAAGGCCGATCTCCGCAAGCAGCCAGAGTGCTTTGGCCCGGATCTTTTCAGATTCATGATCAAGTAAAGAAGAAACATACGAAATGCTCTCCTTCCACCTGGTTTTGTCCTTTGTCAGCATTCCAAGATCTTTGTAGAGTTCTGATTCGTTCAAGTTTCCAACCTCCTTCTGCTTCCCGTATGTCCGTTTTTTCAGCAACGGCAATGATCATACCAGAAGAACGGCCGCGCAGTCAAAGGAAAAAGAAAGGTTTGTTTCTGAAGACGGACAGTTACATGAACCGGTGCCTGCGGACGAATGTGAATAACAGCACAATGATTGACAACAACAGCACAAAGGGAGTCAATTACGACAGAATATATGTGTGATAGAATGTGGCCACACAAGGGACAATCAATTACATTTGGAGGGCTTGGTATGAAAAGACTTATTTGCGTGTTACTGACGGCTGTCCTGACTCTCGGACTGCTCCTGGCTGCTGCTCCTGCTGAGCAGGCAAAGGAGGAACCCGGCGTGACGGTTTATTTCCCGAACTGGAACATCTATTCCGACGCCCGGTGCGACGTCAAGGGCCTGCCGTGGGACCGGCTGGACTGCGTTAACCACGCTTTCTGGGAAGTAATTCCCCAGGACGGCGGCTTTGCCGTTGTATCCACTGACCCCTGGGCTGACACCGATCCGGACAACCCCAACGCTCATTTCCCGCAGTACGCGGAATGCGCGGAAAAGTATCCCGACACAAAGATCCTGATCTCCATCGGTGGATGGACGGATTCCGGTCATTTCTCCGAAATGGCACTGACAGCGGAAAGCCGCGGCTCCTTCATCAGGAGCTGCCTGGATACGCTGGATGCCTATCCTTTCCTGGGCGGCCTGGACATCGACTGGGAGTATCCCGGTGTGGAACGGGAACCTGAGGATGAAAGCGATGAAGGTTGCCCGGTGGTGGGTGACGACTGGACCAACTACACCCTGCTGCTGAAAGAACTGCGCGAAGCGCTGGACGAGCATTTCGGACAGGGCACGAAGCTCCTGACCGTTTGCGCCGGTGCCTCTGTGGGCTGGTCCCTGAGCAAGCAGGATTACGCTTCCCTGCATCCCTATGTGGACAAGATCAACCTGATGACCTACGACATGGCGGGCTCCTGGGAAGAAAACACCGGCCATCATACGGCACTGCTCGGCGAAGTTTCCGCGGATACTGCTGTGAAATACCTGCTGGAGCAGGGCGTGCCTGCTGAGAAGATCACCATCGGTTCTCCGCTGTACAGCCATGGCTGGAAGATCCGTGAAGCGACTGAAGAAGTTGTCGGCGCCGCCGCGGACGCGATCGACGATTTCACCTGGCATGACCTGATCGCCATTGAGGAGGCCGCTGTTGAAGAGGGAACTCCCGGATGGCATAAGGGCTATGATAAGGAAAAGGAAGCGGCGTATCTGTGGAACGACGATCCTGAATCCGACGATTATCTCAATTTCATCACCTATGACAGCGCTGATTCCCTGGCAGCCAAGCTGGCCTACATCAACGAAAACAAGCTGGGCGGCCTGATCGTCTGGGAAGTGCACGGCGACAGCATCGACAGAGACTGGCCGATGATCACTGAGATGCATAAAGGGCTTCACCCCTGAGGTCCTTCAGGCATAAAATCCTCCATAAAGTGTCAAAGCCGAACCCGTTACGGGTTCGGCTTTGATCATGCCTTTCTGACCGGGCGGAGGACCTGATAACCAAGTCCTTCGGGACAGTGCCTCTGGTAATCCGGATGTTCAGTCTCATCCCATTCATATCCCAGGATATGCGGATCATAATTCCAGGCCAGTTCTTCCACCGCGTTCATGACATCCGCGTTTTCGGTCATGTAGTCGAAGGAGGGATAGCCGAAAACCAGATAATCACCGGCGGGAATCTCCCGGAGCTCAAATCCCTGCGGAACAGGGCCGCTGTAGTCTTCCGGCACACCGGTTCCATAGAAATAGAACCGTTTTCCGTTTGCTTCCTTCCATCCGGCAGTATGGGCCGTGACGATGGGGTGGGCGAGTTTATCCATGCTTGTCACAAAGCCGCAGACATCATCCTCGTCATGGTAATTCCAGAAGTCACCGTACCCGGCTGCTTTTTCTTCCCAGATCCCCAGGTATTTGTGGGCCGGGATGTGTTCCACTTTGATAAACAGACGGGATGTTTCCATCTTCGTGATCCTTCCTGTTTCGCTGTAGTCGGGAAGCAGAACCACCTTATGAACCTGAAGGCGGATCGGAACAGGATTCTTCCGGTATACAGCCGGGGTGCATCCATACTGTTCCTTAAAAACCCTGGACAGGGCTTCCTGGGAAGAATATCCGTATTTGACGGCAGTATCCAGGATCCGCTCCCGGGTGTCCCGGATCTCTTCCGCGGCACGGGCCAGACGCCTGCCGGCCGCGTAGGATTTGATGGTCATGTTTGTTACGTCGTGGAACAGCACCGAGCAGTACCACGGGGAATAGCCGATCTCTTCAGAGAGGTCATGCAGCATCCGGGTCTGATCCAGGTGCGTTTCAATCCAGTCTATCATATGCTGGACGGTTTCAACCCATTCCTTCATGTATTCGCCTCCCGCATCCGACAGGATATCATGCCCGGATCCGGATGTTTTGATATTTCCTGTGGTTCTGTTTCCGTTATATGATAGCCGGCTTCTTCCGGAAGATCAGATGATTAAAGAAAGCAATCTTCCTGTATTCATCCATTGTGCCGGCTTTTGTTTCCAGCTCCAGCATGGACCGGTACCATTCATCGGTATATTTGATCTCATTATTGGAAGACAAGCCAAAGAAGGTCCTGATCCCGTAAGTGTCAGCAAGCTCCATCCGGTCAGCCAGGAAGCTGACGAGATGTTCGTTCTCATACACATTCCGGCTTCCGAACATGCTGTCTTCAGCCTCTTCTTTGCACAGCAGGTCCAGGGCAGCCCGGGGATCATCATTCAGCACGGCATAGGCAACAACCCGGCCCAGGTCATTATGCTTTACAACCGACAGGATGCCACCGGGTTTCAGCACCCGGACCAGCTGATTCAGCACTGATTCGGCATCTTCCACATATTCCAGGACATTGTGGCAAAGGACAACATCAAAGGTGCTGTCTTCAATTTCTGAAAGGTATTCTGCTCCCTGCGGAACCAGGGTATAGCTGTTTTCCTGTACCCGCAGGCTGATCATTTCCTCATTCGGCTCCACGGCGGTGACTTTATGATGCCCGGCGTAATGATCCGCTGTCAGGCAGAAACCCGCGCCAAAGTCCAGGATCTCCAGACTCCTGTCATCCGGAATATCCAGCTGTCGGTAAATCAGATCGTAGAACATCCTGCCCCAGGGCTGGTCCACAACGTTCCGGTATCTCTTTATTGCTTCAGACATGTGTTATTCTCCATTCTTTTTTCATTGATTAAAGTATCAGCCAAACCCTTGTATCCGTATCTCATCCAGCTGGGCGGCTGTCAGCGTACCGGCCCTGTAAAGCTGCCGGTATTCATTCTCCACGGAACTGCCAAAGATCAGCAGGTCATCGGTATTGATCGTTACGGGCACTTCGTTCTCAAACAGGGTTTTGACGGGATGGGAAGCATAGCTGCTGACGATCCCGAGCATAATGTTACTGGCGGGGCAGACATTCAGGCGGATCTTCCTGTCCGCCAGGATGCGCATGAGCCGCGGGGAGGAAGCGGCGCTTATCCCGTGATGGATTTCATCCAGGCCGAGGGTATCCAGGGCACGTTCCATATCATCCGGACTGCCGGTCTCCCCGACATGCATCCGCTTAACCAGCCCGTACTGTTCGGCTTTCCGGTACAGGGGAAGGAACGCTTCCGCCGGCTGGATGCCTTCTCCGCCGCAGACGTCGATTGACCTGAAGAAACCGGAAGCAAAGTATTCCTCCGCCTGCGTCGCTTCTTCCAGGGGATCACAGGAAGACATAAAAGTCAGTTCAGGTTCAAGCACGGTATCCGGACAGTATTTCCGGTTGAAGGACTGAAGCAGTCCGGAAAAAGAATCCATACCGCCGGCACCGGTGATATCAGATGTGCCGAAGATCAGTACCAGCCTGGAAAGATGGTTCCGGCCTGCCTCCGCAAAGGCGCCTTCCCAGCGGAGAATGTTGCCGGAAAAATCCGGGCAGGCGGATTTGATCATACCGGTAAACCAGGCCTGCATTCCGCCAAGACCGTCAAAGGAAACGGGAGGTTCCGACAAGGGCCTTTTCAGACGGCTCTCCAGCCATTCCCGCCGGCAGCCTTTCCCGGCATGGCTGTGAAGGTCGCTCTTCCTGCAGGAGAGCAGACTGTCCCGGTCGTCTTCTTCCAGCGCGCGGATGAACTTTTCGCTGTCTGGAGCTGTCATGGCTGTCCCTCCTGTTCCCGGAAATTTGTTACCGGCATCATATCAGATATTTCCTCCTTCCGTCAAAAAACGGAAGGAAGTACTGTTTCCTTCAAAAGATGTGCTATACTGTTTCCCACACCGGACAGAAAGGAAAAGATATATGGACAGCGTAAAGACGATCCCGGATACGGAAATCATGAAAAAGATCGAAGAATATATGCGGATCGCCATTGAGGAAGCAGAAACGGCTAAACGGAACGGTGAGAATCCCTACGGGGCGGTTCTGCTGGATCCGGAATACCGTTTCTGCCATAAGGCGCATTCCAGGAGCATTGAGCTGTGTGATCCGACAGCGCACGCGGAGGTCCAGGTGATCCGGGAATACTGCCGGGAACAGCAGAAAGTATACTTGGAGGATTATATCCTGGTCTGTTCCGGCGAACCCTGTGTGATGTGCTCCGGCGCGATCAAATGGGCCAGGATCGGGCAGATCTATTATTCGGTTCCGCAAAGCGAGATCAACAGGATCAGCGGCGGAAAACCGAAGCCGTCCTGTGAAAGCCTGATCAACTCCGGAGCCAGCCGGAAGCTGATCGTCGGCAATGTCCTCCCGGAAGAGGGACTGAAGGTTTTTGAAGGTTTTCAGTTCATTCCGCAGGACAGGAAAAAATAATTTTCAAACACTATTGACTCTCACATTATGTCAGACATTACAGTAGTGGCGAGCTCAGAAATACCATCCATGGAGGGAATAACCAATGCTGAAGATCGGAGATTTTTCAAAACTGTCCAGAGTAAGCATCAGAATGCTTCGCCACTATGATGACATCGGACTGCTGAAGCCTGCGGAAACCGACACCTTTACAGGCTACCGGTATTACAGGGAGGATCAGCTGTTCACCATCGGACGGATCACTGCCCTGAAGGATATGGGCTTTTCCCTGTCGGATATCATCCGGATTCTTGAAAACTATGATGATCCGGAAAAAATGGAATCATTCCTGTCCGCCCGGCAGGAGGAACTGTCCAGACTGTCAAAGGAGACGGAGTATAAGCTGATGCTTCTGGAAACAGCCAGGAAACGGCTGAGAAAGGAGCAGATCATGAATTATGACGTTACAGTAAAAACCATCCCGGAAAGATACGCGGCCACGGTGCATATGGTGGTTCCGCACTATGAGGACGAGGGGATGCTCTGGGGGATGATGGCAGAATGCAAGACGCCGCTGATCCCCGCGGATCCCTGCCTGGCGGCAGCGGAATTCCTGGATAAGGAATACAAGGAAGAAAATGTGGAGATCATCACCTGGATGACCGTGAAGGGGACCTATGAGGATACGGAGCATGTGAAGTTCAAAACCCTTCCGGCGGTGAAGGTGGCGAGCTGTATTATCAAAGGCAGCTATGAGCAGATGGGGGACGCGACGGCGACCGTGGTTTCCTGGATCAATGAAAATGGATACCAGATCAGCGGACCCATGTTCAATATCTATCACGTCGGCCCGGTGCAAACGCAGAATCCGGATGAGTATGTGACAGAAGTTTGTTTCCCGATCGGATAACGAATAAAGGAGCTGAGAATCCTCAGCTCCTTTTTCATTGCATGCAGGGGAACCATTATGCCCACGGGACGTAATGGTACCGCATGTATTCGATCTCGTTCTTCTCATTCAGGCGGATCTGTGTGGTGACGAACCAGAAATCCGCATCTGTCGTTTCATTCTGTTCATCCGTCAGGTCACAGGAGAAGATCAGCTCCCTGCCGACAGGGGCTTTCCCTTCCAGGTAGGCGTTGATATACCAGGCATACAGGTCCGTGACGGGCTCGAAAGCATCGGGGTCAGGTCCGGAAGGACTCTGCATATCCGCATGGAAATTGTCTGCCAGGTTATAGGTGACGAGGCTTTCTTCCGCTGTGTCCCCGAAATACATTCCCTCCTCATCCGTGGCAACGCGCTCATAAACACCGGTGACTGCGTATACATGATGATCCTTGTCATACAGCAGCTTCCGGATCTCAAACAGATCATACTGCGCTCCGCTGCTGCCGGTGTAGATGCTGTATCCTTCCGCGGCGGCAGACGGGAAGGCAAGGGAAGTGTAGGGGACAAAGCCGCGGAAACCGCTGCCTTCGATGTAGGCCCATTCACCCATGATGGACAGCAGCGTGACGGGATCGCCTTCGGAAAGGGCGGTCAGCGTGCTCCGGGAGAAAAGCGGGTCATCCGTTACGCTGACCTTTTCATTGGCGACTGCGCTGATCCGCTGGAAATCAAGGTCAGCCGCGTTTGCCTTTTTCGGCAGGGAAGCGGCATCAATGTATCCGAAACGGTAATGGTTTTTGTCAATGGAATACTGGATCAGGATCCAGCCGTTTTCTTTTCCGAAAACCTGGATCCATCCGTTGGTGGAAACCTGGGCTTTCCCGTTTCCGCCGCGAAGGGAAAGCTTATCCGGCGCGGAATAAACAGGATACTTTCTGCCGCCGGTAAAGCGGAATTCCTGCGCTGTGAGTTCAGAATCCTCCGGGAGTACGGGGGGCGTTGTCAGGCGCTGCTGCGCTTTCTGATAGGTTCGGGGGAAAGCGGAAAGACTGATATAGCGGAGATCCCGCTGGAATTTTCCCTGGACGGTTCCGATTACGCCGGACTGGTTCAGATCCTTGTAGTAGGTGACGGTACCATCGCCGATGGCAATGGCTCCGCGGCTGTCCTTGCTGATGATCCGGATCAGGTTCCACTGGCCGGAGGAGGAAAGCTGATACGCGGAAAAGAGTTCAAGGTATCCCTGTTCATCGTTATACTGGCTGATGACCAGGAACTGGCCGTCAAAATGCTCCTGCGCCGAGAATTCTGCTATGGAATTGGTCACATAGATCTCTACGGTGTGGCTGCCCTGGGGGATGGCTTTGCTGGTTGAGAAACTGTTAACCCATTTGCCGTCGGAAGCTGTAAAGCAGTAAAGGACGTTCTCCCCTCCGCCTGTGCGAACGAGGACGAACCATCCTGAACCCCACCGGGCGGTATCTGTGATCGATGCTCCGGCGTAGGCGTCCCCGCTGAAATAACTGCTGATTTCAGCCGGAAGCGGTTCATCCGCCTGCGCTGTGCAGACACTTACGGCCAGCAGGACAAGGGCAAGCAGGATAACGAACCGAATGCGCTTTTTCATAGTGATTTCCTCCTATATGCCCCGATATATTCGTTTCCGATTGATGTCGGATATCTATTCAACGATTCAACTGTTACAATTATTGCATAGAAAAGGAAAAATGTAACCATATATTTTTATTGTATACAGAGCAGCAAACAAAAAACAGGCGCCGGTCATGCCGACCGGCACCTGTTTATACGTGTAAAGGGGATACAGCGGCAGCCTGCTTTTATACAGCAATCCGGACGATCAGGAAATCGTCCTTCATGACGGCTTTATCACCGAAGGTATCCCGGATCAGACCTGTGTCCAGCGACCAGGTGCTGACAATGATAATGGTCCCGTTCTCCTTCGTGACACGCCTGCATTCTTTCACTATTTCTTTCCACTGGGGATAAATATGGCTGAAAGCATTATAGATGAAGACGGTATCAAATGTGTGATCAGCATAATCCATCCGGGACGCGTCCATCACCTGAAAGTGAAGGCCGTTCTGACGGGCCTGCGGATTCAGCCGGCTGTCATCCAGATCGATACAGGCAGCCGTGCGGGCAAACGGCAGAGCTGAAAGGGAAAAATCCGCTGTTCCGCAGGCTGCTTCGAGGATATCCCTGTTTTCAATATCCGCCATCAGCAGGCGGACAAGTTTATCCGTTTTTTTCATGCCGGTTCCTTACCTGAATATTTCCATGCAGACATGTTCGGCGGTGCGTTTGAATTCCCGGAAGCCGCACTTTTCATAGACATGGATCGCCCGGTAATTATCGAGGTTGGTCCTGAGACAGACCCGGTTCAGCCCGAGGGTGTTCATACCGTATGCTGTGATGGCTTTGACAGCCTCTGTGCCATATCCTTTTTCCTGCATGGCCGCGGTAATGGCAATGCCAAGCTCCCCGGCGGAACCGGTGATGTTCATCAGCTCAACGTTTCCGATAAACCGGCCGCTCTTCTTTTCGATCATGGAAAAGACCGGCTTTTTCTCCCGCAGCTGTTCCTGAACCCATTCCGCTTCCTGCGCTTCGGTGTAAAGCTCGTGCGCACCGCCGATGAAACGGTCCACGTGTTCGATATCATTGACCATGGTGAGGTAATCCGGAATCAGTTCTGCCGAAACCTCCACATAGCTGATGTTTTCCGATTCAAAAATCTTTTTCATTCTTTTCCTCCAGAACCTGGACTGTCATAGTCCAATCTCTTTATAGATCTTTTCGATGACCGGGGACTTATGCCCTATATACTGATCAATATCATACGGGTAAAAGGAAGCCGCTTCTTCCTTGATCCGGCTGTATTCCTGTACCGCATCGGGATGAGATCGAAGGTAATCCCTGAAGGCAATGTGCCTTTTCAGCTCCGGTGAATCCTCCGGGCAGACATACAGGTGATGTTCTTTCAGGTGCTCTTTTCCCTCATAGCCGAAGGCTTCCCGGCCTGCGATGCCCAGGTTGCCTTCATGCTGATAACCGATCTTTGCCAGCCGGGAAATCACCTCATCCAGCACGGAATGATCCCGGATGACCACATCGATATCGATGACCGGCTTGGCGGACAACCCGGGCACGGAGGTGCTTCCGACATGCTCAATCCGCAGGGCCAGTTCACCCAGGGCATCCCGGATCTCATTGCTGATACTGATAAAGTCCTGTTTCCACATCTCGTCGTAAGGCTGAACGATGATATGTCTTCTGTGCATCAGCTCAACACTCCTTATTCGTTTGGTCCAGCAGTGCCGCCAGTTCCGGGAAAGAAGTGACGACTGTTCCGTCATATTCCTCGTGATCCCTGTTGAACAGGATCGGTTCAATGTCCAGTTCGGCGGCAGCCAGGAGGTTTTTGACACTGTTGTCAACAAAGAAACATTCCTCAGGCTTCTTCCCGGTGACCGACAGGGCAGTCTCATAGATCTTCCTGTCCGGCTTGCGGCATTTCACATCCCCGCTGACGATCTTGTGACTGAAGAATCTGTCCAGTCCGTGGTGCTCGGTGATATATGCGCTCCACTCCGAAACGTCATTGGAAAGCAGCACAAAATCGTACAGGGAAGCATATTTTTCGGCAAAGGGCAGAAACCCTTTATCCAGCGTCAGGCAATGATCGATATAGTTGACCATATGGAAGCGGGGATCATCGAAACCAAGCCGGGTCAGGAATTCATCCGAGGTCAGTTCACCGTTTGACGCTTTTGTAAACAGGTTTTCCTCTCTGAACTGCCTGGTCAGCCTGTCATATTCCGACTGATCGAAAGCATTGAAGGTGTAGGGGATAAAGAAACCTTTGCTCTCCTCCAGGATGACGCCGTACATATCGATCAGGATTGTCGTCTTTTTCATCCGAATTATTTCCTTTTCATCACATGGTCCTGCCAAAAGAAACGGGGAGACCTGTCACTGCTTCCGGCAGATGTATAAAAGATGATTGGTCGCGCCTAACAGTTCCCGCTTTTCTGAAAAGGCCAGGTACCAGTCCACAAAAGCCGGAAAGTCCTCGTCCGTGATCTCAAAATCCGGACGCACTTCAATGGGCTCCAGCACGCCGTCTGTACCGGTGGTGGTGATCCACTGAACCGGTTTGTCCTCAAACAGTTTTTCAAATTCAACAATATCGTATCCGGTGAACAGCTGTTCCTTAAAGTGCTTAACTTTGTAATCCTTTGTAAAGTTTTCCTCCTGGCCTTCCGCCCAGTCGCCGCTGAGGTAATTGGCATACATGATACCGAAGACGGAGAGGAACGCGAAGAGGATGACGCCGCCCTTCCTGGTGACACGGATGGCTTCGTCAATGGCTTTATGGATATCCGCCGCGTCATACAGGTGATAGAGCGGTCCCAGAACAAGCGTGATGTCAAAGGCCTGATCCTCAAACCGGCCCAGGTCTGTCGCGTCTCCCTGGAAGGAACTGATATGGTCCACACCCCGGCTGTTCTGCTTCAGAACATCGAGGTTTTTCTCCACCAGCTCCACAGCTGTCACGTCCATGCCTTCCTTTGCCAGGGCAATGGAGTACCTGCCGGTTCCGGCGCCTACTTCCAGCACTTTGGAACCGGGCGCGGCAAAGCGGTGGATATAATGCATGGTCACGGTATATTCCAGCTGTCCGTGACGGTTATTCTGAAGCCGGCTGTCTTCGTCAACCTGGTTATAGAATCCGCTGATGATCTCTTCTCTCGTGCTCATAGTTTATCATCCTCCAAAGTTTTCAGCTGTACTGAAAGAATATGCCGCGCGGGCCAGAATTCATACAGATGCAGGACGGATACTTTCCCTTCAAAGGGAGAGAAACCGCCGAGCACAGGGGAGAGGGCCTCCCGGATCACATCCGGCCTGTCGATCAGCAGTGTGGTATGGGCTGACCAGCTGAAGGTGTCCAGGCTGTCATTGAAGCTGTCCTTCAGGTCCAGCATTTCCCGGCCGGCCTCCGGTTTAATGAACAGCACGTCATTCTCCGGCAGCCGGAAAAGCCCGACATGGTTAAAAGAAACATCGAAAGCCCGCTGTGTATCCGCGATCCTCCGAAGGCGTTCCTTCAGGGCTTCTTCCTGATCGGTATGATATGAGCCCAGGGTGAAATGCATGGGAATGTTCTTTGTCTGGACACCGGAGAATCCCAGTTTATACAGCTTCTCCTGCATCCCGGCCAACGTCTTTTCCGTCCGGTCGTCATATCCGGCGAGGACGTATAATGCTTTGCCTGCCATACTTTTTCACCTCTGTCATCCAAAAGTTTTCTGTGCTTTACACACCGAAACGGTATTCTTTTTCGCTTTTATCATTGGGCACCAGGCCGAAGACTTCAATCACCCGGTCCGCGGCCCGGTCGGGAGTCAGATCCGTATTGTCGATCTTCAGATGGTTTTCAAACCAAACCTCGTTTTCATCCGAATTCAACTTGTGTCTTCGGGCATCCTTCAGCAGGTTATCCCTGCTCCAGGTTACATCCCGCTTGGAGGCTTTCCGCTCCATGCGGTGCGGGGTTTCGTTCCTCGCCAGCCTGGTTTCAAGGTCCGCGCTTAATTCAACAAAATAGAAACGGCCGCCGCCCTGCTCAAAAAGATCCTTCAGCTTTGACAGGTACTCCCGCTCTTCCGGAATATCAAAAGCGCAGACATAGGTGAAGATCAGGTCCACATTGTGCTTTACGGCCAGCTCAAAGGCCTTTTCCCTGAAAAAGGCGTTGAATTCCTTCTGGGCAGGGGTGGCAAACCCGAAGATCCGGTCTGACACCTCAATGCTGTCATGATTCATCATCATGTTATAGCGGAGCTTGTCCCGCAGGCTTTCCGCGACGGTCATTTTGCCGACTGCCTGGGGCCCGCAGATTACGATCAGATTTGCCATGTGATTCACCTGCCTTTCGGTTCTGTGAGGGTACGATGAACGAAAACCCGTAATACCGGTATATCCATGGAACTGAAAGTATTTCGCGCATCATAACAGAACACCATCGGCCTGTCAAGGGAAAAAACAGGGAATGGCTTTTTTATGTTTTCCGGAAAAACATCTTGTATTCTTCCCGGCGCAGGCATATAATCCATTTCCGGAGCAGGTACGGGACAGCATCCCGTTCCCGCACACCAACTGAATATGCAGGGGAGCTTGTGATGACAGGCTGAGAGGAAGGTTTCACCTTCGACCCTTAAACCTGATGTGGGTAATGCCGCCGTAGGAAGCTGAAGAACGGATACGTTTGTGCAGGAGAAAACCCCTGAAGGTTTTCTCCTGCTTTTTCATTATCCGCGTGAGCGGCGGGCTGAGGGGGAGCGCCCTGGGCTTTGTAATCCTGCGATGGGAACCCGTGTTTCGGGGTGAGAGGGGAAAAGTGATTCCCGACCGGGCGAAGCGTACAAGCTTCGTATTTCATATCGAAAAGGGGTTCACAAAAATGAGGAAGTCCGACGTTATCCTGAAACTGGTTGTCCTGTCCCTGCTGATTGCTCTTGGCGTGGTGATCTCGCCGATCCTTCGGGTGGAGGGAATGTGTCCGATGGCGCACCTGATCAATATTGTCTGTTCAGTTCTGATGGGTCCCTGGTATTCGCTGCTGTGCGCGACGGTGATCGGAATCATCCGCATGCTGACGATGGGGATTCCCCCGCTGGCGCTGACAGGCGCGGTTTTCGGGGCTTTCCTGTCCGGGGTATTCTATCGCATGTCCAAAGGAAAGATCCTTATAGCTGTGGCGGGTGAGATTATCGGAACCGGGATCATCGGCGCTCTGGCATCCTATCCGGTGATGACCCTGCTGTGGGGAAAGGAAGGGCTGAGCTGGCTTTTCTATGTGCCCTCCTTTATCTGCGGAACGCTGATTGGCGGAAGCATCGCGTATGTGTTCCTGCGCAAGCTGGCATCCAACGGTATGCTGGCCAGGATGCAGCGGTCTGTGGGATCCGCGGCCTATCACGACCAGATGAGCGTACGGGCTGACGCGCTGACCATCGCAGCATTGGGAGGAATTCTCTGGGTGGTAATCAAGGTGGCTTCCACCGCTTTCGGCCTGACATCTCCCGCCTGGAATACCGCTGCTTATGCTGCTCCTGCAGCCGCGGCGGCTGCGGGTTTGATCTACTATGTATGCAAAACAAAGAAGGTAAGGGAAGCAAATGCGAAGACTGAGTGAAATACGCGGCGCGGTGAGGGAAAACAGACCGCTGATTCACTGCATCACCAATCCGATCTCCATCAACCAGTGCGCCAACACGGTGCTGGCTGCCGGTGCGCGCCCGATCATGGCGGAGCATCCGGCGGAGGTGGATGAGATCACGGAATCAGCGGACGCGCTGGTGCTGAATACCGGAAACATCACTGACGTGAGGATGGTTTCCATGGAAATCTCCCTGCAGGCAGCTGCCAGAGAAGGAATCCCGGTTGTTCTTGACGCGGTGGGCACCGCGTGCTCCGGACTGCGGCGCGGCTTTGTGCTGAAGCTGCTGGAGACGGCGGCTCCGGCAGTGCTCAAGGGAAACTATTCGGAGATCTATGCGCTGTATCATGCGGCTTATCATTCCCCCGGGGTGGACGCGGACGGCGAACTGGATGAGGCTACGGTGCTGGATGCGGCCCGTGAACTGGCAAAGAGATATGGTACGGTGGTCCTGGCCAGCGGAAAAACGGATATCGTCACGGACGGCGTAAAAACCGCAAGGATCAAAAACGGTACGCCGCAGCTTGCGGCTGTGACAGGCACAGGATGCATGCTCGGGGTGCTTTGCGGCGTATTCCTGTCCGCCTGCCCGGGAATGGAAGCGGCTTCTGCCGCCTGCGTCATGCTGGGCGTCTGCGGGCAGCTTGCTGAAACGGAAAAGGGCAGCGGTACCTTTATGGTCAGCCTGCTGGATGCCCTGTCCACGGTTACGGACGCACAGCTGGAAAACAATATGAGCACGGAGGAAACAGCATTGTGAAGCAGTTTGATACAAGCCTGTATTTCATCACTGACAGCACAGGATTCGGAGAGGAGGAATTCCTCAGCCGGGTGGAGGCGGCCCTGCAGGGCGGTGTGACCATCCTGCAGATCCGTGAGAAGAGCAGGAGTACCCGGGAATACATTGCCCTTGCTGAAAAAGTTCACGCGCTCACCCGGCAGTACGGCGTTCCGCTGATTATTGACGACCGGGTGGACGTTGCGCTGGCCGTGGACGCGGAGGGCGTGCACCTGGGCGCGGAGGACATGACAGTTGCCGCGGCCCGGAAGATCCTGGGGACGGAAAAGATCATCGGGGCAACGGCCAAAACGGTGCCCTGGGCGCTGGATGAGGAAGCCCAGGGAGCGGACTACCTGGGCGTTGGCGCCATCTATCCCACAACCACGAAAGTGAAGACCGTCCTGACATCTACCGATACCCTGCGGGATATCTGTGAGGCTGTTTCCATTCCGGTCAACGCCATCGGCGGCCTGAACCGGGATAACATTGACGTACTTGCCGGAATCCCCATTGCCGGCATCTGTGCCGTATCGGCCATCATGAAGGCGGAAAACCCGAGGACAGCCGCTGAAGGACTGAAAGCCAGAGCCCGGGAGCTCGGCCTGATCCGGGGGAAAGGAGAAACAGGGGCATGAAAACAGCTTTGACCATCGCGGGAAGCGATTCCAGCGGAGGCGCCGGGATCCAGGCGGACCTGAAGACCATGACGATGAACGGTGTTTATGCCATGAGCGCGATCACAGCCCTGACAGCCCAGAATACCACCGGCGTGAGGGCCATCATGGAGGTGACACCCGAATTCCTGCAGCAGCAGATTGACGCGGTGTTTGAGGATATCCGGCCGGATGCGGTGAAGATCGGCATGGTATCCTCCGGGGAGCTGATCCGGGTGATCGCGGAACGGCTGCGGTTTTACCGGGCAGGGAATGTGGTGGTTGATCCTGTGATGGTGGCTACTTCCGGTTCCGCCCTGATGAAAACAGACGCGGTGCAGACCCTGATGGATGAGCTGCTGCCCCTGGCTGAGCTGGTCACGCCCAATATTCCAGAGGCGGAGATCCTCTCCGGCATGAGCATCCGTACCGCGGAGGACATGGAAAAGGCGGCAAAGCAGATCAGTGGTGACCGTCACTGCGCGGTGCTGCTGAAGGGCGGTCACAGCATTAACGATGCCAATGACCTGCTCTGCGAAGACGGGAAAATCACCTGGTTTGAAGGGAAGCGGATCGATAATCCCAATACCCATGGGACCGGCTGTACGCTGTCCAGCGCCATTGCCGCCAACCTGGCGAAAGGATTTGCCCTGGATGAGTCTGTACGGAGGGCAAAGGAATACATTTCCGGCGCGCTGGGGGCGATGCTGGACCTGGGAAAAGGCGCCGGTCCGATGAAGCATAATTTTGACCTGAATTCCCGGTTTGCCGAAGAAGCAAATTAACCTGAAAGGAACGAAGACCAATGAGAGATTACACGACCCAGATGGATGCCGCACGGAAGGGCATCATTACCCCGGAAATGAAGGCGGTTGCCGCTAAGGAATACAGGACAGAGCAGGAGATCCGGGAACTGGTCGCCAAAGGCCAGGTTGCCATCTGCGCCAACCGGCTTCATACCTGTATCAACCCGAACGGCGTAGGCTCCATGCTCAGGACGAAGATCAACGTGAACCTGGGGGTGTCCCGGGACTGCAAGGATTATGACATTGAGATGCAGAAGGTGATGGCCGCTGTGGACATGGGCGCGGAAGCGATCATGGACCTGTCCAGCCACGGCAACACACAGCCTTTCCGGCGGAAACTGACCGCGGAGTGCCCTGCCATGATCGGAACGGTACCGGTTTATGACAGCGTGATCCATTACCAGCGGGACCTGGCGACCCTGACCGCGAAGGATTTCATTGACGTGGTCCGCCTGCACGCGGAGGACGGTGTGGACTTTGTGACCCTGCACTGCGGTATTACCCGCAAGACCATTGAACAGATCAAAAAGCACAAGCGGAAGATGAATATCGTTTCCCGCGGCGGCTCCCTGGTCTTTGCCTGGATGAGCATGACAGGAGAGGAGAACCCGTTCTATAAATACTATGACGAGATCCTGGAAATCTGCCGGGAATATGACGTGACCATCTCCCTGGGGGATGCCTGCCGCCCAGGCTGCCTGGCGGATGCCAGCGACGTGTGCCAGATCGAGGAACTTGTCCGCCTGGGCGAACTGACCAAGCGGGCCTGGGAGAAGGATGTGCAGGTGATGGTGGAAGGCCCCGGACACATGCCGATGGACCAGATCGAAGCCAATATGAAGCTGCAGCAGACCATCTGCATGGGAGCGCCTTTCTATGTGCTCGGGCCGCTGGTGACGGATATCGCTCCCGGATACGATCATATCACTTCCGCCATCGGCGGGGCGATCGCCGCTGCATCCGGCGCGGCGTTCCTCTGCTATGTCACCCCGGCGGAGCATCTGGCCCTTCCGAATGTGGAAGATGTGAAGCAGGGCATCATCGCCTCCAGGATCGCTGCCCATGCGGCGGATATTGCCAAAAAGATCCCGCATGCCAGAGATATGGATGACCGGATGGCGGAGGCCAGGCGGACCTTTGACTGGGAACAGCAGTGGGAATGCTCCATTGATCCGGCAACCGCCAAAGCGATCCGGGACAGCAGGGCCCCCGAACACGAGGATACCTGTTCCATGTGCGGCAAATTCTGCGCGGTCAGGAGCATGAACAAGGCCCTGAACGGCGAGTATATTGATATCCTGTAAGCGGAAAAGAAAGAAGGCCGCCGGTTCGTTTTTTCGAACCGGCGGCCTTTGGTATTTACAGGTATTTTTCGGCGATCAGCATTTCCAGGATCCGGGCTTCCCGTTCAAACATCAGCCCGTTGTAAGGGCTGGATTTTACATTCCGGTTCTTTTGGATCGCAGACTGCGGATCCATGAACTCCAGCCGATACCCTTCACCGGATTCATAGCTGTCCAGATCCTGGGAAACCGTTTCATCCAGCGCGTCACAGAGGTAGTAATAGTTGTCCTGCACAAAGCACTCGGCGGGATCACTGTCGCTTTTCTGGATCCTGTGAACAAGACTGTATTCCTTCACAGAATCCAGAATAACGGTCAAACCTGCTTCTTCCCGGGTTTCCCGGATCATGGCCTCCACCGGGTTTTCCCCGACTTCGATGCCGCCGCCGGGGAATTTGTAATAATCATATTTCAGGCTGTGGACCATCGCCACTTTCCCGTTCCGGATAATAATGCTCCTGGCGGAGTTCCGGACAAAGGAGCGGGTGCATTCCGCGTAATCGTGCAGGTCCATTTCAAACAGAAGACGCATTGTTCAGCCTCCGGATGTTTATTCTGCCGGTTCTCCGATGATTTTGCCCATATAGTACTCATCTATGAGAGAACCATTGACCTTCATGGCTTTGGGACGTATGCCTTCCACCCGGAAACCGTTCTTTTCATACAGGGCTTTGGCGCTCCCGTTCGGGCACTCAACGGTGAGCTCCAGACGGACAATACCGCTTGCTGCGGCCCATTCATCCAGCTGCCGGAAAAACGCTGTTCCGATGCCCCGGTGCCGGTAAGATTCACGGATCCCGACAACAATATAAGCTGTATGCCGGATCCGGTTCATCTTTCCGCGCTCTGCCCAGAGAAAGCCGACGAGCTCCCCGTTTTTGCTTTCAGCGGCCAGCAGGAAATCGCCTCCGGACAGTGCCTCAAGCACACGAGTCCGGAAACCTTCCGGATCGCGGCGTTCTCCGGGCTCGTACATCATATATTCCGTCTCTTCATCCAGCAAGCACATCATATGATAGAATGCCGGGATATCTTTTTCTGTCAGTTCCCTGATGGTCATGCAATCTCCCCAAAGGCCTGCTTATGCCTGGTGCCGATATAGACGGCATGGCAGCAGGTTTCGATGATGGCTTTGTCTTCCGCGGTTTGGTTGATCAGCCCGATAATGATATTGAACATCTCCGGGTCTTTTTCAGCCAGGCTGCAGAGCATTTCTTCCCGGCCGTAACCGAAGCTGCGGAGGGAACGGATCAGCTTTTTGCTGAAACCGCAGTTTTTAAACAGCTCATCAATTTCGTCGGAAGAAGGATAATATCCTTCCTGGAAGCCCCAGGGAGCCATATTGTTGAACTTGCCGGAACGGAAAACCCCCACCATATTTTCCCTGTTAACCTGGCGCGGGTCGCGGAAGAACCTGTCAACAATGGCAATGCTGCCGGTGAGATATGGGATAAAGCTGGCGATAACTGTTCCGCCGGGCTTCAATACCCTGTACACCTCGGACACGCACTGTTTCCGCTCGGATTCCTCGATCAGGTGGTACAACGGCCCGAGCAGCAATACGGCATCGAACTGACCATCGCTGTACATATTCAGATCTGTCGCGTTCACAACGTCACAGGCGATGAGATTATCGGCTCCGGTCTCTGCCTTTTCCTGCTTTGCCTGTTCGATCAGGTCGGGGGACAGGTCGGCCAGGACGACCTTATATCCTTCCGCGGCGAGGGGGAAGGCATAGGCACCGGCGCCGCCGCCCAGGTCGAGTATGGTGCCGCCTTTGGGCAGATGCTCCTTCAGAATATCCATGGTCATCATATATTCCAGCTTGCCATGGCTGCTGTTGGCCAGGCGGTTCTTTTCATCGAAGTTTTTGTAGTAATCCTTTACCCTTTCAAAATTCGTCATTTTCTTTTCCTCCTTCAGAATATAAGTGACTGGGAAGTGTACTGTGTTTACAGGTTCCTGGCCAGAAACAATCATCCGGCGCGGGATTCATATCCGCGTCCATGGCGCAGGGATCAGCATGGCAGTCCTTGATCTTTTCGGTGAAGCCCATGCGGTGATACAGCCTGACGTTGAGCTCCTCTTCCGGGCCGACACCGATGGTGACACGCCGGAAACCGGCGGCTTTCAGGTCGGCCAGGACGGTCTCCATGAGCCGTGTGCCAAGGCCGCGGCCCCGGTATTCCTTTTCGATCCGGAAGGCACACAGGTAGGCGGTGGTTTTTCCGTCCGCGAAATCCCGGTCAAAGGGGATATCCCGGAAGACATACAGTTCGCCGATCAGCTTTCCGTCATGCTCCATCGTCCAGAAAACCGCGTTTCCTGATTCGATGTTCTGATAAAAGTATTTCGCCGTATTGGATGCTTTGCTGAGATCATCGTATTCCCAAAGACTCAGCATTTCACCGGCGGACGCTTTCCTGATCTGCATTTTGTTTCTCTCCAATGTATCTGATAGGGAAAAGATTTACCGCATCATTATACAGGAGAGAACCGCCGCGGAAAAGCCTTTTGATCAGAACATATCAAACCGGCCGGTGCGCTGCGCGGTGCGCTCCGCAAAACCGAACACCGCCCGTGCCAGCAGCGCGTACGCGGCACCGGTGGCCAGCTCTCCCAGCAGCAGGACCGCAAACCGGCTGTGATCCGGCTGGAACAGCAGGTTCATAGCGGAGATCGATTTGGTCAGCGGCATAAGCTGTGAGATGATCCGGCCGATGAGCGGAAGCTGCGATACCGGGAATTCGGCGCCGGTGAAGATCATCAGCAGATAGCTGACCACATTCAGCACCAGGTGCATGCTGTCGCTGATCAGGCCGAATACCGACAGGAACAGGCCGAAGCAGGCAGCCGATCCCATGGCACAGAGGATGGCCAGGGCGGCAAGACCGAGATTAACACCGGAAAAGTCCACACCGAAAACGCAGGATCCGACGATGAAGCCACACACGGAAGCGCAGATGGCAAACAGCGCGGGGTACATGCCGTTGGCAAGGATCAGCGGAAGCTTTCCGGAAGGGGAGGCAATGATCGAACGCAGGCGTCCGTAGTACCGCTCTCCGGCAAAGATGCCGCCCAGTCCGAAGATGCAGGCATTTGTGCATAGCAGGAAAGCATTGCCGATCACCCAGCTTGTCAGGTTTGTGGTGCGGAAACTGTAGGAAGCGATCAGGCAATAGAAAACCAGTGTGATCAGGGGATAACCAATTTGCATCAGGGCGAATTCCTCAGCCTGGAAGGCTGCGCGGCGTCCTTTGTGGTACAGGTAAGCCTGGTCAAAAAAACGATAGATCATCAGGCCACCTCCAGTGTTGCGGCGATGCGTACGCGGCGGTCGATCTTCCGGTACAGCAGCGCGGACAAAAGCGTATACAGGACCGTGAGGCCCATCAGGATACCGAGTTTCTGCCAGAAGACCGCCGGATCATCTACACCCCATACGGCCATGCGCAGGAGTTCCACAGCGTAGGTGGGGGAGAGGACACGGCTGATCACCTGTACGGCATCCGGCAGTACCGAAACGGGAAACACAAAGCCGCAGAGCAGGATGATCGGGATCTCGATACAGTTCATATACAGCTCCGTTTTGCGGGAGAGCGTCAGCAGGCACGCGACAACGGAGGAAATGACCACGAAGGAGAGAATGGCGGCCAGCAGCGCCAGCAGGAAGTACAGCGGGCTTGCGAGCATCAGCGGGATCCGGAACAGGACAACCGCAGTCACCAGGGAAATACCGAGGGTCAGCAGGGACATCAGCGTATTGCCGATGATCTTGCCGAGAATGATGGCGGGGAAACGCGCGGGGGCAGCAAAGATCAGCGCCAGGGTGCCGCTGTAGCGTTCCCGGTTGATGTCACCGGCGGAAGAAAAGCAGATGCAGCCCCAGAGCCCCATAAGGCCGGACCCCAGGACCACATAGGCCATGAAGTTGTCCTCACCGGAACCGCGGTACATTTCATACAGCAGGATCGTGTTGAGGATCGGGTTGGCAAGGAGGCAGAAGCGGAACATAGGACGGGCAAAGGACTGCTTCATTTGTACCCGCATGGTGCTGAGCAGGATACTGAGATTCACGCGGACACCCCCTCAACCAGTTTGACATAAGCGTCCTCCAGGGAATCATAGCTGCCCCTGATCCCGGACGGCGTACCGCTGGCAATCACTTTGCCCTTGTTGATGATGACCAGCCGGTCACACAGTTCCTCTACTTCGGCAAGGTTGTGGGTGGTAAGCAGGACGGTTTTGCCTTCCTCCTTCAGCCGGCGGATGATGTCCCGCAGCATCCTGGCCCCGACGGGATCCAGGCCGACGGTGGGTTCATCCATAAACAGGATCTCCGGGTCGTTGATGAGCCCGCGGGCGATCTGCAGGCGCTGGATCATGCCTTTGGAATAGGTTTCCGCCAGGTCATCCGCCCGCCCGGCCAGGTCCACCAGCTCCAGGATCTTCCTGATACGTTCATCGCGCTGGTCACGGGGAATCATGTACAGATTCGCGAAATACCGGAGGTTGTCCCGGGCGGAAAGCCGGCGGTATACGCCCATTTCCCCGCCGAAGATGAAATTGATCCGTGTGCGGATAAGCTTTTCCTCTCCGAAGGTATTCCGGTCCAGTACTTTGCAGATTCCGGCTGTAGGCGCGAGCAGGGTGGTCAGCATTTTGATGGTGGTGGTCTTTCCCGCTCCGTTCTGCCCCAGCAGCCCGAAGACCTCCCCCTGTTTTACATCGAAGGAAATACCGTCCACCGCTTTGACTACATTCTTTTCCCTTTTCCAGAATCCGCGGCGGGTCACATATTCCCGTCTGAGGTCCCTGGCTTCAATCACTGTTTCCATCTGATTCACACCCTCTCATATAAATACGATGATCATCTAATAAGATAATAATCGAACAAAGAACGAATGTCAAGACAAAAAAATCAGCCTGCGCGGCAGGCTGACGGAAATGACCAGTATGAAGAATCTGTGAATCTTTTGTATTCAGTAAACGGAGTCCAGCTTCAGGTCCTTTGCGATAGCGGAAAGCAGGTTTTGTAAAGCCTTTCCGGAAATGCCATAGTATTTTGCTGTCCGAATCGGTTCTTCTGTAACGAGACCGCACTGACGGAGCTCCGTCATATGATGCGATACGGTGGAGGGGGTCAGCTTCAGCATACGCGCGATATCCTGTCCCTTTGCCGGACCCTGCTCCGCCAGGAACATCAGGATCTGGTAGCGGGTTTCATCCGAAAGCGCTTTCAGCGCGGCAACGGTATTCTCACGCGGCGTTTTCTGATCACGGATGCTGCAGACCAGGATCTGTTTGTTATGAGGCGTGTTGTTTTCATAGAAATAGCGCAGCGCGTTGAACGGTACAAGCAGGGAAGGCATAAAGAAGAACTGTTCATAGGGTCCGCGGTTGTAAAAGTTTTTACCCATCAGCTTCTGCGAGCTTTCCAGACCGTCTGAAGTTTTAAGGATATCAATGACCCTTGCGCGGAAGGCTTCGACATCACTGCTGTGTGCCTGCAGCGCTTCCTGCAGCGCGGGAGTATCCAGTTCGGCGGACATGGCAAAAAACTCCTCAAAAAAGCGGCCGCTTTGCCGGACAAAGGAAGAAAAACCGAGGAAGCTGGGACACTTGTCTTCAATATGCGCGTAAAGCGAGCCCAGGACATCGTCATCCCGGAGCGCCTTCAGGATATCTTCTTTGGATGCTTTGCAAAGGTATTCCCAGGGCAGCTGGCGGAAAACCCTTTCCTCTTCCGGCAGGGAGAGGATGTAGTTCCGGAAGCTTTCCAGCGTAAAGGACGGACTGACGGTATCGAGCAGGAAGTCCAGAATGCCATAGCCGGCGAGATCCTTTATGGCACTGAAGGTCTCAAACAAAAAGCGGTACGTGCGTTTCCAGGCCGCAATCTGTTCGGCACCGTAAAGCGCTGTGCAGAGCTGGTGCCTGGGTTCTCCGTAGAGCAGGCTGAGCACGCCGTGCATGGGTTCCGCTTCCGGCGAGAAAGCAAATATACAGCTGTCATTCAGCACTTCCCAGCGCATGCCGGTCCCTCCTTTGCTTGATGTGGATATTATATCACGCTCATCGAAAAAAGCAACTTACCGCCCGACGTACAGGAAATTGCCCTGCTTTGTTGTCTGGTAGGGTGTGAGTTCAAAACCCGTTTCTTTCAGCGCCTGTTCGATCATGGTCTTGGTGAGGCCGGGGACGGTTTCATCCTTCAGGGCTTCCTCAACGTCCATCCAGACGACTTCGCTGTTTTCATCCCCGTCGGACCGGGCTTCGCCTTCCACATATTCCGCGGCAAACACAGCATACCAGTCCTTTGCGCTGAACCGTATACCGAGAAGCCGGCCGGCTTTGACCCGTACACCGGTTTCCTCCAGATATTCCCGGACCAGTGTTTCTTCCGGCACCTCCCCGAATTTGACATAACCGCCCGGGATGATCAGCTTTCCGTTTCCGCTGCCGTAAGTATGGCGGGCAAGCAGTACTTTCCCTTCTTTCAGGCAGACACCGGCCACAGACTGGCTCCAGTTGGTGCTGTTGATCTCTTCCTGTGTCATATGCTTTTTCCTTCCTTTCTGTTATTCGGGTTTGCGCCCGATCAGCCTGTACCATTCCATTTCGCTGAAATCCTTAGCCGGAAAGCCGGAGGGTACAGGGCGGATCTCAAAATCTGTGTATCCCAGGGCTTTCAGTTTATCCAGGACCGGGTCCAGGCTGAAGGGATGATAATGCTCCTGAAATTCCTCTTTCTGGAAGATCCGGTTATCCTTTTCAAAGGTGTACAGCAGGTTGAAGGTGATGGAACCGTCCGGGTTATGGTCCCAGACCTGGACCAGGTTGATCCGGTTCCCGTCCCGGAAAAAGGGGTTATAGAGATAAAAGCGCTGTTTGTTCCGCCGGATCTTTTCCCAGTTGCGGGAATCATAGCAGAGATAGCCGCCGGGTTTTACCAGGCGGTCCATTTTTTCAAGGGCCAGAAGCACATCGTTGTTTTCGACATAACCCAGGGAGTTGCCGGTGCTGGCGACGCAGTCAAACTGCCGGCCTTCCCAGCAGGAAAGGTCCCGGAAGTCACTGCATTTCAGTTCGACCGGTTTTCCTTTGGCGGCCGCTTTCGTTTCACAGCGGGACAGCATGGCTTCGCTCAGGTCTGAACCGCATAAGGAGATGCCCAGCTCCTGCAGGGCCAGGGTCATGCTGCCTGTGCCGATGCTGACATCCAGCAGGGTGTGTATCTCCCGGTCTCCCAGGAAATCCGCCCAGTCTTTGCGGATGATTTCGGTCCGCTGGTCGGATTCGACCAGGTCATAGATATCTGTCCGGTCATAGAGTTGTGACATGGTAAACCTCCGTTTATCTGAATGGATTATTTTCGGGAATCAGAGTATTTCGGCTTCCTGCAGCAGGTCTTTGATCCGTGCCTCAACCGCGGGATCTGTACCAAAGAGGCGAATATAGCCGGTAAAGGCGGAATCCATCTCTTCCGGTGTTTTTCCATAGACAGACTGCAGCGCTTCGGCAGGGTTTCCTTCCGTCCGGTAAAACGCGAGATACCGGTCCATTCCGAAGGAGGAGATTAGCCATTCTGTGAAAGCGCCCACAACGGGGTAGGACAAAGTGCAGTCCGTGGAATAGAAGCAATCTTCGTCCAACAGCCCGGGGACCGGTTTGTATCTGTCTGTCTTCAGGTAGAACGCCACCCATTCCTGGTTGGGAATGTTCCACCATTTGCGGTCAAAGTACATGGCCAGGCCTTCCTTTACGGCAGGGCTTTCATTATGGGCGATGAGCCAGCTGACAAGGTGGGCGTCCTCGTGGAATCCGATGCACCGGGTTTTGTCGTTATACACAGCATAGATCTTATCCGGCGCATAGGCAAAGCCGTTGCAGGGCTCGCAGTCGCCATAGACGCGGGCGACTTCTTCAGGGGTTTCGCAAAGGAAGTAATTCAGTTTATAGTCCGGCTCTACCCGCAGCACATCGCAGATATACCGGAAACAGGCCTCCTGTGTCTGAACAATCAGGGACAGGTCCCGCTCGGCGGTGGAGTGTTCATTATAGTGAAAGAGATAGTGCTCGCTTTCATACTGTTTCATGAGGAACCTCCATAAAGCAGGATCATAATCCGGCGATGTCTTCATCCGTATACGCTTTGGACGTAAGGATCACTGATTTGTCAGGGAAGATCTCTTTGCAGATCCGGAGTTCCAGGTCACGGCGGTGGATAAAATGACGGATCAGCGCCTCTTCACCTTCAAGACCCTTCTTTTTTGCGTAAGGGGAATCGTTGAAGTACTGAAGCATCAGGGGGAACCACAGCTCATTGCCGTTTTCATCGGACCGCTCCTTCCGGATCACGGACAGATTACCGCTGACGTCTTCAGCGTTCAGATAGACGATCCGGTAGTCTTTGCCTTCCAGCGCCTTCCGCGCAAGACGGTAAAACCCGATGATCTCCTCGTCGGAAAAGCACCGGAACAGGATCATGTCCTCCACTGTGTTCTGGAGAAGGGAACATTCAAAGATCATCCGGTCCGTGTTCCACTGCCGGTAACGGTCCAGGACAATGGTTTTGAAGTTTTCAAAGGAAACCCGGCCGTTATAGATCTCATACTGCTCCAGGTCCTGATAGAAAGCGTGATTATCCGTCCGGACCTGCGTATAGCAGATGATCCGTTTATTCCCTTCGGCGAAGGTCTTTTCTTCAATGGCAGAACGGAGGTCCGGATACTTTGTGAGAATCTCACGGTATTTCGATTCATCTGTATAGGCACACCAGGCCAGTTCCACGGGAGAGTAATCGCCTTCCCGTACGGCTGTATAACCGGGCCGGGCTTCAGCAAGCTTCTGCACCACTGTGCTCTTGCCGCTGCCCTGAAGGCCCTCGATAAAGTAATTCATTTTTCCTCCCTGAAAAAGCAAATGATCATTGTGAAGATGCTGACTGTGCAATCATACCAAAACAGAAAGGAGACGTCAAAAAGATCCGCCGGAGCTGCCGGCGGATCTTTGGACTGGAGAAGGTTTATCTGCTGAGAGCGGTAAGACGTTCCACAACAGCCCGGAAACGCGGGGTATTATGGATCGGGTCATATCGGTCCTGGTTCATACAGGACAGGCAGTACCATGCGAGGTTATGGGATTCATTATCCGGCACCAGCGGCTTCCGGACGCCGGGCGCGGGTTCACCGGGTACCTTTCCGGCATGATCACACATCGCTTCCAGGGCGGAAAGGGCTTCGTCCGCCTCTCCCAGGGCCACATAATAGGTGGCTTTATACCGGTGCAGCACGGCGATGTTCCCTTCCAGCATGCCGGCATCCTTTCCGCTGACCAGCCGCATGCACTGTTCGCAGAAGCTGATCACCCAGTCCAGCCAGTCAAGCTTGCTGTTCCAGGTTTCAGGCTCGTTGGGGAGACCGAAGCACACATAATCCCGCAGCACGCAGCTGAACCACTGGGACAGTTTCCGGAGGACATCCTGTTGCACAACCTCTGTCTGGTTTGCTCCACCGAAATAGTCTGACAGGAAAAACTCTCTGCAGGAACTGATCTCAGGCAGCATGCTGACAATCTCCTCATAGCCGTGCTCATCATGCCAGTAGTCCTTATACATCACAGCCAGCCGTTTGATACAGGAAAAACGGAAGTCATCGTGATCCGCCTGGCGGACCAGGTCCCACAGGATCTTTTCCGCTTCCTGCACACCGGCTTTTTCCGGCTGACGGTCGCCGCTGCCGGAGGCCAGCGCGTTGGCCAGAGCGAAACGGATGGTCTGGTCCCCGGGAAATTCCGCATGGGCGTCCCGCAGGAACCCGACATCATCCGGAACGTATCCGCGGTCTTCAATCCGCGAGACGGCGTTATAAATCTCCTCCCGCCTGGCTTCCCGTTCCGAAAGCTTGACGCCCAGCAGTTCATCCACACTGATGCCGAAGAAGCCGGCCAGGTCGGGCAGGTACTCGATGGCCGGGAAACCGGCTTCGGATTCCCAGCGGCTGATGGCCTGGGGTGTCACATTCAGGCGGTCGGCAAGCGCTTCCTGGGTGACGCCCCTGAGTTTTCTGAGTTTTCTGATATTTTCACCAATCGTTATGTTCATCTGATCATTCTCCTTTCAGGGCAAAGGCCCCGTCCGTCTCCCCGGCAGGGGAGATATCCTGAAAAAGTGCTGTAAGCTTACACAAATCAGTATACGGACGGAAAAAAGAAAAACAATTATCAATTTATTGTTGATTTATAAACGAAACGTTGATATATGGCAAATAAATAACTGCCGGATCAGCCGGCAGTTACTGTGAGCCTGTTTGTTATTTGACGCTTTCGACCTTGATGATGTTGGTGTTGCCGGGTTCGCCGTTGATCAGGCCGCCGGTCAGCACCACGTTGTCGCCTTTTTCCAGGCTGCAGACTTCCTGAGCGATCTTCATATCCTGCCAGAACATCACATCGATGGAGGAATAGTTTTCCGTCAGCACGGGGAAAACGCCCCAGGACAGGTTCAGTTTCCGCCAGGCCCGTTCATTGGTGGTGGTACCGATGATGCTGACCGGGCAGCGGAAGCGGGAAACCATCCGGACCGTACGGCCGGAGAGGGAGTTGACAACGATCGCCTTTGCGTTGACGTCCACGGCCATGGAACAGGTGGCATGGGAAATGGCGTCCAGGTTGCTGTGGATGGTGAACTCCATGTTCTTGAAGCGCTTGGTATAGTTGATACCGGCTTCGGTGAACTTCGCGGTGTCCGCCATGGTCTGCACGGCCTGCACCGGGAATTTGCCCGCGGCGGTCTCGCCGCTGAGCATGATGGCGGAAGAACCGTCATACACCGCGTTGGCCACGTCGGAGATTTCGGCGCGGGTGGGACGCGGGTTCTTGATCATGCTTTCCAGCATTTCGGTGGCGGTGATGACCCGCTTGCCCAGCATACGACACTGGCTGATCAGGTATTTTTGCAGGGCGGGCACTTCCATGAAGGGGATTTCCACACCCAGGTCGCCGCGGGCAACCATGATGCCGTCCGCCACTTCGCAGATCTCTTCCACGTTGTCCACGCCGCTGCGGTTTTCAATCTTGGCGATCAGGTCAATATCCTTACCGCCGTTCTGGTCCAGCAGATCCCGCATAGCCTGCACATCCGCCTTGCAGGAGACAAAGGAGGCGGCCACGAAGTCGATCCCGTTCTGGATGCCGAAGAGCACGTCCTTCTTGTCCTGCTCGGACAGGAAATCCTGGCGGAGCACTTTGCCGGGGAAGTTCATACTCTTCCGGTCAGACAGAACGCCGCCGTTCTGCACGCGGCAGATCACATCGCTTCCCTTGACTTCCTCCACCGTCAGGATGACCAGTCCGTTGTTGATGAGGACCGTATCCCCGGGGAAGAGTTCTTTGGTCAGATTGGTATAGGTGACGGCAACCCGGGTCTCGTCGCCCTGAATGTCCTCGGTGGTGAGGGTGAACAGGTCTCCGTCATGAAGGGTTACCGGGCCGTTCGCAAATGTCTTGATCCTGTATTCCGGCCCTTTGGTATCCAACATGATGGCGATGGGGAGGTTCAGCTTCTCCCGAACGCTGCGGATGAGGTTGATCCGCCGCAGGTGTTCCTCATGTGATCCATGGGAAAAATTCAGCCGGGCAACGTTCATGCCCGCTTCGCACATGGCGGTGAGGGTTTCTTCGTTTTCACTCGCCGGGCCGATGGTACAGATGATCTTTGTTTTCCTAAGCATATTCTTCTCCTTTGTTACCTGAAAACCGAACCAAAACAGGAGCTGTGCCTGTTTTCGCACGGCCTGAAACCCCGGATCCATCTCCGGGGTAAATTCAATCATATTACATTTTTGCAGAAATGTCTATTCGAAACAGTACTAAAATGCGGGGGAAGTTTCATCAGCCATGCCTTTCCTGCTTCCGGGCACCGGGATGGATAAACCGGTCCAGGGCTGCCAGAACGCCGGGCAGGACAAAGACGATGAGCAGGGTGGCGGAGATGGCGCCGCGGGAGATGGTCAGACAGATCTCCCCGATGGCCGGATTGGCAAACACATAGCCCAGGATGCCGGCCGCGATGATCATGATCAGGGCGGAGGTCAGGATGGTATGCAGGGCACCGTCATACGCCCCGCGGACAGCGGCTGTTCTGTCTCCGTTCCGCCGGTGCTCCCGGTAATAGGAGGTATAGAGGATCGCATAGTCTATCGTGGCGCCCATGAGGATACACTGCACCATGAGAATGGCCAGGTAGTACATGCCGCTGCCGCTCAGCCCGATGAAGGCCATGGTGAGATAGATACCGCACTGTACCGTCAGCACCAGCACCAGCGGAATGACCAGGGAACGGAAGGTAAGCGCGACAACGATGAAGATCGCCGCGGCGGAAATGAGGGTGATGCGGTTCAGCTCCGAATCGAAGGTTTGGGACATTTCCGCGTTCATGGCGGAGGTGCCGATCAGCCAGGTTTTCCCCGCCAGGAGTTCATCGCATCTTTCGGACAGGGAGGAGATAAACGCCCGGGTTTCGGCAGAATCGTCCGGATACACCGTGGTGAGGATGATCCGTCCGTAATGCTCTCCCTCCAGCTTTGCGGCATTTTTCTCCAGCAGGTCACCGGCATCCGCGATCTGCTGTTTCATTTCGCCGGTGATCATCATTCCCATACGGGGATCCTGAAGCACATGTTCCTGCAGGAAGGAGATCAGCTCCGGAAGCGTGAGGGTATCAATGGTTTCTCCGCCGTTCTGCGCGGCATAAAGCTGGTAGATCATCCGGATCATCTGCGGATTACCGCCGAACATTTCAGCCGTCTCTTCCGCTGTGCAGGCTTTGCCGATGGTGTTGTAATACCCTGTGATCCCGGTGACTTTTTCATCCTGCTCAAAGGGGGCCATCACCTCGGCTATTTTATCCCTGTCCTTTGTTTCATAGAGCAGGACCAGGGAATGCTGTTCCTCAAACACCTTTTCCACCGGGTTGTTGGTCTGGAGCATATACAGGATATCTGTATTGTTCTTCAGGAAAAACATGCCGACGAACAGAACCAGGAAAAGCACCGCGAACACAAACCGGTGCCGGACCGCGAAACGGGAATAACCGGCAGTCGGGATGTGCAGGGCCTTCTTCCGGGTTTTGACGATCAGCTTATCACTGATGAGAATCAGGGAGGGCAGCACGGTAAAGATGCATACCAGGCTGATGATGACGCCCTTGGCCAGCGCCAGGCCCATATCCGCGCCCAGGCGGAAGCTCATGAACAGCAGGCAGAGCAGGCCGGCAAAGGTGGTCAGTGAGCTGCCCGCGACAGCGGGGAAGGCAGCGGAGACGGCGGCCTTCATGGCAGCAAGGTTGTCGGGCGCTTGTTCCTTTTCCTGGGTATAGCGGTTCAGCAGGATGATGGAGTAATCCATGGAAAGAACCAGCTGCATAATACCCACAATGGAATTGGTGTAATAGGAAATGGCGGGGAGGAGAACGTTGGTGCCCAGGTTGACGGCTACCGCAATGCCGATATTGACCATGAAAATGACCGGCTCAAACCAGGAATTGCACATCATCAGCAGGATCAGCAGCACGAGGCCGACAGACACGATGATGATGTACAGGGGGAGAATGGGCACGTTGGATTCGTGAATGTCTCCGCCGGTAACAACGCCGCGGCTGTCATACCGGTCATGTACGGCGCGGTACAGGGAGGCGGCTTCCGCAGAATGGCTGTCGTATTCCGTTGTGAGTTCATAGAGGGTGTAACCGTCCCGGTTATACTTTTCCCCGGGTTCCCATCGGACTTCAGAAACCTGCTCCAGGCCGGAAAGCCAGGAATGAATCTCATCCTTTTCTTCTTCTTCCAGCCCGGAAAACATAACACGCAGTCCGGAAGACGCGGCGGACCCGAATTCCTGTTCCATGAGCTGCATACCCTGCTTCATCCGTGAATCAGAGCCCAGGTATTCCGTCAGGTCATAGTTGATATTAACCATTCCGGCCAGCGGCAGGGATACCGCTGCCAGCACCAGGAAAAAACACAGCAGGATCTTTCTTTTATCTACAAGGAATGACGCGAACTTTTTCATCTCTTTATCTCTCCCGTCTTTTGCATGCTTCCTGTCCCTTCGGACGGGTTTGTTTGACCGTCTTGACAGCGGGTGATTCACCCAATACAATGATAAAACAACAAGTGTTGACAAAACAACCGACAGATGATGTTCGTTTGTATCGTTTGTCAACATCCGGCAAAAAAGTGTTGACGATCCATGAAAAAAGCAGGGGGAAAAGAGATGGAGAAAAAAGAAGACCGCCGGGTGGCAATGACGAAGCGGATGCTGAAGGAAGCCCTGACGGAGATGCTCCGGGAAGTGGATATTTATCACGTTTCCATCCGGGAACTCTGCCAGCGGGCGGATATCAACCGCACAACCTTTTATAAGTATTACGGAAGCCAGTTTGACCTGCTGGCGGACATGGAAAACGACCTGGTGGAGTTCCTTTCCAACACCATAAGGGAATACGCCTCGAATCCGAAGATCATCATCCGGACGGTCTGCGAATATATGGAGAGCCACCTGGAATTCGGCCGGCTGATCATCAACAACAACGTGGATCCGCTCTTTCCGCAGAAGATCTTTTCCCTGGCAGTGCTGCGGGAGACTGTGATGGAAAAAACTCCCGGACAGCAGGATGATGCCGTCCGGGAGTATCTGTTCAATTACCTGACTTACGGAGCCTACCGTGTGATCAGCATGTGGCTGAATAAGGAACAGCGGGAATCGCCGGACCAGATCGCCCGGCTGCTGATGAACCTGACCCAGCTGGAATAAGGATCAGAAGAAGGGCCAGCCACTCAGCAGCAGGCCGGGGATGACCACGATGAGGAAGAAGGCCCAGCTGATCAGGGTGAAAACCTTGATGAACTTTCTTCCCTGACCGGGATAGGAACGGACATAGATCCGGTAGTTGATCACGGAGGCCAGGGAACCGATCAGGGAGCACAGGCCTGCGGTATCCGCTCCGTAGATCAGGCCGGCAAAGTTACCGGAGAAGGGATACAGCACAATGGTGGCCGGAACGTTGGAGATCAGCTGGCTCAGGCCGATGGCCCACCAGTATTCATGACCGGCAACCGCTTTGGTCAGTACGCCGGAAATGCCCGGATGGGCAGCGATCGAAGAGGAGAAGATAAAGAAGCAAAGGAAGGTTACGATCAGCACATAGTCCACCTGGAGGAGCAGTTTCCGGTCCACCAGCAGGATGGTGCCGATAACCAGCGCCACGGCCCAGGGCCAGAGGGTGGTGCGGGTCACAATGACGGCGATGATCAGCGCGAAAAGCGCCAGGTAAACGATCCGCCGGGTCTTTCCTTCCGGTGCCCAGGGGGTATCCTCAGTTCCGGAGCAGATTGCTTCCCGGGGATCTTTCCGGTACAGGAAGAAGATAAAACCGATCAGCAGCGCGGCGGACAGGACGCACAGCGGCAGCATATGCAGCATGAAGTGCCAGGCGGTGACGTTCGCCTGCCCATAGAGAAACAGGTTCTGCGGGCTGCCGAAGGGCATGAGCAGGGAACCGCGGATGGCGGCGATGTTCTGGAACGTCAGCACGGGAAGGATGTACTTTTCCTTTCCGGCACCGCTGAACAGCAGGATCGTCAGCGGTACGAAGATGATCAGCGAGACATCGTTGGTCACAAACATGGACGTGAAGAAGACACCGAAGACCAGGAAAAGGGTCAGGGTGGTCATCCGTTTCATCCGTGACGCCAGGCGGATCAGCGGGCGGAAGATGTTCTCCTTCTTGAAGCCCTCCAGTACGCACAGCATCATCAGCAGCGTGCCCAGGGTACGCCAGTCGATATCACTGAGCAGGCGCTCAGAAGGCGGAGTGATGATCATGGCCGCGGCTGCCGCCAGCAGCGACAGGGTCAGCATCATTTCCCGCCTGAAAAAACCAAGTACTTTCTTCATAAATCCGCATCCTTATCCATTCGTGTCCGGAATGGTTCCGGGCCGGTCCGCACCGGGACCGGAAGAGACTATATCACTTGTGCGTGTTTCTGAACAGCTTTTTTTTCAAAAACAGGAAAAACCGGCAGGAACGCCGCAATATCCCGGTGAACCTTACGAAATCGTAAGCTAAAAGTCACCTGATAGTAAGATTGACCTGGTAAAGTATACTCAACGGGGGAATAAGTCATGTCTGTAATTCGCTGTAAAAGCTGCCCGCCCCCGATGGTGAGGTGACTGAATATGAAGCGTCTGACAATGAACCAGGTGGCGAAAGCCGGCCTGAAAGCAAACAAAAGAGCATACCTGAGCCTTGTGATCACCGTCTTCCTGGCGGTATACCTGGCCGCGGCGGCCACCCTTGGCTGCTACTGCACCTGGAAGGCCCGCCAGGATGAGATGGCGGACAGGATCGGGTATATTAACTGTTTTGTTACCGATAAATCGGAGATCACGGATGTACAGCTGCGGCGAAGCGGCCTGTTCTCCCGGATCGGACATGTTTATCTTTCCGCCGTCATTGAAGAAACAGGGATCTATACAGGCTGGTATGACGAAGAAGCAGAGTATCTCCTGAACCGGAGGTGCGTTGAAGGACGCATGCCGGAGAAAGCCGGGGAGATCGCCATTGAACGGAGCGCACTCGAAAGTATGCGTTCCGGCCTGCGTGTGGGGGATACGGTCACCTGGAAAATGCATCCCCAGCAGGGGGTACCGGAGGAGCGATCCTATACCCTGACGGGTATCCTGAATGAACAGACAAGAAACCTGGATACGTCCTACAGGTATTCCTATCTGGAAAAGGAAAAAGCCTGGCCCGCGGCACTGGTGTCGCAGGAGGAACCGCCCTATGAAGTGGGCAGCACGCGGATCACCCGGGTGATGACCTATGCACCCCTGGTGACCTACAGCCGGGTGGATGAATACAGTTGGAAACGGTGGAACAGGGCGAATGTCTATGGTGTTAACCGTGCCTATGGGCAGGTGGAAATGCATGATTCCCTGGAAGATGAAGTGCAGAATGCCATCGCGCAGATGATCCTGTGGCTGATCATGGGTGGATGCCTGCTTCTGGCCACGTGTATCGGTATTTCCGGGGCCATGGAGGGAGTCCTGTCCCAGAGAACGGAAGAGATCGGTATGCTGCGGGCTGTCGGCGCGACCCGCCGGCAGGTCCGGCGGCTTTTCAGCCGGGATGCCTGGCTGATCGCAGGGGCGTCGCTGCTGCCGGGAATCGGCCTGGGAATCCTGACGGTTTGGGCAGCCGGGAGACTGGTGGATAATGAAATGAGCTTTGGCTTTTCCCCCTGGCTCCTGCTGCCGGTGCTGGCCCTGTCCGCACTGTGCATCTTCCTTTCCTCCTTTGCGCCGCTGCGGCGGGCTTCCCGGCAGATGCCCATGGGTGTCCTGCGGGATACGGGAATGCTGCGCAAAGCCAAAAAGTTCAGGAGTCGGAAACAGTTCCGGGCTACCGGCCTGATCGCGGGGCGGCAGGCCCGGCTGCACCCCTTCCGCCAGGCCGGCGCGGCGGTGATGATCGCCCTGATGCTGATCGGTGCTTTTTTCGTGGTGGAGATTGGTCTGGGAATGATGAACGATGTATCGGGCAGATCATATGATTTCAAAGTAAGCAAGCGAAACTGGTCAGACGACAGCGCACTGGTGTTTTCCACGGATACTGAAACAGCAGAACTGACAGAACAGGACCTGGCTCAGATCGCCGCGATCCCGGAGATGGATTATATGAAATACTCCCGCGGGGGAGTAATAAATCTGATCCTCCGGGATGAAATCCCGGCATACCTGCGGGATACTTATGCGGGGGAAGACGAGGTTTTTAATACCGGCGAGGATGACCAGGTCTTTTTCTGGGTCCAGCCGTTTGTGTTCAATGTATCCAAACTTCGCGGAACGCTGGATTACCTGCTGGCAGAGGAAGAACCGGAAAAACCGGCGGAGAATGAAGCGAACTTCGATGGGATATATCAATACTACAAGGAGATGCAGGCAGTTCAGGAAGTGTCCGGGGAAACCGGAAAACTTCTGCCTGTGAGAATATTCACGGTCGATCCGGAGGATGAAATGATCCGGCAGGCCGTAAGGGAAGGAACGATCAGCGGGGAAAAGCTGGATGCCGGGCTGGAAGTGCTTGTTTACGCACCGGACCAGTATGTGGGACGAATAACGAGTAAAAGACCGAACGAAATCGCATATATCTGTCAGGCGGATCAGGAGACAAGGGAAGCTGTGGAGTGGATCGCGGAAAACCACAATGATTATTTCCACCCGGGACAGCAGCTGGAATTCCTGCAGATGATCGATCATGAACCAACTGGTTATGCATCGGTGGATGCGGAAAAAAACAAAGAGACCTATGCCCGCATGGAACAGCGGAGGACATCAGCTGCTGTGGGCGCGGTACTGGCAGGAGATCTGTCAGGGAGTGAGGCGATCACTTCCGGTCAGCTGACGATCCTGACCACCGAAGCGGGGGCAGCATCGCTGGGTCTGTATACACACAGCCCAAATGTCATTGATGTGACGCTGGACGGAGAAGTGGATAATGAAACGGAGAAAGCCATCCAGGACCGGCTGGAACGGATCGCCATGCGGGCGGATATGGGCGTATACAACCATATTCAGGGACGTCGCGAATCACGTGATGCCTTACGAAAGGGGATTACGTTATTTGCGGGGATCATGGTTCTGTTCTTCGCGGTTTCGGTTGCCATGCAGGTGGGAAACACAGGACGCAGGATCCGGGCGGACCGGCGGATGCTCGGTACCCTGCGGGCGGTCGGCGCGGACAGGAACACGCTGGTGGGATGCTACCGCCTGCCGATGATACTGGCATCCCTTGCGGGACTGATCCTGGGAACTGCCTTTTATCTGGTTTTCAGGTACAGTGATATGACCGGCACGGCATTCCCGGCTTATCATCCGGAGATCGTGCTGCCGCTGTTCGTGGTGCTGAGCGGCCTGTGCTTGCTTTGCTGCCTGGCAGGCGTCCGGGCCAGGCTGGGACAGGTGCTGAAGAACAGTATTGTGGAGAATATAAGGGAACTATGATGTGCCTGTTTGGGGGTGTGTTCCTTAGGTGTTGGTAAGTGAAATATGCCTTCGGCATGTGAAATGTTTGCTTCGCAAACGTGAAATGTGCCTTCGGCACGTGAAATATTGGCCTTGCGGAGTACCGCAAGGCCAATGTTACAGTTGCTGGATACCGGGGAACCAGGGGGTGCCTGTTTTGGAGTACGTTCCTTAGGTGCTGGTAAGTGAAATACGCCTTCGGCGTGTGAAATATTGGCCTTGCGGTTGCCGCAAGGCCAATGTTGTATTTACTCTTTCTGATAACCAATGGTTTAGAATTCTTTTTTGCGGATCCAGCGGACGCTGAGGGTGTAGCTGATCGCGATGATGACCAGGGTAAGGGCGGCCAGGAGGGCAAAGACAGCCGGGAGGGACAAGCCGGCCAGGCCGGTGGCCAGGACTTCGGTACCATTCGGCATAGCCCGGGAAAGGACAGCCGCGGACAGCATACCGACACCCATGAGGATTCCTATCGCAATACGGCCCTGGTCACCGGGGAAACGGATGCGGAGAGGAACCATGATGGAGATGAAGATCAGGCCCAGGAAGAAACAGATGCCTACGGTCTGCAGTACTTCAGGCATGTTCACATCGTGCACAGCGAGCTGACGGCCCAGGCAGCTGAGAAACGCGAGCGCCAGGGCCGCAACCAGCAGGATGACACCGAGGACGAATTTCCCGGTCGCGTAGGTTTTCCGGTCGAAAGGCATGGCAAACAGGTGGGTCTGGCAGTTGTCCAGTTCATCATAGCTGCAGGTGCTCATGGCCAGAATGGCGGACATCATGGTCAGGAAGGAGATGCAGAAGGTAATCTGATTCATAACGGCAAACCAGACGGCCAGGACCAGGAAGATAGGGACAGTTCGGTTCTGGTTGCGCAGCAGGCAGAAATCTTTTATCAGCAGGCCTTTCATAGTTTTTCTCCTTTGAGCATAATCATCATAAATTCATCCATGGAGATCCGGTCGACCACCATGCGGGGGTAGTTTTCAATGTAAAAACGTTTCTGATCGGTCAGCAGGCTCCAGCCGAAGCTTTCCTGCCTGCGGTACAGGATATACTGTTTATCCAGGGTTTCGTATTCCTGGGGGCTGACTTTGAGGATGGCATAATCGCTGAGCAGGCGGTCCGTTTCCTCGTGGCAGAGGATCTTTCCACCGCTGATCATATAAAAGTCATCGCAAAGCTGTTCCAGGTCGCCGGAAATATGGGAACTGATGAGGATGGAACTGTTTTCCCGGTTCTCGATGTATTCACGCAGCATTTCCAGGATCTGGTCCCGGGCCAGGACGTCCAGGCCGGCGGTGGGTTCATCCAGGATCAGCAGATCCGCGTTGTGGGAAATGGCACTGAGGACCTTCACTTTGGCCTTCATGCCGGTGGAGAATTCCTTCAGCTTTTTCTTCATGGGCAGGGAAAGGGCTTCGGCTTTTTCCCTGAACCAGTCGGCGTCGAAATCAGGATAGAAGGCGGCAAGGATTCTGCTGATATCGGTTACTGTCAGCTCACCGCTGAAGCCGGATTCAGCCATGACCACGCCGATGCGCTGCAGGTCGGAAGGACGAATGGTATCCGCCTTCCGGCCGAAAAGTTCAACTGTGCCGCCGTCGGAATGGATCAGTCCCAGAACAGCCTTGAAGGTGGTGCTTTTGCCGGCTCCGTTGGGGCCGATAAAGCCGGTGATCCGGCCAGGCAACGCTTCCAGGGAACAATCCAGGGAAAAATCCGGATAGTTCTTTTGAAGGTTCGTGAGTTTCAACATGGTTTATTCCTCCGTGATGATATCGAGCATATTGCGCAGTTCTTCCGGACTGATCCCGTAGCGCTTTGCCTTTTCGGCGACGGCCTCCAGGTCCTGTTCCAGGTCCCGCCGCTGCTCCTCCTGGATCATCAGGCGGTTCGGGGTGCGGACAAAGGTGCCCTTTCCGTGGACGGTGGCGGTGAGTCCCTCTTCCTCCAGGAAGTCATAAGCCTTTTTCACCGTCAGGGCGCTGATCTTCAGATCCCGGGAAAGGACCCGGACGGAGGGAAGAGGCTCGTTTTCCGTCAGTTCACCGGACAGAATCATGTGCTTGATGGACTCCACGATCTGCTCATAGATCGGGGTCATAGACGTAGTGCTGATAATGATATTCATGAAAATCCTCCTCGCGAGTGGGGGTTTCAGCATAAACAGTATATAACAGTGCAGAACTGTTGTCAACTGTTATACGGTGTTTATTCGAAAAAAGATGCCGGAATGGCATACGGCCCGGATAGAAACAAAGGATACACAGGGGAATGATCAAAGGGCCGGGAGAAGCTGACATCCAAAACGGAACATTTTCAGGGGCGGATACGTTTATATATATGTATGGATCAGGAAACCATGCATTCCGGAACGGGAGTATGCAGGGGAGGTGCAGTGTGATATAATGCTCGCTGTATTCCGGATACATGGAGGCGGTCGATATGCGTAAGAAGGTTTTTATTCAGTGGTTACAGATTATTTTGGGACTTCTGGTATTTGCCTTCGGCGTGCATCTGACCATCTTTGCCAATATCGGACTGGCACCCTGGGACTGCCTAGGCATGGGGATCGCGAGGCATACCCCGCTGAATTACGGCCTTTCCATGACGCTTATGTCCCTGGTGATCCTCTGTATCGACCTGCTGCTGAAGGAGCGGATCGGTTTCGGAACAATCATCGACGCGCTGCTGACCGGCAACTTTGTTCAGATGTTCAATGATCTGAACCCGCTGGCGGAAAACAGCAATATTTGGCTCGGCATCCTGATCATGGTGACGGGCTTCGTGTTTATGGCCCTGGGAATGTGGATCTATATGAAGGGTGAGCAGTGCTGCGGCCCGCGGGATTCCCTGCTGGTCGGCCTGGGCAAGCGGCTTCCGAAAATACCGATCGGTATCGTGGAAGTGATGCTCTGGGCAGTGGTGCTGCTGGTCGGATGGTTGCTGGGCGGACCGGTGGGCATCGGAACGCTGATCAGCACCTTCGGCGCGGGAATCGTGATGCAGGTGGTCTATAACCTGCTGCATTTTGAACCCCGTCAGATCCGGCACAGGGATGTGCTGAACACGATCCGGATCCTGTTTTCCTATAAAACAGAAGGAGCATAAAACAGATTATGAAGAAATTGATCATATGTATGACTGCCGCGCTGCTTGCGCTGGCGATGTGTATCGGTGTACTGGCGGAATCCGCTTCGGAGCCCGCCGCGGAACTGTATGATTCCCTGGTAAACCTGCTTTTCAATACGAGCAACGTGACCCTGAAGGGTACTGCCGAGTTCAAACTGGACGGCGAATGGTTCAAGACTGCCGAAGGAACCTGGCAGCAGGATGGTGACCGGGCCTTCCGGCAGCTGCTGCTGAAGGCGCCCGGAAAGAACGGCACAGAGAAGAAAAACGGTTATACGATCTTTGTTTCCGGTGATGATTACAATCTGATCGAGGAGTTTACGCCCAGCGTGTACACGACCGGTGCCACAGCCGGACGGAATTCCATTCTCCGTAAGTCCGTAGGCGCAGAGAAGTTTATCAGCCTGGGCAAGATGCTGGCTTCACAGGCCAACACCCTGCTGGGCGAAAACGTGATCACGAAGACCTCGGACGGATACAGCATCAAGCTGGACGGAAACCTGCCTTACTTCGCGGATACAGCGCTGAACATGTTCGCGCAGTTCGCGGCGAACCGCTATTTCGGTATGGACTATGACAAGATCAGTGCCGGCGCCCAGTACTCCATGCAGAGTTTCCGCACCGTGACGGAAAGCCTTGTGTACTGCATGCGGAGCGTTTCCCTCAAAAAGGCTGAGGTGAACGTGACGAATGATGCGAACGGTGCCGTGAAGCACATTGAGGGAACGATCGCCATCGATGTCAATACGGCCGCGGACGGCATAAAGCTGCTGGAAGTGTCTTTCAGCGCGGACGTGACGGACCTGGGAAACACCATGGTGAAGAAGTTTGATCCGAACGCGTACAATGTTGTGCCTGCATACACCTATAACAATACCAATCCTGTGGACGAGGGAGCAGAGGCTCCCACCGCCGGAATCTGATCGGATCTGAAGGATGAAGCCCCGGATCTATTGATAATAAACAGGTCGAAAGGCCTGTTTTTTTGTTGTATAAAAATATTATTGTAAAGATGACTAAAAATACTTGACATCTCGTGTAAACGTGCTTATGATGAATATGGTCAAAGTGACAATAAAGGAGGCGATGGAGATGCATGACTCACTGCACCAGGGTCAGCTGTACGTGACGGTGGACATGCTGATCCTGACGATTCGGGAAGGGGAACTCAACCTGCTTCTTTCCAGGAGAAAGGATACTCCCTATGCCGGAAGATGGGCCTTGCCGGGACGGTTTGTCGGGCTGGATGAATCAGCGGAAACAACGGTCCGGAATCTGCTGGAGGAGATGCTTCCGGTGGAGAAGCCGTTCCTGGAGCAGCTGTATACCTTCTCCGAAGTCAACCGGGATCCCCGGGGACGGGTCATCTCCACCGCATACCTGGTCATCGTACCGGGGAAACAGCTGGATGCCCTGATGAAGGAAAAACAAACACCCTTTACCCGCTTTGAGGTGTCAACGGGAGACGGCGGGCTTCGCCTGGCGGGGGAAAACGGTACTGTCCTGATCGGCAGCGACCTGGCCTTTGACCATGGCCGGATCATCGAGACAGGCGTGCAGCGACTGCAAGGGAAGATTGATTACACAGACGTGGGATTCCGGTTCCTGAACGACCTGAACGCCTTTACATTAGGGGAACTGCAGACCGTGTTTGAAGCGGTCCTGGGGGAAAAGCAGGACAGCAGCAATTTCCGCCGCGACATCCGGAAACGGTATGAGGAATCGGGCAGGCTGGTCCTGACAGACCGGGAAGACAAACAGAAAAGGGGCCGTCCGGCCTCACTTTATCAACTGAAAGATATCAACTGAAGGGACAGAGGTGATCCGGATATGAAAAAGATACTGATTGCGGTGGACCTGCAGAATGATTTTATTGACGGCGCGCTTGGCACAAAGGAAGCGGAAGCGATCGTTCCCGCGGCCGCGGCGCGGATCCGTGAATACCGGAAGGAAGGGGCAGAGATCATCGCCACCCTGGATACCCATGGCGAAGACTATATGCAGACCCGGGAAGGTAAAAAGCTTCCGGTGCCTCACTGCATCCGGGGCACGGAAGGCTGGCAGCTGAACCCTGTGATCCGGGAAGCACTGGGAGACTGCACCCTGGTGGAAAAACCCACCTTCGGAAGCGTCCGGCTGCCGGAGCTGGTCCGGGAACGGATCGGACAGGATGAGAACGTGACGATCGAGCTGCTGGGCCTGTGTACGGATATCTGCGTTGTCTCCAACGCGCTGCTGCTGAAAGCGGCGTTTCCGGAGGCGGAGATCCGGGTCAGCAGCGCGTGCTGCGCCGGCGTGACACCGGAAAAGCACCGGGCCGCGCTGGAAACCATGGCGAGCTGCCAGATCGATATTCTGTAATCTGCGACAGGAGGATATAGAAGATGAGCACTTATCAGTTTAACGCGGAAGCAACCCGGGACCGGCTGGTGGAACTGATCCGGAAAACAGCGGAGCGGCAGGGATTCAGCCGCGTGGTGATCGGCATTTCCGGCGGCAAGGATTCCACCGTGACCGCGGCGCTGTGCGCGCGGGCGCTGGGGAAGGAAAACGTCTACGGCGTGATGCTGCCGGACGGGGAACAGAAGGATATCAGTGACAGCCGCAAGGTATGTGAATCCCTGGGAATCAACCAGCGGACGGTGAACATCGGTGCGATCCACCAGGCCCTGAAGGCCGTGACCGACCAGAACGGGATAACGGCGGAAGCCGGGGAGTTCTCCGTTGAATACAGCCGCCAGGCGGATATCAACGTGGGCCCGCGCCTGCGGATGACGGTTCTGCGCTATATTGCCCAGGCACTGAACGCCCGGCTGGCCGGCACAGGCAACCTGAGCGAAGCCACCACGGGCTACTGCACCAAGGACGGGGATACCTCCTGCGACTTTGCTGTCCTGGGGAAGCTGACCAGCGTTGAAGTGGTGGAAGTGGGTAAGACCATCGCTGAACTGCCCCGGGAACTGGTGGAAAAGACTCCCTCAGACGGGCTGAGCGGCAAGAGCGATGAAGAGAACATGGGCCTGCGGTACGCGGATATCCACCTGTACCTGCGGGAAGGAACCTGCGGCAATCCGGAGACCGATGAAAAGATCCGCAGAAGGGAAGCGGCCAACATGCATAAACGGCGGATGCCGCTGACGCTGGATCCCTTTGAAAAGGAGTGAGTCATATGAAGAAGGCACTGGCATTTTTCGGAGCGTTCAATCCTCCCACAACCGCGCACCTGGAACTGGCGCGTTACGCGATGGAGCAGACCGGACGGGAGAGCGTTGTGTTTGTTCCTTCCCGGTCGGCCTATATCCGGGAAGAGCAGGGAAAAGATTATGCCTATTCCGACCGTGCCCGCCTGGCGATGCTCCGGGCTGCCCGGGAAAAGCGGCCGTGGATGGCGGTGACGGATTACGAGCTGACCCTGGATCACCAGCCCAGGTCCTATGAGACCCTGTGCCGCCTGAAGGAAGAAGGATACGAAGCGGCACTTCTGATGGGTTCCGACAAGCTGGCGGAACTGGAAACCCGCTGGAAATACGTGCGGGAGATCGCTGAGGAATTCGGCATTGTCTGCATGGAACGGGCCGGGGATGACTGCGGGGAGATCATCCGGAACAGCTCCTTCCTGACGGAACTGATGCCCTATATCACCGTCCTGAAGACGCCGGAAGAGACAAAGAACATCTCCTCCACCCAGGTCCGGGAACTGATCACCCGGGGCGAAAACCCGGAGGGACTGGTTCCGGGAGAGATTCTTGAGCTGCTCGGCACCGAAAAGAAAGAGCACGCGATGAAACTGGATCCCATCATTACGTCCCTGCTGGATACGGACCTGTACAAGTTCAACATGGACCAGGTTATCTTCCATAAGCACACGGACCTGAGCGGAGAATACTACTTCCGCTGCCGGAATGAGGGCGTTGTGTTTACGCCGGAGATGTTTGAGGAGATCAACGCGCAGATCGACCACCTGTGCTCGCTGACCTTCACGAAGGACGAGCTGGATTACCTGCGTTCCATCCGGTTCCTGAAGAGCGACTATGTGGAATTCCTGCGCCTCTGGCGTCCGATCCGCGACTATGTGCAAACCAGGCTGACCAAGGACGGCACCCTGAAGATCGTGGTGCGGGGACCGCTGTTCTCCGCCATGCAGTTTGAGATCTACCTGCTGGAGATCGTCAATGAGGTCTATTTCCGCCTGAAATATGACTATGCCGAGTTGCGGAAGTCCGCGGAGGAGCGGCTGAATGAAAAGATCAAGGCGTTCCAGAAAGGCAAATACACCTTCAGCTTTGCTGAATTCGGCTGCCGCCGCAGGCTTTCCCGGGAATGGGAGGACGAGGTGGTCAGGCGGCTGGCTACGGAAACCACCAACTGCGTGGGTACCTCCAACGTGATGCTGGCCAAGAAATACGGCCTGAAGCCCATCGGAACCTATGCCCACGAGTTTGTGCAGATGTACCAGGGCATCGACTCCATCCCGCTGGCCTATACAAACCATTACGCGCTGGAAGACTGGTACAATGAGTATCGCGGCGATAACGGAACCGCCCTGACGGATACCGTGACCACGGATCTGTTCCTGCTGGACTTCAACCGGGCGATGGTGAACAACTTCACCGGCGTGCGGCATGACAGCGGCGATCCCTATGAGTGGGGCGAAAAGATGATCGCGCACTATAAGAAGTACGGCGCGGATCCCAAAACCAAGCTGCTGCTGTTCAGCGACAGCCTGGATTTTGATCGGGCCCAGGCACTGTATGACTACTTTAAGGACCGGGCAAAGGTGTCCTTCGGCATTGGTACGTTCTGCTCCAACGACACCAGCGAGGAAGCGCTGAATATCGTTATCAAGCTGCAGACGGTGAACGGCCGAGCTGTCGCAAAACTGTCCGACTCCGCCGGGAAAACCATGTGCCGGGATGATGAGTATATGGAATACCTGGAACGCTCTGTCGCTTTCCGCCTGAACCGGGAGAAAGAAGCGGAATAAAGGAAAATCAACCGGGAAATGCTGCCATAAACGGCGTTTCCCTTTTTTCATCGGGAGAGGCAAAATAAGTACGCATAAATTTCGCAGGATTGCATTTTTTGTCCAAAGGAAGTATGCTATCATGCGAAGTGTCAAAAACAAGCAAGGGCGGAAATACCGTCGGAGGAGGACCCATGATTGAGATTCAGAATGTAACCAAAACATACTCCAAAAACAAGAAAAAGGCCGTGGACGGCCTGACGCTGAACGTGGAGGGCGGAGAGCTCTTCGGTTTCATCGGGCCCAACGGCGCCGGTAAGACCACCACGATCAAGATGCTGACCGGCGTGCTGAAGCCCGATGAAGGCTCCATCACCATGGCGGGCCACCGCATGGATACGGACCGGCTGGAAGCCCAAAAGCTGATCGGCTTTGTGCCGGACGGCAATGACCTGTATGACCGGCTGAGCGGCATGGAGTACCTGAACTTCATGGCGGATGTCTATCAGGTGAGTGCCTCCCGCCGGAAGGCACACATTGAAAAATACCTGCACATCTTCGAACTGGAAGACGCCATCAACAGCCAGGTGCGTACCTATTCCAAGGGTATGAAGCAGAAGCTGGTCGTTATCGGCGCGCTGATCCACAATCCGCCGATCTGGATCCTGGACGAGCCCCTGGGAGGCCTTGATCCCCGTGCTGCCCACCTGCTGAAGGAAGAAATGATCCGTCACTGCAACGAGGGCAATACCGTCTTCTTCTCTACCCACGTGCTGGAAGTTGCTGAAAAACTGTGCACCCGCATCGGCGTGATCGATCACGGCACCCTGCGGGCCCAGGGCACCCTGGAAGAACTACGCTCCGGCGAAAAGGGCGCCAGCCTGGAAGACCTGTTCCTGCAGCTGACGGAAAAGGATGACGGAGGCGAAAACGAATGAAGCAATTCATGGCATTGCTGCGGCTGCAGCTGCTGTCGAAGTACGCGGACCTGAAACCGCGTAACCTGAAGACGGCGCTGAAGGAAAAGAAAGGCCGCACCATTGGAATGTTTATAGCCATCCTTTTCCTGGTCCTGTATCTCGGAGGCATGCTCTTTTATATCGAAACACAGATGATCGATACCCTGCTGAAATTCGGTATGGCGGATATGCTGATCACCCTGGCGGTTGTGTTTGCCACGGTGGGTACAATCATCCTTTCCTTCTTCTTTGTACTCAGTTCCCTGTTCCTGGGACGGGACGCGGCCTATCTGGCCTCGCTGCCCATTAAACCCAGGACGCTTCTGAGTGCCAAGCTGACCCAGGTGTGGATTTCCGAAACCGGGATCAACGCGCTGATCATCCTGCCGGCCTGCATCCTGTATGGAATCAAGACCGGCGCGGCGGCGATCTTCTACGTCCGGATGGTTGTGGTATGGCTGCTGATCGCAATCCTGCCCATCTGCCTGATCGCCATTCTGTCCACCCTGCTGATCCGCCTTTCCGCCCTGTGGAAGCATAAGGAAATGCTGCTGACTGTCGGCGGTATCGTGTTCCTGATCGGATACATGTATCTGATGATGAATCTGAGCACCATCAGCAGTGACGCTGCCGACGGCGGAAGCATGATACAGAACCTGCTGATGAACAACACCGAACGGATCACTTCCATGACGAAGCTGTTCCCGCCGACTGCCTGGGCGGCGGAAGGCATGCTGGGACAGAACGATACCATGTTCCTGGTCTGGATCCTGGTTTCCCTGGCTGCTCCGGTGCTGCTGGTGTGGCTGCTTGGCTACGGCTACCGGAAACTGTCCATGCTGCAGTCTGAAACACCCGCATCCCCGAAGAAGAAGTTTACCGGCCGGGAATCCTTTAAGTCCGGCGGCCAGCTGAAGGCCTGCATCCTGCGTGAGATCAAGACGATCCTGCGGGTGCCGTCCTACGCGACCAATATCCTGCCTATAAGCTTTATGCCCGTGATCATGATCGTCATGATGAACGTGGTGGTAGGGAAGATCACTGCCAACCAGGCTCCGGTGGATGCGGCCACGGTAGACGCGGCCGCGACTGCCGGAAAAAGCATCGGCAGTCTGTTCGCAACAATGTTCCCGGTCCAGATTATGTGTATTATGGCCGGTGTAATGGCCTACATGGGAGGCCTGAGCCCCGCCCTGTGCACGGCGGTTACCCGGGAAGGCAAGGGGCACGGTTTCCTGACTGCGCTGCCTGTGCCGACCAGTACCTTTATCCGCGCCAAGTTTATTGTGGGTTACGGTCTGAGCGTGATCGGCCTGGCTGCCGCGACTGTCGCGCTGATCGTACTGTTCCCCGGATTTGAACTTCAGGCTGTCCTGGCCCTGGTTCTGTGCCTGCTGTTCCTTTACGCGAATGCCTGCCTTGCCCTGAGCCGGGATATCAAAAAACCCCGCCTGGACTGGGTGACCGAGCAGGAAGCTGTGAAGCAGAACTTCGGTGTCATGATCTCCATGGCCATTTCCTGGGTGATCCTGGTTACGCTGGGTATCCTGGCTTACTTCCTGATCTCCCGCGGCCTGGAAATGTGGCCGGTCTTCGGCATCCTCGGCGGGATCCTGCTGGTCCTGTGCATCGTAACGCGCAGTTACCTGTATAAGACCGCGGAAAAGTACTACTGCGAGAAATAAAACAAAAAACCGGCGCAGCCCGTATGGGCTGCACCATTTTTATAATGAACAATGAAGAATGAACAATGAACAATTGTTTACTGCTTCCGCTCATTGACAGAGCGAATGCGGGAAAAGTATAATCGAAGAAAAGAAACTGAAAGAGGAACAGGCGTATGAAGAAGATTGTGTCTTTGTTCATCTGTATGATCCTGCTGTGCGGAACCGCGGCGGCGCAGACTGTATCCCTGCCGAACAGCGGGTACGTGCTTGAACTGCCGGACGGGATGAAATACAGTATGCCGGAACCGGAAGACTACGGCATGGCTGCCTATACCTCCGAAACGCTGGAGATGGACTATGTTTCCTACCTGAAAGCGGACGCTTTCCGGCAGGGAATGGCGGAAACGCTGCGGGAGACCGCAGAAAATCTTGCCGCAAGCGGGGAAGAAGCCGAACTGCGGGACGTGAACGGGGTTCAGATGCTGATCTTCCGGATGACGGATGACGCGGACGGCGCTTCCGGAATCGGTTATGTTTTTGAGGACGGGGAGTGGATCATCGAGATCAACTTCTGGTACGCAACACAGGAAGCGGCGGAAGAAACGGAAAAGATCATTTCCTCCATCAGGAAAAAATGATTATTGAACAATCAATTGTGAACCGGATCCTTTGGATCCGGTTTTGTCTTTGCGGGTTTGTTTGTGGTATAATAAAGTGTTCATATTTGCACAGAAAAGGCGGCAAAAACCGCCGGAGGGACTATGAGCTTTACGCATCTTCACCTGCACACGGAGTACAGCCTGCTGGACGGTGCCTGCCGGATCAGCTCCCTTGTGGAACGGCTGAAAGAACTGGGTATGGACTCCTGCGCGATCACTGATCACGGCGTTCTGTACGGCGCGATCGATTTCTATACCACGATGAAGGATGCCGGGATCAAACCGATCATCGGCTGTGAAGCGTATGTCTGCCGCGACCGGACGGACAAGTCCCTGGCCGGGCGGGAAAACAGCCACCTGATCCTGCTGTGCGAGAACAATACCGGCTACCAGAACCTGATGTACCTGATCAGCGAAGGTTTCCTGACAGGATATTACTATAAGCCGAGAATCGACTACAACCTGATCCGGGAACATCATGAGGGCCTGATCTGCCTGAGCGCGTGCCTGAGCGGCGACCTGCCGAAGCTGCTGCTGAACGGGCAGGATGAAAGCGCCCATGCCTATGTGCGGGAAATGCAGGAGATCTTCGGCAAAGATAATTTCTATATTGAGATCATGGATCACAACCTGCGGGAGGAGAAAACCGTGCTGCCGCGGCTGATCGCTCTGGCCCGGGAAATGGACGTTCCGCTGGTCGCGACCAATGACTGCCACTACCTGGAAAAGAAAGACGCCCATGCGCAGGAAGTGCTGATGTGCATCCAGACCGGCAAAACACTGGCGGATGAACAGCGCATGCGGATGGAAACGGAAGAGCTCTACGTTAAAAGTGAAGAGGAAATGCGGGCATTGTTCCGCCAGGTGCCGGATGCCGTTGACCGGACCCGAGAGATCGCGGACCGGTGCAATGTGGAATTTGAGTTTGGCGTAACACGCCTGCCGCACTATCCGGTGCCGGAAGGCGAAACGGCGAAGAGCATGCTGCGCCGCCTTTGCGGGGAAGGCATGAAGCGGCTCTATCCGGACGCGAAAGAGGGGGACGAACCCTATACGCGACTGGAATATGAGCTTTCCACCATTGAACACATGGGCTATGTGGATTACTTCCTGATCGTCTGGGACTTCATTCACTATGCCAAATCCCACGGGATCATGGTGGGCCCGGGCCGCGGCAGCGGCGCAGGCTCCATTGTGGCCTATACGCTGGGAATCACCATGCTGGATCCGCTGAAGTACCAGCTGCTGTTTGAACGCTTCCTGAACCCGGAACGGGTCAGCATGCCCGATATTGACGTGGACTTCTGCTACGAACGGCGGCAGGAGGTCATTGACTATGTGGCCCGGAAATACGGATCGGACCACGTGAGCCAGATCATCACCTTCGGTACCATGGCGGCAAAGGGCGTTGTGCGCGATGTCGGCCGGGTGCTGGGTATGAGCTACCAGGAAACAGACGCGGTGGCCAAAGCCATTCCGTTTGATCTCGGGATGACACTGAACAAGGCGCTGAAGATCAGCCCGGTGCTGCGGGAAATGTATGATAACCAGCCCAAGGTGAAGGAACTGATCGATACGGCGCTGACCCTGGAAGGAATGCCGCGGCATGCTTCCACCCACGCAGCAGGTGTGCTGATCACCGGTAAGCCGGTGGTGGAGTTTGTGCCCCTGCAGCGGAATGATGAGGTCATCACCACCCAGTATCCGATGGGCACCATTGAGCGCCTGGGCCTGCTGAAGATGGACTTCCTGGGCCTGCGTACGCTGACGGTGATCCGGGATACGCTGGATATGATGCGGGAAACCGGGAAGGATATGAAACCGGAAGAGATCCCGCTGGATGACCCGGAAGTGTATGAGATGATCAGCCGGGGAGATACGGACGGCGTGTTCCAGATGGAAGGCGCGGGCATGACCGGCTTCCTGACAAACATGAAGCCCAGCTGCTTTGAGGACATCATCGCGGCCATTTCCCTGTACCGTCCGGGCCCCATGGAATCCATTCCGCGCTATATTGCCGGCAAGGCGAACCCTGCCAGCGTGAAATACAAAACAGAAAAACTGCGGCCCATCCTGGACGTGACCTACGGCTGTATGGTGTACCAGGAGCAGGTTATGCAGATCGTGCGGGACCTGGCGGGCTACAGCTACGGCCGGAGCGACCTGGTGCGCCGCGCCATGGCGAAGAAAAAGCATAAGGTCATGGAGGAGGAACGGCAGATCTTCGTTCACGGCCTGACGGATAAGGACGGCAACGTCACGGTACCCGGCTGCGTGCGCAACGGGGTGCCGGAAAACGTGGCCAATGAGATCTATGACGAAATGATCGCTTTCGCCAGCTACGCCTTCAACAAGTCTCATGCCGCGGCTTACGGTGTGGTGGCTATGCAGACAGCCTGGCTGAAGCGGTATTACCCGGTGCAGTTCATGGCGGCCATGCTGAACAGCGTATACGGCAATACCGGCAAGATCGCCGGGTATATTCAGTACTGCCGGGGCCGGGATATCTCCGTGCTGCCGCCCAATGTGAATCGGAGCCGCTGGAAGTTCACCGTTGATACGGATGAACGGGGCAAAGCCGCGATCCTCTTTGGCCTGGGTGCCATCAAGAGCGTCGGGGAAAACGCAGTGAACGCGATCATCCGGGAACGGGAAGCTGCCGGACCTTTCAGGGATATCTTTGATTTCTGCCGCCGGATCGATACTACGGAATGCAACAAGCGGGTGACAGAAAGCCTGGTCAAGGCAGGCGCCTTCGACGGCATGGGTGCCAACCGGCCGCAGATGCTGGCGGTGTATGAGGCAGCCATGGACGCGAACCAGGCCATGAAAAAGAAGAACGTTTCCGGCCAGGTCAGCCTGTTTGATATGTTCGGCGGCGGGGAAGAACAGCCCATGTTTGACGCCGAACTGCGGCTCCCGCCCCTTCCGGACTGCCCGGCCAAGGTCAAGCTGAAGATGGAAAAGGATGCTGCGGGAGTATATATGACCGGTCATCCGTTGGATGATTATAGGGAGAAGCTGAAGAAGCTCACCTATACAGCGGCGGAGATCACCGAACCGGAAGAGGAAGCCGAAACGGCAGACATGGACGGGGTCTTTGTGGACCTGGGCGGTATCCTGACGGAGGTCAAGGAGAAAGCCACCAAGAAAGGCGACTACATGGCCTTTGTGACCCTGGAGGATATGACCGGGCAGATCGAGTGCTTGGTGTTCCCGCGGGTGTTTGAAAAATACAGGCTGCTGCTGAACGCGGATGAAGCTGTGGTGATCAGCGGCAAGATCAGCGTGCGGGAGGATGAAGCTCCCAAACTGCTGGCGGAGCGCATTACCCGGCTGGAAGAGTGGACGGCACAGCCCTCCATGCTGCGGCTGGACGATTTCCGGAAAAAGAACGAGGCGCAGAAAACCGACGCGCAGCTGGCCCAGGAGGCGGACCGGAAGGTCTTCCTGAGGCTGGCACGGAAGGATATGGACCGGGCGGGCGCCGTGCTGGCGCTGTGTGCCGGGAATGTGCCGGTTTATATGCATATTCCGGAGGAGAAGATCACCCTGCTGTGTCCGCGTGAAAACTGGTGCAGCGCGGACGAAAACTGCCTTCAGAGACTGCGGGACGCGCTGGGCGCGGAGAACGTGGTCCTGAAGCAGAAAGGATGATAGAACATGGAACAGAAAACGAACCGGACAGCGGAGGTGATCCGCTTTGCCCTGACGGGCGGGATCTGTTTTCTGGTTGAACTGGCGGTACTGATCCTGCTGAAAGGGAAGTTCGGTGTGGATACGCTGATCGCGACGCCGATCGCGTTCCTGGTTTCCGTAATCCTGAACTACCTGCTGTGTGTGGTATGGGTGTTCCGCGGGGCGAAAAACCACGGAGCCGGCGCCAAGGCAGGTTTCCTGATCACCAGCGTGATCGGTCTGGGACTGAATGAGCTGCTGATGCTGGTCTTCCGCCTGATCCTGGGCGAGGATGCTGTGATCCTGACCCTGGGAAGCAGGCAGGTCAACATGTATGTGCTGAACAAGTGCCTGGCCACGCTGATCGTGATGATCTGGAATTATTTCTCGAAACGGGCGGTTTTGTACCGTAAGGTGAAGCAATGATCAGACTGGAACATGTGACAAAAATGTATGGCAGCATTCCGGGACTCCGGGATGTTTCGCTTCATGTTCCCAAAGGGCAGATCGTGGGCCTGCTGGGCCGGAACGGTGCGGGGAAAACCACGGCACTGAACCTGATAACCGGCTATTTCCCGCCGACGGAAGGAACGGTTCGCATCGGGGACAAGGATATGCTCGCGGATCCGCGGGCCTGCAAGCGGATGATCGGCTACCTGCCGGAGAAGCCGCCGCTGTATGACGAGATGACGGTGGAGGACTTCCTGTCCTTTGTCTGTGAACTGCGGGAGGTTGTCCGGAAGGCAAGCCGCGCGCATGTGGATGAGATCATTGAGCTGTGCGCACTGAAGGAGGTCAGGCACCGGGTAATCGGCCACCTGAGTAAGGGATACCGCCAGCGGGTGGGTATTGCCCAGGCACTGTGCGGCTCACCGGAGATCCTGATCCTGGACGAGCCTACAGTGGGCCTGGATCCCCGGCAGACTGTTGAGATGCGGGAACTGATCCGGAAGCTGGGAGAAGCGCATACGGTGCTGTTTTCCAGCCATATCCTCAGCGAGGTGCAGCAGCTTTGCTCCCGGGTGATCATCCTTAATGAAGGCCGGATGGTGCAGAGCATTGACCTGACGGAAAAGCCGAAGGATACCGTGCGGCTCCGTGTACGCGCTGTGGGTCGGAAAGAGGCACTGCTCAATGCCCTGAAGGGTCTGCAGTGCGTTCAGCAGGCGGAAAGCGTGAACAGCCCGGAAGAAGGAACAGCGGAGTTGGTGCTGACCTGCCTGGCCGCGGATGAACAGGGCAGGGCTACGGACCAGATATTCCAGCTGCTGGCCGGGATCAATGCCCCGATCCGGATGATGGGAGAAGAGAGGGACAGCCTGGAGGAAATATTCCTGCGAAATACATGAGGAATAATTCAGAATTCAGAATTCAGAATTATAGTGCCTGCAAGCAGGCACTTACTGAAAACTGAAGATTTAAAACTGAAGGATGAATAATGGTGGAAAAAACAGCACAGAGTGCTGTTTTCAGAAATTGAATCAGATCTCTCCACGCGGCCTGCGGCCTTGGTCGAGATGACAAAGTGAAGAGTGAAGAGTTGAGAGTGAAAAGATTCCAGTGAAAAGTTGCCCGCGTACGTGCGGGCGGGCAGGAGGCAAACAATATGAACACGATACGGAAGCGGGAGATGCAGGGGTACTTTTATACGCCTGTGGGCTACGTTTTTATCGGCGTGTTCCTGGCGGTTTCCTCCGTTATGTTTTATGTGGACATCCTGAGGACGCGTAGCGGCGACCTGCCGGTTTTTATCAGCGATATGAGCTATCTGTGGATGCTGCTGTGCCCGATCCTGACCATGAGGCTGCTGGCGGAGGAAAGGCAGAAGAAGACGGACCAGCTGCTGCTGACCAGCCCGGTATCCCTGCCGGGCATTGTTATCGGAAAATACCTGGCCGCGGTAACCGTGCTGCTGATCACTGCCGGAATGACGCTGTTCTATGCCCTGGTGGTTGCGCTTTACGGGCAGGTTTATCCGGCGGAACTGGCGGTGAACTACCTGGGCTTTATCCTGCAGGGATGCGCACTGGTCGCCATGGATATGTTCCTTTCCGGCTGCGCGGCCACACCGGTGATCGCGGCGGTGTTGGCCTACGGGGTTAACCTGCTGCTGTGGATCGTGGACCTGCTCTACAGCACGATCACCGTGGACTGGCTCTCGGGCATCCTGAAGTTTATTTCCCTGTACTGGCGGAATGAGAACTTCATCAAGCTGGGACAGCTGAGCTTCGCAACAATCCTGTTTGACCTGTCGTTTATCGCGGCGTTCCTGGCGCTGACGGTATTCAGGCTGGACCGGAGAAGGTACAGGCGCTGAAGATTGCTGGGCAATCTTCAGCGCAATGAAGAATGCAGAATGCAGAATGAATAATGGTGGAAAAAACAGCACGGAGTGCTGTTTTCCGGAATTGAATCCGCTGCGGCGGGGGAGATCCCTCGACTACGCTCGGGATGACAAAGTGAAGAGTTGCCCGTGCACGGGCAGTGAAGAGATTCCAGTGAAGAGTGAAGAGATAACAGTTGCCCTTAGCGGGCTAAGGAGCAGGAATAGATGGGTAAGAAAGAAAAGCACGGGAACGGGAAGTGGAAATACAGCTCCATCTCGGCATTGATGCTGGCGATGGTGCTGATCGCGCTGCTCGCGCTGAACGTGGGTGCTTACACGCTGGAGAAAAACCAGGGCTGGCGTCTTGATTTCTCTTTCAACGGCATCCTGTCCCAGAGCGCTGAAACCAAAGCTGTGCTGGACAAAGTAACAGAGCCGGTTGAGATCTACGCGCTGTTCCGCAAGTCAAATGAGCGGGAGGAAGGCCTGGTTGAGATCCAGGAGCTGCTGGACAAGTATGCCGCAGCCAGCGACAAGATCAGCTGGAAGCTGGTGGACCCGGCACTGAATCCCACCCTTTTGCAGCGCTTTACTACAGAAAACGTGATCCCCGGTGAGAATACCCTGATCGTCTGGTGTGAAAAGACGGGACGGTTCCGCGTGGTCGGAGGCGAGGACTTTTTGAGCCAGAGCTTCGACATGGAAACCGGTGAGATCGTCCAGAGCGGACTGACCTACGAACGCGGCATCACTTCCGCCATCGCTTATGTGATCAGGGACAGGGTACCGGAAGCGGTTATCCTGCAGGGACATAAAGAGTATGGAAGTGATGAGCTCCAGTACTTTGAGAACCTGCTGGAAGCCAACCAGTACAAGGTAAAATACCAGACCCTGAAGGAAAGCGCATACACACCGGATCCGGCCGACCTGCTGATCTTCTTCTGCCCGCAGATGGACCTGACTGAAACAGAACTGGAGAAGATGACGGATTTTGCCCAGAAGGGCGGAAGCTTCCTGTTTGTGAGCGATTACGATGATCCGCTGAGCAGTATGCCCAACTATACCACGCTGCTGCGCAACTACGGATTTATTCCGCTGGACGGCATGGTGGTCGCGGATACAGCGGACGCGGATTCCTATTACCGGTATGTTTATGCGCTGCATCCCGAGATGTGTTCAACAGACCTGACGATCAGCCTGATTGCCACGGAATCGGATTACCTGCTGCTGAACGGATCGAGGGCTTTCGCTACACCGGAGGAAGGAGACCGCAACCTCAGTGTGGATGAAGTACTGCGCAGCGGTGAAACTGCTTACCTGAAGGATGCCAATGCCACAAGCAGCATGAAGGAGCCGGAGGACCCCACCGGGCCCTTCTCCCTGGCCTTACAGGCCCGCCGGGTGACAACTGACGGCTATGTTTCCCGGGCGTTTATCATCGGGGACAGCGCGGCCCTGACCAGCAGGGAACTGTATGAATATACCAACAGCATGCAGTTTGTCGTGCAGGTGATGGATTCTCTGCTGCAGGTGGAGGAATCCGGTGTGCAGGTTTCCCCGAAGGATATTATCCGCCCCGGACTGAAAGCAGCGAGTTCGTCCCTTGGCTCCATCCTGCTGGTCGCCATGCCCCTGCTGGTGCTGCTGGCGGCGCTGCTGGTGATGAGGCCGAGGAGAAACGCGTGAACGCGTTTCTCCAATGAACAATTAACAATGAACAATGAACAATTGCGGATAAAACAGCACGGAGTGCTGTTTTCAGGAATTGAATCAGATCTCTCCGCTTCGGTCGAGATGACAAAGTGAAGAGTGAACAGTGAACAGTTGCTGTCGGTTTTGACAGCAACCGACAGCGAAGGAGACGGGCAGTGGCATGCAAAAGGTGGAAAGACAGAAACATAAGGACCGGCGGCGGGGAAGGCTGACCGGGATCATCCTGTGCGCTGTTTTGCTGGCTGCCTGTGTTACGGGAGGGCTCCTGCTGTTCCGTAAAGGAAAAGAACAGCAGCCTGTTGTTTCTGAAAAGGTGGATCGATCTGGAACGATTATCCGGCGCGCTGAAGAGGAACTGGAAAGTATCACCGTGACGCGGCCGGAGAAAGATCCCTGGACAGTGGTTCGGGATGAAGAGGGGAATCTGCGGCTCCTGACGGATGGGGAGACTTCCTCCTGGAATGTGGACCGGACAATTGCCCGCATGCTGACGGACGTTGCTGTCAACCTGACTTACGAAGAAGTGTTTACGGACAATCCGGAGGAGTGGAAACACGAAGCCCGGGCTTTCGGCCTGGAAGAACCGGCCGTGATTGCCGTATTCCGTTATACAGACGGAACAGAGAAAACCGCGCGTATCGGACACTCCTCAGACGCGGAAGGGAATTCAGCCTACTATATGTCGATAGACGGAGATGACCGTCTGTATGCCGTTTCAGCAGGTACGCTGGAAGACCTGAACGTGGATATGGATATCCTTCATCCGGTTGCGCAGCCAGAAATAAAGAAAGCCCTTCTGGACCGGATCACGGTGAAGAACGGGGACGGAACCATACGGCGTGAATGGGCACTTCAGGGCAGGATTACAGACCGTGATGCGGCTGAAAACTGGATCCTGACTACGCCCTATACCTACCTGGCGGATTATGACTTTATCAAAGGTATCCTGGACACGACTGAGAATATCCGTCTGGGAGTCTATATCGGCGAGGCAAATGAGGAAAATGTGAAGGCCTGCGGGCTGGACCAGCCAACATCGATCATAGAGTTCCATATGGCCCAAGGATCCACCGGCACGGTGAGCAATTCAGGTGTATATGACGTTGTGGACTGGGAAGAATCCACTGTGACGCTGACGATCGGTGGGCATAAAACCGATATGACGTCCTACGTCCTTTATAAAAACGAGATCTACACCATTACAGACTTTTCCCTGCAGGCTATTCTGGAGACGGAAATCCTTAGCACTGTTGCGCGGTATACGATCGCGACGCCGCTGACATCGCTGAAAAGCATTGTGGTGGAAAAACAGGGAGAGGAAGCAGTTCTTTATACTATTTACCAAAAAGAAGCTGAGGAAACCGAAGAAGCTGAAGAAACCGAAGATACTGAAAAAACGGAAGATCCGGGTTACGGGTGCCTGCGGAACGGAAAGGAAATATCCTATGATATGTTTTCCGCTGCCTGGGACCGCCTGCTGACCGTTACGGTGAGCGGAAAGCTGCCGAATGGATATGTGCCCGGCGAACCGCATACCCGGTATACGATCCATTCCGTGAGCGGCGCGGTTCACACAGTGGAACTGAGCGAACTGGATGCCATGCATGACGCGGTGACCCTGGATGGATATACGCTTTTCTACCTGATCAAAGGCGGAATGACGGATCTTCCGCAGGAAGAGCAATAAAGAATAACAGAGACAGAAAAAAGCCCAATGCGTGATGCATTGGGTTTTTTCACATATGGAAGATCAGATGATTTCATAGCCAATGATATTTCGTCCGGTGTATTTTACAGTGACCTGGTCTCCGGCTTTAAAATCGGGGAGAGGAATCTCCAGATCCCAGTAATACCGCTGTTCCCGCGTGCCGTGCTTGTCAGCCTGGCCGAGGAAGATCAGACCCCTGCAGGCCACACCGTCCACGAAAGAGGATTCGCTTTCGGCTTCGCTGTATTCCAGCGTTTCTGTATGGTTACGGCCGGAAAGGGCGGAGGAGATCAGCTTCTTATACCGGTGAAGAGGCTTGCAGAACAGGTCGATCACAAAGGCTGTGACGGCGAAGATCAGGGCAAAGGAGACAATGCTCAGCCATTCCAGACGGATGATCATGGAATACACAAATACGGCCAGGATAACTGCCAGGATGATCCCCAGGATGATATAGCGCTTTTTCAACTGGGAAGAGACGGACTGAAGGTCGTTGGAAGAATACAGGTCTGTCATTTGATCACGCTTTCCAGAATTCACAATTCATAATTTATAATTCATACATAATTCTTTACCGCTGTACAAGCGGTACTTTATTTCGAAACGTTGCTATATACAACATTCATATCATGAAGGTAAACAAGGCAAAAGTCAAGCCAAAAAGGATAAAAAGAAACCGTCCTCCTTGTGCAGGGGAGGACGGTATGCTTGCTTGATGTGTCGGTTAATGTCAGACCAGCTCGAGAATGACCATCTCGGCGGCATCGCCGCGACGCGGTCCGAGCTTATAGATGCGGGTGTAGCCGCCGGAGCAGTTCTTTTCAGCGTTGCGGGCCTTGTACTTGGGTCCGAGTTCGCGGAAGAGCTTTTCCACCACAGGATGCTTGTTGTCCTTGGTGCGCTCACGGTAATCAGCCTTGTTCTCGTCGTCCTTCTTGGCTTCCTTCAGATCGTACAGATAAGCCATCATGATACGGCGGGCGTGCAGTTTGGACGGGGCATCGTTCACCACTTCCAGGGTGACCAGCTGTCCCTTGTCGTTATGGGTTTCCTTGGTGGTGGAAACCGTATTTTCGCATTCGCGCACAGCCAGGGTGATCATTTTGTCGGCGATCCGGCGGACTTCCTTGGCCTTGGCTTCGGTAGTCGTGATCCGGCCGTTCCAGATCAGGTTGGTCACCTGGTTACGAAGCAGCGCCTTGCGCTGATCCGCGGTGCGACCCAGCTTGCGTTGGTTAGCCATGGGAATTCCCTCCTAAATTAGTCATCATTGGGGCGCAGGCCCAGACCCAGAGCGCTGAGCTTCTGCTCAACTTCTTCCAGGCTCTTACGGCCGAGATTGCGGACCTTCATCATGTCTTCCTGATTCTTCTGCACCAGCTCAGCAACGCTGTTGATGCCGGCACGCTTCAGGCAGTTGTAAGCACGGACGGAAAGATCCAGTTCTTCGATAGTCATCTCCAGAACCTTATCCTTCTTGTCGTCTTCGGGCTGGACCATGCTCACGGGCATGACCTGATCGGTCAGGCTGATGAACAGGTTCAGGTGCTCATTCAGAATCTTGGCGGCGCTGGAGATCGCCTCTTCAGGCTTCAGCGTGCCATTGGTCCAAATCTCAAGTGTCAGCTTGTCGTAGTCGGTGATCTGACCTACACGGGTATCTTCAACCGTGTAGTTGACCTTCTTCACGGGGGTGAAGATGGAGTCGATCGGGATCACGCCGATGGGCATGCTGGGTGTCTTGTTCTTGTCGGCGCTCACATATCCGCGGCCGCGATCGAGGGTCAGCTGCATCTGCAGGTGAGCATCCTCGTTCAGGGTGGCGATATGGAGATCCGGGTTGGCGATTTCAACCTCATCATCCGTCTTGATGTCGCCGGCCTTCAGTTCGCAGGGACCCTTCACATCAATCGTGAGCTGCTTGGGGCCGTCCGCAAACATCTTGCAGGCCATGGTCTTCAGATTCAGGATGATTTCCGTTACATCTTCCTTGACTCCCGGGATCGTGGAGAACTCATGCTGCACACCTTCAATGTGTACAGAAGAAACTGCCACGCCGGGGAGGGAGGAAAGAAGCACGCGGCGCAGGGAGTTGCCCAGGGTGTGGCCGAATCCGCGTTCAAGCGGCTCGATCACAAAGCGGCCATAGCAGCCGTTCTGTCCAACTTCGACGCATTCGATGCGGGCTTTTTCGATTTCGACGATCATTTCGTTGTACCCTCCTCAAAAAACGGGTTGTCCGGTAGTTATTAACGGGAGTAGAACTCGACGATCATGTTCTCCTGAACCTGCAGGTCGATATCCTCGCGGGTGGGAAGAGCGTTGACGGTGCCGGTGAGGTTCTGAGCGTCGAAGCTGAGCCACTTCGGGATCAGCGTGCTTGTACCTTCACGCAGGCTCTTGAACATCTCCATCTCTTCGCTGCGCTTGCGCAGAGTGATCTTATCGCCGACCTTCACCTGATAGGAGGGGATGTCGACTTTCATGTCATTGACCCGGATGTGGCCGTGGCAGACGATCTGACGAGCCATGCGGCGGGTCTTGGCCAGGCCCAGACGGAACACCACGTTGTCCAGACGCTGCTCCAGCAGGCGGAGCATGTTGTCACCGGTGATGCCCTTCATGTTGGCGGCCTTCAGGTAGTACTTGTGGAACTGCTTTTCCAGGACGCCGTATACGAACTTAACCTTCTGCTTCTCCTGCAGCTGGGCGCCGTATTCGGAGACCTTCTTGCGGCGGTTTCCGCCGGGATTGCGGGTGGATTTTTTATTGCCATAGCCCATAACGGCCGGGGAAATGTCGAACTTCCGGCATTTCTTGGCAATCGGATCTTTATTAACTGCCATTTCTGTCTGTCCTCCTTCTTACACGCGACGGCGTTTGGGCGGACGGCAACCGTTGTGAGGAATGGGCGTCACGTCCTTGATCATGTTCACATCCAGACCGGCGGCCTGAAGGGAACGGATAGCGGCTTCGCGTCCGGAACCGGGGCCTTTGACATACACTTCAACCGTGCGCAGACCGTATTCCATAGCGGCCTTGGCAGCGGTCTCAGCGGCCATCTGAGCAGCGAAGGGCGTGGACTTCTTGCTTCCGCGGAAGCCCAGACCGCCGGCGCTGGCCCAGGAAAGAGCATTGCCCTGGGTGTCGGTGATGGTCACGATGGTATTGTTGAAAGAAGAACGGATATGGGCAGCGCCGCGCTCAACGAGCTTCCGTTCGCGGCGTTTACGCGTAGCCTTCTTCAGCTTTTGCTTAGGTGCCATTGATTTTACTCCCTCCGTATTATCCGCATAAAAGCGGAATCAATTCAGTCAGAGACTTACTTGGTGGCTTTCTTCTTGCCGGCGATGGTCTTCTTGGGTCCCTTACGGGTGCGGGCATTCTGTTTGGTGTTCTGTCCGCGAACGGGAAGACCATGACGATGACGGACGCCACGATAGCAGCCGATTTCAATCAGACGCTTGATGTTGAGCGAAACTTCACGGCGAAGATCACCTTCAACCTTCAGGTTGTGCTCAATGTATTCACGCAGCTTGCTGATTTCGGTCTCGGAGAGATCCTTTACCCGTGTGTCGGGGTTCACACCGACTTCCGCGAGCATCTTCTGCGAAGTGGTCAGGCCGATGCCGTAGATGTAGGTCAGGCCGATCTCAACGCGCTTTTCTCTGGGCAGGTCAACACCTGCAATGCGTGCCATGTTAAGTAATACACCTCCGTATGTTGTTTGACCGTATGGTCAACCGGGAAAAGTTTTGTTTCGCATGGGGCGAGGCAACCCAACCAGGCACCGCGAAACTCGACTCCATGTTGGCTCCTGGTGAAAGCAGGCGCACAACAACACTGACGGACTGCTATGGAAGGTGCAGTCTGCCAGCGCCTAAAGAGACGGGGTTTGATTTCCCACCGGAACACCCGTTTTTCAACGGATGCAGCCGCCCGGTGGCAAACCAGGGCTAACTTCGACAGTTTATCACAAGGAAAGAAAAATGGCAATGAAAAATTCAAATAAAATCTTAAATTATTATAAAATATGTTACAAAATAATTAAATCGAACAATTAAAGAAAAGCCGGGAGAATCATCTCCCGGCTGGACTGCATGCAGTTATTATATACTGCGGATAAACCCCTTATATCTTGTGCCCTGGTAGGTCAGACTGCCGCAGTCACCTTCGGTAAGCATACCGTAATCCTTTCCGAGTACAGGGAATTCGATGCGCTCCCTGTTTTCCAGTTCGAAGGTGACATAATACCAGGTACTGGTTGAACTGTCAGAACCGGAAACATCCTGTCGCTTTGAGACTATACGGGCATCGACGGTCAGAATAGGGGAGTTATTGTTTCTGGACCATCTGATGAGTCCGGAAATGATGATATAGAGAAAGATGATGACAATAACCCCTACAACACAATACGCAGCCAGTTCACCAGGCTCGATATAGGTGCTTCTTCCGAAACGCATACGATTTCCCCCTTAAGAACTGCTCAATCCTCCGGGCAGGTGCAGCATTTGCCTGACTGACAGGAGAATATGGCTTATTCCTGTCTGTATTTCAGTTCCTGTATGGATTCCTCCTGCGCTGTTTCCGCATGACGGATGCTACGTTCAAAGCCTTTATACCTTGTGCCCTGGAATGTCAGTTTGCCGCTGTCACCTTCAGCAAGCAGACCGTACTCCTTCCCGGAGACATGGAGTTCCTTTCTTTCGCCGTTCTCCATCTCGAAGGTGACGTAGTATGTGGTGCTGGATGTGGTATGGTATCCGTGAGCTCCTGTAACATCGCCTGCGTTCCCATGACGATGAACGGAGACATCTTCCCGCTTTGAGACAATGACTGCGTCAACGGTCAGAATGGGGGAATTGTTGTTACTGATCCAGGTTTTTGTTCCTGAAACGATGGCATATATGAATCCGCCGATGACAAGCGCGGCAATCAGGACAAAGAAAAACTGGAAACCTGCGGGGGCTGAAGAAAAACCACTAAACATCCGGGCGACCTCCCTCTGAAATCAATTCATAATTCATAATGACAGATGCCTGCAGCTATTCCTTGCTGCCAGGATCAGTATACTGAATACATATAGTTAAATAAATGTTTTATATGGAAAAATATACAGGGATATTTCGCCGGAGCTGAGAGGGCAGGGAAAAGGACTGCCGGTTCCTTACTCTGCTTCTGTAAGTTTCTGATTGATCAGATCTATATAAACACTCCTGATATGACTTCCGATTTCACACTCCCCGATGATTTGTCCCTTTGAATCGATGAAATAATTGGTGGGGAAAGCAGAAACCGGGAGCATGCTCTCTATTCCCTCCCAGGGAATGAGATTGATATAATGAACACCCTTCTCAGATAGAATATCCCTGGCTTTGCTGATCATTTCGCTGTTTACCGGATCACGGATATCCATTACAATACCGACAATCGCGACATTCTTTTCTTTCAGTTTCCAATTCCGGGTCAGCTTTTCAAGATCAGGAAGTTCAGATATGCATGGTCCGCACCAGGTGGTCCAGATGTTCAGCATTGTCAGGGCATGACTTCCGAACAGATCTTCAGAATGAATCTCTTCTCCGTTAAGATCAACGGTTTCAAATATCACAGGCGGAAGGCTTTCTTTTCCTGGCTCGAAGAGACGGATCCGGCCGGGCTCCCTGCAGATTTCCACGAGGGATTCAAATTCCTGCTTTGATTCCGCGGACATCTTCCAGGCAAAATCATATCCTTCCGGAATATACCGGATGTAGAAGTTGTGTTCTCCAGCAGAGCCCAATTCTTCAAAATACTCAACCTCGAATTGCTTTTTGTATTCAGGGTGGAGATCATCAAGGGTTTTTCCGTTGTCCAGACTCAATACTGTCAATAAGCACGGCGTTAAGCCTTCGGTAAGGGCATCCAGTTCAGATGAATAGGCGTATTTGCTTTGGGTAATAAATTCGCTCTTTTCCTTTGGAACGGCAATATAATACAACATCGCCAAACGGACGTCTTCGTCAAGCCGTGTATCACATGCGATCTGAAGCGTTCCGCTGATCTCTGAAGCGGGAGGCAGATCAATTTCAAAACCGGTTCCGGGAAATCTCAGCGTTTCCCGGGATGATTCGGAGGACGCGCAGACGGGAGAAATGCCGCAGAGCACGATCAGTATCATGACCGGCAGGAGGCAGACTGCCTTACGAAGCTTCATCATATAAGTCCTCATTTCTGCCTGCTTCTTTTACAGCCACTGGATGAAAGCAGTTTTATCACTGCTGTTGTAACCGGCAGACTCGTAGAACCGCAGGGTTTTCGGATCTTTGGAACCGGTGAGCAGCATCATCTTATAGCAGTTTTCTTTCAGGGCAATTTCCTTTGCGTAGTTGAGGCAGGCGGTGGCCAGGCCTTTTCCCCGGTAATCCTCACGGGTCACCACGTTCTCCACAAACGCGTAGGGCCTGACGTTCCTCGTCAGGTTCGGGATAATGACGCAGACGCAGGAAGAGACGATCTGCCCGTCCACTTCATTCACGATCAGGTGATGGTTTTCATCTTCCGTGATCAGGGCCCAGGTATCCCGCAGATGCTGGTCATGCTCCGGGATACTGTCCTCGTGCAGGAACAGATACAGGTTCAGCAGGGCATCAAGATCGTCTTTGCGTGCTTCGCGTACCATATATAACTCTCCTGTCAGATTTGATTCAGGTAGTTCAGAAGCTTTTCCTTTTTATTGGATACTTTGCCGTCCATAACGGCTTCCAGCAGGGTCTGCAGGGCTTCGCCCACGGCCTTGCCCTTCAGCCCGGCCGCCAGCAGGTCCCGGCCGTTGACAGCCAGGTCCTTTAGGGTGAAGCAGGGCTGTTCCGCCAGCAGGGCATCCAGGGCAGCCATCCGCTCTTTCAGCCGGAGATCCTCCCGCTCCCGGGTGGTATAGCCTGTGGCCGTCCGGTCGGAACAGTGAATGAGGAAAATGGCCCGCAGGTCCTCTTCTCCGAACTTGTTAAGCCGGCGCAGGAGGAAGGAACGGTCGGTATTGATCTCTCCGCTCTGGGTGCGCAGGGGAATGTCGTGATGCAGCACCAGGTTGCAGAGCCGGTCACGGAAGGCGTTGTCCAGCCGCAGGGTATCCGCGGCCTTCCGGGCAATCTGTTCGGAAATCTTCGGATGACCGAAGTAGTGGCCTTCGCCTTTTTCGTCTGTGGTACGGGCGGCAGGCTTGCCTGTATCATGCAGGAGCATGGTGAGACGAAGTACCGGATCCGGCGGGACGCCCTCAACGCCCCGGACAGTATGCTCCCACAGGTCATAGCTGTGATGATGGTTCTGCTGGTCGTAGCCGATCATGGGCCGGATCTCCGGGATGATCTCCGCCAGCACTTCCGGATACTCCCGGAGGATACGCCCGGCGGCTTTGCCGCACAGGAGCTTGAGCAGTTCCTCCCGGATCCGTTCCCCGGCGACCCGGGAAAGGTCCGGAGCCATTTTCCGCAGGGCGGCGGAGGTGGAAGGCTCAATGGCAAAATCATAGACGGAGGCGAAACGCAGGGCCCGGAGAATGCGCAGGGCGTCCTCATCGAAGCGTTTTTCCGCTTCGCCAACGCAGCGGATGAGACCGGCGGCCAGGTCAGTCTGTCCGTCAAAGGGATCCGCAAGACCGGTTTCGGGATTCCAGGCCATGGCATTGACGGTGAAATCCCGCCGGGCCAGGTCTTCCGTCAGGTTGTCCACAAAGTGGACAGAGTCCGGATGACGGTGGTCGGTATAGTCCCCGTCGATCCGGTAGGTGGTTACCTCATAGGGAACATGATCCACCACAACGGTCAGTGTGCCGTGCTTCAGGCCGGTTTCCACGGTATGAAGATCATGAAAGACTTCCTGCATCTGCTCCGGCAGGGCGGAGGTACAGATATCCCAGTCATGGGGCTCCAGACCCAGCATGGAATCCCGGACGCAGCCGCCGACCACATAAGCAGAGAAGCCGGATTCATTCAGCCGGCGGAGCAGGACGGTGACGGGAGCGGGAAGCTGCAAAAACAATTCACAATTCATAATTCACATCGATTTAATTCAGAATTCAGAATTAAGAATTCAGAATTAATATTGGACGCTGCTGCAGAATGTTTACAAAATATTATAGCATTACAGAGTAACAGTTCTCAAGAATAAAGAGTGAAAAGTAAAAAAGCCGAAAGCAGAGCTTTCGGCAATCGGCTGCGGCCGGGGAGATCCCTCCACTTCGGTCGGGATGACATCTGTGGGATGTCAGTTAAGAGTTTCCGCGACAATGAACGGTTATTGGAGAGTGAAGCTGTGGAGAGCCGCAGAACCAGGACCAACATAGGTGAAGTACAGGGCGTTAACGCCATCGGGAATGGAGACTTCCGCGGTGTATTCCGTCCAGACATTGGTGAATTCCACCGGAATGGAAGCCAGGGCGAGACCGTCCCAGGAAGTCTTCACTTCGAAGGCACCGGAACAGTAGCCTCGGACCTCAATGGTTACGGACTTCACGCCCTTGCAGTCGAAATACTTAAAGCCACAGGTGGCGCCGTCCAGCATATTCATGATATAAGCCTGTTCTTCGTCCCCGTCTTTTCCGTCCTGGGTGATGCGGGGGAAACAGCCATCCGCCCAGACACCGCCGCCGTAGCCGCCGGTATAGACAGTATCCTTCTTTGTGAACAGGTTGCAGGCGATATAGGCGGGATAGGTGCCCCGGCCTTCCAGCGGTCCGCCGTTGAGGCCGCAGGAGGTCATCTCCACCTGGGGAATGGATCCGTCCGGCAGGAGGGTCACTTCCTGGGCCATACCCTGGCGGCTGTAAGTGGTGCCGTTGGTCTGGCGGTGATAGAAGATATAGGTCTTATCCCCGATGCCGACGAGGCCGCCGTGGTTGTTGCCGCCGTAATACATGGGCTTCCCCGCCGGTTTATAACTGCTGATGCCGATGTCGTTGTTGCTGACGACCACACCCTTATACTCAAAACCGTGATCCGGATATTTGCTGACTGCCAGGCACAGCTCATGCATCACAATGGAAGAATAGATGAAGTAATACAGGTCTCCGAACTTCCGGATGGAGGAGGCCTCGAAGAATTCATGGCCTTCATAGCCGGAACCTTCGCTGTAGGGTTTGCTAGGCATGATGAAGACGGGTTCCTGCTCAATGGTCAGCATGTCTTCCGCCAGTTTTGTGCACATGGGGCCATGGCGGCCTTTATCGAAGGGAGAGCAGAATCCGGTGTAGAGCCAGGTCTTTCCGTTTTCGGTGATCACACCGGGATCGAACTGGGGCTCGTCCCCGGGACGGTTGCCCAGCAGGCCGCCGTCCTTGTCATGCACATGGCCGTAGAATTCATATTTGCCGGCGGGAGTGTCGCAGACGGCAACAGCAACGCGGCTCTGCTTGTCCAGCACATAATAGAGGTAATAACGGCCGTCCGGTCCCTGCGTAACGTCAGGCGCGTAGAGGCAGGCTTTTCCTTCCGGGTTGTCCGGGTCATCGGTCTTCCGGTAGATGACGCCTTCATAGCGCCAGTTTCCCAGGTCATCCACCGGCGCGGACCAGCAGACGTAATCGTTCAGGCAGAAAACATGGCCGTTGAACCGGTCATGGGAGCCGTAAACATAGACCCGGCCGCCAAATACATGGGGTTCGCCGTCGGGAATGTATTCCCATCCGGGAAGATAGGGGTTGAAAGCCTGCATACCGTCATTCCTCCTGATACTCTGTTTGTTCATATTATATATCAGGGAAAAGTGAAAATCATCAGACAAATCGGCGGTCAGGACAGGACAAAAACAGCAAAAAAAGGAGACGGATAAACCGTCTCCTGATCAATCCTCTTTGGGAGCGGAAAGCTTCCGCATGAGGAGATAAAAACCGGTGCCGATCAAAACGCCCAGACCGTTTTCCAGCAGGTCATCTATATCGCAGATGCCCCGGTGGGACACCAGCTGGATCAGTTCGATCGCGATGATCACAAGGAAGCCGGAGATGACCGCGGCTTTGGGTGAAACCTTCCGGAAAGCTCCGCATAAGGCCGGCACAAAGGGGACAAAAATGAGAACGTTGCTTTTGATGTTAAAGAGGTTGTCATCCCGGAAGGGGATGAAATTGTACCGGGCGTCCATAAGCGGCGAACGCTCAAAAAATACCAGGTACGCGGTTCCGACAAGCCAGATCACCAGGATGATCCGCTGGTATATACGATTCTCCCTTTCCAGTCCGCTGAACATCAGCAGGGCTGTCAGGGCGAGATGAATGAGGATCAGCAGTCCGTTATGGTTATAGACAATATCAAGAATCGAATTGAGCATCAGGCCCTCCTTTACAACTGAAGTACGTATTTCCAGGCACTTTCCTCCGGATCGTGGAAATAATGCTCCTCAACCCGGTCCAGCTTATAGCCGCATTTTTCAAAGGTTTGCTGCATGGCTTTGTTGGTGGATCTGGTTTCTCCGCAGAAACGGAACATGCCGTCGTTCTTCATTTCTTCGGTCACCCGGTTCAGCAGCCGGCCGGCGATGCCCTGGTTCCGGTAGTCCGGATGTACGGAAACGTTCATGATCTTGACGTAATCATGTTCACCTTTCCAGTTGTAGATGAATACATTACCGATCAGTTTGTCACCGTCGGTCATGGCGTAATAGACAGCCCGTTCGTCCTCCAGCAGTTCACGCCAGTCAGCTTCCTTCCAGCGGTCCGGAACGGGGAAACAGAGCTCTTCAAGCCCCAAAATGGCATCCAGGCTTTCAATACCCAGTTTTTTGATTGTATACATGATGATATCTCTCCAGTTTTGATTAAATATCAGTTTTAGCGGACGGATCAGGGATGTTCAGCACATATTTCCAGGCGCTTTCGTCAGGATCGTGGAAATAATGCTCCTCAACCCGGTCCAGCTTATAGCCGCATTTTTCAAAGGTTTGCTGCATGGCTTTGTTGGTGGATCGGGTTTCCCCGCAGAAACGGTACATGCCGAGCTTTGTCATGTCCTCCGTTACCTGGTTCAGCAGCTGGCCGGCAATGCCCTGGTTCCGGTAATCCGGATGAACGGAAACATTCATGACCTTGACATAGTCGCGTACGCCCAGCCAGTTGCAGATGAATACGTTGCCGATCAGCTTGTCACCATCGGTCATGGCGTAATAGACATCCCTGTCCCGCTCCAGCAGCATGCGCCAGTCTTCTTCCTTCCAGCGGTCCGGGGCGGGAAAGCACAGTTTTTCCAGGTTCAGAATGGAATCAAGGCTTTCGATGCCCAGCTTTTTAATTGTGTACATGATGATATATCTCCAATCAGTGTTTACAGGATTTTTTCCATTCCCACTTTGTAGGGAACGAGGCCCAGTTTTTCATAGAAAGCCATGGCGCCGGGGTTGCAGCTCCAGACGTTCAGGGTGACGTTATAGGCACCCTTTTCCCGGGCAAAGGCAAGGATATGCTCATACAGCGCCCGGCCGGCACCCCAGCCGCGGGCAGCTTCGTCCACACAGATATCGTCAATGTAGACAGTGGTGTGTTCCACAAGCAGCTGGCCGCCGGAATGCTGCATGATACAGAAGCCGTGTCCCAGGACGCGGTCTCCGTCATCCACGCAGACGAAGACAGGCGTTTCGTCATCCGCGAGGATTATTTCCAGTTCCGCGGCGCTGTATTTGGTGGCCGGCCCCTTGAAAAGATCGGGCCTGCCGTTATGATGGACCATATCTACCTGCAGCAGCAGGTTCAGGATCACGGGAATATCCCGTGGTTCAGCGCGTCGTACAGTCAGCATGGCAGGTTGGCTCCTTGCTTGGATTTGGTTCAGGCAAACCTGTCATACATATTATCAAACGAAAAAGAATGCCGTCAATGTTCCGTTTTCAGGAAGGGAAATACAGGATTAAAACAGAAAAACAGATAAGGGTCTGTCACGTTTTTCAGTCTGAAACGTTATATAATGAGAACGGTATTGTGTGATCAGCGGGCAGGCCTGTCTGTATATAAACGGAGGAACAATGATGAAAAGATCCGGCAAAAAGGTTTGGTACAGTCACCGTGGAACGGTGATCGTTTTTATTATCCTCAGGGCGCTGGTGGTGCTGACCGGTGTGCTTTCCGCCCTGCGGGGAGATTATGAATCGGTTTTTATCTCGGTGATCACCTTTTTCCTGCTGCTGCTTCCCAGCATCATTTCCAGAAAGCTGCGGATCGAACTGCCCAGCACGCTGGAGATCATCCTGCTGTGCTTCATCTTCGCGTCAACCATCCTGGGGGAGATCAACAAGTTTTATGTGCGCGTACCCCACTGGGATACAGTGCTGCATACGATCAACGGATTCTGTTTTGCGGCAATCGGTTTTTCGCTGGTGGATATGCTGAACAGGCACGAACGAGTATCGCTCCGCCTTTCGCCTCTTTTCCTGGCTATTGTGGCCTTCTGCTTTTCCATGACCATCGGCGTACTGTGGGAGTTTTATGAATACGCGGGAGACCGGTTCTTTGTGCTGGATATGCAGAAGGATACGGTGATCAATGAATTCAATTCTGTTTCCCTGGATGAAACCCAGAACAATATTCCGATCCATGTTTCGGATATCACGGACGTGGCTGTCATTCATTCGGACGGCAGCACACAGGCCCTGGGACTGGGCGGGTACCTGGATGTGGGGATTCACGATACCATGAAGGACCTGCTGGTCAACATGGTCGGGGCGGTGGTGTTTTCCACCATCGGCTACTGCTTTGTGAAACAGAAGGGAAAAGGAAAATTCGCCCCGCGGTTCATTCCCCGTGTGCTGACAGACGGGGAGCAGGAAGAGAACCGTGAGACGAAGGAAGAACAGGATATTACCGGATAACGGGATTCAGATAAGACTGTCGGAGATGGTCCTTCGGCCGAGCTCGCCGAAGTCAGGTTCTTTCTTTATAAAATCACAGATCATCAGGTTTTCCCTGCCGGGTTCAGCTTCGCTGAGCACCCTGCCGGAAGCGTCGAACAGCGCGGTGGGCGCCGTCTGGTGAGGGCTTGAAGTGTTGACGGTGAAAACCGGACAGGCGTTTTCGACTGCCCGCGTCTGCACATGCCCCCGGATCAGGGCATAACGGTCCGGATCAGCGTGATCGGAAACGTCATGGAACAGGATGATGTTCAGATCGGTTTTTGCACGGTAAAGCTCCCGGAAATACTCGGGGAAACGGACTTCAAAGCAGATGCGGATGCCGACCTTCAGGGAACCGATCCGCACAATGCCGTCCCGGCTGCCCGGATCAAAGTGATCCCTGTCCCAGCCCCAGAGGGCCCGCTTGTCATATTCCGTTACGGAGCCGTCCGGCGCGAAAAACAGGGCGGCGTTAACAAACGACGCGTTCCGGGAGAGGATGGTACCGGCCAGGAGAAAGATGTGGTGCCGGACCGCGGCATCCCTGAGCTGCCGGTGCGCTTCCTCCGAAAGGGCCTCATCAACAGCATCCGGGGAGGGGATTTCCAGCGGCGGATAACCCGTGACGGCGCACTCCGGAAAAACAAGCAGTTCAACGCCTTCCCGAACCGCCTGATCCACAGCGGCCAGGATACGGGACGTGTTTTCCGTGATGTTTCCGGTTACCGGAAACTGATAAGCACCGATCTTCATCAGGGGCTCCTTTCCACAGGCGTATTACAGTACAAACATGAGATACAGGATCGGAAAAGCTTTCCTGATATCCCGGTTGAGCAGCAGCCAGGTGAGGCCGTAGAAAACGCTGACAATCAGCAGGGCCAGACCGCCGGTCAGGCTGCCTTTGGTCAGTATGTGCGCCAGGCCCCAGGTCAGCCCGGCGACAATCCCGCCATAGGGAATGAGCACATTGCTGCCGTGATGGAACCAGTTCTCAAAAGCCTTCTGGCCAAAGGAAATGATCAGGAGGACCAGACCGACTTCAAAGGCATAATAGATATACTGGAAAATGAATTTCAGCCAGCCGTTGTAGCGGAATTCCTTGATGACCTTGGAGCCGTTCCAGTCATACCAGGAGTAAACAAGCATCAGCACAAACAGAACGGCGACCACGGCCCACTGCCAGCCCTTCATCCGCGAACCGCGCGCGAGGACATCATAACCGAGCTCCGACTTCGCGGATCTGATCAGGAAGAAAATCATAAGGCCCCAGCAGATGCAGGTAAGAACCCAGTGGCTGATGTTCTGCAGGTCGGACCACTCATTCATGGATCGTCCGTAGAGCAGCGGTTCAATAACGAACGCAAGCAGCAATTCTATTCCAAGGCAGGCAAAGGCCATCAGTGCATAGGACAGGAAAGGCCAGCCTTTGGTATTGTCAATACGTTTTTCCATTCGAAAAACCTCCTCCAGACCGGAAAATGATAAGGTAAACAATACCATTTTATTCCAGCCTGCGCAATGAGACGCGCTGTATGAAAAAAGCAATTATATCCAATACCGGCGGTATGGGACGGGATATGCTTTGCCTGTAAAAAACAAAAGGAGGAGGAACCCCATGAACAACGAAACCTTTGAAGCCTTTAAAGCAGGGCGACTGTGCCTGGAGGACCGGACGATCCCTTTTACGGACATTCCCTGGTCTGCCCATCCCGTATTTGAAGGAGTGGAGCTCAAGCACATCGTTACGGCCAGGGATACAGATGGCGCGTTCAGCTATCACCTGGTCCGTATTGCCCCCAACAAACGGATCGGGGACCACATCCATGAGACACAGCTGGAAACCCATGAGGTGATCGCGGGAGACGGAACCTGTATCAACGGCGGGTTCAGCCAGCGGTATACCCCGGGCACGATTGCCATCCTGCCGGCAAAAGTGCACCATGAGGTGCAGGCGGGAGAACAGGGGCTTTACCTGTTTGCCAAGTTTTTTCCGGCACTTTGCTGATCTCCAGCCCGGATCGCGTCCCGGTACTGGGCGGGGGTAAGTCCCACGACTTTCTGAAAGCATCTGTCCAGGTGGCTCTGGTCGGCAAAGCCCGCATCATAGGTCACCCGGGAGATGCTTTTTTCTTCCTCCAGCAGTTTCTGGGCTTTGCGGACCCGGCACTGGATCTGGAACTGGTGGGGTGTCAGCCCGAAAGCCTTCCGGAAGCGCCGGATCATATAATACGGGCTGATATGGGCGTCTTTTGCCATTTCCCTGATGAGGTACAGGTTTTCAGGTTGTTCCAGGATGGCGCGGCGAAGCTGCTGCAGGTTCGGGTCCGAAGGTTCCGGCTCAGTCCGGACGCAGAGGACCATCATGGAATAAGATTCTCCGTCAGCGGGCCCGATTTCATGGAGGACATCCGGCGGGATGCGGAAGGTGTCTCCTTTTCCGCAGAGAAGTTCCGCTCCGTTCAGTACAAGCCGGATACGTCCTTCCTCCACATAACCCAGGGTCAGGTGGGAGGTGTGGGTGTGAGGCGCGTAGGTTTTTGTCCAGTTCCTGTAATGGACAATCTCAATCCGGTCGTTGGCTTTGCTGTAGGTGATCGCTTCCGTCTGGTTTTCCATTTTACTGCCTCCGTGTCAGAAACCGATGATGATCTTCAGGAAAAGAAGCAGCAGGACAGCCAGGATGACCGGGCGAACAATCCTTGTTCCCCGGGACAGGGCCAGACCGGAGCCCAGGTAATTGCCGGCCATATTACAGAATGCTCCCGCCAGTCCGAGAAGAAACACCACCTGGCCGTTCAGCAGAAAGACAACGAGGGAAGTGATATTGGAAGTCAGGTTGATGACCTTGGCCTGAGCGTTGGCGGAGGAAACGGACATTCTCGCGAAGACAGTAAAGGCTATGATCAGGAAGGTGCCGGTTCCCGGACCGTAAAAGCCGTCATAGGCGCCGATAAACAGGGCGGACAGGATGCAGATTACCATGGTTCGGCGGTTGGCTTCCGCTTCTCCGCCCCGGTCCCGGAACAGGTGCCGGTTCAGCACAAAGAAGGCGGCCACGGGAAGCACGGCAAAAAGGATGTACTTCATGACATCCTCGCTGACAAGCAGGGAAAGCCGAGCACCCAGGGTGGAACCGGCAAAGGCCGCCACGGCGGCAGGAAGGGCCAACTCCAGATTGATCAACCCGTGGCGCAGAAAACGGCCTGTGGACAGGGAGGTGCCGCAGGTGGAGGAAAGCTTGTTGGTAGCGATAGCCTGGTGTACGGGCAGGCCGGCCAGCAGATAGGCCGGAAGGGAAATAAGTCCGCCGCCCCCGCCGATGGAATCCACGAAACCGGCGAGAAACAGCAGGGGACAGACGATCAGAAAGGATAAAGGTGTCAGAATCATAATGCACTCCCTGTTTTCAGGCAGATAATAAGATCATCCATACAGTTATCTTTTTTTTCGGGCCAGCCACACATTGTAGGCCAGAATGGAACAGACCACGATGACGGCGCCGGTGACAGCCAGGGCAGAGACCTGTTCACCATAGAAGACGGCCACCAGCAGCGGGTTCATGATGGGCTCCATACCGGTGATCAGGCTGGCAGTGACAGCCTGAGTGTGCCGGATGCCGATGGAAAAGAGAATATAAGCGCCGCCCACCTGCACAATACCCAGGGCGAGGACCGCTGCCATGACCGGAAGGGAAAAATCCGTTTCCCTGAAGCACAGGGGAGTCATGACCAGGCCGGCGGTCAGCTGGCCGAGAAAGCAGGAGGAAATGGCATCCGCTCCTTTTCCGGTGTTCATCATGAATACACCGGCATAGCAGACGCCGGACAGGATTGCGACGATATTGCCGGTCAGATTGCCGGCCTGGATGCCGTCCACAAAGAACAGTACCACGCCCAGCAGAACCAGGAAGCAGGTGACAAGATCCACCCGGCCGGGCTTCTGGTGATAGAACAGGGACATAAACAGGATTACGAACACCGGCGCGGTAAACTGCAGCACAATGGTGTTGGCGGCGGTGGTCAGCTTGTTCGCGACTGCGAAAAGCGTGGTCACGCCGATCATGGACAGCGCGCCGATCAATACCCGCCGGTTGAAGACGATTTTGCGGCGGGTGATCAGCAGGTAGAGACCGATAACCGCAGCACCGATCAGGTTGCGGGCTCCGTTAATGGCCAGGGCAGACCACGGAACCAGTTTGATAAACAGACCGCCCGTGCTGAAACACACGGAGGCCAGAAATACAAACAGAACGGACCGGCGTTCTTTTACCGATGAAACCTGATTCTTCATAACAACTCCCGCGTACAGCCTGCGCTGATACTGAACCGTGAAAGGGCTCGCGTCAGTTTACTATACCGTGGTCGGAACAGCAAGAGGAAAAACGGAAAAGGCGCATAAAAAAGGAGGCGCGCGTCAGGCGCACCTCCTGTTCTGTGCATGGGATGTCAATCGGATGATTTGGATGCTCTTACCGCCTCATCGCTGTACAGCTTGTTCTGGGTCTTTGTGCCGGCTTTGCCGTCCGCTTCCAGGCCGTTGGCTTCCTGGAAGGCTTTCAGCGCGGTCTCAGTCATTTCGCCGAACTTACCGTCGGCGGTGCCGCTGAGGTAGCCCAGATCGATCAGCCGCTTCTGCAGCTTTTTGACCTCGCTGCCCTCGCTGCCCAGTTCCAGCGTGGAACCGCTGGAGGCGGAGCCTGTGGGCGCCTTGGAGGAGAACAGGGCTTCAATGGTTTTGGGACCGGCCTTGCCATCCGCCCAGAGCTTGGCCTTCTTCTGGAAGGCGATGACGGCGGCCTCGGTGGCCTCGTCATAGGTGCCGGAGGCGGAGCCGGACAGCCAGCCCAGTTCGATCAGCCGGTTCTGCAGGGCCTTGACGTCCTTGCCCTTCTTGCCGGAATCCAGGTAGGTATCCTTGGAGATCTTGCCGGCGGAGGAAGAAGTGGAAGCGGAGCTGTCAGAAGAAGCGGACTTGGCGGTGACGGCGCTGGTGCCGTACAGCTTCTCCAGGGTCTTCGGACCGGCCTTGCCGTCCGCGGTGAGGCCGTTGGCCTTCTGGAAGGCGATTACGGCATCCTCTGTTCCGGCACCGAAATCACCGTCCGCGGATCCCTTGTAATAACCAAGCTCTTTCAGCTTCTTCTGCATTTCGCGCACATCTTCACTGTCGGTGAAACCGCGCTGCAGGCTCTTGGGTGTCGGGGAAGGCTCGGCAGAGGGCATTTCTGTAACCGGCGCGGAGGTGACGGTCTCGATATCCGGATAATCCGGCTGGTATGTCTCCTCAGCGTCGGGAGTATCTGTTTCCAAACCGGAATCGTCTCCCCAGGGAATATTCCAGCCGCTTTCAGCAGGCTTGTCAGTTTCTGTTTCATCCGGAAGGAATCCGGTGTCATCACCGAAGAGGTTCTGGGTTTCTGCCGGCTGCGGTTCAGGCGTAGAGGTCACAACCTGTTCCGGCGGAAGTGTATTGAAGTGCGGACTGTTTGTCTCGTCCGGAGACTGGTGGCATCCTGCCAGCAGCAGGCACAGCGCCAGCAGCGCGGCCAGTCCGATGATTTTCATGTATCTTTTCATGCTTATCCCTTCTCAGTTTCTCAGTATTTCAGGATCCGGGGAACACAGACAGTGTACCATATTTCCCGGTTTTGCCAAAGTGCGGCGCCTGCGATCCGCCTGCCGCGGATCAGGGGGAGGTGACGGTTCCTGTTGAATCCGTCCTGCTATATAAACGATTCAGCGGTGGAATTTGTTCCGCTTGAGTCATACATAAAAGGAAATGCAGGTTCGAAAAAATCATATTGACATAAATAGTACTATATAGTAATATCTCATATAGAAGGAGGGATGACATGAAAGCTTCCCGCAGCGGTGATTATATCGCCCAGATCAGACTGATCGGCGGCCGGGTGTTTGAAAAGCTCCTGGCTGCTTCCGGAACGGACACCTTCAACGGACCCCAGGGCAAGATCATGGACGCGCTCTGGCAGAAGGACGGTCTGTCCGCTCATGAAATCGGCCAGCGGACGGGTCTTGCCAACAGCACGCTGACCAGCATGCTGGACCGGATGGAAAGTGCCGGACTGGCGGAGCGGAGGAGATCCAAAGAGGACCGCCGGGTGATCCAGGTGTTTCCGGGGCCGAAGGCACTGGCCTGCCGGGAACAGTATGCCGCCCTTTCAGAAAAAATGACGGAGATCTACTTCCAGGGCTTCTCGGAAGAGGAGATTGAAGCATTTGAAGGTTACCTGCTGCGTGTACTGGATAACGTGCGCGCCGCGGACAGCAATGACAAAATGATCAAATAAAACCGGAGGAACAGACAAATGAAGAAAATCAGCCTGAAGCCCACCAACGACTACTGCCCCCAGACCCTTTTCCTTTACGGAACCTATGATGAGAATGGCAAGCCGGATTTCGGCCTTTTCTGCTGGTTCAGCTATACCTGGGAAAAGGAACTGGGCGTGATGGCCTGTATCGGCGGAAGCAAGCGCACCAAGGACAATATTCATAAGAGCAGAGTATTCTCTGCCAACCTGGTGACGGAAAAGATCCTGCCCCTGGCGGACTATATGGGAGTTGTCGACGGTAACAAGCCGGAGAAAATGGAAGGACTGGACCTGGAGATCGAAAAAGGACAGGTGCTGCCTGTGCCGGTGCTCATGGATTCTCCGGTTACCTTTGAACTGGAAGTGAAGGAGTTCCTGCCCAGGCAGGACGGTGAGGTTATGCTTTGCGCCATCCGCAACGTGCTGCAGGATGAAACCCTTGCCGATAAAGCAAAAACGTCCACGGAGAAGCTGGTGGAGATCGCGCCGGTGCAGACCACCTGCAGCCGCTATTTCAGCTGGAAGGGTGAAAACCTGGGCGCCTGGGGCGAGCCGATGAAGACGTTCAGCAAGAAAAACGGATAACTGTCATTCATGCACCCGCAGCCATATCAGGCCACGGGTGTTTTTTTGCTTCGGAAGGGAATACAACCGCTATACGGGACAAAGACGGAGAGACATGATATAATACGCTTTGATCATTTAACACAGTAAAGGAGCAGAAGAACATGAAGAAAAAACTGACTGCGATGCTGCTGGCACTGTGCATGCTGCTGGCAACCCTTCCCGCGCTGGGAGAAGATGCTTCCGGAACCTGGTATTACGTTGTGGCGGATGTCAATATCGGAGTATTTGAACTCAGGGAAGACGGTACCGCCGACGCGACGGTAAACGGTGAGACAGTATTAACCGGAACCTGGACAACTGCGGGCACCTTCGTTACCATTTCGATCGAAGGGGATACCTTGACCCTCGCCTATGACGGTTCCACCCTTACCGCGGAGGGATTTCCGATGACGCTTTCCCGGGAAGCAGGTAAAGTGGATTTTGACACGATCCTGCTGATGAATGATCCGCGTTTCGTCACGCCGGAAGGGATGACAGCTGCTGAAATGGAAGGGATCGCAAAGGCTTTTAACGAGGAAATGAAGAAACTGGGGTTGTCGATGGAGCCTCCGGCTGAGCGGCCGGAAACCGCCGCTGAGAGTGAGACGGCTGAGCTGGAGGTCCTGAACGAGAATTTTTTCGTGGTCAAAGGGTATCATGATGATTACCGTGCTGTTTATTTTGCCAAGGTTCGGAACAACAACCGTTTCCCCGTTTATATTTCCAATGGCAGCATGCAGGTGCTGAATACGGAAGGGGTGCAGGTCGGCGAGGCAAAATATCTGCTCCCGTCCGGATCGGCCTACCTGGATGCCGGTGAGGTCTCTTTTATCCACCTGACCGCGGATATTCCTGAGGACGCTGAGGTTACCTACACCAGACAGTTTGAGGTACAGCCAAAATATATATATGCCCGCGATATCGCCATACCCACATCGGATGACGGATTTACCACGGGCCAGACATGGCCGGGTGAAAATGCTATGTGGGTGACTGTAACCAATACCACAAAGGATCCTGTGCCTGATATCCATGTGGTTTTTGCCCTGGAGGATGATAACGGAACGATCTGGGATATTGAATACACAACGCTGTATAATGGCTCGCTGTGCTCCGGCAGTTCCATCATCATGAAGACACAGGCGGATAATGATGTCATGGAATACTGTAAGGAACACGGTATTAAACTGACCGCCATGGAGGCTTCCGCCTGGGCATCGGTCCGGTAAAGACCTGTAAAATCAAACGGCTGTGCGTGATACGCACAGCCGTTTTTTGATCAATGTGTTTTCCGGTAATCCAGCCGGACGAGCTTTTTGCCGTTGGGCAGGGGAGTATCTTCCCGCAGGATTTCCTCATAGCCGATGGATTTCAGGACTTCCGTCAGGACATTTTCCTCCATCTGGTGATGCACCTCATCCAGCCGGTCAAAGGCGTGGAGGTACGGGGAGTCAGAAACCCATTCGGCTTCATCGGTGTTGATCTGGATGACGCAGGAAACCCATTCCGGATCCACCCGGCGGACCACCCGGCTGAAAGCGTCATAGCCGATGTATTCCACCAGCAGGTCAGCAATGACCAGTTCAGTCTGCGGCAGCTGATCAGCGTCCTTTACCAGGTCCAGGCAAAGGAATTCCAGGATGTCCCGCAGCAGGGCATGCCGTTCCGCGGCGGCCTTCAGGTAGGCTTCGTTGATATCGACCGCCCAGACGGTGTCATACTTTTCCTTCCGTATATGCTCCAGGCCGTTTCCGCCGGCGGCGCCGAGAACCATGGCGGTCCGGACGGGCCGGGCTTCAAACTGATCCTTCATGATCCGGTTCAGCGCCCGGAGCTGGCCGACGGAGTCCAGAGACATGTGGCTTTCATAGTCGTCCAGCGGAATCTCTTTCCAGGGATGGTTCATGAGGGATTTCTCCTGTCAATGTTTTATACGCTCAGGTAGCGGTCCATCAGGCGGGCAGTGATCACATACATGATACCGGCCAGGACCAGGGCCACAACACCCTGCAGCAGGAGCGACGCGATGACGCCGATGGAGGAGGGGATCAGGAGCATAAGCTTCCGGATCACATAGTTCAGGAGGATATAAAGCGCGAAAGTGATCAGCAGGTTGCCTTTCTTTCCGTTCAGGAGGGCGGAGGAGATCACGTCGGCAAAATAGGCGGTGATCACGCTGCACAGCAGGCCGCAGAGGAGATTGAACAGCATAGCGGAGATGTTCGAAAAGGAGGGAACCAGGTCCGGATTGAAACTCTTCAGGATCGAGGTAACGAACTGGATTTCCTTTTCAACCATGGAGAAGTCCAGCGTGCCGAGCCCCAGGCCCACTGCACCCAGAACCAGCAGGGTCAGGCCGCATTCCGCCACCTTGGCGCCCAGGATCTTATAGGTGCTGTTGGGGGTCATGAACAGCATGTATCCCTGGCGGGTGTTCATATCCTTGTGCAGGGTGACCAGGCTCAGAATGCCGACAAGGAGGAAACTGAACATGGTGGCCATCATGAAAAGGATGACGCCCAGTGTCTTTGTGTCGCCCTGATCAGTCAGGCATCCGTACAGGAAGACACATTCCATAATAAGGATAATCGCGAAAATAAGGAGTTTCGGGAAAGCGGTTTTCCTGAATTCGTATTTTAAAAGCTTCATCATTATGCCTCTACCTCCCCGTGACCGAAGATCGCACGGTAACGGTCCGCCATGGAAACGCCGTCAACCTCGCGCATTTCTTCCAGGTCCCGTACTTCAATCAATACGCCTTTGCGGATGAACACTGCCCGGTCCGCGATTGCTTCCATCTCCTCCACCAGGTGGCTGGAAAGAAGCAGGAGCTTTTCAGGGGTTGCCGCTTTCAGAATGGCGGCGCGGATTTCATCCCGGGCAAGCAGGTCGATGCCGTTGAAGGGCTCGTCCAGCATGTAGACTTTGGCGTTCCGGGCCAGGGTGAGGGCAATCTTCATCTTGGCCACCATACCGCTGGACAGGGTACGGATCTTATCCTTCTCGTTCAGGTCCATTTCGCGGAGCATGATGAGAAAGTTCTCCATGGAGAAGTCCTCAAAGAAATCGCTGTAGTATTTCCCGGCAGCCTCAATGGTCATCCAGTCATAAAAATAGGGTTCGGTGGACATATAAGCCACATCTTTGCGGCTTTCGATCCCCACAGGGTTTCCGTTGAAGAAGACTTCGCCGGAGGTGGGCTTGACCAGCCCCGCGGCCATCTTCATCCAGGTGGTTTTGCCGCTGCCGTTGGGCCCCAGCATAGCGTAGACATGCCCGGGTTCCATGGAGAGGGAGACATTGTCCACGGCAGTTTTCGCGCCGAATTTCTTAGTCAGTTCTCTGCTTTCAAGCATGATCTGTATCCTTCCTTTCATTCAGCAGGCGGACCGCGTCATCGCAGTCCAGACCGAGCGCCCGGAGATCCCGGAGAAAACGGTCTGCCGCTTCCGCAGCCATCTGTGTCCGCAGTGTCGAGATGGTTTCCCTGTTTTCTGTCACATAGGTTCCCATCCCCCGCCGGGTTTCGCAGAGGCCTTCGCGTTCCAGTTCCTGGTAGACTCTTGCCGCCGTGTTTGGATTGATGGAGAACTGCACAGCCAGGTCTCTTCCGCCGGGCAGCTTTTCCCCCGGGCCGATCGCACCGGTAACGATCGAACCCTTGATCCGGTTGACAACCTGCAGCCAGATGGGGCTCATGGGATCATAATCCATAACATCCTCCTCAACGGTGTCATAGTGTACGAGATAGATAGTACACTATGAAACTGCATCTGTCAACACCTTTTTGGATGTTTTTGGAAATAAGAACAGCATGGGCGGTGTTGCCCATGCTGAAGAATTCGGATATTTCAGGAGGAAAACGCTTATTGTTCTGCCTTCCGGATGGCATCGATCCGCTGGCTCAGGGTGGGATGGGAGTATTCCAGCTTTACCAGCAGGGGAGAAGGAGCCAGGTCAGCCAGGTTGTTCTTTGACAGCTTCTTCAGACCGCTGATCAATTCTTCGCCGTAGCCTTCCTTAACAGCCTGCGCGTCCGCACGGTATTCCGCCCGGCGGGAGATCCAGTTGGTCAGCAGCCCGAAGAGGGGAGCGACCAGGGGGAATTCCACGGACATAATCAGGATAATGGCAAAGCCGTAGTTCATACCGCTGAAACCGAAGTCCAGGAACAGCTCCGTTGTCCGCAGGGTCAGCCAGGCAAGGAGACCCAGAATGAGCATCTGCCCGAAGGAAAGGAACTGGCGCTTCAGGGTATCTTTATGGAGGCCGTGGCCCATTTCATGGGCAAAGACGGCGCAGATCTCATCAGGGGTCATGGATTCGACCAGGGTGTCATACAGCACGATGGTCTTCATCTTTCCGAAGCCGGTGAAATAGGCGTTGGACTTGGTGGTCCTGCGGGAGGCGTCCATGACCTTGATGGCCCGCACCTTGTAACCGTTCTTCTCCAGCAGGCCGGAAAGCTTGTCCTTCAGTTCGCCATCCTCCAGGGGAGTGAACTTATTGAAGATTTTGCTGAAAACGGGATACAGGAAGGTTATTCCCAGCAGGAGCAGTGTCATCAGCACCGCAAAGGCCAGGATCAGCCAGTCACCCAGGGCGGTATGCACTGCCATCAGGATGCCGCCGACGGCAAGCGTGATGATCAGGCTTATGATGAAGCTTTTAACCTGGTCAGCCCAGAAGGTTTTGGCGGTGGACTTGTTGAACCCGTATTTTTCCTCGATCACCATGGTCTCATGCCAGGAGAAGGGAATCAGGACCAGGGAGGACAGGGCGGACAGCAGAAATACCGCGAACATCTGCAGGAAGGGATCTTCCTTCGGGAAAAGTCCGGCGAAGGCGGCATAGACGTTGAACGCCAGCAGTGCCAGCTCCACCAGGAAGGTGACCGTGGACGTGACGATGGCAAAGCGGGATTTTTCCGCATGATAGGACCGCCACTTCAGATAGGTTTCCCGGTCATACACATCGGCTACATTTTCGGGGATCGGGTTTTTCTCCGACCGCATGCGGATGACGTTCAGCAACAGGTTGTACAGCCAGATGACGGTAAAGATTACCAGTACCAGTACTTTCAGGTTCATATCGTATGATCCTCCTAAAGGTTTACCCTTATTACGGTGACATCATAAACCGGGCAGGTCAGCAGTTCCACTGCTGATTCAGAGAAATAACAGGGGCTATTGTTCAGTTTTGCGCTTACCGGAGATACAGAAGACTCAGGGCGATCAGCAGCTGGCCCAGGTAGTACAGGCTGATGTTCATCACCCGGAGGCTCTGCCTGGTTTCTTTACCGAAGGTGTTCAGGATCAGGACGATATCGCTGAGCAGGAACAGGACAGCGCCTGCGGCGAAGACTGCCGTGAACGCGGAAGGGGATACGATCAAGTTTCCGATGGCTACGCAGTTCAGGAGCATGATTGCGCCGATATAGACAATACCAAAGATCTTGAACGCTTTTTTCGCGGTGATCCGGGCAAAAATCCATTTCATCAGCAGGGCGGTCAGGATCACACCGATGATCACACAGATCCACAAGGGAGCCGCGCCTTTCAGGATGGCGATAAGATAAAGGATATGGCCGCTGAGGAACACAATGATCCCGACCAGGAAGATCAGCTGTCCCTTCTTCGGAAATACCATGCGGAGATTCAGAAGCACATCCGCGATACAGCCAAGCAGCAGGCCGGCGGTGATAAGCTTTGCCGTCGGGGAACCGCCGGAAAGCAGGAAACCGAGGATCACAAAGCAGGCGGAGGCAAGCCCCTTCAGCACAACGGCAGGGACGTAGCGCTTTTTGCTCTCCTGAAGGAGAAAGACGGCAGCGAGGCACAGGCAGAGGGGAACGAGCAGATAAGTCATCAGTCACACATCCTTTCTCAGTCTTATGACAGGAGAACCGTGCCGGGGTCACGTAAGCACGGACAGGAGGTATTCCAGGTTCTGTTCAACGGGCAGGGTGCCGTCTATCCGGATGACGGGGCAGTCGGTTCCTTCCAGCCAGCTTGTCACATAGTCTTCCGGACGGCTGTCCGTCAGGGCGTACCAGCTTTGTTCCTTTTCATACAGATCGCCTCCGGGAAGCACCCGGTCTCCGAATTTCTGATAGGAACGATCTCTTACCCGGTGGCTCAGTACCTCCCTCGGTACTTCTATCAGCACGATATGATCCAGGAAGGACGGAAGCTTCTCTCCGTAATCTCCCTTAACCGCGGCAAACACAAACCGGTGGTCTTTCTCGATGAGTTCCTCCAGGTGCCGGACAACCTCTTCATGGCTTCTGGGCGCTGAAAAGAGGTAGGACGGATCATCCTTTGGAAAGTATAAATCTTCATTGTCAATAAAACGGTATCCCAGCCGTTCGGCAAGAATCCGGCCCAGGGTGCTTTTTCCAGCACCGTTCAGTCCGCAGATCAGGATTCCCATCAATTCTGTTCCTCTGTTTTCTCTGTTATTAATTGCAAATCAGTCCAGGGAGGCATACATGGAAGCCATCAGCTTCGGAATGAAACGGTAATGCTCTCCGGGACGGTTTGTGGTCAGGTAAACGCAGGTCAGGTTTTCCTTCGGGTCAACGCAGAACCAGTTGCCAAAGGCACCGTCCCAGCCCCATTCGCCGACGGAACCGTTGATGCCTGCCAGCTCCGGATTGGTCATGACGCGTACGCCCAGGCCGTAGCCGTAGCCCCGCTGGGTATCCCAGTTGTCGCTCCTGCGCTGTTCCGGGGTCAGGTGATCGGTGGAGATCAGGTCGATGGTTTTCCGGCCAAGGATCCGGACGCCATCCAGGGTGCCGCCGTGGAGCAGCATCTGGGCAAAACGGGAATAATCCCTTACGGTGGAGAACATGCCGCCTCCGCCGCTTTCAAATTCCGGCTTTGAGGTGGGCGCGCCCCTGTCGCTGGGCTTCATACCTTCGTTGATATTGTACAGCGTGGCGATCCGGTCCAGCTTGTCCGCCGGAACAAAGAATCCGGTATCAGTCATGCCGAGGGGATCAAAGACATTTTCCTTCAGGTATTCGCCCAGGGATTTGCCGGTGAGCACCTCAATCACAGCACCCAGGACGTCAATGGAAAAGCCGTACATCCACCTTTCACCGGGCTCAAAGGCGAGGGGCAGCTGGCCGACGAGATTGACATATCCCACAGTACCCGGAAAGGAGAGAGGGTTTGACATCCATTCTTTTTCCTTTTCAATGCGGATCCGGCCCGCAGCGGTGTCCGCCCAGCCATAGGGAACGCCGCTGGTCATGGTGAAGAGCTGGCGCATGGTTACTTCGCCTTTGGCATCGACAATCTCATAGGAGCCGTCCGGCTTTTCCTTCGCGATCTTCGGGTTTTTGAATCCTGGCAGGTACTTGCTGACAGGATCCCAGAGCTTGAACAGTCCCTGCTCATAAAGCTGCATGATGCCGGCTACGGTGATCACCTTGGACATGGACGCGATGGGAAAGATGGTATCAGCGGACATTTTGAGCTTGCTCTCTATATCCGCGTACCCGAAGCTTTCTTCAAAAAGGACTTCGTCATTGCGCATGATGCGGGCGGAGCAGCCGGCAATCTCGCCGGAGTCCACAAAGCGGCTGAGGGTATTGTGAATAAGCTGGGTCATATATATTCCTCCTTCAGGGACAGGGGAGACGGTCTCGCCGTCACATCCGGTCCTGTTTCAGTTTCGCGTAGAAGACCAGGTCAAACAGCCCCTGGTTGTTCCTGCCGGCCTGGCGGTGGATGCCTTCCTTTTGCATGCCTGCCTTCTGCATGACCTTTCCGGAATTCGGATTCCGGATATCATGGCCGGCTTCGATCCGGTTGACGCCGACCCGGTCAAACAGGAAATCCACCACCGCTGCCAAGGCTTCCGGCATATAGCCCTTGCCCCACCATGCGCTGCCGATGGCATAGGTAACCTCCACGCATTCCGTCAGTTCGTGGACGGTGGGGGCGGCGATGGTCCCGATGACATCATCCGTTTCCTTCAGGACGATCGCCCAGCAGTAACGGGCAGGGTTTTCGTACCGCCGGATAAAGTCTTCCAGCAGCGCTTCCGTTTCCGCGGGGCTTTCATGCAGTTTCCAGGTCAGGTAAATGTTGACCTTCGGATCGGAGCAGACGTTCCGGTAAAACGCGGGAGCGTCAGACAATTCAAATCTCCGAAGAATGAGCCGGTCTGTTTCCAGCGGCAATGTTCCGCAATGATTCATGGCAGCCTCCGGCAGCAAATATGCTGTATGATCAGGTTGGGCTTCAGAAGGTTTTACTGGCGTTTATAGTAGGGTTCACCGGTGGCAGCCTGCTGCCCGAGGGAGTCCTCATAGGGGATCATGTCAAGATAATACCCTTTCGGAAGGAACGGCTGAGCCGCATCAGCTATTCCGCTGACAGCAGTATTCCAATCCCCGGTACAATCAATGACAAGCAGGAAACTCTGCTCTTTTTCGGAAGTCATAAGCTTCAGCCAGAAAGCATTGATATCCGGATTGCCCTGAGCATATTTCGCGGCGGCTTCCGCCATTTCGGTCGGAAAATCAGCAGGGTCACCCAGGAAAACCGGGGTGTCCTCCTGGACAACATGCTGGACTCTGCCGGTGTTCAGGTATTCCTTATGCTCCTTCATGCTGAGCACATTCGCCGGTGTGATCACAAAGGGGTCGCCGTACGGATTGATCGTGATTCCCTTTGTGATGATGCCGTCATTGCCTCCGGCGATGGCGGCCAGATCATCAAAGGAAACAATGAGGGTTTTGGTTTGATCTCCTATATACTGAGGGCCCTTTTTGAGTTCTGTCCAGTCGGTGTAGGCAGGAATATACGCGTCTGCTCCGTCTGTTGCATCGAACATGGGGATGGACATGGTGCCGCCCTGCTTAAACTCGCCTTTTCCGTTGCCGTAATCCTCATAATCCGCGTCATCCATTTCGAAGACCAGGAGCAGATAAGCGTTCATTGCGATCTCTTCAGCAACCTGCTCCATCAGGACGGAAGCTTCCGCATCGTCTGCATCCCGGTATTTTGCCAGGAGTTCAGTGAGTCTGGGGTTTTCGACGGGGGTATTGACATCCGGATAGGTGTTTTGCGGTACCTGGGCGGGATCGGTGCTTTCTGCTTCCTGAGCGAATACTGAAAAGGGGAAAACGAGGATGGTGATAACCATCAGGATCAGCAGCACGCGGGAGAAGCGGGTGGTTCTTTTCATGTCGAATTCCTCCGTATTCATTTTCTGCAGCTGTTGAGAGTATATCACATCAGCTGCAAATATGGTGTAACAACTGTGTAAAAACACAGCGGTGAGACAGGGCGCTGTTTCCTTGTCCGATATCCGCTGTATAACAACTGTTACAAAAAGGTAGACGATATGACAGGAGGAATTGTTCCCGTGCAGCAAAAATGCGGCACTGCAGCCGTGACGGCCGGAAGAACGAAAGTGTGTCAGGAGAACCGTCCCCTTGTCACGGAGTCGTGTATAAAAGAAAATGTGTAATATATACTTGACAGAAATTCCTGTATATGTTAATATGCGCTCAGAAGGGGGTGGTTCCGATAGGCAGGAATCTGAAAATCAAGGCAGCCAGGGCTGAAAAGGATATGACGCAGAAGGCTCTGGCGGAAACTGTCGGGATTTCCCGGCAAACCATGAACGCTATTGAACAGGGAGAGTTCAATCCCACCATACGGCTCTGCAGGGCAATCTGTCGTGTGCTTGGGAAGAGCCTGGACGAATTATTCGGAGAGGAGAATGAGGATGAATAAGAATGCAAAGAAAAACATCCTGGACGAGATGCAGGACCAGAAAATGCTGAAGCTGGAAGAATACGGTTTCTGGATTCTGTTCTGGGCACTGGCTGCGGCTATCCTGATCCAGCTGCTTATGGGCGGAACACTAAGGCAGATTGCCGGGGAAGCAATCGTCCTGTTGGTCGGAAGCGTATTTTATGTTTTCAGCAGTCTTCGGAACGGTCTGTGGACCCGGAACGTGACACCAACCCGGAAGGGAAACCTTTCTGCGGCAATCATTGCGGCTCTGTTGGTGGGCATGCTGAATGCGGTGAAGATTCTGAAAAAGCCGGAAGTCATTACTAATGATATCCTGCCTGCTATTGCATTCACGGCAGCGGCCTTTGTGGTGTGTTTTATCGTGCTGGAACTGTTCCGGGTTGTTTACAGGAACAGGCGGGCGAAACTGGACGATGTGGATGAGAAAACCGAAGAATAATAAGAAAATTCCATAACAAGAAAGAGGCAGGAGCTCCTGCCTCTTTTGGTTATACATGAAAATCAATGGAATTTGTAATGGGTGGTTTCGATGATTTCTTCCTCTTCGGGAGCGGATTCCTTTGCTTCTTCGGCGGTCTCTTCTTCAGCGGTTTCTTCGGCATTCCTGTTCCTGAGACGGAAGAACATCAGCAGGCCGAGGATTGTGCCGATGAGCAGGCTTTTTCCGGAGAAGAAAGCAGTGAAGAAGAAGCTGATGTTCTGGAAGAACATGGACAGCGCGGCACCCAGTGAAATTTCCATAATGCTCATGATCATACGGATGGAAGCGATAAAGCTCCAGCCGCCCCAGAACAGAAGGACAGAGAGGCAAAGCAGCGTAAAGCGGCGGATGCTCTTTTTCCTGCCGCGGGAAGCGTTCCGATTCATAAACACAGCAATTCCCTCCTTTCCGGGTACGGAAGGGATCAATTCCCTGCCGATGGGGGAATAATATCATTTCCGCTATAAAAATAAAAGGATGAAAGGGGAAAAATAAGGGTGGATATTTTCCTCCTGCCGGAGACAGGGCTTCTTCTTGAAGACATGCCGGGGATGTAATATAATCCTGCTGAAGCCGGGTTTTCCGGAGGAAACAGGAGGAATAATCAAATGAGCGTTCTGGAGCAGCTGAACGGCGGCGGAGTGTATCTCATCTGCGGTTCTATTGTGGCGTTTATCGCTGTGGTCTGCGTGATCTTTATGGTGCGTGCCTGGCGGGCCGGCAAAGCCCTGGGCATGGACGTGACCCGCATGAAGCGGGCCGTGACAGCCAGCGCGACTTTCTCCGTGCTGCCCAGTGTGGGCATCCTGCTGGGGGTGCTGGCGCTGAGCGGAAGCCTTGGCGTGCCGTGGCCGTGGCTGCGGCTGTCGGTTATCGGTGCCCTGCACTATGAGACCCAGGTGGCGGACGCGGCAGCGGAGCAGCTGGGCGTTTCCCTGGGCTCCGGCCAGATGACGGCGCAGGCGTTCCCGACTATTGCCCTGCTGATGAGCATCTGTATCATGTGGGGCATGATCCTCTCCACACTTTTCAATAAGAAATACCTGCACAGGCTGCAACAGGGCGGGAAACAGGAAACTCGCACGGGCGGCGGCTTCGGCGACAAGGCGATGGCTGCCATGTTCATCGGCATGGTCAGCGCCTATATCGGCAGCTATGTCGGAGGCTGGATCTCCGGCGGCGGCCTCTTCTCCTTCTCCGGCAGCTGGACGCCGCTGGCGGTGGTAGCCGCGGCGGCGCTGGCAATGGCTGTGTTCACCTACTTCTCCGAGAAGAAGGGCATGGCCTGGCTGGACAACTTCTCCATCGCGGGCAGTATGCTGATCGGCATGCTGGCGGCGGTGCTGATCGGTCACTGAGAGGAGGGGAAAGAAAATGGATAAGCAGAACAATTATGAAGCCTACCTGAAGTCCACCCATCGCCTGGGCCGGATCGTTTCCGTCATTACGCTGGTGCTGCTGGTCGGCGCGCCGTTTATGATCGGCACGCTGCTTGGCGCGGGCCCGGACCTTGGCGCGGTGGCACGGGGCTTCCTGTCTGTGGGCCTGGTGTGGACGGTTTCCAGCGTGGTGGAGTTCCTGGTCTATACGCCTATGCTGGGTGCCGGCGGCAGCTACCTGGCCTTTATTACCGGCAACCTGATCAACATGAAGATCCCCTGCGCCATGAACGCCAAGGAACTGGTGGATGCCAAGTCCGGCACGGCAGAGAACGAGGTCATCGCGACCCTGTCCATTGCCACTTCCTCCCTGGTGACGATCGTGGTGCTGGCCCTGGGCGTGGTGCTGCTGATCCCGCTGCAGCCTGTGCTGCAGAGCCCGGTGCTGGCTCCGGCTTTTGCCAACGTGGTGCCCGCATTGTTCGGCGCTATGGCCTATAAGTATTACCGGAAGGATCCGCTGCTGGCGTTGATTCCGCTGACTGTGATGATCATCCTGTTCACGCTGGTGCCGTCCCTGACGTCTTCCACCAGCTTCATGATCATCCCCGCCGGCGCGCTGGCCATTGCCCTGGCATGGATCAAGTACCGGAAAGCCTCGAAGGGAGCGTCAGCTGAATGATCGCGCTGTGGATCGTATTGGGACTGATCGGCCTGCTGCTTCTCCTGCTGCTGGCCGCGATGATCCGTACCCTGCTGATTCCGAATAAGCAGTCCACCTACCGGCCGGATCCGGATCCGGAACAGGCGGAGGCTTATGCCGAAAAACTGTCCGCCATGGTCCGGTATGAGACGGTCTCCGTTCCGGGAGAGGACCTGCGGGAGAAGTTCCTGGGCTTCCATAAGGTGCTGGAGGAACTGTTCCCGTTGGTACACCGGGAACTGGAAAAGACGGAGATTGACGGAAACCTGCTGTATTACTGGAAGGGGCAGGACAGCAGCCGTCCGCTGCTGCTGATGAGCCACCAGGACGTTGTGCCCGCGGAGGGAACCTGGGAGCATGAACCCTTCTCAGGAGATATCGCGGACGGGAAGGTCTGGGGCCGGGGCGCCTCGGATACCAAGTGCTCGGTGATGGCCTTCTTCCAGGCGGTTGAGGAACTGCTGGCGGAAGGGGTTGTTCCGCCGCAGGATGTATACCTGTCCTCCTCCTGCACGGAGGAATGGGGCGGAGACGGCTGCCCGAAGCTGGTGGCGGAGCTGGAACGGCGCGGTGTGAAGCCATACCTGGTCTGCGATGAGGGCGGCGGGATCATCACTGATCCCATCGGCGGCATCCACGGCAACTTTGCCATGGTGGGTGTTTTTGAGAAGGGAAAGGCGGATGTGCGCTTCACCGCGAAGTCCGGCGGGGGACATGCCAGCGCACCGCCTGCCCATTCCCCGGTGGCGCGGCTTGCGGCTTTTGTGAATGAGATCGAGACCCGAAGTGTCTTCAAACGGAAGATGCCGAAGGAAGTCGCGGCGATGTTTGAAACCCTGGCGCCTTACGCCGGATTTCCGCTGAAGCTGGTGCTGTCCAACCTGTGGCTGTTCCGGCCTGTGCTGCTGAAGGTGCTGCCGGCGATCAGCGCCCAGGCGGGAGCCATGATCCGCACCACCATCGCCTTTACGATGATGAGCGGATCAGATGCCTGCAACGTGCTGCCCCAGGAGGCAAGTATCTGCGCCAACATGCGGTTTATTCCGCACCAGGGCATGGAGGAAAGCCTCGGGATCGTGCGGAAGCTGGCGGAAAAGCACGGACTGGAGACGGAAGTGCTTGCGGCCAATGACTATACAGAACCGGTGAATATCCATGGGGACGCTTTCATGACCGTGCAGCGGGTGATCGCGGAGACTTTCCCGGGATGCGCGGGCAGCCCCTATGTGATGACCGGCGCCACGGACTCACGGTTCTACCATCGGATCTGTGACAACGTGGTGTGCTTTGCCCCGGTGATCTACGGACCGGAGCAGATGAAAGGCATGCACGGGGTGAATGAGAATATAGAGTATAGCTGCCTGCCAGGAGCAGTGCGGTTTTACCAAAATCTCATACGAGAATTTGGTAAAACAATGAAATATTGAACGGCAGGGCCGTTCAATGTGAAATATGCCCTTCGGGTATGTGATCCTTCGACTGCGCTCCCTTCGTACCGCTTGCTCAGGATGACACTTTTAGCGGAATCCCAATGTGAAATATTCGCCTTGCGGCGAATGTGATAGTAACTCTGTTTGGCTAAATACCAAGGCAATTCGTTCGCTCATGGAAAATGGTGATGCGGCTTTCAGATCTCTCCGCGCGGCCTTATGGCCTTGGTCGGGATGACAATAACCAGCCTGGCGGCTGGAATGATATGTCTGACAAGGTCAGACATGATATATTGGTCTATGGCCAATATGATATGTTGCTTCGCAACATAATATGTTCGTCTGCGACGAACGTTGAAGTTACAGTATACAATATGGTATGATAAGCAGAACAGGCAAGGAGGAATAGAAGAATGAAGCATAACGGATTTTTCAAAAGGCTGACAGCTGTGGCGCTGGCACTGATCCTGACCGTTTCCTGCGGTTGCGTGCTGGCTGAAGAAAAAACGTCCTCTTCTCCGGCGGCAGAGTCGCAGACCGTTGCGGAACTGCTGAATGTGCCGGATTTCAAATTCTTCGTCCGGGACAAGGGAATCGGCAAGGGTGAATTCCCTGTATATACCGCCCCGTCCGAGGATTCCATCCGCCTGTCTGACGGCAAGCTGATGGTCAATGTGGGCTATGAGCTGGCTGTGGCCGGTTTTGATTCCGGCTGGCTTATGGTCCGCTTTGAAGTAAAGGATAAGAAGGCCCGGGTCGGTTATATCCCGCAGAAGTATGTCCGCGGCCTGACAACCGGTGTGGGACAGCTGAAGTTTGTCTCCATTCCCGTGGCGCTGGCAGAGGAAACGGAGATCACGGACAACCCGCGTTCCAACTCCACGCCTTTCGGTACCCTGACCAAAGGAACGCAGGTAACGATCCTGGGCAAATATACCTACACCGGCAACTGGTGGTACGTGGAAACGGAGCTGGCCGGGCAGCGGACCCGCGGCTTCATTAACCGCACCAACGCGGACCTGCTGATCGACGGCAAAGTGTATACCGGCAATGAAGCACTGGGTTTCCCGGTCGCGGCACCTGACGGCAACACGCAGATCGGTACGATCACGGTGAACGGTGACGGAGACTACGCGATGATCGTGCGTAAGCATGCCAACGCGGATTCCGCCATGGTGGCCCGTGCCTTCGGCGGAGACGTCTTCCCGTGCTACGGCAGCAAGACGGGTCCCCGGGACAGGGTCTGGTATTATATCTGGGTGGACGGCGTATGGGGCTGGTTCTCTTCCGGCAATTCCACGCTGACCGAAAACGAGTGATTTTCATAACATTGTAAAAATACAGGAGCAAGGCATGACTTACAGAACAGAACATGATTCCATGGGTGAGGTCCGTGTACCCGCGGACCGTTACTGGGGTGCCCAGACGGAACGGAGCCGGAACAATTTCCCCATTGGCGCGGGACACGAAAATATGCCGGGGGAGATTATCCGGGCTTTTGCCGTGCTGAAAATGGCGGCAGCGCTGGCTAACAGGGAACTGAAACCGGAAAAGATGACCGCGAAAAAGTGCGGCGCGATCTGCCAGGCGGCGGAGGAAATCCTTGCCGGAAAGCTGGATGGACATTTCCCGCTTGTGGTCTGGCAGACGGGATCCGGCACCCAGAGCAATATGAACATGAACGAGGTCATCGCAAACCGGGGAAACGAAATTGCCGGGGAGAAGCTGCTGCATCCCAACGATGACGTGAATATGAGCCAGTCCTCCAATGACACTTTCCCCACGGCCATGCACATTGCCGCGGCGGAAGCTATGGAACGGACGATTGAGGCGGTTGTCCGGCTGAAGGACGAGCTGATCCGGCTGGAGAAGGAAAACGCGAATGTGCTCAAGTGCGGCCGCACCCACCTGCAGGACGCGACACCGATCCTGTTCTGCCAGGAGATCTCCGGCTGGCGTTCCAGCCTGGAAAAGGATGAGGAACTGCTGCGGCTGGCGGAGAAACCGCTGCTGTCCCTGGCCCTGGGCGGAACCGCCGTCGGGACCGGACTGAACGCTCCGGAAGGCTTTGATTCCCTTTCCGCGGCGAAGATTGCGGAGAAAACCGGCCTGCCTTTTGTAACAGCGGAGAACAAGTTCCATGCCCTGACGTCCAAAGATGAGATGGTTTTTGCCCACGGCGCGCTGAAGGCGCTGGCGGCGGACCTGATGAAGATCGCCAACGATATCCGGTGGCTGGCCAGCGGCCCGCGGCTGGGCCTGGGCGAGATCACGATCCCGGAGAATGAGCCGGGTTCCTCCATCATGCCGGGCAAGGTCAACCCCACCCAGTGTGAGCAGGTGACCATGGTGGCGGCCCAGGTAATGGGTAATGACGTAGCTGTCGGTATTGCCGCCAGCCAGGGCAACTTTGAGCTGAATGTGTTCATGCCGGTGTGCGCCTACAACTTCCTGCAGAGCGCACGGCTGCTGGCGGAGAGCATGGATTCCTTCCGGGAACGCTGCGTGAGCGGCATCCAGGCCAACCGGGCGAAGATGCAGGAGAATGTGGAGCGCTCCCTGATGCTGGTGACCGCGCTGTCGCCGATCATCGGCTATGAGAACGCAGCGAAGACCGCCCAGAAGGCACACCGGGACGGCAGCAGCCTGAAGGAGGCGTGCGTGGCGCTGGGATTCCTGACGGAAGAAGAATTTGACGCGAACTACCACCCTGAAGCAATGGTATAAACCATTGCTTCAATGATATGTTATCTTCGACAACATGATATATTTGCCGTTGGCAAATATGATATGTCGCTTTGCGACATGATATATTCGGCTTCGCCGAATGTTATTAGTTAGTTATAAACCAAAGGGGAAAATATGACTGAGAGACTGTATTATGATGACGCATATCTGTGGCAGTTTGATGCCACGGTCACGTCTGTGCGGAACGGAACGCGGCCGGGAGAGTGGGAGATCACCCTGGATCGGAGCGCGTTTTACCCGACCTCGGGCGGACAGCCCTTTGACACCGGTACGCTGACCTTTGGCAAAGTGAAGGCGAAGGTCACGGACGTGGAAGTGGCTGCAGACGGAGACGTTATTCATACAGTTGACAAAGAGATCCCTGTGGGAACGGCGGTGCGCGGCGAGATTGACGGCGCGCGGCGGACGGACCACATGGAGCAGCACGGCGGGGAACACATGCTGGCGGGCGCCATCTGGGAAAAACTGGGCGGCACGACCATCGGCCTGCACCTGGGACAGACAGAATCCACCATTGACGTATCCATGCCGGAAGGCCGGACCCACCTGACAGAGGAAGAGATCCTCCTGCTGGAGAACACGGTGAACGAGCGGATCCGCCTGGATGCGCCGATCCGCTGCTGGTTCCCCGAAGAAGAGGAACTGAAGAAGCTTCCCCTGCGCAAGGCGCCTACGGTGACGGAGCATGTACGTATTGTGGCCATGGGCGACTTTGAGATGGTTGCCTGCGGCGGAACGCATCCGTCCTCCACGGGCCGGATCGGGCTGATCAAGATTATTTCCGCCATTCCCGCCAAGGGAAAGGTGCGGGTTTCCTTTGTCTGCGGCGGACGGGCAGTGGGCCTTTTTCAGACCTATATGCGGTATGCGGACAAGGCCGGCGCGGCGCTGAGCTGTCCGGTGGAGAAGCTGTCTTCCGCGGCAAGCGACCTGAAGTACAGGCTGTCGGAGGCGGAGAAGAAAGCGAACCGGCTGGAAAGCCGGGAACTGCTGGACAGGATGGCGCAGGCGGAAAGCGGGGAGGATGTTCCCGGGATCACGCTGTGCGTGCTGACGATGCCGGAAACGGACAGCCGGGCAGTGTCGGCAGCGGTTTCGGAATATATCGCGGCAAAGGGCAGGGCCCTGCTGTTGTGCGCGGGGGAAAGGCTGACCTTTGCCCGGTCCGCGGATGTAAAGATTGACATGAATGACCTGATCAAGCGGGTGGGCCGGGGCGGCGGCAGGCCGGATATGGCCAGCGGCGCCGGAATTCCGGAATGCGTATCCGTGGCCCGGAAGATCCTGATGACGGAGGGAATCAGCAAATGACGGAAGAAAAAGACCTGATCCGGATTCGCTGGCATGTGGACCGTACCCAGGATCCGGCGATGTATATGCTGATCTGCCTTCATCCTGAGTACCAGGACCTGCAGGTGAGTGTCTCTTCGGGAGAAGTGACCGAACGCGTGGCCAAGGCCAAGCTGATGCAGGAGATGTATGAGCTGGGGGAAAAGCGGGGCATTGAACCGAAACGCCTCCGGTTCAAGATCAACGGCATAGAAGAGTAACAAAAAACAGGCTGCTTCAAAAGAAGCAGCCTGTTTGATTGCTATAGGATCAATTACTTGATGATCAGCATGACCAGAGACAGCACAACAAAGATAACGGCGGCGATCTTGGTGCCCAGCGCGAGCTTGGCTTCAAAGGTCTTGGCCTTGGACTTGCTGAAGTAGCTGTTGGAAGACTGGCCGGAGATGGCGCTGATGCCGCCTTCTTCAGAAGACTGCAGGAGCACGGTAACGATCATAAAAAGCGCTGCGATGATCAGCACGATAGAAACAACAGTAGCCATAGGAACATACCTCCTCGATAAATCAGCCCGCATATCATATCATACGCAGGATACGATGTCAATTGAAAAACTGAATTCCGTCGGAATTCAGTTTATAAAATTCATAATTCACAATTCATAATTCATAATTATGAACGTGAGTCACCTGTGTGTGTGCCAGTTTGGTGTACAATCTGAACCCGTGGGAGATCTCTCCACTTCACTTCGTTCCGGTCGAGATGACACGGGGGCGTGACTTCGTCTCAGCCATGAAACAGGTCAGACTACATATAATTCTGAATTACTTTAGATGTCGCGGTTCTGCTTCTTCGCGGCGAGGGCAGCCAGGCAGCATTCCTTGCTGCGCTCAATGTGGTGCTTCATCAGCTTCTCGAAGGCGGGGAGGTCCTTCTGCTCCACCAGGTCGACCAGCTTGTGATGCTCGGCGTTGGCGTCGGAGCGGCGGTCTTCCTGCTTGATGGCCATGGCGGAGAAGCGGCGGATATATTCATCCTGTCCCTCGATGACACGGAGGATCCGGTTCTTGCCGGAGATGGAGGTCAGCCTGCTGTGGAAGTCACGGGCCAGGGGAGAAAGGGCTTCCACATCGTTCTTCTTGTCCAGCTCATCCATCCGGACCAGCATTTCCCGCAGGGCGGCAATGTCTTCCGGGGTGGCGTTGGCAATGATGTCCGGCAGGGTCAGCATTTCCAGGCAGTTACGGATGGTATAGATCTGTTCCACGTCCTCGGCAGTGAAGGAGTGCACGATCACGCCGCGGCGCATGACATATTCCACAAGGCCGTCCCGTTCCAGCTTGCGCAGCGCCTCTCTCAGGGGCGTACGGGAAATGTGAAGACGATCGGCATAATCGGTTTCCACGATGCGTTCGCCGGCGGGGATTTCTCCCGTGATGATGGCCTTCTTCAGGACTTCGTAAGCGATTTCACGAATGGGGCGGCTCTCCATCATTGGCTGGAATGTCAGGGACATGGTCTGGTCCTCCTCCTCGTCCACTTGGGACTTCTTCTGCACTTTGTATACAAGTTACATCAAAAAAACAATTTTGTCAATAAGTTGCAGAGAAAGGAAGAAAAACAGTATAATAGGTTGTTTAATTCTGAACACATCATTGCCAATGATGTGTTCAGAATTAGGTAGAAGGCAGGAAGTAGGAGGTAAGGGAACGAAAAGGACCGTCCCTATCATTCCTCCCCTTGGGATCATATTTCCATATGAACAGTAAAGAATTGTTCATTGTTCATTGTTAATTGTTCATTGCAACCGCGAATTGGAAATTCGCGGTTGCCAAAGGAGTATCTGCATGTTCGAATCTTTCAACGCGCTGGTGAATGAGCCGATGAGCGCGCACACGACGCTGAAGCTGGGCGGACCGGCGGACTACATGGTCTTTCCCCGGGACGGGGAGGAAATTGCCGCTATGTTCCGGGAAGCGGCGGAAAACAGCGTGCCTGTGACCGTGATCGGCCACGGGAGCAACCTGCTGGTGCTGGATGGCGGTATCCGGGGATTGGTGATCTGCATCGGAAAGAACATGCGGAAGATTACCCGGGAGGGGAATATCCTGAAGGCACAGGCCGGCGCCATGCTGGGCAGTGTTGCCCTGGAAGCGGCGGAAGCGGGTCTGACCGGCCTGGAATTTGCTTCCGGCATTCCCGGAACCGTGGGCGGCGGTGTTACGATGAACGCCGGTGCCTATGACGGGGAAATGGCCCAGGTGGTGACAGAGGTCCGGGGAATCCGGCCGGACGGAACCGCGGTGTGCCTGTCCCGGGAGGAAATGGATTTCAGCTACCGTCACTCCGTTGTGCAGGAGAAGGACTTCATTGTGACGGAAGTCACCTTTGAACTTCAGCCCGGTGATCCCGCGGCGATCCGCGCGCGGATGTCCGAACTGAACGCGAAGCGGTCTGAAAAGCAGCCGCTGGACCTGCCCAGTGCCGGCAGTACCTTTAAGCGGCCGGAAGGGTATTACGCGGCGGCGCTGATCGACCAGTGCGGCCTGAAGGGTTACAGTATCGGGGGTGCCCGGGTGAGTGAGAAGCACGCGGGTTTCCTGGTGAACACGGGAACAAGCAGCCGGGATTTCCTGAACCTGATGAAAAAGGTACAGGCGATCGTGGAGGAAAGGGCTGGTGTCCGGCTGGAGCCGGAGATCAGGATAGTAGGTACGGAAGAATGAGGTATTTGATCGTTACGGGACAGAGCGGCGCGGGCAAGACCGCCTGTGTCCGTTACCTGGAGGATAAGGGAAGCTTCTGCATGGATAACATGCCCCCGATGATGCTTCCGAAGCTGATCGAGGCGTTTGACACCACGCCCGTAAAGCACCAGACGGTAACCATCGCCGTGGACGTGCGCAGCGGTGAGTTTTTTGACGCAAACGCTGTGGCCAAGATGATCCGGGAACTGCGGGTGATGGGTCACCAGATCGAGGTTATCTTTATGGAGGCCAGCGATGAAACATTGCTGGACCGCTATAAGGAAACCCGCCGGGAGCATCCCCTGTGCCAGGAAGGCCTGACGCTGACCGAGGCGATCGTGGAGGAACGCACCCGCCTGCAGCCGCTGCGGGAAACAGCCGGCTATGTGATCGACACCACCAACATGACCGCCCGGGCCATGAAGAAGACCCTGGACAAGGCGCTGGGCGACCTTTCGGATACAGAACCGCCGCTCCGGGCGGAAGTACTGAGCTTCGGCTTCAAAAGAGGACTGCCGCGGCAGGCGGACCTGGTGGCGGACGTGCGCTTCCTGCCCAATCCCTTCTATATTGACACCCTGTGCCGTCACAGCGGACTGGACGAGGATGTCCGGAGCTTTGTGATGGATCATCCCACAACAAAGGAATTCATGCAGCGGTATACGGAACTGCTGGACTTCCTGATCCCCCACTATAAGGAGGAAGGAAAACGCCGGCTGGTGATCGCCATCGGCTGCACCGGTGGTGCCCACCGTTCCGTTGCCATTGCGGAAGCTATCGCGCAGTACCTGCGGGACAAGGGACTCCCGACGGAGATCGTCCACCGGGATCTGCTGCTGGAACAGGCACGCTGGACCACGCCGGTTGAGGAGGCATAATGCGCACAACGGATACGCGGAGCTTTTCCGCCGGGGTGAAGGAGGAACTGATCCGCCTCCCCATGGGGAAAGCCTGCTGCATGCTGAGTGAGATCTCGGCCCTGACCCAGACCTCGGGACATCTGTCCTTCCGGGGCGGCGGCTGGATCTCTGTCAGTTACAGACTGGATAACGCCGGCACGGCCAGGCGCTTGTTTCAGCTGCTGAAAAAGCGGCTCGGCGCGGCGCCGAAGCTGCACTTTGTCCAGACCCGGCAGCTGGGAGGCCGCCGGAGCTGTGTGCTGACCCTCGGCACGGAGGATACCCGTGTGCTGCTGAACGCCCTGCATATGGCGGAAGAAGACGAGAACGGCATGCTTCACCTGAAACATACCGTTCCGCGGCATCCTATGACCCGGCAGTGCTGCCGCCGCGCTTTCCTGCGCGGGGCCTTCCTGGGCGCGGGCACGATGACCAACCCGGAAAAGGGATATCACTTTGAGTGGAAGGCGGATGACCGCCTGGCGGAAACCCTGGAAAAACTGCTGGAGAAATGTGAACTGCCCTACCACAGCTACGTGCGCAAAGGGCAGAAGATCATTTACCTGAAGGATGCCCAGCAGGTATCCGATATGCTGGCCATCATGGGTGCGGGAAGCAGCGTGCTGGAGATGGAGAACATCCGGATCCACAAACAGCTGCGGGCCGCCGCGACCCGGGCCGCCAACTGCGACGAACATAACAGTGAAAAAATGCTGGACGCGGGCCAGAAACAGGCGGAGGCGATCCGCCGCATTTCCCTTGCCCGCGGCCTGTTTACCCTGCCACCCGCCCTGCGGGAAGTGGCAAGGCTTCGGGTGGAGAACCCGGATATGAGCCTGCAGGAACTGGGAGAGATGATGGATCCCCCGGTGGGCAAGAGCGGTGTGAACCACCGGCTCCGCCGCCTGATGGAGATTGCCCGGCAGGTTGAGGAAGAATACGGGGAAGGAGGACGGGAAGAATGATCGCGTCCCTGGCTTATACGTTTATGTTCCTGTTCTTCGGCGTGATGTCCGTGCGCTTCCTGCTGCCCAGACACCGTCCGCTGAACCGTCTCTGGCTGGGCCTTAGCCTGGGCCTGCTGGAGGAAATGTGGCTGCCTGCCATCGGTGCTTTCCTGTTTTCATTTGACGTGGAAGCGCATGTTTTTGCGGCAGGGGTTGTATTTATCCTGACGATTCTGTGCTGGTTCCTGCGGGACAGGCGTATGCCCGCGGAATGGGATGAAAAGGAAACCGCGCTGCTCCGGCAGCTGCTGGTGATCGGCCTGCCGCTGACGATCCTGGGGATCTGGCTGCAGTACACCCATGTGATGCGCGTCGCCGCGGACGGCAGCTGGCACGTGGGCCAGAGCACCTACGGCGACCTGCCGATGCACCTGAGCTTTATTACCGGCCTGGTGGGCAAAAAGTTCCCGGCGGATTATCCCTTCTATCCCGGAAACCGGCTGAGTTATCCCTTCCTGATGGACAGCCTGAGCTCCACCTTCTATCTGCTTGGCTGCAGCCTGCAGGCGGCAACCATCCTGCCCGCCTCGCTGATGATGGCCCTGTGCTATATGGGCGTGCTGGTGCTGGCGCGGGATATGACCAGCGGAAAGAAAACCGCGCTGCTGGCAGCGGCCCTGTTCTTCCTGAACGGCGGCCTTGGCTTCCTGTATGATTTCGACCTGGCCGGAAGCGGTGTATGGACGGCGGATCCGGATGCTCCCTTCCTTACAAGGGTGGGACAGACTGTTTCCGACTGGTTCTCCACCGTTTCCCAGCGGGTGGAGTTTATCCTTACCGGCTATTACAAAACACCCACCAACCAGCCGGATCCCAACAACCTGCGGTGGAGCAACGTCATCTGCGATATGATGGTACCCCAGCGGACACTGCTGGGCGGCTGGTGCATGGTGATCCCCTGTTTCTACCTGCTGAATTCGGAGCTCCGCGCGCGGATGCGTGATCCGGAAAACCACAACCGGGGTCTGGTGCTGCTGGGCACCTGGGCCGGGGCGCTGCCGCTGATCCACACCCACAGCTTCCTGGCACTGGGACTGGCGTCCTTCGGAGCCATGTGCTATGACCTGATCCACGGGGATCCGAAGGCCATGGTGGTCCGCAAACCCCGGGGACGGATCCTGCTCCGGTACCTGGCTTACGCGGCCATTGCAGCGGTGCTGGCTGTGCCGCAGCTGGTCCTGTTTACCTTTGCGCAGACTTTCCAGGAGGGCTCCCGTTCCTTCCTGACCCTTCAGTTTAACTGGGTCAACAATCCGGGCGGATACGGCATGCGGGACCTGTACCTCTGGTTCTATATCAAGAATATCGGCCTGCCGTTCCTGGCACTGATCGCGGCACTGTTTGAAAAGAACCCGCGGAACCGCCGGATCTTCTGTATGGCGCTGCCCATTATCCTGGCGGCGGAGTTTGTCCGCTTCCAGCCCAATGAATATGACAACAACAAACTGCTCTACCTGGCATGGCTCCTGTGCTGCATGATCATCGCGGACTGGGGCTCCCGGCTGTGGAAAAAGCTGGAGGGCTTCGGCGGACGGCGCTTCCTGGCGGCCATTGTCGCTGTGGTGACCTTCCTGAGCGCGGGACTGACCATCTGGCGCGAATGCGTGTCGGATTATACAGCCTTCGGCCAGCCGGCGGTGGAAGCCGGGGAGTATGTGAAGGAGAATACGCCGGAGGATGCGGTGTTCATCACCGGAACCCAGCACCTGAATCCCGTTCTTTCCATCGCGGGAAGGACCATTGTCTGCGGTCCGGATCTGTGGCTGTACTGGCATGGCTTTGACACGGCGGAACGGAATGAGGAACTGGCGGAGTTCTACGGGGATCCGGAGAGCTATCCGGAGATCCCGGAGAAATACGGAGCGGAATATGTATACGTTTCTTCCTATGAGCGTCAGGACTATGACGTGGACGAGGAAGGACTCGCTAAAATCGGCGAAAAAGTTTTTGAAAACCGGGAGGCGAGTATCTACAGACTTACCCGGGAAAAGGCCGAATAAAAGGTCAGGAAAAAACACATAAAGTCCTGTTCAAAAAGGTAGGATTGTGATAGAATAAGCACAAATCACGCCGGCGGAAGGCCGAAGACACAATTTTATCAACTGAACAGGAGGATCTATCTCATGAAGAAGTCCGGAATCATTGTCATCGCGATTCTTGCCATCGTTGCCATTGCCTTTGCCTCATTGTATTTCACGAACAGCGGCGACCTGACCAAGACCAAGAATGATCTGACCGCCAAGGTGAACGAACTGACCGACAGCGCGGCCAAGGCTGCTGACGATGCCGCCGCCTCCCTGAAGGCCGTGACCGATGAAAAGGATGCCCTGGCTGCGCAGGTTGAAACCCTGACCGCTGATGCCCAGAAGGCCGCTGATGAAGCTGCTGCCAACCTGAAGGCCGTGACGGACGAAAAAGACGCCCTGGCTGCCCAGGTTGAAACCCTGACGGCTGATGCCGCCAAGGCCAAGGAAGATGCCGACAGCGCTCTGCAGACCCTGAAGGACGAAGCCGCCAAGGCTGCTGATGATGCTGCCGCCGCGCTGAAGACCGCCAAGGACGATGCCGCTGCCGCCCTGAAGAAAGCCCAGGATGACGCCGCTGCTGCCCTGAAGGTCGTGACCGATGAGAAGGACGAGCTGGCCGCGAAGGTAAAGACCCTGACCGACGAAGCCGCTGCCGCTGCCGGCAACGTTGCTGAAGATGTGAAGACCCAGCTGGATGCGCTGCAGGGTGAGAAGGACGAGCTGCTCAAGCAGGTCGAAAACCTGAAGGGCGAAGCCACCAAGGCTGCCGATGACGCCGCTGCCGCCCTGAAGGCCGTGACCGATGAGAAGGACGCCCTGGTGACGAAGGTTGACGAACTGACCAAGAAGATCGAAGAAGCGACCGATTTCGCCAACATGGACGAGAAGGGCCTGAAGGACATCATCAAGAAGCTGACCGATCCGCTGAAGAAGATCGGCTACGAGATCACCAAGAGCGCGGGAAACTAAAAAGAGATGACGGGACCGATAGGGAAGAGACCTATCGGTCCCGTTCTTAAGAATGAAAAATGAAGAATGAAAAATGAATAATGGTGGAAGAAATCGCACCCAGATGGGTGCGATTTCTTTGATTGAATGCGACTTCGTCGTAGGGGAACGATAGGGACGGTCCTTTTCGTTCCCTTTTTTGTCAGACAAGCAAATAAGAGATGGACGGGGAACGAAAAGGACCGTCCCTATCGTTCCGGAAGTATGAAGTAAGAGCTTTTTCTGGCTGCAGCCGGGTCAGATCTCTCCGCAACCTCAATCGGCGCACTGCTCGTTTGGAGCACTTCGCATTGCTTGTTTCGGTAAGGAAACGCACACGCACCGCGGACGGGATCCCCGTCCCGCGCACCGCGCGCGTCAGGACTCCACCTCATTTTCGCCTTTGGCGAATGACCCACCGGGTCACCACTCGGATCGTTCCCCACGCAGCCGTAAACGGCTTTGGTCGAGATGACAATTTTGGGTTTCCCTTTGGTCTGACTAATTGCGGTAAGGCCCCGGAGGAGATCCTTCGACGCGCTCATTTCATTCGCTTGCTCAGGATGACACGGGGCGAAGGAGATTGGTTCCCATGGCTGTTGTCATAATCTGAATCCGGGGAGATTCTTCGACGCGCTCATTTCATTCGCTTGCTCAGGATGACACAGGGCGGAGGAGTCGGGTTCCCTTAATGCTGCTCCGTCTAAATCATGAAACGATTTGACTACCGATGCCAATTATAGTAAGGGATTCCTCCACTCGCTGACGCTTGGTCGGAATGACACCGGGGATGCTTTTCCGTCCGGGCGATGATACGGGCTGGAGAAAGAATCATTCTGAATTCTGAATTCTGAATTCTGCATTGTCCATAGCTGCTCCTTATCGTGCTGAAACGGGCGTTTTTCTTGATTTTTACACAAAAATGAGATAAAATATTCATAATTTGCAGGAGGTAGATTTACCATGAAGGTTGTATTGCTGAAGGATGTCAAGAACGTCGGGAAAAGGGATGATATCCTGACGGTCAGCGACGGTTATGCCCGGAACTTCCTGTTCCCCCAGAAACTGGCCGCGGAGGCCACATCCGGAGCGCTGAAAGAGATCCAGCGCAAGCGCGCGGCTCAGGACGCCCGTGACGCGGAAATCCTGGCTGAAGCGAAGGCAAAGGCTGAATCCCTGAAGAACAAGGTGATTACGCTGGAAGTCAAGTGCGGAGACAAGGGCCGTCTTTACGGTTCCGTGACCAACGCCGAAGTGGCGGAAGCCCTGGAAAAGCAGCACGGCGTGAAGGTCGACAAGCGCAAGATCGACATCGGGGACGCGATCCGCGAAGTCGGTGTGCGGGAGATCTCCGTATGGCTCCATTCCGGAGTGACCACGCCCATGAAGCTGGATGTCCAGCCGATGAAGAAGTAAAAAACTAAACCAGGGGATTATGACGGAAGATGGATAACAGGGAAGAATCAGTTGGCCTGGTACTGCCCAACAGTACCGAGGCGGAGATCAGTGTCCTGGGCGCGATGCTGCAGGACAGCTCTGCTGTGCTCCGCGCCGCTGAACAGCTGTCTCCGGATGACTTTTACCATCCGGAACACAAGGAGATCTTCCAGGTGATGGCGGATATGAACCGCCAGCACATGCCCATCGACCTGGTCACCCTGCAGGCGGAGCTTTCCCGCCGCGGCACGCTTGAGGGAATCGGCGGTAACCGTTACCTGCTGAAGATCCTTTCGGACGTGCCCACCGCGGCGAATGTTCGCGCCTATATCGAGATCGTCCAGGAAAAGAGCACCCTGCGGAAGATGATCGCGGCCTGCCGCACCATCACCAAGGACTGCTACAGCCAGGACAAGGAAGTCCAGGATATCCTGACGAACGCGGAAAAGTCCATTTTCGATATCGTGATGAACCGCCAGGGCGGGGAAGAACTCAAGCCCCTGAGCGAAGTGCTGGTCAACACCTATTCCATCATTGAGGAACTGGCAAGGCAGAAGGGACAGATTGCCGGTGTGCCCACCGGGTTCATCGACCTGGACTCCATGCTGACCGGCCTGCATCCGGGCGAGCTGATCATCATCGGCGCCCGTCCTGCCATGGGTAAAACATCCTTCGCCATGAACATCGCGGAGCATGCAGCCCTGTGCAACAAGACAACTGCCGTGTTTACCCTGGAAATGCCGCGGGAACAGATCGCCATGCGTCTGCTGTGCTCGGATGCCCGGGTGGATATGCAGCGGGTCCGGAAGGGAACCCTGGAGGATTCCGACTGGCTGCGGCTTGCCCAGTCCCTCGCGCCGCTTTCCGCGGCTCCCATGTATATCGATGATACATCCGCCCTTTCGCCGACGCAGCTGCGTTCCAGGTGCCGTCGGCTGATGATGGACCGGGGCCTGGATTTGGTTGTGGTTGACTACCTGGGCCTGATGAAGTCGGACGGAAAGGCCGAAAGCCGCCAGCTGGAAGTCAGTGAGATCAGCCGCCGGCTGAAAGCTATTGCCCTGGAACTGAAGATTCCGATTATCGCCTGTGCGCAGCTGAGCCGTGCCAACAAGGACCGTGTGGACAAGCGGCCCATGCTGAGCGACCTGCGTGATTCCGGCTCTATTGAACAGGACGCGGACGTTGTTATGTTCCTTCACCGGGAGGAATACTACAACAAGGAAACAGAGGATAAGAACATCGGTGAGGTCATCATCTCCAAGCAGCGCAGCGGTCCCCTGGGAACGGTAAAGCTTGCCTGGCTGAGTGAGTTCACCACCTTCGCAAACCTAGCGAAAGACCAGGGCGGGAGTGACGCGCCGTTCTGATCGGGATCAGAACGACGCGTAATGAACAATTAACAATGAACAATGAACAATGATTTTGAGAACGAGTGCTTCAGTGGTCAGTGATCAGTGAAGAGTGACCAGTGAAGAGTGAAGAGTGAAGAGTTTAGAGCTTAGAGCTTAGAGATAGGAGCAATGATGGACCAGTACTCAGTATGCACGCTGCAGCGGGACATGCGGTTTGAAGGATTCCTGCTGATCCGCTCCGCCGAAAAGCGGAAAGACAGCAAAGGCAGCGACTATGTGGATATGAACCTGACGGACAGGACCGGCGAGATCAACTGCAAGATCTGGAACTGGGATCCGCTGGCGGAAACACCGGAAGCGGGACAGCCGATCAAGGTTCGCGGAACGATTCAGGAATATAACGGACGGCTTCAGCTGCGGGTGGAAAAATGGCGGCTGAGCACGGACGAGGATCCGGTGGACATGAACGTGCTGGTGCCCTGTGCGCCGCGGAAGCCGGAGGATATGCTGGCAGATATCAACGAGACGGTCGAAAGCTTTAAAAGTGAGGACCTGAAGAAACTGACGCGCGGTATGCTGGGTATTGCCGGAGACCGGCTGAACTGGTTCCCGGCGGCACAGCGGATGCACCACGCGGAACGCAGCGGCCTGCTGCACCATACCACGGATATGCTCCGCCTGGCCAAGGCGCTGCTGGAGATCTATCCCTGGCTGAACCGGGACCTGCTGCTGGCAGGCGTCATTATCCACGACCTGGGCAAGATCGACGAAATGAAGAGCGACCAGACCGGCAACGTGACGGACTATACCCGGGACGGACAACTGCTGGGCCACCTGGTCCGGGGAATCACGAACCTGAACCGTGTGGCGGAGGAAACCGGCGTGACCGGCGAGTGCCTGATCCTGCTGGAACATATGCTGCTCAGCCATCACGGGGAAAGCGAATACGGCAGCCCCAAGCCGCCGATGTTCGCGGAGGCGGAAGCGCTTCACTGGATCGACATGATGGACGCGCGGATGAACACCATGAAGACCGTTACGGACAAGACACCTCCGGGAGCCTTCAGTGAAAAGATCTTCAGCCTGGACCGGAGAGTGTATCATCCCCTGTACGAAGAAGAGAGTATTTAATTCAGAATTCAGAATTCAGAATTATTATTTGCCAAGCAGTCTTGTTGGAAGCAAAGCTGACAGATAAACGTTAGTATGAATGTGAGAGAGTGAACCGTGAAAAATGCCGAAAGAGTGTTTCGGCAGATGGAGGGAAAAGACCATGAAGAAACGGATTCTCTGTCTGGTACTGGTCCTGTGCGCCGCGATGGTTATGACGGCCTGCAAGCAGAAGGAAGTATATCCGACGGAACCGGCCGCCGCGTCCCAATCGCAGCAGCAGGGGACTGTTGAACAGCAGGACCCGCAGCAGATCTTCTCTGAAGGGGAGAAGAACGACGACGTTGACTGGGACAGCATAGACTATAATCCCGCGTCGGAAGAGGACGAAGATTATGAAGAGCTGATCGACAATTCCGCTTCTGCCGGAGACGTCATCACGCCGATCCCCGCTGTGAAGGGACAGTATGCCGGCGCGACACCCGTGATCATTGATCCCGTGGACGCACCGACAGCCACTCCGCTGCCGCCGCTGAACTTCACGTATGAGACGTACACCGCGGAAAAGCTTCGCCTGTCCTTTAAGGGACCGTCCTACTGGATCCCGGATGATTCCTCCGCGGATACCTATACCCTGACCAACCCGGATACCAGCATGGACTACGAGGCGCAGCTGTCCATCCACCTGGAACCGGTGGACAAAAACCTGAGCAAGGACGAACTGAAGAAGGAACTCATCAACCGGCTGACCAAGCTGGGCGGTGAAGGCTTCTCCAAGTTCGAGCGCTCCAATACCGCGGGCCGCAAGTTCATGAATGCTGACGGTGTCTATGCCAACTACACCGCGACGATCCAGAAGGACAGGCAGACCATCAAGGTTGCCGGCCGGATGATCATCGCCTGTGTGAACAAGACGCTGTATATCCTTCATGTGACTTATCCCCGCGGATACGCCAAGCCCTATATTGAGGATGACAGCAGCGTTTACAACACGTTCCGTCATTCGGTGAAGACGATCAGCAACTGACCGCCGCACCTGGTTCCAAACTGATTCATCTACATTTCCAGCCGCAGAGCGCTTCCGCCTGGCGGAGAGCGCGCTGCGGCATACTTTCGGGAGGCTGTTTTGAAGAAATTAAAGGCAAGCCGTCTGGCTGCTCTGATGCTTATACTGGTTCTGCTGTGCGGACTCACGGCCGCTGCCCGCGCGGATGTGGCTACCCTGGGCATTTACTTCTGCGGGAAAAGGGTCGCGGAGGACGGCACTGAAACGATCGTCCGGCTGGACGGCAAGTTCAGCGTGACGCAGAACGGAGAAGAGGTCGGTACGATCCAGGCAGGGAAGGAAACGATCACCCTGCCGGGCACCGAACGTGTACGGATCGCTCCGCTGCCGGAGACTGTTTCACCGGACTGGGACCTGACCAAGGCGTACTGCGAGGTTTATCCTGAAGCGGGCGGAACGACCACGGTTTCCGTGGTTGTGGACCTGCTGCAGGAGGGAACCAGCGCGCCTGCACCCACGGCTGAACCTGCCGCGGTATCCGTACAGGATGAAGACGATACCGAAGAAGGATACGCGGAAGACGAAGACGGGGAAGAGACCGGTGCGGAAACCGGGGACGAGGAAGAGGAGTCCTACGCGGCTGTTCCTTCCGGCCCTGTGACTACGCCGACCCTGCCGCCTTTTGACGCGTCTGTGCTGGCTCCGACTCCGGAACCTGAATGGCACGCGCTTTCCGCCGGAAACGGAAGCATCAGCGTTTATGCCTATCATGACCAGAACAGCAACGGCCTTGCGGGCGATAAAGAAAAACCTGTATCCGGCGTAACCGTGTGCCTGCTGACCGAAAGCGGAGAAGCTGTGACTGCCGTGACCACAGACGGAAACGGTCTTGCGCAGTTCGCGGGCCTGCCCCAGGGCAATTATCGGATCAAGGCGATGCTGCCGACGGGCTGGGCCTTCAGCAAGAAGGGTTCCGGCGAACCCTATGCCAGCCTGTTTGCTTTTACCGTGGACAGCGAGGCGGTCAGTGATGCCTTTACAGTCAACGACGGTGAGATCGCCACTCCCGGCATCGGCCTGAGCAAGCTGCTGCACGTCAGCGGTACCTGCTGGTTTGAATCCTCCAAAGTGGACGGCCTGTTTGACAAGGACGAGCCCGGCCTGGGCGGCGTCCGCATTGAGCTGAAGGGCGAGAAGAACGGCTTGGTCTATGAAACCATGTCCGATGAGAACGGTAACTTCTATATTGACCGGGTGCAGCCTGCTGCCTATAAGCTGGTGGTGCATGCCCCGGACGGCATGATGTTCACCCGCGCTCCCAGCAAGAACGGCCGGAAGACCGTTATTTCCAAGGACGGAGCCGTGACCGGCGCCCGCCGTCTGGACCTGAACGACAATGAGAGCAAAGAGAAGCAGTATGTGGGCTTTACCTGGGCAGGCCAGGTGACCGGTATCTGCTTCCAGGATGCCAACTATAACGGTATTTATGACGAAGGCGACCTGCCGATGCCCGGTGTGAAGATCACCGCCATCAAGCAGGCCAAGGATGAGGAATGCGCCGTGACGTATTCCGCCGAGGACGGCACCTACACGCTGCCCTGCCTGCGCGGAAATACCTATAAGATGCGCGCGGTCCTGCCGGATGACGGCAGCGACTTTACCTGCACCGTCAGCGATCCGCTGGGCAACCATTTCAAGGCAAGGCCCGGCCGGAGGGAAAACTTCTGGAACGACTTCGTTCTGGCCAATTCCGAAACCCGCGTGATGAACGTCGGCGCCATCTATCCTGCCAGCGTGGTGGGCTATGTATACATGGACAATGACTTCTCCGGCACCCGGGACAAAAAGGAAAAGACCGTTTCCGGCTACCTGGTGAAGCTGCTGGACGAAGCAGGCAACACGGTGGCTACAGACAAGACCAGCGTGAAGGGTAAATATGAACTGACTGAAGTTCCGCCCGGAAAATACTCCCTGAGCGTGACAGCCCTGAAGGATTATGCCTTTACCCGCCTGGGCGAAGGAAACGTCATCCTGAATAAGACCCTGGGTGAGGGATACTCCGAGACATTCTCCCTGGGACTGGGCGAAAACAAGACCGGCATGGATATCGGTATGATCCGGCCCGGCACCGTCAGGGGTTCCGTCTTTGCGGACCGGAACGACAACGGTATCCGGGATGACGGGGAAAACGGCCTGACTGGAGTTACGGTCCGCCTGATGGGCGAGGAGGGCGAAGCCTTCAGCGCCGAGATCGGCGAGGACGGCAATTACCTGTTTGATGCGGTGATGCCCGGTACCTATACACTGGAATACACCCTGCCGGATAACGCGGTATTCGCCCGGAACACGAGCGGCGGAAACACCATCAGCGGTGAGAAGACCGGCAGCAGCGCTCCCTTTGAAATGAAATCCGGTATCGAGGTGGACGGCCCCGTCTGCGGCGCGCTGACCCTCGGACGGATCGAGGGTATCGCCTGGATGGACCACAACGGTGACGGTATCCGCACCGAAGATGAGGAAGAAGCAGAAGGCATGACCGTGACGCTGACTCCCTCCCGCGACGTGCTGGAAGAGATTACCGTGACCACCGGCGCGGACGGCACTTTCGCCCTGGAAGCGCTCCGTCCGGATGATTACACCCTGACCGTTTCCTGCCCGACCAACTATGTGATGAGCCGTACGGATAACCTGAAGCTCCCGCTGACTGCCGGCAAGACGGAACAGTCTGTACAGCTGCCTGTGGCCATGGGTGCCGAATGGACAAGCCAGGAGGTCGGCACGGTGATCCCTGCCGGCGTGAGCGGACAGCTCTGGCTGGATGAAAACAACAACGGCCTGTTTGACACCGGTGAGCAGACGCCTGCCGGATACGAAGTGGTTGTGACCGATGACCGGACCGGACGCGTATTCGATACGCTCTATACGGACGAAAGCGGCCGCTTTGCCACCGCCGGCATGATCCCCGGCAAATTCACCCTGTCCTTCGCCATGGATGAAAACACCATCGCCCCGAAGGACGGCAGCAGCGACTTCACCGAACAGAACGGCAAACTGGTTCTCCCGGGCATTGAGCTGGGCGAGGATGAGGATAAGGCCGGACTGCTTCTGGGTATTGTGCGCTATACCGCCATCGGCGGCAATGTGTGGATCGACCGCGGAAACAGCGTGGAGACCCTGGGCGGAACCCAGGTCAGCCTGAAGGATGACAGCGGTACTGTGCTGCGTACCATTACCACCGGTGAGAACGGCGCGTTCAGGTTTGACAAGCTGATGCCCGGTACCTACCAGCTGGATGCTGTGGTGCCGGAAGGCTGCGTGATCATTGAGCCCGGTGACCGCCGGCTGAACGGTGACCAGGTTTCCGTGATGACGGATACCGTGAACCGGGAAGGCAGCTCGGATCCGATCAACCTGAAGATGGCGCAGGACCAGCTGAAAATGAATATCGGCTGCGTGCTGCCCGGACGGATGGGCGACTTCTGCTGGCTGGATTCTGACGGAGACGGCCTGCAGGGCATGGATGAACCCGGCATCCCGGGCGTGAAGATCACCCTGATGCGGGACGGAAACGTTGTGGCGGAAACCGTTACTGACCAGTATGGCTTCTACCGCTTCAACGACCTGTATCCTGCGGTTTATACCCTTACCGTGACCCCGCCCGGACAGGTGAAGCCCACGAAGCAGCGGAGTGATATCCGCCTGATCGCTTCCGTGCTGGAGGAAACCAACGAGGCGGTCTGCGAATCCATCGAGATCCAGGTGGAAAGCGACAAGGCGAACTACAACGCGGACCTGGGCTTTGTATGCCGCAGGGCCGGAGAACTTCCTCCCGGAATCGGCGAGGGCAAGAAGCAGAAGTGGACTGACAGCTCCAACTCTGAGGACTGATAAACAAGATACAGGCGGCCGCCCTGCGGGACGGCCGCTTTTGTATGGAGATGAAAGAAAAAGCTTGCGCAAAAGTTACGAAAGTATTAAAATAATTATGATATGCCGCAATAAAAAACGGCATTCAACCAAGATTTCCGAGGTGGTTTTTGGATGAAACGGCTGCTTGCCTTCCTGGCGGTTCTGGTGATGGCGTTTTCCGTATACGCTTTTGCGGAAACGGATGACGGGGATGATTCCAATCCCGAACCGATCATGGCCGAAGAAGGAGACGATTCCGAACCCGTTCCGCTGGAGGCTGAGGACGAGGGAGACGACTCCAATCCTCTTCCCGTGGATATGATGGAGGATGAAGAACCGGTTGAGCAGGTGGAAGTCATGGAATTCCGCGTCCTTCAGTTCGGGGACGAGGGAGATGACGTCCTGGCGCTGCAGACACGGCTTCAGGACCTGCAGTACTACACGGGCAACCTGTCCGGCCGTTTCCGGGAGGGAACCCGCAAGGCAGTGGAAACCTTCCAGGAGGACTTTGACCTGGAAGTGACCGGCGTCGCGGATCTGCGTACACTTTCCATCCTCTTTTCCCTGAACCACCGGCCCTTGCGCTACGGCTCCTCCGGCGATGACGTGAAGGAACTGCAGAAGAGCCTGTCAGAGCTGGGATACTATAAGGGAAAGATCAGCGGCAACTACCTGGAAGCAACCCGCAAGGCCGTGGAAACCCTCCAGAAGAAGAACAACCTGGAAGTGACAGGTGTGGCGGACGCTGACCTGCAGGATATGATTCTGGAAGGCCGGATCCTGGGCAAGAGCGAGAAGCCGGATGACACGAACACCCCGGCACCGAATCTTTCCAACTACCTGGTGGATGATAACGACAACGGCGTCATGGTGGCTGAGGAACCCGTTGCTTTCGAAAAGAAGCTGAAGAACGGCTCTTCCGGCAAACTGGTCAAGCAGATGCAGGAGCGGCTGGCTGAACTGGGTTACTACGAAGGGCCTATCAGCGGCAACTTCCAGAAATACACCACCCGGGCCGTAAAGGCCGTGCAGACCCAGAACGGTCTTGAATCCAACGGCGTGGTGGATGAAGAAACCTGGAACATCATCTTCAACGATTCCCATATCGTGCTGCCTGACGCGACGCCGAAGCCCACGCCGGAACCGACACCGGTGCCCTTCCACATCGTGGTGGACGTGGCGAATCAGGTGACTTCCGTTTACGGAAGGGACGAGAACGGCGAATATACCGTTCCGGTACGCCAGATGCTCTGCTCCACCGGCATGAAGGCCACCCCCAGCGACGTGGGTGACTGGGTGCTGAACGGACGGCATTCCACCTGGTGTATCTTCCCCAAGTGGGGCAACAGCTACGCCCGTTACTGGACCCGCATCAACAGCAGCATCGCTTTCCATTCCCCGATCTATACGGCGGTCAGCAACTCCGCCATGAAGATCTCCAGCTACAACAAGCTGGGCCAGCGGGCCAGCCACGGCTGCATCCGCCTGGCGGTATGGGACGCGAAGTGGATTTATGACAACATCGGTGCCGGAACGGTGGTTTCCATCGTGGAAGGTATGGCACCCGACCCGGAACTGCGCGACGCGCTGAAACTGCCGCCGCTGGACAAGAAGTACTGCACGCCCATTTCCACGCCGGTTCCCACGGCGGAGCCGGACTACAGCCTGCTGAACAAGCCGGACCTGGGCAAGAAGACGCTGCATGAGAAGAGCGACTGCCCCGAAGTGTACTGGCTGCAGCGGACCCTGAAGGACATGGGATACTATGATACCAAGTGCACCGGCAAGATGCTGAAGAAGACGGTGAACGCCGTGAAGGCCTTCCAGAAGGATCATGGCCTGTATGCCAGCGGCACCGTGGACCAGAAGCTGATTGATCTGATTGTGGAGACAGCGCTGGGAACACCGGTACCGGAAACGACGCCGGCGCCGTGAGAAAAAAGTGGAATCCGATATGGATTCCACTTTTTTCAATTCAGAATTCAGAATTCAGAATGCAGAATGGTGGAGGAAATCGCACCCTGGTGGGTGCGATTCCTTTGAATTGATGGGGAACGATAGGGACGGTCCTTTTCGTTCCCTGTACCTTCCTTATTGCTATTCTGACTGTAATGGGAACGAAAAGGACCGTCCCTATCGTTCCCTTTTGTGTGCCTGCGGACATAGTTGTTTCGCTCTGAAATCGTGGTCAGATCTCTCCACGCGGCCGCAAACGGCCTTGGTCGAGATGACAATTGGAGTGCCGGTACACTATCAATTCTGCATTCTGCATTCTGAATTCTGCATTGGACCAGGGAACCGTCCCTCCGGTCCACACTATCAATTCTGCATTCTGCATTCTGAATTCTGCATTGAAATAAACAAAAGCGCCGGTGTCCGGCGCTTCTGTTTATTTCCTGTATGCTTTCCACACGAGATACGCGTTTTTGTGTCCCGCAAGGGCGGCTTTTTCGTACCACTTCAGGGCTTCGTCCATGCTGATGTCCACGCCCTGGCCACACTGGTAGGCATAGCCCAGGGCGTACATGCTGCGGGCATTGCCGAGCTCGGCGGCTTTCTCATACCATTCAATACCTTTGGCGGTGTCCCGGGTGACCAGGGTGCCGGTCATATACAGGTAGCCCAGGTAGTCGCAGGCCAGGCTGCTGCCCAGGGAAGCGGCTTTCTCGTAATACTCCAGGGCTTTCTGCTGGTCCGCTTCCACCCCTTTGCCCTGCAGCCACATATAGGCCAGGCTCATCCAGCTGTCCGCGTCTCCGCGGTCGGCAGCCATCTGGTAATAGTCCATAGCCATGCCGTAGTTCTGCTCCACGGCAGTGCCTTCCTCATAGAAGGAACCCAGGTACCAGTAGGCCTGGGCATTACCCATTTCGGAGGCTTTCCGGTAGCAGTCCAGGGCAAAGGCGGCATCGGGCTTCACCATCACACCGGCGTCATACAGCCGGCCCAGGTATACCCACGCGGGAGCATAGCCCGCTTCCGCGGCATCGCGGTAGCAGCGCAGCGCCTGCTCATCGTCCTGGGTCACAAACAGGCCCTTCTCATAGTACTTGCCCAGATTGAACAGGGCTTCCGCGTCCCCGGAGGCCGCAAGCACCCGAAGGGCCGGGAAGGCGGTCAGGGGATAGGGACTGGAAGCGCGAACGGCCAGGGAAACCTTCTTTTCCTTCCCGCATTTGGTGCAGGTGTCGGAAAGGTTCCGGGTGCCGCAGTCGGCACAGGTCCAGACGTCCCGGGTTTCACCGCAGTAGGCGCAGGTGTCGCCGGTAGCGTCCTGACCGCAGGTCAGGCAGATCCAGGTGTCCTCTTCCGCGGCGCAGGCCGCGGAGAAGAGCAGGAGCAGGGCAAGCAGCAGGGAAAGGAAACGTTTTGTATCAATCATAATCTTCCATTCACAATTCCAGTTGATGATACCGGCCGGGAAAGGCGTCAGGGACGGGCGGCAAAGCCGACCTTCTTCTGCACCTTCCGGAGGGTCTTGGTGGCCAGGTAAGCGGCCTTCTGGGCGCTTTCAGCCTGGACCTTCATCAGATAGTCCTTGTCACCCATCAGACGCTTAAACTCGGCCTGGAGGGGCTCCAGGGCGGCAATGGCGCAGTCCGCCGCGCGGGCTTTCAGCGCGCCGTAGCCCTGGCCGTCCAGTTCGGCGCAGACGCTGTCGATGCTCTCGCCGGTCAGGGCGGAGATGATGGTCAGCAGGTTGCTGACGCCGGGCTTGTTTTCCGGATCAAAGCGGATCTCGGTTTCGGAGTCTGTTACCGCGCGCTTGATCTTCCGGCGGATGACGTCAGGATCGTCCAGGAGGAAGACGGAGCCTTCACCCAGGTCGCTCTTACTCATCTTCTTGTCCGGCTCCTGCAGGCTCATGATGCGGGCACCGGTCTTGCTGATCAGGGGTTCCGGAATGGTGAAGACATCGCCGTAGACGCCGTTGAAGCGCTGGGCGATATCCCGGCACAGTTCCAGGTGCTGTTTCTGGTCAGCACCGATGGGCACATAGTTCGTCTGGTACAGCAGGATATCGGCGGCCATCAGCACAGGATAGGTGAACAGGCCTGCATTGATATTCTCGGCGTGCTTGGCGGACTTGTCCTTGAACTGGGTCATCCGGTTCAGTTCACCCATGTAGGTGAAGCAGTTCAGGATCCAGGCCAGTTCGGCGTGACCGCTGACATGGCTCTGGCAGTAAAGGATCGACTTTTCGGGGTCGAGGCCGCTGGCGATATACAGGGCCGTCAGCTCCAGGCAGCGGCGGCGGAGATCCGCCGGGTTCTGGCGCACGGTGATGGCGTGTTCGTCCACCACGCAGTAGATGCAGTCATAGTCATCCTGCAGCTGGGAAAAACGGCTCAGGGCGCCGATATAGTTGCCCAGGGTCAGCATGCCGCTGGGCTGAATGCCGGAGAAGATCACCGGCTTTTTCGTCTGTGCTTCCATCAGGGAATCCTCCAAACAGTAAGTAATGTATTATTGCATCTGTACCTTGATCAGCAGTTCGGGCGTTTCAGCCTGGAGCAGCTTCACGTACTGATAGATCTCATCCTTTTCGTAGCCCATGCGGGGCAGGTAGCCTTCCACGCCGTCGAACTCACCGCCGGGAGCGGTTACGTCCTCCAGCACCTTCGCGTTGGGAGAGGTGTAGCAGGTTTCCAGGGTGATCATCATGCTGTTGTCATAATCCAGCACGTAGTTGATGAACTGGTTGGCCATTTCCGGATTGGTGGCGTTGGAGGGAATGAACATGCAGTCGATGGCGATGTTGGTGCCCTGGGTGGGAGCCCAGACAGCCAGCTTTTCATTTTCCATGCTGGCGTAGGCAGCGTCACCGCTGTACATCATGGCGATCCACTTTTCGCCCTGGGCCATGCCATCGATCATTTCATCCGTCACAAAGGAGGGATGGATGGTCTGCTTCATTTTGACCAGCCAGTCATAGGCTTCCTGCAGCTCATCGGGGTTGTCGGTGTTCATGGAGTAGCCCAGCGCCTTGAAGGCCATCATGAAGACGTCACGGGGAGAGTCATAGATGAAGGCGTGGCCGTCCAGTTCCGGATCCAGGAGGATCTCCCAGCCCTTTTCCTCCACCTTTGCGGGGGCGATCTTCGTGGTGTCATAGCACAGCACCACGTTCTGCCACAGGTAGGGAGCACTGTAGGTGTTGTCCGGGTCGAAGTACAGGCCCTTCATGCTGTCATCCAGCTGATCCAGATTGGTAACGATCTCCTTGTCCAGGGGCAGGATCCGCTCTTCCTTGATCAGGCGGTCGATCATGTAGTCGCTGGTGACCACCACGTCATAGGAGACGCCGGTCTGCAGCTTGGTATACATTTCTTCCGGGTTGCTGTTCAGGGAATAGTTGACGCGGACGCCGAATTCCTTTTCGAAGTTATAGATGACTTCATCATCGATATATTCGCCGTAGTTGAACACGTTCAGTGTTCCGTCCGCGAGGGAGCACAGCGGCGCGCACAGCAGGCAGATGAGAAGCAGGGCAGAAATCAGTTTCTTAGGCATTTTTGGGTTCCTCCTTTTGGGCTTTTTTATCTTTAATGATGGGCACCAGGTTCGCAAGGAGCAGGATCAGGGCAACGACCACAACAAAGAGGGTAGCCATGGCGTTAACACTGAGATTATACCGCTTCATGGACTCAACGTACATGGAAATCGTGTTGGTTCCGGGGCCGGCGTTGAAGTAGGAGACCACGAAGTCATCCAGGGACATGCTGAAGGCAAGCAGCGCGCCGGTGAGGATCGCGGGGGCGATCTGGGGGATGATGACCCGGGTCAGGGCCTTGAAAGGCGTTGCTCCCAGGTCCAGCGCCGCTTCTGCCACGTTGTCATCCAGCTGCCGCAGCTTCGGCATAACGGAAAGGATCACAAAGGGAATACAGAAGGAGATATGGCTGAGGATCAGGGTGAGCATACCGGGCTGGATCTTGATGGACATGAACAGGAGCATCAGGCCGATGGCGGTAACGATGTCAGGGTTCAGCACCGGCAGGTTGTTGACCTCCAGGACCACGGTGCGGATCAGGCGCTTCGCCTTGGAAAGGCCGATAGCGGCAACCGTGCCGACAACAGTGGAAACTACGGTGGAGATCACCGCGACGATCAGGGTGACATAGATACTCTCCAGCATCGTCCGGTCCCTGAACAGGGCTTCATACCAGCGCATGGAGAAACCATCAAAGCTGCTGGGGGATTTCCCGCTGTTGAAGGAGAAAAGCACCAGGTAGACGATGGGCAGGTAAACGAACAGAAGAATCAGGATCAGGTAGGAAGAGGAGAAAATACGGGTAAGATGCTTCGCGGGCTTTTTCTGCATGGGTTCTCCGGAATTATCCGCGGGGCGTTTCTTTTTGGTGGTTTCCAGCTCGGAATTCTGTACCATGGAAATACCGGCCAGCCTGTTGGTGCTTACATTTCCCATAATCAGTCCTCCTGTGCGCTGCGGTCCAGCTTCTTGGTCGCCCACATGGAAGTGATGATAATCAGAGCCATGATCAGGGAGATAGCGCTGCCGAAGTTCCAGTCACCGGTTTTCTTGAAACACATCTCGATCAGGTTGCCGATCAGGACAACATTGCCGTTACCCAGCATTTTCGGGATAAAGAAGCTGGACACAGCGGGCAGGAACACCAGGGTGATGCCGGAGATGATGCCGGGTACGCTCAGAGGCAGGGTGACCTTCAGGAAGGATTTCACCTTGTTTGCTCCCAGGTCATGGGCGGCAACCAGCAGATTGGGATCCAGCTTGGCGATGGCGGTATGGATCTGGATGATCATAAAGGGCAGGAAGTCATAGACCATACCGATGAAAACCTTGAATTCACTGGCGAAGTCAAAGTTCATCAGGATGCCGCGCCAGGCATAGGTTTTCAGAACCATGTTGATCCACATGGGCAGGGTCATCAGCAGGATCATGAAGGTCTGCTTCCGGTCCGACAGGTTGGCGATGAACAGGGCGGCCGGATAGCCGATCAGCAGGCAGACGATCGTGGTCAGCAGCGCAATGCGCAGGCTGGTGATCAGGATGCGGACAAAGTCCGGATCCCGGAAGAAGCGGGCGAAATTATCCGCGGTAAACTGGAAGGTAAGGGTTTCGTTGCCCGTGTTGGTGATTGAATAAAGGAAGATCATGAGCATGGGGGCAACGATGAAGATCCCGATCCAGAGGATATAGGGATAGCTCATCCGGAAGAAGGATTTCATTCCACCACCGCCTTATGCATCACATGGATATCATCCGGCCCGAAGAGCAGGCCGACCTTGTCACCGGCTTCGTGGCGGGAAGTGGTTTCCACCTTGTATTCCCGGCCCTGGGTGGCGAAGGTGATATCGTAGGAGCCTTCTTTGATGTCCGCGGGGTCAAAGTCAAACTTGACGTCCGTGATGTCGATGGGGGAGTCGTCCTGCAGGTTCCAGGCTTCAGCGCTGGCCCAGGTCTTCAGGTCTGTGGAGATGGCCATGGATTCCATGATCTCATCCGGGGTGATGAAGAAGTCCAGGGCGCTGATACCGATGTTATGACGGGCGTCCTCCACGTATTCGGGGTGAACCACGTAGACTTTGACGGTCACTTCAGTATGCTTCTCGGTGCCGAAGGTGATGTTGTAGACGCCGGGTTTGTTTTCAATGTTGTGGCTGACATGGGTCAGGGAGATGTCGCGGTTCTCGTCATCCCAGGCCTGGGCGTTGGCGATGGAGATGAAGTCCGCGTCGGTCATCTCCTTGTTCACCAGGTCATCGGAGTCAACATAGAAGTCGTTGGCGCTGATCTTTTCGCCGGCTTCCTCGTTCACGATGTCGTGCTGGGTGACAACGTGCATTTTGACAGTCTTGCTGGTACCGGTCTTGGTTTCCACCATCAGTTCATAGTGGACGCCCTTGAACAGCACGCTCTTGACCTCGCCGCGCATAACGCCCTCCCGGGGCTTCACGATGGCAATGTCTTCCGGACGGATCAGCACGTCCACGGGTTCGTTGGACCGGAAACCGAAGTCCGTGCACTCAAAGGTCTTATCATCGAAACGGACCTTGTAGTCTGCCAGCATGGTGCCTTCCATGATGTTGCTCTCGCCGATGAAGCGGGCAACGTAGGAGTTGGCCGGCTCGTTGTAGATCTCCAGCGGGGTGCCGATCTGCTCGATGGCACCGGCGTTCATGACCACGATCTTGTCGCTCATGGTCAGGGCTTCTTCCTGATCATGGGTGACGAAGATGAAGGTAATGCCGACCTCCTGCTGGATGCGCTTCAGTTCACGCTGCATCTCCTTGCGCAGTTTCAGGTCCAGGGCACCCAGGGGCTCGTCCAGCAGCAGGACGTTCGGCTCGTTGACCAGGGCGCGGGCGATGGCAACGCGCTGCTGCTGACCGCCGGAGAGCTTGGTGACGTTGCGCTTTTCGTAGCCTTCCAGGTTCACCAGGGAAAGCATACGGTTGACCTTCTGGGTGATGATATCGTTCGGCAGCTTTTTGATGCGCAGGCCGAAAGCAATGTTCTCAAAAACGTTCAGGTGGGGGAACAGGGCGTAGCGCTGGAAGACCGTGTTGATCTCCCGCTTGTAGGCAGGCACGTTGTCGATGCACTGGCCGTCGAAGATGACCGTGCCTTCGTCCTGCTCCAGGAAACCGCCCAGGATACGCAGCAATGTGGTCTTGCCGCAGCCGGAGGGACCCAGCAGCGTCACAAATTCATTTTCATAGATATTCAGATTGACACCCTTGAGTACGATCTGGCCGTCAAAATTCTTGACGATATTCCTGAATTCGATCAGTTTCCGCATGCCGCATCTCTCCTTTGAATTGTTCCCATAAAAGTACATTTTAAATCATACACAAAATAGGAAAGAATACAACAGAATTACACGAAAAAATACAAATAATATGTGGAGAATCATCACGCAAAATTCACAATAAGGCATTATTGTTACCCCTGTGACTTCCGCGGGCCCGGGAATACCGCGGAGAAATAAAAAGAGAAGGACATTATGACATGAGAAAACTGACAACCCTGATGATGACCATTGTGATGCTGCTGTGCAGCTTGTGCCTGCCGGCCCTGGGAGAGCCGGCTGTGGAGGAAGATACTTCCGCGATTATCCCGTATCGTTTCGCGACGGCTGAAGAAGGCCGGGAACTGATGCTTTCCAATGAGGAATACTTTGAGGGAATCAATGCCAACAAGATCGCGTACATTATGAAGAACGATTCTTCCACCCTGGAAGACTACAAGGCGTTCTGCGCGGAACAGGTGCTGGACTGGACAGACGCGGAGAAGGAAATGATCAGCCGCTGCATGGAAAAGGTGGAGCAGGCTTTCATCCGGAACGGCTGGACAGTGCCGCCGCTGGAGACCATTGTGTTTATCAGGACAACCATGAAGGAGGAAGGTGATGCCGCCGGGTACACCCACGGCACGCAGATTTACCTGACAGAGCTGCTGAAACATCTTGCCGAGATGCCGCCGGAAATTGTGGACACACAGATCACGACCATCCTGGCCCATGAACTGTTCCACTGCCTGACCCGGTGCAATCCTGACTTCAGGAAGGATATGTATTCCATTATCCACTTCACTGTGGAGGAGGATGATTACAAGCTGCCGGACTCCGTGTGGGAATACTACATTGCCAATCCGGATGTGGAACACCATAACGCCCATGCCACCTTTATGATCGATGGCAAGGAAACGGAATGCTACGCCGCCTATGTGACCACGAAGCATCTGGAGAATGAAGAAGACAACTTTATGGTTTTCGGTACGACAGCACTGGTGCCGGTGGACGGAACGGACATCTGGTACACGCCAGACAAGGCTTCCAATTTTGATGAGGTGTTCGGAACCAATACGGGCTATGTGATCGACCCGGAAGAATGCCTGGCGGACAATTTCTGCTACGCGGTTGTCTTCGGGGACAAGGGCCCGGAAGGAAACGGATATCCGAATCCGGAGATCATAGAAGCGATAGGAGAATACCTGAAGGGAAACTGAATTCAATTCAGAATTCAGAATTCAGAATTCAGAATGGTGGAAGGAATCGGACCCTGCGGGTCCGATTCCTTTGATTATATGGACCTCCGGTCTGCCGATGAAATGCTTTTGTTGAATCGTGCGGGCGATTTGGACCGGGGAACCGTCCCTCCGGTCCGCGTCCCTATCGTTCCAAAGAATTCGGAATAGTCTGTTACGGATTCTTTTATTCCGGCTGTAATTCTGTTATAATATCATCAAAGAGCCTCGGGTCAGGCAGAACCCGGGCAGCAACTGTGATCTCTGAAAAAGGAGGAAAAGGACCATGGCTGAGAAACGCAGAATAGCCTTTGTCGGATCAGAGTGTTATCCTTTTGTGAAGACGGGCGGTCTGGGTGACGTAATGTACGCGCTTCCCCGTGCCCTTGTCAGCGAAGGATGCGAAGTACGGGTCATTCTTCCGCTGTATGCCTGTATCCACCAGAAATACAAAGAGAATATGGAATACAAAGGCTCCTTTATGATGGACCAGACCGCGGACGGCAGGAGCTTCTTCGTGGGCATCATGGAGCTGGAAATGGACGGCGTGATCTACGACTTTGTCGAGAACCGGGAGTTCTTCGACTGGGGCAATCCCTATACGGGCCTGTGGGAAGATATTCCGAAGTACTGCTTCTTCTCCAAGGCGTCCCTGGCGATCCTGAACTACCTGGACTGGGCGCCGGACGTGATCCACTGCCATGACTGGCAGGCAAGCCTTGTACCCCTGTACCTGCGGACCAAGTTCTGGGCCACAGCGGTGGGCAAGGCAAAGACAGTGCTGACCATCCACAATCTCCGGTTCCAGGGGATCTGCTCCATTGAGCACCTGAAATACTGGTCCGGCCTGCGGGACGATCTGTTTGACTATCCGGTCCTCAAGCACAACGAGGCGGAAGCCAATATGTTCAAGGGCGGCCTGGCCTTCGCGACCCGGATCACCACGGTGAGCGAAACCTACGCGAAGGAAATCCAGACCCCGGCCTTCGGCGAGGGACTGGACGCGCACCTGCGCTATCACAGCCCGAAGCTGAGCGGCATTGTCAACGGCATCGACGTGGAGCAGTGGGATCCGGCGAAGGATACCCTGCTGGCGGCGCAGTATGACGTGGACAGCGCGGTGGAACAGAAGAAGGAAAACAAGCGCGCCTTGCAGGAACGCCTGGGCCTTGACCAGGACGGCCGCAAGATGCTGATCGGCCTGGTTTCCCGCCTGACGGACCAGAAGGGCCTGGATCTGGTGGATGCCATCTTCCCGAAGGTCATTGACGGGAACACCCAGGTGGTTGTCCTGGGCACCGGCGATCCCCGGTATGAGAATGCCTTCCGCTGGTTTGAAAGCCAGTATAAGGGAACTGTTTGTTCCTATATCAGCTATGACGAGCCCCTGGCTCACCTGATCTACAGCGGCGCGGATGCCTTCCTGGTTCCCAGCCTGTTCGAGCCCTGCGGCCTGACACAGCTGATCGCCATGCGCTACGGCACGGCGCCCATCGTCCGGGAGACCGGCGGCCTGAAGGATACGGTGCAGCCCTTCCGCGGAGACGCGAACGAGGGGAACGGATTCACCTTTGACAAGTATGACGCGAACCTGCTGCTGGATGCCATCAACCAGGCCAAGACGGTATTCTTCACGAACCGGGGCGCCTGGGATGAGATGGTCCGGCGGAACATGCGGAAGGACGTGTCGTGGGAACAGTCGGCGAAGAAGTATATGAGTGTTTATGATGAGACCATAAACGGGTAATTCATAATTCACAATTCATAATTCATAATTATGGGCTGTGAAGCAAGGTTGCCTTCAGACAGGGTTGTTTCACTCTGAATCCGTGGGAGATCTCCCCGCAACCTCAATCAATACACTGCTCCCTTGGAGCGGTCGCATTGCTCGTTTCGGTTGACTCGTTCGTCTCATTTCGGCTTCGCCGACAGCCCACTGGGCTGACATTCGGCTCGCTCCCCACTTCGCCTGCGGCTCCGGTCGAGATGACAATGGGAGGGGCGTGTGCCTGCGGACAATGATGTCCTAATTAGACCCCGGAAGAGATCTCTCCACGCGGCCGCAGGCGGCCTTGGTCGAGATGACATCTGAGGTTTTGGTATACTAATAATTCTGAATTCTTAATTCTGAATTCTGAATTGGATTTTTGGGAGGAAAGGACATGATGGAATTCTGCACCCTCGGGACCGGGGGAACGCTTCCTATTCCGGAGCGGGCACTTTCCTCCCTGTATGTACGGGTGAACGGACGCAGTCTCCTGATCGACTGCGGGGAAGGCACCCAGGTGGGGATCCGCAAGTTAGGCTGGGGATTCCGCTGCCTGGACGGCATGCTGCTAACCCATTATCACGGAGATCACTGCACGGGCATTGCGGGACTCCTGCTGAGCCTGGAGAAGGCAGGACGGGATGAACCCTTCCACATCTGGGGACCGCGGGGTCTCAAGCGCGTGGTGGAGGGACTGTGTGTCATTGTGCCGCCGCTTTCCTTTGCGGTGCACCTGCATGAGATGCCCGCAGAGGGCGGGGAGATCGAACTGATCGGCCTGAAAATCCGGGCTTTCCCGGTGAACCACGGCGGCATTCCCTGCTTCGGCTACCGGATGTTCCTGCCCCGGGGCGCGGTCTTCGATCCTGAAAAGGCAAAGGCCCTGGAGGTTCCCATGGCGGACTGGAAACGCCTGCAGCAGGGCGAAACCGTACGGATAGGCGGCAGGCGGGTTACCCCGTCGGATGTGACCGGCGCGGAACGGAAGGGGATCACGCTGGTGTTCTCCACGGACACCCGTCCCTGCGAAACGCTGGACAAGTACTGCGCGGACGCGGATCTGCTGATCCTGGAGGGCATGTACGGCACCGAGGAAAAGATGCCGCAGGCCCTTAAAAACCATCATATGCTTTACAGGGAAGCGGCGGAGATTGCCCGGAAAACACAGCCGGGCGGCCTGCTGCTGACCCATTTCAGCACCAGTATTGAGGATCCGGAGGAATATATTCCGGAGACCCGGACAATCTTTGAAAGGACCTGGGCAGCGAAGGACGGGGAAACCGTCACCCTGCGCTACCCGGAAGGCAGCGAAAAAGCATGGACCAGTTTGTCCTGAAGGCGCCCTATGCGCCTTCCGGAGACCAGCCCCAGGCCATAGAGGCCCTGGCGGCAGGCATCAAGGCGGGACTGAAGGATCAGATCCTGCTGGGCGTCACAGGAAGCGGCAAGACCTTCACCATGGCCTCCGTCATTGAGAAGGTACAGAAGCCCACCCTTGTCATAGCCCACAACAAGACCCTCGCCGCACAGCTGTGCAGCGAGCTGAAGGCATTTTTCCCGGACAGCCGGGTGGAATACTTCGTCAGCTATTATGATTATTACCAGCCGGAAGCGTACATCGCTTCCTCGGATACCTATATCGAAAAAGACGCCTCTATCAACGATGAGATCGACCGCCTGCGCCATTCCGCCACGGCGGCGCTGCGGGAACGGAAAGACGTTATCATTGTTGCTTCCGTGAGCTGCATTTACTCCATGGGCGATCCCAGCGAGTATGAAGGACAGATGATCTCCCTGCGCCCGGGCATGGAATACAGCCGGGCAAAGCTGATCCGGGACCTGATCGATATCCAGTATGAACGGAATGACGTGGAATTTGACCGGGGCACCTTCCGGGTTCGCGGGGACGTGATCGAGATCATCCCTGCCGGTGAAAACCAGAAGGCCTTGCGGGTGGAACTGTTCGGGGACGAGATTGAGCGCATTTCCGTGATTGAGGCGGTCAGCGGCCACGCCCTGGCCACGCTGGAGCATGCCGCGCTTTTCCCGGCCACCCACTACGCCACGGACCCGGCCCATATGGAGGAGCACATCGGGGAGATCGAGCAGGACCTGGCGAAACGGATTGAGGAATTCGAGTCCGCCGGAAAGCTGCTGGAGGCCCAGCGGATCGCCCAGCGTACCCGCTATGATATTGAGATGATGCGGGAGATCGGCTACTGCCAGGGAATTGAGAACTACTCCCGATACTTTGACGGCCGGAAACCCGGGGACGCGCCCTATACGCTGCTGGATTACTTCACCGGGGACTTCCTGGTGATGATCGACGAAAGCCACGTGACCGTGCCCCAGATCCGTGCCATGTACAACGGTGACCGGGCCCGGAAGAACACGCTGGTGGACTACGGCTTCCGCCTTCCTTCCGCCTTTGACAACCGGCCGCTGCTCTTTGAGGAGTTTGAGAAGCGGATCGGCCAGACCATCTTTGTTTCCGCCACGCCCGGCCCTTACGAGCGGGAGCGGGCACAGCAGGTGGTGGAGCAGATCATCCGGCCCACGGGCCTGCTGGATCCGGAGGTGATCCTGCGTCCGGCCACCGGCCAGGTGGATGACCTGGTGGGCGAGATCCGCAAGGTGACGGAGAAGGGCGAGCGGGTGCTGGTGACCACGCTTACCAAGCGCATGGCGGAAAGCCTGACCGAGTACCTGAAGGAACTGGACATCAAGGTACGCTACCTGCACAGCGATATCCAGACCATGGAACGGATGGAACTGCTGCGGGACCTGCGGCTGGGCGAGTTTGACGTACTGGTGGGTATTAACCTGCTGCGGGAAGGCCTGGACCTGCCGGAGGTCGCCCTGGTGGCGATCCTGGACGCGGACAAGGAAGGCTTCCTGCGCAGTGAAACCTCCCTGATCCAGACCATCGGCCGGGCAGCCCGGAACGTGGACGGACGGGTGATCCTGTACGGCGACCAGCTGACGGAGAGCATGGCGAAGGCTATGTCGGAAACCAACCGCCGCCGGGCCCTGCAGGAGGAATACAACCGGGTGAACGGGATTACGCCGGAGAGCGTGCGCAACGCGATCCGCAGCGTGCTTGAGATCACACGCAAGGTGGAGGAAACTGCCCCCGCCGCGTTGAATGAAGAAGAACGGGCCGCGCTGATGCGCCAGATTGAGGAAGAGATGCTGTCCGCGGCCAAGGAACTGGAATTCGAACGGGCCGCGAAGCTGCGTGACAGGCTGCTGGAGCTCCGGGGCGAAGCCCCCATGAAGGATGACAACCAGAGCCGGCGGCACAGACGAAGGGAGAGGACAAGAAAGAGTGAACACTGAAACGAAGAAAAGCGGAAAAAGGATCTGGTTTGCGCCGCTGCTGCTTTCTCTGCCGTTCCTGGCGGTGATTATTCTCGCTGCGGTCCGCTTCGGGCCGACGGTGATCAAGCTGATCAGCGTTGCGATCAAGGCGGCGGTGGTATCATGAAGAAAGTGATTCTTTGGATCCTGGCGTTTGCGCTGACAGGTACGCTGCTGCTCTCCTGTGTCTGCCTGATCGGCCGCCAGGTAATCGCTCCCGGCCTGCAGGAGGACGGAGCGCAGGTTTCGGACGAGGTGATCCGGGAGGAAAAGGAACTGGCCCGGCAGCGTATTACGGAACTGGCGGACCTCTACGGGTTTACCGCGGAGCCGGTGATCGAGTTTGTGGATGAGGAGACCCTGCGGGGGCTGCATAAAGAAGCATCCCAATGGTACAGCAGGATCCTGACCAGCGGAAAAGCCGGTGAGGACGTTGAGTGGAACCCGGAAGGCCTGGAGGAGATCTTCGCGAAGGATCCGGCCATTACGGCGCTGGAACGGGATGAAGCGGAATCCATGGTGATCAACTGCACGGCGGAAGTGCGCAGGAGCATGCTCCGTATGGTTCTGCCCATGCGGCAGCAGGTGATCGGCATCGGCCTGCAGATGGCGGCCAAAAAGGTGGACATCGCGAACCTGCTGGAGTTCTTTGCCGGAACGCCCTGGGCCCTGCTCGCGGTCAGCGCCTTTATTGCCGGCCTGATCGCCCTGATAGCCGGAAGGGTCCGCGCTTCCCTGAAGTATATCGGTTCCGCACTGGGCGCCGCGGCTATCGTGCTGGCGGCACTGGTAATCCTGTACCTGACCGCGGGAATTCAGTCCATGATCCGGGAGGCGTCCGCAGGACTGACCATCCAGTATCAGGACGTGGCTTCCGGCTCGTTTATGCTGACCGGTGTGCTGGCGGCTGTGCTGCTGGCGGGCTGCGCTGTGTGCCTTGTGCTGGGCCGGAAGTATGAGGCAAAGGCATGAAAAGACAACTGACGGAATACACCTTCCGCTCGGAAAAGATAGAACGCCCGCTACGGCTGGCAGTGGCGGCGGATATTCACAGCTCGCCCTTTGAAGACGTGCTGGAGGAGTTTGCCCGCTGCGACGCGGTGCTGATTCCCGGTGACCTGGTGGACCGCCACCGCCGGAACAACGAGAACGCGTATCGCTTCCTGGAAGCCGCTCCGGAGTGTGCCCCGGTGTTTTATTCCATCGGCAATCACGAAAGGAAATTCCGGGACAGGGCAGCGTACCTGGAAAAGGTGAAGGCCAGCAAGGTGACCCTGCTGGACAATGAGAGCATCTCCTTTATGGGGATCCGCATCGGCGGCCTTTCCAGCGTAAAGGAAAAGCAGCCGGACCTGGCTTTCCTGGACCGGTTTGAGAAGGAGGAGGGCTACAGACTCCTGCTGTGCCACCACCCGGAGGTATACCGGGATTTCGTGTCCGGACGGGATATTGACCTGACCCTTGCCGGTCATGCCCACGGCGGGCAGATCCAGATCGCGGGCCACGGACTGTATGCCCCCGGCCAGGGGCTTTTTCCGAAACTGACCCATGGCCTGTATGACGGCGGGAAACTGCTGGTTTCACGGGGAATGACCAACGGGGCGAAACCGCGGATTCCGCGGATCGGAAATCCCTGCGAGCTGATCATACTGAATCTTGTTAACACTTCCGGGTCTGGTAAGTGAAATATGCCCTCCGGGCATGTGAAATACTGGCTTCGCCAGTGTGAAATATCGCTTCGCGATGTGAAATGTTGGCTTCGCCAATGTGTTAAAGACTGAAAAGGAGTAAGGAAAATGGAACAGGAAGATCTGAAACTGCTTTTGGACTGGTTTGAGGAACATAAGGAAGACAAACTGAACTTTATCGCCAAGGAAGCGATCAAGCTGGAGGTCAAGCGGGCCAATACCGTCGGCGACCTGCTGGCTACGGCCCTGAAACTGCTGAAGAAATAAGGGGTGAAGGGCCTTCCGCCGGTAACAGCCGGAGGAAGGGAGAGACGGATCGCCGGACACACAACGGGACACGGCTTTATCCCCGCAAAGCGTTGACAATTATAGAGGAAAAAGGTATAATGCACTTCATCCTCAGAAGATCCTGAAACACCTTGTACCGGGAGCGGAAGCAGGGTGTTTCTCTTACTATGAAAGGAGTCCCCATCATGGCTGAAGGAACGATCCTGACCGAAAGCGGTCTGAAGAAACTCGAAGAAGAACTGGACTATCTCATTTCCGTTCGCCGGAACGAGATCAGCGAACAGATCGCCGTGGCCCGCGGTTTCGGTGACCTGAGTGAAAATGCCGAATACGACGAGGCCAAAAAGGAACAGGCCAAGGTGGAGGAGCAGATTACCCGCCTGCAGGCGACCATCCGCACCGCTACTGTTGTCGCGGATGACGAAATCACCACTGAAAAGGTGTCCATCGGCACTGTCGTGAAGGTGAAGGACCTGGACGACGGCGAGACCTATGAGTATTCCATCGTGGGCGCGAATGAAGCGGATCCCATGGAGAACAAGATCTCCAACGAGAGCCCTGTGGGTGCCGGACTGATCGGTATGAAGAAGAACCAGACCGCCACCATCGTGATCCCTGCCGGCACGCTCCGCTACAAGATCGTGTCTATCAAGAAGAACTAAACTGAACGAAACAGAGAAGGATGAAACCGATATGGCAGACTATCCCGTAACGCCCCTCACACCGCCGCTGAGCGAACAGGAGATCATCCGCCGCCAGAAGCTGCAGAAGCTGCTGGACGCCGGCCAGAACCCCTATGAGATCACGAGCTGGGGCGTCACTCACCGCAGCCAGCAGATCCTGAACAGCTTTGACGAGCTGGAAGGAAAGGAAGTTACCATCGCCGGCCGTATGACGAGCCGCCGCGTTATGGGTAAAGCCTCCTTCGCCCACCTGCTGGACGGAGAGGGAGATATCCAGATCTACGTCCGCCGGGACGATGTGGGAGAAGAACCCTACATGGCCTTCAAACAGGACGATATCGGTGACATCCTGGGCGTTAAGGGCACGGTTTTCCGCACCCAGACCGGTGAGATTTCCGTTCATGCCACAGAAGTGAAGCTCCTCTGCAAGAGCCTGAAGGTGCTGCCGGAGAAGTTCCACGGCCTGACGGACACCGACCTGCGTTACCGCCAGCGCTATGTTGATATGATCGTCAATCCCGAGGTTCGGGACACCTTCCGCAAGCGGAGCAAGATCATTGCCGCCGTCCGGGAGTTCCTGGATTCCCGCGGATTCATCGAAGTGGATACCCCCGTGCTCCACACCCTGGAGATCGGCGCCAGCGCGCGTCCCTTCCGTACGCACCACAATGCCCTGGACCTGGATATGTTCCTGCGCATTGAGACCGAGCTGTACCTGAAGCGCCTGATCGTCGGCGGCTTTGAGAAAGTCTATGAAGTGGGCCGGATCTTCCGCAACGAGGGCATGGACGCCACCCACAACCCTGAATTCACTTCCGTGGAAACCTACCAGGCTTATGTGGATTACAAGGAAGTCATGGAGATGGTCGAACAGCTCTATGAATTCGTTGCCATGAAGGCCCTGGGCACCACCGACGTGACCTACCAGGGTGAAGTGATCCACCTGAAGGCCCCGTGGAAGCGCATCACCATGGCGGATGCCGTGAAGGAAGCCTGCGGCGAGGATTACAACGCCTGGCAGAGCGATGAGGAAGCCCGTGCCATCTGCGATAAGCGCGATGTGCACGTGGAAAAGGACGCCACCAAGGGCGACTGCCTGGCAGCCCTCTTTGATGAGTATGTCGAAGCTTCCCTGGTGCAGCCCACCTTTATCATTGACTATCCCGTGGAGATCTCTCCGCTGGCCAAGCGCAAGCCCGAGAATCCCGCGCTGACCGAACGCTTTGAGTTCTTCATCACCGGCCATGAGATGGGCAACGCCTTCAGCGAGCTGAACGATCCCATCGATCAGCGGAAGCGTTTCGAAGACCAGGTGGCACTCCGTGCCTCCCAGGGCATCCACGCCGAAGTGGACGAAGACTTCGTCAACGCGCTGGAATACGGCATGCCGCCCACCGGCGGCCTGGGCTTCGGCCTGGACCGGCTGATCATGCTGCTGACCGATTCCTCCACCATCCGCGACGTTCTGCTCTTCCCGACGATGAAGCCGCAGGGAGAGAAGACGGCGGAAGCAGCCGCAGAGACGGAGAAGTGAGTTATAAAAAGCACCGCAGATGCGGTGCTTTTTTACTGAAAACTTTGCGATCGCTGTTACCAAAGATCCGTTCATTATCACTCCGGATCTTTGACAGCTGTAGCATGGCAGTTGTATTCCGCAATCTCAATGGTCGTAACTCCACACTGTGGAGCTTACTCCCTTTCGCTTGACCTCAGATCCGATGAGATTTCCGCCACTGGCGGTCATCGGCTCTTCGCCCAAATCAAAGATTTGGACAACTGCTCAATAACTGAAAAATGAATAATGGTGGATAAAACAGCGCCATCTGGCGCTGTTTTTTGAATGGAGAGGTTTTTCCGGCCCCGGACAAAACTCCGCAAGAAATTTCGGGCAGGCTATTCCCGCAGGAACTATACTTTCTGTACAAAACGTCGCGACCGATATTATGGAGGTTTACAGAAAATGAAAATTGCGGTTTTAGGTACAGGTTTTGGAAAAGAACACGCTAAAATTTTTCGCCGGGAAAAAGTGGTTGATGAAATCATCGTATGGGGACGCAAGCCGGAGAAGCTTAAGGAAGTTGAAACAGAGCTGGGTGTAAAAACGACGATGAATCTTGATGATATATTGAACGACTCGGATATCGCTCTTGTTGACGTATGTCTTCCGACTAAGGTTCACGCTGAGTATGCCATAAAAGCACTGCGTGCGGGAAAGCATGTTTTTGTAGAAATGCCCCTTGCCGACACAACGGAAAACGGACAAAAAATCCTTGAAACCGCAAAGGAATGCAACCGCCGTGTATTTGTCGATTTATTCCTGCAGTTTGAATATCCGTATCAGCTTTTGAAACAGATGAAAGAAGAGAACCGATACGGTGAATGCATCGACTTTTATATCAGACGACAAACACCGCACTGGTGGGGCAATCTTGATCTGGACAACATTGCATTAAGTTTAATGCATCATGACATCGATTATGTGCTACAATTGCTGGGTAAACCGGATTCGATTCGGGTTGCGGGCAGAAACGTCCGCCCTGAATGTTCTGCGGTAACTGCGCTGATGAGCTTCAAAAATGCGACGGCAACGATTCACGCAGACTCATCACTGGTTGACACATGCCCTTTCAGCGTAGGATTTGAGGCTACATTTGAAAAGGCTTTTATCCGCTATTTTGAGGACGGCTATCAGGACGGAAGAACAGAAACAAAGCTTGAAATCTTTACCGATGAAAAGCTGGAAGAAGTTAAACTTGTTCAGCAGAACTGCTATGAGCTGGTATGCCATGATGTTGTGGAATCCATTCTGGAAAACAAACCGTCACGGCTTGATATTGAACATGCTTTGCTCACTTTGAAGACGATCGTGCAGATGAACGGGATGATGTGCGGCGGACAGTGAAAGGAATACAATGACAGGCTACGAAACACTGCAAAGAGCTGTGGAATACATTGAAGCGCATATGCTCGACAACATCACTTATGTTGATGCCGCAAATCACGTCAATATGTCGCCGTACGAATTTCACAGGACATTCCGCTTTATTTCAGGCATAACTCCCGGCACGTACATCAGGAACAGAAGGCTTTCGCTTGCCGGACAGGAGCTTTTGTACACAGACGTAAAAGTAACAGATCTCGCGATGAAATACTGGTTCGACAGCGTGGATGGATTTACAAAAGCATTTTCGCGCTTTCATGGCATTACGCCAAGCGCGGTAAAGGCCGGCGGCAGAAGCCTTGCAATGTACAATCCGCTTTCAATCAGAGTCACGATGGAAGGCGCAACACCCATCAGATACAGGATGACAGAGCAGAAAACGGTGACTTTTCTCGCAATTCCACGTTCCTTTTCAGTCGATATCATTGAAGATGATGATGACCACAGCATTTCTGATTTCTGGGGTGAATGCATATCAAATAATAAACTCGATCTGCTGAAATCCTTCCGCGAAAAAAATGATGACAGAGTTTTCGGGCTGTGCTCTGAACTGAAAGAGAACTCCACATCATTTGTTTACGCACTTGCAGTTGCTGTCCCAGATGACTTTGATTTTAGGCAGGCACCGGAGGGCTTTACAAAATGGGAAGTAGGGAAAAGCCGCTATGTAGTATTCAACTGCTATGGCAAAGATGGAGACTGCATCTCAAAAGCGTGGGAAAACTATTACCAAAATTTTCTGCCGCAGAGCGGACTTGAATCAAAGGTGTCACCGGATTTTGAGGTTTATTTTGATAACGGAAATCCGGACCTGATGTGTGAGCTTTGGATTCCAGTGGTTTAATGGCCGTTTGACCTGAGACAATGAGTAAAGCACCGCAAAGGCGCAATGTCATTTAGATAATGACATTAACCAAGGGGCAAAGGAAACTGACCGCCAGAGAAAGGTGGTCAGTTTTCTTCTGAGCAGAGAAATCTCTACAAACAGGTATACGAAAGAGGCAGATGCTTTCATCTACTTCAGAAAAGGGAACGATAGGGACGGTCCTTTTCGTTCCCACAGATCTCTCCACTGCGCCTGCGGCTTCGGTCGAGATGACACGAAGGCCAAGACTCCGTATCAACCATGGGACAGGCTGCAGAAACAATAATTCTGCATTTTGAATTCTGCTTAGTCTGCGGCTGTTCCTATTGTTCCTGATTGTTTGCCCTGGAATGAAGGAAAAAGGAAAGGAAAACGGGAATAATAATACACAGAGTTTATAAAACAGAAGATATTTCAGGTGAGGATTGTTTTGCTGGCATAAAACGCGGAGGAGGATGATCATGAAAAAGTTGACCGCGGTGGTCATGGCGCTGATGATGATCACAATGATGTTATTTGCCGTGCCGGTACTGGCGGAGGAAAGCGAAGAGCTTTTTGCGGAATGGAATCCGGAGGCGCCGGCGCTGAAGGCACTGATCGAATACGTGGAAACTGTGACGAATGAGGAGTCGCCGGACTATATTCCGCCGGTGGACCGGATCGCTGTCTTTGATATGGACGGTACGCTCTGCGCGGAACTGAATCCGACTTATCTGGAGTATTATCTGCTTGCCTGGAGAATCCTGAAGGACCGTTCCTGGCAGCCGGATGAGGAGATGCTGGAGTTTGGGCGTATGCTCCGGGATCACGCACTGGACGGATCTTTCCCGGAAGATATGCCTATGCAGCACGCGCTGCACGCTGCAAAGGCCTATTCCGGTATGACGCTGTCAGAGTTTGCGGATTTCGTGACCAACTGCCTGGTGCGTGACGCGGACGGGTTTGAAGGCATGACCTATGCAAACACCTTTTACGTTCCGATGATCGAAGTGGTGGAATACCTGCAGGACAATGACTTTAAGGTCTTTATCTGCAGCGGAAGCGACCGTTTCATCTGCCGGACCTTTATTGAAGGAATACTGGATATCCCTTATGAGCAGATCATCGGCATGGATGTGGCGGTGGAGGCTGTTAACCAGGGAGACACTGACGGTCTGGATTATGTCTTTACCAGTGATGACTGCATTGTTCGTACGGATAACCTGCTGATCAAGAACCTGAAGATGAACAAGGTGCTGCAGATCGTTCGGGAGATCGGACGCCAGCCTGTCCTGTCCTTTGGCAATTCCAGCGGCGATGTGAGCATGCACAACTATACGATCTATAATAATGGCTACAAAAGCGCCGCGTTTATGCTGATCGCGGACAACGAGGAACAGGATTACGGGAATACGGAAAAAGCCCAGAAACTGCGGGAAAAATGGGAAGCAAACGGCTATTATGTGATTTCGATGAAGGATGATTTCAGGACGATTTACGGGGAAGAAGTGAGCAAGACAGGGACATTCCACTGGCTGGAGGATCTTGCGGATTAATAGGGAAGGAATGGAAAAAAGGAACGGATAGAGTCCGTTCCTTTTTTGATGCGTGAAGGGAACGATAGGGACGGTCCTTTTCGTTCCCACAGATCTCTCCACTGCGCCTGCGGCTTCGGTCGAGATGACATTTGGGGATGTGCTTTAGGGACGATTCGTTGTTTGGAGTGAAGAGTGAAGAGTGTAGAGTTGTGGACGTTAAATGGTTTTAACGTCCTCGACGACGATCGATGCCCGCGGTCTGGTAGTAGCGGGCTTTTTCCGCGTACATCATTTCATCAGATTCCTTCAGCATTTCACTGATGGATTTCGAACCGTTCTCCGAGCAGCTATAGCCGATGGCACAGGTGAATTCCGTTTCGGCAAGATTCCTCTGGATGCGGTCAATCAGCAGGTGCACATCGCTTTCCAGGGCCTGCTGGCAGATGATCAGGAATTCGTCTCCGCCGATCCGGTAAACAGACTGATGGGATTTGGCGGCACGCTTGAAACAAAGTGCCAGGGTGGTCAGCGCGTCATCCCCGGCGGCATGGCCGCGGGTGTCATTGATCCGCTTGAGGCCGTTCATATCCATGGAGACGAGGGCGGTGATACTGCCTGCCTCGGTTTCCATATCGGCATAGCAGGCCTGGCGGTTGAGAAGCCCGGTCAGGGAATCCTGTTTGGTCAGGTTCAGGATAGAGAACAGATAATAGGTAAACAGGGCGATGGAGATGGTTTCGCAGAAAATATGTGAATAGATTGGACCCAGCAGGAAAGGCAGGATGACGCCGGAGCCCAGGGTTAAAGCAAAGAACGCGATGGGAATCAGTTCCATGGACTGTTTATTGCTTCGCCTGTAGAGGACATAGATCAGGTTGCTGCCGTACAGCCCGGGGATTATGTAGGGAAGAAACCGCAGCGGGCCGTACTGGATAGAACCGTCTTCCAGCGGGCGGCAGATGATGTTGGTGAAAATGTTGATAAAACAGAGGATCGCAAGGATAATGGCGGGAATGAAAATAGCCCGCTTGAGCTTTTTGACCAGGGTATAGAGTACCTGGGCATCAATGAACGGGGTGGCGCTGTAACGGATGGCCATCAGAACGGACCGTCCCTTCCATACAATGCCATGGTCATTCAGGAAAAATTCAACAAAAACAATAACGGAAAGGATCAGAACCTCCAGAATCAGCAGGCACATCCGGTTGGCAAAGGTTTTGTCGAGAAAGGAGGTGGTTCTCAGCGAGATCAGGAAGGCCAGGGATACCAGGATCAGAGCCCAGTTCTGGATGATGTACTCCTTTAACATTAACACGCTTTCAAACGCTCCCCGTCAGAGAAAATAAAAGTCCTGATAATGCATAATAAACCAGGATCGCGAAATGTACAAGATATTTTGTACAGATTAGTCTGTGTAATGCAAAACATTTACACTTTCTATTGGTTATTTTACGTTTTTGCCAATGATGCCGGTTACCACCCGGCCGACGATGCCAACAATCAGGGCGGTCAGTCCGGCGGTAAGCAGTTCATCACCGACATGGCTGTTGACGGTGTACCGGAGCTGGAGCTCCGGAGTCGGATCCTGGTAGGGGATACCGGCTTTGATGACCAGGTAATAGGCGCTGAGCAGGAGAATGATGACTCCGGCGATGATAAAACCGCGGGAAAGGGTTTTCAATGACTCAACTGTTTTCTTCATTTTCAGAACATTCCTTTGTTTTGTTATTCCGGTCGGGATGGCAGGATCAATACAGATCGTAATCGGAAGCCAGTACTTCGGAAAATGCGACGGCGCTGCTGTCATCGATACTCATAAACCGCATCGCGGGATTGCAAACCTTGATCTGATCGCCGATCATGGCTAACACCCAGGCGGAAGGATACTTATATGTGATTTCCCGGGAAACCAGCAGCATTGTGGGAATTCCCTGACTCCTGAGCATGGCGCACATCAGGGAAGCAAGATCCAGTTCTATTCCCATTCGGGTGCGCCAGCATTCATCCGGATCCGGAACAGTATAGTTTTCCACGGTTATACTTTTGATGTAGTCATACACGAAGTTTTCATCAAAATACTCAAGAAGCTTGTTGTAGATCTCTTCCTGATCCGTTATGCCTTCGCAAAATTCGGCAGCAAACTGAACGTATTTTGATTCCTCTGTGAAGGGGACCATCTCATTAGGGAGAAGATAAGCAGACATTGATTCTTCTTCCGCAGGTTCCGCGAAAACAGCCCCGGTGCTGCCGGTCAAAACAACAACACTGCACAGGAGAATGAACAGTTTCTGTAAAGTCTTCTTCATGGCTTTATCTCCTTCATGATGATTGTGATGATGCTGCTATATACTATACGATAAAACGGGGAATAATGCCACATACAGAGCCGGGAACATGAAAAGAACAGCCGGGGGAAACGCTCCCCCGACTGAATGAATCATCCCTCTGCTCAGAACATTTGTCCCCGGCTGGGGCAGTTAAGCCATGGCTCTTCTCTTCAGGGCTTCGACAGCTTCGTAAACCCTGTCGGACAGATTGTCGATCCGGGCGCGGGCGTTGTTGATCTTGTCCTGGACCATCAAGTCACTGAAGAAGTTGTCGCAGAAGATGTCCAGCATGGATACCAGGGAACCGGTATCGATCTGCAGATCCTCATCGTCCACATCCCGGAGCTCCCGGGCAAAGTTGCGCAGGTCGCGGTTGGCCAGGGACATCCACTCGTTGGCGTTGTCGATCTTGCTATGCTTGATGAAGCTGGAGATCATGCCGCCGCCGAGCATGTCATAGATGCCCCAGTTCCGGGCGGAATTCAGCTGCTTTTTGGCTTCATTCAGGCTGTCCAGGGCACGCTCACCGGCATGGATGGCCTCATTGATCTCCCGAAGTTCATCATCAGAAGCGACGGGACGGGGTGCGTCATAAGACGTGTTCCGGGTGACGTATCCGGAGTCAGAGGGTTCATACCGGTCTTCCTCATAATTGTCTTCTATACGGTTCTGACGGTTTTTCCGGTAGAGGTAGTATCCTATACCGATTCCAACAATAACTGCAAAAATCTCCATCTCGTAAAACCTCCCTGGGAGAAGTGCCTCCCGATGAACCTATCGTAAAGGAAAATGGAGGAGAAAAACAGGCCGGATGAGGACAAATAGACAGGGGTATTTCGCTGAAGTGGGCCATGTTTCCGAAGAACACACGCAGTGTTCAGAAGTTTTTCACATAATCATTAGGTACACATAAGGAAAGGGGAATAAGATGCAATTGTCAAAGGGAGACACGGCCGACTCCCGCCAACGACGGGCATCATCCACGCCGGTTCCGTTTCATTTTCCGGCGGAGATGTTTCGATATAGATTCTCCCCACTTTTCTCTTGCGGCGCCACAGCACATGGCGCCGCTCTTTTTATACAAATGAAAAGGCCCGGGCAGATGCCCGGGTCTAAGCGTGGGAGAAATCCTTATTCCAGGTTGAGGATTACGGCGAGGTCGTCCCGCTCCACCGGGCCGTCAGCTGTGTGCTGCACAGGAACCAGGGTGACTGTATGAAGCGGTCGGTTGGCAACGTATTGCAGTATATGGTTTACATAAAGTTCTTTTGCGTCAGTATGAGTCATATCGTAGTTGACGTTCCCCTCAAGGAGTCCGGGTTCATCGGACTTCAGGACAAATTCCCACTCCAGATCATCATAGAATTCATTTGGCACATTGAGATATTTTGTCGTGACCAGAACGTTGATTCCGTCTGCTGTGGCTTCGGCCCTCGGGACTGTATACTTCTGCTCTTCAGGAAGAGTAAAGCTGACAGGCGCCGGCAGTTTCAGGATCTCAGCGCGTTCCGCTTCGAAACTGAAGACCGCCTCTTCTTCCTGTGTGAAAACATCACGCTTATACAGGTTGAAAATGTATTCGTCCAGATCGCCTTCGAAGCACAGGATACCGTCTTCATCCTCGAACGGATACAGGATGATCTCTTCCAGCCCATAACCGTTGTTATACAACAGCAGTTCATGCCGTGCGTACGCTTCTTCCCGGAGCTTATAGAGATTTTCTGCCAGCGCTCCGTGGTAACGGGAGTTAATGGTCGCCGGTCCCTGAAGATTCGTCAGTTTGAACATTAGTGACTCGATGTTGGGCGCATTCTGGGAGTCCGGGTCAGATACGATGATATCGTCTAAAGAATATTCCGAATAAGCAATATTCCAGTCCGTGTGCAGGACATTGAAGGTGACTGTCCACTGTACATCCTGGTCTATGGTGATCGGCTTATTATCAGAATACTGGAGATCAGCCTCAAAGATCATGTCATCCAGGCTTCCGTTTTCCTGACCGCATGGCGGTTCAATTTCCGGAACCCAGAAGCCCCTGCCATCATCAGGCCCGTCCACTACCCAGAGATTGGTCTGCCAAATTTTGCTCCCGCTTGTGGCTTTGATGGAGGGGATGACATAGACCCGTTCAGCGTCTTCCTTGGGCGTTACACTCATGGTGAACCTCAGCTTGGCTCCGTCAAAAACGGCCTCACTGATTTCGGCACTGAAGTATTTGCCTTCCCAGGTTTGCCCTATTGTCATGATTCTGTCTGTGAAAGCGGTGTTTTCAGCCTGGTCCGGGAAATGCTTTATCAGGCCGAACCCGTTTGTGACCGCGGCAGCCACGGCGGTCATGAGCAGCATAACGGCTATGACGATGACTGCACCGGCGGGCAGTTTCTTCTTCATATGTTGTTCTTCCTTTCCCTGCGCCCGGACGCGGATCTTCTGCGCCAGCCAGGGGTCAGGCTTCGCGGCTGAGGTGACTTGCTCCACAGCCTGATGAACTTTCTGATGGATATTGGATCCACTCATCTTCCTGTCCTCCTTTCAGCACGTCCCGCAGTAATCCCTGGGCGTGATCTAATCGTCTTGATACAGTTGAGACGGAGGTGTGCAGGATATCCGCAATTTCCGCCTGATTCATGTCCTGGTAATAGTAAAGGAGGATTACGTCCTTGTACCGGACAGGCAGTTTCAGGATTGCCTGTCCCAGGGCTTCAGCTTCCTCGTCCCGGCTGTCATCCCCGGCAGCGATCTGAAGGTCATCCGGCGTGACGCGCCTGTCATGGTGGCGGAACCACGCGGAACGGAGCATGTCCTTGCAGGTGTTTACTCCTATCTTCATGATCCAGGTTTTCATGCTGCAGTCATCCCTGAATTGCCGGAGGCTTTTATATACCTTCAGGAAGGTTTCCTGAACCGCGTCTTCCGCGAGTGACATGTCACGAAGGTACATAAAACACAGCCGTTTCAGCGGCAGCTGGTACTCCAGTACCATACGGTCAAACAGATCCTCTGTATTGCAGGATGGGCCCTTTTCCGCAATCATCCGGTGACCGACCTCCTTTCACTTATACAGACGATGCTGACTTTCGTTTTTTGCAGGAGAAAGGAAAAAGTTGAAAAAATTAGTCAAGACGTTTCAGGCAGGAGTGCTTTTCATCGATGGCAAAGCCGTTCTGCCGGTAGAAGTTCAGGGTGGATTCCTTGTTGGATCCGGTTTCCAGTGAGATCTTATAGCAATGGAACGCCTTTGCGATATCCGAGGCTTTCTGGAGCAACGCGGAGGCATACCCCTTCTGCCGGTGATCCGCATGGGTGACGACGTTCTCAATGACCGCAAAGGGGCGGACGTTGTGGGTCATGCTCCGTATAATGGACATCTGCACGGAGGAGACCACTTCGCCGTTTTCCTCTGCGATCAGGATATAGTTGTAGTTGTCGTTTTCATATTCAGCCAGGAGTTTTTTCCAGACCGCCATATTCTGTTCTTCCTGAGGCGGGTATTTGGTCAAGTGTTCAAAATAGAGAACTTTCAGCGCTTCAGCGTCTTTCGCTGCTGCTTCACGAATGATCATAAGCCACCCCGTTTCTTCTGGTTAAGGAATGATCTCGACGGTAAACACAACGGTTTCCCCGCAGTCCGTGCACTGATACGGACCGTTCCGCAGGTTGCCGCCCCGCCGGAAGGCATAGATGAAGGGATAAAGCGCGTTCATGGCGACCATGCACACATTGTCGCTGTGTTCCTTATCCAGGCAGCTGCCTTCGAAGCAGATCACGTCACCGACTTTGTATTTCGGGCAATGACTTTCAATGACTGTCACTTTGACTTTGTTGTCCGCGTAGCTCATCAGTATTACCTCCAACGAAATGAAGGCCGGTACCGCGGCCTTCGCTTAAGTGTTACACGTGAATTATAACATGAAATGAATGAGTAACGAAAGAGAAAGACATCAGAAAAGCGAGATGCATTTCTCGTCGTAGTTTTCCAGGCTTTTATCATGGGTGATAAAGCGGCAGCCCTCCGCTTTCGCCTGGGCAGCGAGCAGGCGGTCGAAAGGATCCAGGTTGCTCAGCTGCCGGCCGGGACGAACCTTCAGACCCCGGATGGCAAGAATATGGGAGGGAAGGATGGTCATGGGTTCAAATCCGGATTCCAGGCAGTACTGCATGATCTCTTTTTCATTGTAAGGGCACTTTTCCGGGTTCTTCTGGTTTTTGACGGCTATTTCCCAAAGGGAGGCGGTGCTGAAAAACACAATGTTGTCCGGAGAACCGATCATTTCCCGTGCGGCATAGGGCAGGCGGGAATCGTTTGTCAGGGCCCAGATGATCATATGCGTATCGAGAAGAAGCTTCATCAGAGGATCCCCCCGTTGGCAAAGTCATCTTCTGTAAGGATGCTGTTGAAGTCTTCCAGGGAGGGAAGAGCAGGCAGTTTGCCTTCCGCAAGGCCGATGCGTTTGACCTCCGGATCCGTGAACGGAACGATTTTGGCAACGGGCTTTCCGCTCCGGGTGATGACAACATAAGGCTCATCATTGTCCACAACGGCGGAAACATATTTGGACAGGTTGGTTTTGGCTTCAAACATGCTGACGGTTGTCATCCGGATCACCTCCTGAATCAAGTTAGCTAAATTAGCTAAGTTAAGTATAAAACGGATTCTGAAACCTGTCAAATGATTTTAATTATGTTCTAATGATTTATCCCTTATTTTCAAAGAAACAATGGATATAATGATACACGTAAACGATGAGTTCCCGAGTGAACGACAGGAGGAAGGAAACTATGAAGAAACTGTGCAAGAGCAATACAAATAAGAAGATCTGCGGCGTGTGCGGCGGCATCGCTGAATACCTGAACACCGATCCGACCCTGATCCGCCTGGCGTTCCTGGTGATCTGCCTGGCAGCCGGCAGCGGCCTGCTGGCTTATATCGCGGCGGCGCTGATCCTGCCCGAAGCTTCTGCGGTGGAGGAGGACGATGATTGACGCGATCCTTGAAATCATTACTGGTATCGTGGACTTCTTTGCGGACCTGTGGCTGAATAAGATTTCAGCGAAGTATCACCAGAAAAAGGAAGCGGAGAAGAAGGCCGCGGAAACTGAAGAAGAAAATTCATAATTCATAATTCAGAATTAAGAATGGCGGAGAAAATCGCACCCGAAGGTGCGATTTTTTTGATTTGAATGAGATTTCTCCACTTCGCTTCGCTTCGGTCGAAATGACAACGGGGGCAAAAGCCCGGGTAGGAAGTAGGAAGTAGGAGGTATGAGGTAGGAAGTGTTTTCTGGCTGCGGGCGGGTTAGATCTCTCCGCTGCGCCTACGGCTCCGGTCGAGATGACAACGGGGGGAGCGAGGTGCGATAAGGTCTGCAGGAACGCCGGGACGGTTCTGTGTTCCGGGTAAACCGTAACGCAAAACCGTCCCGTTGTTCCGCGAAAGATTCTTGTTGCCAAGCCGAACGGAGGGAAAAAGAAAGAAGGCCCGGTCGATGACCGGGCCTTCCTCTATAAGGGGAAGGGGAAAACCGTGAATGTCAGATTACTGAGAGCTGCTCTTCCGGCAGCGCTGCGATAAGGCTCAGCAGGCTGAGGATTTCTGTTTTCAGCTTACCCTGCATGGCAGCCTTGAAGTAGTCCAGGGAGGACCACTGGGAAACCATCACGATCCAGGCGTACCAGACAATGGCCTGGCGCTCCCTTTCAGAAGGACGATAGATCCGGAGCATGGACCGCATCTGTTCCTGGTAATTGAGCAGGGCTTTGTTCAGACGCAGATAAGCGCCTTCAGGCTCCTTCTGCTCTTCGTCATAGTCAAACCCGGCCAGGTTGACAAGCTGGTTGACGATGACTTCCGTACCGGCCAGGTTGAAATCAATGAATCCGGCGAAGTGCTGGTTTTCATCCGTCAGGACATTGTTGAAGTTTTCGTCACCCTGGAACATGCAGCGCGGCAGGTCCCGGTAAACGCCCCGCAGCTTTTCGCGGATTTCCGCATGGCGGAGCACCAGGCTGTCGGCGATCTTGTTCTCATGCTCCTTGCGCAGGAGACTGATCAGCTGGTTGAAGTTGTCTTCCTTTTCATCAACGCCGATGCCGGAATCGAAGGGAGACTGGTCAAACAGGTTGTATGCGCCTGCGGCACCAATCGGGCTGGTATTCCGGTTCTTTTCAGCAAACCGGGCAACGCTGTCCTGTACCTCCCGGGTGAGACGGGCCTTGTCCCTGATATCCTCGTCACCGGCCAGGGGCAGGTCAATATATTCTGTAAGGTAATACTGCATCTGGCGCCAGATGTGCAGGTAACGTCCCCAGGAGTCTTTCAGGAACCGGGGACATTTGATGCCCATGGCGTTATAGCGCTCCACCAGTTTTTCCAGCTCGCCCAGGCGCTTTTCGGTCATGTCCGGGGCGATGCAGTAACGCAGTACCCATTTGTTATCCACGATGAAGTTCAGCCGTACGTCAGCGGGATTTCTTGTGGAATCGATCAGCCGGATTGTTTCGGCTTCCTCGATCCCGAAGGACCGGAGGGCATCCAGGATGTCCGCGCGCTGCGGCACCGGGAGACCTTTGGGGAAGTTTTCGTTTGTCTCAAACATGCTGTTCATAGGGAACCACCCAACCTTCTTCTTCAAATTTCCTTAAGGGCCGGTCTGCATCCGGCGCCTTTTTACATAGCCTTCAGATACCCTTTGCGGTCGTACATCCGCTGGTCCGCCCGCTCAAAAACCCGGCGATAGCTGTGATCCTGCTCCCTGCGGAACACCGCCAGTCCGCTGGCCACTACCGCCAGGCCGGATTTCAGGTTTTCCTCCACTTGGTTTTCAAAGGAGGCAATCAGGTTCTTCCGGTTCTGATAATCTTCACCTTCCAGGATCGCTACGAATTCATCCCCGCCGATCCTGTAAACGGGGCTGTGGGTGAACTGCCTGCAGATCATCCGGCAGGATTCCTTGATATAACGGTCTCCGGCATCATGCCCTTTAGTGTCATTCACCTGCTTGAGCCCGTTGATATCAAAAACCACCACACCGAATTCCCGGATCCTTCCGTCCGCGATCCGCTCGTCCAGTTCCTTCTCGGTTTCCACGTAGGCGTGGGTGTTTTTCACACTGGTCAGGGAATCCGTGTAAGCCAGGTGCCTGGCGGAGCCGAGCGCCTGGCGCTGCAATTCGTTCTTGCGGACCATCTCTTCCAGTTCCCGCCGCCGGTCTTCCTTGATGTTGCCGACCACAAAGGTGTGCAGGATGCAGTTTCCCAGCAGGCAGCCGATGGAATACATCGGGAGCAAAGGTTCAAACACCTGCAGGACAATCATCACGGTCATGACGATCCCGTAAATCACGATGGCCTGGTACCGGCTCCGCACAGCGCTTTCAGCGCTTCCGGAGCGAATATGGACATAGGCGGCGGTGACCAGGAACAGGACGATCTGGAAAGTATAGACCAGATACCGCAGCTTTCCGGCGTGATACTCTCCGGCTTCATCAAACCGGAACAGCAGGGGCATGAAGAGGTTCAGCACCTGCATCAGGGTGATCAGCCCGAGGAATATCCATCCCATGGCCGAAAGCACCGAAACGAACCGGCTTTTCATGTTCAGGTACCGGATCACATACCGGATCCACATGAACACGGACACTGCCATGGCAAAAAAGTAAAGCACCGTATCCGCGAAGACAAGCGTGTTAATGCGCGTGTCATACAGAAGACCCCACAGCGCGTCGCTGAGATAAAACACCATCACACCGAAGATGAACGTCCGATAGGCACTGGCGGCAGGGGAGCCTGCGCGGTAGTGGGCGTTTCGCAGTACATCGTAATTGATGATGATGTGCACCAGCAGGGCCAGGATGGCGGTGCCTGAGTAGTTCATTGACGTCGTTCCTTCGGGTCTTTCTTTCGGGAAACCCGCAGGGCGCTGTTGCACTAACTGATACGGACTTCCTGGTTTGTCAGAAATGGGACTTTAGTTACATGGTTATTACATGTATAACATAAAGCATTTCTAACGTGTCACTATTATATCATAATCAGACATATATAGAAAGAGTTAAATATCTCATTTTTGTAAAATTTTTTTATTAATAAAACCCTGGAAACCTTACAAATCAACGATTCGCAAACGTTTGCACAAAAACGGCGGTGCCTGAAACGGCGCTAAGCCTTGCAAAATCTGGTTTTTTAAAGTTACACGTGGTGATACGTTGTTAACCTATGTAACTAATCTGCGGTAACTATTCGGAGTGACAGCCGGAAATGAGAAAAGAAAATCCCCCGGTCCTTCCGACCGGGGGGAGCGGTTTACTTCTGCTTCCAGCGGATCCACCGGATCCGCCGTTCATTCTCCAGGCTTGTTACCTGAAGGTGATAGCCTTCCAGGTCAAAGCAGGGTTCGGATTCCAGCCCTTCCACCGCCGGGGTACGGTACGGCGCGTCGGAAGCCGGGGCATCCAGCAGGGTTACCACCACGCCGCCGAAGGGAGGCAGGACGTTCTCCATCCCGTTTTCCTCCAGGTAGGTGCGGTAACGCTCATAGTAGTCGCTGCTGCCGGTGCAGTGGATCAGCAGGGGATAGTACAGATAGGGCACCAGCTTCGCCGGCAGGTTATGCCGGGTGTAGCCGTAGTCCAGCAGGGTACCGATGTACATGGCGATGTGGTGTCCGCCGTCCGGATGGAGGATCGCCACCAGGTCGCCGACCCGCAGTTCCGTGGTCCGGTCATCACCGGTCACCTTGGAAGCGGGATAGTTCACATACTCCTTGTACTTGTTGAAATCCAGCAGGTTGGAAATGGAGTCGTGTTCCGCATATCCGGCCTGGGCCATGATCCAGCGGGTGAAGCCGGCACAGTCAAAGCCGTACAGGTACTGCTTGTCGGTCTGGTAATAGTCGGAAGCCTGCTCCGGGGAAGCGATATGCAGGATCCGGCTTTCGTGGCGCCCGCCCCAGAAATAGGGGCAGCCCAACGGATAGCGGGCTTTGATATCCGCGCCGGTATCCTCGTTATAATGAACCAGGAAGGGGTTCCCTTCCTCCAGCATGGAAAGGGCGGCATCCAGCACCCGGTAACGGTCCGCCCGGCAGAAACCGGGGACCAGCATCATCACAGCAAGCAGAACCAGCAGGATTCCCTTAAACTTCTTCACAGTACAGTACCCTCTTCCAAAAACATTCGCAGGGGATTATATCACAGCCGGTCCGGGACTGGAAGCGGTTTTTACGCGGCCTGTTACTTTTTGATCAGATCCCATTGGTTTTTTTACAGCCTGTATGCCGGTGTTCGATTTTGAGATTCCGAAAAATAGGCATGGATATTTTGCGGAAACAGTTATTTATGCAGCTGGGCTGCCGGTGTATACTGATCCTGTAAACAGGGAAACAACGAACGGAGGGCAGATCCATGAACGACAGGAAGATCCGGCATCATTTCGACATGCTGGACGAGATGGAAGAGAAAGAGAACCTGCAGTCCGATCACACGGTCACAAACTATATTAAAATCAGGACATTCAAGCTGCGGTTCGGCGGGAGGGTGATCCTCAAAATTCCCCCGCTCACTCTGATCGCATTCCTGCTGTGGATTATTTGCTATCTGTTCCCGGGTGCTGATACTCTGCTGATCACGGCCAAGTATTTTGTCCTTTCGCTGGCTACTATCGAAATGGTCCTATATCTGGTAAGCGGCCAATATCGTGATGACGATGATGACTGATCATCCTGTCCGGTGTTACGGACAGTGAAAACAGAAAGGCGGTCCGGCTTTGGCCGGACCGCCTGTTGTGTATATAAATCAATTACGGACGATTTTGTGAAAGGTTTTCCTCAGCCCCAGGGGATAGAGAAGCAGAATCGCGACAACCGCGCCCACGCCGGCCTGCAGGATCTCAAAGGGCAGCTTCAGGACAGCGTATTCCGGCGTGGAATAGACATAGGCCCGTCCCAGGGTGTAACCGATGACCATGATCACGGAACCGGCGGTGACCGCAAGGGAAGAGGAGACCACCGGCTTTCCGGCCAGCAGCCTGCGGGAAAGCCAGGACACAGCCATGGCCTGCAGCCCGTGGGTTACCAGTGAAACAAACATGGGGGCCGGGTAGAAGAAGAAATCTCCCAGGAAGGAGCCGACGCCGCCCACCAGAAACGCGGCAACCGGATCCAGCAGGACCGCCGCCGTGTTGATGACCGCGTCACAGAAATAAAGGTGTCCGCCGGGAACGGGAACGCTGAAGATGCTCATGGACATCAGGATGTTCATGCCCATGAAAAGGGCAGTCATCGTCAGCCAGATGATGGAACCCCTGCGGATGGAATGTGTTGCGGCAGTCATGTCATTTACCTCCCTGTACCGATCTTAAACCTATCGGATTGGTGGGAGTATAAACGATAAAGTGGTCATATGAAAAGTACCAGATACAGAGAAAAACATAAGGCCAGATGAAAAAAGCGGATGCCTTTCAGGCATCCGCGGATTGTTCCGCTTCTCAGGCGAACAGGTCGTGCAGTTCTTTCCGAAGCCGCTGGGCTGTTGCGTAGGAGAACATGCCGTCCTTATCCGCCAGGCGGGCCATACAGGCTCCGATTCCGGGATAATCACCGCTCAGGTCGTAGGAGTCCCACAGTTCCAGGATCTTTTTGATGGAGTTTTCATCCTCAATGTCCTCCAGGAAAAGTTCCTCCTGCAGGAAACCGCCGCTTTTCCGTTTCTCGGTCAGGCAGGCGATCCGGGCTTCCCGTTCCGCTTCGGTTTCGGTGATCAGCGGCGCGTCTTTCCGGACAGGTTCCGCGGCGGGAATCTCTTCAGGCTTCACAGCTGCAGCAACGGCTTCTTCTTTGGGTTTTTCTTCGAGTGGGTTTTCATACTCACCGGGCTTATGGAATTTGTTAGCCCGGAAGCATTCGCCGCAGACATAGATGGTTTTTCCGGAGGGCAGGACAGCGGGAACCAGCTCAGGAACCTGAATACCGCACAGACGGCATTCCTTATCCGGTTCGATCCCTGCTTCCGCCTGGGCTGCCTTTTCTTCCTTCTGAATCTTTCTAAGCCGGATGAAATAAAGAATGCCGAGGGCAAATACGATCCCAGCCCAGAGATCATCACGCATCACGAGTGACAAGGCAAAAAGCACAACGATCAGGATGATCGTCCCAATGGTCAGTTTGGTTTTGATCTTATATCCGGTGGGATTCCCGCAGGCAGGGCATTTTGCGGTGCTTGAGGGGATTAACTGCCCGCATTTCGGGCACTTTGTCATGTTCATTATTCCTCTTCCTTTCCGTTTACTGCGGAGGATCGTTCCTCATTACCATGTTTTTACACAAAAAATTATACCATATACATGGTTTCAACGGTATAAAATAGATGTAACAATCATGTAAAATCGCGGGGAAGGGAACGCATCTGTCAGCCGTTGAATAGACGAAGACCCCATAACACAGACCCTTCGGAAACGCGCAAAGAATGGAATAATACCCCTTCGGGGGATAATATGAGGTGACTGATATGAAACACCATGAACACAGATGCGCATTCTTCCTGTTTGCTGCCTGCCTGCTGCTGGCAGGCCTTCTCCTGCTGACCGTAAGCGCGTCAGCCGGCTACATGGAGCTTGACGTTGCGACCGAAGGGAAGGGGGCGACGTTATACACCTCCGCTTCCGGTTCCGGCAAGGCGGGGATCCTGTATAACGGTTTCCGCACAACCAACCTGGAGCTGGAGGATGTCAACGGGCGTTATGAATGCTACCTGACCAGCGACTATTCCGTATGGGTCAATGTTGACAAGGCTATGTCGCTCTGGCCGGAATACGATGAAGCAGGATATGATGAGTGGGAGAAGACCCGGCCTTGCGGTGTTTTCCTGGGGGAGATCACCAAAGACAACACCGCCGTTTACACTACTCCGAAAAACAAGCATGAACGGGTTCGCCATGTAAAGGGGACCTTGGTCATTGTATGCGGGGAGTTCGGCAATGATTACTATGTGGATGGCCCGGCGGAAGGTTTCATTTCGAAAGACGCTGTCAGCAAGGTGAAGGACTTAACGCCGAAACAGGGACGAACCGGCGAGAATATTGTGGATGACGCGTGGAAGGCAACCCTGTATGCTTCCGAGGCTGAGCCGGTATATCCTGCTGCTTCGGCCAGCGGATACAGTGAAAAAGTCGTTTATTCCAACTATAAAGCAAAGAAGGAAGTCACGGTTCTGAAGGAGCTGGGAGACTGGGTACAGCTGGAAGACGGCGAATTTGTTGAAAAGCGTTTCCTGGATCCGGATGCCCCGCATTCCTATCCGACCGCCTGGGTAAAATGCGACGGAAAGCTGGACCGGCTGAACATCCGGAGGGAACCGGATACGGAAAGCAGTTCTGTGGTAAAACTGTGTTCCGGCGTCCCGGTTCATGTGATAAGCCAGACAAAGGACTGGGCTGTGGTCTTTATCACAGGACCAAACGGCGGCGTCATGGAACAGGGATGCGTCATGAAGAAGTACCTGTCCTTTGACGGGAAGAATATTAAGTATGACGGCCGTACAAAGGTACGCCTGAAGCAGGATGACGGTCTCATTCCGGCCGGGACGGAACTGACGGTTATCGGCGTATATGCCTCCTACAGCAGCAATTCGGAAAATGAGGATCGTTTCCTGTGCGAAAAGGAAGACGGCCAGTATATCAATATCAGGGACGGCGGCGAACTGGAACCTGTTGAAAAGGAAACCGGAATCAATGCCACGGTCCGTTCCGCCGTGCGTATGCGCACAGCGCCTAATCCTGACGCCGAAGTGCTCCACCAGGTGAAAGCCAAGGCGAAGGTGGAGGTTCTCCTGCGCGGAGAAATCTGGTCCATTGTGAAATACAAGGATGAGATCGGCTATATGATGAGCCGGTACCTGAGCTTCCCGTAATCGCGGAGGTTTTATGAAGCTGACAGACAGGACAAAAGGGATCCTGGCCGGGGTTCTGTGCTTCATGCTGGTGATTGTCGGAACAGCGGCGTTTTCCTGCTTTTTCGTCGGCGTGGTATGTACGCTTGATTCCGTGTTTAGCGGCGCCGATATGACCACATGGGAAACTGATCCATATATCATGGACGTGGATATAGGGATCATTGCCGTATACCTGTGCGGACTATACTATCTTCTTTCCCTGCCCCTGATCCGGATGAAAAGAAAGAGTATAATCCCGGGGATCACAGCGACGGCGGTTATTGCGGTGCTGTCCTTAACGCTTTGCGTGTTGTGGGGATTGTGGAGCATTTTCATCATCCCGTTTTCGCTGTTGGCGCTGCTGACTGTCAGGAGAAAGTATAAAACGTACTGTATCGGGATAGCCGCTGTATGTATTTCAGCGGCGGTATCCATCGCGGTTTCATATCTGGTGGTATATATCCAGATGCCTGTTTCGCAGGAACTGTATAGTTTTATTATGCCCAGTTGTCCAACCCGGAACTTTTCTCAATTCATGGGATATGCCGTACAGCCTATGATCATTTGCGCTGTGTGCTTTGTCCTGTTTTTTCTCGCAAGGCGAAAGGAAAAGAACACTGAAGATCATACGGATAAGGGGAAAAGTACAAGTGTGAGAAACAAGCTGGGGAGGATCATAGCAGCAACAGCGCTGATTACCATGGCTCTGTTCTATACCATGATCGTGTATGTTCATGAAAATCCGGACAGCACGGAAGTGTACTACAGCGGGATAGATTATTTCAGGAAAGAGTATGCCATAGACAAACTGGAGATTGTCATAGGAACGAACGGAGAAAAAGGCGAGGTTATACGAACCATTGACGATAAAGGACTTATCGATGGGTATCTAAGGACTTTTGCCTGGGAAGACGATAATGACATATGTCATAACGAAGAGACAACCTATCTGTTCCTGGAATACAGCAACGGGGAACTGGTTACCGAAGCGCCATACAAGTCATTCCTTAATTCGCATTACAACAATACTGTATTTCGCTGGTGGCAGTTCTGCCTGATCTACGGTATTCATCCTGTAGTTGCGCCGATCATCTTATGTTTAATGATATATGTCATTGCGGTAATAATACTTAAAGCGCGAAAGAAAAAAACAGGTCCTGTTGAAGAACATCCGGATGGAAACGAAAACACGGGTATGAATAACAGGCTTTGCAGGTGGTTCCTGTTTATGATTTGATCAAGGCTCCGGAGGAGATCTCTTCACGCGCTGCGCTTGGTCGAGATGACATTTGGGAACGAAAAGGACCGTCCATATTGTTCCCCTCCGTTCGGACAGAAAAAACCCCTTCCCGGCTGGGAAGGGGCTTCTTTTTGTCTTTGTTACGGCGCGGTAGTTTCTGTATCGCGGTGCGCCATACTGTACGAGATATACTTTGCCAGGGATTCATCCTGCATCAGAATACGCAGGGCAGAGATAAATGCTTCATCCATCCCGTCAATCTGCCAGAAGGTTTTTGAGATATCAGTGTTCTCTATACGGTTTTTATCACTCATGTCAAACAGGGGACCGTCCGGAGTAAAGGTACGAAATTCAACCAGTGTGGAATCTTCCTGATGAGAGCCAAAGAGGACACGGTACTTTCCTTCATCCAGCTGCTCTGCCAGCTGTTCCGGTGTTGCGGACGGGTTTGCGAGGGAGAGGACGGGAACCATCAAGCCATCAAAAGAAAAATGATTGTCCAGAGTTTTCAGCAGATCCGGCAGGTCATAATTCTCCATCACGAAACCGAGATCAAAGGCATAAAGCATGATGAAGTAAACATGGGCAGGAAGATTTCCAGCAGGGTAATAACAACAGTTTCGGCAGGTGCTCAGCGTGGCGGCACCGCTGCCGTCCGGATGTTCTTCCACCCATATGGCAGCCATTTCTTTTCCGTCTTTTTCTATGCCGGCCGCGAACTGTGCCTGATCGGATCCTTCTGTCGTGATCAGCCGGAGGAAGACGTTAGGAACCAGCTGAACAGGTTCATCATCCAGGTAGATGGAGATTTCCTTCAGGGTGATTTCCCATCCGCGGGTGTATTTTACATCATCGTTTCCGGCAAATGCCATCTGACCGCAGAGCTGGGCCAGGACCAGGATAAAGGCAAGCAGTTTTTTCATTCGTGTGTTCCTCCGGAAGTGTATTTATTGTTTCTATTCACAGGGCATTGTACCATGGAACGGGTCAATATAATTATTCTGAATTGATCCTGGGCCGTCCCACCGTTCGGTCACTTTCTTTTTGGTGTGTTTTGAGTATAATACATCTCAAACATACGAAAAGCAGACGGGGAGGAAATGCCCATGAACAAGACTTCCATCCTGAATGAGACCAAAGAGGAAACATCCCGGGAGAAGACGATCATCAAAACCAGTATCATCGGGATTATCGCCAATGTATTCCTTGCGGGATTCAAGGCGGCGATCGGTCTTCTGTCCAACTCCATTGCCATCACCCTGGACGCGGTGAACAACATCTCCGACGCGGGCAGCTCCCTGATCACCATTGTCGGGGCCAAGCTGGCAGGCAGGGAACCGGACAAGAAGCATCCCTTCGGATACGGCCGGGTCGAATACCTCAGCGCCATGATCATCTCCGTCATCGTGCTGTATGCCGGTATTACCTCCCTGGTGGAATCCGTCAAGCAGATCATCCACCCGGAAACACCGGATTATTCCGTTATTTCCCTGGTCATCGTGGCGGTGGCTGTTGTGGTGAAGTTCTTCCTGGGCCGGTATGTGAAAGCCACCGGCGAGAAGGTGAACTCCGATTCCCTGATCAACTCCGGGGAAGACGCAAGGCTGGATGCCGTGATCTCCGCTTCCACCCTGGTGGCCGCGGTGATCTTCCTGGCCTCAGGCCTGTCGCTGGAAGCCTGGCTGGGCGCCATCATCTCACTGATCATCATCAAGTCCGGCGTGGAAATGCTTAAGGAAACCGTTTCCCGGATCCTGGGCGAGAACAATGATCCGGAACTGGCCAAGGTAATCAAGCAGACGGTGCGCAGCTTCCCGGACGTGCAGGGTGCCTATGACCTGGTGCTGCACAACTACGGCCCGGATGCCTGGAACGGTTCCATCCACATTGAGATTCCGGACACCTATTCCGCTGACAAACTGGATGCCCTGATCCGGGACATCGAGGAAACGGTGTACCGGAAGCACAATGTGATCCTGACCGCCGTGGGCGTCTATTCCATGAACACCAAAGACACTGAAATCTCCGAAACCCGGAAGGCGGTCAGGGATATCGCCATGGCCCATGAATACGTCAAGGGCATGCACGGCTTCTACCTGGACCGGGCAAAGAAGAGCATACGCTTCGATGTGGTCATCAGCTTTGACGCGGAGGACCGGAAAGCCGTCTACACCTCTGTTGTGGAAGACGTACAGAAGGCCTTCCCGGACTATGAACTCCGGATCGCCATGGACCTGGATCTGTCGTAAAAACCTGAGAGAAAGTATAAGAACGGAGTCTGCCAGCCAGCAGGCTCCTTCTTTTTATACCCGTTACTGAATAACGAATTTGATGCCGTTCTTTTCACAGAACTTCTGCGCGTAGGAACCTTCAACCACCTTGCAGACCACTCTGTTGCATTTGGTGAAGGCAGTGGCATCGATATTTGTCACACTGGCAGGAATGATCACTTCCGTCAGAGCGGAGCAGCTTTCGAAAGCACAGATCCCGATCTCCGTGACCCCTTCCGGTATCGTGACGGATTTGAGGGCTTTACAATACTGGAAAGTGAAAGATTCAATCGTCTTCAGGCCGTTCGGAAGGCGGATGCCGGTCATCGCGTAACAGTTTGTGAAAGCATGATTGCCGATGCTTTTGACTGCGTCGGGGATAATAATTTCTTTCACTCTGATGCTGTTCTGGAAGGCAGCTGCCTGGATCGATTCAATGCCTTCGGGTACTTCAAATGATCCTGCATCCACGTCCAGATGATAGCAAACCATGTTTTCCTTTTTGTTGACGAGAAGGCTGCCTCTCATCTCATAGACCGGGTTTTCGGGATCAACCTCCATAGCCTTGAGTTTTGAACACCAGCCGAAGCAGTCACTGCCGATCTCGGTAACGCCAGCGGGGATCCTGAGGGCAGTCAGGCTGGGGGTTCTGAAGAGGGCCTCGGAACCGAGCACTGTTACGCTGTCCGGTATGGAGATTTCCTTCAGGTTGTTCATGTAGCGGAAAGCATATTCTCCGATCGAAGTCACGCTGTTCGGAATAACGATGGAATTCAGCTTTGTGAATTCAAACGCGCCGTTTCCGATTCTTTTGATGCCCCAGAGCACCTCATAGGGTTCGGCTTTTTTGCCCAGATACTGTAAAAGGGTCATTTCCTTCTTGTCGATCAGCATATTGTTGTTGAAGACATAGACGGGATGATCCGGGGAAATGACGAAGGCGGCCAGCTTTTCACAGTTGGGGAACGCCCCTTCTTCAATGGTTGTTACGCTGTCCGGAATGGTGACGGACTTCAGGTTTTTACAGCTCCTGAACGCGTTGCACCTGATGACTGTTACTGTGTCAGGGATGATCACATTGTTCAGGTTGTTGCAGGTGGAAAACGCAAATGATCCGATTGATGTTACTTTATACCCGTCGATTTCCGGGGGGATCGCTTCGTCTTTGATGGTGTTGGCCACTCTTGTGATTTCAATGGTTCCGTCATCCAGCTTCTTGTACGTAAACAGGTTATTATCCGCGGAGGAAACAGAAATGATCCCTACACAGATCAGCATGACAGCCAGTACCATAACCAGGAATTTCTTCATCTGAGTTTTCTCCTTCTTTCGGGCACCTTCTGCATCAATGAATACAGGGCTCCCGAGCTTTCAGTGATATGGTATCATACCTTTCACGAAATTGTTGTAACATTGCTGTAAATTATGTAAACCAAGGCAGGGAAGGGATACAGCCTGCTTGAATCTATCAAATGTACAGGAAAATCAACGCTCAGAGCGATGAAAGGTGAAGGACAGGATGAAGCGGATTGTGACCGGTATGGCGAGAAAGGTCTGTAATATATTCAGGGGAACAGCGAAAGCCAATGAGACAAAATGCGCAAATACGGAGAATGAAAAAACGTCTGACAAACAAGCTGTGATCGACCAGGTCAGGATGGTTTATGAGAAGCTGAAGCAAGGCGGGATAAAAAGTCAAAGGAACTCCCTCCTGCTGCATGAATTTGAATACCAGATTTATCAGCTGGAGCACCTGAAGGATCCCTTTGGCTTTACCAATTCCATCAAAAAGTGTGCGGATTATTACGCGTCCTGGCCTTCCGAAGAACGCACTCCGAATGTGACGGTCAGCGAACTGGAAGAGACGGACAAGATGGTCGAAGCTTTCTGGGAATATTTCTGTATCAGAAGGCATAAAATCCGGAAAACAGATCCCGCGTTTGACCGGCTGTATCGGAATGACGCCAAAGAACTGGAGGTCACCATTGACGCGGCTAAGATCAGCAGTTATAAGGACTACATCGACATGATCCAGATTGAACTGGATTTCCCTTATGATTGTGAAGGTATGATAGACCGGTACCTGGACGGGATCAGGGACCTGGGATGGCTGCCCTTTGAGAGCTATGTGTTCAACATCACAAACAGCAAGGACCTGGAGCGGCGGAACACACCGTTGCTGAAGGAAATCGTTGAAGATTTTGATGAGATCATTATTCCTTTCTGGGACCACGAGGCGACTGACTGTATTGTGGGTGGAGAGAGGAAAGACGTTCGAGTGAATCTGGTGTGAGGAAAAAGGCTGCTATGGCAGCCAAATGAAAACTGAAGACTGAAAACTTAAAACTGAAAAATGGTGGTAGAAACAGTACCTAAAGGTGCCGTTTCTTTGAATTAAAGCATCTTCGACGTAGTAAGGGATTCCTCGACTCACTTCGTGCCCGGGGCTGCCGCCCGTTCTCCACTGAAATAGAGCCACTGGCTCTATTTCCGGGCGTTCCGAACCCCGGAATGACATTTTGGGTGTGTGCCTGCGGTCGAAATGATATATAACAGAAGAGCCCGTCTCACGACGGGCTCTTCCGCTTGAAGAAAGGTTAGGTAGACCCTGGATGTCAATGAAACTGGCAAACGATTAATGATGGATCGTTATGCCGGGAGATTTATAGTCACATACGGTGCAGTAATCATATTCATAGGTGAGCGTTGAAGTCACCCACTGCTTGGAATGCTGTAAGCTATGAGGAACTGCTGTTCTTGTTTTTACTCTTATATGAATTGTTTGGCAGACATTACATACAGTATAGTCATATTTGAGGATTGTATGAGTGGATGAATTGTAGGATTCAATCGTAGTGTTATTAGTGCTGAGATATGCGCCTGGAGCACCGCAGTAGAAGCAGTTGGCGGCAACGCCGATAATAGGCAGCGCAACACAGATGACCAGCAGACAGACAGCGATAAACCGTTTCATGAACAGAACCTCCCTGTTATCATAATCGAATAAGAGGAACGGTCAGCGGAAGGCAGATCGTTCCTTATGTAAGAAAAGAACCTTAACTAAGGATCAACTGAACCGACTCAGTGAGCGCAAGGGCAGGTTTCGCTCAGAACCGTGGTCGTAGTGGTCGTATAGGAATAACCGCAGGTCCTGCAGAGATAGACCTTGATCGTGTCTTTGCAGCTCTGGGTATGGGCGTGATTATAAGGATTGTTAGCGCAATTGGTCCAGCGGGGCCTGGTATAATACGAGGTATAAGTGCTGTGATAGGTCGGAACATGGTAGCTGCACCCGGCTACACAGGTCGCGACGATGGAGCAAACGAGGATCAGTGCAAACAGCAGAGCCAGTAACTTCTTCATAGATTCTACCTCCCACATAAATATGATATTGTTGTCGGCAACGCTGAAAGCATACACGAAACATTTGCCGATTACTACCGCACCTGCATAACTGGTAGGATTATCTGCAAAAACGGTATGGGGATTCATCAAAGAGGGGCGAAACCTGCTCATTTCTTGTGATTTCAGGAAAATGAACGGAAAAGAAAAGAGGCAGCGCACCCAACAACGCTGCCTGCAAAGGAGAGTATGAAGAAACTTCAGCACTAAGTCTCTCACCCTGCCTGTCGGGGATATCATATACGGAACAGGGGAGGAATGCTATATGAAGTGCATAAGTGGCAGGAAAAAGTGCAAAAGTGGCACACAATGAGGTAGGAGGTAGGAAGTAGGAGGTAGGAGGTGTTTTTCGCCTGCGGGCGGGTTAGATCTCCCCGCAACCTCAATCGGCGCACTTACCGCAATCTCAATGGTCGCAACTCCCCACTGGGGAGCTTGCTCTCTTTCGATTGACCTCGTATTATTGAATAGTAGTTTATCAACTCTTCTCCAAGAGCTTGTGCTACACTGCTGGGGATGCTGTGGATTGGTGCGATTGACCTACCGCTAGACGGTTGTGGTGAGGCTCCAACCACAGCCCCCTTGTTTGTTCGTTAATCAGTTAGATACCGCTCGACGGTTTATGTGGAACGAGGTTACGAGTGCAAGAGGTACTGTGGACCCAGCAGCATCAATTAACCAAAGGAGGAATGACCATGGTATACCTTGGAATTGATGTCGCCAAAGACAAGCACGACTGCTACATCGTAAACTCGGATGGAGAAATCCTGGCGAATGTTTTCACCATCCCGAATGACCAGGCCGGCTTCAACCTGCTTCTCCAAAGACTCAAGTCTGTAGCACCGGATCTGAGCAAAGTAAAAGTAGGGCTTGAGGCTACTGGTCATTACAGCTACAACATCCTCGGATTTCTTCTTGACAACGGTCTCCACACCTATGTCATAAATCCGTTGCACGTCAATCTGTTTCGTAAGGCAGCCAACATCCGCAAAACGAAAACTGATCCGATTGATGCGCGTACCATTGCAGAGATGATAATGTCAATGTAGTCCTCACGTCCTACACGGCCAAATCATACCACAATGAAGAACTGAAGTCACTGACAAGATACAGATTCGACAAGGTTCAGGAACGAGCTAAGTTAAAAACGTCTGTTGCCCGACTCGTCAGCATCCTGTTCCCGGAATTGGATAGGCTTGTACCAACACTCCATGTGCATACAGTTTATGCATTATTAGCCGAATTCCCGGGAGCAAGCCAACTTGCATCCTGTCATCTTACTCGGTTAACTCACCTGGTTTCTGAATCCTCCAAAGGTCGTTACAAACGAGACAAAGCCATTCAGATCCGAGAAGCTGCTAGAAACCCATTGGATCGGTAATGTCTGCCAAGTCTATGGAGTTAAAACATACCATTCACCTGATTGAAGTCCTCACTGAGGAAATCAATGAAATCGAAAGTTCAATCAAGCGAATCATGGATGCAGATCCTTCTCCAATCCTCACAATTCCCGGAATAAGCTACCGGATGGGAGCCATGATCCTGGCAGAAATCGGTGACTTTTCTCGTTTCAGTTCACCTGACCAGATCCTGGCTTATGCCGGCCTTTCTCCATCCACATACCAGTCAGGCAAACTGGATAACGCTTATCCTCACATGGAAAAACGGGGCTCTCACTATCTACGCTTTGCCTTGTTCAATGCCACTCGGTTCGTTTGCAACTGGGATCCGACTTTCGCGGCATACCTGGCAAAGAAGCGAGCTGAGGGAAAGCATTACTACGTCGCCATTTCTCATGCGGCAAAGAAACTTGTCAGATTGATTTTCGCGCTAGTCAGGTCCGGCCAGGCATATTCTCCGGCAACCTGATGCTATACCCTTCGGAGCCTGAGCTCTTTGTTCGCTGACGCTCAAGCAGCCGGCGTAGCGAACTTTTGACAAATCGAAGCATTCAAGTGCTACACTCCCTTTTTGCGAGGGCGGCTGTGGCTTTGTTTGCTATACCCTCCATCGCCCTCGCTCGGCCAATTTCAGCACTTGAATGCTGTTTGTCAAAAGCGGCGGTGGATAACGAAATTTTCTTCGATTTCCTCCTTTCAGGGGCTTGACTTTTAATAGTTAGTCTCACCTCTGATGAGATTTCCGCCACTGGCGGTCATCAGAGGTTCGCCCTGGAGCGCATCGCATTGCTTGTTTCGATAAGGAAACGCACACGCACCGCGGACGGGATCCCCGTCCCGCGCACCGCGCGCGTCAGGACTCCACCTCGTTTTCGCTTGTGGCGAATGACCCACTGGGTCACCACTCGGATCATTCCCCGCGCGGCCTGCGGCCTTGGTCGAGATGACATCGGAGGCGGGGATAAAGGGAACGAAAAGGACCGTCCCTATCGTTCCCTTTTGGGCATTTAGCGCTGGCTATTTTTCCAAGGCTGTCCTGTTTCTTTTCTGACAGAATATGTAAAATAACAGCGTACTAAGAAACAAGGAGGTACGCAACAATGTTTGAGTACAGAGTGGAAACCTATTCAGTCAAGAATGCCGAAATTGAGATGAACCGCCTGGCAAGTGAAGGCTGGCGCGTTGTGGCTGTCTGCCCTAATCAGGCGATGGGTTTCGGTGTGATTGTTACCTATGAACGGCAGCGGTAAGGATTGCGCCGTATAAAGGAAAACTGCCGTGATGAGCGGCAGTTTTCCACAAGCGAACCAAGCGGAAAGGAGACCTAAGCAATGCTCTGTCCGTACTGCGGGGAGGAAATGAAGGCGGGCATCCTCAACGGGGATACAAGAACCGGCATTCATTGGAAGGAAGGAACCAAAGGCTCAACAGTCATGGACCGGATCTGCAATATCGGCAATCTGACCGCATTGAAGCATAAATGGAGCATGTGGTTTACCCTGGAAAGCCATTTCTGCCGTAAGTGCAAGAAGATGATCATCGACACGGACGTCACCCGCTGAACGGCTTGACAGAACGTGTTTCCGTGGTAAAACAGTAACGGAATGAAAAAGCAGGGAGGAAAGAACCATGAAGAAAAAATACGGCCTGAATGACAGCGGGATTGTCGGATGTGTTTTCACGCCGATCGGCCTGCTCTTTACGGTGCTGGGGGTTCTTGTCGGAACATTGACGCCTGACAGGGACTGGGATAATCCCATGGGTAAGCAGATCTTCCTCTACGTCATGGGCGGAATCGGTGTGATCTTCCTGCTTGTCGGACTGGTCCTGCTTTACAGGGGCATCCGTCACCGGCGCCTGCTACGCGACGCGTATGAATACGGCAACAAGGTGGACGCGAAGATCCTGGGCCAGAAGACGGACTACAGCAACCGGAACTCCGGAATCTACCGCCGCCTGGAATGCTCCTATACGGATGACAATGGTGTGGTGCATGTGTTCCGCAGCAGCTATCTGCCCACAGACGTTTCCGGCATGCTGAAATCCGACACCGTGCCGCTTTACCTGAACCGGGATTATCCGGACGTGGGATATGTGGATGTGGACGCGATCCTGCCGGAGATCCGGATCCACGGATAAACAAACAAAAAAGCAAGGGGACAGAGTAATCTGTCCCCTTGTTGTTATATCTGTCAGTTTACCAGTAGCAGGGTGGACATGGAAGGCTTCTGCGCTTCTTCCGGAAGCTTCAGCTTTCCGCTTTCCAGCAGCTCCCACAGGCAGCGGTGCAGGAAACGGCCGTCCGCGTAGAAGGTGAACTGCAGCTCGAACTCCTTCGCCCGGCGCATATTCTGCGGGATACTTTCCAGGGCCGCGGCGCTGTAGGCTTTCCGCAGCTTGTCCAGTTCGTCCGCACAGGTGTTCCGGACTTTCTCTTCCAGGTCCAGGAGCTTTTCCCGGACCGCAGGGGTTTTCAGGATAACGATCTGCCAGGTGATCTCAGGTTTTTCGGCGGTTCCGCCGACACGGATGACGCCCTGCTCCGCCAGCCAGGCGTACTCATCCCGGGACAGGGCTTCCGTCTGTGCCCGTTCATACAGCGTCATGATCTTGACAGAGTCGCTCTGGTAGGTCCAGAACTCATGATGCTTCAAGAAATCGGACCAGTCGCTGCCGATCTGCCAGAGGGTGTGCTTTTCGGTGGCGTTCCACATGGGACCGCACCAGTTGTTCATCTGCACATAGCCTTCCGGCGTTACGGGCTCGCCCACAGAAGCGTGGAAGATGTTCTCGCTGCCGTCCGGGCGGATGGTGGCCACTTCCTGGAAAGAGATCGTGTTCTTCGGTTTCACCCGGGAGTTGGCCGCCGCGTACGGCAGCAGGGTCCACATCAGGAAGTTTTTGTCCGCCTTGTATCCGCTTTCAATATCCGGACTCTCCAGGATGCCGCTTTCCGTCAGCTTCGTGAACAGGGCATCCGCGTACAACGCCGCCGCGGCTTTGTAGGCGGTGTCTTCCGCCTTCAGGAGTTCGGTGGTGCGCTCTTCCAGCAGGAAGTTGATCCGGTAGCGGTTCTTCTGCTTTTCCAGGAAACCGTATTCCTCCAGGTACTGCACCTCACCCTCCACAAAAACGGGGGAGACGCCCAGGTCATCCGCGATCTCGTTCACAGTTTTCCATTCATTCCTCACCGCGTAGCAGATATTCTGCGGCAGGACGCTGCGGAAGAAATCGTCCGGGGATTTGTCTCCGGGGCTGCCGTTGATGCCGTATCCCGTGAATTTGATCGGGTTGAATTTCAGGTTGCTTGCCTCTCTCATTTTCTCCATTCCTTTCTTCAGCTCTTTCTTCGCCTCAAACAGGTGCCATTTGACCGTTCCCGCGGAGATCCCGAGCTCCCGGGCAATCTGCTCCTGTTTTTTGTTTTCGAAGTAGTAGGCCACAACGATCTGCCTTTGCTGGGCGGTGAGATAGGCAATCTCCTGCCGGAGACGCTTTACGGCCTCCTCGTTTTCCTCTTCCGCTTCCGGACAGGCCAGGAGCTCCTCCATCTCCTCCACAGGGATGCCGATGACGTTCTTCGGCACGCTCCGGTAGTAATTGCACAGGGCGTTATGCGCCACTGTCCAGATGAACTTGCCGGCGTCCTCCACGTCATCCCGCGCAAGCAGCGCCCGGTAGGCCTTCAGGACGATCTCCTGGGACAGGTCTTCCGCGTCCTCGCTGCTTTTGCATCTCCTGAGCGCGAAACCAAGAACCGGTTTCAGGTACCCTTCCAGGACGCGCTCTGCTTCCTCTTTCCTCACAAAGGCCATTCCTTTCCCGTTGTGGTTTCGTTGCCGTGTTTGAAAGCTTTCACCCATAAAGACATGGGAACTGAAAAAAGGTTGGGGAATCTTTTCAAATAAAAAAATACACTATCTATCGGGGATGTTCAAGGGAAGAATGCGCCTGCCGGGTTGACAGAAAACAGATCAGCGGATAAAACAGTAGAGGATCCCCCAAAGAAAGCAGAACACACGGAGGAGAAACCCATGATTAAATTCAGTGAGATGCCCTATCAGCGGCCGGATGTGGAAGGGATGAAGGAAACCCTGAAAAACGCGGCGGAAAAGGCCGCGCAGGCGAAAACCTACCAGGAAGTCCGGGACGCATATTTTGAGGTGCAGGAGAAGAGCATACAGGCTTCCACCCTGTATTCCATTGCCCATGTACGGAATACCATGGATACCACAGATGAATATTACGACGGTGAGCTGAAGTGGCTGCGGGAACAGCTGGCCATGCTGACTCCCCTGGAAGTCGCCTGGCAGAAGGCCCTGACCACGTCCCCCTTCCGAAAGGACTTTGAGGCGGAGTTCGGCAAGCAGCTTTTCCGCATGCTGGATGCCGACCTGCTGACCGAGGATGAGCGGATCATCCCGGAAATGATCCGGGAAGGCGAACTGTGCCAGGAATACAGCAAGACCGCCGCACAGGCCAAGACGGATTTCCGGGGCGAGGAGTGCAACTTCTACGGCCTGCTCAAGCACATGGAAAGCACGGACCGGCAGGAGCGGAAGGAAGCCTTCGAAGCCTGGGCGAAGCTGTATGAAAAGATCAGCCCGGAACTGGACAGGCAGTATACGGAACTGGTGGAGCTCCGGGATGCCAAGGCCAAAAAGATGGGCTTCAAAACCTATACCGAAATGGCTTACATCTCCCGCAACCGCTTTGACTATACCCGGGAGGATGCCGCCAGGTTCCGGGAGCAGATCCGGACCGTTGTGACGCCCGCTGTGGCCGCCATCCGGGAACGCCAGAAAAAGCACCTTGGCATCGACAAGATCCGTTTTTACGATGAACAGCTGAAATTCCCGGAAGGCAACGCCCTGCCCATCGGCACCACGGAGGAACTGGTGGATAAGGCCCAGAAGATGTACCGGGAAATGAGCAAAGAGACCGGCGAGTTCTTTGATTTCATGAAGGAATACCAGCTCTTTGACCTGGAGACCCGGCCGGGCAAACACCTGGGCGGATACATGACCCGCTTTGCCTCCTACAAGGCCCCCTTCATCTTCTCCAACTTCAACGGCACCGCCGCGGACGTGGATGTGCTGACCCATGAAGCCGGCCATGCCTTCCAGGGCTACCTGGCCATGCGCAGCATCCCGATCAGCGCCCTGACCGGCTCCACCTCGGAGATCAACGAGATCCACTCCATGTCCATGGAACATTTTGCCTATCCCTGGATGAACCTGTTCTTCGGCGACAGGGCGGACGAGTACCGCACCGCCCACCTGCTGGAAGCCCTGTGCTCGATCCCGTACCTGGTGAGCGTGGACGAGTTCCAGCATGAAGTATACGAAAAGCCCGGCATGACCCCCATGGAGCGCCGCAAAGTCTGGCGGGAGATCGAGAAGAAATACATGCCCTGGCGGGACTATGACGGAAACGAATTCCTGGAAGAGGGTGGCTTTTGGATGCAGAAGCAGCACATCTTCCTCTATCCCTTCTACTATATCGAATACGCCCTGTCCCAGATCTGCGCCTTCCAGTACTACGGCCGTATGAAGGAAGACCCGAAGGCCGCCTGGGAAGACTACCTGCGCCTGTGCCGCGCCGGCGGAACCAAGGGCTATTTTGAGCTCCTGGAGACCGGCAACCTCCTGAACCCCTTCAAGGACGGCACCGTGGAAAAGGCCACCGCCCATGTGATCGAGGAGCTCAAACAAAAATACTAAAAACAACAAAACAAAACGAAAGCATACGCGGCCGCGTATGCTTTTTTCATGCAATCTTGTGTTTTCATCCAAAACAGGGCATAATGGGGCGAAAACAATTCAGGGAGGACAGGCAGATGAATGAAGCAAAGAAGCAGTTTATCGAACTCCTTGCCGAATCCGGCGCGGTCCTTTTCGGCGACTTTACCGCCAAGAGCGGCCGCAAGACCCCGTATTTCATCAACACAGGCAAACTGACGTACGGCGACCAGCTGGACATGGTCGGCAGGATGTACGCCCAAACCTACGTGGAGAACATCGGGAAGGAACCCCGGATCCTCTTCGGACCCGCCTACAAGGGGATTCCCCTGATCGCCATCACTGCCGCGGCCCTTTACAGCCAGTACGGCATCAAAGCCCCTGTGTGCTTTAACCGCAAGGAAAAGAAAGACCACGGCGAAGGCGGCGCCCTCGTGGGCCAAATCCCGGAAGCAAACGACAAAATCGTGATCATCGAGGATGTCATCACCGCCGGCACTGCCGTCCGGGAGACTATGGACCTGCTCAAAGGCCTCGGCAGGGGCAAACCCGAAGCCATCATCATCGCCGTGGACCGCATGGAACGGGGCCAGGGAACCAAACCCGCCCTGCAGGAACTGGGAGAGGAATTCGACCTCAAGGTCTATCCCATCGTCACGATCAAAGAAGTGGTGGACCATCTCCACACCACCGAGATAAACGGCAGAAAGTACATCGACGATGCCCTCTACGAAAGAATCCTGGACTACTGGAAACAGTACGGAGCGTGATACGATGCTGACCGCAAGAATGATCATCCGGTTCCATGACAAAACAGACCCGAAGGATCCCGATAAAAAGATCCGCTGGGCCAAGCCCATGGACCATAAATGCCCGTACCGCCCCGAATTCAACCTGGGCGGATACCTGTCATCCGGATGGATCATCACGGACGAAGACGAACTCCAAAGCGAAACAGACTACGAAGTCATGGTATCATTCCCCTTAATCATCCCCGAAGCCTGGGAAACAGTCCAGAACATAATCCACACCGGCATGAAAAGCACCATCCAGAAAGCCAGCCGGATCCTGGGCGAATTCACCCTGCTGGAATACGAATACACACCATAAAACAACACAACAAAAACAACCAGAAACAACCAAATACAAAACAACCCAAAGCAACAAAAACAAACCAAACAAACGAACTGCCTGGATCAGAAGATTCCAGGCAGTTCTGTTATGCTGTCAATAATATAATCCGCTCCGGCAGCCTCCAGCGCAGCCCTGCCGGAGTTTCCGTAAGTCACCCCGCAGGTTTTCGCCCCGGCCCGTTTGCCCATCTCAATATCCACCGGCATATCACCGACCACCAGTGCTTCCGAAGGCAGAAAGGAAAGATCCTCCAGCGTCTTCAGCACCGGTTCCGGATTCGGCTTCAGAAGCGGCGTATCCTCCTGGCAGAGCACATACGGGAAATACCTGTCCCAGTCCCACAGGCGCAGGAAATCATGCAAAGACCGGGTATTCCGCGCCGTGGCAATCGTCCGCGCGATTCCTTTCTCCGTAAGCCAGGCAAGCACCTGGTCCGCTCCCGGAAAACGCACCGGAGGATCCTTTTTGATGATCTCCTCAAAGAACTTCCGGTACCCGACCACGCAGGCATCCAGCTGTTCATCCGAAAGGGAAGGATACACCTTTGCAAACCCGGCCTTGGAAGACAGCCCGATGGTGGAAACATACGCCTCATCCGATGCAACAGGCAGGCCCATCATCAAAGAAGTTTCCTGCTTTGCCTTCACAATCGCCGCCCTGGTATTTGCCAGCGTCCCGTCAAAATCAAAGATCACAATCCTGGTATCCATACACCCTCCCCAAGGAACATAATACCCAAGGATATTACTATATCACGCAGAAAGTGGCAACAGGGGAGTCAATATAGTCATTTGGGAGTTCAATATAGTCATTAGAAGGCAAAATGACTATGTTAAGCAACCATATGCGGTTCTTTCAGTTTTTTTCTCATTTTATTGAAGCACAATACGTTGAAATGGTATAATACACATATTAGTGGCATATCAATATATTATATATCGATTATGTGGTAATACTCATAATACATGAGGAGGAGAATATGCCATACGATCTTTCGAAACCACTTGTAATTGGTATTTCCTCGAGGGCACTTTTTGATCTTGAAGAAGAAAACAAGATATTTGAAGAAGAGGGGCTGGAGGCTTATATCAAATATCAGATTAATAATGAACTGAAAGTGTTGCAACCTGGAGCGGGATTTGAGCTGGTTAAAGCTTTCTTGAGATTAAACGATCTTAAGCCAGATAGTAGGCTTGTGGAAGTGATTATTATGTCTCGAAATAGTCCCGATACAAGCCTGCGCATTTTCAATTCTATTGAGAAATATGGCCTGGATATAACTCGTGCTGCGTTAACTGGAGGAGCGTCTGCAGCACCGTACTTGCAATCATTTTATACGGATCTGTTTCTGTCTGCCAATATCGAAGACGTTCAAGACGCAATTAACAATGATGTGGCGGCTGGTTTACTGTTGACCAATTCTGCTCATCCAGAAAAGAAAAACAAAGTGGATCAGATACGAATTGCGTTCGATGGCGATGCTGTTTTGTTTGGAGCAGAAGCCGAAAGAATATATCAACATGCCGGAATAGAAGCATTTAAGGAGCATGAACGTAGTCATGCAAACGAGCCTCTTTCAAAAGGCCCATTTGCTAATTTTCTAACAGCATTGTCAAATATACAGTCTATGTTCCCCGATCGTGAGGATGCTCTTATTCGTACGGCACTGGTCACTTCAAGGAATGCTCCCGCTCATGAACGTGCTATAAAAACACTACGAGCATGGAACGTTCGAATCGATGAAGCCTTTTTTCTGGGCGGTGTTTCAAAGAAGGAAATCTTGGATAAATTTGGAGCACATATTTTCTTTGATGATCAACACGCACACACAGATCCTGCTGCAGAGGTTGTAGCATCTGCAGTTGTTCCATACCGTGAAGGAGATAATCCATTAGAATAAAATACACAGGGAGAATCTCAACATGAGCGAGCTTCAGGAACTGATGAACCAAATTAACGAATTCACAAGGGAACGCGACTGGGATCAGTTTCACAGTCCGGAAAACCTTGCGAAATCCATTGCCATTGAAGCGGGAGAACTGCTCGAATGCTATCAATGGAGCAGTGAAGCAAAGCCTAAAGCTGTGGAAGAAGAACTGGCGGATGTGCTGAATTACTGCCTGCAGATGGCGGCAAAGTTAGGCCTGGATCCTGTTGAGATTGTCCGTAAGAAAATGCAGAAAAACGCTGAGAAGTATCCTGTAGACAAGAGCAAGGGGAGAAGTACGAAGTATGATCAACTTTGATGTTAAGATCTGTGATTTTCCCTTTGACGCAACAAGTCAGTCCAGGATTGAACAATGGAAAAGCGGAGATAAGGAATACGGTACCAATTGGCCTGTTGTGTACATGATCCATAATGACGATTCCAAAGAAGCATATATTGGTGAAACGCTAAACGCGGGCAAACGGGCGGCTCAGCATTGGCAGGTAGAAGAACGTAAACGTCTGAAGACAATCCATATCATGACGGATGACACTTTCAATAAATCCGTCATTCTTGACCTGGAATCCTTCCTGATCAAGTATATTTCTGCTGATGGCAGGTATAAACTGCAGAACGGGAATACGGGCCTGTCTAATTTTGATTACTATGACCGGCAGGGATATGAAAAAGAGTTTGAAAAGATTTGGGAATGCCTGAAAGAAAAAGGAATAGTAGACAGCGGGATTGCAGATATTGAAAATTCAGACCTGTACAAATACTCACCATACAAATCTCTGACAAAAGATCAGGAAAGAGTGCTGAAAGAAATACTTGAGCACCTGATGCTTTGTATATGTAAAAACGAGGAGAAGACGGTTATTGTAAAGGGTGGAGCCGGAACAGGGAAAACGATTCTGGCTGTATTCCTGCTTAAGCTTCTGTATGATCTGAAAAACGATACATATGAAGACAAAGACGAGGAAGATTCCGAAGTAAATATCGATAAGCTTCATGCTATTATGAAACAACGGGATCTGAAGATCGGATTTATAGTTCCGCAGCAGTCTTTACGTAAAACACTGAAGAAGGTTTTCCGTACAATGCGTGGTATCCCAGAAAGCATGATTATGACACCAACGGAAGCCGCTATTGCTGCGACGGATGCTCCCTTTGATCTTCTAGTTTGTGATGAAGCACACAGATTGCGCAGAAGAGTGGCTCTCAGCCAGTATCCGGCATATGACAAGGTCAATAAAGACCTTGGTTTGCAAAAGGACGCGACAGAATTGGACTGGATTATCCGCTCCAGTAAAATGCAAATCCTTTTCTATGATTCAGCACAATCAGTCAGGCCATCAGATATTCCAAAGGGTGTATTCCGAAAGATTCTGGACGCACAAGAGAATAAGCAAAATCTGCAACTGACATCCCAATTGCGCTGCCTGGGCGGGGATGATTATATCAAGTATATCCATGAGGTTCTTGAGTATGAAGGATTCCTGACAGATATTGATAGATCGATAACGGAATCCGCTGTTCTTAAAGAAAGCGGTACAATTTGGACAGCACCGCATGGAAACTTCAAAGACTATACTCTTAGTTTCTATGATGATGTCGATGAGATGATGAATGAGATCAACCGACTGAACAAACGGTATGATCTATGCTGTGCTGTGGCTGGGTATGCATGGGAATGGATTACAAAAAAAGAACCGAAGAATACAGCTAAACGGGATATCGATATTGGCAAAGGATATATATGGAACCGAACTTATACGGACTGGATCAACTCCGACCGGCTTCCATACGAAATAGGTTGCATTCATACTGTACAGGGATATGACCTGAATTATGTTGGTGTAATCTTCGGACCGGAAATCTATTACGATAAAACAAAAAAGAGAATTGAAGTTGATAAAAGCAAGTATAAAGACAGCCTCGGAAAAGCAGTTGGTAATGACTATGAAGCATTACGCGCATACATCCTGAATATCTATGCCACACTTCTGACTAGAGGAATTCGCGGAGCGTTTGTTTATGTCTGTGATCCCGATTTGCGGGAATACCTGAGACCGTACTTTACGGAGTAAAGTTATATTTTACAAATAGTTTACACCGCTGGCCCTTATTATATGGTATGCTTTAGATGTCGCAATAAGTATGATAGGAGCCACTGCCATGCCCAACTCAATCATCATCAACTGCAAGAAGTGCGGTATGCCGCTGAAAAAGGGAACCAAGATCTGCTCCTACTGCGGAGAGAATACCGGTTATCTGTTTAACCGGAAACCCAGGGAAAAGGAAAGAGCCATCCGGATCGGCGGATTCAAGATCGCGATCCCGTGGGTCACACTTATCCTGATCGTCCTGAATGCGGTAGCAGGTATCTATAAACTGGCTGGAGGACAGTATGACGTTCTCCGGCATTTCGGTATGATCCAGGGAGCCCTCCAGAGAGGAGAGCTCCAGCGGCTGTTCCTGAGCAGCTTCCTGCATTTTGACCTTTCGCATTTCTTCAGCAATATGTACGGCCTGGCGATCTTCGGCTTTGTATTTGAGAACCGGATCGGCAAATGGAAATACCTGCTGATCTATATTGCTTCCATGCTGGGATCCGCCCTGCTGATCAACTTTATCGGCGGCAGCGGCCTCCATGCCGGTGCCAGCGGTGCCATCTGGGGCCTGATGGCAGCGAACCTAGTATACAACCTGATCACCCGGAAAAAGTTCCTGTATATGCTGTATGCCTTTGTGGCTGTGATCGGTAATGTGCTGTCCACCTTCTCGGCAGGGATCAGCTGGCAGGGTCACTTCGGCGGAGCCATCGCCGGTGTAATCGCCGCACTGCTGCTCTTCAAGCAGGAGAAGCAGGAAAAGAAAGTGGAAAAACACATGGAACAGATAGAAAACTATACAACAGGAGCGAACCATGGTCGGCAAGTATAAAGTAATCACCCTGTGCGGAAGCACCAAATTCAAGGATGCCTTTATGGAAGCCCAGAAGCGGCTGACACTGGAAGGGAATATCGTCATCAGCGTAGGGATGTTCGGTCATTCCGGAGACGATGAAGTCTGGACAGAGGGAACCAAGGCAATGCTGGACGATATGCATAAGCGGAAGATCGACATGGCTGACGAGATCTATGTGATCAACGTGGGCGGGTATATCGGGGAAAGCACGAAGTCGGAGATCAGCTATGCACAAAGGACAGGAAAGGCGGTTCGGTTTTTGGAAGAATAATCCGCTGCGGGGGGGGGAGATCCTTCGACTGCGCTCGCTATGCTCGTCTTGCTCAGGATGACACTTTACAAGGAAATGAATAATGGTGGATAAAAGCAGCGCTTGAAGGCGCTGCTTTTTTCTGAATTGATTAGATCTCTCCGCTACACTACGTTCCGGTCGAGATGACATTTGGGGTTTGTGGTTGCTATGAATCGTCAGATAAACGATTTCGTAATATTTGCAAACATGATGTAAAATATCGCAAACATATACGTACAAAGTGAAATTGTGTGCTAATATGCAATAAACAACAAATCAATAAAAGGAGGTCCTGTACTATGAAAAAGGTTGTAGCACTGTTACTTGTATCAATTCTCTTGGTTACCCTGATGGTTCCTGCATTTGCTGGTCCGGTAGAGATGTGCCCTGATTGCAGCGGTGCGCTAGAAAGAACATGGTCTACAACTCGTGTTGAAAGTAAATCTGTATTTGTGTTTATTGGGATTATACCTATTCCTATGTATGCTGTCTATGAGGTTGAAACTACTTATTTCGTTTGTTCCAATACGGTTCATAAACATGAACATACCAGATTTCTTAGATACTCCTCTGAACCAGAAAATTACTACATTTGCTAAAAGCGTATTTATAATACAAAAGGACTGTTTCTCTTGATCGAGAAGGATCAAAAGAAGCGGTCCTTCTTTTTGCTTTGAACGTCCGTATGGTTGAAACAAAAAGCATGTATCCTTCGTTTTATAAGCATACGAGATCTTTCGCGGAAGGCAGGACAGGAGGCGGGGACATGAGCGTGCGGATTCGGAGGATGATGTGCATTGTGCTGGCTGTGTGCCTGCTTTCCTTTGCCCTGCCTGTTTTTGCTGAAGAGACGGACATGAAGACCCTACAGGAGCGGTTGATCTCCCTGGGATACGAGATCGGGACCGCGGACGGGATCATCGGGAAGAAGACTTCCGCGGCGATCATGCTGGTGCAGACAGAACTGAAGGAAAACGGATTCAAAGTCCAGCCCACCGGAATTCCGGATCCGGACACTGTTTCCCTTATCATGGAAGAAAACAATGCAGACCTGCTGAAGACCTTGCGGACAGGAAGCTGGGGAAGCCGGGTGAAGACAGCCCAGCAGCAGCTGATCGGCCTGAACCTTCTGTATGACAGCGCGGACGGGAGGTACGGCGCAAACACGGAAAGCGCGGTAAAGGCTTTTGAGGAAGCCGTTGCAAAGCAGGAACCGGAAAAGGTGAAGGCTGACGGAAAACTGACGCCGGATGAATATGACCTGCTGACGGGAGACCTGACGAAATATCACTTTGAAGCGCCAATCTGTTTTGATGACAGCCATCCGGAAAAGCTGAACGGGAATTACCTGTACGCAAGGCACGCCTGCCTCATCAACGCGGTGACAGGGGAAACCCTGCTGGAAAAGGACGCGGATGCCCAGGCGGAACCGGCCAGCACCACGAAGATCATGACGCTGATCACGGCACTTTCCCTGTGCGATCCGGACAAGGTTATCACAATCCCCGCGGAGGCACTGGACATTCCGGCAGATAGCACCAAGGTACCGGTGACTCCCGGGGAAAAGATGACTATGAAGGACCTGCTCTACGGGATGATGATCCGGTCCGGAAATGACGCGGCGAACTCCATTGCGGTACTGTGTTCCGGCAGCGTGGACGCATTTGCGGAAGAAATGAATAAAATGGCGGAAAACCTGGGAATGACGAATTCCCACTTTGTGAATCCGCATGGTTATACGGCGGAAGGACACTATACCAGCGCCAGGGACCTGGTGACGGCGGCACGGTATGGGCTGACACAGCCGCTGTTCCGGGAGATTGTGACCTGCCTGTATTACACGCTGCCTGTGACGGCGGAACGGAAGAATCCGCTGATCTCCCTGAAGTGGGAGATCTTTGATCCGAACTCCGAATACTATATTCCCCACGCGGCCGGCGTGAAGAGCGGATACACCTCCACGGCGGGATTCTGCTATGTAGGCGCGTACCAGGAGAACGGGGTGACGCTCATTGCCGCGGTGATGGGAGGACGGGGAAGGAATATGGCATGGACCGATCTCAGACGGTTATTTGCATATGGAATGCAAAAAACGGCTGAGATCAGTCAATGAAATATTGCCTGCGGCAATGTGAAATATCCGACCTATGGTCGGATGTGAAATATTGAACCGCGAGCGGTTCAATGTGAAATGTTTTCTACCGAAAACGTGTGATTTACTGTCGCTGTCGCGACGGGATCCTTCGCAAGGCGAAGGATGTCATTGGGATACGGATAGACATAGAGGAAATAGCACCCGAGGGTGCTGTTTTGAATTGATCAGATCTCTCCGCTGCGCGTTGGGATGACAATGGGGTGTGTGCCTGCGGACGGAATGGCAATATAGGTGTGCATGCAAAGGAACGTAAGGTAAACCATTTCGTAACAATTGCAAAATCGCTGTAAACAATCGCAAAAAATACGTACAAAAGGAAATGAATGTGCTAATATGCAGTCAACAACAAACCACACAAAAGGAGGAAACCTAATACCATGAAAAGATTTGTAGCCATTTGCCTGCTGGTTATCTGCGTAGCTCTTCCGCTGCTTTCATTGGGAGCAGTTACCCATCAATGCCAAAAATGCGGCAGTAAGCACGTCATGACGAGTACCAAAACGGCATCTCCCCATACTTGGACGTCACGAAATCATACATCACATGAAACAACAACGATCGTTTGTTTAGAAGAAAACTGCAAGGCAATCACACATACTTCCCGACATGTAGACGCACCGCATACACTCAAGCATACAGTAATAGACAGGATGCCCGGTTTGAATCTTAAGCAGATCAAGCATGCCTGTACTTCCTGCGGTTACTATTATACGACTTATGAACCCATCGATCCGTCCAAACCCTACGCTGCGATGAAATAAACATTCTGTAGTTGACAGAGGGACGGGGTAAATGTCAAACTTCGCATGACATTAACCCCGTCCCTTTGTCAACTACAATTAAGAATACATAATTCATAATTCATAATGGAGGAAGAAACAGCACCTGAGGGTGCTGTTTCTTTGATTAAATGCGCCTTAGGTAGAAAGAACGTGACAGAGGGACAGACTTAATGTCACACTGCGCGTGACAATACGTCTGTCCCGCAGTCACGTTCTTTGTGGTATAATCTGCATGAAAGGGGCAAAAAGTATGAATAATACGACAGTTGATATTATTATCAATCTCCTGATATTTGTGATCACGGTGGTGCTGATATTCCGGTTTTTCCGGAAGGAAGGGAAATGGGCACCGGAACAGGCGCGGTTTGTGTTCCGGTTCTACACCACCCAGAGCAACGTCCTGTGTGCCATATCCGCTTTGCTGATGGCGGTGTTTACCCTGGCGGGAAATGTGCCGGAATGGGTATGGCTGCTGAAGTATATCGGGACGGTGGCTGTGACTGTGACCATGCTGACGGTGTTCTTTTTCCTGGCACCGAGTATTGCCAGCATAGGGAAGAACTGGGTGGAGATCCTGCTGACCGGGTCGGACATCTTTATGCACCTGCTGACGCCGCTGATGGCGCTGGTATCCTTCTGCGTGTTTGAGAGGCGGGGAATGACATTCCCGCAGTGCCTGCTGGGCGTGCTGCCGGTGGTGCTGTACGGGCCGCTGTATCTGTATAAGATCCTGTACGCGCCGGAAGAAAAACGGTGGGACGACTTTTACGGGTTTAATCGAAACGGGAAATGGAAGATCGCGTTTTGTGCGATGCTTCTTGGCACACTGGCAATATGCGTAGGAATTATGTTGGTGCAGAATGTATGATATAGAGAGTCATCCGAAAGGATGACTCTCTTACTGAAAACTGAAGACTTAAAACTTTGCGATCGCTGTTACCAAAATGCCATTGGCATTTTGACAGCTGTAGCATGGCAGTCGTTACCCAAATCATAGATTTGGACAACTGCTCAATAACTGAATAATGGTGGATGGCTAGGCCATCCTTTGAATAAATGTCCGCTTCGGCGGGGGAGATCTCTCCGCGCGCTACGCTTGGTCGAGATGACATCAAGAGCGGAGATGATTGGTTCCCATGTTTATAGAAACATTCTGAAACCGTGGGAGATTCTTCACTGCGTTCAGAATGACACCGAAGTGTGTGCCTGCGGTCAATGATAAATGCGAAAAGTGGATAAAAGTGAAGAGTGATCAGTGATGAGTTTCCAGTGAAGAGTTTTCTCCCGCTGCCATCCTGCCGTCGGCACCGGGACAAAAAATGCACATTGGTTCGTTATATTGGTATATCAAGTCCTAAGGAGGTAACAGGAACGATGACCAAACGAAACCACGGAAAAGTGATGATGCGGCTGATGGGTGCCCTGCTGGCCGCTGTGCTTATGACCGGACCGGCATTCGCGGAAGGGAACAACGAGTTGTTCACGCAGTTTGACGGGATCAGATGGGAATTCTGCAGCGGCGCGGGCGGATGGGCCACGGAGCTGGAGATCCTGCCGGACGGAACATTCAGCGGAGACTACCACGACAGTGAAATGGGCGAGACCGCGGAGGAATATCCGGACGGAAGCCTGTACCTTTGCACCTTCAGCGGAAAGCTTTCCCTGGTGGAACAGGTGGATGAAAAGACCTGGAAGATCCGGGTGGACGAACTGAAACAGGAACAGACGATCGGAGAGGAAAGCATCGAGGACGGCGTCCGGTATGTGTACACGGAACCCTACGGCATCACCCAGGGAGAAGAGTATATGCTGTATAAGCCGGGAACATCCCTGGAACTGTTCACGGACGGCATGAAGTTCTGGGCCCATACTTTTGATGTGGCGGACACCGTGCCGACGGAACTGCAGAACTGGTTCTTCTATGACGAGCAGAACGACTGCGGCTTTGTGGGATTCCAGATGGGATCGAACCTGTCCTACGGCAATCCGTGGGAGAATGTGACCGCGGACCGGCTGCAGGAAGAAACCGGACTGGCCTTCACCCTGCCGGAAGGCGCGGAAAAGGTGGCTTACCGCTGGTACGGCGCGGAGATGCTGGCGGAGATCCAGTTCAGCTGGAAAGGCGCGGAATACTGCTTCCGGACCCAGCCCATGCAGCTGAAGAGCGGTGAGCTGATGGACATCTCCGGGATGTACTTTGACTGGAAAAATGAGGAACAGACCCGGGTGCACCTGTGCTCCGGCAGCGTTGCCAAGGCTGAAAGCGGAACCGGCGACAAGGTGGAACGCTGCCTGTGGTATGACGAAACAGCAGAGATCATGTACTCCCTGTCTGTGGTCGGGGCTGACCTGAACGGCCTGGACCTGGCTGCCCTTGCGGAACAGATCTGCGCTCCTACCGTGGGATAATGGCATTGTTTATTAGATCCCGGCAAAAGCCGGGATCTTCTTTTATGCTTGTCAGGGGATCGGTTATCTGGGATAATATAACAACAAAGACCAAAGGAGTAAGCTATGAGCAATGTAAAGGAACGGTTCCTGAGATATGTACAGGTGGAGACCACCTCCTGTGAGGCAAACGAGTGCTGTCCGTCCACCCCGGGCCAGAAGGTGCTGGGGGAGATGCTGGTCAGTGAAATGCAGGCCATGGGCATGAAGGATGCCTTCATGGATGAGCACGGATACGTGTATGGATGGATCCCGGCGAAGGGCGCGGAAGGCGCACCGGCCATCGGCCTGATCGCCCATATGGATACCTCGGACGCGGTGCCAGGGAAAACAGTGCCGCAGGTGATCCCATCCTATGACGGCGGCGTGATCCGCCTGAAGAACGGGGTGGAAATCAGCGGATTCAGCTTCCTGCCGGGACTGAAGGGACAGGAGCTGATCGTGACATCCGGCGACTCGGTGCTGGGCGCGGATGACAAGGCCGGGGTGGCGGAGATCATGACCCTGTGCGAAAGGATGACGGCGCCGGACGCACCGAATCACGGGAAGATCTGCGTGGCGTTTACGCCGGATGAGGAGATCGGCCGCGGAGCGGACCTGTTTGACGTGAAGGGCTTCGGGGCGGACTTCGGCTATACAGTGGACGGCGGTGCCCTGGGAGAACTGGAATATGAATGCTTCAACGCCGCTTCCTGCATTGTGCGGGTGAAGGGCGTGAATATTCATCCCGGCAGCGCGAAGAACCAGATGATCAACGCGTCGCTGGTGGCCATGGAGTTTGCCGGAATGCTGCCGCCCTGGGAACGGCCGGAGCATACGGAAAAGTATGAGGGATTCTATCACCTGACAGGGATGTCCGGAAACGAGGAAGCCGCGGAGCTGCGGTACATCCTGCGTGACCACGACCTGGGCAAGCTGGAAGAGAAGAAAGCCATGATGACCACCGTATGCGAGACGCTGAACAAGTGCTACGGGGAAGGCACGGTGGCTGTTGAACTGAAGGACTCCTACCGGAACATGAAGGAGATCGTGGAACAGCATCCGGAGATCCTGGAAAGGGCAAAGAAGGCCTTTGAGGAGAACGGAGTGGAACCGATCATCAAACCGATCCGCGGCGGAACAGACGGCGCACAGCTGTCCTACAAGGGACTGCCGTGTCCCAACCTGTCCACGGGAGGATACAACTTCCACGGGAGGAAGGAACTGATACCAGTGGAAGCGATGGAGAGGATGACCGACGTGCTGGTTGCGCTTGTCAGCGCAAAATAATGCGTCTGCAAGCAGACGCTACTGAAAACTGAAAAATGAAAACTTAAAACTTAAAAATGATGGAGAAAACAGTGCTTTCGGGCACTGTTTTTTCTGAATTAAAGCGCCTGCGGCGTAGTAAGGGATTCCTCGACTCACTTCGTGCCCGGGGCTGCCGCCCGTTCTCCACTGAAATAGAGCCACTGGCTCTATTTCCGGGCGTTCCGAACCCCGGAATGACATTTTTTACGGGAAATGGTGGAGAAAACAGTGTCTGATGACACTGTTTTTTTGAATTGAAACCGCTGCGACGGGTGTTTTTTTAGAATTTACACGGTTGTTACATTGTATTGATGACAATGATACAAGAGATGCTGTATTGTAATAGACGGACAATGAAACCATTGGACTGAGAAAGGCCGAGAGGAAATCGAATGGACACGAAAGAGAAGGCAATTGATTCTAAGTGGTACAAGCAGGATGGATCAGAAATAAAAAGGGTTATTAAAATTCTGCTGATCATTCTGGCTATTGCAGCAGGCATAATATGGTACAGCACATTGATGACGCTGCCCGGGGAAGTGAAACTAAACAGCAGTATGAGCATTGAGACTGCTGATGAACTGGTGCAGAAAGCCGGATATATCCCCAAGGATGAGATCAAAAGCACGGAAGATTGTCGTTATCGGTTTTATGAAAGCAGTGAACTTTTCGGTATAAAAACCCTGGGTAGCGAAGTTTGCGCTGTAGAAACCCCTGCGGAAGCTGTATATTTTACACATTATTTTGCTGATGAAAATGAGCAGAATAACGCTGAAAACCCGGGTTCAATCTTTTTTACCGTAAAGGGAGAAATGACCCGTAGATTTGGGAAGAAGCCCACCGAGGCAAAAACACCAAAGGGGAGAACTGTGTGGTACTGGATCGTGAATAAAAAGGAACAAGCAGCAGTGATGTATGTGGAAGACGGTATGTTTGAACTGAGATATACTTATGAAGAGTAGAAGATGAATAATGATTGAGAAAACAGTGCCTTCGGGCACTGTTTTTTTACAGAATTTACAGGATTGTTACATTGAGGAGATGACACTGAAACAAGGAATATAGTATTGTATACGAGGACAATGAAACCACTGGGCTGAGACAGGAGAATGAAGATGAAAAAGAAGATCTGGTTACTGCTGGTTCTGGTACTTGTGCTTGCATGTGCGGCTGGTTATTTCATTTTCAAAAAGCCGGCAGATGTGCGAATCGATGAGGAACATTTTCCGGACAGCGCATTCCGGGAAGCCGTGACGGCATTTGACCTGGACCAGGATGGAAAGCTCAGTGGGGAAGAAATAAAGAAGATAGAGTATCTTAATATAGCAAAGAAAGGTATAGCAAGCCTTCAGGGCGTGGAATACCTGACTGAAGTGAAAAACATTTATGCCGATGATAATGAGCTCACTGAAGTGGATATCAGCCATAACAAAAAGCTGGATCGCATTTTTTTGAGTCATAATCGTTTGGAAAAGCTGGATGTGAGCAACAATGCGGAATTGGTAAATCTTACCTGCCCAAATAACAGGCTGACGGAACTGGATGTAAGCAAAAACGCGAAACTCCAGATCCTGCAGTGCGGCATTAACGGGTTGACTGAACTGAACGTCAGGGACAACACGGAACTGGAGGAGCTGGAATGCTACGAGAATCATCTGACGGAAATAGATGTGAGACTGAACGCAAAGCTTAGATGGCTTGAATGCTGGGGCAACCAACTGACCGAGCTGGACATAAGCAGAAACGCCGAGCTTACCTCCCTATGGTGCTACGATAATCAGATTGAAGAAATAGATTTCAGCCGGAACTTAAAAATGATTCAGGTGAGTGTTTCCGGATGCAAGATAAAGGATCTTGATCTCAGACGTTATCCTGATCTGTGGGGATTTGTCTGCGAAGGGTGCGGGCTGACAGAACTGGACGTCAGCAAAAACCCGAAACTGTATCAGCTGTGCTGCAACGGTAACGAGCTGACAGACCTGAACCTGAGCAACAATCCCAAGCTGGAAGTGCTGGAATGTTCAAATAACCAGCTGCCCCAGCTGGATCTGAGCAATAATCCCCTTGTGAAACGCCTGGAGTGTGACGGTAACAAGCTGACGAAGCTTGATATCAGCTGCTGTCCGAAACTTGTTGAAAGAGTAAACGGAGCCATAGCGGAAGAGAAAGACGGAAGCATCGAGTGGAACCTTCCTAAGGATTCAACCCGATACGTATATGACAGGTTCGTGATGCGAATTGACAAAGATGTGGAAGTAATCAAAGAGGCTGGCTCCGAGCAGGGAACAACAGGAAGAGTGACACATTTTATAGTGTTTGTTGGACGGGAAGAACGCGCAGCAGTATGACGAAGGGATAGAAGAAAGATGATCAACTACAATGACGACAAGCGTATTGCTGAAAAGTTTTACAGCAATGACGGATCAGAAAAGAAAAGGGTTATCAGGATCGTATTGATTATCATGCTGGTCGCCGCTGCTCTATGGGGATTCGGCTTGTGGAGGGAGAACCAGCGTGTGCCTGCCCTGCCCGGGGAAGTGATCCTGAAGGGTGATATGGACATTGCCGCAGCGGATGAACTGCTGCAGGAAGCCGGATATATTCCAGAGGATGAAGTAAAAACAAATGATCGATATTATAAACTGTATTATAAAAGCAGTGAGGTTTTCGGTTATACAACGGTACGCAGTGCACTGGCTGTCGATAAAACCGGTTCGCAAGGCATGTATTTTATTCACTGCTTTGAGGATGACAGTGAAGAGAATAACGCGGACAATCCAGGGGAAAAATTTAAAGCTATCTATACAATACTGACCAAACAAATCGATGAATACCCAAAAATGGTTAGTTCGTCGGATAAGGCATGGACCTGGAGCCTGAACAGAAAAACAAAGGTACATATGCTATATACAAGTGACGGCGTGTTTGTGGTGGAATACCATTATTCAAACAAATGAATCACAAGAAGACGGATCAGATCTCTCGACTAAGCTCGAGATGACAAATAAAACATAATTATGCCAGCGGAGGAAACCGATGAAAATCTGTAAGAACTGCGGAACAGAGATCAGGGACGAAGACAGAATCTGCTACAGGTGCGGGACAGAGTATGTTGAAGAGGAAAGCGTGACGGAGGAGAAAATCGATACAGCTGACCCCAAAGCATACAAACTGAAATGGCATATATTATTCATCGCCATCCTTATGATTGCGGGAGCGGCCCGGGTTTTCTTTTCGGTGCAGGCAATCACAGGGTGGAATCTGTATATCTATAACGGAGTAGACATTACGGTTCTTGTAAATATGTTCTATCCGGGCATAAAGGAGCTGAATATTGTTTATGGTGTGATGGGCCTGCTTACAGCGATACTGATGTATTGTGTCGGTTTCTGGCTGATAAAATTCAGGAGAAAAGCCCTCAAATGGATGGGCATTATGTTCCTTGGATGGATTGCGGTGCGTGTGTTATATATCGGAGCTGTATCGCTTGTTTCAAAAAGAAACAGTTTTGAGAATTCAACAATAATCAGTACGATTGTGGGATATATGATCCTGGGGGTCATCAACTGGGTATACTACTCCAGAAGAAAAGAATTGTTTGTTAAATGAAGGGGAAATGGTGAGGCAGGAGGTAACCCTAAAGGGTTAATGAAATATTGTCTTCGACAATGTGAAATATCGGCCGTGATTCGGCCGATGTGATCCTTCGACTGCGCTCCCTTCGTACCGCTTGCTCAGGATGACACTTTATGCGGAAGCCCAATGTGAAATATTCGCAACTGCGAATGTGTAAGTTACTGTCGCTTTGCGACGGGATATTTGCTAAAGCAAATATGTTTACGCTGCGCTAGGCCTAAATAATCAGTGAAAAGTTCCCAGTGAAGAGTGAAAAGTGAAAAGTTGGCCATGGGCCGCCGGAACCAAAAGCATAGATTGATCGTCATATCAACAGAGGAACAAATAAGGATGATTGTTTTGCCAGGGATGACAAAGTGAAGAGTGAAGAGTTTAGAGTGAAAAGTTGCCACGGCGACAGGTGGAGGTAACAAGTGATGAAAAAGATTATCGTGCTGATGGTTGTATTGCTGAGTATCCTGTGTACTACTGCCGCCGTGGCAGACGAGCCCCTGTTTGTTGCGCAGGAAGGCTGGAAACAGGGGTATATCAACGCACAAGGGGAATGGGTGATCGATCCTGTGTATTACGAGGCCCAGCCCTTTACCGACGCGGGATACGCGGCTGTGGTGGAGGATCCGGAGACTTGGGCATTCACACTCATAGACAGGCAGGGAAAGACAGTGACAAAACTGTCTGAATGGTGCCTGACAGAAAATGAATACAGTATGGATTATGGTGCTAAAGAAATACCGAATGCCGTGGGAAACGCCTTTCTCCTGTACAACCGGAAAGACATAAACCGGTATGCCCTTTTCCTTGCAGGTTCCGGGAAACTGATCGAGCTGGATCGGGAGTTCCTGGGCTATGAGCTTTCGCCGGGCGCTGAACAAAATGAGATTTATTATAATAATTACTTGCGGAGTAGAACGAATCCGAGTGATTTTTGCCTCAGTGGATGGAACGGAAGACTGATCCTGGGGTTTTGTTATACCGACTATCAGCGGGGGACAAACATATCAATAGAGGCAAATATGACAGATGCGTTTATTATCCTTGACAGCGAGGGTAACAAGCTGCATGACGGTATCTACCGCTTTCCGATCAAAGTGACTGATTCACTGGAGCCTGTAGAGGATTATTCGTATCAGGTTACGGACACCTATATGCTGGCAGCCGATGCAAAGAACTACAATAAACACCTGATCGACTGTGACGGAAAGATCATCGTGAAAAATGTGGATGATATTTTTTTCTACAGTGAGGATTATACATGGGTAGAAACGCTGAAAGCTGTTTATGCGGAGAATTCAGGCCAGGCTTTGCTGCCGGACGGAAAGAAGATGCCTGTGGATGAACGCGTCAAAGAACAGGCTGCGCTGAACCCCTGCAGGATGCTTATGCATGACGGTTGGTATTATGACACGAAGGGTGAACGGATCAAATGGCATGGGGCCAGTGAAAAATACTATATGGCACTGTCCGCGTTCGGCAGGAACGGACGGGCGTGGATTGACCGTAAACCGGATATTGAATGGGATAATGAGTCAGAGGAGGAGCCGGAGGACATAGAGGATTACAACGTATCCACTCTGATCGATACAAGAGGACAGATTATTCTGCAGGCGGTCCTGAATCGGGAGCAGTATGACAGGTATAAGTATAATCCGTCAGCGGTTCCTTTTGAGGAAGGCTGGGAATGTATCTGTACGCCGTTTGATGGATGGCTGTACGGTTATGTGAATCCGGACGGCGAAATGATGTTCGGCGGTTTCCCATTTGACAAAGCGGAGCCTTTCTCCAACGGCCTGGCTCATGTGATGTTCATGGATGACAGGTATGAACTGCTGGACGTTTATATCAACAGGGAAGGAAAAGTTGTCTGGGCTGAGCACGGAAAACGGGATGAAGTCCAGCACTGGCTGGAGGAAGGTATCCGTTTTTCCCCGGATAACATGACCCTGGAGGATGCCACGCAGGCGCTGGTGGGTGAATGGGATGACAGCGAAGGAGACATGGCAATCTTCTATGAAGACGGGACATGCAACCTCGGACGCGACAGGATGATGCAGTGGAAACTGCTGGAAAACACTGCGGAGATGGAGGACGAGGATTATTCGAAGTTTGTGCTGGTTTACGGAGAAAACGGACAGTACGAACCCCTGGAAGAAGGAAGCGGACTGGAATTCGGCAGCATGGACAGCTTTGTCACAACCTACGGTGAGGACTGGTGCTTTTACAGCCGGAAAGCCCCGGGCTACTGGGAACGTGACGACTACTATGACCTGGTGCCGGATGAGAACGGCAAACTAGACAATATGAGTGAAACGGTGTCAGTATTACCGGAAGAAGCGTCGAACTTTAAACTGACTGACAAGAGTTTGCCGGAGGAAACCGCAGAGAAAGGCGTATATGCATTCAGGGGATCCCCTTACCGGCAGAATGCTTCCGCAGGGACGGTCAGGGACATCTGTGTTCCGGAAGTGCTTTGGGAAAAGGACATCGGGCCGGCAGTAAAAACAGAGGATATTCACTGGCAGCCCCTGATCGTTGAATGGTCGGATGAGATCAGGAAAAGCATGACGTCCCTGAAACCGGAAAAGCGGGAGAATTCTACCCTGACGGAAGTGATTGCGGTCGGAACAGACGGGAAGATCTGGTTTGCTGACCTGAAAACCGGCGAAGAAACACGGGCGCCGATCGAGGACAGGGAAGAAAAACTCCATGGAACGGCGACAGCCCTTTCAGACTTGCCGCTGATCATCTGTCCGGCGGAAGAAGGGTATATCTGCTATGACCTGACAGACGGAAGCCGGAGAACGGAACTGGATGAAGTGCTGTATACCCGACAGGGAAAAGACGTGATCTACCAGAACGGCTGGCTGATGATGAATTCCCCGCAGACGGATCTTGTGTCTATCGGCCTGAACGTAAAACAGGGGCAGGATGGCATAAGCGGTGTGGACATAACAGGCGCATACAGGGCGGAGTATAATCACACCAAGTATTCCAACGTTCCAGCCAGCGCGGACGGGAACAATGTATATGTTTCGAGAGACAATGATATCCTTCGCTGGGACTGTATGAAGGATGAGAGCGTGAGCATCTTTGAAGATTGTGTTTATGTATCCGGGAAAACAGCAGCCTGTATAGCTGTAGATAAGGATTCGGAGGACCGTACTGTTCTGTATGCCGGATGCATGGAAAAAACTACCCACAATGAATGCGAAATATATAGTATCAATGCAGACCGGATGCTTACAAAGTGGGAGCAAAGAATAAAACTGACAAAAGAAAACGCTCTCCTGGGCGGCATTTTCGCCTCGCCGGTTGTGGGACAGGAATGGCTGGAAAATATTGTATATTTCACCGTCGCCGGATATGCGTTTGATGAAGAAACACCGGACAACCGGAACGCGGATTCGGCGGTTGTGGCGTACTGGAAACGCAACGGAGAAAAGAAATGGGAGACCCCGATCAAAGACCGGGCGGTTTCCTCACCGGTAATTGTATATACGGAAGACGGTATTGGATATCTGATCCAGTTTGACAAAAGCGGAAACATGTATGTGCTGGACGGCTTTTTAGGCACTGTTAAGTACAGCCTGGAGCTGGGCGGAGAAGTGACAAGCTGCCCGGCGGTATACGGGAATACGCTTGTTGTGAGGTGCCAGAAGGACGGACGGGAAGTACTGTGCGGGATTGAAGTGGGAGTTAATTGAGGCAGGAAAGTGCCATCAGGTAGGAGGTAGGAAGTAGGAGAGTAACCCTGGCGGGTAAATGAAATATATCAAAGCAACGGTGTTGCTTTGATATGTGAAATATCGGCCGATGGCCGATGTGAAATATTGAACCGCGAGCGGTTCAATGTGAAATGTTTTCTACCGAAAACGTGTGAGTTACTGTTGCTTCGGGAGATCCTTCGACTGCGCTCTCTACGCACCGCTTGCTCAGGATGACATCTAATGCGGAGGCAAATATGTCAACGCTGCGGCGGGGATTATAGAGAGAACAGTGCCTTCGGGCACTGTTTTTTCATTGAAATCGCCACGGCGGGACAGATCTCTCCACGCACTTTGTTTGGTCGAGATGACAAGAAGGGCACTGTTTTTTTGCGGATTTTACACGGTTGTTACATTGTGATGATGACACTGAAACAAGGAATATAGTATATTGTATGCGAAAAAAACGAGGACAGGGTTTACGACAAGCATATAACGTGAAGCAGTATGACGAAGGAGCAGAAAAGACATGATCAAATATAATAATGACAAGTCTATTGATCCAAAGTTTTACCGCAATGACGGATCTGAAAGAAGAAATGTTTTAAAGATCCTGGTGATCATCCTGGTCGTTGGCGTGATTGGCTATATACTTGGTACATCTTTGGAAGAAACACGCCTGCCTGCCCTGCCCGGGGAAGTGATCCTGAGGGGGGATATGGATATCTCCGCAGCGAATGAACGGCTGGAGAAAGCCGGGTTTATTCCCCTGGATGAAGTTAAAACAGATGACGACTATGATCATCTGTTCTATGAAAGCAGTGAGGTCTACGGCTATCCAACCACGCGCAGCGAACTTGCTGTAGCGAAATCCGGGAAAAAAAGTGTTAGTTTCATTCACTATTTTGATGATGAAAGTAAAGAGAACAACATGAATAATCCGGGTGAAGTCTATGTATACATCGCGTCACAAGTGACTGTAAGATCCAGGGAAACTCCTCACAGACCTGCAGAAGACAGGGATGAGATATTCTGGATACTGCGCAGAGGACCAAGCGTTCATATGACATATGCCGATGATGGTGTGGTTATGTTGGAATACCGTTACACAGACTAAAGAATCACAAAAGGGAAGATTTGCAACGTGCAACTGTATGACAATGGAGAAGAAAAAAGATGATCAACTACAATGACGATAAGCGAATTGATCCAAAGTTTTACGAAAATGACGGATCCGAAAGGAAAAATGTCAGAAAGATACTGGTGATTGTTGTTCTTTTTTGCTTCTCTGTGCTTGGATTGGCTAAATGGATTGAATACCATCGCGGGCCGGCTTTGCCCGGAGAAGTGATCCTGAAGGGAGATATGGATATGGCAGAGGCGGATGCAATGCTGCAGGAAGCCGGGTATATCCCCAAGGGTGACGTTATAACAGATGATCAGCATTATCATCGGTATTATCAAAGCAGTGAGGCTTTCGGTTTTACAACCGACTGCAGTGTGCTTACTGTTTCCAAATCCGGAACGGAGGTCAATTTTGTCCATTGGTTTACGGATGAAAGTGAGGAAAACAACGCGGATGTTCCCGGCAATACCTGGAGAACCATCGCGACAACGCTGAGGGGAGAAATCTGGGGGAACCCATCGGTGATAAAGGAAGAGAAAAATGGATGGTTCTGGAAACTGAACAAAAGAACAAAAGTGAGCCTGATCTATTCGAGAGACAATAGGTTTTTGCTGGAATACGAGTATTGGAAGTAAAAGGGAGAAAACAATGCATAATGCATAATTCATAATGGTGGAGAAAACAGCGCGGAGCGCTGTTTTTCCTGATTAGCCATGCTGCGTGACAGAGGGACAGACCTAATGTCACACTGCGTATGACAATACGTCAGTCCCGCAGTCACACGGCTGCGGCGGGATGACAACGGGTGTGTGCCTGCGGATGAGACGAGATCCTTCGGCTGCGCTCGCTACTCTCGTCTTGCTCAGGATGACACTTTTTGCTGAAAAATTGCCCGAGAGGATTGAGCGGACAGGTGTGATTCTGTATAATGCAGGGGAACTGCTGAGAATACGGAGGAAGAATCACATATGACGAACCGGGAATTACAGGATATCTATTTCGGAGCTTATTTCTTTGAGGAAACAGAAGACGGATACCTGCAGGCTTTCCAGTACTCGAAGGAGCAGATGGATTACTTCAGGAATGGACCGTTTGATTTCTGGTATGACCGGTGCATGGCAACGACCGCGAAGACCCTGGAGATGAACACGGACGCGACCACGATCTCCTTTGAATACAGGATTATCTGGGTGGGATCCGAAGACTCTTTTGAGGTGGCGGTGGACAACCAGATCATGGAGATCCGTTATGTGAAGGATCTGCCCAGGGAAGGAAAGCTGACCTGGAAGCTTCCGGAAGGGAAGAAGGATGTCATCCTTTACCTGCCCGCGGACGCGACGGTGCTGATCCGGAATTTTGAGATTGACGGAGCGTATACACCCGCGAAAAAGAATGAAAAGGTGCTGTGGCTGGGAGACTCCATCACCCAGGGATACGGGCCGCTGCGCTCTGCCGAGACCTACGTCAGCGTGGCCAACCGGCTGCTGAACTATGACATCATCAACCAGGGAATCGGCGGATATGTGTATGACAAGAAGTCCCTGATGAAGATGGAAGGATACACGCCGGACAAGATCATCGTGGCGCTGGGAACGAACCAGTTCGGATGCGAGACCATGAAGGACGTGGAAGAATACTACGAGACACTGACCGGCATTTACGGGACAAAGATCCCGATCCTGTGCATCTCCCCGCTGTGGCGCGGAGACCTGCCAGAGCAGCTTCCGGTGCTGGAACGTTTCTGCGAGAACGTGAAAAAGATCGCGTCACAGTATCCGAATGTGACAGTGGTGGACGGATTTAAACTGGTCCCGCACCTGCCGGAATACTTCCTGGATAACCTGCACCCGAATGTGGTCGGGACGGAAACGTACGGGAGGAATTTGGTGGAAGAGATAAGGAAGGCAAAATTCTGACATGCCAGAATTTTGGTGTCAGCAAGCTGACACTACTTAAAACTGAAAACTAGATCCTTCGACTGCACATTCGTTTGCTCAGGATGACACTTTAATCGGAAAATGGTGGATAAAACAGCACAGAGTGCTGTTTTCCCTGAATTGATCAGATCTCTCGACTACGCTCGAGATGACATTGAGAGAATGACAGGCGAAGGAGAAGAAAATGTCCGAGAAGAAGTCCAATTTTGTGCTCATGGATGAGATGGAAAAAGAGAACACTCATGTGGATCGCCGGGTAAAATACACAAGATTAGGCTTCAGACAGGCACGCATCATTGCAGGAGCCTGTGATGACGTAAATATGGGATTTCCGGTTATTTCAATCATTGGTCTTGCAATCATGGCTGTCACAGATCTTATTGATTCAGAGTCCTGGATCATAGATGCCGGTATGGTTATCGCAATCGTTGGATTTGTGGAATATATCATACGATTTGTTTACAGGTGGAATAAACATCATGAGAAGAAATGAGCTGGGGACCTGGCTCTACTGAAAAATGAATAATTGTGGATAAATCGCTCCGGATGGAGCGATTTTTTTGATTTGCGGGAACTTTGGGCAAAGGTGAAATGTCATACCAGCAGAGAAATGAATGAGACTACGGAGGAGATCTCTCCACTTCGGTCGAGATGACAAAAAGGAGAACGGCATGGGTATATAGTGACTGAAAAACAGCGTTAGGCTCATATTCCGCCTGGTGGCGGTATCCGCAACCTCAATCGACGTGACTCCATACTATGGAGATCGCTTGTTTCGGTTGAGCTCAGAACCGATGAGATTTCCTCCACTGGAGGTCATCGGTTCTTCGCCCTAATGTCACACTGCGTAAGACAATACGTCTGTCCCGCAGTCACACAGCTGCGGCGGGATGACAAGGAGAGAGTGGCTTGATTGGGTCGTCCGTGACGATAAACAGCACCTTCTGGTGCTGTTTTTTTACGAAGGCGCAAGAATTTACACGGTTGTTACATTGTGATGATGACAATGTAACAAGGAAAATAGTATTGTATAAGAGGAGTATGAAGACTGCCTGACGAGGGCGGGAGGATAGAGATGGATAATCAGGAAAAGGTTATTGCGAAAAAGTGGTACAACCAGGACGGATCCGAAATTAAAAGAGTAATCGCGGTTTTGTTGGTTGTTATTATTGCTGCTGCCGGGATCATCTGGTACAGTTCCTCGATGAGCATGCCCGGAGAGGTGAAACTGAACGCAGATATAAATATTGAAGAGGCGGACAGGCTGGTACAGAAAGCCGGATATATTCCCAATGGTGAGATTCAGAGTAAGGAAGGCTTTCAATACAGGTATTATGAAAGCAGTAAGCTATACAGGAATACAACAGTGGGAAGCTCAGTTGGTGTTGCTACAGATCCCACAAAAAAAGCGGTTATGTTCGCACATTATTTTGAGGATGAAACCGAGCAGAATAACGCAGAGAATCCGGGGGCAGTCTTTATGACTGTCAAGAAAGAGCTGTCCAGCAGAATCGGAAGAAAGCCCGGAGAGACAACAACCAAAGATGGAACGCTGGTATGGTTTTGGAGGCGGAGCGAAACAACACAAGTGTCAATGCTGTATAAAAAAGATGGCGCTTTTGAAGTGCGGTTTGAATATTTTAATCCATGAAGTACTCCATGTATATGAGAGTGAACGGGGCATACGGATTAATGATGATTCGTATGCCTTTTTGTTATCAGCACAGGTATTCCATTATTGCGGAGCGTTTGAGGTATCAGATATGCTGTTGTTTATATAGTGAAGAGTTTCCATGGAGACGGGACAGTTGAGAAATCAGGGGTTGTCCTGTATAATACATTTCAAAGAAGAAAAAAATACAGGCTGAAGGGAAACAACACGTATGAAAGATACTGAAAGCGCCGTGTGGGATCCGGAGAAAGCATACAGGCAGGTCCGGGGAAGCAACCGGCGTTTGCTTGCGTTTATCGTGATGGTAATCCTCCTGGGAGCCGCATGGATCGGGATAAACCTGGAGAACATGCAGGAATACGGAGATGCCGGACTGAAGGATGTCAAAAGTTTTGCCGAAGCCGACAGGAAACTCCAGGAATCAGGGTTTGAACCGTTTACGGAAGCAACACAGTACAGTGACAAGTGGGAACGTTTATACAGGGAACGGGAAATCCTTGGACATACCACAGCATACTGCGAACTGGAAGGGGCGGACGGAAAAAACGGATGGCTCCGTCTCCATTATCTTTTTGAGGAAGACGGCGGAACCAACAGCAGAAAACCGGGGGTAGTTTTCCAGGATATCCTGAAGAAGATGAAAAGGAAATATGGTGAACCCGAGGAATACAGCGGCATGTTCACAACGTACTATATATGGTCCCCGGACAAGCATACCAGCGTTATTGCGGGATATCTGACCACGGGATGCCCGATGCTGTGCTATGAATATGAGCTGGAGGAAAAGGGAGAAATATGATCATTGCTATCATTGTGATCGCGGCGGTTCTGGTCATTATCGCGGCAGCCGGATACCTGCTGTCGAATTTTGTGCTGTGCGGAAAGCGGCAGACTCTGGAAGAAGCCAGGGCATGGCAGGAGAATCACTACGACTTCTCATTTTATGATAAACTGGAGAAAACGGATTATACCGTTACGAGTTATGACGGATACGTGCTTAACGTTGAGTTCCTAAAGAACCCGAATGGCGGAAACAAATATATGCTGATCACCCACGGGTTGACGGATAACCGGTTTGGCATGATGAAATATGCCCAGATATTCCTGGAGCTGGGATACAACATCATTGTGTATGACGTGCGGGGCCACGGGCTGAATGAGCGGGCCCTGTGCACCTATTCCATCCGGGAACGGAAGGATTTGATGGCCATGATCCGGGACAGCCGGGGACGGTATCCGGACATGGAAGAACTGGGCCTGCACGGGGAATCGCTGGGCGCGGCAACCACCATTGCCGTGCTGGAGGAGAAGCCTCCGGTGGACTTTGCCATCGCGGACTGTGGATTCGCGGAAATCCTGCCGGTGGTGAAGGGCCTGGTGAAGAACATGCATATGCCGGCATTCCTGGGTGATGTGGCCTCCGTATGGGCGAAGATCCGGACCGGATGGTGGCTGCAGGATATGCGGCCCATTGACAGCCTGGAAGAAAATGAGATCCCCATCCTTTTTATTCATGGAGAGACTGATATGCTGATCCCTCCGGAACACAGCGAAAGGATGAAGGAAGCCACGAAGGGATACGCGGAAGTGGAAGTATTCCCCGGAGCAGGACACGCAAGCTGCGTGTTTGCGGATGGGGAAAGGTATGAGAAGAATGTCAAAGATTTCATTCTTCAGGTGGAAAGCGGAAGACATTCTTCTACTGAAAACTGAAAAATGAATACTGAAAACTTAAAAATGGAGGAAAAAACAGCACGGAGTGCTGTTTTCAGGAATTGAATCAGATCTCTCCACGCGCTACGCTTGGTCGAGATGACACGGAGGGCAGTATGCCTTCGGATCAATGAAGTCTTAACAAGGCCCCGGAGGAGCCTCTCCGCAATCTCAGTCGGCGCAGCGGGTATTGCTGGCGCTACAACCTGCTGCTTGCTTCGATTGACTCACTCAGGTCGCTTCCTGCTTCGCAGGATAGCCCACTGGGCTACCGCTTCCTTCATTCCCCCTCGATGCGGCCTGCGGCCTTGCTCAGGATGACACAGAGGTGGGACGATATGGTTCCCATGCTTGTTGTTGAAATCTGAATCCGGAGGAGATCCTTCGACGCGGCCTACGGCCTTGCTCAGGATGACACCCAGAGTGTATGCCTGCGGACGGGAAGAATCGTTAGAGTAGATAAAGTTTAGAGTGAAGAGTGAAAAGTTTAGAGTTATTTGCCCGGGACAAATAAGGAGGCGAGAACATGTTTAGGAAAAGGATTAGTGTTTTATCGCTGGTGCTTGCTGTGGTGCTGGCCGCAAGTGTATTTGGCGGCGCTATGGCGGACGGAGGAGCGAATGACGGGATCTACGGAACCACGCAGGGAGCGGCGTCGTTTACCATCCGGGCGTACGAGGCAGGCGCGTTTGTGAAGCTCGGTTCCTATGAAGGTACGGCAAACGTGCTGCAGAACAGGGCCACGAATCAGGTGAGCCTCCACGGGTTCTACTCCATTGTTGTTACCGGGGATCAGTACAAGAAGACATATGACTGGGCACCTTCCGCGGCGGGATTCCAGAAGATCATGGGAGAGCGGCGGACAGAGGCCCGGGACTACCTGTTTATCAACCTGCCGGGAGCGGGATCCTATTCTGTGACCGTTACGCCCCACGGCGCGTCGGAAATAAACAAATACAGGCCGAATGAATCCTTCCGGGAGTGGACGGCTGACGCGGAATGGGTGCTGGAAAACGCGGAGAAATGCGACTGCTGGCCGGTGAGCACACCTACGGCAGCTCCGGCAGCATACAACGTGCCCGCGTACAACCCGCCGCCTACGGCCGGGATCGGGACGAGCGCGTCCAACAGCGGTACAGCATACAATGTGCCCACCTATACAACGCCGCCTTCTTCCGGAATCGGCGGCAGCGCGACAAACACCGGCGAGACGATCCTGATCTATTGCTACGAAGCGAACGGGACGCCGCTGGCATCCTTTACACAGGTCATCTACAGCAGTCAGCCGATCTATCCGCCGGCACTGGATGGATATTCCGCGCCTGCAAACGCGTATGTGGAGTTCAAAGCAGGAGCCCAGGAGAGCGTAACCTTCTATTACACCCGGTCCGGAAGCCAGTACACAACTCCGGTGCCGGCTCCCGTCAATCCCCAGCCGGGACTGACGCAGGTGTACGCGAACTGGACCACCCAGCAGTTTGTGGAGGGACGGACCAAGAACAGCGCCAACACGCCCAACTGGGTTAAGAGAATGTGCGACGGGAACATGGACACGGCGTTCCACTACACCATCTGGAGTTCCGAGATGCAGGACGAGTATCCGGAACTGACCGCGGTCTTCAATGAACCCGCAACGATCAAATCCATCGGGATCGTGAACGGAAACACGGAGTCTTACAACTCCTATTATGAGCGTGCCAGGATCAGAAGCATCCGGGTGGTAATCCACACCGCTTACGGCACCTATGAGAATAAGATCTCTGTTCCGGACGAATACCTGCGCGAATACCAGGTGTTCCAGCTGGGAGACGGATACGGAACAGTAACGTCTGTAGACCTTTATTTTGACCGTTTCTACATCGGTGAAGGCAGCACAAAATACGAGATGAACATCTCCGAAATCCAGTTCTATTGAGACGGAATATGCCTTTTCGGGAAGAAAACAGCATTCTGAAACCTTATATAAGTACAGCATGTTGCTGTAAATACCTCCCCGGACGGGGAATGTAAGGAGGAAAGACACAATGAAGAGAATGACGATTTTAGCCCTCAGCCTGGTGCTGGTATTGGCACTGGTGACCGGAGCACTGGCAGAGCCGGCGACCGTCGAAGATATGCTTGGACAGGAAATGGAAGACTTTTCCATTGAGACCCTGAGCGGGGAAAACTACACCCTGTACGAAGCCCTTGAAACCCATGACCTGATGGTGATCAATTTCTGGGCCAGCTGGTGCGGACCGTGCCAGTACGAATTCCCCTTCCTGGAAGAAGCCTGGGAAAAGTACTCCGACCGGATCGGCGTGGTTGCCCTCAGCATAGAAGAGAATGATACCGGCGCACTGCTGGAAAACTTCGCGAAGGAATTCGGCCTGAAGTTTACCGTTATGAATGACGGAGACATGCTTGGTGAAAAGTTTGGTGTCTACGGGGTTCCCACCACCCTGATCGTGAACAAGGACAAGAAGATCGTGGCTGTGGAAGTCGGAGCCAAAAATTCCACGGAAGAATTTACGGAACTGTTTGACAAACTGCTCAGTGAAACCGGCAAAACAGAGACTACCGACGCTGAAAACAGCGCGGCTGAGGGAAATGTGACTGAAGAAAGCGCGCCTGAAGCTGATGCAACGGAAGACGGTGCCGAAGTGGGCATCGAATCCGAGGCCGGTGACGCCTGATAACCTGCAAAACATTCCCGGAACAACAGAAAACAGGAGGGATAATCAATGTCTATGCCGTTTGAACCAGAAGAGATCGATGATCTGGACGAATCCCTGCTTGAAACAATGGATCGGGAGGAGCTGGCGGAGTTCAAACGGCAGCTCCAGGACACACTGGATGGACTGATGGTCCTGGAACCGGACCCGGACGATGAAGAGGAAGAATACTACGAATGGGAAGACCGGGTCAATGTGCTGAACGATATGATCGACGCGATCGATGATAAACTGGATTCCCTTGGAGAATAATATCGAATGAAGACGATCCTGACCGTTCAGCACACGGAAGCGGAACACCACCTGAGCGGACACTGCGGGTCCCGGCATGAATGGACCCTGACAGAACGGGGGCTGGAGACGGCCTTCCGGATCGGGGTATGGCTGAAAGAAGAAATCGGCGGACAATCCTGCCGGATGTATGTTTCCCCGCAACTCAGGACCCGCCAGACGGCGGAAGAGATCAACCGCAGCCTTGACCTGACTCCTGTTTTTTGCGATGAACTGCGTGAATGCGACGCGGGAGAAGGCTGCGGGATGCCGATGGACTGGTACCGGGCGAATAAGACGCCCAGGGGTACCGGATTTGATCCGGACTACAAACCCTTTCCGTCCGCTGAAAGCGACCGCGAACTGTGGGAACGGGTGGAACCTTTCTTCCGGGAAATCATGGAAAACGGGGAGGAGAATATCCTTGTGGTTTCCCACGGGGTGACGCTCAGTTTCCTGCAGTCCATGCTGGCCGGCCAGCAGGTTGAGGATCGGGAAAAGTTCCGGTTCAGGGGAAAAAGCGGATCTGTATCGAAGTTTACCGTCAGCGATGACGGACAGATCACCGCGGCATACGTGAACCGCGTAATTGAGTAAGATAATCGTTTTTATCTATACATCTCATCTTTGAAAGGAAAATAGTACAATGAAAAAAGTGTTATGTTTGATTATGGTGTTTGCTTTATGCTTTGCAACCGTGGGTTATGCCAGTGAAGCAACCCCGACAGATATGAAATCCAATAAGAAAAGCAGCAAAAGGGCTACTCCTACCGACGTTTCCGAAGACATTGATTCCGTATCCATCTTCGGTAAAGAAGTGAACGGCAACTACGAAAACGAGTTCCTGGGCCTGGGATTCAAACTGAAGGACTGGCATCTTTATTCTGAACAGGAACTGGCGGCTGTGAACCAGGTCAGCAACGACCTGATCAGCTCCAAGGTGGAACAGGATATCGGCCTGGCCGACAATCTGACGATCATGATGGCCAGCGCGCAGGATGACAAGGCCAGTATCAATATCGTGCTGCGGAACATGAAGGAATACGTGGACGCGATCAACACGATGGGTGTGGATAATGTGATTGCCAGCTCCCTGGACGCTTCCCGGGAAATGTATACCCAGGTGGGCTTCGAGAATGTGAAGGTGGACGGCGCGAAGATCGGCATTGAAAACAAGGATTATGCCGGCACGTCCGTATATTACGAAGTCCAGGGCGTCCCGACCTACCTGAAGCAGATCTGGCTGGTCCGCGGCGATTATGTGGCCTATATTACCATTACCAGCATGAATGAAGACACAACAGACGAAATTGTGAAGAACCTGTATCACCTGAAGTAAAAAACCATACAGACCGCCGATGAAATGGAAATCGGCGGTTTTTTTGTACATTTTTTCTTTTTTTGCAGATGTTCGCGGCCGTATATATTGATATTAGATGAATGTTCATGTACAATATGTGGCAGTCAGCAACGGAATAACAGGAAGGACTTGACCGACATGACCGCAAGGGCCACGCACAGACAGGCAGGAATACTGCAATGAGAAAACTGCTGTCTGTGCTTTTTGTTTTACTGTGCGTGATCTTTACCAATGTTACTGCTGACGCGGATACTGCTGACAGCCGGATCTTCAGGTTCTATACAGGGAAAGAGCTTTATCAGCTGCTGGCAGTCAAAGAAGGGGAGAATCTGCCGGAACCGGCGGCGCCAGCCGCGCCGGAAGGACAGCGCTTTGAAGGATGGTACGCGGATGAGGCGTGCACGAAGCCTTTTTCTTTTGGCATCCAGAACACGCGGAACAGCACAACGACCGTATACGCAAAATTCATACAGACTTTTTGCTTTACCTATTATGACGAACTGGGTAATGTGCTGCTGAACGAGGAGCTTGTATCCGGATCGTCCTATACATTCGACAAAGAGCATCCGGCCTATGCGGTCACTGCCATTGACAAGGTCAACAGCGGCTGGAAAGACCAGCATGGCACGGTACATACGACAGAAACCATTGCTGTTACAGAAGACATGAATCTGGAACCTGTTCCGGAGACCGGCTATTATGCCCGGTTCTTTACACAGGGCGGATCTTTTGTACATTCACAGCTGATCCTGCCGGGGCAGAAGGCGGAAAGACCGGAGCAGGATCCAACCCGGGCAGGCTATACTTTTGATAACTGGTATACGGAAGCGGCAGGCGGATCAGTGTTCGATTTCGATACTGTCCCGACACAGGCTGCGGATATCTATGCCCACTGGACGGCCAATACGGATACGCCTTATAAGGTTGTGCTGTGGGTGGAAAACACAGACGGCGGATATGATTACGGAGCAAGCATAACCAAAACCGGTACCACGGGCGGAGACGTGGCTTTTGATCCGGCGACAGATGCGGCTTCCGGAGCACTTTATGAAGCTGTGCGGGTCAATAGTGAGAAATACAGAAACAGGAAATATGTAACACATATCTTCCTTGATGACAAAAACACGGCAAGTATTTCGGAAGTCAATCAGGATGGCGGTATTCAGGGAGATGGCACCACGGTCCTGAATGTATATGCCAGACTGAAACGCTATAAGCTTGAACTGCGAAAAAGAGACACAGGAGAGCTTCTGGTGACAATCGATGACGCAATTCAACAGACAGACTACCTGACGGATGTTAAAGATTTGCTGGCAGAACACGATCTGAACCGATGGGATGTTTATTATGGTTCAACCTCTTTTGATACCGGTATGCTGAAGATCAGACTGACTTTTCCGCAGACAGCTGATGGATGCAATGCGGATCTTCCGGATGGCGCAACAATCGTATACAGGCTATACAAACAATCCGGAAACTATACATACCGCAGGGAAATCCTTCGACAGGATCTTGATAATCCATCCAGTTACAATCTGGCATATTCGTATGAATATCGTTACCCTGGAGCTACAGACGGGGCAACACAGGCGGATGATCCAGGATTTCGCGTGGATCACGGAAAAACAACAGGACAGGTTACCGGCCCGGTCGATTCCGGACCCTATCATTACTTATACTCTTACAGTCCTTTGCCGAATATACTGAAATTCTACATGGATCGATTGAGCTATCAGCTGGACTTTAATCCGGGTATAGGCGTGACATCCGTTTCCTCTGAACAGGTTCTGTATGAAAAACCACTTGCCGGATATATACCGGATTCTTATATTCCGGATCAGACAATCGTGGAACAGGATGGCGTGACCTATGTGTTCAAAGGATGGTATGACACGGCTGAATATGTGGGCGATCCTGTGACGGCTTTGACAGACAGAACCATGCCGCCCCATGCGCTTGGCCTTTTTGCCAAATGGGAGCCCCTGGCCTATACCGTGAAGTTTGACCCCGCCCTGGGCGAGGAAGGCGGCAGCTATACCGGGCCGACAGAGTCCAGGGTGATTGCAGGAGACAAGGTGAGCCAGCCCGTGAATCCGACGCGCAAACATCGCGGAGACTGGAAATGGACCTTCCTGGGCTGGGCGCTGGACGGAAAACCCTATGATTTTGATTCCGCGGTTCCGGAAAACAATATCACACTGGTGGCCCAGTGGAGCCGCCTGCCCCTGCCGAAGGTGAGCTACAACGCGGGAGACGGCTCCGGAAGGGTGCCGGAGGACGAATACTACCGGACGCATTCCGCGGTTATCGCACCTTCCGGTGAAGGACTGAACGCCCCGGACGGCGAGCATTTTATCGGCTGGATGCAGGACGGGATGCTTTACTATCCGGGCGATGAGATTCCGGTCGGCGAGGAAGATATCATCCTGACAGCCGCGTTTGCCGCGGACGGCAATACGATCTATACGGTCAGGTATTACAAGCAGGAAGCGGGAGACAGTTACCAGGAGGATCCGGCACAGACGAAGCAGCTGACCGGACGCATCCGGTCCACGGTGACAGCGGATGAAATCCAGTATCCCGGATATACCCTGGAACCTGATATTTCCACGCGAAGCGGTATTCTTGCTCCGGACGGCAGCCTGACGCTGTCCATGTACTACGGCTTCAACACCTACACTGTCACATGGATGGACGGGGATGGAAATAAGCTGAAGACGGATAAACTGACCGAAGGCGTGATGCCGGTCTACAACGGAGAAGTACCAACAAAGACCTCGACAGCGCAGTATCTTTATACCTTTAACAACACGTGGGCGCCAGAAATATCCATTGTGAACGGGAACGCAGTTTATACAGCCCAGTTTAACCAGACGCTGCAGAAATATACGGTAACCTGGGAGAATGATGATCATACCATCCTGGAAACGGACGAATATGTTCCATACGGCGAGACACCCCGGTATGACGGAAAAACACCGGAGAAAGTTCCTACAAAGGAATATACTTATACTTTTGACGGATGGAACCGGGAGATTGCCGCGGTAACGGGAAAGGTTACCTATACCGCGGTATATAAAGCGACAGCCATTGCGACAGAAACGCCTTCGGCGACGCAGACTCCCACACCGGCAGACGTACCTTCACCGACACCCAAGCCGATCCCGAAGACCGGGGAACCGGCGGACCCGATGCTGTATCTGATACTGGTGCTGCTGGGAACGGCAGGAATCGGCGGAACAGCTTTCATCAGACAAAGGAGAAAATAATGAAGCGGGTGTAAAAAGTGTGTTTTGTTTATGTTTTTCCCCGCGCAAGCCTGTAACATAAAGGATTCAAGACAACAGTCATCGAAATTATTACTATTCCGCAAATATCCATTTTTAACAGCATCTTTCCATTGAACCAATATCGCTTCAAAACGAAAGGAGAAACAGAATGAAAAAAGTACTTTGCCTGTGCCTGGTATTCCTTTTCTGCTTCATGGCTGTCGGATACGCAGCGGATGAAGCTGCCACCACGGACGCCGGAGCGGCGATCGGCAATACTGCCGCGGAAGCCGGGGACGAGACAAGCACCACACCCACGGATGTCGCTGCGGATCTGTTCGGCAGGGTGGAAGACGGAAACTATGTCAATGAGTTTATCGGATTCGGGTTCAAACTGGAGGACTGGCATTTCTATACTGACGAAGAAATCGACGCGATGAACAACATCACCAAAAAGCTGGTGACAGAGGACTATGCCAAGATGATGGATCAGATCGATATGCTCTATGTCATGATGGCTATGGCTCCTGACAGAACGAACATCAACATCTCCATGAGAAATCTGGGTGAATATGCCCCTGTTTACGAGATGCTTGGTGTAGATACGATTGTCGAGAGCAGCGTTGATGCCAGCGCATCCTCACTTACGACGGCCGGGTGCGAGGACGTGAAGGTTGAGTTTATCAAGAAAACCGTTGACGGTGAAGAATTCAGCGGCCTGCTGACCAGCTATAAAATGCTGGGAATCCAAATGAGCTCCAAGTTTATTATGTGCATCCGCGACAGATACCTGGTATCGATCACTGTTACCGGCCTTGAGGAAGATGCAATCGATGCAGTTTTCGACAAACTTTATCTGATCAAGTAAACTGTGCAGGAATACGGCGTCAGGCTGTATTCCTGTTTTTTTAGATTTTTCCTCTATCTGAAAGGAGAATATGATAATGCGTAAAACGCTGTGCGTATGCCTGGTACTTGTTTTGTGCCTTTTCGCGACCGGATATGCTGAAGAAGCGTCGGTTGATGCTGACACGCTGTTTGGAACGATTGAAAACGGAGCATATGAAAACAAATACGTAGGTCTCGGGTTCAAGATTGATGACTGGCAGATCCTTACGGACGAAGATTATGAGCGGATGCGCGAAGCTACAAAAGCTCTTATGCCGGAAGAAATGCAACAATTCAAGGAGAACGCAGGCATTCTTACAGTCCTTCGGGCGAAGGATCTTCTTAATAATGCCATCAATATCAAAATAAAGTACATTGCTGGAAGCAGCGAGTATACGGAAACAGATACGAAAACGTTAATAAAAAGCAATATTGATGATTTTCAGCAATGGCTTCGCGAAACAGGATTTGCCAATGCAGAAGCTGAGTATGTGAGCACAACCATAGAAGGCCGGGAGTATGATGGCATGCTGGGAAGTTATGATATCCTTACGGTTAATCAGCATATGTACTCCAGACTTATCATGTTTATCCGCGGTGAATACATGGTTATAATCACTGCTTCATCAGTAACTGAAGACAGAACAGAGGAAATCTGCCAGCGTTTCTATCATTTGAAGGATTCTGAAGAGTGAGTATCGAAAGTATATAATTAGTACGGTTTTATATATACACCTCAGCACTCAGCACAATATCATGAAAAAGAAATCAAAAAAGATGAAGTGTGTTTTGCACCTGAAGGCTTTTCTGCTTATTATATTGCTGCTGGCCGGTCTGGTTTCCGGCAGTATAGGGGAGGAAAGAACGTATATGGTAGAAAACAATCCGGAGAAGAATCAGCAAAGATATCCCTACCGTGTGGTAACGGACTCGGCTGTGCTGTATCTGAGCCGGGATGATATTGAACTGCTCGGGGAAGAGAAGTTCTATGCCGGCCTGGAGCTGCTGCTGGCCGGTATGGAAAAGGACTTTGCCGAAGTGCGGGAGGTCCTGAAAGACTATCTGAAGGACGAGGTTCCTTCGATCCCGATCTATACGGATTTTGCGGGACGGGCGGAGGAAGCGCAGCTATCTGACGCGTTTTACTATGATCCGGACATGGGAATCCGGCTGTTCAAAGGATGGGATGATGCCGGATACAGCCTGCTGCATGAATATGTACATTTCCTGACGGATGTATGTGTTACCTTTGGGATCAGCCATGGTTTCTGGGCGGAAGGGATCGCGGAATACCTTTCCAAGCTGGTCTGCAGCAACCGTATGGCCAGGGCGTTTAATTATGCCATGAGCGATGAATTCGCGGCCGGCATGATTGCCCGCGGAGCAGGAGACGCGGAAGGAAAGATAGACATCCGGAAGGTATACTATGGCGGAGCCGCAATCTACAACACACCGATCACGGTGGGAGAAAAGTATTTCGCAGTCTGTAACAGCTGGATGCATATGACGGAAACACAGCAGGAGCATCCGACCATGATGTCGGTGACCTATCACCAGGCAGCATGCGTTGTGGAATACCTGGTGAAGAAGTTTGGCAAGGACTACGTATTCACGCATATGGATGGAACCGCCAAAGAGTTTAAGGAAGCATACGGGCAGGAATTTGAGGAACTGTTTGGCGAGTGGAAAGCGGAGAATATGAAAATGTGCGAAAGGATTCACATGGCGATCTACTGATCGATAAGTGAAGTGAAATATTGAACCGCAAGCGGTTCAATGTGAAATATCCGACCTGCGGTCGGATGTGAAATATTTGCCTTCGGCAAATGTGAAATATGCCTTCCGCAAGCTCAATCGACGCACTGCTTGCTTGGAGCGCTTCGCATTGCTTGTTTCGGTAAGGAAACGCACACGCACCGCGGACGGAATCCCCGTCCCGCGCACCGCGCGCGTCAGGACTCCAGGGCGCTTTTGACTTTGTCAAATGTCACACTGTGGCACCGCTTCCTTCGCTCCCCGCGAATGTGTAAATTACTGTGCTTCGCACGTGATATTTGCCGGAGGCAAATATATAGACGCTGCGCTGGGCCTTTTGAAAACCCGAAACTGACGAATGAACTGCAGGGACGCTCCTTTTGTTCCAGTTAATACTGTAACACGGCGAACGTCCCTGCAGTTTGTAGTCCTGAGCACAGCTCAGTCCCGCGGTCATTCTGACCAGACATCATTTTTGAATGATTGAAGGAAAACGGGGGAAAGGGCGAGAAATATACGGAAAAACAACAGTTGCAACCGGTGGTTGCGGAAGTTCAAGGTGGAATTGATAGCCTGCCACGGGGAATTGGGATAGGCTGGGTTTGCCCGAAAGGGACAGAAAATCCAGGAGGAAGAAGAAAATGATCTTTGCGGACAAACTGATTGATCTGAGGAAAAAGAGCGGCTGGTCCCAGGAGGAACTGGCTGAGAAACTGAACGTGAGCCGGCAGGCGGTTTCCAAATGGGAAGGCGCGCAGTCGATCCCGGATATGGCACGGATCGTGCAGCTGTCGGAACTGTTCCACGTCAGTACCGATTACCTGCTGAAAGATGAAATGGAGCAGGCGGACGGAACGGAGATCGTACAGGACAGCAGCGCGGAAGGCCCGGTGAGGACTATCGGGATGGAAGAAGCAAATGCTTTCCTGAAAGTTAAGGAAGAGAACTCCCGGAGGGTGGCCATTGCGGTGATGCTGTGCATCCTTTCCCCGGTAGCACTGATTCTGCTGGGCGGCGCGCAGTCATACGGCCTGCTGAAGTGGAGCGAGAACGCGGCGGGCGGAATCGGCATGGTCATTATGATGCTGATGATCGCTCCGGCAGTAGGGCTGTTCGTTACTTCCGCACAGAAAATCTCCCGCTATGAATACCTGGAGAAAGAACCTGTGGAAACGCTGTATGGCGTGACGGGTATGGCGCGGGAACGGAAAGAAAGATTCCAGCCAGTTCACAGCCGTTACCTGATCATCGGGATTATGCTGTGCGTGGCATCATGCATTCCGCTGTTTCTCAGCCTGATCCTTGGCGATGAATCCTTTATGATGGTGGCAGGGCTTGCGGCGATCCTGGTGCTGACGGCTATCGGTGTGATGATGATTGTCCGGGTATCCATCGTCCAGGGAAGCTATCAGATGCTGCTGGAGGAACAGGAATACACCCGGGAAAACAAGGCTAACAACAAGCACTCTGGATACATCAGCGCGGCGTACTGGTGCCTGGTGACCGCGGCATACCTGGCATGGAGCTTTATCGGGAACGCGTGGAGGGACTCCTGGATCATCTGGCCGGTGGCGGGCGTCGCGTTCGGAGCGGTCATGGCGATAAGGAACGCTTTGAAAAAATAAAGGGAAGCGTTCAGGTAGGAGGTAGGAAGTAGGAGGCCTACATCAGGTAGGAGGTAGGAAGTAGGAGGTAGGAAGTGCTATCCGCCTGCGGGCGGGAACTACTGAAAACTTAAGACTTAAAACTTAAAAATGAATAATGGTGGAGAAAACAGCGTCTTCGGACGCTGTTTTTTTTTTGAATTGATCCGCTGCGGCGAGAGACTACTGAATACATAAAAATGGTGGAGAAAATCGCACCCGGGAGGGTGCGATTTTATTGAATTGAGGGAATGGGGTTAGTTGCCGGATTTGTGGTGCTTGGCGAGGCGGTAGCTGCTGATGAAGAGGCCGGTGGTGGTGCAGGCGAGGGCGATGGCCAGGACCCAGCGGGAGGCGGTATCATCCAGCATGGACCAGATGAGCAGACCTATGCCGGTAATGCCCAGGATGGCACTGATAATTGTTAAAATAGTATTGGTTTTCTTATTCATTTGCTTGTTTCTCCATGTTTTGTTTTTGTGGTTTTGTACAGTCCGATGATGAAAAGCAGGACGGCAAGGGTGTACAGAATGACTGCCGGTGCTGAAGGAATTTCAATCACAAAGCGGTTTGTCAGAATGATTACGATGGCCAAAAACAGACCGAATTCTGTTAATCTGTGCATTTCATCGAACCGCTTTCTCTTTGCCGATCAGGCGCATTTTGAAATCGTAGAGCTTCTTCATTGCACTTGTGGTGTACAGAAGCCCCATGATCATGGCCGCGACCGCAAGGCCGATGGTGCCGCCCTTCAGGAAGCCTGACCAGTAAGTGTCCGGCAGATCCATAAAGAGGGTGGCGGCATTGACGCAAAGCGCCAGAATACCGAGCAGGAAATATACGCGCACAACCTTTGTGGCACGTTCCTGGCCGGCGTTGCTGTATTCAGCAACCTGTAATACGGTTTCTTCCATTTCTTTATCCATTGTTTTCTCACTTTTCCTTTCTCCGTTGAGCATCTCCCGGAGATCCACCTCATAGAGATCTGAAATCTCCATCAGCAGGTCCAGATCCGGCATGTTGCTCCCGGTTTCCCAGCGGGATACTGTCCGCCTGGAAACATTCAGGGATTCAGCCAGCTGCTCCTGGGTAAAACCTTTCTCTTTCCGAAGTTCTTTCAGGAATGTTCCGATCTTCTGCAGATCCATCGGGGTTCCTCCTCTCGGGTGACAGTTTATGAAAAAAGGCTCATGGTGAACAGGACATAAAGTGAGCAAAAGTCCTGTTTTCACCGATGAGACAGGGTATGTCCCATTACAAATGAGGTCAGGCGGTGGGGGTGTAGGCGGCGAAATAACGGTTATACAGGCGGTTGAAGAGCTTCATGATGTTTCCGACGGCGATGGCGGCGAAGATGCTGCCTTCGCGCACGCCCTTCAGTTCGCCCAGGAAGACCAGGCAGATGACGGTGGAAATGATGATATAGAGCACGTCAAAAAAGATCTTCACATTTTCATATTTCCGGCCGGTGACGCGGCTGATGGCCCGGTTCATGGCTTCGCCCGGGAGCATGGCCACACCGCCCTTGTACTGGATCCAGAGGCCCAGGGCAAGGATGAGGCAGCCCAGGAACATATACAGCAGCTGCATGGGGTAGCTGTTGACGGCGATGTTCCGGATGAGCCAGCAGGAGAAATCGGACAGGTAGCCATAGACAAAGGCAAGAACGGCCTGGATGGCGATCTCGGCATAGTTGCATTTGAACTTCTGGACAAGGATCTGGGTGATGATATGGATCACGCTGAGCAGGTTGAGCCAGGTACCGAGGGAAAGTACGGGAGTGATGAGTGAAACCGAATAGGCCACCGAAGCGACAGGGGAAGTGCCCAGTCCTGCTTTGGCGGAGAAGGCAACGCCCATGGAGGCGACAAAGAGGCCGACCAGGAAGAGGGCGTAGCGGGGGAGAAGATTACGTTTCATAATGGAGCTCCTGAATATGAGATGAAATAAAACACAAAAAATATATTAACATAATTATTGTACTGAAAAATGAAAAATGAGAACTTAAAACTTAAAAATGGTGGAGAAAACAGCAAAAATGCTGTTTTTCTGAATTGATCAGGTTTAATGTTTGTGTGATTTTGTTGAATTAGGCAAGGAACGGAGGAGCGGGGACGGCTGCAGTCGAAAGTATTATAGTCGGAAGAATAATGATTGTCTGCGGGTCAGGATTATAGTAAGGGATTCCTCCGCAGTCTCAATCGGCGCATTGCTCCCTTGGAGCGGTTCGCATTGCTTGTTTCGATAAGGAAACGCACACGCACCGCGGACGGGATCCCCGTCCCGCGCACCGCGCGCGTCAGGACTCCACCTCGTTTTCGGCTATGGCGAATGACCCACTGGGTCACCACTCGGATCATTCCCCACGCACTAACGTTTGGTCGGAATGACATGGTACATACATAACGGTAGAATTCCCCTGTTTATGTTATAATCTGAAACCGCAGGAGACATAAATCAATGAACACATATAATGCATAACAGAAAAGGAGGAGAAGATGATCAAAGTTGCTTTTTATGATGCCAAGGCATATGACAGGCCGTCGTTTGAACATTACGGCGAGCTGAACGATATCCGGTTCCGGTTCCTGGAAACAAAGCTGAACGAGGACACAGCAGAACTGGCCAGGGGCTGCGACGCGGTGTGCGTTTTTGTGAATGACACGGTGAACGCGGAAGTGATCGACAGGCTGTATGAATACGGCGTGAAGCTGATCGCCCTGCGGTCGGCGGGCTACAACAATGTGGACGTGCCCCATGCCTTTGGGAAGATCCATGTGGTGCATGTGCCGGCCTATTCACCCTATGCCGTGGCGGAGCATGCCATCGCACTGCTGCTGACCTCTGTTAGGCGGATCCACAAGGCCTATAACCGCACCCGGGAGTTCAACTTCTCCCTGAGCGGGCTCACCGGATTTGACTTCCACGGGAAAACTGTGGGCGTTGTGGGAACCGGCAAGATCGGGCGGATCTTTATTGATATCTGCCGGGGATTCGGCATGAACGTCATTGCCTATGACCTGTTTCCGGCGAAGGACAGCGGAATTGAGTATGTGCCGCTGGACGAGCTGCTGGAGCGGAGTGACATCATCTCCCTGCACTGCCCGCTGACAGATGATACACGGCATATGATCAACGCGGAAGCCATCGGGAAGATGAAGAAGGGCGTGGTGATCGTCAACACCTCCCGGGGCGGCCTGATCGACGCTGAAGCGCTGCTGGAAGGCATCAAAGCCCGGAAGATCGGCGCGGCCTGCCTGGACGTGTATGAGGAGGAAGCGGATGTATTCTTTGAAGACCGCTCCGGACACATTATGGACGATGAACTGCTGTCCAGGCTGATCTCCATGCCGAATGTGATCGTGACCTCACACCAGGCGTTCCTGACAGAGGAAGCACTGAACAATATCGCGGAAACCACGGTGAACAACATCCTGTCCTGTTTCCGGAATGACGGTTTCTGTGACAATGAACTGTGCTACCGCTGCGGCAAGATAGAAGAATGCAGGAAAGAACGGAAACAGGAGTGTTTCTGACAGGGATAAAGGCATGAGGATTGACATAAAACATGTGGAGACCCCGGAAGAGGAAAGTGCCGTCATCAGCGTGGTGAACGTTACGGACAGCGTCCGGGGAGCGATTGACCTGCTGGAAAACCAGTGCGCGACCATACCGGTTCAGCATGACGACAAGACCATGATGTGCCGGATCGACCAAATCTACTACATTGAATCGGTGGACAAGCGCTCGTTTGTGTACACCAAGGCAGGCTGCTATGAAACGAAGTACAGGTTGTATGAGCTGGAAGAGATCCTGAGCAGCCGGTTCCTGCGCTGCGCCAAGGCAATGATCGTCAACATCCGGAAGATCCGGTCCGTGAAGGGCGAGATAAACGGACGGATGAGGGCGGAACTGCTGAACGGGGAACAGATCGTGATCTCCCGGGGCTACGTGAAGGAACTGAAGGAAAAGCTGGGGGTGTGAACATGAAGAAATGGAAGATCGTATTCAACCAGACGCTGATGATCTCTACGGGAATCCTGTTCGGCCTGGGTGTGGAAGCGCTGATTGGCCGGCTGTTCGGTAAGGACATGGTCATTGAATGGCCGTGGTACATTCCGCTGTCCATTATCCTGACCGGTTTCCTGTGCGCGCTGGCGACACTGTTCCTGATTGACAGGGAAGGCGAAAACATCGCAAGCGGAAAAGGACGGATCCTGCTGCATTTCTTTTTCCTGCTGATCGTGGTGGCAGGATGCGGATGGCTGTTCGGGTGGTATTCAAACCTGACAGAGTTCATTGTGATCGCCGTGATGTATGTGGTGATCTATGCGTTTGTGTGGATCAGCTCCCTGTGGATGGCAAAGACGGACGAGAAGAAGATTAATGAAGCGATTAGAGACATTCGTGATGATGAATAAATCATCACGAATGTCTCAATGAAATATTTGCCTTCGGCAAATGTGAAATATCGGCTGATGAATCAGCCGATGTGAAATATTGAACGGCAAGCCGTTCAATGTGAAATATGCCCTCCGGGCATGTGTAAGTTAGTGTGCTTCGCACGTGATATTTGCCGGAGGCAAATATATCAACGCTGCGCTGAGCTTAATGAAAAAACGAAACTGATGAGTGAACGGAAGGGACGGTTTTCTACGTTTCCAGTAAACTGGAACGAGAGAACTGCCCCTTCCGTTCGCGGTCCTGAGCATAGCTCAGTCCCGTGATCATTCTGACCAGACATCAGTATTTTCTTTGAATTATTGCGCCCTTCGGACGTAGTAAGGGACAGTGGGCTGCGCCCAAATTCAGAATTCTGAATTGAAATTGTGCATGTTGGTAAAGGGAAAGTGCATGTTGGTAGACATGCTCTTTTTTTATTGATTTTTTCTGATATGATGCTCATGAACCAAACGGAAGGAGCCAGTTGAGAGATGGAAAAAGCGATTCAGGTGGAGCATCTGGTGAAGCAGTACAAGGAGCACACCGCGGTGGACGGGATCTCCTTTGAAGTAGGAAAGGGCGAGTTCTTCTCACTGCTGGGAGAGAACGGCGCGGGGAAATCGACAACGATCAACATCCTGTGCACGATCCTCGAAAAGACCGGCGGACGGGTGAAGATTTACGACCACGAGCTGGGACGGGAAGACGACGAGATCCGCAACCTGATCGGGATCGTGTTCCAGAACTCAGTGCTGGACAGGGAACTGACGGTGAAGGAAAACCTGTTCACCCGGGGAAGCTACTACGGACTGAACCGGAAGCAGGTCCTGGACCGGATCGAGCCTTTCATGGAAGGCTTTGAGCTGAAGGACATCTGGAACCGGAAATACGACAGGCTGTCCGGTGGACAGAAGCGCCGGGTGGACATCGTACGGGCGCTGCTCAATGAACCGAAGATCCTGTTCCTGGACGAGCCGACCACGGGCCTGGATCCCAAGTCCCGGAGGATGATCTGGGACCACATCCGGAAGCTGCGGGAGGAAAAAACGCTGACGATCTTCCTGACTACCCACTACATGGAAGAGACCGCGGACGCAGACCAGGTCGTCATCCTGGACAGGGGTCACGTGATCGCCAACGGAACGCCCTCCGACCTGAAGAGCCGGTTCACATCCTCCCGGCTGGTCTGGTACACGGAGCAGGATCCGGCGCATGAGAAACTGCTGGATGGATGCGTATGGACCTATGACGCGGACCACTACAACGTTTACCACATTGACTCGGTGACTGAGTTCCTGTACAGGAACCGGACGGAGATCCTGGACTATGAAATCCTGAAGGGAACCATGGATGATGTGTTCCTGAACCTGACCGGAAGGGAGATGGCAGTATGAAAATGTACCTGGGACTGACCAAAAGGAATATGCTCGTCTATCTGAAAGACAGGCAGGCGATCCTCTTTTCCCTGCTGACCTCCATTATCGTATTCGCACTGTATCTCCTGTTCCTGCGGAACACTTTCATCGACGCGATCAACCAGGCGCTGGCGGAGGCTCCGATGATCCGGGAGCTGATTCGGGATGAAGACCTGAACATGTTCACGAATATCAAACTGCTGGTGGGCATTATCGGTTCCGCGGCGATCACTATTCCCTTCAGCTGCCTGACCACTGTGACCCGCGACCGGGAAAACAAAGTGGACCAGGATATCCTGGCCACGCCTGTCCGCCGGTGGCAGATCATCCTGGCGTACTTCACCGCTTCCAGCCTGTGCGCCATCCTGATGACTTTTGTGATCATGACGATCGGCCTGGTAATCCTGCAGCAGTTCGGAAACCTGTATATCACCGTGCCGGGTATCCTGAAGGCTTACGGGGTGACAGCCCTTGGCTGCGTCTCCTCCACGGCGCTGTTCATGAACATTGTGCTTTTCTTCAAATCCGGTTCTGCTTCCTCCGCTTTCTTCGGCATCCTGTCCGCCGTTTCCGGTTTTGTGATCGGCGCCTATATCCCGATCTCCCAGTTCTCCGGACGGGTGCAGACGGTCTGCAATCTCTTCCCGGCCAGCCATATCACCATCCTGCTGCGGAACACGCTGCTGGGCGGTATGCTGGATCATATTGACGGAGGCATCGGCGGACTGGACGGCGGTGAGTTTGTGCGGGCTCTGAAGGACCTGTTTACCTTCCAGGCGAAGATGTTCGGGAATAATGTGCAGACGGGTGTGACGCTGATCTATATCGGCGTGATCCTGGCTGTAAGCCTGTCCGTGATGATCTTCACCTATTCGAGGAAATACAAGAAATAACAAGGCGAAACGGAAAAACGTTCATCAGTGTGTTTTCCCAGATTTTACATCATTGTTACACCTATTTTCCCTTTTTCGTGATACAATAAGTCCCGTGCATGACGATGCTATGGCATCTTCAGAAACGGAAAAAGAAGATCACCGGTCATGCTGAATGACCGGTGATCTTTTACGGATAACAGGGGGATCTCATGAAGTACATTCTGATCATTGCGGGGATTATTCTGCTGACGGTATGCAGCACCGCGTGGACGGACAAGACCGCCGCGGACGAACGGACAGGCGCTTTTGTGGAATACACCTGCCAGATGCCCGGGGACGCGGAAGAAAGCACAGACGAGCTGATGGACACCGCCGTTGACGCGATGAAAAAGCGCCTGAACATGAAGCACTTTGACGAATCCGGTGTGAAGCGCGTGGGCAGGAAAGGCATTCGCGTGGAAGCGATGGGCATCTCTCCGGAGGAACTCATCAACCTGACCGGTTCTCACGATCCGGCGGAGTTCACGGACCGGGAGGGCAGCTGGATCATTCCGGTGCGCCTGGTGTTTGAAGGTGCCGGGGAAATTACAGGGATTTCCTGCGCAGAATAAACAGACGGCGCCGCTCGGCTGATTCACCGGGCCAGGCAAAATGGTCCAGCTTTTCAACGGAATACCAGGGAGAGAAGAGCTGCGCCCATTCTTCATCAGAGCGGGAAACAAGGCGCAGCACGCCATCCTCATAGACCATGTTCCCGTTCACCAGTTCTTCGCCTTTTTCAGCGGCTCTTTCCGGGGACATGTAGAAGTTCATTCCGATGATAACCAGGGCGTCCGGCGTGGTGACGCGGGCAGACTCCCGGAGGATATCTTCCGCTATCTCCGGCGGGACAACATCCAGGACGTTGGAACAGATGAAACCGTCATAGGTTCCGGAGGGAACAGAGTGCAGCCAGTCGGTGGAGACGCAGGCGGTATGCAGCTGATCCTGCAGGCCGAGAAGATCCGCGTAGAAGCGGGTAGTATCCACGGGGCCGGCAGACACGTCCACAGCCGTGACATCCGGGCAGCCGGATTTCGCGGCGGTGATGGCGGCCCAGCCGATACCGCAGCCATAGTCCAGCACTTTCTGCTGCTTGCCGAGGAGGCAGACAGCATTAAAAATCTTTTCAGAAGGGGCGAAAGTCTTCCAGTCGTCCGGGCCGATCTCTTCAGCCAGGGCCTGGGCACGTTCTTCTTCCGACAGGGTCTGTACCTTATCCCAGAAATCGATCAGGGCTTTATTGTCCTGCTGTGTTTTTTCGTTCATGTGAATAACCGCCTTTCAGTGTAAGTGTGGCATCTATCATACAATAAAACATCCCGGGATGCACCTGTTTTTTTACGCCAGGCATGAAGAATCCCGGCTTCAAAGTGAAGCCGGGACTTTGGTTGTGTACGGTTATTCGCCGTTGAAGATGCGGAGAGTGGTATCCTCGTCCAGAACGGCGGAACTGACACTGAGCCTTTCCTCAACACCCCAGTGCGGAGCGGACTGATCAAGATCCTTATACCTGACTATTCCGGGAAACTTGCGATGCATTTCCAAAGAGATGATCCGGTTATCCAGAGTGGATGTCAATAGTGAATCGTCCATTCCCCTGACATTAACAACACGGACAGAATCTGTTTCTCTCAGGCTGGCTCCAACCTCAGGAATAATAGATTCATTGTACATATGGGAATCTATCCATACATTTCCAAGACCGATATAGAATTCAATCCGATAACCTGTTACAACGGAGAGGGAATCATCGAAAGTGTAACGTTTGTAGTGTGCAGGTCCGTCCTGATACTCCTCAACCTCAATGCTATTCCGGCGGAGCGCGGGACTCATATCCATCTGTACTTCAGCGTTAAAGTCTGTCATGTTTTCCGGAAGCCAGGCGGGGATCGTCAGATAATCATAATCCGCCATGTATGCTTTGAATTCTTCAAAGGAGGTAAAACGCTTCCGCTTGGGGTGAGAAGAAAATGCATTATGGTCACCAGACAGTTCATATTCAACCTCGACGTAATAATTATCCGGAACTTCAGCTGCCAGGCTGTTTGCAATCTCATAGGCTTCATGCATTGACATGCCCGTGCTGGCTTTGAATTCAGCATACTCTTCGTCAGTTGTATCCGGGTACTCATTGATGGTTTCGCCCTTCCAGTTAACACTGTGAGACATTTTTGAAGCGGCATAGGCAACAGTGGCCAGGATGATCAGTATAAGCAGGACAAGAGCTATACTTACGGATGTTTTCTTCATCTTCGGTTCTCCTTTCTCCGCAGCGATGATGCGCGAAGCGAGAAAGGGATCTGCCTTGGAACCGGAGAGAATACGGTCCATGGATGCCCGGAAGTTTTCCGGCGTGACTTTATTATTCATCAAACTCTCTCCCTTCCAGCATATTCTTCAGCCTCTCACGTCCCCGGACCAGCCTGCCTGATACAGAGGAGTGGGAGATGTTCAGCGCATCAGCGATATCATTTACTTTCATTCCCTGATAGTAATAGAGAAGGATCACTTCACGCAGCCTGCGCGGCAGGTTCATTACCGCTGCCGCAAGCTCTTCATCGCGTTCATCGGGCTGTTCAGCCATAGCCTGATCAGCAAGCATCTCCGGTGTCAGATGACGGTTTGTGTGCCGGAACCAGCCGGAGCGGTTGATGTCATAACAGACGTGCATGGCAATCTTCATGATCCATGTCTTTTCACTGCATTCACCCCGGAAATTGTCCAGCGTCCGGTAGACCTTGAGAAAGGTTTCCTGTACAGCGTCCTCAGCCAGCGATTTGTCACGCAGATAGAGGATACACATACGAAGCAACGGTTCCTGATACTGATCCACAAGACTGATAAACCTCAGATCGCGATCCGGAGCAGTGTCAGGGCCCTTAACAATGCTCACGTTCTGTTTCACCTCCTGCACTTATACTGACGCAATACCAGCGGAAAATGTCGGATTTTCGGCAAAAAAACTGAAAAAAGGGAAACACAGGCATGTTCGCTGTGTTTCCCCGTGTGAGCGGCGGGTCAGCCGCAGAAGACATACCGGTCCAGACGGCTGAAGGCTTCCTGCACTTTAGCCAGCGGCAGGGCCAGGTTCATGCGGATGCTCCAGGGATCGTTGAAGAGGCGGCCGTCCTGCCAGGCAACGCCCACATCGGTTCCTTTGACCAGCAGGTCATCCAGGATCATGCTGTGCGCTTTGCACCATTCTTCACAGTTAATGAAGAGCATATAAGTGCCTTCCGGCTTCATGAGGGTAACGCCGGGGAAATGATCGCGGATGAAATCACAGGCGAAGTTGATGTTCCCACTCAGCACATCGCAGAGCTGGTCAACCCATTCCTCTCCCTCCGGCTTGTACGCGCCGATCAGCGCGTGCATGGAGAGAACGTTCATTTCATTGTAAGAGCTGAGGGAAGCCTCCTTTGCCTGCCTGTCCCGGAGCCAGTCATTATAGATAATATGATAGCTGCCCACGAGACCTGCCAGGTTAAAGGTTTTGGACGGCGCGTAGAAAGCGGCGGTGTGGCTGCGGGCATAGTCACTGACGGACTGGACGGGGGTATGCTTGTGGCCGTTGAGAAGCAGGTCGGACCAGATTTCATCCGAGACAACCCAGACGTTGTGCTTTTCGAAAATCTCCATGGCCTTCCGGATCTCCTCAGCTTCCCAGACGCGGCCGCAGGGGTTATGGGGACTGCAGAAGATGGCAGCGTGGATCTTATTCTCCACGATCTTCTTTTCCATATCTTCATAGTCCATCCGCCAGATGCCGGAAGCATCCTTCACCAGCGGGTTACAGACGAGACGGTATCCGTTATTCTCCAGCGCGTGCCTGAAACCGACATAGAACGGGCTCTGGATCAGCACGGAGTCTCCGCGGGAGCACAGGACGTTCAGGGTGGAGACAACGCCGCCAAGCACGCCGTTTTCATAGCCGATATGCTGCGCTGTGAGGCCGGTAACACCGTTGCGCTTTTCCTGCCAGCGGATGATGGACTGATAATATTCCTTTGATATAGGGAAGTAGCCGAAAGCCGGATGCTCCGTACGGCGGATGATCGCCTCCTGAATAGACGGGAAGACAACGAAGTTCATGTCCGCTACCCACATAGGGATCGCGTCAAAGCCGGGCTTCGGGGCGCCGGGAGCATCGCCGCCGCCGATCCAGTCTATGGCGATGGCGTCTTTTCCACGGCGATCGGGACAGGTTGTGAAATCGAAAGTCATAACTGCCTCCTGAGAAAAGAAAGATAAGAGTAGTATAGCACAAAGAATAAATGTGTCAGCAAGCTGACACAACTGAAAACTTAAAACTGAAGACTTAAAACTTAAAAATGGTTGATAAAACAGCACAGAGTGCTGTTTTTATGAATGAAAAAAACTCCGCCGGGGCGGAGTTTTTGAGTTGGGGTGGTCAATGTTTTTTCAGTTGCAGTGAACCTTACCATAGGTTGTAGAATCATAGCTGACTGATACATCACCACAGGTATAGCATAAATACCTTCTGTAAAGATCGTATTTGTACCGCCAGTGTTTATGCGCCCAGGATTTTGCAGGGCATCCATGTTGCATGGCTATGTATTGAATTGTGGTTACTGTGTAAGAACCTACGCAATGCTTGTTGTTGTGGCTGCAATCCGCAAGGGCGAAGCCGATGATGCCGACAAGAAGAATGATTGCGAGAACCAAGGCAATGGGCTTTTTCATGGCTTGTCCTCCTTTATCAAATAATGTTTTATAACATAAGAATTAGATTACTATTTGTGAACAGGATCTACAAGAGAACAATGATCTTTTTTACCAACAGATGTAGTCGTTATTTGTTTTATATCACCACAGGTAAAACATACATATGTTGTTCGAATTTTAGTTGTTGTTTTCCAGTGCTTATGAGAAGCATAGCGGTTAGGACATGAACCTTGTCTGCAATTATATATTTGGTAGCCTGTACCTACGATAGCTGTATTAGCGGTATGCCAGTTGTTATGACTGCATGCAAGAGCAGTACTTATGATGCCGGCGAGAAGAATAACCGCGAGCACAAGAGCAATGGACTTTTTCATTTTTTATCCTCCTTTTTGCTTATATACAGGCATAAAGAATCCGGTTCCGTTTACGGAACCGGATTCGAATTAACAATCAGTCTTTGGGGCAGTGTTCAGGGCCACTGCTTGTAGACCTGATCGTTTTTGTATCACCACAGGTAAAGCATACGTATGTGGTCTTAGTTACGTAATTATACCGCCAGTGAGTATGCGGATTGGAGAGCTTAATGCATCCATGCGTCTTGGCAATGGTCTGCTTTGTGGATGTGGTGTAGGTGTTAACCTGATGCCAGTTGTTGTGGCTGCATGCAAGGGCAGTGCCGATGATGCCAACGAGAAGGATAACCGCGAGAACCAGGGCAATGGACTTTTTCATGATGTTTTCCTCCTTTTTTATATTTTGATTGAATAAGTCCCGAAATTAATGAGAGTAGGGGCAGTACTTATTGACTGTGTCAGTATAAGTGGATGTTGTCTGAGAGGTTCCGCATGAACACAGGTATGTGACTGTCACACGCGCGTCATAGTGGGTATGACGGTAAGGACAGTTGTGGCAGCCCTGAACAGTTGTCGCGCCAGACCATGCGTTTTCAACTGTCTTTCCGCCCCAAACGTTGTAAGTATGGGAGTGCACCGCTGCCAGACAGGTCGCGGTAACCGCCGTCAACAGGATGACAACAAGGAGTACAGAAATTGCTTTCTTCACGATTTCAGGTTCCTTTCTGTCAGTCTTCCTGTTTCATGCAGTCCGGTACTTTGGGCTGATAATAGCAGTAGGTGCAGGCACGGGCGGCGGAAATGCGCCCCAGGATCAGCGCGAACACGGAGGCTGCGCTTGCCAGGTAAACCAGGATACCGATCAGTTTCTTCTTCATTTTGATTCTCCTCCTATTTATTTAACGGAAACCAGGTTCCGTTATATACGGATTCATGCATTCAGGCCTCCGGGCCGTGTTTCGCAAGCTGGTATTTACCGATGATCAGGGAAACGGAAACAGCAGTTACAGCAAAGCTGATGGAAAAAGCCCATTGAGCGGCGGAAAAAAACAGCAGGAAAAAGACTGCCGCGCCAAGGAACAGGATAATCAGGCAGCAATCCCTTTTTAACTGTCCGGACTGCCTTCTGCCAATCGGTTTATTTCCTGTGCCGACGGGCGCCAGGATGAAGACGGTGATAATGGCAAAAGCAATGAGAACAATGGAGACATATGGCAGGATCCCGGCAGGGATCACAGCCGCGAGAAGCCTGTAAAGCAGGAAAGTGCCAACTGTTTCAGCAAAGCAGACGAGATGGCTTTCCGCGTGATAACCGCCGGCATTGCTTTTCAGCACGGCGAAAACCAGCATGAAACAGACCGTCTGCGCAAGGAAACCGGTGCAAAGACCGATCAGCAGGACGGAAGCAAAATTCAGCAGGGTGGAAAGCATGATTTCATAACAGTAGTCATACTTTTCCCGATCCTGTTCAACGATAATCCCGTTTGAAATACAGAAAGATGATATCCTTTTTGCCTGTGACGCCAACATTTTCATCACCTGCTCAAAGAGATACCATCTGATGGGGTATTGTTCAATTGTTTATGCAAAAGTGGTCGCTTTTTCTGCAAATCTGGTACGGTTATGCCACCTGCAGGATCAGGTAGGAAGTGAAGTCCTGATCGGTGGAGCGGAAGGTGCAGTCTCCCTGATATTTGGAGGCGATTTCCCGGACGCTGCTCAGGCCGAAACCATGCAGTTCCTTCTGCGCTTTTGTGGTACGGATGGTCTTTCCGTCAAGGGGGACAACATGGGACGCCGCGTTCCGGATGGTGATGCTCAGCCAGTGCTCCTGCTGGGTGATGGTCAGGGAAACATAACGGTTTTCCGGCACTATATGTTCGTTTGCCTCGATCGCGTTATCCAGCAGGTTGCCCAGGAGGATACACATGTCCAGCGGGTCAACGGAACAGCCGGGGGAGATATATACGGCGTGCTCAAAACGGATTCCAAGGGTTTCCATCTGCTGCTGTTTGGTGAAGATCAGGGAGTCGACGGCATCAATGCCGGTGATCTTCATGGGGGAGGCGGCAAAAATCCTGCCGGTTATGCTTTCCATGATCTCCTGGGTTTTTCCGGGAGCGGTTTTCATGGCCTCTGAAAGGGCAAACATCTGGTTTTTCAGGTCATGCATGGTCTTGTTGCTGACCTTTTGCCTTTCGGCCAGTTCGCGGTAATAGGCGATCTGCCCTTCGGTCTGCTTCTGCATGAGATGCATCCGGGCCTTTTCCTTTTCCTCCCGCTGCTGGTATTCCAGCAGGAAGAAAAGGCCGATGTTGGCGACGGTCAGGAGCAGCAGGGCGGCGACGGCATAATAGGTCAGGGTGGACGTTCCGTCCTGGAGCGTGTATTCACCCAGGGCAAAGGTCATGAGGAAGGTAGCCACCGGAAGCATTGTCAGGGGAACCAGCAGATAGCCGGGGATTTTCTCGCCAAACGAGGGAACAATAAAATGAACCAGCTTCAGGAAGGAGAGAAGCAGCATTTTGGAGACGAACAGACAGCCGGTAAAGATCAGGATATTGGAAGAGGCTTCTTCCTGGGATAGGCCGGTTAACAATAAGATGAACATCATTACCAGGGCCTCTGAAAGGAACATCATGATCAGCATGATCGGAGAAAAGATCATCCGTTTCAGCTGAGGCATATCATACAGGGATGACAGGCCCGCGATGGCAAGCAGGGAGCAAACGAGGTTCATGGTACGACTGGGCAGCAGGAGAGACACAGCACTTCGCATCAGTGTCATCAGGACGCAGACGATGATCACTGTCCGAAGGGATTTGTGCCGGCTGCCGGAAACAGACCTGAAGAATGAAAGGATCACCAGGTCATCCAGGCAGTTTCCAATGAAGTCAACCGCGTAAAACAGCCATGTCATATCAGTTTCCCCGCCATATAAAGATTAAAATCACTCATCAGGCTGGCGTAATGGCGCCGGCTGACCGGGATTTCGCTTCCGTTATCCATCTTTACAGAGGATTTGCTGATGCTGACAATGCGACTCATATTAACAACAAAACCCTGATGGCATTGGGCGAAACCGAAAGGCTTCAGCTTTGTATACTCTTCCTGCAATTTTCCGACACATTCGTAATCAGCGTCCGACGCGTGAACAAAGATATGGCGGTGGTAGGCCTCCAGATAAAGGATGCTGCGGTATTCCAGCATGTTGCTGGTGTTGCGCCATTTGATCAGGTAACGCCTGCGACGGTTTTTCCAGACACGGAGGGCACGTTCAAAATCCTTCCGGAAATCCTCTTCCTGTACGGGCTTGAGGAGGAACTGGAAGGCGTCCTGGCGGAAGGCATCGGAAACGTAGTTGACGTGGCTGGTGACAAAGATCACGATCACATCCCGCTGCATTTTCCGAAGGCGTTTTCCGGTTTCAATACCCGTCAGTCCGTCCATCTCAATATCCAGGAATACAATATCCCAGATTTGGCCGTTCTCACAGGAAGCGACCAGATCCTCGCCGCGGCAGAATTCCGCAATATCCAGTTTGTTGGCAGCAATGTAGGGTGCCAGCAGCTCCTTCAGTTTCTCCCGGTATTCGGGAAGATCATCACAAACAGCAATATTCATTAGCGCACTCCTGTCCGTGTAGGTCGTATCAGCCGAAGACCGCATGTCTCTGCAAAGAATATACAGCATTTTACAGATTTGGTAAATGTTCGTACTGCTTTTATCTTGTATACTTTACAAAACACCAGGATGATATGACCAGTTTTGCATTTCAAACGACCGGTTTTGCAGAATTGGTTGTACGGAGAGCGTGAAAAACGTATTGTAGCCGTAAAGATATCTGTATAAAGGAGTAAAAGCCATGAAATCAAAGACGCTGCCCAAGGTTGTAGGTGTCATTATCATCGTTGTTGCTGCCCTGCTGGTGATATTCGGGATATTCTTATATACAGGGCACATGGAACACAACCATGAACAGGGGCATATTGATATAGAACAGGTAGTGACCGATGAAGAGCATGAATATGTGCTCGATCTCGGATTCAGCTTTGAACTGGAGCACGAGGGCGATCACAGCTTCCCGGTATGGCTGCACGCGGATTCAAGCGTGGCCGTGACGGAACTGGAATCAACAATGCCGTGCACGCTGACCTTATACGATAAAGAGGATAAGGAACTCTGGTCTGACCAGATCAAGGCGGGAATGGAAATCACTCCCGGTGTGGAGGAAGGCGAGTACCGGTTCCAGCTGGTTATGTGCGGAAACGGGAAAGGGAGAATCGTAATTGATGATGGATGCGGGGAGGAGCACGCTAATCCTTAAGAGTTAAGGATTAGCGCAATGAAGAATGAAAAATGAAGAATGAATAATGGTGGATAAAATCGCTCCCGCTGGGAGCGATTTTTCTGAATAAATGAGCCTTCGACATAGTAAGGGAATGGTTCTCATGTTTATTGTTTCACTCTGAATCCGTAGGAGATCCTTCGACTGCGCTCAGGATGACACGATGGCGGGAGAATATGGTTCCCATGTTTATTTGGGATCGATTCTTTATCCCAGTCGATGGCTTGGTTTCGGATTGACAGTTTTAGGGGAAAGTAATGACAAAAGAGGGGAAATCGTATATAGTAGGGGCAGAAGAAAAAGATGAAAACTGCAAAGGAGTACGGACAGATGAAGAAGATCCTGGTGATACTGGCAATCGTGTTGATGATAAGCATCCTGGGCACTGCGGCGGCGGTGGATTGGCCCTTCCTGGGAAAACCGTTTGTAGATTTTTCATTTACGGATACGGACGGGAACGAGTTCTCCCTGTCCGAAGCACTGAAGGACCACGAAGCGGTGTTCATCAACCTGTGGACCTCCTGGTGCGGCCCCTGCAAGCGGGAATTTCCGTATATCAACCTGGCATATAAAGAATTCGGGGATAAAATAGCGTTTGTCGGTCTGACGGTCGAGCCGGAAGATACCATGGAGAAGGTTGCATGGGTCAAGACAACACAAGGCATGGAGTATCAGGTCGGACAGGAGGAAGGCACCGGCATACTGGAATATATAGGCGGCAGGCAGGGTAATCCGACCACGATCATTGTGGACCGCTTTGGGAATGCTGTATTTATGCAGGATTACGCATTCAGGAACGGGCCGGAACTGTTCAGGCTGCTGAAGCTTTTCACAGGTGACGAATATACTGAAACGAAAGTGTGTAACAGGCTTCCTACGCCTGACGGGACGCAGGCACTGCCGGTATCTTCTGTCCGTCGTATGTTTGTAGAGAACGAGGACGCACGGAAGATTATCTTTACCAGCCGCGACAGAGATCCGGAGCTATATGCTGAATACGGAGAATGGCAGGATGTGGGCTACGTGGTTCCCGGGGACACTGCCAGAATCATTATCGAATTAACAGCGGAGGATGATCCTTCAAGAATTGTTTTTATCAATGACAGCATTCGATTTTTTGATATGTTCTCCCTGCTGGATAAAGAACGGAATGCCTATGTCTATGAGCAGGACATTGTGAATGGACTTAACGATTATTACTATATTTCCTTATTTAACGGACTGAGTACAAATGAAGAAGCACTGGAAGAATTACAGATTTTTCCAAACAAGGAAGCTATCCAGGAATGGATTGACTATATGCAGGAGGAAAATGACTATATTATGACCTGGGAGTATGCGGACGAGGAAGAACCGGAAACGGAACAGGAATCCTATATTCTTCATGTGATGGATCAGTACGGAGAAGCTGTACCCGGGACAGCGGTGAACTTCTGCACGGACCTGGCCTGTACAATGGTGATTGCTGACGAGAACGGGACAGTTACCTTTAACGGCGAACCGGCAGACTATCATGTGCAGGTGCTGAAGGTGCCGGAAGGATACAGCTATGATCCGGAGTTTGAGATGCAGACAGGGGATGAATTTGGAGAATGGTTTGTAATTGTTAAAAGGAACTAAATAATGCGTCTGCAAGCAGACGCTACTGAAAACTGAAAAATGAAAACTGAAAACTTAAAAATGGCGGAAAAAACAGCACTTTCAGGTGCTGTTTTCTTCCAATTAAGGAATTACGGGGATATGGCAAAACGGTACAAAACGAGTGGGTGAATCGTTTATATATACGAGGGGGGAAGAAAATAGACGATAAACCCAAAAGGAGGAAACAAGAAATGAAAAAAATCCTGATTATATTCATAGCGATAATGATGTTATGTATCTTCGGCGCGGCTGCGGCGGAAGAAGATAATTCAATCATAGGGAAGCCGTTCCCGGATTTCCAGACCATGGATACGGAACGGAATGTGTTTTCCCTTTCAGAAGCACTGAAGGATCATGAAGCGGTGCTGATCAACCTGTGGGCTTCCTGGTGCGAGCCCTGTGTGCATGAATTCCCGTATCTGAATGAAGCATATAACAAGTATAAGGATAAAGTGGCGTTTGTCGGGCTGACGGTTGAACCGGAAGACACCTGGGACATTCTCAGGGATATGAAGAAAGAATACAGCATGGAATACCCTGTGGCACGGGAAGCGGGAACCAATATCGGCCAGCATCTCGGCGGCGTGCAGGGAACACCGACCACCATTATTGTGGACCGTTTCGGAAACGCGGTGTACATGCAGGTGATGGCATTTAAGGACAGCGCCGAGATCAGCAGGCTGCTGGACTCATTCCTGGGTGAAAACTATACAGAATCCAGGGCGCTGACAGAAATTCCGCTGCCGTCTGAAACGCAGGCACTTCCGGTTTCTGACGCACGGAGAATGCGGGTGGAAAATGAAGGCGCAAAGCAAATTACCATCAAGACCCGCAATACAGATCCTGAATATGATGCCATATATGGAGAACAAACATACACAGGATATGTTGTGACCGATGACACTGCCCGGATCGTTCTGGAGATCAAGGCTGAGGATAATCTGAAGGATATTGTTTTCTCAGACTATGAAAACAATCAGACTTTCTACATATACTCCCTGCTGGACAAGGAACGGAACGAGTATGTTTATGACGATAAGATGGCGGATCACTGGTTCGTTGTTTCCCTGGGGACGCAGACAGGCGACCTGAGTATTGATCCGGACTTCACCGCGATGTACCTGTTCCGGAATGAACAGGACATCCAGGAACTGGTTGACTATGGACGGGGAGAGGGGTTTGACGTTACCTGGGAGTACGTGGAGAGTAAGGAACCGGAGACTGCGGAGAAAGGATCCTATATCCTGCATGTGATTGACCAGAACGGAGAACCCGTGCCCGGGGTGATGGTGAACTTCTGCACGGAGCAGAACTGCACCATGGCAGCCGGTGATGAAAACGGCGTGATCACGTTTGACGGTGAGAAGGCAGACTACCATGTACAGGTGCTGAAGGTGCCGGAAGGTTACAGCATTGATCCGGAGTTTGAGATGCAGACAGGAAACGATAGAGAGTGGATAATATTGGTCCGTAAGGACTAATATTATCCACCTCCAATGAAATATTCGCATTCCGCAACCTCAATCGACGCACTGCTTGCTTGGAGCGCTTCGCATTGCTCGTTTCGGTAAGGAAACGCACACGCACCGCGGGCGGAATTCCCGCCTCGCGCACCGCGCGCGACAGGACTCCAGGTGGCTTCCTGCTACGCAGGATAGCCCACTGGGCTACCGCTTCCTTCGCTCCCCAGCGAATGTGAGATTTACTGTGCTTCGCACGTGATATTTGCTGACGCAAATATATAAACGCTGCGCTGAGCATATGGAAGAAAAAATCGCTCCCGGAAGGGAGCGATTTTTATGATTGTATGATGGGTTAGAGGGTGGTTTTGATTTTCTGGTTGATGGCATCGACGCCGGTGCGGATCTTGCGGTAGTTAATGAGCCAGATGATCGCATAGATCAGCAGGAAGATGCCGATGTAGATCAGGAAGCCGACGAAGGTATGTGCCATCCACTGCATGAAGTAGGCGATGGGCAGTACCGCAAGGGAAATGGCAATCAAATGCACAACCGTCATTTTAGTCAGACTCCAGTCTGTTTCAAAAACAACCGAAGCACCCGCAAAGATGGCTCCGTACAGGAAGGAGCAGAGCGCCTGGATCAGGACGGCGTTGATCTCGGAACCGCAGTCCGCAACCAGGGCGGGAACGACAGGATAATACTGTCCGTCCGCCTTGCACAGGGAAATGATGATGGTTATGACTGTGCTGATCGTAAGCCCGATGGGCATGCCGATCAGGGCCCGTGAAAAGGCTTTTTTCCAAAGCTGCTTATTCATATTCCTAATACCTCCTTGATTTTTGACATATAACGTCTTGAAACATAGGTTTTGCTGCCGTCTGACAGAATGACGCAGATCGTTCCGGTAAAACTCAGGTCAAAGCTTTTGACTTTCCTGAGATTGATGATCTCGGAATTGGAAATCCGGACAAAGCGGGACGATTTCAGGCGCTCCTCGGCTTCATACAGGCGAAGACGCAGCGCGTACTCGCCGGACGGCAAAACCGCGTATACTTTGCCGTTGGCGGCATAGATTCTGAGGATATCCTTTTCATCCAATACGGTGACGGTGTCATCCCGGAAACCTGTGATCATCCTTGGTTCGGATTCGGACAGCACCTGGATCAGCGCGTTGACCTCCTCCGTGAGCTCATTCGCCACGACGATCACTTTCGGCTCGGTTACGGACGCATCGATCTTTATCTCAACCTGCACTTTTTTGGCTCCTTTCTCCCGGGTGATTGTATTATATGGGAAGGCCGGTACGGTTTCCATAGTTTTTCGATAAATGGTAGGAAAATGGAAATAAGTGGCTGTTCACAAGATGTTGAAATACATCTTGTGAAAATGAACAATGAACAATTAACAATGAACAATTGTGGAAGAAAAAGCGTGTGAGACACGCTTTTCTTTTATAGTATTTATTTAAGAACTATGAGTTTACGGTGTGTTCATAAGGCGTTCATCTGTTCCGGATAGTATGGCAGGGAAGAACAGCGCCGGAAACGGCGCGGAAAAGAGGAAAGAGAACGATGAAGAAACTGTTAACCTGGATCCTGTGCCTGTGCCTGCTGATGGGAACCGCCGCATTTGCGGAGGAAGAAGCGGGAGATGATTCCTTCCTGCTGAAGATTTATGACCAAAGCGGCCTGGAAATTTCCTATCTCCGCTTTGATTTTTATGCGGGCGAGCAGTATATGGGATACGTGTGTTCCACTCCCGATGAGGGAGAAGACTTTTACCGCTGCCCCTATTCCACGGACAACCCGGAGGAACTGAAAGACCTGCGGATTGAGGTGGCATACGGGGTATCGGACCTTGCGCCGGAAGACGCGATCCTCCAGGTGATGATGGGAAAAGAAATGGAGGAACACAAGGTGGGAACGATCGAACAGGAATTCGAATTAGGGAAAGAGTATGATATTTTTCTCATCGGAGAGGGAGGAGAATATCAATTAACAATTAACAATGAACAATGAATAATGGTGGAGGAAAGCGCGTGTGAACGCGCTTTCTTTTTGTCTTTTCAGATCTGTCCGCTTCGGTCGAGATGACAATAGGGACAATGTGCCATATCAATTAACAATGAACAATGAACAATGAATAATGGTGGAGGAAAGCGCGTGTGAACGCGCTTTCTTTTTGTTTTTTCAGATCTCACCGCTTCGGTCGAGATGACAATAGGGACAATGTGCCTGCGGATGACACCTGGCGGGCAAGGAAATAAGCAATAAACAATTGCGGAGAGAACAATGTCTTCGGACGCTGTTTATTTGATTGGAAAATAAAATATGGGGGAAGATGTTCAGAATGTGATTTTGTTCTTTACGTATAAGGATATTTTTTGGTATGATAAACGCGGTTTTGGGGTTTTCCGGAAAACCTTTATGCATAAGCGAAAGAGACGGAAAAAAGATGAACTTTTTTGACGTTTTGTCCCTGCTGGGCGGCCTGGCAATGTTCCTGTACGGCATGCGCCTGATGGGCGATTCCCTGAAGGAAAACTCCTCGGGGACACTGAAGCATGTCATGGAAAAAGTGACAGACAACCCCCTGAAGGCATTTATCCTGGGTATTGCTGTTACCGCCCTGATCCAGTCCTCCACGGCAACCATCGTGATCACTTCAGGCCTTGTTGCAGCCGGAATCCTGACGCTGCACCAGTCACTGGGTATTATTATCGGCGCTAACGTCGGTACAACGGTAACGGGACAGATTATCCGGCTGCTGGACCTGAATACTTCCGGAGATACTTCATTCCTTCGCATTTTCCAGCCTTCCACACTGGCGCCTATTGCCCTGATCATCGGTATCCTGCTGATCATGACAGGGATTTTGAGAAATTCACGTTCTATCGGTAATATAGCGATCGGTTTCGGCATCCTGTTTTCCGGCCTGCTGAACATGACCAGCGCCGTGAATGCACTGCAGAAATCCGGCATGGTGGAACAGCTTTTTTCCGGACTGGGCAACAATCCGTTCCTGGGTTACCTGACCGGCGCGGGCGTGGCGTTTATGCTGCAAAGCTCTTCGGCAGCAGTTGGTATCCTGCAGGCGTTTTCCGCCAGCGGACTGCTGACCTTTAAAGCCATCTATTCCGTAATCGTCGGTATTTACCTGGGAGACTGCGTGACAACAGCTATTGTATGCTCCATCGGCGCAAACCGGGAAGCACGGCGGGTCGGTATCGTGAATATCCTGTACAACCTGAGCAAAAGTGCTATGGTTCTGATCGTGATCACGATCATTCATCATCTCGGACTGCTTGACAACCTCTGGGATGCCACGGTGAATTCCGGTATGATCGCAAATACGAACACGGTATTCAACCTTGTATGCGCGGTCTGCCTGCTTCCTGTGATCGGTTTCCATGAACGGCTGAGCGACCGGATCGTTGGCAAGGACAAGACAGTTACAACCAAATATGACGAGGTGATCAGGGGCCTGAACCCTGTGTTCTATAACACACCCGCGCTGGCCCTGGGCAGCTGCTTTGATACGCTGCAGACCATGTTTACCATTGCCCGGGCAAACCTGGGCAAGGCGCAGAAACAGTTTGAAGATTATTCCAAAGAACGGAATGACAAGATCAACGCGGAAGAACTGCAGCTGGACCGGCTGACGGATAACCTGAGCCGCTACCTGGTGGAGCTTCTGCCGCATCTGCAGAGCGACCAGTATACGGATATCCTGAACCAGTATTACAAAGAGACAACGGAATTTGAACGGCTGGGCGACCAGGCGGTGAAGATCGCGGATATCGCGGCAAGGCTGTCCGAGAACAATACCGCTTTCTCCGATAAATGCAAAGGCGAGCTGAAGATCCTGCAGGATCTGATGGAAGATGTGCTGAACAACGCGGAGGAGGCTTTCTCCGGGAAGAATGAACAGGCCGCTGCCCTGATCGAGCCGAAGGTGCATGTGGTGAACGACCTGATCAACCAGATGACCCAGAATCACCTGAACCGCATGAGCGCAGGTGAGTGCTCCTTTCTGGCCGATGCCATCTTCTCCAACCTGATGGCGGAATATAAGCGGGTTGCGGGTATCTGTTCCAACATCGGTATGGCGACCCTGATCCGGATCTATCCGGAACTGGCTTCCCGGGAGCATATGTTCCTGGAGACGCTGGACGAGAACGGCAGCGCGGAATACAAGACGGTGCTGCGGCAGACGCGGAAGCAGTATTTTGACCGGCTGAGGGAAAAGGAAACGGGAGACCAGGGACAGCAGATTACGATGGAAGAAGCATTGTCAATGAACAATGAACAATGAATAATGAACAATTCAGGATAAAACAGCGCGGGGGCGCTGTTTTTTTGAATTGATGCGTCTTTCGGACTTATGAAGAATGAACAATTGAAGTCAATAAGTAATTTGCAATGAACAATATAAATCAATGAACCAATAACAATGAATAATGTATAATGACTGCAGAGTAAACCGCGGAGGGCGAAAAAATGAAAATCATAAAACGCGCAATGATTATCCTGACAGTATTGGTGCTGGTGATGGGTACTGCCGGAGCGGAAACGGCTCCCGGATTCAAGTATCCCTTTGGCGTGATCCTGAACGTCTGTGATGACCTGGAACAGTTCGGGGATTACGAAACCATTGTGATCGATGCCCAGTACTATACAAAAGAACAGATTGACAGTTTCCGGAGCAAGGGTCATAAAGTCTTCTCCTATATCAACGTCGGTTCCCTGGAAGATTTCCGGGATTACTATGACGAGTACAAGGATCTGGCCCTGGGTGCCTATGAGCACTGGGAAGAGGAAGTATGGGTGGACGTTTCCAATCCGCGCTGGCAGGACCTGATCCTGAAGAATGTTGCCGTCTGGCTGATGGACAAGGAGATTGACGGCTTTTTCGTGGACAACTGCGACGTCTATTATGTATATCCCCGGCCGGAAATTCTGGAAGGCCTTTCCGTGATCATGAAGAGCCTTGTGCAGACAGGGAAGAAAGTGATCATCAACAGCGGGGATACCTTTATGGATGCCTACTGCGAGCAGGGCGGCAAGTGGAGCGACGTGATCACGGGCATTGCCCAGGAATCCGTGATCTCCACGATCCTTTGGGACGAGAATGCCTTCGGCAGGGCTGATCCGGAAGACCGGGAATACTTTGAATCCTATATCGGCCGGTACGGTTCCCAGGGGGCGGATATCTACCTGATCGAATACACCACGGATGAGGAACTGATCAAGGAAATCGATGAGTTCTGCAAGGAACATAACTATCTGTATTACGTGTCGGATTCGATTGAGCTGGACGGGTGAGGCAGCAGAGCTGCCACTTAAAACTTAAAACTTAAGGCTGAAAAATGAATAATGGTGGAAGAAAGCGCGTGGAAACGCGCTTTCTTTGAATTGATGAGCCAAAACGGAACCCCGGGACGGTTCCTCTGTTCTACTTTTTAGAAAATGGAACCAGGAACCGTCCCGGGGTTCCGTTTTTGGCGGGAAATGCTGTAAAGGGTGTAACAATATAGTAAATTCTGAGGGGAATTTATTGATTCGTGGTTTGACAGCGGGTAATATGGTCGCGGAGAGACCGAAAGAGCATTGACAGAGAGTGGGATGAAAATGGGCGCGACATACTGTAACCTGTATTTTCACGGCGATGATGTGAATATTCCTGAAGGAAAGATCCAGGGAAAGAGCAGGCTGCTGGGCGGATTCGACGGGTGGACGATCCTGCTGTGTGAGGATAACAACTGGCGGAAGATCACACGCCTTACACGGTTTTTCCCCGGGGACGCGCTGGCATTCTTCTGCTTTGACGATGAACTTTTCGAGCTGATGTTTTACCGGGACGGAAAGAAGATTGCCTCGATCGATAACAGCGGAACAAGCTCGAAACTGAAGGATGCGGGAGAAATGTTCCCGGAGGATCCGACAGTCCTGAAAAAGCTTCGGATGATGAAATGGTGTACCTCTGTGGACGAAAGCTTCAGGCTGCTGGAAGAAACCTTTGGTCTTCCCTTTGACGTTGTCTATGAACAGGAAGAGATTGGGAAGGTAAAGAAAAGCGATGAAACCTGGAAAACGCTGAAGGCACGGGAAAAGGAATTCCGGAACCGGCCCAATCGCTTTGTTCTGGAACTGCTTCCGCCGGAACAATGGCCTGAATCTGTGCGGAACCAGGAGAAAAAAAGCCCATACAGGCTTCGCCTTTCACCGGACTATCATGAAATAACCTGTGTGGATCCTGAGGGCAGGACGCTGTGGACTTTTGCACCGGGACTGAACGGGATGCGTGAGCAGCTTCAATTTGTCCAGGCGGACCTTGACGAGGCTGTCATTCAGATGAGTTTCCATGATGAAAACAGGGACAGGAATGATAAAGTGTGCCGCCTGGCAGCCACGGACGGTGCCATGCTGACTGAATATGTTTTACCGGACAGCACAAAAAAGGCATATGCCTTTTACTGGAATCCGTATATGGGATGTTATGTATATTCCATGCGTGAGCAGATGGTGATCATGGACAGGGAACTCAAAGAGAACAGGCGGTTCAAGACAGATCCCAAAGCATCATACTTTTATTTTTTCAGGGAACAATATGGCTATACACAGTATGAAAGACATGGCGATGAAAATGACTTGTTCAGGATTGACCTGAACAGCGGAGAACAGAAAAGAATTGAGCTGGAGATTCCGGTGTATCTGGAATCAGTATGCCTGCCGGGGGAAATATTCTGCGGAGTTACATTCAGGGGAACAATCGTTGACAAGCTTGTTTTCTTTGACGGAAACGGCAGGGTTATATCCCGCAACGGGATAGAGAACGGGCCAGAGGATTACCCCATGAAGCTATGGGGAGAAAAGGGCAGAATCTATATCAAGACCCAGAAATGGTATGGTCCGGATCCGATAAAGATTTACCTTGTACGTGATACCGCCGAACAAAAATGAAACGATGCCATGGAATTCAGGTAAGGGGTGGAGCGTTATATAGGCAGATGAAGGAGGGAGGGAGACGTAAATGATCGCTTTGCCGATTCGCGTTATCCTTTTGGCTATTCCATTCTGGCTGACCAAAAGAAAGGTGAGAATCTCGCTCATCATTATTTCCCTGGTCCTGTATGCGCTGCTGCTGTTTGCGAACGCTTTTTACTATGTTCACTGGTATGTGTTTAAGATTGCTTTCTCACACATGGAATCAATCCCTTTATCGTCCGCTTTGAACGGATTCTTCAGCCTTGGCTTTGCGGCGTACGCGGTTTATAAGCTCATGTGCGGGGAAGATAAACGTAAATATACGGTTGTTTTTCTTTTCAATATATGCCTTATGGTGATCAGTGTATACGCTGTTGCCAAAGGCGGACCGAAAGACTGTCCGGCATGCTGCACAGAATCAGTGGAAAACGATGCTATCTTCAAAGAAATGTACCGGATCTTTGAGGGGAGAAGATGGTTTCCGCCGGGCTGAGATATATCTGTAATGAATGACGCGGGAGACACAGGAATGTCTCCTGCGCTTTTTGTACAGACCGGTTTACAGAATTTACAGGATTGTTACACCGTTGTGATTCAAGACATGATAGAATCATATCAGAGAAAAATGCCCTCCTGGTTTTTTCACGGAGCAAAGTGAAGGGAGACAAAAGAAATGAAAAAGTTCCTGATCATTATGGCGGCGGTACTGCTGGCAGGCATCGTATTCACCGGTATTGCCTCGGCAGAAACGAACTACACCAGCGTTTCTGAGATTCCCATGGCTGTGGACTTCACATTCATGCTGGAGTTTGATGACGCCGGTGAACCGCATATCGTGACGGATTATCCGTTCGAATCCACCGGAGCGACGGAAATGGTCCTGAATTACAATACCGCCGGAACGCTGAAGGCGGTGGAACTGACATATGAGTTTAACACAGGGGAAACCCGGGTGGTTATCTGGAATAACCGTTACTCCAGCTTCCAGGCGGCAAACCAGGCGCTCCGGAGCGGACAGCTGACTGTGGATAATACGATAAGTATCAACACATCAAACTATGGTCCGGAAACAGACTGGTTCCTGCTTTATTCCCTGGAAGGAGGACGATTCTTCCAGTACGATGAAAAAACCTATGCCCAGCCCGATAATGGCATTGAAACGGGAGGAACGATAAAAAGCGCCAGCTATGATGCTGACGGCAACCTGATCTATTCAAGTTTCATGAAACGTTCCAAAGACGCGGACCTGTGGATCATCTATGATGTGAACGGGGAAGTTACCGACTGCAGGATTGATCCGAATTACCGGAAATCCTCCTTCTACAGTTACGACAAGACCACCGGTCTTTTCAACGGAAAGAAGCTCAGCGAACTGGAGCTTGGATTTGATGATGAGGATCTGCAGGTACCTGCGATTGCCGCACTTGGAAGGGATCAGGTCAATGCTGAGCAGGCTGTTGCAGCAACAGAGACGGAACCGGCAAAGACTGAACCTGCGGCTGTGACAGCGGAAGAAACGCTCGTGTCTGTTGGCTATACCAGCGTGTCACAGATCCCGATGGCTGTGGACTTTACGGTCAGTGTGGAGTTCGATGACGCGGGCAATCCGCGTGTTGTGACGGATTATCCGTTTGAAACCACGGGTGCCACCGAAATGAACCTGACGTATGATAAAGATGATATCAGGGGCGCCATCACGGTGAATTACCGGGCCGAAACCGGTAAAACAAGAATCATTGGTTTTAACAGGAAGGTATTCCCTGACTTTGATACATCAGGAGCAGGAGACATGATCCGGAACGGCGTCCTGACCCTGCATGACAGTGTCTACGTCGGTACAACAAATGAAAACGAGCAGACAGACTGGTATCTGGCGTATTCCATCAGCAAGAAAGCTTATGTGTTTTATGAGGAAAAAACACATTCCCAGGGATTTAACGCCATGGGATCCGGTGGTACAGCAAAAACAATCAATTATGAAAACGGAATAATAAGCGACTCATCAATCATTAAGCGCATGAAAAATGCTGATATGATCCTGAACTTTGATCAGTTCGGCAATATGAGCAAATGCTCTGTTTCTCAGTACCGTCCGGAAAGCAAAACCTATGAATACAATGCCGAAACCGGACTATTTGACGGGAAGAAGATCAGCGAACTGGACTTTGGATTTGAAGAAGCAGACCTGCAGGCAGCCGCGCCTGCCGCACTTGGAAAGGAACAGGATAATGCTGAACCGGCTGCCGTAACAGAAGAGTCAGAACGAGCGGAGATTGAGCCGGAAACAGATAAGACTGAACAGGTAAAGACTGAATCTGCGGCTGTGACGGCGATTGAAAAACCTTCGATCGAAGAGTTTACCAGCGTATCAAAGATCCCGATGGCTGTGGACTTCACAGTCAGCGTGGAAATCGATGACGCAGGCATGCCGCACATTGTGACGGACTATCCTTTTGAAGCTATGGGTGCTACAGAGCTGGGTCTGCAATACAGCAAGAAGAATTTCAAGCATGCCACTGAACTGGTGTATGATGCTGTCAGGAAAGAAACAAGAATGGGATGGTATACTCCAAAAGCGTTTTCCAGCGATAATTATACTGACAGGATTGCAGAGGTCGGTCAGATGATCCGGGATGGCGTCCTGACCATGGATGACAGTGTCTGGATTGGTACAACGTATGAAAACGAGAATACGGACTGGTATCTGGAGTATTCCATCAGTAAGAAATCCTATGTTTTATATGAAGAAAAAACCCAATCCCATGGATATAACGCAATGGCAATAGGCGGCAAAAGTGCAACAATCAATTATACAAACGGGAAAATATCCGGCTCATCGATTACGAAACGTTTGGAAAAAGCTGATTTGATCCTGTCCTTTGATCGATATGGAAAGCTGCTTAGCGGGTATGTTACCCAGCGTGTTGTGGGAGGAAGCGCCTACGACTATAATCTCTCAACCGGACTGTTTGGTGGAAAAAAGATCAGCGAACTGGATTGGGGATTTGAGGAGGCAGACCTGCAAATACCGGCACCTGCTGCACTGGAAGCAGAGCAGGCGCCGGCAAAGACTGAGCCTGCGGCTGTGACAGCAATTGAAAAGCCTCCGATCGACGAGTTTACCAGCGTTTCGAAAATCCCGATGGCCGTGGACTTTACGGTCAGCGTGGAATTCGATGACGAGGGTGAGCCTCGTATTGTGACGGATTATCCATTTGAGACCATGGGCGCGGCGGTAATGAACCTGCGGTATGATAAAGGCGATATCCCGGAAGCCGTTGTGCTGAGTTACTATGCTGATACCGGAAGAACATGGCTTACAGGCTATAATGGCAAGTTATTTCCTGACCACGATACATCAGGAGCCTGGGATATGATCCGGAACGGCGAAGTGACCATGAATGACAGCGTCTGGGTCGGTACAGCGTATAGAAATGCGCAGACGGATTGGTATCTGGAGTATTCCATCAGTAAGAAAGCCTATGTTTCATATGAGGAAAAAACCCATTCCCAGGGTTTTAACGCCATGGGTACAGGCGGAATCAGGAAAAAGCTCGCTTATTCGGGTGATGAACTGGTGCGGTCCTATTATCAGAAAAGAACCGAAAATGCTGATCTGTGCCTGTACTTTGATCAGTTCGGTCATATGAACTCCTGCTATATTTCTCAGTACCGTCCGGAAAGTAATTCTTTTTACTACGATTTTGCTACAGGACTGTTTGGCGGGAAAAAGATCAGCGAGCTGGGACTTGGATACGAAGATGAGGACCTGCAGGTGACCGCGCCTGCGGCACTGGAAGCGGAGCAGAAATATGCCGGAACAGCAGAGACAGAACAAAAGACTGAATCTGCGTCTGTGACAGCAATTGAAAAGCCTTCGATAGACGAGTTTACCAGCGTATCAAAAATCCCGATGGCCGTGGACTTTACGGTCAGCCTGGAATTCGATGACGAGGGCAAGCCGCATGTCGTGACAGATTATCCCTTTGAAGCCACGGGCGCTACAGAAATGAACCTTGTGTTCAGCAAAAAGGATTTCCGAAGCGCAATTGATATGAGGTATGATGCTGCTACAAAAGAAACAAGGTTCAGCGGCTATTATCCCCAGGCCTTCTCCAGTGAGGATTATTATGAAATAGTGGAAGAGGCCAGCAAGATGGTCCAGAACGGAGAACTGACCATGGAGGACAGTGTCTGGATCGGCACATCATTCCATAGTGAGAAAGCAGACTGGTACCTGGAGTATTCCATCAGCGAAAAGACCTATTTGTCATATGAGGAAAAAACTCACTCCCAGGGCTTTAACGCCATGGGTACAGGCGGAGAGATAAACCAGATCAGTTATAATAACGGAATGCTCAGCGGTTCATACTATATGAAACGCGGGGAAAAACTCGATATGATCCTGCGTTTTGACGAATATGGCAAAGTGGTATACGGCTATATTTCGCAGCATTATCCGGCTCAAATATTCTATGAATATGATCCTGCCACCGGCCTGTTTGACGGGAAGAAGATCAGTGAACTGGGCCTTGGCTTTGAGGATAAAGACGTCCAGGTGTATGCGCCTGCAGTACTGAAAACAGAGCAGGGAAAGACTGATTCCGTGGCTGTGACAGCGGTTGAAAAGCCTTCGATGGATGAATTTACAGAGGTGTCGAAGATCCCGATGGCCGTGGACTTCACGGTTAGCGTGGAATTCGATGACGCAGGTAAGCCGCAGATTGTGACGGATTATCCTTTTGAAGCTATGGGTGCTACAGAGATGAACCTGGAGTACAGTAAAAAGGATTTCCGGTATGCTATTGAATTGACATACGATGCTGTCAGGAAAGAAACCAGATTCGGTGCATATTATCCCAATGCGTTTTCCAGTGATGATTATTATGGCAGGATAGAAGAGGCCAGTCAGATGATCCGGGATGGCGTCCTGACCATGGAAGACGGTGTATGGGTCGGCACAACGTATGAAAACGAGCAGACGGACTGGTATCTGAAGTATTCGATCAGCAAGAAAACCTATGTAACGTATGAGGAAAGAACACAATCCCAGGGATTTAACGCTATGGGAGCCGGCGGCATAGGAAAAACAATCAATTATGTAAACGGAACAATCAGCAAATCATCAATCAGTAAACGCATGGAAAACGCGGATATGATCCTGAGCTTTGATCGATATGGAAAGCTGCTGAGCGGGTATGTTTCCCAGTATCGCCCGGAAAGGAATTATTATGACTACAATCCCACAACCGGATTGTTTGGCGGAAAGAAGATCAGCGAACTGGGCCTGGGATTTGAGGAGGCAGATCCGCAAATGCCGGCACCTGCCGCGCTGAAAGCGGAGCAGGAGCAGGCAGAGACGGCGCCTGCAACAGTTGAAACTGAACAGGCGAAGGCAGAACCAGCCGCACCGGCAGCTGAAGAAGCTCCAGGGACGGATGCCGGACAGGAAACAGCGGATCCGAAACTGTTCGGGTACAAGGTAAAGGAAGACGGAACAGCTGAGATCACATCTGTCAAAGAGAGTATTACAGACGGCAGGATCCCGGCGATGCTGGACGGATACGCGGTGACATCAATCGGGTATCAGGCGTTTATGAATTGCAACAATCTTACGGTGGTTATTATTCCGGAAGGCGTGAAAAAGATCAGCCATTGGGCATTCTCTTATTGTGAAAACCTGAAAAACATCAGCCTGCCGGACAGTATTGAAGAGATTGGACAACCGCCGATCCTGCAGTGCTATAACATGCTGTCCTTTTCGATCTCCCCGAATCATCCGATCTACGCGTTCAGCAATTGCGCACTGATCAATAAGAAAAACATGCAGATGATCACGGCCTGCGGTATGGGAGAAACATATGAGGTGAGCTGGGGAATAACGGAAATCCTGGAAGATGCCTTCTGCAGCAGTGAAGTGAAAAAGGTTATTCTGCCGGACAGTGTACAGATAATTGGCATGTGTGCCTTCACAGGTGCCACGAACCTGGAAGAGGTCTTTATTCCGGAAGGAATTAAAGAAATAGGAACCCAGGCATTTATGCATTGCGGTATGCTGAATTCCGTTACGATCCCCAACAGTGTATACAGCATCGGAGCCGGTGCGTTTGATGACTGCAATAACCTGACGACTGTTCAGATTTCCAAGGATCATCCTGTCTATGAAGTGAAAGACCGGGTGCTGATTGAAAAGAGGACAATGACATTAATCAGTGTCGCCGGATCGATCAAAGGTGCTTATACGGTTCCGGCAGGAATCAAGGTCATCGGGACTGTCTCTTTACAGAATTGCTCTCAAATGACGGAAATTATTATTCCGGACAGTGTGATTACCATTGAAGATGCCGCAATCCCAAAGTTTTATGACATTGTTTGCAAAGCCAGGAAAGGATCGTGCGCAGAGAAGTATTGTAAAAAGAACGGGATAACGTTTGAACCAATAAAGTAAATAACCCTTACGGGTTAAATGAAATATTTCAAAGCAACGGTGTTGCTTTGAAATGTGAAATATCGGCCGATGGAGCGGCCGATGTGAAATATGCCTTCCGCAAGCTCAATCGACGCACTGCTTGCTTGGAGCGCTTCGCATTGCTTGTTTCGCTTGAGTCGTTCAGGTCGCTTTTGCCTTAGGCAAATGCCACACTGTGGCACCGCTTCCTTCGCTCCCCTGCGGGCGGGGAACTACTTAAAACTTAAGACTGAAAAATGAATAATGAATAATGGTGGAGAAAACAGCGCTGTGAAGCGCTGTTTTTTCGATTAAATGAGATTTTGGATTTACTGAAACTGGAAAACGATTACGAAATTTGCAGAAAAATGTTGGGGAAGAGGATAGGAATGCTTGAAAACACGGGCATATAATTGTACAATGATATACAGCATATTGACTCTGAACGAAGGAGTTTGCGCAAGATGATGCGGTTGCGATCCCTTTTCTGCCTGCTGCTGGCGCTCGTGTTACTGGGCACCTGTGGTTTCGCATGGGCTGAAGAGGACGAGATCGTTGAAGATATCTGGGTCGATCCGGATGATGAGCTTTCGGAAACCATCGAAAAGGCGACACCTGTCCTGGAAACAGAGGAAGTTTTCACGCCGTCCCACGGCAGTGCCTATACAGACGGGCAGGGATCAGCCTACTGGAACACTCCAATGGACATCAGCGATGAAGAAGCTGTATGGAATATGCTCATGGAGCCGATCACCGTGGTGGATCTGGGAAAGATCAAGGGCAAAAGCAAATCCCAGCTGACCAAGGTGCAGACTTACCTGTATCAGGAACCGGATGAGAAATCCAAGATCATCGGCGAAGTATCCAACCTGTCACAGGGACTTCGCGTGATCGAGACGCTGGATAACGGCTGGTCCCTGGTGGAATGTTATTCCAGTTCCTTTTTCTCCAAGCCGGCCACAAAGACCAAAGCATGGAACCTGCTCGTAAGCGGCTATATCCCGACAAAATACCTGAAGCAGGTGGAGCCAACAAAGCGGCTTGCCCTTGTCGTGGATAAGCTGGCACAGCGGCTGTATGTTTTCCAGGAAGGAAAGATGATCGCCACACTCCTGTGCTCCACAGGCCTGGTGCAGTGGAACGGATCAAAATATCAGCCGTATAACGAGACGCGCTCCGGAGAGTTCCTGCTGATCAACATGACCGGCCAGCTGACCAGCGACAAGCTGATCTGCGCCTACGCCATCCGTTTCAACGGCGGGGACGAAGTGCATGAGGTGCCCCATCAGAAAAACAAGGACGGTTCACATAACTACAAAACAACGGAACCGAAACTCGGCACCAAGTGCAGCCATGGCTGCATCCGGGTGCAGCGCCTGAAGACCCCTGAAGGGATCAACATGGCGTGGATCTATAACCTGGTGAATTCAGAGAAACTCTGCGGCAAGGTGAAGGTCGTTATCTGGGAGGACTGGCAGGGACGCCAGCTTCCGGAACCCGATCCGGAAACAGTGCTGTATTACAATCCGAACGGCGGTTCCTACTACCACCGGGAGGATCACTGCACCAACGGGAAAGGGATTACTTTTACACCCTTTACCTATTCCCAGCTTGATGAGGCACCCTACAGCAAACTGCAGGCCTGCCCGAACTGTGTGCCGGAGCGGCGGCTCCAGGACATCCAGGCCGTGAATGAAGTGTATGCGGAAGGCGGGGACCACGAGGAACTGCTGAATACACTTCGACAGGACTACTGGGATTATCTTAACAAGGATTGAAAGGAATCATATAACTTATCTATGGACATCAGAGAATACCCTGCTTACAGGGAAGAAGAAATACTGCGGCTTTATTCAGCTGTGGGCTGGAGTGCCTATACCAACGACCCGGCAGCTCTGCAAAAGGGATTTGAACAGTCCCTGCTGGTACTGGCAGCTTATGAGAATGATAAGCTGGCCGGAATCATCCGGGTTGTAGGCGATGGCGCCACGATCGTATTTGTGCAGGATATCCTGGTTTTTCCGGAATATCAGCGCAAAGGCATCGGAACGGCCCTGCTGAAAGAGATATTGGCCCGATACAGCCATGTGCGCCAGATTGAACTGACAACGGATTCCACACCGAAGACGATCGCTTTTTATGAATCCGTTGGATTCAGGAAGATGTCGGACATGGGGTGCGAGGGGTTTATGCGGGCATAGCCGCATAAACCCAATGAAATATGTCAAAGCAATTATATTGCTTTGACATGTGAAATATTGAACCGCAAGCGGTTCAATGTGAAATATTTGCCTGCGGCAAATGTGAAATGTGGCCTACCGGCCACGTGATATATACTGTGCTTCGCACGGGATATTTGCCGGAGGCAAATATGGAGACGCTGTACCGGGTTTATTGCCTGTTCAATGGTGAACAATACTGCAATGCATCATTACTGGAGGAAAAAGAAAATGAATATTACGATCCGTAAAATGAAAGAAACTGATTTTGAATCGCTGCATACCCTTTTATCCAATCCCGATGTGATGAAATACATGGAGCCACCTTATACCGAAGAGCAGACAAAGGAATTCCTGGAATATGCCCTGTCTGACGAACCCCGTGTTTTTACAGCGGAGGATGACGGTAAGTTCATCGGCTATGTGATCTACGGCACCTATGAGGAAGACACCATGGAACTGGGATGGGTGCTGCTGCCGGAATACTGGAACAAGGGATACGCATCCGCACTGACAAAGCTGCTGATGGAAAAAGCGGCAGCGGACGGAAAGAAACCGGTGATCGAATGCGATCCGGAACAGGCCGTTACCAAACACATTGCTGAGAAATACGGGTTTGTGTATACCGAAACCTGGGACGATCTGGAGGTTTACAGGCTGCCGGAACAAAAAATTTCATAATTCATAATTCATAATGGCGGAGAAAACAGCATGAATGCTGTTTTTCAGAATTAAAAAGTTTTGAAGCAAAGGGAACAGGAGAACTGTTGGAACGAAAAGGGGTATCCCCGTCGTTTCAACAGCTCCTGCTGTTCCGCTGGAGGACGGGAACATGAAAAAGATCGGGCTGGTGGGCGGAACAGGACCGGAATCTACGCTTATGTATTACAGGGAACTGAATACGAGGATAGACCGGATGACGGGCGGTAAAGCCATGCCGGACATTGCCATTGAAAGCGTGAATTTCCGCCGGGCCTGGGAATATGTTGAAAAAGGGCAGTATGACCTGCTGGTGGATTACCTGGCAGAGAAGATCAGCTGCCTGGAGGCAGGAGGCGCGGAAGTGATCTCACTGACTGCCGGAACGATGCATATTGTGATGGATGACCTGCTGAAGAAGACGAAGGCAGACCTTGTCAGCATTCCCCGGGCAGTGTGCCGGGAGGCACAGCGCAGGGGGTACCGGAGGATCGGCTTGCTGGGGACTATCTTTACAATGGAAAAGGACTACATGAAGACGGATCTCCGGGAAGCCGGAATTGAAGTTATCATTCCGGAAAAGGCGGACAGGGAACTGATCGCCAAAAGGATCCTGGAAGAGCTTGAGAACGGCATTGTAAAGGAATCCACGCTGAATGAATTCCAGGCGATCATCCGGAAAATGCAGGAACAGGACGGTATAGAGGCTGTCGTGCTGGGATGCACGGAACTGCCGATGATCCTGAATGAGGGAAACTGCCCGGCGGCGGTGCTGGACAGCGTGGAAATACATATTGAAGAGTTGATAAGGATTTCCATCGGAGATGGAAATCAATGAATTATTACAAAGCAACGTAGTTGCTTTGTAATATGAATTATCAGCTTACAGCTGATATGAATTATTGGGCATGAAGCCCAATATGAATTATTCGTCTTCGACGAATGTTTCAGGCAGTTATGGAAGGAAAAAGGATGATCTATTTTGTGCGGCACGGAGAGACCGTGTGGAATGTGGAGAACAAGATCTGCGGGGCGACGGACAGTCCTTTGACGGAGCGGGGACACCAACAGGCGATCGAAACGGGTGAAAAGATCCGGGAAAAGGGTATCCACGCGGATCTGATCCTGTATTCACCGCTATCCCGGGCAAAGGATACGGCGAAGCATATCGCTGAGATCACCGGGATTCCAATGAAGGAAGAACCGAGGCTGTTTGAACAGCATTTCGGGAAATATGAATCCACACCGCGGAACGGTGAAGAGTTCCGGGAAGCCAAGAAGCAGTTCCTGAACCGCTACGAGGGCGGTGAATCCATGTTTCAGCTGGCCCAGAGGGTTTACAACCTGCTGGACGAGCTGAAAGCTGACGGCGGCGATTATATCCTGGTGGCGCATAACGGGATTGCCCGGGTTGTGCAGTCATATTTTTATGAGATGACGAATGATGAGTATGCCGGGTTTGGGATAGGAAATGGAGAGGTGAGACAGTACAGATTCTAAGAATCTGTACTGTCAATGAAATATGTCAAAGCAATATAATTGCTTTGACATGAGATCCTTCGACTGCGCTCTCTTCGCACCGCTTGCTCAGGATGACACTTTCTAAGGAAGCAAATGTGAAATGTGGCCTGCCGGCCACGTGAAAGTAAGTGTTGCTGTCGCAACGGGATATTTGCTGACGCAAATATAGAGACGCTGCGCTGGGCTTATGGTTGTGCAAACAGCACAGAGTGCTGTTTGATTGAATTGATCAGATCTCTCCGCTCCGCCTTCGGCTTCGGTCGAGATGACAATGGGGACAACTGAATGCCAGCTTTTTGACTGGAAAGGATGATTTAGTTTAATCAGGAGTAAGAAGATGAAAGAATATATCAGGTTTTTGGAAGAGATCGCGGGGAACGGACATGTGGCGCTGAATGTGATGCAGTATGACGGATGGCTCCTGCGGTTTTCCAAAGGATATACGAGCCGGGCAAACTCTGTGAGTGTGCTTTATCCTTCCCGGAAGAGCATTGAAGAAAAGGTGGCATACTGTGAAGCGCGCTACGCGAAACAGGGACAGCCGGCGATCTTCAAGGTAACGGAACTGGACACGGAACTGACTGAATACCTGCTGAAAAGGGGATACAGCGTTGTGACGCCTACGGACGTGATGGTGCTGGATCTGGAGAAGACAGATCCTGCAGCGGATCTGAAGGACTGCGCTTTTGACGCGGAACCGTGGGAATGGTTGCCGGCATTCTATGAATTTGAAAACCGGAAGGATACGGCAGTACAGGCCATCTATAACGAGATGCTGTCCAAAGTGCTGGTAGACGCGTATTACTGCACAGTGATGAAGGACGGAAAGCCCGTGGCCTGTGCCTCAACCGCGGCGGAACAGGGATACGCGCTGCTGCAGAACGTGGTGGTGGATCCGGCACTGCGGGGACAGGGAATCGGTGAAAAGCTCTGCAGGGCGATCCTTGCCAAAGAGAAAGAACGGGGAACACGGTACGCATACCTGCAGGTGGTACAGACGAACAAGGCGGCCATGAAACTGTATGAGAAGCTTGGATTCAGCAAGGTGTATACATATCAGTATATGAAGCAGGCGAAATAAAGCGGATACAGGATTCCGGCTGACTGTTATCGAATATTGTTTATTCAACCGCTGCAGAACAGACAAGTGATCGGAGGAAAAACAGGCATGGTATCGTTTGAAAGTGATTATATCGCGGGAGCCCATCCGGAGGTCCTCAGACGGTTGATGGAAACCAATACCGAACCGCTGCCGGGATATGGCTCGGATCCATACTGTGAGAGTGCCAAAGAGAAGATTCGCAAGGCTGTTGGGATGCCTGAAGCGGAGGTCTGGTTCCTGACAGGCGGAACACAGACAAACGCGGTTGTGATATCCACCATGCTGGCGGATTATGAGGGCGTGATCGCCGCAAAAACAGGCCATGTGAGCACCCATGAAGCAGGCGCGATTGAATACACCGGCCATGAGGTTCTGGAATTGCCGCAAGCTGATGGAAAGATTGTGCCTGAAACACTTGAAAAGTACCTGAAGGACTATTTCGCGGATGAGAACCATGAACACATGACTTTTCCGGGAATGGTTTACCTGTCCCATCCGACAGAATACGGCACGCTGTATTCCAAGGCGGAACTGACAGATATTTCAAAAACCTGTCGGGAGTACGGGATCCCTCTGTTCCTGGACGGTGCCCGGCTGGGATATGCCCTGGAAAGCAGGAAAACAGACCTGACGCTGCCGGAAATCGCTGAACTGTGCAATGTGTTTTATATTGGCGGAACGAAGGTCGGTGCCCTGTGCGGGGAAGCGATTGTCTTTACCAAAGGGAATATGCCGAAGCATTTCCTGACTTCTGTGAAGAAACGCGGCGCACTGCTGGCCAAGGGACGGCTGCTGGGAGTTCAGTTTGACGCGCTGTTTACGGATGAACTGTATTTCCGGATCGGCCGGCATGCGATTGAGATGGCTGAAAAACTGAAGGATATTATCCGCAAACACGGTCTTCCGTTCTATAACCAGTCTCCGACGAATCAGCAGTTTGTGATCCTGGAAAACAGACAGATGGAGAAGCTGGGAGAGGATATTGCCTTCAGCTTCTGGGAAAAGACGGATGATACCCATACAGTAGTCCGGTTCGCAACCGGCTGGTCCACCACGGAAGAAGACCTGAAGGCACTGGACGAAGCACTGGGAAGAAGCCTGGCATAATCCCGGAATCATGAAAAGGGAGATGATGGACATGGATAACCGGCAGAATGACCGCAGGTCGCTGCTGATGATCGTTGCGTCCATGCTCATCTTCGGTACGATCGGCCTGTTCAGAAGATATATCCCGGTCAGCTCGGCTTTTCTTGCCTTTTTCCGCGGGCTTTTAGGAGGAATGATCCTGCTGGCCTTTACCAGGCTGAAAGGGAACCGGAACGGCGAAAAACTGCCGCGCAAAACGATCTTTCTGCTCATTCTTTCCGGTGTCATTATCGGCATCAACTGGATGCTGCTTTTCGAAGCGTACAATCATACAACTGTCGCGACAGCAACGCTGTGCTATTATATGCAGCCTACGATCGTGATGCTGCTTTCCCCAATGCTCTTCCGTGAAAAACTGACGGTCCGGAAATCGATATGCGCCCTGATCGCGGTGATCGGAATGGTGCTCGTGTCGGGCGTGACGGAAGGCGGAAACCGGCCGGAAGGACACCTGCAGGGTGTTTTCCTGGGCCTTGGCGCCGCAGTCTGCTATGCCACAGTGATCATCCTGAATAAGAAGATCAGCGGAATGGATCCATACCGGAAAACGACGGTCCAGCTGCTTTCCGCGGGTGCGGTGATGATCCCTTATATGCTGCTGACAGGCGGTATTGGTACAGGAGAATTCAGCGCAACCACGGCGATTCTGCTGCTGGTCACAGGGATTGTCCATACGGGACTGGCTTATGTGCTGTATTTCGGAAGCATGGACGGGCTGAAGGCACAGTCCATTGCCATGCTCAGCTATATTGATCCCGTAACCGCGCTGCTGCTGTCCGCCCTGATCCTGAGGGAACCGCTCAGTACGGCCGGCCTGGCCGGCGCGGTGATGATCATCGGATCCGCGATCGCGGCGGAATGGCGGAAGGAATAAACCGGAGAGGCGGGCGGCATGCCTGGCTGAGAATGAAGAAACCCAACGGAATAACAGAATACATACAGACATACGGAACATACCGGTACTGATCAACGTATGATTAACAGGAGGTGGTATGTACGAACGGAAAGAAAATACTGCTGATCGCAATGACTGGATGCTGCATCCTGCTGGCGGCGGTGCTCGCTGCCGGAGCTGTCAGGATCTATATGGAAGGATCTGCAAGGAAGGCCGCGGATCCGCTGGAGAGTATTTACACCGCGGAGGAAGTGACCCGGAAGCTGTTCGCTGCAGTGCCGCTTATTGCCAATTCCGTAATCCTGCTTTTGATGTGCCTTGCGGTGAAAGTGAAGGATCCCGATGCTGACCGGCCCGCAAAGGCAGAAGGACGCATGACTCCAAAGAAAGAAACGAAAAGCACGAAGATTGTGCAGGCAGTTGTTGTCGTCGCGGCTGTGCTGCTGATTATCGCCGGGATCTGCAACGGCAGTGCCCTGGATGTGCTGATCAAGGGAATCAATATCTGTACGGAGTGTGTCGGCCTTGGATAAGAACGAAGTCCATACATCCGGAAAGTTTCGCCGTCCGACGACACGGCGGCTTGTACAGCTATACGCGGCCATGCTGCATAACGCTTACCTGCGGGGCTTTATCGAAGGAAAAATCTACGAAGGGAAGGCGAAAGCCCTCTGTGTTCCCGGACTGAACTGCTATTCCTGCCCGGGAGCGGTCGGCTCCTGCCCGCTGGGCTCACTTCAGAACGCGCTTTCCTCCACCGGCCACCGGGCCGGATGGTATGTGCTGGGGATCCTGCTGCTTTTCGGAATCGTACTGGGACGGACCATCTGCGGCTGGCTGTGTCCCTTCGGACTGATCCAGGAGCTGCTTCATAAGATCCCCACACTGAAGATCCGGAAGAGCAAGGTGACCCGGGTGCTGTCCCGGCTGAAATATGTGATCCTGGCGGTGTTCGTGATCGGCCTGCCGCTGTATTACGGGCTGACAAAGGACCTTCCTTATCCGGCCTTCTGCAAATTCATCTGCCCCGCGGGGACGGCTGAAGGAGCTGTTGGACATCTGGCAAACCCGGCCAACACATCGATGTTCGGGATGCTGGGAGCCCTGTTTACCAATAAATGGGTGATCCTGCTTGTTGTATTCCTGGCCTGCGTTCTCTGCTACCGGGCTTTCTGCCGCTTTATCTGCCCACTTGGCGCGCTGTACGGCCTGTTTAACCGCTTCAGTATCGTCGGGGTGAAGGTGGACGCGGACCGCTGCACCGGCTGCGGCACCTGTGTGCGTCACTGTGGTATGGACGTGAAACAGGTGGGCGACTGTGAATGCATCCAATGCGGCAAGTGCATGGATCACTGCAGCCAGGGAGCTATTTCCCTGAAGGCCGGAAAGATCACCCTGAAGGGCAATGATCCCGCGGCAGCGGGAGACAGCGTCCGGGAAAACAAACACCGTAAGGCGAAACTGATCTTCCGTGGCATCGCGCTGGCGGTGCTGTGCTTTGCGCTGGTGTGGTTCAACTTCCTGGATCCATCAATCCGAAAGACGGAACAGACCGCGGCAACGGTGACCGTGAGCGACGCGCCGACCGGCTATGAAGAAGGAAACCAGCTGGCTGATTTCACGCTGACCTGCTACGACGGAAGCGAGTTCCACCTGGCGGATACCCGGGGCAAGGTGGTTGTGATCAACCGCTGGGCCACCTGGTGTACACCCTGTATTGAGGAACTGCCGTATTTTAATGACCTGTACCTGGCCCATCCGGACGATATTGCCATGATCGTCATCCATCCGAGCATGATCGTGACGGATCCGGAGGAATACCTGGAAAGCTTCGGCCTGGCCATGCCCTGCGCGACAGACGGCGAAGGGGATCCGGTGAAGGAGATCATCGGCGGAACGACAACGCTTCCGCAGACGGTTGTGCTGAACCGGAAGGGCGAAGTGATCTATAACAGTGTCAGTTCCGTGACGCCGGAAGAGCTGGAATCACTGTATCAGAAAGCATCTGAATAAAGGATAATATACGGAGGATGAGATGATGAGAGCGGAGGAATATATCCAGGATCCCTGCCGCGCGTCCGCCCTTCCGTTCTGGAAGACAGAGCAGGTGCGGGTTCCCGAAAGTATCTCCGTCCTGCGGGAAGACAAGTTCATCGCTGAAAAACCGGACGGAACAGATGAATCGTATTTCAGGCTGGTGTGCTTCCCGCAGAATACTGAACGGCCGGAGCTGCCTGCCGCGTTTGAGACGGCGGAATGCGGCACGGAGGAATACGCGGAGCATATTAACAGCTGCTACCGGGAAGAAGGCGTGACGCCGGAAGAAATGGCAGCCCGGAAGGAACTGCCTGTTTATGACCCGGCACTGTGGATCGCGGTTCGGGACAGGGAAACAGGGCAGATTGCCGCCACCGGCATTGCTGAGCTGGATGCCCGGATCGGGGAAGGGATCCTGGAGTGGATCCAGGTTTCCCCGGAATATAAGCGAAAAGGCCTGGGGAAATACATCGTGAAGGAACTGCTTTACAGGATGAAGGACAAAGCAAAGTTCGTCACGGTATCCGGGAAAGTGAACAATCCGGACAATCCATATGCGCTGTACTGTGCCTGCGGGTTTGGGAACCCGGTAACCTGGCATGTTGTCCGGAAGGACTGAACGAACAGGAGAGAAGAATGTATTATCACGCTTCACAGGTAAAAAATATCAAAGTACTGGAGCCGAGAATCTCCAACCACGGGATCCCGCTGATCTATTTCTCGACGAAACGGGAAAATGTGCTTGTATACCTGAGCAACGCGATCCAGAAGTACTGCAGGGATACCGGATTTGCCTGGGACGGCGTATGGAAGAAATGGGGACCCTACGGGTTTGCCAAAGACGGGCGGCAGTGCATTCAGGAGTATTATCCGGACGCGCTGGCGCAAACCTATAAGGGCGTATCCGGATATATCTACTATGCCGATAGCATTACTGACTCCGGGTTTGAAGTAAAAATCCCGGACGCGGCCACCAGCAGTCAGCCGGTGCCTGTGACCGGTGTGGAGTTTGTGCCGGATGCCTATGAGGCGATCCTCGAAGCGGAACGGGAAGGCCTGATCGTTATCCAGCGGTATGATGAAATGCCGGAAAAGATGCGGGAATGGAACGAACGGACGATCCGGGAGGAATATATGGAAGCGGCGGATCATCCGGAATACAGGCATTTTATCCGCGGCTGTTTTCCGGAGATCGTGAAAGACCTGACAGACTGAAAAGAGTAAAGCAATGAGTGTGTATCTGGAAAAAACGGAAGACGTATCCGGAATAAAGGACGTGCTCCTGAAACTGGCGGGGATCAGCGAGTTTGAGGCTTACCGGTTCCGGGATGATTTCGGGGAAGAACACAAGTGTTATGATGTGTTCAAAATCGTATATCCCGGCGGGGCGCTTGTCCTGAAACAACCGGACGGGGAAAAATGCTGCGAAGCTGAGAAGGCGGTTTACGGGATGTGTCCCGAAGGACTGCCGCTTCCCAAAGTATACGGATTTGAGGACGGATATATGCTGTCGGAGTACATCGAAGGGGAAGACCTGAAGAACCCGACAGATGAAGGGATTACCGCGGCAGCAGAATCACTGGCGGCGATTATGAACGCGTTTCCCATAGGGAAAGAGTATGACCGGACTATATGCGACAAGGAGATCGCATACAGGGAGAAGCGCAGCGCATGCCTGCAAAACGAACCGCTACTGCGGCAGGCATATCAGTTATTCCTGGAACGGCTGAAAGAGATGCCGCTCACCCTGGGAAACGGTGATTTTGTTCCGATCAACTGCATTTATACAGGGGAACGGGTCTATATCATAGACTGGGAATACGGCGGATTTATGCCGTACGCGCTGGACATCGCGCGGTTCATCGCCCATTCCGGTGAAGAGGAATCCGACATATACAGGCTGACAGCGGCACAGCGGAAACTGTTTATCAACACAATCTATGACCGCCTGGACACAAAACCGGCAAGAAACGTGTTTGAACGGGATATCAGGCTGGCACTCCTGGATGAATATGTGATGGTGCTGGGATTCTGGCTGAGGGATCCGGAAAAGCAGAGGGACGGAGAATTCCAGAAGTATTATAAGCGGGCGGAAGCCCTGGCAATGGAATTGACCGGACAGGAATAACCGACTGAGGAAACGAAAATGAAATCGGACGAAATGAGGATCATCCAGATACCTGAGATCTCAGCAATCTATTATGGACTGCTGCAGTCCGGTTATGATTTCTATTCCATTGAGCGCAGCAGCGAGCATGTGAATGCCCTGATGAAGCTCACCGGAAAAGGAACCGCAAACGACTTCTTTTCCGGTACGAAACAGAAGACCTGCGAGGTGTATCCCTACTGGCCACGGGCCTTTATCCTGGAAGCGGCCACGTTCTTCCTGAATGACAGCAGGACGGCATACAGGGACATGGAGGGGCTGCGGCGGAGAATCTTTTCCGCAGGAAACATTACGGACCGGGAAAGGGACAGCGGGCTGTGGGATTGGCTGGAGGGATTCCCGGAGGCGCTTCGAAACGTCCTTGCGGATACTGGCTTTTCAGGCTATATGGAATGGGAAAAGAAATGGATTGCCGGGCAGAATGATGCCTGCAGGGAAGAACTGGATATGATCCGGAGATGCCTGGAAACCTGCACCGGCCGGTATGATTCACCGGTAAAGGAGATCCGGATCTGCGTCAACCCGATCAAATGCGTGTATTCCTCAGACTATCACCTGGACGGTGACCGGTTTGTGTTTACCTCCGGAGCCTTTCAGGCAGGATCCGTGATCCATGAATTCCTGCATCATGTGGTGCATCCTGCTGTAGAAGCGCAGAAAGAACTGATCCTTGCGAAAAGGCCGGCAGATGAAACGATAGATGAATCGTACTATCAGGCCGGAAGTGACAGGGGGATCCTGAACGCGTTTGAGGAAATGGCTGTCAGGTCCCTTACTGAAGAGGTCATGCGGGATGAGTATCCCGGAGATCTGGAAACTTATATCAAAACCATACTGGACAGGAACGTCTAAAAATACAGAGCGGAGGAAACAGAGAATGGCTTTTGAACAGAATACACTGGGAGAACTGCTGAGCAATCCGAAGATCAAACAGATCGCGAAGGACGCGATCCGAAACAGGGATCTGAGCCAGGAAGACCTGTGGAACAAGACACTGAGACAGATAAAGGATGAATATATCTTTTTCGGGGAAATCGGCAACGGATTCCGCTGCCTGTACAGGGCGGCGGACAGCGGTGACTGGTATTACCCGCTGTACAGCGAAGCAGAATGCGATGAGGATGAGGCACGCAGAGGTGTAAACATTATCCGGCTCTCTTCTGAAGATCCGAAAGCGGATGAACGTCCGTTCATTTTCCTGATGCCCGGCGGCGGATTCATGAACGTATGGAGCCTGACGGAAGGCTGGCCTGTGGCGGATCAGTTCAACCGGCTGGGTTATCATGTGTTTGTGCTGACCTACCAGGTGGATACCGGGGACAATCTTATGAAAAAGAACATGGAAGATTTTGCCCGAGCTTTGAAGCTGATCAGGGAAAAGGCAGGACAATTCCATGTACAGGTGGACAAGTATATTACCTGTGGATTCTCTGCAGGCGGATACCTGATCTGCCTGTGGAATACAAAGATGGGATATCCGGCCTTTGGACTGCCGAAGCCGCAGGCCTGCTTCCCTGTTTATGCGGAAACGAGCATTAAGGAAACGATGCTGGTCTGGCAGGCGGATCCGGAGGATGCCATGGACCTTTACGGATGCACCCAGGCAGAAGCAGCGGAGAGTGAATATGAGATTCCGGAACACGCGGAGGGATTCCCGCCCAGCGCAATCTTCGCCACAGCCACGGATGACCTGGTGAATCCGAACCACTCCAGGAAGCTGGCAAAGGCACTGGAAGAACTGTCCATTCCCTGCAGGCTGGAGATCGGACCGGAAGGCGGACACGGGTTCGCGGACGGTACGGGCATGTGCATGGAAGGATGGACGGAGAGAGCGGCGAGATGGGTTCAATCAATGAACAATTAACAATGAACAATGAACAATTGCGGAAAAAACCGCACCGAAAGGTGCGGTTTTTTTGAATTGATATGGATGCTGGAATCAGAGAATATTCGTATTGCCGGTTTGTATGATTTCAATCTGATTTTCGGTCACGCCAAGGACATGCAGGACTTTGGAACGGCATTCAGGACCGGATAAATCAGTATTATCAAGAATGATACAAACTACATCATTCCCCTGTTGGGACATCCATATTGCGGTTCCATTTTCAGACACCATCATGCCTTCTATATTACGCAGGCGAATCTGCTCATAAACCGGCAATTCCGCGTCTGAATTTGTATGAGACATAATGGTATATAAAATCACATAGGACATGATTTCGTCCGGTGAGAGTTTTACTGTTTCAAAACAATCAATATAAGAAACATGGATCTGCTCCGGTGCTTCCGAATTTAGATGATAAGCTTTGTTTATGGCCTTTTTCATGCTATGATCCGATTCAAATTCAGACCAATCATCCCATATGAAATAGACAAAGTCCTCAATGCTGCAGGCCTGCATGCCGGGAGGAGTATCCGGAATGGAAGCAAACGGCAGATCAGCAGTGTCGGCATATACAGGGGCAGATAACAGAAGACATAAGGACAGGATATAAGCAAGTGCTTTCTTCATTGGGTGTTTCTCCTCTAATATCATCAGGCTGCGGGCTGTGACCGAAAATCCGGTGAGAATGCTGATGGCAAAGATATCAGTCTGAAAGGACGTATTTCAGGTTGTTTTTCCGGCAATAGGTTTCCGCAAAGGAATTGCCAGTGACGGTGATGATAAGACTTTCGCAGTCGGAGAAGGCATTGTCGTCGATTTCGGTTACGCTTTCAGGAATAACCAGAGCAGACAGGGAAGGGCAACGGGAAAAAGCATAGCTTTCGATACGGGTTATACTGTCGGGAATGACAATGTCTGTCAAAAGAGGACAGTTGTCAAAGGCGCCGGAATCGATATTGAGTACCGTTTCGGGAATGGTTACTGATACAAGGCTTTTGCAATTACAAAAAGTGTCTCTTTCGATTGATGTCAGTCCATAAGGTAATGTGACAGATGTCAGGCCGGAATTCTCAAAAGCGTGCCCTCTAATGGCTTTCACGCTATCGGGAATAAAAATTGAAGCCAGTTGATGGCAACCTATGAAAGCATATTGACCAATGGTGTTTACGGTACCGGGAAGAATCACGGAATTCAGTTTTTCACACCAGCTGAAAGCATATTCATTTACAGTATTCAGGTTGCCGGGAATAACAATCGATTCCAGCTGGCTGCAGCAGCAAAAAGCGTATTCACCGATGGTGTTCACGGTACCGGGAAGAATCACGGAATTCAGTTTATAACAACGGTAGAAAGCATAATCACCGATGGCGGTTACACCTCTGGGAATGATAATGGACGACAGAGAGACGCATTTTTCAAAAGTACAATCTTCAATGCTGGTTAATGAACCGGAAAGCCTGACCGATGTCAGGTTATCGCTTCCTATGAAAGCGCTTTTTCCAAGGGAAACCACGCTGTCCGGAAGCGTAACGGACGTCAGCGAACACCATTTGAAAGCACATTCACCGATTTTCTTTACACCTTCGGGGATGGTGATATCCGTTAATTCTGTGAAGGCCAGAGCACGGTTTCCGACTTCTGTGACGGTTTCCGGAAGGGTGAAAGACTGATTGATACGGGAGTGGGTATAGGCAATCAGGCGGGTACCATCCCGGGTCAGCAGGACACCGTCTGAGAAGGTCAGGGTAGGATGATCCGGGGAGAGGATAACATCCAGCTGATTACAGCCGGTAAACGGATTTGCTTCCAGCCGTGTTACGCTGTCCGGGATCCGGATAACAGCGAGGGACTTGCAGTTATAGAACGCTGATTTTTCAATGGCTGTGACACTGTCCGGAATAATGATTTCGGTCAAACTTATGCAACTGTCAAAAGCCCTGCATCCTATCGTGGTAATACCATCCGGGAGAGTGATGCTTTTCAGGTTTTTGTTTTCAGAGAAAGCATACGAACCAATACTTGTGATTTGAATTCCATTGTGTTCCGAAGGCAGAATAATATCATCAGAGTTTCCCAGGTATTTGGTGATTTCCAGGGTGCCATCTTTCAGGGGCTTATACAGCAAGTCACTGATATCAAAAGGTTCCGCAGCCCTTGGCTCTTTTGACGGGTCAAAGACTTTATCAGGAAGAAGGCAGAGAAACAGGATGATAAAAACACTCAGACAAAGGAACAGAATGAAGAGGAGAGCGGGATGTTTTTTCATTCCTGTGGAACCTTCTTTCTGTGGGAAAGTGTACAATTGAATAAGGGATGCCGAACCCGGATCCCTTTGTGATGAAACAGTATTTCGGAAAACAGATGGTTACGGAGTGTCTGCCTTGCGGTATTCGAGAAGGTCACCGGGCTGGCAGTCCAGAACCTCACAGAGTTTGGTAAGGGTACTGATCCGAACGGCACGGGCCTTGCCGGTTTTGAGAACGGACATATTGGCCGGGGTAATGCCAACGCGCTGGGACAGCTCATTAAGGCTCATCTTGCGTTTGGCCAGCATGACATCTATGTTGAAAATGATTTCACCTTCCATAGCTATCCCTCCTTACACTGTCAGGTCGCTTTGTTCCTGAAGATCCGCGGCCTTTTTAACCAGGTGAGACAGGCAGATGGCGGCGATGGTGATGGACACACCGACGGCGCAGATCAGCAGGGCGATCAGTATAATGCCGGGATGATTCATGTTCAGGAACAGGAACACAACATTTCCGATGAAGTAATACAGGGTGACACCGGCAACCAGCCAGGCGATGATCTGCAGCAGACGGGCATTTTCCAGGGAGAAGGACTTATCCTGCCCGATATTACAGGCGATCCGCCAGCCGAAGAACAGCGCCGCATAGCAGGGAATGGCAGTGACCCAGAGAAAGATCAGCCAGGGCCAGTGCCAGGCGGCAAATTCCGGGAAGCTGGCGTGAAGAGATTCACCGCAGGTGGGAAGAATGAGGAAATATACGACTAAGCCACAGACGCCGATGACAGCGAGAATGACCTTCAGGTAAACGGAAAGCTTATTCTGATTCATGACAAACACCTCCTGATGAGAGGATGATAGCATGAGAGAAAATGAATGTCAATAGAAAAATATCGAGAAACGATAAAAAATTGCTGAGTTACAAAAAGCCTTCGGGTGACAGAAGGACAGACATAACGCGAACGGACGGGACGGTTCTCACGTTCCCGGCAAGCGGTAACGCGGAGAACCGTCCCGCGGTTCACTTATTCGTTTCGGGGTGCAGGGAGTAAGAGAAAAGCCTGCCGAACGGCAGGCTTGAGTGAAAAGTGAAGTGCGATCGCTGTGTTCCGCAATCTCAATGGTCGTAACTCCACACTGTGGAGATTACTCCCTTTCGATTGACCTCAGATCCGATGAGATTTCCGCCACTGGCGGTCATCGGCTCTTCGCCCAAAGCTCTGTTCGCTAACGCTCCAGACCTTTGACAGCTGTAGCATGGGAGGCATTCGCATCGAATGGCTCGGTGTTACCAATGCTAAAGCATTGACACCTGCATGGACGATCTGTTATCAGTGCTGAAGCACTGACAGATCAGTCTAAAGCGCTGATGCCTCCTCAACTGAAGAGTTGATCAAAATGATTAAGCATTTTGATCAGTGGCACCACTGACGATGCGGTAGTAGATACCGGAGGTCAGGACGTAGACGATGCCGTAGAAGATGGCAAAGACTACGAAGCTGATGATGGTGGTGCGCATGAAGAGGTCAACGTTCGTCAGATGGAGGAGGGCCAGCATCTTCCGGATCATCGGGAAGGCAAAGATGAGATGCATACCGGCGAAGATCATCGGAAGGGCGAAGACTGTCAGCAGCTGGGAGCTGATGCTGGAACGGATCTCCTTCTTTGTCATACCAACCTTCTGCATGATATCAAAGCGTTTGGCATCTTCATAGCCTTCGGAGATCTGCTTGTAGTAGATGATCAGCACAGCGGCGAAGACGAAGACGATGCTGAGCAGGATGCCGATGAAGAAGAGACTGCCGTATGTGCCATAGAAATCAGCGGAACCTTCGGCGCGGGTATCTATGGATATCCATCTGGTGGCATCTTCCGTGAAGAGGTTATTGAGATCAGGCCTGACGTTCTTACTCAGGGTTACATGCAGGTCTGTATTCTCAGCATCGGACAGGCCGGTGTCAAAGCTGTAATACCACTGGGACTGGAACTTCATGCGGCCTTCATCGTCAGCTTCTTCCAGACCACTGACCGCGGCGGCCAGGTCGGCCACGGCAACGGTCATGGTCGGAAAGCCCATAGAGGAAGTATCTCCGTTGGTATCATTCCGTTCATAATGCCGGATCTTCCAACTGCGGGTCTTTTCACCCATGGCCAGGGTCAGGGTATCATCGGTATAGTCCATGCCGTCTGTGATTACCACAACTTCATCAGCAGCCAGATCCAGGAGACTGTTGTCCGAAGTTTCAATGGAATCGGCAGGCACCATGTAGATCTCCAGCAGGGAGTTGAAATCGGCTCCCATGCTTGCGGTTTCATAATCGCACTGGATCAAACCGTCTTTCCGGACACCGCTCAGGTCGATCAGCTTCTGCTCCCGGATGTTCTTCGGGGCAATACCGTTTTTCTGAAGCTCATCCAGGATCATGGAAGCAGCCTTGTCCGGTGTGCCGTCTGTCAGCTTTTCGGGATTGTTCAGGTTGGCAGTGAAGTTGATCTCACGGGGGAAGGTTTTTCTGAGGGAATCTTCCGCGCCGAACCACATACAGGTGGTGGTGGAAAGCATGACCAGGATCATCGTGGCGATGATGCAGATGGAGGCCAGGCCGGCACCGTTCCGTTTCATACGGAAAGCCATGGAAGAAACCGAGACAAAGTGCTTTGCTTTGTAATAGTAGCCTTTATTTGACTGCAGGATGCGGCACAGCTTTACGCTGCCTGTGACAAGCAGAAGATAGGTGGCCAGGATGACCATGAGCACAGCAACGAAGAACAGCAGGATCGCGGTAACCGGGTTTTTGACGGTGATGGCGATATAGTAAGCGCCGCCCAGAATGAGCACACCCAGGATCGCAAACAGCCAGTTGCCCTTCGGGGGCTTCTCACCGGCATTCTCGGTCTTCATCAGGGAAACTGCATTGGCACGGACGGTCCGGATGACCGCGGACAGCATGAGCAGGCCAAAGATAATGGCATAGAACAGGACCGTCTGCCAGATCGCGGTTGAATCAACGCGGAAAACGAAGTCGATGGTGCCTCCCAGCAGGTTGACCAGTCCGAGTTCCGCCAGCTTGGACAGGAGAATACCCAGGAACAGGCCGCAGGTCATGGCAATAGCAAAGGTGATGACATTCTCCCAGGTAATGATACGAACCAGGTTCCGTTTGCCCATGCCCAGCACGTTATACAGGCCGAATTCACGGGAACGGCGGCGAAGCAGGAACGAATAGGTGTAATACAGGAAGATCAGGGAAAAGGCCATGATGACATACCGGCCAAGGTTCATGATTTCGAAAACGATGCTGGCACCTACCGGTATCAGGGGAAGCACTATCGGAGAAGCCAGGAAGGACAGGATGTAGAACACAGCGACCATGCAGACGCAGGTCAGCAGATAGGGCCTGGAGAGCTGACGGTTTTTCCGCAGACCCTCCCAGGCCAGGCGGGGATAGAAGAGCTTCTTCACGCCCGCTCACCTCCCCGGGCCAGCAGGGTCAGGGTGTCAACGATCTTCTGATAGAACAGTTCATCAGATTCTTCGCCGCGATACAGCTGGTGGAACACTTCACCGTCACGGATGAAGAGCACGCGGCCGGAACGGCTGGCAGCACGGGCGGAGTGGGTCACCATAAGGACGGTCTGACCCATGCGGTTGACATCCGCGAAAAGGCTGAGCAGTTCATCGGAAGACTTGGAATCCAGGGCACCGGTGGGCTCATCGGCGAGGATGATCCGGGGCTGGGTGATGAGAGCACGGGCAACGGCCGCACGCTGCTTCTGTCCGCCGGAAACTTCATAGGGGTACTTTTTCAGCAGGTCTTCAATTCCCAGGGATACAGCGATGGGCATAAGAGTAGCCTTCATTTCCTGATAGCCCTTGCCGGCCAGTACCAGGGGCAGGTAGATGTTATCCTCCAGGGTGAAGGTGTCCAGCAGGTTGAATTCCTGGAAAACAAAGCCCAGATTATCCCGGCGGAAGGAAGCCACTTCGTTCTCCTTGATTTTGGAGAAATCCTTACCGTCCAGCAGCACGGTGCCGGAGGTGGCCTGGTCCAGCGCAGCCAGGATGTTCAGCAGGGTGGTTTTACCGGAACCGCTTTCACCCATGATGGCGACGTATTCGCCTTCCTCCACGGTGAAATTAACATTCTTCAGCGCTTCGACAGACTGACCACCGAAACGTGTTTTATAAACTTTTTTCAGACTTTTGACTTCAAGCAGACTCATTAACGGGTACCTCCTTGCATTTCGATTACGACCCTATTGTAAAGGCGAAAGCCGATCCATTCCATCGAATCGGCTTACAGATCGGAGGTCAAAACTAACAAAACTGTCACATTTACTCATAATTCATTTTCCGTGTGCCCAGGTCAACACGAACGGTTGTACCCTGATCCGGTACGGATTCGATGGATATGCCGTGCCCCAGGTTGTCACATACCTGCTTGCACAGGCTGAGCCCCAGACCGCTGGCACGCTTGTCAGCCCGGCCGGTGAGACCGGTATAACTGCGCTCAAATACCCGTGGCAGATCCTTCGAGGAGATGCCGATGCCGGTATCACGGATACACAGAACCGAAGGTTCCTCCAGATAAACGGAGACAGAACCCTTCGGCGTATATTTGAGGGCGTTGGAAAGCAGCTGCTCCACCACAAAGGAGAGCCATTTCTCATCCGTGAGCACTTCGACATTTGTCGGGGTATAATCCAGCTTCAGTTTCCGGTTAATGAACTCTCCGGCAAACTGTTTGAAAACAGGACGCAGGATGCTGTCCAGGTTTGTTTTGCGGATCACATAGTCTGTGCTGCTGCCTTCCAGGCGCAGGTAGGTCAGTACCATGGAAACATAACGCTCAATGCGGCTCAGGTCTGAGAGGAGGACACGGGACTGGGCAGAATCCTCCTCCTGCAGGCGCAGGCGCATGGAAGCAATAGGCGTTTTGATCTGATGGGCCCAGAGGGTGTAATAGTCCATCATGGCTTTCATTTCGGTTTCGGAACGGGTCAGGGCTTCCCGGTTCTGCTCCCGCAGCAGACGGACGATCTCCCGGTAGTCCGCGGCTTCAACATTCCGGACTTCCGGAAGAGCGGTATCCATTTCACGGATAGCGGTGATCAGATTATGCATCCGCAGGGTCCGGAGAAAACCGATGGCCAGTGCCACAAGCCCCAGAACAGCGCACAGCGCGGCCGGATAGAGTACAGCCTTTACCGGGAGGTGGTAGAGGGAAAAGGAGAATGCCATGATGGCCGCAAAAAGCAGAAAAATCAGCAGGACGGCGGCTTTACTCCTCAGGTATTGTATAAGCAGCTTCATTTTCTTACCCCACCAGATAACCTTCGCCGAATTTGGTTGTGATGAAATCGCTGACGCCGGCCGCTTCCAGTTTTTTGCGCAGGCGGCCTACATTGACTGTGAGGGTGTTCTCATCCACAAAGGAATCGGTCTGCCAGAGGGCTTCCATGAGCTTTTCCCGGCTGACGATTTTGCCCTTGTTCTGCATAAGGGTGAGCAGGATCCGGTATTCATTGCGGGACAGATCCAGCTTCTGATCGTTGCAGGTCAGGGTATTATCCCCGGTGTTCAGGACGATGCCTCTGTGCTCGATTACCGGAGCGGAACCGGCAAAATCGTAAGAGCGGCGAAGCAGGGCCTGCACCTTGGCAACCAGGACATCCGGATCAAAGGGCTTGGCGATGAAATCGTCCGCGCCCATGTTCATGGCCATAATGATATTCATATTATCGGATGCGGAGGAAACGAAGATCACCGGTACGGCGGAAACCTTGCGGATCTCTGTGCACCAGTGGTAGCCGTTCATGAAGGGCAGGGAGATATCCAGCAGCACCAGGTGCGGCTGGACACGTTCGAAGTCTTCCATGACATGACGGAAATCCGTGACAGCTTCGGCCTTCAGGCCCCAGCGGGCCATGGCAGAACAGACAGACATGGCAATGCCCTGTTCATCCTCCACGATCAGGATACGATATTCCATAGCGGGTCTCCTTTGACGGCCCGGCTTTTAGATGCAGCCGGGACCACCTGAATCATACCATATTATTGAAAGAAAGGACAGGGAGAAGCGGAATCCATCCGGTCCGTAAAAAGAACAGGAAGATGTTTGACATTGACCTGTTTTCCGGTTACCATGGGGGCAGATTTTTATATTGCAGGAGGATGAGCACCATGAAGACCTCTCTGGCACGGTCCGCGGCAGCGGGTATCCTGATCTGTATGGGATGTATTGTGAATCTCAAAGTCGGCGGCGGTATACCGGGAGCGGTGCTCTTCAGCGCGGGCCTCTGGTTCGTTGTCAACTTTGACGCGGAACTGTTCACCGGACGTGTGGCCCGGGATGACTACAATCCCCTGCAGAAGCTGATCATGCTGGTGATGAACGTGATCGGCGGAGGTATATGCGGCTACCTGGCCTCCCTTTTCCTGCCGGAGATCCGGGAAGCTGCACAGAAGATCGCCGCGGGATACCAGGATCCGGTCAAGGTAATCTGGCAGTCCGTGATGTGCGGTATCTGTATGTATCTGGCAACCACCCAACCGAAGAACAAGGATATCAGCCGCCTGCCTTTTGTGGTGTACGGCGTGGCGCTGTTCATCCTTTCCTCCTATGCCCACTCCATCGCCCTGGCCGGATACGCGGCCATCGCCCAGGGAATTGCCTGGTGGGTGATCCCGCTGGCGGCAGTGGGAAACGGAATAGGGAGTTATCTGATCAGATTCCTTCTGACATGGCAGAAGAAATCTGATCAGAAATGAATAATGAAAACTTAAAACTTAAAAACGAATAATTGTGGTAAAAACAGCACCGAAGGGTGCTGTTTTACCATTAAGGAGTATATCCTTTGAAACAAGTGAAATATATGCATTTTAATTCGGCATGTTCTTTTACGGCACTGGCGTTCATCCTGGCTGAAAAGGGAATCATGACGGAAGATACGGAGATCGTCAGGGAAGCAGGGCTTCCGTGGATTTTTGCCCGGGAAGGGGACTCCTTCCTGGGCGGGCCGATGCTGCAGGGAAAGAAATGGTATGACCTGTACCTGAATCCGCGGGGACTTTGCATGCGGGAAGAGCCGGTGGAGAGGGAAAAACTGCCGGAATACCTGCGGGATCATGAAGGGAGTATGCTTGGCCTGAGACTGCCCGGACATCGGGGAAAACACGCGGTTGTGATGGAAGAGTATGACGGCGCCTGGTGTTTCTTCAATCCGACCCGTGAGGGGAGCGGACAGGAAACGGAGATCCAGCTGGATCGGGAAGGGCTTATGCTTGCGGCGGATCCGGTTACGATAGTCGGGACTGTGGCTGAACATGACAGGGTGATTCCGGATCAGCGGAAACTGACGGAAGAATCCCTTGCTGTACTGGAAGAAAATTACAGGACTGCAGAGTCTTTCTGCGGGAAACCGCATTCGCGGGAAGAATATGATACAGCTATGGACAAGATTTTCCGGCCGCTGCTTCTGGATGGGATTACCATGCTGGAACTGATCGGGGAGACGGAACTGGCGGAAGGCTTCCGGAAAGAACAGAGGGCATTTCTGACCTTTATGAAAGGAGACAGAACGGGAAAGCTGGATGAGACGGTCTCGCTGAACAACCTGAGACGGTTAAAAGAAAGGTACGGGGAGCTTGTCGCTGCGCGAAGGAACAAAAGTAATGAAAAATGAAGAATGATGGAGAAAATCGCACCCGAAGGTGCGATTTTTTTGATTTGAATCAGATCTCTCTGCTTAGCTACGTTCCGGTAGAGATGACAAACCAGGTGAGGGACAATTTGGTTTCCATGTTTATTGTTTGATTGTGAAACAGCAGGGAAGCACACGGGATGATGAAGACAATATGCAAAATGTACGGGTTGTACGGATGAAGTTGCTGAAATTGCATTTTTATGCATTTTTGTTTGGAAGGAGGTGCCAGCGGGGCAGGGAGATACGTATCAAGAAACGGTGGACCGGAAACTGTCCGGAGAATCCGGATGCCATTCAGGATAAACTTTCCAGGCGATGATCAGGAACGGTTTCCGGCACAGGATACCTTTTTACCAGTGCGAAAAGAAAAGGACATGAGACCTTTTCTTTGCATATTTATTTGTTTTTTGGGCAATTTGGGACTGTATTCCGGCGAGGTTTGTGATATACTGTCCTCATCTCAAAAGGGAGGAATTGAATATGACAATCCGGAAGGAACAAAACGGCGGCGCACTGGACATCGCTCCGGAGGGCCGGCTTGATACTACGACTGCTCCTGAACTGGAGGCTGAACTGAAGAACCTGGAAGGCGTGACGGAACTGACATTTGATCTCGCCGGACTGGAATATATCTCTTCCGCCGGGCTGCGGGTACTGCTTTCCGCCCAGAAGATGATGAATAAACAGGGAAGCATGATCATCCTGAATACACGGCCGGAGATCATGGACATTTTCGAAATCACAGGTTTCACGGATATCCTGAATATTCAGTGAGGATGCTTGTTTCAGTATGAAGGCAGCGTATATCGGAATAGATTTCCTGTTTCCCGCGCTTCCGGTCCTGGCAGGGTGCGGATGCGAGATCATGAAGATCTTTTCCTGCGAAACGGACAATGTGACGGAATTCAACATCCAGGTATGCGGCTATGCCCGGGAACACGGGATCCCGCTCCAGCTTGACCGAATCCGGAAGAGCGACCTGGAGGAGCTGGCCGGACAGGGCTGTGAACTGGTGGTCTGCGCCGGATACTATTACAAGATTCCGGTTCCGGAAGGGATGCGGATCGTGAATATCCATCCCTCCTACCTTCCTTCCGGCAGGGGCGCGTGGCCGATGGCGGTCACGATCCTGCGGGGACTGACGGAGTCCGGCGTTACGATCCATAAAATGACAAACGAACTGGATGCCGGGGATATTCTCCTGCAGCGGAAGATTATCGTTGAACCGGATGAAAACCAGGAAACCCTGATGGAGAAGCAGCGCAGCGTTCTGCCGGAAATGATCAGGGAGCTGTGCGCGGATCCGGACGGCCTCTGGAACAATGCCGCGGTCCAGGATGAAACAGCCGCCGAATACTGGCCCTGCCCGACAGAAGAGGACTGGACGATCACCGACGGGATGGACGAGGACTGCGTGGAGCGTGTGCTGCGCGCGTTCTACAGCTATGAGGTGATCTATGAGACAAAAGGAGAAAAATGGGAGCTGATCCGGGCCCTGCTGAAGGACACCGAAGAAGAGAACACAATATGTTTTCCCTTCGGAAGCCGGGTTATATGCGCCATGAAAGCGAGGAAGCTTCAGTAAATGACCGACACCCTGACAGTACAGAGCATCACCATCGCGGATAAGGCAGCTGTGGAGGAGCTGTACAGCGCGTATGGAAGATGCGACAGCGCCCATGCTTTCGCATCACTGTTTTTGTGGAAGCAGGACATGGACCTTTCCCTTTACATGACACCGGACGTTTATACCGTACGCAGCGGCTGGAAGGGCGAAAACAGCTGGTTTTATCCCTGCGGAAAGCCGGAAGCCAGGCTGGAATGCGTTGAAACCCTGATCCGGTCCGGCTGCAGAAGGCTTTGCTACCTGCAAAAGGAAGACGCTGAAGAACTGAACAGGTATTTTCCGGGCGTGTTTACGATCCATGAATCGCCGGAAGACAGTGAATACCTGTATAACCGGGAGGAAATCCTCCAGATGGCAGGCGGACGGTTTGTGAAGATGCGCAACCTGTACCGCAGGCTGCAGAAAGAGCACGAGATCACAACGGCGCCCATTACGGAAGACATTCTTCCCGCTGTGCGGGATATATGCCGCCAGTGGCAGCAAAACCGCGGAAAGAATGTTTCCCTGCTGTGGGAAGAGCCGACCAATGCCCTGCTGGACAACTGGAACGCGCTGGAAGCCAGGGGCGTTATCCTGAGGCTGGACGGGAAAGACTGGGCCGTTTCCGCCGGTTTTCCGCTGAGCGAGGGAGTATATGACTGCTGCCTGCACAACGCCCGGGAAAACCTGCCGGGAATGACGGAAAACCTTCGCGCAGCGTTTGTCGGGGCATGTCCGGAGCATGTCGGACAATTCAATTATGAAGAAGATCTGGGAACGGAAGGACTGCGACTGACCAAGGAAAGACTGCGTCCCTGTGCCATGATCCAAATGTTTACAGGAGAGCGCAGCCTATGAATATGAACAGGATTAACGGAACGGGTACAGAAGAACACAATTATTTCATCCGCCGCATGTTCCGGCGGCAGTATATGCCTGCGCTGATCTCCGCGCTGACGCTGTCCCTGGGCGATATGGCGGACGCCATTGTGCTGGGCCGCCGGATGGGAGAGGTCGGCCTGGCCGCCATGTCCTTTGCGCTGCCGATCTTCATGATCTACAACGTGATCATGCATTCTTTCGGTCTCGGCGGTTCCATGAACTTTTCACGGCATATGGCCGCGGGACACGAGGAAAAAGCCAGGGCGGATTTCCAGGGCGTATTCACTTTCCTGATCCTGATCGGAGCGGCAATCGCCGTGCTGGGCAACCTGGCCATACAGCCGATCCTGTTTGTGCTCGGCGCGGGAGAAAGCCATACGCTGCTGTATGACACAACAGCGGTCTATGTGCGGATCCTGCTGATCAGCGCGCCTCTGTTCTTCTCAGCATACAGCCTGGGATACTATATGCGGAACTGCGACATGGAGCGTGAGGCAGGCATCGCGGCGTCCGTGGGCAATATTGTTGATATCATCCTGAATGTTGTGCTGGTCTTTTTCCTGCGGATGGGTGCTGCCGGCGCGGGAATCGCGACCCTTGCCGGAGTGGCGCTGACATCCGCCATTGAGATCGTGGTGATCCGGTGCCGGAAAAACGCTCTGCGGCTGCTGCCGTTCAAGCCGGATTACAGCAATGTATGGAAATGCTTCCGGACCGGCTTTTCAACCTGTGTATCCTATCTGTACAAGCTGGTCTTTGTGCTGCTGTGCAACAACATCATCATCCGCCTCGCCGGTGAGGAGGGAGTGGCAGTTTTCGATGTCATCCAGAACCTGACCTATTTCTTCTCCTACATCTACGGCGCGGTGACGCAGGCAGTCCAGCCGATCCTGAGCACCTATTCCCAGGAATACAACCACGAAGCCTGTGACCTGGCGGAACGGAAAGGCTTCTTTGTGGGGATGGTTACGGGACTGGCGGTTACGGCCCTGGTGGCCGTCTTTGCTCCCGAAGTATGCGCCGTGTTCGGCCTGTCGCCCGAAAACGGCGGAACGCTCGGAACCTGGGCAATCCGGGTGTTCTGTACCGGTACGCTGCTGACGGGTATAAACCATCTGTGGGGTGAGTTTTCCCTGGCCAGGGGACAGAGCCTGCCGACGTTTGTGCTTTCCACGCTGCGCGGCGCCGCGGTACTGATTCCCCTGACGCTGCTCTGCTCCCAGTTCGGGGCCAAGTTCTTCTGGACGGTGTTCCCGCTGACGGAGGCTGTTTCCCTGGCAATCTTCCTGCTGTGGCGGAAACTGAAATATGTTGACAACGGGCAGATCGAACCGGAACGCGTATACAGGGCCTTCCTTCACAACCAGCTGGAGGAGATCGGAACGGTTACGGAACAGATCGAAGCATTCTGCGAACGCTGGGAAGCCACCCCAAAACAGCATTATTACGTGCAGATGACCGTGGAAGAACTGTGCAACGTGATCATGACCAAGGGTTTCCAGGGAAAAGAAGCGGATGAATGCATGATCCAGATCTCCCTGGTGGCAGGAAAGGACGGAAAGTTCACCCTGCACCTGAGGGACAGCTCCGACACCTTCAATCCCTTCGCCTTCTCAGCAGACAAATCCGACGGAGAAGATATTGACTTCAACGAAGTCGGCATGCAGGTTATCAAAAAACGAGCGGAAAGCTTCTACTACCGCAGGTACCAGGAATTTAATACGATGGTGGTGACGATATGAAAAAGGCATCCAGGTTTTCCCTTCGTAAAAAAATCGTGCTTCTGATCATTGTGATGGCGGTTATCCTTTCCGGTACGGCACTGACCATCAGCGGGATCGTTTTCTCACGGAACAACGATACCCGTTACCGGAACAAGGCTACTGAACTGGCCGCAACGGTCCAGGCTGTTGTGGACGCCGAAAAGGTGGACGAGCTGCGCCGGGAAGTCGAGGAAGTGTATGAATCGACGAAGAACAAGGTCGGCAGCGAGAATATGGGGACTCCCGAGTATGAAGAGTACCTGGCACGCTTTTCCCATATCCAGGAGAGCGAAGCCTATCAGTTCCTGTACAAACAACTGCGCGGCATCCAGGACGCGAACGAGGTGGAGTCCATTTATATCCTGTATGTGGACGTGCCTACCCGGGCTACTGTATACATGGTGGATGCCTCGGATGATCCTTGCTTCCCGGGCAACTTTGATCCGGTATATGACCAGAACAAGGCGGTACTGAGCAATCCTTCCGTAGGATTCCCGCCTTACATCACCAATACGGAAGAATACGGCTGGCTGGTTTCCGCCGCAGTGCCGATCTACCGGGCGGACGGAACGGTAAGCGCCTATGCCTTTGCGGATATCTCCATGAACGAGGTGAAGAACTCTGAAAAGATGTTCCTGATCACCCTGTCCATGTTCCTCCTGGGCCTGACCCTGGCGCTTTGCATCATCTTCTTCCTGGTTGTCAACAAGGGTGTTGTCAAACCACTGAAGAAGCTGTCCAGCGCGGCTTCCGAGTATTACGCGGAGGAGGGATCGGAAGGAGCAAAGACAATCTTTACGGATCTTGACATCCGGACTCATGACGAAATTGAAGACCTGTCCGTCGCCATGAAGCAGATGGAAACGGACATGAACGAATACATCCATAACCTGACTGCCATCACGGCTGAAAAGGAACGGATCGGCGCGGAACTGAACGTTGCCACGCAGATACAGGCGGACATGCTGCCCCGGATTTTCCCGCCGTTCCCGGACCGCAAGGAGTTTGATATCTTTGCCTCCATGTCCCCGGCGAAGGAAGTCGGCGGTGACTTCTATGACTTCTTCCTGATCGATGATGACCACCTGGGCCTTGTTATGGCGGACGTATCCGGCAAGGGCGTTCCGGCGGCCCTGTTCATGGTGATTACCAAGACGCTGATCAAGAACCGGGCCCAGATGGGCGGCGGACCTGCCGAGATCCTGCGGTATGTGAATGAACAGCTTTGCGAAGGCAATGACGCGGAACTGTTTGTCACCGTATGGTTTGCCATCCTGGAGATCTCCACCGGTAAGGGAAAGGCCGCGAACGCGGGCCATGAACATCCTGTGCTCTGCCGGGCCGATGGCTCCTATGACCTGGTGAAGTATACCCATTCTCCCGCGGTTGCGGTGATGGAAGGAATTCCCTTCAAAGAACATTCCTTTGAACTGCATGCGGGTGATACCCTGTTTGTGTACACAGACGGTGTGACCGAAGCAACCAACGCGGATAACCAGCTGTTCGGTACGGACCGGATGCTGGAAGCCCTGAACAAGGAACCGGATGCTTCTCCACAGCGGCTGCTGCGGAATGTCCGGAACGGAATCAACCGGTTTGTAGGCAGCGCACCGCAGTTTGATGACATCACCATGCTTGCCCTGCGCTATTTCGGATCTGAGGAGGCACAGAATGGCTGACCTGACAGTTGATGCCCTCGTGAGCAACCTGGATCAGGTACTTGCTTTTGTGGACGGTCAGCTGGAAACGATGGACTGTTCCATGAAGGCTCAGATGCAGATTGATGTCGCGGTGGAAGAGATCTATGTGAATATCGCCAATTATGCCTATGCGCCTGAAACCGGCAAGGCTTATATCTCTGTGCGTCCGGATCCGGAAAACGCGTCAGTTACGATCGAATTCCGGGACAACGGTATTCCTTTTGATCCGCTTGCCAAAGCGGATCCGGACGTGACGCTGTCCGCCGAGGAAAGGAAGATCGGCGGCCTGGGGATCTATATGGTGAAGAAAAGTATGGACGCGATGGAATACAGCCGCAAAGACGGGCAGAATATCCTGACGATCACCAAAAAGCTTTAACGCTTTCTTTGCCAGATCTCAAACAAAGGCATATTACAATGAGAGGCAGAATTTCCCATGTTTGACTATCAGGAGATTTTTGACGAGTACTGCCGGGAAAACGGACTGGCCCTGCACCTGTGCTTTGAAATGCCGGAAGGCTTTGAAGGCGCGGACGGAATGTTTGATCCTGACAGCCGGACGGTATACATCAACACGGATTTCCCGGAAGGGACACCGGACTTCATACGGGCGTTCTTCCTGTTCCATGAGCTGCGGCACGCGTCACAGTACCTGTGCCCGGAACGGTTCAGCGAACTGATCCGGCGGAGCATCGGATACGTGATCCAGTATGACGGAACCTGCTATAAGCTGGTGAACGGAGAATACATCGAGTGCAAACTGGAAGGCGGAGAAGAGGCTTTTACGGACCTCTATATGGGACAACCGCACGAGATGGACGCCAACAGGTTTGCCTATGAGCAGGTGAAGAAACTGTACGGAGACAGCGAAAAACTGAGGGAAATGTACGAGGAGAGGAAGCCGAAAGAGGCAATCGCGGAAGAAAAGTACGTGGAAGTGTATGGGATGATTGATGAAAAATGCTGAAAGCAAGTAATTAATTCAGAATTCAGAATTCAGAATTATCCGCCTGCGGGCGGAAACAACTGAAAAATGAAAACTTAAAACTGAAAACTTAAAAATGGTGGAGGAAACCGCTTACGAGGACGTAAGCGGTTTCTTTGAATTAAAGTTGTGAGTGAAGAGTTTAGAGTTATCAGTTTAAAGTGAAGAGTGAAGAGTTAACAGGATTCTGGAAATCATAAATCAATTTCCAGAATCCTGTTCATATCGAGAGAGATGGGTTGGGGAGGAGTGGATTCTGTGAGAATGAGAAGCTGCTTTTCGACGGGATCGAGGCGGCGGGCAAGGCCGGAGACGGTATCATAGCGGCCGCCGGCTTTATGCGGGTCAGGTACAAAGAATGTTACGGTAACCGGAGGACGCTGGCCGGCAGACAGCAATTCCGAAAGGCGGCGGAACTGCTGATCCAGGATATCCAGGTCCGAGTCCCCGAGGGAGATCTCCCGTTCCGTGAGGCGGGCCTCCTCATCCACCATTTCCTCATAACCGGTGAGCGCGGCAAAAGGCGCAAACTGGGCAGCGCGATCGTGCAGGCTCATGTGCGGACGGGTGGGAGACTGGTGATGGGGAAGGTCGATGATGTCGCCGTAGACCTGACGGGGGGAGGGAGCAGATTCTTGATTCATAAGCGTTTACCCCATTAATGGTGGTCGATGCGTTCAGGTAGGAGGCTGTGTTCAGGTAGGAGGCTGTGTTCAGGTAGGAGGTAGGAAGTAGGAGGTAGGAGGTTTTACTTAAAACTTAAAAATGAAGACTTAAAAATGAATAATGGCGGAGGAATGACTACGTCATTTTTTGAATTTAACAACCGCCTGCGGACGGGAAAAGGCATAAATGCCTTTAATGATATGCTGCCGGGGCAGCATGATATATTTGCCTTTGGCAAATATGATATATTGGCTTGCGGCCAATATGATATGTCCGACTGCGTCGGACGTGATAGTTACTAGGCGCGGTGACCACCGACCTGGCCGTTGCGTTTGATGGTCATGGCGCCTTCCTCCAGGTTCATGCCTTTGAGCATGGCGTTTTTGCCGAAGCGTTCCTGAATATCCAGGGCAGCCTCCTGCAGGCGCTTTTCCTTTGCGTCCGCGGCGGCTTCCTCCTCCTTTTGGCGGGCCAGGGTCTCATAATCCGTGAAGAGGTCCAGCTGCAGGGGAGCTTCCTCCGGTATATCATCCTCGGGAATCAGACCGACGGCGACCACATAGGCGCGGCGGATCAGCAGATCCGGATCAACGATCCGGTCATAAAGCTCCATCATCGCGTCTGAAATACGGCGGGTGCTGCTGGTCCAGCGATCCAGGTTTCCGGTGCCGTGAGCGTGCTTCGGAATGATGCGGCCGTAGGGATCCGCGGAGATGGCGCCGGTATAGATCCTTCCGGTGGAGGCCACGCGAAAGACTGAATCCCGAAGGGAACGTCCCTGGACTTCCACAGCCAGGCTTTCCCGGTCGTAGCAGACGGTGAGCTCGATCTTTTTGGTGACCAGTTTCTTTTTCACCAGGTCAAGGGTCAGCAGGTCTGTCATCTCCCGGATGATCAGGCGGCCTTTCCGGGCATCACAGGCCTCGGAAAGTACCTGGCCGCTGCTGAGACTGTTGGATATGGGACGATAGGTTTTGATGTCTGAAATCCGGGCAGGCTCCCAGCCCCAGGCATGATCAATGAGCAACTCCGCGTTGATGCCCAGCGCCTTGTAAAGCAGATCTTCATTGGTCAGGCTAAGGCGGGCGATATCTCCCATGGTATAGCAGCCCAGCTTTTCCAGGCGGGCAGCGATTCCGAACCCCACACGCCAGAAATCCTTCAGGGGACGGTGGCACCAGAGAAGTTCCCGGTAGGTCTGTTCATTCAGTTCCGCGATGCGGACACCGTCCTGGTCCGCGGGAACCCGCTTGGCCACAATGTCCATGGCGATTTTCGCCAGGTACATATTGGTTCCTATGCCGGCGGTGGCGGTAATCCCGGTGTTGTAAAGCACGTCCCGGATCATGGTCATGGCGAGCTCATGGGCGGTCATGCCGTAGGTTTTCAGATAGCCGGTGACATCCATGAAGCATTCGTCCACGGAATAGACATGGATATCTTCATCACTGACATATTTCATGTAGATGGAAAAGACTTTGGTGCTGATCCGCTCATAAAGCTTCATCCGCGGCCGGGCAATAATATAATCCAGCTCCAGGGACGGATCCGCCGCCAGCTGACGCGCATCGGCGGAGCGGACGGAGAAACCGTATTTCCCGTCCGGCCCACGGACAGCCTTGCCCAGGCGGATGGCATTGCGCAGCCGTTCCGCATTGACCTCTTTAACCCGCTGGATGACTTCAAACAGGCGGGCACGGCCGGCGATCCCGTAAGCCTTGAGACTGGGAGAGACGGCCAGGCAGATGGTTTTCTCTGTCCGGGTCGCGTCAGCCACAATAAGATTAACGGAAAGCGCGTCAAGACCACGGTCCGCACACTCCACGGAAGCGTAGAAACTTTTGAGGTCGATGGCGATGTAAGTCATAAATAATACGTAAACAGTCGGGAAAGAGTGATGAGGTAGGAGGCAGGAGACAAAAGTTTAGAGTGAAGAGTGAAGAGTTTAGAGCTGGCTGCCGGTTTGTGAATCGGGATTCACAAACCAACGGCCGAGACGGCCGGCAGAACGGTCGGTTGTGCGTTCAAAGAAGAGGCGGCGTTCTTTTCCGTGGATGACGACGGTATAGCAGTCCAGAGAGCGGTCCCCGCCGGCAGGACGGAAGGAACGGATCTCCTCAATACTGAAATTCCGCCCGTCCGGCCAGAGAATGGCACGGGGCTGCATATAGCCGGTGGAATCAAATTCGGACGATACCTTAACGTATACGCGATCCAATGCAGGCACACCTCTCCGTCAATGCTGCGATCGCCGTTACCAAAGCCGCTTCGCGACTTTGACGGCTGTAGCATGGGAGTTGTTACCCAAATCAAAGATTTGGACAACTCCTCAACAATTCAGAATTAAGAATGCAGAATTATATATGGTTTATACCGCCCGCAGGGATTGAAAAACAAAGCCCGTTGCAGGGAACACAGTTCAGTTCAATTGAATTGTAGCACAAAGAGAAGGGGAAGGCAACAGAAAAGCACAAAAATATTGTGATTATATATCAGTACAGGAAGAAATAGATGCCGAACCAGTGGATGACGGCGCCGAAGAAAACGAAGAAATGCCAGAGGAAATGAGCTCCCTTCTTTTTCATAGCAAAGGGAATGATGCCCACGGTATAGACAATACCGCCGATGAGGGTAAACAGGAACAGCGGCAGGTTTTCACGGAGCATACGGGGCAGGAAGATCAGGCCGCACCAGCCCAGGACAATGAAAAGCGTGATATGAAGCGCCCTGGGACGGCCGGGGCCGAAGACGGCGACAAAAACCAGCCCGGTAATGATGACAGCCCACTGGACGCAGCAGAGGATGGTCCCCAGCTGTCCGCCCCAGAACATCAGCCACATGGGCGTAAAAGTGCCGCCGATGAGCAGGTAAATGGAGATATAGTCGAACCGCCGCCAGAGGCGTTTGACGCCGGAACCCCAGCGGAAGGAATGATACAGGCAGCTCATGAGGAACATCATGACCAGGCAGAAACCGTAGATGACGGCGCACAAAACACCGGTGGGCGTACTGGCTTTAACCAGGAGCAGCACCAGGCCGGCAATGGCAAACAGGGCGCCGACACCGTGGGTGACCGCGTTGCCAACCTCTTCCAGGATGGAACGTTTCGGCGGCTCATTGAGTATACGGGCATCTTTTTTCATGAAATATCTCCTCAGAAAAACAAAAATGAACGGAACAGATTATAGCACATTTCTCAGGGAATGACGCACGAAAGACAGGGAAATGATCCGTGTCCGGCGTAATAATACAGTACTGAAAAACAGCGCAATGAGCGCATACAAGCCCTGGAAGGAGAAAGTATGGACATCCGGATAAATCACCTGATCAGCGGGGCACAGCAGGCGGAAGGCCTGACAGTGATCATTGACGTGTTCCGCGCGTTTTCCATGGAATGCTACCTGTACGCACAGGGCGCCAGAGAAGTACGCCCGGTGGGGAGCATTGAGGAAACCTTTGACTGGCGTGAGAAAGACTCCGAATGCGTCCTGGTGGGGGAACGGCATGGGATCAGGATTGACGGATGCGACCTGGGAAATTCTCCTTCCTCCATCAACCCGGAGATGATCCAGGGAAAGCGCGTCATCCATACCACGAGCGCCGGAACGCAGGGGATAGTCAACGCCGTTCACGCGGACGAGGTGATCACCGGCAGCTTTGTGAACGCCAAAGCGATCGCCGCGTATATCAGGAGCAAAGCACCGGCGAAGGTGACGCTGGTCTGCATGGGAAAGGAAGGAATCACGCTGGCGGAAGAGGATGAACTGTGCGCCATCTATATTGAAGGACTTTTGACAGGACGGGGAATGCCGGATATTGACGAAAAACTGCGGGCACTGCGGAACGGAAACGGAAAGCATTTCTTTGATCCCTGCAGGCAGGCGGATTTCCCTGAAAAAGATTTCTGGATGTGCATTGACCGGGATAAGTTTGATTTCGTACTGAAGGCCGAAAAAGACAGCAATGGATACCTCTCGAGGATGATTCCGGGCACCGGATTTCCGGGCTAAAAACAGGCAAAGAATAATTGACAGGGGCGCTCCGGATTTGATAAAATACACTTTAATTATATGGAGGGAGGATACAAGGGATGCTGCAGGATAAGATCAGGGAAGGATTGACTTTTGACGACGTACTGCTGGTGCCGGCGAAGAGCGAAGTGCTCCCCAGGGATGTGGATCTTTCGATCCAGCTGGCGAAAAACATCAAACTGAATATTCCCATGCTGAGTGCCGCCATGGATACGGTGACGGACAGCCGCATGGCCATCGCGATGGCGCGTGAAGGCGGTCTGGGAATCATCCATAAGAACATGACTATCGAGGAACAGGCGGCCCAGGTTGATAAAGTCAAGCGCAGTGAGCATGGCGTAATCACAGATCCCTTTTATCTGAGTCCCGAAAACCTGATCTCCGACGCGGAAGAACTGATGAGCCGCTATCGCATCAGCGGCGTCCCCATTACCCGGGAAGGCAAGCTGGTCGGCATCCTGACCAACCGTGACCTTCGGTTTGAAACAGATTACAGCCGGCCCATCGGCGAGGTCATGACCAGTGAAAACCTGATCACCGCTCCCGAAGGCACCACCCTGGAAGAAGCCAAAAAGATCCTGGCCTCCCACCGGATCGAGAAACTGCCGATCGTGGACAAGAACGGCATGCTGCGCGGACTGATCACGATCAAAGATATTGAAAAGACAAGCAAATACCCCAACAGCGCCAAGGACGAGAACGGCCGTCTGCTGTGCGGTGCTGCTGTAGGCGTGACAAACGATGTGTTTGAACGGATCGACGCCCTGCTGGCTGCCAAGGTGGACGTGATCAATATTGATACAGCCCACGGCCACAGCCTGGGTGTGCTGAGACAGGTGGAGAAGATCCGTAACAAGTATCCGGACATCACCCTGTTTGCCGGCAACGTGGCAACCGCTGCCGCGACCCACGACCTGATCTCCGCCGGTGTTGACTGCGTGAAGGTTGGTATCGGTCCGGGTTCCATCTGTACGACCCGTGTGGTTGCCGGTATCGGTGTTCCGCAGATCACAGCCATTTCCGACTGCGCGGAAGAAGCAGACAAATACGGCGTGCGCGTCATCGCGGACGGCGGTATCAAATATTCCGGCGATATCGCCAAGGCCCTGGCAGCGGGCGGAAGCTGCGTGATGCTGGGCAGCCTGCTGGCCGGTACCGAGGAGAGCCCCGGAGCCATGGAAATCTACCAGGGACGTTCCTTCAAGGTCTATCGCGGCATGGGCAGCCTCGCGGCTATGTCCGTGGGTTCCAAGGACCGTTATTTCCAGGAAGGCCAGAAGAAACTGGTTCCCGAAGGCGTGGAAGGCCGCGTGCCCTACAAGGGAACGCTGGCAGATACCATCTTCCAGATGGTTGGCGGCCTGCGTGCCGGTATGGGATACTGCGGAACAAAGACCATTGATGACCTGCGGAAGAACAGCCAGTTCATCAAGATCACCGGAGCGGGCCTGGCGGAAAGCCATCCGCATGATATCTCCATTACGAAGGAAGCACCGAACTATTCCAGAAGCAATTGATTGCTTCCTGAATAGAATGAAATATTCCAAAGGGCACAGCCCTTTGGAATGTGAAATATTGGCCTGACGGCCAATGTGAAATATTCGACTGACGTCGAATGTGAAATATCCGCCATACGGCGGATGTGACAGCAACTTATATAATTCTGAATTCAGAATTAAAGGTTTCTGCGCTATCCATTCAGAATAAATAATATGAAACCTGTCATTTACGTATAACAGTTCATTATTCTGGGTTCTGAATTCAGCATTCCTCAGCATCCGCAGGTGTTTTCCTGCGCAGAAAAAGGATCGCAGATCAGACGGGAGGAGCAGAAGTGGGCAAGCGCTTTTATAAGCTGGCGGGAGCCACAGTACGGCTTTTCAGCCGGAAAATGAAAACAGAATGGGAAGTTCCCTTTGAGGAAGGTCCCTGCGTGTTTGTGGTGAACCATGCGGGTTCCAGCGGACCTGTTGACATGTGCGCCAAGTTCCCGCTGCGGGGTAAGATCCACCCCTGGGTCAACAGTGAAATGCTGAACCCGAAGGAGATTCCGGCTTACGTCCGGAAGGACTACTGGTGGAAGCCGGACAGCTTTTTCGCGCCGCTGCTGAATGTGACGGTTCCTTATATCGCTTCTGTGCTGATGCCCCCAATGCTGCGCAGCATTCCGCATATCCCGGTTTACCGTGACCAGCGGATCATGCTGACACTGCGCGAGAGTGTCCGCGTACTGCAGAAGGATCACTACCTGCTTCTGTTCCCGGAAATCCCGGGTCCCGGAAAAAACAGCCACCGGCGGATCAATACCGGGTGGCTGCGTCTGGGACAGCTGTGGTACAAGGCCAGCGGAAGAGCGCTGAAGATGTATCCTGTCCATGTGGATTATAAGAATCATTTGTTCAAAGTTGCCGCTCCTGTGTGGTACGATCCGGCCCGCCGTTTCAGCGAGCAGGAAAAGGAACTGGCAGAGAAACTGACAGCGGGTATCCGCGGCTGATGATTATTCGTCAGCGGCGGTTTCCTCAGGCGGGGCAGTGAGCATATCCCTGCAGAGGATCCGGAGGAACTTCATAGCGTTTTCCTGGTTTCCACCTGTAAGGGGGACACAAAGGAAACCATCCTGTGCATAAGCATACTGAATAAGACCGGGGAGCTTGTCCTGCGGAATACCGTAGAGATGATTCTCCCCGGATTCTGTTTCTTTCCGCCATCCGCTCTGCAGGTTAACACCGGCAGCGTCAAACAGAGCCATCAGCTCGGCATCATTCTCCAGGGGAACCATGGAACCGCCCATGGAGTAATTCAGGAACTGTTCACGGGGCAGCATATAGACATCGCCTTCACCGGCGGACAGGTAGGTCATCAGCTGCATCGGTCCGTAGGTGTCATCCATGGCGAGCATGACAGAGGACATTTCCTCCATGTCAGACATTTCGGTTTCGCGGATATTATCCATATAGGCGGACATACCCGTATCATTCACATAGCCGTAAACATAGAACCCGATGGTCTTATCCCTGGGCGAACGATAGGCTGTCACTGTATAGAGCAGGTCCACCAGGCCAAAAGCGAGCAGCGCGATCAGAAGATACACCCACCAGTTATAGGTGAAGTGCTGACGAAGGGATTTGGAAGTGACAGGGGTCTTCATGCAAACTCCGTTCCCATTGAATGAACAATGAAAAATGAATAATAAACGGTTGAAATTATTCCCTTGAATCATAATTGATTCAACAGGAAGCATACCACGGAACAGGGAGGAAAACAAGGCAATAACAGGACAAAAGCAGGGAAACGGCAGACAGGAAGCGAATACTATAAGTGAGAACTTACTAAAATGTGCCTCCGGCACACAGATAAAGACGAAAGAAAGGAAGGGAGTTTTCATGAAGTATCAGCCGATCATCACCGTAGGGAGACAGTACGGTTCAGGCGGCCGCTATGTGGCCAAACTGCTGGCCGAGAAACTGGACATCCCTTTCTATGACAAGGAGCTGCTGGCGGAAGCATCCCGGGACAGCGGCATCTGTCAGGAACTTCTTGAAAGCTATGACGAGAAGCAGGGAAAGAATCTCCTGTTCTCCCTGATCAGCGGCGCGCAAACACGGGGTGAACCGGGAACCATGTATATGGATATGCCGCTGAACCATAAGATCTTCCTGGCCCAGTTTGATACCATCCGCCGCCTGGCGGATGAAGGTCCCTGCGTCATCGTGGGCCGCTGCGCGGACTATGTGCTGCGGGATCATGATAACGTGATCAACGTCTTTGTGAAGGCGAAGACAGAAGACCGGATCCAGCGAATCATCAAGTATAACGGAGCGGATCCCGTGAAGGCGGAGGAAATCCTGCGCAAGGCGGACAAGCAGCGCGCTTCGTACTACAACTATTACGCTACAGGCACATGGGGCGATGTGAACAACTATGACCTGTGTGTTGATACAGGCACCCTGGGCATTGAAGGGTGTGTTGAACTGATCTGCCAGTGCGTGGAGATCAGGAAAAAAATGGCAGAGGAAAAGGATAAAGAATGGTAAAACGGATTTTTGCGCTGCTCCTGGTCTTGGTTATGATCGCAGGATGCGGCATTGCGGATGAACTGCCGCTGCGGGACTCCACTCCCGGACAGAAGATGCTGAAAAACTACATGTCGAGGGTGAATGATTTCCTGGTAGAGAACGGTGACTACGAGATCAACAGGGTGTTTGACGAAACGGACAACGTTGTGGAACTGGGCATCTCTTCCGCTCCGGATAATTACGAACCTGAAGTTGTTGGTGTAACCGTATATATGAGATATGACGGTATTCACTATATGCTGGTGCGGGTAAGCGATGTAAACCGTTTTCCGCGTGTCGCCGGCGCTTTTATACGCGCACTGAGCCCGGATACGATAACGAAGGAACAGGCTATGGCAACGCCTGCCGAGCGCGCACAGAGGGTTGTCAGCAATCCTTCAGATTCCTTTGTTGACTATGAGTTTGACAAGTACGAAGACAAGGAAAAGGAAATCCTGAACGGGGAAAAGCCCCAGGTTACATACGCGTATTATCCGAACCAGTACCAGACCCATAAAGACTGGCTGCAAATGATGATCATCTTTCCGCTGCCCGAATACTGGGATCAGGATGAGGGTATCATCATGAAAGTGGAAACCACCGATCCGCCTTTCGATGAAGAAGGCGAGGGCGGTTATTTTCCTGATAACAGGCTTGTGACACTGGAAGCTAATGCCACTCCGACACCGGAACCGGATTCCGCCGCAATGGAGTATGACGCCTGGGCTCCGGACTGATCCTGTCTTTTCTGTGTTGTTTTTTGGAAGTCTGCTTGTATCTCCCCGAAGGATAGCATAAAATCTCCTTCGGGGATCTTTTATGCAATTCAGAATTCAGAATTAAGAATTCAGAATGAAAAGAGTGCTTATCCCGCTTCATCCATACGGGATGACGATACTGATATTATGGAAAGAGGACAGATAAATGAGCAAGATTCAGATGAAAACCCCGCTGGTGGAGATGGACGGGGATGAAATGACCCGGATCCTCTGGGCGGAGATTAAAAAGCAGCTGCTGGAGCCCTTTGTGGACCTGAAAACCGAGTATTATGACCTGGGTCTGAAACACCGGGATGAAACCAATGACCAGGTGACTGTGGACAGCGCGAAAGCGACGCTGAAGTACGGCGTGGCGGTGAAGTGCGCTACGATCACTCCCAATGCCCAGCGGGTTGAGGAATACAACCTGAAGGAAATGTGGAAGAGCCCTAACGGAACAATCCGCGCGATCCTGGACGGTACCGTGTTCCGGGCTCCGATCCAGGTGAACGGTGTGCATCCCACGGTGCGGACCTGGAAGAAGCCCATCACCATTGCCCGTCATGCTTACGGCGATGTGTATAAGAATACGGAAATGCGGGTTCCCGGCGCCGGGAAAGCGGAGCTGGTGTTTACAGGGGAAGACGGAAAGGAAATCCGCCAGACCGTTTTCGAGTTCAAGGGCCCGGGCGTACTGCAGGGACTGCACAACCTGGATGCTTCCATTTCCTCTTTCGCCCACAGCTGCTTCCAGTACGCACTGAGCGTGAAGCAGGACCTGTGGTTCTCCACGAAGGATACCATCAGCAAGACCTATGACCACCGGTTCAAGGACATTTTCGCTGAACTGTATGAGACAAAGTACAAAGAAGCTTTTGAAAAAGCCAGGATCACCTATTTCTACACGCTGATCGACGATGCCGTAGCGCGGGTAGTCCGCTCCGAAGGCGGATTTATCTGGGCCTGCAAAAACTATGACGGCGACGTGATGAGCGATATGATCGCCACGGCTTTCGGTTCCCTGGCTATGATGACTTCCGTTCTGGTAAGTCCGAACGGACAGTTTGAATATGAAGCCGCCCACGGAACCGTAACCCGGCACTACTACCGCTACCTGAAGGGCGAGGAGACCAGCACGAATCCCGTGGCTACGATCTTCGCCTGGAGCGGAGCGCTGCGGAAGCGGGGCGAACTGGACAACCTGCCGGAACTGCAGGCTTTTGCGGACAAACTGGAGAAGGCTACGCTGGACACTATCAACAGCGGGATCATGACGAAGGACCTGGCTACGCTGTATGAGGGAGAAGCGAAGGCTGTGAACAGTAAGGAGTTTTTGCTTTCCATCCGTGAACGGATGGAAAACAATTAACAATTAATAATTCACAATGAACAATGGCGGAGAACCAGCTTCCTGAGGAAGCTGGTTTTCGATTGAAAGGAATGCGTTTGGAAGAAAAGGGGACTCTTGACTGAGAAACCTGCAGCGGATATAATAATGACAGACATCCTGGGGTTCGCGACAGCTTTTCGGTTTTCCCCACATTTCATAAAATGGAGCCCGGGTCCAAAGGACGATATGCCATGCCCCCGTCTTGTACGCCAGGGGACGGCAAAAGCGTTCGGCAGGGCACCAGCCTGCTTTACAGAGCGGGTGAAAAAACGAAGGCATCGGCTCCCCGGGGGTTGGGAAAAAACCTTTCGCAGTTGCGGAAGGTTTTTTCAGTGAAATATTGAGCAGCTATGCTGCTCAATGTGAAATATTCGGCTTACGCCGAATGTGAAATATCGGTCTGCGACCGATGTGAAATATGAGCCATAGACTGAGGTCTATGGCTCATGTGATATAATGTTTAAGGCGGAAAAAGGTGGATAAAACAGCACGGAGTGCTGTTTTTTTGAATAGAAGAAAGCCTGCCGGATGGCAGGCTTTGGTGGTGAGTTAAGAGTGAATAGTGAAAAGTTAAGAGTGAAGAGTTTCCAGTTTTTACAGAAAAGCATCCCGTTGAAGATGACTGAATGTCATCTTCCCAGCGTCAGCTTTTCTGTAAAGGGCAAACCCCAGAAATACCAGGTGACGGTGGCCTCACGGACGGCATGCATATTCCTGGCTGTCATGATGGTGGCCGTCAGGTCCATCTGCTGTCCGGCGGGCAGGTCATGGACATACTCCTCACCGATCTGGATAACATCTCCCTGCATGGGCGTGATCCGGATCTCAATGACTTCGGCTTTCAGGAAAGAATGATTGTTAAAGTGCAGGGTGTAGGTCAGGAACTGATACTGATCCGCGGTACCGGGCTCCTCCTTCGTGAAAAGGGTGCCGACAAAGGTGGAGTTTTTGACTCTGGTCTTGAGGGTGTCGAAGACTTCCGCCTGGTCCACGCCATCATTGGCAACGCAGGACACGAAGCGGATATCCATCCGCGCGTTCAGATACAGCCAGCCTACGCCGACGACGGCGGCCAGCACCAGAACAACCAGAATGATCGCTAAGGGTTTCATCCTTCAGTCTCCTTTTACTCCGCCGGGGCGGGTTCACTGCCGGAAAGGATGCGGTTCATTTCCGCGATCATTTCAGAATCCTTCAGGCTGAATTTGAATTCAACACGGCGGGACGCGTCAGCATCCTCAATACCGTCGACATAGATCAGGTCGGCATAGCTGCGGCCTTTTGCGGTGAGAATCTTCTGGAGCTGGGCTTTCTGTTCACCGGTCAGGGAAGGCATCTTCAGGCAGTAGAGGGCCACCTGAAGGGCACGGTTCTGGCTCAGCTTCAGGTTCGATTCATAGGAACCCTTGGAGTCCGTATGGCCCTCGATGATGATCTCACCGAGATAATCAGAATACTGATCACGCAGAAGCACGTCCAGGTAAACCGGGATAAAGCGGTCCAGCAGGTCTTTACCTTCCTGACGGATCTCTGAACTGCCGGTTTCAAAGAAGACAGCGCTGTCCAGCATGATATCGCCGGTATTCGGGTCAACAGCGGCCTTCAGGTTTGCCGCGGAAAGGGAATTGGACAGGTCCTGGATCATGGTGGAACGGATACCGATCAGTTTATCGATCCGCAGGGCCTGGGCATTCAGCAGGTCTTTCTGCTCCTGGAGCTGGATGGTGGCGGCTTCCAGATCCGCTTCCTTGGAGGAAAGTACGATCTGCAGGTCGGACAAGGTCTTCTCCTGGTCTTCCAGTTTCACTTTCAGATCATCCAGGTCTCCCTGGATGATGACCAGGCGGGCTTCCTTGTCATCCAGTTCATCTTTGGCCAGCTGCAGGTCAATGGTCTGCTGATCCAGTACCAGCTGCTGGGCATTCAGTTCTTTTGTTTTGGCCTCCAGCATGGTGAAATACTGATAGAGGCTGTAGGTCAGGATCAGGACGAAGATGAGCAGCAGGGCTGCCATCATATCGGAATAGCTGATCCAGCTGGCGCCGGTGCCTCCGGAACCCCGGCCGGCACGACGGTTATGGATACGTTGACGTGCCATGATCAGGCCTCCTTGGACAGCCGGGTCAGGGTTTCAGAAACGGATTTGACATTCTCATTGAGGCCGGAAAGCAGGCCACTGATCTCGGAAAGCTTATCATCAGCCGGAGCGTCTCCGTCTTCGGGAAGGGTTTTCAGTTTATCGGTGAGTCCGGAGATCAGGGAAGCCATATCCTTGCTTTCCTTGCGCATATCATTGAGCAGGTCCGCGGCACGGCGTTCGAAATTTTCATCCCGCTCCCGAACGGTATTGATCTGCTTCATGTAGGTATCAAACTTATCCAGCGCGTGGGAGGTGATCTCCTGCAGGGACTGGGCATTGCGGATAATGCCTTCCGCCGCGGAGAGGTTTTCACCGGTGGCTTTGGCAGCCTGGCGCTGGCTCTGTTCCAAAGTGCTCATGGACTGGGCCAGGGAAGTGAGCTGTCCCCCCATACTCCTATCCATTTCAGCCAGGAAGCGGCTGACAATATGATTGACACCCTCGATCTGATTCCGGGTCGTGCCGACCAGGAAGCGGTCCATGGATTCCGCAACAGGATTCAGGGCACGGGAAATGGAACGGCCCACATTGTCCACAAGGCGGTCCGTCAGGGTTTCGTTGATGCCCTGAAGCATGAAGTTGCGGTCCTGGTTCTGGATGATCATCTGGACATCGTTATCCAGGGGCCGGGACATGGCCAGCTGGGTAAAGGAAGTAACAAAATCATCGATAGCGCGGTAGCTGGAACCCTGGGAAATACGGTTGAGCATGTTGAAGACCAGGCTGCAGCTGATACCGGCCACAGAAGTACCGAAAGCAAAACGCATACCGCTCAGCAAATCCGGAATGCCCTGGATGAGCTGCGCGGAGTCAGCGAAGTTCAGGGAGGACAGACCGCGGGAAAGACCCATGAAGGTACCGAGAATACCAAGGGAGGTGAGCAGGTTCGGGATCAGCTCGGCCAGGCCGGCATTTCCGGGACCGTGGGTCACGGTATCATCGTTGATATAGTCTTCCACGTTGGTGGGAAGACCGCGGCGGTCCAGTTGTTCCGCATTCTGCAGGAAACGAAGCCAGCTGCCTTTCAGGCGGCGGCCCACAAAACGGGCTTCCTGCCAGACGGGCTTGTCCAGCTTTTTCCCGGCGTTCTGCTGCAGGCGGGAAATAGCCAGCCGCAGGGAAGCGGTGGTCCGCCACAGCGGGATCAGGCATTTGAAGAGACCAATCAGGGTAACAATGGCAATGGCCCCGTAAACCACATAATCGGCAAGATCCGGCAGGATCGCCGTGACTTTAGATAAATCAGGCAAATCATTCGCCTCCTTTGACACAACATCGTCTGATTATATCATATCTGACACATTAATGAAACGATTGATTAACATATGCTGTTCCGGAAGCTTTCATATAATTGAGAATTCATCATTACAGTTACCGGATCAGTCATTTTCACAGGAAGGTATACAGCCGCTGATACGTCATCTATTATGAACAGTATGTTTATCCGCGTCCCATACGGGTAACGGCTGTGTTTGCCCAAAGGAGGAATGCTTGTGAAAAGGACGGTCACTCAAAGAATAACAGCCATATCAATGGCTGTTTTGCTGACAGCAGCGGCTTTGCCGGTTTCCGGTCATGCGGAGAAAGAAGAAACCATTGCTATGAGTGCGGAAGAACTGGCTCCGGAGGTTCTGGAGTATCTTCAGCCGGGAGAGAATGTCACTGACATCATAACAGGGGACGAATGGTTATACGTGATGGCTGTTGATCCGGAAGGAGGACGGAACGTCAGGCTCTTCGACAAAGATGACGGCAAATGGGAACCACAGCATTTTGCAGGAACTGATGAGCCCTTGCCGGAGATCCTTAACGATCTGGAAGAGGGGACATATATCCTTGATGCTGAAAAGGCCGATGACCGTTTTTATGTGCTTGCTGGCGATATGAGCGGCAAATGGCAGATCAGGATTTACAGCTGTATTGATGACAGATGGATGCCCGAAACAAAGAGCGGCTGGCTCGAAAAACTGTTTGGCGTATTCCCGGATATCTATTTCCAGGGCTTATCCGGGGATCAGCTTATGATCAATTTCATTGATGAAGCAACCGCATGCTTCATCCGGCTGCCCGGGAACCAGTGGGTATTATCAAACTGGTACTCATACTATGGAGAGGAAATGATACTGACGTATTATCCGGATATTATGAATATCGAGTACAGACAAAGCGTTTACGGCAGGACAGACGACAGAACAACCAGAATATGCGGTGCGTATGAGGAAGCACGGAAGATAGAAAACGTGACCGCTCAGATGATGCCTCAGGGCCTGAAGAACGTGAATTTATACCCGCAGACAGGAAGATATGACGCGATTGCTGCTTCTGATTCAAATGAATATATCCAGATTTATTCGGGGTACGAAGGGAAGCTGAAATACCATGAGTCCTTTACTGTTTACCAGGGAACGCCGGTAAAGATACTGGAAGAGGTGGAAGACGGTATTATCCGGGTCGCGTTAGGAGATATGACAGGATATGTGTGGAATGAAGATATATATCCATCCCCAAACGGTGTGCTGTTTGAAGTGGACAATAATCCCACCCAGTCATGGAACGTGACAAGCGATACTTCTTTGTTAAATGAGATGACGCTTTATTCGGAACCCTCTGTTTCATCAACCGCGATCTGGACCTATTCCGATTGCTCCATCCTATATCTGGATATGCAGCTGATCGGAGAATCAGAAGACTGGTTTGCTGCTTTGACAAACCTGGGGACAGGGTTTATCGAGAAAAAGTATTTCAGGGATGGAAACGGATAACAAGACAGCAGCCGCCTCCTGCCGGAAGCGGCTGCCTTTTCGTTTTGCATATTATATCAGGTGAGGGAGGAGAGCACCTCTCCGACCTTGTCGTGGATCACAAGATCACATTCAGAGTCCATGGGGGTGGCGTCCCGGTTGATCAACACCAGGTGTTTCCCGCGGAAATAGCGGACAAGACCGGCGGCAGGGTAGACGGTGAGACTGGTACCGGCCACGATGAGCATATCAGCCTGGGCTATGGCATTGACCGCTCCGGAAACCACATCGTTATCCAGGCCTTCCTCATAGAGAACAACATCCGGTTTGATCCGGCCGCCGCAGGGGCATACGGGGATTTCGTCCTTGCTGTCCCGGATATATTCCGGCGGGAAGAACTTGCCGCACTTCATACAGTAATTCCGGTGAACACTGCCGTGAAGCTCGTAGACCTTTTTGCTGCCGGCTGCCTGGTGGAGCCCGTCGATATTCTGAGTCACCACGGCCAGCAGCTTTCCTTCCTTTTCCCATTCGGCGAGCTTCAGATGGGCCTTGTTGGGCTTCGCGTCCAGGGGGAGCATCTTATCCCGGTAGAAGCGGAAGAAAGCTTCCGGCCTTTTCATAAAGAAGGTATGGGAAAGAATAGTTTCCGGCGGATAATCATACTTCTGGTTATACAGTCCGTCCACACTGCGGAAATCCGGAATGCCGCTTTCCGTGGACACACCGGCACCGCCGAAGAAGACGATGCGGGAACAGTCATTGACCATCTTTTGCAGGGCATCATATGACATAATGATCAGATCCTTTCAGGGCGGGAAAGAAGACAAATTCAGAATTCAGAATTCAGAATTATTCGGCTGCGGCCGGGGTGCTACTTAAAACTGAAGACTGAAAACTTAAAAATGTACGGCTGCGGCCGGGATGAGATAGTTACTCTTTTTCTGTAGCAGGGGTGTCCTCTGCGGCGGGAGTCTCGGCTGGATTTTCTTCGGTTGCAGGAACTTCCTGGGCGGGGGATTCGGCGGGAGTCTCAGGGGATTCGGCGGGAGTCTCAGGGGATTCGGCGGGGGATTCGTCGGCGGGGGTGTCAGACTCGAAGGTCTGAGTTACGGCGGCCACTGGCTGGGAGCTCTTCTTCAGGGCGTGGCGAAGGAGGAAGAAAACCGTGATATCCAGCACAGCCTCCAGCACCAGCAGGATGCCGATAACCAGGTTGCGGTTTTCACCCAGCAGGTTCAGCAGGGAAAGGATACCGACGATGAGGGAGAAGGCGGCGAAGATCAGCATGATCCACCATCTCTTTACATCGACGGATTTCTCATCAAAAGCATACTGGATCTTCAGGAAACCGCCGAAGAGAAGCGCCAGGCCCCAGATGAAGGGCAGGAAGTCCTCCAGGTAGTTGGGATTGAAAGCCAGCAGGGAACCGGCGACCAGCAGGATGAGACCTGTGGCAAGGCGGGATTCCGTGATCCGCTGGACAGGCTTGGAACGCATATAGGCAATGATGGACCAGATACCGCAGAGAATCATGACACCGGCCAGCACATAGGCTGTGATGCGCAGGGCCAGATTGCCGAACAGGATCAGCAGCACACCGCAGACAAGACAGAAAGCGATGGGCAGGATCATGGAACGGGCAGTCAGCGTATCCGGATCTTTTTTACTGCGGCTGAAAAGCTTTATATTCTTCATAACAGATATTCCTCCGCTTTTATATTCATTTCATATCACCCATTATTTCCACATCCGGCAGACAAAATCCTGCCGCATGGAAGGGAAGGGGAAAGGCTGTAACAGACGGCAGAAAGCGCTGAATGGATAAAGGACACAGGATGAGAAAAAAGGGCAAAGGGGAAGGTTTCTATATAGGAAAGATAAATGTTTCAGCAACGCAAAAAATGTGAAACGAAATTGTTTTACAATTGTTTTTTAGTTTACTTTAACAAACCGGAAGGTTAAAATATCAACCAGGTTAACCATAATTTAATCAGGAGAGTGAACTATCATGAAGAAACTGACGGCTATCCTGTTGTCCATCATGATGCTCCTGGCCTGCGTTGTCACGGCTTCCGCCGAAGACGCAAGCTACCTGGGCGTTATGCTTGGTACGAACGTTATGTCCCTGGACACCAACCTGGCGACTGACGGTGACTCTTTCGAAGTAATCGCTGACTGCATCGACGGCCTGATGCAGATGGACAAGGACGGTGCTGCCGTTCCTGCCATCGCTGAAAGCTACGACCTGAGCGAAGACGGCCTGACCTACACTTTCCACCTGCGTGACGCGAAGTGGAACAATGGAACGGCTGTTACCGCCAACGACTTCGTGTTCGCCTGGAGGCGGATCGCGAAGGAAGCCGGCGAATATGCCTATATGCTGGACGAGATCGGCAACATCAAGGGCGCCGCGGAAATCATCAGCGGTTCCGAGTCCGACCTGACCACCCTGGGCGTCAACGCCGCGGATGACAAAACGCTGGTTGTTGAACTGAACGTTCCGGTGTCTTTCTTCCCGAGCCTGATGTATTTCCCCACCTTCTATCCGATTAATGAAGAGTTCTACAACAGCCTGGCGGACGGTACCTACGGCACCAGCCCGGAGACCTTCCTGAGCAACGGCGCCTTCGTGCTGGAAAGCTATACCCCCGGTACCGCGAACCTGAGCGTGAAGAAGAATCCTGACTACTGGGATGCCGACCGCGTGAAGCTGGCCGGAATCACCTATCAGGTGGTCGGTTCCTCTGACAACGCCCTGACCGCGTTCCGCAACAACACCCTGGACGTTGTTATGATTTCCGGCGACCAGGTGGATGCCGCCAAGAAAGACGCTGCCCTGGCCGAGAAACTGAAGGTGACCGGTGCCGGATACATGTGGTACCTGTCCTTCAGCCAGACCGAAAAGAACGCTGAGGGCGGCATGCTGGCCAATGCTAACCTGCGCCTGGCCATCAGCAACGCCATCGACCGGGACAACCTGGTTGACAACTATGTTATGGACGGCTCCCTGGCGACCTTTACCGCGGTTCCGCCGCAGTTTGCCGCCAGCAGCACCACCGGCGAAGACTTCTCCGCCAACCAGGATGCCTTTACCGACTATGTCGGCTACAATCCTGAAAAGGCTGCCGAATACTATGAGGCCGCCAAGGCTGAACTGGGCAAGGACAGCTTCACCTTCACCATGATCTACGGCAACAACGAGGGCGATGAAGTCCAGAAGGTTGCGCAGGCCATCAAGGAAGACGTTGAAGACGCGCTGCCCGGCGTTGTGATCAACCTGCAGAGCATGACCAAGGCGGAGCGCCTGGACAAGATGCAGAACGACAACTACGATATCGCGCTGACCCGCTGGGGTCCCGACTACGCTGACCCCATGACCTACCTTGGCATGTGGGTGACCAACAATTCCAACAACTACGGTTTCTGGTCCAACGCTGAATTCGACCAGCTGATCGCGGACTGCACCACCGGCGCCTACATCACCGACTATGATGCCCGCTGGGATGCCATGTTCAAGGCTGAGACCCTGGTTATGCAGGAAGCGGTTATCGCTCCCCTGTACACCAAGGCCAACGCGAACCTGATCACTGACGGTGTGGAAGGTATTGACTTCCATCCTGTGGCGCTGAACCGTGTCTATAAGGATACAACCAAGTAAGGACAACCGAACGGAGCGGTCAGCACGCTGGCCGCTCCTTTTTTCCTGTTTATCGTACAGTAAATGTGAGGAACGCGGAAAATGATCAAGTATACGCTGAAGCGGATTGGCATGGCCCTGCTGACCCTGCTGATCATAACGTTTTTGCTGTTTGTGCTGGTGCGCATTATGCCGGGCAATCCGTTCCCGTCTGAACGCATGAGCGCGGAGCAGATCCAGAATAAACGGGCGGAAATGGGACTGGATGATCCGATCCTGACCCAGTTTATCCGCTATATGGGGAATGTGCTGAAAGGGGATTTCGGAAAGGGAACCTCCCTGTATTACGGTGCTCCGATCAGCACGGTGCTGAGCACGGCTGTTTCCAACTCTTTCCGGATCGGCGGACTGGCGGTGCTGATCGGCGCACTGATCGGGCTTTTGCTGGGTATTACGGCAGCGCTGAACCGGGGCAGGTTCCTGGACGGCTTCTGCACGGTATTCTCAATCCTGGGAGTATGCGTGCCGAGCTATGTGTTCCTGATCTTCCTTCAGTATACTTTTTCCTTTAAAATTCCGTTTTTCCCATATTTCTTTGAAGAAAAACGATTCCTTTTTTCTTCGGTCATTCCGTCCGTTTCCCTTTCCCTGTTTACCATGTCCACCATTGCCCGGTTCACCCGGAACGAGATGGTGGAAGTGTTTGACAGCGATTATGTTCGGCTTGCGGAATCCAAAGGTATGTACGGCAGGAGCCTGGTGATGAAGCATGTGCTCCGGAACGCCCTGATCCCGATCGTGACGGTGCTGGCACCGCTGATCGTTGACCTGCTGACCGGCGCACTGGTCGTGGAGAAAATCTACGGCATTAACGGCATCGGCAAGCTCATGGTGGACGCCATTGCCGGGGAAGGCATTGACTACAACTATGTGCTGGCCCTGGGTATCCTGTATTCCGCCCTGTATATCGGCATCATGCTGGTTGTGGACCTGCTGTACGGCGTGCTGGATCCCCGGATCCGTGTGTCCGGCAAGGGAAAGGAGGCGTAATCGGGATGGAGAAAGGCTATACTCCCGTCAAAGAGGATTTTACCCTGCTTCACAGGGAAGACCTGTACACAGACAAAAACTTTGCTTCCCAGAGTTACTGGAAAGGGGTGGCAATCCATTTCTTCCGAAACCGCAGGGCGGTTTTCGGCCTGGTTATCGTACTGCTGATCATCCTGCTGGCCGTGATCGGACCCTCCCTGAACGAATTCGGATATAGTGATATCCTGAAATTCCGGAACGAGAACAACAAGCGCGTGGTAGCCAAGGGCATTGCCCCGCAGATTCCGGCGATCCACAAGCTTCTTACAGGAGAAGAACCGGAAGGCGATTTCGGTCACTATACCTTCCTGTTTGGTACCGATAACATGGGGCGGGACCTGTGGACCCGTACATGGTACGGCGCCCGGGTATCGCTGCTGATCGCTTTTGTGACCATCTTTATCGATATGATCATCGGAATGAGCTACGGTCTCATATCCGGCTATTTCGGCGGGCTGACAGACAATATCATGCAACGGGTGGTGGAGATCGCCAACAGCGTTCCGCGGCTGGTTATTGTTTCCGTGCTGGCCATATTCATGCAAAAGGGCATATGGCTGGTTATCATCGCGCTGCTGCTGACGGAATGGATCGGGATGAGTAAAATTGCCCGGGCTGAAATGCTGAAGACCAAGGAACGGGAGTATGTCCTGGCCAGCAGAACCCTGGGAGCACGAAGCGGTCATATCATCTTCCGGGAGATCCTGCCGAACACCATCGGGCCGATCATTACCCAGGTGATGTTCTCCATCCCCACGGCTATCTTCACCGAAGCCTTCCTGAGTTTTGTGGGCGTAGGTATCGCCCTGCCCGAGTGCTCCGTTGGTACACTGATCGAGGACGGTTTCAACAACATCACGACCCTGCCTTACCAGATCATTCCTCCGATCATTGTGCTGGCCCTGATGATGCTGGGCTTCAACTTCATAGGTGACGGATTGCGGGAAGCGCTGGCGCCGAAGCTGGAAGATATGTAAGGAGTGGAGAGACAGATGAGCGAGACACCAAAGAAAATCCTCGATATCAGAAATCTGGATATCTCCTTCAGGACAAACGCGGGAACCGTGCATGCCATCCGGGGCGTAAGCCTGGACCTTTGCAAGGGTGAAACAGTGGCGATCGTGGGTGAATCCGGTTCGGGCAAATCCGTGACCATGAAAGCTACCATGGGCCTGCTGGACAGCAACGCGAAGATCAACAGCGGAGAGATCCTGTATACCTATACGGACAAGGACGGGAAGGAAACCACGGTGGACCTGCTGAAAATGAGCAGGAAGGAGCTGCGCCGGGACATTAACGGGCAGCGGATCGCCATGGTGTTCCAGGATCCCATGACCAGCCTGGATCCCACGATGACCATCGGAAAACAGATTATGGAGGGAATGTTCCTCCATAAACATATGGAAAAGGAAGCGGCCCGGAAACGGGCGATCGAACTGCTGGAGCTTGTGGGGATTCCGGACGCTGAAAAACGGTTTAAGAACTATCCCCACCAGCTATCCGGCGGTATGCGCCAGCGGGTGGTGATCGCCATCGCCCTGAGCGCTGATCCGGACATCCTGATCTGCGACGAACCTACCACGGCCCTGGACGTGACCATCCAGGCCAGAATCCTGGAACTGATCATGGATATCCAGCAGAAAATGAAGCTGTCCGTGATCTATATCACCCATGATCTCGGCGTGGTTGCCAAGGTGGCAGACTACGTCAACGTGATGTATGCCGGAAAGATCGTTGAGGTTGGCAACGTCAACGAGATCTTCTATGAGCCGAAGCATCCCTATACCTGGGGCCTGCTTTCCGCCATGCCCGACCTGGACACGGACGACGAACGGCTGTATTCCATTCCAGGCAGCCCGCCCAATCTGCTGCATGAGCCGAAGGGAGACGCTTTTGCCGCCAGGAACCAGTTTGCCATGGCCATCGATGAAAAGGCGGAGCCGCCGATGTTCCAGGTTTCGCCCACCCATTCCGCCGCCACCTGGCTGCTGCATCCGGACGCCCCGAAGGTGGAAATGCCTGAGGAACTGAAAGCCCGGATCGAACGCGCGCAGAAGGAGGTGGAGAAGATCCTATGAGTGAACCGCTCCTGAAAGTGGAAAACCTGAAACAGCATTTCAGGATCTCCCGTAACTATACTGTGAAAGCCGTAAACGGCGTATCCTTTGAGATCTATCCCGGAGAGACCTACGGACTGGTGGGGGAATCCGGCTCCGGAAAAACCACCATCGGCCGCAGCGTTATCCGGCTGTATAATCCGACAGAAGGAAAGATCATCTTTAACGGGATGGATATTACCGGCAGGCTGGAAGGGAAGATCCGGGAAAACCTGCGGAAAAACATGCAGATGATCTTCCAGGATCCCATGGCGTCCCTGAATCCCCGGAAAAAGGTTGCGGACATCATCGGTGAGGGACTGGACATCCATCATATGGCTTCGTCGAAGGAAGAACGGGCGGAGCAGATCAGCGCCATGCTGAAAAAGGTCGGACTGTCACCGGAACACGCGGAACGCTATCCGCACCAGTTTTCCGGCGGCCAAAGGCAGCGGGTCGGCATTGCCCGGGCACTGATCATGAACCCGAAGCTGATCATCGCGGATGAGTGTATCTCCGCCCTGGACGTGTCCATCCAGGCCCAGGTGGTCAACCTGATGAAGGATATCCAGGATGAGACATCCTGCGCCTATCTGTTTATTGCCCATGATCTGAGCATGGTCAAGTATATATCAGACCGGATCGGTGTGCTGCATCTCGGATACCTTGTGGAAGCGGGGACCAAGGAAGAAATCTTCTCCAACCCGGTCCACCCGTACACGAAGTCGCTGCTGTCCGCCATCCCGCATCCGAATCCGGAAGCGGAAAAGCGGCGGAAATCCATTGCTTACGACTATGCCTCATCCGGTATCGATTATGCCAAAGGAACGGAACATGTGGTTTCCGGAACACACACTGTCCTTGCGACAGAAGATGAATTCGACCGGTGGGTGAACAGGCAGTAAAACGGATAAGGGTTCCCTGTCGGGAACCCTTGTTTTTCGCTTGTTCCCAAAGTCCCAGAAGGTTGACACATACGTACGCACGTGTTAAGATTCACAGGAACAACGGGCGGAGCCCGGTTTTTTACTACATGGAGGGTGCTGCAATGACTCAGTATCGCGTCGGTATCATCGGTGCCACCGGAATGGTGGGACAGCGTTTCATTACCCTGCTGAAGGACCATCCCTGGTTCAAAGTGACCTGCCTGGCGGCTTCTGCCCGCAGCGCCGGTAAGAAATACAAGGATGCAGTGGGAGAACGCTGGGCTTTTGACTGGCCGATCCCGGATTATGCCGCGGATATGACCATTGTGGACGCTGCGGATATCGATGCCGTCGGCGAACTGGTTGACTTCTGCTTCTGCGCCGTGGACATGAAGAAGGACGAAGTCCGCGCCCTGGAAGAAAATTACGCAAAGCATGAAATTCCGATCATCAGCAACAACAGTGCCTGCCGTGGGATTGAAGACGTTCCCATGGTAGTGCCGGAGATCAATGCCTCCCACTTGGCTGTGATCGATACCCAGCGGAAGCGCCTGGGAAGCAAGTACGGCTTTATCGCCGTTAAACCCAACTGCTCCATCCAGAGCTATGTGCCTGCCCTGACCCCCCTGCTGGACTTTGAGCCCACCCAGGTCAGCGTATGCACCTATCAGGCGATCAGCGGCGCCGGCAAGACCTTCAAGAGCTGGCCGGAGATGGTGGATAACGTCATCCCCTATATTGGCGGGGAAGACGAGAAGAGCGAAAACGAGCCCCTGAAGCTGTGGGGTACCGTGGAAGACAAGGGCAACGGCCCGGTGATCGTGAACGCAGCGGAGCCTGTGATCAGCGCCCAGTGCCTGCGCGTTGCCTGCAGCGACGGTCATATGGCTGCTGTTTCCGTCAGCTTCCGCAAGAAGGTTACCAAAGAACAGATCCTGGAGCGGTGGGCGAACTTTGAGACAGAAGCCCAGCGGCTGGAGCTGCCGAACGCTCCCAAGCCATTCCTTCAGTACTTTGAGGATCCGTCCCGTCCCCAGACCCGTCTGGACCGGGATTTCCAGAACGGCTTCGGCGTCAGCATCGGCCGTCTGCGTGAAGACAAGATCTTCGACTGGAAGTTTGTGTGCCTGAGCCACAACACGATCCGCGGCGCTGCCGGCGGCGGTATGCTGACTGCGGAACTGCTGTGCAGGAAAGGAATCATTGTTGCGAAGCAAAAATGATTCCAGTGAAATATTGAACGGCGAAGCCGTTCAATGTGAAATATCCGACTGACGTCGGATGTGAAATATTTGGCTGAAGCCAAATGTGAAATATTCCGCATTCGCGGAATGTGATATAATGTTTTCGCCTGGGTTCCTGTGACGGGCTGGAAAGCCCGGAACAGTCAGGATATGCAAAACGATTCGTAAAGGCAGAGTAGCGTTTTCCGCGTAAAGTGTTCATGAACGGGGAGTTGTCATGAAACGAAACGGCAAATGCCGTGCGGTGGAGGATGCGCATCCCGCTGCTTTTTACAGCAAAAGCCTCTGCGAATCACAAGAACTTTTTTCTGTGAGACGAAAGGAGGCTTTTTGTATGCAAAAAAACAAAGAGACGAACCCAACCTACAAGCTGTGTGTGGTCGGCATCCTGTGCGCACTGGAAATCGTGCTCAGCAGGGTCGCGGCGATCAACGTATTTCCGTGGCTGAAAATCAGCTTCGGATTTATCCCGATCGCGATCTGCGCCATTCTGACCGGGCCGGTATGGACGGTCATGATGGCCGTAGTATGCGATATTATCGGGGCAACATTGTTTCCTACCGGAACATTCTACTGGGGATTCACTCTCGTGGCTGCCGTGGACGGCCTGATTTATGGCCTGTTCCTGTATAAACAGAAGAACCATCTTCTGCGCTGCCTGCTTTGCACTTTGACGGTTACAATTATCTGCAATATTGTTCTGAATACCATATTCCTTGTCCGCACCGGCTATATTGTAGGTCCGGAAAACGAAGCGTTCATGTCCATTTTCTGGACCAGGGTCGGGAAAAACATGGCGCAGTTTGTTGTAAACGGATTTATCCTGTTCGGAATATGGAAGACGCTGGACAGAATACCCGCTCGACTGAGGAAACTCTGATATGAAGAAAGAACAGAAGTTTGCTATCCTGGCGAAGCTAGAGGAAATGTATCCGGAGGCGAAGGCGGAACTGGTCTTTTCCAATCCGTACGAGATGCTGGTTGCCACCATGCTTTCCGCACAGTGCACCGACAAGCAGGTGAACAAGGTAACCCCCGCAGTCTTTGAACGCTGGCCGGACGCGAACAGCATGGCAGAGGCTTCTGTTGAGGAGCTTTTCCCGATGGTGAAAAGCTGCGGCTTTCGCTCCAAAGCAGGGAATATCATTGCTGCCTGCAGGATTATTAAAGAAAAGCATGGCGGACAGGTGCCGGACACCATGGAAGAACTGACCGCGCTCCCCGGCGTGGGCAGGAAGACGGCAAACGTGGTGCTTTTCAACGCTTTCGGGATTCCAGCTTTTGCTGTGGACACCCATGTGTTCCGGGTCAGCAACCGGATGGGCTTGTGCAAGGCGGATACGGTTGAGGAAACAGAGAGGCAGATGACAAGGCTGATTCCCCGGGAAAAGTGGGGACAGGCCCATCACTGGCTGATCTGGCATGGCAGGAAGCTGTGCAAAGCGCAAAGGCCGCTGTGCGAAGAGTGCGGGGTAAAAGGACTTTGCAGCTATGCTGCAAAGTCAATGAAGAATGAAAAATAGATCCTTCGACTGCGCTCGCTACGCTCGTCTTGCTCAGGATGACACTTTTATAGGATGGAAAAAACTCCTGCGATGGGAATCGCAGGAGTTTTCATGACTTAAAGGAAGAGTAAAGAGTGAAAAAGCAGCCCGGCGATGCCGGGCAATCTTTTTATTCATAGAAGCTGAAGATGAAGCAAGGATAAGAGACGACATCTTCTTCACTCTGGTACTGATGTCCTACACCCTCACAGGTGCCGTAGATCTTCACCTTGGAACCGGCCTCCAGGCCGGGATCATGATCGGCACTGTAGACCAGGTAATTGGAATACTTGTCCTTGTTCTTCTTCAGGGCGGCCAGGATGATCCACTGATCGCCGGACTGTTCCACGCTCACGACATGGGCGGTATAAACCATATACTTGCCGGCGTAGGTATCCAGTTTCTTGACAAGCGTATTATACGCGGGATGGATCGCCTTGGTGGCGGAACGATCGCGGGTATCCTGCTCTGTCAGCTGGCGGGTGGTTTTATATTCAAGACGCTTATTGTCCAGTCCTTTCTTCTGGAAGGCAAGGACGATATCATAATCACCCTCCAGGGTTGTGGGAACTTTGAACTTGAATACACCGGTTCCATTGGTCCGGATGGTTTTTTCAAGAACAGTGGCGCTTCCGCAGGAAACGAGGCACTGGACGGTAACGCCCTTATCTGTGACACCGGACACGGTGAGCTCATCGGAGGTCAGGATCTCGGGGATTTCCGAGGTCATGGAGATGGGCAGGAGAGACTTGTAGTACTGGGTTACATTTTCCGAACTGTAGGTCTCAAGAACCCGGACACCGTTGATCTCCAGTGTAAGGGTAATGTTCCATACGCCTTCTTCCGGCAGGGTGAACTTCAGTTTGAAGTTGCCGGACTTGGGGACTTCCATCGGGAAATTCTGTGTAGAGAAGTTAGCCAACCGCTGGGCGACACCGATGATGGAAGCACCGGGAGTGGCACGACCTTCAACCGTGAAGATACCAGTATTGGTCACAAGCGGCGGCTCCACGGTAACCTGGAGGACGCTGGTCAGATCCACGGAGATGGTATCAGCGTTGCCGGCATCTATGGCGGCTGCGGACTGAATAGCGGCTTCACCGGGATCTTTTGTTTCAAAGACCAGGGTGTTGGCAATCTTGTTCAGGTTATCTTCATCCGTGCGGCGGGGAAGACGATCAAATACTTTATAGTCCAGGAACACGGTATAGCCGTTCCGGATGCTTTTGCGGGCGACGCCGCGCCAGGTGGCTTCACCGACGGTGCGCTTGTACTCAAACTTCAGGAAGTTGCCGCCGTACTTCTGCTTTTTCCATTCGGGCTTCAGGATGGTGAAGCCTTCCTTGGCATACTTACCGGAACCCTGATGGAGCTTGAGGTATTCGTTACGGGTCTGGCGGGTCTGCTGTTCCAGATCGAAATAGTGGGTTGAATCTTCATCCACATAAACACGCACTTCCAGGCAGGCATCCATCTTTTTGGTCCAGGCCTGAAGCAGCACGTGATTCTCTTCCCAGTCCGCAAGGAGTTCTTCCTTGGTTTTGCTGATAGCGGGGCTGGAAAGCAGGTCCTGATGATCGTCGAGATTTTCGGGCGTCAGGACGATATAGTTGGTCTCATTGATGGAGATCTTACCGGCACAGGGCTCCAGGGCATATTCCGTATCAGCCACGGCGCAGGCACAGAAAACCATCATGAAAAGGACCAGAATGAGTAACAACGATTTCCGCACGGGCTCACCGTCTTTCTCTAGAATGATGGATCAGCAACAAAACTGATAAAATATCAACAATAATTATATCATAGGAAGAAGTTTATTGACAAGATTCCTGCGCAGGAGACTCTCCGCGGGAGATAACCGCTTTGCGGCGGCGAAGGAAGCTTTCCCTGTCGAGCATGACAATCCTTCCGCAGCCCTTGCAGCGGATCTTGATATCGGCGCCGGTACGGATGACGGTCCATTCCGCTGAACCGCAGGGATGGGTTTTACGGGTGGTGATCACATCACCGACCAGGATCTCTTCAACCATGGTTATCGCTCCAATAAAAACGGAATTAAGAATTAAGAATTCAGAATTCAGAATTATATATTGTTTACTGTGCCAATTGATCAACGGACAGACTCCTATGTCATGATATAGCATGGAAGGCTAAAATTCAACTGAGGTTTACAGAAGACAGAGAATTTGTTAAAATATCGCGAAGAAAACGGAGACAGAAGAGGAATGAGCATGAACCAGAAACGCGATCCGATCGGGGTTTTTGACAGCGGGGTAGGAGGCATCAGCACCCTGCGGGAAATGATCCGTGAACTGCCGGATGAGCGTTTTATCTATTTCGGGGACATGGCGAATGCTCCTTACGGAACCAAGAATACAGAAGAGGTTATCACCTGCGTACGGTCTGTTGTGGACCGGCTGATGGAACAGAATATCAAGGCGCTGGTGATCGCCTGCAATACAGCCACAGGAGCGGCTGCTGCCGTTCTGCGGGACGAACTTAGTATTCCTGTTGTGGGAATGGAACCGGCCCTGAAACCGGCCTCAAAAGCCCGGAAAAACGGAAGCGTGCTGGTGCTGGCGACACCCCTGACACTGCATCAGGAAAAGTTTGAGAACCTGATGAAGCAGTATGGGGAAGGTGCTGTAAAGGTTCCGTGCCCCGGCCTGATGGAACTGGTGGAGGCGGATGACACAGAGGGAGCAAAGCGGTACCTGGAGAAGCTGTTTTCCCGATATCCTGCGGAAACAGTGGACGCGGTGGTGCTGGGATGCACCCACTATGTGTTCCTGAAGGATATGATCCGCGGTCTGCTGCCGGAACGCATTGCCATTACGGACGGGAACACGGGAACAGCCAGGCAGCTGCGCCGGGTACTGGCCGCGGAAAACCTGCTGAATGAGGAAGGTCCGGGAAGCGTGGAACTTGAAACCAGCGGAACGGAAAAAGATATAGAGCTGATGAAAAAACTTCTGATTCAATGAATCAGAAGTTTTTTCATTTGAGATTATGTCCCGGTGACAAGGAAGTGGTAAGTGAAATATTCGACTTCGTCAAATGTGAAATGTTGACTTCGTCAACGTGAAATATTGAACAGCAATGCTGTTCAATGTGAAATATCCGGCTGCCGCCGGATGTGATGATTACCCGGGCTGACGGTCAGGCTGCTCAGCTGGAAAGCCATCACAGATTGATGCATTTCATTGGTTTTCTGGCTCAGAATTGACCGGAAAATATATTTTTCCTTTTCTTTTGAGCCTTATTATGGTATAATCCCGTTTAGCATTTGATTCCCGCTCTTCGCGAATTCGGAGTGCAGGATGATCATCGTTTAATTAAATCAAGGAGGAATGACAACTATGGCTGAATTCGCAACCAGTAACATTCGTAACGTTGCCTTCATGGGGCATGGCAGCGAGGGCAAGACCACGCTGACCGAGGCGATGCTCTTCGCTGCCGGCATGATTGACCGTCAGGGTAAAGTGGAGGACGGTACCACAGTATCTGACTTTGACCCGGAAGAGAAAAAGCGCGGTTTTTCCATCAGCGCTTCCTATGCACCCATTCCCTGGAATGGCAAAGTTATCAATGTGATCGACGTTCCCGGATATTTTGATTTCATCGGCGAACTGATGGGACCCCTGCGCGTGATCGAGACCGCGGTTATCGTGGTCGGCGGCGTGAACGGACTCAGCGTCGGCGCTGAGAAAGCCTGGGATTACGCGGGTGCCCATAACCTGGGCCGTATGTTCATCGTGAACCAGATGGATCGTGAACATGCCAATTTTGAAAAAGTGACTGCTCAGCTTCGTGAAAAGTACGGCTCCAGCGTGGTGCCGATCCTGCTGCCCCTCGGACAGGGTGCCAGCTTCCGCGGTGTTGTGAACGTCCTGGAAAAGAAAGCCTATGAAGGCGCCTACAAGAAGAGCCTGGAAGTTCCGATGCCCGCCGAACTGGAAGCGGAAGTCAACGAAGCTTTTGAATATCTGACCGAACAGGCCGCGGCCGCGGATGACGATCTGATGATGAAGTACCTGGAAGGCGAAGAACTGACCTATGACGAAATCATGGCCGGTTTCCGCAAGGGCATGAAGGACGGCAGCATCGTTCCCGTTGTGGCCTGCTCCGCCGTGACCGGCGTGGGTATTGCCCGTACGCTGGACCTGATGGCCAAATACCTGCCTTCTCCCGCACATGAAGGCCTGTTCCAGACCGGAAAGAACCCGAAGACCGGTGAAGAGATCAAGCGTGTCTGTAAGGACGAGGAACCCTTCTCCGCCCTGGTGTTCAAGACCATTGCCGACCCGTTCGTCGGTAAGCTGAGCCTGTTCCGGATCTTCTCCGGTATGCTCACTTCCTCTACCCAGCTGTATAACGCCAACAAGGAAAAGACTGAAAAAGCCGGCGGTATGTTCACCCTGAAGGGCAACAAGCAGACGAACGTTGACAAGCTTCATGCCGGTGACCTGGGCGCCCTGGCGAAGCTGCAGATCACCTCTACCGGTGATACCCTGTGCGACCCGAACAATCCGATCATCTATCCCCCGATCGAGTTCCCGGCTCCCTGCATCTCCAAGGCTGTGTTTGCCGCGAAGCAGGGCGAAGAAGACAAGGTCTTCAGCGGCCTGAACCGTCTGGCGGAAGAAGATCCTTCCATCAGGATTGAAAAGAACGTCGAGACTACCGAAACCGAACTGAGCGGCCAGGGTGAAATGCATCTGGACGTGATCAAAAACAAGCTGGCTTCCAAGTTCGGCGCCAACGCGGTGCTGCAGGATCCCAAGATCCCGTACCGTGAAACTATCCGCAAGACCGTTAAGGTCCAGGGCCGCCATAAGAAGCAGACCGGCGGTCACGGCCAGTTCGGCGACGTATGGATCGAGTTCAGCCCCATCCTGGACAGCGACGCGGACTTCGAGTTTGAAGACGCGGTTGTCGGCGGCGTGGTGCCGAGAAACTTCATCCCCAGCGTTGAAAAGGGCCTGCGCGAGAACATCGTGAAGGGCGTCCTGGCCGGCTATCCGATGGTTCACCTCCATGCGAAGCTGTACGACGGATCCTACCATCCGGTCGACTCTTCCGAAATGGCCTTCAAGACCGCTGCCCGTATCGCCTACAAGAAGGGCTGTATGGAAGCGAGCCCCGTCCTGCTGGAGCCGATCATGCACGTTGAAGTGCTGGTTCCCAACGAGTACATGGGCGATATCATGGGCGACATGAACAAGCGCCGCGGCCGCATCATGGGTATGAACCAGGTGAACGGCATGCAGCAGCTGGAAGCGGAAGCGCCCCTGGCTGAAATGTTCAAGTACGCCACCGACCTGCGCAGCATGACGCAGGCGAGAGGCTCCTTCTCCATGAAGTTTGAGCGCTACGAGGAAGTTCCCCAGGTCGAAGCTCAGAAGATCATTGCCAACGCGAAGATCGAAGAGGACGAGGAAGAATAATCCGTATAACACACAGTCCCCGGCGTATGCCGGGGCTGTTTTTGTTATTCGGATTATTCCAATGAAATATTGAGCAGCAAAGCTGCTCAATGTGAAATATCGGCCGACAAATCGGCCGATGTGAAATATTTGCCTTCGGCAAATGTGAAATATTCGGCTGCCGCCGAATGTGTGATTTACTGTGCTTCGCACGGGATATTTGCCTACGCGAACGGAAGGGACGGTCCTCTCGTTCCGTATAAACCGTAACGTGGAGAGCCGTCCCTGTCCGTTCACTCATCAGTTTCAGGTAACAAAAATCCCTGCCTCCGAAGAGGCAGGGAAGGGAAAACCAAGGAAAGGATTATTCAGCAGCGATGGTGTTCGCAGCGGTACGGCCGGAAACGAAGATCTCAACGATCGCGTTGCCGCCCAGACGGTTACCGCCGTGGATACCTCCGGTGACTTCGCCAGCGGCGTAGAGGCCGGGGATGATGTTGCCTTCAGCATCCAGAACATGACGCTGGGTATCAACAACGATACCGCCCATGGTGTGGTGCGTGGAGGGAGCCATCAGACGAACGATCAGGTCAGCACCTTCCAGGTCATAGGTGGAAGGATCGTACTTACCGTTCTCATCCTTGGCACAGTTACCAATGGTGCGGGAGGCAATGCCCTTGCCAACATCCGGGAATTCACCCTGTCCCATAACAGCCTGGTCATAAGCCTTGATGGTCTCCAGAACAGCGGCGGGATCAGCGGTGACACCTTCGAACTCGGGATCAGAGAAGAGCTTGGTCAGTTCTTCAACTGTGCCCTTGATGTGGTAGTAGCGGCCGGCAAAGTCGGTCGGCTGCAGCTGCGCGGTGGGCGGTCCGGGAATCTTCTGTTCAGCATTGTAGAACTCAACGAAGACGCCGGGGGTATTGTTCTTCACGATACCGTTGCGGAACTCAGCCAGGGACAGCACGTCACGCTCGGAACCTTCATCCACGAAGCGTTTGCCGGTGGTGGGGTTGATCCAGCAGGCGTAGTTACCGCCGCCGAAGGCCAGGTTTCCGTTGTCTACCCAGGAGATGGGCATCAGCTGGGTAAAGCCCATACCGGTTGTGGCGGCACCGACCTTCTCGGCCATAACGATGCCATCACCGATCTGAGAGGAACGGTTGGTGGTCTTGGTGGAGGTGGTCAGGTAAGCGGTATCCCAGTACACGTTGTTCTCAAGTACCAGGTTGATGTTGGCAGCATAGCCGCCGGTGGCCAGCACAACGCCCTTGGTGGCATGAGCGGTCACTTCGGTGCCGTCAAACTTCACAGCCTTCACGCCGGTGACCTTGCCGTCTTCGATGATCAGATCGGTGGCGGTGGTGCGCAGCATGATGTTGTCTTCACCGATGGTCTTCACGGGTCCTACGAAGTAGGTGCCCCAGTTGCCGTCCTTCGGTTCATACTCATTTTCGCGATACCAGAGGGCACCGATCAGGGTGTTCTGCTGATCTTCCAGGAAGTGTGCGCCCTGGTCTTCCAGCCACTCCTTCAGGCCCTGGCCGTCGTTGATGAACTGCTTGACCAGGTCGATGTTGCCGTAGATCCACTGGGACTTGTCAGCACTCTGGCGCAGACCGCCGTAGTAGGTCTGGAAGATGTGAAGGTTCAGGGTGGAGAACAGAGCGAGCTGGGATTCGTCGATACCGGCATCCAGCTTGGGCTGCGCCCAGTCCAGATAAGCCTGGATCTCTTTCTTCAGCTCCTGCAGGACGGGCAGGTATTCCGCATGCACGCCGTGCTTGGCCAGTTCGACAGCGTCGCCGGCCACGAACTCATGGGTCTTGTAGAACTCTTCATCGAAGGGTTCTTCGCTCCAGTTCAGGATGTTCTTGAGCTCGTTGATGCAGCCGTTCACAGACTTATACTTGTTGTAGGTCTGTCCGTTGTGGGCATAAACGCCGGTTTCAGCGTCCGGATCGGCCGGATCCCAGACAACGTAGGGCATCACAGACTGGAACTGACCGCCGGAGACCAGCGTGTTACCGCCGACTTCAGCGTTCTTCTCGATAACCAGGACGGTGTTGCCGTTCTGGGTGGCCTGGGCAGCCGCGGCAATACCGGCACCGCCGGCACCGACGACGACCACGTCAGCGGTCACATCGATGGCTTCGCCGGCAGTGTGCTCAATCTTGTTGGACTTGAAGGCGTCCAGATTGGTGCAGGCAGCCTGTTCGGCAGCATCGTTCACGATCGCGCGCAGGGCACGGCTGGTGAAGGTGGCGCCGGAGACGCCATCCACGCCGGAACCGTTGGCGGCGAGCATTTCGGGGATCATGATGTCATAAGCGACATCGCCCACATGAGCGGTTTCCACAGAAGCGGTGATCTCGATGCTCTCGAGCTTGCTTTCGGAGAAGGTCACATTGGCAGTAACGTTGCCATTGTAGCCGTAAGCAGTCGCTTCATAGGTGCCGGCAGTGAAAGCCAAATCAGCGGGAGCCTCTGTGCCTTCGGCCAGAGCCTTGCCAACAGCTTCCAGAACGGCCTTCTGGGTGGCGGTAGCACCTGCTACGGTGTCAACACCGTCAACAGTGCCGGCGGCAACGATCGCTTCGATCAGCTTTTCAACTGTTTCAGCACGGTCAAAACCGCCTAAAGTGTAGGTTTCTCCAGAGTCGTCCACGTCGAGGGCAGTGATCTTGCCGTCTTCGACGGTCACGGTCACTTTCACCTCGCTGCCGAAGCCCTGAGCAGCACCGGTCCTGGTTTCCGCATCAGCGGAAGCCACGGCCAGCATGCTGAAAAGCAGGCAGAAGGACAGGAGAAGAGCAACAAGTTTCTTCATGGGTTTCCTCTTCCTTTCCTTATAGAGATATAAAGATTGTTCGGGCCTGACAATACATCAGACTGTACATGGAGTGTACTATGCTGCAATCGTTTGCGTCAATTTGTATACAATAATAATGGCAAATTAGCAAAAACTACCAAAGAAGGGCAATAACTACATACTGTATCCATTTGGGAAACTGTTGCCCGAAAGACGTAAAATAGATATAATGAACTGTTGTAACGGTAACGGAGGAGGAAAAATCGTGCGGCCTCAGACACAGAAAATTGCCCGGTTCGGCCTGCTGACAGCGCTGGCGCTGGTCCTTGGACTGATGGACAGGGCAATTCCGGTTTCCGCCCTTCTCGGGGGAGTTCTCCCCGGTATCAAACTTGGACTTGCCAATACGGTACTGCTTTACGCTGTCTACCTTATGGACTGGAAGAGCTGTGTCGCGCTGATGCTGACGAAGGTTGTACTCTCCGGCCTGATCTTCGGCTCCCTGTCAGCCATCCTGTTCAGCCTGGCCGGCGGCGTGCTGAGCCTGATCGTGATGCTGCTGATCCGGAAAAAGCCTGAAAGGGGAGCCGCTGCCGTTATCCTGCTTACGTCGGCCGCTGAGATCTGGCTGTTAAGCAAAAACAGGCATCCGCAGGGGCAGGTGCTTGCGGTTGTGATCCTGATCGGGATCGCGTTTATTGCGGGCATTGTTATCCTGGTGCTGACCGTGAAGGGAACTGTCACTCCGGTGATGGGCACCTCCCTGGCCGGCGCGGTTTCCCATAATGTAGGGCAGATTGTAATGGCCTGCGCGGTTATGAACAATACCATGCTGCTGATCAGCTACCTGCCGGCCCTGATCGGAATCGGCGCGGCGGTGGGATGCCTGACCGGTATTGTGACGGACCGGGTGCTGACGGCAATGAAGTTAATGAAGAATGAAAAATGAACAATGAACAATGAATGGCTATGACCATTTATGGAGGAAGCATTGAAAAGGATAATAATGGCCGGAGCAGTTCTGCTGGCAGTGATGATGCTGTGCACTGGATGCGCGGCGCAAAAAGAACTGCCGAAACAGGCCGAAGTCGGGTTTTACCTGGATACGGTTATTACCCTGACAGCCTATGTTGAAGACCGGCAGGTACTGAAGGACGCGCTGGAGGAGTGCGGACGGTATGAGCGGATGCTTTCCCGTACCGTTGAAGGAAGCGACGTATGGCGGATCAACCATGCCAACGGCGCTCCGGTGGAAGTATCTGATGACACAATGCGGATCCTGCAGTGCGCGAAGGAGATCAGCGAGAAATCCGGCGGCGCGTTTGACGTAACGATCGCTCCGGTTTCCACCATGTGGAACTTTACCAGGGAACCGCATGAACTGCCGGACGCGGAAGCTATTGCCCGGGCCGCGGAACTGGTGGACTACACCCGGATGCAGCTGGACGGAAACACGGTGACCCTGCCTGAAGGCATGATGATCGACCTGGGCGGCATCGCCAAAGGATATATCGCGGACCAGGTGAAGGAGTATCTGAAAGGACGGGGCGTACAATACGCGATCCTGAGCTTCGGCGGCAATATTGTGGCCATTGGGAAAGAAAAACCGGACGGGACGCCCTGGAAGGTCGGTATTCAGGATATTGACAAGCCAACCGGGGAACACATGCTTGTTTCCCTGAACAGGGGCGGATCCACGGTTACCAGCGGCATCTATGAACGGGGTTTTACCCTGGACGGTGTCCGGTATCACCACCTGCTTTCCGCGGAAACAGGCTGGCCGGTACAGAATGAACTGGCCTCGGTGACCATTTTTTCGGAAAGTTCCATGGAGGGCGATGCGCTTTCCACAACAGCATATGTGCTTGGAACGGAAAAAGGAATGGAACTGATCGAAAGCCTGGAAGGCATTGAAGCGGTATTTATTGCCAGGGACCGGACCGTGACGTATACATCCGGCGCGGCGGCCTATATGGTTGAATAAACGGAGAAAAGATATGAAGAGGAAAAACTTTATTGCTGTTGCGGCCATCGTGCTGATTGCGGTAATCGCGCTTGTTGTTCTGATGCTGGAGAAGAATAATTCAGAATTCAGAATTCAGAATTCAGAATTAAGTGTTACGGCGGAACCTGATAAAACGGAACCACAGGTGACACCGGACGTCATTGAGGTGGAACAGACGGAAGCACCCGCAGCGGAGCAGACGGAAGAAACCACGGCAGAAGAAACGGCAATACAAGCAGAAGAAGAGACTGAAAAAACCTCAGCGGAAGAAACAGAAGCCCCTGCAGCAGAAGATATGGAAAAAACCGCTGAAGAAGAAACAAAAGCATCCGCTGAGGATGAGGCAAAGGAGCAGCCTTTCCTGGTGCAGATCACAGAGGATGATCCTTCCATCGGCTATGTGCTGGTGAGAATGCCGAATCCTATAGGCCTGCTGCCGCTTCCGCAGGAAGGGGAATACAAAAAGACCATCCGGGTGGCTATGCCGGACGGATCTGAATATGTGAATGTGCTTCATATCACTACAAACGGATTCTGGATGGAACACGCGAACTGCGAGGGACAGGACTGTGTGAAACAGGGAGAAGTCACTCTCGAAAACCGGGAGGAGCGGATCCTCTGGAATATGATCATCTGCCTGCCGCATCAGCTTTCCGCGGAGCTGATCACAAGGGAAGAAGCGGAGCAGATGCTTAAGTAAGAATTATCCGCCTGCGGGCGGATAATTACTTAAAAATGTAAAATGAATAATGAAAAATGAATAATGGTGGAGAAAACAGCGCCTGGGCAGGCGCTGTTTTTTGATTTGATGCCGTAAAGCGGCAAATGATTTACAGTAACTGGAGTTTTTCGATGACTTTCAGGGCGGCGGAGATGCCGTCAGCGGCGGCGGAAACAATGCCGCCGGCATAGCCCGCGCCTTCACCGACCGGCCAGAGCCCGCGGATATCTTCTGCTTCTCCCAGGGGATTCCGGTTGATGCGGACGGGGGAAGAAGAACGGGTTTCGGGACCGGTCAGGACCGCATCCGGACAGGAGAAACCGGACAGCTGCGCGTTCATGGCACGAATGCCTTTCTTCAGGTCTTCGATCATCCAGGCAGGCAGGACAGCACGGAGGTCCGCGGGAACAACACCGGGAAGGTAGGAGGGAAGAATGTCCCCGAAGCAGGCAGATTCCCGGCTTTCCAGGAAATCACCGACCCGCTGGGCAGGCGCGATAAAGTTACCGCCGCCGGCCCTGAAAGCAGCTTTTTCGATACTGCGCTGCAGGACGAAACCGGCCAGGGGATGATCATCCCCGAAATCTTCCGGCCGAACACCTACCAGCAGGGCCGCGTTGCTGTTCTGACCGTCACGGGCATGATAACTCATACCGTTGGTCACGACGCCTCCGGGCTGGGAAGCGGCCGCAATGACCTCGCCGCCCGGACACATGCAGAAGGTATAGACGCCCCGGCCGTCCGGGGTATGGCAGATCAGTTTGTAGGATGCGGCACCGAGGGCCGGATGCCCCGCAAAGGAGCCATATTGGGATTTGTCGATAAAGGTGCGGGGATGCTCAATGCGTACACCCATGGCGAATGGCTTCTGCTGCATGCGCAGGCCCTGGGTGAAAAGCTTCTGGACAGTATCGCGGGCAGAGTGTCCTATGCACAGGAGAATGGTATCGGTCAGGAATTCCCGGCGTTCCCCGCTATGGGAAAGGACCGCTCCCTCCACATGACCGCCCCGGAGAATCAGCTCCTCCAGGCGGGTCTCAAAAAGAACGGTGCCTCCGAGACGAATGATCTCCTCCCGGATGGAAGAAACAACACCCTTCAGGCGGTCTGTGCCAATGTGGGGCTTCTGGTCAATGAGAATGGATTCCGGCGCTCCGTGGGCAACGAAGGTATCCAGGATGTTCCTGATATGGGGGCTCTTTACCCCGCAGGTCAGTTTTCCGTCAGAAAAGGCTCCGGCTCCGCCTTCGCCGAACTGGACGTTCGAATCAGGATTCAGGACGCCATCCTGCTGCATGGCGGCAACATCGTTGCTGCGGGCGTCCACGGATTTTCCGCGCTCAATCAGCGTAGGTGCCATGCCGGCACGGGCAAGGGTCAGGGCAGCGAAAAGACCGGCAGGGCCGGCACCCACAACAAGCGGCTTCGTCGCATGTTGCGGGTGCAATGAAGAATTAACAATGAACAATGAAGAATTGTTTTTGGCTGTATTCTGAACAGGTGTCAGGGTTTTGTTATGCCGAAGGGCGGACTGTTCGTTTTTGAGGGTAAGATCGATGGACAGGACGAAATGGACATCCTGTTTGTTCCGGGCGTCAACGCTGCGGCGGGACACATGAAAAGAGAGAAGCTGATCAGATGACAGCTTCAGCTTTTTCAGCAGGAGGGCCCGAAGGATAGCATCATCATAATCCAGCGGGACAGAAAGATTGGTGAGTCGGAGCATAAAACCCTCGAGATAATGCAGAATGCAGAATTCAGAATGCAGAATGGCGGAGGAATGGCTGCGCCATTCTTTCATTTGAGGAACCGTGAAGAGTGAAGAGTGGCGTGCGATCGTCGTTATGGGAGTCGGAGCATAGCACGTCGAGATAATGCAGAATGCAGAATTCAGAATGCAGAATGGCGGAGGAATGGCTGCGCCATTCTTTCATTTGAGGAACAGTGAAGAGTCGATCCGGGCTTTCAGTCCGGATCATGCCAGCGAAGTGAAGCGGGATCGGTGAAGGCGGCATCAGGATAACGGACCTGGGTCAGTTCGAGACCGTGGGCAGGAGCCGTCATCCCGAGAGCCAGGCGGTCCAGCGTCCGGAAAGCGGTTTCAAAGGCATCCGGTTTCAGCCTGCCAAGGCCGATCTCCGCAACGGTTCCCGCAATGATGCGGACCATATTATAAAGGAAAGCATCGCCGCTGACGGTCAGGATCCACTCATTTCCGTGAATCTCCAGATCAACAGAGCGTAACGTGCGGATGGTGGTTTTCGCGGTGCCGCCGGCTGCCTGGAAAGCGGCAAAGTCATGCTTTCCGGGCAGCGTCTCCAGGGCACAGCGGACAGGATCCTCCGAAAGCGGGACAGGAATGTGCCAATGGGTGTTGCGCCGAAGGGCGCTTGCATGGCGGGCATTCCAGATACGGTAGGTGTAGGTTTTCCCGGAAGTCAGGAAGCGGGCGTGAAAATCCACGGGAACCTCCCGGCCTTCCAGCACCCTGATATCCGGCGGAAGCATCGTATTCAGCACAAAGGGATACTTTTCCGGCGGAATCGAACAGTCTGTATCAAAATGAACTTTCTGGTCCAGCGCGTGAACCCCAGCGTCCGTACGGGAAGCGCCGGTGACTGTGACCGGATGACCGCAGGCGGAAGAGAGCGCCTCCTCCAGTACCTGCTGGACAGCCAGACCGTTGATCTGCCGCTGCCAGCCGGCATAAGCGGTGCCGTCATATTCGACTGTCAGCAGGATCCGCTTCAAAAGATGATCCCCTCCAGTATAATCAGCCCAAGCAGCACAGCCATCGCGCCGCAGGCAATCCAGTCATTCCGGGTGATCTTCAGCACGCGGAGACGCGTACGTCCCTCACCGCCGTGGTAGCAGCGGCTTTCCATGGCCATGGCCAGGTCTCCGGCACGGCGGAAGGCACTGACGAACAGCGGCACCAGAAGCGGTACCATCGCCTTTGCCCGGGAGATCAGGTTTCCGCTTTCAAAATCCGCGCCGCGGGCCATCTGTGCCTTCATGATCTTATCCGTCTCCTCCAGGAGAGTAGGAATAAAACGAAGGGCGATGGTCATCATCATGGCCAGTTCGTGGGCGGGAAAATGGATCTTTTTCAGGGGCGTAAGCAGGATCTCAATGGCGTCTGAAAGGGCCACCGGGGAAGTGGTCAGGGTCAGCAGGCTGGTGCCGATGACCAGGAACATCAGCCGCAGGGAATAGAAGGCGGCCTGCATGAAGCCTTCCTTTGTGATGCGGATGATCCAGAACTCGATCCAGACAGTATCACCTGACGTAAAGAACAGATTCAGCAGGAAAGTCAGGATGATGATCAGGCGAAGCGGTTTCAGGCCCCTCAGCAGCATGCGGAAGGGGACGTTGGCAAGGCGGGAAGTCATCCAGACAAAGCCAAGGATCAGGGCATAACCCAGGAAGGTTTTTGCCATGAACACTATGACAATGAAGACAATTGTCAGAATCAGCTTGATCCGGGGATCCAGGCGGTGGACCTTACTGTCCACGGGATAGTACTGGCCCATTGTGATATTGTTCAGCACGCGGATCCCTCCTTCCAGAGGCGGAGAAGCTGTTCCTTCAGCTCTTCCGGCCTGAAAAGATCCGCGGGCAGGTCATAGCCTTTTGCCCGGAGCTGTGCGCACAGGCGCGCGGCAGCGGGGACATCCAGTCCAATGGAGGTCATCATATCCTCCCTGGCAAAGATTTCCCGGGGAAGACCGTCAGCGACAATTTTGCCCTCGCTCATAACGATCAGGCGGGTTGCAAGGCGGGCCATATCATCCATGCTGTGGGAAACCATGATGATGGTGACGTTTTCCCGGGCGTGGAGTTCCTCCAGCATGGTCAGGATTTTATCCCTGCCGCGGGGGTCAAGGCCGGCAGTAGGCTCGTCCAGGATGAGAACAGAAGGACGCATGGCCAGCACACCGGCAATCGCGACACGGCGCATCTGGCCGCCGGAGAGCTCAAAAGGACTCCGTTCCGCGTATTTCTCATAATTCAGGTGGACACAGTCCATGGCATAATGGACGCGTTCGGAAATCTCCTCAGCAGAGAGACCCTGGTTTTTCGGACCAAAGGCAATATCCTTCGCGACAGTTTCCTCAAAAAGCTGGTATTCCGGATACTGGAAGACCAGGCCGATTCGCTGGCGCAGAGCACGGCGGTTTACATGCTCACCGTTCAGGTCCTCACCATCGATCAGGACCTGGCCGGAGGAGGGCTTTAAAAGGCCGTTCAGATGCTGGACCAGGGTGGATTTGCCGCTGCCGGTGTGACCGATGATCCCGATGAACTCGCCTTCGTCAATCCGGAAAGAAACGTCGTTCAGGGCAACAGTACGCAGGGCACTTCCCTCGGAATAACAATGGGTCAGGTGGCTGACTTCAATGGACACAGTCTTTCCACCTCCTCTACAAGCTCCTCAACTGTCAGGATGCCGGTTTTCAGCGGCATGCCGGCGGCACGGAGTTCCGCGGCAAGCGCGGTCATATGGGGTACATCCAGATGCATTTCCCGCATTTCATCCACCCGGTCAAACACTTCAGCAGGCGTACCGGACAGACGGATCTGACCGTCCGTTATAACGAGCACGCGGTCAGCCTGGGCAGCCTCTTCCATAAAGTGGGTGATCCAGATGACGGTAATCCCTTTCTGCTGATTCAGAGTGCGGATGGTTTCCAGCACTTCCTTCCGGCCGGAGGGATCCAGCATGGCGGTGGCTTCATCCGCAATGATCACGGACGGCTCCATGGCCAGGATTCCGGCGATGGCGACGCGCTGCTTCTGGCCGCCGGAAAGCATATGGGGCGCAGTGTCAGCATATTTGCTCATCCGGACGGCGGAGAGGGAACTCTCAATCCGGGGAAGCATCTCTTCCGTGGGGACTCCCAGGTTTTCCAGACCGAACGCAACATCTTCCTTGACGACGGTGGCAACGATCTGGTTATCCGGATTCTGAAAAATCATGCCGGCTCGCTGCCGGATCTCCCAGACGAGTTTTTCCTCCCGCGTATCGTAGCCGCAAACGAGCACATTCCCTTCCGTGGGAATGTAAAGCGCGTTCAGGAGCTTGGCCAGGGTGGATTTGCCGGAACCGTTGTGGCCAAGGACGGCCACGAATTCTCCCGGCTGAATAACAGCGGAGACGCCGGAAAGAGCAGGCTGAGCCTGCTCTTCATAGGTATAGGATACATTGTTCAGCTGAACGCGGGTATCAGTCTGCATGGAAATTCCTTTCTGAAATCAAGTGCGCTGGTTCAAGGGGTTAATTGGTGACGGTGATGTAGTGAATCTGGGGGAAGCAGAAAAGCCTGCCGGGGTAGAGGATGGTACCTACACCCCGGGAGATCAGCAGATCAACACGGTTTTCCTTCAGCCAGCCGCCGCGGTAGCGATCCGGCACATCTTCCGCGATATCCAGAAGGGAGCCGAAAATCTTCATCTGACCGCCGTGCGTGTGACCGAAGAGCCCCAGGTCAAACCAGCCGAGTGTTCCGGAAGAGTCCGTGGCCAGCTGCGCGTCTGAAATAGCCGAAGGATTATGACTGAGGAAAATAACATAATCCTGTGCGGATACAGAACCGGCAACTGTTCTGAAGTTTGGATCGCCGACAATGTAATCATCCACGCCGGCAATATAGATCCTGTTGGAGGCGACGTTAACAGCCGCGACCTTGTTCACCAGGGGAGTAACACCGGCATTGGACATGGATTCCGTCAGCTTTGTAAGATCAGCGGCGGATTCACCCCGGTCCATTTCGCCGATGACACCGTACACACCGTAACGGGAATGAAGGGTTCCCTGTTTCCGGAGGGAAACGAAGAAATCAACAGCGGAAGCATTATCAGTGCCGTAATCCCCGCCGAGGAGTACCAGATCCGGACGGAGGTTGTTGATCTTTGACACCAGCCTGCTGACATCAGCGTCTGTAAACCAGAAACCATAATGGATATCACTGAGGTAAACAATACGGAGGTTGTTCGCTTCCGCAGGAAGGTCATCTGACCGGATGGTAACCCTGTCTGTCAGGATCAGGCGGGCCTCCAGCAGGGGATATAACAGGATCAGTACAATCAGGATCAGGCCAATGATCAGGGAGCGGCGGCGATGAGGATACCGCACCTGGTGACGGCCGCGATGGAAGGAGGGAGAAGCACGGCGGGCGGCCGCGGAAACATGCTTACCGCGATAAGCGTTCAAACCTTTCAACTCCTTCCTGAATGCATTGACTGCATAACAAAACTATTATACACTAAATCGGTGAATCTTCAAGAACTGGAGAGATGAATATGGACATGCAGAAGTACCGGATCCTGCCGCCCTCCACCATGCTGAATCCAACTCCTGTGGTGCTGGTCAGCTGCGCGGAAAAAGAACAGCCGGAAAACAAAAATATGATCACGCTTGCCTGGGCGGGAACGGTCAATTCCGAACCGCCGATGGTGTCCGTGAGCGTTCGGAAGGAACGGCATTCCCACGGGCTGATTCTCGGATCCGGGGAGTTTGTTGTAAACCTGACGGATGAGAAAATGGCGCGGGCTGTGGATTTCTGCGGTGTCAAAAGCGGAAGAGATACAGACAAAGCCAGGGAAACCGGCCTCGAATACATGCAGGCGGAAGGACTCACTATTGCTCCCGCTGTAAAAGGCGCTCCGGTGAGTCTCTGCTGCAAAGTACGGCAGGTGCTGGAGCTGGGAAGCCATGACATGTTTCTGGGTGAGGTGGTTTCGGTTATGGTGCGGGAAGATCTCCTGGATGCCAAAGGGAGCCTGCACCTGGAAAAGGCCGGGCTGATCACTTACAGCCACGGCCTGTATCAGAAGCTGGGAGATGTACTTGGCTTTTTCGGATGGTCTATCGCGCGGGAAGACGTGTTACAGCGGCGGATGAGCGCTTACCACTGAGCGGATTCCCAGTCGGAACGGAGAAACGCGTACAGCGCGGTATCCACATATTCCCCTTTGTTCAGTATGCGGCCTCGCAGGGTTCCTTCCCGGACGAAGCCGCTTTTTTGCATGACCCGGCCGCTGGCGGGGTTGCGTACATCGTGCTGAGCCTCCAGCCGGTTGAGGGGGAGAGAACGGAAAAGAGTATCGGTGACAGCCTTCAGGGCCTGGGTGGCATAGCCGTGATTCCAGTGTTCCCGCGAGAAACTGTAGCCCAGTTCCGCAGAATTGTTTTCAGAAGAATACCAGACAAAACCGATGGTTCCGATGACGGTTCCGGTTTCACGGAGCACAACAACCCAGGAAGAGGGCCATCCTGCCCTGCATCGGCTGCGAAGACTACGGACAAACATCCGGGTTTCCGAAAGCCGGCGGTGCGGTTCCCAAAGCACATAGCGGGCCACTTCCTCATCGGAGGCATAACGAAAGATATCCTTCGCGTCCTTCATAAGGGGTTTGCGGAGGATCAGGTCTTCTGTTTCCAGCCGGGGCAGATTGTAAAAAAACTGCGCCGGAGACTGGAAACCGTCTGCTCTTTCGGGAGCGGCAAGGAATCGATTCCAGAAAAAACTCATGGCAAACAAACCTTCCGGGAAGGAAACGGACGTCCGAACCGTTTCTATGTATGATTACGTTCCTTCAATTTCGACAGTTCCCCGTGCTTTTCCTTCCGGTAACGCGCGGGTTTGCCGGACGGCCGGATTCATTGACACAGTATCCTGACGGCGGTAAAATGAACGGGAATTGTTCTTTTCATATTTTCTGATTCAGGAGGACCGGATTATGAAAAACAAGCATCTATGGATCCTGAAAAGAACCGCGGCACTGCTGACTGCTTTGCTGCTGCTTCTTCCTGCCCTGCCGGCGGCCTTCGCCGCAAGTATGGACTGGGGCGAGCTGCAGATCACCCTCAGCTGGGCTGATGAGAACGGGGAGACCCGCACCGTTTACGCGGCACCCGCCGGAGAAACGGAGACGGGTGAAGGATGCTTCTGGGCATATGTTTCCCAGGACGCACCGCTGTATTCCCTGGTGTTTTCAGTATTCCATCCTTCCCATGCCTATGAGTATTTCCCCGTTCCGGGCAGTATCCTGGAAGGAGTTACCGACGCGGGCGAAACAATGGACGGCGTGAGCTGCATCCCTGTTTCAGCCACTGATCCGGAAACCGGCATGACGGAGGTTTTCTACCTTTATATTTCCACAGTAACGGAACAGCCTGTCATGCAGGAAATTGAACCGGAAATCCCGGAAGAGCCGAATGTGGAACCGGAAGTTCCGGAAGAACCGTACGTGGAACCGGAAGTTCCGGAAGAACCGTACGTGGAACCGTATGTGGAACCGGAGACCCCGGATGAACCGTACGTGGAACCATACGTTGAACCGGAAACACCGGAAGAACCGTACGAGGAACCGTACGCTGAACCGGAACCCCCGGAAGAGTCGTATATGGAACCGGCAACGGAAAATACCGAGGTGCCCGCGTACCTGCAGCCTTCTGAACCTGAGACGGAAGAGTTCATTCCTGAACCTGAACAGGAATCCGCCCCGACCGAAGCGCCGACAGAAGCCCCCACCGAAGCTCCGACAGCGGCGCCGACGGAAGCTCCTGTTATGCCTGTGGGCGAAATGATCAACCGCTACGGCATGATCACGAAAAAGGTCAACTATCGGAAGGAACCAAGCAAGGATGCCGGAAAATACGGTGAGCTGGCTCCGAATTCCATGGTCTACCTGATCTATACATTAACCAACGCGGCCGGTGAGAACTGGACGCTGGTTGAAGCGGAAGGCCATACCGGTTATGTGATGAGCGAATTCATCACCGTGCTGACCACTGAGGACAGTGACGCGTGGAACAATGTACAGGCCAGTCCCGCACCGCTGTATAACTATGAGGATGTCTTCCCGACCGAAGCTCCGACGGAGGCACCTACCGAGGCCCTGACCGAGGCGCCGACGGAAGCTCCGACTGAAGCCCCGACGGAAGCACCGACTGAGGCACCCACGGAAGCTCCTACCGAAGCACCTACGGAGGCGCCGACTGAAGCGCCCACGGAAGCACCGACGGAAGCTCCCACCGAGGCACCGACGGAAGCTCCTACGGAAGTACCGACAGAAGCACCCGTCATTACCGAAGGGGCTATGATCAACCGATACGGCGTTACCAACGCCGGCAAACTAGCCTTCAGGGCTTCCCCTGATAAAGACGGCAAGCTGATCGCACGGCTGGACAAAGGCCAGCATGTGTATCTGCTGCGCGCGGAACTGAACAAGGCCGGTGAAAGCTGGACCTATGTTGATGTCAACGGACAGCTGGGCTATATCAAGACTGAGTTCCTGGATGAACTGACAGAAGAGGACAGCACTGCCTGGGACAGCCTGCAGCCGAGTCCCGCTCCCGTAAGGACAGAAGAGGAACTGTTCCCCGCTCCGGCAACCGACACACCGGCACCGGCAGAGGAAAACACTGAGCCTCCCGTTTACGCGGATGAAACCGGTGAGGCCGGCACCCCCGCGGAGGTCAACGTGGAAACCGATGAACCTGCCGCAGAGGCAGAGACCAAAACACCGGAACCCAGCGCGACGCCTACCACCGCACCGACAGAGACGCCGGAACCGGATATTCCGATAGGCTCGCTGCAGAACTGCTACGGCAAAACGAACAGCAAGGTATATTTCCGAAAGGAGCCCAGTACCAAGGCATCCAAACTGACCCAGCTGGCCAAGAACACCTACGTGTATATGATCTACACGCAGGAGAACAGCGCCGGCGAAGTATGGACCTATGCACAGGTAAACGGCAGGACAGGGTACATTATGACGGAATACCTGGACGCGCTGACGGAAGAAGACAGCGCTGCCTATAACAGCGCCCAGTCCAGCCCCGCGCCCATCGTGCCGATCGAAAATGTTCCCAACGTGGAACTTCCTACTGAAGTGGTAACCATTCCGGCAACGGATGAACCAACTGTGGCGCCTACCGATACACCGGCTCCGACGGAACCTCCGACAGAGCCTCCCACAGAGGCACCGACTGAAAAGCCCACGGAACCGCCGACTGCCGCTCCGACAGAGACGCCTACCGCGGTTCCGACTGCTGCCCCGACAGAAACACCCACAGCAGCACCGACAGAAACACCCACAGCGGCTCCGACCGCAACGCCGGTACCCGCGCCGACACAGGAACCCTATCAGCAGACAGGATATGCCATCACCATCGGTGACGGTGTTCCGGTCCGCCAGTGGCCGACAGCCTCCAGCTCCATCAACGAGACACTGGCTGTGAACAAGGTGGTTTACGTTACAGGCCAGGTCTATATCGACGGTGTGGCATGGCATGTGGCAGAGTATGACGGGAAGTGGGGCTATGTACGAGCTGACCTGCTGAGGCTGATTTCCGAAGGAGAGCTGCAGGCCTATACCAGCCTGATCCGTCCCGGCACCACCCCGGTTATGAACGAAACTCCCGCTCCGTACAGTTATAATCCCACTGAGATGAGCTGCTACGGCTACGTAACCACAGATGCCGTGAACTTCCGGGCTGAGCCCGCTTCCAGCTCCAGGCGGATCAAGCTGATGAAGAAGTACGCGCTCTTCATTGTCTACGGAAGCGTACAGTCCGGCGGCGAAACCTGGTACAAGGTCTCCTATGACAACCAGGAAGGATACCTGAACGGTAAATACTTCAAGCAGATGACTGTTGGCGAGGCGGAAGAATTCTTCTCTTCCTCCAAGTACCAGGAAGGCCTGATCAACAACAGCAACAGCAGCCAGAACAACTCCGGCAGCAACGGCAGCTCCAACCCGGCAACGACCGGTATTCCTTCCGGCGTTGTGTCGGCGGAAGACCAGAAGGTCAGCGAATGGGTGAATCCGGCCACCGGATCCACCGTGAGCTATGAGCCGTTCGATCCCTTTGCCACTCCGGCCCCGCTGGCTGAGAATGAGTTTGAGAACAACCAGTTTGTCAACTCCCTGATCGACCAGGTCCGGACCGGTAAACTGAAGCGTGAAGACATTAAGACCGAACTGGAGAAATTCTATAAAGACGCCAAGGATCCGGAAGGGTCCGTGACCAGGGCGATGGATTACATTGAGGGCAAACTGGGCACGACCACAGAAGAGCCTTCTGAATCTCCGGAACCCGTGACCACCGAAGAGATCACCGAGTTCCCGCAGGAGCAGAGCACCGGCGGTGCCGGCGGCTGGATCGCGGCCGGAGTTATCCTCGCGGCAGCGGGCGGCGGCGGATATTACTGGTACGCCCAGAGGGAACGGAAACGTAAGGCCGCCCAGAGAATGGCCCAGAAGAAGGTGGCCCAGCAGCAGAAAGCCCGTCAGCGGCAGGAAAGCCCGGCAAGCGGCCAGCCCGCTTCCGCGCAGAACGCGGCAAGGGTGAGAACCGGCAACTATACCGGAACAGCGGGCTCCGCAAAGCCCAAAGCCACACCGACGGCTTCCACGCAAGGGCAGAACGCGCCGAAACAGTATAAAACGACAGGGACACAGAATCCCTACGGACGCTACTCCAGCTCCGAAGCAGGGGAAGACGCCACTTACACGGCAAGCTTCAAACCGGCTAACGGAGAAAGCAGAGTACGGACGAACAGGAGCCATGACGCCTCCGGCGATGACAAGCCCGAAGCATAAGAGGGGCGGATCCTGAAAACAGTGACAAATCGCAGGAGGAGGCCGCCTGAACGCGGCCTCCTCTTTGCTTTTCAACGGGGCCATGGTATAATGTCCAAAGCGCGTTTGCAGAGAGGAGATTCAAATCATGACAGACAGGAAAACCACGAGAAGGCAGCTGGGCGCCCGGATCATGGCGGTTGTGCTTGCAGGGATTTTTGTACTGACGGCACTCCTGGCGGTTCTCGTAAAATAAAAGGAAAACCTGAAACACGGAAAGGAGGGGGAGCGGGTGAAAGGCAGAAGAAAAGGCGGTCGGCGCAGAATGTCCGCCGGTACTGTTTTCATGCTGGGACTGCTGGCTGTTGTTCTTTGCGGATCAGCACTGGTCCTGGGCAGGCTCTCCTCAGGAGCCTCGATCAACCTGAACAAACAGAAAGTCGATGTTATCGAACTGCAGGATGATCCTTCCCGTGAGACGACAGAAGAGACAAAAACAACGGAACAAACGGCGGAAGCCGCAAAGGTGACAGCACCACCGGTTTATGACGTGACACCTGTTCCGCAGGAGCAGGAAAACAGTTATACTCTGACGATCGGCGGCAGCATCACCCTGTCCGGAGAAGTGCGGAAAAACAGCTGGAACGCGGATTCCAAGGTAACAGACTACGCCGACGTGATGATGCTGCTCGCGCCGCAGATTGACGCGGATGTGAACGCGGTGTTCCTGGAGAACATCCTGAGCGACAACCACAAAGCCAATGACAATACCGCGCCTGCCTCAGCTTCCGGAATTCTGAAGGAAGCAGGATTCGGAATGGCAGCCTGCGGCTTTTCACAAAGCTATTCCAACGGAAAAGAAGGCATTGAGGCCACCCTGGATACGCTGAACACACAGGGAATCAAGGCACTGGGAATCCGTTACGCGGATGAGGACAGTGCTCCCGTGATCACGAATGCCGGAGGCGTAAAAACCGCGTTCCTGCAGTACACCGCCACCATCTCTGCCAAAACCCGGAAAGCCATGGTAAAGGAAGAGACTTCCGGTATGGTACCGGAAGCGGATCTGACACAGATCTCCGCTGACATCGCGGCCGCGAGGGAACAGGGAGCAGAAGTGGTGATCGTCCTGGTGAACTGGGGCAAGAACGGGAAAGAACCTGACCGGACGCAGAAGGAACTGGCCGCGGGTATCGCCCAGGCGGGCGCTGACCTGATTGTCGGAAACGGAAGTCATGTCCCGCAGTCAGCTGAATATATCACCGAAAAAGACGGAAGCTCTGTCCTGTGCGTATGGAGCCTGGGAACCCTTTTGGGCGGCGACAGGGGCAATATCAAACATCTGTCCGGTTACCTGCTCCATGTGACAGTCCGGAGCGACGGAAAAGGCGGTGCCCTGATTCTCGGACCGGAGTACACGCCGGTCTATACCTGGAAATACAAGCAGGACGGCCGGTACTACTACCGCTGTATCGCATCCAACGGCAGTGTGCCGGACGGTATGGACAATGATCAGCGTAAAAAAATGAGCCAATCGGCTGAAACGGTACAATCTATCCTGAAAAACTCACCCATGACAGTCAGAGGACAGGAGAATGCTGATTAACGCTTTCAGGCAGGAACTGAAGGATACCCTGTCACGAACGGAAACTGACAGGATGCCGGTGATCCGCAGGAGCCTGCTGCCTGACTGGCTGTATGCCACCGATCTTCCCGCACTGTGCCGGGAAACGGAGAAAAAGCGCTTCCTGGAAACACTGACGGAAAACGGATGGGAAACCATGGAAGACGACGGATGGATTCAGATGAGGAAAGCCTCATATGAACCGCCGGCCAACTGGTACGAAGGTCCGTTCGGACCGGAAGCAGCCTGCTGCCGCAGCCTGCTTGAACGTCATCCGGGGAATTCCGGTACAGACGCGGAAAGCGTAGAGTGTATCCTGATCAAAGCAGCGGAAGAGGGCGAAAAAGCCTTTGAAACCGCATGCGCCGCCCTGCATCACAGCTGGGCGGAACGCCTGCGGAAAGGAGAACCGCTTCCGGCGATAAATCCGGCATATTTCTCTGACAGAAAGGAATAAAGCATTATGTTTATCCAGCATCCCGGCCACGCGGAATTCCTGATCGAGAATGAGAACGGAGTCCGTATCGTTACAGATCCCTATGATGCCCGCTGCGGTTATCCGCTTTATAAAACAGCAGCAGATATTGCCCTGGTTTCCCATCATCACCATGATCATGACGCGGTGGAAAACCTGACGGGGAAACCCAGGATCATAGACACGGACGGTGTATTTCGTCCGGAACCGGACGTGAAGGTGACCGCTATCCGCGCTTTTCATGATGACGCGGGCGGAAGCAAAAGGGGAGAGACCCTGTTGTTCCTGATCGAAACGGAAGGACTGCGGATTGTTCACCTGGGCGACCTGGGATGCGAGCTGAACCAGGATCAGCTGGCGACACTGAAAAATCCGGATGTGCTGATGATTCCTGTGGGCGGGTTCTATACGATTGACGCTGAAATGGCCCAAAAGACGGCAGAACAGCTGAACGCCCGCATTATCCTGCCGATGCACTATAAAACGGAATATAACAAAGACTGGCCGATCTCAGGTCCTGAAGCGTTTACAGCCCTGTATGATCCCGGTGTGATCTGTGAGGGAGCGGAAGCACTGCGAATCGCGAAGAAGGATATGGAATGCCAGCCGAGGATCGTTTTGTTCAAATAAACAAAACGATCCAATGAAATATTTCAAAGCAATGTAATTGCTTTGAAATGTGAAATATCGGCCGATGAATCGGCCGATGGGAAATATTTGCATCCGCATCCTCAATCGACGTACTGCTCCCTTGGAGCGGTTCGCATTACTTGTTTCGGTAAGGAAACGCACACGCACCGCGGGCGGAATTCCCGCCTCGCGCACCGCGCGCGACAGGACTCCAGGTGGCTTCCTGCTATGCAGGATAGTTCCGCATCTTCAATAGTCGCAACTCCCCACTGGGGAGATTGCTCCTTTTCAGATGACCTCACCTCTGACGGAATTTCAGCCACTGGCTGCCCTCAGAGGTTCGCCCACTGGGCTACCGCTTCCTTCGCTCCACGGGCATGTGTGAATTACTGTGCTTCGCACGGGATATTTGCTGACGCAAATATGAAGATGCTGCGCTGGCCAAAAGGCGGGTAAAACGGCACTGACAGGTGCCGTTTTTGAGTAAATAGTGATGAGTGAACAGTTTAGAGTTGCCGAAAGCGAGGCTTTCGGCAGTGAAGAGTTTAGAGATAAAAGAGGCCGATCGCTTTAAAGCGACAGCCTCTTTTTGACAGGAACAAAGATGCGGCGGAAGAAGTAGCGGGCAAGGGCGGGCCGGCTGAGCTCTGATTTCAGCAGGACAGACGAATCCCGGACAAGGCCCGTATCCGTATCCGTGGCGGAAGAACGGGAATATCGGATCAGGGAGATACATTCACAGACGGTATTCAGGGAAACCCCGAAACGGGCGGTGCGATCAATCCTGCGTCCGAAAGCCATCGGGGTTTCGCCCTTCCGGCGGGTCAGGTTTTCTGCGCTGAGGAGATCAGAGATCTCCTGTGTCCAGATATCAAAACGTTCCATTTCGCTGCCGGCGCGTTTGGCGCGGGTAACGGGAGAGGTCAGCCAGATCCGGAGCGCAGCAGCCGCGATAAGCAAAAGCAGAAGGATCCAGAACCAGGCCGAAGAACCGGAAGCAGTATCCTGGGGAGAAGACTCCGGTTCAGGAGTTTCCGGCGGCGGTTCGGGGGAATTCTGCGGAGGATCCTGCTGAGGATCCTGTGAAGGATCGGGCGTGGGTTCCGGGGTAGGTTCAGGCGTGTTTTCGGTGGGGGGCGCGGAAGGCGAATCGGAAGAATCGGCATTATTGTTGTTGTCCGAATTGTTGTTTCCGCTGCGCCGGGGAGTCGCGTCAAAGGTGAGCCAGCCAAAACCGCTGAAATAGACTTCGGTCCAGGCGTGGGCGGAAAGGCCGGTGACAAGCGCGTTGCCGTCCTCATCCGGTTCCGCGAGATACCCCTCAATATATCGGGCCGGCAGACCGATCATACGGCAGAGCACGGTCATGGCGGAAGCAAAATGGGTACAGTAGCCTTCCCGGGTATCCAAAAGGAAATGGGTCACAAAATCATCATTGGCGGACTGGGGCTCCACATCCAGCGTGTACCGGCAGTTACGGGCCAGCCAGGACTGAAGCGCAAGCGCCTTCTCATAGGGAGAAGCTTTTATGGACGATACTTCCACAGCGATCGCGTAGACAGGTTCCTCCAGATGGTTCGGAAGAACAGTGTAGGTATCCACAATATCACTGTAGGCACTGTCTTCCAGCGTGGAACAAACCTCAATCAGGGTACCGAGACCCGGATCGCCGGCCTGGAAAAGCGGCGCTGACACACTGTAAGTATCATCTGGTTTCAGGTTGCGGGTGATGAAGAGTTCAGAAGAGTTGGAAAAATAGGGAACAAGGTCGCCGCCGGGATAAAGCTCCCGGACCCGCTGGGGAACAAAAAGCGTAGAGGCGCTTTCACTGAGCATACGAACTGATACAGTGACCGGTTCACACAGCGCGTTACGGACAGACGGCGATGGCAGATTTTCATCAAACAACGCTTCACGCATCGATGCCAGGCGTGCCGACTGACGGAGATAACGCCGGGCACCGGTGGTGTTCTGCCATTTGCGGCCGGTATAATCATTCAGGATAACACCGCGGAGATAAACATTCCGGGGCGTGGAAACGATCATCACAGGATCGTCTTTCGGATTGGGCTTTCCGCCCAGCTGATCCTGCCCCTGGGGATAATAGCCATCCCTGCGCAGCGAGAAAACGTCCCGGGGCTCCGTAAAGAAGAGCCTGTCCAGAACAGCCTGGCGAAGCTCGTCCGCCTTTTGCCGGAGGGCATTCTGGCCGGTACCATTGCCGGCCAGCAGGAAAGCGAGGACAACCAGCAGGGCGGCAAAGGGCAGCAGGTGAGGAAGAGGTGTTTCAGGAAACCGCTCTGTCATCAGGAGCAGCAGCAAGGCTGCCAGCGCGGGCAGGAACATCGGAATAACCTGCTCTGAGGCTGTAAGGTAGATCAGGAGGATCATACCAAAGCAGAGGAGTGTTGCCGGCAGGATCGAAGCGTTCCGCAGGCAGGCAAAACAGCTGACCAGCGTAACCACAATGGTCAGGATGATCGCGGCGGGTGTAGAGACGAGCGGTACGGCGGAAAGAATCCCATTGAACCGGAGCACAACGGCCATGACCACATCCGATACGGTCAGCATACCGCCCATGGCAAACAGCCAAAGCAGCAGAAGAACTGCTGAGACACCGGCAGCGGCGAGCCTGGTTATGCGGTTGATGGAAGAAAGCTCAAAAATCAGAATAACGACAGCGACCGGAAGAAGAACCAGGGGAGAAACCAGCGCTGAATCAAGAATACCCAGCAGGGGCAGCAGCAGGCCGACTGCCAGCAGCATGGACAGCAGCGCATGAACCAGGCGTGAGCGGACTGTTTCACTCATGGCAGGCGACCCCCCTTTTCGGTAATGCAGAATGCGGAATGCATTCTGCATAATGAAAAATGAAGAATGAAGAATGAATAATTGCGGATGAATGGCTGCGCCATTCTTTGAATCAATAATCGGCTGCGGCCGGGGAGATCCCTCGACTACGCACGGGATGACATCCGTTGGATGTCAGTTTAGAGGTTTCTGTGTGACGCCCGGATCAGAGATCCGGCGTCACATACGAAACCTCGATAGAAGCCTGGCGAAGGCGGCCGATCAGCGGAAGGACGTTCTCATCGTCCGGCGCGAAGGTGACCAGGTAGAGGCGGATATTCGGGCCCGCACGGTGAATGCGGATCATGATGTCCACCATGGGGATATTCAGGCGGGCTGAGATGATCACCACACAACCGACCTTCCGCAAACGGCTGCTTTCTATGGCAAGCACCCGCTCGAAACGGTCTGTTTCAGAAAAGTCCACCCTGGAAAGATAATCCATGGCAATGGGAAGACCCATGGTTTTTACCACGTCCACCGGATGACTTCCCAGAAGCGGAAGACGGAACTGGTGATCGGTGGAAAGCTGGGCGGTCAGTACAGAGGCGGCGGTTTCCAGCAGGGTGTCCCGCAGGTCCGCTTCCGCCTGAGGATGGCCCCAGGAGGGCGGACGGGAACAGTCCATCAGAATCAGCACATCCTGGAGGATCGGCTCATCGAACTTGCGCACCATAAGCTCCCGTTTGCGCAGGGACAGCTTCCAGTGGATCTTCTTCATCGCGTCGCCCGGCTGGTAATTCCGCACATCAGACGGCGCACTAAGATCTTCCGTGGCCCGGGCCATGAGTTCGCTTCCGGGATCCCCGGGCGCGAGCTTCAGCGGTTCAATATCAAAAGTACGGGGCAGTACCAGAAGCTCAAAAGAGGTCTTCTGAAAAGGAACCTTTTTCCGGACGAGGCCCAGGAGATCCTCCACGGTACAGGAATGAAGGCCGACTGAAAACACACCGACATGGGCGGCGTGAATGGGAAGCCTCATGCTCTGAACCTTGTTAGGCATGTTTTTCAGGCGGATATCCCGCTCCCTGTTTCCGGAGGGATCGGTGAGCTCCAGAAGCAGCGGAGCGACAGGCAGAAGCCCGCGGTGATGCACGCGAAGGGAAAGTACCACGTCATCCCCGCGGTACACTGTTTCCCCTGAAAGCTGGCCGTCTACCGTAAGGGTGGCGGAAGCCCAGAACACCGCAATAAAAGCCGCGGCGACAACCAGCAGGATCAGAATGGAAAGCAGTAAAAAAAGCTGACTGCCGGTGCAAAGGGCAACCGTCAGCAGCATCAGGAAAACCGCAAGGGGAAGTGTCAGTTTCAGCTTCATAATTTAACCGGTACGGAAGTATTTTGCAGAATGGTCAGCAGGAACTGCTCAACAGGGATGCCTTTCATTTTTGCTTCCGGTGACAGGATCATCCGGTGTGCCATGACGGGCAGGAACATGTGCTGTACATCTTCGGGCAGGACAAAATCACGGTCATCCAGCATGGCACAGGCCTGTGCTCCGCGGATCAGGGCAATGGCTGCACGGGTGGAAGCACCGAGGGAGAAGGCGGGATCACTCCGCGTGGCAGCGGCCAGGGAGGCCACATAATTCCGGACTTCCGGTGAGCAATAGACCGTGGTGACCTGTTCCTGCATGGCAAGGACATCCTGCGCGGAACAGATAGGCTCAATGGTGGTGATGGGAACAACGGTACCGCTGTAGCGCTCCAGGACGTCCATTTCCTGCTCGATGGTGGGATAACCCACGGAGATCCGCAGGAAGAAACGGTCAACCTGCGCTTCAGGCAGGGGATAGGTACCGACGAATTCGCCCGGGTTTTGGGTAGCCAGGACAATAAAAGGCTGGGGGAGCGGATGGGTCACGCCGTCCACGGTGACCTGGTGCTCTTCCATGACCTCCAGAAGGGCGGACTGGGTTTTGGGGCTCGTCCGGTTGATCTCGTCCGCCAGGACGATCTGGCTCATGACAGCGCCCTCTTTATATTCCATTTCACCGGTCTGGAAATTGACCAGGGTGAAACCGGTAACGTCTGACGGCATCAGGTCCGGGGTGAACTGAATCCGGCGGAACGAACAATCCAGAGAACGGGCAAGAGAACTGGCAAGTGTTGTTTTACCGACACCGGGAACATCTTCAATCAGGACATGGCCTTTGCAAAGCAGGGCAATGAGGGCATATTCAATAGCTTCTTCCTTGCCGACAACGGCTTTGCCGATGTTCTGCTGAAGTGCAAGGATCATTCTGCCGGGATTGATCATAGGGACCTCCGAGTCATTTCAGAATTCAGAATTCAGCATTCAGAATGATCTGAAGTCAGAAAACGGATTCCGTGATGCGTATATAACAGGCATATTATACCTTTAATTGCTGAAAACCGCAAGGTGTGGTATGATTCGGAAGAGCAAACCACGCAATGCAGTATAGGCCGATAGAAGGATTGAAAATAAAGGAGCGCTGCAGGATGATCAAAGGCGTTGGACTGGACCTGTGTGAGATCTCCAGAATGGAAGGAAAACTGACAGACGAACGGTTCCTGAACCGTTTTTTTACATCGGATGAAGTCAGCTACATCCACTCAAAAGGAAAATGTGCCGCCCAGACGCTGGCAGGGCTGTTTGCAGCGAAAGAAGCGCTTGCCAAAGCACTTGGCACAGGAATCGCTTTTGACCTGAAGGATGTCAGTGTCCGTCATGATGAGGCCGGACGGCCCGGATATACACTGTCGGGACGCGTGGAACAGCTCGCGGGCGGGGACCGGTTTCATCTTTCCGTGTCCCATGACGGCGGGATGGCGGCAGCCGTCTGTATCCGTGAAGGACAGGAATGACAGGGGAACCTGATTCCTCCGGGTTCCTGTGGTTTTTGCTTGTCAAGAAGAATGAAAAAAACTATAATTATAATGTAGATATCTGTGCGTAAACAGCGTACAGGCAAACCGCAGGCAACAGAAAGAAAGGCGGTAATGGTATGACGATCCTTGAAAACTATCATCAGTGGCTGCAGGATTTTGCCAACGATCCGGAAACGGTCCGGGAGCTGGAGGCAATCCGGAATGATGAAAAGGAACTGGAAGACCGATTCTATACGGACCTGAGCTTCGGCACCGCGGGAATGCGCGGCGTGCTCGGCGCCGGAACCAACAGGATGAACAAATACAACGTCCGCAGGGCTACAAAGGGCCTGGCCGGATATCTGCTCGAAAACCCGGAAAACGCGAAGCGCGGCGTCGTTATCGCGTACGACAGCCGGCGCTGCAGCGCTGAATTCGCAAAGGATACTGCGCTGGTGCTCTGCGCGGAGGGTGTTCCTGCCTTCCTGTTTGACGCGCTCAGGCCTGTGCCGGTGCTCAGCTATGCTGTACGCCACCTGAACGCCGCGGCAGGCGTTGTGATCACGGCAAGCCATAATCCGCCCCAGTACAACGGCTACAAGGTTTACGGCGAGGACGGCGCACAGGTGGGCCCGGAAGCCGCGGAAGGCATTACCCGGATCATCCGGGCAACAAAGTATACTGACTGTGTGCTGATGGATGAAAAGAAGGCCCTGGACAACGGTCTGCTGAAGATGATCGGTAACAAGGAAGTGGATGACGATTATATCGCACAGATCAAAACCCTGAGCATCAATCCGGAACTGCTCCGGTCTGAAGGATCCAAACTGCATATCGTCTATACACCCCTGCACGGAAGCGGAAATGTTCCGGTCAGGAGGCTGCTGAAAGAAATCGGCCTGACCAATGTGGCGGTTGTAAAGGAACAGGAAATGCCTGATCCCAACTTCAGCACGATCAAGGTTCCCAACCCGGAAGATCCGGGGGCCTATGAAATGGCTTTCAAGCTGGCAGCGGAAGTGGACGCGAACGTGATCTTCGCGACGGACCCGGATTGCGACCGGCTGGGTGTTGCGGTGAAAGACGGCAAGGGCGAATGGCATCTGCTGAGCGGCAACCAGATTGGCTGCGTACTGCTGCACTATATCCTTTCCAGCAAAAAGAAGGCAGGAACACTGCCGAAGGACGGTGCCGCGGTTAAGAGCATCGTGACAACGAGCCTGGCCAACAAAATCTGCGAAAGCTTCGGTATTTCGATCTTTGAAACGCTGACGGGCTTCAAATTCATCGGCGAAAAGATCCAGCAGTTCATGGACAAGGGAGACCATACCTTCCTGTTCGGCTTCGAGGAAAGCTACGGATTCCTTTCCAGCACCTTCGTGCGGGACAAGGACGGCGTGAACGCCAGCCTGCTGGTCAGTGAAGTGGCATGCGCCTGCATGGCAGAAGGGATCACGTTCTATGACCGGATCCAGCAGATATTCAAGGAATACGGATACTATGTGAACAACGTGGTTTCCACCACGCTTCCCGGTAAGGACGGACTGGCCAGGATCAAGGAGATCATGGGCGGCCTTCGCGCGCAGCCGCCGAAGGAAATCGCGGGCCTGAAGATCACGGCCGTACGCGATTATCTGAAGGGAACCCGTACCGAAAACGGCCGTGAGGAGCCCACAGGCCTGCCGGTATCCGATGTTCTGTATTTTGAACTGGAAGGCGGCAACTGGGTCTGTGTCCGGCCATCCGGAACGGAACCGAAGATCAAACTGTATGTGAACAGCAATGCTCCGGAAAAGGCTGAGGCTGAGTCAATCAACGCGGCGCTCTGCGAAGCAGCCAAAGCGATGATGGCGTAAAAACAATGAACAATGAACAATTAACAATGAACAATTAATACTTTTGGGAACCCGTCAGGGTTCCCAGAATAAGGGAGAGAGACCAGTATGTTTGGCAGATTTATGAACAACTATTACTACGGAAAAAGCGGAAAAGGAGATTTCCGCAAGGAGGACCTGCCGCAGAACCGGCGCCAGCTTTTTCTTGATACGCTGAAAACCCGGCTGAGCGGTCTGTGCAGGATCAACCTGATGTATATGCTCATCTTTCTGCCGGCTATGATCGTGATGATGTTCTTCTTTACCAATATTATCTCCAACACATCCAACCTGATGATCATGGAGGAAAATGACTATGCCTCCTATGCGGAAATGGTGAAAGAGAACGGACAGGAGGTCGCTGTCACGGAGGAACAGTACAATGAACTGAGGAACTCCGGGATCAACGCCGGCGACCTCATGGATAACGAACTGTTCCGCATGCTGGTCTGGCTGATTCCCTGCCTGGCGATTACCGGACCGTTTACCGCCGGACTCAGTTATGTTACGCGGAACTGGGCACGGGATGAACACGCATTCATCTGGTCGGATTTCAAGGACGCAGTAAAGGAAAACTGGAAACAGGCCCTGGTGCTTTCCGCAATTACCTCCATCCTGCCGCTGGCAGGTTATGTGGGATGGAAGTTTTACGGCAACCTGTCGGCACAGGACATCATTATGATTGTTCCGCAGGTGCTGGTTGTGCTGGTCGTAATCATCTGGTCCATCAGCATTACCTATATGCATCCGCTGACCGTGACCTACAAGCTTAAAACAAAGGATATCATCCGCAACGGCCTGCTGCTGGGCGTTGCCCGGCTGCCCATGAGCGTCGGGATCCGTCTGCTGCACTGCGTGCCTGCACTGATCGGGGCCGCATTGATCTGGTTCTGGAATCCGATGATCGGTATGCTGATCCTTTTCGCGTATTACGCGCTGATTGGCTTTGCCATCAGCCGCTTTATCACCGCCAGCTATACGAACGCGGTATTTGACCGTTTCATCAATCCCCGGATCGAAGGCGCCAAGGTCAACCAGGGCATTTACACACCGGAAGAGGATGAGGATGAAGAAAACGCAGACGCGGAAGGGGAAACAGATAACTGACCATGTACGAGGGATTTGCTGAACTCTATGATGAACTGATGAATGACGTTGACTACGAAGGCTGGGCGGATCATTACACCCGCCTGCTTTCGATTTACGGCATAAGAGGCGGAAAAGTATGTGAATGCGCCTGCGGCACCGGCAGCCTGACCCTGCCGCTGCAGCGCAGGGGTTTTCAGATGACAGGGGTTGACCTGAGCCGGGAAATGCTCTGGCAGGCCGCCCAAAAAGCCAGGAAAAACGGAATCGCCATTCCTTTTGTACAGCAGGATATGCGAAGCCTGAACCTTCACAGACCTGTTGACGCCGTACTGGCTACCTGTGACGGCGTTAATTACCTGCTGACAGAAGAAGACCTGCTGAGCTTTTTCAGGGCCGCAAAGCGGTCAATTGTACCGGGAGGAGCGCTGATCTTTGACGTTTCCACCCCCCACAAGCTGAAGAACATCCTGTGTGCCGGACTGATGTGTGAAGACAGGGAAGATATCACGTACCTGTGGCAGAACACCTGGCATGAGCGGTCCAGGACGGTTGACCTGGACCTGTGCTTTTTCATCAGGGAAAAGGACGGCAGGTACCGCAGGATGGAAGAACACCAGACGCAGAAAGCCTGGGACGCGGAAACGCTGAAGGGGATCCTCTGGCAGGCCGGATTCCGGGCTGTGTGCATGTATTCCGAGGGTTCGCTGAACGCGATCCGGGAACAGGATCAAAGGTGGCATATAGCGGCTACCAATCCTGTGAAATGATGTTTCACAGGATTGCCAGCCGCCAATGAACAATGAATAATGGATTGTTGAATTAAGAAGGTACGGAAAAAATGGCAAACAAAGACGAAATGCTGCAGATTGACCTCTGCGATGGACAGGTCCGGGTGATGCTGTGCGAAACCACGGAAACAGTGCAGCGATGTGCTGATATACACGGCTCCACTCCCGTCTGTACGGCAGCCCTGGGGCGGCTGATGACGGGAACTTCCATGATGGGCATCATGATGAAGGGTGAAGAGGAAAATGTGACCGTGACCATTAAGGGAGACGGTCCCATGGGAACCCTGGTGGCGGTGGCCAATCACGGAAAGCTTCGCTGCTGCGCTGACAATCCCAAGGTGGAACTGCCCCTGCGCGCGGACGGAAAACTGGACGTGGGCGGAGCGGTAGGGCACCAGGGACGCATGAGCGTGATCAAGGACCTGGCGCTGCGGAAAAACTATATCGGACAGAGTGAACTGGTGAGCGGCGAAATTGCCATGGACTTTGCACAGTATTTCACTGTTTCGGAACAGCAACCCTCGCTTGTGGCACTCGGTGTCCTGGTCAGCGGAGATACGGTACTGAAAGCCGGGGGACTACTGATCCAGCCGCTGCCCGGATGCCCGGACGAAATCATTGACCAGCTGGAACTGAGAAGTCCCATGTTTGCCGATATCAGCCGGGAGATGACATTCGCGCCGATCGAACAGCTCTGCGAAGACTGGTTCCGCGGAATGTCGCCGAAAATCCTGGAAAGGACTCCGATTTCCTATACCTGCACCTGCAGCCGGGAACGGATGGAAAAGGCACTGATCTCCATGGGGGAAAAAGACCTGCAGTCCATTATCGATGATGATGAAGGAGCTGAACTGGTCTGCCATTTCTGCCACAGCAAATATTTCTTTACGACTGAACAGCTGAAGGCCATGCTGAAGGAGGCCCATCAATGAAAATGCCGATCATCAATTTTGATGAACACTTTGCGGAGTTTATGTCCGACTGGATGAAAGCCCATGAGGATCAATACGCCAACTTCGATGAAATGGAAGAGGACATGCCCAGGATCTATATGGCCTTCCTGAACACCAGGGCGAAATGGCTGGGCAACGTGACTCCCGGAGCCTATTTCACACAGTTTGAAGATCCGAAGGTTCTTGTGGACTGGCTGGCACAGTACTGCGAGGAAGGGACACCGGTTCCGGACCTGCTGATGGAACAGATTACGACAGTGGGACGGCCCTGCGAAAAGCGGCTGCTGGAACTCCTGAAGGACGAGGAAGCCACGGAAGAAGCGAAAATGATAGCTGTTAACCTGCTGCGGGAGATGGACAGCGTACTGCCGAAAATGCTCTATATCCGCTGGCAGCTGGACAGGAATCCCCAGGATGAACTGAAGGACAATGCCCTGGAGAGCCTGACGGAAATGGGCGAAACGGTGGTTCAGCCGATCCTGCAGGAGCTGCCCGGAGCCAATGAAGCGGGTGAGGAAGCCCTGCTGGAAGTGCTTTCCCATTTTCCCGGCAAAGAGCAAATCTTTAAGCTGGCCCTGAAACTGTTCCGGGAAAGAAAGGAACGCAGGGCACTGTTTGCCGGATACCTGGCCAAGCTCGGGGATGACCGCGCCCTGCCGGAACTGACGGCGGCAGCCGAAGAGGAGAAACTGCCTTACCTGACCTTTATTGAGATCAGGAATGCCATAGAGACCCTTGGCGGAGTATGTCCCGAACGAACTTATGAAGACGATCCTGAGTATGAAGCACTCCGGGATCTTGACCTGACCTGAAGAAAAAGGGTACCCGGAAAGGAGGCTGCAGGTCATGCTGTGTCCGAGATGCGGATATTACGCGGAAAACGAGGAAAACGTCTGTCCGGAATGCGGAGAGATTATTTTGACGACCGCGGAAGTTCTTCCGGGAGGGGCTGAAGCGATCCGGCAGGGGAAGCGGGCCAGGCAGGCCATCCATGACGCGGCCGCCAGGCAGAACATAGAAGCCAAAAGGCGCCGCCGCAGCGGGGCAAGCCACGCGACAGTGGAAATGCCGGTTGTGAAGGATGAGCGGGAAGAATCTGACTATTTCCCTGATTACACTGTGTCGGACGGCTCTGAGGGAGAAGAAGACGGAGACGGTGTCTTTGAACGCCGGCGCCGCGCGGTATATGACGAAAACGAAGCCCTGGAGGAACAGGCCAGGGTTTATACCCAGTGGATTGAACAGAACAAAGGGAAAAAGCGGAAAATGGTGAACTGGATCAAGATCTCCATTCTCCTGACCGCGGCAGCTATTGTTCTCGTTGTCGGCGGATACCTTTTCCTGAAAAAAACAGATTCCGGACAGCGGGTGATGGCGCGTATCGGTAAGGAAGCGACTTCTTCCGCTTTATGGAATGTCGGCGAAGAACTGATGAATGCCGGCGACCTGGACGGAGCCATTGAAAGCTTTGAAAAGGCCAAGGCACAGGATCTGGCAGATGAGGAAGGCCATGTGGACGTGGACGGCCTCCTGATGCTCGGAAGCGTTTATGAAGCTGCCGGCAGAACGGCAGACGCGGCGAAGCTTTATGAAGAGATTTATACAGAAACACCCTCCCGTCCGGAAGCGTATATTAACCATATCCGGATCCTGCTGAACAGCGGTGTCAAAGGAGACAAGGCAAAAGCCGGCGACCTGATGAAAAAGGCCTATGAGAATACCGGTGAGACCAGTTTCGATACCCAGCGGCGGGACCTGCTGCCGGAAATGCCCGAGCTGACCGCAGGCTCTCAGTATTCGGAAAAGAAGATCGAGATCAACTTTAAAAAATCCTCGCAGGAATACCAGATCTACTACACATTTGACGAAGAAGCCAAGCTGCCTGCTGACGGTATTCTCTTTACAGAACCCTTCTATATCGATGAGAAGGATCCTGACCCGACATGGAACCTGAGGGCGGTAGCGGTGAACGGTGAACTGGTTTCGGATGAAATATCGGCCACCTACAAGATCATCATGCCCTCTCCGCAGATGCCCCGGTGCAACCTGGCACCCGGAACCTACAAAAACAGGCAGAAGGTCAAACTGTTCCCCGGCAAGGACAATGAAAACGATGATGATATCAAGATCTTCTACAGTGTTGACGGATCCGATCCGTCCAACGGCGACAACCCGCAGTATACCGGCGAACCGGTTCTGCTGCCAAGCGGGCATAAGGTAACTATCAAGGCAGTTGCTGTAAACCGGTATGACAAGGTATCCAGTGTGCTGGAAGTCAGTTTCAAGATCGACGCGAAACCTTATCCGCTGAAGGCATGGGATATTACCGAGACAATCAATGACCTGGAACTGAACAAAACGACCCTGCAGGCATTCCAGGCTGCCTATGGCGAAGGCAAGGACGCGGATATCAAGCAGGGGATCAACGGTTTTAAAACAGAACTGCGGAAGATTGAGTATCCCTGGGGATACGTCGTGATGACCCTTGACCGGCGGAACTGGGTGCTGGTGGAGCTGCGCTTCCATGACGGATCCACGTTTAAGGCGCCTCGTGGAACCGGCATAGGCGATCCGATGGACTTTGTCATCGGCAAGTTCAGGGATATGGGCCAGGTAGCCACTGCCAAGGGAAACCGGGGACTGTACTGCCTTGATAACGGATCAGACGGGAAATACCTGAAGAAGGCCAACGCTATCCGCTACAGGATCCGTAAAGACGGCACATGGTACCAGCTTGAATATCACCTGGACAGCTCCGGAACTGTTGAAGAGATCGTATACCGTTACATTCCGGAATAAAAGAGTTTACCGAAGGGACACACTGACAAGATGCGGGTTGTAGACATTCATGCCCATGTATTTCCGGATTCCATAGCAGCGAAAGCCTCCGAAAGCATAGGCGTATTCTATCATATGGAGGCAATCCATAACGGCACCGTCAGCCAGCTCCTTGAAACACACAGGAAAGCCGGAATCAGCCACGGATGCATTCACTCTGTGGCGGTCACACCGCATTCGGTTGATTCCATCAACCGGTTTATTGCGGACACAGCGCGGGCAAACCCTGACAAACTGTCCGGTTTCGGCGCCATTCATCCGGGATATGAAGATATTCCAGACCTGATACAGGAGGCAAAGAAACAGGGACTGAAAGGCCTGAAAATCCACCCGGACATGCAGAAGTTCGCTCTGGACAGTCCGGAAGCCATGAACATGTTTGCCGCTGTTGAAGGCGAACTTCCGATCATCATACACACAGGGGATCCCCGTTTCGGGTATTCCAATCCGCGACGGATGAAGCAGGTACTGGATGCTTTTCCGAAGCTGGTCTGCGTATGCGCACATCTGGGCGGATGGAGCGAATGGGACGAAGCCCTGGAAACACTAACCAGTTATGAGAATGTTTATGTGGATACATCCAGCGCCCTGTACGCGATGAGCCCGGAAGAGGCAAAAAGGATCATCCGCTGCTACAGCAGGGAACGGGTGCTCTTCGGTACGGATTATCCCATGTGGAATCCGGCGGAGGAACTGGAACGGTTCCACAGGCTTCAGCTGACTGATGAGGAAGAGGAAAGAATCCTGTACCGTAATGCAGAAAAACTGCTCAATATCAATGCAAAATGATTTTTCAAAAAAAATGACGCGGGATGATCCCGCGTCATTTGTGTTTATTTGAAAAGTGTGCAGCCCATGGCTTTGAAATAGGCTATTTTCTGCCTCAGAATATCTTCCGACAGCCCGTAATGATCCGCAAGGCACCGCAGGCAGTAGAATTTATCCGCACCGCGGTTGACAAGCTTCCGGGTCAGGGCGATCTCATCCTTCAGCAGGACAGCGCTGCACCGGATGCAACGTGCCTGATCAGCCACGGGAGGGCACCAGGGAACACAGATAGATACGCATATCGTGTCCGGGAACAGTCGGATTGAAATAGTCTGATTTCCGACCGAGGTCTTCACCGGTAAAGGCATCACGCACCTGCAGGGAGAAACCGGAGGAAACAGGCAGACCCAGGTCTACCAGTTCGCAGTGCATGCAGGTCTCCGCCTCTGACAGATTGACAAAAGCCAGAGCAAACTCACCGCCGGAAAGATGACGGAACAGGGTGAAGAACGAGTCCGGAATCTCCCGCCAGGGATATTCACCCTCTTTCGGTTCCGGGTTGGAGGTAAAGACAGAACCCCGCCGGATAAGGAAAGGCGGACGGCATTCCTCATCCTGGTCGATCCGCAGGAGGTCACGGTTTTGCATGAGGCTGACATACTCCGGCGCAAGGGAACGGAGATCCGCGCCCATCATCAGCGGAACACCGCACAGGCACCAGAGGGCAAACTGCATGCGGTATTCCTCATAGGTGCAGACCTTTCCAAAGCCAACGTTTCCCTTGCCGCACATACCGACGGTAAGCATATCCATATCGTTGAAACAGTCTGTTCCGCTCATGCACAGGTTCTGCAGCTGAGATTTGAAGATATCCGTGAAGGAAACATAGTTATCCATGATGTCGCCGGTGGAACGGTACATATGGGCACCGCGGCTGCGCATCCATTTCCAGGGATCATGGCGTCCCCAGTTGCATGCAGAGAAAAGGATGTCGCGGCCGGAAGCCTTCAGGGCCATGGACATGGTCTGATACCGGGCCAGGCAGTCACCGGATTCCGGGAAGTTACAGAAGTCATACTTCAGGAAATCCACGCCCCAGGAAGCGAAGGTTTGCGCGTCCACAAACTCATGATCGTAGCTGGAGGGATATCCGGCACAGGTCATGACACCTGCACAGGAATACATACCGAACTTCAGGCCTTTTGAATGGACATAATCCGCCAGGTCCTTCATACCGTGAGGGAACTTTTCAGGGTCGGGAACCAGGAGACCGTTTTCATCCCGGTCCCGAAGGGACCAGCAGTCATCAATGACAAGATAGTTATAACCGGCAGCAAGCCATCCTTTGTCAACCATGAAGTCGGCCATTTCACGAATCAGGGCATCGCTGATGTGTTCACCAAAGGTATTCCAGGAATTCCAGCCAAGAGGGGGAAGAGAGGCAAGCATAGCCATATGCTCCTTTCTGGTTGATCAGTGATTCCGGATTCATTATAATGATTCCCTTTATAAAAGTAAACGTTTACGAGCAGGTTAATTTTTTTCGCGTAATAGTTCTTTCCGGATCAGAACGGCGGTTCGATAACAAAGGACCTGCCGTCAAGAGCCGGAAGACGGCCATCTGTATCAAGCTTCAGAGAAACCGCGCACAGCTTCAGGCTGCGGGCTTTTTCACGGCGGTTGAACTCCCTGTCACCGTAGAGGTCGTCACCGAGCAGGGGATGGCCAAGGGCAGCCAGATGGGCTCTGATCTGATGGGTACGACCGGTGATCAGATGAACCCGGAGACGGGAAACGGGACCGCTTTCCAGGGTTTCATAACCGGTGATGATCGGCTTGGCATCAGGTTCGGGACGATCGGTTACGCGGACTTTTGCGCGGCGGGCATCCTTGACCAGCCAGGCACGGCACTCGGCCTTTTGCGGCTTCATGATCCCCCGGACCAGGCAGATATAATACTTTTCCAGTTTACGCTGACGAAAAACATCCTGCAGAATATCCAGGACTTCAGGTGTCTTCGCAAACAGGCAGAGGCCGCAGGTTTTATTATCCAGACGATGACAGGCGGCAGGGGGAAAAGCATCCGGATCATGGCGCCGGACAAATTCCCGGCAGAGATCCGTGAGGGTAACACCGCCGCGGGCATCCGGTTCCACACTGATGCCGGCGCGCTTGTTGACAAGCAGCACGTCATCATCCTCATAGACAACAGAAAGGGAAGAAACGGGTGTATCATTTCCGGAAACAGAATCCGGCAGATAGATCTTCAGGCAGCTGCCTTCCGTCAGCCGGTCATTCCGTGAAATACGCACCCCGTCCAGTTTGATATCCCGGGCATCGAAGACACGGCGAAGAACGCTTTCCGGAAGATCCGGGAGCGCGGTACGCAGGTAGTCACCGGCACGAAGTCCATCTGCCTGCGGGGGAACGGTCATTTCCTTCAACACCATATTACTGTACCCGGGAAGTGCTCAGATTAATCCACCGGGGGATCCGGACGCTCAGGTCCATGAGGGCTGTAAGCATTTCCGGAGTAGGCCGGCAGATCAGCATCGAGGAGAGAACTTCCGTCATGTCCTTCAGGGAAACATCCTGCTTGGCAAGGATGATCAGGTCTTCCACAGCATCTTCGGAAGAGATTTCAGGCCGTGTCACATCATCCAGCAGGCAGACAAGACGCTCATAAAGAGGAGATTCCAGATCGCCGAGACTGGCGGAAGCACTGTTGAGCGACTGGGGATCCATTTCCGCGTGGGTGATCCCCATCAGTTTTTCCGGTTCTGCCAGGCCGGGATGAATCAGGAGCAGACCGCCGGAACGGTCATAGACATAATCAAAACCGGAAAGAAGAAAACGGTTAATCAGCTCGGGATGGTCTTCGCAGGGGGTGCCTTTCAGCTGCTGTGCCAGATGACGCATTGGACCGGCAGCGGGAGAAGCTCCCATCAGGTAAAGGGTATCCTCAATGGACTGGCTGAACAGAGAGATCAGCTCACGCATTTCCTTATGCTTTTCATCAGTGAGGAGAAGAAGGGCGGCCGCGCATAACTGATGGGGCAGAAGAAACTTCGATTTTTCCGCGGTGCCTTCCACACGTCCCCAGAGACGGCGGACCAGTCCACGGGCGGGGATCAGGTCATTCCAGTCGCTGAGGGGTACAACGCCGCCAAGCAGAACAGCACGGACCATCAGGACATGCTCATCAACGGAAAGAAGGGCAGCTTCCTTTGAGAAAAGATGAAGCACACGGGACCGGAGTTCTTCGGCTGTATGCAGGACCGGACTGCCGGCATTCCGGCGGTCTTCCTCTGCATAGTAGGAAAGGGCATAAAGGGTTTCTGCTTCCTGATCGGAACATTCCGGATCAAAAACGCAATGGGAAGGAAGGCCTGCGAGATCTTTCTCGCAGGCCTCCAGCTGATCTGCCCGCAGAACACTCAGGGTTTTGTCAACCCAGTGAAGGGCGCGGGTGTTGCTTTGTCTTAGCATTAAGGATGTTTTTCCTTTCGGTTTACAGTTTCACGACCCAGTCGAATTTATCTTCGATCCTGCCGTACTGAATGCCGGTCAGGGTGTCATACAGGCTTTGGGCTACTTTGCCGATGCCGCCGTCCCCGATGGTGATCTTCTCATCCTTCAGGGCCAGGGTGCCGACAGGGCTGATGACAGCGGCTGTACCGGTGCCGAAGGCTTCGGTCAGCTTGCCGGATTTGGCGTCAGCGAAAATCTCATTGATATCCAGGCGGGCTTCCTCAGCTTCATAGCCCATGGTACGGGCAAGCTTCAGTACGCTGTCCCGGGTGATACCGGGCAGGATGGAACCGTTCAGCCTGGGGGTAACAATCTTGTTGCCATAGGCGAACATCATATTCATGGAGCCAACTTCCTCAACGTATTTCTGCTCCACACCGTCCAGCCACAGCACCTGGGAAAAACCCTTCTGCTCGGCTACGTCACCGGCCAGGATGGAAGCCGCGTAGTTGCCGGCGCACTTGGTGAAACCAACACCGCCGCGGACCGCACGGACGTATTCATCCTCAACGTAGATGCTGACGGGCTTCAGGCCTTCTTTATAGTAGGCACCGACGGGGCTCAGGATGATGAAGAACAGATACTTTTTGGAAGCGTGCACACCCAGGCCGACATCCATGGAGATCATGGTGGGGCGAATGTAAAGGGAAGTGCCGTCCAGATGCGGAACCCATGCTTCCTCAATACGGACCAGCTGTTTCAGGCCTTCCAGGGCGGTTTCCTCATCCAGGGCGGGCATGCCCATGCGCTCGGCGCTGCGGGTCATACGGGCGAGGTTGTCCTGGGGACGGAAGAGCTGCAGGCCGCCGTCAGCACGGCGGTAGCATTTGGTACCTTCAAAAATGGCCTGGCCGTAATGGAGCACCATGGCGGCAGGATCCATCGCGAAATCACCATAGGGAACGATGCGGGCATCATGCCAGCCCACGCCTTTTTCATAGTCCATCAGGAACATATGATCGGTGAAAATACGACCGAAACCGAGGGCGGATTCATCCGCGGGCTTCTGTTTGAGGTTCTGAGAGAGTGTGACTTTGATGTCCAGCATTGGCGGTTCCTTCTTTCCCGATAAAATTCATGGATGTATTATACGCCCGGGATGATTGAAATGCATGGTCTTTTTCTGTACTGATTACAATTCATCCAGGATATCTTCCAGGGGAATCGGGAAGATGAGCAGCTCCGCGTTATCCGGAACCTCCTCATAGACATCCTCTGGCTGGAGATAAAAGACCGGATCCCCGTTTTCATCCAGGTAGAAATTTTCCTCAGGGAAGAAAAACCCGGCAAGATAGTCTTCTGTGAGGCCGGCGTAGTCAATTCCCGCTTCATTTTCCTCAATCATATTCCAGACCATTTCGCGAATGAGCTTATCCGCTTTCTCGGTCTGACGGTTCTGGAGCCATTCCTCGCTTTCATCGGCGGAGAGGATGCCCAGCACCTTGGGAAGTGTATAGGTCATACCGGGGCTTCCGTTTTTCCGCGAAAAGACATGGCCATTCCAGGAAATCCTTGTGATATCCGGATTGGTTTCTTCCCTGCGGATCAGGACGGAGAAATAATCATCATTGTTACAGGTGACTGTATAAGTGATCACGGTGGAGGAATCAAAACCTTCGAAGGCTTCCTGGATGATCGGTACGGTGAAGCCGAGGTCATACTCGATCAGTTCCGTGTAGAAGGTGTTGATTTCAGCACCGCCTTCTGCAGCTTCATCCGGGTGGGGATAGCGGTAGCTGTAAGAAAAGGTTCCGGAGGAAGCATCCGCTTCATCATAGGGGATGACCAGGTCTTCCGCATAGTCATCAAGCAGCGGCAGGGGCTCAGCCAGCGCGGAGGCGGAAGCCAGGAACAGGACCAGGAATAAAGCCAGAATACGCTTCATGGATCATGACTCCTTATTATTTATCATCATGGACATATCTTGCGGTCAGCACGGGCATGCTGTTGTAGGAGGAAGTAACGTCCGCATAGATCCGGTAGTAGTGACCGATTTCAAGATGCTTGCTCATAGCGCGCGGAATCTCAACCACCACAGGCTGGGATTTTCCGTCTTCACTGGTATAGATCACCACACGCTGCGGCTTGGATTCTTCCTCGTGATCAACGGTGCCCATTATGACATAGATCTGGCCGTTCTTGATCCGGGCCGGCATGTTGTTCAGCAGTTCACTGTAACCAGCGGCATCCAGGCCCCAGGCCTTTGGTGAGTAAATGCTCTCATTGGGAAGATAATACACTTCGTGGTTTACCGTAACGCTTCTTCCCTCATGGGTCGCGTTGATGGTGATGGTGTTATAACCGATCTTATCGAAGACGGCGTAGAAGTAGAAGTTGCCGGATTTGTCCATGTCTGTGGTGTTCAGGTCCGTATGGGGGGTGGAGATGGTGACGTAGGCACCGGGTTCGGTCTGGGCACTGACCTTCATATGGTCTTCGTTTGTGGTACTGATAGTATTCGGCGCCAGGTCCAGTACAAGATCCTGTTTTTCACGATAGAGTACAACCTTGAGTGTCTGCTCACGGCAGTACCTGGAACGGACGGCGAAAATGAATTCATTATCACCGATGGGTTGCACAATCGCATTGTAGTTCATTTCACCTGTTTCGTTGTTAACCTTATCGCTCTCGTCCTTGTTGTTGACGAAAACCCTGGAACCGGGACGAACCCTGAGTCGAATGGCTGACATGGTTGTTGAAACCGTGGTACGCAGGGATTCGGGATATTCAAGGGTAACCGGGCTGAGGGGAATGGTGATCTGGTAGGTGACAAGCGGGAGCGGAGACTGTCTTCCGGCGGAGGTTTTCAGGAAGGGCGTCAGCGTGACATCCATAGTCTCATCCAGGGCACCTTCCAGGTTGTCATACCACGTATGGTCCACCACCTCGATGGTGGCGAAGCCGTTTGTGACCACATAACTGGAGTGGAGCTCCTTGATATAAATGGTGGTTCCTTCCTCGCCGGGGATCAGGATCGTATGGGCGGGAAAACCGTCTTCATCGAACGAGGCGGAAATGATGGCATCGTGATTGATGGCGGGCTCGCTTCCGGCAGAAAGATACTGATATCCGAACCATCCGGCGGCACCGATGACAGCCAGGATGGCCAGGACCAGCAGGATCTTGAGGAAAATATGTTTCTTTTCCGCCGGCTGCGCGATATTTTTGCCCAGGGGGCCGGCAAGATGCCAGGAACCGGTGCCCTGGGAGTAGCCGCCGACAGGAATAGGATCGTAGGTCCTGCTTTCGGCAAAAACGCCGTTTTCATTCATGAAGCGAACCCTGTGCCTGTTTTCGGATTCCTCACGGCGAAGGGATTCATCCCGGATGGTCGGCTGTACCCGGACTGCTGTCAGGGGCATATTGTCATGAGTCACCTTGCGGGTGCGGGACGTGGTTTCCTCGGTAACGATCACTTCCGGCGCTGTACGGGACGAGGACTGGCGGGAAAGGCGGCTCTGGCGCTCGGCACCTTCACGCTTGCGCTTCTTCAGGTCCTGCATTTCACCGGCAAGCTTGTCCCGGTTGTCCGGGGTCGCGTCCACCTGGCCGAATTCATCGGCGCGCAGATATGCCGTGGAAGGACCGCCGTCCTTCAGCGTGTCCTTCCATTGCAGACGTGATACTTCGTCAATATTCAGCGGCGCGCCGCATTTGATACAGTGGGGCATGGAAGCGCGGTTCCACTGCCCGCATTCAGGACATTTCATTGCATGCTCCTATTGATCGTTGTCAGAAGTCCAGATCATCATCATCAGCGACAAGGAAGCTGTTCTGGAGGTAGTCGTACATCTGCTCACGGCAGTAGGGCCAGTTGACTTCCTGGGTGGCCATACCGGCATAGTGATGGGAACGGACAGCGCCTTCCATGGGGATACGCAGTTCCTCAATGGTGCACTGGCGCAGGGAGAAGGCGTATTCGGCTGCCTGAATCATGTCATCCAGGTTCATGTTGGTCTTGTTGTTGTTCTCCAGGATATTGTTGGCGAGGGCCTTGGCGTCTTCCCAGGTCATGGTGCGGCATTTGTCTGCCAGCAGGCTCAGCACTGTCCGGGCACGCTGGGTACGCATGAAGTCACCGCCGCCGCCGAATTTGCGGATACGCATGTATAGAACCGCGGAGCAGCCGCCGGTGCGCTTGACCACTTTGGAGGCGTCATCCTTCTGGTTGGCTTCGGTTACCCTGTTCTGCTTTTCCGCCCACTCGGTTGTCTTGAAGGTGTAGACACCGGCAGGATGATGGCCGCCGGACTGCAGGTCATGACCATTGGGGTCGGTGACGGTTCCGCGGAGAACAGTGTATTTGAGGGCAGCGATTTCGGCTTCGTTCAGTTCGATCTCCACGCCGCCGAGATAGTCCACAATATTCGCGATCTGCTTGAAGGTGAAGAGAATGTACTTTTCGACCCTCACGCCGATGTGCTGGCTGATGATCCGGCACAGGACCTCGGGTCCGTAGTCATTGTATACGCGGTTAATCCTGCCGTATTTATCCTCTCCGGAGGATTCCTCCAGATTGGTTTTCTTGATCAGCGCGTCACGGATGAAAGAGGTCAGCATGATACGGTGGGCACGGGTATCCAGGGTGAGCAGGACGATACCGTCTGTATTACCGTACATGTCCTTACGGCCGCCGGTGGCGTATTTGGGAACGCCGATCCCGTCCGGACGGGCATCCCTGACCCACTGGTCGATACAAAGCAGAAGATAATGATGCTGCCCTTCCACCACGGGAGGAAGCTCATCATAAGGAACAACTTCAATGCTCAGCGGTGTGTTTTCATCCACATGCTGTTTGACCCACTCTTCCGGGGAGAGCGTGACAGACGGTTCGGCCGGCGCCGTATTTTCCGCGAAAACCGGGATCAGCGGGAGCAGTGTGAGCACAAGGATCAAAGCAAAGAGTTTCCGCATGGATGAATACACTCCTTCAGGTAAAAATGAAAGATCAACAATCATTATACTATAGAAATGTAAATATTTAAAGTAGAAATGCTTATTTTCGAAAAACATCTGAAACATTTTCGAAAAGAAAGTCAAAACTTTTCTTTTTATTGCTTCAATGATATAATCAACAGGCTGGTGAACCGCGCTGAACGGCTTTCCGGACTAAAGAGATGAAAGACTGAATGCAATGGATTATGATGTGCTGATCATCGGGGCAGGCCCGGGAGGCATTTTTACAGCTTATGAACTGACGGAAAAGGCGGAAAAACCGCTGAAAGCCGCTGTGTTTGAGTTGGGCAGGGAACTGAGCAAACGCAAATGCCCTATCGACGGGGAAAAAGTCAAATCTTGCGTACGCTGCAAGACCTGCTCGATCATGAGCGGCTTTGGCGGCGCAGGCGCCTTCTCCGACGGCAAATACAACATCACCAACGATTTCGGCGGAAGCCTGCATGAACACGTGGGCAAGGGCCGGGCGCTGGATCTGATGCGCTATGTGGATGAGATCAACCTGAAATACGGTGGGGAGGGGACTAAACTTTACTCCACCGCAAACACCTCCATCCGCAAAACCTGCCTGCAGAACGGCCTGCACCTGCTGGACGCGCAGGTGCGCCATCTGGGAACCGATATTAACTATGTGGTTCTGGACAACCTGTACAATGAGCTGAAGGAGAAGGTGGACTTCTTCTTTGAAACAGCTGTGGCGTCCGTTACCCGGGAGGGAGAAGGATACCGGGTTACCCTGGAAGACGGAAAAAGCTATACGGCACCGTGCTGCGTAATTTCCGTCGGACGGAGCGGCAGCAAGTGGATGGAAGGCGTATGCCGGGATATGGGCATTCCCACCAAGAGCAACCGCGTGGATATCGGCGTGCGGGTGGAACTGCCTGCCCAGGTATTCAGCCACCTGACGGATGAACTGTATGAAAGCAAGATCGTGTACCGGACAGAGAAGTTTGAGGATCTGGTCAGGACCTTCTGCATGAATCCGCACGGCGCTGTTGTCAGCGAGAACACCAACGGAATCGTGACGGTGAACGGACACAGCTATGAGGATCCGGCCAAGCATACGGACAATACCAATTTCGCACTGCTGGTCAGCAAACATTTCTCCGAGCCCTTCAAGGATTCCAATGGCTACGGTGAGTCCATCGCCCGGCTGAGCAACATGCTGGGCGGCGGCGTTATCGTACAGCGCTTCGGAGATCTGGTGCGGGGGCGGAGAAGCACGCCCGGCAGGATCGCTGATTCCTTTGTGACGCCCACCCTGGCGGCAACGCCCGGCGATCTGAGCCTGGTGATCCCGAAACGGATCCTGGACGGCATTATTGAAATGATCTACGCCCTGGACAAGATCGCACCCGGTACGGCGAATGACGATACCCTGCTGTACGGTGTTGAGGTCAAGTTCTACAACATGGAAGTCGAACTGGATGAGAACCTGGAGACAGCCTATCCGGGCCTGTATGTGATCGGCGACGGCAGCGGCGTGACGCACAGCCTGTCCCACGCCAGCGCCAGCGGAGTACATGTGGCGAGGAGAATATTGCAGAATCTTTGAGGATTATGCAATATTCTCCAGTGAAATGTTGACTTCGTAAACGAAGTCAACGTGAAATATTTGACTGCGTCAAATGTGAAATATTGAACGATCGAAACCGCGGCCGGCAAAGCGTAAACGCTTCCAGCCGCGGTTTTTCCGTTCAATGTGAAATATTGAGCAAAAGCCATCGGAAAAGCTAAAGCTTTCGATGGCTTTTTATGCTCAATGTGATAGTTACTCCTGACCAGTGACCGTAAGTTGTTTACTTCTGCCGGGGTGTGTAGTCAGAGACGGAGGTTATAAGGAAACGAGTTTTTCTGTGAAAGGGAGCGTGTCGGGAAGGCGGCAGCACTGGGCCCAGAGGCACCAGGCGGCCAGGTCGGCCGGGTCAGCGGTGTTTTTCCATTCCGCGAAGGAAGAAATGACAGGAATGGAAAGGGATTTCCAGAGGGAAGTCATTTCCGGGTTTTTCCGGAGACCGAGCAGAAGCGCGTGATCCGGAAGGGGCAAGGTGTCCAGCTTTTCCTTTGTGAGCCCCAGAAGGGCACAGGCGCAAAGACGGCTGATGCGGGCCGCAGGATAGCGTCTGCCGGAAAGGGCAGAGATCAGTTCACGGCGGGTGTTCGAAACGGAAGCGGCATTGCGAAGCGCGTTTTCCATTCCTTCAGAGAGATCCGGAAGGGAACTGTATTCCGTGTCGGACATGGAACGCAGGCGGGAAAGCAGGAGGCTGTCCAGAATATGTTCGTCCGGAATCCGGCCTTCCAGGAAACGGGAGCGAAGGATCTGCATGGTGTATTCCGGTACAGCCTGATAAGCAGGGGTGTAGCTGCCCTGAAGCAGGTATTCCCGAAGGGCTGAAGCAGAGGGGGATTCCGGATCGACCGCCGCGGCATGATAATTCCCCTTGCGGGGTATGATGACGGAAGAAAGGGAAAGGTTCAGGCGGCGAACCGCCCGGAGATAACAGACAGCCAGCGTGTTGTTGGGACGGTCCAGAAGACCGTTCGCTTCCGGAAGCACGGAAGAAAGCGCGGCGGAGAAAGCGGCGGGATAGCCGATGCCTGCTGACAGACCCTCTTTCAGCGCGGCTTCAAAAGCCGGGGGCGGGGATTCCAGCAGATCAGCGGCGCGGCCCAGAAGCGCTTCATCCGGAGTTTCCGCGCCGAAAGCCAGGTGGGTCGCACCCAGCCGGGCCAGCAGGGATACAGCGCCAAGGGCATAATGCTCCGCGTCCCGGACAGTCCAGGCTGCCGGCAGGGAGAAGACAGCATCCGCGCCGGCTTCCAGCGCGCAGCGAGCCCGGTCAGAGGGAGAAAGAAGCGACAGCTCTCCGCGCTGTTTGACACAGGGAGAGAGAACGACAAAGACCAGATCAGGCGAGAGGAGGCGCTTTGCCTCCGTGATATGATACAGGTGTCCGCGGTGGAAAGGATCGTATTCAGCCACGATGCCGAGAATCTTCACGCGAAACACCCCTTTCAGTCAATTAACAATGAACAATTAACAATGAACAATTGGAATTTCAATGCTTATAACAGTTTGAGTGTAGCATTTTAGGTCTTTATTTTCAAGCAAAAGAGGAGTATAATTATTTGTAGCATTTTATTAAGAGAAGGAGTTCGAAACGAAATGAAAATTCTGGTTGTGAACGCAGGGTCCTCTTCCCTGAAATATCAGCTGATCGACATGGACGGCGAGAAAGAGCTGGCCAAAGGACTGGTTGAGCGGATCGGTATTGAAGGCAGCAAGCTGAAGCACAGCGCCGGAGACAAAAAGACCGAGATCGTGCAGGCAATTCCGGACCATGAAGCCGCTGCCCAGCTGATGCTCAAGATTCTCCAGGATCCGGAGTTCGGCGTCATCAAGAGCACTGACGAGATCGGCGCTGTTGGCCACCGGGTACTGCACGGCGGCAGCGCGTTCACGGCTTCCGTTATTGTGAACGACGCGGCCAAACAGGCCATCCGGGACTGCTTCCCGCTGGGACCGCTGCATAACCCCGCCAACCTCATGGGTATTGAAGCCTGCGAAAAGGTCATGAAGGGAACGCCCCAGGTTGCCGTGTTCGACACCGCGTTCCATCAGACCATGCCCCCGAAGGCCTATATGTACGGCGTTCCGAAGATGTATGAGGAAAAGCTGCATGTCCGCCGCTACGGCTTCCACGGCACCAGTCACCGCTATGTGAGCCGCCGGGTGTGCGAGTTCCTGGGTATCAGCCCCATCGGCAAGAAGATCATCATCTGCCACCTGGGCAACGGTTCCAGCCTGAGCGCCGTGATGGATGGCAAGTGCCAGGATACATCCATGGGCCTGACGCCTCTGGAAGGCCTGCTGATGGGCACCCGCTGCGGCAGCTGCGATCCCGCTGTGGTACAGTTCATTGCCAACAATCCCCTGAACGATGACGGCACGCCTGTGGGCCATCCGATCAGCGTGGATGAAGTGCTGACGATGATGAACAAGAAGAGCGGCCTGCTGGGCATCAGCGGCAAGAGCAGTGACTGCCGGGATATTGACGACCTGGCCAGCAAGGGAGATCCGAACGCCAAACTGGCGCAGGATATGCTGATCTACGGCATCAAGAAGTACATCGGTTCCTACGCGGCAGCCATGGGCGGAGTGGACATCATCGTGTTCACAGCCGGTATCGGCGAGAACAACGCTGACCTGCGTGCACAGGTGATCGACGGCCTGGAATTCATGGGCGCGAAGATCGATCCCGAAAAGAACAAGACCCGCAAGGAAGCCGTAATCTCCGCGGATGACAGCAAAGTGACCGTGTGCGTGATCCCCACAAACGAGGAGATCATGATCGCACGCGACACGCTGGACCTGGTTACCACCGGAAAAGTACGGGATAATTAATTCAGAATTCAGAATTCAGAATTCAGAATTATGTTATGAAGAATGAGCGCTGTTTTTCCTCCCGTTTCGCCGGAGGAAAAAACGGCGGGTGAAGCGGGAGAAAAACAGGCGCAAATTCTTTGTTGACAAACGTTTTGCATCGAATTATAATACCAAATGGTCACTTTTGAGGTGAGGACATGAAGCTTGACGTATCGGATGCTTTATCCCATCCCGGACAGGAGTACCTTTTCTCGGGTTCGCAGGCCATTGCGGACCAGGAGATAGGCGGCGACACAGTCAGGATTGACGAGTGTGCCGTGGAGGGTGTTTTCCTGTCAGATGAAGACGGAAACATTTCGGTGAGAGGCAAGCTCAGGACCGTTGCCCATGCTCCCTGCGCCAACTGCCTGGAGGACGCGCAAGCCGAAGTCGAAAACGAATTCGACGAGGTGTTCCGCAGGAACGGCGATATGGAGGATAATGAGATCTTTGCCTATGAAGGGCATGAGATCGAACTGGACAAACTGGTTATGTCATACGCCGTCATGGCTCTGCCGATCCGCTTTCTCTGCAGAGAGGATTGTCCGGGCTTTGAATACAGGGACCCGGAAGCAGTTCCTTCCGAACCGGGCGTACAATATCCGTTCGCAGGACTGCAGCAATTGCTTCAAGACAATGAGGAGGTGTGAATCATGGCTCTTCCGAAGGGGAAAATCTCTAAGGCTCGCAAGCACAGCCGCCGCGCCAACTGGAAGCTCACACTGCCGGGAATCGGCAAGTGCCCGCAGTGCGGTCAGATGAAGCTGTCTCATCGCGTGTGCAAGAATTGCGGTTATTATAACGGCGTCCAGGTCGTCGTCAATAAGGACGAAGAGAAGAACGCCTGATTGTCGACTGCATTTTTGGCCAAGGATTAAAGAATCGCAGCTCCGCCCATCAGGGTTGGAGCTGTTTCTTCTATTTACCGGAGAGGGAGGATTACCATGGAAAAGAAAATGAGCGGCGCTGATATGGCGACCCGGTTCAATCCCCAGGAGATCGAAGCGGACATTTATAAAGCATGGGAAGAATCCGGCGCGTTTACCGCGCACAGGGTTGAGGGAAAGAAACCCTTTACCATCGTCATGCCTCCGCCCAACATTACCGGCCAGCTGCATATGGGCCATGCCATGGACTGCATCATGCAGGATGCCCCGATCCGGTACCACCGGATGAAGGGTGATCCTACCCTGTGGCTGCCCGGTACGGACCATGCCGCGATTGCCACGGAAGTGAAGATTGTGGAAGCCATGGCGAAGGAAGGCCTGACCAAAGAGGGGATCGGCCGTGAAGCTTTCCTGGAGCGGGCCTGGAACTGGAAGAAGGAATACGGCGGCCGTATCGTGCACCAGCAGCGGAAGATGGGTATCAGCTGCGACTGGACGCGGGAACGGTTCACCATGGATGAAGGCTGCAGCCGTGCTGTACGCGAAATGTTTGTCAGCCTGTATGAAAAGGGACTGATCTACCGCGGCAACCGGATGATCAACTGGTGTCCTGCCTGCCAGAGCGCCATCAGCGACGCAGAAGTGGTATACAAAGATGTGCCGAGCCATCTGTGGCATATCCGCTACCCCGGTGCTGACGGAAGCGAAGGCGTTGTGGTGGCCACCACCCGTCCCGAGACCATGCTGGGCGATACCGGCGTGGCTGTGAACCCTGCCGATGAGCGGTATACCGACCTGGTGGGCAAGAACGTGATCCTGCCTATTATGAACAAAGAGATTCCCGTGGTCGCGGATGACTATGTGGAAATGGAATTCGGCACCGGCGCGGTGAAGATGACCCCTGCCCACGACCCGAACGACTTTGAAGTCGCCCAGCGGCATAACCTGGAGATTATCACAGTGACCAATGACGATGGCACCATGAATGAAAACGCCGGACGTTTCGCCGGCATGGATCCCATGGAATGCCGGAAGGCTGTTGTGGAAGAACTGGACAAGCTGGGCCTGCTGGTAAAGATCGAGGACTACAGCCATAATGTAGGCTTCTGCTACCGCCACGGGGATACCCCTGTGGAACCCCGGCTGAGTGAACAGTGGTTCGTGAAGATGAAGACCCTGGCTGAGCCGGCTATCGCCGCGGTGAGGGAAGGCCGGACGAAGTTTGTGCCGGAACGGTTCAGCAAGATGTACTATAACTGGATGGAGAACATCCGTGACTGGTGCATCAGCCGCCAGCTGTGGTGGGGCCACCGGATCCCCGTGTGGTACTGTGATGACTGCGGTGAACAGATTGTGAGCCGGGAAGATCCCACTGTCTGCCCGAAGTGCGGCGGCAAGCTGCGCCAGGATGAAGACGTGCTGGACACCTGGTTCTCCTCCGCCCTTTGGCCTTTCTCCACACTGGGCTGGCCGGACAACACCGAAGACCTGAAGTACTTCTATCCCACCAACATGCTGGTGACGGGTTGGGATATCATCACTTTCTGGGTATCCAGGATGATGGTTGCCGGTATCGAATGCATGGATGAGACGCCCTTTGAAACTGTGCTGATCCACGGACTGGTCCGGGATGAGCAGGGCCGGAAGATGTCTAAATCCCTGGGCAACGGTGTGGATCCGCTGGAAGTGATTGAGGAATACGGCGCCGACGCGCTGCGCTTCAGCCTGGTGATGGGCGTGAGCCCCGGAAATGACACCCGCTACAGCAAGGACAAGGTGGAGGCTGCCCGGAACTTTGCCAACAAGGTCTGGAATGCCAGCCGGTTCGTGCTGATGAACGTGACGGAGCGGAAGGCCTTTGATCTGGCAAAGCTGGAGACAGCCGACAAATGGATCCTGACCCGGCTGCAGGAAGCTGTGAAGGATATTTCTGACCACATGGAGGAAGGCGACTTCGGTCTGGCTGCCACAAAGATCTATGACTTCGCCTGGAGCGAGTTCTGCGACTGGTATATTGAACTGAGCAAGTCCCGCCTGCTGGGTGAAGAAGGGGAGAGCAAAGAAACGGTGAAGGCCGTTCTGCTCTTCGTGCTGGAGAACCTGCTGAAGCTGCTGCATCCCTATATGCCCTTCCTGACGGAACAGGTTTACAAGTACCTGCCCGGAACTGAAGGCTTCCTGATGCTCCAGAGCTGGCCGGAATACAAAGAAGAGTATGTGTTCACGGCGGATGAGGAAAAGATGCAGGGCGTGATGGAGATCATCCGCACGATCCGCAACCTGCGCAGCGAGATGAACGTGGCGCCTTCCAAGCGCACGCACCTCATGCTGCTGCCTGCCGACGGATGGGCTGATACCCTGCGCGGCGGCGAGGGCTATTTCAAAAAGCTGGCCGGAGCGGAACAGGTTGAACTGATCTCAGACCGCAGTGATGCAACCGGAAAGAACGTTTCCGCTGTTGTGGAAGCCGGTGAGCTTTTCATCCCGCTGGGAGACCTGGTGGACTTTGAAAAGGAAACCGCGCGCCTGACCAAGGAACTGGAAAACCTGAAGAAGGAAATGGCCCGTTCCAACGGTATGCTGAACAATGCCGGCTTTATCGCCAAGGCTCCCGCCCAGCTGGTCCAGCAGGAAAAGGATAAGCTGGAAGCTGCCAAGGCAAAGGCTGCCGCACTGGAGAACCGTATCGCGGAACTGAAAGAGAATCTATGAGAACTGCCGAAGAGGTTGTAAATGAAATCCACTCCGCCCTGGGGGACGGAGACAAGCAGGGGCTGCGGAATACCGCAGCCCTGCTTGAGGCTTTACAGGCATGGCCGGTATGCCCGGTGATCCATGTGGCCGGAACCAACGGCAAGGGCAGTGTATGCGCCATGCTGAGCAGCGTGCTGACAGCTGCCGGATACAAGGTAGGACTGTATACGTCTCCCTTTCTGCAGACCTACCGGGAACGGATCCGGATCAACGGAATCCCGATCAGCGATGTACAGCTGGAACAATACGGAAACAGGACGCTGGACGCGGCGGAAAAGCTGAAACAGGACTGGAATTATCACTGTACGCCTTTTGAACTGGGAACAGCGCTGGCTTTCCATACTTTCCGGAGAGAGAGAGCAGACATTATCGTTTCCGAAACCGGTATGGGCGGACGGCTTGACCCGACCAACGCGGTTCCGGAACCGGCTGTCTGTGCCATTACGGCTATCGGAATGGATCATATGCAGTACCTGGGCAATACACTGCGGGAGATTGCCGGTGAGAAAGCCGGGATTATCAAACCCGGTGTTCCTGTTGTCTGCTATCCGCCGGAAGAGACTGAAGTCCGGAATGTGCTGAAACAGAAAGCACGCCAGTCCGAAGCGCCCCTGATCATTCCGGAAAAGGGCCAGATCAGGATCCGGGAGATCAATGCCCGGTATACCATCGCTGATTTCCGGACTGCCCGCAGGCAATATGACGGACTGAAGATCTCCCTGCCGGGAGAGCACCAGACGCTGAACGCGCTGGTGGCTCTCTGCATCCTGGATGAACTGGAAAAACAGGGAATCCGGATTCCGGAGGAGGCTGTTGCCAGCGGACTAGGGAATACCTTCTGGCCGGGGCGGCTGGAATGGTGCGGCAATATACTGATGGACGGCGCCCATAACGCGCAGGGAATCGCCGCTTTCCGCCGCTATGTTGATGAACAGCTGGAAGGCCGGAAAAAGGTGCTCCTGACGGGTGTGCTGAAGGAAAAACTGTCTGAGGAAATGCTTTCCGGACTGGCATCCGTTTCGGATACAGCGGTGACGGTGACACCGGACAGCCCCCGGGCGATGGAAGCGGAAGAACTTGCAGGTTTACTCCGCGGGAAGGGAATGGACGCCCGCACGGCGAAAAATCTGGAAGAGGGGCTGGAAAAAGCCAGGGACCTGGCCGGGAAAGACGGACTGGTACTGGCCACCGGAAGCCTGTACTTTATCGGGGCGATGAGGAGTGCCTTAGGCCTTAAGCCTTAAGCCTAAGGCTTAAGGCAATGCAGAATTCAGAATTATTTTGGTTAGGGCGGACTGAAGAGTTGCCAAACACTGAAGGTGTTTGGCAAAAGAGAGGAAGAGACAAGTGGAGTTTCGGCATGAACCGGTGCTGCTGCAGGAAGTACTGCAGTGGATGAATGTCCGGCCGGACGGCGTATACTGCGACGGAACCCTGGGCGGCGGCGGACACAGCGAAGCGATCCTGAAAGCTTCCGGCGGCACCGCTGTGCTGTACGGAATCGACCGGGACGAAACTGCCATCCGTGCCGCTTCGGAACGGCTGAAAGCGTACCCGGGATTCACGGCACTGCACGGTAATTTCCATGATGCCGCGGACCTGCTCGCACAGGCCGGTGCCGGTCCGCTGGACGGCGTGCTGCTTGACCTTGGCGTGTCCAGTCCCCAGCTGGACGTGGCGGAACGCGGATTCAGCTATCATGAGGACGCGCCGCTGGATATGCGGATGGACCGGAGCCGGGGCATCACGGCCGCGGATCTGTTGAATACAGCGGACGAACGGGAACTGACTTCTATTATCCGGGACTACGGAGAAGAAAAATGGGCGGCCAGGATTGCCCGGATCATCTGTGAACACCGGACACAGAAGCCCTTTGAAACCACCTTTGACCTGGTTCACGCTGTGGACGCGGCGATCCCGAAAGCTGTGAGGCGGAAAGAAGACGGACATCCGGCCCGCCGCACCTTCCAGGCGATCCGCATCGCGGTCAACGATGAACTGAAGCCGCTGGAACAGGCGCTGAAGGACCTGACTGACTGCCTGAAGCCCGGCGGCAGGATCTGCGTGATCACATTCCATTCCCTGGAGGACCGGATTGTGAAACGCTGCTTCAAGACACTGGAAAACCCCTGCATCTGCCCGCCGAAGGCACCGATCTGCACCTGCGGACGGAAACCTGTGGTTAAAGTACTGGCCGGAGGCGCCGTGGCGCCGACAGAAGAGGAAACAGAGCGGAATCCGCGGGCACGGAGCGCCAAACTCCGGGTGGCTGAGAAGAGAAATACGGAGGCATAAACGTGGCGATTCTGTATGTTGTGGCAACGCCAATCGGTAATCTGCAGGACCTTTCGCCCCGGGCAGCGGATACGCTCCGGAACGCTGACCTGATCATTGCCGAAGATACACGGGTAACCATGAAACTGTGCCAGGTTTTTGACCTGAAGGCAAAGCTTGTCAGCTGTCACAGGCATAATGAGGACAGCAAGGCAGCCGGACTGGCCGGAAAGATCCTGGAAGAGGATCTGACCGCGGCGCTGGTGACAGATGCGGGCACGCCCTGCATTTCCGATCCGGGATGTGAGGTGGTCAGGGAATGCGCGGAAGCAGGTATCCCTGTGATCCCGGTGCCCGGATGCTGTGCAGGGATCGCGGCGGTTTCCATCAGCGGATTCGACGCGAGGGAATTTGCTTTTTACGGTTTCCTGCCGCGGGAGAAAAAGGATATCAAAGTGAAGCTGGAAGAGATCGCCCGGGGTGTAAAGATCGCGATCCTGCATGAATCTCCGTTCCGGATCATCGAACTGACGGAGATCATCCGGGATACGCTGCCGGAGGCCAAACTGACGGTCTGCTGCGACCTGACCAAGCTGCATGAAAAGACGCTGCGGGGAACTCCGGATGAAGTGCTTACAGCCCTGAAGGCCAATGAGAAGACGGAAAAAGGCGAGTACTGCGTGGTGCTGGATCTTCACGGGGTTTCCCTTCCGGAACCGGAAACAGAGGCGGCTGAATGGCCGCCGGAAGCGAAGCTTGTTGAATTCATGAAACAGGGAATGAGCCTCCGGGAGGCACAGGATGCCCTGATCGCAAAGGGAGAAAAAAAGAACGCGGTCAAACAGGCGGCACTCACCCTGAAAAAGCTGTTCGAAGATTAAGGCTTCGAAAAGATTTCCGATATAAAAAGATCACCGTCCTGATGGACGGTGATCTTTTTATATCGGTTTTGAATCAGTTTCCGTTCAGCTGGACGAAAACATCGGCCAGGTCCGCACGGCTGACAACCGCGTCCGGAGTATCCGTGGAGAATCCGGCACCAAGGGCTGTAAGGATATCACAGAACAGGTCTTCATGCAGTTCAGCATTCAGATCCTGGTCAGCGGAAACCAGACCATACTGCACCAGCGTTTCCTTGCAGGCTTCCGGATCGTTGGATCCGCCGCCGATCAGCATATACAGACCGCCGAGGAAGTCACCCACAGTGGCGGGTTCATCCGGCGTGAAGAGGCCTTCGTCCTTGGGCAGCATCATGCCGCTGGTAAACGCGGCATAGATGGCGTCATGATGTTCATGATCTTCCGCTACATCGGAGAAGGAAACCTGGGACAGGTCCTCGGTGTGGAAGGGATTTTGGATGGCATCATACATATCCTCGTTGGCCTGCAGGGTGCCGATAGGTCCGACGGTACCGCGGCATCCCTTTTCCATCAGGAGAGCATAGACCGAGGCGGCAGCCTTCACGCTCTCAGGCGTTACGCTCTTGCAGGCACGCATCTTCTGCACTTTGTCATCCTCCGGCACGCGGTGCAGGACATCGGTCATGGCAGCCACAGCGCCGGCCAGTTCACCGGCGGGCTTTGCCAGCTCTGAATAAACATTCATGATATAGCCGTCAATCTGATCCTGCGTCAGCTCCAGGGCCGCCATTTTTTCCGGAATGGAATCGTAAAGGTCAAAGGTCGCTTTGACATTGGGGTCTCTGTAGGAGATGAGGTACATGGCATCATCGTCAGCACCGCAGAAAACGGAGTAAGCGCCCATCTGGTCCCGCAGGACAGGGATAAGCAGCTGGTCCGAAACCAGGGAAGCGATCACATTGAGGGCATAATCCGGCTCGATTCCGATCTGGTTATAGGCGGCGCAATTCAGATTAAACTGGATGTTGCCGTCGACGGAAATACCTTCCCTGACCGGAGGGACCGGCAGGTCATAGACCGGGCATTCACGCTCTTCGGAATTGATATCTGCGAAGAAGGAATCCACCAGAGGCGCGTTTGCCGCTATGGAAGCTTCATTGCCGGCAAAGGTGGCCACAGCGCCGCTGCGGTTGGCCAGGAAAGACTGGACATTCTGCAGGCGGGCAACCACCTTTTCAGGCTCTGAAGCCATCTGCTGCTCCAGCTCTTCCAGGAAAGCGTAATAGGCAGTATAGTTCAGGTAATCATAATACCTTAACCGGGGACTGCCGACACCTTCCTGACGGGCATAAAGCGCTAAATAAGGCGTACTTGCGATGGTGTTGCGCACATAGGATTTCTGGGCTGTGATCCGTTCGGAAAGCGTCTGGATGTCCGTAAACTGTGTATGGAACAGGACTTCTTTCATCAGGTCATAACCGGCGGCCAGGTCATCATCCAGCGCGATCCACTCCGCAATCAGGTAGGAACGGACATCATCCTTTTCCGGAGTGCTGAAGGAATCCACACCAATGGTGCGTCCCATCAGATAGCGCCCCATGAGGACGGCAAGCTCTTCCTTGCTGTGAGCATCAGTATCCAGCTGGCCCATCAGACGGGTGAACAAACGCAGGTAATGGATGTCTTCCTGGGGAAGGGTACGGGCGTCAAAGTACAGATCTGCTTTGCCAACGCCGTCCACACCGGCTACAGCGGTCATGCGGCGGACGCCGTCCGCACCGGTTTCATCGGTGATCTGATACTGACGGATTTCCTCGGGCAGGTCAGCAACGGAAACCGGGGTAAGGGCGGCGATCATTTCGCCGTTGTCATCTTCCTCTTCTTCGGCATGGGTGGCATCAATGACTGCCTGCTTTTCTTCTTCCGTCATACCGGCCTTGATCTCCGCCAGCCTGTCGGCAAGGGCAGCGTCCTGTTTTTCCTTCAGGCCGGGTTCGGGATAGGTGGTGGTCAGTGTATACAGCTCGGGATCCACATACCAGTCGGAGATGGCGGCGGTGAGCAGGCCTTTGGCGTTCTCATCCATGATATTGGCCTGGTCTTCTGTGGATTCGGCATAATCGAAGGGGTTGCCGGTGACCGCATAGTCATACGCAAAGTTCGCCATGACAGTATCGACCGGATTGCCGTTTTCCAGCGCCAGTTTGCTGTTCAGCAGCTGGGTGGTCACGATGGAATCCAGCTGAACCGGATCAAAGCCGTCCTGCGCGATCTGTTTCAGGGAGTCATTGACCACGGTACGGAAAGCTTCGGCATCTTCTGCATTGACATTGGTTGCCTCAAAGACAAGGGCGTCATCGGGGGCTGCAAGCTCGCGGCCGCAGGAGAAGGAACCGGCGGGGAAGGCTTTCTTCAGGTTCTGCATGAGCAGGGATCCTTCGTTGCCCAGAAGCTCCCAAACGTGGTCCACAGCACGCTGCTGCGCTTTATTGTCCTTCAGACCGGGGCAGATGATATAGTAGTAGATCACGGACTGATTGACCGTATCGGTACCCTCAGCGACAGCGTAGGGAACACTGGTGACAACGGGCTCAGTGATCCGCGTATAGCCGCTGTCGGTGAAGGAGAATTCCTTCTTCTCATAGGGACTGAAGGCTTCGTCCAGCAGCTTCAGGAACGCAGTGTAATCCTCAAAGGAACCGTACAGGAGGCAGATGCAGTTGGACGGATGATAAAAGGTGTCGTGGTAGTTTTTCAGAGCATCCCAGGTCATGTCCGGGATGGCTTCGGGCTTTCCGCCGTAGTTGTAAGTCAGGGCAGCACCGGGGAAAGTGACCAGGTTGGCATTGTCCATGGCGCTGCTCTCCAGCGTCATGGCGCCGGTCATTTCACTGTAAACGGTGCCGTTCAGCGTCAGGGGGCTGTCCATGTCCTCCATTTCATAACGCCAGGCTTCCGTGCGGTAGATGTCCTCACGTTCCTTGACGATCGGATGCAGGCAGCAGTCTGTATAAAAATCCGCCAGGGCAAGCAGCTGCTCCTCAGAAAGGGACGCGACCGGATAGCTGGTCATGGCGTCCGTGGTATAGGCGTTCATATAAGTCTGGTAAGACTGATAAACCAGATTGAACCACAGGGCGGTACTGGGATATTTCGCAGATCCGGACAGGGTGCTGTGCTCAAACACATGGGGCAGGCCGGTGTTATCGACCGGCCGGGTGGGGAAGGTCAGCTGGAAGGCACGGTTGGTATCCTCATTGGCGATGTAGAGGAGTTTTGCACCGGTCTTCAGGTGCTCAAAAAGCACCAGATCCGCGCCGATCATCTCAAAAGGACGGATCTCTTTGACTTCAAAGCCTTCAACCACATCCCCGACAGAGGGGAGGGCGACAGCTTCAGCGGTTTCAGCCGGGGCAGGCTCTGCCATGGCTGGCAGTACACCGGCCAGCAGGGCAAGGGCAAGGAACAGGGATAACAGTTTTTTCATTTCTTTTCCTCCGAAAATGGTTTAAAAAGCTGCCCCGGGATCCGGGGCAGCCAGAAGAGCAGGTGCTCTTACTGTTCAGGATCCAGGAAACGGTAAATGACAGCAGCGAGTACACCGCCAACCAGAGGAGCCAGCAGGAATACCCAAATGCCGCTGAGGTTTCCGGCGATCAGGGCCGGGCCGAAGGAACGGGCAGGGTTTACTGAGGTTCCGGTGAAGGCAATGCCCAACAGGTGGACAAGCACCAGGGCACCGCCGATGACAAGGCCGGCAATATTACCGTTAGAGGATTTGGAGGTTACGCCCAGGATCGCGATGACAAAGACAAAAGTGAGAATCACCTCGATCAGGAAACTGAGCCATGCATTACCGTTATACAGGGCGTTGCAGCCAAGCTTCGCGGTATCCTGCACAATGGCGTTCAGGATTGCAGCGCCGGCGATGGCACCCAGGAACTGAGCCACGATATAACCGCAGAAATCCTTCACAGAGATCTTTTTGTTTACCAGCATGGCAATGGAAACAGCAGGATTGATATGACAGCCGGAGATATTGCCGATGGAATAAGCCATGGCGACGATGACAAGACCAAAGGCAAGGGCAGTACCAATCAGCCCGGAGACTCCCGTGGCGCATATCTGCCCCGCAACACCGCAGGCAAACAGAACCAGAACCAGGGTACCGATGAACTCAGCCAGATACTTCTTGATGTCTTTCATACGCATCCTCCTTTATATCCAATTGTTGTGGAACTGTGATTATTGTAATACAAGATGGAGTGTTTTTCAAGCGCTTCGGATATAAAGAAGCGCCCCGGGAGGGGGCGCCTGCGGTGATCGGCCGCATTATTTGTTTCCGGGTTCCCCGTTCTCCACTTCCAGCTTGTTTTCCCAGTGGACGAGGAGACTCATGCCTGCGCGCATCAGTAGGATCGCGCAGGTCATGCCGATCTCTTTCCAGCCCGGCGCGATGATGGTTTTGAGCACTTCGCTGGCCAGCAGGAAGTTCAGGCCCGTCGTGATCCCCATCGTCAGCGAACCGCGGCAGGCGTTGTGCTTCTTCTGCAGGAGGAAGACCAGGGCTTTGATGACGTAATACAGGATGATCAGCGCGCCGATGATCTCCACGATGGTGATGGCGCAGCCAAGGCACACCTCGAAAATGTTCTCGATCGTCTCAAACATGGGCATTCCCTCCGGGCGGGTTGATGCGCTGATTATATCCTGTTCCGGACGTAAATGCAACCTCAGATTTTCCAGATGTCCTTCGCATACTCACGGATGGTACGGTCGGAGGAGAATTTGCCGGAACAGGCCACATTCATCAGGCATTTGCGGGCAAAGGCGGTTTCATCGGCCTTCGCGTCGCGGATGGCCTGCAGCTTGGTTTCATAATAATCCCCGAAGTCCTTCATGACATAGTAATGATCGGGCTTATGCCAGGAGGCTCCCTTCAGGATCGCGTCATGCAGTTCCTTCAGACGGCCGTCATCATCCGGGAAGGTGCCGTTGACCAGGGTATCCAGGGCACGGCGGAGCAGGGCATTTTTATTGTAGATCTTTACAGGATCATAGGAGTCTTTGATCTTCTCCAGTTCCTCCACTGTGGCACCGAAAATGTAGTTGTTTTCCCTCCCGGCTTCCTCCACGATCTCCACGTTGGCACCGTCAAAGGTACCCAGGGTGACAGCACCGTTCAGCATCAGCTTCATGTTGCCGGTGCCGGAAGCCTCTGTACCGGCAGGGGAGATCTGCTCGGAAATGTCGGCGGCGGGAATGATCTTCTCCGCCCAGGAACAGTTGTAGTTCCGGACGAAGACGACCTTGAGACGGTCCTTTGTCTTCGGATCGTTATTGACCTTATCCGCGATCATGTTGATCCAGTGGATGACGGCTTTCGCGCGGTCATAACCGGGCGCAGCCTTGGCGCCGAAAACAAAGGCGACAGGCGGGAGATCCTTCAGCTGGCCGCGTTTCAGCTGGTCATAGATCGCCAGGATGCTGAGGGCGTTCATGAACTGGCGCTTATACTCATGCAGGCGCTTGACCTGGACATCGAAGACCATGTCCGGATCCAGCACGACGCCTTCCTTTTTCAGGATCTCGGCACAAAGCTGCTTCTTCTTGGCCTTCTTCACGGTACGGAATTTGCTGCACAGGGATTTGTTGATCTTCGGAACCAGCTCCTTCAGCCGGTCCAGGTCGGTTTCAAAGCCCGGGCCGATCTGGTCCGTGATCAGCTTTGTCAGCTCCGGATTGCACAGGCCCAGCCAGCGGCGCTGGGTAATACCGTTGGTCTTGTTCTGGAAGCGCTCCGGATACAGCTGATACCAGTCGGCAAAGACGTCGTTCTTCAGGATCTCACTGTGCAGGGCAGCCACACCGTTGATGGCATGGGTGGCGTAGGTGGCAAGCTCCGCCATGTGAACGCGTCCGTCCAGGATGATACAGAGGGAAGGAGTGATCTCCTTACCGGCTTTTTTCATCTCCCGGCGGAAACGGGCATCAATCTTCCGGATGACGGAAACAATCTGCGGACAGACGGAGGAAAGAAGGGAAAGATCCCACTTTTCCAGGGCTTCCTGCATGACGGTATGGTTGGTATAAGCGAAGGTATCCCGGGCGATGAGGAAAGCGTCCTCAAAGGATATGCCGTCCTCACCCAGCAGGCGGATCAGTTCCGGAATGGCCATGGTGGGATGGGTATCATTCAGCTGGGCAGCCACTTCCTTGGCAAAGAAGGAATAATCGCTGCCATGGCGCTTGCGGTAGGAACGGAGGATATCCTGCATGGTGGCGGATACGAGGACATACTGCTGCTTGACCCGCAGCTGTTTACCCTCTTTCCGGGTGTCATTCGGATACAGGAATTTGGTGATGTCCTCCGCCTTGTTTTTATCCGCGGCTGCTTTGGCATAATCCTGACTGTTGAAGACGGCAAAGTCAACCTCATTGAGGCTTTCTGTCTGCCAGAGGCGCAGGGTTCCCACATTTTTCGCCCCAAAACCGACCACTGGCATATCATAGGGGACAGCCAGCACATCGCCGGTCTTCATGGAGACAACAACAGCCTCATCGATCCGGCGGATGGACCAGGGGTCTCCGTACCTGGACCAGTCATCCGGCAGCTCCACCTGGCGTCCGTCCACAAAGTCCTGCTTAAACAGGCCGTAGCGGAAACGAAGTCCGTAACCGGTGAGCGGTACATTGCAGGTAACGGCGCTGTCCAGGAAGCAGGCGGCAAGACGTCCGAGACCGCCGTTTCCGAAGGCATCGTCCTCCACATCCTCCATGACGGCGATATCCACGCCTTTTTCTTTCAGAAGCGCCTTTACATCCTCCAGCAGGCCCATACAGTAAAGGTTGTTGTAAACCAGCCGGCCGACGAGAAACTCCATGGACAGATAGGCAGCCTGGCGGCGGGGGAAGCGGGCAGCTTCCTTCCGGGCCCAGACAGGCGCCAGGGCATCCATGGCAGCGCCGGAAACCGCGTTATGCAGTTCCTGCGCGTTGGCGTGCTGTATATCTTTATGGTATTCGGTCATCAGACGCTGTTCTGCATCTTTCAGCAGCTGCTTGGCGTTCATTTCAGTATTCCTCCTTACTGACGCTGGGTCTCCTTGTTCAGCCTGTAATATTTCATGGAAAGGTCCAGGGAAAGCTGATCCGGTTTCATGCGCCATACCCAGTTGCCGCCTGTGGTGCCGGGGTAATTCATCCGGGCATATCCGCCCAGGCCCAGCACATCCTGCATGGGAATGACCACGGTATCGCAGGGGCTTTTGAACAATGCGCGGATAAAGGCGTCCGGGGCTTCTTCCTTCCCGGAGAAGTTAAGCGTTTTTTCAGCGAAGGCCAGGGCTTTCGGATCAGCTTTTTCAGCCCAACCCAGCGTGGTGTCATTATCATGGGTGCCGGTATAGGCAACGGTGTTCTTTGTATAATGGCCGATAAAGTGCGGATTGGATTCATCGGAATCAAAACCAAAGGTCAGCACCTTCATGCCGGGAAAACCGCACCAATCCAGAAGCCTGCGCACACGGTTGTTGACGCAGCCCAGATCCTCGGCGACGATCCGGATATCCCGGACTTCACGCTCCAGGGCTTTGAAGAGGGATTTCCCGGGACCGATGACCCATTTTCCCTTCCGGGCATTGGGCATTCCGTTTTTCACGGAGTAATAGTTCGCAAAGCCGATGAAATGATCGATCCGGATCATGTCGAACAGCTGCGCCATCCCCTTCATCCGGTCGATCCACCAGTCAAATTTCCGGCGGAAACGCAGGTAGGTCCAGCGGTAAAGAGGGTTGCCCCAAAGCTGGCCATCCGCGGAGAAATAATCCGGCGGGACACCGGCGACCCGCTTGGGCACCAGGTTTTTATCCAGCTGGAATATATCCGGATGAGTCCAGGTATCGGCGGAATCTTCAGCCACATAGATCGGCATATCGCCGAAAAGCATGATCGACCGTTCGTTGCAGTACTTTTTCAGACTGAACCACTGGCGGCGGAACAGGTACTGGCAGAAGATATGATAGTCGATCTCACCGCGGAGCTCTTCCGTATACTGCTTCACAGCATCTGGACGGCGGAAACGGATGGCTTCATCCGGCCATTTCGTCCACATCTGTCCGCCAAACTTTTGCTTGACAGCCGTGAAGAGGGCAAAATCCTGCACCCAGGGATTGTTTTCGCAGAATTCACTGACCTGACCGGAAAGCTTTTCCCGGGACTGTTCATAGCAGCGGCGGAGAAGCATCTCCTTGTTTTTGCGGACGGATTCGTAATCGACAACCTCCGGATCGGAAGGCTTGAATTCCTCCTCGTCGGCGTAATCAAGAAGGCCTTCCTTACGAAGGAGACCGCAGGAGATCAGCAGGGGATTGCCGGCGAAAACGGAGGAAGCCTGGTAGGGACTTTCACCGTAACCGGTCGGCCCGACAGGAAGAACCTGCCAGATCCGCATGCCGGAAGCCTGCAGGAAATCAGCAAAAGCGTAAGCTTCTTCCCCCATGGAGCCGATCCCGCCGGGAGAGGGAAGAGAGGAGATATGCATCAGGATGCCGCTGGTACGCATAATGATCGTTCCTTTCTTTTATGCACGGTTGCACTGCGCGACGGATTCTCTTCTGCGGAAGGCTGCCTCAACGACAATGTGACGGGGTGTGGAATTCTTCTCCATCATATCAAGCAGGAGATTGACGCTGCGGCGCGCGATCTCATCCACAGGCTGTTCAACGGTAGTCAGGCGGGGAACGGTGTACCGGCTGATATCCACACCGTCAAAACCGACCACGCTGATATCTTCCGGTACAGACCTGCCGAGATCCTTCAGCGCGCGGATCGCGCCTACAGCCACGGTGTCGCTCATAGCGAAGAGGGCAGTGGCATCCGGCCGCTCCGCGAAGAAGGTACGGGCCAGTTCATATCCCGCGTCAAAGGAGAAGCGGGTTTCCCGGTAAAGAGTATGGTCATAGGTCAGACCCCGGTCCGCAAAGGCATCACAGAAGCCCTGGAAGCGCATGGCCAGGGAATCGCCTGCCACCGGATTGGAACCGAAGACCGCAATGCGGCGGTGGCCGCTGTTGAGCAGCTCTTCCGCAACGATCCTGCCCATGCTGCGGTCATCCACCGCGACGGAAGAAGCCCGCGGCAGGGAAGCAGACTCAGCACTGACGGTGGTGAAGACCATCGGGACATCCAGTCCGCGAATGGCTTCCACACGCGCGTCGATCAGACTTCCGACAAAGATCAGTCCCTTGACGTGATTCTGCCGGGTCATCCGGAGCGCGGTCATAAACTCATCGCCCCGTTCATCGATATACTCGGTGACAAAGTTGTCCGGCACATTGTCGGCCCGGTCCAGGATCGCTTCCGCAAGTGAATTCAGGAACGGATTGGAACGACCGCGGATGACCACGCAGATTACTTCATTACCCTGCTTGAGGCCGCGGGCATTCGTGTTGCCGACAAAATGACAGTTCTGGATGATCTGCTCCACCTTCGCGCGGGTGGCGCTGTTAACATCCGGACGGTTGTTCAGGACCCGGCTGACCGTAGTGACAGAGACTCCGGCCATAGCGGCAATGTCTTTAATTGTGTAGACTTTCACACTAATGTACCCCTCTCATTTTCCAAAAGTCGGAAACGATAACGGTAACGTTTTCAACGAAAGATTATCACATGGTCTCCGTTTCGTCAATCCCTTTTGCACATTTGCCTCGGTTGATTTTTCAGAATGCATGACCTATAATAAAAAATACGATTTATCCGGGAGGTGAGCACCGTGAAAAAGCGGACTGCGGCAGTGTTTCTTGTGCTGTGCGTGCTTTTTTGCGGCGTGACTGCCGGAATGAGTGAAACGGAAGACGACATACTGGAGGAATCATTCCATTCGGCGCTCAACGGCCCCGGTTCAGTTGAAGGTCTTTCCGCTTCCTTTTCAGTCAGCGGATATAATATTCCCACATTTTCTGACGGAGATTTCAAATACCGGATGAGTGACGACGGGGAAACAGCGGTGCTGGTTTCCTACAGCGGAACAGACGCGGATGTCGTTTTTCCGGATACCGTGAACGGACTGCCTGTAACCGGGATCGACACCGCCATGTGCCTGTGTGATCCGACACTAGAATCCATACGGATTCCGGGATCTGTCCAGACCATCGGGATCCGGGCGTTTGCCCAGTGCACCAGCCTGAAGACCGTGGTGATCGATGAGGGCGTTACCAAACTGGATAAATGCTGTTTCGGCGGATGTACGGAGCTGGAGAAGATCCGGCTTCCCGAATCGCTGGAAATCGTTGATGAATGCGCGTTCGCTTCCTGCGACCGGCTGCAGGAGATCACATTCGGTTCCGGACTCAAGTCCATCGGGAACATGGCATTTCTGAAATGTTCCATGCTCAGCAGGGTGATCCTTCCCGGCGGGGATGACGTCCTGATCGGCCAGAACGCATTCGGTGAATGCGCGGATGACTTCCGGATCGTTTACTGATTCCAGGCAAAAGGAATCCCGGGCAGCTATGCAGCTGTCCGGGTTTTTTTATCCGGCTGTCATTACGGAATGATCATCCGTCCGCAGGTTTCACATTCCACAAGCGCTCCGCTCTTGATCTTTGAAAGGATGGCGGAGGGAAGGGAAGTGTTGCAGCCGGCGCACTGTCCGTGAGTCAGCCGGGCAACGGGCGGGGAAATGTGCTTTTTGATGGTTTCGTATTCCTCCAGCAGGGCCGGATCCACCGAGGCCATAATCTCTTTTGCTTTGGCCCGCTGGGTTTCCAGGTCTCCCTTCTTGCTTTTGGACTCCTCTTCATATTCAGTCTTGAGCTGATCGAAGGATTTCTTGGCGTTCGCGGCTTCCAGGCGGACATTGCGTGAAAGCTTTTCGTTGGCGTCTGTTTCCTTTACGATGCGGCTGATCTCGACTTCATACTGACGAATGGTGTCCCGGCAGCGGCTGACTTCAGCCAGCAGGGCCTTGACATCTTCAGCAGTCTGGGGCGGATTGGCCTCGAAGCGGCTCTGCAGGGCGCCGAGCTGTTCCCGGGAACGGGTGATGGCCTGGGCAATGATGTCCTTGCGGTCCACCATGGCGGCAACGTCCTCTTCGATCTGCTTATACTGCTTCTGGCGATCCAGTATAAAATCACGGGCTTTTTCCAGTTTCTGCCGGGTCGGGGAGCGCTTAATCGCCGCGGCGATGGCGTCCGCTTTCATGTCTTCTTCCTGGTAAGCCCACAGAGCTTCAAACTTGTCCATAAGGGAGCCTCCTTCTGACAGAATTACCGCCTGTCACGGTTGCCGGGGAAAGGAATACGCGGATATCTCCGACACATATATCCGCACATTACATTCTACCGTATTGAGGGCATTTTGTAAAGCCGAGGCCAAAGCACGGATGCCGGGTTCCTCGGTGCTGAAGTGACCGCATTCCAGGCCGACAAGCCTGTTGTCCGCCATATCGAGCGCGTGGTGATGTTTGATCTCACCGCTGATGAAGGCATCACAGCCTGACAGGAGTGCGGAATGCCACTCATCGCTGCCTCCGCCGCTGCACAGTCCAACCTTCCGGATCACCGCGTCCTGCGGACCCATGAGCCGGACTTCCGTATGGAGCCGGTTCCGAAGCGCGCGGGCATATTCGGCAGCGGTCAGGGGTACCGGCAGGAGACCGCAGCGAAGGAAGCCTTCTCCGGAAATCTCCGTCAGCCCGCAGAGCTCCGCCAGGGTGTCATTGATCCCGCCGGGAGCCTGGTCCAGATTGGTATGGGCGGCGATGTGGCTGATGTTTTCCTTCACCAGACGCCGGATGAGCCGGCCTTCATACGCGTCATCGGTCAGGGTGCGGATGGGATTGATCATGAGCGGATGATGGGTGATGACCAGCTGAGCCCCGCGGGAAACCGCCTCATCAATGACAGACTGTGTTACGTCCAGCGCAAAAAGGACCGTATTGACCTCCTGCGAGGCGGAGCCGACCAGCAGACCGGAATTGTCAAATTCCATCTGTGTGTCAAAGGGAGCGATCTGATTGATCAGGTCATAAAAATCCCCGACTGTCATGAGCCTGTACTTCCTTTCCTGATGGATTCATCATAAAACGCGATATCCTCCCGTACCTGCGCAATAAATTCCGCATCGGGGGATTCGGCGGAAATGAGGCCTTTCAGTTTATGCTCAAGCACTTCACGCCGGCGGGTCAGGTAGGGGACCAGCCAGGGAGAAACGGAATCAAACAGGGGACCGCCCAGCCGGATCTCCCGCGGGGTCATCTCCCGGGCACCGGGTCTTGCGCGAAGCACCAGATAATACCTGCAGGCGGAGAAACAGGGCTCCTCCCGGTCCAGGTGATAGCCGATCCGGCAGACAGCCTCCCGGATCAGCGGCAGATCTGTATGCGCGGAGAGCACGAGAGAGGCACTCCGGAGTTTATCCCTGCCTTCCAGCAGGATATCATGCACTGTGCGCCCGCCCATGCCGGTGACGGAGATCATGCCGCAGGTTTCGTCCCGCAGGGGCTGCAGGCCGTCGCCGGCGCGAAGATCGGTACGGTCTGACAGGCGGCAGCGGATGATCGTATCCCGGGCGTTTTTCAACGCGCTTTCGCTCAGGTCCGTGAGGATCATATGCTGACAGCGGCCGCGCTGCAGGAGCGCGGCCGGTAAATGGGCGTGGTCTGTGCCGATGTCCGCTGCCAGTTCGCAGGGATCATAGAGATCATAAGCGAGGGACAGGCGGGCATCCAGCTGTATCATGTGTGCCATGGCGGTCAGTCGAGATAATCACGCAGTTTTTTGCTGCGGGACGGATGACGGAGCTTCCGCAGGGCCTTTGCCTCGATCTGGCGGATACGCTCACGGGTAACGTTGAATTCCTTGCCGACTTCCTCCAGCGTGCGCTGATGGCCGTCATCCAGGCCGAAACGAAGACGGAGAACTTTCTCTTCATGGGGGGTCAGGGTGTCCAGTACATCCATGAGCTGTTCCTTCATCAGGGCAAAGGAAGCGGCTTCCGCGGGGGCGGGGGCGTCCTCATCGGGGATGAAGTCACCCAGGTGGCTGTCCTCTTCTTCACCGATAGGGGTTTCAAGGGATACGGGCTCCTGGGCAATCTTGATGATCTCCCGGACCTTGGACTCGGAAATGCCCATTTCCTTGGCGATCTCTTCCGGTGTGGGTTCACGGCCGTATTCCTGGAGGAGCTGGCGGGAAATGCGGATCAGCTTATTGATGGTTTCAACCATGTGCACGGGGATCCGGATGGTGCGGGCCTGGTCCGCGATGGCGCGGGTGATGGCCTGGCGGATCCACCAGGTGGCGTAGGTGGAGAACTTGAAGCCCTTGCGGTAGTCAAACTTCTCGACGGCCTTGATCAGGCCCAGGTTGCCTTCCTGGATCAGGTCGAGGAAGAGCATGCCGCGGCCGACATAGCGCTTGGCGATGGAAACAACCAGGCGAAGGTTGGCTTCCGCCAGCTTCTGCTTGGCACTTTCATCACCGGCTTCCAGCCGCTTTGCGATCTCGATTTCCTCATCCGCGGTCAGGAGCGGAACCTTGCCGATTTCCTTGAGGTACATGCGGACCGGGTCATCGATGCTGATGCCTTCCGGAACGCTCAGGTCGATGGGGGTATTGTCATCCCCTTCAATGCTGGCGACTTCGGCAGCCTGGTCAGCCGCCTGTTCTTCTGTCAGGGTCACCTGACGGTCAGCGCTTTCATTGACAACAGACACACCGTAGGCTTCGAGCGTTTCAAGCACGCGGTCGAGCTGGTCGGCGTCGAGATCCATGCCGGAAAGCCGGTCCATGATCTCTTTGTAAGTGATCGTTCCCCTGGACTTGCCGTACTCATAAAGCTCGTCCAGACGGTTCTGCCTGTTTTCGGGTGACTGTGACAATGGAATCCTCTCCTTCTGTAAGCGGCACAATGCCGGTCGGTCCCGGACGGAATGAAAGATTATCCGGGTCAGCTGTTCACTTAAGCTTTTTCAGTTTATCGGAAATCTCCTGAACTTCCTTCAGCAGACCAGGGAGCCGGTCCCCGGAAGCGGTGGAAATCTCCTGTGACAGTTCTTCGTAACGTTTTTCCAGCCGGGTCTTACGGATCCGGGTGAGACAGTCTGTCGCCATGGCGATCATCTCATCGGTGGTACCGGCGGTGGGAGTCAGCAGCAGACGCGTATACCTTGAACGGGAAACATCGTCCGGTGCCAGGTCCGGCAGCGAAGCGGGGGATGCACCGGCTGCCAGTTCCCTGTATAAAGATTTCAACTCGTCATCGTCAAAATCCTTTTCTTCGATCATATCTTTCGGTATCTGGCCGGAAGCAAAAAGACTGATCAGCATCTCCTGGGCCTTCAGATCCTCAGAAGAAGCGGCGTCAGACCGGTCCGCGCGCAGGGGGCGGGGACGGTTTCCGGGTTCCATCCGCTGCTGAACAGGTTTTTTCGCGGCCAGGTTCATCTGCTCCGTCAGGGTTTCCCGGGGAAAACCCGTTTCCACGGATAGCTGCCCGAGGAGAACATCCCGCTCCAGGGGGTCCACGGCGGATACGATCTCCGAGGCTCCACGGGCATAGGCGAGCCTTCCGTCCTGGGAGGAAAGGTCGAAGCCGTCCTTCAGGCGGCGGAGCCGGTAAGCCGCCGGAGAAATGGCGGGCAGATTCCGGAAGCCTTCAGCGCCGTCCCGGCGGATGAACTCATCCGGATCCAGACCGTCCGGGAAATCCAGCACCCGGGCCGGAACGTTTTCCTGTTCCAGGATCTCCAGTCCGCGCAGGATGGCATGCTGACCGGCAGAGTCTCCGTCATAGCCGAGATAGACCTGGGGAGCATAACGCTTCAGCAGGCGGGCCTGCTCATTGGTCAGGGCGGTACCGAGGGTGGCGCATACTCCTTCCACGCCGAACTGGGTCAGGCTGACCACATCCATATAGCCTTCCACGAGGATCACACGGTCCAGGTGGCGCTGCTGACGGAGCAGGTTGGCGGCGAAGACGCCCTTGCGCTTGTTGAAGACAGGGGTGTCAGCGGTGTTCAGGTATTTGGGCTCCTTTTTTTCCAGCGTGCGGCCTCCGAAAGCCAGGACATTTCCATGGGCATCAATGATCGGGAACATGGCCCGGCTCCGGAACATGTCAAAGTAACGGTCTTTTCCGTTATCCGATTTTTTGCGTACCGTGAGGCCTGCCAGAACCAGCTCGTCCAGGGTGAATCCCTTTTGCAGAAGCCGGTCGCTTACGACGCTCCAGTCATCGGGAGAAGCTCCCAGGCCGAACTTCCGGATCACACCGTCGCTCAGACCGCGGCGGCGGAGATAAGCGAGGGAAGCGGCACCCTGGGGAGTGAACAGGTTTTCATGGTAAAACCTGGCGGCTTCCCGGTTGGCGGCAAGAAGACGCTCCCGCTGGGTACGGCGGCGTTCATAATCCTCGTCCTTCTCCATTTCGGGAAGGGCCATATGGGCCCGCTCAGCCAGCTGCTCCACGGCTTCGTTGAAAGTGCAGTGCTCCATTTCCATATAGAAATGGAAGACGTTGCCGCCTGCTTTGCAGCCGAAGCAGTAATAGAGCTGATGTTCCCCGTCCACGGAAAAGGAAGGGGTCTTCTCTCCGTGGAACGGACAGAGGCCCCAGTATTTCCGGCCTTTTTTGTTCAGCGCCACATAACCTGACACGAGCTGGACAATGTCAGACCGGCTGCGGAGTTCATCCAGCCAGGCGGCGGGGAAGCGCGAGGACATGAGCGGAAATCACCTTTCTTTCATAATCAGTAAAGGATGAAAAAAGAAAGATAAATGGCTGTCACCATTTACAGAATGCGAAGCTGAAAACGCGGGGCGCCGGTCAGAAAGCAGGGAAGGCGGAAGGAACAAAAAGCTCCTGGAATTTGCGGGTGGCATAGCGGTCGGTCATGCAGGAAAGGAAATCGCATACGCTGCGCTCCGTTCCGTCCCGGTAGCCGATCATGACAAACTCCTCCGGCATCTCACCGGGGTGTTCGCAGTAATACTCGAAAAGATGACGGAGCACATAGTCACAGCGGGCTTCCTCCGGATCACGCCAGCCGTCCCGGTAAACCCGGTCAAACATGAACTCCCGCAGGCCGTCCATGGCGCTTTCCACAGGCGCCGACATATAAAGATGAGGTTTATCCTCACTGCAGGTGACGATATCGGTGATCATGGTATTGATGCGTTCCCGGTGGCTGTGGCCCAGGACGTTCAGGCAGTCCTCCGGAAGCTCAAAAGGTTTGAGAATCCCGGCGCGGAGCGCGTCATCCAGGTCATGGTTCAGGTAAGCGATCCGGTCAGCACGGCGGACACATTCCGCTTCCACGGTTGCCGGCTCTGTTTTGCCGGAATGGGAAAGAATGCCCTGACGGACTTCTTTGGTGAGGTTCAGGCCTTCGCCTTTGTTCTCCAGGACTTCCACAACACGGAGACTCTGCTCGTTATGACGGAAGCCTTCGGGCAGGAGCTCGTTGAGCGTGCGCTCACCGATATGGCCGTAGGGCGTATGACCCAGGTCGTGCCCGAGGGCAATGGCTTCGGTAAGGTCTTCGTTCAGCCGGAGCGAACGGGCCAGCGTGCGGGCGACCTGTGAAACCTCGAGCGTATGGGTCAGGCGGGTGCGGTAGTGGTCTCCCTCCGGGGAGAGGAACACCTGGGTTTTGAACTTCAGCCGGCGGAAGGATTTGCAGTGGATGATCCGGTCCCGGTCCCGCTGGTACTCGGTACGGAGTTCGCAGGGGGTAACCGGCTGTTCCCGGCCGGCGGTTTCGGCGGAGCGGGCAGCCCACGGAGCGAGATATGACTTTTCATGCTGTTCCTGCCTCTCACGGATGTTCAAAGCGAAGCCCCCTCTCAACCGGTATGCCGTATTCCTCCGGCACATTTACTATATACCACGCAAACCCTGAAATTCCTGCATAAACTTGACAAGGAATTGGAAAGAGCTACAATAAAAATCGATTGAAATTCAACAGAAAGAGCCCCGGGCGGGGCAGGTCCGTATACATGAATTTTGAACTGAACCAGGTGTTTTCTGGCTTTGCCGTGAAGGAGATCCGGACAAGTGAGGAACTTCACGGAAGGACGGTGCTCCTGGAGCATCTGAAAACCGGAGCACAGCTGTTCTGGGTAGACAACAAAGCGGAAAACATGGTGTTTTCCGTCACTTTCAGGACACTGCCGGAAGATGATACAGGCGTATTCCATATCATTGAACACAGCGTGCTGTGCGGCAGCGGAAAATATCCGGTGAAGGAACCCTTTGTGGAGCTGCTCAAGAGCAGCATGAATACCTATCTGAACGCGCTGACTTTTTCCGATATGACCATGTATCCGGTGGCCAGCCGGAACGCAAGGGACTTGCTGAACCTGACAGGGGTTTACCTGGACGCTGTGTTTGACCCGACCGTGATCCGGGACCGGAAACGCTTCTGCCAGGAAGGCTGGCATGTGGACCGGAATGAGGCGGGGGAGCCGGAGTTCCGCGGTGTGGTTTTCAATGAAATGAAAGGCGCTATGAGCGATACGGACACGCTGATCGACCGGCAGCTCATGCGGCAGCTTTTTCCCGATACAAGCTACGGATTCAACAGCGGCGGAGACCCGGAAGCCATTCCGCTGCTGACCTATAAGCGATTCTGTGAACAGTACCGAAGGTTCTATCATCCTTCGAACGCGCTTTTCTACCTGGACGGTGCCGTCCCGATGGAGGAAATGCTGACTCTGGTTGATTCTTTCCTGGAGCGGTATGAGCGCCGGGAAGACATTCCTGAATACACTTATCAGCAGCCCCGGGGATCCGAGGAATCCATCCGGTATGAACTGGGCCAGGAAGAACCGGAGGAGAACCGCGGCTATCTGACGCTGGCCAGGATTACCGGCACCTGGAAAGACAGGGCCGAAAACATGGCAAGGGGAATCATCTGCGACGTGCTGACGGGCGGCAATGAAGCTCCTTTGAAAAGAATGGCACTGGAACGCGGACTTGTGGAAGACCTGACTGTATCCGTTGATGACACAACGCTGCAGAGCTGGGTGATCATCCACGCGGAAAATGTGACAGACGGCCGGGAAGAAGATGTGCTTTCGCTGCTGCGGGAAGCCGGCGAAAAGATCCGCGCGGAGGGACTGGACCGCAGGGCGGTGGAGGCCTCCCTGAACCGGGCGATCTATATCCTTCGGGAGGAAGAGGAACCCCAGGGAATCGGCCGGTGCATCCGCTGCCTCGGCAACTGGATCTACGGAGCCGATCCCACCGATACCCTTGAAACAGCGGGCATCGTGAAACAGCTGAAGGAGTGGCTGGACAGCGGACGGTTCAATGAGCTGGCCGCGGACATGCTGCTGAACCATGAAAACCTGGTGACTTTGCATACCAAGCCCTCCAGGACACTGGGAGAGGAAAAACGGGAGGAAGAGCAAAAACTCCTGGAACGGATCACCGGACAATGGATCGCGGAGGAGAAAGAAGCCAATGACCGGCTGATCGCCGATATTGCCGCATGGCAGAATACACCGGACATGCCGGAACAGCTGAAAACCCTGCCGAGGCTCAGCAAGTCCGACGCGGACGTTTCGCCCGAATGGACGGAAACCGATGTCGAACGGTACAAAGACGTGAACGTGATGACACACCAGCTGAACTGCAACGGTGTGGTTCACCTGAAAGCCTATTTTGCCCTGACGGACTTCAGCCTGAAGGAACTGACCCGCCTTTCCCAGATGACGGGACTCCTGGGGCGGCTGCCCACTGACAGGCATGACGCGCTTTCGCTGCAGCTGGAGATCAGACGCTGGATCGGATCCCTCAGCTTTGCCATTATCACCCGGGCAGAGGCCGGGCAGGATGAAACCTGCACGCCATACCTGACCGCGTCCGCCAGCGCGCTGGAGGAGAACGCTGAAAAAGCCCAGGAACTGCTGGCGGAGATCCTGACATCGACCCGGTACGAAGACCGGGACAGGATGACGGAGATGTTCAGGCAGAACGAGATGGGGGCACGCCAGCGGATCGTCGCGGCAGGTCACCAGATCGGCGTGAAAAATGTCCTGAGCCATTTCAGCGCTGAGAACACGGTGCGGAACGCGCTGGACGGAGACGTGGCTGCCGCCTATATCCATCAGCTTGCCCGGAAGCCGGAGAAGGAACTGCCGGGCCTGCTGAAACTGGCAGAACGGCTGATGAAGGAAAGCCTGTGCCGGAAACGGATGACGGTCAGCGTTACATCAACGGAAAAAATGATCCCGGAAAAACTGATCGACGCTTTCCCGGAAGGAACAGCGGTTCCGGCGGTCCGGGCGTACCATACGGACGCACCGATGGCGGCGGGATTCCGCATTCCCGCGCAGACAGGTTTCGCGGTCAGGGGATACCGCCTGAGCAGGATGGGCATCCCTTTTGAAGGCGCTATGTGGCTGGCTTCCTCCATCCTGAGCCTGGACTATCTGTGGAACAGGGTCAGGGTACGGGGAGGAGCCTACGGAGCAGGACTCCAGGTGGACCGGACAGGGAACATCTATTCCTATTCATACCGGGATCCCACTCCGGCGAAGACGCTGGAAGCGGACAGCGGGGCGGCGGCGTTCCTGCGGGAGTTCGCTGAAAAGGGGAATAACCTGGATCCCTATATTATTTCATCGCTGAATGAACTGAATCCGCTGATGAGCCCCAGGGACAAGGGTTCCCTGGCAGACGGAAGATATATGACAGGCTATACGCGGGAGGAAGCGGAAAAGATCCGCAAACAGATCCTGTACGCGGAGCCCGCTGACCTGCTCCGCTGCGCTGACTGGCTTGAGGTTTTCAGCCGGGAAGGCGCCGTCTGTGTGGTGGGACACAGGGGTGTGCTGAAGGACTGTGAGGGACTGACCGTCAGGGACCTGTAAAAAAGGAGGCGGAAGGATGGACCGGCAGCAGGCAAACGAACAAAGCCGCAATTCGGGACGGGGGAGCCGTTCCCTGCGCTGCATCTGGTACTGCGGAAAAATCAACGAGGAAATCCGTAAAGCAGTGAAGCTTGGAGAAAAAACCGTAAAGATCGTTTTTCCGCCGCAGCACTATGTGGTCCAGCATCGTGAACTGTTTCAGGAAATTTATCTGAACCAGGGTTTTGACGTGGAATTTTCCCCGAATTTTCAATACATCCAGCCTTCAGAGTGGTATTTTACCCTGGGCTGGGAAGACGAGAAGTGAGCAGTTCCCTCCTTGACAGAGAGAGGGGCCGATGATAAGATAAAAACATAAAAGAAACAAAATATCCGGATACGGAAGGGATCTGTTATTTTGATTATGTTTTTGGTGTTTTTGGTATATTCCGCCGCAGGAAAACGCGGCGAATAGAATAATAAGGAGGATCTTTCCTATGAAGAAACTAATGGCTCTGCTGCTTGCCCTCGCTATGATGCTCGGCATCGCTACCGCGTTCGCGGAGGGCGGGATGGACGAACTGATCGCCGCAGCACAGGATGAAGGCGAACTGGTTGTCTACGGCTCCTGCGAAGAATCTTACCTGATCGCGGCCTGCAAGAAGTTCGAAGAACTGTATGACATCAAAGTCGACTATCAACGTCTGAGCACCGGTGAGGTTCAGATGAAGATCGCCGAAGAAAAGGGCAGCCCCTCCGGAGATGTCTGGTTCGGCGGCACCAACGATCCCTACAATGAAGCAGCCAAGGACGGACTGCTGGAAGCTTATGAAGCCCAGAATGCCTCCCACCTGCTGAAACCCTACTACCGGGATCCGGAAGGATACTGGTACGGCATTTACCAGGGCATCCTGGGATTCATGGTCAACAAGGAAGAACTGGGCCGCCTGGGCCTGGAAGCTCCCAAGACCTGGGACGACCTGCTGAAGCCCGAATACAAGGGCCTGATCTGGCTGTCCAACCCGAATACCGCCGGCACAGCCAAGCTGGTGATTAACACCCTGGTCCAGATCAAGGGCCACGATGAAGCTATGAAGTACCTGGTGGAGCTGGACAAGAATATCGCCCAGTACACCAAGAGCGGTTCCGGTCCCTCCAAGAAGGTCGGCCCCGGAGAATGTGTTATCGGTATCGGCTTCCTGCATGACGGCGTTTACCAGATCCTGCAGGGCTATGACAACATCGGCCTGATCATCCCTGAAGACGGCACTGCCTACGAAGTCGGTTCTACCGCCATCTTTGAAGGCTGTGAGCATCCCAATGCCGCCAAGCTGTGGATCGAATTCGCCCTGTCTCCCGACTGCGTGGAGCTGGCGGATGACGCGGGCAGCTATCAGTTCCTGGTGATCGACAATGCCGAGATGCCCGCTGCGCTGGCTGCTTTCCCGGAACTGGATCCCTCCAAGACCATCGATTACGATTTCAATGACGCGAAGGAAAACACTTCCAAATATGTTGAAGAATACTTCAACGCTCTGAAGGAAGCCGGCGCTGAAGCGGATGACCGTTTCAAGACTGAGTAATCCCGATCCGGAACCACATCAGGGGACGAGGCGCTTGCCCCGTCCCCTTTTCAGAAAAGAACAAGATAGAAATAGGAAAGGGATGAGTGCCTGTGGCCCGAAGTCAGAGCGCAAGCCTGGACCGGAAAAAGTTCTTCGGCGATCCGGTCCTGGTCATCACAATCATTGCGCTTATTATCTTCCTGGCGCTGTTTATTCTTTATCCGCTTGCCATGCTGCTGATGGACAGCGTGATGGAGCGCGATACACGGCTCTATTCCGTGGAACCGCTGGTCAATGGCGAAAAGATCGTCTATGTTTCTGAAAAGGGAGAAGAAATAAGCGACAACCGTTCGCCGGTCTGTGTGATTCTGACGTCTCCCACGGAAGGAGTCGGGGAAAAGATTGTTTCCCTGTACAGCTCCACGGGACTGTTTGCCGGACGGGCAACCATGAATGACATTGAACAGGGGAAAACGGTATACCTCAAAACGGTGAACAGCAAGGACAAGGCTGTCTATATTGCCATGGACCAGCTGACACAGGTGCAGGAAACGCCGCAGACATACAAGACCAACGGCCGTGTTATCAAAAAGATGGACGGGATTGAGCCGGCGGACCTGTGCATCAAGCTGCATGAGGACAACTGGACGCTGGACGCATTCCCGCGGATCTTCAGCGACTATACATTCAACAACGCCCTGCGGAACACCCTGCTGCTGGGCGCGCTGACAGGCTTCGGGTCGCTGCTGATCGGCCTGCTGTTCGCGTATGTGGATGTATATGTCCATATCCGCAGCCGTGTCACCAAGAAGCTGTTTGACGTGGTGTCGCTGCTGCCGGTGGTGTCACCGCCGTTTGTGCTGTCCCTTTCCATGATGCTCCTTTTCGGGCGAAGCGGACTGATCACCCGGAAACTGCTGGGAATCTATGATTCAGATATCTATGGGCTGTGGGGCATTGTGATCGTCCAGACCCTGACGTTCTTCCCGGTGGTCTACCTGATGCTGAAGGGTCTGCTGAAGAACATTGATCCTTCCATGGAGGAAGCATCCCGGGATATGGGCGCGAGCCGGTGGAAGGTGTTTACGACCGTAACCCTGCCGCTGCTGCTTCCCGGACTTGGAAACGCTTTCCTGGTCACATTCATCGAATCCGTGGCGGACTTTGCCAACCCGATGATCATCGGCGGAAGCTATGATACGCTGGCAACCACCATTTATCTCCGGATTACCGGCGGTACATACGATATCAGCGGCGCTTCCGCCATGGCTGTGGTGCTGCTGGCCCTGACGCTGATCCTGTTCCTGATCCAGAAATATGTGCTGGAGAAAAAGACGGCAGCCACGCTGACCGGCAAAGCGTCCAGGGGCAGGATGCTGATCGAGGACCGGAGCGTCCGCTATCCGCTGACAGTCCTGTGCACCCTGGTCTCCGTGTTTGTCATCCTGATGTACATAGCTGTTCCCTTCGGCGCGCTGTTCAAGCTGTGGGGAAGGGATTACTCCCTTTCCTTCAAGTGGTTTGAGCAGATGTTCCGCGAGGGCGGATGGAAGGCATTCAAGGATTCCTTCGTTCTCTCCATCATCGCCGCGCCTGTGACAGCGCTGCTGTCCATGATCATCTCGTATCTGGTGGTCAAGCGGAAATTCAAGGCAAAAGGCTTTATCGAATTTGTTTCCATGCTGGCCATGGCCGTGCCCGGTACCGTGCTGGGCGTTGGATTTATCCGCGGCTTTGCTGGCGGCGTTTTCCGGACCGGATTCCTGCAGGGGATCTACGGAACTGGACTGATCCTCGTCATTGTGTTTGTGGTCCGGTCCCTGCCGGTCGGTACCCGCAGCGGCATATCCGCCCTGCGGCAGATTGACAAATCGATCGAGGAATCGGCTTACGATATGGGCGCCGGAAGCGGGAAAGTATTCATGACCGTGACGCTGCCGCTGATCAAGGATTCCTTCTTCTCCGGCCTTGTAACCACCTTTGTGCGGTCCATTACCGCCATCAGCGCGGTGATCCTGCTGGTGACACCGCGGTTCCTGCTGATCACCTGCCGGATCAACGAATACGCGGAGAAAGGCGAATACGGCGTCGCGTGCGCGTACGCCACGATCCTGATCATGATTACCTACGCGGCTATCCTGATCATGAATACAGTGCTGAAATACTTCGGTACGAGCAAAAAGATCAAGGGAGAGGTGAAGTGATATGGCAGCGAATAAAAAAGAACCGAAGGGCGTCCGCCTGGATCACATATCCAAAATCTATAAGGATCCCAAGACGGGAAAGGATTTCTATGCCGTGCATGACGTGGCACTGGAGATTGAACCCGGCAGTTTTGTGACGCTGCTGGGACCTTCCGGCTGCGGCAAAACGACCACCCTGCGGATGATCGCGGGCTTTGAAAGCCCTGACGAGGGTGAAATCTACCTGGGCGGGGAACCGATCAATGAGCTGACGCCCAACAAGCGCGATACGGCAATGGTGTTCCAGAGCTACGCACTTTTCCCGCACTACAATGTGTTTGACAACGTGGCATACGGTCTCCGGCTCCGGAAAGTTCCGAAGGAAGAGATTAAGGAGCGGGTCACAAACATCCTGAAGCTGGTGGAGCTCTCTGACATGGAGCAGCGGATGACCAACCAGCTCTCCGGCGGACAGCAGCAGCGTGTCGCCCTGGCAAGGGCGCTGGTGGTGGAACCCGGTGTGCTGCTGTTTGACGAACCGCTGAGCAACCTGGATGCCAAGCTGCGGGTCCAGATGCGTACAGAAATCCGCCGGATCCAGCAGGCACTGGGCATTACGGCTATCTATGTGACCCATGACCAGAGTGAAGCCATGGCGATCTCGGACAATATCATCCTGATGAAGGGCGGCGTGATCGCACAGATGGGTTCTCCGACAGAGATCTATTACCATCCGAACAGCGAATTCGTTGCGGACTTCATCGGCGAATGCAACTTCCTGCCCTGCACAGTGACCGGACGGGAAGGCAGCGAAGTAATCGCGGAGGTTTACGGCCATCCGGTCAGGGTGCTTTCCGAAAAGGAAACGATCGGAAACGCTGAGATCGTGCTTCGTCCGGAAGCCATTGAAATCGCGGATCAGGGTCAGCTGCCCTGCAAGGTGGAGCTGAGCTGCTTCATGGGATCCTACCAGAACTATCATGTAAGGGTGGGAGATACGCTCGTCAAGATCGCGGATAACTGCCCGATCGGACGGAAAACCTACCAGGTGGGAGATGAAGCGTACATTTCCTTCCGCAGCGAATGCGCTCACCTTCTGGAAACCTGATCAGCACCTCACAGAAAGAATAAAAGACAGAGCCGGCCAGATGGCCGGCTCTGCTTTTATGGGGGAGAAAAAGGGAAGGTCAGACGGAATCCCGCTCGATCAGGCGGGAGGGGAGCAGCACGCGCTTCGGCAGGGTTGTATCACCGCGGACACGGGCAGCGATGATCCGGGCGGCAGTGATGCCCATCTCAACAGCCGGAACGTCGATCGTTGTCAGCGGGGGATTGGCGTACTGGCTCATTTCAATATTGCTCATGCCAATGACCGCTACCTGATCCGGAACACGGATATTCAGCTGATACAAGGCGCGGAGGGCGGCCATGGCCATCAGGTCGCTGGCAGCATAGAAGGCGGTGGGAAGACCATGGTCATGGTATGTCTTTTCCACCAGAGAAATGCATTTCCGGTCATCCCAGCCGCAGTTCAGCACCCATTCGGGTTTGACTTCAAGACCAAGATCCGCCATGGTCTCAAGGTAACTGCGATAGCGGCGGGAGCGCTTCAGCGGCGCGTCGCCGACGCTTCCGCCGATGTAGCCGATCGCACGGTGGCCTTTGGCATAGAGGTATTCCACGGCCATCCTGCTGACACGGAGATGATCATATTCCACATTATCGATGGGCATGTGGCCCGTATCGATCCCTACAATATGCGGGATGAGGGAATGAAGCTGCTCAAAAAGCGGCTCTGAGAGGGGACGCATCATGATCAGGCCGGACAGGCCGGCGCTCAGCAGGCGGTTCAGAATCGCCTGATCCTCCAGTTCCTGCTCTGTCTGAATGACAGAAACAGTGCCGCCGAGGCGGGCAAGTTCATCCTCAATGCCGCCGAGGATCGCCAGATAATAAGGATCGCTGTATTTTCCCTTTGTGGCGGCCAGCAGCACACCGACAGAGAAACCGGAGGTTTCCTGAACAGAGGCGTGCGGACGCTTTTTCAACGGGGCCTGGTATCCCAGTTCCGTAACGGCACGCAGAACCCGCTCCCTTGTTTCATCGGTGGTCTTGTATATCTGATTGTCGTTCAGAATACGGGAGACTGTAGCCGGGGAAACATTGGCCAGCCGGGCCACATCACGGATATTTGCCATAAAGCTTCGTCCTTTCTGATAAAGAAGGCCTGAAACAAAATGATACACAGGAGGAAACAACTGCCTGAAGCAGCATAAAACCATGTGAAAAACCCCTGGAATTATCTTAATCATAGAGGAAGAAACACTTTGTGTCAAGTTGTTTATGAAACAAAAATGTTTTTGTTACGTTCTTATATAATAATGAAGAAAAAGGATATCGATACCGAAATTATCTGTTGACATCAGCTGAAACATATGATAATGTTTAGTAAACAAAAAACAAAAGTTTCATCAGGGAGACCGGATATGAAGTTTGTATTGATCGGTGCAGGGCAGCGTGGAATGATCTACGCGAAATACGCCTGTGAAATGGGACATGAGATCGCTGCCGTTGCGGAAACCGATGAGGTAAAACGCAGAATCGCCGGCGAAACTTTCGGTATTCCGGCTGAATATCGTTTTTCAGACGGGGAAACCCTGCTGGCACAGCCGAAGCTGGGGGATGCCGCCATCATCGCGACGATGGACCGCGATCATTTCCGGGAAGCCATTCCGGCGATGGAAAAAGGCTATCACCTGCTGCTGGAAAAGCCCATCTCTCCGGATCCTGAAGAGACTCTGAAGATCGAGGAAACCGCGGTGAGGACCGGAAGACATGTGACAGTATGCCACGTGCTGCGCTACAGTCCTTTTTTCAGGGCTTTGAAAAAGGCTGTTACGGACGGGAAAATCGGCCGGGTGATCACCATTCAGCATAATGAAAACATCGGCAACTTCCATATTGCACACAGCTTTGTGAGGGGCAACTGGAGACGAAGCGACCTGGCCAGTCCGCTGGTGATGCAGAAGTCCTGCCATGATATGGACCTGCTGGTATGGCTGGCAGGAAGCGGATGCGAAAGCATCGCCTCTTTCGGAGACCTGACCTATTTCAAAGCGGAAAACGCTCCCGAAGGCGCGGCGGAACGCTGCTGTGACTGCCCGCTGAAGGACAGCTGCCGGTTCAGTGCCTACCGCTGTTACCTTCCTGTGGCCCCGAACTGGCCCGCGGCCGTACTGACGGAAGATCAGAGCGAGGAGGGACTCCGGGAAGCTATCCGGACCGGCCCCTACGGAAGATGCGTATATCACTGCGACAATAACGTCTGTGATCACCAGGTGTCCATTCTCCGCTTTACAAACGGCGTGACAGCCACTTTCAACCTCAGCGGATTCACCAACCGGATGATGCGGACCATCAAGATCATGGGCGAAGACGGTGAAATCCGGGCCAATGAAGATGAAAATGTCATCGAAATCACCCGCTTTGCCAGCAACGGCATTACCCCCGGCGAAACGGAGATCATCCATCCGGAGGAAAGCACAAGCGGACACAGCGGCGGCGACAGCGGTATTGTGGAGGATTTCCTGGCTATGCTGGAAGGCAGGATCAGCGAATCCGCCACAGATATCCATGAGTCGGTCGAAAGCCACATGATGGCCTGCGCCGCCGAAGAAGCCCGGGTTACGGGACAGGTGATCAGCATTGCTGATTTCCGAAGAAAGCATGAAAGGAAGCAGCAGGCATGACAACGGAAAGACTGGACGAACTGCTGCGGATCACCGGAAATATTATTCCGGAAGCGATGGAGGAACACATCAGCGACCTGGAGGCGGATGAAAAGGAACTGCTGCCCCGGGAGACACTGCTTTCGGTTCTGACCGCCAATCATGTTCCGGCTGAAAAGCAGGCGGCGCTTCTGGAAGCACTGGAGGAAGCCAACAAGGTTCCTGAACTGGTGGAGCTTGCCCACGTTATGGCAAAGGACGCGGTGAGGGGACTGGTGCGGTGTCACGCGGTGGAATTCCATCAGCCCAGGCCAGAATGCCTCACCGGCTTTGCCAGGGAAGCCTACGCCTTCCTCTACACCCAGCTGTGTGTACTGGAAGGACGCAAAGCGCTGCGCAAAAGAGGCATTCCGGAAGAATATGACGCGGATATCCCGGAACGGATGACCAGGAAGCAGCTGAAGAAATATGCAGAGACAGGGGATATCAGCTTTGACGATTATCCCTGGGATATGAACTTCTACTGCTGCCAGATCTTTTTCCTGGACCGGTTCTACTTTATACCGTACCGCTGGGGCGGTTCACCGGAAGCCTGGCGTAACACGGAAACCGGTGAAGTGACAGCCCTGTGGCACGCGGGTGTACGGATCCGGAGGGACGGCCAGATCGACGGCGTGAACGGTATCCATGATCCTGAAGCGTTCACTACCGTGTTCAGGGAAACGAACGATACGGTGACAGGCAACCGGGTGCTGCCGGAAGGCCTTGTTTCCCCGGAAGTTGTGACACTGGATAAGAAAACCTGGCGCAAGGCGCTGGGAGATGACGATTATCTGCTGGCACTGCATATTCCGGGCGGGGAAGGCTACACGCCGGAACGCGTGAAGAGCAGCTGTGAAAAGGCACTGGCGTTCTATGACAGGTATTATCCGGAATACCATTACATCGGATTCTGGAGCGAAAGCTGGCTGTATGATCCGGGCCTGCGGGAGATCGTGAAACCGGACCGGAATATCGTTCGGGTCCAGAAGCAGTTCTACTGCTATCCCGTGGAGGAAGGCGACCGGATGATCAGGCTGGAGGTTCTGGGCGACGAAAACGCGGATTACCGGAAGCTGACGCCCCGGAACAGCCTGGAGCGCGGAATGTTTGATGTGTGGGCACGGGGAGACCGGTTCCATACCACAGGCATGTTCCTGCTGCGGGAAGAGGTTCCGCAAATCGGAAAGAATCCTTATGAAACCTGAATGGTTATAAAAGAGAAAGGAGGAGAGATTCGTGCAGAAAACGATCCTGCCCACGAAACGCGGTTTTCGCTGGGAAATGAAGCACAACCGGACACTGTACCTGATGTGCGTACCGGCGCTGCTGCTGCTCCTTGCGTTTGCATACCTGCCCATGGGCGGTATATATATGGCGTTCACAAAATACAATGTCAAGGATGGTATCTTCGGCTCTGCCTTTGTGGGATTCGAGAATTTCTCCTATTTTCTGAAGGGAAATCCATATTTCTGGAAAGCAGTGAGGAACACCCTGATCATCAATTTCTGGGGACTGATTTTCGGCACCATTGTGCCGATTACCATCGCCATCGCGATGAACGAGGTGAAAAACGGCCCTTTCAAGAAGATCAGCCAGAGCGCGATGTTCTTTCCTTACTTCCTGAGCTGGGTCGTTGTAGGCGCAATCCTGTACGGTTTTCTGACAGCCAATTTCCGGATGGACCGGAAAACCGGCGAATTCATTGCGACGGGAGCCAACGGTGTTGTAAACCGTGCCCTCATGTCTCTGGGCGCAAATCCCGTCCGATGGTACGCGGAAGCGAAATACTGGAGAACCATTATCATTTTCCTGGATGTGTGGAAATGGGCCGGGTATAACTCCATCATCTACATGGCTGCCATGTCCCAGTTTGACGGCAGCCTGTACGAGGCGGCTACCATTGACGGCGCCAGCCGGTTCCAGCAGATCCGGTACCTGACGATACCCATGCTGAAACCCAATGTGGTGGTCCTGACGCTGATGAGCATCGGCAGGATCTTCTACGGCGATATGGGGATGATCTGGGGCCTGGTGGGTCAGAACGGTACGCTGCTGGACGAGGTTTCGGTCATTGATACGTATGTTTATACGTCCATGCGTACAATGGGCTTCGGCTTCAGTACAGCCATCGGCCTGTGCCAGAGTGTGATGGGCCTGATCCTGATTGTCCTGGCCAACACCCTGGCCAAGAAGATCAATGACGGGGAGGGATTGTTCTGATGAGTATGACTCTTCGTTCCGCAAAGCCCCATCCCGGTCATATACACCGCAGCAAAGCAGACCGCTGGGCGCGGATCCTGGCCTACATCATTGTCGGATTCTTCGGACTGATTTGCCTGTATCCGATGCTGCTGACGATTGTAGTGAGTTTCACGCCGGATGAAACAGTTGTTAAGGAAGGCTACAGGCTTATCCCGAGTGAACTGTCCCTGAACACATATATATATCTGCTGAATGAAAATAAAGTGCAGATTATGAATTCATACATGGTAACGATTGCTATCACGATAGTCGGAACCGCGGGATCGATGCTGGTTACCTGCATGATTTCCTACGCTATCAGCCTGCGGGAAATGAAATACCGGAACGTGATCGCGTTCATCTGCAACTTCACCAGTATTTTTTCCGCCGGCCTGATCCCCTGGTATGTAATCTGTGTTAACTGGTACGGCCTGCGCAATAATATGCTTGGCCTGATCCTGCCGGCTATGTTCAGCGTATGGAACATGTTCCTGATGCGAACCTATTTCCGGGCTATCAGTCCCAGCCTTTATGACGCGGCCAAGATTGACGGCGCAGGACATATGACGATCTTCTTCCGGATTGCCCTGCCGCTGAGCATTACGGCACTGCTGACAGTTGGCCTGATGTATGCCCTGTGCTACTGGAATGACTGGTGGCACGCGCTGATGTTCATCGACAAACGGGATATGTACCCGCTGCAGTATTTCCTGTATCACATGATGTCCAATGTGAACGCAATCAACAGCGGCCGGGTGCCATCCGGTGCGGCGGCAGGTATAAAGCTGCCCGCGGAAACCGCAAAGATGGCCGTAACGATCCTTACGATCGGACCGATTATCTTCCTGTATCCCTTCATTCAGCGGTATTTTGTCAAGGGCATCATGACGGGAGCGGTTAAAGAGTAATTCAGAATGATGAAGGCTGAATGCGGAAACGAATAATTATCATGATTCATAATGCGTTAAGCATATTATGAAAATAGAAGGAGGGTAAACACATGAAGAAACTGTTGGCAATGGTGCTGGCGCTGACGCTGGTGCTGACCCTGGCTGTGCCGCTGATGGCGCAGGCAGACGACCTGGAGGAGATCACGATCCTGTATCCCGGTGAGGAGACCGACGCGTTTTCCGAATTCATCAACGGCGCCTTTGCCCAGAAGGTGAAGGAAGACCTGAATATGAAAGTGAACTTCCGGTTCCTGAGCTGGGATTCCTACTGGGACCAGAAGAAGATTATGCTGGCTGCCAATGAAACCATCGACCTGTATTGGGACGGCCTGCCGGACCTGTCCAGCATGGTGAACAACAAGGAAGCCCAGCCCCTGGACGACCTGATCGCCAAGGCCTGGCCTGAATACATGAAAAACGTCCTGCCGGAAACCCAGATGGCCGGCGGCAAAATCAACGGTGTACAGTACGGTATTCCGTCCGCCTATGCACCCGCTTCCGCTATGTTCCAGTTTGTCTGCCTGCGGCAGGATCTGCTGGAGCAGGTGGGCATGACTGAAGTGAAGACGGCCGAGGATCTGCGTGAATTCGCCGAGCGTGTGCAGGACCAGCTGCCAGGCTACCGCGGCCCCGGAGACATCATCTTCAAGCCCCTGACCCGTTATTTTGCTGATGAACAGTATTTCTGGGTGGGCTACCAGGACCTGGTGGTCTTCGGCGAAGATACTCATAAGGCATACAGCTACGCCCATACCGACGCCTTCAAGAAGGTTGCTCAGTTCAACCGGGAAATGTTCCTGGACGGCCTGTACCAGGATGAACTGGCCATCAAGTACAACGAGCGTGAATCCCGCGTTCAGACAGGTCTGTACCTGTGGGTGGAAGGCTCCCTGGCCAAGGACCTGGAGATCGGCAACAAGGTGAAAACCGCTGATCCGAACGCTGTGATGGGCAACTATCTGCTGGCACCCGAAAAGCCCCGTTACATCAACACCGCCGGCGGTGAAGTGCTGTGCATTCCGTATTCCGCGAAGAATCCGGAAGGCGCCCTGAAGTTCCTTGCATGGCTGTGGGGCAGCCAGGACAATTACCTGTTCTGCCTGTACGGCGAGAAGGGCAAGGACTGGGATCTGGACGAGACCGGCGCGCTGAAGCTGCTGAGCGAAACAGCTCAGGGAGAAGGATTCTTCTACGAGTGGATGTTCCGCAACGCCAACTATCAGGTGTTCCCCGGTGATGTGAGCAAGGAATACATTGAAAACTATCTGAACTGGGATAATGACGCTCAGGTTTCCGCCATGTTCGGTTTCAACTTCAACAATGAAAACGTGCAGCTCATCGAGACCTCCTGCTCTGAAGCATGGAAGAAGCTTGCACCGATCCTCTACGGCTATGTGGACTTTGACGAGAATTATCCGGCAGCCATTGCTGAACTGGAAGCGGCAGGCATCAACGAATACGTGGATGAAGTGAACCGCCAGCTGGAAGAGTTTATGGCCGGAAAATAAGATTCATTTCAACAATCAATTATCAGCACTGCCGGCAGGAGGAGGGTTCCTCCTGCCGGTATTTTGCGGAAAAAGGCTGAAAACAGGAGAAAAGATATGCGTGAAACGGCGCAGCAGTTCCGGACAGAGGGGACCATCATCGGGTGCGTACCCTTTGGATCCGGTCATATCAACCAGACCTGGCTGGTGGTGACCAACCAGCCCCATCTGTATATTCTGCAACGGGTGAACACAGAAACCTTCCGGGATCCGGAAGGCCTGATGAACAATATCCTGATGGTAACGAAACACCTGCGGAAACAGGATCCCGATCCGCGGCATGTGATGACGCTGGTGAAACTGAGGGACGGAAGGGATTATATCCTGAACGGCCGGAAGGAACTGTGGCGGATGTATGAATATGTGACCGGAGGAGTCTGCCTGGACCGGGCTGAAACAGCAGCAGATTTCCGTAACAGCGGTATTGCCTTCGGATCATTCCAGAAAAAGATGGCGGATTTCCCGGCGGAACAGCTGACGGAAACCATTCCGGGGTTCCATGACACACCGAAACGTTATGAGGCGCTGCATGAAGCGATCCGGGAAGACCGGGCCGGCAGGGTAAAAGATGTACAGCCAGAAATCGGCTTTATGCTGGAGCGGGAAGCAGGTGCAGGGCTTCTGCAGCGGATGCTGCGGGCAGGAGGGCTGCCGCTGCGCGTGACCCACAACGACACAAAGCTGAATAACGTGATGCTGGATGAGAAGACCCGAGAGCCGCTGTGTATCCTGGACCTGGATACTGTGATGCCCGGACTGGCGGCCAATGATTTCGGGGATTCCATCCGCTTCGGCGCCTCCACGGCGGAAGAGGATGAAAAAGACCTGGACAAGGTACACCTGGATCTGGAACTGTACAGGGCGTACGCGGAAGGCTTCCTCGGCTCCTGCGGCGACCGGCTGACCAGAGCGGAGCGGGAAACCCTGCCCGACGGCGCGCGGATCATCACACTGGAAAACGCGGTGAGGTTCCTGACGGATTACCTGAACGGGGACACCTATTATCATATAGAACGGCCGGAGCACAATCTGGACAGGACCAGGACCCAGATGGCACTGACCAGGGAAATGGAAAAAAACGACGGCATCATCCGGAAAATGATGAGCGCGATCTGAACGGAGGCAAACCATGATACAATTTGGCACAGGCGGCTGGCGAGCCGTCATCGGGGACGGGTTTACCCGGGAGAATATCCGGAGGGTAGCCGCGGCACTGGCGCGGAGAATGAAGCAGGAAGGCTGCGCGGAAGAAGGGCTTTGCGTTGGCTATGACCGGCGTTTCCTGAGCCGGGAAGCACTGATCTGGTTCTGCGAGGTGCTGGCCGGGGAAGGCGTGACGGTTTACTTTGTAAACATGAGCTGCCCAACGCCACAGATTATGTTCACAGTGAAGGAGCAGAAGCTTCCATACGGCGCAATGGTGACAGCCAGCCACAACCCAGCCATCTGGAACGGGATCAAACTGTTTACGGCCGGGGGAAGGGACGCGGCCCAGGACGTGACGGAAGCCATTCAGCAGACGGCAAACCAGCTGACGGAGGATGAAATCCGGAGTATGGATTTTGAGGCGGCGAAGGCCGCGGGGATCATCCGGATTATTGATCCGCGGGATAGCTACCTGGATTCCATCCTGCGCCAGGTGAACACGGAAGCCATCCGGAAACGCAGGCTGAGGATTGTGCTGGACCCTATGTTCGGCGTGAGCCTGACGGGACTGCAGACGATCCTGTACACCTCCCGGTGCGACGTGGATGTGATCAATGACCGTCACGATGCCTTCTTCGGCCGTCACCTGCCGGCACCGAACCCGGACACGCTGGTGGACCTGCAGTATGCGGTGAAGGAACATAACGCGGACGTGGGTATCGCCACGGACGGCGATGCCGACCGGCTGGGCATTATTGATGAAAAAGGCAATTACATTACCGCCAATGAAACGCTGGCGCTGCTTTATTCCTACCTGCTGGAGGAGAAGGGCTGGAAGGGACCGGTGGTGCGGAATATCGCGACCACACACCTGCTGGACCGGATTGCCGAGGCCCACGGGGAGAAATGCATTGAGGTGCCGGTCGGCTTTAAGCATATTTCCGCGGGAATGGAAGCCCATGATGCCCTGATCGGCGGTGAGTCCTCCGGCGGCCTGACGGTCCGGGGTCACATTGCCGGTAAGGATGGCCTGTACGCGGCCAGCCTGCTGGTGGAGATGCTGAGCGTGAGCGGGAAAAAACTCAGCGAACTGGTGCAGGACCTGTACAGCCGCTACGGAGAAGCGCATTCAGCGGAATACGACTGGGCCCTGACACATGAGAAGAAGGAAGAGATCCATCAGCTGATCATGGAGGAGAAGAAACTGCCATCCTTTGAACAGACGGTGGTGCGGGTCAACTATATGGACGGATGCAAGGTATACTTTGAAAACGGCTGGGTGATCGTGCGTCCTTCCGGTACGGAACCGCGGATCCGGGTTTTCGCGGAAGCGCCGACACAGGAGGAAGCGGAAGCGCTGGTCCGGAAGATGGCTGCTTTCACCGGACTGCAGTAAAACCAAAACAAACCGGGAATCACAGGGGTGTGATTCCCGGTTTGGGTTTTCCAGGGACGTTTTTATTCACTTACGGTGATGTTGAATGTATTGTAAACCCCGTTATACAAGGTTCCGTCGCAAAGATAATACAGGCGTTCCAGCGTGCCGTCAGTCTGTGTATATTCAACAATATAGATCTCGCCCGGATTGATGACCATGTTATAGTTGCCGGCAGGAAGCCAGTTGCCGGTCCGCGGAGAGTCCTTCAGGTCGTCATAAGCGTTTTCCACCCGCCAGAAATCGCGCTTCAGGTAACCCTGTGCCCAGGAGGAGATATCCTCGCTTCCGAAATAGGATATCTGATATTCTTTCCCGTTAACCGTAACCGTGTCTGTACTGATGACATCGTTTTTCGTAAGATCCGTGCTGTAAACGGCATTCTGAAGACGGCCTTTCAGCTGAGCGGCCATGCAGGGGATGGATCCGCTCATATCCAGCGAAGACGGATCGGTATGGGCGGATCCGTAGATGCCCATGATATCCCGTCTGTCCAGATCTTCCCAGGCACGGAGGAAATTATCGACCATGCAGTATTCACGGTATATATCCGAGACTGTTTCATCTGTAATGCGAATATCATAATATTTCCGCCCCTGTTCAATCGTAAGGGCAGCCAGGCGGTATTCCGGTGTATCCTGTTTTCCTTCAGATGTGAGCAGGGACAGATACCGGGCGCCTGTTGTATCAAACTGGTGTCCTACGTCTGTACCGTGGAAAATTGTTTCGGGGTAAGCGGTCTTAATGCTGCGGTAAAACTCCCTGGTCTGCGGGGAATCATCATTTGATCCTTTCATATCTGTGAAGACCGCATCCAGCAGTTCGTCCGTATCTTCCTGCATCCACCGGTTCAGAAAGGCTGCCGTATAGGAAGGCAGCTCAACAAAAAGATCACGCATGCCGTTTTTATAGCATTCTGACCATGCTTCCAGTTCCTTCTCCAGGCAGGCAGAATCTGAATGCTTTTCTCCGTAAAGGAAGATGTTTCCGGATTTCAAACCGGCGTCTTCCGCAAGTGCGGGACAGGCACAAAGGAACAGAAAGCAGGAAACGAGAAAAAACGATATAACTTTTCGCATCATATAAACCTCCGGATTGATTAATTGATACCATAATTCTATGTCTGATAACCGGGATAAAACATATTCAATATGACTGAATACCGCGGTCTATAGCGCCGGATCCGGCAAAAAAAGCTTCCCCGGAAGGGAAGCTTTTTCATGCGTCAGGATTTTACCCTTCATACAGTTCCAGCAGGATGGCTTTCATTTCCTCACTGTGTTTTTCCATGTCCCGGAAGAGCGCAAACTGTGCGCGGGCCCGGTCCAGGTTCTGGCCGGGACGGTGGATCTTAAAATACACATCGCCTTTCAGGTGGTCGGCCAGGAAACGGAGGCCGTTTTCCAGCGTCATGATGCGGGCACCCGCTTCCAGGGAAAGCAGTTCGTCCCGGGAAAGCATGCCCTTCAGCTGAGACAGGAATCCCCGTGCGAAGGCGCGGTATTTGGGCATCTCCAGATGAATAAGATCCAGGTTCTGTTCATCCTCGGCGGCGCTGCAGGCACCGACCCGGATGGCATCACCGAAGTCATAGGCGAGTAAACCGGGCATGACCGTATCCAGGTCGATCACACAGACGGCTTTTTCCGTGTTCCGGTCCAGCAGCACGTTGTTGACCTTGGTATCATTATGCGTTACGCGCAACGGCAGTTTTCCGGCTGCCAGGGCGTCAGTGAGCACGCGTGTCTCCGCAGCGCAGCCGCGGGCAAAGGCCATTTCTTCCTGTACATCCTTCAGGCGGCCGCAGGGATCCTGCCGGGCGGCGTCTTCCAGCTGGCTTAGCCTGGCCGGCGTGTCATGGAAGGCATGGATGGTCTCATGAAGAGAGGAGGCGGGAAAATCATCCAGCAGGCGGGCAAAACGGCCAAAGGCGCCTCCGCATTCCTCCAGGATATCCAGGTTATCCGGAAGCTCAGGGCTGAACGTATCCGGCACAAAAAGCATGACCCGCCAGACTTGCCCTTCCGCGTCTTCTGCACAGGCTTCACCGGTGCGGGAAGGCACCAGGGTGATGGTTTCCCGATCCGGGTTTCCGCCGGCCTCAGCGATTTTTCCGCGAAGGAATCCGGTGACACGCTGGATGTTTTCCATCACGTCTTTCGGATGGATGAAAACATAGCTGTTGATGCGCTGCAGGATATACTGCTTTTCCGTTCCGGAGATCCGGACCATGAAGGTGCTGTTGATATGCCCGTTGCCGAAGGGAACCGCTGTACGTTCTCCTTCCGGCAGGGCGAAGGCATCCAGGATTTCAGGGTAGTTCTTCATATTAACCTTTTACTCCTCCCGCGGTCAGGCCGGCAGCCAGGTGTTTCTCAATGAGCATGAAAAGGATGACGACGGGAATGGTTGCCAGCAGGGCTGCAGCAAACAGATACTGCCATTCGATCATGTTGAAGGAAGAGAACTGGGTGATACCGACCGTGATAGGTTTATTTGTCTGGGTGGAAATCAGTACGGTGGAAACCGTATACTCGTTCCATGCGTTGATGAAAACGAAAATCAGGGTGGTTACGATGCCCGGGGCGGCCATGGGAAGCAGGATGCGCAGCATGGCACCGAGCACACTGCAGCCATCGATACAGGCGGCCTGTTCCATTTCGGAAGATATGGAGACGAAGGTTCCCCGCAGCAGCCAGATGGCGAAGGCCTGGTTAAAGGCCGCGTTGATGAACATTAGGCCCATGAGGGTATCGTTCAGGTGCAGGGTGTTCATCAGGCGGGATATGCCGACCAGCAGCACCACAGGGGAGAACATCTGGCTCATGATGACAAAACCGAGATAAACTTTCTTTCCGCGGAAATCCATACGGGCCATGGCGTACGCGGCCGGGATTCCGCAGAGCATGGCAATCACTGTTGCGCCGCCGGCAATGAGCAGTGAATTGCCTAGGTAAAGAAGCACATTGCGTTTCAGCGTATCGGTGAGATTGCTGAAAACCCAGCGGGAGGGCAGGATCCGGAGGAAATACATGTCGGTCGTTTCCGCGTTGCTTCGGAAGGCGGTGACGAACATGACAAAGAAGGGATAAAGGATAAACAGCGAGAACAGGATCACGCTGACATAAAGCGCAACACGGAGGAGCGTCTTTTTCAGGGGCTTGCAGGCTGCCAGGACAGAGGCACAGATTGACATGAACGCGGGAATGAGAAGCAGGAAGGGTGCCGCACAGACTGTGTAATTCAGCGCGGAAAGCATGGTGTCCAGCTGGTCTCCCGCGGTACCGGCAAAGAGGAAACGATCCAGGGCCGGGCGGAGACGATCCAGGGCAGAAGAATCACCGCCGGCCTGTGCCAGGTCCGCTGTCCTGGAAAGATCCAGGTTCAGACGGTTGAAAATGACCGGGATCAGGAAGAAGGCCGCCAGTGACAGCACAAAGGAAGCAATTCCGGCTACCCGGTTTCCGGTGAAGGCGGAATACACCGTAAATATCCACGCACCGGCGGACAGGGCCAGGATCAGGATCAGCAGGGTTGAGGAGGGCAGACCCGCGGACAGCAGATCCCAGCCGCTGCGGGTGTTGGCGGCATTGATGGTGAAGATCACCAGCGAGGTGGTTTCATTTTTGCTGTTGACCCGCTCAATGACCTGTTCCTCAATGACAGCGTCCACTTCCTGGGAACGGTATTCCTCCAGCTGGAGCTCCACCTCCTGCCGGACGGTGGTGTATTTGTCATCACCGACAAAGGTGTTGGGAGAACGCTTGATATAAAGCTGGGAAGAAAAGCGCAGAAAGGTCAGGGAACAGAGCAGGACGGTCAGGAGGATCGCGGAAACGATCAGCAGCAGGATCCTGCGGCGGGGGGCCGGAGCGGCAGAAAGAGTATTCATCAGAGTGAATCCTCCTTCCGCATGGTAATGAGCATATAGCATCCGGAAGCAATGCACAGGATGATGAAACCGATCACAGAAAGCGCGGTGGCCGGGCCCTTCCGCTGGTCGTAGAAGGCCAGCATATACAGGTAGGTGACCATGGTGTCCGTTTTATTGGCCGGAGCACCTTTGGTAATCGTGTAGATGATGGGGAAGGAATTGAAAACATATATAATGTTCAGCACGGTGGAAACCGTGAGAGACGGTTTTACGAGCGGAATGGTCACATGGCGCAGCTTCTTCCAGAAGCCGGCACCATCAACGGTGGCTGCCTCATAATAAGAGGCGTCGATGGACTGTAAACCGGAAAGCACGGTAAAGGTGACGAAGGGGATCGTGACGATGATACCGATGGCGCATTCCCAGATGAACTCCACCTGGTAGGAGGAGCGCCAGTTGACGGGATCCTGAAGGAAACCGAGATTCAGCAGGATATTGTTCAGGTTGCCGTATTCCATTTTGATGATGTAGTTCCAGACAGATGCCTGGATGACCAGGGACGCGGCCCAGGGGAAGACCATGATCGACCGGGCGATCTTCCGGCCGCGGAAAGGCTGGTTGAGGACCATGGCGCAGATGAAGCCGATGAGGGTGGAAAGCCCCACCACTGAAACCACCCAGATGGCCGTGTTGACCATGACCTGCGGGAAAGCGGGAGAGGAGACTGCGTCCTGGAAATTCTTCAGTCCGATAAAACCGCCGACAACACCGGCGCGGCTGATCTGGCTGAAGGCCAGACGGAAAACAATACCAATGGGAAATACAACGAAAACCAGCATCAGCAGGATGCTGGGCAGAATCCAGAGATAGGGTTCCCAACGATGACGGACAAACACAGAACGCATGATCTTTCTCCTGTTATAAAAAGGGGGAGGCCGGGGCTTCCGGCCTCCCGGATGATTACGGAATTATTTACCGGTGATCTGGGCCTGGAGCGCATCCAGCAGATCCTTAACGTTTCCGCCGGTGAGGGCCTGCTGTTCAACAGCAATAACGCCCTGCTTCACGTCGTTCCATTCCGCTTTGGTGGTGGGATAGAACTTGGCGCTTCCAAGAACATCCAGCCAGGCCTGGAAGGTGGGATCAGCTTCCACCAGGGCGCCGACAGCGGAGTTCACGGCAGGCAGGAAGCCTTCCATGGAAACCCAGCCAACGTAGTTTGCCGGATCATAGAAGAAGGTGAGGAACTTACCGATGGCTTCGTTGCGGGCAGCCTGATCGGGAGCATCGTTGTCTTTGAAGGCCATGATACGGTCCATAACACCAACGGAGCTGGAGGCTGCGCCTTCATTGTGCGGCAGCGCGGCGGTGCCGGGAACCACGGTGCCTTCCTTTTCGGTAATATAGGTGGGCAGCTGGTTCGGGGCGATGATCATCGCCATCTTGCCGGCCGCAAACATATCCTGGATATCGTAACGGGTCTGGGTGGCAGGGTTCGGATTGGTGAAGCCTTTGTTCACCAGACCGATGGCGTATTCGATGGCTTCGACGTTGGCATCGGAATTCAGGGCCCATTCGCCGTTTTCATCCACGAAACCGCCGTTGTTGCCCCAGGTGTAGTAGGCGAAAGCAGCCTGGCCTTCATCTGTGGTCATGTCGATACCCCAGGGATAGACTTCGCCGCCGAAGGCATCCAGGATCGCCTGGGAAGCGTCTTCCAGTTCAGCCCAGGTTTCCGGAACCTTTTCCACTCCGGCTTCCTTCAGGATGTCTTCATTGTAGAACAGAGCGCGGGCGGATGCCAGGTCCGGAACGGCCCAGACAGTGCCGTCAATCACGGACTGCTCGATGAACTGGGGGAAGAAGTCGTTGAAGAGCTCTTCCGGGCAGTAGTCGGAAACAGGCATCAGCAGGCCTTCATTGGCGTAATCAGCGAACACGTCGATATTCAGGATGTCCGGCGCGTTGTTGTTGCTGATCCGGGTGGAAACGACGGTGTACAGGTCATTCCAGGAAACAACTTCAAGGTTCAGCTTGATGCCGGGATTGGCTTCCTCGAACTTCGCGACGAAGTTGGAACCGTCCATGCCGTCACCGAGGAACCAGTTCTGGGTGTTGTTGCCGTACTGGGCAATGATGACGTCCAGCGTAATGTCTTCCGCGTGGGCAGAAACAACGGCCAACGACAGGAACAAAGACAGGGCCAGAATGACAGAGAGGAATTTCTTCATGGTATACCTCCATATGTTTTTTTTCGCAGCGAAACCGGCTGCTTATGATAAAAAAAGTATACTGTTACACAGGGCCTTTGTCAATCCGGAAACGCTTGATTTTTCCTGCGTTCTGTATACCGCGGGAGGTGAAAACGCTGCCTGTGTTGTCCTGAAAAGCATGGACGGTTTTCGAAAAAACAGCCGGCTTTCCGATACGAAAAGCCGGTGCGGATACGCGGTCAGTTCCTGCGGCAGAGACGCAGCGTTTTGATCTCAAAGGGACGGAAGGACAGTGTGAACGTACTGTCCCTGACAGGCAGAATATCACCCGGTTCTTCCGCCAGGGAGCAAAGACGGGCTCCGCCGAAGGGAAGATGCGGATGTATGACAACGGTACGGGAGCCGCCCATGCTCTCAAACAGGCGGATGATCAGGTCACCGGAGCCGTCCTCCGCCAGCTTGACACTTTCAACGGAAACCGAGGGATCGCTGGAGGTCAGCAGGCGAAGCGGAACGGAGGAACCGGGAACAGTGATCAGCGGGTCATTCAGGACTTCCGCTGCTTCTGTGACACCGGAGGTTTCCAGCGGACCGTTCCAGGCACGATAGACATAAATGAAACGATGCCGTCCACGGTCCGCCTCGGCGTCCGGATAAGTCGGCGCTCGCAGGAGACTGAGGCCGATGACGCCGTCATTGACGGAGACGCCATATTTGCAGTCGTTCAGGATGGCAGCCCCGCGGGAAGCATCCCGCAGCGCGGTCCATGCATGGGCACAGACTTCAAAACGGTCGGTATCATACCGGCGTGAACGATGGGCGGGACGGGAAAGATGACCGAACTGGATCTGGTGATCCGCGTTGTCGGCATCAATGCCAGTGTCAAAGGTAACCTTCAGCAGGCGGTGGCGTTCCTGCCAGTCCGCTTCCGTGATGAATTCCAGCTGTTCCTCCTCGGCTGTGAGACGGATCCACTGGGTAATGACAGAAGAGGAGAAACGGGTTGTGATCTTCAGTTCAGCAAAGATGCCGCTGGGGCAGACAATCTCAGCAGTGCAGTCCGCATTCATTGGAATCTCCCGGCGTTCTGTCTGGCTGTCCAGGTCCCAGGCATCGAAACGACGGGGAAGATCCCTGTAAAGATGGAGAACGTTGGAATGGGAACGGATTCTTTCCTGTCCGTCCTGGAGCAGTACGAAGGAAGTCAGTTCGCCCCGCTCGGAAAACACGGCCCGCAGGCAGGAATTTTCCAGCACATAGTTTTTTCCTTTCCGGCTGACGGTAGCACGGCTGTGTACAGGGACTTTGGCCGGGTACATGGTGACGGCGGACATGGGCTCCAGGCTGGCCAGAACCAGTGCCTCGTTCTTATACTCCGCAGCCTGGAAACGGACACCTTCCCGGGTGACCGCACCCTCCGCAAAACGGATATCCGCCTGGATCACGCGGGTAATCCGATGGGAGGAAGGGTTGAATACGGTGAGCCCCTGGCCGTTCCGGCAGAAGGAGAGAAGGGCATTCTTTGACCCGCGGAGTGCGGTATCCCTGACGCGGGCAATGTCCATGCGTGCTTCCTCATAGACTCTGGATATGGCGGAACCGGGAAGGATATCATGGAACTGGTTGGTCAGCAGCAGTTTCCAGCTTTCCTCCAGAGCCGCGGCGGGATAATCGGCACGGCCGGTGAAAGCGGCCATGGCAGCAAGCATCTCCCAGACACGGAGCATATGCTCCGCACGACGGTTCCCTTTTTTGATCATAGCCTGGGTTGTATAAGTGCCGCGATGGCAAGGGAAATACAGTTCACCGCGGACAATGGGAAGGGAACCGTTATTCCGCTTTTTCAGGTACTCCCCGGGTGTGGTCCAGTAAAGCTTCGGGGCGCCCTGCAGGTCCCTTTGACGGCGGATCAGTTCCATATCATCCCGCGTAGGACCTCCGCCGCCGTCTCCGTAACCGAAGGGAAGATAGAAATCACGGCTTCCGTCTCTTTCCAGGCGGCTTGTCCAGTGCTTATGAACAGAAGCGGCATCCACCCGGGTTTCATAAGCCATATGCAGAAAACCGGGAATTACGGAACCGTCAAGCCCCCGCCACAGAAAGGCGTGGTGCGGGAAGGGTTCCGCGTCATTATAGGACCAGAAAATCTTCTGGGTTGTCAGGCCGGTCATTCCGAAGCCTTTGATGATCTGGGGAAGGGCGGCACTGTATCCGAAGGTGTCGGGGAGCCAGGCCACCCGGCTTTCCACACCCAGCACATCCCGGAAGTAACGGCGGCCGTAAAGGAACTGACGAACCAGCGCCTCTCCGCCGGCAAGGTTGGTATCCGGTTCGACCCACATCCCGCCATCCGCGATCCAGCGTCCTTCTGAAATGGCTTTCTTTACTTCCTCAAAAAGATCCGGATAGTGTTTCCGGCAGAGTTCATATTCAGCACATTGGCTTTGCAGGAACAGAGCTTCAGGATATTCTTTCAGCAGACGGAGCTGCGCCGCAAAGGTACGGGCTGTTTTCCGGCGGGTTTCAGCCATGGGCCAGAGCCAGGCAAGATCCAGATGCGAATTGGCTGTTACCCCTATGGACGGAGCGAAGGTTCCGTTATGCGCATGAACAAGCGGGGCAATCATTAAGCGGGCAGCGGTACAGGCTTTCCGGCGGTTAGTGACCGGCTGCTCAAGATCCAGCGTATCCAGGAGATCGGCAACCCCTTTTTCCAGAGCTTCGCTGAAAGCGTCATCAGGATCCAGATACCGGTGCACATCCCGAAGGACTGTCAGATCCAGCCAAAGCTGGTAGGCCTCTTCATTCCACCAGCCGAAGGTATTCTCTCCGACAACGGACGATGCGGTATGAGTGAAAGCAACCCCGGCTTCGGGGAAAACGGGAAGGGAGCGCTGGTCCGGAAGCGGTGTGCCGCCGTATACCTCAATGGCAACGGTAAAGCTCTCTCCGCCGGAAGCACAGATGCAGACGGTCTGGTCCACCATATAATGATGGGGATGATCCATCCGGTCAGCCCTGCGCGCGCCGAAGGGTTTTCCGTTGACAAAAACCGTGGCTTCCCCTCCGGGATTCAGGTTCATGACGATCCGCTCTCCGGCGGCTTCCGGGGGGACTGTGAAAGAACCGAACATCCACGCGTATTCCCAGGGGCTGCCCCAGACCGTTCCCGCCGGCCATGGGGTACGCGGCGCGGCTTCGGCTTCGGACAGGGTCATATCCTGTTCCTCCCTGAATCCTTCCAGGGGGATGGAACCCAGCGGATGGTAAAAGTCCGCCGCCAGGGCTTCTATTATGCGATTCAGCTGATCGGCGATCTCGTTGATCATACGAATCCCCCTATATTGATGTTTCAAAAATGGAAAGAATCATACCAATGCATCAGAACTTTTCTCTACTGCCATCATACGACCATGAGGCGAAGTGGGCAAGGGGAAAATTGCGTGAATATCAGGAAACAGAGATATATAAAAAGACGCCGGAGAAACTCCGGCACCGGTGAAAACAGAATCCGGTTTATTCCAGGACAAAGGTCATCCGGACGGGATTGTGATCGGAGCAGACGAAACCGTAATCCAGGGTTTCGACTGATTCGGCTTTCACATTGGAAGAGACGATAAATCCGTCTATCAGATAGAACTGGAAACCTTCTTTTTCCGAACCGGCATAGGAGCGGTCCAGGGAACGGCAGGTGGGGAAGCTGTTATCCATATGGAGGGTAAAATCGCTGCCGAAGGCAGACGCGTCGATCACGCCGGGCTGCCACATTCCGTCGTACACAGGGTAGGCGCTTTGGTCAATGTTGGTGAAACGCTGATTGAAGTCGCCGCCGGCGATCACATAATTGCCTTTCGCATATTCCTCCTGCATCAGGGAGACCAGCTGCTTTGTCTGGGCTTCCTTGCCCTCGCCGGAATCATAAGCTTCCAGGTGCAGGTTGATCAGCACCAGTTCCTTATCGGTTCCGGCAACCGGGAACCGGCTGACCAGCAGGCATCTTTTCAGGTTAAACAAACGGATGGGCCAGGAGAAGGGAACCGGCAGGGAAACCCGTTCCGCTGTCCGCGGCGTAGCGGCGCTCAGGGTGTACAGGCCGCTTTCCACATGACCCATGGGCGGCAGAGGGTAGGGAACAAAGAGAGTATTGAAGTTATAGGCAAAAGAATCCGAGGCGCCGGGGAGAACATCCCGCAGGATGGTACGTTCATCCGTTCCGTAACTGCGGGCAGAGTTGATGTCCACTTCCTGGAGGATTACCAGGTCCGGATTCAGGGCTTTCAGCGCATCGCGGATGCCTGACAGGTTGGAATCCACACGCTCTTTATCCGCGGTGTAGACAGAAGTTCCGCCATCCATGAAGAAATCGGCATTATCACCAAGGGCGCCGTATCCGCAGTTCCAGGAAACAACAGAAAGGGGATCGCCGGTTGTGAGAACCGCTTCAACGCTTCTGTCGGGAATGATGACCTCCGTATCCGCCGGCCTGTATTCGGCAGCAGTGAAAACGCCCAGTACCACTGCCAGGAGCAGAACAAGCGCCAGAATGATCCTAGTGATCAGCTTCAGTAATTTCCTGAAAAACCTCATGAATCCACCTCCTGTTCAGGTTTAAATATCGGATTGGTAATGAAGGAAAAACTGCCTGTGAAATCAGTCATAAATGGTACGGCCGTGCTCATCCGGAATGCCGCTGAGACGATGGAAGAAGGTGTTGATGATATCGCACCACTCCCGGGCGTTGTACAGCTGTTTGTCCATGCGTTCACGGATCACGGAAGCGTCCGGTTCCGGGAAGACAATGGAGGACAGCTTATCCGCCATGGCGCGGGTTTCCTCCAGTCCCTCAAAATGATCGTCATAAATACGCTGGATCAGCGTACGGCCGTCCCGCATCCGGAAAGTGTAGGGAAGGCGGTGGTAGAAAAGAAGGAACAGGTCCGGACAGGACGCGGGATCACCGTATTTGTCCCGGAAATACTGCGGATACTGATCCAGGTAGCCGGTGCCTTCATGGGTGCGGTCAATGCCGACCGCGTTCCGGTCCGCTTTATGATAGGTACCCCACAGGTCATATTCATAACCGGAGGGGTTTGGTCCGTAATGGTCATGGGGTGTGACCATCCAGCCGATGCCCAGGGGCGCAGTATACTTTTCATAGGTCCGGCGGGAAGAAAGCAGCAATTCAACAAGGGTCTGCTCCTGGAGGGGGTCCAGTTCATAGGTCAGGCGGCACCAGCGGGTAACGGCAGCCGTCATGTCCACATCAGGATCCCAGGCAAGCAGGCCGAAGGTATAAAGGTTGACAGCCGCCAGGGGGTGACCGGTGTAGTTTTCGTCATCACCGAGGTTGGAAACGGCCGCAATGGACATGATATTGTCCGCCGGCAGTTCCTCATACAGTTCCTTCCACATGGGGATCATGGTATACAGGTCGATCTGGTGACCGGTGTATTCCTGGGCCAGCTGCAGTTCCATGGCCAGTTTTGTTTTTTTCATCCCCAGCAGGAGCGGGCTCAGGGGTTCCCTGACCTGGAAATCAAAGGGACCGTGCTTGACCTGCAGGATGACGTTGTCGGAAAAGGCGCCGTCCAGGAAAGCGTAGTGTTCCCAGGCAGCCTTCGGCCGGTCGGTTTTGGTATCCCGCCAGTCCTGGCGGCAGTTATAAACAAAGCAGCGCCAGACTACCACTCCGCCGAAGGGACGGAGGGCTTCCGCCAGCATATTGGCGCCGTCCGCATGGTTGCGGCCGTAGGTAAAGGGACCGGGGCGGCCTTCGCTGTCCGCCTTGACCAGGAAACCGGCAAGATCCGGAACAGCGGCATAGACCCGCTTTGCCGTATCCTGCCACCAGGCGCGGACAGCGGGATCCAGCGGGTCGGCGGTCGCAACCCCGTGACGCATGGGCTGTGAGAAGTCCACAGAAACCATGAGTTTAACGCCGAAGGGGCGGAACAGATCCGCAAGCGCCGCAAGGTCGGGAAGATAATCCTCCAGCAGGAGCTGCGCGGGGTAATGCACGTTCACATTGTTGATACACAGGACGTTGAGCCCGGCGGAGGCCAGAAGCCTGCCCAGGGTACGGATCCGGTCCGCGTCATAGTCCAGGCGCCCGTTCCGGAAAAAGAGACTCCGGCCGGCATAGCCGCGTTCGATTTCGCCGTCCGCGTTATCCCAGCAGTTGATCATCCGCAGGGCATATTTCGGAGAAGAGGATACCGGACGGGTGATCTCCTGTCCGCAGAGGCGGTCTGTGATCAGACGATAGGCCGCGTAAAGCAGGCCGGTGCTTCCGCCGGTCAGCAGGAAAGAACCGTCATCCAGCGGATCGATCCGGTAAGCGTCGCCCATGGAAGCCTGTACCCGGAGTTCCGTTTTCAGGCCGGGAAGGGCGGAACCGAGCTCAAAACGTGCCAGTTCAACGGGTGTGTGAAGATCGGCAGGGATATCCTTTTTCAGTTGCCGGAGCCATAAATTCATCGGTGTAAGTCCTTTCAGGAACGATAGTATGATACGGCATCCGGAAACCGGATTCTTTCATGTCCCCTGTATGCCGTTTTAATCATATTATTATACTCCCGAAATGAAGTATTGAACAGTGCGGAATGATGAAAGAGGGAAAAATCTTCCGTAAAAAACAGCCGAAAGTGAAACACCTGACAAATGCATAACACACCTGAAAACGGAACAATCATTGTATTTTCATTGTTTTCAGGGCTTTGAAGAATTGACATTCAAAGAAAGCCGGTTGTAAAATTTTGCGCAAGAGACAAAGGCGTCTTCGGGCTGTCGGTTCGGAGACGTTATTTTCTATTATCTTTTTTGAGAGGGTGGGAATACTATGACCAAGAGACTAAAGTCTGTTCCGTGGATCCTTCCGGGTGTGCTGCTGATGTGTACATCTGCTGCTGCAGCAGAAGAAGCAGGCGGCGGATTCCTGGACAGTGTTGCCAATGTGAACAACGCCGTGAACGGTGTTGTCTGGGGAGTTCCCGCCCTGATCCTGCTGGCATTTGTCGGCGTCCTGATGACCGTGCTGACGAAGGTTTTCCAGGTGTCCCATTTCGGCCACTGGATGAAGAAGACCATCGGCGCTGTTTTCCATGACAAGCATGTGACTTCCCATACAAAAGACAAAAGCATATCCCAGTTCCAGAGCCTGTGCACCGCTCTTGCCGCAACGGTGGGTACCGGCAACATCGTTGGTGTTTCGGGCGCTATCCTCATGGGCGGTCCCGGCGCTGTTTTCTGGATGTGGGTCATGGCTTTCCTGGGCATGATGACCAACTATTCCGAAAACGTGCTCGGCATCTTCTACCGCCGCAAGAACTCCAAGGGCGAGTGGTCCGGCGGCGCCATGTACTACCTGCGTGACGGCCTTGGATCGAAAAAAGGCTGCAAGACGCTGGGACGTATCCTGGCTGGCCTGTTTTCCTTCTTCTGCCTGGTCGCCGCGTTCGGTATCGGTAACATGACACAGGTGAACGCCATCTCCGGAAACATGCAGAATGTATTTGGAATTCCCACCTGGGTGACCGGCGCGATTGTGATGATTCTGGTCGGCCTGGTTGTGGTGGGCGGACTGAAGCGGATCGCTTCCGTAACCGAGAAAATCGTTCCCTTTATGGTGATTCTGTATATGCTCGGCACCATCGCCATCTTCTTTATCAACATCGGACAGATCGGTGCCGTGTTCTCCTCCATCTTTAAAGGCGCGTTCGGCATGGAAGCGGCTGCCGGCGGCGTGGTGGGCTACGGAATCAAGCTGGCCATCGAATGGGGTATGAAACGCGGCGTGTTCTCCAATGAAGCCGGTCTCGGTTCCTCTGTTATGGTCCACTCCAACTCCAACGTCAAGGAACCGGTCAAGCAGGGTATGTGGGGCATCTTTGAAGTATTTGCTGACACTATCGTGGTCTGCACCCTGACTGCTTTCGCTGTGCTTTCCTCCGGGATAATCGATCTGAATACCGGTGTGCTGACAGATGCCTTCAGCAACCTGACCAAGAATGACCTGGTTGCCACCGTTTTCAACAAACAGTTTGGCGTGATCGGCTCCGGCTTTATTGCCATATCCATTGCGCTGTTTGCGTTCTCTACCGTACTGGGATGGAGCCACTACGGAACGAAAGCCTGTGAATACCTGCTGGGTGAGAAAAACACTGTTCCATACCGGGTGATTTTTGTGCTGCTGGTGTTCGGCGGCGCGGTGATGGGGGACAACCTGGCCTGGGATCTGGCTGACACGTTCAACGGCCTGATGATGATCCCGAACCTGATCGGCGTGATCGCCCTGTCCGGCGTTGTGGCGAAGATCACAAAGAACTATGTGGACCGTCACCTGCGCGGCCGCCAGATAGAGCCGATGTACTCCGCTTTCCAGGATATACAGGAGGAAGAGGAAGCGGCTCCTCCCACTGACGAAGACGACTGATTTCCGAAAAACAACATCCCCGGGCTGAACGGCCCGGGGATGGTTTTTTCTATTTGCAAGTGATTAGATTATCCCATCTTCTGGACAACGAAGCATTCCGGCGCGCCGGGACCGGCGTTCAGGAAGGCCTGGCGAAGCACATTGAAGGTCTTGTTGGAAAGGGAGGAAAAGAAAGGAACCAGCTCGTTCCGCTCCCGGTCTCCTTCCGAATGACCCGGATAGGCACAGAGCACCAGTACGCCTCCGGCCTGCAGGAGATCCAAAGCCTGGGAAACGGCCTCCCGGGTGGTTTCCCAGTGCGTGGTCACGGAGTGATCACCGCCCGGAAGCCAGCCAAGATTGAATACCGCCGCCTGTACGGGTTCATGCACATGCTCATTCATATGCTGATGACCGCAGCAGAAAAGCTCCGCACGATCCGCAACGCCTTCCCGGCGGAGCAGCGCTTCCGTAGAGACGACAGCCTGCTCCTGCACATCAAAGGCATATACCCGGCCGGACGGCCCCACGGTCTGGCAAAGGAAAAGGGTATCATGACCGTTGCCCATGGTCGCGTCGATGACGGTATCCCCGGGACTGACGGCCCGCGAAAGGATTTCTTTTGCCAGGAACCTGGCGGACTTCAGTTCGTAGCTCATAAGCGGTGAACTCCTGCTTTTTATTTCGTCTTTACTATGTTGAAGCCGGGCGGTTTTGTCAAGTGTACGCATACGGAAACAAACAAAACGCGGTTGTTTTCATCCGGGCTTTTTGGTATACTGACATGACGAAATGTGAGAAGTGCCGCGGCGCGGTGAAATAAAACAAGACAGGTGAAAAAGATTGAGAACGAAACGAATTCTGACAGTTATTACAGCTATCACGCTTTGTATCACAGCGGCATCGGCCGCGGGGGAAATCCATTCCAGAGATATCGAAAGCAACGGGAAAGTCATTGAAACGGTCTGGCAGGATGACAACGGACAGCCGGCGACCGGACCTGAAGGATACACTACCGTACGGTATACCTACAAACGGGAACTGACAACAGAGGAATACCTGGACGCTGACGGACAGCCTGTCCAGGCTTCCGGCGGGTATTACCGCAAGGCAGTGACCAGGGACGGAAAAGGCAACGTGATCCAGATCGAATACCAGGATCAGAAGGGTGAACGCGTACTGAACCGGTGGGGATACGCGGCAGTGACCATGTCCTATACAGGCTTCGGAGCCGTCAAGCTGGTGACCTATACCGGCCTGAACAAAAGGGCGGTGACAGTACCTTCCCTCGGATACGCGTCTGTGCTGACCCAATACAGCAATAAAACCATGACCAGCAAAACCTTCCGGGATGAGAAGGGAAAACCGGTGGACAACGTCCAGGGATTCGCGGTCATCCGGCAGAAGCTGAACAAGCGCTACCAGGTGCTGAGCACCCGCTATGACCATGCGGACGGCTCGCCGGCAACGGGACCGGACGGATGGTTCCGCTGCGTGAAGGACCGGGATGACCAGGGCCGGGTGACAGCCGTTTCCTACTATGACGTAAACAGCCAGCTTACTGACCGGGGCGCGGGATACGCCCAGGAAAAATACGCTTATGAGGGAAACAACATTGTGAAGCTGACCCGCTGTGACGCAGCCGGCGGAGTGATTACGGATGCCTCCGGGGTTGCCACGCTTGTACGGGAAATGAAGGATGACAGGATCATCCGGGAAAGCTTCCTGGACAGTGAGGGAAAGCGGACGAACAATAGCCTCGGCGTTGGCGGCATCCTGTACAGCTATGACCAGCGGGGCGGCATTGAAAAGGTAATGTACCAGGATACGGAAGGGAATCCTGCCCTGTGCACCGGGGGATATGCCGGATATCACGACACAAAGGATGAAGACGGAGTAACGGTCAGCCGCACCTTCCTGGGAACGGACGGCCTGGCCGCGGAAACACCGGGCGGATACAGCGAAATCCGTTATTTCTACAACGAATTCAAACAGCTCACGTCAACGCGTTATTATGATTTGAACGGGAAACAGGTCCAGGCCGAATAAGAGGCGGAGGAGCAGAAGATGGATATCGGAAAGCTGAAGGCACCCTATCAGATCACAGAGATCGATCCCTGGCTCGCACCCTACGGGAATGATATTGAGCTGCGGATGGACCGGTTTAAGGACAAACGCCGGCAGCTGGTAGGCGAGTCAGCCTCGCTGAAGGACTTTGCCAACGGATATCTGTTTTTCGGCTTTCACAGGACAAAAAACGGCTGGGTTTTCCGCGAATGGATGCCCGGAGCGGATGAAGTCCGCCTGATGGGGGATTTCAATGAGTGGAACAGGGACAGCCACCCCCTGGACCGCGGGGAAAACGGCGTATGGGAAATCGCCATGCCCGGAGCGGACAGCCTGAAGGAAGGCCAGAATGTAAAGCTGTGGGTCAGGAAAGGGGACAACTGGTTTGAACGCCTTCCTGCCTACAGCATGAAGGTGGTCATGGATGAACAGACCAGCATCCTGTGCACACAGGTATGGGATGCTGAAAAAGAATATCCCTGGACGGACGCGGGATTTACAGCAGTGAAACCGGACGCTCCTCTGATCTACGAGGCGCACATCGGCATGAGCCAGGACCGGGAAGGGATCGGAACCTACCGTGAGTTCGCGGAGAACGTGCTGCCGCGCATCCGGGACCTGGGTTACAACACCGTGCAGCTGATGGCGATCCAGGAACATCCGTATTACGGATCCTTCGGATACCAGGTGACCAACTTCTTTGCGGCTTCCCACTGGTACGGCGTGCCGGAGGACCTGAAGTACCTGGTGAACACCGCCCACAGCATGGGAATCCGTGTGCTGCTGGATGTGGTGCACAGCCACGCCTGTCCGAACGTGGGGGAAGGGCTGCAGCTGCAGGACGGAACCGAAGACCAGTATTTCCTCGCCGGAGGGGAAGGCTGGCATCCCGCCTGGGGCACAAAGCTCTTCAATTACGGGCGGACCGAGGTCCTGCACTTCCTGCTGAGCAACCTGAAATTCTGGCTGGAGGAATATCACTTCGACGGGTTCCGCTTTGACGGCGTCACCAGCATGATCTATCACGATCACGGCCTCGGCAGCGCCTTTACGAATTATGATATGTACTTCAATCTCAACACGGATCTGGAAGCGCTGAATTACCTGCAGCTGGCGAATGAACTGATCCACGAGGTGAATCCGAACGCGACAACTGTCGCGGAGGATATGAGCGGCATGCCCGGTATGTGCCTGCCGATCGAGCAGGGCGGCATCGGGTTTGATTACCGGCTGGCCATGGGTGAGCCTGATTACTGGATCAAGCTGCTGAAGGATACCCGGGACGAGGACTGGAATATGAACGGCCTGTGGTATGAAATGACCACGCGGCGGCCGCAGGAAAAGATCATCGGTTACTGTGAGAGCCATGACCAGGCCCTGGTGGGAGACAAGACCATTATTTTCCGGATGGCGGACGCTGAAATGTATACGGGAATGATGAAGGATTACCATTCCCTGACCATGGACCGGGCCATTGAACTGCACAAGATCATCAGGCTGTACACGATGAGCCTGGGCGGCAACGGATATCTGAACTTCATGGGCAATGAATTCGGCCATCCGGAATGGATCGATTTCCCGCGGGAAGGAAACGGATGGAGTTACAAATACTGCCGGAGGCAGTGGTCGCTGGTGGACAACCCGGACCTGAAGTTCGGGTGGCTGAACGATTTTGACAAGGCAATGATCAGCCTGGCCGGGGAAAAGAAGCTGCTGGATGACCCGGCTGCTGTCAGCCTGTGGATCGATCCGGAACGGAAGATCATCAGCTTCAGCCGGGGCGGACTCCTGTTTGTGTTCAATTTCCATAACAGCTATTCGGAGCAGAGCTTCTTCCTGCATGCCCACACAACCGGAGAGGGATCCTATAAGGTGATCCTGAGCACGGATGAAAAACGGTTCGGTGGCCCGGGTCTGATTGACCATGACTATATTTACCAGACTGCCTATACGGAAGGCCGGGGCCTCGGATTCAACGTCTACAGCCCCTGCCGTACAGCCATGGTGCTGGAACGAATCGGCGAATAACGGAGGCTTCGGATGATTTTTGAGGCAAAGGGCAATGCCCTGACCGCGCGCAGGGGCGGTGAAACCCTGCGGATTGAAAGCTGGGGAAAGGATTCCCTTCGGGTCCGGGCATATCTGTATGACACAAATTCAGAATCTGATTTCGCCCTGACTGAAAAGCCGGAAGAAACAGACTGCCGGGTCAGCATCAGCCAGCGTGAGGACCAGGGCGCGGCGGACGGGCCTGGCTACGCGGCCCCTTACGCGGTGATTGAGAACGGCCGGATCAGGGCTGAGGTCAATTTTGCCGGTGTAATCAGCTTTTACAGGGATGGAAATCTGATCCTGCGGGAATATTTCCGCTCCTACGGCGGAACGATCGCGCGGACCAGCCGCTGCCTGAAGATCGTGAACCGGGAATGGAAGGGAAACGCCGGCGGAAGCGAATACCGGCTCACCGTCCGGTTTGATCCCAACGAAAATGAAAAAATATACGGCATGGGACAGTATCAGCAGCCGAACCTGAACCTGAAGGGGAGCATGCTGGAACTGGCCCAGCGCAACAGCCAGATCTCCGTACCCTTTATGGTCAGTTCCCTGGGATACGGATTCCTGTGGAACAATCCGGCGGTGGGACGGGCCACCTTCGCGAACAACCTGACAGAATGGGTTGCCTACAGTACCCGGCAGATGGATTACTGGATCTGCGCCGGCGAAAACCCGAAGGACATCCTCTGCAAATACTCGGCTGTAACCGGGCACGCTCCCATGTTCCCGGAAAAACTGATGGGGCTGTGGCAGTGCAAACTGCGGTACCGTACACAGGAGGAAGTGCTGTCTGTTGCCAGGCAGTACCAGCGGGAAGGCATCAAAATCGACCAGATCGTGATCGACTTCTTCCACTGGACCGTGCAGGGAGACTGGAAGTTTGACAAAACCTACTGGCCGGATCCGAAGGCCATGGTGGATGAACTGCACAGCATGGGTATCCGGGTGATTGTGTCCGTATGGCCCAGCGTGGACCGGCGGAGTGAAAACTTCGGGCCGATGATGGAACGGGGCCTGCTGATCCGGACTGAGCGCGGCGCGGCCCAGACCTATGATTACCAGGGTGACTGCGTTGAGATCGATCCGTTCAATCCGGAGGCCAGGCAGTATATCTGGGACGTATGCAAAAAGAACTATTATGACCTCGGCATAGACGGATTCTGGCTGGACAATTCAGAACCTGATTACGGGGTATACGACTTTGACAACTACCGCTATTTCGCGGGACCGGCCCTGAGCTGCAGCAACCTGTATCCGCAGATGTTCTCCCGCGCGTTTTACGAACCCATGGCTGCCGGAAAGGGCACTGACGCGGTGAACCTGCTCCGCTGCGGCTGGGCGGGCAGCCAGAAATATGGCAATGTGATCTGGTCCGGAGACGTGCCCAGCACCTTTGAATCCTTCCGGGAACAGCTCCAGGCGGGACTGAATATCGGCCTGGCCGGTATACCCTGGTGGACAACGGATATCGGCGGATTCATGACGGACGACGTGAACGATCCTGATTTTCGGGAACTGCTGATCCGCTGGTATCAGTTCGCGGTATACAGCGCGGTGCTCCGGATGCACGGGGACCGCGGCCCCTTCACGATCCCGGCGCTTGATGACAGGGACTGGGGCGGCGGATACCTCCATACGGGCCAGCCCAACGAGCTGTGGAGCTACGGCGAAGAGAACTACCGTATTATGCGGAAGTATTATGATGTGCGCATTTCCATGCATGCTTATATCCGTGACCTGTACAGGGAGGCCCATGAAACAGGCGCACCGCTGATCCGGACCATGTTCTTTGAATTCCCGCAGGATGCCGCGTGCTGGGACCTGCAGGACCAGTACATGTTCGGCAGCAGGTACCTGGTCGCACCCGTGCTTGAGCTGCACCAGCGGGAACGCGGTGTGTACCTGCCGGAGGGCCGGTGGAAAGACCTGAACAGCGGCGCTGTACTGGACGGCGGACGCGTTGTGACTGCCCCCGCGCCGATCGACCAGATTCCCGTGTATGAAAAGGTGTGAAAACATACCGGAAAATCCCTGAAATAATTGATAAATAAGGCTTGAAAAGCGTCCGGAAGTATGCTATACTTCCGGACGTATGGTTTCCATACGATTAATCAGCGGCACTACGCCTTGAAAGAAGGGTTTAACGTAAAGAACGGAAACAGCCTGAAGGCCTTCGAAGACTGTCGGAGAGCATCTTTTCCGTATAGTCAGAGCAGGCTGATGGAGGGCTTGTTTTCCGCTCTTTTTCATTGCCCGAAAAGGATGGGGGACTGACAGATGGCCAAAACGGAAGCACTGTCCGGCCTTGAATCAAAAGCCCGGACGATTGCGGAGAAAATGGGGTATGAACTGGTGGATCTCTGCATGGACCGTGAACCCACCGGAAAGTATCTGCGGTTTTACATCGACAGGGACGAAGGTGTCAGCCTGGATGACTGTGAAGCGTATCACAAGGCAGTCCGGGCTGCGGCTGACAGCGTGGATTACGATTTCATGGAGGTTTCTTCTCCCGGTATTGACAGACCACTGAAGACGGACCGGGACTTTGAAAGAAACCTCGGAAGCGAAATCGAGATCAGGCTGTTCAGGCCCATTGAGGGAACAAAGGTTTATACCGGCGTCCTCGCGGGGCTTGAGGAGGGTAACATCGTAATCGACACGGCAGAAGGCCGGACACTCATCCCGCGCAAAGCTGCCGCGCTTGTGAAGCCCGTTGTTGACATGGAAGGAATCGAGGATGTCGATCTTTCCGAAGACAGCGAATCGGACGACAGTCAGTGACGAGAACAACACGGAGACGTGAGAAAGGAAAGCAACATGAAATCCGAAGTCATAGAAGCCATCAGGATGCTGGCAAAGGAAAAAGAGATTCCCGAGGAAACACTGTTCAAGACCATTGAGGAGGCCCTGAAGGCCGCTTACAGGAAGAACCTGCCGAAGAGCGAAACCGCTCCCAACAACCTGGACGTTACCGTAAACCGCCAGGACGGCAGCATCTCCGTATATGCCCGCAAGCTGATCCTTGAGGATGAAGAGATTGAGGATCCCACCAACCAGATCAGCCTGAAGGAAGCGCAGAAGATCAACCCCTCCTACCAGATGGGGGACATCGCTGAAGTGGACGTTACACCCAACGGGTTCCTGCGCGTGGCTGCCCAGACGGCCAAGCAGGTGATCATCCAGCACATCCGTGAAGCGGAACGCGGCAAGATCTATGACGAATACATCGAGAAGGAAAGCGAAATCCTGACCGGTATCGTTGAACGCATTGAGCCCAAGGCAGCCTATATCGACCTGGGCCGGACCGAAGGCGTGCTGGAACGGGATGAGATGATCCCCGGTGAGGAACTGCATGACGGAGACCACATCAAGGTTTATATCCTTGAAGTGCACAAGACCAGCCAGAATGCCGGCTACACTCCCCAGGTTTATGTCAGCCGGATCCATCCGAACCTGGTCAAGCGCCTGTTTGAGATGGAAGTTCCGGAAATCGCCGGCGGTATCGTAACAATCAAGAATATCGCCCGTGAAGCCGGAAGCCGCACCAAGATCGCCGTGCACAGCGCGGACGTGATGATCGATCCCGTTGGCGCCTGCGTCGGACAGCGCGGCGGCCGTGTGGACCGTGTCGTGACCGAGCTGAAGGGCGAGAAGATCGACATTATCAAATGGTCAAGCAATCCCGCGGAATTTGTGGCCAACGCCCTGAACCCGGCCCACGTGCTGAGCGTTTACCAGGCCAAGGATGAGAAGGCCTTCCGCGTGATCGTGCCGGACAACCAGCTGAGCCTGGCCATCGGCAAGGAAGGACAGAATGCCCGCCTGGCCGCGAAACTGACCGGATGGAAGATCGATATCAAGAGCCAGAGCCAGGCTGCCGAAATGGATGACATGGTGGATGAAAACGGTGAGATGACTGAGTTTGTCCAGGTGGAAACCCCCGCCTATGACAGCTTCACCATGGATTATGACGCAGAGATCGGCGGCGACGACGATACCATGTAATCACGGATCCCGGAAACGGAATCCGAAGCCGGACTGAAGGAGACACCTGATGAAGCCAAAGAAGATCCCGATGCGGATGTGCGTTGGCTGCCGGGAAATGAAGGAAAAGCGTGAACTGATCCGGATCGTGAGGACCCCGGAAGGGGAAGTTGCCCTGGATACCACAGGAAAACGCTCCGGCAGAGGCGCTTATGTCTGCCGGCAGGCGGAATGCCTGCGGCGCGCGATCCGGCAGAAGCAGCTTGAAAGACAGCTGGAGATCACCCTGACCCCTGAGATCACAGATGCGCTGACGGCCGAGATGGAACGGCTGAGCAGCGAAGGGGAAACGCAGCCGTGAATGAAACAAAGCTGAAGGGAATGCTGGGGCTTGCCCTGAGGGCCAGACAGGCCTCGCTGGGGATGGATGCATGCCGGATCCTGATCCGCTCCGGAAAATGCGGCATCATGCTGCTGGACGGAGACACAGGCCCCAACAGCCGGAAGAAAGCACAGGACATGTGCAGCCAGGCAGGCGTACCGGTCATGATCCTGCCTGCCGGAATGATCGCTGAGGCCACCGGTAAGGATAATATGGCCATCGGGATCAGCAAAGGCTCTTTCGCGGACCGGATCCGCGGGGAAATGACGGAAGACGCGGAAGCGTAAAACCGGCAGAACACAAGAATGCGTACTCATCATTATGCGCAGAGCATGATGAATAAAGAAATGCCGTAGAACGGCGGAGGGAAACAGCATCGCATGGCAAATGTGAATTTGAAAGACGCTACGAAAGAACTGGTTGGAGAAGCCTCCGGCATCCTGGAGGAAGCCACACGAATCCGGAAGGAAGCGGACGGCCTTTTTGACGCGCTGAAACGCCTGGATTCGGAGATGAACCGACAGGCCGAAGAGGAGGCAGCCCGCCGCCGCCAGCAGGAACAGCTGAAGGCTCAGTCTGCGCACACCAAAGCGTTCACAATGCTGGACGATGATGAGAAGCAGATGATGGAAGCGGCCCGGAAGGAAGAAGCTGCCAAGACAGCTGAACCGGCCGTGGAAAAACCTGCCAAGAAGGCTGAAGAACCGGTTAAGAAGCCGGCTGAACCCGCGGAAGCGGAAAAGAAGCCTGTGGAAACAGCCGCTCCGGAGGAAAAGAAGCCCGCGAAGAAGGTGGAATCCTACGTCGCGACGCCTGATGATCCGGATCCCACCCGGCCTGCCGCTCCGAAGAAACCCGCGATCGGCCAGATCATGAGCCGTCCCGGAGACAATCAGGCTCCGGCCAGGCCTGCCCGTCCCGCCGGTCAGCCCGGCCAGCCCGGTCAGTACGGACGTCCTGCCGGACAGCAGGGCCCCTACGGCCGTCCCGCAGGCCAGCAGGGCCAGTACGGACGTCCTGCCGGACAGCAGGGTCCCTACGGCCGTCCCGCAGGACAGCAGGGTCAGTATGGACGTCCTGCCGGACAGCAGGGTCAGTATGGCCGTCCCGCAGGCCAGCAGGGTCAGTATGGCCGCCCCGCCGGCGGTCAGCAGGGCGGTGGAACGCGTCCGCAGGGCGGTTTCGGCAACCGCCAGGGCGGTGCCGGCGGAAGCAGGCAGCGTACTCCTGAATTATCCGTGCCCATGGAAAAGGAACGGGTTTCCAACTACGACCCGAACAAGAAGAACTATATCCGCCAGCATGATCCGGAGCATGTAAGCCGCAACCGGAAGCAGGCGAGCAAGAATGCCCACTACAACGGCTATGATGATGAGGTCATCCGCGGCGGCAAGCGCTCCAGGGCAAAGAAACCCAGCGCGCAGCAGATGATGGCGCCGATCAAGATCGAAACTGCCTACATGGCCGGCGATACCATCACAGTTCGTGACCTGACCGAAAAGATCGGTAAGTCCGCCAGCGAGATCATCAAAAAGCTGTTTCTGCTGGGGAACATGGCCACCATCAACAGCGAGATCGACTTCGACACGGCCCAGCTTGTCTGCTCCGACTTCGAGATCACCCTTGAACGGAAACAGGAGCAGACGGCGGAAGCGGCTCTGGTGGCTGAGGACTTCGACGATGAAGAAGAGAACCTGCAGCCCCGTCCGCCGGTTGTCACCATCATGGGCCATGTTGACCATGGTAAAACCAGCCTGCTGGACTACATCCGCAAGAGCCGCGTAACAGCGGGCGAAGCGGGCGGCATCACCCAGCATATCGGTGCCTATACAGTGGACGTGGACGGCCGGAAGATTACCTTCCTGGATACGCCCGGCCATGAGGCATTCACAGCCATGCGTGCCCGCGGAACCCAGGCGACCGATATCGCCGTTCTCGTTGTCGCGGCTGATGACTCAGTTATGCCCCAGACGGTTGAATCCATCAACCACGCGAAGGCTGCTGAAGTGCCTGTGATCGTGGCGATCAACAAGATGGATAAGCCGGATGCCAACCCCGACCGCGTTAAGCAGGACCTGACCCAGTACGGCCTGGTGTGCGAAGACTGGGGCGGCGAGACCATCTGCGTGCCTGTTTCCGCCGTGACGGGCCAGGGCGTGGATGAACTGCTTGAAATGATCCTGCTGCAGGCTGATATGCTTCAGCTGCAGGCCAACCCGAACCGCCTGGGCAAGGGTGTTATTATCGAAGCCAAGCTGGACAAGGCCAGGGGCCCGCTGGCGACCGTGCTGCTGCAGAACGGTACGCTGCACGTCGGTGACAGCGTTATCGCGGGACTTGCTTCCGGTAAGGTCCGTGCCCTGATCAATGACAAGGGCGAACGCGTGAGCGAAGCAGGTCCGTCCATGCCTGTGGAAATCATGGGCTTTGACGATGTGCCGAGCGCCGGTGATGAGATGATCGCCGTGGGCGATGACCACCTGAGCCGCCAGGTTGCTGACGAACGCCGTGAGAAGCTGAAGGCCAGCCGTGAAGCCACCATGGCCAAGATGAGCATGGAGAACCTGTTCTCCAGCATCGAGGCTGGCAAGGTCACCACGCTGAACCTGATCATCAAGGCGGACGTGCAGGGCTCTGTGGAAGCTGTCAAGCAGGCCATGGAGAAGCTGAGCAACGACGAAGTGAAGATCCGCGTGCTGCACAGCGCCGCAGGTGCCATTACCAAGGACGACGTCAATCTTGCTTCCGCGTTCAACGCCATCATTATCGGCTTCAATATCCGTCCGGATGCTTCCGCACGGGAGGCCGCTGAAAAGCAGAAAGTCGATGTCCGGATGTACACGGTCATCTACAAGGCGATCGAGGATATGGAACTGGCTATGAAGGGCATGCTGGAACCGGAGTACCGCGAGGTGCTGCTGGGCCATGCGGAAGTCCGGAATGTGTTCAAGATCACCGGTTCCGGTATTATCGCAGGCTGCTATGTGACGGACGGCAAGGTACAGCGGAATGCCGGTGTACGCCTGCTGCGTGACAACGTGGTCGTATTCGAAGGCAAGCTGAGCAGCCTCCGTCACCTGAAGGATGACGTGAAGGAAATGGCTGCCGGCTATGAATGCGGTATGAGCCTGGAAGGCCATAACGACATCAAGGAAGGCGACGTAGTCGAGTGCTACATCATGGAGGAGATCCCGCGCTGATATGAGCAGTTACCAGAGAATAGACAGAATATCGGAAGAAGTACGCAGGGAAGTCGATGCCATCATCCGTGAGGAACTGCACGATCCCCGCGTAACGGGAACCTTTTCGGTCACCCGGGCGGAAGTGACCGGCGATCTTCGGTATGCGAAGATTTACGTCAGCGTACTGGAGGATGACCTCCGGGACGGGCTGATCGACGCCCTGAAGAACGCAAAGGGATATATCCGCCGTTCGCTTGGAAAGCGGATGATTATCCGTTATACCCCCGAACTGATCTTTGTGGATGACCGGAATATTGCTTACGGTGTCCACATCGCCAAGGTCCTTTCGGAAGCGATCGGAACGGAGGAAAAAACCGGTGGAAGCGATGACCAGGAAGCCTGAGGCCATTGCCCGGATGCTCCGGGATGCACAGACGATTGCCATCTGCAGCCATGTAAATCCGGACGGGGACACCCTCGGAAGCGCGGCTGCCATGAGGCTGGCGCTGAAGAAGCTGGGTAAAACCGTAAGCCTGTTCTGCGACGGGAAGGTACCGGATCAGCTGGCGTTTCTTCCCGGTATCGGGGAGATGAGCGTGCCCACTGGCGAAGAAGGTCCTTTTGACCTGATGCTCGCGGTGGATGTCAGTGATGAGAAGCGCCTGGGCTGCTGTGCAAAGCTGCTGCCCCAGTGCAGGCATACGGCGCAGATCGACCACCATCCCACGAATCCCTTCTTTATGGAGGAAAACAGCGTGGACGGTGACGCGCCAGCTTGCTGTATCCTGATCCGTGAACAGCTGGCCGCGCTGGGCATCGAACCTGACAGGGATATGGCTATCTGTCTGTACACCGGCATCAGCACAGACACGGGAAATTTTGCCTTTGCGTCAACCAACGCGGACTGTTTTGAGATTATGAGCGAACTGATGGGCAAAGGGCTGCCGCTGGCTGAACTGAACAGGGTTCTGTTCAGGGAACGCGCCAAACCCCAGGTACTGCTCATGGGCCGGGCACTGAACAGCCTTCAGTATTATGAAGGCTGCAGGATCGCCGTGATGAAGCTGACCCGGCGGGATTTCGATGAATGCGGCGCGCTGAGCGAACACGCGGATACGCTGGTGAATTTCGGACTGGATACGGTCGGAACAAGAATGGCAATGCTTGCCCGGGAGGGCGGAGACGGTGCCATCAAGTTCTCACTCCGGGCCAAGGAACCTGACTGCGTCAGCGATATCGCGCAGGAGTTTGGCGGCGGCGGACATCCGCAGGCTTCGGGAATCACTATGTACGGAGATCTGGATGAGACGGTCAGCCGTGTGCTGGACGCTATGATCCGGAAACTGAATGGATAAACGATGAACGGTTTTTATAACATAAAGAAACCAACCGGAATGAGCAGCGCGGCCGTAGTGGCCGTTATGCGCCGGCTGACAGGTGTGAAACGCATTGGTCATGCCGGCACGCTGGATCCGGAAGCCGCAGGCGTTTTGCCCGTGATGACCGGGAAAGCTACGCGGCTTTTTGATTATCTGGCGGATAAAGAAAAAGAATATATCGCGGTGTGTGCCTTTGGCAACCGTACCGATACACAGGATGCCACAGGTACGGTAATTGAAACAGGGGATAATTATCCGGACAGGGAAGCTTTCCTGAAAGCCGCCCAAAGCCTGACCGGCGAGATCATCCAGGTTCCGAGCATGTACAGCGCCATCAAGGTCGGCGGGAAGCCCCTCTATGTGCGGGCACGCCACGGCGAGACCGTCGAAGTACCAGAAAGAAAGGTCCGGATTGACAGTATTGACCTGCTCAGTGAACAGAAAGATCACGGATTTGAAATCCGTGTTCGCTGCGGAAGGGGAACCTATATCAGGACCTTATGCGAAGACCTGGGAAAGGCCTGCGGATGCCCTGCCCATATGAGGAGCCTGACACGGACAAGAAGCGGCGCCTTTACGATTGAGAATGCCATCAGCCTGGAAGAAGCGAAAACGCTGGCTGAAGCCGGAACCCTGGCCAGCAGGCTGCTGCCGCCGGATTATGCCCTGGCGCACCTGAAAAGAGCAGATATTCCTGCCAGGCTGAGAAAACCTGTGATCAACGGGGCCAAACTGCCCCTGGTTCCCGGTACGGAAGACCTTGAAGAAAATGAACCGGTGAGAGTTTACCTGGAAGACCGTTTCTGGGGGATCGCTGCCCGGCGGGAGAACGAACTTATCTGGAAAGCACTGATCGCGCCGAAAGAAGCGGAGGAAACGAACTGACATGCGTGTGATTCAAAAACCGCAGAACGCGGGAGAACGGGTTGTGGCCCTGGGAACATTTGACGGGGTGCACCGGGGACACAGGGCGCTGCTGCTTACCGCAAAGCAGCTGGCGGATGAACTGAACGTACCGCTTCGCGTATGCACGTTTAACCGTCATCCGCTGGAAATCCTGCGTCCCGATAATCCCCCTGTCATGCTGTCCACGATTCCGGAGAAAGCATCACAGCTCTTCAGTGCAGGCGTGGATGAAACCGAGCTGATCCCCTTTGACCGGAGTGTCGCCGACCTGGAACCGGAGCAGTTCCTGGAAAGAATGCACAGTATGATCACGGTGCGGGGCATTGTGGCCGGCTGGAATTATTCCTTCGGGAAAAACGGCCGCGGCAACGCCGACCTGCTGCGGGAAGACGGGAAAAAGCACGGATACAAAGTGATCATCGTTCCGCCGACCACCCTGGAGGACGGCACAGTGATCTCCAGCAGCCTTGTCCGCAGGTCCCTGCAGGACGGAGACATGCAAAAAGTATCGGAACTGCTTGGATATACCTACTCGCTGACCGGAACAGTGGCCCAGGGAAAGCACCAGGGCCATAAACTGGGTTTTCCCACAGCCAACATCGAACCATGGAAGCGGAAAGCGCTTCCGAAATTCGGCGTCTATACGGGAATGCTGGAAACAGATACAGAGATGCTTCCGGCAGTCGTGAATATCGGCATACAGCCGACTATTCCTTCCGGAAAGGTAACCGTGGAAGCACATATCCTGACGGAGAGTCCGGAACTGTACGGACAGAAGGTCCGACTGTCACTGCTGAAAATGCTGCGGTCTGAAAAACGGTTCGATTCGGTTGAGGAACTGACGCGGCAGATTGAACAGGACAGGGAAGAGGCCCTCAGATTGTTCCACATGGCATAGATGGTCGGAAATCAGACTTTCCTGTGCCTTGTATACAATAAAAAACAGGTGGTATAATACATCCGGAATTGATTATGTAACCGTAGAGGGAAAGGATCAGGAGGGACAACATGCCTGCTACGAAATTTGACAAGGAATCGATCAAGAATACCATTGTCGGAAAAGTTCAGCGGTATAACGGCCTGACAATTGAGGAGGCATCTCCCCATCAGATCTACAAGGCTGTGGCTTCCACTGTCCGCGACCAGATCATGCACAAAATGATCGAGAGCCGTGAAGTGTGGAAGAAGCAAAAGGGCAAGAGCCTGTATTACCTGAGCGTGGAATTCCTGATGGGGCGCAGCATGTACTGCAATATGCTGAACCTGCTCTCCACCAAAGAATATACCGAAGCACTGGAAGAACTGGGAATCGATATCAAGGATGTGCTGAAAGAAGAGCCGGAACCCGGTCTGGGCAACGGCGGCCTTGGCCGTCTTGCGGCGTGCTTCCTGGACAGCCTGAGCTGCCTGGACCTGCCGGCCATGGGCTGTACCATCCGTTATGAATACGGCCTGTTCCGCCAGAAGATCGTTGACGGACAGCAGGTTGAAATGCCGGACAGCTGGCTGGACAACGGCAACGTCTGGGAGACCGCCATGATGGAAGACGCCTGTGAGGTGCATTTCGGCGGCCATGTGGATGAAATTGAAATCAACGGACGTCAGAAGTTTGTCACCCGTGATTACTATACGGTCGAAGCTGTACCGTATGATATGCCGGTAGTCGGCTATGATGCCACGATCGTGAACCCGCTGCGGATGTGGTCTGCCAGGAGCCCGAAGAAGCTGGATCTTAACCGTTTCGGAGAGGGAAGATACGCCCAGGCTTCTGAAGAGATCGAGCTGGCTGAAGCCATCAGTAAGGTGCTGTATCCGGAAGACAGGCACTACGAAGGCAAGATGCTGCGCCTGAAACAGCATTACTTCTTCACAAGCGCTTCCCTGCAGTATATCCTGAAGGACTACAAGAAGCGCTTCGGTAATGACATGAGCAAACTGCCGGAAAAGGTGGTTATCCATATCAATGATACCCATCCCGGCATGGCGATTCCCGAACTGATGCGCCTGCTGATTGATGAGGAAGGCCTTGGCTGGGATGAAGCTTCCGCCATTGTGCAGAAGACCATCGCCTATACAAACCACACCATTCTTGCCGAAGCTCTTGAAAAATGGCCGGTAGGCATGGTACAGCAGCTGCTTCCCCGATGCTACCAGATCATCTGCGAGATGAACCGCCGCCTTTGCGAGCGGCTGTGGAACTGTTTCCCGGGAGACTGGGACAGGATCGCCCGGATGGCTATCATCAGCTATGACAATGTCCATATGGCCAATATGTGCGTGGCGATGAGCTATTCGGTGAACGGTGTCAGCAAGCTGCACGGCGAAATCCTGAAGGAAGAAACCTTCCATGATTTCAACCTGGTGATGCCGGAGAAATTCTCCGCCATTACCAACGGCATTACACACCGCCGCTGGCTGATGAGCTGCAATCCGGAACTGACGGACCTGATCTGCGAATCCATCGGAACAGGCTGGATCAAGGAGCCCCAGCGCCTGAGCGAGCTTCGCCCCTTTGCAGATGACGCCGCTTTCCGCGAGAAGTTCGGGAAGATCAAACAGCATAACAAGGAACGGCTGGCTGAAATGCTGAAGGAACGGCAGGGAGCTGTGATCGATCCGTCCTTCATCTATGACGTCCAGGCCAAACGGCTGCACGAATACAAGAGGCAGATGCTGAATGCCCTGCATATCCTTGTGCTGTATAACCGCATTGTGAATGACGAGCATTTCACCATGGAGCCGCGGGTGTTTATCTTCGGCGCCAAGGCAAGCCCCGGGTATTACCGCGCCAAGCAGATCATCAGGATGATCTGCGCGCTGAGCGAACTGATTGATAAACATCCCCGCGCGAGAAAAATGCTGAAGGTCGTATTCCTTGAAAACTACGACGTGAGCAGCGCGGAAGTGCTGATCCCGGCCGCCGAAGTGTCCGAGCAGCTGTCCACCGCCAGCAAGGAAGCCAGCGGAACGGGCAACATGAAGTTTATGATGAACGGTGCCGTCACCATCGGAACACTGGACGGAGCCAATGTGGAAATCAGCGAACAGGTGGGGATGGACAATATCTACATCTTCGGCATGCGTGCGGATACTGTCCGTGATATGTACCGTGAGAACAACTATAACCCGATGAACATCTTTGAAACGAACCAGGAAATCCGCCTGGCGATGACACAGATGATCGACGGTACCCTGATGCCCAACAATCCCGCCGCTCTCCAGGACCTGTATCACAGTCTGCTGCTTGGCAGCTGGGGATCCATGGGCGACAGCTACTTCGTGCTGAAAGATTTCGGATCCTACAGCATGGCCCAGAGAAGGCTGAACAATGATTATGCCAACCGGGACAAGTGGCTGAAGATGGCTGTCACCAACACGGCCATGTCCGGTGTCTTCTCATCTGACCGGACGATCCACGAATACAACGACCAGATCTGGCACCTGGAACCGCTCCGGAAACCGGAACCGCAGAAGGAAGCCGCGGATGCCCCGAAAAAGGAAAAGGCGAAGCCTGTCAGACTGAAATCCGGGAAATAACAAACAAAGGCACAGTCCTGTACGGACTGTGCCTTTTGCTTTAAACAATGTATTATTTACGGCCGAAAATGCTCTTGAGCTTGCTGAGGATTCCGCCAGCCTGTTTTGCGGCATCTCCCGTAATATCGCCAAGCTGTCCGGTGACGCCTTTGACAACATCACCCAGCTGGCTGGGATCCAGATCGATACCAAGCAGGTCCTTGATCGCTTTCAGCGGGTCAGCGGTGAACTTGGCGATCAGGTCCTTGTTACCGGTCAGCTTTGATACAAGGTCGGATATAATCTTCTGAATATCCATGGCAATTCCTCCTAATATAAAGTTTTACGGATGACCACACATCCGAATCTGATAACAGTATTATAATCCTATCCAAGTTGTATGGCAATATTGAGACAGGAAAAAACCGAAAAAAGAGAAAAAGCTTGAAGACAGCCCCCGGTTGCGTTACAATCAATATAACAAAACAGTAAAATACTTACAGGAGGTTCTGACTATGCCTACAGCAAAGAAGACCGCAACCACCGCCAAGAAGACAACGACTGCTGCCAAAAAGGCCGCAACAACCGTAAAGAAGACTGCTGCTGCCGCAAAGAAGACCACCACCGCGGCGAAGAAGACAGCGACAACCGCTGCCAAGAAGACCACTGCTGCCTCCAAGAAGACAACTGCGACCGCAGCGAAGAAGACGACAACTGCCGCCAAGAAGACTACCGCGGCAGCGGCGAAGAAGACGACAACCGCCGCCAAGAAGACAACCGCAACGGCGGCAAAGAAGACAACAACCGCTGCAAAGAAAACCACAGCAGCAAAGAAAACCACAACAGCAGCAAAGAAAACGACAACCGCTGCGAAAAAGACCACAACCGCCAAGAAACCCGCAGCAGCCAAAAAGCCTGCTGTTCCCGCAAGCGCGAATACAAGCATGAAGGTTACGGCTGCTGAGAAGAAACTGATTGAGGCATACCGCGGCGCTTCCGGCGACCTGAAGAAGATCTCCCTGAAGGTACTGAAAGGGGAGTACGCTGACTCGGCTATCAAACTGCTGGATACTGTCGGCGGCGGACTGGAATCCAGTGCCGACGGGATCGGCGGAGCCCTGGGCAACCTGCTCGGCGGACTGATCGGCGGAAAGAAGTAAAAAACATTACACAGAAAAGCGGGTGCAGTTCAAATGACTGCACCCGCTTTATTTGTGCTGCTCTTTTTATTTTCCGACCACGATAGTGGTGTCTTCGGTGATGGTCAGCTGGAAGGAGGCTTTACCGGCGTATTCCTTTTCCCCGCCGTTGATGCTGTAGCCATCAGCCGCCAGGGCGGAACTGTCCGCGATAACCTTGATCGGCGCGCCGGCAGGCACTTCGCCTTCCGTGACAGAACGAAGCTTGCCGCTGTGGTAGGTGAAGGTGCATCCTGTGCAGGTGACCTTGCACATGTTGCTTTCATCCACTTCCGCGGAAGCCGCGGTCTGGCGCACGATCTTAACGTCCAGCGCCACATCATCAGTGATGTTCATCACTTTAAATTCATTAACCGGAGAGGCAGGCTCAAAACGGATACCGTTTACGGTCCAGCTCTTGATGGGGTTTTCAGACCTGACCAGGAAGGAGCCGGTATTGTCGAATACGAGCTTAGATGCAGGATCGCCTTCCACTACATTTCCGACCGAGTCCAGCTTCAGCAGGACCTTTGCGGAAGCGGAGACGGTGATGGTTTTCAGCTCCAGTTCGGGCATGTCTTCATCAGATCCGTCAGCCGGAGCAGCCTGCTGGCCATCATCCGCCGGCTGAGCGCTGGCGGTGTTCGCGGTATCAGGTGCCGCTTCAGGAGCAGGAGCGGGATTATCCGCGGGTGTTTCGGTCGTGTTCGACGCGGCTGCGCCGGCGGGAGGCTCCATGCCGTAAACAAGCAGCATAACGGTATCAGAATCCACTTTATAGCCGTTGCCGTTCACATGGCAGTAAACAGACCATCCATGCATGGCGTCCGGCACATGGGTCAGGGAGATCGTTTTGCTGTTCGGGCTCTTTACCTTGACATCCTTGAAAACAGTGGAAAGCTTTTTGCCGCTGACTTTTTCACCATTCTCGGGATTGATGAAATACCATGTATAGGAATCAACAGTACCCTTCACCGAAATGGAGAAGCTGACAGCTCCCTTTTTGGATGTTGTGGAGGTTTCAGGCTGTTTTGTAATGGTAGGTTTGCCGGCGGCGAATGCTTCCGACGCAAAAGCAAACACAAGGCAGAACGCCAGAACCAGGCTGATAATCTTCTTCATGAAGGATGCCTCCCGTATCGATCAAAATATTACATATATATTAACATATGATAACAAAAATAGCAATATTTTCGCGGGTTTTCCGGCATATCCTGTTTTTTAATCCTGTGTGCGCAGATTCAGAAGACGGATGACAACCGTTTCCAGCGCACCGTCGGGCAGAATTCTGCCTGATTTGACGGCGTATTCGGTGTCAAAACAGATCTGGACGGCCTTTTTCACAAGACCGCCGGTATAGGAAGAAGCCTGGCGCAGATACTGATCCACCGCGAAAGGAGGGACACCGAGCGCATTCCGGATATAATCGCCGCCTTTCTTTTCATACTGCATGATCTTGATATGCTGCAAAAGCCTGTACTGACGGAGCAGCATGGCGAGAATGGCCATGCGGTCCGTGCCGGAGAGCAGCAGGTTGCGCAGGAGCGTGAACGCACGAGTGCGCTGTCCCGTAACCACGGCGTCCACCATCTGGAAAACGGTGCACTCCGTGGAAGGCGTCGCCAGAAGCGAAATATCATCCGCAAGCACGGAAGAACGGCCTTCCGCGTATGAAGAGATCTTATGGATTTCAGAAACCAGCAGGCCGGTGTCGGAGCCGACGGTAAAGATCAGGTATTCAGCTGTACGGTCATCACATTCCTTGCCATCCTGCTTAAAGGTATCTGTGACAAAACGGGTCAGTTCCGCACCGCGCAGCGAGGCAAAAGTGATGATTCCCCCATGCTTTTTAATCGCGCTGTAGAGTTTTTTACGCCCATCCGGCTTTCCGGTGCAGTAAAAAAGGAGAATGGCGGTTTCCGGTACAGAGGGGAGATAGCTGATCAGGCGTTCATCCGCTTCAGCCCGCCCCAGCAGGGCAGGAAAGTCACGGACGATGACCAGGCGTTTGTCGGCCATAAAAGGCTGGGTTTCCGTATCAGCTATGAGCTGGTCAACGGAGGGATCAGACAGGACGGTTTCATTCAGTGTTTCCATACCTTCCGGAAGAACTGCACGGCGCAGTTCCGCAAGCGCATCCTGTTTCAGGTGTTCCTCATCTCCCTCGAACAGCAGCACCTGCGGCAGGGAATGCTGGGAAAGGGCACGGGTAAAATCCTTACGATCCATGAAAAAACCTCCGAAGCGATCAGGGTACAAGATACGGGGTAACCGTATATGAATCTTGCTCAAAATGAACGGTGACAGCACCGCATTCGGCTGAGCCATAAACCGGAATACCGCCGGTACGGGAACGGAAATCATCCAGTCGGGAAACTGACCTGCAGGTGAGCAGTATGGCATCCGGCGATACTGAGGAAAGAAAAGCAGGCCCTGTGGAGGAAGCGGAACCGTGGTGGGCTGCTTTCAGGATATCGGTCGGAGCGGCACAATAGATTTCATAAATACCGGAAAGATCCCCTGTCTGCAGAAGTACTGTTCCGTTCAGCGTCAGGCGGGATACCAGGGAATAGTTGTTGGCATCCTGGCCGGGACGTGTTTTTCCTTTTTCAGGCCAGAGCACAGTCAGTGTGCCGGAAGGCAGCTGAAGAACATCCCCGCGGGAAAGTTCCCGTATCTCCGTGCCCTTCATCTGCAGCTCCTGAAGCAGCGCAGCCATATCAGGATGAATATCCTGTTCCAGAGCTCCGGCAGGAAGAAGGATAAGCCGGATGGGAATCTCATCCTGAATCAGGGAATGAAGGCCACCCGCATGATCTGTGTGCAGGTGTGTCAGGATAACAGCATCCGGGGTCAGACGCCGGGAGCGCAGGAAGCCGCTGAGAATACTGTTATCCTCCCCGGTGTCCATGACATAAACTTTATCGTTGTCCCAAAGCACCGCCGCGTCAGCGTTTCCGGCGCTGAGCTGTATATATTCCGTTACGTTATGGGAAACAGGAAGCAGGGAGACAACCAGCGCAGCCGCACCGAGGGACAGCAGTACGGCGCGTACCCCGCGGTGCAATCGGATAAACCAGCAGAAGCCGAGAAAGAGAAGCACAAGAGCGGCTCCTGTCAGGACATTCGGAGTATGAATCCATACTGTAAGCCCCGGAAGGGAGCCGAGACGGCGTATTCCGGAAAGAAGCAGGCCGGTGACGGCGGATACCGGACCGGAAAGCAGGCCGGAAAGAAACGGTACCGGGAGGAAAAGAAGCGTCAGCCAGAAAAGGGTAATCAGTATTCCCGAGATCAGCATAGCCGGCAGGTTGATCAGGAAGACCAGGAGCGGAAGCCGCTGGAAAGAAGCAAGCTCCGGAAGCAGCATACCAAGCTGTATGCCAAAGGTCAGGACCAGCGATTCCAGGATATAACGCAGGAAACGGCTTCGAAGGGACCTGCAGCGGGCGGCGATCGGTGAAAACCAGACAAGGCCGAACATGGCGCCGAAGGTCAGCTGGAAGGAAACCGAAGTAACCTGGACCGGTGAGAAAAGCGTCATAATGAAAAGCGCCGCACTGAGCAGATGCAGTCCTGAACGGGGCCGGTTCAGAATACGGCCTTCCTGATTCAGAAGGAGAAGCAGGGAGGCACGGATCACAGGCTGGTTCATACCGCATAGCGCCGCGTAAAAGCCAAGCACTGCCGCATAAAGGCACAGCCGAAGTCCCTGCCGCAGTCTCAGCAGGCGGAACAGCAATGCCATCGCGCCGATCAGGATGCCCACATGAAAGCCGCTTACAGAAAGAATGTGGGCAATGCCAAGCCGGGAAAAAGCCTGACGGTCTTCTGAGGGGATCAGGGAACGCATTCCCAGCAGCATCGCGGACGCATAACCGCCTGTCTCCACACCGAGATGACTGATGAAGGCGCATGAAAGCCGGTGGCGAAGCGCAGCGACAGAACCCGCAAAAGAAAAGGAATCCGGATCCTGAACGGACAGGTTATCGCAGCCGTATACGCACACCGTGATGCCTCGCTGGAGCAGGGCTTCCCGGAAATCATATCCGTCCGGATTATCCGCCCCCCGGGGATGATACAGAGAAGCACGGAAATGGACTTCTTTGCCCGGAACCAGCGAGGTCTGCTGTTCATCAGCATAAAAAGTCCAGTAAAGCCCGCCGGATAGAGGCCGGTCATCCAGGGTGACGTCAGACAGGTATACCCTGTGCTGGCCGAAAGATCCGTAAGTGATTTCGTCCGATATAATCCCGCGGACGGTATAGTCTGCTTCCGGCGGCAGGCCGGGATGAAACGCGATACAGCCGGCACAGACGCCCAGGGCAAGGGAAAAGGCAATACAGGCGGAAAAACGCTGCCATTCCTTCAGCAGGAGGACGGCGGAAAGCGCCAGGATACAGGCAAGTACAGGAAGAACCAGGCCGTCTGTTCCTCTGCCGATGAATACACCCGCGACAAGGGCTATTGCCGCGGGCGGGAGCAGCCAGCCCCGCTGCAGCTTATTCACAGACTGATGACAGCGCCGGCTTCAGCCAGTTTTGCGCGGGGGAAAACAGAACGGGCTTCCTCCAGCAGGATCCGGCGGGGATACAGGGGATTGAGATGGGTGATGATGAGATCATCCGCCCCGGCTTCCTGCGCGAGACGCGCGGCAAGCTCCGCGGAAAGATGGGGTTTCTGATCTGACCAGCTGTCAGAAGGGAATAATCCGTCCGCCAGGAGCAGACTGCAGCCGCGGTAGTCATCCGCAAGGGAGGACAGGGTATTGGTATCTCCGGTATAGCCGAAGGTTTTCCCGTCACAGGACAGGCAGTAGCCTACAGAAGGGACAGGATGCCTGGCAGCGTTGACCCTGACTTCAGTCCCGTTCACATTCAGAACCTGTCCCGCGGATACTTTTGTAAAGGCAAAGCAGGGAACAGAGGACACAAGCTGAAAGACCGGAGAAGAAGGATCTTCCGGTCCGTAAACAGGCAGTACCTGACCGTATGCCTGAAGCCGGTACATCAGTACCGGGATATCCGCCGTATGGTCATAATGCCAGTGACTGACAAACAACGCCGAAAGTGTTTCCGGCGCTGTAAGGGATGTCAGCAAACCAAGCACACCGCTTCCCAGATCAAACTGAAAGAGGCTGTCTCCCGCCTCCAGCAGATAACCGGAGGTTGCTCCGCAGCTTTGGGGAAAAGGACCGTTAATGCCAAGCAGATGCAGTTCCATACCCGGATCACAGCTCCTTTACGTTTCCGCCGTTATCCCGGAAGACCTCACAGATCACCGAAACGGCTGAAGCGACATCACCGGAACCGGGATCAAAGACCCAGAGGTTGACCGGCTGTGTCCGTTCGGACAGGCAGTCATTCAGGGCATCCGCGTTCATTCCGTAATAAGAAGGAAGGGACAGCATCTGCTTCAGGGCAAGATGAAGCTCCCGGGGACTGTCGTACCGGGAACCGTCGATCATTATCGTCTGCATAAACAGGCCTCCGAATACAGCAAAATATAACTGTTATGACAACAAAAGAATTATAACATAGCGCGGCATCAGCCCACAACAGAGAAATCTTCCATATGTGAACGATATCGTTTCTTGACGGGGCGTTCCGAGGGACGATATACTGATGCCAGCAAGAAAGAAGGGAATAAGTGCCATGGAAGAGCTTGTCATCTCTGTATCCCGGAAGCCGCGCAGATCGGACGTGTTCCTGCTGCGTCTGATGGCTGTTCTCGGGGTTCTTTTTCTCCTGCAGGGCATCCTGTTTTCCACGGCGTTCATGCTGCCCTGCTTTCTCACAGCACTATGCTATTACTGGTACAGGCATGCGTCAAAACGGGAATATGAATATACTCTGGACGAGGAAAGCCTGAAGATCGAACGGGTCAGTGATCACGGCCGAAATCTCCTCTACGAAATACCATACGGCAGCATAGTGCTTGTCTGCAGGCCGGATTCGGATGAGGCAGCGCCTTACAGAAAAGGCGGGGCGGTCCGCGTGAAAAAGGAAGATTATACCTCCTACCGGGAGGATGTGCCGTATTATACCGTTATCGTCAGGGATGAACCCCGGATGCTGAAGCTGCTGATGGACCTGACTCCTGAGGCCATCCGGCTCCTCAGGAGGAGAAACCGGGAAACGGTCCGGATCAGCGATACGCAATAACTGAGAGAACAGTACTGAAAACATAGAACATCCGGAAAATAATCTACCAAAATGTGCATAATATTCAAACATTTGTCCGTTGACAGCCGGACAAACCATCTGCTACAATACGGTCAGAAGAGATTGTATTTTTTCTGTATTTCAATCAAATGAACGTGATTTCAACAGCCTTAAAGACGGCTGAAGAAATAAATTGAAAGGAGACTGATATCCTATGACCAAGAAAATCGTTGCCCTTTTTATCGCAATGTGCCTGATGCTTGGCATCGCTTCAGCTTTTGCGGAGAAACTGACTGTTACCGCCTGGGACGCGAATTTCAACGGAAACGCGTTGCAGGCAGCCGCGGACGATTACAAAGCCAATGTGGATCCTGATTTTGAACTGGAGATCAACATTGTGAGCGGCTCCAGCGACGTGGAGAATGATATCACCAACGCCGGCTCCTCCGGTGACTACAGCCTGCTGAGCGATATCGTGCTTTTCCAGGACCGCTACATCAAGAACTTCGTTGAAAACTATCCTGATGCCTGGGTCAGTCTGGAAGGCGCCGATATCAACTGGGATGACATTACCGCTGTCAAGCAGAGCTATTCCACCATTGACGGTGTTCATTACGGCGCACCTGTGGACAACGGCACCGCCATCATGGCATATCGTGTGGACCTGCTGGAACAGGCCGGATACACCATCGACGACATGAAGGGAATCACCTGGGAGAAATTCCTGGAAGTGGGCAAGGCCGTGTACGAAAAGACCGGCAAGGCCCTGCTTTCCATGGACGGCAGCGGCAATGACCTGCCTTACATGATGCTGCAGGCAGAAGGCGTCAGCCTCTGGAAGGACGGCAAGCCCTTCATCGTCGGCAATGAGAAGCTGCGCAGGGTTGTGGAACTGCTGATCGAAATGGAAAAGGAACATGTGCTGATCCTGTCCAACGACTGGACCGGCTATACCAATGAGACCATCATGCAGGACCAGGTGGCCGGCGTGCTGAACGGCAACTGGATCATCCCCACCATGACGCAGGTCGCGGATAATGCCGGAAAGTGGCAGATCACGACCATGCCGACACTGGACGGCGGCGAAGGATATGCCACCAACGGCGGATCCTCCCTGTATATCACCGGCAACTGCAAGAATGTTGACCTGGCAAAGAAGTTCCTGGCCTACACCTTCGGCGGATCCAAGGAAACCTATGACAACGCGCTGCGTACCGGCGGCGTGGTTACCTGCTGCATCAGCGCGGGCCAGTCTGACGTGTACGGCGAAGGCGTACCTTTCTTCAACAACCAGCCTGTCTATAAGGATATTACCGAGATGGGCGCCAAGATCATCCCGGTTGAAGAAAGCCCCTTCCATTACGTGCTGCGCGGATACCTGGGCGTAGCCATGCAGCAGATCAAGGACGGCGCGGATATTGACGCGGCCCTCGAGGAAGCGCAGACCGCCACTGAGTTCTACATGGAAGGTATGGGTTATTAATTCCATCATTCCTTTCTGAGCTCTCAGAAAAACCGGCAGGGAACCGGAGTATTCCGGTTCCCTGATTCTTCATTGAATACAGCAACGGGAGGAAAAGCCCCGATGAAAAAGAAAAAAGGCTTCGGCCTTCTGGCAAAGCAGAAAGCGGCCGGATGGGGATTCCTTGCCCCGGCCAGCATCCTGATCTTTGTCATGAGCTTCTATCCCATGGTGAGGGCGTTCATCACTTCCCTGCAGACCGGTCCGGCCGCCAAACTGAAATGGGCGGAGCCGCTGTTCAAAAACTATACCCGGATGGTGAACGACAAGGTGTTCCTGACCTCTATGGGAAACACCTTCCTGTACCTGCTGATCCAGGTACCGATCATGCTGGTGCTGGCAATCCTGCTGGCACAGCTGCTGAACAACAAAGACCTGAAATTCCGCGGCCTTTTCCGGACGCTGATTTTCCTGCCCTGCGCAACGGCGCTGGTTTCCTACTCCCTGATCTTCAAAACCCTGTTTGCCACGGAAGGACTGGTCAATTCCTTCCTGAAGGGAATCGGCATCATCAGTGAGAACATCAACTGGCTGGGGCAGTCCGGAACCGCAAAGGCTGTTATCATTATCGCGCTGCTCTGGCGGTGGACCGGCTATAATATGGTTTTCTTCCTGGCCGGCCTGCAGAACATAGAGTATTCAGTGTATGAGGCGGCGAACATTGACGGCGCGAGCGGCTGGAAAACCTTCTGGCATATCACGGTACCGCTGCTTCGGCCTGTGATCGTCATGACGGGCATCATGTCCATCAACGGTACACTCCAGCTGTTTGATGAGTCTGTAAACCTGACCAACGGCGGACCGGCAAACTCGACGATCACGATGTCCCATTATATCTACAACAACGCGCTGGGGCAGGGGGTTGCCAACTTCGGATACGCGTCGGCCCTGTCCTTCATCGTGTTCATCCTGGTAGCCATTCTGGCGTTTATCAACCTGAAGGTAGGTGATACACGTGATTAAGGCTGCAACGATCCGGAAACCGGCGGTTTCCCATATTCAGCGCAAGCTGATCCCAAGCTATATCTTCCTGACGATCATGTCGATCCTGTCCGTGTTCCCGCTGTACTGGATGTTTACCGCCGCGACGAACACATCTCTGGAAGTGGCACAGGGTAAAGTCTGGTTCGGCAATTACCTGGCGGAGAACTACAAGAACCTGATTGACCAGCAGAACCTGTGGCAGGCGATGGGGAATTCCTTCTTCTACGCGATTGTCCAGACACTGGCGACACTGCTGATCTGCTCCCTGGCTGGATACGGTTTTGAATTGTATCACGACAGGGGAAAGGACCGGCTGTTTGCCATCCTGCTACTGGCTATGATGGTTCCCCAGGTAGCCACGCTGATTCCGCTGTTCACCATGATCTCCCAAATGAAGCTGCTGAACAGCGTACTCGCGTTTATCATCCCCGGACTGGCTACCCCGTTCATGATCATGATGTTCCGGCAGAATTCACGGAATTTCCCCATGGACACCATGGAGGCGGCCCGGATTGACGGGTTGAGCGAGATCGGGATCTTCTTCCGGATGTATATTCCGATGATGAAGGCTACCTACGCGGCATCCGCGGTTATCATATTCATGAACAGCTGGAATGCCTATATGTGGCCCAGGACAGTTATGAAAGGGAACGCGGTCCAGACCATGCCGATGCTGATCGCCAATATGTCGAACGGATACGCAGTAGACTATGGTATGCTGATGCTGGGCGTTCTGTTCTGCTCCCTGCCGACCATTATTGTGTTCTTTGTGCTGCAGAAGCAGTTCGCAGAAGGCATCACGGGTTCTGTAAAATAGACTTTGGTTTGATTTAAACACAAAGAAGGCTTCGGCCTTCTTTTTTTGTATCAAAAAAGGAGATGCGTCACGCATCCCCGAAGCAGCAATTGGTGAAAGGAATCAGATCCCTTTTCCTGTACGGATGGAAAAGGCGAGCATATAGGCGGCAAAAGCGCTTTCCGCGGTGATTACCCGTGTGTCACGGGTGGCCAGCAGCCGCAGGACCGGAAGGTTCTGACCCACCTGCTGGGAAGCCAGGAACTGGTACAGCAGGACAAGCAGGATCACAGCCGCGGGGATCCACAGAAGCCAGGCAAAGGGTTCCCGCAGACGGGTCGCGCCGGCCAGCGGCAGAAGCAGCGCCAGCATCACGCCCATAACCGCGCCAAGCAGCAGGGAGCCGAAAAACGGATCCATGGAGCTGAAAAGCGGAAACAGCAGGCACAGCAGGAGCAGCATGCCCAGCGGTACAAGCAGGACTGTCAGTTTTCTGAGGAACACGGTTCGTTCATCTCCTTCCGGATTTCATCAAGCATGATCAGGTCTTTCTCATCCAGCGGGGCGGTTTCAAGCAGGTCCGGACGATGCTTCATGGTGGCTTTCAGGCTTTCCCGGCGCCGCCAGGCTTTTATTTTCGCGTGATCGCCGTTCAGAAGTATCTCCGGGACTTCCATCCCTTCCAGCATCCGGGGACGGGTATACTGGGGATATTCCAGAAGACCGTCGGAGAAGGATTCCTCTTCCGGGCTGTCGGAACTGCCCAGGACACCGGGAATAAAACGGGCCACGCAGTCCACCAGGACCATGGCGGCCGTTTCCCCGCCGGTCAGGATATAATCACCGATGGAGATCTCCTCATCCACGCAGGCATCCAGCGCCCGCTGGTCCACGCCCTCATAGTGGCCGCAGAGAAGGATCAGTTCCTTTTCCTGTGCCAGTTCGCGGGCCAGGGAAGTGGTCAGCTTTTTCCCGCGGGGACCCAGGTAGATCCTTTTTGCGGAAGGATACTCAGCGGTTACCGCTTTCATGGCATCCAGGATGGGCTGCGCCATCATGACCATTCCGGCACCGCCGCCGAAAGGATAGTCATCCGTGTTGTGATGCTTGCTGTTTGAAAAAGGACGAATATCCGTTGTCCGGATATCAATGAGTCCCTGCTCCCGGGCACGTCCGAGGATACTGGCTGAGAAGAAGCTCTCGAACATTTCCGGGAAGATGGTCAGGATATTGACACGGAAAGCCTCGCTCATGACCGGACTGCCACCTCCTCAAGCCTGTCCCGGATCACAAGGATCGTTTTCTTTTCCGTATCCACTTCCGGGAAAACAGATTTCAAAGCAGGGGCCATCAGGGATTCTCTACCGGCCCGGAAAACCCAGGTATCAACCGTGCCATACTGGAGTACATCCGTTAAGGTGCCGATAACACTGCCGTTCTCATCCCGGGCCTCGCATCCGATCAGGTCGGCAATCAGGTTGGCATCTTCCTCCACAGGGGTGGCATGAGCCCTGTCCACATACAGGTCCTGACCGCGGAACCGCTCCGCGGCGTCAGCGCTGTCGCTGCCTTCCAGACGGGCGTACACAAAGCCGTCACGGATCCGCTCAGTTTGGACCGCTACGGGCGTATATGTCTCATCTTTTTTGATGTACAGGGTTTTCCAGGTGTGAAAAAGATCGATGTCCGCGGCATAGGAACGGAGCTTGCATTCCCCGCGGACTCCCTGGGGCTTGAGCACGGTGGCGATCATGAGATAGTCATTCATAAAAGCTGTTTTCCTCCGGTGAAAGCACGGCGGGATCCGCAGATCGGATCCCGCCGGACATGGCTGTGAGTTTATTGAATTTCAACAAAAACAGGCTTGCTGTTCTTAAGCGTGGCGGCCTTCACCACTGCGCGGATCGCTTTGGCGATGCGGCCCTGCTTGCCGATAACCTTGCCCATATCATCTTCAGCCACATGGAGCTCCAGAATCACTGCTTCAGGTCCTTCGGTTTCGGTAACGGTGACCTGATCGGGATGCTCCACCAGAGACTGTGCCACAAAGGTTAGAAGTTCTTGCATGGGTACATCCTTTCTGATCTCAGGCTTACTTTTCCTCGATCGCGCCGGACTTCTTCAGCAGAATGCGGACGGTATCGGTGGGCTGAGCGCCAACGCCGAGCCAGTACTTCGCACGCTCGTTGTCAACCTTGATTTCAGCGGGCTTGGTCATGGGATCATAGTAACCGATCTCTTCGATGAAGCGGCCGTCACGGGGGCTGCGGATATCAGCAACAACCACGCGATAGAAAGGCTTTTTCTTCATTCCCATTCTCTTCAGACGAATTTTGACGGACATTTGGATTTCCTCCTCAAAAATAAATGAATTAATATATATGGAAATCATATAGCGAGGTATATGAGTCCAAACAAAGGTTGACTGCGGGATTTACATCCCGGGGAAACGCATGCCGCGCAGGGCCTTTTTCCCTTTGGTGCCCATCATGCGCTTCATCATCTGCTGTGCCTGCTCAAACTGGCGGATCAGGGTGTTCACATCCTGTACGGTGGTGCCGGAGCCGGCGGCAATACGCTTGCGGCGGCTGGCGTTCAGGATGGAGGGATCCTTGCGCTCCTTCGGCGTCATGGAGCGGATGATGGCTTCGGGTTTCTTCATGGCGTTGTCATCCACGTCGATATCCTTGCCGCTCATGCCGGGAAGCATGCTGATCATGCTGCGCAAGCCGCCCATCTTTTTCATGCTCTGCATCTGGTCCAGGAAGTCTTCCAGGGTGAGCTTGTTGTTCAGGCCTTTGCGGGCGAATTTTCCGGCATCCTGTTCATCGAAGGCTTCCGTGGCCTTGTCGATCAAGGTGAGCACATCGCCCATGCCGAGGATGCGGCTGGCCATGCGGTCCGGATGGAAGGGCTCGATATCGGTGAGCTTTTCGCCGATACCGCTGAATTTGATCGGCTTGCCGGTGACGGCCTTGATGGACAGCGCCGCGCCGCCGCGGGTGTCGCCGTCCAGCTTTGTGAGGATAACGCCGGTGACGCCGAGCTTTTCATCGAAGGCCTTGGCGACATTCACGGCATCCTGACCGGTCATGGCGTCAACCGTCAGCAGAACTTCCGTGGGGGAGACCGCTTTCTGGATCCGAAGCAGCTCATCCATCAGGTTTTCATCAATATGCAGGCGGCCGGCTGTATCGATGATCAGTACATCCCGCTGATAGTAACGGGCGTACTCAATGGCTTCCTTCGCGGTTTTCACCGGGTCCTGGGTGCCCTTTTCGAACACGGGGACGTTTACTTGCTGGCCGACCACCTGCAGCTGTTTAATGGCGGCGGGACGGTAGATATCGCAGGCGGCAAGCATGGGCTTTTTACCCTGCTTGATCAGGTATCCGGCGAGCTTGGCGCACATGGTGGTTTTACCGGCGCCCTGCAGGCCGCAGAGCATAAAGATCGTCGGAACGGAAGAAGACCAGTTCAGTTTGGCGTTGGTGCTGCCCATCAGCTCGGTCATCTCTTCATTGACAATACGGATAACCTGCTGGCTGGGGGTGAGGGAGGAAAGAACGTCCGCGCCGACACAGCGGTCTGTGACCTTGCGGATGAAATCCTTCGCGACAGCGTAGTTGACGTCAGCCTCCAGCAGGGCCATACGGACTTCACGCATGCCTTCCTTAACAGCCTGCTCTGTCAGCCGGCCGCGGCCGGTCATTTTCCGCAGGGCGCCCTGGAGCTTTTCGCTCAAGCCTTCAAATGCCATGGTGCCTCCATCAGCGATCGGACGGCTCAGCCGTTTCGATCGACAGAATTTCTTTAATCAGGTATTCCGCACGGGCGTAATCTTTCCGTTTCATGGCGTCCAGAGCACTTTCCAGACCGTAGTCTATTTTACGGAAACGCTCCGCCACACCAAGGACAGATTCCAGTTCTTCAAGCCTGGAAGCCGCACGGGTAAGGGTTTCATGCACTGCCTGGCGGGAAATACCGACATCGTCGGCAATCTCACCCAGGGAGAGATCCTCCTCACAGTGGAGGGAGAGGACACGACGCTGCTTCTCTGTCAGCAGGCCGCCGTAAAAGGCGGAAAGGAACGCCAGATCCACCTTTTTGCTGAGATCTTCCCGTTCCATGCATGGCCTCCTTGCAATGGGTCATTTTCTGACACCTGCAATATTATACACAATCAAAAAAGAATGTCAAGGGTTTTCCCTTGACAACACAGTGAGAGGATAAAAATGAAAGTGTCAAGCAAAAAGCCCTGACAGAAAAAAGCAATAAAATCAATGCCTGGACGGCAAAAACAGAATCAAAACACAGAAAAAAAGGAATAATGATTGATTTGTGCAGACAAATGTGTAATAATATCGGCTGAATACAATAGCATGTCTCAGCGCAGAAAAGTCAGAATCCCAGCAAACTTCAGCACTTTGACCCCGAAAACGTTTTCGGAAACGAGCAATGAAAGTGAGGACATTTTGACATGAAGCAGACAACCAAACACACCATCAGAAGATGGACCGGCCTGATGCTCAGCATTTGCATTTTCGGCCTGATGCTGCCGACCGGTGTATTTGCTGAGCAGACGAATGGCACGGCTTTCACATATACAGGCAATGTGGAAGACAGCACCTACACAGGCGATAACGCACTGGGGGACCTTGTCCTGCCGGATCCGATCGAACTGGAGGACGGCAGAACGGAATACGCGGCTCTGCTGCTGGAATTTCCCGATCAATTAGGCGGCGGTAAAGTTACCATGGAGACAGGTGACCTGACATCGAATGCCGGCCCGGTGACCGTAACAGTTGGTTATGACAATCCGGCATATCCCTATCCGGTGGAATGGGGATGGGGCGAACAGGAAATCACATGTGAATCTCACGGACTTACCGTCAAGATGGATGACAAGTCCACCCTGGACCTGGATACCGGCAATATCACCAATACGGCCGGCGGCGGTGCAAAGATCAGCGTGAAGGATCAGTCAACACTTGATCTTGAAACAGGGGATATCTGGTCTGAAGCCGGAACGGCTGTTGATCTGTATGTGGATGATGCCTGCAATGTCGAAATTGATGCGGGAAAAATCACAACCTATAGAGATGGCGGCAACGGAATTGCTCTGAAAAGCTATAACGAAGACAAATCAGGATCTACTGTAAAAATCAGCACAGAAGATATCTCAACGAATGGATCGGGTGCCAACCTTGAGACATGGTATGGTGAAACCTCCTTTACAGTAGACGGCGGAATCCAGAGCAGCGACAGTGGGCTGGGTGTGGCACAGAAATACGGCGGTAAAACAACTTCAGTTGTAAACGGAGATATTACCGCCGGAAATAATGGTGTTGCTCTGGATATACTTGCTGAATATGGTTCCACAGTCAACGCGAAAGCAGGAGAGCTTCAGGCCGGATACAGCGGCTTATCTATTACAAGCCGATCATATGATGAATATGACGAAAGCTATGCCACGGTCGAAACCGGTGCTATACAGAGCGCCGGTCAGGGAATAGGGATAACTGTTGATGATAATTCCCATTCTGAGGTACTTGTTAAGGGCAGCGTTTCCGCCGGTACAAACGGAGGGGATGGACTGTCGCTGCAAAACACATATGATTCTACAGCAAAAGTCACCATTGAAGGGGACCTTTACGCTGAAGACAAAAACAATTCCCAGGGTATGCTCGTTACGAACGGTATAGTAAGATGGCCGGATGAACCGCTTGATCACAGCCAAACAGACATCACAGTTGAAGGGGATGTATACGGCGGATACAGAGGCGCCTACCTGCAGAACAATTCCGGCATACTGAATGTTACCGTTGAAGGTGATATTGAATCCTGGTCCGACTATGGGGTTTTCCTGAAAACTGATGATTATTCCACATCGACAGTGAAAGCTAAGGATGTTTACAGCCAGAAAGGAAAGGGTGTTTTAGCTGAATCCGAGGGTGAAGGATCAACCGTCAATGTGACTGTCCAGAATATTGATGGCTGGGGCAGTGACGGACTGTACGCAGCCGCCTGGGAAGCGGGGAGCAAAACCACCATTCAGGCAGGAGATGTTTTCGGAACGGATATCGGCGTAAACCTTTCAGTAGATAATGCCGACTCTGACATCCATGATGCAAACGGAACATTAGATGTCAATGTCGGCGATGTACAAGGAAATATGGGCGGATTGTACGCGGATGTGCAGAACGGTAATATAATCGTCAATGCAGAAAATGTCTGGGCAAGGGATTACAGCGGCGTTGATATTTCACTTACTGGCGATGACAAGGAAAAGGGCATCAACGCAACCATAAACGGGGATGTTCAGAGCGGCGAAACGGGAATCGATGTTTCTTCAAGTGAAAATTTCCGATATCTGGAAGATGAATACGGTGATTATATCGAAAACCCTGACGGATCCCGCATCGGAGTGTACGAAAAACCTGATAACTATGCGGATGTGACTGTTAAGGGAACGGTCAATGCAGGGGTGTACGGAATCAAAACCCGTAATGAGGGCGGAGATTTCACAATCAAGGCCGAAAACGGTGTTTCTGTATCTCATGAAAAAGAGGATAATCCACGTGAAGACCTTACGATAAACGGTGTGCATGCGGAAGCAAAAGCCGGTAAAACAACGATCACTATTGACAAGGGACTTGAAGTATTCGGCTATCAGCATCAGGGCGGCTGGGAGGCTGCTCCTGAAGACTACGATGAAGATGACGATGAAGTAGATGACGATGAAGAAGACAACTGGTATGACAATTCCGAACATGTCTTCAACGGAGACGGCGTTACGGTTCAGAACAAGGGCGGTGAGTTGGACATCACCGTTAACGGCGGATTGTCCGCGGTTGACGGAACTGCCGTCATAATGGATGTTCCGTATTATTGGCTGGACAGCCAGGATGACACGACATCCGGCATCACCGACCTGGTCATCGACGGAAACGTGACTGCCAGGGACGGACTGGACATCAATAACCTGGACAACACAACCACGGTTGAAATCACCGGAGACCTGAAGGCATCCGCAAACGGCGCGAGGGTCAATACCGAGACAGGAACAGCCACGGTCGGTATCGGCGGCGATGTGACGGCGTCAGCCTTTGGTGTCGGGATCCAAAACAGTGACGGTACGGTCACGATGGATATCGGCGGAAGCGTTACTGCGGGCGAAGAATACGCTGCGATGGTGCAAAACGTCGGCGTTGAGGGTGGCATCTCCAGAATGAATATCGGCGGAGACCTGATCGCTGGAGAAAACGGACTCAAGATTGTCAACTACAGCGGCGAACTGGATGTGGAGATCGCCGGCGACGTGACAGCAGACAACGGCACAGGCATAACGATCTCAGGACAGGGGTCCGGCTGGGAGAACAACGGTACAGCAGTGGTGGCAGTCGGCGGCAGCCTGAGCGGGAAAAACGGTATTGATGTGGACTTCAGCGGCAAAGGCACCGGAACAGCCCAGATCATCGTCGGCGGTGACCTGACGGCCACTGAAGGCGGCATCAAGCTTGGTGAAAAGGTGGAGTATAATTTAGCGCCTCAGCCCACCGGTAACGCCGGAGGAGAGTGTGCCAGTGAAGCGGAAAACACCGATCCGGCAGTGGATATTGTAGTGGAAGAGACCATTTCCGGCGGGATTCCGATCTTTGTGGCCAATGTGGAAGCGGCGGTGAATTTCCTGATCACAACCTGGGCAGTCAGACCGAACGAAGACAACCAGATCACAGTGGATCAATACGGCGAATCGGTTAGAGCAGTTGAAGAAAGCATCAATTACATCATCAAGAAGGAAGACAACGAGAAATACGGAACGCTGAACGTTGCCGGAACGAGCGAAAAGACAGTCGGCACAGCGGGACCGGAAGGAACAGGAACGGAAGCAGCCGGCGGAAACACACAGGGCACACACACGCTGAATGTGGCCAAAGAGAGCAAGGAACTGACCCTTTCTGTTGACCTGAAGGAGGAATACCGCAAAGGCTACGAAGTTGTGATCTATAACGGCAAGGGTGATAACCGGATCAAAGCGGAAGTCACAAAACAGGAGAACGGAAACTTCACCTTTGTAGTTCCGTGGGCAGGCGGTGTTTACCTGTCCTTCGACCTGGAGAAACTGGCTGATTCCGAACCGGATCCCGAACCTGAACCGGATCCCGAACCTGAACCGGATCCCGAACCTGAACCGGATCCCGAACCCGAACCTGAACCAGCAAAGGGAGAAGAACCCGCTCCCGAACCCGGCAAAGATCCGGTAAAGGAACCGGAAAACGGGCCGGAAGAAGAGCAGAAGAAGGATCCCGCTCCAGTGCCGCAGCAGAAGACAGAACCGGAACCTGAAAAGGATGATAAGGACAGCGGCAAGGATACCGATACGGACAAGGATGATGATACGGATAAGGATACCGATACCGGCAGCGACAGCGAAGGCCGTGTGCTGGCTATCCTTTACGGTGAAGAGGAAGCATATACCATCTGGTTCCTGACCGGATACGCTTACAAGGCGGAATTCAAAGACGGCTATACCGAAACCGGATCTTACAGCGTGAAAGACAGTATCCTGACCCTGACGGCAAAGGACGGAAGCAAGCGGACAGCGGACGAAAACTGGAACATGGCATTCGGTGACGAACTGACCGCGGAAATCGTTAAAGCTGACTTCTCCGACTCCGTGAAGGTAATCGGCGAATTCAACCTGAACGATGACAGCGTACTGGAAATCACGGATGATAAACAGGAAGCGCTGGACCTCGGCGTGATCAGCAGCAGTATCGACAATCCCCAGGCGTTTGATATCCTGAAGGCCATCCTTCCTGAAGAAGCCTGATCTCCAAAACAAAAACAAAGCCGGCGGTTCTTTATGGAACCGCCGGTATTTTTCATTTCTGTTTATTTTGTAATATCCTGGCCGGTCAGCTGCTTCCAGAAGCTCCGGATGGTCTGCTGGTTTGCCACACCGTATTTGGGATCGTTTTTCTGCGCTTCTGACATATCCCGGAGGAAATGGACACACAGATGGCCGTTGAAATCATTATTCTTGATTCCGCCCGAATCATGGGGCATATCATGGGTGGAACCAATCGTCCAACGTCCGTCAGGCAGTTTCACATAAACCGCCTTCTGATTCCAGGTATTTATCCCGCCGAAAGCGGTGACCATGGTACGCGTGTCCTGCGAGGTCAGTGGTTCGCAGTCGCAGTGACGGCCTCGGGACATGACCCGCAGTGTCCAGTTCAGGCCCGTTGACGGATCGCAGATCAGGAGATACTGTCCGTTTGAGATGGAGGGTTTCACATCGTTGAACCAGTGCATCAGCTGCACAGAGGAAAGGGAGGGAATGGACATCCTCGCGTTGATATCGGAGGGCGTGTCAGCCGGCTTCGGCGTTGCGGTGGGAGCCGGAGTTGCAGCGGGAACTGGTGTTGTGCTGACTTTTGTACCGTTTTTGACGGCTTTTTCCAGCGCTTCCAGTGTTTTTTTGCCTGCGAGGCCGTCAGCGGTCAGCTTCTGATACTGCTGGAAGGCAACGACAGCATTCAGGGTCAGATCGCCGAAATCACCGTCTGCTTTGCCTTTCAGGAAACCGGTGTCAATGAGAGCATTCTGGAGGATCTTTACGCGTTCTCCCTTGTCTCCGTAACGGATGGTATCATAATTGCCGCCGAAGAGTAAGCCGGCATTGGCTTTTGAAGCGGGTATCCGTGTCGCTGCCGTTCCGATGGTCGGGGTGGTCGGCGGATCGGCATAAACGGTCTGCGGCACCGGGGTGGCAGAAGGGTTTTTGAGTTTGGCCGCGCTGTTGAGAGCCAGCTCACGCGTTTTTTCACCGGCCAGGCCGTCGGCTGTCAGTTTGTTTTTCTTCTGGAAGGCACGGACCGCGTTCTCGGTTTTATTTCCGAAGACACCGTCTGCTTTTCCGTCCAGGAATCCAAGGTCAATCAGCGCCTGCTGCAGCTGACGCACTTCCTCGCCTGAGCAGCCGTTATAGAGGGTGGAAGCTTCATAGGCCAGAGCGGGGGATAAAAACAGCATGATAAGGCATCCGGCAAGACACAGCCGAATCAGAGCCCGGGCAGAAAAACGATGCTTTCTCATGACAATCTCCTTCCGATACGTTATGCATCTGAAACAGGCATGCTAATTTTAGCAGACATGTTTCAAAATGTAAAGAAAGTGTTACGATAAATTAACGAAACGGAAATAACATACATTCCCCGGAAACTTTTTTCTTTTCGCAAAATGTGCTATATTGATGAAGAAAGAAGGGAAAGGAGAACAGACGAACCATGAGAAAGATCGGCGTATTAACCAGCGGCGGTGACAGCCCTGGAATGAACGCGGCGGTGATGTCTGTTGCACGAAGCGCCGCGATGTACGGCATTCCGCTGATCGGCATCAAGCGCGGATATAACGGTCTGCTCCGGAAAAGCGCAAACCTGAAGGATGACATGCAGGAGCTTACGCTGGAACTGGTACTCGATATCGCGGATGATCCAGGTACTTATCTTCGTACGGCGCGATGCCTGGAATTCAAGGAAAAGAAATACCAGGAAAAAGCTGTAAAAACGCTGAAAAGCATGCAGATCGACGGCCTTGTTGTGATCGGCGGAGACGGAAGCTTCCGGGGAGCACAGGCCCTGTGCGACCTGGGAGTACCCTGTATCGGCATACCCGGCACCATAGACAATGACCTGCCCTATACGGAAATGTCCCTGGGCTATGACACGGCTGTCAACGTCTGCGTGGAAGCGATCCGTAAGATCCGGGCAACCTCCCGCAGCCATGACCGGCCTGCCGTTGTGGAGGTGATGGGACGCCACTGCGGAGATATTGCCCTGACGGCAGCTGTTTCCACAGGCAGTGAGATTGTGGTGGTTCCTGAAGTGCCCTGGACGGTGGAAGGTGTGGCCATGCAGCTGCAGCGCCAGCTGAACCAGGGGAATTACCGGGCAACGATCGTTGTGGCGGAAGGCTGCTGGGAATCCATGGCACCTTTTGACCTGTACAACTTCCTGACATCCCGCGGAAAGCCCTGCTATCCGGAAGAACCTATGTCTGCGGTACGGTTTGCTTCCGTGATGAAACGCATGTGCGGCATGGTGGAGGCCAGGGCCAATGTGATCGGCTATGTTCAGCGCGGCGCTGAACCCACAGCACGCGACAGCGCGTTTGCTTTCGAGGCAGGCAACCTGGCGGTGCGCCTGCTGCGCGACGGTATCAGCAACCAGGTCATCGGCATGCAGAAGGGCAAAGTGTTCTATATGCCGATCGAAAAGGCACTTAAAAAGGAACGGTATTTCAACCGGCCGCTGTTTGACCTGGTCAATTCGCTGTAATCCTGTACAGCCGTATTGTGACGGGATAACCGGAACATATATAAAAAGAAAAAAAGAAAGAAAAGAATAGCTTGACAGGTGTCATACCGTTGTGGTAATATCCCTATGTTCTAAAGCAGAGGCTTGCCCGTCTCTCACCTTGCGCGGCTCACGCTGCCGGGTTATGGCGCTTTTCCGATCAGGATAAGATGATTCATGAGCGACGGGTCAACAGCCCGCCGCTCATTTTTGTAGGAGGTGCATGGACATCGCAACCGAACTGATGATCAATGAGGAAATCCGCGACAGAGAGGTTCGCCTGATCGACGAAAACGGTGAACAGCTCGGAGTCATGAGTACGCAGCAGGCACTGCAGCTTGCGGAGGAACGGGGACTTGATCTGGCCAAGATCCAGCCTTCAGCGGTTCCGCCTGTGTGCAAACTGCTGGATTATGACAAGTACCGCTATGAACAGGCAAAGCGGGAGCGGGAAAACCGGAAGAATCAGCGCGTTGTCGATATCAAGGAAGTGCAGCTGTCCGCCACCATCGAAGAAAACGATGTGAACACCAAGGCGAAGATGGCGATCCGCTTTCTGGAGAACGGCGACAAGGTTAAGGTATCCATTCGTTTCCGCGGCCGCCAGATCACCCACAGCGAAATCGGCCTTAAGGTCATGCAGGATTTTGCTGAACGGTGTAAGGATGCCAGCATGGTGGAACGCCGCCCGCTGCTGGATGGCCGTAACATGATCATGATCCTTGCTCCCAAAGCCGTTAAGGCTTCCTTTGCCGAAAGAAAGGCAAAGAGGGAGAATGCCGTCTCGAAAGAGACGAAGGAGTAAACCGTTGGAAGGAGGACAAAACCAATGCCCAAACAAAAGTCCCATCGCGGAGCTGCCAAACGCTTTTCCTTTACCAAATCCGGTATCGTAAGGCATAAGCAGATGAACGCCAACCATCAGGTGCGTCTGAAGACCACCAAGCGTACCCGTCACCTGCGGAACGCCGGTGTTGTTGACAACGCTGCTGAAGCCCGGACCATTCACAAGTTACTGCCTTACAAATAAGCCAATTCACCGGCAAGGAGGAAAACAAACATGGCACGCATTAAGAGGGCCGTTAACGCCCATAAGAGTCGCCGCAAGGTTATGAAGCTGGCGAAAGGCTACTGGGGAGCTAAATCCAAACAGTACCGCGCCGCGAAAGAACAGGTTGCCCGCAGCCTGCGTTACGCGTTCATCGGACGTAAACTCCGCAAGCGCGATTTCCGCCGTCTGTGGATCACCCGTATCAACGCTGCCGCCCGCCTGAACGGCATGAGCTATTCCACGTTCATCAACGGCCTGAAGAAGCAGAACATCGAAGTCAACCGCAAGATGCTGGCTGACCTGGCTGTGAACGATGCCGCCGGCTTTGCCAAGCTCGTTGAGATCGCCAAGCAATAATTGCAGTAAAAAAGCGCCTTCACGGCGCTTTTTTCATATCATTTCAGGGTTCCGTTCACAGCGGGATCCGTTGAGTCAATCCCTGTGAAGCACTCCGGAAACAATCCGGCGGTGCTTCTTTTTTCGCCCGCGGCTTCCAGGTGGGTCAGATCCCCAAGCTTGGTCATCCGGAAGGAAACTTCTCCGCGGATCCTTTCCTCCGTCACAATCTCTGTTACGGAAGACGGCAGGCAAAGCGTGTGGTGCCAGAGTACCATGGGAGAGACATCCGTGAGATAGGCCAGGACTGCCATGGAAATCCCGAAGTGGCAGAACAGGGCCAGGGTAAAATCTTCGTTCTGTTCACAGCGCCAGACAGGGCCGTCCTTGACATAGCCGTATCGTCCCAGCAGTTCATCAACCCCGTCCGTAGTCTGTTTCCAGATTTCCCGGACATCGCCGCCGGAAAAGGCAGGCGCGTCACACCAGGTGCTAATATCAGTCACGCCGGGAAAGGCAGTCCAGATCCGGGGCTTCACGTCCCATGCCACGATCCGGCGGACACCTGTTTCCGGATCCGGATAGGAGCCCGTGAATTCACGGAGCCAGGAAAGGGTTTCAGCATGGCGATTCAGTTTTTCAAGGGTATAGGCAGCGGTGTCCCGCGCACGGCCCAGGGGGGAAACGTAAAAATCGCGGATATCATAATGTATGAGGCGCCTGCTCAGGAGTTCAGCTTCCACACGCCCCTTCGGTGTGAGGGAATCCACGGTGTAATCAGGTTCCGCATGACGGATAAGAAGAATACGCAAATCAAAACACGACCTTCCGGTGAATCATTTCCAGGTGAATCCTATTGTATCTGTTCCGGAAGGCGCACGCAAGACAAACAGCAGAGATAAAGCAGTGTTTTTCATTGGTTGACGGGTTTACGGATTGTAGCATATAATAAATAAGATATTGAAAAACAAGATGTGCCGACCCGTTCAAAATGGAGGGGACTTCCGTGCTGAAAAGACTGACGGCATTCCTGCTCGTGCTGGTGCTGCTGGTTTCCTGCATGCAGATTGTACAGGCGGAAAAAGTTCAGACGCTCAAGAAAGGTTCACGGGGGGCTGCTGTGAAAACACTGCAGACGGCCCTGAAGGACCTGGGCTTTTACAATGGGAAAATTGACGGTGTTTTCGGAAAGGGAACGCGGAACGCTGTCAAAGCTTATCAGCGGAAAAACGGGCTGAAGGCTGACGGCGTTGCGGGACCGAAAACCCTTGGGAAGCTCTATGCCAAAGCGGATGATGACACGGCGGAGACGCCCTCGTCCGGATCGGATTTACCGACTGCAGCGGATCCGGCGACCGGTCTTGTCATCCTTCCGGATGAGGTGAACAGCTTCCTGCAGTCCGTTCAAAGAAACAGCGGCGCTGCATGCGGCACGCTTGTGCTCTCCAAAGAGGGAAAAACATTCCTCACATGGTCTTTCGGAGGCGTTGACGAAGATACCTGCTTCAGGATCGCCTCCATTACCAAATGGGTGACGGCGATCGGCCTGATGACGCTGTTTGACCAGGGAAAGCTTGACCTGGACAAGGATATCAGTTCCTATCTCGGCTTCAAAGTACGGAATCCGGCTTTTCCGGATACGCCCATTACAGCCAGGATGCTCCTGACCCATACATCGTCCCTGTCAGCGGATGCGTCAAACTACCATCCGGACTGGGGAAGGATCGGGAAAAAAGGATATGACCCGATCTTTGATGAATCCGTCGAACCGGGAACCGTTTATATGTACGCGGATTATAACGGGGCGCTGTTCGGATGCCTGATTGAAGCCATCTCCGGCAAAAGCGTACAGAACTACCTGAACCAGAAAGTGTTTAAGCCCCTTGGACTGACCGCAGCCTATTCCCCGAAATTCCTGCCGTCAGGAACGAAGACAAAGGATCTCCTGAAAACAAACGGAAAGGTGCAGATATCCGTACAGAAGGACAGGAACCGGACGTATAACAACAAGGCTGATCCGAAGGGGAACAACGGATATACCGTGGGGAAACTGTATATCAACGCGGAGTCCCTGACAAAGCTGGCGCAGATGATGCTCAACGGCGGAACACTGAACGGGGTCCGGATCCTGAAAGAAGAAACGGTCAGGCTGATGGAGGCCGACCAGCCGCTGACGGCGGAAAGCCGGTACGGCCTGAGCACGGTCCGGCTGACTGGATTTGACCGGGGCACCTGGTACGGACACCAGGGCCGGTACAGCGGATTGTCATCGAATATCTATTATCAGCGGGAAACGGGAATTACCATGGCGCTGATCATGAACGGATATGACTGGAAGCTGATCGACAACGTGGTGCAGCCGGCTGTGAGCATCCTGACGAACATGGAAAAGCTGGAAACCCTCTGCATCGGGAAAACAACAGGAAACTGAAGCCGGGACTCCATTGACAGCAGTCAATTAAGTATAAAGGAGTGAAAGCATATGTTCAGATTCTGGGGAGACGGCTCGCAGGAAGCCATGGACCTTGTCAATGCCATCCGGGTACGGAGCACAGAGAATTTCAACTGGACTTTCATTTTTATCCTGTCTGTTGTTTTTTATGTCTACTGGACCGAGATCCAAAAGAAAAATACAGAAGTTGTGTGTGCCGGCCTGGCTCTTTACGGTGTGCACTGGCTGTATGAAATCTGCAACGCGGTGATCGGCAAACTGGCCGGCTATCCGCTGTGGTCTGTAAGCAACGAATCCACAACCTTCATTCTCCTGATCGGTGTATGCTGGGAGCTTTCGATGATGTTTTCCATCGCGGGAATGATTTCCTTCAAGATGCTGCCGCAGGACCGGACAAAGAGATACTTTGCACGCAACGGCAAAGGGGGTATTTCCTGCAAGCTGGCCGGGGCACTGGAGATGGCGCTGCTGTTTGCGCTGGTGGAATCCTTCCTGGCAGGGACAAGCAACCATTCCTTCATCTGGGTTTACAAATGGTGGGGCGTGATCCCGGTATTCATCACGACCTATATTCCTTTCTTTATCGCAAGCAACTATGTTCCGGACCTGGAGCCGCGGAAACGTACGAGGTTCCTGGCGGTCCTGTGGGGACTTGTTGCCCTGCTGCTGATTATCCTGATTCCCCTGGGAATCATCTGAACCGGAGTAAACGATGTGCGGACGTTATGTTATCGAACCGGTGGATCCGGCTATCCTGGAAATGATCCGGGAAATCAACCGGACCAAACTGGCTGAGCTTTTCAGCGCGGCGAACCAGCCGCCGATTACACAGGGCGGGGAGATTGTCCCCTCATCTGTGGTTCCGGTTATTGCAAGCAGCAAAACCGGCGAGCGGAAGGTGTTCCCGATGAAGTGGGGATTCAGCCAGCCTTCCGCGGCCGGACGATCCGGGACGCTGCTGATCAATGCCCGGTCTGAAACAGCCGCCGAAAAGCCGACCTTCCGGGAAGCTTGGCAGAAACACCGGTGTGTGATCCCTGCTTCCGGCTATTACGAATGGGAGCATGACGCGAAGAAAAAACCGGGACAGAAATACAGGATCCATCCCGCCGGAAAAGACCATGTCTGGCTGGCCGGACTATACAGGATGGAAGCGGGAATCCCTGCTTTTGTTATCCTGACCAGGCAGGCGGACGATTCGCTGGCCTGGATGCATGACCGGATGCCCCTGATGCTTCCGGAGGAGGATGTAGGACAGTGGATCAATCCGGAAACAGAACCGGAATCCATTGTGCGGAAGTGCCTGACCCAAATGCTCTGGGAACAGGCAGTATAAGGATAAAACATCAGACAGCGGAGTGTGATACCCATGCCATGGTACTGGATCCTGATTATCCTGTCCGCCATATTCGGTCCCTTTGAAGCGATGCACGCCCTGAACAAGGCCAGGCAGAACCGGCTTAAGGCGGAACGGAAACAACAGGCAGGGGAAGGAAAAACGGAAATACAGGAATGAACTATGTATATCTGCTGAGATGCGGGGATGGCAGCCTCTACTGCGGGTGGACAACGGACCTGGAAGCCCGCGTGGAACAGCACAGTCTGGGCCGGGGAGCCAAATATACCAGGTCCAGGCTGCCGGTAAAGCTGGTATGGTATGAAACCTATGAGGACCGGCACGAGGCGCTGAGCCGGGAATGGCACATCAAGCACATGAACCGTGAACAAAAGCTCAAACTGATTTCCGGCGCGGCGGAAGGGAAAACCGTGCCGGACAGGGAATAAAGAAGGAAAACGCCGGGAATGCGGCATGAAAGGGGGCGGCAGGAAATGACGGATATTATTTCCTACCGCCTTTCTGCTACAGGGATGTGGGGCTATTCCTATTACCTGGGCAGCGAGAAAATCGGGGAAACGACCTGCCAGATCAGCACTTCCTCCACAGTACGCGTGACCGGTGAGGATATCGCCTGGTACAGCCAGTTCAAGATCGATACGGATATAGTGCCGGGCGTCAGCAGGAGAATCAAGGATAACCTGACGGGAGAGGAACTGTACCGGATCATCTTCTGGCAGCCGGGACTTTATGAGTTTTCCGCCCGTACGGATACAGGCGGCTGGTCCATGACCGTTGAGGAACGGAACGGGATGTACATGTTCGGAAGGAACGGGATGCCGGTATCAGCGATTACGGAGAGAATTACGGAAACCGACTGGATTCCGCCGACAGGACTGCAGGTGGAACCGGCTTTCCAGACCCGTTTTTTTGAACAGGAGGACAGTCCGGGATTCATGATGATGGTCCTGTCCTTTCCGGCACTGAAAATGATATAAACGGGAAGCGAGGGGGCTGACAGGAGCCAGCCCCCTTTCTGAATGCAGAAACGCATCCCGCGGGCCTGATCCATGCCGGACAGAACGCGGGAAGAATAAAGGAGGAACCTGACCATGGGCGTATTTTCCAGGTATCATCGTTTCCGTGAAGCAGGCGAAGAGGCAAACGTGAATAATGTTCAGATGTTTGGGGAGCCTGCGCTTTCCCTCTTCACCACAACAAAGGTGTTCACCCTGCACCACCATATCGATATTACAGATGAACAGGGCAGTATTGTATACCAGGCGGACACCAAATTCCCGTCCATTCATGACAAGACGGATATCAGGGATGCGGAAGGCAGGCATGTTGCCCATATTGAACGGAAACTGATGACCCTTCATGAGCGTCACAATGTCACCATGGCGGATGGCAAAAAGTTTGAGATGTCCAATGAACTGTTTCACCTGGTGAAGGATATTACGAACATCGAAGGACTGGACTGGCAGCTGCGGGGAAATATCGCGGGACTGAACTTTGAACTCTATGACGGGCAGGACAGGGTGATCGCCGTGATCGGCCAGAAGATGCTGTCCATGCACGACAAATACTGCATTGACCTGTATCAGCCTGAGTTCCAGGATATCACCATCGCGATTCTCGTTACGCTTCAGCATATGATCAAAGACCGGGCGGCCGCCGCTGCCGCTTCTTCATCAGGCAGCTATTCTTCCGGAAATTAAAGGCGTCCGGCCGCCTGCAGGAAAAATCTTGACATCGATGATTCCTTAGATTTATGATTATAAAAGTACGTACAACCGGAGGAACTGCGATGAAAACAGGTGCCTTTGTGACCGGAATATATCCGAATTACCTGGCTGAAGCCGGGATCAGTGACAGGGAAGCGGCGGAAAAAGTCAGTCAGGCTTTTGAGACGATTTTTTTTGATCCGGAGGAAAACTTCTGCCATCATACGGATGAGGATGCCTGGTGTATGGTTGATACCGGCAATATTGACGCACGGACAGAGGGCATGAGCTACGGCATGATGATGTGCGTGCAGATGGACCGGAAAGATATCTTTGATAAGCTGTGGACCTTTTCGGAGCGTTATATGCTGCTGAAGGATGGTCCCAACGCCGGCTATTTCCGCTGGTCAGTCCATATTGACGGTTCTCCGAATTCTGACGGACCGGCACCGGACGGGGAAGAGTATTACGCCATGGCGCTGTTCATGGCCGCCGCCCGGTGGGGAGACGGTGAAGGCAGCTTCAACTATACCGCACGGGCCCGGGAGATCCTCCGCCATGCTGTTCATCAGCATGAGATGACTGAGGGCGGACAGCCTATGTGGGAACCGGAAAACGGCTATATCCGCTTTGTTCCCGGAATGAAGATTTCAGATCCCAGCTATCACCTGCCTCATTTCTACGAGCTGTTTTCCCTGAAGGCCGATGAGGAAGACAGGGAGTTCTGGAAATACGCGGCGGAGCAGAGCAGGAAGTATATTGCACTCTCTGCGGATCCTGTTACCGGATTAAGCCCGGAATACGCCGATTATGACGGAAAGACCGTGCTGCTGTTCCGGAAACCTTGGGTATATTATTCCGATGCCTACCGTGTGGCTGAAAATATCGCGCTGGACTGCGTCTGGTTCGGGGAGAATGAGACCCTGGCGGAAATCGAAACGCATATACAGGACTTTTTCGGCACGCAGGACATGAACGACCTTCGCGCCTACGAACTGGACGGCAAAGCGCAGAGCGAACCGGCCATGCATCCGACAGCGATCCGCGCTGTACTTGGCGCAGCCTCCATCGCCAGCCGTTCTGAAAACCGGCTTCGTTTCCTGAAGGAGTTCGCTGAGCTGCCGATGCGGAAAGGCGTCCGCCGGTACTATGACAACTGTCTGTATTTCTTCTGTCTGCTGATGCTGACAGGCAACTATAAAATCTATCTTTGAGGAGGTTCCCCATGATCTATTACGTAAGTGCAAATGCCCCCCGGGAAGGCAACGGATCCAAAGAAATGCCCTTCAGGCGCATCAATGACGCGGCCAGAATCGCGGTGCCCGGCGATGAAGTCATCGTGGCTCCGGGTATCTACCGTGAGTACGTCAATCCCGTGAACGCCGGTACCGAGGAGAAACGGATCACTTACAGAAGTGAAAAGCCCCTCGGAGCAGTCATTACCGGTGCTGAACTGCTGACGGGATGGAAAAAGGTCAAGGGAACAACCTGGACCGCACGGGTGAACAACGGCATATTCGGGACCTACAATCCCTATAAGGAAGTCGTATGCGGAGACTGGTATTTTTCTCCTGTGATCCGTCATACCGGATCGGTCTACCTGAATGACGCAGCGATGTACGAGTGCTCCTCCCTGGAGGAATGCGAAGCCGGCAAACCGGATCCCCACGCCTGGACGCAGGACGAGGCGAAATACCTGTGGTATACGGAGCAGGACGGAGAGGAAACCGTACTGTACGCCAACTTCCACGGAAAGGATCCCAACAAGCAGAAAGTGGAGATCAGCGTCCGCCGGAACTGCTTCATGCCTGACAAGACCGGCATCGGATACATTACCGTAAGCGGCTTCCTGATCACCAAGGCAGCCACAACATGGGCGCCGCCGGCTGCATACCAGGACGGCATGATCGGACCGCACTGGTCCCGGGGATGGATCATTGAGGACTGTGAAGTCAGCAACAGCCGCTGCTGCGGTATCTCCCTGGGCAAGTACCTGGATCCGGAAAATGATATGTATTTCTTCCACAAGAAGGTAAAGAGCCCCACCCAGATGGAGCGGGACGCGGTCTGCCGCGGACAGTATCACGGCTGGCTGAAGGAAAAGGTGGGCGGCCATATCATCCGGCGCTGCAACGTGCATCACTGCGAACAGACCGGTATTGTCGGCCGTATGGGCGGCGTGTTCTCAACGATCGAGGACTGCCATATTCATCACATCTGCAACAGCCAGCAGCTTGGCGGCGCGGAAACCGCCGGCATCAAACTGCATGCTGCGATCGACGTGACGATCCGGCGCAACCATATCCACAACTGTATTATGGGCGTATGGCTTGACTGGGAGGCACAGGGTGCCCGCGTCAGCCAGAACCTGATGCATGACAACTGCCGGCCGGAAGGACGAGAACAGGCCCGCGGAGCGATGTTCTCCACCGATATCTTTGTGGAGGTCGGCCACGGCCCCACGCTGATCGACAATAACGTGCTGATGAGCCCGGTCAGCATCACGATCCCCTCGGAAGGCATTGCCTGTGTGCATAACCTGATCCTGGGCGGCTTCAGCCTGATCAACAGCGGCGTGGACAGCGTGGTGAACGGACAGCGGGAGCCCCGGTATACGCCCTATCACATCCGCCACCGGACGGAGGTGGCAGGCTTTATGACCATTCTGCACGGAGATGACCGGATCTACAACAACCTGTTCATCCAGGCCTATCCGATCCAGGACAAGGAAAGGAAGCCCACGGACGCTGAATACCAGACTGTGGGCACGGCGCCCTTTGATATCTTCCCGACCTACGAAGAGTGGTTCGCTCCTTTTGTTCCCGGCGCGAAACCCGATATGGGCGCCCTGGCCAAAGTCCATTTCGGTCATCTGCCGGTATGGGTTGAGGGCAACGCCTACTTCAACGGGGCGACTGTATGCAAGCATGAAAAGCATAAGCTGTTGGACAAACGGTCCAAGGTGACGATCGCCCTGGAGGAAAAGGACGGGAAGTACAGCCTGAAGACCAATGTGTACGCGAAGCTGAAGAACTTTAAAGACGGAATCATCTGCACAGAGACACTGGGAAAGGCCTTCGAACCCGAACAGCGGTTCGAAAACCCGGACGGAACGGATATCGTGTTTGACCGTGACTACTTCGGCAATCACCGCGGAACCGAAACCATTCCCGGACCTTTTGCCAGTGCTGAAGACGCGGAAAAGATCCTGTACTGAGACAATAAAACCATGAGAAAAGCCCCCGCTGATGCGGGGGCTTTTGGTATGCCCGGCAGGATTCGAACCTGTGACCTTCAGAGTCGGAGTCTGACACTCTATCCAACTGAGCTACGGGCACTCAACGCGGGATATTTTATCCTTTTCGGGACAGATTGTCAAGGCTTGGTTTTCAGGATAATCCAGTAAAAACGGGGCACAAAGGATCTTACACGCGTTTGCGAAGGGTTCCGCCGATCTCAAAGGCGGTGGTGTCTCCGATCTTGCCGCAGAGACGGTATTCGCTGTCCTTCAGGATGCGGTGCAGGGTCACAACGTGACCGGGAAGCACTTCGTGATTGTAGTTCAGGATGATATGCTCCGGTTCGTATTCCGTCATGATGTCAACCCCCAGCGTGTTGCAGAGCCAGTCCGCGTAGCGGGTGTTGTTAACGTGGCCGTTGACGTCCAGGTCGGTATAGACCGGACGGTATTCGCTGACAAATTCTTCTCCCTGGAGATTGCCGACTGTGGCGGGCAGGTTCATGGGAACAGAAAGATCCTTGTTGTCCGGGATCAGCTTTCCGACATCCCCGGGCGGCAGCATACGGCGGGTAGCCACATCCAGCAGGAGCCAGAGGGTACCGGCCTTGCCGATCATTTCGCCATGGGCATCCGTAAAGATATAGTACCTGGGGAAGAAGCAGATCCGGGTCGGGGTCGGGAAGGTATGGACTGTAATCTGCTCACCGACAGAGGGATAACGATCCATGTGCAGCTCGCACCGGGCGATCACCCAGACCATATTTTTCCTGATCAGTTCATCCCGGCCGCAGCCGAGCAGAATGCTGTGGGCGCCGGCGGCATCCTGCATGGTTTCCAGAATGGCACTGGGACGCCATTTTTCATTCAGGTCGCAGTCCCTGGGCCGCAGGGTAAAAGTTTCATCATAGGTGTTATACATGGTTTACCTCCGGGTTCCCTTTTCCAGGGAGTGAAGATAGTCTGTCAAGTCTGTGAAAGGATCAAGGGGGGAGTCTTTTTTCAGGTAAAGGGGATGATGCGGGTGGCCCGCCTTGCTTCGGGGACCGGCCGTGAACCAACGGGATCCGTGGCGGCTGCCCACAGCGGCCATATCCAGAACACAACCGGGAAGGTAGGGCCGCTTTTCGATGATGGATCCCCATGCTGCCCACAGGTCCGGCGGGGCCGGAAACTGAGAGAGAAGCCAGTCAAAAGCCTTCATGTTTTCCCGGTGGAGTACAGGATTGAGTTCCTTTTCCATATCATCCGGATCTGTAGCGCGCTGGGCATAAACATTGAACATCACAAAGGAATCATATCCGTTATGCAGCGCGATGCGCTCGGCTGATTTCAGGGTGTTGTCAAGCCGGTCCGGAATGGCGGTGGAAGGATTGATGCCTATACAGACCAGGGGATGAGTGCCCCTGGTGCCCAGAATATACCGGTATTCACTATAGTGATCCGGCACATAGATCCAACGGCGACGGTCAAAGTCCGCAGCGGAAGGGATGAGCGCTTCCTCAAAAGAAAGGACTCCGGCATGAACTGTATCAGATGAGGGTATGTGGCGCATAATCAGGAAAGGGGACGGATCAGGATCAGGGGAGTGAGTTCATCACCCTGGCCGGAGGGATTGTCCGCCATGGCGTCCTGGATCTCCTCATCGGTCAGCGGGAAATCATCACACTTACCGAGCTGATTCTGGTCGATATCGTTGGCATCCATCAGTACAACGGGAATGCCGGTATCCTTTTCAAGCTTGTTGCAGAGTTCCACCGGATTCGGAGGATTGATGAGGGCAAGCTCTTTATACCGGTCAAAACTGGAACGGAAATAGAAGCCGTCTATGCCGGCAACGCCTTTTCCGCAGATCTTGTAGAAAAGGCCGTGAACGCCGAAGGGACGGGTAATGGCGCTGACCACCGCGGCAAAGAGCACCCGGGGCAGGCCGCACATATCAATGACCAGCTGAAGCTTGTAGGGCTCATGCATGCCGACGCCCGTTTCGTTGATGCCGGCAAAAGGCGCAAGCTTCCTGGCCCAGAAGCCCGGATGGACTTCTTCTTTGGTTTTGACGTTTTTGGTACACATAGCCATGACCTTGGCGCCGAAGGAAAGAACATCCCCGTCCTGCGCCAGGGGCAGGACGTAACGGCGGACCAGTTCAGCCTGGTCTTCCCCCACTTCGACAAAATGGGTCTGGATGGCAAAGCGGTCATACCGGCGGCCGTTTTTCCCCGTCAGCGTTCCGCGGTCGAAATAGACGATCCCGTCTTTCTCACGACGCTGATCATCCAGGTTTCTGGAAGGAATGATGCCCATAAACTGACACCTCCGAACATGTTTTGTATCCGGTAATTCATTATAGTTACATAGTTATAGTATGTCAATGCGTGGATACGCGGTATATATTGTGCTTTTAACGGAACTGGGGTATAATAAATCAGTTGTGAACGCGAAAAGGGAAACCGGTCGCAACGATTTCAGGACATACCGCACATGCTGTACAGACCGGCGGTTGTGAAAGGATGAACAGGCAGATGGAAAAACGCGCGGCGGAACAGGCAGTGATCCTGATCCCTTCGCTGGAACCGGATGAGAAACTTCCGGCCTATATCCGGAAACTGAAGGAAGGCGGATTTGCCCATATTGTGGTGGTGGATGACGGATCGGGAGAAGCGTACCGTCCCATCTTTGATTCCGTTGACGCGGTGGAAGATACGGTGGTCCTTCGCCATGAGGTGAACAAAGGCAAAGGTGTTGCCCTGAAGACCGGGTACCGGTATATCATGGACAACCTGCCGGACATTACCGGTGTCATCACAGCGGATGCAGACGGGCAGCACACCGTTACGGACTGCCTTCGCCTTGCCGATGAACTGGAACAGGGCAGGCGTGCCCTTTATCTCGGAAGCCGGGATTTTAACCTGGAAAGTATTCCGCCCAAAAGCAGGAGCGGGAATAAAATCACCTCCAGAATCTTTCAATTACTATACGGACAGTATCTGCCGGATACGCAGACCGGCCTGCGGGCGTTCCGCAGGGAGGAGCTCCCGTTTATGCTGGAAGTGGAGGGAGAACGGTATGAGTATGAAATGAAAGTGCTCATTGCCTGTTCCCGGGCCAGAATCCCGATGATCCCTGTCGAAATAGAGACAATCTATGAAAACAATAATGAAGGGACACACTTCCATCCAATCCGCGACAGCTGGCGTATTTACAAGGTGATTCTCGGAAGCTTTATCAAGTTTATGGCTTCCAGCCTGAGCTGCTGGGCCGTTGACCAGGGCCTCTTCAACCTGCTGAATGTTGTTATTTTTGCCAACGCGGAAAAGAAAAGTGCCTCCATTATCCTGCTCAGCACGGTCATCGCGCGCGTGATCAGCGCCACGATGAATTACCTTATCAACCGGAACATTGTTTTCAACGGAAGGGGAGACGCAAGGAAGTCTTTCCTGCGCTATGTCGTTGTATGTGCGGGCATCATGTTCCTCAGCGCGGCCGGCACGTGGCTCCTGGGACTGATCGGCATGAGCAGTACCGTGGCGAAACTGATTACGGATCTGGTCCTGTATTTCGTCAGCTATCGTGTTCAGGAACGATGGGTATTTAAGGAGGACGTGACGCATGAGTGAAAAACTCTTTGAGTTTTCCGGCGTGACGGTAACGGTGACAGGGGTATACGGAACCCTGTCGGTGATTGTGCTGCTCCTTTTTATGACCTGGTGGCTTCTGAACAGAAAAAAAAGAACCGGCCAGCCGATTTTTGCGGGTCAGGTAATGAACGGGGTTGGTTTTGGACTGCTTCCGGCTCTTGCCTTCCTGAAAGCGTTCCAGGATATTTCCACGGGAAAGGGAGCAGCGGTGACGGATCCGCTCCCGCTGGTGCGGTGGCTGACGGAAGACGGATGCTACCGGCCGATGCGGATTGAGACCGCCGCGGCCATATGCCTGTTTATTCTGCTGTGCCTGTGGCTGATCCTGAGGAAAGAGGAATTTCCGGACAACGGGGACCTGCTGATGATTGCTGTGTGCCTGTGGTCCGCCATCCGGCTGGTAACAGAAGATTTCAGGCTGGAGCCGCAGATCCTGTTTCACATTACTTCCTGTGTGACGATGATGCTGTGTCTCATCATCTGGATTGTCAGGAGGTCAAAGATCTGCAGGATGCCGCTCAGGACGGCAGCTGACCTGGCAGCGGTCAGCCTTTGTATCGCGGTGAACCTGCTGACTGCGACCGGAACACTTACTGCCGGAAGCGGCATTGCGGATTTCGCGGTGAAGACCGGAAGCGCGCTGCTGGCACTGATCCTGACACTGATTGTGGGTGGAGACGTGAGGAAACTGAAACAGCGTACTGTTCAGCAGGGCTGACGATTCGGGCAGTTCTGCTTCGGACAGCGGCTGCAGGTATCCAGATCAATCCGGTCACCGGGGATCATCATCTCAACTGAATCGGGACTCGATCCCGGCTGCTCCTGTAAACCGAGACGGGAAAAGAAACCTGTCAGGTTTCCGGGACAGACCAGGCGGACTTCCCGGGCGGAATGGCTCTGTGCTTTATAGAGCAGAAGCCGGAGAACCAGGTCTCCGAGATGCCTGCGGCGGTATTCCTCCAGGACGCCGATGCCGCCCAGCCAGAAGGAACCGTCCTGCCACCAGATGCGGCCGGTGGCTACGGGAACCGAATCCGAAAGGACAAGAACATTCCAGCTTTCCGCATCCTGAGCATCCGCGCTGAGGCCGAAAACCGTTTCACGTACAGGCAGAAGGTCGGAGAGATCATCCCCGGGAGCGAACCATTTACCCTGAATCATATCAAAACTCCTTACGAATCTGTATCACTGACCGGAATAACGGACAGGAAGGATGAGGTACCAATGGATAAGAAAAAGATAGAACGGATCAACGAGCTGGCCAGAAAGAAAAAGGCCGGCGGACTGACCGCTGAGGAAGCCGAGGAGCAGGCGGCGCTGCGGCATGAATACCTTGCCGAATACCGGGAAAACATGAAAGCCATGCTTGACAATCTTGTGATCCAGGAACAGGACGGCACAAGGCACGCCCTGAAACAAAAGGATAATCCGGCCGTTCAATGATACGGCCCGCAGGCAGGAAAGTCAACTTGTCAAAGATTTCCCGTTCGGATATAATCTTTTGTTGTTTTCAGAGATAACCCAAAGATGATTTATAAAGAAAGGATGGCAATCACAATGGCAGATAACGAAATGAACAACATGGAAGAGGACATCATCGTTTTTGAGGATGAGGACGGCAACGAATACAACTATACCGTGGTGGACTATATGTTCTACAACGGCGATGAATATGCCCTGCTGGTTGAGGCGACTGACGAAGAACCGGAAGACGGGAACCAGGAATGCATCGTCTGCAAAATCGTAGCCGAGACTGATGAAGACGGCGAGGAAAGCGAAAGCTTTGAACTGGTGGAAGATGAAGGCCTGGGACAGAAACTGGTGGAGATCTTCAATACCAAAATGGCTGAAGAAGAGGAAGAGGACGAATGATGATGAAACTGCCTGTAAGGATCCTGCTGATCATTCTTTGCGCCGCGATGATCCTGATACTGCCTTTTGCGGTATCCTCCCCGAACCTGCTCAATGACGTGAAGACGGAACTGATGAATGACGGAACTGATGTGATCGACTTCGGCAGGCTGCTGTTTTCATCCGCCAAAGCTGAAGAGGCAGAAGATGAGAACAGCCTTGAAGTGGAAGAAATGATCGAAGGAGAGTTATCGGTCAGCCCTGAATGGGCGCTTCCGCTTGATTTTACGCCCGGACAGGAACCGAAGGAAGAAGCGTTCGGCGAGAATACCTACGAAGATGATTCCATCCGCGTAAAGCTGGAAGAGCAGTCCATGGAGGACGGAACCAAGATATTCATTGCCCATGTGCAGATCGCTGATCCGTCCCAGCTGCGTACCGGGGTTGCCAAACCGGAAAAACCCAGCTCCACGAAGACAAAAACCGTAAAGGCAATGGCGAAAAACTATAACGCTGTGATCGCCCTGAGCGGTGACAACTATGTGGACAATCCGAAAAAAACAACCTTCGAATACAGGATGACCAATAAAATCCGCAGCTCAACAAACAAGCTGAAGGATATTCTGATCATTGACGACCAGGGCGATTTCCACCTGTTCATCAAATCTGAGGGGATCAAGGAATTTCCGGCCGAACTGAAAAAGCAGGGCCGGAAGCTGGTGAACGCCTTCACCTTCGGCCCCGCTCTTGTAAAGGACGGGGAGCTACTGGAGATTGATGACAATTACGGATACAATCCGCACGGACGCGATCCGCGGGCTGCCATCGGACAGACAGGACCGCTGAGCTATGTGATGGTGCTTGTGCAGACTACGGACAGAGACGGTAAAACAGGCTTGTCCCAGGGAAAACTGGCCGAGCTTATGTATAACCTCGGATGCGTGCAGGCCTTCAACCTGGACGGCGGAAACAGCGCGGAAATGGTATTCGGACAGCAGATTATCAAGGGTATGGCGTACGGTGATGAACGCACACTGAGCGATATTATCTATTTTGCGACAATACAGCCCTGAGGAAGGAATGACGGGATGAACCATCTGATCGAGGAAGCAGTTATTATTGAACTGTTCGGAATCCGGATGTACGCGTTCGGCGTCTATGTGGCGCTGGGCACCCTTTTTGCGGTGATTGTCCTCGCGATGGCCGGCCGGACGCTTTCCCTGAAAAAGGGGACAGTTCCCCTGACGGCATGCCTGACGATCCTGTGCGCATTCCTGTGCGCCCGGGTGGCTTTCTGCCTGCTGAACCGTGAGCTGGGCCACAGCACACCGCTGTTCTTCTGGCCGCGGGTCAACGGAGGCGGATGGAGCATGTTCGGCCTGATCGGCGGAGCGCTTGCGGGCGGACTCATCAGCGCGCTCCTGATGAAGGAGAAGACCGGCAAAGTGCTGGACACGGTGAGCCTTTCCCTGCTGCCCATGATCGCGGCGGAACGGATCGGTGAAAGCCGGATCGAAGACTTTGATATCAGCAGACCGCTGGACAGCTCTTTCCTGAAGGGCACATTCCTGGCTGTTGGAGAGGACGAACCCTGCCTGGCCACTTACTATGTGGCGGCGGCAGTGGCGATTGTCCTGTTTGCGGTGCTTGCGCTGCGCCTGAACAAAAAGGAAAGAAAGGGAAACCTGACCAATGCTTTCCTGCTGCTGTTCGGCGCCGCGTCCATTGTTACGGAAAGCCTTCGCTACGACCGGTACCTGAGTGTTTCCTTTGTAGGCCTGCAGCAGATCGCTGCCGCCTGCATGCTCGCGCTGGGTGTGGCCCTGGCGGTTAAAAGGAGCGGAAAGACGAAGTCCGCTCTCTCCATTGCCGCAATTGTCAGCATCCCGGTCATGGTTCTCATTGTGATCGGCCTGGAGTTTGCTCTGGACAGGACAACGTGGAATAAGCTGCTGATCTACGCGGGAATGATCATTACGGTATCCATCCCTGTTATTCTCGGAATGAAACTGCTGAAAAACAACGATAAAGGAATCGATGCAGAGTGAGTGAGGAACGTACAAACAGAGCAGATTCGCTGATAGAAAAAAAGGCGGGACTGAAGGAAAAGATCGTTACGCGCGTTGTTGTCGGAATCCTGAGGCCGTTTAACCGCCATAAAATGGTGAATCTGGATCATGTGCATACGGACACTGATAATCCCATCGTTTTTCTGGGAAACCATGCCGAAATATACGGACCGATCGCAAGCGCCCTGTGTTTTCCTGTGCCGGTGAGATTCTGGGTCATCTATAAAATGATGGGCCGCAGGCAGGACGTGAAGCAATACCTGTATGAAAATACATTCAGCAAAAAGACATTCCTGCCGGTATTTGTTCGGAAACTGCTGGCATGGCTGATGGGATGGCTCAGTGTCAATGTCATGTGCGGCCTGAATTCCATTCCTGTATACCGCGATTCTCCCATGAAGCTGAGGACCACGCTGCGCAAAAGCGTTGAAGCGATGGAAAACGGCGATAACCTGATGATCTTTCCCGAGCATCCGGACGGAAAGTATGAGAAAGGCGGAGTCAGCGAGTTTTCTCCCGGTTTTGTGATGCTGGCGGAAGCCTGGTGGAAAAAAACAGGGAAAAAGATGCGGATCATGCCGGTATATGCCAACCGGGAGGAGCGGACCTTTACTTTCGGGGATGAGATTGTCTACGCTCCCGAGAACGGGTACGCATCCGAACAGAAACGCATCCTGAAGGAATCCAGGGATCAGATCCTCCGCATGGCCGGGATTGAACCGGACGAGGAAGAATAAGCATATACGGGTGAAACCCGAAAGGAAAAATACAGAGGATAAGGAAGGGGAGGGATTCAGGTTGAGAAAACTCGCGGCTGTGATGGCAGCGCTGATTTTCCTTATACTGCCGGCTGCCGGCTGCTGTGAGACCGTTTCAGGCATATCAGACTGGTTCAGCACGCCGACCGCAACTCCCTCGCCTGACGCGTTCCGGTTTCGGGACGGAATCCGCTGGGGCATGAACAAACAGCAGGTACAGGCCCTGGAACCAACCCCTATGACGGAAAGGAATTCGGACGACAACACCCTTTCCATTATGAAGACAAACGGTAAAGTGACTGTCAGTCGGTTCACAGCAGACCTTGTGTTTATGTTCCGGGAGGACAGGCTGCTGATGATCACCTACGAGTTCAAAAGCCAGACACTGGCGAATGATTATGCCTATCTTTCAGCGGCGCTCAGTTCACTGTACGGTGAAAAAGCGCCTGCAGAGCCCATGAAGATCAAGGCACTGATGGACGGGATCAATCCGAATCTGTACAAGACGGAAATGATCCGGGAACCAGGCGTATGGACGACATCCGACGGAACAACGGTTTACCTTTACTACTATTCCTCTGACGCGTTTGCAATCATGTATGTATCTCCCGGGCTGGGAAGCCGGGTATACCAGACAAACGGACTGTGATCTTTCACAGTCCGTTCACATTTCCACACAAAGAATTCACTGAAAAAAGGCATGGAAACTATTGACAAAGAACAGGCTTGGTGTTACATTATGCCTGTGGTTAGCACTCGCATGAGTTGAGTGCTAACAATGACCCGGAAAGGAGACGGTCAGATGCAGATGGACGAGCGTAAAAGACGGATTTTACGCGCTATCATTGACGATTATATCCTGACCGGCGTTCCGGTCGGGTCCCGTACGATCAGCAAGAAATACGAAACAGGCCTGTCTTCCGCCACGATCAGGAACGAGATGAGCGACCTGGAGGAACTCGGTTTCCTGGACCAGCCCCATGTATCCGCGGGCCGCATTCCATCCGCCAAAGCCTACCGGCTTTATGTGGATTCCCTGCTTCAGGCCGGTATCATTCCGGATGACAGCGCGGAAAGCGTGCTGGGTCATTTCAGCGGAAGGGTTCACCAGATGGAAGACGTGATCGACCATGCGGCACGGGTCCTTTCCAGCCTGACCCAGTACACCGCGGTGGTGCTTTCCCCGAAGGGAATGGAACCGCGTCTTCAGACCATCCAGCTTGTGCAGATCTCCATGGGCAGCGCCCTGGTTGTGATCGTAACCGATCAGGGAGTGATCCGTGACAGCGTCATCCGCATCAGTCCTGATGTGGACGGGGATACGCTGTACGCGATCTCAAGGACACTTACCAACGAACTGCGGGGATGCACACTCAGTGAAGCATGCAGGACACTGCCGGAACTGATCCGCCGGATGGAAGGCAATGATGAAGTGCTCCGCGGCCTGTACGGGTATTTCACCGAAGGTCAGCAGACCCCCATCATCACTCATGTCGCCATCGGAGGCACAAGCAATATGCTGAATTATCCGGAATACAGCGACGTGGATAAGGCCAGGAGCTTCCTGAGCCTGATGGAAACGCGGGATAAGCTGGCGGAGATCGTGCGCGGAAACGGTGAACTTGCCTTTACGGTCAGGATCGGACCTGAAACAGGTGTCCCGGAAATGGCAGACTGTTCCATCGTAACAGCGACCTACTCCACGAGGGGCGGACAGCAGGGCACCATCGGCGTGATCGGGCCGACGCGGATGCGCTATTCCAGGGTTATTTCAATCCTGAATATGATGGGGCATCAGCTGACGGATATGTTCACCGGAGAGGATGAAGATCATCCGAAGGATCATAAAGGATGAAAGGCAGAAACATGAGCAAGAAGAAAAACGAAGCATTCGAAACTCCGGATGAGCTGAAGAACGGAAACCCGGAAGAGGAACAGAACATCGAAGCAGCCGGTGAGGATACTCCGGCGGAGAAAACAGAGAAGGAAGATCCGGTTCAGAAAGCGCTTGATGAAGCAAACGCCAAGGCGGCTGAGTACCTGGCGCTGGCCCAGCGTGTGCAGGCGGATTTTGAAAACTTCCGAAGACGGAACGAAAGCGTGAGGGCAGATGCCTACGCGGACGGACGTAAGGATACGGCGGCGCTGATGCTTCCGGTGCTGGACAACCTGGAACGGGCTGTTGAAGCAGCTGCGGGAAGCCATGATGACGCACTGAAAAACGGTGTGGAGATGGTGCTGAAGCAGATGACGGATGCTTACGGGAAACTGGAAGTGAAACCCATTGACCGGCTCGGTGAAAAGTTCGATCCGAACCTGGAAAACGCGATCCTGCAGGGGACCGCGGAAGAAGGAGAACCCGGTACAGTATGCCAGGTGCTTCAGAAGGGTTATATGATCGGTGACAAAGTGCTTCGGCACGCAATGGTTAAAGTAGTGCCTGAATAACGCATATGCGTTTTCGGAAATAAAAATGCTGTCAATCCTACAGGATGAAGATAAGACGGAGGGATTATTATGAGCAAGATTATCGGTATTGACCTTGGTACCACAAACAGCTGCGTAGCTGTGATGGAGGGCGGACAGCCCACTGTTATCGCCAACGCGGAAGGCAGCCGCACCACGCCTTCTGTAGTCGCTTTCACCAAAGACGGTGAACGGCTGATCGGCCAGGTCGCCAAGCGCCAGGCGGTTACCAATCCGGACCGTACTGTGATTTCCATCAAGCGTGAGATGGGTACCAGCTATAAAGTGAATATTGACGGGAAGCAGTACACCCCCCAGGACATCAGCGCGATGATCCTGACCAAGATGAAAGAAACTGCCGAAAGCTACCTGGGTGAAAAGGTCAGCCAGGCGGTTATCACCGTACCTGCCTATTTCAACGACAGCCAGCGCCAGGCCACAAAGGACGCGGGCCGCATTGCCGGACTGGAAGTCCTGCGTATTATCAATGAGCCGACAGCCGCTTCGCTGGCATACGGCCTCGATAAGGAAGACAACCAGAAGATCCTGGTTTACGACCTGGGCGGCGGTACCTTCGACGTCAGTATCCTGGACATCGGTGACGGCGTTTTCGAAGTGCTGAGCACCAACGGCAACACCCGTCTGGGCGGTGACGATTTCGACCAGAGGATCATTGATTATGTGGCTGAGCAGTTCAAAAAAGAGAACGGCATTGACCTGAAGCAGGACAAGATCGCGGCACAGCGCCTGAAGGAAGCTGCTGAAAAGGCCAAGATTGAGCTGAGCGGCACTACCACAGCCAACATCAACCTGCCCTTCATTACAGCGGACGCAACCGGTCCGAAGCATCTGGATGTTACCCTGACCCAGGCCAAGTTCAATGAGCTGACCGCTGATCTGGTGGAAGCCACCATTGAGCCTATGCGGAAAGCGCTGAAGGATGCCGGCCTGACCGTTGAACAGATCAACAAGGTCATCCTGGTAGGCGGCAGCACCCGTATTCCCGCCGTGCAGGAAGCCGTCAAGAAGATCACCGGCAAAGAGCCTTTCAAAGGAATCAACCCGGATGAGTGTGTCGCGATCGGCGCCGCGATCCAGGGCGGCGTTCTCGGCGGAGAAGTGAAAGACGTCCTGCTGCTGGACGTGACCCCGCTGAGCCTGGGCCTTGAAACGGAAGGCCATATCTTTACGAAGCTGATTGAACGGAACACAACCATCCCGACCAGCAAGAGCCAGGTTTTCTCCACGGCTGCTGACGGACAGACCACTGTTGAGATCCATGTGCTCCAGGGTGAGCGCCAGATGGCTTATGACAACAAGACCCTGGGCCGCTTCCAGCTGACCGGTATCGCTCCCGCACCCCGGGGCGTTCCGCAGATTGAAGTCACCTTCAGCATTGACAATAACGGCATCGTGAACGTCAGCGCGAAGGATAAGGCGACAAACAACGAACAGCAGATCACGATCACTGCCAGCACCAACCTGTCTGAGGAAGAGATCAACCAGCGCGTTAAGGAAGCTGAACAGTATGCGGAACAGGACAAGAAACGCCGTGAGGAAGTGGAAACACTCAACCACGCGGACAGCCTGATCTACGAGACGGAAAAGACCCTTCGTGAGAACGGAGACAAGCTTTCCGATGAAGACAAGAACGCGGTTCAGAGCGAGATCGATGCCTTCAAGAAAGTCCGTGAAGGCAACAACGCGGATGAGATCAAGAACGCTATGGAAAGCTTCACCCAGAAGGTTTATGCCGTATTCGGCAAGCTGTATCAGCAGCAGGCCGGCGGGGAAGGCGATCCGATGAACGGCACCGGTCCGCAGGCCGGTACCACCAATGATGACGGCAGCGTGAACGCGGACGGAAGCGTTGAGTAAAACAATCCCCGGAAAGAGATCTCTGGCAGGCAAGCCCGCCCCCGGCAAGAGGGGTGGGCTTGCTTTGAGGAAGAAGGTGAGAAGGCTTTATGGCGAATAAGCGGGACTATTATGAGGTGCTTGGCGTCTCCAAAAACGCGACGGACGACGAGATTAAACGTGCTTATCGTAAAAAAGCCAAAGAATGCCATCCGGACCTTCATCCGGATGACAAGGAAGCAGTGGAACGCTTCAAGGAACTGAACGAAGCCAATGAAGTGCTTTCGGATGCCGACAAGCGGGCCCGGTATGACCGGTACGGGTTTGAAGATCCGATGGCCGGTATGGGCGGCGGAGGCAATCCTTTCGGAGGCGGATTTGACTTCGGAATGGGTGATATCTTTGATCAGCTCTTTAACGGCGGTATGGGCAGAAGCACCCGGAACCAGGGCCCTGTCCAGGGCAATGATCTCAGGTATGAGCTGAGGATCACCTTTGAGGAAGCGGCCAAAGGCTGCGAGAAAAGCTTTGAAATATACCGCAATGAACTGTGTGATACCTGTAAGGGAAGCGGCGCCAAACCGGGCACCAGTCCTGTAACCTGTACAAGCTGTAAGGGTACCGGTCAGATCCGCCAGAGCGGCGGCTGGATGACAACAGTCAGAACCTGCCCCGTATGCGGCGGTACCGGCAAGATGATCAAAGACAAGTGTTCCTCCTGCGGCGGTACAGGACGCGTACGGAAAAAACGGACGGTGACCGTAAAGATACCTGCCGGTATTGATCACGGACAGACGATCATCATGAATGCCCAGGGTGAACCCGGACTTCGTGGCGGCCCGAACGGAGACCTGTATATCGTGGTCAATGTGAAGCCGCACAACCTGTTTAAGCGTGATGGTTATAACCTTCTGCTTGATTTCCCGATCAGCTTTGCCACGGCAGCCCTGGGCGGAGACGTTCAGGTGCCTACACTGAGCGGCCCGGTCAAATACAGGATTCCGGAAGGCACACAGCCCGGAACGGAATTCAGGATCAAAGGCGCGGGCATACAGCAGCTGAGGGGCAGCGGAAAGGGCGATCTTCTGCTGCGGGTCAAAGTTGAGATCCCCAGGCGGCTGACCAATAAACAGAAGGATCTGCTGCGGGAATTTGACGCGACAACCGGCGACCGTGAATATGAAAACCGGAAGTCTTTCATGGACCGTGTGAAGGAGTTGTTTCAGTGATCCCTGATCACTGAAACAACCTCTTTTTTTGTTTATAAGAGGAATGGACGCGTCAGGAGGCGCTTTTTCCGTTTTGCTTGACGGCGGAATACTGCACAAGTAAAATGGTAAGGCAAAAGCGAAAGGAAGGTACCCGGATGACAGGAACCGTTTGGCAGAAAACCTGGGTCAGGCTGCTGACAACCATTCTGACAATTGGTATTATGACGATGATATTCGCTTTTTCCATGGAGAACGCTGAACAGTCCGATCTGAGGAGCGGAGCGTTTTCCAGAACGGTGATCAGTATTCTTCATCCTGATTATGAACAGATGGAAACGGTACAGCAGAAAGAATTATATGACAGTATTCAGCACGCGGTTCGAAAAACCGCTCATTTTACCGAGTATCTGCTGCTGGGCTTCATGCTCAGGCTGTGCCTGGAAAGCTGGTTCGGCAGCCGGATGAAAAAGCTTTCACCGCTGGCGCTGATCGGGTTTGGAGCTGGTACTGCCTATGCCTGCAGTGATGAGATGCATCAGCTGGCCATAGAGGGAAGAAGCGGACAATGGACTGACGTGCTTGTGGACGGAAGCGGGGTGCTGGCCGGCGTTATGCTGGCGACACTGCTGATTCGCAGGATGAACCGGAAGGACGCACTGAGGAAGACAGCGGAGGCGTAAGATGGCATATTTCAAAAACAATGAACCCTATTCTGAAGAGCCCTATGAGGAAGAAGAGGACGCTGAAGAATACGATGACGGGTTTGATGAGCTGACGCAGGAAGATGAACCGGAACTGACGGAAGAAGAGATGGAGGAACGCAAGGAAAACCATTTCAGGCTGGCTGTCGGTGCCGGGAATCTTGTGGCTGTGATCGGCGGCGCCGTGCTGATCCTGCTGCTTTTAACCATGATATTCAGCATGGCTTACTACGTGATCAATGATATGAACAGGAATTTTTCACTGTTCAGCACGAATTTCTGATATGAAGAAGTACATTTACCTGGATCATGCGGCAACAACACCTGTCAGCCCTGCGGTGCTGGAGGTTATGCTGCCCTTTTTTTCTGAATATTCCGGAAATGCTTCGGCCGTGTATGCCGCAGGCAGGGAAGCAAGAAAAGCCGTGGAAAAGGCCAGGAAACAGGTGGCTGCGGCGATCGGTGCGGAACCGAGGGAGATCCTCTTTACATCCGGAGGAAGTGAAAGCGATAACCTTGCGCTGAAAGGAACAGCCTTTGCGCTGAAGGACAGAGGAACACACATAATCACGACAGCCATCGAGCATCCGGCAGTGCTGAACACCTGCAGATGGCTTGAAAAACAGGGCTTTGAAGTGACCTATGTACAGCCTGACAGCAGGGGATGGATCAGCCCTGAAAAAGTCATGAGCGCGGTCCGGAATAATACTGTGCTGATCAGCGTGATGACTGCCAACAATGAGATCGGAACCATTGAACCTGTTGCTGAAATCGGCAGGTCTGCACATGAAAAGGGGATCCTGTTCCATACAGATGCTGTACAGGCGGTCGGATCCATTCCGGTCAGCGTGAATGAATGGAACGCGGACCTTCTGAGCCTCAGCGCACATAAGTTTTACGGTCCCAAGGGGATCGGCGCGCTGTTTATCCGGCGGGGGACCAGGATCGACAACCTCATTCACGGCGGAGAACAGGAAAGGGGCCTGCGGGCAGGCACCGAAAATGTTCCCTGTATTGCGGGCCTTGGCAAGGCAATCGAAGAAGCTGTGAACCATATGGATGAAAATGCCCGCAAAGCCGCTTCCCTGCGTGACAGGCTGGCGGACGGAATCCTGCGGAATATTCCCGGTGTATCGATCAACGGACCTGAAGAAAACCGTCTGCCGAATAACTGCAGCATGCGATTTGAAAGGATCGACGGGGAAGCTCTGCTGCTTCGTCTTGATCTTGCGGGAATCGCCGCGTCCAGCGGCAGTGCCTGTACCTCCGGAAGCCAGGAAATCAGCCATGTGCTGCGGGCTGTCGGACTGACTGAAGAGGAAGCCCGGAGCAGCCTGCGGCTGACCACAGGTCCTGACAATACGGAAGCGGAAATTGACACAGCGGTACAGACGATCAGCGATATCGTGAAGGACCTTCGTTCCCTGTATCACGGCTGAAACGAAAACACGAAAAAGACATAAAGGATGAAAGAATCTGTTGTATCATATCTGCAATGGATTCTTTTTTTACTTTACTACAGGAGGATTATACACAAATGAAGAAACTGATTGCGCTGCTGCTGAGCCTGATGATGGTTCTGTCCGTGACTGCCGCACTGGCAGACGGGCTGACCTTTACAACCGGCGGAACAGCCGGTACCTATTACGCTTACGGCAATGTGCTGGCCCAGTATGTTGCCGGTAATTCCGACGTGGCCATGACCGCTGTTGCCGGCAACGGATCTGCTGACAACATCGACAAGCTTGATATGGAAGTTGCCCAGCTGGGTTTCGTGCAAAATGACGTTGCCTACTATGCCTACAACGGCATCCGGATTTACGAAGGCGATCCTGTGGACTCCTTCACGGCCATTGCTGCCCTGTATACCGAGACCGTTCAGCTGATCACCTGCAACCCAGACATCAAGAGCGTGGCGGACCTGAAGGGCAAGAACGTTTCCATCGGTTCCCAGGGTTCCGGCGTGTATTTCAACGCCATCGACTTCCTGAATGCCTATGATATGACAGAAGCCGATATCACCCCCACCTACCAGAGCTTCGGTGATTCCGCAGAAGCCCTGAAGGACGGCAAGATTGACGCTGCCTTTGTTGTTGCCGGCGCTCCGACCCCTGCCGTGACGGACCTGGCCACCAGCAAGGATATGTACCTGATCTCCCTGGACGATGAGCATGTCGCGAAACTGCAGGAGATCTCCGGTGCCTACACCAAGAGCATCATCGCTGCCGGCACCTATGCCAAGCAGGATACCGATGTGGTCACTGTCGGCGTGAAGGCTACCATCATCGCCAACGGACAGGTGACCGAAGACGAAGCCTACACCATCGTGAAGACCATCTTCGAAGGCAAGGACAGCATCGCCCATGACAAAGCCAAGGAACTTGATCTTGAGTATGCTTCCACCTGCGGACTGCCTTATCATCCGGGCGCCGCGAAGTACTTTGCGGAACAGGGCATCACTGTGGATGTCGTCAATCCCTGAATTGACATAAACGGGGATCCGCATATCTGAGTCATATGCGGATCCTGTTTTCATTTTACTGGTATTGTTTTGCCGAGGGAGCGTTTTTTTGTGGATAATAAGGACATGAACATGATGCCTGAATCCGCGGAAGCCGAAAAACAGGCGGCCGCGGCCGATCTTGACGCAATTATGCGGAAATATGACCGGGAAAGCAATGTCCGGATCTGGGTGGGAAAACCAAAAATTTTCGTCGGGATCATCCTGGCCGTGTTTTCCCTGTACTGCATGTATGTGACCCTGTTTGCCAATTTCCTGGACCAGGTGCGGCTCAGCTCATTCCTGGGACTGGTTATTATCATGGGGTACCTGACCTATCCCGCCAAAAAGGGACATGTGAAGGTAAATCATATGCCCTGGTATGACATTGTGCTGATGATCCTGGGCGCAGCCGCCTTCTTCTATTATACTTTCCGGGCTCCTGCGCTGATGACGACAAGGATCAAGACAAAGCTGACCGATCCGGTGTACATTACAGCCGGCATAGTCGGTATTGTTGTCCTGTGTGAACTGTGCCGCCGCAGTGTGGGTCTTCCGATCCTCTGCGTTGCAGGACTCTTCCTTTCCTACACGATCTATTTCTATGTCAAGGACGGCAAACTGCTGTCCAATGTGGTGCATGAGCTCTTTTACAATGAAAACGGGCTTCTGTCAACGCCGCTGAATGTGTGTTCAAAGTATATTGTAGTATTTATTATCTTTGGCGCATTCCTTGAGAAAACGGGCATATCAGAATTCTTTATCGCTCTGGCGAACGGACTGACAGGCCGGTTTGCAGGTGGTCCCGCAAAGGTTGCTGTTATTTCCAGCGCACTGTGCGGAATGGTTTCAGGCTCCTCTGTCGGCAATACCGTTACGACCGGTTCCATCACGATTCCGATGATGAAGAAAACCGGTTATGACAAGAACTTCTCCGGCGCGGTTGAGGCAGCTGCCTCCACCGGCGGACAGATCATGCCTCCGATCATGGGCGCGGCCGCGTTCCTGATGGCGGATTACCTGGGTGTGCCGTATTCCGACATCATCGTAAGAGCCATCCTGCCCGCCTGCCTGTATTTCCTCGGTGTTTTCCTTTCTGTCCACCTGGAAGCGAAACGGCTTGGACTTAAGGGCCTGAGCAGGGAACAGCTTCCGCGCATCAGGGAACTGATGAAGGAAAGCTACCTTCTTCTTCCGCTGGCCATCCTGATCTACCTGGTTTGTTCCAACACGAAAACCATGCAGTTCTCCGCTGCGGTCTCCATCCTGGCAACGATCGCGGTCGGCGTGATCAGCAATATCCACAGGAATATACGCCACGGAAAACCCCTGCAGACAGGAGAGGGAACCCACAACCAGCGTTTCAGGCCCGTAAACGTATTTGAGGCGCTTGAAAACGGCGGCAGAAGCTGCATTTCCGTAGCGGTTGCCTGCGGCGTGGCCGGTCTGATCTGCGGATGCCTGACCGTCACAGGCCTTGCCTCCACCGTGATCAACGCGATTGTTACGGTTTCCCAGGGAAAACTTTTCCTGGGGCTCCTGCTGACAATGATCTGCTGTATCATCCTGGGCATGGGGCTTCCCACTACAGCAACCTACTGCATTATGGCATCCACCTGCGCACCGATCCTGTTTAAGATGGATGTTCCGCTGCTGGCGGCTCACTTCTTTGTGTTCTATTACGGTATCGTAGCGGATATTACACCGCCGGTTGCGCTGGCGGCCTATGCAGGATCTGCCATTTCCGGCGGAAGCCCGATGAAAACAGGTGTGAACGCCACACGACTTGCCATCGCCGGGTTTATTATCCCGTTTATTTTCGCACTCAGTCCTGATATGCTGCTGATCAACGCAACATGGCAGGATGTCCTCCTGATCACCGTGACATCCATCATCGGAATGTACGGCGTCACCTTCGGACTGAGCGGATTCCATTCCTTCGAAATGAGCGGGCAGGGACGGGTTGTCGGATATGTGCAGCGGATCATATCCATTGCAGGAGGACTGCTCCTGATCTATCCCGGTATTCTGACGGATATTATCGGCGTTGCGCTGGTCGGCGCTGTGCTGATCTGGAGACGTATCAGCAGTTCGGGAAAGAATAAGATCAAAACCTGACAAAGCTATATTTTACCAATGCCGTGCCTGTATGGCACGGCATTTTTAGCTTGTCACGTGAGTATGAAAAAGTTATAATAAAAGATGGTATATTTTACCCCAAAAGGAGGGAAAAGGGTGTATTGTCAGGTGATCATCGACATCGTGCACGAGAACGTGGCAAGCCCTTTTACCTACAGAATTCCTGAGGAAATGGAACTTATACCGGGCCAGCGTGTGGCCGTACCTTTCGGAAGACGGGAAAAGGAAGGAATTATCCTTGGTCTGTCTGAAACCTGCGATCTTGATGAAAGCAGGGTGAAGGACATCCTCCGTCCGCTGGAAGACTATGCGGCTGTTCCGGCTGAACTGATGGAGCTGGCCGGGCAGATGGCTCTCGAAGCGCACTGCCCCCTGGCTGAAACCCTTCGCCTTATGCTGCCGGCACAGATGCGGGGCGGCCGTATTCACGTTAAGACAGAAAAAACGGCCGTACTGAATGTTCAGGCTGAAAAAGCCCTGGCAATGGCGGAAGCTGAAAAAAGAAGCCCCAAACGGGCAGCCATCCTGCGGATGCTTGCGGATGGAAAAGTCCATATGGTCAGTGAACTGGCTTCCGCGGTAAAGGAACCGCGTGAAGCGCTCAGGAAACTTGCAGCGGATGAAATCATCCTGCTGTCGGAAGAGGAAAGCCTCCGCGTTCCGGGCAGCTCATTTGGAAGCCTTCAGAATCCCGGGTTTACACTGACTGCCGGGCAGCGGGAGGCACTGGATGAGATTCTTCCCTGCCTGACAGGAAAGGGAGGCAGGTTTCTCCTTCATGGCGTAACAGGCAGCGGAAAGACCGAAGTTTTTATGGCTGCTGTTCAGGAAACGCTGACACTGGGAAAAAGCGCCATTATTCTTGTACCTGAAATTGCCCTGACCCCGCAGATGGTGTCCTGGTTCCGGGGAAGGTTCGGGCCTGTTGCCGCCGTTATTCATTCCAGGCTCAGTCCGGGAGAACGGTTTGACGAATGGCGTCGGATCCGGCGCGGAGAGGCACGGGTTGTGATCGGAGCCCGCAGCGCTGTTTTCTCACCTGCCAGGGATCTGGGACTGATTGTGGTGGATGAGGAACATGAAAGCACTTACATGAGTGATCACCATCCGCGGTATGACGCGAGAGAAGTCGCCCTGAACCGGTGCGCGCGTGAAAATGCCACCCTGATCCTTGCCAGCGCCACACCCAGCATCCTGAGTTTTGCCCGGGCCAGGAGAGGTGATTACATGCTCCTGGAGATGCCCAGGAGGGTCAAGGATCGTCCGCTTCCTGAAGTGGAGATCGTCGATATGAGGGAGGAACTGGAAAACGGCAACCGTACCGTCCTGAGCGCATCGTTGAGAAGAACCCTGAAGGAATGTGTGACACGGGGAGAGCAGGCGATGCTGCTGATGAACCGGCGGGGATACAATTCCTTTGTCAGCTGCAGGTCCTGCGGGTATGTTGTCAAGTGCCCGAACTGTGATATCAGCATGACTTACCATGTGGCGAGCAACGATGGAATGCTCAGGTGCCATTACTGCGGACAGGCCATGAGGCCGCCTGAAACCTGTCCGGAATGCGGCGGGAAATATATCCGGTATTTCGGGGCCGGGACACAAAAAGTTGAGGAGGAAGTCGCGAAACTCCTGCCAGGTATTCCGACCGCCAGAATGGATTATGACACAACCGGCGGAAAAGACGGACACGGAAAGATCCTGGAGGAATTCCGGAGCGGACGCGCACGGGTCCTTATCGGCACGCAGATGATTGCCAAAGGGCTGGACTTTCCGCAGGTCACACTGGTTGGTGTGATCGCGGCGGATATGACCCTGAACCTGCCGGATTACAGAAGCAGGGAGCGGACCTTCCAGCTGCTGACGCAGGTGGCCGGCCGGGCAGGACGCGGGGAAAAACCTGGGAAGGTGATCATTCAGACCTATAAGCCTGAAGATCCTGTGATCGGATATGCAGCATCCCAGGACTACCGGTCTTTCTTTGAAGATGAATTCCGGAGACGCAGACGCGGACTGTATCCGCCTTTTACCCTGCTTGTCCGTTTCCTGACAGAAAGCCGGAGCGAAGAAGCAGCGGTCCGCACGGCAGACCAGCTTGAGCGGGAAATACGGGACATGATGGAAAATCATCCTGCCTGGCAGAAAAAGGTGCTGCTTGTCTCCAACGATACACCCGGGGTGAAAGTGCTGCGGGGTAAAAACCGCCGCCACGTACTGATGAAACTGCTGGTCGGGCCGGAAACGGATGAAATGATCGCCGCCATGACTGAACTGGCACGCGAGCCGGCCGGGGATACGGAAGTATGGTTTGAGGTCAACCCGACCACGATGATCTGACCTTCTGTATTTCCGCAATGGCTGCCGCACCCGGGAACGGGAAGACGGACGGGTGCCTGAACGTCATAATATATAAGAGAAACAGGAAGAGGAACAAAACATGGCTATCAGAAAGATTGTAACCTTAGGGGATGAAACGCTGCGGAAGCACTGCAAACCGCAGGAGAAATTCGACAAGAGGCTGGCAACGCTGCTGAAGGATATGGCAGATACCATGTACAAAGCTGAAGGTGTCGGCCTGGCCGCACCGCAGGTTGGTATTCTCAGGCGCATAGCTGTTGTTGATGTGACTGAGGATCACAGCGGACTGCTGGAGATGGTCAATCCGGAAATCATTGAACGTGAAGGAGAGCAGACCGGACGGGAAGGGTGCCTGAGCGTTCCCGGGAGGCAGGGCGTTGTGACCCGGCCTATGAAGATCAAAGCCAGATTCCAGGACCGGAACGGAGATACCTATGAAATAGAGACAGAAGGCTTTGAGGCCAGGGCAATCTGCCATGAACTCGATCATCTGGACGGCACCCTGTATATCGATGTGATGGACAGAGAACTGACGGAAGAAGAAATCCATGGGCATATTCCGGAGGATGACGCATAATGAGAATTGTATTTATGGGCACTCCGGAGTTTGCAGTGCCTTCCCTGAAGGCACTGATCCGTGAAGGATATGAAATCGCCGGTGTGTTTACGCAGCCTGACCGGCCGAAGGGACGCGGAAAGAAGCCGGCGCCGAGCCCGGTGAAAATGGCCGCGGAAGAAGCGGGAATTCCTGTTTTCCAGCCGGAAAAAATCCGGAAAACCGGTGTGGAAGACCTGCGGAACCTGAAACCGGATCTGTGCGTGACCGCAGCATTTGGACAGATTCTGAGCCAGGAGATTCTGAACATACCCCCGCTGGGCAATATCAATGTGCACGCGTCCCTGCTGCCCAGACACCGCGGGGCCGCGCCCATTGCCCACGCGATCATGGACGGAGATGAAAAAGCAGGCGTAACAACCATGTTTATGGACGCGGGGATCGATACAGGCGATATGCTGCTGCAGGAAGCAACGGAGATCGGATGTGATGAAACCTGCGCTGAGCTGACAGAAAGGCTGAGCGTTATCGGCGCAGAACTGCTGATCCGCACCGTAAAGGAAATCGAAGCCGGCACACTGGTCCGTTATGCTCAGAACGAGGCGGAAATGACCTATGACCCGATGCTTGACAAAGGGATGGGGATCATTGACTTCATGATGAAGGACGACGCAGTCAGGGGAAGAATAAACGGACTGAATCCCTGGCCCTGTGTTACTGTGCCGATACAGGGCGAACGGCTGAAACTGCTGCGGGCGGTGACCTGTGAAGGCAGCGGTGAACCGGGGAGCGTGATTTCGGCAGATCCGAAAAACGGCCTGAGGATCGCCTGCGGTTCCGGTGCTGTGAGGATCCTGGAATTACAGGCGCCGGGCGGCAAACGTATGAAGGCCGAGGACTGGCTCAGAGGACACGGGATTCCGGAAGGAACATCCCTGAGAGAGGACGCGTAAATGAAAGAGCAGAAAAGCATGGAAGGCATTGCTGCCAGAAGGACGGCCCTGAAGGTGATCAGGCAGGTGACAGAGGAAGGTGCCTACGCGGCACTGGCACTCGATGCCGCCCTGAAAAACTGCGGACTGTCCGGCGCTGACCGCAGGCTCGTTTCCCGGCTGACATATGACACGCTGGATCACCTGATCCAGCTGGATTGGGCACTGAGCCAGGTCATGGCGAAACCGGATACGGATATCAAACTGAAAAATATCCTGCGGCTGGGAGCCTGCCAGATCCTTCTGGAAGACCGGATTCCGGAAAGCGCGGCAACGAATATCTGCGTTCAGCTGTGCACGGAACTGGGTATGCCCGGACTGAAGGGGGTATGCAACGGAATCCTGCGCAACCTTGTGCGAAAAAAAGACGAACTTGCCAAACCCGACGCGGAAAAGGATCCGGTTAAAGCGGCAGCCCTGAAATACAGTGTTCCGGAATGGATCTATAAAAGAGTATATGATGATTACGGGGAGGAAGCCGAAAAGATCCTTGCTTTCAGGAACCATGATGAGGGATGGATGCTGAGGCCCAACCTTCTGAAGCTTGATGACACGGGATTTGAACAGCTGCTTGCCAGAAAGGTCTGGAAAAAGGAAAAAGCTGACCTTCCGCATGCCTGGCGGATCAGCGGCGCTATGGATATATCCCGGGATGCCGATTATCTTTCAGGGAACTATTCGATCCAGAGCGGCGGCAGCATGCTTGCGTGCCTGGCCATGAATGTAAAACGGGGTCAGCAGATCCTTGACTGCTGCGCGGCTCCCGGCGGGAAAACCTGTTATATGGCGGAACTGATGGGGGGAACGGGCCGTATACAGGCCTGGGATATCCACGACCACCGCGTGAAACTGATCGAGGCGCAGGCGCAGAGGCTGGGACTGGAGAACATCCGGCCGATGGTCCGTGACGCCGCCAAGAAACGGGAAGATCTTTACAGGACGATGGACGCGGTTTTGCTGGACGCTCCCTGCTCCGGACTGGGCTTTATGTCACAGAAACCGGATCTGAAGCTGAGAGTGACCGAAGACAGCGTCAGGGGATTGACGGAACTGCAGGCCGGGCTGCTTGATACGGTCTGTGAATACGTAAAACCCGGCGGAACGCTGGTGTATTCAACTTGTTCCATCCTAAAGGAAGAAAATGAAAAACAGGCAGCGGATTTCCTTGCGCGGCATCCTGAGTTTGAGGAAACGGAACTGCCTGACACCATTCCGGAGAAGTACCGCAGGATGAGAAAAACAGGCCTGCAGCTTCTGGAATACCGGGACGGGATGGAAGGCTTTTATCTGATTAGAATGAGGAGAAAAAATGACTGAACTGACCGGGATGACCTGCGCTGAACTGACAGAGTGGGTGAAGGAACAGGGGTATCCTGCATTCCGCGGAAAGCAGATCTTTCAGTGGATCCATCAAAGCGCCGATTTCGATGAGATGACGAATCTTCCCAAGGTCCTCCGGGAACAGCTGAAAGAGACAGCCACAGCCCAGCCTGTGAAGATACGTCTTGAACGGAAAAGCGCCCTGGATGGGACAGTGAAATTCCTGTACGAACTGAAAGACGGGAACTGCGTTGAAGGCGTGCTGATGCGCTATAAATTCGGTGTCAGCCTGTGTATTTCCACACAGGTAGGCTGCCGGATGGGATGCCGCTTCTGCGCGTCCACACTGGAAGGGCGTGTCCGCGACCTGACAGCAGGGGAAATGCTGGGGGAAATCCTGTGTGCCAACCGCTACCTTTCCGGGAAAGGCGTAAAGGTCAGTCATGTGGTGCTGATGGGAAGCGGAGAACCGCTGGATAATTATGACAATGTGATCCGTTTCCTGAAGCTTCTGAGGGAAGAGGACGGGATCAGGCTCAGTCTGAGGAACGTATCACTTTCCACCTGCGGTATTGTGCCGAAAATGTACGCGCTGGCCGAGGAAAACCTTCCGGTGACCCTGTGCGTTTCCCTTCACGCTCCGAATGATGAGATCCGGCGTGAAACAATGCCTATCGCCTATACCTGGTCCATCAGCGAGATCATGGAAGCCTGCAGGAACTATATCCGGAAAACAGGACGGCGGGTCATATTCGAATACGCGCTGTCTGACGGCGTCAATGCCGGTGAAGAACAGGCAAAGGAACTGTCTGCCCTCCTGCGGGGAATGCAGTGCCATGTGAACCTGATTCCGCTGAACATCGTGGAGGAAAGGGATATGAGGGGCGTTACGGAGAAAAACGTCCAGAAGTTCCTGAAGATCCTGCAGGATAATCATATTTCCGCCACACGAAGGCGGGAAATGGGTGACGATATAGAAGGAGCCTGCGGACAGCTGCGCAGGAAAACAATCAAAAGCTCAGAGGGAGAATCAGAAAAAGATGCGCAAGTTTAACCTGAAGGGGACCGTGATCCAAAGGATGCGGGGAATTGAGCGTGAAACACCGAAAGCTCCGGAGAATGAAAAGGAACAGGTCCAGGTGAATACGGAAATGTCCGCAGGTTTTACCTCCGCGCAGGGCCAGCTTCGCTATGCCTGGCGTACTGACGTCGGAAAGCTCAGGAAGAACAATCAGGATGCCGTGATCCTGGGAAACGGCCTTGTGGGTGTCGCTGACGGCATGGGTGGACATAAAGGCGGGGAGATTGCTTCCGCAGGATTGAGGGATGGACTGCTTCGGGAGACGAAGGATGCGGAACCGGACGTTCAGACCCTTGAAAAAGCAGTGCAGAAAGTCAACACGGAGCTGTGGGAACGCCAGAAAAACGACGCATCCCTTTCAGGAATGGGGACTACGCTGACCGTTCTCTGGCCGAAGGAAAAAGAGATGATTATCGGCCAGGTGGGTGACAGCCGCGCTTATCTGCTGCGGGACAGTGAACTGACGCAGGTTACGAATGACCATTCCATGGTTGCGGATATGGTGCGAAAAGGTGTCCTGACAGAGGAACAGGCAGCGTGCCATCCGATGCGCAATTATATTACAAGGGCAGTCGGTACAGAAACGCTGATAGAAGTTGACCTGTCTGTACATGACCGTAAAAAGGGTGACCGCTGGCTGATCTGTTCTGACGGGCTTCACGGAACTGTGTTCGGTGATGAACTTATTGAGCTGATGAAGACTGAGGACCTGGATGAAGCAGCGGATAAAATGCTTCAGGCAGCTCTCAACGGCGGGGGAAAGGATAACATTTCCCTGATCCTGCTGCAGGATGATACGGATGATTCTGAACCAGAGGACAAAAATACGGAAGAGGCGGAAAATAAAGCTGATTCTTCCGCGGACGTAGATTCCTCCGAGGAGGTGAATTGTCCGTGAAAGAAAAAATCCTGGCAAACCGCTACAGGCTGACTGAACAGATCGGTATGGGCGGCATGGCGATCGTTTACCGGGCGGTTGACCTGAGAACCGGACATAATGTGGCGGTTAAAGTGCTTCGTCCTGAGTATAACGAAGATACTGAATTTATCAGCCGTTTCCAGCGGGAGGCTGAGGCTGCCAGCAAAATGACCCATCACAATATCGTCAATCTGCTGGATGTGGGTATGGACGGTGACAACCGTTACCTGGTCATGGAATATGTACAGGGAAAAACGCTGAAGAGTGTTATCCAGGAGAGGGGTAAGCTGAGCCCTGCACTGGCCGGCCAGATCGCCATACGTATCCTCAGCGCGCTGGAACATGCGCACCGGAACGGCATTGTACACAGGGATATTAAGCCGCAGAACATCCTGGTTCATGCTGACGGACATATCAAGGTCGCCGATTTCGGCATTGCCCGTATCGCGAACAGCTCAACGCTGACAAAAGGCGACAATGTCATGGGCTCAGTTCATTACTTCTCTCCCGAACAGGCAAGGGGAGAGGGAGCCAATGCCACAAGCGATATCTATTCCACCGGTATCGTACTGTATGAGATGCTGACAGGCAGGGTGCCCTATGACGGGGACAATCCGGTGGCTGTCGCCATGCAGCACCTGCACGCCACACCAATCCCCATCCAGAACCTTGCGCCGGATGTGCCTCCCGCTTTGGTGCGTGTGTGCATGAAAGCCATGGAAAAGAACCCGGCCCAGCGGTACCAGACGGCGAGGGATATGGCCGCGGATATCCGGGCAGCGCTTGAAAACAGACCGGAAAGACCGGTTTATCCGGAAAAAGAGTTTACTGCCGTACAGCAGCCTAAACCGCAGATCAGGGAAGAAAACAGAAAGCAGATGAGCGATACCGGCCGAAACCGTACGGAAAACGTTCATCGGGGAAAGACGGGGAAAATCATTCTCACAGTGCTGCTGGGCCTCCTGCTGTGCGCGGGTCTGTACTTTGGCGCACGGGCTGTGTTCAGGCAGGTTGTGACCACTGCCACGGTACCGAACGTCAAAGACCTGGACGTTGAGGATGCCAAGGAGCTGCTGACCAGGGAAGGGTTTAAATACATAGAGCAGTATTATATCAATGACAATGTGAAGGCCAATACTGTCTTTATGCAGAACCCGAAGGAAAACACCGTGAAGCGGAAAGGCGATACCGTTATGCTTTCTGTTTCCAGCGGACCTACCCAGATCCAGCTGCCTGACCTCATAGGAAAGGATAACGAAGAAGCGGCCGCGATTATCCGGAGTATCGGGCTTATTCCTTCACTCAAATCGGTTATGAGCGACAGCGCTGAAGGGACGATTGTTTCCCAGTCACCGGCATTCGGAGAAAAGGCAAACAAGGATACGATCGTATATCTTGACTTCAGCGGCGGAAAAACCAAAGTTCCGGATATGGTGAATATGAAACTGGCAGAAGCCGAGGAACTCCTGAAACAGAACGGGCTCAGGATCAATCCGGTTCTGGACTATACTGATACCAGAAACGCGAAGGAACACGGCATCATCATGGAACAGTCACCTGCCGGCAATATTGACGTTCAGCTGAATACCGATGTTTCCCTGCGCGTATACAGATATCCGACGGACAGGGCGGAAAAAATGCTTACCGTAAACCTTGAAGAATCGGAGGAGAGTATTACGCTTCGCATAACACTCCAGGCTGACGGATCTGATGTGGAATATGAAGCGTGCGAATACGTATATCCGCCGGACCAGGAAAGGATACAGCCGGTTAGCTTCAATATCCCGGATGACAGGGCCTATACATGCAGGATCTATCAGAACGGGGTGCTGACAGATACATTCGGATTATGGGAATAAAATGGATGAAGACAGGAATATGACAGAGAAACAGACAGAAGACCTTGACCTGATACGCGGCACACTGGTACGGGGAATCGGCGGTTTTTACACCATAAGGGACGAGAACCTCCGTGAATATACCGTACGGTGCAAGAAGAAATTCAGGCATGAGAGGATTACTCCCATGGTCGGGGATGAAGTGCTGTTTTCTCCCGGACAGGGAGAAGAACACGGCTGGCTGGAGCAGATCCTTCCCCGCAGCACAGAGTGCCTGAGGCCGCCTGTGGCCAATGTCACAAGGCTTGTAATCGTGATTGCCCCGGTTCCCAAACCGGACATGATCCTGGTGGACCGTCAGATATCCAGGGCTAACAGCCAGGGAATGGATGTGCTTGTTGTGGTGACAAAACATGACCTGGATCCGGAACTGCCGAAACAAATTGAAACAGAATACCGGACTGCGGGTATTCCTGTTATCTCCGTAAGCGCAAAGGACGGGACCGGCCTGGAAACCCTGAGAAAGACACTGGCAGACCGGAAGCTCAGCTGCTTTACCGGACAAAGCGGCGCAGGGAAAAGCACCCTGCTCAATGCCCTGCTGGGACTTGAACTGGAAACGGGAGATATATCCAGGAAAATTGAAAGAGGTAAAAACACCACCAGGCATACGGAACTGATTGAAAAAAACGGAATCCGGGTGATGGATACAGCTGGTTTCAATCTTCTTGAGGCTGAAAAGGAACTAGATCCCGCAAGCCTGAAAGACCGTTATCCGGAATTTGAACCCTATGAAGGGAAATGCAGGTTTGACGCATGCCTGCATGACAGGGAACCCGGATGTGCTGTGGAAGAAGCGGCGAATAAAGGTGAAATCAGCCCGGAAAGACTGAAACGATACAGGATCCTTCTCGCTGAAGCCAGGGAAATATGGAGGGGACGATATGATTAAGATTGCACCAAGCATTCTTGCGGCTGATCCGCTGAACCTGGAAAGGGATGTGCGGACGGCGGAAAAGGCAGGATGTGACTGGATTCATGTGGATGTGATGGACGCCCATTTCGTTCCGAACCTGGCCTATTCCGCTGATACTGTACGAAGGCTGAGCCAGGTGACACAGCTTCCGCTGGACGTACATCTCATGATGGATCATCCGGAAACCATGGTGGATGCCTTCCTGGATGCCGGTGCTTCCTGCCTGACCATCCATGCCGAAGCAGACTCGGATATTACTGCTCTCCTTGCCGGAATCCGCAAGCGCGGACGCATGGCGGGTCTGGCCCTGAAACCGGGAACGCCGCTTGAGGCTGTTCATCCGTATCTGGAACTGACAGACCTGGTATTGATGATGACGGTTGAGCCCGGCTTTGGAGGACAGAAGCTTGATCCCCGCGTGATCAGCAAAATACGCGGCCTGAAGGATGCCGGATACACAGGGGAAATAGAAGCGGACGGAGGCATCCGGGAAGATAATCTTGAGATGCTGGTCATGAACGGACTTTCCGTGGCTGTGATGGGAACGGCTCTGTTCGGACAGAAAGATATGGCGGAATGCATCAGGAGACTGCACGGGATCAAAAACGAACTGTAAGCGCCTGTGAGCGCTGGTAAAGGGACATGATCAGACAAGATACAATTGCCGCAATTGCCACCGCACCGGGATCGGGCGGGATCGGTATCATCCGGATGAGCGGACCCGAAGCCGAAAAGATTCTGTGCCGGGTGTTCAAACCCGCCGGCAGGGAACAAACCAGAATGGAGTCACATAAGCTGACGTACGGCTGGCTCACAGACGGTCCTGAGGTCCTGGACGAGTGTATGGCCGTCCTTATGCGCGCTCCGCGCAGCTATACCCGTGAAGACGTTGCGGAAATTCAGCTGCACGGCGGGCGGTATGTGGTTCACCGTGCCCTGGAACTGTGCCTGAAGGAAGGCGCAAGGCTGGCGGATGCCGGAGAGTTCACACGACGGGCGTTTATGAACGGGCGGATTGACCTCAGCCGGGCGGAAGCTGTGATGGACATGATCTCAGCCGGCGGAGAACAGGCTCATAAAGCAGCTGTAAGACAACTGAACGGGGGAGCATCCTCCTTTGTGCGTTCTTTTGCGGATGAGCTGTACGGCCTTCAGGCGGGACTGGCAGCCTGTATAGACTACCCGGAGGAGATCAGCGATGAGGAAGGCGCCGGAATGCTGAAACAGGGCCTTGAGAAACTCATCTCTGACCTGGAAAAGGCAGTTGACGAACACGCAAGCCGCCTGATCTACCAGGGTCTTCAGGTGGCCCTGATCGGCAGACCGAATGTCGGGAAAAGCAGTATCCTGAACGCGCTCCTGGGGGAAGACCGCGCGATTGTGACCAATATCCCGGGAACAACACGGGATACAGTATCGGGCGAGATGAGTATCAACGGATTCAGGATTATTCTTACTGATACAGCCGGCATCAGGGAAACAGAGGATCCTGTTGAAAAGATCGGTGTGGAACGCAGCGAGAAAGCACGCCGGGAGGCGGATGCCACGCTGCTTATTCTGGACGGTACGGAAAAGCTGAACAGCGATGACAGGGAGCTGCTGGAACATTTCAGCGGAAAAGGAGCAGTAGTCATCAATAAAACGGACCTGCCCCAGGCTGTTTCAGAAGAAACCATTCACGCAGTAAGGCCTGATGTGTACTGCATCACCGTTTCGGCGAAAGACCCCGAAAGCATGAAACAGCTCCGTGAGTATCTTGCCGGCTATGTTGAGATCTCTGACCAGCTGGCCCTGACACAACCCAGGCATCTGGACGCGGTGAAACGCGCCGTTCAGCATCTGAAAGACGCGATGATCACGCTGGATCGTTATACCCCTGACGTGGCTTCAACGGACCTGCAGGAAGCGCAGGCGGCATTGAGCGAGATCACAGGAGACAGCGCGGATGAGAAACTGCTTGACAGGATATTCGCCCAGTTTTGTGTCGGAAAATAAACAAACAACCGGAGGAACCGCTATATGGCTGGCTATCAGAAGGTAATACGGGGCAGGGATTCACTGAAACGGCTGCAGGAAATGACCGGGAAACTGGGGATCCGTAAACCGATGATCGTGGGGATGGAACCCCTGACGGGTTTGCTGATGAAGAAGAATCCGTGGCTCCTTTCATCCCCGGTATACTCGGATTTTCATGCCAATCCGGATCTTGCGGACACAGAAAAGGGCGCGGCAGTCTATATCAGGGAAAACTGTGACGGTCTGATCTCTGTCGGAGGCGGATCAAGCATTGACACGGCGAAAGCCATCAAGGCCCGTCTCAACGCGGCCTGCGAGGATGATATTATTCACAGCCGTCTCAGAGGCACAGATGCCTGCCCGCATATCGCCGTTCCCGGAACAGCCGGAACGGGATCTGAAGCAACCCAGATTGCCGTGGCCTACGTGAACGGGATCAAAGTAAGCCTGAACCATGAAATGCTGAAACCGGACGGCGTCATCCTTGACGCGTCTCTGCTGGACTCCCTTCCCCTGTATCATAAGAAATCCTGTGCGCTGGACGCGCTGGCGCAGGGAATTGAGAGCTACTGGAGCAGGGGAGCAAACGATGACAGCAGGGTTCATGCCTATCTGGCGATCATCGGTGTGCTGGATAACCTGAAAAACTATCTGAACGGGGATCCACACGCCGCGGAAGAAATGCTGGATGCCAGCTACCAGAGCGGTAAAGCCATCCAGATTACAAGGACAACAGCCGCCCATGCCATGTCCTATATGCTGACCAAAAGGATGGGGCTTGCGCATGGACATGCCTGCATGATCACCCTGCCCACCCTGTGGGAGATGATGCAGGAAAAGGAGGAAATGCAGGATACCCTGCGGGATATCAGTGAAAAAATGAGACTGGGGGACATGAGAATGGCTCCCAAACTGCTGAAGGGTATTCTGTATGATCTGGAAATGGATATCCCGCCTGTACCTGATGAAGAAACACTGGATGAACTGGCCGGATCCGTGAATGTGGAAAGGCTGAACAATCATCCGGTGACAATGACAAAAGATGAAATCAAAACCGCGTACCGCAGGGCCATGACTCCCCTGAGGGAGAATGAAAAGCTGGCCTGCCTGGATATCTGGAGATACTACGGGAGGGGATAAAGAATGGATGAAAACATTCATGCCGGCCATCGTGAAAAAATGAGGGCGCGCTTTATCCATGACAAGGGTTTTGAAAACTTCGAGGATCACCAGATCCTGGAACTTCTGCTGTATTATGCCAATACCCGGAGCGATACCAATCCGCTGGCCCATGAGCTGCTGGACAGGTTCGGAAGCCTGAAAGGCGTTCTGGAAGCCAGGCCGGAACAGCTGATGACAGTTCATGGCATCGGGCAGCAGCAGGCAACGCTGATCAGTATGGTTGTGCCCCTGACAAGGGTATGGCATCGCTGCGCGATGACTGTCCCTGACAGAATCGGAAACAGCAGGGAAGCAGAGGACTACTGCCTGTCCATTCTGGCAGGGGAGCGTACCGAGCGTTTTTATGTCGTTTCGCTGAATGCCAAGTGCAATGTACTTGGACGCAGGAAAATATCCGAAGGATCACTGAGCGAAGTCTCAGCCTATCCCAGGATGGTCCTGGAGACCGCGCTTAACTACAACGCGCACAGTGTGCTGCTGTGCCACAATCATCCAGGCGGCACATGCGCGCCGTCCCCGGAGGATATCGCATCCACACTGCAGCTTCAGCGGATGCTGAACGGTGTAGGCATTCTCCTCCTGGACCATATTATCGTTGCGGGAGACAGGACATACAGTATGATCCAGCACGGAGATATTGATTACAGAATAAAGGGAAAATAAAAGATGACTGAAAAAAGAAAGCGTTCCATACCCCGGATTATCAAAGTTTTTATCCTGCTGGCCGCAGCGGCGGTCCTGGCCTACGTTGGGATCTTTGCCTACGTATGTATTCGTGAAAGGAGCGTGCCGACTGACGTGCCGGATGCTGACAAATATGACGCGATTATTGTTCTCGGTGCCCAGGTGAAGCGTGACGGTACTCCCAATGTTCAGCTTGCATTGCGCCTGGATACAGCTTATGACGCCTACGCACAGAAAAATGTACCTGTGGTCGTCTGCGGCGCACAGGGCAAGGATGAACCTGTGCCGGAAGCGGAAGCCATGAAGACGTACCTTATGGAGAAAGGAATCCCGGAACAGGATATCCTGACGGATCCTGATTCCTTCAATACAAGCCAGAATCTCAAAAATGCCGCGGCCCTGCTGAAAGAAAGACAGAAAATCCAAAAGGTGCTGATCGTTACAAGCGATTATCATATTCCCCGCGCCATGGCACTGGCACAGGACCTTGGATTTGAAGCATGCGGAATGGGCAGTCCGTGTAAACCGGAATACTGGCTCAAAAATCATGCACGGGAAGTATTATCATGGTGTAAATACTGGGGCGTAAAATACCTGCATCTGCCATTGGAGTGAGATATGGAGACAGCACGAATCAGGTTAAGCCTTGAACAGAATGAAATTCCGTTCAGCGAGGACCTTCCGGAAAAACTGAATATCTATCTGTCCCTGCTGAACGACTGGAACAGCAGGATGGACCTGACGGCTGTTACGGAGGATGAGGAGACAGTTGACAAGCATTTTATAGACAGCCTGACGGTGCTCAGGACAGGTCTGATCAGGGACGGTATGCAGCTGATCGATGTGGGTACCGGAGCGGGTTTTCCCGGTATGGTTCTGGCGCTTGCCTGCCCGGAAATCAGGGTCACACTGCTTGATGCCCAGCAAAAACGCCTTTCTTTCCTGAAAGCGGTCGCGGAAGCCGCCGGTGCCGCGAATGTTACCCTTGTTCACGCCCGGGCGGAGGATGGCGCACGGAAAGATGAACTGCGGGAAAAGTTCGATATAGCGGCAGCGAGAGCCGTCGCTCCGCTGAATGTGCTGTGCGAGTATCTGCTTCCCTATGTGAAGCTGGAAGGCTGCGCCCTGTGCTGGAAAGGACCTGCCCTGAAAGAGGAAACCGAAGCGGGAAGAAAAGCAGCGCACCTGCTGGGAGGACGGCTGGAAATGCCGTTCAAAAGCACAGTGTACGGGCGGGACTGGGATCACATGATCCTTCCGATCCGGAAAGTACAGCATACATCCGGTCAGTATCCGAGGAAAGCAGGAACGCCGAAAAACAAACCGCTTGGCCTGTAACAGGAATGATATCTTGACGCTTATTTCTTTCGGATGGTATACTATCCGCAATGCGGTTGTGGTGGAATGGCAGACACCGGGGACTTAAAATCCCCTGCCCATAAAGCGTGCGGGTTCGAGTCCCGCCAACCGCACCAAAAAAGCAGTGTGCCCGGCACACTGCTTTTTTGTTTTTATATACCGATGATATGATCCTTACGGCGCAACCTGGTCAAAGTCAAACTCCAGAATCTTCAGCGTTCCGACAGTGGGATGAATCCAGCCTTCCTTTCCGTTTTCCAGTTTGATTTTGTACATGCCGTTGGGAGCTATATCAAGCACCTCATATTCAACGGAAGCTTTCGCGTGCCCGATCACACGGGAGGAAAGGGATGCCGTTTTATGAACATTCGGACTGTCTGTATCCCTGATCCTGAACCTTTTGATCACCTGTATTCCGCTGCCTTCCGAAAGGGAGAGGGAATTGCCCGAGGAGGAAACAAAAGTGTCGATGAAAAGATTCTGAAGATCTTCGATTCTTTCGGAGTATACCAGCTGCTGCTCTTCAAGGGAAGAGTTTTCCGCCTTCAGGGAAGTGATCATTTCATCCCTGGTGCTGATACCGGTTTTCAGCCGTTCACTTTCGCCGGAGGTGCTGAGGATATCTTCCTTAAGCTGGTTCACCTCGTCGTTTTTATCCGAAAGGTCATCGGAAAGGGACTGGATGGTATTATCCCTGCTGGTGACCTCATTATTCAGGTCTTCGATGCGTGAATCCCTGTGTGTGACGTCCGCTTCAAGCGTTTCGATTTTCTCATTATTCAGGGCCAGATCCGCTGAAAGCTGAAGGATCTGTTCCTCCTTTTCAGACAGATCTGTCTGCAGGGAAAAGGCCAGTTCGGTCTGTCTGCCCAGCTTTTCCTGAAGCTCCTGAATCTGTGCTTCTTTCGCGGATAGGTCTTTTGTCAGGACGGATACCTGTTCGGACAAGATGTCTGTTTTTTCCCTCAGGGATGAAGCTGTATCCGTGCTGTCCTTAAGACCGGCTTCCAGTTCCCGGATGCGCGTTTCCTTATCGGTACAGTCTCCGGAGAGACTGAGGATCTGTTCATCCTTTTCGGAAAGGACAGCTTCCAGTTTGCTGATCCGGCTGGAAGAAGCTGACACTTCAGAAGACAGCTTATCAAGTTCAGCTGCTTTTTCAGCAAGGGAAGCTGTCAGCGATGCGTTTTCGGATTCGAGTCCGGAAACCTGGGATTCCAGCTCGGCAATACGGGCAGGATGCGGATCTGTTTCAGGAACAGCTGTGTTTTCCTGCTCACTGACAGGAGCAGAAACCTGTGCAGCCGGTAACGGATCTTCATCGGAATTTGTTTCATGCGCGGTTTCGGCAGAAACAGTTTTCTGAAGTTCTGCAATCTCGCGGTTTTTATCAGCAAGAGATGTTTCGAGTTCCGCAATGACAGCGTTATTTTTTTTGAGAAGGTCTTCCAGTTCCCGGATGCGTTCCTCTGAAACAGCAGGATCATTACCGTCTGTTTCAGTGTTTTCGGGCTGGCTGGAAATCAAAGCGGAAAGGGATTCAAGCTGTGTGTTTTTACTGTTTATTTTTTCTGTTAAATCAAGTATTTCGGCGTTTTTTGATTCCAGATCCGCATTCAGGGCATCAATCTGTGCACTTTTCCCTGAAAGGCTGTTGTTCAGTTCATTGATCAGCTTGTCTTTCTGTTCAGCTTCTTCAGACATCGAGAGGATTCTGGCTGATTTTTCATCAATGGAATCTGAGTATTCGTCGATTGCTGCCGCCTGTGTGCTGAGCTGATCTGTAAGGGAGGTAATCTGTTCATCCCTGGAGGTGATGTCTGAGCTGAGGGCCTGAATCTGTTCATCCCTGGAAGTGATATCGGAACTGAGCGCCCTGATCTGTCCATCCAGCTCTGCGAGCCGGACATCCTTTTCAACCAGTTTCTGCTCCAGGGAGCTGACTTCAGAGGAAAGACCGGCAGTATCTTCATTCAAATCCTGAATCATCCGGTCCCTGTCATCAAGTTCAGCGGTGAGCGCCTCAATTTTACGGCTTTTTTCCTGATTGTTAGACAGATAAAGAACGCCCAGGACGACTGACAGCACAATCAGCATCGCGATGAGCGTAAAGGAAAAGCCTTTTTTCATCAGAAAAAACCTCCATGACAGGCGAGTGACATTCAGAAAAACAGCGAATAAATGATATGTTGGCATTATTATGGCACACGAGCAAACAGAAAGTCAAACAAGGAAACAGAGGAAAGAAAAAGGACAGAATGCATTATTTGTAGAGTGAATGCCGCACATCTACCATATCCTGTATTGACAATCAGAAAATAAGACGTTATAATACATCTGATTTTTGAGTAAACCATGCAATTTTTCGGGCTGTACAGGAAAAGGAAAAAGGAGGATAAATATGGGAAGATACTTCGGAACAGACGGATTTCGCGGAAAAGCGGGCGTGGTACTGACTGCGGAGCACGCTTTTAAAACCGGACGGTACCTGGGATGGTATTACGGCAAAAAGCACCTGGATGACAAGGCCAGGATCGTGATCGGCAAGGACACGCGCCGTTCCTCCTATATGTATGAAAGCGCCCTGGCTGCCGGTATTACTTCTTCCGGGGCAGACGCGTATCTGCTGCATGTCACTACGACCCCGTGCGTCAGTTATATTACGCGGACAGAGGATTTTGACTGCGGCGTTATGATCTCCGCCAGCCATAACGCATTCTATGACAACGGTATCAAACTGATGAACGGTAAAGGCGAAAAAATGGATGATGATCTTCAGGACGCCATCGAGGATTACATCGACGGCAAGACCGAAGAGATTCCTTTCGCAGCGGAAGACCGGATCGGCTGTACGGTTGACTTTTATACCGGCCGCAACCGGTATATCGGCTACCTGACCAACCTGGCGACCCGTCCGTTTGATGATCATAAAGTGGCGCTGGACTGCTCCAACGGCAGCAGCTGGATGATCGGACCTGCCGTATTCAACGCGCTCGGCGCAAAGACCTATGTGATCCACAATAAGCCTGACGGACTGAACATCAATAAAAACTGCGGCAGCACCCATATCGAATCCCTGAAGGAGTATGTGAAGGAAAACAAGCTGGATGTCGGTTTTGCCTTTGACGGCGATGCTGACCGCTGCCTGTCTGTGGATGAAAACGGCAATGAGGTTAACGGTGATAAAATCATGTATATCTGCGCCAAATACCTCAAGAGCAAGGGACAGCTGCCAAGCAACACAGTCGTTACAACCATCATGAGCAATTTCGGACTGTACAAAGCCCTGGACAGCGCCGGAATCAATTATGAGAAGACTGCTGTGGGCGACAGGTATGTCTATGAAAACATGAAAGCGTACAACCACCTGATCGGCGGAGAGCAGAGCGGACATATTATTTTCCGCAAGCATGCCCGTACAGGTGACGGCCTGATCACAGCCATCATGCTGATGGAAGTGATGATTGATACACAGCTGCCCCTTTCCATCCTGGCCGAGCCCTGCAAGATGTATCCGCAGGTGCTGAAAAATGTGGTTGTGGATGATAAGGACGGAACACTGGCTGAACAGGCTGTTATGGATGCAGTCAACCATTGCACGGAACAGCTTGGTGATACGGGACGCGTGCTGCTGCGCAAGAGCGGTACGGAACCTGTCCTTCGTGTGATGAGCGAGGCTACCAGCACAGAAGAGTGCGAGAAAAATGTGGATTATATTATCAACGCCATGAAAGAAAGCGGACATCTGATTGAGGTGAAGAAGTAATGCTGAAAACGAAAGATCTGTTTGACCTGAGCCACAGCAAGGCGGCTCCGATCCTGGAGAACACCGAATACCCCTGGGAAGCGCTGGACAAGATCAAGGATTTCATCATCGAGCTGGGCAAGACCCTGCCGAAGGATGAATATGACGAAGTCAGCGAGAATGTCTGGATCGCAAAGGACGCGAAGATCTATCCGAACAACTATATCGGCGCGCCCGCGATTATCGGCCATGAGACCGAAGTGCGCCCCGGTGCCTTCGTCCGCGGCAGCGCACTGGTGGGTGACCACTGCGTGGTGGGCAACAGCACCGAGCTGAAGAACGTGATTCTCTTTGACAACGTTCAGGTGCCGCATTACAATTATGTGGGTGACAGCATCCTGGGCTACAAGAGCCACATGGGTGCCGGATCCATCACTTCCAACGTCAAGAGCGACAAGCTGCTGGTGACGGTGAAGTGCGGAGACGAGAAGATCGAGACTGGCCGGAAAAAGATCGGCGCCATGCTCGGCGACCGCGTCGAAGTGGGCTGCAACAGCGTGCTGAATCCCGGTACGGTCATCGGACGGGATTCCAACGTGTACCCGACATCCTGCGTGCGCGGAACCATTCCGGAAAAGAGCATCTGGAAGAACAACGGTACTGTTGTTGCCAAGAAATAAAAATATAAAAATCATTTCAAGGGGGAAATGACTATGAAGGTTATCATCGCGAAGGACTATGAAGACGGCGCCCGCAAGGCAGCGGACATTATCGAGAAGATCGTACGGGAGAACCCGGAATGCACGCTGGGTCTTGCCACCGGTTCCAGCCCTGTGGGCATGTATAAGGAACTGGCCCGCCGCTGCAGGGAGGAAGGCCTGGATTTCAGCAAGATCCACAGCGTCAACCTGGACGAGTATGTGGGCCTGGACGGCACCCATGACCAGAGCTACCGTTACTTCATGAACGACAACCTGTTCGATCATATCAACATTGACAAGGCGAACACGTATGTCGCCAAGGGAACCGGCGACGTGGCCGCGAACCTGAAGGAGTTCAACGACATTCTGGACAGGACCGAAATCGAGATCCAGGTGCTGGGCGTCGGCCCGGACGGCCACCTCGGCTTCAACGAGCCCGGTGAAACCCTGTACGACGGCGCGCATGAGGAGACGCTGGATGATTCCACCATCGAAGCCAACAAGCGGTTCTTCGCGAGCAAGGAAGACGTGCCGACCCACGCTGTGACCATGGGCATGGGCAACATCATGCGGGCGAAGCGCCTGATCATGATCATCAGCGGCAACAAGCAGGAAGCAGCCACCAAGCTGCTGATCGAAGACAAGATCGACCCGAAATGCCCCTGCACCTTCATGCGGCTCCATCGGGACGCCACCGTTGTCATCGAGAAAAAACTGGCGGACGAAATCGGATACAAGGGATAAGACTAACAGCACAGGGGACAGCTGCATAAGCGGCTGTCCCTTTTTTCAGGAGGAAACATGTTTCATTTTACCGAAATCGCCCCGGGCGTGAAACACATTCAGGACGCCATGGGCGTCTGCTTTACACTGATCGAGGGAGACAAGCGCGCAATCCTGTTTGATACCGGATACGGGATGGAAGATGTGCAGGCGTATGTGAGAACGCTGACGGACAAGCCGGTGAAGGTATACCTGTCCCACGGACACCATGACCATGTGCTGGGTGCCAGGTGGTTTGGGCAGACCTTGATGGGCGAAGCGGACATGGACGAATTCCGGGAAAGGACCGGTGAGGGACAGCGCAGGAAGGTCATGAAGCAGGCGGAAGGACAGGATGTGCCGGTACCGGACGATTTCATGATTGCGAACATCAGCCTGCCGGAGGCAATATGCTTCAACGGAAAAACCGGGACTTTTGACAGCCTGGAAGAGGACCTGGGCGGCCTGAAAATCCGTGTTATCCTTGTGCCGGGCCATACACCCGGAAGCATTGTGGTTTTCATACCGGCACGGGGACTGCTGCTCACCGGAGATGACTGGAATCCCTGCACCTGGATGTGGTTCCCGACTTCCATGGACGCTTCCGGATGGCGGGAGAATATGAAGACGCTGATCCGGGTGCTGGAAGACGACGGACCGGAAATCAAAACAGTGATCTGTTCACATCAGCCAAAGGCCCGTGACGGAAAAGAGCTGAAAGCCTTCCTGGAGTACATGACGGATGAACGGATGAAAGCGGCACCGGCGGTGGATATGGGTGCGCCTATCGATACACACCAGATTGTGAAGGATCCGGAAGGATGGGTGCTTTTATTTGATCTTCGAAAGATCAGATAAACATGCATCATGAATAATTCAAAGTTTTATACTGAAAAAAACGATACAAATAAACCCGCTTCGATGAATTGAAAGCGAAGCGGGTTTATGTTTTATGAAAATCAGATGCTGAAGAGGAGCTCATCGTAGGTCGGGAACGGCCAATAGCTCCGGTCCGTGAGGGTCTCGAGGGTATCGGCTGACTTCCGGAGATCCGCCATGGCGGGCAGCACGGTATCGTGCATATAGCGGGCATCAGAAAGGGGATCGTCTCCGGCGGGGCGCTCCCGGATGACGGTTTCAAGCCGCAGAAGGTCGCTGTTCAGCTGATCCACTGTGGCACTGAGGGTGGACACCAGTGCCGGACCGCTGGCGCACTCCGCGCCGATTTCCCGGATGTTCCGGGAGGCCGCAGCCATATCACCGGTGAAACGCAGCACCGCGGGCAGGATCTGGCGACGGGCCATCATGATCATGGTGTTGGCTTCGATGGCAATGATCTTGGCGTAGGAATCCAGGCCGATATCCCGGCGGGAACGAAGTTCGGATTCTGAAAGGACCTTGTGGGTCTCAAAGAGGCGGATGTTCTTTTCGTCGGTATAGCAGGGCAGGGCGTCCACGGAAGAATCAAGCCTGCAAAGTCCGCGTCTTTCGGCTTCCTTTACCCATTCGTCAGTATAATTGTTCCCATTGAAAATAATCCGCTTATGATCATGAATTGTCCTGACGATCAGATCGTGAAGCGCGGAACGGAAATCCGACGCGTTTTCCAGCTCGTCAGCGAACTGGCGCAGGCTTTCGGCCACGATGGTGTTCAGGACCACGTTGGCATCGGAAATGGAATCGGAGGAGCCCAGGGAGCGGAACTCAAATTTGTTGCCGGTGAAGGCGAAAGGAGAGGTCCTGTTCCGGTCAGTGGTGTCCTTCGGGAACTTGGGCAGCATATGGACGCCGATGGTCATATCGGTCTTCTCACGGCCGTTATAGATGGAACCGGTTTCCAGGGCTTCCAGGATCTCGGTGAGCTCGTCCCCGAGGAAGATGCTGATGATGGCGGGCGGAGCTTCGCAGCCGCCCAGACGGTGGTCGTTGCCTGCGGAAGCCACAGAGGCGCGGAGCAGATCCTGATAATCGTCCACGGCTTTGATGACCGAGGTCAGGAAGAGCAGGAACTGAGCGCTTTCATGGGGACTGTCGCCGGGCTCCAGCAGATTGTAGCCGGTGTTGGTGGACATGGACCAGTTGTTATGCTTGCCGCTGCCGTTGACGCCGGCGAAAGGCTTCTCGGACAGGAGACAGTGGAGACCGTGTCGGCGGGCAACCTTCTTCATGATCTCCATGGTCAGCTGGTTGTGGTCGCAGGCCACGTTGACGATGGAATGGATAGGCGCCATCTCATGCTGGGCCGGGGCGGTCTCATTATGCTCGGTCTTGGCCAGGACGCCGACCTTCCAGAGTTCTTCATTCAGCTCTGTCATGAACGCCTGGACCCGGGTCTTGATTGTGCCGAAGAAGTGATCGCCCAGCTCCTGTCCCTTGGGGGCAGGTGCGCCAAAGAGCGTGCGGCCGGCGAAAATCAGGTCGCTGCGCTTGTCATACAGTTCTTTTTCAATCAGGAAATACTCCTGCTCAGGACCGACGGTGGGTGTGACGCGCGTGGCATCCAGCCGGCCGAAGAGTTTCAGGATGCGGACAGCCTGTTTGTTGAGCGCTTCCATGGAGCGGAGCAGGGGAGTCTTCTTGTCCAGGGCTTCGCCGCCATAGGAGCAGTATGCCGTGGGGATGCACAGGACGTGCTCCTTGATGAAGGCATAGGAAGTCGGATCCCAGGCAGTGTAGCCGCGAGCCTCAAAAGTGGAGCGCAGGCCGCCGCTGGGCAGGGAGGAAGCGTCCGCTTCGCCGCGGACCAGTTCCTTGCCGGAGAACTCCTGGATCACGCGGCCGCCGTCCACGGGCGTAATGAAAGCGTCGTGCTTTTCCGCGGTGACGGAATTCAAGGGCTGGAACCAGTGGGTATAATGTGTTGCGCCGCGCTCAACAGCCCAGTCTTTCATGGCGTTTGCCACAATGCTGGCAAGCTGGGGATCCAGACGGCGTCCGTCATCAATTGTTTTATGGAGGGCTTTGTATGTCTCCCGGGGAAGACGCTGGCGCATAACGGAATCATTAAACACATTGATACCGAAATTCTCTTCCACAAACGCCATCGGAATCCCACCTTTCATCATCAATAATACATGTCAGTTTAGAAGAGATACGGAAGCGTGTCAAGGGTTTATTTTCAAGAAACAGAGCCATATGGTGCACAGCCGGAAAGAGACCGGAAAAACGTAACAATTAATACATATTTTTTTGTCCCATTTTATGGTATCATATAGTCGCACGCTAAAGTGTGAAATTGAGCGGGAAGTGACGTTATGTTTGAACCAAAAATCAGAAACAGTCAGACCGATCTGCTGATGAAAGCAATCCTTACGCTGGAAAGCGAGGAAGATGCCTACCGCTTCTTTGAGGATATCTGTACGATTCCCGAGATCAAGAGCATCAGCCAGAGGCTGGAAGTGGCCTACCTGCTTGACAGGAAGGAAACCTACCAGAAGATCGCGGAAGAGACAGGCGCGTCCAGCGCCACCATCTCCAGGGTCAACCGCTCTCTTTCATACGGAGCGGACGGCTACCGCCGTGTTCTTGATGCAATGGGAGAGAAAAAATAAGCATGGATCTGACAGCATTAAACCCTGAACAACGCAGAGCCGCTGAGACACTGGAAGGACCTGTACTGATCCTGGCCGGTGCCGGAAGCGGCAAAACACGCGCACTTACATACCGTGTTGCCAATCTGATTGACCATGGAGTACCGGCTTATTCCATCCTGGCACTGACCTTCACAAACAAGGCTGCCAGGGAAATGAAATCCAGGGTACAGAGCCTGATTGGCGAAGAGCAGGCTGAGACCGCCTGGATCAGCACTTTCCATTCCACCTGCGCACGCATTCTGCGCAGAGATATTGAAAAGATCGGATACAGCCGATCCTTTACGATCTATGATGACGATGACCAGCAGCGTGTGCTGAAAGAAATCCTGAAGCAGCAGAATATTGATGATAAATTCCTGCCTGTACGGGAAATACGCTCAAAGATCAGTGATGCCAAGAACAGGATGCTCATGTCGGATGAGTGGTTCGCCAAATCCGCGCGTGACCGGAGAGCATCCATGATTCATGATGTGATGACAGAATATGAAAAGCGCATGAAAACACTGAATGCGCTTGATTTTGATGATCTTCTCCTGAAGACGCTCATCCTCCTTGCTGATCACCCGCCTGTGCTGGATATGTACCGCAGACGTTTCCGCTATGTCATGGTGGACGAGTATCAGGATACGAACCGGACACAGTATGAACTCATCCGGCTGCTGACCGCTGAAAGCCGGAACCTGTGCGTTGTCGGTGACGATGACCAGAGCATTTACGGGTGGCGCGGGGCGGATATCCGGAATATCCTTGATTTTGAAAAAGATTATCCTGACGCGACCGTGATCAAACTGGAGCAGAATTACCGTTCCACAGGGAACATACTGGATGCCGCAAACCAGGTGATCGCCCACAATGCGGACCGAAAGGATAAAACGCTGTGGACTGAACACGGGGAAGGTGACAAAATCACCTGTTACTGCGCGCAGGATGAACGTGAAGAAGCGGCCTGGATCATCCAGCAGATACAGGAACTGAAAAAAACAGGAATACAGTACGGGGATATCGCCCTGCTCTACCGGACAAACGCCCAGAGCCGTATTCCCGAAGAAGTACTGATGCAGGCCGGGATCCCGTACCGCGTTTTCGGCGGTCAGAAGTTCTATGAAAGAAAAGAAATCAAGGATATCCTGGCCTATCTCCGTGTGATTGCCAATCCCGCGGACGATATATCCCTGACAAGGATTATCAATGTTCCCAAACGTTCCATCGGCGACAGTACCGTGCAAACGCTGACAGAATATGCTGCCAGGCAGGGGGTGCCGATTTATGCGGTTCTGGCTGATCTTCCTGAAGAACTGGGAAGCCGTGCCAGGAACAGCGTTTCTGAATTCTTCCGCATGATGATCATGCTTTGTGCCATGAAGGAAACCATGGAACTGGAAGAATTTGTGGACACAATGATCCGCATCACAGGACTGGAGGAACAATACAGGAAAGAAGATACTGAGGAATCCATGAACCGCATTGAAAACATTCAGGAATTCCGCGGTTCAGTGCATGAATTTGCCACACTCGGCGAACAGCCCACCCTGGAGGCCTATCTGGAAAATGTCGCGCTGGTGACGGACCTGGACCGGGCTGAAGACCAGAGCGGCTATGTCACGATGATGACGCTTCATTCCGCAAAGGGCCTGGAATTTGACAATGTGTTTATTCCCGGAATGGAGGAAGGCATTTTCCCTTCTTCCAGAAGCCTGGAAGAAGACAACCGGCTCGAAGAGGAAAGAAGACTGATGTATGTGGGCATTACAAGGGCCAGGAAACGCCTTTATTTGTCACGGGCTTCAGAAAGAATGCTGTATAACCAGTACAGCCATAATCCGCCGAGCCGTTTCCTGGAAGAGATTCCGGCGAGACTCATCAGGGAGGAATTCTCAGCAGCCGCACGCGGCGGATACAGGAGAAACAATGAGCGGAGTGCTGTCCGGAGAGATGAATATACCGGATGGGAAAGCGATGATTTCGTACAGGAAGCCCCAAAGCACATTCCGCTTTCGAACCTGGGAAAGCCCAAACTGAAACTGAACGGACTGAACCTGAACAGCATTCCGGGCGTTTCGAAGGGCTTTGCCGGCAGTACGGCAAATGCGCTCGCGGGCTCAGCCATGCAAAAGCTGTTCAGTCCCGGAGACCGTGTCAGGCATCCCAAATTCGGCTTTGGCAATGTGATCAGCGTATCCGGCAGCGGTTCGGACGCAAGGATCAGGATCACGTTTGAAACAGCCGGGGAAAGAGAGCTGTCACTGGCAGTGGCCCCGATTGTAAAGGTGGAGGAAAAGGAATGAACGAAGCACAGGAAAGGATGCAGGAACTTGTCAGAAAACTGAATGAAACTGCGTATGCCTACTATGTGCTGGACAATCCTGTTATTTCCGACATGCAGTGGGACCGCCTTTATGATGAGCTGAAAAAGCTGGAGGCGGAAACCGGTATCATCCTGCCGGATTCCCCGACGCAGAAAGTCGGCGGCGATCCGCTGAAGGGGTTTGAGGAGCACAGGCATATTACCCGCCTGTGGTCGCTGGACAAGGTCCAGAGCCTGGAAGAACTGGAAGCCTGGATCCAGCGTACGGAGAAACTGGCAGAAGCAAAAGACCTCCAGTACTACGTCGAGTATAAATTTGACGGATTAACGCTGAATCTTACCTATCGGGACGGCGAACTGGTACAGGCTGCCACCCGTGGCAACGGTGTTACCGGAGAAGCCATCCTGCCGCAGGCCAGGACGATCCACAGTGTGCCCAGGAAAATCCCTTATAAAGGCCTGCTGGAGGTACAGGGTGAATGCATCATGAGGCTCAGCACCCTGGAGAAATACAACAAGACAGCAAAGGAACCCCTCAAGAACGCAAGAAACGCCGCCGCGGGAGCACTGCGCAACCTTGATCCGAGGGTAACGGCCTCCCGTCACCTGGATGCCTTTTTCTACCAGGTCGGTACGATTGAGAACCCGCCTTATGACAGCCAGCCGGGAATGCTTGACTTCCTGCGGGAAAACGGTTTCCAGGTCAGCCCCTATCTCGGAAGCAGCAGGGGCAGAGAGGCACTGGAAGCCTGTATCCGGGAAATAGAACAGAGCCGGAGCCAGCTGGACTGGCTGATCGACGGCGTTGTGATCAAAGTCGGTGATTATGCCCTGCGGGAACGGATGGGATATACCGAAAAATACCCGCGATGGGGTGTCGCGTATAAATTCAAAGCGGAAGAATGTGTGACAAAACTCCTGGATGTGACATGGGAGCTGGGACGAACAGGAAAACTGACTCCGCTTGCCCATCTGGAGCCTGTGGATTTTTACGGCGTAACGGTACGCAAAGCCACCCTCAACAACCTGGGCGATATCCAGCGGAAAGACGTGGCGATCGGCTGCAATGTATGGATTCGCAGAAGCAATGACGTCATCCCAGAAATCATGGGACGCGCCGGAGACGCAACGGAAGATGAGAAGCCCATCCTGAAACCTGAATTCTGTCCGGCCTGCGGATCAAAACTGATCGAACGCGGTGCCCATCTGTTCTGCATGAACCGGGAAACCTGCCGTCCGCAGGCTGTGGCGCGGCTGGCGCATTTTGCCGGACGGGAAGCCATGGACATAGACGGGTTCAGCGAAAAGACTGCCGGACAGCTGTATGACCAGATGGGAATCCGGCAGCCTGCGGACCTGTATGCACTGACCCCCATGGATTTCCTGATGCTGGACGGCTTTAAGGAAAAGAAAGCCGGGAACCTGGCGGATGCGCTTGAAAAGAGCAAGCACTGTGAGCTGGACGCGTTCCTGTTTGCGCTCGGGATTCCCAATGTGGGACGGAAAACAGCCAGGGACCTGGCACAGCGTTTCGGTACCCTGGAAAGACTGAAGGCAGCAGATGAGGAAGCCCTTACCGCCATTCCGGATATTGGGGATATTGTCGCGGCAAGCGTGACGGAATACTTCAGTTTCCCGGAAAACAACCAGATGATCGACCGGCTGATTGCGGCAGGGGTGCATCCGAAGGAAATGGCAGCGGCATCTGAAGGAGCCTTTTCCGGGATGAGTATTGTGGTTACCGGAACACTTCCGACACTCAGCCGGAAGGAAGCGGAAGACCTGATCCGAAGCCGGGGTGGAAACGCGGCCGGTTCTGTAAGCAAAAAAACAGCCTTTGTGGTTGTTGGAGAGGATGCGGGCAGCAAGCTGAGCAAAGCCCAGAGCCTTGGCATCGAAACCATAGACGAGGCAGAACTGCTCAGGAGAGCAGGAGTGTAAGGAGAGCAAAACGAATGTTTTCAGGTATAACAAGTATTCTGGACGGGTTAAGAACTGACCCGAGCGGTACGATCATCACATTTTTATATGTGGCTGTATGCATTTTGTTCAGCCTGATTATTCATGAGTGCGCCCATGGATATGTGGCCCTTAAATGCGGAGACCCGACGGCCAAATGGCTTGGGAGGCTCACCCTGAACCCGGCAAAACACCTGGATCCGCTTGGTACAATCTGCATGGTTTTTCTGCGCGTCGGCTGGGCAAAACCTGTTCCTGTCAATCCCCGCAATTTCCGTCATTACCGGAGGGACTACATTTTCGTCTCACTGGCAGGTATTGTGACCAACCTGATTGTTTGCCTGCTCAGTCTGATTATCTCAGCCGTTATGGCCAGGTTTATCTGGAAGCCGGAGATTATCAGGGAAATAGCGGATATGGGGGAAAGATCCATACTGATCAATGTTTATGACGGCAGCTTTGCAGCTGCAGTGTATTCAGGGTTGTATTCCTACTTTGGAAGCTATGCCCAGGTGCCCTGGCTGATGTATATTCAGAGGTTATTCCTGATACTGGCGCAGATGAATCTCGGCCTGGCTGTGTTCAACCTTCTTCCTGTACCGCCGCTGGACGGTTTCCGTGTGTTTGATCAGTTTGTGTTCAAGGGACGCCTTGCCCTGACGCCGCAGATGATGCAGATGATCCACACAGGTTTCCTGATTGTCTGTATGAGCGGACTTCTTACAGGCTTGCTGACAACAGTAAACAGCGCAGTGATGGGCGTGTTCTCATCTGTCATCTCCATGCTTATATAAAATACGGGGAAGAAAAAACGGATGATCAACAGAGAGTTTAAACTGAAGGATTATGACGGACCGCTCGACCTGCTTCTGACATTGATCGGCAAAGCCCAGATCGATATACGGGATATCTTTGTCAGCGAGATCACAGACCAGTACCTGGAGATCGTACGGAACGCACCGGATCTGGACATGGATGAAGCGAGCGATTTCCTGCTGATGGCTGCCACGCTGCTTGAAATCAAAAGCAGGGCCATGCTGCCCCGGCCTCCGAAAACAGAGGATGAGACAGATCCTGAAACCGAGCTGATCAGGAGGCTGGAGGAATACAAGCGGTTCCGTGAAACAGCGGAAAGCATGAAGGAGTTTGAAAACGCGGCGAAACGGGTTTTCACAAAACTTCCGGAGGAATATCCTCTGCCGCCGCAGGAAGTGGAGCTTACCGGCCTGACTCTGGAAGGCCTGCAGGAGGCATTCCTCAGGATCTGGCAGCGCCGGCCGCAGCTGGATGATGATCCGGAAAGCAATCATTACGCGGCCAGGAATATACACCGTGACAGCCATACGGTGCAGGACTGTATGCTGAACCTGATGTACCGGATCAGGAAGAAAAAACGGATGAAATTTGAGGATGCTTTTTCAGAAGCGCCAACCCGGGAAGAAGTGGTTACCTATTTCCTGGCTGTCCTGGAACTGCTGAAGCTTGGACAGATGCATGTAAGACAGGATTCCGTTTACGGCGGGATTGAACTGATCGCGGGAAAAGCCAGGCAGAAGAAAGCGCCGAAGGATCTGGCTGATATGACTGGGGAGGTGGTCACGCTTGAGCAGTGAAGAAGGAAACCTGAAGGGAAGGATTGAAGCTATCCTGTTTGTAGCGGGAGAAGCCGTTCCGATCAGGGATCTGGCAAGAGCCCTTCAGATCAGCGAGAGTGAAACCAGGGAGGCGATCAGGGGCCTGCGTGATGAATATGATTATGAACAGCGGGGATTCCTGATCAAAAGATTTGGTGATCACGTGCAGCTTGCGACAAGACCGTTGTATTCAGGCGATGTGGTCCGGCTTCTCCAGCCGGTACAGCAGCAAAGCCTGAGCCAGGCCGCCATGGAGACGCTGGCGGTTGTTGCCTACAAGCAGCCGGTTACCCGCGCGGAAGTGGAACAGATCCGCGGGGTTAAGTGTGATTACAGCCTGCAAAGCCTGATGAACAAGGGACTGATCTGTGAAGCGGGCAGGAAGGATACCATCGGCAGACCGATCCTGTTTCGCACAACGGACGAATTCCTGAGTCATTTCGGGCTGGAAGGCCTGGAAGGCCTGCCGCCGATGCCGCAGCCCCCGGAAGAGCAGAGCGGACAGGATACAGAAACAGAAGAACTGATTCCGTAAGTCTGAAGACGGAAACATCAGATGAACCAAATGAAAGGAGACAGAACCATGGACGAGCAGAGAAGACCGAGATCCCGTGAAAAGAAGGTTGTCAGTGAAGGCAAAGGCGTCGAAAAACGCGGTGAAGGACTTGGAACGGGTCCGGTTAACAATACCGGGAACTATGAGGACCGCCGTGCGCAGCAGGGCGGAATGCCGGGTTCATCAGTCAGCCAGTCCCAGCAGCGTCCGGCACAGGGACAAAGCGCGCGGGAGCAGGTTCAGCATACTCCTTTCGGAAAGCAGCGCCCGCAGCAGAGACCGGACAGTGGTTTCCCCTTCGGAAACAGCACGCAGCGGCCGGGAACACAGAATTCCTTTGATGGCACCCGCCCGTCATCCGGTTCTTCCATGCCTTTCGGTTCACGTCCGGACAGCGGAAGCACCAATCCTTTCGGCAGCCGTCCGACATCGGGGCAGTCCGGCGCGTACGGTACACGCCCGACGTCCGGAAATAACGCGGGAGGCCAAAGACAATACAACAGCGGTATCAGGCAGAATGGTACCGGAACCGGAACACAGCGCTCATCCGGAAGCGGATCCGGATTGGGTGGAGGCAAACTGCTGCTGATCATTGCGGCACTGGTGCTGCTGCTCGGCGGGGGCGGTCTCAGCGGCCTGTTCGGCGGTGACAGCGGTGAAAGCGGCGTACAGAGCGTCCTGAATACCGTTACCCAGTCCGCGGGCACATCCTCAGGATCGGTTTCCTCCTCTTCCGGCGGCGGAATGGATCTATCGAACCTGCTCAGTTCCCTGATGGGATCCGGCAGTTCAGCCTATGACTTTACCGGCAGCGCCGGAAGCCTGCTGTCCGGGCTGAGCGGAACCGGCACAGTGTCCCAGAGCACCGCTTCCACCCCGTATTTTACCTCCTCGGGCAGTGAAAACTCCTCCTCGCTCGATGAAACGGTGGCCAGGGGAGCCAGGGACAAGTTTACCGAAATCATCGGTAACAACAAGGATGAGGTAACTATCCTTGTTTATATGTGCGGAACAGACCTGGAAAGCCAGCAGGGAATGGCAACCTCCGACCTGAAGGAAATGGCCAACGCGTCGGTCGGAGACAAAATCAATCTGCTGGTCTTTACCGGCGGCTGCAGAAGATGGCGCAACAATGTTGTTTCCTCTTCCGTGAACCAGATCTACCAGATCCGGAACGGACAGTTTATCTGCCTGGAAAAGGATATGGGAAGTTCCAGCATGGTGAATCCTGATACGCTGACGTCCTTTATCAATTACGGTAAGAAGAATTTCCCGGCAAACCGGATGTGCCTGATCCTGTGGGACCACGGCGGCGGATCTGTGAGCGGCTTCGGCTATGACGAAAAAGTGGGCCATAACCAGTCGATGACCCTGGCCGGAATAAACCGCGCGCTGAAAAAGGCGGATGTCAAATTTGATTTCATCGGTTTTGATGCCTGCCTGATGGCAACGGTTGAAAACGGGATCATGCTGAGCCAGTACGCGGATTATATGATTGCCAGCGAAGAAACAGAGCCCGGTGTTGGCTGGTATTATACCAACTGGCTGAATAACCTGAATAAAAACACCAGCATGCCGACGATCCAGATTGGCAAGCAGATTGCTGATGATTTTGTTGAAGTCTGCAGCCGGCAGTGCCGCGGCCAGGCAACCACCCTCAGTGTTGTGGACCTTGCGGAACTGCAGGCGACGATTCCGGATGAACTGAAACAGTTCAGCATTGATACCAATGAACTGATCCAGAACAAGGAATACAAAACGGTTTCCCAGGCCCGCAGCAAGACACGGGAGTTTGCCCAGTCAACCCGGATCGACCAGATCGACCTGGTGGATTTCGCGAAAAATATGGGTACAAGTGAGGGGAAATCCCTGGCAAAGGCGCTCCAGAGTGCCGTTAAATACAATAAGACCGGCGGAAGCATCAGCCACGCGTACGGACTGAGCATCTATTTCCCGTACAAGCGGGCCAACAAAGTCAGCCAGATGGTATCGACATACAGGGAAATCGGCATGGATGAGGAATACACCCGGTGCATCCAGGAGTTTGCCAGCCTCGAAGTCAGCGGCCAGGTGAGTGCGGGAACCTCCCTGAGCAGTTACGGCAGCGGTGCCTACGCTTCACAGGATCTGCTTGGCAGCCTGCTGGGACAGAGCGGCGGTTATTCCAGCTCCTATTCAGCCGGCGGACTTTCTGAACTGCTTGGCGGGCTTTACAGCGGCGGAAGCAGCAGCGGATCCACAGGAAGCATCCTGGATCTGTTCATGGGCCGGAGCATGACAGCGCAGAACGCGGCTGAATACATCCTGGACAATCATTTTGACGCGTCCACCCTCGTATGGAAAGACGGAAAGATCACCCTGGACAAAGAACAGTGGGATCTTGTAACATCCCTGCTGATCAATGTGTTCTACAATGACGGAAACGGGTTTATAGACCTGGGCATGGATACCACATATGAAAGTGACGGAAACAGCCTGCTGTCCAGTTTTGACGGAACCTGGCTATCCATCGACAGGCAGCCGGTAGCCTATTATTACCTGAATACGGTGGATGACGGCGAAAACTATGTGATATACGGTTATGTTCCGGCATACCTGACCAAGAAAGGGGATAATCAGGCAGTCCTGGTGGACCTGATCCTGAATTTTGACAGCGAGCATGACGGAGACGGATATATTGCCGGAGCAATGTATAAGTATACAGACGGTGTTTCAGACACCCAGTCAAAGGAACTGATCGCCATCGGACAGGGCGACAAGCTGCAGTTTGTGTGCGATTACTTTGATTATGACGGGAACTACCGTGACACCTATAAACTGGGTGATCCGATCATCCTTGGGAATACGGTAGAAATCGCGAATACGCCCATTGATATGAGCAAATGCCAGGTGACATTCCGCTTTACCGACATCTATCAGCAGAATTACTGGACGCCGGCGATCCACTGACAAAGAATACGGAGTATCCGAATATGGATTTGAATGACAAAATAGAAAAAGTACTGGAAAAGGTCCAGAAGGCCCCGCGATATACAGGAGGCGAGATGAATACTGAAGTGAAGGGGTGGGATGAATGTCCCATTCACTTCGGTTTCTGCTTCCCTGACACCTATGAAGTCGGCATGAGCCATCTGGGTATGAAAATTCTGTATGGGCTGATCAATCGTGAAAGCTGGAGCCTTTGCGAACGTTTTTTCATGCCCTGGACAGACATGATCGCACTGATGGAAGAGGAGAAGCTGCCGCTGCTTTCCATGGAAAGCAGGCATCCGCTGAACGAATTTGATGTAATCGGTTTTACGCTGCAGTATGAAATGAGTTTCAGCAATATCCTTGCCATGCTGAAAATGGGCGGTGTTCCGCTGGAAAGCAGGGAGCGGGGAGAAAAGGATCCCATTGTTGTGGCCGGCGGTCCCTGTGCCTTTAATCCTGAACCCCTGGCGGATTTTATCGACGCGTTTATGATAGGTGACGGGGAAGACGTGATGACGGAACTGAACCGTGTGATCCTGGAACGCAAGGAGAAAGGATACAGCCGGGAAAAATGCCTGAAGGAACTGGCGAAACTGGAGGGTGTATATGTGCCCTCCCTCTATGACGTCCAATATAACGAAGACGGAACAGTCGCCTCTGTGACGCCTAATTGCCCGGAGGCGAAAGCCACTGTCAGGAAGCGTGTTGTTACTGATCTGAACAATACGTATTATCCGGAAGAGTTTCCGGTTCCGTATACGGAAGTGGTTTTTGACCGGATTATGCTGGAAATCATGCGCGGCTGTACCCGCGGCTGCCGCTTCTGCCAGGCGGGAATGCTGTACAGGCCTGTACGGGAACGCAGCATGGAGAAGCTGATTGACCTGGCTGAAAAACTCCAGGCTTCCACAGGATACGAGGAGATCAGCCTGAGCAGCCTTTCCAGCGGTGACTACAGCTGCCTGCCGGAACTGATCCGGGAACTGATGAAGCGCATGAAGGACAAACGGGTTTCCATTTCCCTGCCGAGCCTGCGTCTTGACAGTGTTCTTAAGGAAAGCCTGGAGGAGACACAGCAGGTCCGGAAAACAAGCCTGACATTCGCCCCTGAAGCGGGAACGCAGCGCATGCGGGATGTCATCAACAAGGGTGTTACGGAAGAAGATCTTCTCGGCAAGGTCAGGGATGCCTTTGAAGGCGGATGGAGCAGTATAAAACTCTATTTTATGTCCGGACTTCCGACGGAAACCATGGAGGACCTTGACGGGATCGCAGACCTGGCACGAAAGGTCATCGCCGAGTATTTCAATGTTCCCAAGACGCAGCGGGCGAAGGGACTGCGCGTAACCGTAAGTGTCAGCGTATTTGTGCCCAAATCATTCACCCCGTTCCAGTGGGCTGCCCAGGATACCCTGGAAAAGATCATCGCCAAACAGGAACACCTGAAACAGGTACTGAATATCAAGGGCGTCACGTTCCACTGGCACGAGCCTTTTGTCAGTTTCCTGGAGGCTTGTTTTGCCAGGGGTGACAGGCGCATGGGCAATGTGCTGAAGCGGGCGTTTGAAAAAGGATGCCTCCTGGACGGATGGAATGAAACGTTCAGGTATGACCTTTGGATGGAAGCGTTCAGGGAATGCGGCCTGGATCCGGATTTCTACGCACACCGTGAGAGAAGCAAAGATGAAGTGCTGCCGTGGGATCATATTGACAGCGGCATCACAAAGCAGTTCCTCTGGCATGAAAAGGAAAAGAGCGAGCGCGCCGAGACAACAAAAGACTGCAGAAAAGGATGCAACGGATGCGGACTGCAGCGGTGGAAGGGAGTATGCTCATATGCGAATGCTCGCAGTGTTTGAAAAAGGAGAAAGAATCCGGCATATCGGGCACCTGGATATCCAGCGCAGCGTACAGCGCGGCCTGCGCAGGAGCGGGCTTCCAGTAGCCTACTCAAACGGTTTCAACCCCCATATTCTGATCACTTTCGCCAGCGCGTTATCCACGGGAGCCTGCGGTAAGCGGGAAATCATGGATGTCACCATGGCTGAGGATGTGAGTGAGGAGGAGTTCCTCACACGGATGAATCAGGCAATGCCTCCGGAAATGCAGCTGTCTGAAGCACGGGCGGTGGACCAGAAGCATCCGGCACTGATGGCCAGCCTCCGGGCGGCTGAATATGACCTGCTGATCCGCGAAAAGGATACAGCAGACAAGCTGGTCGGGGCAATTTCTGCTATGATGGAAAAGGATGCTGTCCTTGCGACGCGAAAGACCAAAACCGCTGTCAGGGAATGTGACATCAAACCGCTTATTTATGAACTGAAGGGCGAGGGACAGCATATTTATGCCACCCTCGTGCTGACAGAAAAGGAAGCCTGCAAACCGGGAATGCTGATAGAGGCACTCGCAAAAGAAGCAGGCATTGAAGGCGAGATCCGGGTGCTGATCACACGTACCGGCCTGCTGGGAATGGATGAGAACGGGAACCTGGTTCCCCTGGAGACACTTTAAAGATGATCAGGAACATTATTCAGGGTCCGGAATTCTGCGCTGTTACGGAAGACGGAGTTCTTGTGGAGTATATACAGGAAGATCCGTCCCGGCAGTGCGGCGATATCCTGACCGGCAGGATTGACAGGCTGATGCCGGGACTGAACTGCGCATTTGTGGATATAGGCCGGAAAAAAAGCGGATTTCTTCCGCTTGATGAACAAAGCAGCAGTTTTACCGGCAGCAAGCCGCGGTCAGGTGAAAAAATCATACTGCAGATCAAAAAGGAGGAGACCGGTTCCAAAGGCGCTTTTCTGACAAGGGACGTGACCTTTCCGGGAAACACGGTTATCCTGATGCCGCTTAACCGTTTTATCGGCGTCAGCAGCCGGACAGAAGACGAAGAAATCCGGGACAGGCTGAAGACGCTTGGCAGGGAAATCGCCGCAGGCAGGTTCGGACTTGTGCTCAGGAAGGCCGCTGAGACCGCTGACGCTGAAACGATCCGCGGGGAAGCAGAATCGTTGTATGAACAATGGATCGCATTAACAGAAACCGCAGCCTCCATCGGGAAACCCGGCACCGTTTTATACTCCGGCAGTGCTGCCGAACAACTGAAGCAGGACTATGCGTCACGCGGTATTGATATGGTTCAGGAAACGGAAACCCTGAGTCCGGATATCAGGAAACAGCTGACAACAGCTACAGAAAGAAAGCTTACGCTTCCGGGCGGCGGAAATATCGTTGTGGACCGCTGCGAGGCCATGACCGTGATCGACGTGAATACCGCTTCGTTTTCGGGACACGGCATGAAGGAACAAACTATCCTGGAAACCAACCTGGAAGCCTGCCGGATGATTGCCCGGCAGGTCAGGCTCAGGAACATCAGCGGAATCATCCTGATTGACTTCATTGACATGGACAGTGATACCGACCGGATCCGGGTTCAGCAGGAACTGACGGAATGCTTCAGCTGCGACAGGATCAAAACGGTCATTCATGGATGGACAAGTCTTGGTTTGCTTGAGATGACAAGGAAACGTACAAGGCCGGCGCTATATGAAGAACTATTTAAGGTCTGCCCATCCTGCGGAGGAACAGGATACAGACTGAGGGAGCAGAAAGAATGAGAACAGCGGAAATACTTGTTTCACAGGAAGAAACGGAGCGGCAGGAACGGTTTACGGAAATGATCCGGACACTTCCGCACAGGCCGCATTACTATCATGTTGTAACTTACGGATGCCAGATGAACGCACATGACTCCGAAAAAATCGCGGGTATGCTTGACCGGATGGGAATGGAGCCGTCCACCGTGCGGGAAGAGGCTGATTTTGTCATATTCAACACATGCTGCGTCAGGGAAAACGCAGAGAGACGTGCCCTGGGCAATGTCACATGGCTGAAGGAAGTCCGGAAAAGCAAGCCGGATATGATCATTGCTGTCTGCGGGTGTATGATCCAGGAACCTGGGATGGCTGAAACCATTCTGAAACAGTATAAATTTGTGAATCTCGCTTTCGGCACGTCAAACCTCCATAAACTGCCGGAACTGCTGTATGAAACACTGGACAGCGGTATGCAGCATGTCTGCGTGGAGGATAAGGACGTTATCGCGGAAGGCCTTCCGGTTCGCAGGCTCAGGCAGGACGCGGCGTACCTGACAATCATGTACGGCTGCGATAATTTCTGCAGTTTCTGTATTGTTCCGTATGTACGGGGCAGGGAGCGGAGCCGTGATATGAAGGCTATCCTATATGAGGCAGAGGGCCTTGCAAAGAGCGGCGTGAAAGAAATCATGCTTCTTGGACAGAATGTAAACAGTTACGGAAAAGGACTGCCGGACCATCCGACCTTCGCCTCCCTGCTCAGGGAGCTGGATGGAATCGGTATTCCGCGTATCAGGTTTATGACAAGCCATCCCAAGGATCTGAGTGATGAACTGATTGAGGTAATGAGCAGCAGCAGACACATCCTGCCGCAGTTCCATCTGCCCGTACAGAGCGGTAACGATGAAATCCTGAAAAAGATGAACCGCCACTATACACGGGAACAATACCTGGACCGGGTTCGGAAACTGAGGGAAGCGATTCCCGGTATCGGACTGAGCACAGATATTATTGTCAGTTTCCCCGGGGAAACTGATGAACAATTTGAAGATACAATGAGCCTTGTAAAGGAAGTAAGGTACGACAGCGCATTTACGTTTATATACAGTCCGCGCACCGGAACTAAGGCTGCCAGAATGGAAGGACTGATTCCGGATGAGGTGTCGACGGATAGAATACAGCGCCTTATCGCGCTGCAGGAAAGCCTTCAGCAGGAAACACTGAAACGGTTTATCGGACAGGAAGAAGAAATCCTTGTTGAGGGACTGAGCCGGAGAAGCAAACTTGCGGTTTCCGGAAAAGGAAGGCACGGAATATCAGTGACCGTTGACGGCAACGAGGCAGATATAGGCCGGATTCTTCCCTGCAGGATCACCGGACTGAAAAACAATACCCTGATGGGGGAAAGAATCTGAGGAGGACACAAAGCATGCGCACTGTTATGATGAAAGCACAGGAACTGGCTGAATCCATCCTGGACAGCGAAATATACCAGAAAATGAAACAGCAGGAAAACGCTGTCCGGCGTGATCCGGAAGCGGCGAAAGCGCTGGGTGATATGATCGAAAAAAGGAACAGGGTGGAAAACATCCTTTCCGCGGCGGATATGGATCCGAATGAACTGGCGGAAGCCAGCCGGGAAATGGAAGAAGCGGAAAAACGGATGAATGAGAATGAGATGATCCAGTCCCTGAAGGATTGCCGGAAGGATTTCCAGACCATGATGGACAATGTCAACAAAATCCTCAGGCTGGTGATCACAGGGGAAACAGAGGACGATACAAAATTTTCCGGATGCGGCGGTAACTGCTCCGGCTGCAGCGGATGCCGCTGAGAAAGGGAGCAGAATGGCACTTTCACCCATGATGCAGCAGTATCTTCGCATACATGATCAATACGCGGACTGCCTGCTGCTCTTCCGCCTGGGAGATTTTTACGAACTTTTCTTCGAAGACGCCAAAACAGCTTCCAGGGAACTTGAACTGACACTTACAGGAAAAGACTGCGGACTGGAGGAACGCGCGCCCATGTGCGGTGTTCCGTACCATTCCGTCAATACCTATATTGAAAAACTGATATCCAAGGGATATAAGGTTGCCATCTGCGAACAGATGGAGGATCCTGCACTGGCCAAAGGGCTTGTTGAACGGGATGTGGTCCGGGTGATCACGGCCGGAACGGTGACAGACCCGACTATGCTTGAGGATAAGGCGAACAACTACCTGATGTGTATTTTCCTGGACGGGAAGAAAACAGGGATTGCCTACACAGATGTATCCACGGGCGAATTTTATGTGATGGAGCCCGAGATGAACCTGCTCCGGGCACAGATCGCACGGGTCAACCCTATGGAGGTGATCTGCAACGACCCTCCGCAGCTGACGGCGATCACAGGAGATCATGTGCGCGGCCTGAGCGGACAGCCCCAGACATGGTTCCAGCGCCGCAATGCCGAAGAGATGCTCTGTGATCATTTTCACCTGACGCAGCTTACTTCACTCGGGCTCACAGACAGGAAGGAAGCCGCGTGCGCCGCGGGAGCGCTGCTACGGTATCTTCATGAAACACAGAAAAACAGCCTGGAGCATATCAGGACACTCCGTTTTGCGGAAAACGGAAAGACTATGCTCCTGGACCAGAATACGCGGAGGAACCTGGAACTGACAGAAAGCCTGAGGGGCGACCGCAGGAAAGGCACCCTGCTTGGATTGCTTGACAAAACAAGCACAGCGATGGGCGGCCGACTTCTGCGGAGCTGGGTGGAACAGCCGCTTCTGGATCAGAAAGAGATCAACCAGCGGCTGGATGCTGTAGCTGAACTGGTCAGTGACAGGATCCTTGGCATGACGCTTTCCGAGGAACTGGAAGGGGTTTATGACCTGGAAAGGCTGATGAATAAAGTCGCGTACCGCAACGTGAACGCAAGAGACTGCCTTGCGCTTTGCGCGAGCCTCAAACGGATTCCGGGCCTCCGTAAGCTTCTCGAAAACGCGTCCTGTTCTGAACTGGTCAGGATCCGGGAAGAACTGAATCCCCTGGAAGACATGACGGATCTGCTGGAACGTGCCATCCATCCTGACGCGCCCGTCGTAATAACAGAGGGAGGCATTATCAGGGAAGGTTATTCAGCCATACTGGATGAATACCGCGAAGCCCAGACGAACGGAAAACAGTGGATCCTGGACCTGGAAGCAAAAGAGAGGGAAGATACGGGCATCCGGAACCTCAGGATTCAATACAATAAAGTATTCGGCTATTATATTGAGGTGACCAAAAGCTTCCTTCACCTTGTTCCTGAAAGGTATATCAGGAAACAGACCCTGACAAATGCCGAACGCTACATGACACCTGAGCTGAAAGAAGTGGAGCAGAAGATTATCGGAGCGCAGGAACAGAGCGTACGGCTTGAACTTCAGCTTTTCACGGAGATCAGGGACAGCATCGCTGAAAGGATCGGCAGTATTCAGCAGACAGCTTTCGCGGTCAAAAAACTGGATGCGTATCAAAGCCTCAGCAGGATTGCTTCTGAAAACCATTATGTAAGGCCTGTCATGACAGAAGACGGATCCCTTTCCATCACAGAGGGACGGCATCCTGTTGTGGAACAGAACATGAAAGACGGCGAGTTTATCCCCAACGATACCGTGCTGGATTGCGATGAAAACCGGATGATGATCATCACCGGCCCCAATATGGCAGGTAAAAGTACATACATGAGACAGGTTGCCCTGATCTGCCTGATGGCGCAGATCGGCAGCTTTGTCCCGGCCAAAGAAGCATGCCTGCCGGTCTGCGACCGGATTTTCACCAGGGTCGGCGCCAGCGATGACCTGGCAAGCGGGCAGAGCACATTCATGGTGGAAATGAGCGAAACAGCCCATATACTGAGGAACGCGACACGAAACAGCCTGATCATCCTGGACGAAATCGGCAGGGGCACAAGCACTTTTGACGGATTGTCCATAGCCTGGGCTGTTGTTGAGTACATCGCGGACAAGGAAAGAATCGGCGCGAAAACGCTGTTTGCCACGCATTATCATGAACTGAGCGAACTGGAAGGCCATCTGGAAGGGGTCAAGAACTTCTGCATTTCCGTGAAGGAACACGGAGAAGATGTGATTTTCCTCCGGAAGATTGTCCGGGGAGGAGCCGATAAGAGCTTTGGCGTACATGTGGCAAGGCTGGCAGGAGTTCCTCATCCGGTCATTGTACGGGCACATGAAATACAGGCCAGGCTTGAAGTCAGCGATATCAACCAGAATACCATCGGGCAGAATATTCTCGGCGAGGAGTCTGTACTGAGAAAAAATGAACAGATGGATCTGTTTGAGTATAAAAAGGATGAGATCATACAGGAACTGCAGCAGATTGATGTAATGGCGATTACGCCTATGGACGCGATGAACACACTGTTCCTGCTGAGAGAAAAAGCAAGGAAGCTTTAAACAGCTGTCACAAGAGGGAGAATGACATGGGAAAAATCAGACCACTGAGCGAAAACCTGATTGGCAAAATCGCTGCGGGTGAAGTTGTGGAACGACCCGCTGCAGCCATCAAGGAGCTGGTTGAAAACAGCCTGGATGCCGGCGCGACAACGGTGACTGTGGAAATCCGGGAAGGCGGATTGTCCTATATCCGCGTATCTGATAACGGCAGCGGTATTGATGAAAGCGATATCAGGATGGCGTTTGAACGCCACGCGACCAGCAAAATCAGCAGGGAACAGGATCTGGATTCCATTGCCACACTCGGTTTCCGCGGTGAAGCTTTAGCCAGTATAGCGGCTGTATCGAAGGTTACCATGACAACCCGGACGGCCGGCAGGGAAACCGGCCTTAAAGTGACAAATGAGGGCGGAAAGATAACCGATATCAAGGAAACAGCCTGCCCGCAGGGAACCACCATCACTGTTTCAGATCTGTTCTATAATGTGCCGGTCCGGAAAGGATTTATGAAGAAATCCGGCCAGGAAGCAACAGCTGTTCATGACCTGATGACACAGATGCTGCTCAGCAGGCCGGATGTCAGCTTCCGGTATATATCAAACGGGAAAACAGAATACCATTCCCCGGGAGACGGACAAACAGCCACGGCGATGCAGACGGTGTACGGAAGCCGCGCTATGAAGGAAATGAAGGCGGTGGATGATCACGGAAACGGCCTTGTGATAAAGGGATATGTCGGTATCGGAGAAAACGCGAGAGGCAACCGGAGCCAGGAGTTTTTCTTCATTAACGGCAGGGTTATGCACAGCAAAATCCTGAACGATGCGGTCGAAACAGCCTGCAGGGAACGCGTTATGATCGGTAAATTCCCTGTATGCGCCTTATATATCACGATTGCCTATGAAGCAGTGGATGTGAATGTCCATCCGAACAAACTGCAGGTTCGGTTCAGGGATGAGACAGGCGTCTATGAGGCAGTAATGAGCGCTGTTCTGAATGCGATCAGGGTAAGGGATGCCTTTGAACAACCTGTTGAAATGGTCCTGAACAAAGGAAGGGAACCCGACCGTCAGCCTGTGTATAAAGAAAGCGTTAAACCTTTTATCATTCAGGACAGCATAGTCCAGGTCAGTAAAACGCTCCCGCCGGAAGCGGCCGCGCCTGTTCCGCAGGAAAGACCGGTACCGGAATTCAGGGAAGTCAGGAAAACAGAGGATATCCGCCCCTTTACGCCTGATATTCCTGAAAAACAACCTGCTTCTGTTTATACAGCTCCGCAGTTTTCTGCCGTGAAAGAATCTGCTGAACAGATCAACACCATCCTGCCGGATATCAAAAAACCCATGAAGGTGTTCGGCGCACTGTTCAATACATTTATTCTTGTGGAATATGAGGATCAGCTGCTGATGGTGGACCAGCACGCGGTCCATGAGCGGCTTCTTTTTGACAAGCTGATGCAGGAACAGAGAAGCCAGGCAGGGCAGGAGCTGCTTGTGCCTGTTATCATCAGCGTCACCAATGCGGAACAGAGGCTGCTGGAAGATAACCGTGATACACTGGAAAGCATCGGACTTGTGGTGGAATCTTTCGGAGAACGTGACATAGCGGTCAGGACGATTCCGATGATCCTTGGCGAAACCCAGACACAGGATTTTATACGGGAAGTGATCACGGAACTGGAAAACGGAAAAGAACCGACCTTTGAGAAAAAACGGACAGCGCTGTTGCAGACTGCCTGCAAACATGCCGTTAAGGGCGGTGAGGCACTGACCGAGGATGAGCTGCGCAGCCTGCTGGACACGATGATCGAGAAAAAAGTAACGCCCACCTGTCCGCACGGACGTCCCCTGGTTGTAGCCATTACACACTATGAACTGGATAAAAAGTTTAAGAGAATACAGAAATAAACGGAGCTGCATATGAAGGATCAGATCACCTGCAGGGTGCTGACAGGACCGACAGCCAGCGGAAAGACAGACCTGGGAATCCGGCTTGCTCTGGAGCAGGGATGGGCTGTTCTGTGTATGGACAGTATGCAGATCTACAGGAGAATGAATATAGGCACAGCCAAACCGACGGCTGAGGAGATGCGGGACGTGCCGCATTATCTGCTTGATATCTGTGAACCTGATGATGAATATTCTGTATCCCAGTACAGGGATGACGCGGAACGGCTGGTTGCTGATCTGGCCGGGAAGGGGCAGGAAGTCCTTTTTATCGGCGGGACTGTTCTGTACCTTCAGGCACTCATGCATCCGATGGGTATGGGCCTTACTCCGGCCAATGAAGCACTTCGGAAAGAACTGGGGAAGCAGGCGGAAACAGCGGAGGGCAGAATCGCTCTGCATGAAAGACTGAGACGTATTGATGAAGTGACCGCGCAAAAACTGCCTGTCAATGATGTCAGACGGGTTATCCGTGCCATAGAAGTGTGGGAAGATACCGGCATTCCGTTTTCGCAGCAGCCCAGGCGTGAAGAACACAGCCCGTTCCGGTGGAAAGCGGTCTCCACACAGATGGACAGGGCTCTTTTGTATGAAAGGATCAACAGGCGCGTATCGGATATGATCCGGAACGGCCTGAAAGAAGAAGTAACCTCGCTGCTGGAGGAAGGCGTGCGTGAAGACGCGCAAAGTATGAACGGGCTGGGATATAAGGAAATGATCCCCTGCATTCGCGGCGAATACAGCCTGGAGGAAGCGGCAGAAAAAATCCGGACGGGGACAAGGCATTATGCGAAAAGGCAGATGACTTTTCTTCGCAGGGAAGACAGTATAACCTATGTGAGAACGGACATGGATAACGCTTATGAGCAGATCAGAAGCATCCTGCTGTGAGGAGGAACGCATGAAAGATATCAAAAACCTGATTCAGGAAGCGGAGGAAGCACTGAAAACTGCTTTCGAAGAGATAGACAAAAATGAAGAAGCCAGAACCCGGCAGATTCTGGATATCTTCCGGAATGAAGGAGTGAGCTACAGGCATTTTGCTCCTACCACCGGATACGGATATGATGATATCGGCAGGGATACGCTTGAAAGGATTTACGCAGCCGTTTTCCATACAGAAGCCGCGCTGATGAGGCCGCATGTTGCCAGCGGTACCGCGGCGCTGAGCCTGACCCTGTTCGGAATGACCAGACCGGGAGAAAAGATCATCAGCGCGACAGGCATGCCTTATGATACGCTTCTTGGGGTGATCGGCACAGGAGAGGGTTCGCAGCCGGGTTCCCTGAAGGAAATGGGTGTGGATTTCGAATGCGTTGAACTGAAAGACGGCGAAATCGATGCTGAGGCAGTGGAACGGGCCATTACACCCAACACTTCGCTGGTCATCGCACAGAGAAGCCGGGGTTATGCCTGGAGGCCCAGCCTGTTTCCGGAACAGTTTGCCGATCTGGCGGATATGATTCACAGCAGGCATCCCGGTGTTGCCCTGATGGTTGACAACTGTTACGGAGAGTTTGTCTGCGGCAAAGAGCCGACGGATTACGGTGCTGACCTTTGCGTCGGCAGCCTGATCAAGAATCCGGGCGGCGGTATTGCTCCCACAGGCGGATATGTTGCCGGAAAGAAAGACATGGTGGATCGGATTGCGGGGCGTCTGACGGCTCCCGGACTGGGAAGGGAACTTGGTTCCTATGCGGCGTCGTATCGTCCGTTTTACCAGGGACTGTTCATGGCACCGCACACAGTAGCCCAGGCGCTGAAGACAGCATTGCTGGCATCCAGGCTGTTTGAGAATCTGGGTATGGAGTCTTCACCCTCTTCCGCAGAACGCCGTGCGGATATTATCCAGGCCATCAAAATGCAGTCTCCGGAGAGGCTTGTCGCGTTCTGCCAGGGAATTCAGACAGCCAGCCCGGTGGACAGTATGGCTATGCCGGAACCATGGGACATGCCCGGATATGATGATCAGGTTGTCATGGCGGCCGGAACATTTGTGGCCGGCGCCAGCATAGAACTGAGCGCGGACGGCCCCATAAGGCCTCCTTATACAGCGTTTATGCAGGGCGGCCTGACCTATACGCACGGGAAAATTGCCCTTGCGGAAGCACTGAAAAGAATGATCAGCACCGGTGCGCTAAAAGTACCGTAATTCTTGACAATAACGGGCATGAAACATATAATATTTTAATGTTGAGCATAAAGCAATTCACTTGATCGGAGGGACGGAAATGGATATTCAGACTCTGGAAAAATATGCACGGCAGGTGAGGAGAGATATCATCATCATGACCGCTGCTGCAGGCGCGGGACATCCCGGCGGATCCCTTTCCAGCACGGAAGCAATGGTCGCGCTTTACTTTGATGTAATGAATGTTGATCCCAAGGATGACAAAAACCCCAATCGCGACAGATTCGTCCTCTCCAAAGGACATTCCGCTCCCGCCCTTTACGGCACACTTTGCGAACGCGGCTTTTTCGGCCGTGAGGAGTTTGATCATTTCCGCCAGCTTCATGGTATTCTCCAGGGACATCCGGACACAAAAAAGTGCCCCGGTGTTGATGCGTCAACCGGTTCCCTCGGACAGGGTATCTCCATTGCTGTCGGTATGGCCCTTGGCGCGAAGCATACCGGAAACAAATGCCATGTCTACACGATCATCGGTGACGGTGAAAGCCAGGAAGGCCTCGTATGGGAAGCCAGCATGGCTGCGGCTCATTACAAACTGGACAACCTGACTGTCATCCTGGACCATAACGGTCTTCAGATCGATGGTACAAATGATGAAGTTATGAGCCTTGGCGATATTAAAGCAAAGGCCGTTGCTTTCGGTTATGATGTAATCGAAGTGGCTGACGGAAACGATATGAAGCAGGTTGTGGACGCGCTTCATGCGCCTGCCTGCCCCGGAAAACCCAGGTACATTATCCTCAATACGCTCAAGGGCAAAGGCGTCAGCTTCATGGAAGGCCAGGTGGGCTGGCACGGAAAAGCACCGAACGCTGAACAGGCCGCTCAGGCACTGAAGGAATTGGAGGGCTGAAACAATGGAAAAGAAAGCAGTACGTGTTGCCTATGGTGAGGCCCTTGTCAAACTGGGCGAAGAAAATGAAAAGGTTGTTGTGCTTGATGCTGACCTTGCCGGCGCAACCATGACAAACGGTTTTAAGAAAGCTTACCCGAACCGGTTTTATGACTGCGGTATTGCGGAAGCCAATATGGTTGATGTTGCCGCCGGTATGAGTACCATGGGACTGATCCCGTTCTGTTCCACCTTTGCGGTGTTCGCCGGCCGCAACTACGATCAGATCCGTAACGGCGTCTGCTATCCCAAATTCAATGTCAAGTTCGGATTCAGCCATGCCGGAATCACACTTGGTGAAGACGGCGGAAGCCACCAGGCCATTGAAGATATCGCGCTGATGCGTGTTCTTCCCGGTATGACAGTCTTCGTCCCCTCTGATGCCAACGAGTGCTATCAGTGCGTTGAAGCTGCCGCGAAGATCGAAGGACCGGTTTACATCCGTACCGCCCGTCTGGCGACTCCCGTTTATGATCCCAGGCCCTTTACCGTTGGCAAAGGCGTCGTGATCCGTGACGGCAGCGACTGCGCGATTTTTACTTGCGGAATCATGCTCGAGCACGTGATTGAAGCCGCGGATATCCTTGCTGAAAAAGGCGTGAATGCGGCTGTTGTTTCATTCCATACACTGAAGCCTTTCGACGAGGAACTGGCACTGCAGTACACGGCCAAGTGCAGAAAGGTATTTACGGTGGAAGAACATTCTGTGATCGGCGGACTCGGAGATGCGGTTGCCTCCGCTATTATCGGAAACGGTGTTGAAAAATTCCTGAAGATTGGTATCAATGATGTTTTCGGACAAAGCGGCAAACCTGCTGACCTGCTCAGGGAATATGAGCTGACTGGTCCCCAGATTGCTGAAAAGATCCTGAAAAATCTGTAATGTTATTTCCCCCTTTCCTGCACGCTGTTCCAGCTGCGGAAAGGGGGTTTCTGCAAAGAAATGAAGAAGGCCGGGTGATGGAATGTGTTCTATGCATTTATCGTGAATCCTGCCGCCGGTTCGGGTTTTGCACTCACGGCCATGCAAAAGCTTGAGGCAGTTCTGCAGGGAAAAAACATCGAATACCGGATATACAGGACTGAAAAACCCGGGCATGGTACGGAAATAGCGGCTGAATTGTCAGCGGATCAGGATGTACTTGCGGTTGTATCTGTCGGCGGAGACGGTACGGCAGGGGAGGTTGCCGCAGGCCTCACGGGAACCGGAAAACCCATGGGAATCATTCCGGCGGGGACAGGCAATGATTTTATCAAATCCGTCAATATTCCCAATGATCCGGACAAAGCCATGGAAATCCTTCTTAACGGCAAACAGGACAGTATTGATACAGGTATTGTCAATGACCAGTTTTTCCTGAATGTATGCGGAACAGGTTTTGATGTGACTGTACTGGATTATGCTGAAGCTGAAAAAAAGAAATACCGTGGATTAACCCCTTACCTTTTTGGACTGATAAAGGCTATTTTCCACTACAGAAGCGTCAGACTAAACCTGATTGCAGACGGGGAACAGGAAGAAGGACAGTTCCTTATATGTTCCGTAGCGAACGGGCGTTTTATCGGCGGAGGGATTCCGATCTGTCCCAAGGCGGATATTGGTGACGGTTTGCTGGACCTGGTTCTGATCAGGGATGTTCACAGATGGCAGATCCCCTTCTACCTTCCGGGGCTGATGCTCTCCAGGGACCTCAAGTTCCGGATCACGCGTCACAGGAGAGTATCCGAAGTGATTGTTGAAGGTAAAGATCTTCGCATCAATATAGACGGGGATATTGTTTCCATGTCCCGTGCGGATTTCCGCATTAATCCGGGCTCGATTATCCTGATCCACTGATCGGATACAGGTGATCAGGGCCCATAACCCTAAGGAGGATGACAAAATGGCAGACAAACTGGATATTCGCGACAGGGCGAAGGCGCTCTGGCTGAGAGGCATGAAAGCTGTCGGAAATACAGCTGCCAGTATTGCCAATAACACCCGCTACAAAGTTGACGAAGTGACCATCCAGAACCGGCGCAGGGAGGTTCTCGGCGACCTGGCAAACAAAGCTTATGCCCTGTGGCTGAAGGGAGAATCTTTTCCACAGCCGATGGTCAGGATGCTGGAGGAAATGAAAAAGCTGGATGAACAGCTTAATGATATGAGAGCGGAAAGATATGCTGCTTCCATGAGCATTAAAGAATCCGGAGCGTCTCAGGACAGTGAGTGGAACATAACGAACGATCCCGGCAGTGAAGATACAGCGGAGGATGATCCGGCTGATTTTCCGGCTGAACAGTCTCCTGTATGTACAGAGATCAATGAATTGTTCGATAATACCTCTTCCGTTGGGAAAATGGCTGAAAAAGTAAACAGTACGCTGAACCAGATGAGTGAATCCATAAAAAAGTTTCCGGCTAATGAAGAAGAAACGGAGAAAAGGCAGGATTAACTTTGGAATGAAAGTACGGATCATCATTTTATCTGTCATCTGTATGTTGATACTGTGCTTTACAGCGGCATACAGTGAAGAATATGCCGCTGTTCAAATAGAAACAGGAGAAGAATGGTCCTGGGATCCGGGAAACTATAACCTGTTCAGCGGTACTATGCAATTATCCCCTTATACAGGTCAGGAACTGACAATCAATATGACAACAAACCTGATTTACGGGGATGATGAAGACCATAACCCGCTTTTTACAGTGGTTGACGGAAAAAGGATCCCGATGAGGCAGCAGAGCAGCAGCACGGTTTTCACGCCCGGCGGGGAATCGTCCATGCTGGCTTTTTCAGGGAGCATTAAGCTTCCGGAAAAAGAACATGTGAAACACATCGAGTTTCAGTTCCGGATCCTTGACAATACCGGCAGGGAACTGACGCGCATCACCGATGAAGTCAGCGTGCGGGACAATGATACAGCAGCTGCCGCAGGTTCGTTTTACATATCGTGGAATATCGGGCGTATTACCATCATTGCCGGGACAGCAGCCATTATCATCTGGGCGGTTGTTCTTCTCAGAAGCCTGATTATACGCAAAAAGGAAAGAAACCTGTAATGTCCGCAGCTTTTCAGGAAACAAAGCGTCCGGCATTCCGTACCGGAACAGCGGAATAACAATACGCGCTGTATTCATGAAGATGTCAGACCCGTACAAAAGGTATAAAAGATGGCTGAGCATTTAAAGCGGAACCTGGGGATAGTGCTGGTTATCATCAGCGTATTTCTCTGCGCAGCTGCGGCCCTGTCCTCCCGGAAGGGAATCAGTGACAGATATCGCAGCGGATCCGGACAGGTATTCTCTCCTGAGACAGTCAAAGAGGAACAGCAGGGTCCGGTTTCGGTCAATACAGCCGAAAAAGAAGAACTGACAGAATTATACGGCGTCGGGGAAACAATTGCGGAAATGATCATTGCCGAACGAAGGCAAAACGGTCCGTATTATTATCCGGAGGATCTGGAAGCAGTGAGAGGAATCGGTCCTGCCACATTGCTGAAGTTTCGCTCCATGATCAATCTGTCACAGGATGAAAGCGAGGAATAGCATGGCATATCAGGCGCTTTACCGGGAGTGGAGACCGAAGGATTTCTCCCATGTTGTCGGGCAGAAAGCGATTATGGAAACGCTTCGCAACCAGGTGATCAACCGGAGAATTGCCCATGCCTATCTTTTCTGCGGATCCAGAGGAACAGGCAAAACGTCAACAGCCAAGATCCTGGCGAAAGCCATCAATTGTCTTTCACCGGTAAACGGCGACCCGTGCGGAGTCTGTGAAAACTGCATGCGTACTGACCGGGAAGAAACCCTTGATGTAATTGAGATCGATGCCGCAAGCAATAACGGTGTTGATGAAATGCGTGATCTCAGGGACACGGTTAAGTATCCTCCGCAGTACGGAAGCTATAAAGTATATATCATTGATGAAGTACATATGCTGTCCACTTCCGCGTTCAATGCTCTTCTGAAAACCCTGGAGGAGCCGCCGGCTCATATTGTATTCATTCTTGCCACCACTGAACCGCAGAAGCTTCCTGAGACCATTCTGAGCAGGTGCCAGCGGTTCGATTTTGGAAGGATTTCCATTCAGGACATTACCGGAAGACTGAAAGAGGCAGCTGACGGATGTTCTGCGGAAGTATCTGACGGCGCACTCATGCTGATCGCCAGGGCCGCGGAAGGCGGCATGCGCGACGCACTGAGCCTTCTGGATATGTGCCTTGGATACAGTAACAAGGTGGATGAAAATCTGGTTCGAAGCATTCTGGGGACAAGCGATACTTCTTTCCTTTTCCGCTTCTGCGACGCGCTGGCGATGCAGGACGCGGGATGCGTATTTATGATGATCGACCAGCTGATGAAGGAAGGAAAAGATCCGGCCGTTTTCGCAAAAGATATATGCGGACATATCAGGGGACTGCTGATCGCCAAAACAAGCCCGGATGATCTGGCGGCGATCCTGAATATAACAGAAGAAGAAGCGAAGGAATACATACAGCACAGTGAGAACATGACGTTCACAAGGCTGATCAGGATTCTTGATCTCTATATGAGCCTGGGAACGGAAATGAGGTATACGTCCTCTCCGCGTATGGCTCTTGAGAATATCAGCATCAAATGCTGTCTGAAAACGACGGAAACAGATGAACAGGCTTTATCCGACCGGATCACGGAGCTGGAGAACAGGATTGCGGAACTGACCCGTAAACTTGAAAACGGTTCTGTCAGCGTCAGGGTGGCAGCAGCAGAGCCGGGCCGAAACGAAACTGAAAAAACACCGACAGAAAAAAAGCAGGCAGCATCTTCCGTTAAACCGACAAAAAATGCACAGCCGGAAGACCCTGCTGTCTGGAAACAGTTTATGACAGTGATCCGGCAAAAAGATATGGCAGCATGGAGCTTCCTTTCCCAGGGAAGTCTTGTAAGCAGCCGGGACGGGCATTTCCGCTGGCAGGCAAACAGGAAGGAAGGAGAACAGCAGTTTATTGCGGTTTTGAATAATCCGGACAGAAAAAAGGTCATCTGTGACTGCCTGGCTGATATAACCGGACAGCAATGCATGTTCTCAGCCATCGAGAAAGATTCGGCAGTTTTGAACGATAACAGTGATGATGCCTATCTTGAAACACTTTATGATACCTTCGGCAAAGGACCGGTCAATGTGGTTGATCAGATCAAATAAAAAGGGAATCCGGCTATTGAGCCGGATTCCCTTTTTGAACAGTGGATGATCAGTTCAGTTCCTGAGCATCGTTTTCGATGGACACTTCCTCAACACTCCGGATGGCCCAGCGAGCAACAACCATCGAAAGGTTGTCTTTTCCGACGGACAGTGTGACGGTATCATCCTTCAGACCGGTGATGGTTCCGTAAATACCGCCGATGGTGCAGATGCGGTCTCCGGCTTTCAGGTTGTTAAGCATCTCTTTGACCTGTTTATCTTTTTTACGCTGCGGACGGATCAGCATAAACCAGAAAACAACAAAAATCAGGATAAGAGGCAGGAATGTGGTGGCCAGTGCGGCAACCATACTTCCCTGAGCGGCTTCACCTTCAGCAGCAGTAGCGGCAGCGGCAGCATCCTCCGCAACCGCGGAAGCAATTCCAAAGATTTTTTCGACCATGACCCATAAACTCCTTTCGGACTCAAATATAGACGTATTATATCAGAATAGATAACCGTATACAAGACAGCAACACAAACAAAACAAGGCGTTATTTCAGGGTGCGTGTCGCGACAATATCCGATCCCGTATGAAGGATGTCGGGAATGATCACCTGCCCCAGGGAAACGGGGACGCTGATACATACCTTGCTCAGTTCACCCATCACCGCAGGGATCATATCCTTCGGCACAGGCTTTGATGTTTTGACGGACAAAGGGATTGCGCTGCCGGATACAGGAATCACGGCTGTAACCATGCGTTCCGGCAGGGTACATTCCTGACGGGCATAAGCGGCTCCCCGGGGACAGGTGTTTCCGGAAACCGATTCGAACCCGCCGGTGTCCGACAAAACAACAGTCATCCGGCATCCTACCGGACAGTTGATACAGGTTATACTCTGTTCCATACAATCAGTTCCTTTCCAGACGAACGATAATGGAATCCGAGGGAAGATCGTGAAGAAGACCGGGCTGAAGGACGATATGGACCATTTCGCCCGGCGTAAAGATCAGAGCTTTTTTCCTGAGCAATTCCTTTCCGTTGCATTCAACGACAACGGAACTGCCCCGGAAAACATCCGCAGGACGGAAGGAAAGCGTAACAGGATTGTCCGTGGGAATCCGTATTTTCTGGGGAACGGTCCCCCGTACGCCGCTGCCGTCAAGAACAGAAATGTATTCCGGAGAAACAAAACCCGTACGGATATAATCCGCGGCAGCCCTGCCGGCCCGGAAACTCTCATCGGAAACATGATCCACAAGATCGTGTACATGAAGGACATTGCCGCAGGCAAAAATGCCAGGGATACTCGTCTGCAGCATGTCATCCACCACAGCACCGGAAGTGACTGCTGAAATATCGATTCCTGCGCCTTTTGTCAGTTCGTTTTCCGGAATCAGGCCGCAGGAGAGGAGAAGCGTATCACAGTCAAAATCCATCTCTGTTCCGGGAACAGGCTTTCTGTGATCGTCAACCCTGGATACAGTGATCCCTTCAAGTCTCTCACGCCCTCTGATATCTGTGACTGTATGACTGAGATACAGCGGGATATTATAGTCCTGCAGACATTGTACAATATTGCGGTTCAGACCGGAAGAATAAGGCATGATCTCAACACAGGCAAGCACTTTTGCACCCTGCAGCGTCATCCGGCGAGCCATGATCAGACCGATATCTCCTGAACCGAGAATCACTACACGCCGTCCGGGCATAAAACCTTCCAGGTTGACGAAACGCTGCGCTGTTCCGGCTGAAAAGATTCCGGCGCAGCGTGTGCCGGGAGTGCACAGAGCGCCGCGGGGACGTTCCCGGCAACCCATGGCAAGAATAACCGCTTTGGCATGAATCAGCTGCAATCCGTTTTCGGATGAAACACAGATGACTGATTTATCCCGCGATACAGAAAGAACAGTTGTGGAGCATTCAACAGGAATCCCCAGTTCATGTATACGGTCTATATCTTTCTGCGCATATTCAGGACCGGTCAGTTCCTCCTTAAACCGATGCAGACCAAACCCGTTATGAATACACTGACGCAAAATGCCTCCCGGCTCTTTTTCACGTTCAATCACCAGTACGGAACCGACGTGTTCCTCATGAGCGGCAATGGCAGCGGCAAGGCCGGCCGGACCGGCACCGACAATGAGGATATCAACATTTCTTTCAGTCATGAACCGTTTCCTCCTTCAGAAAAGAATCAACGGTACCGGCGAGGATATAACTGTTTCCGCCGTTCTTTGTGACCTTGTCAAGGGGCAAACCTGTCTCAGCCGATATGATTTCGGCCACACGGGGCATACAGAAACCGCCCTGGCAGCGTCCCATACCGGCACGAGTACGACGCTTGACACCGTCAACAGACCGTGCTCCGACAGGCCGGTGTACGGCGGCACGGATTTCAGCCTCCGTCACCACCTCGCACCGGCAGATGATATTGCCGTATGACGGATCAGAAGATATTGCCTCTGCCTTTTCTGCGTCTGTCATTTCATTGAAAGGACGGGGCTTTTCCGGACAGTCCAGGAAAGGATCCCTGAAAGGAAGATTCAGATAACGTGCGATCATTTCTGCCAGATCCTGTCCGACCGCGGGAGCGGATGAAAGTCCTGGACTTTCAATTCCTATGGCTTCAAAAAGTCCCGGGCAGTCTTCACACGGACCGATAACGAAATCATCCGTTGTAAGATGCGCGCGGATCCCGCTGAAATTTGTAATGTTGGATCTGACAGAAAGACGCGGCCAGGTCATCGCGGCTTTACGGATCACTTCATCCAGGCCTTCCGCGGTTGTGGCGGTATCGGAGGGATCAGTGATGTCTTCAGCTGTGGGACCAAGCAGAAGATTCCCGTGTACAGTCGGTGAAACAAGGACGCCTTTTCCCATGGGAGACGGACACTGGAAGATGGTGTGTGAAAAAGCCGGAACTGTTTCACGGTCCAGCAGATAGTACTGGCCTCTCCGGTGAATCATTGTCAGCTTTTGTTCCGACAGCTGATTATGAATGTCTGCTCCTGAAGCACCCGCGCAGTTGACAAGAACCCTGCAGGTGTAAGTATCATGATTTGTTTTAACGGAAAAACATCCGTCAGGCAGATGCTCGGCGGACAAAACCGTTTCATCAAAGCGGAAGGAAACACCGTTTACCGCAGCGTGATCTGCCAGTGCAAAAGCAGTTTCATATGGACTGATCACAGCGCTTCCGGGGATGTGCAGGGCACATCTGACTTCGGGACTGATGTTCGGCTCAAGGGAGAGTACGGCATCATGATCAAGGATCTCCAGGTTTTCAACACCGTTTTCAAGTCCCCGTGATTTCAGCGCCTCAACAGCCGGTATATCGTTGTCATTCAGGGCAATGACAAGAGCACCATTACGCCTGTATGGCACATGCAGTGATGTGCACAGTGATTCGTACATGGCTGCGCCGCGGATATTATACAGGGCTTTTTTGGTTCCGGGACGGGCATCATAACCGGCATGGACGATACCACTGTTGGCCTTTGTAGCACCTTCGGCAATATCATACGCGCTTTCCAGTACGGTTACGGAAGCATTGTACCTGGACAATTCCCGCGCGACAGCACAACCGGTTATACCGGCACCGATCACAAGGATATCAGCCTGATAAGACATATTGTCGCCTCCTGTATCTGTATATAATATAACAAAATATAGATCGGCATGCAATCAAAGATGAAAGGGCAGTCAGCCGACCGGACTTCGGTTGCGTATGTATGATCGGAATGGTATAATAATACGAATAGTGTGTAATGGGGTGGAGAAATGATTACAACCATTTGCCTGAATCCCTGCTTTGACAAGACGGTCAATGTTGAGAATCTTCAGACCGGACAGGTTAACAGGATCAGGGATACCCGTGTGGATCTGGGCGGAAAGGGGATCAACGTTGCCGTTGTTGCGAGCCGTCTCGGCCTGGATGTCCAGTGTATAGGCATAATGGGGGAAAACGGTTCCACAGAGCTGACAGCCATGATGGACAGGGAAGGCCTGAAACACCGTTTTATGACTGTTCCCGGTCATGTCAGAACGAATATGAAGGTATACAGCCTGGACGGGCAGGGTGTTACGGAACTGAATGAGCCCGGTTCACCGCTGAATCCGGAAATGCTGGAACAGTTTACGGCGATTGCCGAAGAGGCCACACGGGACAGCAATATGATTGTTATGACCGGCAGCCTGCCTCCGGGATGCCCCGAAGGTACATACAGAAATTTGATGAAAGCGCTGGAAGGCAAAAAATGTATCCTTGACACTGAAGGCAGGGAACTGGAAATGGCCGCCAAGGGCGGACATCCTTTTCTGATTAAGCCTAACCTCAGGGAAATGGAAGCAACGCTTGGAATTGAACTGAGAACGATGCGTGCCATACGGGATGCCGCTCTGCTGTTTATCAGGCTCGGCGTTCAGCATTCTGTTGTATCCATGGGAGCTATGGGGGCCATGTATATTTCTGCGGAAAAAACGCTGTTTGCGCCTGCGCTGCGGGTTGAAACAAAATCAACCGTCGGCGCCGGTGATGCTATGATCGGCGGAATGCTCCTGGGCTATGAAGTGGAAAAGGATATGGCTAAAGCGTTCAGGTACGGCATAGCAGCGGGCGCTGCCAGCGTAATGACAGAAGGCACCCAGCTGATTGTCCGTTCTGATTTTGAAAAACTTCTGGACCAGGTCCGTATTCAGGAAGTGTAAACATGTTTTTTCGGCGTTACAGAGTAGAGTATTCTGACGGCGTGATTGATCTTATACCGCTTCATATCGGTGCACCTAACCGTGAACTGGGTTTCGGGCATGAACAGGTCTGGAAAATCACACTGCATAATGAGCAACAGGAGATCGGCCAGATCAGTTACCGGGACGGTGAAAGCAGGTGTGTATATTATTACGGACATATCGGATATCACATTGATCCTCCGTACCGGGGGCATCATTATGCAGCCAGAGCCTGTAAACTGCTGCAAAGAGAGATCCGTTTGTCAGGCAAAACATCGGTGGTCATTACCTGTGATCCGGATAACGAGGCCAGCCGGAAGACATGCTGCAGGCTGGGATGCCTGTTTGAAAGGATTACAGACGTGCCGGAAGATATATACAGGAAATTTGAAATCAGTCACAGCAAATGCCGGTATATCTGGCATATTGATGCAGCGGAAGAGAAATGAAAGAGATCATTAACGGAACAGAGATTCATTACAGGACTGCCGGAAACGGAGGAAGCAGAGTCCTTCTGCTTCATGGATGGGGCTGCGATATGAAACTGATGCAGCCTGTGGCTGATGCGCTTGAGAAAGAGCATCAGATTCTTCTTGTGGATTTTCCAGGACATGGAGAAAGCGGCAGACCTCCTGAACCGTGGGGAGTGCCTGAATATGCCGGATGCATTACGGCACTGCTTGATAAACTCGAATACACACCGTGTGATGTTGTCGCACACAGCTTCGGGTGCCGGGTGGCTGCCTGGATAGGAGCCCATCATCCTGATATGTTTGGGAAAATGGTTTTTACGGGTGCCGCGGGAATTCGGCCGAAGCAGACTGAAGAATCCAGAAAACGCAGCGCCAGGTATCAGAAACTCAGAAAATACTGTGAGATTCTTAAGCGCGTTCCTTTGTCCCGTTCAATGGCAGAACGCATGGAAGATAAACTCAGAAAGCGTTTCGGAAGCCGGGATTACAATGCGCTGGATCCGGAAATGCGCAAAACATTTGTCAAAGTGATTAACCAGGATCTTACGGATCTTTATAAAGATATTCAGGCCAGCACTTTGCTGATCTGGGGTGATTCGGATTCGGAAACTCCGCTCTGGATGGCCAAAGAGATGGAGAAACGCATCCCTGACGCAGGCCTTGTGATCCTTGAGGGCGGAAGCCATTTCGCTTATCTCGAGCAGATCCAGAGGTTTAACACGATAGTATCTCATTTTCTGAAGGGAGACGAGTAATATGCTGCTCACTGTACTTCTCAGTATGGGGATTGCGGCAGGATGTCTGCTGTCCGGCAGGATTCTGTTTCATTATTTCCAGCTGGAAAGCTATCAGTTCCCGGGATACTTTCGTACGGTCAGAAGAAATCTCCTCAAATCCCTTCTGCCGGGTTTCCTTTTTATGCTGCTGTTTGGTATTTCCGCAGGACTTCTCAGCCTGGTTGTTCAGGGAAAAGGAAACAATGCTTTTTTCTGCGTGGCTGAGATCCTGATCCTTGCTGCAGGCGGCTGGTTCATTGGCAGACAGTGTTCTGAAAAACATGCCAAAAAGGCATTTGTACTGACAGCACGGGTTAAAAGACTGTATATCGTTTCCTTTATTGTTCTGACGCTGCTGCTTTGTCTTATTATCCGTATGACAACCGGTTACGCAGGACGTTATGCCGCTGCCATACTGATTGTTTTTCCTGTTCTTCTGCCTCTCTGGACCGCACTGTGCGGACTTCTGGCGTGGCCGGTGGAAAAGGCAATCAGCGAAATGTATTTCAGGGACGCGCAGCGTATTCTCCGGGAAAGAAAAGACCTGATCAGAATCGGCATCACCGGCAGCTGGGGCAAAACCAGCGTTAAGTTCATACTCGGTACAATCCTTGAAGAGAAATACCGGACTCTGGTCACTCCGGCCAGCTTTAATACCCCTATGGGGGTCACAAAAGTGATCCGGACCCGGCTTGAACCGGGACACCGTGTTTTTGTCGCGGAGATGGGAGCCAGGCATGTCGGGGATATCAGGGAAATGTGCCGGCTTGTACATCCTGAAATAGGGATTATCACCTCCGTGGGCCCGCAGCACCTGGACACTTTCCGGACAGTGGAGCGTGTTGCAGGAACAAAATATGAGCTGATCGAGGCCCTTCCTGAAGACGGTGAAGCCTTCTTTGCCGATGATGACGGAATCTGCAGAAAGCTATATGATAAAACGAAAAACAAAAAGCACCTGACTGGGCTTGACAGGGAGAAGGATGAGGTATGGGCTGAGGAGATAGCCTATACACAGAGAGGTACAACATTTGTACTTTGTACTGAAGAAGGACGTTATCCCTGCCATACACAGCTTCTGGGTGAACTGAATATAAGGAATATCCTCCTGTGTGCTTCCGTTGCAATCAGCCTCGGACTGACGAAAGAACAGATTGTACGGGGAATCAGCAGGATCCAGCCTGTGGAGCACCGGCTTCAGCTGACCAGCCATCCGGATGGACTCAGTGTTATAGATGACGCATTCAACAGCAACATAAAAGGCGCCAGACAGGCCTTCCAGGTGCTGAAACAGTTTCCGGGAAAAAGAATCATTGTTACTCCGGGCATGGTCGAACTGGGAAGCCGGGAATACGAACTGAACAGGGAATTCGGAGAAGCAATGGCCGATTGCTGTGATATTGCGATCCTTGTGGGGAAAAAACGGTGTGAACCCATTGCGGAAGGACTTAAAAACGGCGGATTTCCTGTGGATTCGATTATGATGGTGTCATCATTGAATGAAGCGGCAGAACTGCTTCGGAATATATCGGGAGCAGGGGATACTGTTTTATTTGAAAACGATCTGCCTGATAATTATACGGAAGGCTGACGGAGGACAGAAGTATGAAAAAAACAATCGGAGTTATATTCGGAAGCAGAAGCTGTGAAAGGGAAGTCGCGATTATCAGCGCGGTTCAGCTGATGCGCCATATTGACACGGAAAAGTACAACACAGTTCCTGTTTATATTGATGAGACCGGAAACTGGTACACCGGAGAAAAACTGATGGACATCAATACTTATAAGCCGTTCCGCGGGGATCAGAAAGGGATTGTCAAAGTTTTTCCGGATCTTTCCTCCGCTTCCGGTGCCCTGCTGACACTGAACAGGGGAACGGGACTTTTCAGCCGTGAAAAAATCGAAATTGCTGCCCGTATTGATGTATATATCGTTGTCATGCACGGCCTGAACGGGGAAGACGGTACGCTGCAGGGCCTGCTTGAACTGGCCAATGTACCTTATACTTCCACAGGTGTTGCCGGCAGTGCCCTGGGAATGGATAAAATCATGATGAAGCAGTTTTTCCGGGGAGCCGGACTGCCTGTCCTGCCCGGAATATGGTTTTCACGTAGCGCGTTCCGGAGTGACCGTGATTCTGTTGCCAAACAGGTCGAAAAAGAAATCGGATATCCTGTATTTGTCAAGCCGGCCAATCTGGGGTCAAGCATAGGCGTAAGCCGTGCTGATGACAGGGAATCCCTTTATGACAGCCTTGAACTTGCTTTTGAATACGACCGGCGTGTTCTGGTTGAAAAAGGCCTGGATAAACCTGTTGAACTGAACTGCAGCGTAAAAGGATACGATGATGATGTGCAGGCATCCCCGATTGAAATGCCTCTGAACAGCGACGGTTTCCTGGATTTCGGAGATAAATACCTTGCATCCGGCGGCAGCAAAGGTATGGCGAGTCTTCACAGGGTTCTGCCGGCTCCGATCGAAGACAGCCTGAGGGATGAGATCCAGGAAATGAGCAGGACAATCTTCCGTCTGCTGGACTGCAAGGGAGTCGTGCGGATCGACTATATGTTTGACCGCGAAAGCGAGAAAACCTATATCACAGAAATCAATACCATTCCGGGAAGCCTGGCGTTTTATCTCTGGGAAAACGCAGGAATTCCGTACAGCAGCCTGATTAATGATATGATTGAATACGCTGAGAGAGCGCACGCTGATAAAAACACGGCCAATTATGCCTACACCAGCGACATACTGAAAAATGTTTCGCTGGGAGCAAAGGGAGCTAAAGGAAGCAAAGCTGCAAAGCTTTCAAAATGATGAAAGGGCCCACGAATAAGCATGCTTGAGAAAATTCACTCCCCGCGTGACCTGGATGGGCTGTCCTATGAACAGATTGAACAGCTGGCAGGAGAAATACGCAGGGAACTTATCTCAACCGTTTCAGTAAACGGCGGACATCTGGCTTCCAATCTCGGTGTGGTGGAACTGACGCTTGCGCTGCATCGAGTGTTTCATATGCCTGAAGATAAGGTCATTTTCGATGTGGGTCATCAGAGTTATGTCCATAAGATGATCACAGGAAGATATGACAGGTTCACAAGCCTTCGTTCCTACGGCGGTATAGCAGGCTTTCCCAAAAGAAGCGAAAGTGAATACGATTGTTTTGAAACAGGACATGCCAGTACAGCCATCTCCGCTGCCCTGGGGATGGCCAGGGCAAGGGATTATCAGAAAGAGCAGTATGAAGTGATTGCTGTTGTCGGAGACGGAGCGCTCACAGGCGGGATGTGCTACGAGGCACTGAATGACGCTGGAAACAGCGGAACCAAAATGATCGTGATCCTGAACGACAATGAAATGAGCATTGCCCCGAACGTCGGCGCGCTTTCCAACTACCTGACAAATCTCAGAATCAGTGCCGGGTGGCAGAGTGCCAAAAGAAAGGTCCGTCACCTGAACAGCGTTCCTTTGATCGGAAAGCCCCTCTATAAAACAATTCACGGGATCAAAAGACTGGTTCGTTCCGTGTTTGTCAGGGATTCTGAAAGCGGCTTTTTTGAAGCGCTTGGTTTTGCGTATTTCGGACCGATCAACGGACATGACCAGGCGGGTATGGAAAAAGCATTCCGGCAGGCCAAACAGTATAAAGGTTCATGTGTTATTCATGTACTGACCAAAAAAGGATACGGATATGAAAAAGCGGAAGAAAGGCCGGAAGCCTTCCACGGCACACCGCCTTTCTATATCGAAACGGGATACAGAATCGATAAGCCTTCCTGCCCGTCCTGGGGGCATATGATGGCTGACACGCTTGCCGACATGTCAGAAACAGATTCGAGGATTGTAGCCATTACAGCCGCAATGAAACTGGGGACGGGACTGGATCACTTTGGTGAACGTTTTCCGGACAGGCTTCTTGATGTGGGCATTGCTGAGGAACATGCCGTAACAATGGCTGCCGGACTTGCTGCGGGCGGCATGAGACCTTATGTGGCAGTATATTCAAGCTTTTTCCAGCGCTGCTATGACCAGATGCTCCATGATGTATGCATGCAGAATCTGCCCGTTGTTTTCCTGCTTGACCGAAGCGGGATCGGGGGAGAAGACGGACAGACGCATCACGGCCTGTTTGATCTTTCCCTCTCGCTTCCGGTTCCCGGCCTGACAGTGCTTGCTCCTTCCTCATCCGCAGAACTGGTCAGCATGCTTCAATGGACCCTGACACAGGATGGGCCGTGTGTGATCCGTTATCCCAAATCCATGAAGGAATGCGGGACGCAACAGGGTCAGGATTTCTGTCCGGCCAGATGGACAGCGATGACAGAGGAAAGCAGTGTTCTTCTGCTGTCGGCAGGGTCTATGGTTCCTGTTGCCATGGATGTTTATAACAGACTGAAAGATGAAAAGATCAATACAACAGTTGTCAACTGTTCAACACTGAAGCCGCTTGATGAGGCGTTTCTGGCTGCTGTTCCGCAGACGGCATCTGTTTTCACACTGGAGGAACATATGGTAACAGGAGGCTTTGGTGAATATGTCAGCGGCCTCTGTCTTGAAAAAGGATATAAAGTCCCGATGTATTGCTTTGGCGTCAGGGACCAGTATATACAGCACGGAGATCACGGGCATCTGATGAAGGACGCGGGTCTTGATGCTGACTCTGTTGCTGATACAATCCGGAAATTGCTGAAGGGAGCGTAAGAATTTGGCTGATAAAAAGAGAGCCGATATCGTTCTTGTGCAGCAGCAGCTGTGCGAAAGCAGGGAAAGGGCACAGGCTGCCATTATGGAGGGCAGGGTATACCTTGGTGAAAAAAGGATCAACAAAGCATCAGAAATGGTCAGCGAAAACGGTGAACTGACCATCAGGGCTCCTGAAAATGATTATGTAAGCAGAGGCGCGCTTAAGCTGGAAAAAGCAATTCGTGTATTCAATGCAGACCTGAAAGACAAAACCGTGATGGATATCGGCTCCAGCACAGGCGGATTTACAGATGTGTGTCTGCGCAATGGCGCCAGGCACGTCTATTCTATAGACGTGGGATACGGACAGCTGGACTGGAAACTGAGAAATGACTCGCGTGTGACCGTCATGGAAAGAACAAACGCGAGATATCTTGAACCGGAAATGTTCCGGGAAAAACCCTCAGTGACGGTTATGGATGTCAGCTTTATTTCCATCAGGCTGATTCTTCCTGTTGCGGCACGGATCATGGGTGAAGGGGGCATATTCTACACGCTGATCAAGCCGCAGTTTGAGGCGGGCAGGGAGCACGTAGGGAAAAACGGAGTTGTGCGTGATCCCGAAACGCACAAAAACGTTCTGAACGGGATTATATCCTATGCGGATCAGATCGGCCTCCGGGTTATTGCTATGGATTATTCACCCATTACCGGTCCCAAGGGGAATATTGAGTTTCTTGCTGAGATCATCAGAAAAGATGACAGCCATGAAGGAATCAGCACAGATCAGGTCTGTGAGCTTGTTCGTGACGCACATGAACATATGACACAGTCATAAGCCTCTTCCGGAAAACAGTTCCACGGGAATTCCGATGGCGGTACGGAAGACGCGCGGACCGACATACTGCTTTGAACAGGATGAGGGAAAGAAATACACCCGGCCCACAGGGCGGGGTTTTTTCCTTTTACAGGACTGCCGTATTTCCGGTCACCTGCAAGAGGAAGACCGCGTGAAGCGAACTGAATACGAATCTGATGGGTTCTTCCTGTATGAATACGAACATGGATCAGCGACAGGACCTGATCCTCACGGGTGACAGAATGGATGACAGTCCATTCACAGGAGGCTTCTTTCACACCTTTGCGCATCTGCCGGGCAATAAATGTTTTGTTTTGGCGGCGGTCATGAAACAACAGGTCGGTATAGCAGCCCCTGTCAGTTTCCGGGCGGCCGCAGACGACGGCAAAGTAATCCTTGTCCACTTTGCCGTCGCGGAAAAGCGTCTGAAGCAGACCGCATATACGGGAAGAGAGCGCGAGAATACAGACACCGCCTGTACCCCGGTCCAGACGATGCACCGGATATGTTTTCAGACCTGTCTGATCATTGACAAGATCAGGCAGCCCCGGTGATTCAGAAGAGATTCCGACAGGCTTCTCACAGACCAGTAACTGGTCATCCCGGTACAGTATACGTATCATAAAGACCTGTCCTTTACATGAATATATACATTGTTTATTCGTATAAAACGGAAAAAACAACGTGATGCTTGAGTAAATATACAGGTTGTGTTACTATTTTGTCAAATCCCGGCGGGAGGATGAGGACTATGATAAAAACAGCCGGACTGATCCTGAACAGCAAGAATATGAATGCTGTTCAGTGTGCCGGACAGGCGGAAGCGTTTTTGCACAGACACCATATCACGACCTATAATCCTCAGACTGAAAACAGCAGTGCAGCGCCTGATGTGATCATCACGTTCGGAGGGGACGGCACTCTTCTGATCGGAGCGCGTTATGCCATGAAATACGATATACCGCTCCTTGGAATCAATCTGGGAACGGTTGGATTTCTGACGGAAGAGGATCCTGATCACCTGGATGAAGCGCTTGAAGCGATTATCGAAGACAGGTATCAGATCGAAACCAGAAGCCTTCTGCATATCAGCAGTCCGGAAACAGGGAATGAATATTACGCGCTGAACGATGCTGTGATTACACGGGGAGGCTATGCCCGGCTTATCCGCGTTGACGCATTTGTCAATCAGAGGGAATACGGATCATTTACCGCCGACGGGATTATTGTTGCGACTCCCACAGGTTCAACCGGGTATTCACTGTCTGCCGGCGGTCCGATTGTCGAGCCGGAAATGAACTGTATGATCATCACCCCTGTATGCTCACACAGCATGCAGCACTGTCCCTGCATTGTGCCTGAAAACGCGCGCATACGCCTGGTGCTTAATCGGGAAAGAGAGCAGACGGCAGAACTGCAGATAGATGGTCAGAGTATGGAAAGTCTCAGAACCGGAGATGAAATCCATATCACAGGTACAGATAAAAAAATCCGGCTGATCCGTATACATCCATATGACTTCTTCGGGCTGATGCGCAGAAAACTCAGTGAATGGGGAATCTGAACGGTCTTTACGGAGGTATGATTTGATATGAAGTCCAAAAGACAAAACGAAATTCTGGATATTATCTCTTCAAAAGATATTGAAACACAGGAAGAACTCGCTTCAGTCCTTCGCTCACTCGGTTATAAAGTGACCCAGGCTACGGTATCCAGGGATATCCGTGAACTGAGGCTGATCAAAGTTACAGCAGGTGACGGCGGGTTCAAATATGCAAAACCGGAAAAGCATGAGATCGCTGTAAGTGAAAGACTGACAAGAATCCTGAATGATTCCCTGATCAGTGTGGATTCTTCAGGCAATATTATTGTGATTAAAACGCTCAGCGGCTCAGCCAATGTGGCGGCTGAGGCACTGGACAATCTGGGCTGGCCTGAAATCCTCGGTACGATCGCCGGAGACAACACTGTTTTTATGGTTGTAGGCGATCATTCGGACACGGAAGAGATCACCAATCGTATCCGCAAACTGACTGATCATTGATAAAATACCGGGGGAATAAAATGCTGGAGTCATTAACAATCCGCCATGTGGCGCTGATCGATGAAGCAACAATCTGTTTTCATCCCGGAATGCAGGTGATGACAGGTGAAACCGGCGCGGGAAAAAGTATTGTTGTTGATTCGGTGAACCTGATTCTCGGCGGAAGGGCAGACCGTGACCTGATCAGGACAGGATGCGAAAAAGCATCGGTTGAAGCAGTCTTCTCCGTGCAGAACAACCGCCAGGCACTTGATTATCTGAAACAGGAAGGCATTGACTGTGATGATACCCTGACGGTATACCGTGAGATTTCCATCAGTGGGAAAAACACCTGCAGGGTTAACGGGGTTATGATCCCTGTTTCGGCACTGAAAGATCTGGCTGCAATGCTGCTGGATCTTCACGGACAAAGTGATCAGCTTTTTCTGTCAGATCCGTCCGCACAGCTGGCTTTTCTCGATCAGACCGGCGATGAAAAACACAGGAAGCTCCTGATTCAAATCAGGGAGGAGTATGCCAAATTTATCGATAATCACCGGGCGTATGCCAGGCTTGTACGGCAGAACGAAAACAGGGAAGCAAGAATGCGGTCGCTTGAAAGGGACCTGGAAGAGCTGAAAAAAGCCCATGTTGAAACCGGTGAAGCGGATCAGCTTCTTGCAAAACGGAAACAGCTGGCGGAAGATGAAAAAACAGCAAGATCCCTGAATGAGATCAGCAACGTTCTTACCGGTGAAGAAGACGGTTCGTCCTGTCTCGGAAAAATCAAAGACACTGCTTCCGTATTACGGGCTTTATCCCTTCATGATGATCAGATCCGCGAAATCAGTGAAAGATGCGATAATCTGTATTATGAACTGGAAGATATCGCATATCAGATCAGTATGCTGACCGAGCGGAACGGATACGAGCCGGGAGCGCTTGAAAAAACTGACAACAGGCTGGACCTGATCCACAGGCTTGAACGCAAACACGGTGTGGATGCAGATGAAATACCGGGAATGCTGGAATCCATGGAAAAAGAATACAGCTTTCTGGAAGATCTGGAAAAGCAGATCAGCGATATGTCCGCGGAGCATAAAAGGCTATTAAGCTGCTACAGAAATACGGCGAAAGAGCTGACCGCATCCAGAAGGAACCTGGCTTCCTTATTTGAAAAAAGAATGATGAAGGAACTGAATGACCTGGGCATGGAAAATACCAGGTTTGTGATTCAGTTTATGGAAAACGAGACAGGGAAGCCTGTTATGCCTACCGAGAACGGGGATGATCGCATTGAATACATGATCAGCCCGAACCCTGGCGAACCGGTCAAACCTCTTGCGAAGATTGCTTCCGGCGGAGAACTGAGCAGAATTATGCTTGCGGTCAAAACGCTTGAATCAGCGCATTCCGGTGTCGATTCAATGGTGTTTGATGAAATTGATACAGGGATCAGCGGCCGTATGGCACAGGTTGTAGCTGATAAAATGATACTGATCTCAAAGGAAAAACAGGTCATCTGCGTCACGCATCTGCCGCAGATTGCCGCCGCGGCTGATTATCAGTATCTTGTACGGAAAGCGGTGGATGACGGACGGACGCATACTTCAGTTGCCGAACTGGACACAGAGGGCCGGATCGGAGAAGTGGGCAGGATGATCAGCGGGGCAGCCGGAATGACCGAGGAATCAAAGACTTATGCATCAGGAATGATACAGGCCGCCCTGAAGCAGAAAACCGAAAGATAAATATGGATGAAAAATGCCGCACATCTTAATAAAATCGAAACAATAAAGAAAGAAACCACTTGCATTGTTTTGTTGTGGATTATATAATAAATCAATGGAAAACGTGTCGGATTTTCTTTTGCAAGAACACTCCGCTGCGACAAATATCGGGGAGGAATTTTCAATGTCCAAAAAGTATCTGTACCTCTTCACGGAAGGCGATGCCACCATGCGTGAACTGCTTGGCGGCAAAGGCGCAAATCTGGCTGAGATGACAAAGGTCGGTCTGCCGGTTCCGCAGGGCTTTACCATTTCAACAGAAGCCTGCACCCAGTATTATGAAGACGGCCGTCAAATCAATGATGAGATTCAGGCACAGATCATAGAATACATTGCCAAAATGGAAGAGATCAACGGCAAAAAGTTCGGTGATCTGAAAAACCCGCTGCTGGTTTCTGTCCGCTCCGGTGCGCGTGCATCCATGCCTGGCATGATGGATACTATTCTGAACCTGGGACTCAACGATGACGTCGTTGAAGCGATGATCGCCGGCAATCCCGATCCTAAATTCGCCCGTTTTGTTTATGACAGCTATCGCCGCTTTATCCAGATGTATTCTGATGTTGTCATGGAAGTGGGTAAAAAGTATTTCGAACAGCTGATCGACGAAATGAAAGCCAAGAAAGGCGTTTCCTACGATGTGGAACTGACAGCGGAAGACCTGAAGGAGCTGGCTGGTCAGTTTAAAGCTGAATACAAATCCAAAATCGGTTCAGATTTCCCCTCCGATCCCAAAGAGCAGCTGATGGGCGCGATAAAAGCGGTCTTCCGTTCCTGGGATAATCCGCGCGCCAATGTTTACCGCAGGGATAATGATATCCCTTACAGCTGGGGTACAGCAGTCAATGTTATGCCCATGGTTTTCGGCAACCTGAATGACAATTCCGGTACAGGCGTTGCTTTTACCAGGGATCCCGCCACCGGTGAGAACAAGCTGATGGGCGAATTCCTTGTCAATGCCCAGGGTGAAGATGTGGTTGCGGGCGTACGTACCCCCATGCCGATCTCCCAGATGAAGGAACAATTCCCGCAGGCATATGCTGAATTTGAAAAAGTATGCGATCTGCTTGAAAAGCATTACCGTGACATGCAGGATATGGAGTTTACTGTTGAAAACGGTAAACTGTATATGCTTCAGTGCCGCAACGGAAAACGCACTGCACAGGCGGCCCTGAAAATCGCCTGCGATCTTGTGGATGAAGGAATGCGCACAGAAAAAGAAGCGGTTTCCATGATCGATCCGCGCAACCTGGATACGCTGCTTCATCCCCAGTTTGACACAGCTGCGCTTAAAAAGGCTGAACCGATCGGCAAAGGACTTGGTGCCTCTCCCGGTGCTGCGTGCGGTAAGATCGTCTTCACAGCTGAAGATGCAGAAGCCTGGGCAAAAAGAGGGGAAAAAGTTGTCCTGGTACGCCTCGAGACTTCTCCCGAAGATATTACCGGCATGAAGAGCGCACAGGGAATACTGACAGTACGCGGCGGCATGACAAGCCATGCGGCGGTTGTGGCACGCGGTATGGGTACCTGCTGTGTTTCCGGCTGCGGTGATATCGCCATGGATGAAGAAAACAAGAAGTTTACACTTGCCGGAAAGACATTCCATGAAGGTGATTTCATTTCCATTGACGGTACAACAGGCAATATCTATGACGGCCTGATTCCGACGGTGGACGCCCGTATTGCCGGTGAATTCGGCAGGATCATGGCGTGGGCTGACAAGTATCGTAAACTGCATGTTCGCACCAATGCCGATACGCCTGCGGATGCACGGAAAGCCCGCGAGCTCGGTGCGGAAGGTATCGGCCTGTGCCGTACGGAGCACATGTTCTTTGAACCGGAACGTATCGCTGCTTTCCGCGAGATGATCTGTTCCGATACGGTTGAGGAAAGGGAAGCGGCGCTTGATAAAATCCTGTCTTATCAGCAGGGAGACTTCGAAAAACTGTACGAAGCGCTTGAAGGATATCCGGTATGCATCCGGTTCCTGGATCCTCCGCTTCATGAGTTTGTTCCCACCAGCGAGGAAGAGATCCAGCTGCTGGCCAAAGCACAGGGCAAGAGCGTTGAGACGATTAAAAATATTATATCCTCCCTGCATGAATTCAACCCGATGATGGGTCACCGCGGATGCCGTCTTGCGGTCACTTATCCTGAAATTGCCAAAATGCAGACAAGGGCTGTGATCAGGGCTGCGATCAAAACACAGAAAGACCACCCTGAATGGAATGTACGGCCTGAGATCATGATCCCGCTGGTATGTGAAGTCAAGGAACTCAAGTATGTGAAAAAGACTGTTGTGGAAACCGCTGACGCGGAGATCGCGGCTGCGGGTGTCAAGCTTGAGTATGAAGTCGGAACCATGATTGAGATTCCGAGGGCTGCCCTGACTGCTGACGAAATTGCCGCTGAAGCTGACTTCTTCTGCTTCGGCACCAATGACCTGACACAGATGACCTTTGGCTTCAGCCGGGATGATGCAGGCAAATTCCTGGGCGCATATTATGAATCCAAAATTTTCGAAAGCGATCCTTTTGCCAGACTGGATCAGAAAGGTGTGGGCAAGCTGATGAAGATGGCTATTGAACTGGGCCGGCCGGTCAACCAGAAGCTGCATGTAGGTATCTGCGGTGAGCACGGCGGCGATCCCAGCTCTGTTGAATTCTGCCACAGGATCGGGCTTGACTATGTGAGCTGTTCTCCTTTCCGTGTTCCGATTGCACGCCTTGCCGCTGCGCAGGCTGCGATCAGCGAATCCGGCAAATAATGATCTCCTGGTCCCATACAGAACCGGCGTTTGAATGCACCGGTTCTTTTTATAACTGATGAACCATAAAAAAGACCTGCGGGAATGCTTTTCCGCAGGTTTATTCTTTTTCCGCCTCTTCAGCAGCTGATCTGGCAGTACTCCAGTCATATCCCTTTCTGACAAGGAATTGTATCACTTTCTGACGGCTTTTGAGCCGGTCTTCGGATGAACTGTATTTTTTCCATGCTTTACGGGCGAGCAGTAAAGCGCCGGATGTATCTTCACAGGATTCCTGTCTGTCGAAGCAATCCTGAATGATATCATCAGGTATACCTTTATATTTCAGTTCGCGGCGGATCAAAGAAGGACCGTAACCACGCTGCTGCCGGAAGTGAATCCATTGCTCGCAAAAAGAAATGTCATCAATCAGTTTTTCTTTCTCCAGCTTATACAGAACAAGTTCTGTAACTTCTTCTGTATAATGATGCAGCATAAGCCTTCTGCGTATTTCCCCGGTGCTGCACGGACGCCTCGCGAGCATCGATACAGCGTGATTCAGTGCCCGTGGATACTGACAGATTCGGATCCATTGATAAAAGGATTCCGGATCATATTTCTTCCCCTCATAACATCCTTCCGCATAGACATCAGATTGAGTGAGCCAGAAAATCTCACCGTTATCAAGCCTGACAGAAACTCTGGAACGGTTTCGGGAAATCTCCTGTATTGTTACCATGACGGAAGCTCCTTCCGGAATGCCCAGCGCATAAAATCCCTGTTTGATAATCCAAGACGACCGCTTCTGGCTTCACTGCATCCGCCGTTCAGAGTAATAAGCAGACGTCCTGTTGATTCTTCCCAGAATGCACCGTCAACGCATCCGTAAGCGAAACCCTGGTGTCCAAGAATGCGACTATTGGAAACAGACGGATCCTTTACGATCAGCAGTCCAAGGCCATAGGAGAGCGTAGGGGACAGCTTTCCGTAAACAGCATGTTCTTTTTTCATTTCAGACAATATATTACCGGACAGAAACCCGTTTTCGCCGTAGATCAGGACATGGAACATGGTCTGTAATGAAGCGATGTCAGTATACATACTGCCGGCGGTATGCCCGTAATGACGCAGGGGATCTGCTTCCGTAAGCTGCTTTGAACCAAGCGGGGTGAGGATCATCTCATTCCTCTCGCGATATGGAAGAACGCGGACAACAGGAACTATTTTGTCCCTGGGAAGAATGCACCCTTCCAGGGTTGCGTTCATATGCAGAGGAGAGAAAAGAAAATCGTTGAAAATACCGCTTACCGGACGATCAAGCAATGCTTCCAGGATGCAGCCGATCAGACCGTATCCCAGGTTGGAATAATGAAAGGAACTGCCTGCAGGAAACTGTCTTGAGTCATGAAGCAGATCAGTAAAAGGGACGCCTTTTTCAAGGCTGGATTCAAGACCTGCAGGATCAACAAGCCCGGATGTGTGGGACAGAAGGTGCCTGATCGTAATGCCATCGAGACTGCTGCCTGAATAAAAAGAACGCAGGTAATGGCTGATCGGAGCGTCAAGTGACAGAATATCACAATCAGCAAGGCGGAGTGTCAGCAGAGATGTGGCAGTTTTTGTGATGGAAGCAACGCGGAAAAAGGAATCAGGCTGAGCAGCGTGAGGGGGACAGATGGATGAAGTACAGATAACAGAGGAAAGACTGCCGGTTTCAATCAGTGTTGAAGAGCCAAGCACATGGTGCCTGCGGATCAGCCTGCGAAACACATCCGGATGAGTCAGACTGTGGCCGTACACATCGGATACAGGATTGGTTCCGCTGTCTGTTTGGCTGAAAGGAAGCACAAAACGATAAACAATATTTTTAAGCCTGGATGTCGGCATTCCGGACCTCCGAATGAGTCAGTCGATGATAAACAGAAAACAGGCACAATGTCATATAAAGCGCATAGATCAGCAGGATGAGCAGAATGCGGGATATGGACAGGGTATAAAGGCAGTATCCCGTAATCATACAGAACAGCAGGAAGATTGAAAAAGCCAGCGCTGAAGGGAAAAGGATATACCGTACAGGAATGGAAAGGGAAGTCCGTCTGCGGGCTGAAATATAAAAGACAATAAAAACAGATATACAAAGTAAAACACTCAGAAGCTGACTGATCCGTACAGACGAAGCATATAAGGAATCCAGGCGCATTTCTTCAATGATGAGACGCCCGGCAGCATAAAGGAAAAGGTAGAAAAAGAACAGATCTCCCTGTTTCCGGTTTGGCTTATGCCACAGAACGGTTAAAAACAGAAAAACAATGAAATCCCATACGGATTCATAGAAGAAGGTTGCCAAATGCCATGCATACTGATCCGCGGGGACCTGGACAGCTAGGGGGAAAAAACAAATGGCGGTTCCCGTGACGTTGAAACCGTAAGCCTCAATATTGAACCAGTTTCCCCAGCGGCCGATGCTCTGAGCCAGAGCCAGTCCGGGTACGATAATATCACACAGGAGTAACGCAGAGAGATGCCGCCTGCGTGCAAAAAGAAAGAGAATGATCAGGCCCGCAATCACACCGCCGTAGATCGCCAGACCTCCTTCCCAGATGCGAAAAACAGAAAGAAGATCGCCTGAAAACTGATCCCAGGAAAAAATCACATAGTAAAGCCTTGCGCCGATAATCCCAAAGGGAAGGATCCAAAAAGCAAGATCGATCACTGTATCTTTCGGGAAACCGGCTTTCTGCTCTTTCCGGCATGAAAGGAAAACAGCCAGAGAAGCGCCGATCACAATGAGAAAACTATACCACGGAACGGGATAGATCAGGTATCTTGAATAAGGAACAGATGACATGCTAAATCTCCTCAGTACAGATACAGATATTATAAAAGTGGCTGTAACGGGTGTCAATCTGAGAAAACCATACAGGTGCATTGCAGAGAAATGATGTTTCTGGTAAAATACCATGAAGGAACCAATAACGCGAAATCATGTGAGGAGGAACCCGTTATGAGCAAGGTTGTCGTTTTTGATCATCCTCTTATCCAGCATAAGCTCAGCATTATGCGTGATAAGAATACAGGCACAAAGGAATTTCGCGAGCTGCTGTCCGAAATTGCCATGCTGATGGTATTCGAAGTAACCAGAGACCTGGAAACAAAAGAGATAGATGTGGAAACTCCTATTACAACGTGCAAGTGCCGGGTTCTCTCCGGTAAAAAACTTGGTATTGTTCCGATCCTGCGCGCAGGTCTCGGTATGGTTGACGGTGTGATCAATCTTGTTCCGGCTGCCCGTGTAGGTCATATTGGACTGTACAGGGACCCCAAAACGCTTGAACCTGTTGAGTATTACTGCAAGCTGCCTGAAGACAGCGAGAACAGGGAACTGCTGATCCTTGATCCGATGCTCGCAACCGGAGGAAGCGCCAGCGCGGCTATCAGTTTTATCAAACAAAGAGGATGCCATCATATGCGTCTTGTAAACCTGATCGCGGCGCCTGAAGGCATTGCCAGAATCCAGAAAGACCATCCTGATGTGGATATCTATGTAGCCGCACTGGATGATCACCTGAACGATCATGGTTATATCGTACCCGGCCTCGGTGATGCCGGAGACCGCCTTTTCGGCACGAAGTGATAAAATGCCTCAAAAACCTTTATATCAGAGATCTCCGATTCTGAAAGTGCCGCATTGCTTTCCGGCAAACGGAACGATCCGTACAACAGATCATCGAATAGCGAACCTGTATCAGAAAGCCAGCCAATGGAATGAAAAGCCTTGTGTATGGGAAGGCTTGTTTAAAGTTGCCTGTCTGATTAAAAACAAACCGGCAGATGAACCTGTGGCAGGTTTCATTTATAATGCCATACGGGACACGGACAACGGATCAGTTGAAGGCAGTCTCGCGGAACAGATCCAAAAGATGCGGGCGGCTTTTGCCGTATTCGAATACAATACAGACCGTACTATCCTGAAAAGGATCGCGGTCTGGCTTCGTTATCTTGAAATCGAATATGACAAACTGTCCCTTCAGGATCATTTCCTTTACAGGCCCGCAGATCTTATGGAACTGCTGATCCGTTTTTATCTTGTCACCGGAATGAAATCTGTTCTCAGACTGTGTGCCAGGGTAAGAGCAACTGCGTTTGACTGGACTACTGCGCTTCATACTTTCCAGCAATCCATTCCTGTAACAGAGGATACTGACGGTTTTCCTGATTCCCTGCCGGCGAAACCGCAGGAAATGGATTACTGCCAGAAAGAAAAACTGATCAATTATGCTGAACTGCTTGCCGACGGAATGAGGTACACTTTATATGCGGGGATGTTCAGCGGAAACAAACAGGATCTTTCGTCAGGGAATAATCTCTGGCAGTACCTGAAAAAGCATCATCATGCCCTGTGCGGCGGTACAACTTCAAATCCGTTTTTATGCGGGAGTCAGGCCGATCAGCCTGTTGACAACGCTGCCCTTGCGGCGTGGACAGAGGCTTTTTCGTCCCAGATGATTCTGCCTGATTCTGAATGGGCGCTGGATGAAATGATCCGTATTGTTTTCAACGGACTTGATGACTGCCTGCAGTGTGATGTTGTTCCGGAAAGACAGTACCTGAATACGGTTTCTGAAAGAAATGTTCCTGTGAACAATCCGGAAAAGATATACGCCAGAATGACAAGAGCTGCTGCCGCTGCCTATAAACACGCTGTATCACTGACAGAAGACGGGATCCGCATCAATTATCTCATTCCGGCCAGATATCTTCTGATGGTTCAGAAACAGAATATGATTCTTCATATGGATTCTTTTTCCGCCCATATTCAATGTAAAAAGAAAATTTATACATATGCTGATTTCTATATTCCCTCCATCGGATCGTACAGCGTTATGGTCATCAGAAACAGGGAGCAGAATGAGTGTACCCCGCATCACCACAGCACGGATACGGGATGTTATATCCGTGTGAAGGGTGAATGGAAGGATCAGGACGGATTTGTCATCAAGGAAAGCGGAAAAACTTTCTGTGAACAAACCCATCATCAGGGTGTGTGCTTTTACGCGGGCAACCGGCTGCTGTCAGCAGAGGCTTCGCCGGGTGAGTATGCATATACGGTCTGTGAAATGCCGGAAAAAACGGACGGAAGGTTCATTGTTCAGACTTCAATTACAGAACAATGGCGTCAGAAGGACGGTCAGCCCGGGGATATTCCGGTCCTGCCTGAAAAGAAGGGACCTGTGTCCGGGACAGAACTGCATTATTATCATATGACAAAGAATCGTATTACGATGTTTCCGAGGGTTAACAATTTATGTTTCAAGTAAGGCTTGCTCCCATGTGCGGCATTACAGATCATATTTTCAGAACAATCTGTTACGAGCAGGGATGTGATCTTGCCTATACTGAAATGATCAGCGCAATGGGGTATCTGTGCGCACCGAACCAGCGGGCCACAAAGGAACTGATGATCCGGGGAGAAAACGAGCCTGCGCTGATTCTGCAGTTATTCGGAAGGGATCCGGATACAGTGGCGGAAGCCGCCGAACGCATATGCGATCTCGGCCTGTACAACGGCATTGACCTGAACATGGGATGTCCGGCGAAAAAAATAGCACCGTCCGGCGAGGGGTGCGGATTGATGAGAACGCCTGAAACAGCCCGTGAAATGATGAGAAAAACAGTTGCAGCGTCTTCTGTGCCTGTTTCGGTAAAAATCAGAATGGGATATGACCGGGAACACATCAACGCCGTTGAATTCGCGAGGATGGCTGAAGATTCGGGCGTTTCTTCCATCACTGTTCACGGAAGGACCAGAGAGCAGCAGTATTCAGGAGAAGCTGACTGGGAGATCATCGAAAAAGTAAAAAACAGCGTTCATATTCCCGTGATTGGTAACGGGGATATTTTTACGGCAGATGACGCGATTCAGAAGCAGAAAGCCAGTCATACAGACGGCGTTATGATCGGAAGAGGCGCCATGGGGAATCCGTGGATCTTCAGAAGTATCAAAAGACGGATGAACGGGGAAAGCGAAACCCCGGTAACAACCGATGAAAAACACAGGATGATCATCAGGCATTATCATATGATGCTTGAGACAAAACCTGAAAACATAGCGGTCAGGGAAATGAGAAAACACATCGGATGGTATATCAAAGGAATGAAGGGCGCTGCCCAGTTCAGACTTGAAATCAACCGCTGTACAGAGGCCTGCGAGGCAATGCGTATCATTGATTGTTTCTTTGAAGAAGCTGACAGATATCAAAAAGCAGAACCGGAGGCAGAAAAATGAGGAAACATGTTGGTGTATATATCATAATCATTATCCTGTTTCTGACAACTGTTATATCCGGTGCTGCGGCAGAGATACAGGACATGATGGAAACCATGCTTACCGGCAGTCAGTCAGAGCCTGTTTCCATTGTGATTGAATCGCCTGAATACCTGCAGATTGCACAATATGAAGGTGAAAGAGTCGAGAGTCTCAACCGCCTGATGAAGCATTTTTCTGTATGTATCAATATGGATGAAGATGTCAGCAGGACTGTGTTTTCCATTGATAAAGAACCGTTCTATACCATTTATACATATGTCGGCGAAAACAATCAGACTGATTATGAGCAGCTGCCAAATGACGGACAGGAATCAGACAATGGGGAGCCGGTGACTGATCAGAAAGATGATATTATTGAGTTTCTTGACAGTCGCTTTTTCCACATGAACCGGCTGCTTGACGGATTGTATCCTGTATTTGAAAATGCTGCTGATGTATATAAAGAGTACTCTTCTGTTTCCAGCGCGAACCTGAACTTTTCAGGATACGGGCGGGGCGTCAAAAGAATCACCATACAGCTTTCGCCTGACAAAGTCCGTGAATTGTTTCCGGAATCATTTCACCTTTTATCCGCGGATGAGTACACCAGTGCTTTTCTGAACAGCCTTTCCTTTCAGGGAAACCAGAAAATTATCTTGTTGTATGACAAAGAAGATCATCTGATCAGGGTGAATTATGACGGGATACTGGGTTTGTCAGCTGAAAAACTGAGGAAGGTTTCCATCGTCTGGAAATGCTTCAGGGATGAAAATTACAGGAAAGACGCTATTGTGCTGAAAACCCCTGAAGTAAAGGGATATGACAGGGACAACATCACATATGAACGTGATTATACTGTAACGGATGATGAAAATGCATCCGTCAGCTGGAATATGCAGATTGACCGGAAACAGGGGCAGGTCAAAAGAAAAACCCAGTTCAGTGCTGCAATATCGCTGACTGCGGGTACCCTGTCAGGTGAAATAACGTATAACATCAAACAGGACAGTACAGATCAGACCATTGGCGTCTCAACAGAGATTGTGAAAGAAAACAGGTCTGAATACAACGGAATACTTGAAATTACAAACAAAAAAGGTAAAATAGTGACAAGCAGTATAAAGACCGGAATCAGACTGGGTGCCGGCGAAAGCATGAAAAGACCTTCTGTCAGCACAAACACTGATCTTGAATATATGCCAGCGGGACATGACGCCGGTGCTGAACTGAATGATACGCAGACGGATTTTACGCAGGTGCTTGTTCAGAAACTGCTGGAACTGCCGAAAGAGGATCTCAGTTTCCTAAGTAAGGACATACCGGATGAAATCTGGAATACACTGATTCAATATAAGTAATAGGGAGAAAAAATCATGAAAAAGAGATTGGCCGTTATTATTGCGATAATCCTCACTTTGATTGTCAGCAGCAGTTATGCAGCCTATAACACGCTTCCGGAAAAAATGTACAAGCAGCTTGCGATCGGAAGCGGTCTGAAGGGAACAGTCTCCATTCATGCTGAAGGAGAAAAGTTCAACACACCCTTCCTCAGAACTGTCAGCGGCGCGGAATTCAACCTTCGCGGCGAAATCTCCGTTCCGGAAAATGATTTGTATTTTTATCTTTTCCAGGACGATGAAGGCAATCAGTCGGCCATGTCGGAACTGTACAGAAAAGAAGGCGTTTATTATTTCAGAAGTGATATGGTTCAGGGAAAAACGCTTGTTTTTCCGACTCCTGTTCAGTATCTTGAATCTTTGTTTCCTGTAAAAGGAGAAAACATTTCTCCTGCTGTTTTTATCATGAATATTGTTTCCCTCCCTGAAAATGACGTGAAACAGAACTGGGATCCTGTACTGACAAAATACCAGAACGAACTGGAGATGTGGCTTGCGGGATACACGGTGAACGCGGAAACAGTAAAGCAGGAAAACGGAGTTTCCGCCCTTGTGTTCTCCTATGAAATTCCAATGAGCGATGTCAATACACAGATCATTCAGCTTTTCAGCGAGCTGACAACAGATCCTGAGGTTATTGCACTCCTTGATACGGTGATGACGCAGGAAGAAAAAGACCTCTATCTGAACAATAATCTTTTGTATTACTATTCAGAAGCGCTGAAATCCATAGATGCAGAAAGTACTCTGAAAATGAACAAACGTGTTTCCGCGCTTGGTGAAGTGCTTGGATTCAAGCTGGAGCTGCCTCTGGATGAAAAAAGCACAGGCTGTCAGATGTTCAGCATGGAGATGACAGACGGCAATACGATCTATACATTAAAAAAGGAAAACGAAGTTACTGTTCTCGGACTGCCTGTCCAGGATAATAATGAAGCGCTGTCATACAATAAGAACCTTTGGTTCTCGCGTGTTTCCAGTGATACAGACAAGGATAACCTTTCTGTCCGGATTGAAATAAACAAAACAAATGAAGCATTTAAAACAAAAAACGCCAAAGATGAGGAAATCAGCAACGAGAAGAACCTGTACAAGGTGAGCATTATCCATGACACCAGATACCTCCCGGAAGACACTGACACATCAAAGCTCCAGGAATTTGAAACAATCAATGCAGATGTTGAAATGCATTATTCAAGCAAATACGCGCAGAGCAGCGGAACCAAGCTGGTTATCAATGCGTCTGTTCATCAGGGAGAATCGGTTATGACCGTAAAGGCCGAAATGAATACAGTCCGGAACTGGCCGTTTATTCCGTTTGAAATCAGCAATCCCGTTTATACCGAAACAGATACCAAAACGGTTCTGGCTCCCTACCTGGAAGAGTGGGCTGCCAACGCCCGGTCCATGCTTCGGTATATGAATGATGAGACGGAAGACACAGCTTCAGCATTGAATGATACCGCAGAAAGCAATCCTCAGTCTGAAAACGAAACAGACGGCGGAAATGAGCCGGCATCGGAAGAGAACAGTGAATCCGGTCAGGAATAAAATAACTGATATATACAGGGGTTACAGATGAAAAGGTTATTCTGTACTTTAATCGTCATCATATGCTTTGCCTGTTCAGCTGCTTCCGCAGGTGGGCATATTGGCATTGAGGGTACTGTTTCCGGTCAGAATAACGGGGAAATTATAACAGCTGATCTTTATCAGCAGAACGGGGACACCATTCTTGTGTCCTCTTTATTTCCGGATCTCGCAGTTATACTGAATCACGGATGCTGTACGGATGATATACTGTATGAGCTGTTCCTGTTTAAACCCGGACGGTTTGCGTCCGTCATGGATATGACAGACAGGATCCTTGCGGAATGGCTGCAGCGCCTGAATATGAAAACGCATTCAGGAAGCTATTCAGGAGAGGTTTTTGAATATGCTTCTTCCGTGAGTACAACGTCTTTCCAGCTTTCTGATTTTGCTCGTTTTCTGGATGATGTTTTCTCAAAAGAATACCATCCGGATACTGAAACTGACACGACAGAATCAGTATTGTATTACGGATTCCTGTCAGATGTCGCAAAAAAACTCCAGAGCATTCCGGAAAATGACAAGATTCTTGTCAGCGTACGCTGCTATGATGAAAACAGATACTTTACATTCGCAATACAGAAGCAGAATGAGACCATCTGTACCATTTCCGTTGACAACACAGCGGATCATGCAAGACGCGTTATCTCAGGTCATAAGGAGAACGGGAAGTATTACTATCATGACATAACCTATTCGGCCGGACTGGAATCCTTTACCGTTGAAAATCGTTTTTACGGCGGTACACAGTCCTCTTTCCTGAACCTGTCCGATCGGAATCCTCTGATCCGGACTTCCCTGTATGCTGTTGAAAACAGTGACCATACCTGTCGTTATGAGTATAAAGCGGAATCCGCCGCACTGGGTGATCCTTTCATTGTTTCAGGGATTCAACAGGAAAACAGTCTGAGCCTGGAAATCCTTGCAGGGGAGAGCGGCAGGGAAATAGCGCATATTTCTGCGTATTATGACAATATGAAAAATCCAGTGTCTTTTTCTGATAAAAAGACACTGGATTCTGAACTGAAAGAGGATTATGACACTATCAGCATGAACTTTATTGCCGCGGGCCTGACGCTGGCGGATAAGGTATTTCCCAATTTGCCGTTATCCTATCAGAAAATCATTTTCTCGCTTATGCCCGGTCTCTGAACAGAAATATTATAATTCAGCAACAGTACATACCGCATAGGAAGAAATCCCTTCCATACGACCTTCAAAACCAAGCTTTTCTGTTGTGGTTGCCTTCACATTGATCCTGTCTTCCGGCAAATTCAATACAGAAGCTATGTTACTGATCATTTGCGGAATATAGGGAAGAAGCTTTGGCTTCTGCGCAACGATTGTAACATCCGCGTTTGCGGCTTTATAGCCTGCATCCCGTATAATCCTGACTGTTTCCTGAAGAAGATGAACGGAAGATATCCCTTTATACCGGTCATCGGTATCAGGAAAATGTTTTCCTATGTCTCCAAGAGCACAGGCGCCAAGCATAGCGTCCATGAGCGCGTGCAGAGCCACATCTGCGTCGCTGTGCCCGAGAAGGCCTGATTCAAAGGGTATCTCCACTCCGCAAAGGATGAGTTTTCTGCCTTCAACCAGACGATGAACGTCGTATCCCATTCCAACACGCATGGTATGAGCAACTCCTTGTATGATTGATTTGGCCCTGGCAATATCCTGGGGTTCTGTGAGCTTGATATTATCCGGTGATCCCGGAACAACTTTAACGGGTATATGATAATGCTCAAGCAAACCTGCGTCATCCGTACACTCTATTCCATCCCTGAATGCATTCAGCGCAACCGGCAGGAGAGTGCCGGCTGTAAATCCCTGAGGAGTCTGTATTTCGTACAGATTTGTCCTGTCAGGCGTATGGACGACAAGATGATCCGCGTTACAGATTTTACAAGTACTGGAAGCAGGGATACCAGGAATTCCGGTTCCGCAGGTTTCAACAGAATGGATTACGCGTTCAATCAGCATAGGATCAACAAGGCATCTTGCAGCATCATGAACCAGGATAATATCCTCAGGATTCGTATTCAGTGCTTTCAACCCGTTCAGAACGGATTCCTGCCTGGTTTCACCTCCGCATACATAGCGGCAGGGAAAAGGAAGAGAGGAATGACTGATCGACTCCTGTATAAATGACTGTTCATCCGCATGTGAAACAATGATCATTTCATCCGCAAACGAACAGAATGCTTCTATACTTCTTTGAATAACAGTTTTCCCGCAGAGCGAAAGGAGCGCTTTATTGTAGGGGAGATTCATTCTCGTTCCGCGCCCGCCTGCGAGCATAATGACATACCTTTTCATGCTTTATTACGCTCCGAAGAAAGGTAAGCATCCTCTTCCAGGACTTTATACATTTCAGATGCAAGCTCTTTACTGACGGTTTCACGTACAGAAAGGATCTCATAGAATCCTGTATGTTCTCCGAAACGTATACTGACAATATCGCCTTCTTTTACGTCAGAAGAAGGTTTCGCAACTTTCTGGTTGATCATGACACGTCCGCTGCTGCACGCTTCGCTAGCGACAGTGCGGCGTTTGATAATTCTGGAAACTTTGAGATATTTGTCTATCCGCATATTACCCTCACAAAACAAAGCCCGCAGGAAACAGTGTTCCTGCGGGCAGAAACGATGAATTATTTCTTGGCTTTTTTCTTGGCGTTGACTTTATCTTTCAGAGCTTTACCTGCTTTGAAAGAGGGCGCCTTGGAAGCAGCGATCTTGATCTCAGCACCGGTCCGCGGATTACGGGCGGTACGGGCGGGACGCTTTTTCACGTCAAACGTTCCGAAACCGATAAGCTGAACTTTTTCACCCTTTGCCAGAGCGGTGTTGATTGTCTCAACGAAGGCGTTCAGAGCTTTTTCGGCATCTTTCTTGGAAAATGATGTTTTCTCGGCCAGCGCGTTGATCAGTTCACTTTTGTTCACGGGTAATCTCCTCCTTGTCTTTATGCAGGTTGCATAAAAGAATATAAATATGCCAAAGACCGGAATTATTCAATTTCGCCTTCAACATACTTTAAGTATACACATAGTTCTTCGAAAGTCAAGTGTTCCAAGGATTTTCCGTCCTGTAATAGCCTTGTTTCCGCCTTGCTGAGACAGCTTTTCAGATGATCCACTGTCTGATGCAGAATGACCTCACTGTCGAGCCCGGAACGATAGCATAATTCGCAGCATAGCAGCAGAAGGGAACCATATACAAGAGACGTCTCCGGCGTTTGCTGTCCGGAACAAATCCTGTTCAGCTGTTTCTTTATATCTGACACAATTTTGTCCGTAGGCCTGTGTGTTCCAACAATCCTATCAAGCTTTTTGAGCGTTTTCGATGCATATTTCAAAGAAGGAAGGGAAGTGGAAACATCTTCCAGGCTTGTCAGGACAGTATTATTTCCTGTTTCAGACTGTTTGATCTGCTCCCAGGTTTCAGATACAGCGGACGGATCCGCCAGTTCTGTATCGGCAAAAACATGGGGATGACGTCTGATCATTTTATTGCATACTGTCGAAATAATGTCATTCAGTGTGAATTCATCAAAGGCTTTGCCGATCGAGGCGTGGAAAACGATCTGGAAAAGAAGGTCACCGAGTTCTTCACACAGATGATCCTGATCATCCTGATCAATCGCTGCCACGCATTCCCAGGCCTCTTCAATCAGATATGTTTTCAGGGAATCGTGCGTCTGGATACGGTCCCAGGGACATCCGTGATCAGAACGCAGTGTTTCCATAATGCTTGCAAGGTCTTCCAGGTTGTGACGACTGCGGCTCAGACAATCAGAACCCGGTATAAGCAGTGCTGAACGGTGATCCAGACCCATCTGACGGTCCAGCTCGTAAAGCTTTACAGGAACAGGTGAGTAACTGTTGTGCCCGCTGAAGAGATAGACAGTGGATTCATCATCCAGCTTGTCTGAAAGGAAGATCTTAATCTGCCCGGCAAGGATCTCATTGTCGATTTCTGTGATCAGGAGAGAAATATTCGGGTTATAGAAATCTGAGAAGAGGAGGTCATACGCGGAAGAAATCTGAATGTTTGAATCGTTCAGAAGAACAACGGAAGAAGCCAGATACAGATCATGGAAACCGACAGAGGGAATGACAGAAATCTGAATACTGTCAGGTCTGTGCTGCAAAAGCCAGCGGACTGAACTGTCCGTATATGCATCAGCTACGGCATATACGACAACCGAATCTGCGGACAGCCGGATAAGCCTCTCAGCAATCATACTGTTAAGATGATCAAAGCTGTCAGCATCCTCATATAAAGCGTCAAGCGTTGTATAAGAAAGCCCGTTATCATTGAGCCATTTAGCAAAAGGGTGTTTTCCTGTACGAAGAACGACAGATGATGCGTCATGAAAAGCCTGCAGTGATTTCCCGTTCATCAGTTCGGGGTCACCTGAACCAAGTGAGACAATCATGATTCCTGAATGCATTTGTGCTCTCCCTTCCGCAAAATCAGGACAACCTACCGAAAAGTGAAAAATGAGATAAACCGACCGGGTAAATCAATATTTATGCCAGGCGGAACGGGTAAAGAGAATAAACAGAGGAAGCAGTTCCAGCCTGCCGAAAAGCATCAGGAATGAAGCGGTAAGCTTGGCATGAACAGTGAAACCCGCATAATTCTCAACCGGGCCTACTGCACCCAGACCCGGCCCGACATTGCTCACACAAGTCAGGGAAGCAGAAAGATTTGTTGTCAGATCATAACTGCTTCCCAATGACATAATAAACCCGCCTACCAGGATCAGCGCAATGTACATGAACGCAAACTGAGCAATCTGGGAAAGCATATGCTCATCCACAGATTTTCCGTCAATGCGGATAACATCCATCTTTTTAGGCTGTCCAGTGGCACGGACATTCCTGCGGGACAGTTTGCACAGGACGATGATTCTGATTACTTTGATGCCGCCTGCGGTTGAACCAGCGCAGGATCCGATCAGCATGGCAATGACAATAATGATATGAGAGGCCGCCGGCCACAGATTAAAGTCATAGGTAACAAATCCTGTGGTCGACATGATTGAACTGACCTGGAAAGATCCGTACCGCAGGGAGGTAAGGAAATCCCCGTTATAGTGACCCAGATTCAGGACGGTAATAAGCAGGATAAAACCAAAGGCAAAAATAAAATACCAGCGGAATTCCTCGTCATGGAAAAAAGCCTTAAACCTGTCACCAATCAGGAATTTGTAATACAGTGCGAAGTTCACGCCAAACATGAACATGAAAATGGTGATGGCTATTTCAATGGGAACACTGTTGTAATGCGCAATACTGTCCCCGTAACGGCTGAATCCGCCGGTGCCCGCGGTGGCCATGGTATGGACAGCGGAATCATAAGGAGACATGCCGCAGATCAGCAGCGTAACAAATTCAAACAGTGAAAGAAGAATGTAAATTTTATAAAGGATCTTGGCAGTGGCGCCTGTTTTGGGCACAAGTTTGCTCAGGGAAGGTCCGGGACTTTCGGCTTTTACCAGATGCGCTGTACGGCCCGTCAGCTTGGGCAGAAGAGCCAGTGTGAGAACAAGGACGCCCATACCGCCGATCCAGTGTGTTGTTGCGCGCCAGAAAACAATGCCTCGTTTGGCATGATCAAACGTTTCCTGCGTAAAAACACTTGCACCTGTCGTAGTCAGGCCGGAAACCGTTTCGAAAAACGCGTCTTCAAAACGCGGAAGCGTTTCTGAAAGTAATGAAGGGAACAGAACCGAAAATGCCAAGAAGAATCCAGCCGAGCGCTGTGATGATAAATCCTTCTTTCAGCCGCAGATGGGAATTCTGATCCTTTTTGGGAATAAAACACATGCCTGAACCGGCCAGAAGGTTGATGATGATGCTGTACAGAATGGCAGCGGCGTCTCCTTCTCCATATATCAGGGAAACGACAAGAGAAGGTGCCATGGCAGCAGCTTCAATCAGAAGCAGTGCACCCAGCATTCGGATAATCAGTTTCCGGTTCATTTGTAGAGCACCTCATTCAGATCGGAAATACCAGATTCAACGGAAATGATTACAACGTGGTCATTTTCCTCAATGTGGTCATTACCGAAAGGCACAATGATTTTTCCCTGATGAACAATAATCGAAACCAGGGATCCCTTTTTCATGGTCAGATCCTTTAACGGAATGCCTATATAGGAATCACCTTTGCGGGCAATGAATTCAATCGCTTCAGCCTTTCCGCCGACAAGACGGTAAAGTCTTTCAATTTTGGTACCGTTGCTGTTTTCCCTTGCTCTGACATAACGAAGAATGGTGGAACTGGTAATAAACTGCGGACTGATAACGGAATCGAGTCCCAGGTCGTTCAGGATTTCCTGATAAGCCATGCGGCTGTTTTTAGCGATGACTTTGGGAACTCCGCACCGGGAAGCGTGCATACCGCAGATCAGGTTTTCCTCATCCCTGTTGCTTAAGGAAACAAAAGCATCCATCTGTGAAAGACCCTGTTCCTCCAGAAGATCCTGGTCCGTACCATCTCCCTCGATCACGTCCACTTTGGGGAGCTGTTCACTCAGGGCACGCGCTTTGACAGGATCAATTTCAAAAAGAGTCACATGGATTCCCATGGGAACGATCAGCTTGCTGAGGTAATAGGAAATTCTGCCTCCGCCCAGCAGCATGACGCTGCGTACTTTATGTTTGTTTCTGCCAAGAAAACGAAAATACTCCGTAATCGTGATCATATCGCCCGACACGAAAACCTTGTCGCCGGGAAGAATGGTAAAATCACCGCCGGGAATTGTGACCGTATTATTCCTTTCAACCATGGCATACAGAATACGGGGCAGACGGGGAAGTTTTCCGGCCAGATCCCGCATCGGGATTCCAATGAAACAATCTTCTTCCTGGGCACGGAATTCCACCATTTCAACCAGGCCCTTGGCAAAAGATTCAATGCTTCCCGCGAAAGGATAACGAAGCAGGCGGCTTATTTCGAGCGCGGTTGCCCGTTCAGGGTTAATTGCCACATCGATACCAAGTTCATTCTGGAGCAGCATCTGGCTTTCGTTAAACTCAGGATCACGTATTCTGGCGATGGTATAGCCGGCACCCAGTCGTTTGGAGATCAGGCAGGCCAGCATGTTTGTTTCATCGCTTTCCGTTGAAGCAATCACAATATTGGCCTTATCGACTCCTGCCTCCAGCAGGATTTTAGCGTTGGCTCCGTTTCCGCGGATGCAGAGTGCATCCAGGGAACCGCTGCATCTTTCTATCACGTCATCATCCTTATCGATGATGATCACATCGTGTTCTTCTGCAATGAGGTGCTCCGCGAGGGTATAACCTACTTTGCCTGCACCGATCACAATGATTCTCATGACATTTCCTCCTCATAAAAATCATTTTATTTTATCATTTTTCAGAACACATGAAAAGTGGTTTCATGTTCTGTGGAAAATGACAAAGTCGGAAACAAAAACAGTGCAGACAAGTCTGCACTGTTTGGCGGAGAGTCAGGGATTTGAACCCTGGGTGAGGTATCACCCCACACACGATTTCCAGTCGTGCGCCTTAGACCACTCAGCCAACTCTCCGGGTCAGCGAATGCTCACATCGGTACATTATAGCGTCATTTCAGGTTTTGTCAAGGTCTCAGTTTACGAATCTCATCATCTGTCAGTTTGCGCCACATACCGGAAGGAAGATCGCCCAGGCTGACAGGGCCAAAACGTACCCTTTTCAGGCGGACAACCTGATGCCCGATGGCATCGATCATTTTACGAACCTGCCGGTTCCGGCCCTCATGGATTGTAATCAGCAGTTCTGTTGAAAAAGCGTCATGGCGGATCAGCCTGACTTCAGCGGGAGACGTCAGTTTTCCGTCTATCATAACGCCTTTGCGCAGAAGACGGATCTCATCTTCGGTAACAATATTGGAAACCCTGGTGAGATAGGATTTTTTGATTTCAAAACTGGGATGAAGAAGCTGATTCATTAAATCTCCATCGTTTGTAAGAAGAAGCAGGCCTTCACTGTCATAGTCCAGGCGGCCGACAGGAAAAAGCCTCACAGGATAATCCCTGAATCGATCCATGACAGTGGCCCGGCCTTCGGGATCGGATACAGTCGTCACTTCACCGACAGGCTTGTTGTAAGCGATATAATGCTTTTCCGTTTCAGGGGATACTGTAACTCCGTCTACCTGAACCGTATCAGCCTGCTCATCCACCTGTGTGCCGAGAATGTTCACCACTTCGCCGTTAACGGTAATACGGCCGTCCAGAATCATTTTTTCAGCGCTTCTCCGGGAAGCAACGCCGCAGGAAGCCAGATATTTCTGAAGACGCATGCAATTCTTCCTTTCATTCATCAAAGGGGACAATTTTCATGCAGGGGAACATGGGTATAATGCCTTTTCCCTGTTTTCATCTCTTCCATAGTCTGCCCAGAACCTATCAGTTTATATTTGTAGGTGGTCAGTCCCTCCAGACCCATAGGCCCTCTTGCGTGCAGCTTGCCGGTGGCAATGCCGACTTCGGCACCGAGACCATAGACAAAGCCATCGGCAAAACGGGTGGAAACATTCCAGTAAACGCCAGCGCTGTCAACAGTATTCATAAAAGCAGATGCGGCCGAAGCATTCTCCGAAACGATGCAATCGGTGTGATGTGAACCGAAACGGTTTATATGCGCAACGGCTTCCTCCAGAGAGGAAACGATTTTTACGGAAATAATATAATCAAGGTATTCTGTAGACCAGTCAGCATCAGTAGCCTGTACGCAGTCAATCAGTTTCCGCACTTCTTCGTCGCCGCGGATTTCAACATTTTTATTCCGAAGGGAACGGTATACTTCGGGAAGAAAGCGGGCCGCGATATCCCTGTGAACCAGAAGGGTTTCAGCGGCGTTACAGACAGAAACATACTGTGTTTTGCTGTCGGTAACGATTTTGCAGGCCATTTCAGGATCAGCGTCGCGATCCACATATACGTGACAGATTCCGTCAGAATGGCCAAGTACAGGGATACGGCTGTTATCCATAATATACCGGACAAAGCTGTTGCTTCCGCGGGGGATGATCAGGTCAATCAGCGTATCCTCCTTCAGCATTTGAGCGACATCCTCACGTGTTTCCAGAAGCTGGGCGGTATCGGGAGAGAAACCGTTTTCCTCCAGCGCGCTGCGAACAAGGCCGCAGAGAACCTGATTAGTATGGATCGCTTCACGTCCGCCTTTCAGCAGGACAGCATTTCCGCTTTTAATACACAGGGATGAAATCTGAATAAGCGCATCAGGACGGCTTTCAAAAATAACTCCGATTACACCGATAGGACAGGAAACACGATAAAGCTTAAGTCCTTCTGTTATTTCGGTTGCGGCCAAAGTGTTACTGATCGGATCCGGGAGATCCACAAGGGCATAAAGGCCCGAGATTACCTGGCTGAGCTTTTCCTCGCCAAAGGTCAGGCGATGCAGAAGCGGAGACGAAAGGTTCTCCGCTTCTGCGGCATCCCTGTCTGCCTGGTTTGCCGCAAAAATGCTGTCTTTATTTTCTGTAAGGAGGCGCGCGAGGGATTTCAGAACCGCGTTTCTTTTATCGGATTCAGATACGGAAATCTGATAAAATCCGTTTCTTGCGCTTGCCGCAATCTCATGAAGGTCTTTCAAATCAATCACTCCTTTTGCGAGATTATAACAGACAAACCGACGATTGAAAAGGGAATCTGTACGTGTTATACTTTTGCGGGGAGGATATGGAAATGCCGCATCAGCAGGGAATTAAAATGATCGCCCAGAACCGCAAAGCTTTTCATGACTATTTTGTTGAGGAGAAACTTGAATGCGGCATAGCGCTTTTCGGAACGGAAGTCAAAAGCATCCGGCAGGGCAGGATAAACCTGAAGGAAAGCTGGGCACAGATCCGAAAGGGAGAGATATGGGTTGAAGGAATGCATATCAGCCCGTATGAGCAGGGGAATATTTACAATCGCGATCCCCTGCGCCCCAGGAAGCTGCTGCTGCACCGCCGGGAGATCCGTAAGCTTGACAGCCAGGTTATGCGTCAGGGATTTACGCTGATTCCGCTTGAAGTCTATCTGAGCAACGGACGTGTGAAAGTGCAGCTTGGATTGTGCAAGGGCAAACAGCTGCATGACAAGCGAGACAGCATGGCCCGGAAAGACGCGCAGCGTGAAATTCAGCGCGCGCTGAAGGAAAGACAAAGATAATTGTTGTTGTCACCCTGTATTTACCCGGGGATGATCCGGTTTCGACGGGGGTAACAGAGGTAGGATAAGCGAGCCGCAGACCCTGTACTGCGTATCAACGGGGAAAAACAATAACTGACAATAGCAATTACGCTTTCGCGGCTTAATGCCGCGCGTCGGCCCTGACCGCCTGCAGATCAGGTTCCCGGCGTCATTAATGCAGGGAACGAGTTTCGCCTAAGCTTTGCAGCGGAATCCGTAATCATGAAGCTACTCTGAATAATGTTTTTCCGCGGACATCATCCAGGGGAAAATCAACCACGGAATGCGCTCGGAGAAAGTCCTTCTGAAGTACTTTCGGACAGGGGTTCAACTCCCCTCATCTCCACATCAGAATCCGGCTGTGAAAAGCCGGATTTTTTTGATAAAGAAAAGGCCTGAGACAACTCAGGCCTTTGTGGTGCGGTCGACGGGACTTGAACCCGTACCCGTTGCCGGACACGCCCCTCAAACGTGCGCGTATGCCGATTCCGCCACGACCGCGAACAAACATCGAAATTATAAAGCCGGGGATTCGCTTTGTCAAGAAGAAAGGAAAAACTTGCGGCGAAAAGAAGAAAGAAGTAATATGAAAAAGACAGAAAGGAGCATCGGGTATGACTGGAAAAAGGCTGCAGACAGGAGTTTTCCTGCTGATCGTGATGATGCTTCTTTGTGCTGTCCATCACAGCGCTTATTGTGATGAATCGTTCCAGGTCAGAAGGATCGGAAACATCCATCCATACGAGATGAATTCGTTTGAAGTTATTTCTGACCAGGAAGGCATACTGACCATCAGCATACATGACAATATCTGTGTATACAGGACCATCACACAAACAATCGGCAAAGGCAAAACCGTCATTGAATGGGACGGATGCGGATATAATAAAGAAAGACTGTATGAAAAAACATATACTGTTACTGCGGAACTGATCACCGAAAACGGTCAGGAACACACAATATCCTTTCAGTCGCCCATAGAGTATGCAGGACAATATATACAATATGTACTGCCGTCTTCTGAATGTATTTACCTTGATTCAGCTGATGAATGGTTTCTTGAATACAGGACTGTCAAAAACGGTACCGTTGTCATATCGCTGCAGTCTGAAGAGGATGAAAACCGCTCATATTTATACAGCCAGGCAGTAACAGGCGGAAAAATATACAGGAAAACATTCGACTCGGTCATAGGGAAGAAAGTACCGGAAACAGGTACATATTCTGTTTCCGTATACGAAAAATCCAGACCGGATGACATCAGACAATTCAGAATTGACATACAAAAGGAAAAACCTGCTCAACCGGTTGTTGCTGTTACGGGAGAGATCATGCCTGACAGGTCCTCGACGGCGGATGAGCTGTGGGAAATGATGATGAAACCGTCTGTCGTTGTTGATATCGATTTTTTTAAGCATCAGGATATATACAGCGAGCCGGACAGTAAAAGCAGATCACTCGGAACGGTTCACGGACAGACGCAGGGGCTGAAAGTGATCAGTATTGACGGCGACTGGGCACAGGTAGGAGCCTGGAATCATGAGGAAGCAGAATACGTTGAAGGCTGGGTTCCGCTGAAAAAACTGAAGGTGGAGTATCCCCAGGGTGAATATGCCATTCTGATCGATAAAAAAGCACAGACACTGACAGTGTTCCATCAGGGGAAACCGGTTGATACATTGCTTGTTTCCACGGGAAGAGCTGAAAAAAACAGCTTTTACCAGGAAACATCCGCGGGCTGCTTCCTGACAGGCTATCACAGGGTTAATTTTTCGACGAACGGAAAAAAATATGATTATGTCATTCAATATGACGGCGGCAACCTGCTTCATCAGACACCTTATGACTGGGGACAGCAGAAAAAGGACTTCACGCTGGGGAGGGCTTACCTTGGCGCAAAAGCTTCCCATGCATGTATCCGCATACAACCTGAACCCGGAGAAGGCGGACTGAATGCATACTGGATTTATTCCAACATTCCATACCATACGCGTGTGATGATACTGGATGATCCGGATGAGAGAAAGGCGGCAATCAATAAGCTGAAAAGAGGAAACGGGAAGCCGGATTATTCACTGATCCGCACCGATCAGGATGAATCGGTTACGGCAGATCAGGACACAGTCACAATCACTTTCGGCGGATCCTTTACTCCGGGCGGAAACCGCAAGGTGAATGCACGGAAAGACAGCTTTGCTTCGTATATAACAACGGAAGGATATGTTAAACCCTTTGACGGACTGATGCGGTATTTTGCATCGGATGATCTTACCTGCGTAAGCCTTGGCTGTTATATGGGAAATGCCGTTGAAGACAGGGAAGAGTGGAACAATATCAATTACGGACCAGGTGAAATCGGTGAATTGCTGAAAAATGCCTCCATAGACCTGGTTCAAATGACCGATGACAGGCTGTTTGCCAACGATGAAGCATTTTTGAAGGAGACCCAAAATGTGATCAGCGGCTGCGCCGGATCCATGGACCGGAACAGTCCGGAAACCATTACCATCAAAGGCCATCTGTTTGGGTTTGCGGGATGCAGTGAAAGCGAATATATTGCTGATCCTTCCGTTATTGATGAAAGGATCAGTATACTCAAAGAACAAAAATGTGAGAAAATTATTTTCCTGATAAGCCGGAAGGAAGATCAGGCCTTGTCTCATTCCATTGTGCAGGAGGCAATGGCACACAGATGTGTCAGGGCCGGTGCGGATCTGGTGATTGGAAACCAGCCTGTGCATGTACAGGGAATTGAGTATATTCAGGAGGTACCTGTGATATACAGCACAGGATGTCTGCTGGACGGGAGCACATCCTCCATATCCAAAGCAGCACATGGAATCCTGGTTCAGGCAGTTTTTGAATTTGATGAAAGGAATGCTGACAGTTTAAAGCTGAAGATTATTCCGATTATTCCGTCAGGGAATGTATCCGAGGGGAAAAACAATTATTGTCCGATTGAATGTCCGTCCGTATCATCTGAGCATAAAATCATGGAATCAATCTGGTATGATTCCACGAATGAAGCTATGGAGAAAACAGCATTCCATATCCTGAATCAGTAATAGATGTAATATACACATTCAAGACGGCCGTTATACAGGCGGCGTTTCCTGTCAGCCCTGCGGCCGAAGCTTCTTTCAAAAGCCGGATCTGAAGAAATCGCGCATAATTTCCATGTGGGATGTCGTTGCTTCAGGAGAAACAGGTCGTGATAAAGGGCTCGGCACTGTTTCTGATCGCTGAGCCTTTCTCCGTAGGGAGGATTACAGATAAAATATCCGTTTTCCTTATCAACGGAAAGATCCTGAAGAGCGATTTGTTCAAGGGGGATTATGCTTTCATTCAGTCCAGCCTGACGAATATGCCGGCGTGCCAGTTCAAGAGCCTCGGGATTGATATCCGATCCGCTGATGTTACGTACACGATCCGGTGCAGACCTGGAAAGTTCTTCCTCTCTGATTATCCTGAAATCGACGCCGGAGAAGCAGAGATAATCCTCCATCGCAAAATGCCTGTTTATTCCGGGAGCTCTTCCTTCAGCAAGCAGGGCGGCTTCTGTAAGAATCGTTCCTGTTCCGCAGCAGGGGTCATGCAGCGGTTGTCCGGGCTTCCAGCCGCTTAGCGAAACAAGAGCGGCAGCCAGCGTTTCACGAAGCGGGGCTTCTCCGTTCCATGTGCGGTATCCGCGGCGTGAAAGAGCATCGCCTGATACATTCAGCATAACGGCTGCTTCATCATTTCTGATTGAAATCTGGACAGACAGGGAAGGACCGGATTCAGGAAACACTTTCCGTCCGGTTTCTTTTTTGATTTTTTCAATGATTGACTTTTTGGAGATGGACTGGCAGTCTCTTGTGCTCATCAGGATACTTCTCGTGCACTTGCAGGAAATATCAATGGATTCATTACCGGAAAAGAAATACGGCCAGTTAACAGATCCTACCAGCTGGAAAAGATCCTCAAAACTTTTACAGATTCCGGATGCCAGAACAATGTATAAACGGTCGCTGTAATGCATACGAAGATTACACAGATACAGTTCCTCCGCTGTTGCGGAAAAACGGACACAGCCGTTGTCCGTGCGGACATCCTGAATACCGGACTGTTTTAGTTCCCTTGATACCAGGCCTTCAAGACCAAAGGCGGCGCTGGCCTGGCAGCTGTACAGCTTTTCCATAAAGCTCCCTCCCATACAGATTCAGTTTATCTCATATAAATCATGATGTAAAGAATATCGGAGGAATACACTCCGGGTCCCCGGCAGCATACCTGACATGCTTGATTTACAAGGGAATGTAACGTATAATATATTGAATATATATACGGGAGGGATGATTGATCAATGAAGCTAATCATTGCAATTGTTCAGGATGAAGATTCTTCAAAACTCCTGTCCGTATTAATGCAGCAGGGCTTTGGTGTTACCAAGCTTGCCACAACGGGAGGCTTCCTGAAAGCCGGGAATACCACACTGCTTCTCGGTGTTGATGATAACAGGACAGATGAGGCTGTCAGCACAATAGAGTCTGTATGCAAAAGCAGAAAGCAGATATCAGCTGCGCCTTCATCCATGGCAGGCGGTATATCCCATGGTGAATATTCTTCCTATCCGATTGAAGTAACAGTCGGAGGCGCCACGGTATTTGTCCTGACAGTTGATCAGTTTCTGAAAGTATAAATCAGGATGAAAATGATTTCATTTGACGATTATCTGTATCAGGGTGAAGAAATACAGTCTGTTCACCGGCAGATAAAAGAACACAGGCTTGTACACGCCCTGATGATTACCGGGGAACCGGGAACGGGGAAGAGAACCCTTGCCTTTCTGATCGCAAGGGCTTTGCTTTGCCGGGATGATCACGATATTCCCTGCGACTGCTGTGAAGGATGCAGACTGGCTGCGAGCGGGGAACATCCCGACCTGACTGTCATTGAAAAAGGAATCCCTTTGTCATCAGAAACGTCAAAGGGCCGATCCACCATTCCGGTTGAGGATATCCGGGAAATGATCAGGCAATGCAGCCGGTTTGCCTATGAAGGCGGCAATCGGGTTATTGTTATCCCGGATGCGGAGAATATGACTGTACAGGCCCAGAACAGCCTCCTGAAAATACTGGAGGAACCTCCGGCGAATACTTACTTTCTCCTGACCTCCGGCAGGGCTGAACAAATACTGACTACTGTCAGAAGCAGATGCCGTATGATCAGGCTGGTTCCATGGGAGACTGATTATATCAGCAAACAGCTGACAGATGCAGGAATTGATCCGGCAACTGCCATGAAGGCGGCTTCCGTATCAGGCGGATCCATCGGCAATGCGTTCAGACTTGCCGCGGATGATGAATACTGGAAACTACGGGAAGAAATCATGAATGCTTTTTTCCGGAACAGAAACAGAAGCAGCGTACTCGGCTTTTCCGCAGCGTGGAAAGACAGAAAATCCGAGGCTCCGGTTTTGTTTGAGATTCTTGAACAGTATGTTCATCAGCTTTTGCGATATCGCCTGTACAAGGAGAAAAAGGATTATCCTGACACGTTTCCTGAAGAATGGCAGGCCTTTGCTGCTTCCGCTGATATGGAAAAAATCATGCTGCTGCAGGACGGTATATCGGCAGCAAGGCAGCAGTGTGAATTCAACGTAAATTTCCAGGCGGTTATTGAACGTTTGCTTTTACTATTTATAGGAGAAGGAGAACTATGGCAACAATAATTGGAGTTCAGTTTCAGAAAAACGGAAAACTGTATTATTTTGATTCAAACGGAATCGAAGCAAAAACAGGAGATTATATCATTGTCGATACCGCACGCGGGTATGATCTGGGAGAAGTCATCATGGGCGCGCGTGATATAGATGAGGAAAGCTGGAATACTCCCCTGAAAAAGGCGATCCGCCTTGCCACGGAACAGGATATACAGCACGGAAGGGAAAACAGATCCAAAGAAAAAGAAGCATTTACTATCTGCCAGAAGAAGATTGCCGAACATAAGCTTGAAATGAAGCTTGTTTCTGTGGAATACGCGTTTGATAACAGCAAAATCCTTTTTTTCTTTACTGCAAACGGACGGGTGGACTTCAGATCGCTTGTCAAGGATCTTGCCTCTATCTTTAAAATGCGCATTGAACTGCGGCAGATCGGAGTAAGGGATGAAGCAAAAATGCTTGGCGGGCTGGGACCGTGCGGACGTCCCATCTGCTGCGGAACATTTCTTGATCAGTTTCAGCCTGTTTCGATCAAGATGGCAAAAGAACAGAACCTTTCCCTCAATCCGACCAAAATCAGCGGTGTTTGCGGTCGTCTGATGTGCTGCCTGAAATATGAGCAGGAGCATTATGAGATGACCCGTAAAAAGATGCCGAAAGTCGGCAGGGAAGTGATTACACCGGACGGAAAGGGCACAGTTACCGATCTTAATATTGTCAAAGAAACAGTATTCGTTCGTATGACGAACGGAGACACAAGTGAAATCAAGGAATATCCGCTGGAAAATATCACAAGGATTCAGGACGGCAAAACGCATTCTGAAACCAATGAGGTTAAAACGGAATCCTGCAGCGAGGACATACAGGAGGATGATAACAGGCTGCAGCCGGAAGCACAGCGTTCTGACATGAATGAAAACAGTGAAGAACTTCCAGAAAGCAAGCCGGCGCTGGCTCCTGTCCGTACGAAGAACAACATACCGGCTGATAAAAACAGGGAAAAGAACCGTAAACCTGTTCTCGGCCAGCCTGTCAGAAGAGAAAATCCCAACAAAAAGGCAGAATCCACCGAAACGAAAAACATGAACATCCGGGATACCGATACAAAAGGTAAAGAAACGAACAATCAGAATTCCTGGGCGGAAGCGCTTCAGAAAGCCATGCAGGCTATTGACAGGGATAAATGAGATATTGATTTCACAAAATGACGATGATATAATTATTTCAGTATCACACGAATGTGCGATCAAAAATGAGGAGGTAAATCAAATGGCTTACAAAATTTCCGAAGAATGCATCAGCTGCGGTGCATGTGCTGCTGAGTGCCCCGTTTCCGCCATCAGCGAAGGCGACGGCAAGTATGAAATCAATCCCGAAGTCTGCATCGAATGCGGCGCTTGCGCTGACACCTGCCCGGTAGGCGCTCCTGCCCAGGCATAAGCATGAATGAAAAGAGCAGCTGCCTTTATGGCAGCTGTTTTTTTGTTAAAACAGACAGCTGAACAGATAAAAAAACCGGAAACTTTACGCTTCCGGCTTTCCTGTACACCATTTTTGTTATTATCCGAACACGGAGGGAGGGCCTCAAGCGGTACGCGCTGATTGCCTTCTATGTTATTGGTGATGATCTTCAGATGATCATCATAAAGATAAACAGCATTGATAAAGGTTTCGATAATATGCCGGCAGAGGGCTGGATCAGATCTGTCTCCCTGGGTGAACTGATGAAGGAAGAAAATGATACGATCCTTATCCAGGAGCTGGGACTGGGAATACTTCAGAGTTTCGATAGACACGCGGATGGACTCAGCATTATCCTCAAGGTCTTTAAGCATGGCGGAGGTGGAGGAGTTCCAGATGCCGGCGGCAATGGCTTCATTTATGTTCCGGATCTTCTTCAAAGTTTCAGCATGCTCCGCTTCCATGGCGGCAAGGGGTGAATGTTTCATTTCCTCCTGCTGAAGGGCAAGGACGGCATCAGCGGTCTGATCTATATGTTCATCAGAAAGAACGTGATCGAGAACAAAGTCAATGACGGTATCCTCCAGCCAGTCCTTCCGGACGGACTTTTTATCACAGCCTTTGCGGGCCTTGTGGGCCTGACAGGAATAATAAAGGTGACGGGCGCCAGATTTTGAGGTTCCGGAGTCACCGATCATAGCTGCGCCACAGTGACCGCAGAAGGCTTTGCTAGTGAGAAGGTAATCAACGGCGCCCTGGTCGACATGGCGGGCGGTTTTTCGTTTCATGCGCTGGGCCTCATCAAAAAGAACATTGTCGACAATGGCGGGCATACCGTCAGGTATGCGAATATCTCCCCAGATATAGGTTCCGGTATATCGCTCGTTAGAGATGACGCGGATAATGGTTTCAGGCTTCCAGCGCTTTCCACGGGAGGAGCTCAGACCGCGAGAGTTCAGGTCCGCGCAGATCCGGACCGCAGAAACGCCGGAAGCGTATTTATCAAAAATATAGCGGACGATGGATGCGCCATCCGGATCAATGGCATATTTATCATCAGATCCGCGAGTATATCCGAGGACTTTTGTACCATTGTAAAGGCATTTCATGGCATTGTCAGTCATGCCCCTGGTGACATTTTCAGAGAGCTGGCGGGAATACCATTCGGCGGTAGCCTCCAGCATTCCCTCCAGGAGAACACCGGCAGATCCTTCCGGTATCGGCTCCATTGCATAAAGCACACGGACACCGAACCGGCGGAGCTTGCCTTTATAAATGGCAGAGTCCTCCCGGTTGCGTCCAAACCTGTCAACCTTCCAGGCGATGATGGTATCATATGATCCTGTTTCCGCTGCGGCGATCATGGACTGGAAGGATGTGCGGGCGGCGGTATCCTTAAAGCCGGACTTAGCATGGTCGGCATATTCATGCACGATGGTATAGCCTTCGCGGAGGGCAAAGGCACGAATATCAGAGAGCTGCTGATCGATTGATACATCCCGCTGGCCGGCGGAGGAATACCGGGCATAAGCAACAGCCGTCCGCGGAGAGCAGGAAGGGGTTTTCTGCTTTTTCATGGCTGCACCATCAAATCATAAAGCGGAGAATAAACGGGGACAGAGTGAAGTCTGACTGTTCCCATATCAAGATCAATCCACAGATCGCCGGCGTTATCAAAATAGCCTGTAAAAGAATTACCGTTTTCATAAACAAAATACAGAACATTATTAGATTCAGCAATCGTAACAGGGATTGTTCCGGAATTTGTAAAAACACCGGAGAAGCAAGTAATAGAGTTTACATATGCTTTTTGAGAGTCTTTCAAAAAATAAATATCAAGACAATAAGAATCGAAGTCAAAAGAATTACCTTTTCCGCCCGAAGCAGAAGAAGCATCAATAAACAACGAATAATGAGAAGAAACAGAAACGGTGTCAGCAAGGGCGGAGGAACAGAACAAAAAGACTATAAGTAGACAAAACAGCTTTCTCATAACAATAACTCCTTATTCTTTATATCCGTCCATAAAAGAGCCAAAATCTGCAACGGCGGTATTATCACCGTGAGCAATCATAGATTGAAAATCAATAAAGTTGTGAATAAAATCAGAAAAGCGTTCTTTCAGTGCGCGGTTGAGTTCAGGAGGAACATGAACAGCAGGTGTTTTCTGCAAACCGGCGAGACAGCGCTCATAACAGCCAGTGATAGATCCGAGGACTTCAACAGTCAGCGGAAATCCTGCATTCTGGATCGCGTGGATAAGAGGCCGGGGGAAAATGAGATGACGAGCAAAACACATCGCCTCATCAAGGCGAACATCTGCCGGACGGGTGCCGTCATGGCCCAGGACGATGTGACCAAGCTCACGTGCCAGACCGCGCCGGATGGAATCGAAAGGAAGATACTGATTATAAGCAACAACATATTTCACCTTTTCAAAGTTGACGAAAAAGGTGACAGCGTCCTGGTTCTCACTAAACATGGGAACAAGTTTGTTCCTTTCTATTCCGGCATTGTTGGCAAGATCAGAGAAAGGCATTGCCAGAACACCGGGAGTTGATTTGACAATAGGCAAAGGAACAACGGGGGCAGAGGTTATATTGTGAAATAACAGAGTACGGAGGGCTGCTGTGGCCGCGAGTTCATAATCAGGGGTCATAGATCTATACCTTCCTTTATTCAAATAATTCAGGGTGCTGGGTTAACATTGCCCGGACAACGTTTAGAATCTGCTCACGCTGTTCCTGAGGAAGTTTATCCATCGCGCCGGAGACAATGCGGGCCTCTGCGGTTTGAGGAGAAGATTCGGAGGATGAAACGGTGTTTCTGTTAGAATCTTCCCAACCGGCAATATATCCGGGAGTAGTGTTAAACATTTCAGCCATTTTTTCAAGATTCTCAAGGGGAATGTTTGTGACAGTGCCTTGCTCATATTTATAGATTGCCTGACGGCCTACACCGAGCTGACGAGCAACATCGTCTAAAGTCATTCTATTTTGTAGCCGCAACTCGCGTATGCGTTCGCCTGCGGTCTTCATAAAATCATCTCCTTCAATTTGATAATACTATGAGTTTACAAAAAAGTAAATAAAATTATAAAAAGTAGCTTGACAGGATACAATTATAGTGATATAGTCACAGTAGCTTGAGAAGCGACAACTGAAAAGAGGTGGGAAAATGATCAACGCGAATCTTATCCGGGCAAAGATAGTAGAGAACGGAATGACACAGCAGCAGGTGGCCAAAGAAATTGGAATGACTGCAAAGACATTCTGTGACAAGATGAAGACAGGAAAATTCGGTCTTGATGAAGCTGATAAAATGATCAAGCTTCTTAAAATTGAAGAACCTGCCAGATATTTTTTTGCAAATGAAGTAGCCTGACAAGCGACAAAGTGCAGACGAATGGAGGAATTGTTGCATGAAAAAGTTTCTGATCATCGCCATGATTATCATGGCAGTCCTGGCACCGATCAGGACAGAAAAGACCGTACCGGAATGGACTTACACATTGAATGGGCCGCAGGTGAATTACACGGTGGGCCAGAGGGTGAGCCAGGACGGACGGATTTTTGAATGCATCAAATGGGATGCTTCAGACATGGGCGTCATCGTTCCGCCAGAAGCTAATCAGGAATGGTGGGCGGAGGTGGATGGAAAATGAATAGCACGAAAAAAGAAGCCATCCAGCTTCAAACATGGTGGATGGGAGTCATCAAAAGAGTGACACAGAACGTCATAGCAGAGGAAGACAGGCGCCAGGGAAAAGCCAAAGCGAGAAGCGAGGACAAACTGGCAGATTACGCAAAAAGAGAAGAAATACAGGAAGCCTACGGGTATGGCTTTATCACAGAGAAGCAGATGGACAAGCTGCTGGATCTGTGGGACGAGCGGGAAAACGGAGCGAAGCCGGACAGAATGTATGAGCTAAAAATCAAACTGCTGACGGAATTTTACCAGATGGCAAAGCAGGTTATTGAAGATGCCGGAGGTACGCCATGACAGAGAGACGCAGACGGCGGAGGCCGGCAGCGCTGCCGGAGCCTGCCACATACTATGACCGGCCTGAAAGCAAATATCCGGACAGGGTGCGGGTGAGCTTCGCAGACGGACACAAAGAGATCTATGACAGGCGGGTGAATCAGCCAAGGCCGGTGGCATACATCAACTATCCGAAACGGAGGACGCAGACATGAAGGACACATTCAGACTGTGCCGGAAGTGCGGCAGGCCGATAGGCGTGATAAGAGCAAGAGTATACAGGAGCATCATCGTGGATGCGGAGACGCTGCTGGTGATGCCTGACAAGCTGGGTGACACATTCATCAGGATTGATGGGTCAAAGATCAGAGGACGGAAAGCTGACTTTGAAGAGGAAGCGACATACGGAATACCTGGCGGGCCGGAATACGCATACAGGCCGCATCACTGCAATGAAGTGTAAAGAGTGCGCGGAGGGGAAGCGCTTCTCGGAGGGCAGCATATTCTGCATCCAATACGGGATATACATCCGGGAGGATCATGAATGCACAAGGGAGGGGGAGAGAATACGTGAACGAGATGCCGATCATACTGGAGACATCGCCCAGCAGGCCGGAATACCAGAAAACGAGTGGGATGCTATTAACCGCATTGAGGGAATTTTATAGCAAACCGGAAAACGAGGAAGCATACCAGGAATGGAAGGCGAGGAAGGAGGGGAAAGCAGGATGATTCCATGGTGGGTTGGTCTGATCTGTGGCGTGGTTGGTGAAATCATCGGAATGATGGTCATCATCATCTGCATGGGAGGGAAAAAGCAGACGGAAAGAGAGTGGGAAGAAGAAAACGGCCTGATCTATCTGGAAAACAAAAAAGCCGCTGATGCTGGCACATCAACGGCGGCGCATGAAGCGCAGAAAGGAAATCTTTCATGAGTAAGTATATCAAAAAAGAGACAAAAGGGCAAATCATCTTTGTGATCATGATCATACTGGCGATCGTGATCGGGCTGGTGTGGAACGCGGTGGAGGAGAGCAACCAGCCGCCGACATGGCAGACAAGCTATCCGATGGCAAACGCTAACGTCAGTTGGGAACAGAGCTTTCATGGAGGTGCCTGGAATGAGTGAAGCGAGACAGATGAGCATTTTTGATCCTCCGGCAAAGGAACAGCGGCTGACACAGTGCATGAAGATCGTGAAATACCTGCATGACTTCGGAAGCATTACGCCAGTGCAGGCAATGCAGGATTTGGGAGTGATGCGGCTGGCGGCCAGGATCAGCGACCTGGAGGCGGAGGGCTGGGAGATCCAGCATGACAGGGAGACGGGCCGGAACCGCTACGGGGAAAAAACAACGTATGCGAAGTACAGCCTGAAAGGATCATAAGGTCATGGCTGAATATGAGATTGAGAAAACGTGCCGGTGCTGCGGAAAGAAGTTTGATGTTCTCTATCCGCAGCAGTGGGCATACAAAAAACCGAAGGCAAAAGGCGGAGGATATGACTATCTCTGCTCATGGAAGTGCCTGAGAGAGGAAGAACAGAAGAAAAATAAACCGAAAGGACAGGATGATATGCCGAACAACAAGCTGACGGCGGAGCAGAAGGAGAAAGCAGTAGAAATCGCGCTGGCCGGAGGGGACTTTCTGAAATACCTGAAGGAATGCGGAGCAAAGAATCCGAGCGCGGCATGGGACTATATAAAGGAGACTCTGGCAAAAGAGAATCCGAACAAATGCCTGGAGCTGATGCATGCGCTGAGTAAGCGGAAAGAAAAGAAACCGCTGGAGGAAATGGCGGAGGACGTGAAAGAAAATCCGCCGGAAGAGAAGAAAGAGGAGCCGGTAATCACAGCCAGGACGGTGGAGAATAAGACGGAGTTTACCGGGGTTCCAGTGGAAGAAAAGCCGGATTTCGACTTCAAGGTGACGGCCATCAGGACGAGCCTGGGCGAGTTTAACACAGACAGCCGGAACGGGCTGATCTACTGGACGGGGAACAGCGGGGACAAGATCTGCATGAGCTACAAGAGCTGGAAAGAGCTGACGGAGCAGATCCCGCGCATACTGAAAGTGCTGTGCGGTGATGAATGATGGATATCAGGAAGCAGACATTCATTATCATACGGAAGAACAACCTGTATCTACAGGGAAAAGAGTGCTTTACGAACAAGCCGAAGTGGACGCAGTACCGTCATCAGGCATGGAAGACGCGGGACAAGGAAAGGGCCGCGGAGATCGCCAGGAAAGTGGGCGGGGTGATGGTGCTGTTTAATCAGGTGGCTGACCAGACGAAAGTGATCGGAGCGTGAAAGAATGGCAGATGCGAAGAAGCAACTGAAAGAAAAGACATGCCCGATGTGCGGAAAGACATACATATTCAGAGAACACTGGGCATACAAGATCATAAAGGACACGCATGTGACGAACTACTGTTCATGGACATGCATGAGAAAAGCCGAAAAAGAAAAACTTTGAGGAGTGCAAAGTTATGGCTATTGAAGCTAAGGCGAGCTTTCTACGGATGGCAGAAAAGAAGCTCAGTACAGAAGTGACAGCAGAAACGATGTCAAAGGTGCTTTCAATCATGGCGGATGTGATGGAAGGCTTTGATATGAGGGAGATGAACATTGAAGAAGAACAGGATGACATGCTGGAGTGCTTCCTTCAGGCCATGGATGTACAGGGCCGGAGCAGGAAGACGATCACACATTATAGGCTGATCATCAGCAAGATGATGGCAGAGGCGAAAGTGTCAGCGCGGAGGATAACGGTGCATCACCTGCGGAGTTATCTGGCAAAGCAAAAAGAGAGGGGACTGAAGGACAGCACACTGGCACATCACCGGGAGGTGTTCAGCAGTTTCTTCGGGTGGCTGTTCAGGGAAGGATTGATAGAGAAAAATCCGGTGATCAACCTGGGCAGTATCAAAGTAGCCAAAGAAGAAAAGAAGGTCTTCACAGACATTGACATGGAGAAGATGCGGCAGGGCTGCAAGAGACTGGTTGACAGGGCAATCATTTCATTCTTGGCATCTACGGGGTGCAGGGTGGCGGAGCTGGTAGGACTTGACCGCAGCGCGTTGGATCTGGACAGCTTGGAATGCGTTGTACGCGGTAAAGGAAACAAGGAGAGGACGGTTTACCTGGACAACGTGACCGCAATGTACATCAGAAACTATCTGGCAACGCGGAGGGACGTATGTCCGGCCCTGTTTGTGACAAGGACAAGAGAACGGTTTCAGACGGGCGGCATCCGGGACATGCTGAAGCGGCTGGAAGAGCGGAGCGGAGTGGATCATGTTCACCCGCACAAGTTTAGGCGGACACTGGCCACGAACATGGCAAAGCGGGGGATGCCGATCCAGACAATCGCGGCGATCCTGGGACACGAAAAGATTGAGACAACCATGGAGTATATCGTGATGAACAAGGAAAACACGAAGATGCAGTACCGTCAGTACTACGCGTGTTAACCAGAAGAATATGACGGTATTCACGGCTCCAGAGGGAGGTGCAGTTAAACATGAAGATAACCTGTACGGAAGAAGAAAAGAGCGAAATCATCTTTATGCTTGCAGAGGGCAAAACATGCTTTCTTCCGTTCAAATGCACCTATTATTCCAATAAAGAATGTCGGGAATGTATTGAAAGGAATATTGAATGGGAAATTGTACCAGAAGGGAGTGAGCAGGAATAAAGGTTCGGAAGTATTGCGAGAATTGCGTTCATTATCAATATCGCAAGTATAAAACACTCAAGACCGGATACGCATATTGTAAAAAACATAAAAACAGATGTTTGAGCATCCAAAAGTGTTGGGATCGGAAGAAAAAGGCAGGTGAGCAGGAATGAGCCTTGATGTAGAAGTGAAAGGCTTACCAAGACACAACTATGGATATGGGCAGTTTAATCTGTTCCGTGGAGAAATCGTCAAAGCCGTTTACGGTTGGGATTTGTACGAAATATGGAAAAAGAAATTTGCGGACGATGACGATGTAAAAAGATGGAATGAGAAATGCAACGATGACCTTGATTTGTTCATTCTTCATTCTGATTGTGACGGTAAATTCACGGTTTCAGAATGCAGAAAAGTCAGAAATGCAATGAAATCTGTTGAAGAAAAAATCGACGAATCGGACATGAGTAAAGAACATAAACAGATGGTTAATGAATGGTACTGTATGTTCGCATTTTGTGCGAGAAACAGGGTAATAATGAAGTTTAATTGACACCGTGAAAAGGCTGAAAATCACGGCAAGGTGGAGGTGATGCAATTACTTCCTATATATATCCGGATTAAGCATGACAGAGATCTGCATCCGGATCTTATGGTGCAGTAGCTCAGCGGAAGAGCAGCGGCCTTATAAGCCGGAGGGCGGAGGTTCAAATCCTTCCTGCACCACATAGGCGAAAGCCTAAATATGCCGAAGCTGGCGGCAGTAATCCAGCGGGATCATTTCAAGCATATGGCAGCCGGAAAGACGGCAAGGTATCCATCAGCGGCCAGCGCTGAGAACCGGGGGATGGATTCCCTAATATCAGGCTTGTATATGAGTATTAACATTAGACGCATTTCAATAGAAGGAACGGAAAAGAAAAGGGAAGGCTGTGGATGTTGATCATCGTCATCAGAAAAATGGTGATGATGACGGGAGGGTGCCGGGAGGGCGTAAGCGCCTCCCGGCTTGGAAGACGGAGAAACAGGAAAGGACGGAGCGGCTCATGAGTTGGGAGTTTGAAGATCTGTTCAACAACAAGCGGACGGGGGACGGAGGTTTCCTGGAAGAGCCGTGCTTTATTCCTGTGGGTTCTATGGGGTACAGGAGACGGACAACCGTAAGCGGGCCGCGAATTGACGCGGAGGTTTTCCCGGTGTTCGGTCGGCAGATGCGGGGAGCGCTGCGGAGGGCCAGGACGGGAAACGGAACCGTGGAAGCTCAGAAGAAGGCGAACGCGGAGCGGAGCAGGATACGGCTGATCCAGTTGGTGGAAGCAAACTTCACAGAGCAGGATCTGTCAATCGGGCTGGACTATGACGGGAAGACACCGACACCGGAGCGGATTGATAAGGATCTGACAAACTTCTTTGCAAAGGTGAGGAGACGGCGGAGGGCGAGAGGTCTGCCGGAACTGAAGTACATAGTTGCCATAGGCGGGGACGAGATGCCTGCGGCAGGGTACAGCGGTAAGAGGCCGCACGTGCATGTGATCATGAACGGCGGGATTGACCGTGATGAGCTTGAGCAACTGTGGGGGCATGGACACGCGAACACTCACAGGCTGCAACCGAGAGACAGCGGGCTGGGCGGGATAGCAACATATTTCACAAAGCAGATGCAGGACAGGCCGCCGAAGATGGGCGTGAAAAGATACAGACCGAGCCGGAACCTGACGCAGCCGGTGAGGAGAGCAAGGGACGCGAAGATGCCGAACAGCAGAGTCAGAAGGATCGCATATGACTTTGAGAACCAGGCGAAGGAGATCATGGAGAAACTGTATCCGGGTTATGTGCTGACGGAGACGGTGGTTAAGTATTCGGACTATGTGCCGGGTGTGTATATCAGGTGTGCATTACGGAAGATAGGAGGCGGAGGTCTATGAGGTATACGCCGGTAGCGGAGCAGATCGGGATCACAGAAGCAAGATATAAAGAACTGAGGAATTTTTGCAGGCAATATGATGACTGGGACAGAGAAGCAAAAACATTGCTGGGTATAAGAGCTATAAAGATGGACGGACTTCCGCATGGATCAGGGATTAGTGATCCTGTGGCCAGGGCGGCAGAAAGAAGAGAAAGACTGCTTGCGAAGATGTCTATTGTAGAGGGATGTGCAAAAGCAAGCGACAATGGTGCATGGTATGAGGCATTGATTGAACACGTATGTAGAGATGTTACCTGGAAAGTAATAAAAGAAACAAAGCCAGAGTTACTACCAACAAGTGATGCAAATACATTTTACAAACGGAGGCGAGAATTTTTTGACATGCTGAATAAAGTCACAGATATATAAGATTCATATTCGATTGTAAATGAAAATGTATTAAATTATTAGCATGGAGTAGGAGGCAAGATGAACAGATCGGCAGAGGTCGAAGCTTTCTACGTCTCATGGAAATGGCGGAGGTGCAGAAAAGCATACGCCGAATCAGTCGGGAAGATCTGTGAGGAATGTCTGAAAGAGGGAGTCATTGAGACAGGAAGCAAAGAGAATCCGCTGGAGACACATCACAAGATTGAACTGACAGACGAGAACATAAACGATCCGAATATCACATTGAACTGGGACAACCTTGAACTGTTGTGCAAGAAGCATCACGACATGAAGAGAAAGAAGAAAGAGAAACGCTGGAAGATTGGGCCGGATGGTCACGTAACCGTATAGCTCCCCTTGGGTGAAAATTGCGGAGGAATGTGGCGCAGGGCTTTGGGTGAGTAACAATAAGCGCGCCGGAGGCGCGGAGGACGCGCGTCCACGGGCGCGCGATAATGAAGAAAAGGGTTACATAAGGCTGAAAAATGATGCTAAATGGCATCATTTTTTTGATGAATTTGACAGGAGGTTTCAGGATGAAGGCCAAAGCGAAGCCGATTCTGGCGGAAGTGGCCGATATGTTGCCGGAGAAGGCGAGAGATATCAGGACAAACGGCGCGGAAGTGACGAAGAAGAGCGTCCGGAAGAGCGCGGAGGGTTCAGAAGCCGAGGAGAAACCGGCGAAGAAGCCGAAAAGCGCCAGGGCGAAGGCAAAACAGCCAACTGAAAAGATCACTTCCGCGTCTATACTTCGGAAGCTGATTGCTTTCGGCAAAGATTATCAGATCGAAAATGAGCAGGACTTCCGGGAGGCGGCCAGGATCTACAGCGAGGAGGCCGCGCTGATCGATCAGATGCGGAAGAGGCTGAAAGAGGACGGCCTGACCGTAATGAAAACCTACAAGACCGGGGACTGCGAGGTGGCGCATCCGCTGTTGAGTGAGCTTCCGCGGCATGTGGAAAGCGCAAACAAGTGCCTGATGACCATCAGCAGCATGATTGAGGAGCGGGGAGCAAAGAAACAGAAACCGACACGGGATCTGGATCAGTTCCGGCTTCATGCGTGAGGCGGACGGCATGAAAAGGACGCGGAGGGCGGACGTGAAAAACCGGACAGAAAGGACGGAGGGACAGATCCGGGCGGGTAAGGTGAGCCGGATGGGGTAAGAAAAAAGATCAAGACCATAGCGGATCTGACAGCGGAAAACGCCATTGTCCAATACTGGGAAGAAATCAACAGCGGCGGCATCAATACAGGCAAGTGGATAAAGCTGCTGTATGAGGTGATCCTTCAGGGCCTCCAGGACAAACGGTGGTTTTACGATGAGCGGCTGGCGGATAACGCTGTTCGGTTCATAGAGCGGTACTGCCATCACTACAAGGGGAAACTGGCACCACGGAGGATTGAACTGAGCCTGTGGGAAGAGGCGGCAATCCGGATCATGTTCGGTATTGTTGACAGCACAGGCAAACGGCAGTTCAGGGAAGTTTTCTGGCTGATAGGCCGGAAGATGGGAAAGACGATCCTGGCGGCAGGCATAGCGACATACATGGGATACGCTGCCGGAGAGTTCGGCAGCGAAATCTATTTCCTGGCTCCGAAACTGGATCAGAGCGACCTGTGTTACGCAGCGCTTGAGTTCAATGTTCACGCGGAGCCGGAACTGGACACGATCACACACAGCACAAAATACCGTGGACTGATGATCAATGAAACGAACACGATGATCAGGAAACTGGCTTTCACAAGTAAAAAGTCAGACGGTTATAACCCGATGTTCTATTGTGCTGATGAGGTGGCGGCGTGGCCGGGAGTCGCTGGCCTGCGGCAATGGGAGGTTATGGCATCCGGTACAGGCGCACGTGACGAGCCGCTGGGCATGGCCATCAGCTCAGGCGGATATGAGAATGACGGCCTGTTTGACGAGCTGATGAAGCGCGGGACGGGATTTTTGCTTGGGAACAGTAAAGAGCAAAGAATCCTTCCGCTGCTTTACATGATAGATGATCCGGAGAAGTGGGATGACCTGGAAGAGCTGGAAAAGAGCCTGCCGGGTTTAGGCGTGAGCGTGAGCCGTGAGTTTATAGAAAATGAAATCACAATCGCTCATGGATCTATTTCCAAAGAAGTCGAGTTCAAGACGAAATACTGCAACATGAAGCAGAGCATGTCCACGGCATGGCTGAAGGCCGAACACATCAACAGCGCCTTTGGATGGCGGAAGCCGATGGAAGAGCTGAGAAACCATTATGTTGTGGGCGGGCTTGACCTGTCACAGACAACAGACCTGACGAGCGCCTGCTTTATCTGCGAGGTAGACGGCATCCTGTGGATACACTCTCATTTCTGGCTGCCGGCGAAGAGGCTGGAAGAAGCTACAAAGCGGGATCAGGTGCCGTATGAGATCTACATCCGGAAGGGATTCCTCAGCATGTCTGGTGAGGAGTTCATCAATTTTGAGGATGTGCGGAACTGGTTCATGGATCTGGTGAAGAAGTACAAGATCTATCCGCTGATCATCGGATATGACCGATGGAGCGCGATGGAGACGGTGCATGAACTGGAAAAGAAGCACTTCAAGATGGACAGCGTGACACAGGGATTCAACCTTTCCAGCGTGTCTGACACGTTTGAGGGCCTGCTGCGGGAGGGGAAGATCCGGGACATGGATGACAATGACCTGCTGAAGATCCACATGGCGGACAGCGCCATGAAGATGGAAAGCGGGGCGGACAGGGCGCATCCGAGAAAAATGCTGGTGAAGATCAGCAACAAGGCACATGTGGACGGCGTGGCGGCAATCCTGGACGCTATGGCCATGAGACAGTTCAAGTGGAACGAGCTGGGAAAGAGACTGGAGAATAAGAAAAAGACAACGCCAGCAGGCGGAGGGGTGATTAACTGATGGGAATGCTTGAGATGATCTTCGGCAAGCGGGAGCAGCCCGCAAAGCTGAAGAACGCACAGATCTTCCGGATGCTGGAAGGATATACGCCTGCATGGACAACATGGCGCGGATCAATTTATGAGAGTGAGCTGATCAGGGCGGCCCTGGACGCATGGGGACGGCACACGGCGAAGCTGAAACCGAACATCAAGGGATCAGCGCTGCCGGAGCTTCAGAACAGACTGAAGGTGAGGCCGAACCGCTTTCAGGAATGGAGCAAATTCCTTTATCAGTACGCCACAGTGCTGGGCGCGAGGAATACATCTTTCCTGGTGAAGACCAGGGCGGAGGACGGAACGCCGACAGGCGTTATCAACATCGTGCCGGAGAGCTGGGAACTGATCGAGTATGAGGGAGAACCGTGGATCAGATTCATCATGCCGAATAACAAGCGGCGGGCTGAACGGCTGGCGGAGGTTGGCATTTCGACACGGTTCCAGTACAGGAATGAGCTTTTCGGGGAAAACAACGAAGCCATGAAGCCGGTGCTGGATCTGATCAGTATGCAGCGCCAGGGCATCACGGAGGGTATCAAAAACGGCAACAGCTACCGGTTCTACGCGAAGAGCGACAACTGGGCCAGTGATGAAGACATTGGCGAGGAAATGGAGCGGTATAACAAATTCACCTTCGGCAACAAAAAAGCAGCCGGGGGTGTTTTGCTGTTCCCGAATACCTATGACGATATCCACGAGATGAAGGCCAGCGGGTTCACGATTGACAAAGAACAGCAGGCTCACATTGAAAAGAACGTGTATGACTATTTCGGCGTGAACGAAAACATCATCCAGAACAAGGCCATCGGTGATGAATGGCTGGCGTTCTATGAGGGCCTGATCGAATGGATCGCCATACAGCTCAGTGAAACCATGAGCGGAATGTTCTACACAGACCGGGAGCGCATGGGATACGGAAATGAGATCTTCTTTACCAGCAACCGGCTCCAGTACATGAGCAACAAGGACAAGCTGGAAGCCATCAAGACAAACGCAGACAGGGGACTGATGACGAGAAACGAACTGCGGGAGATCGAGAACCTGGCACCGCTGCAGGAGCCGTATGGCAGCCAGATCCCGGCGCGGGGTGAATATTACAACGTGAACGAGCCGGACGGTGGTGAAGAATGAAAAGAGTCATCGCCGTGGACTTTGACGGGACACTGTGCGAAAACAAATATCCGAAAATCGGCGAGCCGAACAAAGAACTGATTGAGCAGTTGGCGGAGGAACGGAAAAAAGGGACGGCGGTGATCCTGTTCACATGCCGGGACGGACAGAAACTGAAGGATGCCGTGAAATGGTGCGGGAAACAGGGACTGAAGTTTGACAGAGTCAATGACAACCTGCCGGAGCGCATCAGGGCATACAGAGGGAACACACGCAAGATCAGCGCGGATGTCTATGTGGATGACAGAAGCGCTGTTTTTACATTCGGAAAAAAGCTGAATTTGGGAGGGGATACAGATGCCGGTGAAACTGAATGAGCGGGAATACAGAGACATCAGCATGGAAGACATTGAACTGCGAAAGCAGGACGATGGCCAGTATATTGTCGAGGGATATGCGACAAAGTGGAATGAATACCAGCTCTGGGATGATGGTGAATACCGTATGTTTGAGCGGTTCAACGAGCATTCATTCGACAGCACGGATTTCTCTGACGATATTTTCCTGCTAAACCATGAGGGCCGCGTATTCGCAAGGACAAGCAACAATACGCTGGTTGTAGCTCCTGATGAAATCGGCCTGAAGGTGCGGGCATACCTGGGAGGAACGGAAGAAGGGCGAAAGATCTTTGAAGAGATCCAGGGAGGATATTTGACAAAGATGAGCCACGGATTCCGATCCAACAGGAAGACAGAAAAGCGGACGGTTGTGGAAAACACAGCCGAAGGCAGGATTGACGTCCATCGTGAAATCATGGAGGTCGCAAAACATTTTGATGTTTCCGTTGTATCGCAGCCAGCAAACGATGCAACGAGCATATCCGCAAGGAATCTCAGCGAGGGAGTAATCGCGGAGGTTAAGGAGGAGCGCCTTGCCATTGAGGCCCAGCGGCGGAAAAAAGAACAGATTGCCATTATGGCGGAAATGATTTAAGGAGGACAAAACGATGAAGTACAAGACTCTCGCGGAAATCGAAACCCGCAAAGCCGCTATCCTCCAGGAGATGGAAGCGGAGGGCGCCGATCTGGACGCTCTGAAGAAAGAAATGGACGAACTGCGGCAGAACGCCGAAGACCTGCGCAACGCGGCCCAGAAGGCGGAGGAAATCCGCAAGCAGATTGCCAGCGGAGCCGCCGGGATCACTATGGGCGAAAGCCACAAGGCTGAAACCACAGGAAAGACCGTGGACGAGATCCGCTCCAGCAAGGAGTACATGGATGCTTACGCACGGTACATCATCAGCGAAGATGACAAGGAATGCCGTGCGCTGCTGACCGCGAACGCGGCGAACAACGGACAGCTTCCGGTGCCTACGCTGGTGGATACCATCATCCGCACTGCCTGGGAAAAGGATGAGATCCTGAACCGCGTCCGGAAGACCGGTTTCAAGGGCAACCTGAAAGTCCCGTTTGAACGGGCCGCCGATCCTGCCTATGAACACGGTGAAGGCACCACAGCCATCACAGAGGAAGACCTGACCCTGGGCGTGGTCGAACTGAAGCCGAAGAACATCAAGAAGTATATCCGGCTCAGTGACGAGATCGTTGCCATCGGCGGAGAGCCGCTGGTTTCCTATGTGTACCGTGAACTGGCTCACCAGATTATCAAGCTGCTGAGTTCCAAGGTGATCGGTGACATTACCGGAGCCAGCACAAGCCACAGCGGCAGCGCAGTGGGTATTCCGAAGATCTCCGGCGAGCCTGACCTGTCCGTGGTTGTGACTGCGGAAGCTGAACTGACTGACGAGGCGGAAAACGTGGTTGTGATCATCAACCGCAAGACTTCCGCTGCGTTCCATCAGGCACGGGTCGCGGGTAACTTCAATGTTGATCCGTATGATGGCCTGACGGTGCTGTACAGCTCCGCTCTGCCTGCATACTCCAGCGCGGACGCTAACGCGGTGTGGATGATCGTGGGCGATCTGAATGCCGTGCAGGTGAACTATCCGGAAGGCGAGGGCATCATCACCAAGTATGACGATGTGACCGAAGCTGAGAAGGACATGGTGAAGGTGCATGGACGCCAGTACGCTGGCCATGGCGTAACCGGCCCCGGCATGCTGTGCAACGTCAAGAAGGCGGCTGCCGTAACCACCTAATAACACAGGAGGGCTGACCGATGAAGGTTAAACTTCTGCGGGAAGCACGAATCCGGCACAAAGCCGGGGAGATCGTAGAGGTCTCCCCGGCGGAGGCCGGTTTTCTGTTTTCCACAAACAGCGCAGTGGAATACGCCGAACCGGTGAAGGCTGAAAAGCCGGAGACGAAGGCGAAGAAAGAGACTCCGGAGGCAGAGGCAGAAGCGAAGGAAACGCCGGAAGCCAAAAACAAACCGAAGTCTACAAGGTCGAAAAAATGAAGAAGCCTTTCAAGCTCCTGATCGCGGTGCCGTGCATGGATTACATGCACGTGGACTTTGTGAACAGCCTTTTGAAGCTGTGCCAGCACCTGCAAAGGGAAGGCATCAATTACCACACGGAGATCCTGAGCGGGACGCTGGTATACCTGGCACGGAACAAACTGGCCAGCAAGGCAACCTGTGAGGGATATACACATATCCTGTTTCTCGACAGCGACATGGTTTTCGATGAGAGCATCGTGGAAACGCTGTGCTTCTGCGGGAAGGATTTCGTGTGCGGAGCTTTCCAGAGCAGGCGGGCGCCATATGGAAGCTGTATATTCTCCAGCCTGAAGCCTGTGAGACGGGTGAAGGAATACGGGATAGAGCCTTTCCAGGTGGAAGGGTGCGGGATGGCCTGCACGATGATCAGCACAGAGATCATCAAGGAAGTGCAGAGCCAGTACGGCAATCCGTTTGATCCTGCCATCATTGAGGATATCACCTTCGGGGAGGATACGGCCTTCTGCTGGCGGGCGAGGAAATGCGGATTTGAAATCTGGTGCGAGCCTACGGCGAGATGCGGACACATAGCGCATGTGCCGATCTGGCCGGGAGAGGAGCCTGCCACATGAAGAAGATCCTGATCACCGCACCACTGCGGCAGGACGTGGATGTATTCCAGGCATACCAGGACGGGCTTGACCGGCTGGAGGTGCCGGAAGGCTTTGAGGTTGACCGCTTTTTCGTGGTCAATGACTGCAATGAAGTGATCCCGTATATCAGGGACGCGAAGATTGAGGTCACGGAGACGGGCGAGGCATACGAAAAGACGCACAATGACCACCTGTGGACGCTTGACCTGATGTGGAAGATGGGCGAACTGAGAAACAGGACAATCCGCGAGATGCTGGACGGCGGATATGATTACTGGCTCTCAGTTGACACGGACATTGTGCTTGATCCGTGGACGCTGTATCACCTGATACAGGCGGACAAGGATATTGTGAGCGAGATCTTCTGGACGCAGGCACCGAACGGAAAATATTGGTGCAACGCCTGGATGTTTGACCAGAGCTTCGGGATGCCGGAGGAATGGCACAAGCCGGGACTGTACCAATGCGGGATGACGGGAGCGCTGACGCTGGTGAAGCGCAAAGTCTTCGAGGCCGGAGTGAGCTACGCGAAGATACCGAACATCCACACAGCACTGCGGGGAGAAGACAGGCATTTCTGCGTGAGAGCGGCCTGCGCAGGCTTTGAGCTGTGGATTGACAGCCATTGTCCGGCAAGGCACCTATACACACGGAAACTGTATGAGGAGTATATGGCGGAAAGAAGGTGAGAGCATGTTTGCGGAAGTGAAAAGGATGCTCCAGAACCGGATCAGCGGAAACAGCTATGACGCACAGATCATTCTGTGGACAAAGGCGGCTGTGAGAGATCTGCAAATGGATCAGATCGTGCTGGACGGGGTATGCGACATCGAAATGGAACAGAATGACGGCGTGTGGGAGATTGTCGACAACAGCTCCATAGAGGACGAGCTGGTATTCGCGGCCTGCGCGGCGTATTGCAGCATGAACATCGGAAATCCGCCGAACCATGACAACCTGCTGGCCACCTACAAAAGCCTGAAGGGGCAGATGAGGATGAGCAGCCAGTACAAGTAAGGAGGCGGAGGGATGAGAAAGCTGGTCGACATTGTGCTGATCGCCTTCAGCCCTGACGCCCATGAGGTAGGCACCGATCCCGTAAGCGAACAGACGCAGGTGCAGGCGGAAGAGATGAGCCTGAACCTGGCGGACATCACGGAGGCCGGGGGAACGGGGCTGAAAACGGAAGCGAAGATCCTGATTCCGATGGATGAGGACTATCACGGAGAGCGGGAGCTGATCTACAACGGCGAGCGCTATGAAGTGATCAGCGTTAATCCGTACAACGATTACAACGGAGTGATCCTGCGGATCGCACGGAAGAAGGGCAACAGCGCGAAGGAGGCGGTGACGAATGCCTGAAGATTACACAAGTCTTGTCACCGCTATGAAGGCATTGACACAGGCAAGCGCCGTCACCAGCGAACCGGACAAGGTTCTGAAGGTGGCGGAGGACGGCTGGAACACCAGGCCGGACGCGGACAGCTACGGCGAGATTTACCTGGAGTTTGAAGCGGGGAGCCTGGACGGGGACAACCGGAAAAAGGACAGGGCCTTTGAAGGCAGCATGGATCTGTACAGCCGGAAGCGGGACGGCGAGGGATGGCCCGCGCTGATCGAGCAGACGCTGACAGAATACTGTGATAACTGCTGGAGGCTTGACCTGCACGAATACGAAACGGAAACAAGGATGTTTCGGTGGGAATGGGTTTTCCAGATCGAGGAGTGAGGAAGATGCCCTTCAATGTTCAATGGGAAGGCGCGGATGAGCTTCTCCGCAAGATGGACAAGCTCCCGGAGAAAGCCGAAAAGATAGCGGCGGAGGCGCTCTACGAGGGCGCCGGGGTGATGGCTGACGCGGTCAGCCGGGAGATCCGCGGGATCTCCACAGAAAAGTTTCAATACGCAAAGGGCGGAAAGAAACGAAAGCCTTCCCCGGAAGAAAAGCAGATCCTGATGAGCGCAAAGCACGGAGTTGCAAAATTCAAAAAGACAGGAACATCCGTACAGACGAGCGTGGGTTTCCAAAATTCGGGATACGGAAAAATCACATGGAACCATGCGCGGACGAACGTCAGGACAAAATACAAAATGGGCAAGAAGGGCCACATGGTTCACGCGAGCCAGGGAAGCGGAGACAGCATGAAGCCGGTTCCGCTGATCGCCAACTCAATCAACCACGGAACGAGCTTCATGCAGAAACAGCCGTTCCTGAGGAAAGCCTTTTCACAGAACCAAAACGCGGCACTGGCCGCAATCGAGGCCGGCATCAAAAGCCGTGAGGACGAGCTTGAGCTGGACTAAAAACAAAGGAGGACAATCATAATGAGCTATGCAAGTGTAGGTATGCTTTATCCTGTATTTGCACCGCTGACGAGCCACACGGCGGGATCGATGCCGACATACGGCACGGGCCGCGTGATCCAGGAGGCGCGGGTTGCGACCATCACGAAGGAGTTCACCGAAAACCCGCTGTACGGCGATGACACCATTCAGGATGAAGACAACGGACTGACCGGCCTGCAGGTCGAGTTTGAAAGCACCGGCCTGACGGACGATGACCGCATCGCAATTTTCGGCGAGGAAACGAACGCCAACACGGTGACCGGCGGACAGTGGGAAAGCGACAACGCGACACCTTACGGCGGCTTCGGCTACATCCGCAAGATGCGGGTTGGCGGAGGACAGGACGGTACCAGTACCACGAAGTATGAGGCGTGGCTGGTACTGAAAATCAAATTCCAGGAAACCAGGCAGGAGACGCGGACAAAGGAAGGCAACCAGATCACATGGGGTACACCGCAGCTCAGCGGACGGGGCGCGGCCCTGGACGTGGACGGCGGACATCAGCGGTTCCGGCTGCACAAGACTTTCGACACAATCGGCGCGGCGAAGAGCTGGCTGAACGGCCTGCTGAACGTAAGCGTGGTAACCACCTGACACACATGAGACTCCGGAGGGCGGAAGGCCCTCCGGAGTTTTTCAGCATAAGACAGAAAGGACAAGATATGGAAAAGCTGGCGGAACTGAAGATCGGCGGTCGGGAGATCCCGATGTATTATTCCACGTATGAAACCATCGCCATTCAGCGGGATATAGGCTGCACGGCCTTCCAACTGAAAGACAAGGTTTTCGGCGTGGAAAAAGTTGACGAGGACGGGGATGAAACCCTGGGCAACATCCGGCTGAACATTGTGGACGATCCGGAAAAGATGGAGAAGCTGGCAAAGCTGATCCGCATCCTGGGCAACGCCGGACTGGAAGAAGAAGGACAGGAGCCGGATCTGACGGACAAATGGATACTGAGGCACATGAGGCCGTCAATGCTCACCATCTACGCCATGACCATGATGGCGGTGATAACCGCCGGAAACATGATGGAAGCCAGGGCGGAGGATAACAAGGGTGAAGAGACAGACGTGATCCTGGAGGAAGAAAAGGCAAAAAAACAGCCGGAGAACTAACATACCTGCGGTTAGTCTCCTACGGCCTGATAGCAGGAATGAACCGAAAAGAAATTGACAGATCAAGACCGGGAGAGATCCTGGATCTTTTTTATTACAGACAGAAGTATGACGCGAATCTGGGAATAAGGATGTGAGAGAATGCCAAGCGCAAAATTTGACGTTGAAATGAGCAGCTTTAAGAGCGGCATAGCTTCAGCGAAAAGCGAGGTAAAGACGCTCGACCAGCAGATGAAGATGCTGGACGCTACCATGAAGGCGGAGGGAAAGAGCGAACAGAGTCTCAACCTGCAAACCCAGACGCTGAACAGCCGGATGGCGGCACAGAAGAGCATAGCACAGCAGGCGGAGGCAGCGCTGAAGGCCATGAGCGACAACGGCATCAAGCCGACCAGCGAAGCCTATCAGAAAATGAGCCGTGAACTGCTGGCGGCACAGACCGGCATGATGGAAACGCAGGCCGCGCTGAACAACATGGGCCAGAGCGCGGAAGAGGCAGCCGGAGGGGTAGGAAAATTAGAGACAAACCTGAACGGCATCAGCAAAAAGATCAGCCTGGAACAGGTGCGCAGCGGAATCAGCGCCATTGACAAGGGCCTTGAGAACGCGGCGAAGAAGGCCGTGAACCTGGGAAAGGCTATCTGGGAAAACATCACGGACGTGGCGCGGTTCAGCGATGACACCGCAACACAGGCCATGATCCTGAACATGGACATTGAGGACTACCAGGCATACAAAAAGGTATTCGACACGGTAGGCGAGATCACTGTCCAGGAATGGCAGAAGGCAAAGCAGAAGGTTCAGAAGGCCATCAATGATCCGACAGATGAGCAGGTGGATATCCTGGCACTGCTGGGTATTCAGACGCACGAAATCGAACAGGGGAAACTGGGAGAGGTTCAGGGAGCGGCGAAAGGATTTGAAGAGGTTTTCTGGGAAATCGGGGAGGCGCTGCGAAAAAAGGTAAAAAGCGGCGAGATGACGCAGGATCTGGCGGACACATACGCAAACGCACTCTTCGGCAGAAGCTACGGGAACCTGAACAACCTGTTTGAAATGGGCCGGAGCGAGTTTGAAAAAGAAGTAAACACTCAGAAGACGGCCAGCGAGGAAGCAATCAAAGCGAACGCGGAACTGAATGACAAACTGATCAAACTACAGGGCGACTTTGAAAGCCTGAAGGTGGAGGTTGTGGGCGGGCTGGCTCCGGCGCTGACGGGAGCGACAGAGGCACTGGACGGTCTGCTGACAAGTGTGCTGGACTATCTGAAGACACCTGAAGGACAGAAAGCGCTTGAAGACCTGGGAACAGCCGTGAGCGGCCTGTTTGAAGACCTGGGCAAGATTGATCCGGATCAGGTTGTCAAAGGGTTCACGGATGTATTAAACACGGTTGTGGGGAGCATCCAGTGGCTCGTAGACAACAAAGACGGAGTAGTTGAAGCGCTGAAGTATATTGTGCTCGGATGGGGAGCGCTGAAGCTCACCGGCGGAATACTGGACGTGTTAAAAGTTATCAACGGACTGAAAGACCTGATGGGAATCGGCGGAGCAGGCGCGGGAGCAGGTGCGGCAGCAGGCGCTGGCGCTGCCGGAGGAATCGGCACAACGATTTCAAGCAAAATAACTGAAACAGTTGGGAAAACGATGTCCGTGATGGGAAACCAGATCGCGATGAACAATATTCCTGTGATTGCAGACTGGTTTGTCCATAATACATCACTGGGCCAGGAGTGGTTCCTGGGTACAAGGGAAAAGGGAAGCACATGGAAGGACATACAGGAAAACGCAAACACATTCGCGGATGACTGGAAAAACAATGCACTGATAAAGCCGATCATTGACGGATACGAAAACGCGATCAACTTCTGGAATGAGTTCTATACAAATGCAGGAAAAACGGCACAGACAGCAGGGAAATATATCCAGATCGCTGGCGAAAACACATATGGCGATGATTGGACAATAGAGGACGCACTGCGGGAAGCGACAGGCGGAACGGTGCCGGTAGAGATTACGCCGGAAGCTCCGGAAGATTCGGCTGCAAAACTGGCAGAGCAGATCGGCGCGGTGACGGTATACGCGGATATCGTTCCGCTGATGAACGGATACGTACAGGGAGCGAGCGGAGGCGGAGGAAGCGGACGGCCTAACGTTGCGATGCCCAAAGCTAACGGCATATGGGCGGTGCCTTATGACGGCTATCTGGCACTGCTCCATAAGGGTGAGCAGGTAGTGCCTGCGCGGCAGGTGGCAAGCCGGAACTTCACAAGCAATATGTATTTTGAGAACGTGAACGTGAACAACGGACAGGACGCGGAGGGACTGGCGGCGAGGATCACAGCCCAGCAGCGGAGAGAAATGAGCGGATACGGAAGCATGTAAGAGGTGTATGAAATGGCACAGAGTTATTTTATCTGGAAAGGCATTGACTGCCGGGATATGGGCGTGAAACTGTCCGGCCCTGTGCCGATCATCCGCCCGGAGGAGAGGGTTCAGCATGTGGAGATCCCGGGACGGAGCGGCGACCTAACAGAGCTGGAAGGGACGCAGGTATACAACAGCTACATCCAGACGGCCACGATCATGGTACAGGGCGGATACCGGGTGCGGGAGATATACAACTGGCTGAAAGGCTCCGGGTATGTCACATTCCACGGAGAACCAGATAGAAAACAAGCGGCGCGGATCGTGGGCGCTATTACGCTGAACAAACACAGCCGGAACCTGGACTGGTGGGTGGGTGAAGTTCAGTTTTACTGCCAGCCGCTGAAGCAGAAGCTGACGGAGGACACGGTGACGGTCACAAGCAGCGGTACTGCGGTGATAAACGCCGGGGACGTGGAGAGCAGGCCGAAGATCACAGCGAAGGCAAACGCAAGCAGCATGACGATCACCATCGGCGGGAAGTCGCTGACGATCACGGGACTGACAAGCGGGAGCGAATACATCATTGACAGCGAGATCATGGAGGTAAGCAACGCGGCCAGGACGGCACTGATCACAAAAGACAGCGTTGGGAGTTTCCCGATGCTGGCGCCTGGAAGCAATACGATCACCGGCAGCGGATGGAGCAAGCTGGTGATCGACCGAAGGGAGCGGTTCCTGTGATTCATGTATATGACAAAGGAAACAGCGCCTATGACAAAAACGGCAATGTGATCCTTTTCCCAAAGAACGGCACGGTAAGGATGGCAGCCGGAGGCAACTATGAGCTTCAGATGGTCTGTCCGATGGACGCGGAGGGCGGATACAAGCACCTGATCCGGGAGGCGGTTGTCAAGGCGCCGGTGCCGAAGGAAACAATCGAAACCGCTTACAGTGGGATGGAGGTTGACCTGTATGTAACGAACCAGGCGGCGGCCCTGCGGAGCGGGAAAAACGAGCCAAGCACGATCAATTATCCGACATGGACTGCAAACCCTGAAACGCCGTACACAGCGGGAAGTAAGGTAACATACCTGAATAAAAACTATCAGTGTAATCAGTTTGACGCGACAAGCCCGCAGAGCGTCATCCCGCCGAATGCAAATAGCTGGTGGACGGAGATCGCAAGGACAACGAGCGGCGATCCTGTGCTGGTGAATCTGAAGAGCGGGACAAGTCTGTATTACGTATCCGGCCCGGACGGCAACGGATGGTACACGATGTGTACAACATACGGCCTGGAGGGATACATCAAAGGGACGCAGATCACATACAGCAGGCACCTGACACCGGCGGAGACACAGCCACGAACCATCACGGAACAGCTTTTCCGGATCAAGACGGTGAACAGGGACAAAATGAACAATACCGTGACGGTAAACGCGAAGCATATCAGCTATGACATGAACGGGGTGCTGATCAAAAACGCGAAAATAAACCGGAAGTCTCCGGCGGAGGCGCTGGCATGGATTGAGCAGGCGTTCATGATCACATATCCGGGGACGATAGCCACAAACATGCCGACAAACGCGGACGCGACATACAGCGCGGAGATCAGCGGGAAAAGCGGCATGTATGCGCTGATCGATCCGGACAAGGGCGTTGTGCCGTGTTTCGGAGCGGAGTTCAGGCGGGACAACTGGGATCTGTTTGTGATGGCGAAAACCAACACAGACAGGGGCTTCCGCATCCGATACAGCAACAACATGCAGGGCGTTCAGTGGAAGACGGACAGCAGCAGCCTGAAAACGCGGATCGTGCCGGTGGCGAAGGATGAGGACGGGAGCGACCTGTATCTGACGCCGACAGAATGGATCAACAGCAGTCATATCAATGACTATGACACCATATACATGGAGAGGCTGAAGGTCAACGGCCAGGTAGGCAAGGATGACGGAACAGAGACGGATACAAAATGGACGGCGGCAACGCTGCGGGCGGAAATGCGGAAGCAGGCGCAGAGCCTTTTTGATGTCGACCATGTAGACGTTCCGAGCGATGAGATCACGGTGGCCTTCGAGATGATGGGAGATACGGCGGAATATCCGTGGCTGAAAGCGCTCCAGAGCATGGTGCTGTATGATACCGTGATCGCCATTGACGAAGACACGGGCCTGAGCGCCAGCGTGACGGTGGACGAACTGGAGTTTGATATCGTAAAGAAAAAGATCACGGCGGCGAAGCTGACGAACTACAAAGCCTACAACGTGAAGAATGTAGGCGGGTTCAATGTGCTGGACAACAGCATCACGGGGGACAAACTGACGGACGAAGCAGGGGAACAGCTCATCAGCAGCGCGGTGAACAGCGCCACAGAGAGTGCAACGGAATATACAGACCAGAAGGCCTACCAGACACGGCAGCAGGCCGCGGCGGACACGGATGACGCCATAAACGGATATGACTCTCAGATAAAAAACTGGATCGCGCAGAATTACCAGCCGTTACCGAACAGACGCAGCATAGAAGAGGAAGGCAGATGATAAGGCATGGCAAACTACAAAGAGGATATCATCAATATTGAACTGGAAAACGGAACACTGCACAGGAGTTTCCTGCATCACAGCATCGGAGAGGGTGACGCGAAAGCAAACCGGTATGGAGTGCGGGTGTACAGAAACGGGCAACCGGTGACGCTGGGCGGGAGCTGTAAGGGCTTTTTCATCCGAGCGGACGGTGCAACAGTGACCGTGACGGACGGAGTGGTTGAGGGAAATGTTGCATATGTAATACTGCCGGAAACCTGTTACGCGGTGGAGGGTGTTTTCAGCCTTGCCATTAAGGTGATAAACGGCAGCGAGACGGTCACAATGAGGATCGTTGACGGCGTTGTGAGCCGGACAAGCAGCGGAAGCGCGGTAGATCCGGGAACGATTATTCCGAGCGTGGAAGCGATGCTGGCAGAGATTGCGGCAGCGGAGGCAACCATTCCGTTGGACTACAGCAATGTGAACAAGGCGCTGCGGCTCCAGCAGACGGGCATACAGACACAGACACTGTCCTGGGAACAGGGCGGCATCGATGGCGATACGGGTGCATTCAACACAAGCACAATCCAGATCCGCACCGGGTTCATATACGTGGGCAAGGGAAACGTGATCAAGATCACGACGAGCAACGGATACAGAGGGCACGTAAGATGGTACAACGGAGCGAACGCTTCGCAGTTTGTGAGCAGTGAAAACAGCGTAAGCGGATACATCACAGCGCAGGCGGATTATGTAGCGCTGGTATGTACGGAACCGAACTGGGGAACCATCGTTCCTTCAGAAGGATCAAACATGGGCATGAAGATCGTCAGTGGAGCGGAGGCAGAAATCGGCATCGTAAAGCAGGCGTTCATCCTGGCCAGCGTGCCGATAGAACTGGACACGCACACATGGGTACTGAGCTTCCCGATAAACAACTATTGCCGGGTGATCACATCCTTCGGTGAAAAAATAAATCTGAATATCCAGGGAGACGTACAACTCCAGCAGAGCTGCATCATCTACTACAAGAAGGACACGAATGAGATCGTCACAAGGGACTACGTAACAGCGATTGATGATCCGAACCTGTACCTGATAGGCGTGACCAACGGTGCGCAGGTTGTCTATATGAACATCATGAGCGCCTTCAAGGTGGATGGCGTGACGAGCGCAGGAAGCTGTCCGGAGTTCACATTCCTGTACAACTACAGATACGCGCCTGCATACATCGCGGTGCTGGGCGACAGCATCAGCACATACGATGGATACTCCGAGGGTGCATATTATCCGTCCGGCGACGTGGACACGGTGGATGAAACATGGTGGGCAATCGTGGCAAAGGGCCTGCGGCTGGGATACGACAGCGCGACGGTGAGCGCCATCAGCCGGACAACGTTCATTGACCAGAACGACGAAAGCCTTCCGCCGGCATATGACAGCACGCGGATCGCACGGCTGGGATCGGTACACTATCCGAGCTACATCTTCGTGAACATGGGAACGAATGATCCGTACCTGAACAACATCGGAAGCATGACATACGAATCAGACATCACAGCGCTGGAGGCGCTGCCGGAATCCACGACGAAGGGCATCGCACTGACCATCAGGAAGCTCCAGGCGGCATACAGTGACGCCAGGATCGTTATGCTGATCCCGAAACCTGTGAAGATTGACACAGTTCATGAAACATCACCGCAATATACGGCGGAACTGGTGGAAAAGGTGGCGGAGCGGATCAAGGCGCTGGGAGAGCTTTACGGCGTTTTCAAAGTGATTGATCTGCGGAAGTGTGACATCAACCAGAGCAACGTGGCCAGCTACTGCGGAGACAGCGCAATTCATCCGAACGCAAGCGGAATGAAGCGCATGGGGCAGTACATCCTCTTTGAAATGATGAAATAAAGGAGGGAAAACATGAACAGCGCACAATATGTCAGTAATCTGCTTGAAGAGCTGAAAAAGGCCGGTACGGCCCTGATGGTTATTGCCTGGAAGATCGCACTGGCCTGTGTGGGCTGGGCATACGTTTTCGGCGCACGGGGGCAGTATTGCACACCGGCGAACAGGAGGGCGAGATACTCTGACGCACATCCGACCATCAAGACGGCATGTAAGAACTATAACGGATCATCTTCAGAAGGGTGCCAGGGCTGCAAGTGGTATCCGGGAAACCTGCTGACGCGGTTTTTTGATTGCAGGGGTTTTCCATACTGGATTTTCAAAATCGTCTACGGCTTTGAGATCATGGGTGCCGGTGCGACTTCACAGTGGAACACCAAAGCAAACTGGAGGGCGCAGGGAACAATAGACACATGCCCTGATGATATCATCGTCTGCCTGTTTCAGCAGGATAAGAATAAGAAAAGCACAATGGCACATACCGGTATCGGATTCCACGGTGAGACGGTTGAGTGCCAGAATGGCGTGCAGTATTTCGCAAAACGCAAAGACAAGTGGACACATTGGGCCATCCCGGCCTGTGTGGAAATGGAGGGACAGCCAATGCCGGACAAGGATCAGAAAGAAGAGCCGAAGGAAAACGAGCCTACGCTGAGGAAGGGAAGCCGCGGGGATTGGGTGACGATTCTCCAGAATAAGCTGATCATGCGCGGCTATTCATGCGGAAGCAAGGGCGCGGATGGAATCTACGGAAATGACACGGTTGCAGCAGTGAAAGCCTTCCAGAAGGCAAACGGACTGACGGCTGACGGAGTGACAGGCCAGAAGACCTGGGCGGCACTGAACCAGACGGCACCGGTGACGGAGACATATTACACGGTGACGATCAAAAACAAGACAAAAGCCCAGGCGGAGGAAATCATCAGCAAATACGGCGGCACAATGGCCGCTGAATAAGAAAAGACAGGGAAAGGACGGGTGAAGATCTATGAGAACAGGCACAGTTTCCTACAAGCTGGAGGATCTGCGGAAGGGCGTCATCATTCCTATTGGTATGGTAGGAGAAAATGACTTCACGCGGGTGATCTTTGACGCGGAGGAGGTTTTCAAAAAGCATCCGGACGCACAGGTCACAATGAAGGTGCAGCCGCCGAAGGGCGGGATCTATCCGGCAACAGTGACCAGGGACGGGAATGCCGTCATCTGGCAGGTGAAGGCGGCAGATGTAGCGCACAGAGGAAGCGGAGAGCTTCAGCTCACATTTACTGATGATACGATGGTGGAGAAATCCTACATCGCAAGGACGGACATCAAGCGGTCACTGGTAGGGAACGGGCCTGCTCCTGATCCTGTTCAGGACTGGGTGGACAACGCGGAGGAAGTGCTGGACGATCTGGAGGCGGCGGAGGCTCATCAGCCGATCATCGGCCTGGATGGATACTGGTATACATGGAACCAGGGAACCGGCGAATATGAAAAGACAAACACGAAGGCACAGGGCCAGGATGGACACAGCCCGGTGCTGACATCAAGCAAAAGCGGAAAAACCACAACCATCTTTGCGGACGGTGATCAGCTCGCGCAGATCCTGGACGGCGAAGACGGCCAGGGCGCTGACGTGATTGATGACACCGCAGGCGAAGGGGACACGGACAAGACCTGGAGCGCTGACAAACTGGACACAGAGATAACTGATGTAAAGAGCGGTTTACAGGGCGTGGGCAATTCCGTTGATAACATCCTTGACCATGAAACCTATACAGAAGGTGGAGCATCAGAGTATACACCTGTTACACCGAACACAACTGTCAATGGAAAACGATCTACCATTAACGGATATGGTTATGCGTCAATATCTGAACCGACATCTACCAACATGATTATTTATCCTGTTGAGATCGGAAAAACATACAAAGTAAAAGGATATAGCAACAGCACAAACGTCAGACCACTGTTGATTGTTGCAGATTCTGTTGTTACAAGTGGTGGTATTGCAAACCCGGGAACGTTTGATTATGTGTTGGGAACGAATGAAACAGCGCAGGCAGAAGAAAAGGAATATACAGCTTTAAGGACAGGTTATTTATATATTAACTCAAACGGAAGCGATTGTGGTTTGTGGTTAAAAAACATTATTCAAGTGCGTAAATATCACATGGACAACGTGCTGAAAGACCTGTCTGATATTGATTCCGTAATTGATAAAATCACAAGGGCAAAAATTGATTCATCGTCTGCATGGACAAAGGTTGTGCCGAGAAACGCCGAACCTGTCGCAAGGGTAACGAACATTGCGAACACCGTCACAACGGTTCGGTCTATTTTGAGCAGGAACGTTGCAGATAAAAACGCTGTTGATGATGTCGAGATAGACGCAGATCACACGATGAAAAAAGGCATCAAGACCGTAAGACTTCCTGCCGGACGATACTATGTAATTCTTGGAAATGTCGGTGCTTATACGATGGTAAAGAGATACGAAAACGGTGTGTACTCCTCTACCATGTATAAAGAACAGTTTCCGATGAAAGTCAGTATCACCGATCCTGGCGGTGGGTGCTTTATCGTTTATGCTTCTTCCGTTTCAAATCTTGGTGATTTGAGTGGGTTGTGTATTGCAAGACTGCATGATGACGAAACAACTCTCTCATATGACGCATATTCGGAAAAAACATACACACCGGAAGAGCTTGCATCGAATAACAGGATTGAGGTTGTACCGAACGGTATTATTGAGTTTGTGAACAGCGGTAATACTGCCGTTGCTTCTACGGTTGAATATACCGTATTCGGAAAAGACGATGACACAACCACAAGAAAGGACTTCATTATTTCACCAGATGGTACAAAGTTCCTGCCGATGATTAAAAATGACGGTTCTGTTGTGGGTGCAAGAGTTATACCGAAAAAGGCATTTTTCATCGGTAACAGCCTGACTTCCGGCTGGCAGACCTTCGGTGAAGCTGCAACGGAATCAGACAAGGACTTTGTTGCAAGGTTTAGTGATGTGGTTTCAGGCCTTGACAGTGATTACACTTTCAGCCGGAAGTGGTCAACGAACTTTGAACAGAAAACATCCCTTGCGGATGCTCAAACATGGGTAACAAACAACATTGATCCGTTGCTTTCTTCTGATCTTGATTTGATCGTTGTTCAGCTTTGCGAAAATGTTGTAGACAATGCAAGTGCTGTCGCAACGTTCCCAGAATCTTCTATGTGGTTGCTTCAGCATTTACGGACGGAATGTCCGAAAGCAAGGGTTGTATGGATGGGTGTCTGGTTTGAGCGTGGATGGGTGAAAACACTACTTGAAAACACGGCAAATACCGGCTGTGAATATGTTGATATTCGTCAGCTTTATCTGCCAGAGAATGTGTCTGTTATTGGCACTGTCTATAAAATGGAATCAGACTATACCAAAGAGTATACCGTTGATTCCTTCACGGTGAACAATGGGCAGATTACGCTTGTGTTCACGGTGGACGGAGTGCAGCACACGGCAACGATACCGTCATATACTTCCTACACTTCATCGTCTGACACAAGCATTACGGTCACAGGCATCTATCACGTTGTTAGCACGTACTATGCGGCAATCCATCCGGGAGATGAAGGTTTCCGCAAGATTGCCAACAAACTGCTGTTTGATCTTGGCATTTCAGACAGTGAGGAAACAATTCCTGCTGATACGTGAGCCGTGAAAAGGACGCTATTCACGGCGTCAGCAACAACCAGGTAAAAGGGCCGCCGGGGAAATCCGGCGGCCTTCAATAATTCATAAATAGGGGGGGATGCTTATGAAAGAAAAATAATGGATGAGGTGGAGAGATGTTTCACCTACGATCCGGAAGGCGAATGCCGGGGAGCCAGTGGAAGGAAAATGCGCCAGGTATGCGTCTATTGTCCGATGATGCAAAGATACTATGAAAACAAAAAACGAAAGGAAGAAAAGGACAATGTGGAAAAAAGTGAGTGAAATTCTGGCGGCCATTGGCGGGGCAATCGTATCATTCTTCACTACCATGCCTCCGCTGGTGTGGATTCTGGTTGCGGTGATGACGATGGACTTTATCACCGGCCTGATCTGCGCGGCAATGGGCAAAAGCAAGAAAACGGAAAACGGATATATTGCCAGTCACGCGGCCTTTGAGGGACTGATGAAGAAAGTGCTGATTATTTTTGTTGTTCTGCTGGCGGCTGCGCTGGACTTTGCGGTAAGCAAGGGGGCGGGTATACAGTTTGAGGCGGTTATGGGAGCAACATGCCTTTGGTTCATTGCATCAGAGGGATTCAGCATTCTTGAAAATGTGGCCAGTATGGGGGTGCCGGTTCCGCGTATCCTGCTGAAACTGTTGGAGATCATGAAGGAAAAGGGTGACGCTCCGGAAGAAAAGAAACCGGAGGAGGATCAAAAGGATGAATGACCGGAAAACCATTGACGCGGACAAGGCGCTGCTTCATATGACATTTGCCGGAAGGCGATTGCTGATCGCTCATGTGATCACATGCATTGCGTTCATCATCGCCATTGTTTTCTTCACAACACAGAACACGCAGCGGGAGCAGCAGATAATCGAACAAAACGCAAAACGTGATCAACAGATTATCGAGATCATTACACACCTGCATTGCGGGGAACCGATCACGGAGGTGCTGAATGGAACAGCACCAGAATGACATCAGCAAAGATGACATCCTGAAAGTGCTGGATCAATACATCCATGTGAGAAGAGACAGGGAGATCATGGCCGTCTATCTGACAGACTATCCGGGAAGCCTGGAAAGGCTGGCGGAGGAGTGCGATGTATCAAAAGAGACAGTAAAGCGGGCCATTAAGCGCTGCGCTTACATATGGAGGTACCTGCCGGGGGATGAGCTGAAAGTGGACTGAATAAGAGCATATATAGAGCCGTTTGCGCACTCGCAAGCGGCTCTCTTTTTTTATACACTTTTATCAGAAAGAAACGGAGGACACAGAGCATGTGGATCAGATGCAATCCGAATCCGTTGGGCAAGCAGACAGGGGACTGCGTGATCAGGGCCATTGCCATAGCCACAGACCAGAGCTGGCGGAGGGTATACCGGCAACTGTGCGACCTGGGCGAAAAGCATGCGGATCTGCCGAACAGTAATGCTATATGGGGCATGTATCTGCGGGAGCGGGGAGCGAGGCAGTTTTTACTGCCGGAGAGCTGTCCGGACTGCATCACGGTGCAGGCATTCTGTGAACGGTATCCGGAGGGGATCTATGTGATCGGCACAGGAGATCATGCGGTGGCCTGCATAGACGGAGATTATTATGACAGTTTCGACAGCGGGATTTTAACACCAACATATTTCTGGAGGGTGAAATGATGAACAATCCTTTATTCAACATGATGGGTAATCCGATGATGAACATGATGCAAAAGTTTCAGCAGTTTAGGCAGTCATTTCAGGGAAATCCTCAGGAACAGATCCAGCAGATGATCAACACAGGGAAAGTAAACCAGCAGCAGTATCAGCAAGCTGTGCAGATGGCACAGCAACTGAAGCAGATGATGGGCGGGAAGTAAATATTCATATTGATTCTTTTCGGTTGAGTGCGCATAGACCGATTAAAGGATAAATAAATCGAAAGGAATCAAAAACAAATGGCACTTACTGAAGAGAATGGCATGGGTACAACCATGCTGGTGCAGCCGTCCGGATATTCCGGCGGCGGGATGGGTAACCTGTTCGGCGGAGATCTGTCAATCATCGTCCTGTTCTTCCTGTTTATGATGATGGGAGGATGGGGCAACGGTTTCGGCGGAGGAATGGACGGCAACCTTTATCCGTGGATGAACAACAGCAACCAGATGGCATCCGGTTTCCAGAATCAGATGCTGAATGACAACATCACAGGCATTCAGAACGGTATTACCGGAATCGGCTCACAACTGAACAACTACCAGATGAATGATCTGGAGCGGAGCTTTGCGGCGCAGACTGCGGCAACATCCGGAATGAGCGCTATCCAGAGCCAACTGGCACAGTGCTGCTGTGACAACAGGCTGGCTACCTGCCAGACACAGAACATTGTGCAGAACGAGGGTGCGGCCACACGGATGGCCATTCAGCAGCAGACGCAGGCGATCCTGGACAAGATGTGCCAGCAGGAGATTGACGCGCTGAAGGACAAGAACCTGGAGCTTCAGAACCGCGTGAACATGCTTAACCTGTCCGCAAGTCAGACGGCCCAGACGGCAGCGCTGATTGCTGACAACACTGCACAGACACAGTACATCGTGAACCGTGTTGCTCCGTATCCGATTCCGAGCTATACGGTGGCAAATCCCAACACTCCCGCGGCCTGATGGGAGGGGTAAAAGATGAAACACATCATTGATGAACTGTATGACCTGAAAGAGGCCGTGAGCTATGAGATTGGTGAAGCGAACAAGCGGATCAAGAACGCTGGCGGAAAGATCAGCACATCTGACCTGGACGTGATTGACAAACTGACTCACAGCATGAAAAGCCTGGTAACCACATGCGCGATGCTGGAAAGCGAGGAGGGCGGATACAGCGGGAATTATCCGATGTATGGCCGTTCCTATCGTGACGGTGACCGCCGGGACGGCTACAGCGGACGGAGATACTACGGCAGACCGGATGACATGCGGGATGACATGGATCGCATGGGCGGCCAGAGGTAACAAAAAAGGGATGCTACATTTTTGTAGCATCTCTCTTTTTATCCGGTTTCAGATTGCGATTTGATAAATCGTCACTCTGGTGTTCGGATGTGACACGGTTGGTACACCATTAGGGACTCGAACCCTAGACACCCTGATTAAGAGTCAGGTGCTCTACCAACTGAGCTAATGGTGCTCAAGCAACAAAAGCTATTATACATATTATTCGAACTCTGTCAAGAAGAATTTTTCAAAAAAGAAACAATGTTTATTGAGGAAATTTTATGATATAATTTATAGAACATATAATGGAGGTTATGTGATTGAGTCTGCGCTTTGAAAAGACAATGGACGAAATGGAAGCCGCCCAGCTGAATGCCATACAGCTGGCTTATCTGGGAGACACCGTATGGGAAATGATTGTCCGGTATAAGCTTATTTCACGTAAATACAACGTCCATCATATGCACAAAAAATGCGTCAGTCTTGTGAACGCGCATTCTCAGTACATGATCCTCGGATCCATACAGGATGAACTGACCGAGACGGAAAAAGAGATTGTCCGGAGGGGGAGAAACGCGCATGCCAGACATGCTGCTCCGCGGAATCAGGATCCGGATGAATATGCCGCTTCCACCGGATTTGAAGCGTTGTTCGGTTTTCTGTATCTGACCGGACAGGATGAAAGGATCTGCCGGATTGTAAAACATATCGAAGAGGTGATATCGGATGGCTGAGCAAAAAAGAATGAAGGTTGTGCTTCTGCGGCACACACTGTCTCCGGAGGAAGCGATAGCCCTTGGTGCGAAACTGTGTTATTCAAAATCATCCATCTCTGATTTACAGGAAAAAATATCCGCGAAGGATCAGACCGGATTTATTGAAAAACTGATGGATATGGGACATGAATCCGTCCTGGAACACGCATCTTTCACCTTTGGCGTGGAAGGTGTCAGCCGCGTTCTTCTCGCACAGCTTACAAGGCACAGAATTGCCAGTTTTTCCGTCCAGAGCCAGCGGTATGTGTCCTATGAAAAAGGGTACGGATACATCATTCCGAAAAGTATCGAAGCGCTTGGTGAAGACGCGGTCAGAAGATACAGTGAACAGATGGATACTATAGAATCCTGGTATAAGGAATGGCAGGCTGAACTGGGATGTCAGGGTGAAAAATCAAATGAAGACGCCCGGTTCGTGCTGCCGAACGCCTGTGAGACCAGAATCATGGTAACCATGAACGTACGTGAACTGAGGCACTTCTTCTCATTGCGCATGTGCAGCCGCGCCCAGTGGGAAATAAGGGAGATGGCGAATGAGATGTTCAGGCTTTGCTTCGAAACCGCACCGGCCCTGTTTAAAAACGCCGGACCGGCCTGCCTGAGGGGTAAATGCCCGGAAGGTGAAAAAAGCTGCGGTCAGGCTGTGAAGATCAGACAGGAACGGGAAGAAATGATCCGTGCGCATGAAAAGGAGTAAATATATGTCATTTGATAAGAAGAAGAACAATACAAGGGGATTCAGGGCTACGTCAGAAAGAAGCCGTATATCAGGCAAAACGTATTCCGGTGACAGAAATACAAGAAAGGATCATGTAAAAGCTGAACCCCGGACAAGAGACTATCGTCAGTATGAATATCATCAGAAAGAGTTTTCTGATAAACCTGATCATAATGAACAGTCAAATGAATATATCCTTACGGGCAGGAATCCGATTCGGGAAGCGCTGAAAAACCACCATGATCTCGAAAAGCTCCTTGTTCAGAAGGGAGAGCTTTCGGGTTCGGCCAGGGAGATTGTTCAGAAAGCAAAAGAACAGAAGATCCAGATCCAGGTTGTTGAAAAAAGCAGGCTGGATGCCATTGCTCCCAATCACCAGGGTCTGATTGCTATGGCTTCAGCCTATCAGTATTCAACAGTGGATGATATTCTGGAGGACGCGGCCAGCAAGGGAGAAGCTCCTTTTGTGATCATCCTGGACGGTATTACAGATCCGCACAACCTCGGCGCGGTCATCCGTACGGCTGAATGCACGGGCGTTCACGGCATTATCATACCTCAGCACAGAAGCGTCGGATTATCACCTTCTGCTGTAAAGTCTTCAGCGGGAGCGGTTGAATATGTCAAGGTCGCCAGGGTTGGTAACCTTGCCCGGACGATTGAAGATCTCCAGAAAAAGAATATATGGTTTTATGCGGTTACAATGAACGGAACAGATTACAGGAAAACATCTTTTGACGGCGGGGTTGGTCTTGTTATAGGCGCCGAGGAAGATGGCATCAGCCGTCTTGTGGCTGAAAAGTGCGATTATGCAGTTTCCCTGCCGATGAAAGGAAAGATCGAGAGCCTCAATGCTTCCGTTGCAGCCGGTATCATGATGTACAGAGTTATGGAATGCAGGGGCTGAAAATGCTGATAATGGAGAAGGACTGTGATGAACAAAGATGAGCATGGAACTGAGATGAATAATCTTCCCGAAGAACACACAAAAGTGCATATGGAAGAAGAGCGCAGTGACGATGTGATTCCGTTCAGAGATGTTTTCGGATCAAAAACTGATGAAGAAATTGTTCAGATGTGTCATGACGGAGATACGCATGCGGAAGAATATCTTCTGAACAAATACAAGAATTTTGTCCGTTCCAAAGCCAGAAGCTATTTCCTGATCGGCGCGGACCATGAAGATATTGTTCAGGAAGGTATGATCGGTTTATACAAATCCATACGTGATTACAAGCCGGAAAAGCTCAGCTCATTTCGCGCGTTCGCCGAGCTCTGCATCACAAGGCAAATTATCACAGCCATTAAAACAGCCACAAGACAGAAGCATATTCCCTTAAACAGCTATGTTTCACTCAATAAGCCGTTATATGACGAGGAAAGTGACCGGACCCTGCTTGATATTATCATGGAGGGAGGAGCCGGCAATCCGGAGGATATGATCATCAACCAGGAGGATCTTGGCAATATCCATCAGAAGATCAATGAAGTCCTTTCGGGACTTGAACAGGAGGTCCTGTCTGCTTATCTTGACGGCAAAAGCTATCAGGAAATAGCTGAAACACTTGGCCGGCACGTTAAATCAATCGATAATGCTTTACAGAGGGTCAAAAGGAAACTGGAAAAATACCTGGAAGAGAACGGGCGTTTCTGAAACATCGATTCTGTGCGTTTATCAACAACAGGCCGGTTCATGCACCATGGCGCTATAATGTGATATATACTGTCAGTATCTGACCGGATAAAATATAAAAACACCTCTGAATGATGTTATGAAGTCATCAGAGGTGTTTTTTATGGAAGATTGAAGTTTCCTGAAAGGAAACAGGTTTACTTACCGATGCTGTTACGGAACAGGTCGAAGAAAGACTGGCATTCCCAGCAGGTATTGTAGAGGAAATACGGTTCGTTTACGGGATATTTAACACTCTGGCCGTCTGAAGTGCTGATAATAAGGTATTCATTATTATCCCACTTTTCGTCGGCTGCGGGGAAGGATTCCTGCTGAAGCATACTGAGAAGCTGGGCGCATTTTTCTGATGATTCCAGTTTTCCGACAGATGTCAGTTCCATGGAAACAATATCGGATGCGTTAATGCTGCTGAATACAGATGTACTTCCTTCTTCTTTTCCACCGGCTGCAAACACGGTCATTTCGCCGGGCTCAACCGGAGTGAGCGGACGAACATGATTCAGTGCAACAGTCAGTAGCAGAAGCACTGCCAGAACAGAGCACAGGACAGGGAAAGGATGGAATCCTTTTTTTGTTGTTTCGGCGGGTGTCTGAGCAGCTTTCTGAAGAATTCTGTATTTCAGAGAATCATCTGCAGTCAGGCCGTAAAGAGCTGATTCAGTTTCTTCACGAAGATTTTCAAGTTTCATCACTGCTGTTCATCTCCTTTCAATTCTTTCTGAAGCTTTTCCCTTGCTCTGCTCAGTCTGGAGGAAACGGTTCCTTCAGCAATTTGCAGCATGTCGGAAATCTCAGTAACCGTAAAACCCTGGTAATAGAAAAGCAGGACGACTTCTTTGAATTCCGGTTTCAGAAGGCTGACCGCTTCGGCGAGGGAATGACGGTCTGTGATCTGGCCGATCTCATCCGGCGCAGGAAAGCATTCAAAACCGGGATGTCCGAGCACCACTTTTTTGATCCATGAACTTCTCCACAGATCACGGCACCGGTTCAGCGCGACTTTCAGAAGCCATGCTTTTTCCCGTCCCTGTTCAAGGAAAGGCTTGTTCATAATCAGTTTGACAAACACATCCTGCGTTACGTCTTCAGCCATTTCCCTGTTTCCCAGATAGTAATACGAAACACGAAGAACATCCGTTGCATACAGCTCATAAAGCTGGTCAAAGGACAGGGAACTGGAAGAGCGATCTGTTATTTCAGGCTGCTGAGACAATTCATGATCACCTCTTCCATCTAATCAACGTTTCAGAAACCGGTAAGATTCCAAACAATTTAAAAAAAAATAAAATAAAATTTCATTTATGTATTATAGCATACATTTCAATCTGCACAATGGCCTGTCTGCATGTTTTTGCAGAAAAAACGGGGGAATCAGCACTTGACGAAATCAAGCATGGAAAGGTAAAATGTAATAACAAAAAGGACATGAATTCTTAGGAAAAATCAGATTCTTATATCTATAAAGGAAAAGGGAGCGTGTGAAGCGTGTTAAGAAAGAAAACCTGTATTGCAATGCTTTTGGCCGGAGGACAGGGAAGCCGCCTTGGTATTTTGACAAAAAATGTTGCCAAGCCTGCTGTTCCTTACGGCGGTAAATACAGAATCATCGATTTTCCCCTGAGCAACTGCACAAACAGCGGTATTGATACAGTCGGTGTCCTTACACAGTATCAGCCGCTTGAACTGAATGCCTATATCGGAAGCGGAGCCCCCTGGGATCTGGACATATCCAACGGAGGCGTTTTTGTACTGCCGCCCTATCAGAAAGGGAAAAGCGGAGAGTGGTACAGGGGAACAGCCAATGCCATCTATCAGAATATGGCGTTTATTGAGCAATACCATCCGGATTATGTACTGATCCTCAGCGGAGACCATATATACAAAATGGATTATAACGCGATGCTGGATTATCATATCCGGAACGGTGCCGATTCCACAATCGCAGTCCGTGAAGTGCCGTGGGAGGAAGCTTCCCGTTTCGGTATCATGAATACCAATTCTGATAACAGGATTATCGAATTCGAGGAAAAACCAAAGAATCCCAAAAGCAACAAGGCTTCGATGGGTGTGTATATCTTTACATGGGAAAAACTGCGTAAGTATCTGACGCTGGATGAGGAAGACAAAAACAGTTCGAACGATTTCGGCAAGAACATTATTCCGGACATGCTGAATGACAAACAGGTCCTGATGGCTTATGACTTTAACGGCTACTGGAAGGATGTCGGTACGATCGAGAGCCTCTGGGAAGCCAATATGGACCTGATCGACAACCCCACCACGATGGATCTGCATGATAAAAAATGGCGTATCTATTCCAAAAATCCCGGGATGCCGCCGCATTATATCGCTGAAGGCGCTGTCGTGACAGACACCCTCATTACGGAAGGCTGCGAAGTATATGGCAAAGTAAACCATTCCATTCTTTTTGCCGGCGTTGTTGTTGAAGAGGGAGCAGACGTTGAATACAGCGTTGTCATGCCCGGCAGTATTATCAAACGCGGTTCGATTGTCAGACGCACCATCGTAGCTGAAAACGCTACAGTCGGCGCCGGATCAATCATCGGTGAGAATACGGGAAATATAGCGGTTATCGGACAGGGCGTCACATTACCGGCCGGTGTTTCCGTTCCTGCGGGAACGCAGGTTGATGAAACCTGCACTTTCTGAACGGAAAAAATGAATGAAAGGGTGTAAAAACGTATGAAAGACGTAATGGGAATTATTTATACAGGTGAAAATGACGCCCGCCTGCGGGAACTGACGATTATACGTGCTATCGCGGCTTTGCCGGTTGCGGGACGTTTCCGGGTTATTGACTTCCTTGTTTCAAGCATGGTCAATGGCGGTATGAAGAACATCGGCGTGATTATGCAGAAAAACTATCACAGCCTGATGGACCATCTTGGATCGGGAAAGGAATGGGATCTTCACGGAAAAAATAACGGACTGCACATTCTTCCGCCGTTCCTGACCAGGGAAAATGTGGGCCTCTATCCGGGTGTTCTGGACGGACTTCGTTCCAATACAGATTATCTGACCAGAAGTAAACAGGAGCTTGTAGTCCTGAGCAACAGCGGAATTATTTACAATGCTCATTTCGATCAGATGATCGATTATTATGAATCCACAGGCGCTGATATTACCCTGCTTTACACAAAAGACCCATCCATGAAGCGGGATGAATACGGCACTTATATTTCAGTCAATGATAACGGGGATGTCACTGATATAGAAGTGGAACCGACTCATCCGTCCTATGGCAATACATTTATGCAGGTGTGCGTGATGAAAAGGGAATTCCTGAAGGATCTTGTTGACAAAGCCGTTGCGCACGGCCTTCATGATCTGGCCCGGGATATCCTCCTTCGCCTTGTTCAGGAAAAACAGGCAAAAGTGAATGCTTTTGAATATACAGGAGTATGCTGGAACATTGATTCTGTTCAGAGCTACTTTAAATTCAACATGGACATTCTGAAACCGGAAATAAGAAAAAGACTGTTTATTGATGAACTGCCTGTTTATACAAAAGTCCGTGATGAGATGCCGGCTTTCTACAGCAAAGAATCTCATGCCATCAATTCCCTGGTGGCAGACGGATGCCAGATTGAGGGAAAAATCGAAAACAGTGTATTGTTCAGGGGTGTGAAGGTCGCGCCGAACGCACATGTTAAAAACTGCATTATCATGCAGGACGGACAGGTACAGGAGGGTGCATATATTGAGAACTGCATACTTGACAAACAGACTGTGATCAAACGGAATTCCAAACTGATCGGGCCGGAGGCCTATCCGATCGTTATTGCCAAGAATGTTGTTATCTGATTACTAAGGGGAGGGCATTTCATATGAAAATCCTATTTGCCGCCAGTGAGTCTGTTCCTTTTGTAAAAACAGGCGGACTCGCAGATGTTGTCGGTGCGCTTGCTCCGGTTCTGGCAAAGGAAGGACATGATGTCAGAGTTATCATTCCCCAGTTCAGCGCGATTCCGCAAGAATACCTGCAGCAAATGACACATGTCTGTGATTTCGAAGTGCAGCTTGGCTGGAGAAGACAGTACTGCGGCATAGAAATGATCAAAAAAGACGGTGTCACATGGTATTTCATGGACAACAAATATTACTTCGGCCGTCCGTATATCTACGGTATGGGCGGGGATGAGTATGAACGGTTTGGATTCTTCTGCCGCGGCGCGCTAAATATGCTGCCGCTCATCGGTTTCCAGCCGGATGTTATCCATGCCCATGACTGGCAGAGCGGTATGATACCGGCGCTGCTGAAAATCCAGTATGCGCATCTGCCTTTTTATGCGAACATCAAAACAGTATTTACAATCCACAACCTGCAATATCAGGGGATCTTTGGCATACGTGAAGTGCAGGATATTCTTGGCCTGGGCGACAGCCTGTGGACAGATGATAAGCTGGAATGCTTCGGATGTGCCAACTTCATGAAAGCGGCCCTCGTATACACAGACCTGATCACAACTGTCAGTCCGTCTTATGCAGAGGAAATCCAGACTGCATATTACGGTGAAAGACTTGATGGGCTTCTCCGTGCAAGGAATAAAGAACTTTTCGGTGTCCTGAACGGCATTGATATGAATGAATATGATCCTGCCACCGATAAGCGGATTCCTGTCAATTACAGTCTTGATAAGCCGGAAGGAAAGGCGGAATGCAAGAAAAAGCTTCAGGAGGAACTGGGGCTTGAAGTAAACCCGGACAAGCTGATGATCGGCATGGTTGGAAGACTGAGCAACCAGAAGGGGCTCGACCTTGTGGATTATGTCATTTCGGACATTATGCGGCTTGACGTTCAGCTTGTTGTACTGGGTATGGGAGAAGGTAGATACTTCAACCTGTTCAGTTGGGCGGAAACAGAATACAAGGGACGTGTTGCGGCAAGGTTTACCATGGATCATACGCTTGCGCATAAAATCTATGCAGGAACGGATGTATTCCTGATGCCCAGTCAGTTTGAACCATGCGGCCTTAGCCAGATGATCGCAATGAGATACGGAACCATTCCGATTGTTCGCGAAACCGGCGGATTGCGGGATACTGTCCTGAGTTACAATGAGTTCAACGGGGAAGGCAACGGATTTACATTCTTCAACTATAATGCTCATGACATGCTTCATACGATCGAGCGGGCGTCCGAGTATTACAGGAATCATGCGGATATATGGAAGACGCTTCAGAAACGCGGCATGAGCGGTGATTACAGCTGGAATCATTCTGCCAGAGAGTATCTGAAACTGTATGAATCGCTTTTTCAATCAAAAAAAGCGGAAAAACCGGCGGGTGATGAACCCAATCCTGTCGTTGTTGATATTTAACAGACAGTAAGCGGGAAACACAAAAGAAAGGGATGTGCTGTCACAGCGCATCCCTGTTTTCAGAGGAGCAAATTATATCTATGATACCGGATAACGATGAGACAATTGAAGATTTACAGCTTGACGGACTGCAGCTGATCCAGAAGAAAAACGCGTTTCGGTTTGGGATGGATTCAGTGCTTCTGGCACATTTTGCGAACATCAGGGAATCTGACACAGTTGCTGATTTCGGTACAGGCAACGGGGTGCTTCTTTTCCTCCTGAAGGGAAGAAAAAAGGGGAAACGGTATTACGCATTTGAAATACAGGAGGAAGCCGCCGAACTTGCGGAAAGGAATGTGCGGCTGAACCGGCTGGAAGACAGTATGACAGTGATCCATGCTGACGCCAGAGACGCGCTTGAATACATTCAACCCTGTTCCGTTGACACGGTGATCTGTAATCCTCCGTACGGTCAGCCGGGCGCTGTACTGGCCAGTCCAAGTGAATCGAAATCAATTGCCAGGAACCAGAAGGAAGATACGCTGGATCATATGCTGAAAGGCGCGTTTTCCATCCTGAAAGGCAGGGGAAAATTCATTCTGGTCTATCCGGCATCGCAAATGTTCAGTATTATGACAAAGCTCAGGTCACATCATCTGGAGCCAAAGGTTTTTCAGCTGGCCTATCCGTACATTCATAAACCTGCCAATCTTGTGCTGATAGAAGCAGTTAAAGACGCAAGACCGACACTGCATACACGTCCTCCGCTGATTATTTACAATCAGGACGGAAGCTTGACAAACGAACTGAAGTCTGTTTATCATATACAAGAACAGACCGAATTCTAATTATGAGGAACAGAAGATTGAACAGAAATCCTGATGTAATGATCATCGGTGCAGGCGCGTCTGGTATGATTGCGTCTGTTAAAGCTGCTGAAAGACATAAATCCGTTCTTCTCCTGGATAAAAATGATACTCCCGGGCGCAAAATCTCAGCTTCAGGGAACGGCCGGTGCAATATGATGAACAGCGGCGCGCTCAGGTATTACGGGGATCAGGAATTCGCGGACCATGTACTGGAAAATTCCACTGCGGATGATATCAGGCATTTTTTCAATCAGTACGGGCTGATGCTTGCTTCCGAGAATGAAGGCAGGATCTATCCTTCCACGTTTCAGTCTGCATCTGTTCTGTCAGTTCTGAAAAATGCCATGGGCATAAACGGGGTACAACTGAAATCCAATACGACTGTTTCTTCTGTTTCCCGTCAGAACGATCTATTTACTGTAACCGATACAAACGGCAGAAAATGGCAGTCGACGAAACTCATTATTGCATGCGGCAGTCCTGCCCAGCCCAAACTGGGAGGAACAGACAACGGTTATGAACTTTTGAGCTCATTGGGCCATCGCATTATTCCCGCTGTTCCGTCCCTTGTTCCGCTTTACACGGACAGGAAAAGCATATCCGGGTTGTCCGGAATAAGAGTGAGGGGAAAAGTCTCTCTTTATGATCAGGATAAACTGATTCATTCAGAAGAAGGGGAGATCCTTTTTACGGAATACGGCATCAGCGGTATCTGCGTAATGCAGTGTTCCAGATTTATAAAAGATAAAAGTTCTTATCTGTCCGTCAATTTCCTGCATGGATATTATGACAAGCCCGAAGAATTCTGTCATGAGCTGAAAAGACGGCGGAACATGTATCATGAGTATTCTCCGGTTTCACTGCTTGACGGTGTATTGGTCAGCCGGATCGCCTATGCGGTCATGAAGCAGGCCGGTGTTCCGCTGAAGGGCGAAAAAGCCGGAGAGTTATCTGATGAGCTTCTGAAAGCGATCGCTGAAACTGCATTTCATTACCGGATCAGCATAGAAGGGACCAGAGGATTTGAATATGCCCAGGTAGCGGCCGGCGGTGCTGACTGCAGGGAATTTGATCCGAAAACAATGGAATCGACGGTTATGTCAGGTTTATATGCGACAGGTGAAGTTCTGAATGTTGACGGCGACTGCGGCGGCTTCAATCTCATGTTTGCGTTTTCATCAGGGCTGGCCGCCGGAAAATCTGTGTAAATGTCCGGGGAGGGAGATTGCCATTGAGAAAGGGAGATATCCGAAAGCAGGAAATTCTCAAAACAGCTGAAATGATGTTTTGCAGAAACGGATATGAAAAAACAAGCATACAGGATATCATAGATGCTCTGCATTCCAGTAAAGGCAGTTTTTACCATCATTTTATCAGCAAGGAAGCCCTGCTGGAGGGAATCTGCAGAAAAAGGGCTGAACAAAACTTCGAAATGACCATCAAAACAGCGGAACAGTCAACAGACGCCGTGATGCTGCTGGATCATCTGATTTCCGGCATGATTCCGTTTCACGATGAAAAACTGTCTTTTCTTCTGATGCTTCTGCCGCTTTTCAGGTTTCATGAAGGTAAAACTGTCAGAAATTATTACAGTGAAGCACTTTCGGAACAGTTTCGGGATTCGGTCAGAATGCAGATCGAAAAGGCCGCGGAACAGGAGCAGCTGTTCTGCACCGATCCTGAATATACCACGGATATCATTTTATCCGTTGTGAACAGACTGTGGATCAGTATATGTGATATGATTATCATGGCTGAGGATCAGGGAAAGGAAACCGACCTGTATGAGCTTCTTCGGCTGACTGACAGCTGCAGAACCGCTGTTTCCCGTATTCTTTCGCTGCCATACGGCGCAATCAGCATAACAGACATAGCCAGCCTGCGGGATCTGTGCAAACTTATTCACCAGCACTGGCCAAACAGACAGTAAATCAAAGGAGGAAGAAAAAAATGAGTTCCAGAATTCCAACACCCCATATCAACGCTCCGGAAGGTGCTTTTGCGGAGACTGTCCTGATGCCTGGCGATCCCCTCCGCGCGAAGTTTATCGCTGAACAGTATCTCGATAACGCTGTTCTGGTCAATAATGTCCGGAATGTTCAGGGATATACGGGAACCTACAAAGGGAAAAAAGTATCGGTTATGGCGAGCGGTATGGGCTGTCCTTCAATCGGTATTTATTCCTATGAACTCTTCAATTTTTATGATGTGAAAAATATTATCCGGATCGGTTCTGCCGGAGCAATTTCCCCGAAACTGAAACTGAAGGATATTGTTGTGGCGATGAGCGCGTATACAGATTCCGGTTATATAAACAGCTTTGGTTTCCGCGGCAACGCCGCCCCATGCTGCAGCTATGAGCTGCTTTCCAGAGCTATGGAATACGCGAAAAATCTCCCGTGCAATGTTGTGTGCGGTCCGTTGCTCTCATCCGATGCCTTCTATTCTGACAGCAGCCAGACAGAAATCCTGTCACGTCTGGGCGTGCTTGCGGTCGAAATGGAAGCGGCTGCGTTATATATGAACGCCGCGAGAGCCGGCAAAAACGCACTGGCCATCTGTTCCATATCTGACAGTCTGGTTACGGGAGAGGAACTGCCTGCAGAGGAAAGACAGGTCGGATTCAGAAATATGATGGAACTTGGATTGTCACTGATCTGACAGGAATAAACGAAAACAGCTGCCTGTGCAACAAACAGGCAGCTGTTTTATTTAAGCCCAAATATCATTTGGCTTTCCATGCTTCATAGGATTCCTCCTCCGAATGGATTTTCAGCATCCGTTCTGAGGAGTCGAGAAGCTTTGGCATCAGAGAGTCTTTATCGCATGACCGTACGGCAAGAATGAAAGAAACAATATTGCTGTATTCAACATCCCTGATCATGACATGAAGCTGTTCGACTGTATAGCGGAATTTATCCCATACCTGATAGGGAAGTTCACAGGAAAGAAGGGAAGTCTGCTCCATCCGGACGATCTCCGCTGCATTCAGCGCGGACTGCGCACTTTGTGAATAAGCACGGACAAGGCCGCCGGTTCCCAGAAGGGTACCGCCGAAATATCGCACCACAACGACACAGCAGTTAACAATATTCCGGGCCCTCAGGACATCCATCATCGGCAGCCCGGCTGTACCGCCGGGTTCGCCGTCATCACTGTACCTCATGATGCCGCTGTTTTCCCCGATAATATAGGCGTAACAGTGGTGAGTCGCGGTTTTGTGTTCATCCCTGATCTCCTGAAGGAAGGACAAGGCGTCTGATTCAGAGGTACAGGGAGCGGCATAGCCGATAAAACGGCTTTTATTGATGACGGTTTCCTCCCTGGAAGGATGGGAAACAGTAATATAGGCGTTTGTCATATGAGCTGTATACGGCAGAAGCCCTTTTTGCCCTTTTTCAGCATAGCGCCGTCTTTGCCAATGTCCTCAGCGGTCAGGACAGAAGCGGGATCACTGATTTTCCGGTCATTAACGGATACCGCGTTCTGTTCAATCTGTTTCCTGGCATCACTCTGGCTCTTGCACAGGCCGGATTTCACAAGCATTGTGGATACCCGGCCGTCCTGGGCAAAATCAGCAGCGGATACTTCCAGCGTAGGAACATTAGCCGCGGCTGCGCCTTTTCCGAAAAGCGCTTCTGCCGCTTCAGCGGCTTTCTTAGCTTCTTCCTCACCGTGTACGAGCCTGGTTACCTCAAATGCGAGCACCTTCTTGGCTTCGTTGATCTCAGAATCCCTGAGGGCGCCAAGCCTGCGGACTTCATCCATGGGAAGAAAAGTCAGGAGGGCCAGGCACTTTTCAACATCCTTGTCATCCACATTGCGCCAGTACTGATAGAACTGATAGGGGGTGGTTTTCAGAGGATCCAGCCAAAGGGCGCCGGCTTCAGTTTTGCCCATTTTCCGGCCGTCATGGGTCAGGAGAAGCTGGAAAGTACAGGCGAAGGCTTTTTCATTTTCTTTTTTCCTGACAAGATCCGCGCCGCCGAGCATATTGCTCCACTGGTCATTTCCGCCCATTTCCAGGCGGCATCCGTAACGATGGAACAGTTCCAGAAAATCATAGCTCTGCATAAGCATATAGGTGAATTCCAGGAAACTGAGACCGTTTTCAGTAGCCATCCGGGCTTTATAGCATTCTGCGGTCAGCATGCGGTTGACGGAGAACTGAGAACCTATATCCCTCATAAAATCGATAAAGTTCAGGTGACGGAGCCAGTCGCCGTTATTGACGATCAGCGCTTTGTCATCGTCAAAATCGAGGAAACGGGACATCTGTTTTTTGATGCACTCAACATTCCTGTCAATGGTTTCCACGGTCAGCATTTTTCTCATGTCGGTTTTTCCGGAAGGGTCACCGATCATTGCGGTTCCGCCGCCCATGAGCGCGATGGGCTTATGACCTGCCCGCTGCATATGGGCCATGGCCATGATCGGAATATAGTGTCCGATATGCAGACTGTCAGCGGTGGGGTCAAATCCAACATAGAAAGTCGTGGGGGATTTAAGCTGCTCATATAGCTCATCCTCGAAAGTCATCTGTGCTATAAATCCGCGTTCTTTCAGAATGTCAAGAATATGTTCCATTTTTGTATCTCCTTATTATTTTAATTCTGACCGGATCAGATCATTAAGCACATTCATGCCGGAAACGATCTGTTCCGGGGTACTGTTTGAGAAATTGAGACGAAGCGTATTCAGGTGGCCGCCGTCAACACAGAAGTAAGTTCCGGGAACATAAGCGACTTTACGGTCCACGGCTTTGGAAAGCAGTGAAACGGTATCCATATGCCCGGGAAGTTCAGCCCAGATGAACAAACCTCCCTGCGGACGGGTAAAAGCAACATCTTCAGGAAAATTTTCAAGGGCTTTCAGCATCAGCTGCATTTTGGATTTATATCCGTCGCAGATGCTGCTGATATGGCCGGGAAGAAGATTACGCCGGAGATACTGATCCACAATTGCCTGGTTCAGGTTTGCGGAATGGACGTCTGTTGACTGTTTGCCGACAGTGCACTTCCTGATGATTCCTGGGTCGCCCGCGATAAAGCCAACGCGAAGGCCGGGAGAAATATTCTTGCTGAAACTGCCGAGGAACATGACCCATCCGTTCCTGTCATAATACTTGATGGAATGGAAGGGAGTCCCTTCATAACGAAGATCCCGGTAGGGATCATCCTCCGCGACAACCATACCGTATTGATTGGCCAGTTCAGCGACAGCTTTTCTCCGTTCTTCAGGCAGCGTTTTACCGGTCGGATTCTGGAAAGTGGGAATGGTATACAGGAGTTTCGGATGATACTGCCTGATCTTCTTTTCCAGATCTTCGGGAATCAGTCCCTGGTCATCGCTCTCAAGGGCAACCAGATTTGCCTGATAAAGCTTCAGGCACTGAAGATTGCCGAGAAAAGACGGATTCTCAACAAGTACGGTATCTCCCGGATCAATGAGGGCCTTACAAAGGAGGTCCATGGCCTGTGTCGATCCAGTCACGGGAAGAACAGCGGGGATGTCGACACCAAGCTGGTTTTCAACGTATTTTTTCAGGCTTTCAACAAAAGGCGGATACCCCTCAGTGGCACCATACTGCAGCAGAGCTTTGCCGTCTTTTTCCAGTACATAATGCGCCAGTTCATCAACCTGGCGGTCCGGCAGCGCGTCAAGGGATGGATTGCCTCCGGCAAAAGAAATCATACCGGGCTGCGCTATCACTTTAAAAATCTCCCGTATGGCGCTTCCCGTAACGTGATCAAATCTGTGTGCATACCGGATTGAGGATATGTCCATCTTTGTTTCCTCCTGATAAAAAAATAAAGTTTTCGCCGGAAGGCGAAAACCGCGGTACCACTTCCATTCAGCAGGTATGTCCTGCTCTCTGAGGCGCTGTATACGGCGCACCGTGTCATCCCTACTGAAAGATTTCAGGTGACTGCTCCGGGATGTACTTCCTCTGAAAACTGTTTACTTCCTTTCAGCGTACGGAAGCTCTCTGTGAAACAGGGGATCAGAATACTCTTCCCTTCATTGCATTATATATATTATGTTGGAAAACATAAGGATTGTCAAGATGCCTGCCACTTGATAAAAAGAGGATTCTATTATATAATTCTTGAGTCCTGTTGATCGGATTTTCAGTGAATCCGAAAACCTGCCACGGTAATATGCGGGAGGGAAACTCATGGAATGTAAAATCAAGAACGAATACGGAACAATCTATATTGCTGAAGATGTAATGCTCAAAGTTGTCGGGTATGCCGCGCTTGAATGCTATGGTATTGTTGCGATGTCCGGACAAAGGGCAACGGACGGTATTGTTGAGTGGCTCGGAAGGGAGAACCTGACAAAAGGCGTCCAGATCCGCAATGTCGGCGATATGCTGGACGTTGATCTTTATATCATCGTTGAGTATGGCATTTCCATCTCTGAAGTCTGCAAAACCATTGTGGAAACAGTTCGTTATAAACTGGAAAGCACCACAGGCGTTAAGGTTCGGAAAATCAGCATCTCTGTTGAAGGAATCAGGATCTGACCCGATTCACGCGACGAATTAGGATAACGGAGGAATAATCCTTTGATACAGTTTAAAACGATTGACGGGCTGCTTCTGCGTGATATGGTGATGGCCGGAACAGCCATACTTGAAAAGAACAGGGAAGCGGTTGACGCACTGAATGTATTCCCTGTTCCGGACGGTGATACCGGCACAAACATGTCCCTGACCATGCAGTCAGCGACAAGAGAGCTGAACAGCAAAGAGTATCTTCGCGCGGATGAAGCGGCAAGCGCACTGGCCAAAGGCGCGCTGAAAGGTGCCCGCGGTAACTCAGGCGTTATTACCAGTCAGCTGCTCCGCGGTTTTGCCAAGGCTCTGAGCGGGGTTGAAAAAATAACGCCGATTCAGTTTGCAGAGGCCCTGATGAAAGGCTCTGAGATGGCCTATAAGGCTGTTATGAAGCCTAAAGAAGGCACCATTCTTACGGTTGCCCGCGTTGTTGCGGAAGATGCCCTGAAACAGGCACAGAAAAGCCCCGAGGATTACGACCAGCTGATTTCTGTTATCCTGAAGAGCGGTGAAGCCATCCTGAAAAAAACACCGGATATGCTTCCTGCTTTAAAACAGGCCGGCGTTGTGGACTCCGGCGGACGCGGACTGATGCTGATCTACCAGGGATACGCGGCCGTCCTCCGGGGTGAAGATATCTCCACAGCCGATACGCTGATGGATGATGATGTTCAGGCTGTATCTGATGACTGTCACGATCTGACAAAGGATCTTACCTATACCTATTGTGTATCCTTCAAGCTTACCCGTTTCCGTGATGACTGCGATGAACATGATCTTGATTCGTTCAGGCGCCGCCTGAACCGGATCGGAGATGCCGTATCTGTCAACGGAGACCTGAGCGGAGCGGAAATCCATGTTCACACTGATAATCCCGGTTTTGCCCTGGATTACGGTATTGAACTGGCTGAGATTACAGATATCAAAATCGACAATCTTGCCGCCATGAAACGGGAACTGGAAAAGTCCGCCGGACAGGAAGAATCGGACGCGGAACCCGCTGCGCCGGATGAACCTGCAAAGAAATACGGTTTTGTGGCCGTTTCTCTTGGATCCGGTTTTTCACAGTTTTTCCATGACCTGAATGTGGACAAGATTGTTGAAGGCGGACAGACAATGAATCCGTCCGTGGATGATCTGCTGAATGCCATTAATCAGGTTAACGCGGAATGCGTGTTTATCCTGCCCAATAACGGAAATGTTATTTTCGCCGCAAACCAGGCAGCGGAGCTTTCCTCAAAGGATGTACGCGTGATTCCGACGAAAAATGTAGCCATGGGTATCGCTGCCGCGATTGCTTTCCAGAATGAAGCTGAACCGGATGATAATATGCAGCGCATGATCGGTGCCGCGCAGCATGTGAAGACAGCCATGGTGACTTATGCCATCCGTGACAGCGAGTATAACGGAATTGAGATCAAGCAGGGCGATATCATCGGACTGCATAACGGACAGATTGAGTTTTCGGGCCACTCTATCCATGATGTCGTTCTTGAAATGATGAAGGAAATCATCACGGATGAAGATGAGCTGATTACCGTTTACTACGGCGCGGACGTCAAGGAAGAAGACGCGAAGCAGATAGCCGAAGAAATCGAAAAGCAGTATGAAGACTGCGATGTGGAATATCATAATGGCGGACAGCCCCTGTATTATTACCTGATTTCTGTGGAGTAAGACATGGAACTGACAGAACTGGCCGGTATCGGTCCTGTTAGAGCTGAAACACTGCGCGCAATGGGAGTTTTCTCATTGCGCGATTTGTTGTTTACACTGCCTGTCCGTTATGAGGATCACAGTACTGTACTTCCGTGCAGCACCCGTCATGAGGGCTTTATCCTTGTGGAGGGAAAAGCCCTGAAAGAGCCCCAGATCTCCTTTTTCCATTCTCTCAAAAAGGTAACAGTAACCATAGCGGACAGCACCGGTAAAATGCCCGTATGCTGGTATAACGCTGCCTGGATCAGGGACAGGATTCAGGAAGGGGAGACTGTCAGGCTCTACGGACGCCTTGTTATCCGCAACAACAGAAGGGTTTTGCAGAATCCTCAGATCGTCGGACCGGAAGAAGGCTTTATTCCTGTTTACCGGGCAATGAAGGGATTTCCGTCCAAATCTTTCAGGAAACTGATCCGGAACGCACTGGAATTGCTGGATGACTGCTGCCCGGAGACGCTTCCTGCCGAATTCCGCGTCAGGTATCATCTGTGTGAACTGAATTACGCTGTCAGGCAGGCGCATTTTCCGGACAGCCCCGAAGCGCTTCAGGCTGCCAGAAGAAGAATAGAATTTGAACGGATACTGCTTTATCTGGTTTATGTTTCATGCGCGGGTACGGAAAGACAGTCCGGATTTCCTTTTCAGTTCAGCAACGATTGTATTGACCGTTACTGGCAGTCCCTTGGTTTTATACCAACGAACGCGCAGAAAAAGGTTTTGAACGATATCGCTTCTGATCTGCGAAGAGACTGCGCCATGAGCAGACTTGTACAGGGAGATGTCGGATGCGGAAAAACAGCGGTTGCATTTGGTGCCATATGGCTGGCATACAACGCGGGATACCAGGCGTGCATGATGGCTCCTACGGAAATCCTGGCTGTGCAGCATTATGAAAATGCCTGCAGGATGTTTGAAAAGCTTGGATTACGATGCCGTCTTCTGACAGGAAGCACACGGTCTTCAGAAAGAAAGAAGATCCTGAAAGAGCTGAAAGAACATCAATGTGACGTACTCTTCGGTACACATGCCCTGATAAGCAAAGATGTTGAATACGGCAAGCTCGGCCTGGTCATCACCGATGAGCAGCATCGATTTGGTGTCAGGCAGCGGACAAACCTGCAGATGAAGGGAAAAACAGACACCATTCTGCCGCATGTGCTTGTTATGTCAGCCACACCGATTCCCCGGACCCTGGCATTGATCCTGTACGGAGACCTGGATCTGTCTGTGATTGATGAGATGCCTGCCGGCAGAATTCCGGTCAAAACAAGAATTGTACCTGAACAAAAAAGACAGGATATGTATGGATTCCTTCGCACCCGGATCGCTGAAGGGAAACAGGCTTATATTGTCTGTCCGCTGGTGGAAGAGGATGAAGATGAAAGCAGCGAACTGCACAGCGCGAAAGCCCTGTTTGAAAAACTGAAGGATCATGAGATGAAGGGCCTCCGTATCGGCCTGACCTGGGGGTCGCAGAAACCGGCGGAAAAAGACAAGGTGCTGCATGACTTTGCGGCTGGATTGTTTGACGTCCTGGTATCCACAACTGTGATCGAGGTTGGTGTCAACAATCCAAACGCGACGATTATGATCATTGAAAACGCGGAACGGTACGGCCTGAGCCAGCTTCATCAGCTGAGGGGCAGGGTTGGACGCGGACAGGAGGAAAGCTGGTGCTTCCTGTTCGCGGAGCCTTCTGAAAAACTGAGGCTTTTCTGCTCCACAAATGACGGATTTGTGATTGCGCAGAAAGATCTGGAACTTCGCGGCCCCGGGGACCTTATCGGAACGCGTCAGTCAGGAGAACCGGGAAAACAGTTCCTGTTTGCCGATGTCCGTCTTCTGGACGAAGTGGCACAATGTGTCCAGCAGATAACACGAAATCCTTCCGACAAAGCGTTGCTTGATCAGATCAGGAATAACGCTGTACAGTTTTTCAGGGAAAAAGAATATAACGTTGCCCTTAACTAATCATCCATCAGTTCGGACAGAATGGCATTCTGGATATCCAGACCGCGTTCGGACATTCTCCATTGTTTTCCTTCATGGATGATCAGTCCGTTATCAACAAATGGCTTCAGCCTGTTTCCATAGCTCTCTTCCAGGGACACCTTATGCATCTTCATAAAGGTGTCTTCATTTATTCCTTCCGCCAGCCTGAACCCCAGCATAACGGACTCAAAACGAGCTTCCCGGCATGATATGATTTCATCAGGCGGAGAAATACGGTTCCGGATCATTGCGGCGTATTCCGGCCAGCTGTCAGGGTTGGTTTTCCGTATATAGGTTACACCGTCCGGAAGGGAACAAAGCCTGGTCATGGATGCGGCAGATATGCCAAGGCCGGTATACGGGACCTGTGTCCAGTAGCCGATATTATGAATACATTCAAAGCCGGGCGTGGCAAAATTGGATATCTCATAACGTTCAAGCCCCATTGACCTGAGGAAAGATACGGCGGAAGAGTACATATTTCTTTCCGTATCTGTATCCGGCAGCTGAAGACGGTTCAGCCGCAGATCCTCATAAAGCGGCGTGCCTTCCTCCGGAATCAGTCCATACGCACTGATATGAGCCGGTTTCAGTTCAACCGCCGCCCTAAGCGTTTCTATCCAGTTTTCCTCTGTCTGGGAAGGAATACCGAAGATGAGATCGAGATTGATATTCGTTATACCGGATTGCCTTGCCAGTTCCACAGAACGGATAACATCCTCCTGATGATGAATCCTTCCGAGGATCAGAAGCAATGAATCCTGGGCAGCCTGCATTCCGAAAGAGAGACGGTTTATTCCAAGTTCACAGGCATTGTCAAGCCAGGCCTTCGTGACTGTTCCGGGGTTGGCTTCCGATGTGAACTCTGATACGCTGCTGAAATCATATATGGAATCAAGTCCGTGGATCAGTCTGCTGAACAGCCGGGGAGGAAGAAGGGAAGGCGTTCCGCCGCCGATATAAACGGTTCGGACCGGTTCCTCTGCTTCATCCGCACGCCATTCCGCCTCCTTCAGAAGAAGATCGATGTATGCTTCATAGTCAGATTCTTTCTCTGTGAAAGAAACAAATGAACAGTAGCGGCATTTTTTCCTGCAGAAGGGGATGTGGACATATAATTCCATGCTTTTTCCCTCAGCAATCCGGTGTTGTAATCCTGTGCGGAAGCCAGATTGATAATTCTGATATGATCCTGTTTCAGCGCGTAGCGGACTGTGGAAGCGGTTCCTCCCCGCATATGATAGAGGTAACATATGCACAGGGAGGAACGGTCAGCCATATACCTGTTTCTTGTGAGCATAACACCCTGAAAATAGCAGGGGGAAAGAACTGTTTTTTCATCAGCCTGTTCGAGGATCCTACTGTATATTTCCCTGTCTTTATCATGCCAGCGGTCTGCCTGCATTTCACAGGGAATGGCCAGGGAGAGAATCATATCCGGATACTTTTTTTTCAGCTGAAGCACCTGTAAGGCGGCAAGGGTGTCAAAACCAAGGGCGCATCCGCAGATAAAACGCCTGTAACCATCGTTATATGCCATGACAACAGCGTCAGCAATGCGCTGCTGAATATGTGCTTTTTCATCGGCAGGAAGGTATCTGTGACCTGTAAAAAAGGCTGTTTCACGGATTCCTTCCGGCAGGAGATCATGTTCCCTGTCCATATGTCAGTCCATTTTAAGAACAGCAAGGAAGGCTTCGCTGGGCACCTGGACGGTACCGAACTGACGCATGCGTTTTTTACCTTCCTTCTGTTTTTCGAGCAGCTTTTTCTTGCGGGTAATATCTCCACCGTAACATTTGGCAAGAACATCCTTGCGTATGGCCTTAACGGTTTCGCGCGCAATCACTTTTCCGCCGATGGCAGCCTGAATCGGGATTTCAAACATCTGGCGTGGAATAACATCCTTCAGCTTTTCAGCGATGCCCCGTCCGCGGGCATAGGCTTTTTCACGGTGGACAATGATGGAGAAAGCATCGCAGATTTCTCCGTTAAGCAGGATATCCAGTTTTACAAGATCACTGGGACGGTAATCCTTCAGCTCATAATCAAAGGAAGCGTAGCCGCGGCTCCTGCTTTTGATCTGGTCGAAGAAATCAAAGATGATCTCGTTGAGAGGCATGTCATAATTCAGCTTGACACGGGTGCCTTCATACTGCATATCAATGAAAATGCCGCGTTTATCCTGACAAAGCTCCATCAGAGTGCCTACATATTCCTGCGGAGTATAGATTGTGGCGTGGACAAAAGGTTCTTCCATTTCGGCGATTTCACCGACCGGAGGCAGATTGGTGGGATTGTCAATCATCAGTTCGGTTCCGTTTGTTTTAATCACACGGTAAATAACACTCGGCGCAGTTGTGACAAGATTCAGGTCAAATTCGCGTTCCAGGCGTGTGGTAATAATATCCATATGCAGCAGGCCGAGGAATCCGCAGCGGAAACCGTATCCAAGGGCAACGGATGTTTCCGGCTCAAAGGACAGGGAAGCGTCATTCATTCTCAGTTTTTCAAGGGCGTCCTTGAGCGCCGGATAATCAGCACCGTCAGCAGGATAAATACCGCAGTAAACCATCGGAGTCACATTGCGGTAGCCCGGCAGGGGTTCCGAAGCCGGGCGCGCCGCGTCGGTAATAGTGTCGCCGACACGTGTGTCACGCACATCCTTGATGGAAGCGGAAACATAACCGACGTCCCCGGCCTTCAGCTCATCGCAGGGCCTGTAACCGGGATCGAAGGTACCTACCTCCACGACGTCAAATTCACTGCCGGTAGCCATCATACGCATTTTCATTCCGGGACGGATCGTTCCGTCCATAATCCGTATAAAGCAGATGGCACCGCGATAATTATCATAGTAGGCATCAAAAATCAATGCCTTGAGGGGAGCGTCCGGATCTCCCTGCGGGGCGGGAATATGATTGACGATCGCTTCAAGAACATCTTCCACATTCAGGCCTGTTTTGGCTGAAATCAGAGGGGCATAGCTGGCGTCCAGGCCGATTACATCTTCTATTTCCTGCCTTACTTCCTCAGGACGGGCAGAAGGAAGATCGATTTTATTGATGACAGGGATGGTTTCCAGATTATGTTCCAGAGCCATGTAGACATTGGCAAGGGTCTGCGCCTCAATGCCCTGGGTTGCGTCAACAACGAGCAGGGCGCCTTCGCAGGCGGCCAGCGCGCGGCTGACTTCATAGGTGAAGTCCACATGGCCGGGAGTGTCGATCAGGTTCAGGATATAGTCTTTACCGTCTTTCGCGCGATAGGTCATATGAACAACTTTGCTTTTGATAGTTATGCCGCGTTCCCGTTCCAGTTCCATGCTGTCAAGGATCTGTTCAACCATTTCACGCTTCTCAAAAACACCGGTTTTTTCAAGGATCCTGTCTGCGAGAGTGCTTTTGCCATGGTCGATATGTGCCACAATACAGAAATTGCGGACATGATTCATATTATTGTTCATGAGCACCTCCGGAAGGATGTGCTTTATGTCCGAGCTTGTTTTCATTTCCGTGAATCAGCCGATCAATATTGGCATGGTGCCTTGCGATGCACATAACCATCAGAATAAAGGTCCATACAATGACGCATGCGTTGCAGGAACTGAAGAAAAAAGACAGGATAAAGAAAGTGACAACAAGCAGCATGCTGCCTACAGAGATATACCTGAAAAGAGCAATGACCGCAACGGTCAGCGCTATACACAGAAGAGCGGGAAGGGGAAAACAGTAAAGCATCACACCGCCGGTTGTGGCAACGCCTTTTCCTCCGCGGAAATGAAAGAAAACAGGCCAGTTATGGCCGATCACGCAGAACAGACCAGCCAGCATGGCCGCGAAATGGCTTCCTGTAAACAATTCAGCGATTGCACAGGCTGCTATGCCTTTCAGGCCGTCAATCAGGAATGTGATGATACCGTATTTCCAGCCCATGGTCCGCTGAACGTTGCTGGCTCCGGTACTTTTGCTGCCAACGGTATGGAGATCAGGTCCCTTGGCCAGCGTGGATGTGATAATGCCTCCGGAAATGGAACCCAGCAGGTAACCGAGCAGACAGCATATAATGTAAAGGATTTCCCTGGGCATGAAAATCAATCCTCCTTTTTCTTTTCCCGCAGGATAAAGCGGATCGGAGTTCCTTCCAGATTGAAGGATTTCCTGAAGAAATTCTCCAGATACCTTTCGTATGCGAAGAACATCAGCTTTTCTTCATTGACAAACAGCACGAAAGAAGGCGGCTGTACTCCACCCTGTGTTGCATAGTAGATTCTCAGGCGTTTTCCGCCCTGGACAGGAGGCTGAAGAGCGTTAACCGCGTCATTCAGCACATCATTCAGGACACCGGTTGTGATCCTGCGGCAGGCGGTTTCATATACTTCCTTCACCTTGTCCAGGATCTGACCCACACGCTGGCCGGATTTGGCGGAAATAAACAAAACGGGAGCATAAGTCATGAATTTCAGGTCATCCAGCACCTGTTTTTTATACTTTTCATAGGTGCCGGTTTCCTTGTCAAGCATATCCCATTTGTTCACAATGACGATAACGGCCTTGCCTTCATCGTGAATCAGACCGGCGATTTTTGTATCCTGTTCCGTCACACCGTCATTCGCGTCAATCAGAAGCAGTGCCACATCACAGCGCCTGATGGCGGCAATGGACCGGAGCACGCTGTATCTTTCCAGCGTTTCATCCTCCACGGAACGCTTCCTGCGGATTCCGGCGGTATCAATGATGTTATAGACAGTACCATCTTCAGCGGTATACAGGGAATCGATAGCGTCCCGTGTGGTACCGGCTATATCGGATACCATCGTACGGTTTTCTCCCAGCAGCCGGTTGGTCAGGGAACTTTTGCCAACGTTCGGCCGGCCGACAATCGCAAGCTGGATGGGCTTTGCTTCATCGTCTGTGTTATCCGCGTCCTCCGGGAACAGTTCGATCATACGGTCCAGCAGATCACCGAACCCGAGCATATTCACGCTGCTGATACCGATGGGATCCCCGAGACCCAGTTCGTAAAACTCGTAAAGATTATCATTCAGGTCAAGATAATCCACTTTGTTGACAACAAGCAGTACCGGCTTGGTGGTTTTACGGAGCATGTTGGCAACGTCTTTATCATCTTCTGTCAGACCGTCTCTCGCGTCCGTAAAAAAGCATATCACATCGGCGAGATCCATTGCGATTTCAGCCTGCTCCCGCATCTGGCTGAGGAGAACGTCATCGCTTCTCGGATCAATACCGCCTGTGTCAATCAGCGTAAAATTATGTCCAAGCCACTCAGCATCAGCGGTGATCCTGTCCCGGGTAACACCGGGCATATCATCAACGATGCTGATCCGTTTACCGGCCATTTTATTGAAAAAGGTGGATTTGCCGACATTCGGACGGCCGACAATTGCGACAAGCGGTTTAGCCATTTTCTTCCTCCAATCCCCACAGGGCACGGATCAGCGATTCTCCGTTGTTCTGTACAACCCTGATCGGTTTTCCAAGTTCCCTGCGCACATCTTCCAGGGTCGTTTCGTCCAGAAACATATCTGTCTGCGCGCGCAGCATTGTATCGCATATCAGTATTTCGTCACAGGGAATGCCTTTCAGGGCGTCAATGAGATCACGCCCAACAATCAGGCCTGTAACGGTAATGGTTTCTCCAAAAAACCTGTTTTTGACCGCTTTTACCTCTACAGATGTTCCTTTCGGCGCATACCGGCTGACCAGCTTTTCGATATACGGACGGGCAGAAACACCTGTCGGGATAAGCAGATGCCGATTTAGTGAGCTTTCAGGAAAACCATCAGAAAACAGAAATTCATAAGATTCCTCACATTCCTGCTCCAGCAGCCGGAGCATGCCTACGCCGTTTTCAATCTGCGGATAATCCTCATATGCTGTATGATCCGGTATGGGTTCATTACAGATACAGTAGAATTCATCGGACGCAAATACAAAACGGGTTCCGAATTCCTCAAGGTATTTTTCCTGGTATCCCTTTACAAAGTCAATCAGCTTTTTGGCGGATACAGCATCAAATCCCTTCAGGTCAGCAAGGCCATCCCTGTGTTTGGTCAGTCCGACCGGAACAATGGCAAGGGACTGGGAGGAGGGATATAAAGAGGCGAGATCCGTAATGGTCTTCCGCAGGATTTCCCCGTCATTGACACCCGGGCAGAGCACAACCTGGCAATGGAACTGCAGACCGTTTTCCTTCAGGCGTCTGAGCCTGTCCATCAGGTTTCCGGCGTGACGGTTGCTGAGCATCACGCAGCGTGTCTGAGGATCGGTTGCCTGGACGGAAATGAAGAGAGGGGAGGCCTTTCGTTCAATGATGCGGTTAAACTCTTCATCATTAACGTTGGTGAGCGTTACATAATTGCCCATCATCAGGCTCAGCCGCCAGTCGTCATCCTTGACATAGAGCGTATCGCGCATTCCCTGAGGCAGCTGGTCGATAAAACAGAAAAGACACCGGTTTCGGCAGTGGCGGGGTTTCATGGATTCGGTTTCATCCAGGCTCAGTCCCAGCGGAGTCCATTCTGATTTACGAATCGTATAATCACAGGGAACGCCTTCGTGTTCAATCCTGACCCTGAGGCAGGTGCCGGTGGAAAGGGCCTGATAGTCAATCTCGTCAGCGATCGGTGTGTCATTAATGGATACAATCCGGTCATCAGGCTGTATACCGGCTTTTTCAGCGGGCGAACCAGCGGAAACAGCATGAATTCTGACAGACAAAACCAACACCTCATCCCCGTAATATACCATATTATATTATGCTTGTATCATTTCGCCTTGTCAAGAAACGCCTGTTTTCTTTTGCAGGGCAAAGGTTGTTTTTTTCATCTTATAATGATATGATTTTCAGGTATTATCGAAGGGGATGAAAGGATCGCATCATGGCTCAGACGAACGATATCGCGATTGATCTCGGTACTTCCAATGTGGTTATTTATATGAAGGGTCGGGGGATTGTCTTCCGTGAGCCTTCTGTTGTTGCCGTGGACCGGGAAACCAATCATATTATTGCCTTTGGCTCTGAAGCGTACCGGATGATCGGCCGCACTCCGGCCAATGTGAATGTTATCCGCCCGCTCGCCCAGGGTGAAATGCTTGATTTTGAACTGACAAGCGCCATGCTCCGCTTTTTTGTCACTTCCGTGATCGGCAAGCATATTCTGGCACGGCCCCGTGCTGTTATGGCTGTACCCACCGGTGTGAAGGATATGGAAAAGAAAGCGCTGATCAGTTCCATGTTTGAGGCCGGTGTACGCAGGACGCAGCTGATGGATAAAAACATTGCGGCTGCCCTGGGGGCACAGCTTAATTTCCTCGGGCCATACGGAAGCCTTGTGGTGGATATCAGCGCAGGATGTACAGACCTTGCCGTTCTGTATAACAGCTCTGTATCAGTGATCAGTTCCGTGCATATCGGCGGTGATCATTTTGATGACGCCATTATCAGGTATCTGCGGAAAAAGTATAATATGCTTATCGGAGAAAGAACGGCTGAACAGATCAAAATTACCCTGGGCGGCGCTGTCAGGAAGGATCCTCCCGTCGTGATGGATATCACCGGACGGAACCTTATTTCCGGACTGCCCAAGACGATGAGTGTCGAATCGGATGAAATCTACGAAGCCATTGTTGATCAGGTCAATGACCTGATCGAGGCGGTTCAGATTGTGATTGAGCGTACACCGCCGCAGCTTGCGTCCGATATCTTCGACAGCGGTGTTACACTGACGGGCGGCGGAGCGCTTCTCTACGGTCTTTCCGAGGCAATCGGCGATGCGCTGAATATACCCTGCCGCGTTTCCGCGGACGCACGCGACTGTGTTGTCCTGGGATGCGCGAAAGTGCTTACAGATCCCAGCGGCACCCGTCATCTTCTTGAAAACAGATAAGGATATAAAAAGAAGGAAGGAAAAATCCTTCCTTCTTTTTTATTTCAGTCCTTTGGCCGTATCAATACCTGCGGCTCCGACAAGCCCAAGCCTTTCGGCGGCTTCCTCCCGCATCTTATACTTCAGTACTTTGCCGGCTGCGTTCATCGGGAATGCATCCACAAACTCGATGTACTGGGGAACCTTGTGACGGGCCATATGGGATTTGATGTATTCCGTCATCTCTTCTTTGGTCAGCTGCTCACCCTTTTTCAGGATAATGCAGGCCATCACAGCCTCGCCGTACTTGGCATCCGGAACACCGATAACCTGAACGTCCGCCACGGCCGGATGAGTATAAATAAACTCTTCAATCTCCTTCGGATAAATATTTTCTCCTCCGCGGATGATCATATCCTTCAGGCGGCCGGTGATCAGGTAGGTACCGTCCGGATTCCTGCGGGCCAGGTCGCCGGAATGGAGCCAGCCGTCCTGGTCGATCGCCTGGTTTGTGGCATCGGGCATTTTATAATACCCTTTCATGATATGATATCCCCTGGAACAGAATTCTCCGTCCACACCGTCCGGAACTTCCCTGCCTGTTTCCGGATCGATGACCTTGGTCTGTACATGGGGGAATGAATATCCGACGGTTTCTGTACGCAGTTCCAGGGAATCGGTCCAGGCGGACATGGTGCTTCCGGGAGAGGACTCAGTCTGGCCATATACGCTGACAATCCCGCGCATATTCATCTCATCAGGCTGTGCCGCCCGTTTCATCAGTTCCGGCGGGCATCCGGAACCTGCCATAATGCCTGTTCTCATATAGGAAAAATCTGTTTTCCTGTAATCCTCATGGTTGAACATGGCGATAAACATGGTCGGAACGCCGTGGAAACAGGTGATCCTTTCCTGGTTGATACAGGCCAGGGAATTCTTTGCGGAAAAATAGGGAAGCGGACAAAGCGTTGTGCCGTGGGTCATCGAAGCGGTCATGGCAAGCACCATACCGAAGCAATGGAACATGGGAACCTGTATCATCATCCGGTCCGCGGTAGACAGGCCCATCCGGTCGCCAATGCATTTGCCGTCATTGACAACGTTATAGTGTGTCAGCATAACGCCTTTCGGAAAACCTGTTGTACCGGATGTATACTGCATGTTGCAGACATCGTCCGGCTTGACGCTCTGGGTCATGGCGTTCAGGGTCTCAACAGGAACCGAATCCGCGCGCTTCATGGCTTCTTCAAACGTCAGGCAGCCCTGCTGAACAAAACCGACTGTGATCACATTCCGGAGGAAAGGCAGCTTTTTGCAGTGCAGCGGCGTTCCGGCTTTTGTCTGGGCGATCTCCGGACATAATTCATTAATGATGGCTCTGTAATTGCTGTCCAGGGCACTTTCGATCATGACCAGCGTATGGGTATCGCTCTGCCGGAGCAGGTATTCGGCCTCGTGGATTTTGTAGGCGGTGTTCACGGTTACAAGAACGGCGCCGATCCTGGTCGCGGCCCAGAAGGTGATATACCAGGCGGGCACATTGGTTGCCCAGATAGCCACTTTGGAGCCTGCCCTGACGCCCATGGATATAAGCGCTCGCGCGAAACGGTCCACATCATCACGGAATTCCGAATAGGTCCGGGTATAATCAAGTGTCGTGTATTTGAACGCATACTGGTCAGGGAATTCTTCCACCAGCTGGTCCAGCACACGGCCGAATGTCAGGTCGATCAGCTCGTCTTTTTTCCAGATATATTTTCCTGTACCGTCTTCATTGAAATACAGGCCTTTTTTCTTGCCACGCGGGTTTTCAAAACGGTTCATATAGTTCAGGAAATGGGGGAAAATAATATCGCGGTCGGGTATATCCTCAATCCATTCCGTTTTCCATTCAAGGGAGATGAAACCGTCATAGTCAATGGAAGAAAGGGCGTTCATCATATCACGGATCGGCAGGGTGCCTTCGCCGATGAGGTTGTAGGAGCCGTCATCGTCGGAATCACGTAAATGAACATGTTTCACATACCCGCCCAGGTTCCGGATTGTGGTATCCGGAATTTCCCTGAAATCCCGGTAGGGATGATGCATATCCCACAGGGCGGCGAGTTCGTCGCAGGCGTAGCTGTCCATCAGCGCGCGCAGACGGGATGTATCAGCATAAATGCCGACGGTCTTGATCAGCAGGCAGACGTTTTCTTCCTGCGCGAGGGGAAGCAGGGCTTCAATATTCTGCCTGATCTGTTCCTCATTGTCCCTCAGGGCACAGAACGCGACATACCGTGTTTTCAGGGAGGAAGCGGTTTTGATCAGATACTGCGCCTTTTCAGGCGAATCAAAGGGCAGGGAAAGATCAATGGACGAATCCAGGCAGGGAAGGACAAGCCTGTTTTTCTTCAGTTCACGAACCGTTTCATTCAGGCTGTAGCTGTGGAAAGCTCCTCCGCGGCCTGAAAGGGAAGGAAACTCCTGGATATTATAGGGTTCGATTCCCTGGAACCCCATTTCAGAAGCGTCCCGGACCTGTTCATCCCAGGAAAGGGAATTCCATCCCCTGGTGGAAAAGGAAAGATTCATGCTTCTTCCTCCTCATAGACGATCTTGTTGACGGCGTTGATGTAAGCCATAATGCCTGCACCGACGATATCAGTTGATATACCTCGGCCGGAATACAGTTTTCCTTCCCAGCGGAGACGGACAACTGTTTCACCCATGGCTTCCCGTCCTTCTGTAACGGACTGGATCTGGAAGTCATCCAGCTCGAAGTGCCTGCCGGTTGCCTGTTCAACGGAATTGAACGCTGCGTCAATAACACCGTCTCCGGAAGCGGTTCCTTCAATTTCCTGATTATGGAACATCAGCTTCATATGCGCGACGGCGCCGATCTGGTTGCCTGTGCTGATCATGTAATGAATATCATGATAGGCGGGAGGAACCTGCATCGCTTCAGCAGCTATGATCGCATCCAGTTCCTTCAGGGTAATATGTTCCTTTTTTTCTACTGTCTGGCAGAAGCTTTTCCATATCTTCTGCTGATCGTCAGCGTTCAGATCATAACCGAGTTTTTCGGCAGCCCGTATCACGGTTTCCATACTGTCGTGGATGCTCAGAAGATAATCCGCGTCAGATTCCTCATCACTGAAGCCGGAACCGATCTCGGATTTCCGTCCGGAGGCCTGGCAGATTGTATTCACCTGTCCGGTGATCTTCCGGATTTTTTCGACACCGATGTCTGTGCAGACACCCATGGTGCCGCCCTTGGCGTTCAGGATGCGAACAATATTCGGCAGCGATATCGCGGTAGCGCTGCAGGCAGTGGCTTTGATCTCCCTTACTCCGCAGCGGATGGCGGACACAGCGTTGGCGTCCGCCATGTTCAGTTCACCGGAGCAATAAAACCCGAGGGTTGTTTTGCTCAGATCCGGAATCTCTTTTTTCAGTGATTCAAGCCAGGCGGATATTTCCTCCGGCATCATGGCACCGGCAGTGTCACACAGCGTAACAACAGAAGCGCCGGCACCGATGGCAGCGGTGATCACCTTCACAAGGAAAGAGCAGTCGCTTCTGGTTGCGTCCTGCGCGATAAACTCCACGTTTTCTGTCAGCTCACGGCAGCACCGGACCATTTCCTCCACTTTCCGGCAGGCAGCATCCGCTTTCATATGGAGGATATATTCCATCTGAACGGAACTGACAGGAGCAGCGACCTGCAGCCTGGGATTGACGGCTTCCTTCATGGCTTCCCAGGTGATCTGGACAGATTCCTTATCCATCAGGTCCACAGGAACCGAAACAGCTGCATTTTTCACGGCTGAACAGATGGATTTCACAAGAAGCCTGTCTATTTTCTTCTGCCTGATCGGGCAGAGATCTATGGAAGAAACACCGAGCTTATCGATCAGGCGGCATAATTCTATTTTTTCCCTGAAACTGAGTTCACACTGGTTTTCAGACTGGGGCAGCGTACAGTCACTGACATGGACAAGTTCGTTTTTACTCATGGAACAATCCTCCCTTGGACAATTGAAACTAAAAAGCCCTGAAGCATATGCTTCAGGGACGAAAAACAATTTCTCCGCGGTACCACCCATATTACTCCTGCAACAGGAGTCTCTCTTGAACTCTGACAAGTTCTCAGCCTGTTACGGGGCGCCCGGGTTTCCTTAATAACCTGACGGTGTTCACGAAACCAACTCCGGAAGCAGTCTCCCTACGCTCGGCACCGTCTCGCAGCATCCGACGGCTCTCTGCAGCGTCTGCGGTAAGGATTACCATCCATCATCGTCTTTCATCAATATGAAATTACATGGATACTAACATAATTCAAAAAAGGTGTCAATAAAGAAACCGTCAGCATTTCAGGCACTTTTTTGTCTTTTCTTTGTATATGATCAGGGGATACGGAAATGCGGCATCAATCCACGAAAAAACGCGGAATATCCGCATCCCGCAGGAAGGTGATTTTGTTTGACAAACAGTATTATTTCATTATCATTATATTATAGAAAGAATCTGAAGAAGGGGAGTCACAGATTTGCCTGAAGCAACAGAACTCGAACTTACAGCTGAGTCCATGGATGCCTATGTTTCACTTTTCGGAATGAATGACCGCAACATCGCGCTGATCGAACAGGAATGCAACGTCAGCATCGCGCTGCGCCGCAATCATCTTGTGATTACCGGTGAGGAAAAAGACAGGGAGCTTGTGGGACAGGTTATTACGCTTCTCCTTGAAATGATCCACAGGAATGAAAACGTTGACCGGATCAGGATCCGTTATACCATCGCCATGGTGCGCGAAGGAAAAGTATCTCAGATCGAGGAAAACCTGAAAAGGGTTATTGCCGTAACACACCGCGGCAAAGAGATCACCTGCAAAACAGTCGGTCAGAAACTCTATGTGGATACCATCCGGAACCATGTACTCACTTTTGCGGTCGGTCCTGCCGGAACAGGCAAAACCTACCTGGCCATGGCCCTGGCTGTGATGGCTCTGAAAAACAAGGAAGTTGAAAGAATCATCCTCACAAGGCCGGCTGTTGAGGCTGGGGAAAAACTTGGTTTCCTGCCCGGAGACCTGACCCAGAAGGTGGATCCTTATCTTCGTCCCCTTTATGATGCCATGTATGATTTCATGGGTTCAGATTCCTATAACAAGCTCATTGAACGCGGTATCGTTGAAGTGGCCCCGCTGGCTTATATGCGCGGACGCACCTTGTCAGATGCCTTTATTATCCTGGATGAGGCGCAGAATACCACATCAGAGCAGATGAAAATGTTCCTGACACGCATGGGATTCCGTTCCAGGGTTGTTGTTACAGGCGATATTACCCAGACAGATCTTCCCGCAGGCAAGAAATCCGGCCTGGCGGAAGCTGTGAACCTTCTGCGGAATATCCCGGAAATCGGTATTGTGGAGCTGTCCGGCAAGGATATTGTCCGGCACGAACTGGTACAGCAGATCGTTGAAGCATACGAAAAAACACGTGTTTCGGATCAGGTATCCGGAAAGGACGAACAATGACAGAGAACAAAGCTGAAAAAGGAAGGAATTTCAGGGATTCTTTCCGGAAATGGCTGCACTCTTCACAAAGCACATGTCTCCTGATGATCCTGGCCGCTTTTCTGATTATCCTCGGCCTGCTGTTATGTGTGTGTACTCCGCGTAAATACGACCTTCGTGTCAATTCAATCTCCCATGTCACGATTGACGCCACGAAGGATGTCATCGATAAGGTCACAACAGAGCAGCTGCAGAACGCAGCCGCGGAACAGGTTACGCCGAATTATCATTATAAACAGGGAGTTAAGGAAGAAGTACTTACATCCCTTGCCGACGCTTTCCAGGAGCTTCGTTCCATCCAGCAATACGGACTGACGCTGAGAACGGACGAAAACGGTCAGCTGATTGCGGACCGTCCGTTTTCCGAAGAGGAGATCGAGTATGCTTTCTCCATGGTGGACATTCTTGAACTGAACCGTGCCCAGATGGAAATCATCCTCAGGTCTGATACAAATGAATTTGAAAAAATGGTCAGTACCGTCACGAAAGCTGTGGAAAATTCCCTGAACTCGTCCACAATCCGTGAGGGACAGGTGAGCCAGGCGATCAACCTCATTCAGCAGAACGTCGGATATTCGCTGGACATTTCGTTCACCCAGATCATCGTACCGACTGTCCTGCGGACCTGTATCAAGCCGAATATGATCATAGATCCGGCAGAAACAGAAGAGGCCCGCCAGAAAGCCAGGGACGCGGTTGAACCGATCGTTTACCTGCAGGGGCAGAACATTATCCGTGAAGGAGACCGTATCACCCTCAGCCAGGTCGAAATGATCAGAAGCCTGGGCATGCTGAATGAAAATGACTATGATTACTCCGTCTATTACGGAGCATCCATTATTGTGCTTGTTTCCATGGTGATCCTTCTGATGATGCTCCGGCTGCTGCTGAAGGACGTACTGACGGATATCCGGAAACTGGCGGTTATCCTGATCATCCTTGTTCTTTGCGTCGGATCAGCCGTCCTGGCCACGCTGCTTCCCAGCATCTATATTATTCCGATATCCCTTGGTGCGATCCTCGGAACGGTTCTCATCGGTTACAGGGCAGGACTTGTCCTGACGGTTCCGCTAACGCTGCTTTTTGCCGCCATTACTTCCTGCAGCAGCACTACATCATTCTACGATGTTGTGCTTATCACAGCCAACACGCTGTCCTGCGGTGTGGCGACAGTCTGGTTCCTGAAGGGCAGGCCCCAGCGTATACGCGTATTGCTGTCAGGACTGATCGCCGCGGTTTTCAATGTTGTGATGATCGCCGGCATCAAACTGCTCACCTCCGCGGAAACGCTGAATATGGTTCAGACCGGAGTCTGGACCATAGCGGGCAGTCTGCTGAGCGGCACCATCGCCGTGGCTCTGCAGCCTGCCTTTGAGGCGGTATTCCACCTGGCTACGCCCAGCAGGCTCCTGGAAATTGCCAATCCAAATCATCCTCTTATGAAACGGCTGATGATCGAGGCGCCCGGAACCTATCACCATTCCATCATCGTCGCGAACCTGGCGGAAGCAGCCGCGGATAAGATCGGCGCCAACGCTTACCTGGCCCGTGCCGGCGCGTATTATCACGATATCGGAAAACTGAAACGGCCGGGTTATTTCAGCGAAAACCAACACGGGACCAATCCGCACGAAAAAACAGATCCTTATATTTCCGCCGCTATCCTGACCTCCCATACAAAGGACGGCGCGCTGATGGCCCAGAAGGCACACCTGCCTCCTGAAATCCAGGATATTATCCTGCAGCATCATGGCGTGACTCCTGTGATGTTCTTCTATCATAAGGCGCTTCAGCTGTCTGACGGCAAACATGTGGATATTAATGATTTCCGTTATTCTGGTCCCAAACCCAGGACCCGTGAAGCTTCCATTGTGATGATGGCGGACAGTATTGAGGCCGCGGTCCGTTCCATGAAGGATCCTACACCTAAAGCCATTGACCAGTATATTGAACGCCTCATCCGCGGAAAACTGGAAGACGGACAGCTCAGTGAATGCCCGCTTTCACTGCATGACATTGATGAGATCTGCAGTGCTTTCTCCGGCATCCTTAAAGGCGTTTATCATGAAAGAATAGAGTATCCCAAAGTGGAGAAATACGCTGTTCAGCCCGGAACAAAAACGAGCCAGACTGTTTCAGAAGATGAATCCGTAAAGAACACGGAAAAGTCTTCGGATTCTGATCAGGCCAATGAGAACAGAAACGCGGCGGAAAAGAAAGTGAATGCCGCGGAAAAGCCTGATGAACAGAATAATGCCGTTCAGGAGACCGGCAGGGAGGCAGAAAGTGCTGATTGATTGGGATATAAGATATCAGACTGATGATGATATCCTGGAGAAAATGCAGGCCGCGGCGGATCTTTGCCTGAAATGTGAAAACGTTTCTGCGCATTGTGCTATTTCCGTATGCATGTGCGATGATGAAACCATTCAGGAAATCAATAGACAATACAGGGGGATCGACCGCTCCACGGACGTATTATCGTTTCCTTCAGTGCGTTATCCGGAAGGGAAAACAGCAGGCAGCTGTCCTGCTCTTCTCAGGCAGGAATATGATGATGAATACGGATCGGTTTTCCTGGGGGATTTGTTTATCTCAGTTCCCCATATGGCAGCTCAGGCCAGGGAATACGGCCATTCTGAAATGAGGGAGGCGGTATACCTCCTGGTTCACGGGATCTGTCATCTGATGGGATATGATCATATAGAAGACGATGATAAGAAAAGGATGAGAGCAATGGAGAAAAAGATTCTTTCAGCCGCTTCCGTAACACGGGACACAGATCCGGAAAAAGACGAACAGCTGCTGGAAACGGCACGGGAAGCCATGAAAAAAAGTTATTCGCCTTATTCATCCTATCCAGTTGGCGCGGCACTGCATTCCACTGACGGAAGGATCTTTACAGGATGCAATATTGAAAACGCTTCCTTCGGATTAACAAACTGCGCGGAACGTACAGCACTGTTCAAGGCGGTCAGCGAAGGCGCGCTTTCCTTTGATACCATCGCTATCGCCGCCACGACAAAAGCCTGGCCCTGCGGCGCATGCAGGCAGGTACTGAACGAATTCGCGCCGGATATCAGGATCCTTGTCACATGGCCGGGCCATGTTGAGGAGAAAAAACTTACAGAGCTGCTGCCTGAAGGTTTCGGGCCGCACAGCATGGATCAGTAAACAGGAGATCATTATGAAACAGCAGGAACAGAAGCACTATTCCGGATTTGTTACCATTATCGGAAGGCCCAATGTCGGGAAGTCCTCCCTGATGAACCGGATGATCGGTGAAAAGATTGCCATTGTATCCAGCCGACCGCAGACGACGCGCAGCCGGATCATGGGCGTACTGTCACAGGCGGATTACCAGATCGTTTTCCTGGATACACCCGGTATCCATGATCCGCGTACCCGTCTGGGAGAGTATATGATGCATTCCGTACGGGATGCCATGGACGGAATGGATGCGGTCCTGGTCATTTTTGATGTCACCCATCTGACCGATAATGACCTGACCATTGCTACGGATATGAAAGGGAAGAAGGTGCCGGTGATCCTGGCCCTGAACAAGATCGACCTGGCATCCCCGGAAGAAATCCTTGCCGCCACAGCCAAAGCAGCGGATGCCGGATTTGATGAGATCATTCCTGTCAGCGCAAAAACCGGCAGCGGAGTGGATGAACTGATTCAGTGTATCAGGAAACAGCTTCCAGAAGGACCGCGTTATTTCCCTGATGATATGATCACAGATCAGCCGGAACGTATCCTCTGTGCTGAAATTATCCGTGAAAAAGCACTTCGCCACCTGAGGGACGAAGTGCCGCATGGGATCGATGTTGAAATTATGAAGATCGAGCAGCTCAGTGACCGTCTTACCGAGATCAACGCCACCGTATACTGCGAGAGAAGCGCGCATAAGGGCATCATTATCGGAAAAAACGGAGCCATGCTCCAGACAATCGGTACCGAAGCCAGAGGCGATATCGAGAAACTGCTCGATACACATGTCAACCTGAAGCTCTGGGTGAAGGTACGTCCGGACTGGCGTAACAATGTCTCAGACCTGAAAAATCTCGGCTACGATATCTGAGTTTCGCTTTTCTCTTTTCTTATCTGAAAACCTGATAGATACCGCATTTCAGGTATTCTGTTTCCTGGGCATAGGGAAGAATCGGATGATCTTTTCCCTGTGTCCTGAATTCTACCTGCCGCAGGAGCACTTTTGCGTCCCTGGCCGCATCCAGCACCATATTACGGAACATTTCAGGAAGAACATGCTGGCTGCAGGAACAGGTGATCAGGTAGCCGCCTGTTTCGATCATTTTCATCGCGCGCAGGTTGATTTCCTTATAGCCTCTCAGAGCGCTGTCCACAGCGCCGCGTGTTTTCGTAAAGGCAGGGGGATCCAGGATAATGACATCATATTTTTCCTTTTTCCGGCTCTGGTCGGAAAGCAGGTCAAACGCGTTGGCGGTCACAAAATGAACCCTGTCTTCCAGTCCGTTGAGCTTTGCGTTTTCGGTGGCAAATGTGCAGGCGTACTCGCTGATATCGACACCGGTCACTTCACTGGCGCCGTAATATCCCGCGTGCAGGGCGAAAGAACCCGTATGCGTGAAGCAGTCCAGGACTCTGCGGCCTTTGACAAACGGAGCGATTGCCGCCCGGTTTTCCTTCTGATCCAGGAAAAAACCGGTCTTCTGGCCTTCTTTTACATCCACCCAGAATTTTACGCCGTTTTCAACCATCTGCACACGGTCCGGTACTTCTCCGTACAGAAGACCTGTGCACATATCCAAGCCTTCAAGCCTGCGTACGGGAACGTCGTTGCGTTCCCATATGCCTCTGGGATGAAGCTCTTCCACCAGGGCATCCACCACATCCTGTTTAAATCTTTCCATGCCAAGCGCAAGGCACTGAAGAACAAGGATATCATCAAACGCGTCCACGATCAGCGCGGGCAGCCTGTCGCTTTCAGCAAAAACAACACGACAGCTTTTCAGATCGGCAAAAGAACGCCTGTATTCTACCGCTTCATGGATCCGGCGGAAGATCAATGCACGGTCCACAGCTTCATCTTCATGATAGGTCAAAATCCGCAGAGCGATCTGACTGTTTGGATTATAGTAACCCCTGGCAAGGAACCGGCCCTTCGAACTTATTATATCAACCGTATCGCCGGGCAGGCACTGGGCATCAACCTGGTCTATATCACTTTTGAAGATCCAGGGATGCAAAGTATAAACACGTTTTTCTTTTCCGGGTTTCAGCGTGATTTTTGCTGCCATAGATCATCAGACCTCCTCAAGGTTTTTCTCAAACACCAGCCTGTCTTCCCGGATACCGCCGGGAAGCTCAAAGGATCCGGGTATGGTTTCAACCAGCGTAAATCCCAGTTTCTCAAACACGTGGATCATGCGCTTGTTTCTGCCCATGGTATCGCCGATAACTGTCTTCATTCCGAACTGCTCCCGGGCCGCTTCCAGACCCAGCCTGATCGCTTCGGTTCCTATTCCGCGGTTTTTCACCAGATCATTCTGCAGGATGATCCCGAATTCACATTTTTTGCTTACGGGGTCCATTCTTTTCAGCTGGAATGAGCCAACGGGCACTCCGTCCTGGAAAATACCGAAATGCGCGTAGTTTTCCCTGTATCCTCCGTGGTTATAGGCATAGGAACGGGATATCTGCTCTTTATTATATACAAAAGGAACCGGATCCATCAACGGATCTGATATATATCCCTTGAAAAACTGATGATATTCCTTCTCTGTAAAGCATCTCAATTCAACCATGCCTGTGCTTGACCTTCCTTTCAGAGTAAATGTATAATGGGCAAAAAGGAGGTGTTCCGGAACGATGGCCGTACATAAACAATGTGTACTGTATGACCGGGAGTGTATCGGCTGCGGGGAATGCGACCGCTGCGATCTCGATCCGGAAAAAATCTGTGACAACTGTATGAAGTGTGTCAACGGAGACGCGGAATACCGCGGAATCGGTATTGACGGTATTGTACTGGAACATGAGGAGGATACCGAAGAACCCTAAACCTTCTGCCAGTACAAAAAGCTTATCTATTATATCGGCCTCACTGCTGTTTGGCAATCATAAACAATGAAAGGTCCGAACGGAATGAAGATCACTTTTATCGGCGCGGCACACCAGGTCACCGGAAGCTGTACGCTTGTGGAATGGATGGATGACCGTTATTTCCTGGTTGATTACGGAATGGAACAGGGTGAAAACGAGTACGTCCGGTCAGAGCTTCCCGTAGCGCCTTCCAGGATAGAATACGTTTTCCTGACCCATGCCCATATTGATCATTCCGGTCTGCTGCCGCTCCTCTACAAGCAGGGATTCCGCGGAGCAGTGTATGCCACGCCTGAAACCGCAAACCTCTGCTCGATCATGCTGGCAGACAGTGCCCATATCCAGGAAACCGATGCCGCATACGAAACCAAAAAGAACCTGCGCCACAGCGGTGCTGTGGTGGAACCGCTTTATACAGCCGAAGACGCGGCTGGCACGATGGAACTGTTCAGGCCCTGCCTGTATGGAGAGGTTTATATGATCGATGAAGGGCTGTCTGTCCGGTTTACAGACGCGGGCCATCTTCTTGGCTCCTCCTTCATTGAATTTTTCCTGGAAGACCGGGGCATCAAAAAGAAGCTTGTCTGCAGCGGAGACGTGGGAAACACTGATCAGCCGATCATCAATAATCCGCAGCAAATCAAAGAAGCTGATTACCTGCTGATCGAATCCACATACGGAACACGGCTGCATGAATCCGTGCAGGCACCTGTTCCTGCGCTGACCGAGATCCTCAGGCAGACATTCAGCAGGGGAGGCACTGTCATTATTCCTTCCTTTGCTGTGGGCCGAACGCAGGAGATCCTGTATTTCCTCCGGGAGATCAAACAGAATCATATGCTGCCGGAATTCCAGTCTTTTCCCGTATATGTGGACAGCCCGCTCGCAAACGAAGCTACGGCTGTCTTCCTGCAGTGCAGCAAGGACTGCCTGGATCCGGCCACAAAGGAGATCATGGCGGACGGACAGAATCCCATCTGGTTTGACGGACTGAATACCATTGTCTCCTCTGAGGAATCAAAAGCGCTGAATACAGATCAGACACCCAAGGTCATCATTTCCTCCGGCGGTATGTGCGAAGGCGGCCGGATCAGGCATCACCTGAAACATAACCTCTGGGACAAAAGGAATACGATCCTGTTTGCCGGATACCAGGCCAACGGCACCCTGGGAAGAATTATCTATGACGGTGCAGCGACTGTGAAGATCCTGGGCGAGGAAATCGACGTCAATGCCCAGGTGGCGCTGCTGGCCGGAATTTCCGGACACGCTGACAGGGACGGACTGATAAACTGGGTTGCTTCCTTTGAGCAAAAACCTGCTGTTGTATTTGTCAATCACGGGGATGATGAGTCCTGTACAGGACTGGCGGAAGCTGTCTGTGAGAAATTCAGCCTGCAGGCCTGCGCTCCGTATTCGGGTTCGGAATTCGACCTGCTGAAAGGGGAGTGGATCAGGCTTACAGAACCTGTATACAGGCAGAAACAGGCCGGTGAATCTGTCCGTGACGCTGCGCCGCGTTCCCGCCGCGATGATGTTTTCAGGGATCTGATCAGCGCTGTAAAGAAACTGACCGTCTATGCCGAAAGCCTGAAGGGACATTCCAACAGCGAACTGAAAAAGCTGACGAAGCGTATCCTTGAACTGACAGAAAAATAAAAGACATAACATGATCCGGTCCCAAAATAGTGGACCGGATCATGTTTTACTGATGAAAATCAGGATCACCCGGAAGATGGACATGTTCCGCAGCCATTCTTCTGCGAGCGTCTGTCATGTCCGCGTAGTGTTTACGGGTGGTATCCACGGAAGTATGGCCGAGTACGTCCGCCACCAGGTAAATATCTCCTGTTTCATTATACAGATTGGTGGCGTACGTGCTTCTGAGCTTATGCGGGCTGATTTTGGTCTTCAGGGGCGCAGCAACAGCAGCATATTTTTTGACCAGGTTCTGTACGGCACGCTGTGTGATCCTGCGCCGCTGAAGGCTCAGGAACAGGGCGTCTTCATGACCTTCCACGGCCTCTGTACGGGAACGTTCCTCCATATATTCGGCCAGCGCATCTGCCACTTCAGGCGGGAAATATAGCACAACCTGGTTTCCGCCTTTGCGTGTGACAATAAAAGCATTGTTTTCAAGGTCAACATCCGCAATATTGATACCGACGCATTCACTGACGCGGATTCCGGTGCCCAGGAACAGGGAGAGGATCGCGAAATCACGTTTTGCCGTCAGTTTCTGGTATTTCTGCTGATGATTGGTCAGCTGGTCACCGGTCTGCGCCTGGTCCAGCAAACGAACCATTTCGTCCTTATTCAGGCGGATAATCGGTTTCTCATGGATCTTGGGGAGGGGGACAAGCTCGGTCACGTTGGAGGAGATCCGCTGGTTTTTGAACAGATAATCATAAAAGGAGCGAATGGAACAAAGTTTTCTTTTAATCGCCAGTTCATGATTTACATATACTTTGTTAGGTACCGAAGAATCATCTTCATTCTTCAGGTAGTAGGTCAGGTATTCGGTGTAGGCGATGATATCGGTTCTGTCGAGTTTTTCCAGGTCCTGGTCCGTCATAAAGCGTAGGGGCTTATCGGAAAAGCTGATGCGTTCATTGTGCAGAAAGGTGAAAAATGTATTCAGATCGATGGCATATGCGAGCCTCGTCAGCGTGCTAGTGGATATAGCGATGGACCGGATAAAATCACCGCAGGCCTGAGGAAGGTCGTGGGTGATATCACGAATCTGCAGGATACGTTTCGCATCCATATCTTCTCTGTAACGATTGGTTCTCTCTGCCATGGGAACAGACCCTCCCGGAACGTTATAGCCCTGTAAACGCTTTTTCAGGTCCAACTATTCGTAAAACTGTGGTTTAGCGAATAGTTATATATCTGTGCTTATGATATCATGACCGGCCCGGTCTGTCAACCAGCATCCTGTATGACTGTATTTTCTGCTTCCTGCTTCATAGATGTTTTGTGTCAGCTGATCATTTCTGCACGAAAAAAAAGGGAGTCATTCCTCCCCTTTCAGTTGTACCGTTCTGTAAGTATGGCCCACAGCCGGCAGGAAACGTTCCAGGACATCAGCCGTTTTCATTTTCAGGCTGGATGTGCAGACACAGGGATGGCATCCGATGTATTCATCCTTCAGTATATCCTCGTCGATCAGCAGCCGGACGCTGTGTTCCCTGTCGTTCATCAGGCCCATAATGCTCACAGCTCCAGGCTCGATATCCAGGTATTTCAGCATATCTTCCGCTTCCGCAAAGGACAAACGCGCTGAATTGATCTGTGCAGACAGCTGTTTGGTCTTGAATTTCTTGCCGCCGGGCATCATCAGCAGGTAAAAAGCCGTCTTCTGCCGGTTGCAAAGGAACAGATTCTTGCAGATCACAACATTGAGTACTGCGTCAATCGCGTTGCAGGCTTCCATTGTATCCGCGCGTTCATGATCGGTCCGTTGATAAGAAATTCCCAGTTTATCCAGGAAATCATAGGTGCGTATTTCCCTGGCCAGCCTTCCGGAAACGTCTTCAGGCCTGCCTTCATAAAGGATCATAGCCATTCTCCGCCTGTAATACTTTGATTATTTCTGCTCTTCGGCAGGTTCTGTGTTGATTCTCCTGTATTCATCGATCGCGGCCCTGGCCAGCTCATCGCACCGGTTGTTCTCCGGATGGTCCGCGTGACCTTTAACCTTGATGAATGTCACGTTGTGTTTCGTTGTCTGTGCGGACAGGATAAACCACAGGTCCTGGTTTTCCACTTTGGCCCCGCTGCTTGTTTTCCAGCCGTTTTTCTTCCAGTTTTCGATCCAGTGGTCATTGAAAGCCTGGACCAGGTAATTGCTGTCAGAATAGAGCTTCACATTGCAGGGCTCTTTCAGGGCGCCCAGACCGCTGATGGCTGCGAAAAGTTCCATCCGGTTGTTGGTTGTCCCGGCCATATATCCGCTCAGCTCTTTCCTGTGCGGACCGAATTCCAGGATGGCAGCCCATCCGCCCGGGCCGGGGTTGCCGCTGCAGGCGCCGTCTGTATAAATATTGACTGATTTCCTGTTTTCATCCATCTGGGATTATTACCTCTTCCTTATTCCTTGGACAGTTCCCGGCTCTTTCTGGCGCAGGCATCCATCGCGTCCATAATGGCAGCACGGAATCCTTTGCGTTCCAGTTCTTCCACCGCTTCGATGGTGGTTCCGCCGGGTGAGCAGACCGCGTCTTTCAGGGCTGCCGGATGCGTACCGGAGGACAGGACCATCAGCGCGCTGCCCAGGACGCTCTGGGCTGCCATTTCATAGGCATATACACGCGGAATTCCCTCTTTTACGGCAGCGTCAGCCATCGCTTCGATCATCATGTAAACATAGGCGGGACTGCTTCCGCTGACCGCGACAACGCCGTCAAACAGCCTTTCGGGCAGGACCTTTGTCTTGCCTACCGAATCGAAGATTCCCTTTGCGTAGTTGAAATCTTCCTTGGAGAAGGTGGTGTTGTCACAGATCGCTGTCATGCCTTCGCCAACAAGGGCAGGCGTGTTGGGCATCACCCGGAGGTAAGTGGCCGTGGTTCCGTACAGCGCGTTTTCCAGCATGCTGACTGTCCAGCCGGCAGCAATGCTGAGGACTGCCTTTCCGTCCAGGCCGGAATGGATCTCATCGATGACATCCTTCACATAGATCGGTTTGATCGCCAGGATGATCAGGTCAGCTTTTTCCGCTACCTCAAGGCAGTCACGGGCGATCATGATACCCGGAAGATCTTCAGAAAGTTCGTTCATCCTGCGGCTGCTTGTATCATACGCGATGATCTGGGAAGCTTTTACATAGTCCGCTTCCACAATGCCGCGCAGAATCGCTGATCCCATATTTCCGGTGCCGATCATACCGATTGTATTAATCATAATGAAGATCCTCCCCGCCTGTTTTGAATGGATTATAACATGAAAAAAGCCGCCTGCAAAGCGTCAGGCGGTATTGATTATGCATTAAAGAATAAACTTGCGGATGTCCATCGGGCGGTTCTCACCTTTCAGCCGTTCGTTCACATAGGCTTCATCGATTTTCAGCTCAAAGGGCGGCATGTTTTCATCGCCGGCGTTGAACAGAACGTCTTCAAGCAGCTGCTCGAAAATGGCGTGCAGCCGCCTGGCTCCGATGTCTTCGGCGTTTTCGTTGGCGTTGCATGCCGCTTCAGCCACCGCGGAGATGGCGCTTTCCTCAAACGTGACCATCACCCGGTCCACAGCCAGCAAAGCCTGGTACTGCTTGGTGAGTGCGTTTTCAGGCACAGTCATGATTTGCATGAAGTCTTCCTTTGTCAGGCTCTTCAGCTTCACATGCACCGGGAAACGGCCCTGCAGCTCGGGAATCAGGTCTGTGATCTTGCTGACATGGAATGCTCCGGCAGCAATGAACAGCATATAATCCGTCTTTACGGCTCCGTATTTCGTGCTGACGGTGCAGCCTTCCACAATGGGAAGGATATCGCGCTGTACGCCTTCCCTGCTCACGTCAGGACCGTGGGCACCTGAAGCGCTGGCGATCTTGTCGATTTCATCGATAAATACGATGCCGTTCTGCTCGGTTCTGTACACCGCCTCTTCCTGGACAGCGTCATTATCGATCAGTTTGGCAGCTTCCTGGTCAGTCAGGATCTTCCGGGCTTCGCTGACCTTCACATGACGCATCCGGGTGCGTTTGGGCATCATGTTGCCCATCATATCGCCCAGGCTGATGCTGCTTCCACCGACTTCAAGGGTGGGAGCTTCCTCTTCCACTTCAAGCTCGAGCTCAGTGTCTTCAATTTCGCCGCGCATCAGCTGCTGGCGGATATCTTCCTTCCGCCGGGCCAGAGCCGCGACTTCTTCTCCGCTGGGCTGCTGTTCCTTCTGTTTTCCAAGCAGGAAATCAAGGGGATTGGAGGCGTTGTTCTTCCGGGGACCATGTGCCAGGATATCGCTGAGGCGTTCCTCAGCCAGGACCCGCGCCCGGGGCATAACACGTTCCTCATGTTCCCTGCGGACCATTCTGACAGCGTTTTCGGTCAGGTCACGGATAATGCTTTCCACATCCCGGCCCACATAGCCGACTTCGGTGAATTTGGTGGCCTCCACCTTGATAAAAGGAGCGCTGACAAGCTTGGCGAGCCTGCGGGCAATTTCCGTTTTACCTACACCGGTGGGACCAATCATCAGGATATTCTTCGGAATAATCTCATCACGGAGATCACCTTCCACCCGGCTGCGGCGGTAACGGTTCCGCAGGGCAATGGCGACAGCTTTTTTTGCTTCGTCCTGGCCGATAATAAAACGATCCAGTTCGTGTACAATCTGCCTGGGTGTCAGTTGCTCGCTCATGGTGTTCACCTGCCTTTAAACAGTTTCGACGATAATATGATCATTCGTATAAACGCATATGCTTGCCGCGATATGCAGGGCCTTCTCGGCGATTTCAGCGGCGCTCAGGTCGGTATTCTGAAGCAGCGCGCGGGCCGCGGCAAGCGCGTAGTTTCCGCCTGAACCGATCGCGGCGATTCCTTCATCCGGATCGATTACCTCGCCTGTACCGCTGAGGATCAGCAGCCTGTCTTTATTGGCTGCGATCATCATGGATTCCAGCTGGCGCATCATCTGATCACCGCGCCAGTTCTGGGCCAGGGCCACAGCGGCCTTCTCCAGGTTTCCGCCGCATTGCTGCAGTTTCTCCTCGAACTTTTCGCACAGCGTGAAAGCATCAGCGACGCTGCCGGCAAAGCCGACAACAACCTCGCCGTTATAAAGACGGCGAACCTTACGGGCTGTTGTTTTGAAAATGGTATGCTCCCCCATTGTCACCTGGCCGTCACCGGCAATGGCGATCTGGCCGTTGCGCTTCACGGCGCATATGGTGGTACCTCTGAAAGGACTGGACATCGTCAATTCCCTCCTGTCTCTGAACTCATGGATCGGATATAGGCCAGGGCTCTCTCCGCGACTGCTTCATACCGGTCCTGCTTCTTTTTCAGGCGCTTCTGACCCGGAACAACCGGAAGCGGGTCAATCAGCCCGAAGGAGCAGTTCATCGGCTGGAAATTCGGATTCGGGGTGGATACATGTTTTCCCATGGCGCCAAGGGCTGTGTATGACGGGAAGACGGGCGGTTCGGTGCCGTTCAGCTCGGCGGCCAGGGTTAATCCTGCAACCAGTCCGCTTCCGGCGCTTTCAACATAGCCTTCCACACCGGTAATCTGTCCGGCGAAGAAGCATTGCTTCCGGCTGATCATTTCAAAGGACGCATTCAGGAATCCGGGACTGTTCAGGAAAGTATTCCGGTGCATAACGCCGTAACGGGCGAACTCGGCATGTTCCAGTCCGGGAATCAGGCCGAAGACGCGTTTCTGTTCACCGAATTTAAGACGAGTCTGGAAGCCCACAAGGTTATACATGGTGTCGGAAGCATTGTCCTGACGGAGCTGAACGACAGCGAAAGGCTCTTTGCCTGTCCTGGGATCTGCCAGGCCGACAGGTTTCATGGGCCCGAAAGCAGGAACCATAAAGCCGCGCTTCGCCATGCTTTCGATCGGCATACAGCCCTCAAACACACGGTTTTCCTCAAATCCGTGCACTTCGGCAGTCTCAGCCCTTACCAGCTCATTGATAAAAACAGTGTACTGTTCTTCTGTCATGGGGGCGTTCAGGTAGTCGTTTCCCCTGTTATACCGACTGAGGCGGAAAAGCTTGTTTTCGTCCAGGGACTCCCTGAGGACGATGGGTGCCGCGGCGTCATAAAAATTCAGCGTTGACAGACCGGGAACGGACATGATCACCTCAGCCAGCCTGTCGCTTGTCAGCGGACCGGTGGCAATGATCACAGGACCGTCGGGAATGGATACAGCTTCCTCTCGGACGAGCTGAATCAGGGGATGTTCTGAAACAGCTTTTGTCACATGCGCTGAAAAGGAATCACGATCCACTGCAAGGGCACCGCCGGCCGGTACGCGTGTTTCATCAGCACAGCGCATGATCAGCGAACCCATAATCCGCATTTCTTCCTTCAGCAGTCCGACGGCATTGGTCAGCCTGTCGCCGCGGAAACTGTTGGAACATACAAGTTCGGCCAGCTGTTCGGAATGATGCGCCGGCGACATCCGGACGGGTTTCATTTCGATCAGACGAACCTGTATCCCCTTCTGCGCCAGCTGCCATGCGGCTTCACAGCCGGCGAGACCGGCTCCGATGACCGTTGCGGTACGATCACTCATTCTCTTCTTCCTCTGCGCCGGCAACGGTTTTTTTGAACCGGCAGTTTTCATTGGTACAGAGATGCAGCGTTTCGCCCTTGTTGTTCCTCTTCTCGATCATGTATTGTCCGCACTTGGGGCATTTTTCATTGGCAGGCTTGTCCCAGCTGACAAAATCACATTCGGGATAGCCTTCGCATCCATAGAACTTTCTGTTTTTCCTGCTGGTTTTTTCCAGAAGCCGCTTGCCGCATAACGGGCAGGAAGCGTCGATATAATTCAGGATCGGCATGGTGTTCCTGCATTCCGGGAAATTCGGGCACGCGAGGAAGCGGCCGTATTTACCCATTTTGTAGACCATCATGGAGCCGCATTTATCGCAGCGCACATCGCTTACGTCATCCTTGACCTCAACTTTTTCAATTTCTTTTTCTGCCACGGAAAGGGTGGATACAAAGTCCGGATAGAATTCCCGGAGAATCTGTTTCCAGTCGGTCTTACCTTCCTCCACTTCGTCCAGCTTTTCTTCCATGATGGCTGTAAACTCAGTGTCAACAATCCTGGAGAAATACTTTTCCATCATCTCGGTCACCATGATACCGAGCTCTGTCGGGAAAAGACGCTTTTTCTCCCTGGAAACATATCCGCGGGAAATAATGGTGGTGATGGTAGGCGCGTATGTGGAAGGTCTGCCGATCCCGTTTTCTTCCAGCGTACGAACCAGGCTCGCTTCTGTAAAGCGGCTCGGCGGCTGAGTGAAATGCTGGTCTGTACTGACTTTGCTGACCGTGATCTTCTGGCCTTCCTTCAGGGCCGGAAGGGTCATTTCCACGTTATCCGTGGCTTCGTCCGTACCTTCCTCATAAAGGGCGGTAAAGCCGGCAAAAGTCTTATGTTCTCCGTAGAAACGAAGGCCGATCCGTTTATCGGTGATCTCCGCGGACAGGGTTTCATAGACAGCCGGGGACATCTGGCTGGCCACATAACGGTTATAGATCAGCCGGTACAGCATGAACTGTTCCCTTGTCAGGGATGCTTTGATGGATTCGGGGGTGCGGGTTACGTCCGTAGGACGGATAGCTTCATGCGCGTCCTGCGCGTTTTTCCGTCCCTTGAATTCGTTCTTTACTTTAGGAAGGAATTCCTTGCCGTATTTTTCCGGGATGAACGCGCGCAGGGCGGTCATGGCTTCATCACTGATCCGTACGCTGTCGGTACGGATATAGGTTACAAGACCCTGCGCTCCTTCTCCCTGCAGGTCAACACCTTCATAGAGCTGCTGCACCACCTGCATGGTTTTGGCAGTCGTAAAGCTGAGCTTTCTGCCGGCTTCCTGCTGCAGGCTGGAGGTTGTGAAAGGCGGAGCGGGCTGCCTCTTTTTGTCCTTCCTGCGAATGTCGGTAACGGAAAAACTGCCGGATTCGATCAGCGCTTTAATCTTTTCAGCTTCTTCCCTGCTGGAAACAGGGCACTTTTTACCGTCCAGGCTGACGAATTTAGCGGTGAAAGCGATAGGCTTCTTTTCTCCGCCCGCTGCGCATTCAGCGCTGATATCCCAGTATTCCTCGGGAATGAAATTATCGATCTCGCGTTCACGCTCCACCACCATACGGGTGGCAACACTCTGAACGCGGCCTGCGGACAGGCCCTTTTTCACTTTTACCCAGAGCAGAGGACTGATCTTATAGCCTACAAGACGGTCCAGGGCACGACGGGCCTGCTGGGCATCAATGCGGCCCATATCCAGCTTACGGGGCTTCTTAATGGCTGCCTGAACAGCCTTTTTGGTAACTTCGTTGAATTCAATCCGGCACGGAGCAGATTCATCAACGCCAAGTACGTGAAACAGATGCCAGCTGATGGCTTCTCCCTCGCGGTCAGGGTCTGTCGCGAAATAAACCTGGGAGGCGTTCCGCGCTTCCTTGCGTATACGGCTGAGAATGTCGCCGCGTCCGCGGATTGTGATATATTTCAGATCAAAATCATGGTCAATATCAACGCCCAGCTGACTTTTCGGCAGGTCGCAGACATGTCCCTGCGAAGCTTCAACCTTATACCCTTTGCCCAGGTATTTCCCGATGGTTTTCGCTTTCGCGGGGGATTCGACAATGATCAGTTTCTGCTTGGTGGTTGCCATAAATCTCTCTCCTTCGGAGCAGCTTATTGCTTAATCTGGTATTGTTTACCCGGCAGTGCTTCAATCACGCCCCTGATCTGCAGGATCGTCAGCGTGCTCATCAGCACAGGCGGATTCATTCCGGTGTGGATAAGAAGCTGTTCAAAGCTGAGGGTGCCGGGTTTCAGGGCTTTGATCACAGATTCTTCTTCAGGTGTACGGCACAAAGATGTCTGCGCACAATCGCTATTGTGCCTTACAGCAGGAGGATTGTCAAGCCAGTGCATATCCTCCAGGATGTCACGGGCGCTCGTAAAATAGATGCCGCCTTCCCGGAGCAGCTGGTGATTTCCCTCGAAATTCTCCGATGAGGGATCCCCGGGATAGACAAAAACATCTTTTCCCTGCTCCAGCGCGTGGCTGACGGATGTCATACTCCCGCTGCGTATTTTGGCTTCCATCAGGATCAGTGCCCGGCTTAGTCCCACAATGATCCGGTTTCTGACGGGGAAATGCCAGCCGGCGGCTTTTTCACCCGGAGCATATTCGCTCAGTACAAGCCCGTTATTCTTCAGGATTTCATCCCGCAGCGGAATGTTGTCAGCCGGATATGGTTTGTCCAGACCGCATCCGAGCACCGCGATCGTTGGGCTTTTCCCGTCCAGGCATCCCCTGTGCGCGGAAGCGTCAATGCCGCAGGCCATGCCGCTGACGATCGTGACGCCCTGGGCGCTCAGGTCTTCAGCCAGTTTCCTTGTCGCTTTCTGTCCTGTATAGGAAGCAGCCCTGCTTCCGACCATACCCAGCATTCTGCTTTCCGTGCACTCCAGGTTTCCCTGATAAAAAAGAATAGCCGGAGGATCATGTATTTCTTTCAGCGAAGCGGGATAAAGCGGATCCGAAAAAAGAACCGAACGGATGGAATGCTTCTCCAGCTTCTGCCTGTATTTGCCCAGGGCATTTTCATTACAGGTTTCCGATAGGATCTGAACAAACCGGGGTGTGACAAGGGAGCTGATGGATTCATCGTGTTTCTGAACAGCCTGCCAGCAGGCTTCCGGAGTACCGTAACGCTCCAGTACTTTATGGACGGTTCCTGACGGCATACCGGCGGAAGCCAGCCAGCAGTCATACTGGAAATCCGTTATACTTCGTTCCATCCGGTTCATCTCCAATACTTCTGGTCAAGCTCACGGTACTGCACGGCTTCAGCAATATGAACGGAGGATATGGTTTCTTCTCCTGCCAGGTCGGCAATGGTTCTGGATACCTTCAGGATCCGCTGGTATGCGCGCATGCTCAGGTGCATGGAATCTACGGCCATGTTCAGCAGCCTGAGGCCTTCGGCATCCGGCGTACAGTATCTGCTGACTTCTGTATTTGTCAGCTGCGCGTTGCAGTGCCTGCCGGTTCCGCGGTATCTTTCCAGCTGTATTTCACGCGCTTTCCGGACACGTTCCGCGACCTGTGCGGAAGATTCGGAAGGGACAGCGTCATTGATTTCATTTACGGGAACGGAATCTACTTCGATCTGCAGGTCAATCCTGTCCAGAAGAGGCCCGGATACCCGGTCAAGGTAACGGCGTATTTCAGGCGGCGTACACCGGCAGGTGCGCCGGTTGCTTCCGTAGAAACCACAGGGACAGGGATTCATGGCGGCCACAAGCATGAAGGAGGACTGATACTGTGCCTGGCGTTTCACACGGGCCACAGAAACAATGCCGTCCTCCAGCGGCTGTCGCAGGGATTCCAGTGCTCCCCTGCTGAATTCCGGCAGTTCATCCAGGAAGAGTACGCCGTTATGTGCCAGTGAAACCTCACCGGGCTTGGCATCCTGGCCGCCACCGATCAGGGAGGCAACGGACGCGTTATGATGCGGCGCGCAGAAAGGACGGGTCACCATCAGCCCGCTCCCGGCGGGCAGCCTGCCGCAAATGGAATGGATCCTGGTGGTTTCCAGGGATTCCTCAAAGCTCATAGGCGGAAGAATTCCCGGGATACAGCGCGCCAGCATGGTTTTTCCGCTGCCGGGTACGCCGATCATCAGCATATTGTGACCGCCCGCGGCAGCCACTTCCACTGCGCGCCTGGCGCCTTTCTGCCCTTTGATCTGGGCCATATCCATTGCGGGAACAGCTTCGTTTTTCAGGGTTTCAAAGGAAATCTGTTCCTGTTCAGCAATGGTCCCTGTCCCTTCAAACCAGTGAATCACCTGCTTCAGATGGTTCACCGGGAGGATCCTGATTCCCTGGATGCAGGAAACTTCCCTGGCGTTCTTTTCCGGCAGGATAACGGTGTGTATGCCGTTTTCCTTGGCGCTGATGACCATGGGAAGCGCTCCGTTGATCGGCTGCACGCTTCCGTCCAGGCTCAGTTCGCCAAAAAGGGCAGTTTTGTCCATATCAATATGAGGATCTGGTTCCATTGCACCGACAACGATCATGATTCCGACCGCGATCGGAAGATCAAAGGAGGGGCCCTCTTTTTTCATGTCAGCGGGAGCGAGATTGACAGTGATTCTGCGGGCCTTCATTTCCCTGCCGCTGTTAATGATGGCGGCATTGACCCGGTCCTTGCTTTCCCGTACGGAAGTATCGGGCAGGCCGATGATTTCCATACCTGGCATGCTGTCAATGCCGAATACTTCAACATTGACCTGGAATCCGCTGACACCGCTGACTCCAAAGCTGACCGTCCTGGCCATAACCTCTCTCACTGAACTTTACTCCCCTCTCAGTACCAGATCTGCAGATGTCCGATGGCCAGGTCAAGCCAGCCTGTGGGAACATTGATTCCGCATGCGTAAGGGAAAAGGATGACAAAGAATACCAGCGCGGCGGCTATGAATACCGCAGCCGCGATCCGTGCGGGGATTACCGCTTTATTTCCGTATCCGTCAAAGCAAAGGGCGATGGCAAGCATCAGGAAAGGAATACTGGCAAAATAATGGTAGATATAGGTGCCCCGCGGAACAAGAACCCAGGGCAGATACTGCGCGAGGATGCCAATGAAGAGGAATACGTAACGGCTGTCCCAGCGGAAGGAACGCAGGTGCCACAGATAATCGGATCCTTCAATGCGGTATCTTCTGGCCTGTGCGCAGCGGAATATACAGAGGACCAGCGCGGCGAGCCCGCCGAACCAGATAACCGGGTTTCCGAAGCAGAAGATGCTGTGGTGAACCGGAGAATCATAGGGTATATACTGCTGGGAAGCATAATACATAGGCTTGCCGATGATGGGCCACTGCCACCAGGGTGAATAGAAGTAATGATCCATACCGAGCCCGGGCTGGCTGTGGTAATTGAACATCCCCACCTGGGCGTTCCAGACTTCCGCAATATAATCCCATATGGTCTCCATACGTTTGAAGGCATAGGCCATATAGGGAATGTAGCTGGCCAGGTAGATCAGTACAGGAACGACTATAAAGAACGGGATGCACCAGGCGCAGATCCAGAAGGTTCTGCCCCATGCGGCACTTTTCTCGTCCTGGCCTGAAGCTGCTTTCGCGCGGATGATCCGGATGCAGTGCCAGAAGAACAGGATCGCCAGGCCGGCACCCGCGTAAATTCCTATCCATTTGCTGGCGATGGAAAGTCCCATAAAAAGTCCGCTCAGGGCCAGGTTTTTCAGGGATGCCGACAGCTTTTCAGACACATAATCCGTCTGCATAAAACGCAGCATGAAGAAGAATGCGAAGATGATAAACAGAACCGGGAAACTGTCAATTGTCGCGATCTGCGTCTGCGTCAGATGCATACAGTCAAGCGCCATCAGCAGGCACGCGATCAATCCTGTGCTTGTTTTCTTGGTAAGCTGCTTGCCGAGCAGATACATACCCGGAAGCATAATGATACCGGCCAGTGCCCCGGCAAAACGCCATCCGAAGGGTGTCATGCCGAACAGGGAGACAAACAGGCTCATAAGCACTTTTCCGAGCGGCGGATGACTGGTTTCATACGGTACGGTTCCCCGCGTGAATTCATACGCGGTTCGGGCATGATAGATTTCGTCAAAATAGGTGCTGTTCCACCAGCTGGGCTGGATTTTTGCCTGTTTTGTTTCACTCGTTTCCGGGAATGCCGGCAGGCCCTCCATGGTATCCTGTTCATCCAGCATGTTGGACGGATCGGAGAACAGGGAGGATTCCGGTTCAGCGCCGCTTTGTCTGATAACCTTTGCGGGAAGGATTTTCCCGTCAGCATCGCGGAAAAGGACTTCATTCAGGACTAGGTTGACCTGGCATGCCGACAGCCTGATATACCTGCCGCTGAAACGGACAATACCGCTTTCCGAGTTGGTGAATTCGCGGTTGTAGGGCTTATCCCGCGTGGGTTTTTCCGTGGAAATGGTGACATACTTCCATTTCCAGCACTGACCCTGATCCATCTGCGCGTAAACTTCATCGCTCCAGTTTTCAAGGTCCACACTGGAAGCAAATGTAAAGTTTTTCTGGCTGACCTGTGCGAAATACAGGATTTCCGTTCCGCTTCTGGATTCTCCCAGGTCAAAAATGATCTGTTCGTCCGGGCTGCTGGATGTCCAGTATGACTGTGGAGCTTTTGTGCTTCCTAGCGTCAGCAGGCTGATCACGGCATATACCGCGGTGATCAGGGTGAGCAGGATCGTATCTTTCCGTTTCCAGTGCAGGAACCGGTCGTTAAGCGGTTCGGGCTTTGCATCCGGTGCCTTCTCCCGGGCAGGTTTCTCCTTGCCGTCCCGGAGGAACAATTCAAGGTTCAGCCACAGCGCGTACAGCGCGCCTAGGATGTTGGCGGCGCTGATGATATCCGCAAGCCATACCGTATCCTTGTTCAGGTGACCGGCACTTGATCCCAGGCGGATACTGTTGTCCAGCACAATTCCCTCATTGATGAATACCGTCACCGTAAACAGCAGCAGGATATAGAGGATCCGACGGTCCCGGAGCAGTGTCCAGGCAAGTGCGAGCAGGAGAAGTGCGGGGAAAACATACCGCTCATGCATTTTGATGCCGAATACATACAAAAGGATATACAGCAGTCCCCCAAGCCATGGCAGGAGCTGTATATTGCGGGAACGGACCGCGGGACTGATCACAACGGCAAAGGGGAACGCCATGGCTATGCCGCCGATCCAGGCCCAGGAAGCCTTCATGAAGGCACAAACGATAAACGCGGCCGAGAAAAGGAAACAGATGAAAGTCTCAGTGCTGTGATTCGGCTTCCCTTCCGCGCGGTAATACCACCAGATCCCGTAACCGGCGCAGAGGATGCAAAGAAGTACCGGCGCCATCACATGGGCTTCATCAGCCACAGGAGCCCAGTTCCCGCCAAGCAGGTAATACAGGTTTGCTGTATTGACCGTTGCGTGGGGATAGGAAGCCAGCGTACGGCTGTAAAGGTTGATCAGCCAGTCCCAGTCCTGCTGCAGGCTGAAAGGAATCACACCCAAAGCGAGTACTCCCAGGCTTACAGCAGTACCAATGAGGATTGTTTTCCGTGCTTCAGGATTCCGGATAAAGGTCAACAGGATATATACAAGTCCCAGCGGCCCCAGCATAAGGGCCTGGGGCTTAAGAAGCACAGATAACACATACAGCGGCAGGGCGGCAATCCAGTTCCCCTTCACCGCAAACAAGGCAACCGCAAGCAGCATCAGGCAGAGGGCGCTGTCCATCTGTCCCCACGCGGCGCTGTTAAGGATCGTTGCCGGATTGAACAGCGAAAGCGCCAGGAAGCACAGGCAGGTATCCGGCCTGAACAGCTTTTGCCTGATCATCAGCCGGTAGATCAACCAGCATCCAGCCAGGTCACATATGGACGGAACAAAGCGGTAAATAACCCTCGTCAGTTCGGTTCCTGCCTGCAGCAGATCCGTGATACAGGCGTTCAGTCCAAGGATGTAGGTGTAAAGAGGAGGATAATCGCAGAAACTTGTTCCTGCGTAGAATCCCCAGGGACCATGGGAATACATTGTCTTTCCCCAGCTGAGGAAGCACCCGACATCAACCAGGTATCCTTCCACAAACCAGCTGATGATCATCCGGAGAACCAGTGCGGCTGCAAGCAGGGCAGCGACTTTCAGGGAAGATACAGTTTCATAATCGGAGATCAGTTCAGGCCTGTGATGCCGGCGGTGCAGGATGACAAGGCATACAAACGCATAAACCAGGCTGATCAGGATCAGCCAGAATACAGTGGGGATATTGGATTCTTCTTCCTCTTCCCCGTATTCCTCGTCATCCGCGTAATCATCCGTATCATCGGTTTCCCTGTACCACATATCCGCGATTGTGTCATCGGGAATGCTGTCCACCTTCTCCAGGGAAAGCCCGGAAAAGGCTGCGCTTCCCGTACACATACCGCTGTAACCGCCGAGGCGGGCAAATACGGTTATATAGTGCTGTTCAGGTCCTGTTTCGCCGTAATATTCGATATACTGCCATTCCCCGTCTGTATCATATACCTGCTCACTGAAAGCGTAGACACCTTCAACGCTCAGGTTGGCACCGTGCCCTCCGGATACTTCATCCGCGCTGATATAACCGCTGAGCAGATACAGGGAATCCGGTTCAACCGCAACCGTCTGGGCAAAACGGGCGTCATTTTCATTGATGTTGCGGACAGTAACGGTATTCCTGCCTTCCTGGCCGTTTTTGCCTGTGCTGAACACGCTGTACCCGATCTGGGGATAATAGGCGTCTGTATACCAGTGCTCGGGGATCCCGTCTTCATCAATTTCTGTAAAATCAGCATTGACGAGCAGGTTTTCCGCTGCAGCGCAGCCGGCGGAAAACAGCATAACGATCAGCATCGTCAAAACCATGAACAGGGAAAACCGTTTATATGTCATCAGTCTGTAACGCACCTTTCTTTATCTGTAAAACATGCCGCCCGGCTGGAACGCGTTTGGGATATACAGGAATTCATCATCCCGAACTTCGATCACATCGAAGCGGATGGCGTGGTTCAGCATTTTATGCTGCATCAGGTAAAGCGTGGCAGCCCTGGCGATCCGCTGCTGTTTTCTGCGGTTCACGGACTCCAGCCCGCATCCGGGTCTGCCTGATATCCTTGTTTTAACCTCGACAAAAACAATGTAATCCTTATCGAGCATAATCAGGTCAATTTCTCCGGCTTTGTTCCTGTACCTGCTTTCCTGCAGCCGCATTCCATAATGCTCTTCCAGCCAGACAGCAGCCATATCCTCGCCCAGCAGTCCGGTTTCATAGGTCATCTTCATACAAAATGGGTGATAAAGCTCCTCCTGTGCTCGGGGCAGGGTCCGATTCGTTTTAAAGCGTCAGTATGTTCCTTTGTGCCGTATCCCTTATTCCTGGCAAATCCGTATTCAGGATACAGCTTATCCAGCTCCTTCATCTGCCGGTCCCGGATGACTTTGGCGACAATACTGGCCGCGGCGATGGAATAGGAGGTGGCGTCTCCCTTGATAATAGGGACTTCCCTTCCTTTCAGTCCAAGGCCGGTTACAGCGTCGATCAGGAAAATATCGGCAGGAACGGCTTCCGCAGCCTTCCGCATCGCTTTGCGGGTGGCTTCAAGAATATTGATCCTGTCGATCTCTTCCGGGCTCACTTCACCGATACCGACGTATAGGGCGCAGGACATGATCTCGTCAAAAACCTTTTCCCTGCGGCTTTCGCTCAGCTTTTTGCTGTCATCGATCCAGGGAATCAGGGGTTCTTCAGGCATGACAACGCAGGCTGTCACCACATTACCGGCAAGCGGACCGCGTCCCACTTCATCCATGCCGGCTACAACCAGCCCGCCTTTGCGGTAATTTCTGTCAAATTCCATCAGTTCGGCAGCATGAAGAGCTCTGTCAATCATTTATCTTATCCTCTTCCGTTTCGAATTCGGCAGGTTTTTCCAGCGTGATTCTCCCGAGCTTGCCTCCCCGGAATTCATCCAGTACAACGCTGCAGCAGCGGTCATAGTCCATTCTGCCGCCTTTCAGCAGCCAGCCTCTTCCCGTACATACGGCATCCAGGAGCTCAACGCCTTTCAGACCTGTATCCTCAATATGGAATCTTTCCGCTACAGCGTCCGGAATAACGCTGCACAGATCCTCAAGAAGATGGATTGTCAGTTCAGCGGTATCAACAACGTCATCCTTGATGGATCCGATATAGCACAGCCTGCGCGCGGACAGCTGGTTATCCAGTCTGGGCCAGAGCAGTCCGGGGGTATCCAGCAGTTCCAGATAAGGGGAAACCTTTACCCACTGATTGCTTTTGGTGACCCCCGGACGATCACCGATCTGGGTAACAGAGCGTCCGTAAAGGCGGTTGATCAGTGTGCTTTTCCCGACATTGGGGATTCCTGTGATCATGGCCCTGACAGTTTTCCGGACGCCTTTTTCAAGGGCTTTATCCACAATCTCCTTTGTGGCCTTGTCAATCAGGCCCAGCGTTTCCTTGCCGTTCATTTTCGCGGCGTTAGTCAGGTGGGCTTCTGTTCCCTGCCTGCGGAAATACTGAATCCACAGATTGTTCATATTTGCGTCCGCCAGGTCAGATTTGTTTAGGAACAGGAGATGCCGCTTCCTGGATATCATGGAGGAAAGTTCCGGATTCCGGCTGGAATACGGCAGACGGGCGTCACATATTTCGATAATCAGGTCAATACGCTTGATGTGGTCCTGGAGAAGCCTTTTCGTTTTGGCCATATGCCCGGGATACCAGTTGATTTTAGCGTTCTGATCGCTCATCGGAATCACTTCCTTTATTGCTTTATCATCTTTCATAAACCATTTATGGATATAATCTGTTTACGGGAACTGTCCGCAGATCCCTTCGCGCAGGCATAAACGATGCCCGTTTCATTCATGGCAAAAAAAATTACTTCATTATATTATGCAAAAAAGAGATTTCAGTCAAGGCGAACAAAACCGCCGATGCGGCAGCTTCTGTCACATAAAAACAGCGGCCGAAGCGGCCGCCGCGTCATTCAGTCTGACAAATTCAAATTCATAGTGTCGTTCACCGTAGTTTTCCAGCCATTGGCAGATCGTTTCCTCGAAAGATTTCCGTATATCTTCCCATGCCCTGTCAGAATGCTCCTTTTCAGTAACATACTGTTCCCGGCATTTCATTTTCTGTTCGTTCAGAAGCGTTTCCACGCTTTTTTCAATCGCCTTGGAAAACAGGTTGTTTTTGTTGATCTCAAGGGCTTCGATCCCGTCATTCAGGATTTCCGGATCAGGCAGGGCAAATATGATCCGGTCGCTGTCTGTTGTCATAACGACCTTGCTCAGGTCTATTCCGATGCTCGCTGTATACCGGTACCGTATGGTGGTGGACCCTACGGTTCCGAAAATGATCACATTGGTTTTCGCTTCCAGGACGCCTTCCTCATCGATTGTGGTCACTTCAAGCCGTTTGCTGGATTCAAGCTTTTGCTCAAGAATAACGCTTTGCACCCTGATCTCCCCTGTCGCGTCGGGCAGCAGACGCCTGACAAGCGGCCTGACGAACGGCAGCAGAACAATGACCAGGATAATAACAAGCGCTTTTGCGATAACAGAAGCAAACCATTTACCTGTTTTTTTCATAAGCGATTCCTCAGGACACCGTCAGCATGGCCAGCACGGGCATCACGGCGTATGTGATCAGGAAATACAGCACCGTGATCATGCCGATAAGCATAAAAACCTTTGCAATAAAGGGAATACGGTGCCTTCTTTCCTCTCTGTGTTCATCAGGATGCGGTCTGAACGGTTTTCTCACGGTCAATTCACTTCCTTCCGGTGGGATATCATTCTGTCCCGTCCTTCTGTATGTCATCCATACAGCCCCGGAGCAGTCTGTACATCGGTGCCATGGCAAGGAAATCTTTTCTGATTTCTTTGACTATTCTGTCTGAAAAAGCCCATTTCCAGTCCGGTTCATACCGGCTGATGTAGATTTCCTTTCCGGTATACCATTGCTTCAGCCGCTGCGGTATTTCAGGGGGTATATCCATTCTTTTATAGAATCTGCCGTTGAGCAGCAGGTGCCGTCCGGCCAGATTCATATCATCGATCAGGGCCAGGGTACCGTCCGGATTCGCTCTCATCCTTTTCCGGAAAAGATCCATCAGTTCCCTGTTTTCACCCCAGATGCCCATTCCCCAGCCCAGTCTGTCAGGACCGAACTCAAAATAATAGAAAAGGCTTTTATCCCTGGGTTCTGCGGCCCGTCTGAAAAGAAACCAGTGATGATCGCGGTACGGGCTTTTATCCCTGGAAAACCGGGTGTCCCGGTGTATCCTGGAAAGGCATTTATAGGGTCTCGTTTCCATCAGCGGATCAATCTTCCGCATATCATCGGCAAGATCGTTGATCAGTTCGTAAAAAGGGGTCTGGACTGTTTCTACATAGCGGTCATGCTGCTCATGGAAATAGGTGCTGTTGTTATGAAATTTCAGGTCCAGCAGAAACTGGATTGTTTCGTCGGTGAAGCCTGTAAACATTAAATCCTCCGAATAATGATGAAAATGGATCAGAAACGGATCTCAACCGTATCTCCGGCATTCTCAAAGCCCGGCTGGCCGAGACCGACATACAGGGTGCCGTGTTCCGCGGAAATCCTGTTGCCTTCACTGTTGATCACGGTGCGGGTGAAAGGATCCAGGGTTACGGAAACGGTTTTCGTTTCCCCGGGGTTCAGGCTGACACGCTGAAAACCGCAGAGCCTGGGATGAACAGGCGCAAAGGGACTGTCACAGGCAGCGTATACCTGGATCAGAGCGTCGCCTGCCATGCTGCCCGTATTGCGGATCTCGGCGGATACGGTGAGATCATCCGCATCCGCTTTCAGAACTTCATAGGTGGTGTAGCTCAGTCCGTGACCGAAGGGATACAGCGGTTTACCTGTAAAGTAGCGGTAGGTTCTGTTTTCCATGCTGTAATCTTCAAAATCAGGAAGATCGTCAATGCTTTGATAGAATGTCAGCGGAAGATGTCCGCTGAAGTTCTTTTCGCCGAAAAGCAGTTCCGCCAGGGCGGTACCGCCGGCCTGCCCCGGATACCAGGTAAATACTTTCGCGTTTCCGCCGGGCACGTTCAGGCTGGAGCCAGCGGTAACAACGGTAATAAGTTTCCTGGCGCTCATTTCGAGAACATCCAGAAGCCTGCGCTGTGATTCAGGAATCAGCAGGTCTTTTTTATCCCCGCTGAAATATTCATTACCGGTATCCCCTTCCTCGCCTTCCAGACCCGCGTCCAGCCCGACGCATGCGATCGTAACATCCGCGGCTTCCGCGTACATAGCAGCTTCGGCCAGCCTGTCGTCAGCCTGCGCCAGGCCGGATGTCCTGTCTTTGAACAGATGACAGCCAAGGCTGTACAGAACACGGATACCATGTTTCCTGCCGTAATCCCGCAGGCCTTCCAGGAAAGTGACATACCGGCTGCTTGTGCCGTTATAGTTCCCCTCAAGCGCGGGAATGCTGTCAGCGTTCGGACCAATTACCGCAATGGTTTTGATACTTTGCGGATCCAGGGGCAGGATGCCGTCATTCTCCAGCAGCACCATGCTTTTTTCAGCGGCTTCCAGGGCAAGAGCGGCATGCTCGTCTGTATCGTTATCCGTAACGGGAATGCTGTCATATTCACAGTCATCCGCAAACAGACCGAGCAGGAATCTTGTAGTAAACAGCCGTTCACAGGCGGTGGTGATGTCTTCTTCGGTAACCAGGCCTTCCTGTAAGGCTTCCAGGATATGAAGATAAGTGTTGCCGCAGTTCAGGTCGCAGCCATTTTTTATCGCCAGTGCTGCGCTTTCGGGTGCTGTCGCGGTCACCTTGTGGTTAACATGGAAATCACGGATGGCCCAGCAGTCACTGACCACGTGTCCACGGAAACCCCATTTGTCTCTCAGTGTCTTTTTCAGCAGGGTTTCACTGCCGCAGGCCGGTTCACCGTTGACACGGTTGTAGGCGCCCATCACGGACTCGACTTCCGCTTCCCTGACAGTGGCTTCAAACGCGGCCAGGTAGGTTTCATTCATATCTTTGGCATTCACGCGGGCATCAAACTGGTGCCTGACGGCTTCCGGCCCGGAATGAACAGCGAAATGCTTGCTGCACGCCGCGGTTTTCAGGTATTTTCCGCTGCCCTGCAGTCCTTTGATGAAGCGGATGCCGAGCCTGGAAGTCAGATAGGGATCCTCTCCGTAGGTTTCATGTCCCCGTCCCCAGCGCGGGTCACGAAAAATGTTGATGTTCGGGCTCCAGACGGTCAGGCCTTTATAGATATCCCTGTCTCCGTGGCTGCTTTGTCCGTTGTATTTTGCCCTCGCCTCATCCGAAATAACGTCAGCGATTTTCTCCTGAAGGTCCTCATCAAACATGGCAGCCAGGCCGATGGCCTGCGGAAAAACCGTGGCGGTACCGGCACGGGCAACACCGTGAAGCACTTCATTCCACCAGTTATAGGCGGGAATTCCAAGCCTCGGGATCGCGGGTGCGTCATATTTCAGCTGAGAGGCTTTCTCCTCAAGCGTCATGCGGCTTACCAGCTCTTTGGCTTTGGATGCTGCTTCGGTTCTGTCTCTCATGGGATTAATCTCCTTCATCTGTCAATAATATATCTTATTATATTTCAACAATCCATCTGTTGAATCCTTCTCTGTGAGGGAACTGAACCAAAAACAAAAAAACTGCTGCACTGCAGCAGTTTTTAGAGCACAAATCAGACGCGCTTGACTTCCTTGATCTTGGCCGCTTTGCCCTGACGTTCACGCAGGTAGTACAGCTTAGCACGGCGGACCTTACCGCGGCGGATCAGTTCAACGTGATCCACACGGGGAGAATGGATCGGGAAAGTACGTTCCACGCCAATACCGTAGGATACGCGGCGAACAGTGAATGTTTCACGGATTCCGCCGTTGCGCTTGGCGATAACGGTTCCTTCGAAAGCCTGCAGACGTTCACGGTTGCCTTCAACAACCTTAACCCATACACGCACGGTATCACCGACGTTGATTTCGGGCAGATCGCTGCGAATCTGTTTTGCTTCGATAGAGCGGATAATTTCGTTCATGGTTTGTGCCTCCTTCCCTCATAGACGTTCGTGACCCGGCGGTTCATCCGAACGGATGAATCATATTACTCCGGACAGAGGACCGTCCGCATAACATATGAACTATATCACAATAGTCAACCGCGTGCAAGAGTTTTTTTCTTACAGGTCAATAAATTTCTCAAATTCTGGCAGTATGCCGATTCCGTCCGGATAATGCGCCGCGAACTGCGGGATCGCGTGCGACGGAAAACTGTTCCCTTCAATAAAGGTGGGGCCGTTTTCAGTGATGGCCACGTCCCATGCGATGAAACGCATCTGTGGTATCTTCTGAGCCGCTTCAAGGCACATCTGTTTCGCTTCGTTCCAGAAGGGAATCTGGAAACCGATGATGCTGGTATCTGTCATCGGATGCTTGATAAACGTGTTCCCCTGCTTGTCAGCGCCTACCGTGCATAGTTTCCCCGTATCCAGATTGATCCTGGAAGCCATACCGCCGCAGTCCACGTTGTCCATCACGCGTCCGTTGCCGATCCGCAGGAAGGCATATACAATCCCCTGCTGCTTGTCGCCCAGCAGTGTGGCGATACGGCAGGTATTGACGGAAGTCGGGCACAGGGAAGCCATTTTCGGATGCTGAATGACGATCTCTTCCAGGATACCGATGCCGTCTTTCTTCAGCCTGGCCAGGAATGCTTCCGGTCCGTCCTTCCAGTCGTCCTCGGAATACTTCTGGATGCCGGCGCCGCTGGATCCTTCCAGGGGCTTGCCGATCAGTTCGTGGAAACTCCTGCAGAGCGCGTAAACATCTTCTGTGGATGTGTTGTCATCAATCCGGATCCACCTGCGCGGAATCCATTGCTTAAAGAATTCGTTGAATTCCGCTTTGTCATCAAATGTATGCCAGTATTCCTTCGGATTCATCCTGCGGACAATATCGTTGGAAATACCGCGCGTGATGACCGTTTTGCGCTGTTCATCGTTCAGCTTGTACATCTGCGCGATTTTGTAGTCAATATAACCCGCGTTGTATTTGATGCCGCATTTGAGCATATCGGCCAGAAGCCACAGCCTTCCCTTCCCGCTGCGTTTTTTCAGCAGGCCGGTTGTTTTCCACATGGCTTTCCAGTCCATTTTTTTCAGGCGGTTCCAGAAATACTGAATACGTGACATGATAACTCGATCCCTTCTTTATACATTGAACCGGAACAGGGTGATATCTCCGTCTTTCATCACATAATCCTTGCCCTCGCTGCGGACCAGGCCCTTTTCCCTGCAGGCAGCCATGCTGCCCAGTTCCGCCAGGGTGTCAAAGGGAACGATCTCCGCGCGGATAAATCCTTTTTCAAAATCCGTATGGATTTTTCCGGCGGCCTGCGGTGCTTTGGTTCCTTTTACAATCGTCCAGGCACGGCATTCATCCTCACCTGCTGTCAGGAAAGAGATCAGTCCCAGGAGCCGGTAGCTGGCGGTAATCAGCCGGTCCAGTCCGCTTTCGCCGATGCCCAGTTCCTCCAGGAATTCATTCTTTTCATCGGGTCCCATGGAGGCGATATCCTGTTCAATGGCAGCGGAGATCACAATAACCTCAGCGTTTTCGGCTTCGGCGATCTTCCGTACCTGGTTGACATAATCATTCTCTGTATCGTCTTTGCCAAGATCATCCTCAGATATGTTGGCTGCGTAGATGACAGGCTTGGTCGTCAGCAGGAACCAGCTCGTCAGGATCTGCTTTTCATCATCATCGCACTCCAGGGTGCGGGCGGGTTTCCCGCTCTCAAGATGCGCGTACAGGCGGTCGGCCAGTTCTGCTTCGGCACCCGCTTTTTTATCTCCGCCGCGGAAGCTTTTTTCCGCTTTGTCTTTTCTTTTCTGTACGGTTTCCATATCGGCGAAGATCAGTTCCAGGTTTATGGTTTCAATATCCCTGGCCGGATCCACTGAACCATCCACATGAATGATGTTATCGTCATCAAAACACCGGACCACATGCACAATGGCATCCACTTCCCGGATATGGGAAAGGAATTTGTTGCCCAGTCCCTCGCCCCGGCTTGCGCCTTTCACAAGTCCGGCAATATCAACAAATTCGATGGTGGTGGGTGTCACCTTTTTCGGATGGTACATATCGGCAAGGACGTTGAGACGGGGATCCGGAACAAGCACAACGCCGGTATTGGGCTCAATGGTGCAGAACGGATAGTTTTCCGCCTGGGCTCCCGCGTTTGTGATCGCGTTGAATAATGTGCTTTTGCCGACATTGGGAAGACCAACAACACCTAATTTCATATGAAAGGCTACACTCCTTACAAACTAACGATATTTCCTGCATATCCGGCAAAAAATTATATCTGTTTGCTTGTGTTCAGTCAAGCTTTGCAAAGTTTATCCCTTATGGTAGAATAAAATGATTTTATCTGTGGAGGCTTTTTTATGTCCGTTCTGTTATGTGCTGTACTGGGCCTGCTGCAAGGGCTTGGTGAGTTTCTTCCTATCTCTTCCAGCGGTCACCTGCTGCTTTCCCGTCTGTTTTTCGGAATCCAGACAGATACGCCGGCAATGAAAATGTTTGACATTCTTCTGCATGTCGGCACGCTGATCCCTGTTTTCATCGTTTTCCGCAGGGAATGGCTGGATATGATCATGCATCCTGTCCGCAACAAAACCCTGGTCCTTCTCGTTGCCGCTTCCCTTCCCACGCTGGCTGTCTATATTGCCGCCAAAAAGCTGTTTCCGGAAGTGAACGGTTTTGCTGTCTTTGACAGCGGCTGGTTCCTTGGCTTTTCCTTCCTGATCACCGCTTTCTTCCTGCTGCTTTGCGACAGGATCGCGGCCAGGCGAAAATCCGGCGGGGATCATAAGGTCAGCCTGCTGCACGCGGTGGTCATGGGCCTGTTCCAGGGCGTCGGTATGATCCCCGGTGTATCCAGGAGCGGTTCAACAATCCTCGGCGGCGTTTCCACAGGACTCGATAAATCCACAGCCGCAAAATTTTCCTTTATGATGAGTGCGCCTGCCATTGTCGGTTCTCTTCTGATGGAAGGCAAGGACGCGATTGAGGAAGGATATATCAGCCAGATCGAGCTCATTCCTTCCCTTGTCGGCATCATTGTTGCCGCTGTTGTCGGTTATCTGGCGATCCGTTTCATGCTTCGTGTCATTGCCAAAGTACCCCTTTCCTGGTTTGCCCTGTACCTGGCTGTTATTGGCCTGATTTTCCTCTTCCTGCAGCTGAGCGGCAATACGCTGATTCCGTCCTTTTCCGTTCCTGCTTCCGTGTCATAAATAATGCTTATTTCTGTATATAATTGTGAGGTGATGCGCAGATGAAAAAAATCACAGCATTTCTGCTTGTGTTCATATTGCTTTTCACTTCCTGGACCTGTGCTTTTGCCGCCAAGAAAAACAGCGAACCTACTGCCACTCCCGAGAAGATTCCCCAGCCTACGCTTGCGCCGGATGCCCCCGAATATGATAAAGAGCATCCTGAAAACCTTGTCCCTGAACAGCTTTATGCCGCTTCAGCCATCCTGATGACACAGGATAAGGGAGAAGTCATCTTCGAAAAAGACGCGGATGCTGTGCGTTATCCGGCATCCATGACAAAAATCCTGACGGTGCTGCTGGGAATCCTGTATGTGGATGATCCGGAGCAGATGGTGACGGTGTCTGAAACGGCAGTCAACGTGCCTTCCGATTCGTCTACGATGTATCTGAAGGCCGGAGAGGAAATCAGGTTTATTGATGTTCTTTACGGTACGATGCTGCTGTCTGCCAATGACGGGGCCAACGTAATCGCGGAAACTGTTTCCGGGGACATTCCTCATTTTGTGGACCTGATGAATGAATCGGCTGCCAACATCGGCTGTATCAATACCCATTTCGAAAATGCCCACGGTTATCACGATGATAATCACTATTCCACCGCGAGGGATATCGCCATCATCGCCCGTGAAGCAATGAGGAATGACCTTTTCCGCCAGATCGCGGGAACGGTCTCCTATCAGCTTCCGAAAACAAATAAAAACAGGGCCCGTTCCATCACAACCAAAACAGAATATATGCTGACCGGATCTGAAGACAATCCGAATCAATATTACTATGAAAACGCCACCGGCATCAAAACCGGTTCCCACTCTCATTCCGGTTACTGTTTCGCGGGTGCCGCGTCCAGGGACGGGGTTGAACTGGTTTCTGTTGTTATGTTCACAGGCCGAAAAGCCCGCTGGGCAGATACGATCAAGCTCATGGATTACGGCTTCAGCCAGTATATGAGCGTTACACCTGTGGAAATATTCAACATGAATCCCATTACCATTGTAACCAGCAACTATTCCACATCGGATACGCAGAATGGAAAGCTGCAGCTGGTGTGTACCCCTGTTGATCAGAATGTCAGTATCGTGACGACCAAAAGTGAGATCGACCGGATCGCGGAAAGCCTGACGGATGTGTTTGACAGCGTTACAAACACATTCCAGATCCAGTATACCAGGGATTTCAGGGCGCCGATCAAAGCTGGTGAAGAGATTGGTTATATGTATTACACGCCGCCTTACGGAGAAACTGTCAGGTACCTGCTGACCGCTTCCCGTACGATTGATCAGCGTGAAAACGCTCCGAAAACGCTGGAGGAAATTGTCGCGGAAACCTATGCGGATCCGAATCCCTTCCCGCCTTTCAATTTTGAATTCTGCCTCATTCTTTTCGGACCGCCGCTGGTGCTGATTGCCGTCATCATCCTCCTCATCAGGCGGCATAAAAAGAAGCGCACGCATAAAATGCGCGCGCCTGCTCCTGTGAACCGGTATGTAAAGTGATCTTATTCCACAGGAAGTATAATGGAAAACACCGATCCAAATCCGGGTTTTGATCTGACCCGGATTTTTCCTTTGTGCGCCACCACAATGATCCTTGCGATGCTGAGTCCCAGACCGTGTCCGCCGGATTCGGACTTGCGCGCTTTATCGCTTCTGTAAAACCTGTCAAAGATTTTCGGAAGGTCTTCCTGTGATACGCCCTGGCCTTCATCGCGTACTGCCAGGCAGCAGGTCCCGTTCTTTTCGTCCCTGCAGGACAGTGTCACCCTGGATCCGGGACTGGAATACTTGACGGCGTTGTCGCACAGGATCCTCAGGACCTGTTTCATCATGTTGCGGTCAGCCTTGATTGTCATCGGTTCCATCTGATCCGTCTCAAATGTATAGTCTGTATGGACCATTGCTTCTTCTTTCTGGACTTCGCGGATCAGTTCGGAGGGGTCAAAGGCGGATATCTCCATCATCAGCGTCTTTTTATCATGCCTTGCCAGGAAAAGAAGGCTTTCCACCAGGTCCTTCATGCTCTCGGTTTCCTGTGAGATGGCGGATATGCCTTCATCCAGGATTTCCGGATCATCTTTTCCCCACCGCTTCAGCATATCTGTATATCCGCGTATGACGGAAATGGGTGTCCTCAGCTCGTGGCTGGCATCGGAAACAAACTGTTTCTGGCTGTTGTAGCTTCTTTCGATCCGGTCAAGCATCCTGTTGATCACAACTGCCAGGTCCTTCAGTTCGTTCTTTGTTCCCGCAATATTGATCCGGTTGGACAGATTGCTTTCAGAAAGCGTTTCCGCCATGTTTGTGATATCCCTGATCGGCGCGAGCACCCTTTTGTTCAGCCGCTGGTCATACCGGAAAAAATAGAACATCCGGAACACGTCACACAGCAGGATACCGCCTGCGATCATCATCCACAGGACAAAGATATCATGCATGTTCAGGAACACAAGCCAGTTTGCGCTGTTATCCCGGGCGTAGTAGAAGCAGAGGGTTTCATCGGAAAAAAGGTTGTTGAACAAAATAGAAAACTGCTGTCCGACCCTCGGAAAGAATTCCGTTTCCGGTTCCACATCCGTGCGCTCCGCTGTGATCCGCCCGCGGCTCACCGTTTTTCCGGTTTCTTCATCTATGTTTTCCGGGATCAGGGCACGTACCTCCCTTGATACGGGGATGCTTACTGCCATACAGAAAACAAAGGAAAGGATGCAGAGTACGGGAATAAAGCTTCTGAAAAGCTGGATGCAGTAATGCAGCGCGATGCGGAATGCCAGCGACAGCCGTATTTTGCTGACACCGCCGTGAATGCTGTCGCTGGCTTTGTTCGCAAGGACCAGATCACGGTTCCTGTTTTTCTCAGTCCTGATTTTCGTCTGCTTTTTCTTTTTATTCTTCTTCATATTCAAATAAATATCCCACGGAACGGATGGTATGGATTGTTTTGATGCCGTAATGATCATCGATCTTATGGCGCAGGTAACGGATATAGACATCGACAATGTTGGAATCGCCGATGAAATCGTATCCCCAGACTTCGTTCATGATCTGGTCGCGTGTGACCGCTGTTCCGCGGTGTTCCATCAGGTATCTCAGTGTATCGAATTCCTTCCGGGTCAGGGAAACGAGTTCGCCCTTCACGCGCACCTGCCAGGATGCGGTATCGATACTCAGGCATCCGGCTGTAAGGATATGATCCTCCTGTTCAGGAGCGGCCTGAACCCCGGCCCGCCGTTTTTTCAGGGCCACGCGGATCCGGGCAAGCAGTTCCTCTATGGCAAAAGGTTTGGTCACATAATCGTCGGCGCCCATATCCAGGCCCATGACTTTGTCCGAAACATCATCTTTCGCGGTAAGCATGATGATGGGCAGGTCACTGGTATGCCGCAGTCGTCTGCAGACTTCTATACCGCTCAGTTCAGGAAGCATCAGGTCCAGGATCAGCAGATCCGGATTTGTTTCCAGGGCGGTGTTCAGTCCGCTCCGTCCGTCAAAAGCCGTATCCACTTCATATCCCTCATGTTTCAGCTCAAGCTCGAGAAAACGGGCGATTTTCTTTTCGTCTTCAACAATGAGTATTCTGGCCATAGGATCATTCCTTTTTCTGTATTTGGGAAACACCGGCAAAACGGTATCCGGTCAGGATACCGTTTTTGTCTCTGTTATCCGATCGTTACGGAGGAAAATCCGTCCTGATCATCGTCTATGCTGACTTCACCCTCTTTGGTTTCCGTCTGTACGGGAACCTGAATGGTGGGTACGCTGGAGGCAGCGGCGGAGTAAGCGCTGTGATAGGTTGTGGCTGCCGGATTGCTTTCAAAGAAGGAATCCATTGTTTCCTCCAGTTCTTTCGCCTGGTCGCGCAGTTCCTGGGGTTCGTTTCCGAATACTGCACTGTCTTTGGTATCGTTCTCTTTTTCGGCCTTTTTCTGATCATCCTTATTGATGTTCAGTTCAAACTGCATATGGCCCTTTTTCATTTTTTCGTCGTTCGTAATGGTTTTGACCACGTTGGAAACAGAACTCTTGGCGTTCTGCGCGGCGTTTTTCACCATTTTCTCAAGGCTGTCGGACGCGAATTCGGGATCCATGCCGGAAAAAGAGAATTGATAGCCCAGGATCATGGAAACAATCACACCTGCGATGGTCATATGCGGCGCAAACAGCAGGCAGAGTCCGCCGAAAAGTACGGATACATTGACGATGCTGGTATCGCCCTTGCGGATTTTGATCCTGCTGCGATATAGCTTCTGTAAAAGATTCAGGGCTTTTTCCTTGGTTTCATTCTTCCTGCCGTTCTCACTCATGGTACGTGTTCCTTCTTTCTGTATATCTTCCTCATTTTTCAGTCTGCCGCTTTTTTCCAGGTCAATGATCGCACGGGCAAGACTGCCGTTATGATAATCAAGCAGCGCGACAGCTTCCTGATAACTCAGCCCGCTCTTTTTTCTCAGAAGCTCAATGTCTTCGATCGTATACGGTTCCATTTTTTAGCTCCCTTCTGCCGTTTTCAACCGGCACGTGTATCATAACATAAATCCTGCCCCGTTGTTCTGAAAAGAAGGCAAAAAGAAGATGAAAATATGATTAAAACTCATGAATAACCGTGCTAAACCGTACAATGTCAGAATAATCTTCATCTTTACAGTTAAAAAACGATGTGATACGATTTCTTTCAGCGGATGAATTTACTTATCACAGGAGGAACAGAATCATATGGATATCAATCAGATTGTCAACGGTACTGCTGTTCTGGGTATAGAATTCGGTTCAACCCGTATCAAGGGCGTCCTGATCGGCCGTGATCATAAGGTCATCGCCAGCGGCAGCCATGAATGGGAAAATGATTATGTGGACGGTGTCTGGACCTACAGTGAAAAAGCCATAATTTCCGGCCTACAGTCCTGTTATGCCGATCTGAAGAAAAACATACAGGATGAATATCATGTCACACTGAATAAAATCGGCGCTCTTGGCATCAGTGCCATGATGCATGGCTATCTCCCCTTCGATGCCGGCATGAATCTCCTGGTTCCTTTCCGCACCTGGCGCAACACCATTACCGGCCAGGCGGCCGACGCGCTTACGGATCTGTTCTCCTTCAACATGCCGCAGCGCTGGAGCCTCAGCCATCTTTACCAGGCGATCCTGAACAATGAGAGCCACGTAAAGGATATTGCCTATCTGACCACCCTTGCCGGCTGGATCCATTATCTCCTGAGCGGTCGTAAAGTGCTGGGTGTTGGTGATGCCAGCGGTATGATGCCCATCGATTCCGATACCTGTTCCTATGACAGCCGGATGGTCAGCGCTTTTGATTCCCTGATTGCTGACAAGGGATATCCCTGGAAGCTGATCGATATCCTGCCTGAAGTGCTGTGTGCCGGCCAGAATGCCGGTACCCTGACAAAAGAGGGCGCCCTGCTGCTGGATCCGGCCGGAGACCTGGAAGCCGGATGCCCGCTCTGTCCCCCTGAAGGTGACGCCGGAACGGGTATGGCCGCCACGAACAGCGTTCGTGAAAGAACGGGCAATGTCAGCGCCGGTACTTCCATCTTCAGCATGATCGTCCTGGAAAAGCCCATGAGCAAAGTCTATCCCGAAATCGATATTGTCACCACGCCTGCCGGCAAACAGGTCGGTATGGTTCACTGCAACAGCTGTACAAGTGATATCAATGCCTGGGTTTCACTTCTCCGGGAGTTCGCGGACCTTCTGGGTGTCAAAACAGAGGCCGGTGATGTCTTCACAAAGCTCTTCAGGAAATCTCTGGAGGGCGATAAGGACTGCGGCGGACTGGTGAATTTCAATTATCTGGCCGGTGAGCCCGTCACCGGACTGTCTGAAGGCCGTCCCCTCTTTGTACGCCTTCCTGATGCCCGTATGAATCTGGCCAATTTCATGCGCGCCCAGATTTATTCCAGCATGGAAACCCTGAAATACGGCATGGAGATCATGAACCGGGAGAATGTGGCGATTGACCGTGTCTACGGCCACGGCGGCCTGTTTAAAACCGAAGGAGTCGGTCAGAACTACCTTGCCGCCGCCATTCACGCGCCTGTTACTGTAATGGAAACAGCGGGAGAAGGCGGAGCATGGGGTATTGCCCTGCTGGCTGATTTCCTGCTTTACCGCGGTGAAAACGAAACCCTGGAAGATTACCTGCAGGATCATGTGTTCACCGGTATGAAGCAGATCACCGTATCTCCTGATTCTGCGGATGAAGAAGGTTTTAACCGGTATATGGATCGCTTTGTCAGCTGTATTCCGGCTGAAAAGGCTGCTGCTGATCATTTCAGGGGATAATGACCAGCTAAGCACCTGTAAAATGTTGTTTTTGTTTGAAAGCCGCAGGGAGGTAATGGTTTGATTTCAGCAAAGGACTTTGAGTCCTCGCTTCATCTGGAGTGTCTTGTTCCCTCCTCCAGGACGGAATGGGATATCCGTACGCCTGACCTGAACCGGCCGGGTATGCAGTTCTGCGGATTCTACGAGTTTTTTGCCTTTGAACGTCCGCAGCTCATCGGCAAGGTGGAAATGGCTTATCTGGAGAAACAGTCTCCGGAAGAACGTACAAAACTCCTGGATAAATACTGCAGTTATCCGATTCCCTGTATTATCATCTGCCGGAATCAGACGCCGCCGCCGGAGTTCCTGGCGGCAGCAAAAGCGCATGATATTCCGGTCTATTCCAGCCAGATGGTGACCAGCAAGTTCACGGCCCTGGCCATCAATTACCTGAACCGCCGGCTTGCTCCCCATATCACCAGGCACGGGGTGCTCGTTGATGTATATGGCGTCGGTGTCTTCCTCTCGGGGAAAAGCGGCGTAGGCAAAAGCGAAGCCGCGCTGGAGCTGATCAAGCGCGGTCATCAGCTGGTTGCGGACGATGTGGTTGATATCTGCCGGATCTCGGACAACCGTCTGATCGGTACCTGTCCTGAAAAGATCCGCCATCTGATGGAGATCCGGGGTATCGGCGTGATCGATATCAAAGCGCTGTACGGAATCGGCGCTGTGGCGCAGAGCAAAACCATCGACCTGATTATCGAACTGGAAACCTGGGACGAAAACAAGGCTTATGACCGGATCGGCATCCAGGATGAAACGATCGAGATCATGGGTGTCCGGGTTCCCCATCAGCTCATGCCGATCAAGCCGGGCCGCAACCTCGCCATTATTGTGGAAGTTGCCGCACGTAACCTCAGTCTGAAGCGCACCGGTTATAACGCGGCACGTGAATTGTCCGCGGTTTTGCAGGATGAAACGAATGAACAAGGAGGATCCTTTGAATGATCAGAATCGGTATTGATGTGGGTGGAACAGGTATCCAGTTTGGTGCTGTGGACAGCAGCAACCGGATTATCCACGAGGAATCCATCCCCACACGTACGGATATTCCTTTTGAGGAGCAGGTAAAGCGGATCGCCGAATGTGTTAAGTCCACTGCTGCCGGCGCCGGATTGTCTGTGGATGATATTGAATCTGTCGGCATCGGCATTCCCGGTATCGCTTCCGCGTCCACCGGGGAGATCATCAAATGCACAAACATGGGATGGAATCACGTTCCCTTCCGCACGGTATTCCGTCAGTTCCTTGACAAGCCGCTGTTTATTGAAAATGACGCCAATGTTGCGGCGCTTGCCGAGAGCGTTGCCGGCGTCAGTGCGGGTTCCTCCTCCAGCGTTTTCATCACGATTGGAACAGGTATCGGCAGCGGTATCATCCTGAACGGACGGATCTGGAGCGGCGCCCACGGCATCGGCGGAGAACTGGGCCATGTCATCTTCGATCTGGACGGTGTACCCTGCACCTGCGGAAACAAGGGATGCCTGGAGCGGTATTGCTCTGCCACGGCCCTGATCCGTATGGCTCGTGAAGCTGTTGTGGAACATCCGGATTCCATGATCCTGGCCCTGGCCGGCGGCGATTCTTCCGGCATTGAGGCAAAAACAGTTTTTGATGCTTCCAAAGCCGGTGACGCAGTTGCGGTTTCCGTTTATCAGCGGTTCATCAGTTATCTGTCCCAGGCCGTTGCCAGCGTTGTCAACCTGCTGGATCCCGAGATCATTGTCCTTGGCGGCGGCGTCAGCAAAGCCGGCAGCTATCTTCTGGATCCCATTCTGAAGGAATATCCCCGTTATGTTCTTTTCAATGACCAGCCCCTGCCTCCTGTGAAAATTGCCGTTCTCGGTTCTGAAGCCGGCATTATCGGCGCGGCGATGCTCTCCTGATCACTTAGATAAGCATTTTGAATTCATGAAAAAAGGAGCTGCGTGACGCAGCTCCTTTTTGATGGGTTATTTGTTACTGTTTGGCACCGCATTCCGGACAGAATTTGGTTCCGGCGGGAATAGCGGTTCCGCAGCTTGTGCAGAAGCTTCCGGCATTCTGCTTGGCGCCGCATTCGGGGCAGAATTTCGCTCCGGCAGGGATCTGCGCTCCGCAGGCAGCGCATACAGCGCCGGCAGCGGCGGCGGGAGCCTGCGGTGCGGAGGGGTTCATGCTGTTGGCAAACATCTGGCCCATGGCCGCGCCCGCGCCCATGCCAACGCCCATGCCGGCCATGCCGTTCTGGTTGTTGGCAGCGTCACGGATCGCTTCAGCCGCCTGGTATTTGGCGTACTGATCCATGTTTCCGAGCACGCCCATGGAGGTGCGCTTATCAATACTCTTTTCCACATCTTCCGGCAGGGAGATGTTTTCGATCACGAAACTGCAGAGCGTCAGGCCCAGTTCAGCCAGCTTGGGATTGATGGCTTTCATGGCATAGTCGGACAGCTCTTCATAATTGGCGGCAAGATCCAGCGCAGGGATTTTGCTTTCTGCGATCGCGTCGCTCAGGCCGCTTACGAGGGTCCGTTTGATCTGGCCTTCAACGCCTTCAACCGTGAACAGCGCCGCAGTGCCGAACACTTCCTTGAGGAATTTGGCGGGATCGGATACTTTGAAGCTGTAGATACCAAAGGCGCGTACGCGGATCATGCCGAATTCGGCATCGCGCATCATAACGGGGTTGCTTGTGCCCCATTTCATATCCAGGAACTGCTTGGTGTTGACAAAATAGACATCAGATTTGAAGGGAGAATTAAACCCGTACTTCCAGCTCTTCAGGGCGGTAAGGATGGGCATATTGCTTGTCTGGAGCTCATACCTTCCGGGCTCAAACACATCAGCCAGTTCGCCTTCGTTCACAAAAATAGCGACCTGGCTTTCACGAACGGTCAGCTGGGCGCCCATCATGATTTCCTTGCCGTTCATGTCATATTTGTGAACCATTGTTTTGCTGGAACTGTCGGACCATTCGATCACATCGATCAATTGACCTTTGATAGCGTTCAGAATACCCATCGTGATTCCTCCTTGATATGTAGTTTTTTATGCTTCATCCGTATCCCCGCACAAAGCGGTCAGTGCGGGATATACGCGAATTCCGGTAATATGGAGATCAAGTCCGAAAAACTCTTTCATATGCTGGATGCTGTCTGCTGTATAGGTAGTCAGCATGGCAGTCATTTTATCCACTGTCATGTCCGTGTCCACGCCATGCAGCGGGCAGGCAAGCACAAGGATCCGTCCGTCCGAATGAATCGTGGGCAGGATATGGATTCCGTTCAGGTCACCGGCAAAGGAAGTACGCAGCGCAACCTCAAGGCGGTCTTTGCCGTAATGCCATCTGCCTTCAAGCTTGTCGTACGGGGCGGACTGGTCGATTTCAATCAGAAGGCAGGGTCTGTCCGCGTCCATCCGGCTGCGCAGGAGCTTCATGTTCCGGTGCAGGTCATCACTGCTCTTTACCTGGCCGTTGATCACTTTTTTAAAGTAATCATGCCTGCAAACCTGCAGCACATCACGGGTATTGGATCTTTCGTTGTAAAAATCCGCGTGGATCTTGTTCAGCAGGGCCTTGAGCTCATTCAGGTACCGAAGGACTTCCTCTTCGGTTCTTCCTGCCTCAAAAATGGATACCTTCGGGAAATTCTCCTGCAGGTAGGCAAGCATAAGCTCTTCCTGTTCATGGCTGACAGCCAGGCAGATACCATCCGCGTGATGCTTGGCAAGGCTGTCCAGCATGCCTTCGTAGTCATGGCGGATATGCGGCGGCTTGAAGCCGATCAGTTCCCAGTTTTGAATCCTGGAAAATGCGTTCAGCACATCCTCCTGATCAGATACCAGCAAAAGCTTGTACATCCAACAACCTCCATGGAGAAATTGGGACAATTCGCCTGTATATTATAGCCTACTTATAACCATTATGCAAATGAAATCGTTTTAATGCAGCAGTTCGTCCATCACTTCAATGGCTTTGATCAGCTGGACGTCGTTTTTCCGGTCCGCGAATTCATAGGTTCCGTTGTCCCCTTCCGGCAGCGGAACTTCATAGTCCGGAGTGATTCCGACTTTATGAACTGCGGATCCGCCGGGGGTGAAATACTGGGCAATGGTCATCTGATATCCGGCGCCTTTATTGCCTACGGGGAATACTCCCTGGATAATGCCCTTTCCGTAGCTCTTGACGCCTACTGTTACAGCCCCCGCGCAGTCCCTCAGGGCTCCGGTGAGGATTTCGGAGGAGCTGGCGCTGTGTTCGTTGATCAGGATCACAAGTTTCACATCCACTTTGCCGTCTTTGGTTTTGTATTCATCCCCGTGCTTCTCTTCATCCCTGTACTTCAGGTAGCAGAGTTCGCCTTCGTCCATGAACAGATCCGCGATATACCTGGCCTGGTCGACCCATCCGCCGGAATTGTCCCTCAGGTCAATGATGATTCCCTCTGCTCCCTGGGAGACAAGCGTATTCAGTGCTTTTTCAAATTCTTCGTCACAATGTCCGGCAAATTCATACAGGGCGATATAGCCGGTTCTTCTGTCGAGCATCTGGCTTTCAACCTGGTTTACATTCACCTGTCTTCTGGTGATCGTGAAAGTGATTTCCTCATTGTCACGCAGGAAAGTCACGTCAACGTTCGTTTCAGGTTCTCCCCGCATGATATCGACCGCGTCCTGGAGGTTTGTCGCGTTCACATACAGATCCTCGCCCACCCGGTACAGGATATCGCCGCGTCGGACTCCGGCTTCCTGGGCCGGTCCGCCTTCAAACACCCGGATAATGGTGCATTCCTGTGTTTCCATATTGGCCTGGATCATTACACCGATACCGACGTATTTTCCTTCATCCTCTTCCCATAGTTCTTCATATTCTTTGGGGGAATAGTAGAAGGAATAAGGATCATCCAGCCCTGCCATCAGGCCTCTGGTGGCATATTCGATCATCTGTTCCTTATTCGTTTCCACATAGAAGCTTTCATTCGCCGCGTCAAAAATATCAAACATTTCCGAGAACTGCTTGTATTTTTCATATTCCTCCCGGCTGATCATCACCGTATCACCCTGCATAGATGACAAGGAAGAGGGGGTGTATTCATCTGTGCGGAACATCGCTTCAAGTGTGGAAGCAGGAATAACGGAGCAGGAACTTAATGTAAGTGCCAGAATGAGGATTGTCAGGACAAAGAGGCGTTTTTTCTTCATGGTGGATCTCCCTTCAGTAAAAAACTGATAGATTTCAGGGCTTTTCAGACAGTTCTGTAATGATTTTGAATACGGCCGCGTCTGTAAAACTGCGCAGGTCCAGGCCGTAATCCTTTTTGATCTTGTCCAGTCGGTAATTCAGCGTGTTCCGATGGATGAACAGCTGTTTGGAAGCGGCTGTAAGATTCAGGTCGTTCAGGAAGAAAACCCGCACCGTTTCGAGTATTTCCTCCGAAAGGGGCTGCGCGTTTTCAGGAAAAATCATCCGGACTATTTCCGCCTGTTTTTCCCGGGGAATACATTCAAGGATTCTTTCAAACGTCAGCCTGCCGTAAACAAATACGCTGTCATTCCGGTGATATTGTATACCGGTTTCCAGTGCGCCGGCTGCCTGGAGAAAACTGTTCCGGAAGCTGAAAAGATCAGCGGCGGCCTGCCCGATACCGGCCTTGATTCCGGGGATGCCTTCACTTTCCAGGGTTCCGATCAGCGCCTCGGCATAATCCGCGAGTTCTTCTTCCTCTGTATCGGAGATTTCCCTGATCAGCAGGACATCAGACGGTCCGGTACGGATAAGGATATCCTTCTTCTCCAGCGGGGCAATATCCCGGAATATCTGCAGGAAGTCCTTTTCATCTGGGTGACATGCGCGGAAAAGAACCGCGCAGCGCTGAATATCAGGATTGACCATGCATTTCCGCAGCGTACTGAAATCCGGCCTGTATGCCGGATCATCCAGCATCTTCCGGAACAGATCTCCGCTGTTCTCCGGAACAGCTTCCGACGCTGTCTGTCCCCCCTTCAACAGGCACAAAAAATCATATCCTTCCTGACTGTCCGGGAGGATAACGACTTTCTGTTCATGCATCACATAAACAGATCCGTCTCGGGTGACACGGTGTTCAGGAGAAATCATAAGTGAACGGCGGAGATCGTCGGGAAGCTCATCGATGCCGATGATTTCCGTCATCAGTTTTTTACCGGACAAATACAATTCCTCCCCTTTTCCATTGATATTTTATTATATCACAGATCACTCTTTTGGAAAACGCAATCTTGTCTGAGGTTGAAACTCTCCTTTGTCAACAGTATAATAGATTCCGGAAATGAATCCTGAAGGAGTGACCGCATGAAACGATTGAAGCTGGCAGCCCTGCTTACAGCAGCGTTTTATGCCGTCTTTTCCTTTTCCCAGGCTCTGGCTGCCTTCTCTTTTCAGGATACCCGTTTTCAGAATGTTCTGACCACGGAAAACCTGGATGCGATTATAGAAGAATACGAATTGTACGATGGCTGGTACTGGACAACCCAGGCGGATATCCCCCAGACCTTTCACGGCCATCCTGAATGTCCCGGCTGGACCACAACGGTAGACAGGAACAACCGGAAAGCTTATCAGGAAGGATGGTACGGCTGCCGCTGGCCCATCGACCATGTCAGGAAAGCCGCTCCGGACAGGGGCGGATACGCTGAATGCTTCGCTTTCGCCCAGTTTATCGGTTATCTGCTTTCCGGTGAGGTCAATCCGCAGCACAACTGGGATTTTTATTATGACACCAAGTCTTCCGGCGGTCTTTGTGTAGGAGATATTGTCCGCGTGGAATACAGGAAGAGCGGCCATGAATACTACCACAGCGCCGTAGTTTACGAGATCAACGGAGAGGAAATCGTATTTCTTCAGGTTTCCGGCGGATCCTACAACAGGATATCTATCGGAAAAGGATTCTCAGACGGAAATGTGGAGAACGTCACTTCCCTGGAGGAGCTGTCCGTTATTCCCGGCCTGAAAATATCCAGATATCATCCCGAACAGTAAAACTCCCGGACCATCAAGGTCCGGGAGTTTTTTTCTGACTTTTTACCGATGTGATCCTTACTTGTTGAGGATCGTTTTTTCGGTTTCCTTATCGAAGAAGTGCAGGTGGTTGGTATCCAGAGCGATCTTGATCTTCTGGCCGGCCTTGCTGGAAGTACGGGGATCAACGCGGGCGATGATGTTGCCTTCCTTGCCGGTGGTGCTCAGGTACAGGTAGGTTTCAGAACCCATCAGTTCTGTCACTTCAACGTCAACATCGATGGTAGCGGAAGCGAACTCAGCCAGCTTCTGCTCATCATCATGGATGTTTTCGGGACGGATGCCCATGATAACTTCCTTGCCGATGTAGCTTTCATCAATGAACTTGGCCACTTTCTGTTCCGGAACAACGATCTTGTTGTCACCGAAGGTGGCGACGACATCCTGGCCTTCACGATCCAGTTTCACATTAAAGAAGTTCATCTGGGGGCTGCCGATGAAGCCGGCGACGAACTCGTTGGCCGGATAGTCATACAGGTTCTGGGGGGTATCCACCTGCTGCACAACGCCGTCCTTCATAACAACGATACGGCTGGCCATGGTCATAGCTTCGGTCTGGTCATGGGTAACGTAGATGAAGGTGGTCTGCAGTCTCTGATGCAGCTTGGTGATTTCGGTACGCATCGCAACACGCAGCTTGGCGTCCAGGTTGGACAGAGGTTCGTCAAACAGGAAGACCTTGGGCTCACGGACGATAGCACGGCCCAGGGCAACACGCTGACGCTGACCGCCGGACAGAGCCTTCGGCTTACGGGTCAGCAGGTGGGCGATGTCCAGGATCTTGGCGGCTTCTTCCACGCGGCGCTTGATTTCATCCTTGGGGGTCTTGCGCAGTTTCAGACCGAAAGCCATGTTGTCAAACACGGTCATATGCGGATACAGAGCGTAGTTCTGGAAAACCATGGCGATGTCGCGGTCCTTGGGAGCCACGTCGTTCACCAGTTTGTCGCCGATATACAGTTCACCGTCGGAAATTTCTTCCAGGCCGGCGACCATACGCAGGGTGGTGGATTTACCGCAGCCGGAAGGTCCGACAAGAACGATAAACTCTTTGTCTTCGATGTCCAGGCAGAAGTCGCTGACGGCGGTCACATTTCCGGTGTAGACCTTGTAGATGTGCTGAAGGGATACACTTGCCATATCTGTAATCCTCCTTGATTTGTGGGTTTTACCCTTTTACCTGTATTATAGCCGCAGGCAGAAAAAAAAGGAATTGCCTGTTTGCACAAGAATTCCTTTTTTGTTTTGTACATATTTCACAATGATTATCTGTGATTCCTGATCTCATTCCGTTCCAGGCGGATGCTGTTGATCAGTTCACTGAGCTTGCGATCTGTTTCTGCCAGCAGTGAATCCATGTAATCGAGGGTGTTTTTGTGCAGTTCCGCGGCTTCCTGCCGGGCACTTTCCCTCAGTTCATCGCATTCAACCCGCGCGCGCCTGACAATGCTTTCTTCCTCAACAAGCTTCCTGGCTTTGTTTTCAGCGTCGTCCAGCATGCGTGCCGCCTCGGCGGAAGCCTGTTCCACCCTGGCCTGCGCTTCCTGGTTGGCCTGATCCATCATTGTTCCGGCATCCCGGTGTGCCTGGTCCACCATCTGCTGGGCATTCTTGGCCGCCTCATTGACCATGCTTTGAGCCTGGTTTGACGCGTTTTCAAGGATCTCTTTTCTCTTCTGCTCCGTTTCATTGCGGATCGTTTCCTCTTCCTCAACGATCGCTGCCGCTTTTTTAACGGTATCAGGCAGGTTCTGTTCCAGCAGGTCCAGCTGGGTCTGCATCAGGTTTCTGTTGACAATGCAGCCTTCGCTGTTGATCAGGCTTCTTTTCGCGTTTCTCAGCTCATCGGCAAGGATCCCGATCGCTTTCAGGCATTCACCGGCGCTGCGGATATCTGACGGCATATCTCTTTTTCTCCTTTATATTCTTATTTTATTGTCTTTTTCGACAGCAGAGTCTCTATATCCTTTATCAGTGTTTGGGGAACAAACGCGCTGATATCCCCGCCGAATGAGGCGATTTCACGTACAGCGGAAGATGAAACGCCTGCCAGTGCGGGATCTGTGGGAATCAGTATGGTTTCAACTGAGCTGTTCAGCATTTTGTTTGCACAGGCAGCAGTTATTTCCTGTTCATATTCAGGTGTGTTCCGAACACCCCTGATAACGATCTTTTCTTTTTTCTCAGCCATATAGTCTGCAAGGAGTCCGTCCCAGCTGTCCACATCCACATTGGGGTATTTCCTGCAGGCTTTTTTCAGGAGCTGAATCCGTTCTTCCAGCGGTATGGCACTCTTTTTGGCAATGTTGACCATGACTGTGACGGTAACATGGTCAAACAGCTCTGAAGCTCTCCCGATCACGTCCATATGCCCTTTGGTCACAGGATCAAAGGAGCCGGGAAAAACGCATGATACCATTTTCATCCTCCTTCAGGTCTTAAGCCTGTAAAAAGAAACTGCACAGAATCCCCATTCCTTCTGCCGGACTACCTCATACTGATCCGCTGCGGTGATGCTTTTACCGGATTCATGTTCCAGCACAATAAGTGTATCAGCATCTGTAATGGGGATCAGTGAGGCAAACACATCGCGCAGGTCTGTCATGCAGTACGGCGGATCGAGGAAAACAAGGTCAAATATCTGTCCTTCCTCCTGCAGGATCCTGACGGCCCTTTTCCAGTCATACAAAAGGACTCGCGTCTTTTCGGTGTACCGCAGGGTTTCGATATTCCGTTTCTGGACCATATGGGCTTTACGGTCGGAATCCACCATGACAGCGGACTCAGCGCCGCGGCTGATGGCCTCCAGGCTCAGCGCGCCGCTTCCGGCAAAAAGATCCAGCACCCTGCTTCCGGGAACCTCAGCCTGGAGCATATTGAAAATATTCTCCCGGACCCGGTCCAGGGTGGGCCTGGTGTTACGGCCTTCCGGCGCGATGATCTGCCTGCCGCGTGCCTCACCTGCAATGATTCGCATATCTTCAGGTTCTCCGAAATCAGTTCAGCTGTTCAGGTTCGCGCCTGCGGACCTGGTTGTTCTGTTTCCTGATCCTTTTCTTTTCCTTCCGGATCCGGCTTTTGTCATTTTCAGAGATAACGGTATGGATCCTGGTCCGGATCTTCTTACCGCTCATATAGCCGAAACCGAAGAAAACGGAAGGCAGCATCACAATCAGGGGGCTGATTCTTTCCAGCAGGAACATGCCGTTACTGTTGTCATGTCCGATCACATTCACAAAGGGCATGATACATATCCGGATCAATGCCCTTATATAATCTACAGCGTTCATTGCTTCCGGCTGCGTATAATTGATCAGCGCGTCGCCGATTTCGCTGCGGCCGGCGTAGGCCTGCATCCAGGAAGGCAGGGTCCCCGCTTCCGTTGTCAGCACTGTTGTCCGGAAAGCAAGGATCAGCGCCGGAATCAGGATCGGAAGCGTACCGATGGCGGCGTTGATGAATCCCTTGGCCGGATGGTAACAGACTTTTCTTTCTGATTCGCTGTATTCCTGGTTCCGTTCTTTTCTTGTATACAGGATCTCCCCCCGGGATACCGCGTCTGTTCCGTAGTTGGTGCCGAAATTGAAATAAAGCATCATCTGTACGGCAATAACCGCCAGGTTCAGGCCCAGGCGCAGCACAGTGCTTCCAAATGCCGTAGCGGAACAGGCAATGAATGAAACAAGGATGATCACAACGAGGGTCCCGAAAAACTTCAGGCTTCCCTTTGCTGTGTTTTCATCCAGGGCATCCCCCCTGACAAAAGGTTTAACGATTTCCTTTACCTGGGGAGCTTTCTTTTTGCTTTCCGTGTTCATCTGTATACCATCCTGTTTCAATGATGATTGAAATATTGTCTGTCTACGCGGCCGGCGGAACTGCACAGGATCTCGTAGCTGATCGTTCCCGTCCAGGACGCGATCTCCTCGGCGTCAATGGATTCGTTACCGCTTTGACCCATCAGGACAACCTCGTCGCCGGCAGCGACTCCGTCAATGTCGGTAACGTCAGCCATCATCTGGTCCATACATATTCTGCCGATTATTTTAGCACGTTTACCCCGGATAAGTACATATCCCTCTTTACCGCAGGATCTGAAATATCCGTCCGCATAACCGCAGGTTACGGTTGCGGCGCGTACGGGCTTGTCATTTTGGTATGTTCTGCCATAGCTGACAAAGGATCCGGCTGGCAGTTCCTTGACATAGCTGACGGTCGCGGTCCATGTCATACAGGGTTTCAGTTCTGTTTCCGTCGGTACCGGCGGATAGCCGTAAAGGCTGATTCCGGCCCGTACCATATCAAGGGCCATTTCCGGAAACCTGTGAATGGCTGCCGAGTTGCAGCAGTGCCGCAGGACCGTTTCCGGAAGGGATTCTGTAAGCTTCAGAAATTTCTTATACTGCTCTTTTGTAAAGGCGATTCCGTCTTCATTGCCGTCAGCGTCTGAAAAATGTGTAAAAACACCGGTGATCTTTACGTGGGGACAGTCCCCTGCCGCTTTCAGGACAAGATCACGTTCCTCCTCATTCCTGACACCGATGCGTCCCATTCCCGTATCGATTTTCATATGGACTTCGGTCTGTTTTCCCAGGGCATCTCCCGTTTCTTCACACAGGTATACCATTTCGGGAGAACAGACGGTCTGGATCAGGCTGTATTCTGTTCCGGCCTGTACATCAAAAGGCGATACGGCACCGAGGACAAGGATCGGGATCTCTATTCCCGCTTTCCGCAGCTGTATCCCTTCGCTGACCGCGGCAACAGCAAGCATTTCCGCTCCGCCTCTGATGGCTGCGCGGGCAGTTTCCACGGCACCGTGTCCGTATCCGTCCGCCTTCACTACCGCCAGCACTTTGGCCTGGGGCGGAACAGAGGCGCGGATGGCTCTCATGTTGTTTTCAATGGCCGAAAGATCAATTGTCCTTGTGTTTCTCTGGATCACAGACATTTTTCTTCGCCTTCTCTTCTGTATAATGCCGGTGGATCTGGTCGTTCAGCAGGTTGATATCACCGCATCCCATCGTAATGACAAGATCACCCGGCTGCCAGTGGGATTTCAGATAGGCTTCCGTATCATCAAAGGAAGGCGTCCATACGGCGTTGATTCCGTTCTTCTTCATTCCTTCCGTGATCATACCGCTGTTCAGGTCGCCCGGATCGGCTTCCCTGGCCGCGCAGATATCCGTCACAAGGGTGAAATCCGCTTCTTCCGTGCAGGTCAGGTACTGGTCAAACAATGTCCTGACGCGGCTGAAGGTATGGGGCTGCATCACAGCCCACAGCCTGCCTCTGCAGTTTTTGCGGGCGATGGAAACCGCGTTCCTCATTTCAGCGGGATTATGTCCGTAATCGTGGTAAATATCCACGCCGTCTATTCTGTCTGTCAGTTCGAAGCGCCGGTGTGCACCGACAAACCTGGAAAGTGTTTCCGCGGCTTTTTCGGGATCCAGTCCTGTCCGGTAAGCCGCCGCGATGGCTGCCATACCGTTCATCACATTGAATGTTCCGGGAACGCCCATTTTCACGGACGCGGCTTTCTGTCCGCGGAAATACAGGTCATAGGAAGCGTATCCCCGTTCATCTTCCTGAAGGTTTTCAGGATACCAGTCATTTTCCTTTCCGAAGCCGAATGTGATAGTTTCACATTCCAGCTTTGAGAACAGACGCCGGATACGTTCGTCATCACCGTTGCCGATGGCAGCTCCGCTCTGGGGAACAAGGGAAAGATACTGCCCGAACGTAGCCTCGATCTCATCGATATCTTTGTAACAATCCAAATGATCCGCGTCTATGTTCAGCACCACCGCGATCGTTGGGTACAGATGCAGGAAGCTTCTGTTGTACTCACATGCTTCCGCGACAAATATATCGCTGTGTCCGACCCTTGTGCTGCCTCCCACGGCGTCAAGCCTGCCGCCGATGGCGATGCTGGGATCCATGTTGTTTTCCAGCAGCATCTGGCTGAGCATGGACGTCACGGTGGTTTTCCCGTGGGCACCGCAGATGCCCACTGCCTTACCGTAACCTTCCATCAGCTGGCCGAGGAGCACAGCCCTTTCGATACAGGGAATCCCCAGCCGTTCAGCCTCCTGCCTTTCAGGGTTGTCAGCCCTGATGGCCGCTGAATATACAACCAGGTCGGCTCCGTGTACGTTTTCAGCTTTATGACCGATATGAACCACCGCGTTCTTTTCCCGGACAAAGTGGACCAGATACGTTTCATCCCGGTCACTGCCTGTGACAGTATATCCCTGGTCGATCAGCATTTCAGCCAGGCCGCTCATGCTGCTGCCGCCAATGCCGATCATATGGATCCGTCCGCCGGGAATATTCCTGATATGGCCGGTTTTCATCCCTGCTGTCACTTCCTGTTTTTATTCAATCGTAATACGCGGATTTTCGCGGCTCGGACGATACAGAACAAAGCGGCGTCCGATAAACTGGATCGGTTCGGCGCCGGTTTTTTCACACAGGATCGTCAGGGCACTTCTGGCGTCCATGGGGGCTCCCTGCTGAACGCAGCCTTTGATCAGTTCCCTGGCTTCCAGCGCGTCATATACCTCTTTCACAACGCTGTCGGTAATTCCCTCTTTACCTATATAAATGATCGTCTCGAGGGGATTCGCCATTTTCCTGAGGGCGGCTCTTTGCTTGCCTGTCATTTTTTCTCCTCCGTATTTTCAGTGGTCGTCATTCGATAAAGTCAAATTCCATATCGGCAATCTGTACCGTGGAACCTTCTCCGGCTCCGGCTTCCTTCAGGGCGTCTATGACGCCTGTTCTGCGAAGGGTGCGGTGGAACCAGTTCAGGCTTTCCTGATCGTCAAAATTGACGCTGCTGATCAGGTGATCCATGCCGGGACCTGATACAACATACACGCCGTCTTCAACCGTCACTTCAAAGGCATCCCTGTCGACGGTCTCCTCGGGGATCTCCTCTTCATGATAATGCAGGATAGGCGGAAGTTCCTCCAGCTGTCTTGCGGTTTCATCCAGCAGTTCGTCAAAGCCCTGGTGGGTCGCGGCGCTGACCGCGAATACCGGAACGCCCATTCCTTCAGCAATAATACGCATCCTGGTCAGGTTTTCCTCAGCCCCCGGAAGATCTGTTTTGTTGCACACGATAATCTGGGGTTTTTCGCTGAGGTTTCCGTACCGGTCCAGTTCAGAATTGATCTGGTCCAGATCATCGATCGGATCCCTGCCTTCACTGCCGGAAATATCGACCACATGCAGCAGGAGCCTTGTTCTTTCCACATGGCGGAGGAAATCATGTCCCAGGCCCGCTCCGTCAGAAGCGCCTTCGATCAGTCCGGGAATATCCGCCAGCACGATGTCTTTCCCGAAGCGACGAACAATGCCCAGATTAGGGGTCAGGGTTGTAAAGTGATAATTGCCCACCTTCGGTCGGGCGCTGGTCACAACGCTCAGAATGGAGCTTTTCCCTACATTGGGATAACCGATCAGTCCGACGTCGGCGATGGTCTTCAGTTCAAGCCGCAGTGTCCTGATATCTGTTTTGATCCCGGGCTTGGCGAAATTGGGGGCCTGCCTTGTGGGTGTGGCAAAGTGCTGGTTGCCCCATCCGCCCTTGCCGCCCTTCAGCAGCAGCCGGGTTTCGCCGGGTATATCCATATCCGCCATCACGCGGTCTGTCTGGTCATCATAGATGACCGTCCCGACGGGAACCTTGATCAGCAGGTCATCTCCCCGTTTTCCAGTGCAGCGGTTAGCCTTTCCGTCCTCCCCGTTTTCGGCGGTATATTTGCTTTTGAAACGGAAATCCAGCAGCGTATGCATATTCACGTCCGCGTAGATCAGGATATCTCCGCCGTTACCGCCGTCACCGCCGTCAGGGCCTCCGTTGATCACAAACTTTTCCCTGTGGAAGGAAGTGGATCCGTTTCCGCCGTTTCCGGCCTTTACCGTGATTCTTACACGGTCAACAAAGTTACCCATAGTCAGCCCCTTACTCTCATCAGTTTCTCATGGAGTGGATCGGCGCGGGGATTCTCCCGCCCCTGGCAATAAAGTCCTTATTGCTGAATTCATTGACAGGCATCACAGGCGCGTGTCCAAGCAGCCCGCCGAATTCCACGGTGTCCCCCGCCTTTTTTCCCGCGGCGGGAATCACGCGTACCGCGGTCGTTTTATTATTGATCATGCCGATAGCCGCTTCATCCGCGATAATACCGCTGATGGTTTCCGCGGACGTATCTCCCGGCACCGCGATCATGTCCAGTCCGACAGAGCATACGCAGGTCATGGCCTCCAGCTTTTCGAGCGTCAGTGCTCCGGCAGCCGCGGCTTCGATCATGCCGATATCCTCGCTGACGGGAATAAAGGCTCCGCTGAGTCCTCCCACATGGTTGCTGGCCATAATGCCGCCTTTTTTCACGGCATCGTTCAGCAGGGCAAGCGCCGCGGTTGTGCCCGGGGCTCCGGCATATTCCAGTCCCATTTCGGTCAGGATATGGGCTACGGAATCGCCTCTTGCGGGAGTCGGTGCCAGGCTGAGGTCCACAATGCCGAAGGGGATACTCATCCTCTTGCTGGCTTCCTTGGCAACAAGCTGTCCCACACGGGTAATCTTGAACGCAGTGCGTTTGATGGTTTCGGCGACAACGTCAAAGGGCTCTCCCTTTACGCTTTCCAGCGCAACTTTCACAACACCGGGGCCGGAAACGCCCACGTTGATGGCGCATTCGGGTTCTCCGGCACCGCAGAACGCGCCGGCCATGAAAGGATTGTCTTCCACCGCGTTGGCGAATACAACCAGCTTGGCGCATCCGAGTCCGTCAGAATCGGCAGTCAGCTCGGCTGTTTTCTTGATAATCTGTCCCATTTCCCTGACGGCGTTCATATTGATTCCGGCACGGGTGGACGCGACGTTGACGCTGGAGCACAGGAAACTGGTTTCACTGAGGACTTCCGGAATGGACGCGAGCAGGCGTTCATCCGCGTTGGTGGCGCCTTTATGCATCAGTGCGGAATATCCGCCCAGGAAATTGACGCCGACTTCTTTGGCGGCACGGTCAAGCGCTTTCGCGATCGGCACGGGATCTCCCTGTGCGATCATACTGACAGGCGTCACGCTGATGCGTTTGTTGACAATCGGAATCCCGAATTCGAGTTCGATCTCCTGTCCTGTATGGACAAGGTTGGAAGCTACCCTGCAGATCTTGTCATATACACGGTCCGCGCAGCGCTTCGGATCGGGATCGGAGCAGTCCAGAAGGTTGATACCCAGTGTGATCGTCCTGATATCAAAGTTTTCCTCCTGGATCATCCGCATCGTCTGGAGGATCTCTCCGGTTTCTATCATATTATATTCAGTCCTCCTCAGATGCGGTGCATGGCATCAAAAATATCCATACGCTGGATATGGATGGTCATTTTCAGTTCGTCCCGTACAGGCTGCAGCTCACGGTCTATCTCATCAAAGCGAAGATGGGCACCGTCCAGGTCCACAACCATCATCATGGTAAAATAACCGCCCAGGATGGTCTGTGTAATATCAAGGATATTGATATTCATCTCACTGAGCTTTGTGGCCACCCGGGCTATAATGCCGGTGGAATCAAGGCCTGTCACGGAAATCAGCGCTTTTGTCATAAAACTTCTCCTCCGGGAAATATAATCATATTATTATAAGGATCACTGCTGTTGTTTGTCAATTTTACTTTTTTTCTGAATGTTCTTATGATATAATTGCTAAGTTTTAGATTAGCCTGGAAAGGATGGTCTGTTTGTCTGGTCTGGTTCTCGCGTCCTGTTCCCCGCGCCGTAGTGAACTCCTTCACAGGCTCGGGTTATCCTTTCGGACAGACGCTCCTGATGTTGATGAGGAATGTTCCCTCCCGGCGCCGGAAGCTGTCAGTCTCCTGTCCCGCCGCAAAGCCTCTGCCTGCGCGGTGCGGAATCCCGGCTGCACGATTCTGGCGGCTGATACACTGGTGGCTTTGGAGGATAAAATTCTCGGCAAACCGGCGGACGCTGATGACGCTGTCCGGATGCTGCACCTTCTTTCGGGCCGCAGCCATCAGGTTTACACCGGTGTCACCGTCATTTCCCCGGACGGACAGATCCTGACCGGATACGACCGCACCGATGTCACATTTGACACCATATCGGATGAGGAGATCCTCTCCTATGTACGTTCCGGTGATCCCCTTGACAAAGCCGGAGCTTACGGCCTCCAGGGCCGCGCCGGTATGTGGATCACGCATATAAGCGGTTCGGAATCTTCTGTGATCGGCCTTCCCCTTTATCTGGTACGTTCCCTTCTCACCCGGTCCGGTTTTCCGCTCGTGCGGGAGATTGACCTGAATCAAACGATCAAAGGATGATTATGTATGCCTTTTCTGGCTCCCGATATAGGAATTGACCTTGGCACTGAGAACATCAATGTTTATGTCCGCGGACGGGGTATCGTCATTTCCGAACCCACCCTTGTTGTGCTTTCAAAGGAAAACCGGAATACCATCCGTGCCGTGGGTGACGAAGCCCGGTTCCTCTACGGACGTTCTCCGGATACGCTGATTGCGGTCTCTCCGATCCGCAACGGCCAGGTGGCTGATTTTGACATTGCTGAGCTTATGTTCCGTTATTTTATCCGGAAAGCTGTCGGTGTTTCATACCTCGGAAAGCCCCGCATCATCATCTCCGTTCCCTGCGGAATGGATGACGTTAACCGGAAAGCGCTCACGGAGGCGATCCGGATGGCGGGAGCGCGGCATGTATTCCTGATCGAAAAGCCTTTTGCCTCTGCCATCGGTACAGGTCTGCCAGTCTACGATCCCATCGGAAGCCTTGTGGTGGATATCGGCGCCGGAACAACGGATATCGCTGTGATCTCCCTCGGCGGCCTGGTTGTCTCCCAGAGCGTCCAGGTGGGCGGCAATAAATTCAATGAAGCCATCGCCGATTATCTCCGCCGTGAATGCAACATCCTGATTGGCAGCCAGACAGCGGATAATATCAAGAAAGACCTGGCATCTGCACTTCCGCTGAATGAAACCCGCACCATCATGGTCCGCGGAGTCAATCAGCTGAACACATCCGCCGGAACGGTTTCCTTCACTTCAGACCAGGCCTATGACGCTGTAAAAAACCCCTGCGGTGCCATTGTCAAAGCCATCCGCTGGGTTCTGGAAAGAACGCCGCCTGAGCTGGCCGCTGATATTATGAAGAGCGGCATCCATCTGACCGGCGACGGAGCGAAGCTCTTTGCGCTGGACCGTTATATTTCCGAAAGCCTCGGTATGCCTGTGCTTCTGGCCCGTGATCCCGGAGACTGCTGCATTCTCGGTATCGGTTACCTGACCGAGAATATCCAGCTTGTCACACCGCAGGATAAACGCTCCAGGCCGTCAATCAAACAATGATTTTCTCGATCCGAAAGGGGGTGTTCCGCAGATGTCCGCAAAAAGGCGTCTGGAACGCGCGTCTGAAGACCGCCGTCCGGTTGTGACGGATGACTTTATTTACGATGATCCCATTCAGCCTCAGTCCGGCAGTGAAACGGACAGTGCATATTCCGATACGCCGGAGGAAGCAATCCGGAAACTGAAAGGCAGCTCTTCCCGGGATACCCGTTCAGACAATAATGATTTATCCGGTCTTGCGGAGGACCGTCCGCAGGAATCTGATGAAGGTTCCGGAAAACAGAACAAAAAACACAGTTTTTTCCGCCGGAAGAAATCCGGCGAACGCCGTTCTCATCCGGTCATCCGCGGCTTTATCCTGGTGCTGATCACCCTGTCGCTGATCCTGGCTGCCGCAGCGTATATCTTTAATCATTCCATGGAAAACTCCCCGCAGATCCTTTCTGTGCCTGAAAACACGATCAGCTCCGCGGTCACTCCTGTACAGGGCTTCTTCTCAGGCCTGACCGAAACCATTTTCGGATATTTTCGGACCCTGAAGCTGCGTTCCAATATAGAGACCGCCTACAATGAACTGGTTGCGGAAAATGAGGAACTTGCCTATAAAGCCATGCGTGTGGACCAGCTGGAACAGGAGCTGTCCATGTACAGGGACATACAGGATGAGATGCTTGCCAACCAGGATCTGCAGCCCCTCTTCTGCAATATCATCGGAAAATCCGATTCCAATTATTTCAGCACCTTCACGATCAATAAGGGCTGGAAAGACGGTGTGCAGAAATACTGTGCCGTTGTTTCCGGCGGCGGGCTGGTCGGTTATACCGAAAGTGTTGAATACAGCACTTCCACTGTCCGTACGATTATCGACTCAACAGCTTCCATCGCCGCGGTTATCGACAGCACGCGGGACCAGGGAAATGTAAAGGGAACGCTCGGTATTGATGAAACGCCGATCTGCCGCATGTACTACATGTCCACCAAAAAGCTGCCCCGTCCCGGTGACCTGGTCGTCACGTCCGGGGTTGCTATGGATTTTATCCGTGAAATACCGATCGGCACCGTTACTGCCAGCACCCGCGGTATGCAGGAAAAAAACCAGTATATTGAAATCACTCCCATCGTTGATTTCTCTCACCTGGAAGCGGTTATTGTTTTCCGCTATAAGCCGGATTACGCGGAACCCATTGAGCGCCGTGAAAACGCGGACGCCAATATAGAACTTGTTCCGCTGGAAACCGCAAGACCTTCGCCCCGGGTTCCGGAAGTCGCTTCCGTCTACAAATCCCAGGACGATGATGAACTGGATTATGACACCGGTGAAGGAGATGAAGACGAGGAACCGGAAGAGGAAACTCCTTCCCCCACGCCTGACCAGACGCCTACTCCGACACCTGTACCCACGCCTTCTCCGTCTCCCACTCCCGATCACACTTCCTTTGTTTATCATTCCGTGAATACATTTAGCGAGCCGACCCCGACGCCGACGCCGAGCCCTGTCCCCACTGCCACCCCGTATATCACGCCTGATCCTGACGATATGACCTTCGATGAGGAGGATTGATCCATGCAGAAGATCGTATCCGCAAGATATCAGGCCAGCTTTCTGCGCAGGTATCTGATGCTGGCTTTCCTGGTTGTCATGGGGTATCTGTGCCAGGTCTGCGTTATTCCGTACTGCAGTATAGCGAGCGTTGCCCCCAACCTGCTGTATGTAGTGATCGGTATCGTAACGGTCGCTTACGGCAAACTTCGTGCTTTCTGGGTTGCGATGATCTTCGGTCTGCTGATGGAGATCATGCTTCCGTCTGTTCCTTTTGTAAACCTGGCAGTCTATCCCCTTTCAACGCTTTTCTGTTCCTTTGCCTTTGCGGACAAGCCCCTGAAAACGCTGGAATATGAAAGAGCCACCAACCAGCATAAAAAAGAACTGCCAGCCTGGCTCAGGACGCTTCTGTGCACCGCGCTGAACATCCTGGTCTATGAAGTTGTCAATGTCACCTATATTTACCTGGGCGGTAATGCCCTGCGTCTGCATCATTTCGTGAAAGCTTTCCTGAGCATCCTGTATACTTCCCTGCTTTGCTTCGGTCTGCTTTTCCCCGTACGGAGAATGATCTTCGGGCCCAAAAAGCAGGTCCTTGTCCTCAAGAGTGCCCCGGTTACCTTCCAGCGCGGCTGATCATTCCTGTCAGTCTGCCTGTATCTTTTCCCTGAAAGGAGTGTAATCATTGGATCAGAAGAAGAAAAAAACACCCGAGTTCTGGAGATATGCAGCTTTTCTTCTCGTGCTGTTCGGCATTTTCATCTGGCTCAGTTCAGGCCTGATGAATCTTCAGCTGAAGCAGTCTGAAGAATATAAGGAAAAAGCGGAAGAGACCCGCACCAAAACCATCGCGCTTCGCGGAAAACGCGGAAGCATAAGCTCCGCAGACTCTGTCGTGCTGGCGAAAGACGTTGAGATCTTTAACGTTACATTCCAGAAGGACGCCACAGCGAATACGAAAGCGCTCTATAAACAGTATACGCAGTCCATTCTTGATACCATTGAAATCATTGAAAGAAACGGAAGCACCATTGACGTTTCCTATGTCATACGCCGCAAACCTGAACTGAAGGAAGTTGAGGAAGAGGACGAGTTCGGCAATATTATCAAAACCACATATGATCCCAACCCGGAAATCGCTGTCGGAGACTGGGAATTCCACTTTGGTTCAGGTGTATCCGATACCGTTCTGGAAACCCGTGAAAAACAGTGGCGTTCCAATAACTACCTGACCAACACCACAAAGTATAAAACCGCGGAGCAGTGCCTTGAAGCCCTGCAGAAGCGGTATCAGTTCGACGTAATTGAAGAAGAATCAAATATAAAGATTCCCGAAGAGACCAGGCTGAAAGTCATGGCGATCTACTCGGAAATGCAGATGAACATCTTCAATTCACAGCCCATTGTTATTTCAAAGGATGTTCCTTTCCAGACCGTGATCGAGATCGAAACCCGTTCCGCCACGCTGCCCGGTATGGGGATTGAAGTGGGCACTAAACGGGTATATCCCCGCTCCACCCTGGCCTCCCAGATTATCGGCTACACCGGCGCGATCCCTACCCGTGAGATGTGGCTGGAGCTGCAGGCCAAAGGATATTCCTATAATGATACCATCGGCCGTGACGGTATTGAATCCTCCATGGAGGAATGGCTTACCGCGAACAGTTCCCTCCGGAAAGGCTACCGCACCGTGGAACGGGACCAGATGTCCCGCGTGATCCGTGACATTGGTGAGGCCACCCAGCCCCAGGACGGCAACAACATCAAGCTGACGCTTAACGCCGCTTATCAGCAGGAAGCTGAAAGGTGCATTGCCCGGAATGTGAACGAAGTCCGGGATACACAGGAAAAGAAACTGAAAAATGAATCCTGGCTGGAAGCTAACAAGAACGATATCCATAAGCGCAAGTGGGATCAGTATCCGCTCCAGCTGGCACAGCACGGCTGCCTCATCGTCCTGGATATGTATGACCGTGTCCTTGCCCTGGCCAACTATCCGACCTATGACCTGAATGCCCTGGTGCAGGGCGGAGACGCCGCCCTGGAAATCCTGCAGGACGACCGCAATCTTTTGCTGAACTACGGCATTCATGCCCGCGGAACGCCCGGCTCCATTTTCAAAATGGTTACCGGTATGGGTGCTCTGTCAGAAGGGCTGCTGAAATGGGACGAACGTATTTCAGACCTGGGATATTTTACAAAGTACAATAAGGACTTGAGCACAGCGCCTAAATGCTGGATCAGCAAAAACGCCCGTGGTGAACATGCCAACCAGACCATCGTTGAGGGACTGGAGCATTCCTGCAATTATTTCTTCTATGAGATATCTTCCCGTCTTGAAGAGGACAGGCTGTATCAGTATGCTAACCTCTTTGGCTTGACATCCAAAACGGATATAGACCTGCCCGGTGAGGTTCATTCCGTTGTCGGCTGCCAGAACACGCTGTATGACAAGAACAAGCCGGTGAATGAAGCAAACCAGGATACATCACTGCCCATCATTGTTTTCAACTCCATCAAGAAGCACCTCAGGAGCTGCGGTGCCAACAAGGGTATTGACTACAGCGATGAAAACCTCTCCAAGTGCGCCAAGCGCCTGATGGATATGGCTGTGGATAACGATGAATCCAATTGGCTGGAATATATGCGCACCATCCTGATGGAAGAACTGAACATGACCAAGGAAATGGTTTACCTCCAGTCCGTCATCGGTGATACCTACAACTACATGAACGATATCAAGTGGGGTGGCGGCCAGACCATCCTGACCGGTATCGGCCAGTCCGTTACCGTTCTGACACCTATCGCTGTAGCTAGGTATGTCTGTACCATTGCCAACGGCGGATATGTTTACAATGTATCCCTTATCGATTCCATCACAGCTCCGGATGGAACAATCCTGGCCCAGCGGGAGCCCGGTCTGATCCGCCGGCTGGAGCATTGTGAAACGGAACCCGGTGACACGTATGGCAACACCAACTATATGGCGCTGATCCGCAAAGGCATGAAGGGCGTTGTTGACGAGGCCGGTACAGCCAAAAAGCACTTCCGTAACTGGCCCTACCAGGATCAGATCGCCGCGAAAACAGGAACCGCGCAGGTTACCTCCATCGACCTGGAAAACAACGCCTGGTTCGTCTGCTTCGCGCCTTATGAGAATCCGGAAATCGCCGTGGTTTGCTTCATTCCCAACGGTTATTCCGGTTCTGAAGCGTCCATGGCCGCCCGTGACTTCATTGAATGGTATATGGAGCAAAAGGAAGTACGCGATGTTGAGATTGTCCTTCCCACAGGCAATTCTCTCGCGCCGTAATCCCAATTCGGAGGTTTACGATGTCTAAATGCTATGCGGTCGCTTCAGGAAAAGGTGGTGTAGGCAAATCAACGCTGACTGCCAATCTTGCCGCTGCCCTTGCCCTGGAAGGATCCCGTGTCCTTGTGATCGACGCTGATATCGGTCTTCGTTCCCAGGACGCGATCCTTTCGCTGGAAAACCGGGTGGTCTACGATCTGATCGACCTGGCGGAGGGAGACTGCACCCTCGACCAGGCTGTCCTGCCGGTGGATTCCGTCCGCGGTCTTTTCCTGCTGCCCGCTGCGCAGTTTTCCCGCGCCAGGAAACTGGATCCGGACCGTTTTCGCAAAATCCTGGATTCCCTGAGACAGTCCTATGACTATATCTTTATCGACTGTCCCGCGGGTGTTGAACGCGGTCTCCGGAATGTGCTGAACGCGGGTGTTGACGAGGAAATCCTTGTGGCTACGCCTGACGATATATCTGTCCGCAGCGCGGAAAGGGCCTTTCAGGTCATGGATTCCAAGAAGCTGAACCGGCCCTGGCTCATCGTAAACCGGATCAACGCCGACTGGGTCCGTTCCGCCGGTATGATGTCCGCCCGGACCGTTTCCCAGGTGCTGGATCTGCCGCTTCTGGGGGAGATACCCGATGACCCGGTTGTCCTTCGCGCCGCGCTAAAGCATTCGCTTTTCATCACCTATGACTGTGAGGCACGCAATGCCCTGATGCGTACGGCGTCAAGACTTGCCGGACGTTCTTTGCCTTTCCCTTGCTATGGCGAAAAGAAACCCTCATTGCTTCGCCGGCTGTTTTCCCGTCCTCTGAAGGAGGTGACCCCTATTGACGATCACTGAGAACCGGCATGCGCGTGCTCATGTGGACGGTATCCTGATCGCGATGGTTTTTGCTATGGCTCTATTTGGCGTCATAGCGGTATGCGTAGCTACTTTTTCTCCTGATTCATCAACAGACGGCTCTCTTCTTAACCATATTTTTGAATCTTCCTATGCCGAACGCCAGTGTCTTTTCCTGCTCCTGGCGCCACTGGTTGTGGGTGTTATCACAGCGTTCCCTTTTGATATCCTGAGACGCCGCGCTGAATGGTTTTACTGGGCCGCTTTTTTCCTTCTGGCTGTGACCACCATCTTCAACAGGGCCGCCGGTGTTAAAGCCTGGCTTGATACCCTCTGGGGCTATACGATCCAGCCTTCGGAGTTTATGAAACTGGCTATGATCCTGGTTCTGTCCAAGAATTTTGCCAGGCAGGACCGTCCCATGAGCGATTCCCGGTCCTTTATCCATATCTTCCTGATCGTGATCATCCCCAGCATAGTCATCCTGATGCAGGGTGAAACAGGTTCACTGCTGGTGATTATCTTTATGTTCGCGGTCATGATGTATTTCGCGAATGTTTCCATGAAAACCCTGGGAATTCTGGGCGGGCTGGCTGTTATCGGTATTGCTGCCCTGGCTGCTTTCGTTGTCATTGCCGGCGTGGATGACTATCGTCTGAACCGGATCACCGGATGGCTGAACCCTGCCGAATATTCTTCTTCTGACGCTTACCAGCAGACCATGTCCAAAATGACCATTGGTTCCGGCGGACTGACCGGCAACGGCATGTTTGTCACAGGCGCAATATCACAGCTGAATTATGTTCCTGCTGACTGGACGGACTTCATTTACGCCACTATCGGTGAAACCTGGGGGTTCGTTGGCTGCATCGCTGTGCTCGGCGGCTATATCCTGATCCTGCTCAGGATGCTGTACCTTGCCTGGTTTACCAGGGATAAATTCGGCAAACTGATTATTATCGGCGTGATGGGCATGCTTCTTTTCCACGTGCTGGAAAATATCGCAATGACGCTCGGTCTCATGCCGATCACAGGAATACCGCTGCCTTTCCTTTCCTACGGCGGTTCCAACATGATGACAAACATGGGCGGTGTCGGCCTGGTGCTGAACGCGGTTAAAAACCGTTCCCTGAATGCGGCTGTCAATACGCCCCAGACCCTTTACAATCCCTACAGGATCCATAAAAACTTTAAAACCAGGGCCTACTGATTCTTTTCCGTTCCCGGGAGGTGATCAATATGGATACGCGGTTCAATGAGGATTACCTTGTACAGTCATCCTCATACAGTGATGTGATGGATCATACTGTCCTGCCCTGGCTGAAGGAACGGGCGGATGTCCGCCGGATCCCAGGTTATGACGGCCGCTCCCTGTACTGTGAAAGCTGGCAGGCCGACCGCCCGCTTGGAACCGTGCTTATAGTCCATGGCTTTACCGAGAACACCCTGAAGTATTCCGAACTGATATGGTCCCTCCTGCATCTCCGTTTTTCTGTCATTGCCTATGACCAGCGCGGTCACGGACGCTCCTGGCGTCCGGACGGGGTTCCTGATCCTTCCGTAACCCATGTGGATCATTTTTCCGATTATGTGAAGGATCTGCGGACTGTCTGTGATACATACAGTGAAATCATGCCGCGTCCCTGGTTTATCTTTGCCCATTCCATGGGCGGAGCTGTTGCGTCCCTCCTGCTGGAGCAGGAACCGGCTCTGTTCACTGCGGCGGTTCTTTCCTCTCCCATGATCGCGCCGTCCACCCGGGGCGTTCCCGTTTCGCTTGCGTCTGCCCTTTCGTTCCTGGCGGACAAGGCAGGCAGGGGAAAGAAAAAACCTTTCTTTATGAAACCTTATGCCGGACCGGAGGATTTCGAAACATCCTGTGCCACAGATCCGGAACGGTTTGCCTGGTATGACCGGATCAAAGCATCTGAACCCTTATTCCAAAATAGTGTGCCCTCTTACCGCTGGTCTCTGGAATCCCTTGGAGTCACCGGAAAGATCCTTGCGCCCGGACAGCCTGAAAAGATCACCTGTCCTGTCCTTCTGTTTTCGGCCGGTATTGATTTCAGCGTGCTTCCTGAACCGCAGGAACAGTTTATCAGCAGGATTCCCGACGGAAGTCTGATTCCGGTTCCTGAAGCCCGTCATGAAATATACCGTTCTGTCAACCATGTCCTTTTCCCCTGGTGGCATGAAGTGATCCTTTTCCTGAAGCAACATCTTCCTGATCATTTATCCGAAGGAGGCGTCCGTTCTTGAAAACAGGCAGATCATTTGCGGTTGTTTTTGCCGTCATCATGCTTCTTTTTGTATTGTTTGTCGCCTGGTACCTTCCTGCTGTCGGCCAGGTCCGTTTCCAGCTTGACGACGCAGGTAAAAGCCTGGAAACCAGCCGCGGGCGTGAACGCAAACAACAGCATGAATATGATGAGGTTGTTGCCGCCATTCCAGAAGTTCAGGCGGAACTGGACAATATCCTTCCCCTTTCCACCTCTGCCGCTGAAGAAGCGAAAAACCTGAAAGCGGAACGGAAACAGCTGCGTGAGAGAAAGAAGGAACTGGAAGCCGCTCAGAATACAGAAGCTGCGGAAGGAGATCAGTCCCATGAATAAGAAACTGTGTCTGATTCTTTGTTTTGTTCTCGCGTTTGCCCTTCTGGTAATGATCTTCTGTTCCGTAAATTATCTCAGTCTGAATAAACAGCTCATGAATATCCGTGACCAGGTTGCGGACAGCCAGAAAACATGGGAAGGAATTGCCGCTGAAAAAGAACTCCTCCAGCAGGACCTGAAAACGCTGAAGAATGAACTGAAGGAAGCAAATCTGTCCCTGACGGAATCTGAAGAAAGCGCTGAAAAACTCAAAGCGGATATTGAAACGCTTCAGAAGGAAATTGCGGAGCTGGAAAAATCGCGGCCCTGATGCCGTTTCAGTTTTCTTTACACATAAGGCTGCTTTCCCTGCCGGGAAATGCGGCTTTTTTCATCTCAAAGGAGAAAGAAAAACTATTGACATCAGCCGGCAGGCGTGATATATTATCTGACGTTGTCCGGTTCGGTTTGCTGCCGGCGGATGGCAAGAGGATATCTGGGTGTGGCGCAGTTTGGTAGCGTGCTTGAATGGGGTTCAAGAGGCCGGAGGTTCGAATCCTCTCACCCAGACTTTACAGCTTCCTGATTTTCAGGAAGCTGTTTTTTTGCTGCTTTAGCGCTTTCCCTGTGCTTTGCTCCTTCCCTTTGATTCTTGTCATCCATGTTCTTCTGTTGTAAAATATAATAGTTATAAGTTTTTTGAAAGGAAGATTCCCGATATGACGAAACTGGAAACATCCCTTCTGGAAATTCTCCGGGAAGACTGCCGTATCCCGCTTGAAAAACTGTCTGTTATGACCGGCGCTTCCCTTGAGGAAGTCGCACAGGCTGTTGATGATCTTGAAAAACGTAAAATCATCCTTCGTTACAGTCCCATGATCAACTGGGATAATACAGACCGTGAACGGGTGGAGGCCATGATCGAGGTCCGTGTTACGCCCCAGCGTGATATGGGTTTTGACGCCATCGCCCGCAGGATCTACCGCTTTGACGAGGTGAAAAGCGTATACCTCATGTCCGGTTCCTATGACCTGCTTGTGCTGGTGGAAGCCCGCACGCTGAAGGAACTGGCGGCTTTTGTCTCCGCCAAGCTGTCCCCGCTTGAAACAGTAACGGGTACGGCCACCAGTTTTGTCCTGAAAAGGTACAAAGAAGAGGGCGTCGTTTTCGAAACGGATGATGCTGATCACAGGCTGGTGATTTCTCCGTGAACTACAATCAGTATTTAAACAGCCGGATTGCTGCGGTACCGCCCAGCGGAATACGTCGTTTCTTTGATCTTGCCGCGTCCCGGAAAGACGCCATTTCATTGGGCGTGGGCGAGCCCGACTTTAAAACCCCTTATCAGTTTCGTGATGCCGCGATCAATTCCCTTATTGACGGTGAAACACAGTATACCGGCAATCGCGGTCTCATTGAGCTGCGCCAGGAAATCTCCCTCTATCTGTCGGGAAGATATAATATCACCTATCGTCCCGAAACAGAAATACTGGTTACGATCGGTGCTTCCGAAGCGATAGACCTTGCTTTGCGTGCCCTGATTTCAGATGGGGATGAAGTCCTGGTTCCTGATCCCAGCTATGTTTCCTATGCTCCCGGTGTTGTTTTTGCCGGTGGTGTTCCGGTTCCTGTTGAAACCAGGCAGGAAGACGATTTCAGGCTGAAGGCTGAAACGCTTGAAAAGAAAATTACCGATAAATCCAAGATTCTGATTCTTCCCTATCCCAACAACCCGACAGGCGCGATCATGGAAAAGGAAGATCTCGAAGCGATTGCCAAAGTTATTCGTAAACATGACCTGCTGGTAATCTCTGATGAAATCTATTCAGAGCTGGTATATGACAATCATGTCCATGTGGCTTTTGCGTCTATACAGGATATGTTTGAACGGACAATCACCATTAATGGTTTCAGTAAATCCTTCGCCATGACTGGATGGCGCGTCGGTTATGCCTGCGGCCCTGATGAGATCATTACCGTCATGAACAAAATTCATCAGTATGCCATTATGTGCGCACCGCGTATGGGACAGGTGGCCGCCACCGCGGCGCTGCGCATCGGCAGGGAAAACAATTATGAGTCCGTGCAGGTCATGCGTGAAAGCTATGACCGCCGGAGAAGACTGATGGTGGATGCTTTCCGCCAGATGGGTCTGGAATGCTTTGTACCCTATGGAGCTTTCTATGTATTCCCGTCCATTCAGCGTACCGGCATGACCAGTGAGGAATTCTGCTCCGCCCTGCTACAGGAAAAAAATGTGGCTGCGGTTCCCGGTAATGCTTTCGGGGCTTCCGGTGAAGGGCACATCCGTTGCTGTTACGCGACCGCTGTGGATAAGATCAATATTGCTTTGGAACGGATAGCGGACTTTATCTCCTCTTGTTCCTGATACTATTGGAGGATTATACCTGATGATGAAAAAACGTGTTCTTTCCCTTATTCTGGCTTTCCTGCTGCTGTTTCCGGCTTCGGCGCTGATGTCCGGAGAGGAGGATGATCTCAGCATTGAGGATATTATTGAAGTGGAAGATACAGATACCGTCTCGGATACGCCTGCGGCTGATGGCTCTGTGACCATTACAGTCACCTGTACCGGGGATCTGACCATTGGCGGGGATAACTTCCACAAAAAAGGTAAAAAGTTCTACGACATGCTCGATAAGAATAATAAGAACATCAGTTTTACCATGGCAAATGTCCGGGATATATTCCGCAAGGATGACCTGACGCTTGTCAATTTCGAAGGAACTTTTACTAACAGCAAATACGTTCCGGATAATAAAAAGGGCAACCAGTTCCTTTTCAATATTGATCCTGAATATGTTACCGTGCTCTCTGATAACAGCATAGAAGCCGTCAGCCTGGAGAATAACCATGTCATGGATCACGGTCAGGATGGATATGACGAAACAAAAGAAGTGATCCGGAACGCCGGCGTTGTCTATTCCAACTCTGAAGAGATCGGTGTTTTCAACGTCAAAGGCATCCAGATCGCCATGCTGAGCTATCTCTGTATTGACCGCTATGACAAGCCTGTCGGCGGGTATAATAATCTCTATGAGAAGGTAGCTGCTGATATCGCGGCCACAAAGGAAAAATATCCGATCGTGATCGTTTCCTTCCATTGGGGAATCGAAAAATATTACTATCCTACGGATAACCAAAAGAAAATGGGGCGTCTGGCCGTGGACAGCGGCGCGAACCTGGTCATCGGTCATCACTCCCATCGCATGAATCCCATTGAGGAATATAACGGGGTGTATATCTGTTATTCCCTGGGCAACTTCTGCTTCTCCGGCAACGATAAACCTTCCGACATGAATTCCTTTATCTTCCAGACCCGTTTCCGGATTGACAAGGAAGGCGATATCAGCAATACCGGTTTCCGGATCATTCCGATCCGGATCACCTCCATGAAGGATAAGAACGATTATACACCCACGCCGGTAACGGACGGAATGAAGATCGACGGGATCATCAACACGCTGAAGGATAACGGCCGTAAATACCTGGATTATCCTGTTTCTGAATACCCGCTCGACTGGAAAGACTGAGGGATCGAATATGCTGGCTTCTTTCCTGCTGGACACCTGTCTCAAAGCCGGTATAGACTTTTTCACCGGTGTACCGGATTCTCTTCTCAAGGGACTCTGCAATGAATTATATGCCCGTTACGGTACTGATACCGATACGCATGTTGTCGCTCATAACGAAGGCGGTGCCATTGCCCTTTGCGCCGGGCACTATCTGGCATCCGGCAGGCCGGGCCTGTGTTATATGCAGAACAGCGGCCTGGGTAATGCTGTCAATCCCCTCGCTTCGCTGATGGACCCGGATGTCTATGCCATGCCCTGCCTGCTGGTGATCGGCTGGCGCGGTGAACCAGGTGTGAAGGATGAGCCCCAGCATGTAAAACAGGGAAAAATTACCCTGGGCCAGCTGGATCTGCTGGATATCCCCTACAGGATCATTTCATCCGATACAACAGAAGAGTCTTTCCTGGCTGATTTTGAGGCCCTTATGGCCGAGATGAAACTTGGGAAAACCGCTGCCTTTGTTGTCAGGAAAGGCGCGCTGAAAGCATCTTCTTCCCCGTCCTACGGCAATCCGTATACCATGACCAGGGAAAACGCCGCCGCGGTTATTCTTGCCGCTTCTTCCCCTGATGATATCTTTGTTTCCACCACCGGAAAGCTGTCCCGGGAGGTCTTTGAGCTTCGTGAGGCCCGCGGTGAGGATCATTCCCGGGATTTCCTGACCGTTGGCTCCATGGGGCATGCCGGGATGATAGCCCTTCGGATTGCTTCTGAAAAAGTAAACCGCAGGGTCTGGTGCCTGGACGGTGACGGTGCCTGCCTGATGCACCTGGGCGCTCTGCCGGTGATCGCCAGGCGGCTTCCTTCCAACCTTGTGCATATTGTCATTAATAACGGTGCCCACGAGACCGTCGGCGGCATGCCGGTGTGCTGCGGATCCATGAATATTCCCGCGATTGCTTTCGCGGCGGGATATCCGGTTGTCCGGAGCGCTGACTCAGAAGAACAGCTGGGTTCTGTCCTCTCTGAATGTCTTTCTTCTGCTCAGGGGCCTGTGCTTATCGAAGTAAAATGCGCCTGCGCTTCCCGTGAGGATCTTGGCCGTCCCACCACAACGCCGATCCAGAACCGGGATGCTTTTATGGATAATATCAGATAAATGTTACAAAAATTTCATATTTTTGACCACAACATGTAGTGTAAACATGTTGACCTGAATCGTATATTTAGATATGATATACAGGAAAAAGATTCAGGATAGGGGGTATATGGAATGATTGCCGGTTATGGCAGCAAACCTGTTTTTCAGTACAAATTCCGCCCCCTGATGCAGGACCAGCGTGTGATGGACGGCGGTTTCTGTGTAATCCTCTATGAAAACCGTATCCTTTCCTTCAGCACCTATGATGTTCACGGACAGTTTATGGATGAGCTTTGTTTCTCCCTTCCCGTCCGTGTCATTCAGTGTTTCTACGGTCTCCTGCGGAACGCTGCCAGCTGGCTCGGGGATACGCCCTGTGACCTTCGCGGCGCCAGCGTGACGCCTTATGCCTCCTCCTTTGCCTTCGATGGCTATGAGCCCATCCGTGTCTGGGGCATCAACGATCTCCTTTGCCAGCCCGCCGGTTCCCAGGCCGGTTTCTTTACCCGTCACCTGTATGTTCTGTTTGAGGACGTGGCCAACCTCTTTGCTGAAAGCGGCGTACGGATGACACTGGACGGTTTTACCTGGGATACGGAAAAGATCAGGCCCTTCCGGAAAGGTCAGCTGTATTCCTCCGGAAGACAAAACGTTATCTGACATCACAGCGTGCCTGACGGCACGCTTTTTTGAAGGGATGAAACTCTGCGTATGATAAAAGAAAAATATGAATCCTGGCTCAATTGTCCCGCTATGCCCGCGGAACTGCTTGACCTGCTCCGAGATATGGATGAATCTTCCATGCGGGAATGCTTTTACCGGAACCTGGCCTTCGGAACAGGCGGCCTTCGCGGTGTTCTGGGAGCCGGCACCAACCGTATGAACCTTTTTACGGTGATGAAAGCCACCCGAGGCCTGGGTGCCTATCTGCTGGAGACCTTTGACAGGCCATCCTGTGCTGTCAGTTATGACAGCCGGATCCATTCAAAGGATTTTGCTGAACTTACGGCTGCCGTCCTGGCGGATATGGGCATCTCTGTCTGGCTTTATCCTGCGCTCATGCCCACCCCCATGCTCAGCTTCGCGGTGCGCCGCCTGTCCGCCTCTGCCGGCGTGATGGTTACCGCTTCCCATAATCCTGCCCGTTTCAACGGCTACAAGGTATACGGCGCTGATGGATGCCAGATCACACTGGAAGCCGCTGAAAAGATCCAGAAGAGTATTGACAGTCAGCTGGATCTGTCTGATACGCTCCCCTCTTTTTCCGGTTATCTTTCTTCCGGAAAAATCCGTTATATCACCGATGAGACTGTAGAAGACTACTACAGGGCCGTTTTAAGCCTGCGTGTAAAGGAATCTTCCTGTCCCCTTCATGTGGTTTACACGCCCCTGAACGGCGCCGGAAACGTGCCTGTACGCGAGATCCTGCGCCGCCTGGGTAATATCTGTGTGGACCTGGTCAGTGAGCAGGAACTTCCGGATGGTCATTTTCCCACCTGTCCCTACCCGAATCCTGAGATCCGGGAAGCAATGGAGCTGGCCATCCGTAAAACGCTTGAAACCGGCGCTGACCTCTGTTTTGCCACGGATCCGGACTGCGACCGCATGGGTGCCGGCGTCCGGACAGGCAGTGATGTAACGCTCATCTCCGGCAATGATATGGGAATCCTGATGCTGGATTATCTCTGCCGGAACAGACGGAATGATACCGCGCTTCCTCCTGTTGTGGTCAAAACCATCGTCACGACCGAAATGGCCGCAGCCCTCTGCCGTGAGTACGGACTGGAGCTACGCAATGTCCTGACCGGTTTCAAGTACATCGGGGAGCAGATCGGCCTGCTTGAAACCGCCGGTCAGCGGGATCGTTATCTTTTCGGTTTTGAGGAAAGCTACGGATACCTTTCCGGCACGGATGTGCGGGATAAGGACGCCGTCAACGCGGTGCTTCTCCTGTGTGATATGGCTGCCGATCTGAAGGAACAGGGAAAAACGCTCCTGGACCGCCTGCAGGAACTGCGGAAAGAGTACGGAATCTATGTTCAGCGCCTGCTGACTTATGAGTATGAAGGAGAACAGGGCGCGCTTCTCATGAACCGGATCATGTCCGAACTGCGTGCCCCTCTGGACAGTTTTGCGGATCCCCGATTCAAAAATGCTTCCCGTATTGATTACCTGAATGATGATACGGGTCTTCCGAAAAGCGATGTGCTTTCCTTTGAACTTTCTCCTTCTGACAAGGTGATCGTCCGGCCATCCGGAACTGAACCCAAACTGAAGGCTTACCTTTTCACAAACGCCGCCAGTGAGAATGCTGCTGAACACAACCTGGATCTTCTCCAGGAGATGATCGACAGGATAGCGGATACGAAAAAAAGGACTGCTGATTAAGCAGTCCTTTTTGTTTGTGTTCAATCAGAACCGGTTCTGACGCTGCGCTTCGAAGCAGTCGCGGCAGTACACGGGACGATCTCCGCGGGGCTGGAAGGGAACCTGAGTTTCGCATCCGCAGCCATCGCAGATCACGGTGAACATCTGCCGGGGAGCACCACCGTTGCCGTTCTGGGCACGACGGGCCGCGCGGCAGGCGGGGCAGCGGCTGGGCTCGTTCTGGAAGCCCTTCTGAGCAAAGAATTCCTGCTCACTGGCAGAGAAAACGAACTCATTGCCGCAGTCACGACAGGTCAAAGTCTTGTCTTCGTACATGGGAACATAACCTCCTAAAAATGTTGTTTACCCGCGCCATTGGTGATGAATCGTGCTGCATTCCAGACAATGGTTATGAGAAACAACCATAGAGGAAATGAACCGTAGTTACGACCAGGGGGGCTGGGTTTACTGTGTGAGTATATCATGTTGTTTTTGTTTTGTACAGTCATTTTTTTAGGAAAATGCAAACGTTAACACTTATCCTGCCAATATTTGGTAAAAAAGAAACACCGGAGCTTCTGCTCCGGTGACTGAAGAGGTGCCATCCAGATTCGAACTGGAGAATAAAGGTTTTGCAGACCTTCGCCTTACCACTTGGCTATGGCACCGTAAAAAAATGGAGCGGTAGACGGGACTCGGACCCGCGACATCCACCTTGGCAAGGTGGCACTCTACCAACTGAGCTACTACCGCATAAAATGTGCCTTGGGGCGGAATCGAACCACCGACACTGTGATTTTCAGTCACATGCTCTACCGACTGAGCTACCAAGGCTTATATTGGCGACCCGGAAGGGGCTCGAACCCTCGACCTCCAGCGTGACAGGCTGGCGCTCTAACCAACTGAGCTACCGGGCCGGATTGATGGTGGGAACAACAGGGCTCGAACCTGTGACCCTTTGCTTGTAAGGCAAATGCTCTCCCAGCTGAGCTATGCTCCCGACTGCTGTTACCGATGCGTTCCGGACCCGGCTTTCCGCAAGCGGCTTTTGTATATTATCTTATTCAAATTTGTTTGTCAAGCTCTTTTTTTCAGCTTTTGATTACGATTTAATTTATTCTTTTGTCATAATTGTGAAATGGTAAACCACAACATATTGTGGTATATTATGTCAGGTGGGTCTTTAAGACGGTACGGGATACCGACAAGATACGGCCGCTGATATAAGTAAGGATCGTAGCTTGCCAGTTTTCATGCCGGCAGGCTTTTTCTTTACAAGACCCTCCGATAAATGAGAAGGAGGTCATCCCTATGAATCTGGTCTACAAGGTAAATGACAAGCCCAAGTTCGGTCAGCTCATCGTTTTCGCGCTCCAGCAGCTGCTGGCGATCCTGGCCGCCACAATCGCCGTCCCGAGCATCGTCGGAAACGGCATGAGCCAGAGCGCTGCTCTCTTCGGCGCCGGCGTCGGCACAATCGTCTACCTGCTCTTCACCAAGTTTAAGAGCCCTGTATTCCTTGGTTCCAGCTTCGCTTTCCTCGGTTCCATGTTCGCAGCTTTCAGCGGTGCCGTTTCTGTCGCTGCCGGTTACGCCGGCCTGATCATCGGCGCCATCTTTGCCGGTCTCGTTTATGTTGTGATCGCGGTTATTGTCAAAGTGGCCGGTGTTAAATGGATCGCCAAGCTGATGCCTCCTGTTGTCATCGGACCGACCGTTGCCATCATCGGACTTTCCCTGGCCGGCAACGCCATCGGAAACTCCTTCGGTTTCGGCAGCCCCCAGTCTTCCTACACCATGTCCGGTGCGCTCTGGGTCAACCTGATCTGCGCGCTCGTTACCCTGCTTACCGTTATCTTCTTCTCCGTCAAGGGAAAGAAAATGCTGAAGCTCATCCCCTTCATCCTCGGTATCATCGCCGGATACATCGTTGCCCTCGTCTTCACGCTGATCGGCAATGCCAACGGCAATGAAGCCCTGAAGATCCTCGATTTCAGCGCCTTCAGCAATATGAAGTGGGTGCCCGAGTTCACCTTCATCAAGGCCTTTGAGGGCCTGAGCGCCATCGACGGCAAATATATCGCCACCATCGCGGTTGCCTATATTCCTGTTGCTTTCGTGGTTTTCGCCGAGCATATCGCCGACCACAAGAACCTGTCCTCCATCATTGACCAGGATCTCCTCGAGGAGCCCGGTCTGCACCGCACCCTGCTGGGCGATGGTATCGGATCCATGGCCGGTGCTTTCTTCGGCGGCTGCCCCAACACCACCTACGGTGAATCCGTCGGCTGCGTGGCCATCACCGGCAATGCTTCCGTGATCACCATCCTGACCACCGCGATCCTGGCCATCGCCGCCAGCTTCTGCGCTCCCTTCGTCACCTTCCTGAGCACGATCCCCACCTGCGTCATGGGCGGCGTCTGCATCACCCTGTACGGCTTCATCGCTGTTTCCGGTCTGAAGATGCTCCAGCCTGTTGACCTGAACGATAACCGGAACCTGTTCACCGCTTCCGTTATCCTGATTGCCGGTATCGGCGGTATGACCATGAACATCGGTTCTGTTACCCTGACTGAAGTTGCCTGCGCCCTGATCCTCGGCGTGATCGTGAACGTCCTGTTCAACCGTCCCGCGAAGAATGATCAGTAACTGCCTTCAAATCAGATGAAAGGTACGGCGGGGTACTGAACTGTACCCCGCCTTTTTCACACATATGGAACTGAAATCAATCATTATGGATGAAGCGGCTGTCGTACGCAGCATGAAACGCATCACCCATGAGATCATCGAAAAGAATAACGGTGCTTCGGATATCATCCTGCTGGGCATCCATCGCAGAGGAATGCCCCTGGCTGCCATGCTGCGGGATAACATCCGCAGTTTTGAAGGCACGGAAGTTCCCCTGGGCAGTATCGATATCTCCCTGTACAGGGATGATCTTACCGAGGTCAGCGATCTTCCTGAAGCCGGGGCCACGTCTGTTCCCTGTGATATTTCAGGGAAGAAGGTCATCCTGGTGGATGATGTGATCTACACCGGCCGGACAGTCCGTGCGGCGATTGAGGCTGTTTTCCATTACGGCCGTCCCCGTTCCATACAGCTTGCTGTCCTGATCGACCGCGGCCACCGGGAACTGCCTATCCGTCCTGACTATGTCGGAAAGAACATCCCTACCAGCCACAGCGAGGTGGTTTCGGTTATGGTGGATGAATTTGACGGCAAAACCGGTGTCGCTTTGTATCAGTTATGACATCCCCGGCCCTGTTTGTTGAAAAATATGAGTTTTTCGTCTGTAAACAGTTTACAAATCCCCGGTTTTTTGTTATGATATCCGTTGTTCGTAAATGAACCGTCTGCTCAGATGATCGAAGCTCCAACGATAATCCGGGTTCACGGCAATTGGCGGACAGGAAATACCGGACTTTCCGGTCAGATAAGGAGGATAAACCCATGAACAAATCCGAGATCATTGCCGCTTATGCGCAGCATGAAGGCGACACCGGTTCTCCCGAAGTGCAGATCGCTCTGCTGACAGAGCGCATCAACCACCTGAACGAGCACCTGAAGCTGAACAAGAATGACCATCATTCCAACCGTGGTCTTCTGCTGATGGTCGGCCGCCGCCGCAACATGCTCGAGTACCTCAAGAAAACGGACATCGAACGCTATCGTACCCTGATCTCCAGGCTGAACCTGCGTAAGTAATTACCGTTTCCCGGTACACCAAGTCGCTTTTTAAAGCCGCCGGAAGATAAACTCTCCGGCGGCTTTAAAAGATATCCCGGAACGCGGAGTTTCGTATGTTATCCCTTGAAAATCCCCGGTGGGGTTTTCATATGATAGCATACGGCGCTCCGGAGAAAAGAATAACAAAAGGAGTGAAACGTATGGAATCCAAAAAGTACACAATGGATTTTGCCGGACGTCCCCTGACGCTGGAGTTCGGCCGGTACTGCGAACAGGCCAACGGTTCTGTCTGGGTTCACCTGGGCGACACTGTTGTCATGGTGAACGCGACCATGGCCCCCGCCCCGCGTGAAGGCGTGGACTTCTTCCCTCTCGCTGTTGATGTGGAAGAGAAGCAGTATTCCGTCGGCAAGATCCCCGGCGGCTTCATCAAGCGTGAAGGCCGTCCTTCTGAAAAGGCTACTCTTACCTGCCGTCTGATCGACCGTCCCCTGCGCCCGCTGTTTGAAAAAGGCATGCGGAATGACGTTCAGGTGGTCGTGACCATCCTTTCCGTGGAGCAGGATGTCCCGCCGGAAATCCCCGCCATGATCGGTTCTTCCGTTGCCCTGGCTGTCAGCGATATTCCGTGGAACGGACCCACCGGTGCTGTTCTGGTCGGCCGTGTCAACGGTCAGTTCGTCATCTGCCCCGATGAAGCCCAGCGCGCCGAAAGCGACCTGAGCCTCTACGTGGCCGGTACCGAAGAAGCCATCATGATGGTGGAAGCCGGCGCTAAGGAGCTTTCCGAAGAAACCATGCTGGACGCGATCCTCTTCGGTCATGAGGAGATCAAAAAGCTGGTTGCCTTCCAGAAGCAGATCGTTGCCGAAATCGGCAAGGAAAAGCAGGTTGTTCCGCTGATCACCACCGGTGATGATATCAAAGCCGCCGTTCGTGAGTTCGCGTACGACAAGTGCGTCTGGACCTTTGATACCTTCGATCGGTCCGAACGCCAGCAGCGTGAAGCCCAGACCAAGGAAGAAACCCTCGCCGCTCTGGCGGAGCGTTTCCCCGAGCGCGAAAGCGAGATCGAGGATGCCCTGTATTACCTTAACAAAGAGGTTATGCGCGCGAAGATCCTGAATGAGGGAATTCGTCCTGACGGCCGTAAAGTGACCGAGATCCGTCCCATCTGGTGCGATGTCGGCGTGCTTCCCCGCACCCACGGCAGCGCCATCTTCACCCGCGGCCAGACCCAGGCCCTGACTGTGACCACCCTGGGCACCGTAAGCGAAGGCCAGACCCTTGACGGCCTCAGCAATGAAGACTTCAAGCGCTATATCCACCACTACAACATGCCGCCGTATGCCACCGGTGAAGCCGGCCGCCTCAAGAGCCCCGGCCGCCGCGAGATCGGCCACGGCGCTCTGGCGGAGCGTGCGCTGCTCCCCGTGATCCCCAGTGAGGAAGAGTTCCCCTACGCGCTGCGTCTGGTCAGTGAGATCCTTTCCTCCAACGGTTCCTCCTCCATGGCTTCTGTCTGCGGCTCCACGCTGAGCCTGATGGATGCCGGTGTTCCGATCCATGCTCCTGTTGCCGGTGTGGCCATGGGCCTGATCACCGACAAGGAATCCGGCAAACTGGCTGTCCTGACCGACATCCAGGGTCTGGAAGACTTCCTCGGCGATATGGACTTCAAAGTCGCCGGTTCCATGAACGGTATCACCGCTCTGCAGATGGATATCAAGATTGCCGGTATCAACCGCGCCATCCTGCAGCAGGCCCTGCGCCAGGCTCTGGAAGGCCGCCTGCACATCCTGAAGATCATGCTGGATACCCTTGGACAGCCCAGGGCTGAACTGAGCCCCTATGCTCCCAAGATCATCCGCTTCACCATCAATCCCGAAAAGATCCGCGAAGTCATCGGACCCGGCGGAAAGATGATCAACAAGATCATTGCCGAAACCGGCGTGAAGATCGACATCGAGGATGACGGCAGCGTCTTCATCTCCACCCCCGACCAGCAGGCTGCTGACAAGGCCCGCCACATCATCGAGGGTATCGCCAAGGATATCGAAGTCGGCGATGTTTACACCGGTAAGGTTGTCCGCATCATGAACTTCGGTGCCTTTGTGGAACTCGCTCCCGGCAAGGATGGCATGATCCACATCTCCAAGCTGGACAACAAGCGTGTGGAGAAGGTTGAGGATGTCGTCAATATCGGTGACGAACTCGAAGTCAAGGTCAATGAGATCGACGCTCAGGGCCGCATCAATCTGATCAGGAATGATATTGAATATACTTCCGGAACAGATTTCTCCCGTCATGACGGGAACCGCCGTCCTCCCCGCCGTTCCAGCAATCACGACTGATAACAGCTGTGCCTCCGGTTCGGTATGATGCCGCCGGAGGCACGCTTCTTTTTCACGGAATATGAATGAGAGAATTGTCTGCCTGGATATCGGCGATGTTCGGATCGGCGTTGCGGTATCCGATCCGACAGGAACAATCGCCAGTCCTGTCGAAGTTATACAGCGTGTTGGATGGGGACCGGATACCAAAAAGATCCTTTCCATTTGCCAGCGCTACGATACCAACCGTATCCTGTCGGGGCTCCCGCTGAATATGGATGGTTCTGAAGGATTCCAGGCGCAGAAAGTCAGGGATTTCTGCCGCCAGCTTGAAAAAGCCGGTCTGCAGGTAGTTTTCCAGGACGAGCGCCTTTCCACCGTTTCAGCGGAGGACGCGCTCATCGAAGGCGGTGTTTCCCGAGCGGGCCGCAAACAGAAGGTGGATATGATCGCTGCTTCGGTCATTCTCCGGCAGTGGCTGGAAGAACATAAAAACAAGGAGGCATAATCATGAGTGATGAAATGATCAATAATCCTGAAGGTTTTGATCCGGAAGAAGATCCCAATGCCCTTACGGAAGGCGATATCATCGAGATGGTCGGCGAAGACGGGGAAACCGTTTCCTTCATCTTTGTGGACGCGCTGGAGTATGAAGGCGATGTCTATCTGGCCCTGGCTGAGCCGGAAGAGGACGATGCTGTCTTTTTCCTGAAGATCGAACAGGATGAGGATGGCAACGACGTTTACAACGCGCCTGATGAAGAGCTTGAGGATATTCTTTTCCAGCGCTTTACCGAAATGCGCGGCAAGGAAGAAGAATAATCCTGCCTTTGTGAACAAAAGGGACGATCCTTTTCGTTCCCTTTTCCCGCAAAAAGAGGGAGCCGTTTATAGGCTCCCCTTTTCATTTTCCTGTAAAGAATGTCAGCTGTTGAGGATTCGTTTCAGGAATTCCCTGGTCTTTACATTCTCCGGATTCGTAAAGATCTTGGAAGGCTCCCCTTCCTCCTCGATCACCCCGTCAGCCATGTATACCACATGGGTGCTGACGTCCCGGGCAAAAGACATCTCATGAGTCACAACCAGCATGGTCATCCTGTCCTTCGTTGCCAGGTTCTTCATGACCTCCAGCACCTCGCCCACCATTTCCGGGTCCAGGGCGGATGTGGGTTCGTCAAACAGGAGTACCTCCGGTTCCATGGCCAGCGCCCTGGCGATGGCAACGCGCTGTTTCTGTCCGCCTGAGATCTGGTCCGGCCGGGCGTTGATATAGGGAGCCATACCTACCTTATTCAGGTAATAGATAGCCTTTTTCCGAGCTTCATCCTTTTTGGTCTTCAGTACCTTTTGCTGGCCGATCATGCAGTTTTCCAGCACTGTCAGGTTATTGAAAAGGTTGAAGTTCTGGAAAACCATGCCGACTTTGGCACGGTAATCGGAGGAGTTGAAACCGCCTTTTGTGATATCCGTGCCGTGGAACAGGATTTCCCCGGCAGTCAGCGTCTCCAGCAGGTTGATACAGCGCAGCAGTGTGGATTTTCCGCTTCCGCTGGCTCCGATAATGGTTGTTACGTCACCCTTGTCCACGGTAAAGTCGATATCCTTCAGCACGGCGTTTGTTCCGAAGGCCTTGGAGAGGTGGCGGATCTCAAGAATATGTTCTTTCATCTTTCCTCTCCTTTTACACTTTGCCTTTTTCCGTGTCTTCCGGATAGCTGTAGGTGCCGGCGGTCATCACCAGCTGGTCTGTGTTTACCAGTTCATAATTGGATTTTCCCGCCAGTTTCTTTTCCAGTCTTCTCAGCAGGAAGGAAGCAAGCAGCGTCAGGCACAGGTATCCGCTCATCTCCATAAATGCGGACGGGAAATACTTGAAAACAGCTCCGGAAACCATCTTATGTACCGCGAAGAAGTCCTGGAAACCGATGATGAACATCACGGAAGTATCCTTCACGTTGATAATGTAGTTATTTCCGATCTGCGGCAGGATATTCCTCAGCGTCTGCGGCAGGACAACATACAGCATCGTCTGCCAGTGGTTCATGCCGATCGCTTTGGCCCCTTCAAACTGTCCTTTGTCGATACTCATGATTCCGCCGCGGACGGATTCAGCCATGTACGCACCGGTATTGATCGACACAACGAGGATACTGACCACCCATATATCCGTAAAATTGATTTTAAAGAAATATGGAAGACCGTAATAGATAAATACTGCCTGGAGGATCATGGGCGTACCGCGGAAGATTTCCACATACGCCCGGATGATGATCCTCACCAGTTTCAGGATAAATCTTTTAACGATAAAGTCATTGGGTCCGTATGGAATTGTCTGCAGGATACCGCAGAAAAAACCGATGATGCAGCCGATCAGTGTGGCTGTGGTAGCCAGGATCAGCGTGTTCGCGATACCGTCCAGGTATACTGAACCGTATTTGGTCCAAATGCTGCCTATATCGGTTAACAGATTGCCAGACATATTCTTACTTCCTTGCTGCAGGCTTTTATTCGCTCAGGGGCTGGATTTTAATGGCTTCTTCCATCAGGGCATTGAAATCATCAGCGGTCTTGTCCTTCAGGTAAGCGTCAATGGCGTCCTTCAGTGCGGTGTTGCCTTTGCGGACAGACACGCCGATGTTGATCTCTTCTTCGGAAACTTCGAAATCATTGCCGCTTCCGGCGAAATCCAGCAGGACCAGGTCCGGATAAGCGATCAGGGCACCCTGGGCTGTGGGCATGTCTGTGCAGACGAAATCCACAGTGCCGGAGGCAACAGCCATCAGCATGGCAGGAGCGGATTCGGCAGGCATTCCGATCTTCGCGTCCGGAATTTGGGGCAGGCATACGTCATACCAGATTGTTCCGCTCTGGCTGGTGCAGGTGCCGCCGGCCAGGTCATTGATGCCCTTGGCATTGGCAAACTGGCTGTCCTTCGTGGTAAGACATACGATAGTGGCATAGAGATACGGTCCGGCGAAATCGACGGATTCCATTCGTTCAGAGGTCATGCTCTGGCCGGCAATGACGGCGTCACAGATACCGGACTGCACAGCGGGGATCAGGGAATCCCAGTCCAGCTGCATCACTTCAAGCTGCCAGCCGTTGGCTTCACAGATAGCCTTGGCGGTCATAACGTCATAGCCGTTGGCGTACAGGCTGGTTCCCTTGATCGGCACAGCGCCGTTTGAATCATCCGGCTGGGCCCAGTTATAAGGTGCGTAGGCGCATTCCATAGCGACTGTCAGCACGCCGTCTTCCACGCCGGTTTCTTCAGCGCTGACGACGGTACAGGTGAACAAAAACACCAGGGACAACAGGACCATGATACACTTTTTCATTTTACTGCCTCCGTTATGGATCCTCCCTTCCGGAGAATCCTGTTTGATATCTTATTGTATAAACAAAAAAGTCCGTACACAAGTTTTTTTGCTGTACGGAACAAATGGAAACAATATGGGTTTTATGCTTTTGGAGCTGCCCTCTTTTTGGCTTCCCGCCTCAGGATAAGCTTCTCCAACAGGATGGTGAAAACGCCGACGACCAGGTACAGGTAGAAGGTGAAGAACCGCCAGATCAGCAGGGCAAGTCCGATGGTACCGTCCTTGAAGATATCCCGGAAATAAAGCAGGAATCCGCCTTCCTGGGCTCCGCTCGCCCCCGGAAGGGGTGTATAGCTGGCGCTGACAAACAGCAGGCAGCTGATGGTCAGCACCTGGTACCATGGTGTACCGGACTGTCCGAAAGCGTAGTACACAAATATGGGTGTTCCGAAAAGTGCCAGCAGCCCAATGGTGGAGCAGGCAAACTGAAGCAGGATCTGCCCGGGGGAATGCATCAGGTCCAGCAGGGCCGTATGATAGGTATCCAGCACTTCCGTAACCTTGGATATAGCGGCTTCCTTGTTCCGGACAACATGGATCTTGTCCAGCAGATTGATCAGCATTTCAGCAAACCGCTGAACCCAGTTTCTCTTGAAAGCAGCCAGCAGCACCAGCGGAACCGCGGCAAAATTGATCATCCATCCGATCCGGACCAGCCAGATGGCTCCCGCAAGCTGCTGGTGAACAAAGTCACGGTTCAGGAAATACAGTACAAGGGCAATCACAGACGTCATGGTCTGGTTTGTGATAAAGCGGATGGTCACTGCCATGGTACCGTAACCGACGGGTATTCCGGCTTTCCGCATGGAATTGACCTGCATCGGCTGTCCGCCGGCCGAGCTGGGAGTAATGTTGCAATAATAGAAACCGATCAGGGCAACGTTAACAGCCCGGCCGATACTGATTTTGAATCCCTGCCCCCGCAGGTAGAACCAGTAGTTCATACCGTCGCATACGGTATATACCAGCCAGCAGGCAAAAATGCACAGCAGCCAGACAATATTCATTTGTTTGATCGCGTCAAAGGCGTTGGTAAGATCCTGATTGCTGAACGCGATGAAAAAAACAGCGGTGATGGAGAGAGCGATAAACAGAAAACTCAGCAATTTCTTGAGTCCTGAACTCATGGTCTGCTCCTTTCACCGTTTATTGGGACACGCTAACTTATATCATAACTTATTCTTTGCTGTCTGTCCAGTGATCCTCCTGTAAAAACGGAAAGCATGAAAATCAAAATCGCTGCCCGGAAGGAAGACAAAGGATACGCTGCATATTCCCTGCGGTACGGTAACAGTAAAACACTGGATTGCTTCACCCTCACGGGTAAATTCAGCTATGGAGGAAGTCTCCTCACCAGCTTCATTTTTGACACGTATACAGATCGTGTTCACAGCGTGTCCTGTCCGTCCGTTGATTTCCAGGATTGGTTTTCTCTCGCCGTCAAAATCCATATTGTTCCACGTCAGTGTAACATTGTTGCCGATTCCTGTGATCCTGTCCCCGTTCCTTTCATATTGGTCTCCGTAGATCAGGTCCGCGCTTCCGGCCTCATGGCAAAGATAACTCTTCAGCTGTTTTTCAAAGACAAAGCCTTTCATATGAACTTTATCCCGCATCCGGAAGCGCAGGGTCAGGAGCCCTTTCAGCCGCTTCTCCAGTTTCCAGGTTTCAGGCTGGTACACATTCCATATGCTGGGTTTCTGATACCTGAGGACCTGCCTGAGTACAACTGTTCCGTCCGGGGCAGCAGCTGTCAGCTCGATATCATATGGTTCTCCGTTCAGTGCAAAGATATCCGCGGTAAGCGTATCTGTTCCGGTATCTCCGAAATCAATCCGGCTGAAGCCGGCCATGCTTTCCCCGTCCCGGGAAAAAGCGATTCCCTTTTCATTACCTGTCCCGATATCGCCTTCATGAATATCATACAGACCAGCTGACAGATAGCTGTAAGGATCCATTGCCGGGCTGCCCATGCCTGTCGCGCTGATTTCGATCTGGCTGATGAAATCGCATCTTTCATCTTCTCCGCATAACCCGCGCAGGTAATAAGCGCCATCAGCGTAAGCTTTTACCGTAACCTTCTCGCCTCGTTGTTCAGCAGTTGCGTAAGGTGTTTCGATCCCGGCAGCATTGGTCACCTGCCACCGGATGAAGGCGTCCGCATCCGGTGGATATACAGAATACCGGAAGGAGCATTCGGAATGTTCCCATGTCAGTTCCGTGCTTTCACACGCAACGATCTCCAGCTTTCGCGGCGGCGTTGTTTCCGGCAAGGGAGAATCGAAAGCTTTCTGTATATGAGAGACACCGTGGACCGGTTCTGCTTTCAGAACGGGAATGACCAGGCTTGTATCCCTGCCGTCTTTCGTCCTGATCCGGACTGTTGTGTCCTCATGGCTGCCGTTTGATCTTATGATCAGCAGCAGCTTGCCGGAAAACAGCCTCCTGCAGTCAGCCCGGAAACTGTCCTCATCTGTTGAGTCACCGTTATCTGTTCCGATCAGGCAGCCGCCGCCGGAAACGCTGATTTTCACATAATCCCTCGCGTTTTCCACCGGATGTCCGTTCCTGTCCAGCGCCTCAACAGACACAAAAGCAAGATCCTGTCCGTCTGAAAGCAGGAATTCATCCTCGCACCGCAGGGAGAAATAATCGGTATTGCCGGGGGTATACCGGCAGTTTTCGCAGAGAAGGTTTCCGTTCCTGTCATATCCCCTGGCTGTCAGTACGCCGGGAACATACTTTATAGTCCAGACCGGCAGGCATTTCTTCGGATCACTGAAATCGGGGCGTTTTCTGCCAAGGGATACTCCGTTCAGCAGCAGTTCAGCCTCCCGGCAGTTTGTCATCACAGGAATATCGATCCGCTGTCCCGGATTCCAGTCCCAGGAGACTCCGATATGGATCATCTTTTCGTTTTGCCAGAAACTCCTGAAAAGATAATAGGCATCCTTGGGATAACAGGCGGTATCCGCCTGTCCGAAATAGCAGCATCTTGTTGTATACGGCGTAGGCTCGCCGATATAGTCAATGCCGCTCCAGATAAACTGTCCAAGGCTGAACGGATGGTGCAGGTCATCAATGATGATCTTCGTCAGGCTTTCGGCGCCCCAGCTGGTATTGCTGTTGCCCAGCGCCGAGCACTGCCTGTCGTTTTCGCTGAGGATGCTCTGGGTGACTGGAAAATGATAGATCCCCCTGCTGGACAGCACGCTGCCTGTTTCACTGCCGTAGATAATCCAGCCGGGATGCTTACGGTGATGCTCGCTGTACAGCTTCTCTCCATAGTTGTATCCAACAACATCCACGTATTCCGCGCACCGCTGCCCGCCTTCCCATTGCATATAGTTGCATCCGAAGGTTACCGGGGCATGTCTGTCCGGATCATGCAGCCGGACAAGTCGGGCCAGCTCTTTGGTGACTTCAGTGCCCCGCGTGTCTGCATGCATGTCGTGTATCTCGTTGCCGATGGACCACAGGATCACGCTGGGATGGCATCTGTCCCTGCGGATCCAGGAAGCAACGTCCCTTTCATGCCACTCCATGAAAAAGCGGGCATAGTCGTATTCCGTCTTCGGCTCTTCCCACATATCAAATGCTTCGTCTGCCACCAGGATACCCATTTCATCGCAAAGGTCCAGGAAAGCCGATGCAGGCGGATTATGGCTAGTCCGCACAGCATTTGCGCCCATGTTTTTCATCAGCTGAAGCTGCCGTCTTGCCGCTTTCCTGTGGAACGCGGCGCCGAGCGCCCCGAGGTCATGATGGAGGCATACGCCTTTGATTTTGACAGGCTTTCCGTTCAGCAGCAGCCCTTTATCAGCAGACGCAGAAACAGACCGAAGTCCAATTCTTCTGGAAAGGCATTGTCCTGCATAGCAGACCGACAGTGCATAAAGATAAGGGTCTTCCGGAGACCACAGACGGGCATCACGTATCTTCATTGTACAGTTGATCTTATGCCCGCTGCTTGTACCGAAAGCTTCCGTTATTGTTTTCCCTTCCCGATCCCGCAGCGTACAGGTAAAAGGAATCCCGTCGCTGCCTGATGTTTCGGCAGTGATCAGGAGATTCCAGGGTTCCCCTGCCTCCTGAACAAGATAGAGACCGTCAGGAACAAGATGATCTTCCGGAAGGATGTCCAGATAAACATCCCTGTATATACCGCTGCCCGAATACCATCTGGTATTCGGGCTCCTGTGCCTGATATGGACTTCCAGCAGATTTCTGCCCGGCCGGGTTTTCCCGGTCAGGTCGGCGTCAAATGCTGTATATCCGTATGCGTGTGTGCAGACAGTTTCCCCGTTCAGCAGAACGTCGCAGTCCATATAAACACCGTCAAAACGGACGATCACCACAGGGTCATGATGCTCGGGCAGGTCAATGATTCTGCGATACCATGCATCAGCGGATTCATACAGATCTTTCTGGCCGATCAGCCAGTCATGCGGCAGATCCACAGGTGTATAGGAAGCTTTTTCCGCGTCATTCCGTGTGCTGCCGCAGGGCAGTTTGGCAAAAAACCATCCGTCGTTGATCAGTGTATGCATAGGCGTCTGTTCCTGTCTGTTGTTTTATTCCATTTTCAGGCTTCTGTTCATGAGTTCAGTGACAACATCCGAGGGTTTCGCGTGTTCGGTGATGATGGAGCGGACCGCGTTGATGATCGGCATATCCATGCCAAACTGTTCACAGAGTGACACAGCCGCCGGCAGCGCATTCATGCCTTCCACAACCATCCCTACTTCTTTGGCTGCCTCTTCCGCAGTCCTGCCCTGGCCGATCAGGTAACCGGCCTTATTGTTCCGGGAATGGAGGCTGGTCGCGGTAACAATCAGGTCGCCGATCCCGGCCAGTCCGAAAAAGGTTTTCTCCCGGCATCCCATCGCCAGGCCAAGCCTGCGGATCTCTTCCATTCCCCTTGTGATCATGGCGGCACAGGTATTATCGCCGTAACCCAGTCCCCTGGCGATCCCGACAGCAATGGCTTCAACGTTCTTCAGTGCTCCGCAGATCTGAACCCCTTTGATATCGGGATTCACATAGGGCCGGATGCAGGTTCCGTCAAAAAGCTGCTGCACTTTTTTCGCGGCCTCCAGATCCTCGCAGGCGCATACAATCAGCGTGGGAAGGTCTTTGGCCACTTCTTCCGCGTGGGTCGGTCCGCTGATGGCTGTCACCGTGTTGTTCTTTCCGGCCCGGGACAGTTCATCGCCGATCACTTCCGTCAGGGTCATCAGCGTATCTTTTTCAATTCCCTTTGCGGCGCTGATGATAATGGCTTTTTCGTCAATATACGGTGCAAAATCATGGGCTGTTTCCCGTGTATAAACAGAGGGCACAGCCATCAGGATATAATCCGCGCCTGCGGCTGCTTCCGCGATATCCGAAGTAAAAAAGATGCTGTCCGGGATCACGCAGCCGGGAAGATTCGGATGCTTTCTTTCCGCGGACAGGCTTTCCGTTTCTTTTGGAAACCGGCTCCAGATCCGTACTTCATGTCCGTTCAGCGCCAGTATCCTGCCCAGGGCTGTTCCCCAGGTTCCGGCGCCCGCAACCGTGATAATCATTTGTTACTGTCCTTTCTCCGGCTCGGCATGCTGTTTGCCGGCTTTGTATTCCAGGTGCAGCTCATTGGTGGAGGTATAGTTTCCCTGGATGTTCAGCTGGTATTTCAGGTGGATGTTCCCTTCCGTTTTGCCGAATTTGCAGGCCGCTTCTTTTGTAAAAACCGCCATATCCATCTCGCCGTAAGGCGTATGGTATACGCCTTCAAACCGCTGTCCTTTGGCAAATACCATGGTGTTGGAAAAATCCCCTTTCCGTTCCATGGTGATCTTGCCGTTCCGGAGGGACAGGGAGATATCGGAAGTCAGGATCTCCCCCGTTTCCTCATCCTGCTGTGATTCAGCGTAGTCCAGCTGTGCTTCGTCTTTATTTGTATAGGAAAGATTACCGACCGTCATGAACTGGATCGGATAATCCGGCATTTGCTCATACCTTGCGATTGCCAGCAGGTTGATAAATACAGGTGTATTATGCTTCACCTTGCCATGTCTCCTTTCTGGTGATACAGTAAGTGTACATCCTATTCCTGTGCTTGGCAAGCGAAAGGATTTACCCGGCTGTGACCGGTTCCCGTTTTTGCGCTGCCGGGCCTGTAATGCATGGATAACACGGAGGGCAAGATGTTTCTCGAAGCATACGCGAAGATCAACTGGTCGCTGGATATCACCGGTGTGCGTGAGGACGGCTATCATTATATGGATATGCTGATGCAGCCCGTTTCGCTTGCCGATGAGATCACCCTTGAGCCGGCGTCTTCCCTTTCCATATCCACCGGAGGCTGGCCGCCTTCCCGTGCGGATGAGTCCAACCTGGCCTACCGGGCTGCCCTTGCGCTGAAAAACGCTTCCGGTTATCCCGGCGGTGTCAGTATCCATGTGCAGAAACGGATCCCCATCGGCGCCGGAATGGGCGGCGGCAGCGCTGACGCTGCCGGTGTGCTTTACGGGCTGAACCGCTTGTGGAACACCGGTCTCACCAATGAGGAACTGGAAAATCTTGGCCTTACCCTTGGAGCTGATGTTCCTTTCTGCCTGCGCGGAGGCCTGACCAGGACTACCGGTATCGGTGAATCTCTGCAAAGCTGTGATTATCAGTATAACTACTGGCTGATCGTCATCCAGCCCTGTCCGGGGCTCAGTACTGCCCGCGTCTTCAGCCTCTGGAAACAGGATTCCTGTGGTCATCCCGACACCGATAAAGCCCTGCATGCCCTGGAAACAGGCAGCCTGGATCTGTTATGCTCCAGTATCGGCAATGTGCTTCAGCCTGTTTCTGAAACCCTGCGTCCCGAGATCGCGAAATGTTGTTCTGATCTGAAAACCGAGGGGGCACAGACCGCCCTTATGACCGGAAGCGGCAGCGCGGTTTTCGGTGTGTTCCGTTCCGCCCGGGATGCCCGGAAAGCCTTCGAAAAGCTCTCTTCCCGTTATAAAACGGTTTTCCTCTGTCACACCCAGCATGACAGTATACGAATCCTTGAGGAATAATTACGATGAAAAAAACGCTTGGCTGCCTTCGGAAGGCGGATCATGATTTCGGGCTCATTGAGCCTGGTGACAGGATCGCTGTCGGTGTTTCCGGCGGCAAGGATTCCCTGCTTCTGCTCCATGCCATGAGCCTTTACAGGAAGTTTTCCCATAAGGACTTTTCCGTTTCGGCTATCACTGTAACTTTGGGACTGGAACCCTTTGACCTCTCCGGTGTCCGTAGTTTGTGTGACGAGCTGGAGATTCCTTTTATCGTGAAGGAAACAGAGATCGGGAAGATCATTTTTGATTACAGGAAGGAAAAGAATCCCTGCGCGCTCTGCGCCAAAATGCGCAGGGCCGTTCTGGCCAATACCTGTGTGGAAAACGGGTTTACCAAGCTGGCCCTCGGCCATCACCGGGAAGATGCTGTGGAGACCCTCCTGATGTCCCTGTTCTATGAAGGACGTTTCCACACCTTCCACCCGAAAACAACCATGAGCCGGACCGGTATCACCGTCATCCGTCCCCTGGTTTACCTTCCGGAAAGCCATGTAAAACATATGGCAAAAGTACTTGATCTTCCGGTTGTCAAATCCCCCTGTCCTGCTGACGGCAATACCCGCCGGGCGGAGATGAAGGAACTGATGCGCAGGCTCAGGCAGATTTATCCTGACGCGAACGAGCGCTTCCTCCATGCCCTGCAGCAGGATCATTATGACCTCTGGCAGAAGGAGGAAACCCCGCTTTCTGCTGGTGATCCGGGCACGAATTCTTAGCGTTTTTTAATCGGTTTTTTCTTTCTTTTACATTTTTCATGTGATATAATATCTTGTGATATATAAGCAAGGAGTCCGGAAACGTGAGCAAGAAGAACCCTAACAGCAACAAGAAATCCGGCGGGGCCGGATTTATCATTACACTGCTCATTCTCTCTTCACTCAGTGGTTTTTCCTTTGGCGGGATCATCGCCGGCGTTCTGCTCGGCCTCGGCATCGGAAAGATCACCAGCATTATGGGCAGCGGTCTTGACACCACAACCCATAACCGCCGGGATCGTGAACGCCAGATCCGTGAGGATGAAGCCGCCCGCCGCCAGGCAGAGGAAAACAAAAAACGCCTTGCCGCCGAAGCGGAAGCCAGGAAGCGCGCTGAAGAAAGCAAAATCCCTCTCACCGGTGACAAGATCGCCGATCAGGTGATCACCACCGGCATTAACATGCTCGACACCATCCGCAAGGAGAATGCCGCCATTCCCGACCAGGAGCTTTCCGAGCAGATGGACAACCTGGCCCTTCGTTGTGAGCAGATTTTCCGTACCGTGTCCGAAACGCCTTCCAAAGCGCCCCAGGTCCGGAAGTTTATGAACTACTATCTGCCCACAACGCTGAAAATGCTGGCCAACTACCGCACCATGCAGCAGCGCGGTGTCTCCTACGGTGAGATGAAGGAAGCCCGTGAAACAACCGTCCACGGCATGAACCTCATCCTGACCGCCTGTCAGAAACAGATTGACAACCTCCACCGTGACAATATGCTCGATATCTCCACGGATATCGACGTCCTGGAGCAGATGCTCAAACGTGACGGCTTTATGGAAAATGAGATTGTTGAATCCGCCCGTACCGCCGCCGAAGCGCAGATGCGTTATTCTTCCGCTCCCGTGATGAACTTCCCTGTAGAATCAGAGTCTTCCGATATTCCTTCCGCGTCCGGAAATGCCATACAGTCCGAATAACAAGTACTGCCTGATTATTGAAGGAGGAAAAAACCATGTCCGAATCCAATCCCATGCCTCAGCTTTCCCTCGCGCCCAGCGCTCCTGTCCCGGAAGTGACCGAATCTTCTGCCGAAAGCATTCAGCAGACTGTCGCCCCCGAAGAGCAGGCTCCCGGCCTGGATGAAAGCCAGCTGACTGATGCCGAAAAGAAAGCTATTGAAGATTTCATCAGCAAGGTGGATGTTACCAATCCCGATCATGTGCTGCTCTTTGGTGCCGATGCCCAGAAGCGAATCGCCGATTTCTCCCAGACCGCCCTGGATGCCGTCAAGACCCAGGAAACCGGCGCTGTCGGCAATATGCTGGTCAATCTGGTTGCCGAGCTGAAAGGCTTCAAGAGAGATACAGAAGAACCGAAAGGCCTTGGTAAGCTGTTCAGCAAGGCGGAGGACAAAATCACCCGCATGCAGGCCCGGTACAATAAAGTATCCGTCAATGTTGAAAACATCGCTTCCTCCCTGGAAGGCTATCAGGCCCAGCTGCTGAAGGATGTCGCCATGTTCGACCGTCTGTATGACCAGAACAGCGATTATTTCCACCAGCTGACCCTGTATATCATCGCCGGCGATAAAAAGCTCAAGCAGATCCGCGAGAACGAACTCAAGGAATTGATGGACAAGGCCGCGGCCAGCGGAGACGCCATGGACGCTCAGAAGGCCAATGACCTGGCCGCTCAGTGCGACCGTTTCGAAAAGAAACTCTACGATCTGAAGCTTACCCGCCAGGTAGCCATCCAGATGGCACCCCAGATCCGTCTTCTCCAGAACAATGACAGCCTCCTGGTGGAACGGATCCAGTCCACGCTGTCCAACACCCTTCCCCTCTGGAAGAGCCAGATGGTCCTCGCTCTCGGTATGCATCATTCCCAGGAAGCGCTCAAGGCCCAGACCGCTGTTACGGACATGACCAACGAGCTGCTCAAGCAGAACGCCCAGGCGCTGAAGATCGGCACCATCCAGACCGCCAAGGAAGCGGAGCGCGGCATCATCGATATTGAAACCCTGATCCAGACCAACCAGGACCTGATCGACACCATCAATGACGTGATGGAGATCCAGTCCCAGGGCCACGCGAAACGGATCGAGGCAGAAAAGACCCTCTACTCCATGGAAGCCGAGCTCAAGAAAAAGCTCCTTTCCACCAGGATCTGATCCGATTTCATTAACCGGCACGGCATGTTCCTGCATTGCCGTGCCGGTTTTCAATTCATTTACAGGAGGAACTGACCCGGATGCGAGTGATCGGTATCACCGGCAGCATAGCCTGCGGAAAAACCACCGTCAGCCGTGAGCTGATCCGTCAGGGTTTCCCCGTAATAGACGGTGACAAAATCGCCCGTGAACTGACTTCATCCCGCGGTCCTGCCGTGGAATCGATCCGTTCCGCTTTCGGGGACAGCTATATCAATCCCGACGGTTCCATGAACCGCCGCTTAATGGGACAGCTTGTGTTTTCTGATCCCGGCGCGCGTGAACGCCTGGATCAGGTGATGGCCCCTTTTCTTCATCATTCTGTCATGCAGAAAATTGAGGATGTCAGGGCATCCGGTTCTCCGCTGTGTTTTCTTGACATGCCCCTTCTCTATGAAAAAGGATATGACCGTTACTGCGACACGGTATGGTGTGTATGGCTTCCGGAAGAGATGCAGCTACAGCGCCTGATGAAGCGTGACGGCTTCACGCGCGGCGAGGCTCTTTCCCGCATGCGTGCTGTAATGTCTTCAGACCGGAAAGCGGATCTGGCCCAGGTTGTCATTGACAATTCCGGTTCTGTTGAGGATACGCTCAGCCGTGTTTCCGAACTGCTGGAAACAGAAATGAACCGCACCCGCACCACCGCAAGGCGCAGGAGGACTTCCGCGGAAAACATCGCGCCGGTTAATGCCGCCGCGGTTCGCAGGCCTGATCCGGTCCCTTCCCGTCTTTCTGTTCCGGATCTTTCCGGCGGTGTGGAACGTCCGGATTCTTTCAGGCGCAAACCCGCCGAAAGAAAAGCTTCCTGGGTGCTTCCCCGCTGGCTTACAGCCGCGCTGATCGCTTTGGCTGCTGTGCTGTTGGTTTCCTTTACATCCCAGCTGCTGATGAACTCGTATTTGGTCCGCCAGAAGGAAAAACACATTGAGGAACAGCAGGCCATCGACCGGAAATACCCGATCATGTATAAGGATTCGATCCTTGCTTCCGCTTCAGAGTTCAATGTGTCTCCGTCCCTCATCGCGGCAGTGATCATGAACGAAAGCTCCTTCCGTCCGGAGGTTGAATCCGGCGTCGGTGCCCGCGGTCTCATGCAGCTGATGCCCGATACGGCGGAATGGATCGCGCACAAGCTGAAGATTGATCATTATTCTTTTGAATCAATGAAAAAGCCCGAAACGAATATCCGTTTCGGAAGCTGGTACCTGAATTATCTTGGTTCCTTATTCAACAATGACCCGCTCTGCGTCATATGCGCTTATCACGCGGGTCAGGGGGAAATCAACGGCTGGCTTGCCAATCCGCTTTACAGCCAGGATGGCAGAACCCTGGAATATGACAGGCTTCCGGAAGGCCCCACCAAACTATACGCAGGGAGAGTGATAAGAGATTATGGTATATACAAAGCGAAGTATTTCACGGAAACTGATCCTGTGGATCCTGGCAGTGCTGCTTCTGCTGCCCCTTGACGGAATCCGCGCTGAAAGTATAGGTTCCAGTGTCAATATCGGGATCCAGAGCACCAAAACCATAACCATCCGTCCCTTTGAACCGCTGGAAAGGGATATCATCACAATTTACAATGAGGTTTATGAAAGCCTGATCACAATCGATGACAATTATACTCCCCAGGGATACCTGGCCGAAAGCTGGGAGGAAAGCAACAGCGGAAAGTACTGGACCTTTACCCTTAGACCGGACATTCATTTCTCCGACGGTACGCCTGTTACGGCTTATGACGTTGTTGCTTCCGCCAATTATATCCTGGACAAGGCCAATGACGAAAACATCACCGATCACGGTTTCTACAGCAACCTTGCCTATTTTGTGAAAAACATTACCGCCAAGGACGACCGTACTGTTGTGGTGCGTACAAAACGTCCCTATTACGGCATTCTTTATGAAATGACCTTCCCTGTTGTGCCGGAGTCCCAGGTTGCCTCTGACAATCCAATGGGAAGCGGTCCCTATGTCATTACCGATTTCAACCTCGACAGTAAAACGATTTATCTGAACGCCAATGAAAACTGGTGGAAAGGCAAGCCCGCCATCAGGGAGCTGGTTGTCACGCTGTATGAAACCAAGCAGGATGTCATCACGGGATATGAATACGGACAGGATGATATCATTTTTACCCGTGCCACAGCCGGATCCCAGTATAAAACCGGTGCCAAAACCATCAGTACGTCCTATCGCACCAATCAGCTGGAATGCCTGTATATGAACAATGCTTCTTCTGAACTTACGCTGAATGCCCGGAGAGCCATCCGGTACGCGATAGACCGGACGAAGATCATCAACAGCATCTATTCCGGTCTGGCCGTCCAGACCAATTTCCCCTTCTATCCCGGCACCTGGCTGTATAATGACAGCCTTGACTCCCAGTACTCCATGAACCTGGATGAAGCAAGGCGGCTTCTTGCGGAGGACGGTTGGGAGGACTACGACGAGAATCATTTTCTCGACCGTCTGGACAGCGAAGGCAAGCAGCAGAACCTTCACCTGCGCTTCTATGTCTATGAGGAACCTGATAACGATGTAAGGCTTGAAACCGCCAATATGATCGCTGACCAGCTTGCCCTGATCGGTATCGAATGCAAGGTCGAAGCCATGACCATGGCCAACATGAAGGAAAAGCTCCGCGCCGGTTCTTTCGACCTGGCTCTTGTTGCTTTTTCCATGGATGTCTGTCCTGATCCCGGTTTCATGCTGATGCGCGGCAATACCGGTAACTATAATCGTTATAAGAGCAGCCGCATGACGGAGCTTTGCGAGCAGTACCGTTCCCAGACAAGCCAGGAAGGTTTCCGTGAGAAGGCCATGGAGATCCAGGCCCTCTTTACGGAGGACTGTCCCTTCCTGTGCCTGTATTTCAGGTCCGGCAGTGTTATTTCCCGCTATCTGTACACAACCCGCAGGGATATCCATGAATATGAACTACTGCGCGGTATTGAAACCTATACACCGTGATACGTCTGGAAGGAGAATGCAGAAATGGAATGGATCGAACTGATCATTCATACCACAACAGCCGGTTCAGAACCGGTTTCGGATATCCTGATGGAATCCGGCGCTTCCGGAACAATGATTGAGGATAAGGCGGATATACCGGATCCTTCCAAGCCTCACGGCATCTGGGAGATTATTGATCCGAAGCTCCTGGAAACCATGCCGGAGGACGTTCTTGTCCATGCCTGGTTTGAGAACAACGCGCAGCTTCCTTCCCTGGTGGAAAAGATCAGGAACCGGCTGGCGGAACTTTCCTTCGCCAAGGATGAAATGGGGTCCCTTCTCCTGGATACGGTTTCCGTCAATGATGAAGCCTGGAAGGATACCTGGAAGAAGTATTACAAACCCTTCTATGCCGGTAAGCATCTTCTGATCAAACCCACCTGGGAGCCTTTTGATCCCAGGCCCGATGACCTGGTCATTGAAATTGATCCGGGCATGGCCTTCGGCAGCGGAACCCATGAAACCACCGGTATGTGTCTTTCCTTGCTGGAGGAGATTATCAAAGGCGGAGAAGAGATCATCGATGTGGGTACCGGCAGCGGAATCCTTGCCATCGGTGCCGCCCTTCTCGGTGCCGGTCATGTCCTGGCCATCGATATCGATCCGGACGCTGTAAAGGTTGCCGCCGAAAACGTACAGCACAATCACGTAGACCATCTTGTTTCCGTTCAGCAGGGCAACCTGCTGGATCGGGTTTCCGATGTCTGCGATATCTGCGTGGCCAATATCATTTCGGATGTCATCATTTCCTTCGCTGCCCCGCTCATGAGCCATATCCGTCCCGGCGGCCTTTTCCTCTGCAGCGGAATCGTCAGCGTAAGGGCAGATGAAGTCGCTCAGGCCCTGAAGGATGCCGGTTACGAGATCCTTTGCCGGGAAACCAAAGGCGAATGGACTGCTTTCCTTTCCAGGAGGAACTGATCATGCACAGGTTTTACACGGATCCTGCCCGCTCTTCCGGAGATCTCGTTTTCCTTGCGGAGGAAGACGCGCGCCATGCCCTGTCCGTACTGCGCCTGAAAGCCGGGCAGGCTGTTGAGGTTTTCCTGGAAGGACAACGTTATGATGCGGAAATTACATCTGCGGACCGCGACGGCGTCTGTGTGAAACTGCTTTCCCAACTCCCATCCACAGAAGCGGCCCTGTCCGTCACCCTTTACCAGGGCCTGCCTAAATCTGACAAAATGGATTTCATCGTCCAGAAGGCCGTGGAACTGGGTGTCACACGGATCGTTCCCGTCATCATGAGCCGCTGCGTTGTGAAGCTGAATCCGAAGGACGCGTCCCACAAGCTGGAACGATGGCGTAAGATCGCCCGGGAAGCCGGCAAACAGTGCGGCCGCTGCATTACCCCTGAGATCACCGAACCCTGTACGCTTTCTTCCCTTCCTTCCCTTCCTGCTTTCCCGGATGTCAATATCGTTCCCTGGGAAGAGAGTGAAGGACACGGTCCCCTGGCTTTCAGCAGATCCCATCCCGGCCTGTCCTCACTGGGTATCCTGATCGGGCCGGAGGGCGGGATTGACCGGGATGAAATCGCTGTCCTGAATCAGTCCGGTTTTATCCCTGTCACGCTGGGCAAAAGAATCCTGCGTACGGAAACAGCCGGCCTGGCTGCAGTCGCGTCTTTGATGGCGCTTTATGGAGAAATGGAATAAACATGAAAACGATCGCCGCCCACACCCTTGGATGTAAAGTCAATCAGTATGATACGGAAGCTATGCTGGAACTGTTCCGGCACAGCGGATATAGTATTGTGCCCATGGATGGTGACGCGGATGTTTACCTGGTGAATACCTGTACGGTAACCGGTACAGGAGATAAAAAATCCCTGCAGCTGATCCGTCGTATCCGCAGGGAGCATCCTGCCGCCGGGCTGATCGTCTGCGGATGCATGGCCCAGCAGCGCGGTGAGGATCTTCTTTCCCTCGGAGCTGACCTGGTCCTGGGAACCCAGCGCCGGAATGAAGTGGTTAAACTGTATGATCAGGTGTCCCGTTCCTGTCATCCCCTTTGTGCCGTGGAGCCGCTGAAAAAGGGCCAGCCCTTCGAAAACCTGACCATCACGGAACAGATGGAACACACCCGGGCTGTACTGAAGATCCAGGAAGGCTGCGATAATCACTGTTCCTACTGTATTATCCCGTCCGTCCGCGGACCCATCCGTTCCCGGACCCTGGATGATATACAGGCGGAAGTGAATCGCCTGGCTGAGGCGGGATACCGGGAGATCGTGCTGACCGGCATCCATCTCTGCTCCTACGGGCGAGACCTGGATCCTTCCTTTACCCTGCTGGATGTCATCAGGCTGATCCAGGAAACAGACGGGATCCTGAGGATCAGGCTCGGTTCCCTGGAACCCGTCATCGCTACGCCTGAATTTGCTTCCGAGTTGAAAAAGGCGGATAAGATCTGTCCCCAGTTCCACCTGGCCCTCCAGGCGGGATGTGACACCGTCCTGGCAAGGATGAGACGCCGCTATAATACAACCCAGTACCTGCGCGGCGTGGAAAATCTCCGCCGTGAGTTTCCGCACGCAGCCTTTACCACCGATATCCTGACCGGATTCCCCGGTGAAACGGAAGAAGAGTTTGCGGAAACCAAAGCATTCATTGAGAAGATAGGCTTTGCCCGTATCCATGTTTTTCCCTATTCTTCCCGTCCCGGAACCCCTGCCGCGGATATGCCCGGTCAGCTGTCTTCTGCGGAAAAGGAAAAACGGGCACGGGAGCTGATTGCCCTCGGCGGACGGGTCGCGAAAGATTACCTTTCCTCTTGGATCGGCCTGGAAACAGACCTTCTGCCTGAGGAGATGGTTGACGGATGCTGGGAAGGCTACACGCCCGAATACATCCGTGTGCGCCTGGAACACGGGGACTGCCGGTCCGGTGTGCCCGTTCGTGTCAGGCTTCTGAACGCTGGTTCCCGCGTCATGTGCGGTGAGCTGATAAAAGAATCTGAATGAAAAGGATGAGGTACGTTATGGAAAATTGTCTCTTCTGCAAAATCATCAGCGGTGAGATTCCCTCTCAGAAAGTCTATGAGAATGAATATGTCTATGCGTTCCGTGATATCAATCCGCAGGCGCCTGTCCACGTCCTGGTGATTCCGAAGAAGCATGTAAGCTCCCTGGATGATACCGCCGGATCCACGGATACCGAACTGGCGGAATGCCTGCGTGCCATTCGCGTTATTGCCGCTCATGAAAACCTGGCCGGCGGATACCGCGTCGTTTCCAACTGCGGCGACGATGCCTGCCAGTCTGTCCATCACCTGCATTTCCATATTCTCGGCGGCCGGAAGATGGCGGAACAGATGGCCTGAGAAACGTTTTCCGGAAAAAAAGTTGACTATACCGGTTAATGGCTGTATAATAATATACGGTTTTCGGTTTTCTTTAATACCGCAGGCCATTGTATTGAGCGAGGGGAGGGATAACAAGTGTCCGAGGTTCGTATCCGCGAAAATGAGTCCCTGGAAAGTGCGCTCAAACGGTTTAAGCGGCAGTGCGCCCGCAGCGGCGTTCTCCAGGAAGTGCGTAAACGCGAGCATTATGAAAAGCCCAGCGTTAAGCGTAAGAAAAAAGCTGAAGCCGCCCGTAAGCGCAAATGGTGATGTAGCAAAACTCCCTTCTCTTCGGAGAAGGGTTTTTTTGTTGCCTTTTTTTGCTTTCGCGCATGGAAATATATCCTCTCTGAGCCTTGTCATACAAGACTTCATCTGCTATAATACAAATTAGTTTCTGAAGAAAAGAGGATGTCATGGTCTATTCGTTTGAGCTGATCAAACATGCAAATATACGTTATCGCGATTGTCTTTCTGTTCTTTCCCGTTGTGAGTTGTTTGCCATGCTTTCTTCCCTTGGTATTTCCTGTGAAATCCGGGAAGAGACCATGGGTGCTTCCCGTTTTCTGACCTTTGAATGCCGTCCCCTCTCTGATGGGGAGCTTACATTTCTTTCCGGTCACAGCTCCGTTGTTTTCATGGCTGAAAAACACGGTGATATGCTGAAACCCCTGCCTGTACTCACAGACGGATACCTGCCCGACGATCTTCCGGAGGTGCTGAAATACAAAGGGAAAACCAGCGCCTCCTTTACGCGCATGATGATCAATACAGCTGTTTCCCTTTCCGCCTTTCATGGACAGGAGCAGCCCCTCACCTTTCTGGATCCCCTCTGCGGGAAAGCCACCGGTTGTTTCTGCGCCGCTGTTGCCGGTATGAATGCCGTGGGCCTGGATATTAACAAAAAAGAGATTGGTGAGGCCGTTTCCTATTTTTCCCGTTATCTGAAGTTTCACAAGCTGAAACATACGGAACGTTCCGTTTCTGTCACAGCGAAGGGGCATTCCCTTCCTGTCTCTGAATTCATTTTTGCTGATACGAAGGAGCATTATCAGTCCGGTAATACCCGTCAGCTCAGGCTTGCCTGCTCGGACACAGCTGATTCCCCTTTCCTTTTCCGAAAGTCCCGCGCGCATATTATTGCGGCGGATCTTCCCTACGGCGTCCAGCACGCGCCCCGGGCCAATGGTAAAACGGATACCCTGCAGGGCTTCCTGGAACGCGGACTGCCTGTCTGGAAAAAGTGTCTGGAACCCGGCGGCGTGATCGCCCTCAGTTTTAATACCTTTACCCTGCCTTCGTCATCTGTCCGTTCCGCGCTGGAAAACGCCGGCTTTACCCTGCCGGATAATGATCTGTTTTACAGCCTGAAACACGAAGTCGAACAAGCGGTTATGCGGGATGTCATCTTTGCTTTCAATACACAGGAGGAATCTGTAAAATGACCTACAATGAACTCAATCAACTGACGGTACTTCAGCTGCGCAAACTCGCGAAAGAGAATTCGGTGGTTCTCGGCTCCGGAATTGATAAGGCCGGAATCATCGAAAAGCTTCTTCCTGTCCTTTCCGATGATGCGGAGCCCGCTCAGGCCGCCAATGAGGAAAGCACACTGGCGGAACCTAAGTACCAGGCTGCCTGGCACAATTCAGACGCCCCCAGGTACAGCGCCCGTCCGGCTTATCAGGCCCCGGGCACAGCACCCCGTCCTGCCTGGCAGAACACTTCTCCTTCCGGACAGCATATGACGCTGGAACAGCAGCATGTACAGCCCACCCGTCCGGGCGGATTTACTCCCCGCTTCGGTCCTGCTGCGGCCCAGCCGCCTGTACAGCATACAGCTTCCTCTGAAGAAAAAACAGAACAGCCCGCTGCCCCTGTCGCTTCCCCTATTCCGGAGAAGCGGATCGCGCGCGCGCCTGAAGCCGGTTTCGGTCCCCGTTCCTTCGGCCCGGGATCGACGCCTGTGCAGCGCTATCAGGAATCTTCCTTCCCTCCTGTTCCTTCGCAGGATTCCGGTATCCAGGCTCCCACGCTGGAGGAACTGCTTGCCGCCGGTGATTATGAAGAAGGCGGCGGCATCCTGGAACTTCATCCCGATGGATACGGTTTCCTTCGCAATACCAGTTTCCAGCCCTCCACCAAGGATATCTATGTCTCCATGGCACAGATCCGCCGTTTCGGACTGCGCACCGGTGATTTCATTAAAGGAAAGATCCGTCCCCAGCGTGAGGGCGATAAATACGCCGCGCTTCTGTATATTTCCAGTGTCAATGACATTCCGGAGGAAGAAGCCTTCAATCGTCCCGCTTTTGATGAACTGACGCCCGTCTATCCCAGCCGCAGGATCTCCCTGGAAAGCAAAGACGGCAAGTCTTTTCCGGATATGCGCCTTGTGGACCTGATCGCGCCTCTCGGTTTCGGCCAGCGCGGCCTGATGCTCTGTCCTCCCCAGACCGGCAAAACCGAAATCATGCAGCATTTCGCCTCTGTCGTCTGTGAAAACTATCCGGACGTTCATGTCCTCATGCTCATGATCGACGTCAATCCGGAGGATGTCACGGTCATCCGTGATTCCGTTCCCTGTACAGTGCTTGCTTCCACCTTTGACCAGCCGCCGGAAGCCCATCTCCGCCTGTCTGAGATCGTGCTGGAGCGCGCCATGCGCCTGGTTGAACAGAAGAAAGACGTTGTCTTGATCGTGGACAGCCTGACCCGCCTGGCGAAGATCTATACCACCGCAGCTGCCCAGCAGGGACGCAGCCTGCCCGGCATGGTCAATCCCTCCAGTCTTTTCCGCGCCAAGCGTCTCTTCGGCGCCGCCCGTTCCTGCAAGGAAGGCGGAAGCCTCACCGTTCTGGCCGCCATGGATATCGCCACCGGTTCCAAGGTGGATGATTCCGTTGTGGAGGAATTCAAGGGTACCGCCAACATGGAGCTGACCCTGGACCAGAATGTGGCCCGGGCCGGCGTAACACCCTCCCTGAACCTGCAGCAAAGCTATACCAAGAATTCCGATATCCTGCTGGACAGCCGCGAAAAGGAAGGCCTTTCCCTGATCCGTACCATGCTGGGAAACACTTCCTCCTCTGTGGCAATTCCCCAGCTGGTTTCCATGATGGAGAAGACCGATTCCAACGCAGCGCTGCTGCTCAAGATGAAAGACTGGTTTGCCCTCATGAACAGATAACAGGAGGATCCGATGGATTCCATTTATGTGGTAGGTCACAGAAATCCGGACACCGATTCCGTTGTTTCCGCCATGGCTTACGCGTCCCTTCAGAATGCCCTGGGCGGCAGCCATCATTACATAGCTGCCCGCTACGGCCATGTCAATACGGAAACCGCTTTCCTGCTGAACCGGTTTGGCTTCCAGCCGCCCGTTCACCTGCGGAGTGTCCGTACCCAGGTTCTGGATATTGACTATGATACCCCTCCCATGATCGGTGCCGGCATTCCTGTTTCCCATGCCTGGAACGTGCTCCACAGCCAGAATGACAGCATTTCCGCCCTTCCGATCATCGAGGAGGACGGCCGGCTTTTCGGCATGGTTACCGCCGGCGCCATGGCCCAGAGCGATATGGATTCCATCGTGAATCCCCATGTTTCCTCTATCCCGGTTTTTAACCTGCTCAGTGCTCTGGAAGGACATGTTATCAACGCTGAAAAGGATATTTTTGATGAGATTTCCGGCGATGTGATCATCGCCCTTCCCGGTGAATCTGCCCAGATCCGTCCTGGTTCCGTTGTCCTTTGCGGAAACCAGAAGGATATGGCCGATCTCGCTATCAGCAACGGAGCGTCCTGCCTGATCTTCTGCGGTTCCTCCCTTGCGGAGACTTACCGTGGCCGTTCATCCTCCACCTGCCTGATCGCCAGTCCCTTTGACGCTTACCGCGCGGCAAGGCTGATTTTCCAGGCCATTCCGGTGGGACGGATTGCCTGCACGGAGGGACTCCGTTTCTTCCACCTGACGGATTATCTGGATGATGTCCGTGAAACCGTGATCCAGAGCCGTTTCCGCTCCTATCCTGTTCTCGATGAGGAGGACAAGGTGGTCGGAACGCTCTCCCGCTATCACCTGATCCGTCCCCGCAGGAAAAAAGTAGTCCTGGTGGACCATAATGAGATGGGTCAGGCTGTCGCCGGTCTGGAGCAGGCGGATATCATCGCGATCATCGACCATCACCGCCTGGCGGATATCCAGACCGGGAATCCCGTGTTCATGCGCAATGAGCCTGTCGGTTCCACTACCTCCATCATAGCCGCCATGTACCAGGAGCACGGCCTCATGCCTTCCCGGAACCTGGCCGGGCTGATGGCAGCCGCTATCATCTCTGATACGGTTATGTTCAAGAGCCCGACCTGCACGCCGCATGACCGTGTGCTGGCGGAACGCCTTGCCCGCCACGCGGGAGTCAACTGTGAAGAGCTTGGCAAGGCGATCTTCTCCCGGGGCGCTTCCGCGGATATGTCGCCGGATGACCTGGTCCGTTATGATCTGAAGGAATTCCACCTGGGAACCCATTCCCTGACGATTTCGCAGATCACCACCGTTGATTCCGAACCATTCCTGAAAAACCGGGACGCGTTCATCGAATCCCTGGATAAGATCCGGAAGGACCGTCATTATGACCTGGCCCTGCTTATGATAACCAACGTTCTGAAGGAAGGTTCTGAGATTCTGTTCTCCGGTGATCCTGAGGCAATTAAAAGCGCCTTTGCTGTGGATGATCTCCATGGAAACCATGTCTTCCTGCCTCAGGTTTTGTCCAGGAAAAAACAGATTGTTCCGGCCCTTTCCCAGATCTGGGGTTAAGAAAAAGCATGAAGCGTTTTCGCTTCATGCTTTCTTTTTTTGTGTCTTATTCCATGATTCCGCTGACGCTGAGCCGTTCACCGTTGTAAGCGAGCCGGACCCGGTATCCGCTCTCATAGATGATTTCGATATCCTCCGGATTCAGCGTGATCCACATGGGACCGTATACATCCGGATCGTTGATCTCGGAACGCCAGAGAATGTTGCCCTCTGTGGAAATGGCCACCGGATCGGGTCCTTCCGTACCGGTGATATACAGGATTCCTGTGTCCGGTCCAACGGTATAAACCGCCGCGTCTCCAAGCGGGCAGGTTGTCTTCGGAATATTCCAGACTTCCGTTCCGTCCATCAGGTCGAGCATCATCAGGCCGTACTGGCTGTCATATACATAAACCTGCGGTTCGTCTTCCGTACCGCCCATAAATGCTTTAAGGCTGCTGTTTTCGCCGGCCTGTTTCACGGATTCGGTATAGCCCCAGATCGGTTCATCATCGATAAAGCAGCCAACCCTCAGGTGCTCCCAGTTTTCGCCGTTATCAACGCTCACCTGGTAGGCAGCGAGCACGGATACGTTGAACTCATGCCAGTCCAGCACAATATCCCCGCCGCCAATGATCTCATCCCGGGTCATGATGTTGCTGTCAGCTTTGCTTTCCGCCGGTTCGAAATCGGGAGCAGGTTCCAGGTATTTCTTCAGGATATAACCTTCCTGCCCGTCATATTCACACTTGATATAAAGTTCTTTCTGCTTTTTGTATTTTCCGCCTGTATACTTGCTGATATTGTTGGAGCAGTACAGCACGATTGCGTTGAGCGGCACCTTCGCCAGCACCTTGCCGGTTTTATCAGGTGTCTCCCGCAGGGAAACATAGTCCTTGCAGCGGATCACGCGCATTGCTCCCAGGTAAAACTGATCCTTTTCAACGGTTTTTCTTTCCGCGGTTGATACGGACCAGGACAGGCAGAGAATCAGGATGAGCAGGATACTGATCAGCTTTTTCATCGATTCTCCCCTTCCGTTATTACGAATTTATGAATATTTTACTCCAAATCTTTCCAATCCACAAGTAAGAACATCAAAAAAACGGTAAAGCCCTTGCCCTGTATTGGTTTACCGATATAATTTGTATGTATACAGTATGCGGCTTCCGGCTGCGGAAAGTGGTGTTTTTATGAATACGGAACTGGTTGTCTTCATTGTCTACCTGTGTTTCATGATCGGTATCGGTGTCTATTTCTTCGTCAAAGGCCGTGGAAGCGGTGAAAAGGAATACTTCCTCGGCGGCCGTAAGATGGGTCCCTGGGTATCCGCTCTTTCCGCCGGCGCTTCCGATATGAGTGCCTGGGTTCTGATGGGTCTCCCCGCTTCCATCTACGCGGCCGGTATCGGTCAGGCCTGTATCGCCATCGGTCTGGCTGTCGGATATGCCCTCAGCTGGATTTTCGAAGCGCCCCGCCTGCGCCGTTTCTCCATCGCTGCGGACGACTCCATTACCCTTCCGCAGTACCTGACAAACCGGTTCAAATCCTCCAGCAAGGCTCTTCAGATCCTCTGTGCCATTATCTTCCTGATCGCCTACACCATCTATGCCGCTTCCAGCGTCAAAGCCTGCGGTACGCTTTTCCAGACTGTCTGCGGCAATATCTTTATTGCGGGCAATGACCTGCTGAATCAGCAGATCTTTATGTATATTGCTGCTGCCATTATTATCGGCTACACATTCATGGGCGGCTTCAGCGCCGTCTGCTGGACAGACTTCTTCCAGGGCCTGCTGATGCTCGGCGCCCTCCTCATCGCTCCCATCTTCGCCCTGGGCCTCATCAGCGGCGGACAGGGACAGATGACCGTTGAAGCCCTGAGCCAGGCCAATCCTGATTACTGGAATCTTTTCCCGGACTGGAAAACCGTGGCTTCCGGCCTTGGCTGGGGTCTTGGTTATTTCGGCATGCCCCATATCATCATCCGCTTCATGTCCGTCCGCAGTGATAAGGACCTTCGCAAGAGCGCGAAGATCGGTATCTCCTGGAACGTGCTGATCATCATCTTCTCTGTGGCCGCCGGATGCATCGGTCATCTTTTCCTGGGAGAAGTTACCGATTCCTCCACCGTTTTCATCCAGATGGTCCGGACCATCTTCCCCGCTGTCATTTCCGGTATTCTGCTTTCCGCCATCCTGGCAGCCGCCATGTCCACCGCGGATTCCCAGCTGCTCTGTGCGTCTTCCGCCTTTGCGTCTGACGTATACAAGCCCGTGATCCGGAAAAACAAGTCAACAGATAAGGAAATGTTCTGGGTCGGCCGTTATGTTGTGTTGATCATCGCCGTTATCGCCGTGCTGATTGCTTCCAATCCCAACAGCCAGAGCATTATGGACCTTGTTTCCAATGCCTGGGGCATCTTCGGCGCCGCCTTTGGTCCGGCTATCCTGCTGAGCCTCTTCTGGAAGCGTTTCACCTTCTGGGGCGCCGTGGCCGGTATCGCTTCCGGTGCGGCTGTTGATATTGCCTGGCTGATCCTGGGTCAGCAGAATCCGGGCAGCATCTTCGGTCTCTATGAGATTATCCCCGGCTTCGTTGTCGGTCTCCTCTTTGCCATCGTCGTTTCCCTGATCGACAAGGCTCCGAAGAAGGAAGTCGAAGACCTGTTCGATCTCGCAGTCTCCGACCAGATTGACTGATCATTTCCCTGAAAACATCACCGGTCCGGTACTTCTGCCGGACCGGTTTTCTGTTCATGAAAAGCAAAAGAAAAGGACGTGCTGTATATCAGCACGTCCATAGGAAACTCATTCAATATTGAAGCGCTTCTTGAAGCGGTCAACACGTCCGCCCGTGTCTACCAGCTTCTGCTTGCCGGTGTAGAAAGGATGGCACTTGGAACAAATATCCACCTTCATCTCTTTCTTGGTAGATCCGGTTTCAAAAGTTTCACCGCATACGCAGCGAACCACGCACTTACCATACTGGGGATGAATATTTTCCTTCATTGCTGTTTCACCTCTTTCGCGTATGCAATGGCGGTTAAACCGCAAAAAGTATATTAACATATTCAGGTCTCCATTGCAAGCATTTTTTGCAAGAATATGCTATAATTCATCTGTCTTTACAGGAGGTGATCCGGGAATGTCTGTCAGGCTCCTTTCCTTTTCCGCGGAGGAACGCGCTGTCTATTCCCTCATCTCTGTCAGTGACGGCCTCATGGCCAAAGAGATCGCTTCCAGGCTGTCGCTTTCCCGTAAGGAAGTGAATCATCTCCTTTTTTCATCCCCGCTCATGCGGGAACTATGCTATGAGGATGATGCCTTCCGGTGGCATGCGCTCATCCGCCAGGGTCCGGTACATGAAGGTCTGTACGAAGTCTCCGGCTGGTACGGAATCGTACGGGAGTTCGTGGACACCGATGAGGAAGAATGGTTATGCTCTTTGCAGGATGGCTGCCGCAGGATCGGCCGGAACCTGAATGATCAGCGTGGGCTGATCCATTCGTTCCTGGACTGCCGTGAAGTCATGCGTTCCCTTTTCCGGGACCTTTCCTCCATGACGGATTCGTCCTTCCTGGACTGGGAAATCGCTTTTGAGCTCCGCCTTAACCGCTCCCGGATGATCCGGATCTATGCGGACGTGCTGGTGATTGCCCCCGGGCATGTATTCAGTCTGGAATTCAAAATGAAGGATAAAGTGGATCCGGATGAAGTCCTGCAGTCCGCCAAGTACTGTCCTTTCCTGGAACTGATCTTCGGTCCCTCCTTTGAGATCATTCCCGCCCTCGTGCTCACCGCGGCTTCCGATTATTTTGACTTTGTGCCCATCGGCAGGACAGATATGGTCCTTCCGGCAGCGTCCGGAGACATGCTTTTTAACGTCTTCAATGAATACCTTGGTTTCCTTGGATGACGTTCCTGTGGCACCGATGTGAAAATTGCGTGAAGCAAAGGGAATACAACGCTTTGTGTCGAAAACCTACTACATTGATTTTTACGAAAGGACACTGATCCTCCTATGAATACACAGCAGGAAAAGAAATTCGATGTTGGCGGCCAGGCCGTCATGGAAGGCGTCATGATGCGCTCTCCAAACGCCACCGCCGTCACTGTCCGTCGTCCCGACGGCACCATGGTCACCAAGCTGACGCCTTTTGTTCCGCTCAAGGAAAAACATCCCTGGATGGGAAAGCCCTTTATCCGGGGTATTATCAACATGGGTACCATGCTTTATTACGGCATGAACACCCTGGAGGATTCCACCAAAATGCTGGGAATGCTGGATGAAGAGCCTACAAAGTTCGAAAAATGGCTTGCCCGGAAGCTCGGTAAAGGCATAGACAAGATCGTGATGGCCTTTGCGATCATCCTGGCCGTCATCCTGTCCGTAGTCCTTTTCATTGCGATTCCTGCCGGGGTGGAAAGTTTGCTCCGGGGTGCCGGTATGTCCACCATCGGCTATACCCTCATCGGCGGCCTGGTGAAGATTATGATTCTCGTCGGGTACATGATCTTCTGTGCCTGCGTGCCGGAAGTCCGCCGTACCTTCCAGTACCATGGTGCTGAACACAAATCCGTGCACTGCCATGAATCCAGCCTTTCGCTCACGCCCGGAAACGCGCAGACCTTCTCCCGCCTGCATCCGCGCTGCGGAACAGCTTTCCTGCTGATCGTCTTTGCCATCAGCATCCTGCTGTTCCTTGTGCTGAACGTGCTGGTACCTATCAGCAATTTCTTCGTCCGCTTCCTTTTCCATCTGGCCATGCTGCCTATTGTGGCCGGTGTCAGTTATGAAGTCCTGATGGGACTGGCCCACTCCAACAGCAAAATTGCCCGTATCCTGCGCTGGCCCGGGCTGCAGATGCAGCGTCTTACCACCCGGGAACCGGACGAATCCATGCTGGAATGCGCGATCGTTTCTGTGAATGTGGTTCTCAACGGCATTCCGGATCACGCGAAGCGCACGCCCGAAGGCTGGGCCGTCTTTACGGATTACCGCCAGTCTGAACCCGGTTATATTCCTCCCGTAGAGGAAGCGGCTGAAGAAGAGACCGATGCTGATAACGCGGATGCTGATCCGGCTCCGGAAGCATGACCTGCCGTGAACTGATCCGCCGCGCTTCTGAAAGCTTCTGCGCGGCCGGTATTCCGGATCCGGTCAATGACGCCGCTCTCCTGCTGTCCCATCTGACCGGCCGTCCTCCCCTGGCTCTTCGCCTGGATGAGGAAACGGTTCTGGATCCTTCTGTGATTGATTCCTTTAAGTCCCTTGCGGAGAAAAGGCTCTCACGGATCCCTCTGCAGTATCTGCTTGGAGAGGCTCCGTTTTACGGCCGGATGTTCCGGGTGGATTCCCGGGTTCTGATCCCGCGGCCTGAAACAGAGCTGCTTTGTGAATGGGCCCTTGAGCTCCTGAAGGATCGCTCTTCACCCCGTATCCTGGATCTTTGCTGCGGCAGCGGCTGTATCGGCATCAGCCTGAAAGCGGAATTGCCTTCTGCTTCCGTAACCCTTTCAGATATATCCCCTGACGCGCTCGACCTTGCGGCTGAAAACGCGTCCCTGCTCGGCGCGGATGTGGCTCTGTGCCGAAGTGACCTGCTGGAAGCGTTCAGCGGAACAAGCTTTGACCTGATTATCAGCAACCCGCCTTATATCCCTTCCGCTGACTGTGACACTCTCCAGGAGGAAGTCCTGCGGGAGCCGCGCCTTGCGCTGGACGGCGGGAATGACGGTCTTTCCGTTTACCGCCGGATTGTGCGTGAAGCTTTTCCCCGCCTTTCACCCGGCGGATTCCTGCTGATGGAACTCGGCATCAGCGAGGATGAAGCGGTTTCCGCGCTCCTTTCCGATTACGGATATGAATCGATTCAGATCCGGGAAGATCTTTCCGGGATCCGGAGAATGATACTTTCAACCCATCCCTGATGGAGGTTCTATGTTTGATAAGCTGGATGCCCTTGCCGACCGTTACGCGGAACTGTCTGAGGCGATTGCCCAGCCGGAGGTGATCCGTGATTTTCCGCGTTATCAGGCCTGCCTGAAGGAACGTTCCGGCCTGGAACCTGTGATCCTGAAATATCAGCAGTTCCACCGTGTTGAACAGCAGATTGCCGATGCACGCGAGCTGCTCTCCGATCCCCAGATGGCTTCCGAGGCCAATGCGGAGCTGTCTTCGCTGGACACGGAACGGGAAAACCTCCTGGATGAGCTCAGGCTGCTGCTCGTACCGCCGGATCCGCTGGATGACCGGAATGTGGTTATGGAGATCCGTGCGGGTGTCGGCGGTGACGAGGCCGCCCTCTTTGCCGGTGATCTGATGCGTATGTACCTTAAGTATGCTGACCGGGTTCGCCTCCAGTCCTCCATCCTCTCCCTCAGTGATACAGACCTGGGCGGTGTCAACGAGGCGCTGCTTGAATTCTCCGGTCCGGAAGCCTTTGGACGGCTGAAATTTGAGAGCGGCGTGCACTGCGTCAAACGTGTTCCTGTCACGGAAAGCAGCGGCCGTATCCATACGTCCACCGTCACTGTTGCGGTCTTTCCCGAAGCGGAGGAGATTGAGATGACTATTGATCCCTCAGACCTTCGTATCGATGTTTTCCATGCTTCCGGCCACGGCGGCCAGGGCGTGAATACAACAGACAGTGCTGTCCGCGTCACCCACCTGCCTTCCGGTCTGGTTGTCACCTGCCAGGATGAGCGCAGCCAGCTGGAAAACAAGGCAAAGGCTTTGCGGGTGCTTCGTTCCAGGCTCCTGGACCGCCTCAGGGAACAGCAGGAAGCGGCCCATGCGGAAGACCGGAAAAGTCAGATCGGCTGGGGTGAACGCAGCGACCGGATCCGCACCTACTATTTCAACCATGACTATGTCGTCGATCATCGTCTCGGCCTGACTGTGAACCGTACAGCCAACGTGATGAACGGTGATCTTGCTCCGTTTACAGACGGGCTCCGCCTGGCGGAAAAAACGGAGAAAATGAATCTCCTGAACCGGAAGTGATCAATTTTGGAAACTGCTCTACTGAAACCGTCTCCCGAAACCTATTCCCTCGCGTCTGATATCCTGCGCGGTGGCGGGCTGGTAGCTTTTCCCACGGAAACGGTTTACGGTCTCGGTGCCAACGCGCTGGACAGCGATGCTGTGCTCTCTGTTTTTGCGGCAAAAGGCCGGCCAGCTGACAATCCCCTGATCGTGCATATTCATGACCAGTCGCAGCTGGAGCCCCTCTGTGTCCTTCCTGAAGGCGCGCAGGCGCTGATGGATGCCTTCTGGCCCGGTCCCCTTACCATTCTCTGTGAAAAGAAACCGGCTGTACCGGATGTGGTTACCGCCGGCCTGCCGACGGTCGCTGTCCGCATGCCCTCCCATCCTGTTGCCCGCGATCTTCTCATAGCCTGCGGCCTGCCCATTGCCGCCCCTTCGGCCAACAGTTCAGGGCGTCCCAGTCCCACCACAGCTGCCCACGTGCTGGAGGATATGAATACAAAGATCCCGCTGATCATTGACGGCGGTATGTGTGACGTCGGTGTGGAATCCACCGTGCTGGATCTCTGTCACGGAGAACCGGTGGTCCTTCGTCCCGGCGGCATCACTCCCGGCATGATCTCCCACGTCCTGGGATGTGAAGTAAAGGTCGCCGGCAGCGTGCTCCGGCCTCTTCGGGAGAACGAGACTGCCCTTTCTCCGGGCATGCGCTATAAGCACTATGCTCCCCATGCGGTTGTAACCCTGGTGGAAGGACCTGAATCCAGGGTGGTTCCCCTGCTCCGGAAACTGTACAGTCAGCAGGAAGCCGAGGGCGTAAAATCCTGTGTGCTGTGCTTTACAGAGCATGTCAGTGAACTTGCGGAATGTCATCCCCATGATATCGGATCCTCGGCTGATCCATCCGAGATTGCACACAGGCTCTTCGATATTCTTCGTAAACTGGATGAGGAAGGTATGGAAGCCGTCTTCAGTGAGGTGATCCCTCCTGAAGGCGTTGGCCTGGCCGTCATGAACCGGCTCGGCCGCGCGGCCGCCTTCCGTACTCTTCAGGCATAAAAAATCCGGTCCCGAAAAGGGACCGGATTTTTGTGTCTTTGTCAGATTTTCAGCAGGTCGCTGAACGCCTTCAGCGCGCCGTCTGTTTCATGGGCGAGTACGCGTTTCGCGAGCACTTTGCCCAGCTGTACGCCTTCCTGGTCAAAGCTGTTCAGGTTCCACAGGAAGCCCTGGAACATGACCTTGTTTTCATAGTGGGACAGCAGGGCGCCAAGTGCTTCAGGCGTCAGCTTGTCACCGATGATGATACTGCTGGGCCGGTTGCCGGCAAAGTTCTTGTTCCGGTTCTCATCCTGCTTGCCGCAGGCAAAAGCCATGATCTGGGCGGCCACGTTGGCGCACAGCTTCTGCTGGCTTGTGCTGCCCTGGATTGTTACGTCCGTTTCAGCCTGGCTGTTTACAAATCCAATGAACTGCAGCGGAATGATATCGGTTCCCTGGTGCAGGAGCTGATAGAAGGAATGCTGGCCGTTGGTACCGGGTTCACCGAAGATGATGGGTCCGGTGGGATAATCCACGGGTTCTCCCCTTCTGTTTACGCTCTTGCCGTTGGATTCCATATCCAGCTGCTGCAGGTGCGCAGGGAACCGGCTCAGGGCTTGGGAGTAAGGCAGTACGGCGGTGGCCGGATAGCCAAGCACATTCCGCTCATACACGCCGATCAGGGCATCCAGCATAGCAGCGTTCTGCATGGGATCGGTTCCGGCGGAAAGCTTATCCGCTTCAGCTGCTCCTTTCAGGAAACGGGCAAATACTTCAGGTCCGAATGCCAGGGAAAGCACCGCGCCGCCCACAGAAGAGGTGGAGGAATACCGTCCGCCGATATAGTCATCCATGAAGAAAGCGGCCAGGTAATCGCTGTTGCCTGCCAGCGGAGAGGTTTCGCTGGTCACGGCAATCATGTGCTTTGAAGCGTCAAGGCCCGCGTTTTTCAGCGCGTCCTTCACAAAGGATTCATTGGTCAGGGTTTCCAGTGTGGTACCGGATTTGGAGACCAGGATAAAGATCGTGCGGGAAGGATCGATTCCCGCCAGCACATTGGCAGCGTCATCAGGGTCCACATTGCTGATGAATTTTGCTTCCATCAGACAGGTGTTGTTCTTCCTCGCCCAGTTTTCCAGTGCCAGGTACATGGCCCGGGGACCCAGGTCGCTTCCGCCGATACCGATCTGCACGACTGTGGTGAACTTCTCGCCTTTTTCGTTCAGGATCTCGCCGTTATGAACCTTCTTTGCGAAGGCGGCAATCTTCTCCTGCTGTTCGGTGTAGAACGCGCGCTTGTCTTTGCCGTCTGCGTTGACGGTGCCGCCCAGCTGTCCGCGGGTCAGGTGATGCAGCACCAGCCGCTTCTCTCCGGTGTTGATCACAGCGCCGTTGTACAGTTCCTCAAACTTGGAAGCCAGCTGCGCTTCCTCAGCCAGTTTGCACAGGCCTTTGAGGATATCGTCATCCACCTGTTTCGCGGCATAGTTGAAACGCAGGCCTGCGGCCATCGGGGCCTGGTACTTTCCGACTCTGTCGCTTCCTTCCTGTCCTGCCATGACTTTCGTCAGGTCAACACGTCCCGCCTTCTGCAGGTCCTGATAGGATGAAAGCTTGTCCAGGTTATTCCATTCATTCATTTCCGGATCCTCCGTAAACAATTTGTATTGCATGCATATTATAACTTTCAGCGCATCCGCTTTCAAGCGCTTCTCATGAAAAAATCCCCGTACCCATTGGTACAGGGATTGTAAAACCATTTGGATAAATCAGCGCTTGCTGAACTGGGGAGCACGACGGGCTGCTTTCAGACCGTACTTCTTGCGCTCCTTCATACGAGGATCGCGGGTCAGCAGGCCGGCCTTCTTCAGGGTGCCGCGCAGTTCCGGATCAGCCTTGCACAGCGCACGGCTGATGCCGTGACGGATTGCGCCGGCCTGTCCGGTCAGTCCGCCGCCGTTGACGTTCACCACAACATCAAAGCTGCCGGTGTTGGTCAGGGTCAGGGGCTGACGAACGGTCATCTTCAGGGTCTCCAGACCGAAATAAGTATCGATATCACGCTTGTTGATCGTGACTTTGCCATCGCCGGCAACCAGACGGACGCGGGCAACGGCTTTCTTACGGCGACCAACCGCACTGTATTCTACCTTAGCCATTCTCTGTATTCTCCTTTCCGCGTCACTTCAGATCCAGCACTTCAGGCTTCTGAGCGGCCTGATCATGCTCGGCTCCGGCATAAACCTTAAGCTTCTTGGCCATCTGCCGTCCCAGGGGTCCCTTGGGCAGCATGCCAACCACAGCGCGGCGGACAGCAAACTCGGGCTTTTCAGCCATCAGCTTGCGGTACTTGGTCTCTTTGAGGCCGCCGGCATATCCGCTGTGATGATAGTAGACTTTCTGATCCAGCTTCTTGCCGGTCAGGACAGCCTTGGAAGCGTTGATGATGATCACATAGTCACCGGTATCCATGTTGGGGGTATAAATCGGCTTGTTCTTGCCGCGAAGGATGTTGGCAACCTGGCTGGCCAGCCGGCCCAGAACCATCCCGTCCGCGTCGACAACGTACCACTTGCGGTCGATGTCAGCAGCCTTAGGAATAAATGTCTTCAAAGTACTTCCTCCTTGGGTTGATGGTTGAAGTGTTTCCTCCCATGATGGTCGCATGTTCGGAATGAGTCAATGGCTACCGGGGCTAGCGGAGCTATTGATTGCCAACCGCTATTTTACGTCAAACAGCAAATGAAGTCAAGCATTTTCTTGCCTGACTTCATTGATTTTACAGGTTTTTTGTCTTTTCAGATCCTGACTCCGGCTTTCCTGAGTTTTTGCTTCAGTTCTGCAGCGTCTCCGTGAAATACGATTCCCTGCCAGCCGCAGGCAATGGCAGCCGCGACATTGGCGGTGGCGTCATCAATGAAGATGCATTCTTCCGGATTCAGGTCAAACTTTTCTGTAAACAGTTCATAGATTCTGTGGCAGGGCTTGACCACCTTCACATCGCATGAGATCAGTTTCCCGTCAAAGTATTCGCTCACCGGAACCAGGGGCCAGTACTGATGCTGTGCCTTGCTGGCGTTGCTGAGCAGGTAGATGCTGTAACCGGCATCCTTCAGGCCCTTGACGATGTCTTCCATTCCCGGGATCGTTTCGCGGGGATATGCCCAGTTATACAGCAGATTCCGCACCGTTTCCTTCAGCCTTTCCGGAAAGCGTTTCAGGATAAGCGGTTCAGCGGTTTCCTCTGTCAGGGTACCGGCGTCCATCTGTGCCCACTCAACTGAAAGAAACAGCTCGTTCAGGATCAGTTTCCTGTCTTCCGGATCATTGATCTGTTCCCGGTCCATAAAATGTTTCGGATCAAATGTCAGGATAACCTGTCCCATATCAAATACAATGTTCCGGATCATGCTCTTTTCCTTTTCTTTCCGGTGGTCCTGCCACACGTTGTTCGGTCATCCCGGATTTATACGAAGCTGACCTTGCCCTTGCTGGCCCTGAACACAATGATCAGCAGCACACCGCTTGTCAGCGTCAGGATGGAGGCAAGGGCGGCGCCTGTGCCTACGGAATTCCGGACGATATTGGTATAGGCGGCAATGGTGATGGTCATTGTCTTGCCCGTATACAACATAATGGAAGTCGATAGTTCGTTGATGCAGGTAACCCAGCTGATGATCGCGCCGGAAAGGACTCCGGGCAGCATCAGGCGGGCAGTAACCCGGATGAAGGTTTTCATCGGGGAGACGCCCAGGTTGATGGATGCTTCCTCAACACTTGGATCCATCTGCATCAGGTACGCGCTGCCCGATCGTACTGTATACGGCATCTTGCGGATGATCATGGAAATGATGATGATCGCCGCCGTACCGGTCAGTTTGATCACCGTTCCCTCAGGCGTTCTTCCCAGATTATTGAACGCGACGATATAGCAGAGGCCGAGCACGGAACCGGGAATAACGTACGGAGCCATCATCAGCATATCCAGGGCACCGCCGGTCTTCCCTCTTCTCCTGACGATCACATAGCTCATCAGGATACCAAGGATCAGGATGATCACAATGGCGACAGTGGAGAATACGAATGTGTTTTTGATCTGGGATGTCAGGCTCCGGCTCAGTTCAGCATAATGCTCAAGCGTGAAACCTTCCTCAAAGACGAAGTTGGAATAGTTGGTCTTCACAAAGGAGCACAGTACAACCACCATCTGCGGGATGAACGCGATCAGGCTTACGATCGCAACCGGCAGGGTAACCAGGAAGCGTTTGTATCCCTTGTATTCTATGATCTGCGGCGGCCGAAGCGCTGACATGGTATAGTTCCGCTTGGCAACCCATGCTTTCTGGATAAAGAGGATCAGCAGCGAAATGATCACGATGATCATGGAGATCGCGCTGGCCAGGTTGGCGTTTCCGCCGGTCTCGGACAGGTATTCGTTATAGATCAGCGTCGGCAATGTACGGAAATCTCCGCCCGCAAGGATACCGGGTGTACCATAGTCCGCCAGGGCGGTCATGAATACCATCAGTGCGCCTGCGGCAATGGAAGGCAGAACCACCGGTACCGTCACCGTCAGCAGTCTGCGCAGCTTGCCGGATCCCAGGTTCTCCGCGCATTCTTCCACACTGCGGTCAATGGAACCCATAGCGCCGGATACATACAGGTAAACATACGGGAAAAGCTTGAGCGTGAATACAGCGCAGATACCACCCTGCCCGTATATGGTGGGCATCTGGAATCCGAACAGGTTGCTCATGAACTGTGTTACAATACCGGCATTGCCGAAAAGGATGATCCAGCTGTACGCGCCAAGGAAAGGCGGACACATCAGGCTCAGGATGATCAGCACATGCCAGAAAGTCTTTCCCGCGATGTTGTATCTCGTCTGGAGATAGGCCATCGGAACGCCGATCAGTACGGAGATCAGTGTGGGGATCAGGCTGATCTTCAGGCTGTTTCCCAGTGCCTGGTAATAGTATTTCTTCTGGAAGAACCGCTGGAAATTGTACAATGTCACTCCATCTGCCTTGGAGGAGAAGAAACTGTTAACCACCAGCGTATAAAAGGGATAAACCAGGAACAGCAGGAACACGACAAAGATCAGGATCTTGACCCAGAACCAGAAATCCTTATAGAAAGGCTGGCCCTTTTTGCTTCTCAGCATGAGAGCACCTCCTTGGATTCCTTCTCATAAAGGCTCACCTGTGCAGGATTCATGCTGATATGGACTTCTTCCCCGTCATGCCGTATTTCACTGACGTCCTTGGTATATTCATTCAGTTCGATAACCTGGCCTGTCGTCAGTTCAACTTCATACTGGATAAAGTCACCCAGGAAAATGGACATGTTGATTTTGCCGGGGATACCCTTTTCGTCAAAGAACAGCTGTTCCGGACGGGCGGAAAGGATCGCTTCCCCGCTGTATTCCCTGGAAACCGGGATGGAAATGGAATAATTACCCGGCAGGTTGACCTCTGCGCTTCCCTGGCTTGTTTTTACATTGCAGTCAATGAAATTGCTGACACCGATGAAGTTTGCCACAAAGGGATTGGCCGGCTTCCGGTAAATCTCTTCCGGCGTACCGATCTGCATGATATTTCCCTGGTTCATGACGGCGATCCGGTCGGAGATGGCCAGGGCCTCCTCCTGGTCATGCGTCACATAAACCGTTGTGATACCAAGCCTTCTCTGCAGCTTTTTGATCGTTGTCCTCATCTGGACCCTCAGTTTGGCGTCCAGGTTGGACAGGGGTTCATCCATCAGCAGAACGCTGGGTTCAATAACAAATGCGCGTGCCAGTGCGACCCGCTGCTGTTGTCCGCCGGAAAGCTCGTTGGGTTTCCGGGTGCTCAGCTGGTCGATCTGGACCATTTTCAGCGCTTCCTCTACCCTGGGCCCGATTTCCGCCTTGGGCACATGCCGGGCCTTCAGGCCGTACGCGACGTTGTCAGCCACGTTCAGATGCGGGAAAATGGCATAGTTCTGGAATACCATACCTATATCCCGCTTATGTGCGGGTACATTATTGATCACTTTGTCATCAAAGCGGATCTCACCGCCGTCCACCGTGTTGAAACCGGCGATCATCCTCAGCAGTGTGGTTTTTCCGCATCCGGAAGGGCCCAGCAGGGTAAAAAACTCGCCGGGGTTAATTGTAAGGCTGATTCCGTTTACGGCGGTAAAATCTCCATATGTTTTTACAGCATGGTCAACAATAACGGCATGGCTCATGAAATAATCCTCCCGTATGAATGTGGAAAAGGGTGCTCCGGCCATGAAACCGGAGCACTCCTTCTCCTCATTTCATAATATTATCAAATTCGTATTAGTCACCTACAACAGCATCCTGCCACTTTTCAACGATGTCGGCCTTATTGGCGCCGGCATAGTCGAAGTTGTAGTTCATCAGGGTGATGCTGCTCAGGGGTTCAAGACCCACAGGCGTGACGTCGCTGCGGATCGGGCGGCGTCCGTAGTCCTTGTTCTGGGCTTCCTGGCATTCAGCGCTCAGGGCGTATTCAACAAACAGCTGAGCCAGTTCCAGGTTCTTGCAGTCCTTCACGATGGCGATACCGTCCGGAACAGCGGAGGTACCATCGGTGGGATAGATCATCTTCAGGTGGCCGTTCTCCAGGTCGTACTGGACGGCAGCCTTTTCAAGGGTGATACCGATCGGATATTCGCCGGAGTCCACGTTCTTGTGGGCGCCGGAAGAACCGGACTGGATCACCAGGTTGTTCATCAGGCCCTTGACAAATTCCCAGCCGGCAGCGTAGTCATCTTCAACCTGGCCGTAGATCATCAGCATGGTGTTCAGCTGGGTGTAAGCGGAACCGGAGGAAGCGGGATCAGCCATGGCGATCTTCTTTTCCCACTTGGGATCCGCAAGATCCTTCCAGCTCTGGGGAATATCAGCCTCGGCCACCAGGTCGGTATTCACGAGGAAGACCATGGGCAGGGGGGATTCACCGATCCACAGGCATTCCGGATCATACAGGCTGGGATCGATCAGGTCGATGCAGGAAGGCTTGTAGCTCTGGAAATATTCCTTGTAGGCTGCCAGGGAGTCAGCTCCGCCGCCCCACAGGATGTCAGCTTCCGGCGCGGCCGCCTCGGCCTTGATTCTGTTCAGCAGGTTGCCGGTACCGTCGGCAACGATCTCAACCTTGACGTTCGGATACTTGGCTTCAAAACCGGCAACACCGGCGTTGAGGGGATCAGCATCATGGGGGGAATAAATGGTCAGTGTACCGGCATATTCTTCAGGAGCTTTTTCTGCGTGTACAGCAGTAAAAAGGCCGAATACCATCAGAACAGCCAAAAATAGTGAAATAAACTTTTTCATGGGAGCGCCTCCTTGTTGTTTTTGATGCTTGTTGCATCATTTTTTGCTTAAGGAAAGTATACTACACATCGGTATCGTTTTCAATCCATTTGTTCAAAAAATGTTTTTCTGTTTTTTTACGGTATGTAGTACGGCCCCCGGAGTCCTTTGGGATAATGGTTTTTGATGATGCCGCCGCTTCCCTTTCCCCATCCGAGCACAAGTCCCCGGTAGGACATCAGGATCCAGCCGTTCTCTTCTGAAGATATGGTTTCCCCGTTCATATACCGTGCGGCTTCATCAGCGTTCAATTCTTTTACAGGCATATCAGGCCTGTTGAAACAGACCGCCGCCGCGTGATCCGGTACGGCGACTTTTCCCTTCACTTCTCCCAGGTGAAGACCGGCCCGAAGAATGCGGATCCCCTTCACGTCCGGGAGTTCCGGCATGGAAATGAAGGTGCTTCCAAGAATACGGTTCGGTTCAGGCAGTTCGGGAAAAAGCTGTCTGAAAAGGGCTTTGTCATTTTTTGAGGGCACAGGAAGCGATTGGTCTTCCCTTATATCTGGTTCTTCATTTCCGTTTTTCCGGAACAGGGCGGCAAACTGCCCTTCTCCTTTTATCCGGTGCGGATAACAGGTATAGATTCCGTCCGGAGCGTCAATTCCCGGCAGGGAGAATCCTTCCGGATGGAATTCCGGAAACTCCCTCGCAAACCAGGCAGCATTGTCTTCATTTTCCTGTGGATTATAGGTGCAGGTGGAATACACAAGCCTGCCGCCCGGCCTGACCAGTCTGGCGGCTTCTTTCAGGATTTCTCGCTGCCTTTCCGCGCAGCCTTCCGCTTTTTCCGCTGTCCATTCATTCCTCGTTTCAGGATCCCGCCGGAACATGCCTTCGCCGGAACAGGGGGCGTCCACCAGGACCGCGTCAAACCCTTCTTCCCATTTTTCTGCCAGCTGTTCGGGCTTTGCGCAGGTCACAAGCGCGTTGGGCAGTCCCATGCGTTCCACATTCCGGCTCAGGATGGCCGCACGCTTCGGGACCGGTTCATTGCAGACCAGGAGCCCCTCCCCTTGCATGGCACAGCCGATCTGGGTGGATTTCCCGCCCGGGGCGGCACAAAGATCCAATACTTTTTCCCCCGGCTTCGCGGCCAGCACCGCCGCCGGCATCATGGCACCGGGCTCCTGGATATAAAACGCGCCGACCTCATGCAGGATCATGGATCCGGCGTTGGAATCAGCTTCCAGGTAATATCCGTTTTCTTCCCAGGGAACACGTTCCCCGGTTCTCAGCGGATCAGCTGCTTCCGTCTCTTTCCGCGGATTGAAACGGATTCCCCTTACCGGATCCTCATCCAGCGCATGCAAAAAAGCGGACAGCTCATCGTCGAGCTGTTCCCGCATTCTCCGGACAAACGCTTCCGGTAACTCTGTTTTCATAAGTCTTCCATCCATTCCGGTGCCATATACCGTTTCATGATCATTGTCGGTGTTTCCAGGCGGCACTGTTCCAGCACGTCCTTTTTCCCGGTGGTGAAAACCCTGCTGATTCCCAGCTTTTCCGCGCAGGAAAGAACCGTCTTTTCTCCGGCTTCCACCATGCCCGGTTCTGTCTGGTCTGCCAGGTTGGTGTTGTTGATCAGCACATCGATCTTCAGTCTTCCCCGGTTCTGGATCCGTTGTGCCAGGTCGATGATCTCGTCTGTTTCCCTTGTCAGCGGCCGCATGCAGTTGACCACAAACATCACAAGCGTGTCATCCCTGCGGGCCATAAAGGAGGGATAATACCGGCCAAGGGCAGCCGCGCCTGTATCATCGCCGCCCACGTCAAACACAACCCGGTCTGATGGTACTTCAAATACGCTCTGGATTTCCGCGGGCAGTGCTGGGATATCAACAGTCGTCATGGCGTAAGTGGGCATCAGCATCCGGATCCCCGCCGCGCGCATTTCCTCAGCCTTTTCGCCGCTCCGAAAATAGGGATTCACAATATCAAGGTCAACCAGCGTGGTCTTATACTGTTTTGCGAACGACAGTGCCAGGTTCAGCGAGAGTTCTGTCTTGCCGCTTCCGTAGTTACCGGTCAGCACGAGATACCGTTTATCGCCTGTCAGCTGGTTCATTGTCCGTCACTCTCGCTTTTCTTCCATCCTCTGGGATAAACAGGTTCCCGGTAAGCCTTGCTGCTGTCAATCACATTCTGGGGAGCTTCCAGTTGTCTCAGTTCTTCTTCAGGATCCGTAAACAGGTCAGTGATCCGGAGCCGCCGGCGCCTGCCAACGGTCACAGGATTCTGCCGTTCCGTATCTTCCCTGATCTCCGGCTGTCTTACAATAGGCTCTTTTTCCGTTTTCGGTTCGGGCCTGCGGTAGGGGCTGTCCGCCGGCACATGGTATCCCGCCTTGGTCACAGTTGCCGGAGTCGGCAGTTCTTCATTTACCTTTTGTTCCGCTGCTGCGGGTTTAACCTGCCATTTGGAGAAGTCCGGCTCATCTGCCGAATAGGATTCAGCCCGTCCGGGCCTTTCAGGGTTCCTCTCCGCGGCATATTCCGGCTGCCTGTTGTTCCGGGGCTGAACAGGCGGTTCATATCCCCTTTCGTTCACCGTTTCAGGCATGGAAGCATGTTCGCTGGGAATATAGGCATGTCCGTTTTCTGTGCTCTCAGCGTATTCTGCCGTACGCCTTCTGCGCCGCGGCTGAGCAGGCTGTTCCGCTTCTTCCTCCCGCACGGGAACAGTCTCTGTTTCCTTCCTTGTGACGGGCCGGATGCGGACTTCCTTTTCTTCCACTTTTTCGTGCCGGAGAAAACCGAACCATCTCCGGAACGGTTTCCATCGAACCAGATAAACGCACAGATCAGACACGAGTCCGATCACGCAAAGAACGATCGCGATCGGAATCCAGTGCTTGCCGAACCACGCGAAAACAGATCCGCCTTTTTCACTTGTAAAAGCCGACCATAATGCGGCTGCGATCCCCTGGATCCAGCCAAGCATCAGCCGGAATATGGAATTAGCCAAACTGCCCATAAGCTTCTCCTTACGGCTCTTCTTCTGTCGGTTCGATATCGACAGTGACCGTAATGGTGGTACCATTCACCATCTGAGAGTTGTCTGTAGGTTTATACACCTGGATCTGGGTTGTAACGTCTTCCTTCGCCCGGTCTATATTGACAGTGTCACTGTCAAGGTACAGTGTTTCCATCTCGTCCAGGATGTCTGAACTGTCCGCTACCTTGATCGTTTCTGGAGAAAACCGGACGTTATTTACCTTGTATCCCTTGGCCGGTGTACCCGTTATATTGATCAGGTCACTGGCATGGAATGCCTTTTCTGGCAGGATCGTAAAGGTTACGATAACGCTGTTTGTTTCAATGTTGGCGCTTGTAACAGTTATCTTGGAAGCATCGACTTCCTGTCCTGCCCTGTTGTACAGTTTAAACTGGAAAGCGCCGGAATACTGACCTTCCGTCCAGTCGATATCTTCAGGGTCTATATCAACTCTGGCGAAAAACACTTCATCAACAATCGATTGCGGTCCATAAATCACAAATGTTGTAGGATCACAGGTGAGATCATACCAGACACCATCCGGCTTGGGGCAGGAGGCGCGAACACCTATCTTCTTCAGTTTATAGTTTTCAACCTCAACTGTCACTGAAGAAGGTGTGATGGAAGTCACTTTACCGTATTGTTTTGAATAGGATTTGTCTATGTTGATTTCCTGTGTACCGGTCTGGTTGATCCGGCTCAGGTCAAGTCTGATATTGTAATAAGAAGGATCGGCTGCTTCATATTGTTTCTGCGGTACAGCGGCAGTGAAATCGGCTGTCAGGCCTTCCAGGTCCGACACAACGATATAGCCGTTATTTTTCATGATCTCTGTTCCCTGTACGGTAACCCTGACGTCCTGGAATGTTTTGTCCCGGGTAATGCTTTCGTCCTGGGAGATCAGTCCGGCCCAGAGGCATATGGAAATAACGATGGCGATCAGCTTCAGCCATCCGTTATGCAGCAGCAGGTGCTTCAGCGCGTCCCGCAGCATAATGAGGGTATTGCGGAAATCCCTTTTGTTTTTCTGCTCGCTCATGCCGTTTTTTCCTCCGTAAATCTCTTCTTAAGCCTGCGGAGGATGGAACCGATCCCCGATGCACGGGAAGTATAGAACTCATGCAGGAATGCTTTGATATCCTCAACGGTAAACGGCCGTTTCAGCATGCCGTCCGCCGCGAAACTGACAATACCGGTCTGCTCGGAAACAACGATCACCGCAGCGTCTGTGTTTTCGGTAATGCCGACAGCAGCCCGGTGGCGTGTTCCTAGTCCGCGGATCACGCCGCTGGCTTCAGCAAGGGGCAGGATGCAGGCCGCCGCCATCACCCGGTCATCCCGGATGACTACAGCGCCGTCATGCAGGGGGGTATTCGGTTCAAAAATATTCTCCAGCAGCGGGGCGGAGATTTCGGAGTTCAGCATAGTTCCCGTCTCCACCACGTCCTGAAGGCCGGTTTTCCGTTCAAACACAAGCAGGGCACCAACCCGTCTCCGGCTCAGGTCCACTACGGTCTGTACGATTTCCTCAATGATCACTTCGGTGTCTTCATCGGCATTCCGGTGGGATCCCTTGGTGATCAGCCTGCTGCGTCCCATGCGCTCCAGCGCTTTGCGCAGTTCAGGCTGGAACAGGACAACCAGTACGATGGCACCGTTCTGCAGCACAGCCAGCAGCAGCCAGTTCAGGCTTGTCAGTCCGAGGATATTGCTCAGCAGTACGATCAGGAACAGCAGGAAAAGGCCTTTCAGCAGGGCGCTTCCCCGTGTATGCCTGGTCAGCAGCAGCAGCTCATAAATGATCACTGCCACGATCAGGATGTCGATCACGTCGATGATTCCAAGACGATGGGTCAGGCTCCAGGCCATGCCGCGGATCGTTGACCAGATATCGTTCATAGAATCACCTCCATTCAAACATTTATTATACACGATTTTGACCCTGTTGAAAAGTCAAACGGCCCAGGATTCACGAACAATTCACAAACAAGGGAGCTGCCCGAGCGGGCAGCTCCCGATGTTGTTTTTCCTTTATCTGGATCCCTTGTCGTATGGAATACCTTCCGCCTTCGGCGCGTGGGACGCCTTGGATGTAAAGGCAAGCACGATCAGGCAGACGATGTAGGGCATCATGTTGTACACATTGCCGGGCAGGTTCAGCGAAACCAGGAACGGGAATCCGGCGTAGGTGTTGCTCAGCGCCCTGAACAGGCCGAACAGCAGCGCCGCCAGGGCGATCCTTGTGGGTTTCCACTGGCCGAAGATCATAACGGCCAGGGCCAGGAAACCGAAGCCGGCCACGCCGTTCTCGAATTTCCAGAGGGATACGCCGGCCAGGATGTAGCACAGTCCGCCCAGTCCGCCCAGCAGTCCGGAGATCAGGACGCCGGCCCAGCGCATCTTGTATACGTTGATACCTACAGAGCCTGCCGCCTGGGGATGCTCGCCGCAAGCCATCAGGCGAAGGCCGAACCGGTTCTTGTAAAGCAGGAAGTATACCAGCAGCACCGCGATAACGGCCACCAGCATGAACCAGTTGAACTCGAACCCGTTGATATTCACGATGAACATCTTCCGGGCGCCGATGTACTCAATTTCCGAAGAATGGTTGTCCGGGTTCGCGGCCGTGTTCATGGCCTTCACCAGCACGGTAGCGCCGGCGGTGGCCAGCAGGTTCATGGCCGTACCAACCAGCGTCTGGTCCGCTTTGAAATGGATCGCCGCCACACCCAGCAGGCACGAGTACAGCATACCGGCCAGGGCTGCCGCCAGCATGGCGAGGATCACCATCAGTGCCGGAGATGTGATCCCGGCAGAACTCATCACCAGTGCACCGCCCAGCGCGCCGATGACCATAATTCCTTCCAGGCCCAGGTTGATAACGCCTGAATGCTCTGAGATACATCCTCCCAGGGCCACCAGCATCAGTACGGAGGCGAAGATCAGCGTGTATTGGATCAGAAGCAGCATTATTGTTTAGCCTCCTTCTTTTCATCATGCCGTTTCAGGGAGCGTCTGATGATCAGTTTGATGAACAGTACGAAACCGCACAGGTAAATGATCACGGAAGAGATCACGTCGGAAATCTGTGAGGAATAGAAATTCGTGTTCACATACTGTCCGCCGTCGGTGATGTGCTGGATAAAGAAGGAGGAGAACAGGGCGCCCAGCGGGTGCAGTCCGCCCAGGAAGGCGGCGGCGATTCCGTTGAATCCCATGGCCGGAACGGAGGACTGGGTGCATTCCCATCTCATGTATCCGGTCTGGTACAGCAGGGAGGCTCCCAGGCCTGCCAGTGCGCCGGAGATCATCAGTGTCAGGATGATGTTCCGGTTCTGGGCCATGCCGGCGTATCTGGCGGCATTCTTGTTGTTGCCTGTGGCTTTCAGCTCATAGCCGAACCGGGTCTTGCTCAGGATGATCCAGACCGCGATGGCGGCGATAATGGCGAGCGGGACAGCCAGTGTGACATACTCATTGTTGTTGAACAGTTTGTTCAGCCCCAGTGTCGGAAGCAGGGAACCGGGATTCTCCTTGTTCAGGTAAAGGGTGTACGGACTGGCTGTTTCCTTCACCTGGGTTAATAACGTATTTGCGGTATAGAGTGAGATCCAGTTCAGCATGATACCGGAAATGACCTCATTCACATTGCAGTAGGCTTTCAGCAGGCCTGTCACGGCGCCGAGCAGGGAGCCGCAGACCATCGCGAAGATCATGCACGGGAGCCATCCCCAGTTCCATGCCAGCGCGGCGTACAGGCTGGCGCAGGCACCCGCCACATACTGTCCGGCCGTGCCGATGTTGAACAGGCCCACCTTATAGGAAAACAGGATGCTCAGGGAGCACATGATCAGCGGCATGGTCTTGGCCAGGGTGTTGCCCAGCTGCTTGATCTGCTGCTGCGGCCGTTTCCAGGTAAAGAAGTTTTTGATGATGTTCAGGATGGATTCCCCTGCACCTGCGGGATTGATGATCAGCAGCACAATATATCCGATCAGGATTCCGGCCAGGATACACAGGATCGAAGCGAGGAAAGCCTGCACGGCTTCGTTTTTCAGGATCTTTCTCATGCCTTCTTCACCTCATCCCTCTTCGCGCCGGCCATGTACAGGCCCAGCTCCTCCTGCGTGGTCTTTTTCGGATCCAGTTCGCCCACGATCTCGCCTTCATACATCACCAGGATCCGGTCCGGAACGTCCATCACCTCATCCAGCTCCAGGGAGATCAGCAGTACAGCCTTTCCGGCATCCCGCTGGGCCACCAGCTGCTTATGGATGAACTCGATGGCACCCACGTCCAGGCCGCGGGTCGGCTGCACCGCCACGAGGACCTCGGGCTGTTTGTCGATTTCCCGGGCGATGATCGCCTTCTGCTGGTTTCCGCCGGACATAGCCCGTGCCGGGGTAATGGATCCCTGTCCGGAACGGACGTCATATTCCTCGATCAGCTTGTCGGAATACTTCCGGATGTTCTTCCTTCTCAGGAATCCGATCCTGTCCGTGAACCTGGATTCAAAATAGGTCTGCAGGATCATGTTGTATTCCAGGGAGTAATCCAGTACCAGGCCGTATTTATGCCGGTCTTCCGGAATATGGCTCATACCGTTCATGGAGCGTTTCCGGATGGAAGCTTTGGTGATATCCTTTCCGTCCATCAGGATCTTGCCGTTCACCAGGGGTTCCAGGCCGGTCAGGCCGTATACCAGTTCTGTCTGTCCGTTGCCGTCGATTCCGGCGATGCAGACGATCTCTCCGCGCCGCACCTGGAAGGAAACGTCCTTCACGGCGTTGTTGTTGTGGGCTTTGGAGGCAACGGTCATATGCTGGATATCCAGCACAACCTCACCGGGATGGGCAGGCTGCTTGTCCACATGGAAATTGACGTTCCGGCCCACCATCATCGCGGAAAGTTCTTCCATGGTGGTGTTCTTCGTTTCCACCGTTCCGATGTATTTGCCCTTGCGGAGCACCGTGCACCGGTCAGCCACCGCCATGATCTCCGCCAGCTTGTGGCTGATGAACAGGATGGACTTTCCTTCCGCCGCCAGGTTCCGCATGATCTGCATCAGTTCCTCAATTTCCTGGGGTGTCAGCACGGCGGTCGGTTCGTCAAAGATCAGGATCTCGTTGTCCCGGTACAGCATCTTCAGAATTTCCGTCCGCTGCTGCATGCCAACGGTGATATCCTGTACCAGGGCGTCCGGATCAACCTGCAGTCCGTATTTTTCGGAAAGCGCAATGATCTTTTTACGGGCCTCTGCCTTTTTCAGGATTCCGCAGGCCCCGGTGGGTTCATCGCCGAGGATGATATTGTCAAGCACGGTGAAGCATTCCACCAGCTTAAAATGCTGGTGAACCATGCCGATTCCCAGGTCGTTCGCGTCATTCGGGTCGTTGATCTTAACCTCAACACCGTCCTTTTTGATGGTTCCCTCTTCCGCCTGGTACAGGCCGAACAGCACGCTCATCAGGGTGGATTTTCCGGCGCCGTTTTCACCGAGCAGCGCATGAATCTCACCGTGCCTGAGCTGCAGGGTAATATCATCGTTCGCGATGATCCCGGGGAATCTTTTCGTGATATGCAGCATCTCAATGGCATATTCACTCTTATGGTTTTCGCCCAATTTGCAGCACCTGCTTTCCGTGATAGTTCCCGAAGACGAAGATGATCCTTCGTTTTCTGAAAGAAACCCCCGTTTACCGCCAGGAAAACAGGGGTTTTTTTCAAAAACCGGGGATGCTGTGCATCCCCGGCGATCGGGTGATGATTACTTGATGTTGCCCAGGTATTCAACCTTCGCTGCAGTCGTGGCAGGTTCAGCGTCGATAGCGTTGGACACTTTGATCTCACCGGCGTTCATCTTGACGACCAGGGCCGCGTAATCTTCAGCGGTGAAGCCGTCAGCGAACTGGGTGGAAGGAGCGATCTGCACGAAGTTATCTTCGGGATTGTCGGAAACCAGGCCCAGGTTCTCAACCTTGCCGCCGGCAAATTCTCCGTTCAGGATGGAAGCCAGCTCGGTGTTAACCGTGGCAGCCAGGCCCTTCATGGCGGAGGTCACGGTGATGCCTTCACCGTACATGCTGTCGATGGTGCCCTTCTGGTCAACGTCAACGCCGATGACCTTGCCGCCGGCCTTCTGGGCCGCTTCACCGGCAGAGGTGAAGATACCGCCGCCGCAGGCGAACACGATTTCGGTGCCGTTGCTGTACCAGGTGTCCATGTAAGCGGTGATGTCAGCATCGCCGTAGAACTGGTTGCCGTATACATACTTGATTTCAACGTCTTCAGCGCCCAGTTCGGCAGCAGCGGCGTCAGCGCCCTGCACAAAACCGTAGCCGTAACGGACAACGGCGGGAACCGCCATGCCGCCCAGGAAGCCCAGCTTCTTATAGCCCAGCTTCACAGCAGCGTAGCCGGCCATGTAGCCGCACAGCTCTTCCTGATACACAGCGCAGTACAGGTTGGCGGGAACGGCGGCAGCCAGGTCGCCGATGTCGCCTTCGCTCACGTCCAGGGCGATGAAGGTGATGTCATCGTATTCGGGAGCGACCTTCTGGATCGCGGGTCCGAAAGCGTAGCCGGGCATCACGATGACGTTGAAGCCGTCATCAATGGCCTTCTCGATGGAGGAGATACGGTCTTCATCGGAGTCGGAAGCGGGCTTGTAGTACTGGAAGTTGATGGTGGCAGCTTCGCAGAACGCCTTGCAGGCTTCGTAGGTGGTCTGGTTGAAGGACTGGTCGGTGATGTCACCGTAGTCGGTGATCATCGCGACGCTCATGCTGCTCTCAGCAGAGGCGATGGATACCATTCCCAGCATCATCACAGCAGCCAGGAGCAGAGCAAAAAACTTTTTCATAGATGGTTTTCCCCTTTCTGATTGTCGGCTTGTTGGGCCTTTTGTTTATCAAATTATAGCAAAAACCGGTACACTTGGAAAGAGTGTACCGGCATTTTTTTCATCTTTTGTTTTACTTTTGTATTTTGTAAAACATGCGAAAAAGATTGGTAATATTATCCGAAATCACAGTTTAGAAGTACAGATCCGTGCCCGTTGCGGGGTATATACCGTCATAGATAAACTGTTTCATCATGTAGCCGTAGTATCCGTCGATCAGCACAAAGCACCATTCCGTTCCCCTTGTGATAACCGTCACGGGTGTGCCGGGTTTAAAGGAGCGGAGGATGCTGCTGGCCGTGGTCGGCTGGGACCGCAGGTTTACGTTCCGTCCGTTGGCGCTGACCACATAGGCACCGGTAACCGGAACAACAGGATTCACCACTGGCTGGCTCTCGGTCAGGAACTGCGTCATCATATATCCGTAGCGGTTGCCAACGCGGATGTAGCTCCAGGTGGCTCCCCTGGTGATCATCCCTGCTGCTGTGCCCACGCTGTAGAAGCCGATGGCAGGATAGGACTTGGAAGGGCCGGAGCGCAGGTTAACGCCCTTGCCGTTTCCGCTTGTCACGTAAACCTGGTATTCATCCGTTACCGGCTGGGGCTGCGGGGCGGGTGCCGGTGCGGAAGACGCGTTGCTCGTCAGGAAGCTGGTCATCATATAGCCGGTCATGGAACCGATCTGGATCCGGCACCAGTTGTTTCCGGGAGAAAGCACGGTGCACTTGGTTCCGGGGGCATAGGATCCGATAATGGAATATCCCTTGCCGGGGCCGCTTCTCAGCCGGACATTCAGTCCGTTTTTGCTGGTAACATAGGCTGTGCTGTCAATCAGGGTCAGACCGCTGCTGCTGTTGCCGCTTCCGACGATCTGCAGGTAATCCCCCAGCATGTAGCCGCTCATTCCGTCCGGGGCTGTTACCGCGTACCAGGATCCGTTCTGCCCGTTCAGGGTGACTACGGTTCCGCTGGGATAGCTGGCCAGGATGGTTCCGCTGAAGGACGGGGCAGCCCGAAGCACGAGCCAGCCGCCCTTGACGGTTGCTGTATCGGCCAGCGCGCCGCTGACGGGCAGGACCGCCGTCATCGCGAGTACCAGCGCGAGAATAATAATCAGATGTTTCTTGTTTGTCATTCCTGTCATTCCTTCCGCTTATGCAATCGAATCAGCCAAGATCCGTATCGTTTGTTTCCATCGTATTGATCATATATTCGATATAGGAGGAATACTTTTCCTCTTCCCCTGCGGGATAAGTCAGGATAATATGATGGAAGCTCTTTCCGGTCAGGTAGTACAGGTCGGTCTGCATGGTGGAACCGTCCTTTTTCCGGTCAACACGAATGCATCCGTTGTTGTCATCACTGCCGGGTTTAAAATCCGGCACTTCCAGTTTGATCGCTTCCAGCAGGGCCTCTTTGGTCAGCCCGCCGGCGGTATCATAGTTTTCGATGGAAAGGGTGGCCTTTCCGTCTGTTGTCGCCGCGGAGTTCCCGGTATTCTCGTCAAACTGGAATATGGAGGGATACTGCATGCTGAAACCGGTCGCCGCATCCAGGTATTCACCCATGGCGGATTCCGTGAAGGCTTCCGTCATCTCTTCCAGTCCCATTCCTTCAGTCTGCTCAACGTCGGAGATATCCATCATCTGCAGGATCTCATCCACGCCCTGTTCCTCGCCTTCAGCTTCCGTTTCGGCGAAAGCCGCTGTCATACACAGCACCATCAGGAGCGCGGTTACCAGGCTTAAAATCTTTGTGAATCGTTTCAAAATCCTTGACACTTCCTCTCTGTAATCGGATTCAACTATAAAGACGAAGCACGAAATGAAAATCTTCCCGAAAAACAGAAAAACCCCTTCCAACATTCTGGAAGGGAGTTTATCACACGCGGTTCCGGCTCAGGCATTGGCAGCCTTGTTCAACTGCTTGGCCAGGCGGGCCTTTTTCCGATTGGCGGCGTTCTTATGGATCACGCCCTTGGACGCGGCCTTATCGATCACTGCGGAAGTCGCGGAAAGCTGCTCATTGGCGTTCTGCGCATCAGCGGCAACAGCGGCGTCAAACTTCCGGATGGAAGTACGCATTCCGCTCTTGACAATACGGTTCTGAAGATTCTTCTTCTCGCTGACCTTAACGCGCTTCTTTGCGGACTGGATATTCGGCAACTCGGTTCACCTCCCCTTAGGATCCTTAAAAAACCATCGCATGAAATAATATCACGTTGGAAATGAAAAAGCAAGCTTTTCCGTAAATTTATTTGGAAACATCTTCCCTATCCGGTCCTTTTCGTTTATAATATCCGTAACAGAAATCAGGAGGTTCTTTCCTTTGGCAAAAAAAGAGCGCATCGGCATCGTGGGGGGCAGGTTTGATCCTGTCCGATCCTCGCATATCCATGCGGCTCTCACTCTGCTGGACAGCGGTTCCGTGGACCGTGTTTTGCTGTTGCTGTCCGGTGAAGGAGCCCTCGTTCCGGCGGAAGACCGCTGGAAGATGCTCGTTGCCGCCTGCGCCTGTGATAAACGGCTCATCCCGTCCAGGCTTTGTCTGGATATGGATGCGGGTCCGGGTTCAGACGCCGTTATGAAAGAACTGTCCAAACTTTATCCGGACGCGAAGCTGCGCCTTCTGCCGGATGTTTCGGATACTTCTGAAGTTTCCGTTGAAGAGGATCTGTCCGTCCCGGTACTGGAATACTGCCGGTGTAAAGGCCTTTGCGGCTTCCCGCATAAGATGGAGCATATTGATCTGTGGATGGATCATCTTTTCACAGCGCTGAAGCCCAGACGCTATGCCCATTCCCTGAGCGTCGCCCGCACATCTGTTCAGCTGGCGGAACTGTACGGGGAAAACCCTTTGAAGGCGGAACAGGCCGGCCTTCTGCATGACTGCGCGAAATGCCTTCCTATAAAGGATATGCAGCGGATTGCTGTTGACAATCACCTCACGGATGACCCGGATGTCCTCGCCAGTGACGCCCTGCTCCATTCCATTGCCGGTGCCTGCCTGGCGGAACAGCTTTACGGCATGACTGATCCGGATGTACTGGAAGCCATCCGCTTCCATAACACCGGGTATCCGGGCATGTCCCGCCTGGCCATGTGTGTCTGCCTGGCGGATTTCATGGAACCGCTTCGGGAATCTTTCCCGCTGCTGGAAGAGGTCCGTGTTCTTTCCCGTTCTTCCCTCGAAAAGGCACTGCTCCTCTCCCTGGAAGGGACCGTTGATTATGTAAAGTCCAGGGGCTGGTATCTCTATCCCCGCACCTGTGACACCATTACCTGGCTTCGTCAGGTTGTCCGCTGAATAAAGATATCCCCGGGATCCTTCCGGGTCCCGCTCAATAAAACTATTGGAGGATAAATCATGCAGGATCAGGAAACCGTACTTCGTCTCGCCCGTCTCCTCTATGACCGCAAAGCCCAGGACATCGTTGTTCTGAACGTGACCCACCTGACCGTCCTGTGCGATACCATGGTCATCGCTTCCGGCCGCAGCAACACCCAGGTTTCCGCCCTTGCGGACGCCGTGGATGAGGTGATGGCTCAGGAAGGCCTGGATCTCCGCCGGAGTGAGGGCCGCCGTGAAGGCCGCTGGATCGTCCTGGATTACGGCCAGGTCATCGTCCATCTTTTCCACCGCGACGAACGTACCTTCTATGGCCTTGACCGGCTCTGGAACGACGGCACCAACGCCGCAGCTCTTCCCTTCGACCAAACAGTAGCAGATTAATATATCACATTGAGCTGCTTCAGCAGCTCAATCCCGTCGCGAAAGCGACACACTATATCATATGGCCGGCAGGCCATAATTCATATTCGCCATAGGCGAATAATTCATATCGGCCTTTTGGCCGATAATTCATATTGAACAGCTGTGCTGTTCAATAATTCATTCAAAAAAACAGCACTCCGTGCTGTTTTCTCCACCATTATTCATTATTCATTCTTCATTTTTCATTTTTCAATAAAACCCTGCACAGTCCGCTGTGCAGGGTTTTCTTCACTTCCTCATTTCCATTACCTTATCCAGTATCACGTCCGCCAGTTCCCTCTTCCTCATCAGCGGCAGCTCTTCCGTTCCCTTTTCGGTAATCAGCGAGGCGATATTCGTATCCACGTTGAATCCGGCTCCGGGCACGGTCACGTCATTGGCAATGATAAGGTCCAGGTTCTTCTTTTTCAGTTTCGCCTGGGCGTTCTGTTTCACATGGTCCGTCTCGGCGGCAAATCCGCAGAGGATCTGTCCCTCTTTCTTGATTTCACCGACAGCTTTTGCCACGTCCGGGTTTTCCGTCAGTGTCAGGACCAGCGGTTCTCCGGCTTTTTTCTTGATCTTCGTGGCTTTTTTATCATCCACGCGGTAATCGCATACCGCCGCGGCCTGGATGATGACGTCGTGCCCCGGGGCTTCCTTCATCATCGCGTCATACAGGTCCTGCGCTGACTCGATCGGAACCTTGCGGACTCTTTCCGGCACGGGAACGCTGACGCTGCCGAAAACAGCCGTCACATCCGCTCCCCTGTCCCGGGCAGCCTCGCAGATCGCGAATCCCATCTTGCCGCTGGAATCATTCGTGATATAACGCACGGGATCCATCCGTTCCCGGGTGGCTCCGGCTGTCACCAGCACCTTCAGCCCGGCAAGGTCTTTGCCCCGGCTGAGCATGCCGCAGATTCTTTCGGCAATGGCTTCCGGCTCGCTCATCCTGCCGGCGCCTTCATCGCCGCAGGCAAGGATACCGCTTTCCGGTCCGATAAACCGGACACCGCGCTCACTCAGGATCCGGATATTCTCCTGGGTGGCAGCCGCTGTCCACATCCCGGTGTTCATCGCCGGAGCGACAAGCACAGGCGCTTTCGTAGCCAGCACAGTCGTGGAAAGCATGTCATCCGCGATTCCCGTCGCCATCTTGGCAATGATATTGGCTGTGGCCGGAGCGATCACGAAAATGTCCGCGAGCTTCGCCAGGGCCACATGTTCCACGTTCCAGTATTCAGGAGCCTGGAATGTATCTGTTACGACAGGATTCGCCGAAAGCGTCTGAAAAGTAAGCGGCGAAACAAACTTCGTCGCGTTTTCGGTCATGATCACATGAACTTTCGCGCCAAGATGACGCAAACGGGAGACAAGCTCCGCGCTTTTATACGCGGCAATGCCTCCCGTTACTCCCAGCACGATCTCCCTGCCGGTCAGATCCATATCAGTTCTGCTCCTCCTGCTCAACGGGGTTGTCATAGGTCAGCAGCCCGCGGTTGATTTCCTCAACGGCGGTCTTCAGCGGTTTCATGCCTTCCGCGTCGATCATCGGCAGGGCGCCGTTCACGATCTCGCGGCCGCGCTTGCTGGCTTCAACAACCAGGGTGTAACGGCTTTCAGCGTGGTTCAGCAGTTCAAGTACGCTCGGATCAACAATAGACATTTCTTTTCCTCCTCAGGTATACAGGGTTATTCCTCGATCACAGGGAAATACCGCACTGTGTTCTGCTTTTCAGCCCGGACGATGGCAACGAGCTGTTCAAAAGCAAGTTCAAGGTTGTCGTTTACAATCAGGTAGCGGTACCGGTCAATCTGTTTGATCTCGCCCCGGGCATTGTTCAGCCGGCGCTGGATCTCTTCCTCATTTTCTGTGTTCCGGGTGTGAAGCCGTACTTTCAGGTCATGATAGCTCGGCGGAAGGATAAAAACGCTGACCGCGTCCTTTTCCTTGCTCATGACTTCCCGCGCTCCCTGGGGATCGATATCCAGCAGCACGTTCTGTCCCTTTTCCATCCGTTCGTACACTTCGCTTTTCAGCGTGCCGTACCGGTGGCCGTGAACACTGGCATGCTCGATAAACGCATCCTCGGCAAGCAGTTTATCATATTCCTCGTCAGAAATAAAGTGGTAATGAACATCTTCGATCTCGTTTTCCCTTCTCCCGCGTGTTGTCACGCTGACAGAGAAGCAGAAGGACGGGTCTTTCTCAAGCAGTTTGGCGACAAGCGTTCCCTTGCCGGCACCTGATGGCCCCGAGATGACCAGCAGCATGCCTTTTCTTGTTTCCTTCATGCGTCTTCCTCCATCCCTCTCCGTTCATCTATCCGGGCTGCCACCGTTTCCGGCAGCAGCGGTGAAAGAACAACATGTTCCGAATCGGTTACGATCACCGCCCGGGTCTTATGACCGCAGGTGGCATCGATCACCCGTCCGCTGTCCCGCGCGTCCTGGATCATCCGGCGGATCGGAGCGGCTTCCGGGGAAACAACCGCCACGAGTCGCTCCGAAGCGAGCATGTTTCCGTATCCGATGTTCACCAGTTTCATAGCCCGTCACTCCACATTCTGAATCTGTTCGCGAAGCTTTTCGATTTCGCTTTTCAGGTCCACCACATGCTGCGCGATCGCCGCGTCAGAAGCCTTGGATCCGATGGTGTTCGCTTCCCGGTTCATCTCCTGTACCAGGAAATCCATCTTCTTGCCTGTCTCCCCGTCAGTTTCAAGGTATTTCCTCATCTGGCGGATATGGCTGTCCAGCCGGGCCAGCTCTTCATCAATGGCGCACCGGTCAGCCATCACGGCAACCTCCTGGGCCAGCCGCTGGGGTTCAACCGGTTCGGAAAGCAGGTTCTTCAGCCTGGTCTCAAGCTTTTCGCGGTACTCGTCCACAACCAGCGGCGCCCGCTTCAGGATGGCCTGCCTCAGCTCATCCGCGGCGTCCAGATGAACCTTCAGGTCTTCCTTCAGGTTGGCGCCTTCCCGGGCGCGCATCTGGGCCAGCTGTTCCACGGCGATATCAGCCGCTTCGGCGCAGATGGCGGAAACAAGTTCCTCGTTCATTTCCGCTTCATTCAGTGTCAGCACGCCTTCCATCTTCATCAGACGGCTGACCGTCATGTCATTTGTAACGCCTGTCTGGCCGGCAATCTGCGCGGCAGCGGCGATATAGAGCTTAGCCAGTTCCGGGTCGCTTTCCACGGTCATGGCGGAAGAATCTGTCCGTTTCACGGTCAGGAACACATCCGCGTGTCCCCTTTTGATCTTCCTGGAAATGCAGTCACGTACAGTCTGCTCCAGGAAGGCCAGATGCCGCGGCAGCCTCATACTGACATCCAGGAAACGATGGTTCACCGTTTTCAGGTCAACCGTAACCTCCCAGCCGTCCTGCTGTACTTTGCCGCTTCCGCATCCCGTCATGCTGTGCATGCAGCTTCACCCTCTCTTTAATATCGGTTGAGATTATATCATTCAGCTTTCCGCTTGGCAACTTTCTCCGATATCCGTGATCACGCTGATCATTTCCCAGTCCCTGGACCATCTGGTCAGGATGGCGGGGCTCCCCGGGACCATGTGTCCCGCGACGCTTTCGCCGATGGACTCTGCGGGAGTGGATATGCACATGGCGCAGGCGTCAGCCGGAACCACGCCGTACCGGTGGATCAGGTTATGCAGCGCGTCTTTCATCAGCAGCACTGAACCGGCCAGGGTACCGTCCGCCAGCCGTGCCGCGCCTTCTTTCACAAACACAGGCTGGCCGCCCAGCTGGTATTCACCATCCGGCATACCCGCGGCTTCCATCGCGTCGGTGATGGCCACAGCCCGTGACGCGCCTTTGCACCGGACCAGCAGCTTCACGATATCGTCTGCCAGGTGCATTCCGTCGCAGATCATTTCGCAGTAGAACCGGTCATCGGTCAGGCTCGCTCCCGGTACACCCGGCTCACGGTGATGGATCGGAGTCTGCGCGTTGAAGGTATGGGTAATGTGATCCGCGCCCCAGTCAGCCGCCAGGTGAACCTGTTCCGCTGTGGCCACCGTATGTCCGACGGAAACATGGATACCGGCAGCGGATGCTTTTCGGATGAACGCTTCGCTTCCGTCCCTTTCCGGCGCCATAGTGATCAGCCTCACCAGGGAGGGATCACCGGCCATGTTCAGCAGCGTGTCCCAGTCCGGATCCCGGAAAAACTCCTTCAGCTGCGCGCCGGCTTTCTTCTCGCTCATGAAAGGAGCTTCCATATGGGCTCCCAGGACCCTTGCTCCTGTCCGTTCCGGTTGTTCCGTCACCTTGCGGATATCCTGCAGGACCTTCGCTGTATCCTCCATGGATGCGCTCATGGTCGTGGGGCAGAAGGCACCGGTGCCGGTAGCCGCCAGTTCGCGGCTCATCCGCCGGATCTCCGTTTCCCCGTGCATGGTATCGCTTCCGCGGAAAGCGTGGATATGAACATCCACAAAACCCGGCAGCAGGTAATCCCCTTCCAGGTCGATCACTTTTTCTCCCGGCTCCGCCCGCAGTCCCTCGCCGATCTCCGTAACAATGCCGTTCATCATCCGGATGCTCAGATCCGATTCAAAGCTTTTCCCTGTGAATACATAACCGTTTTCAATAAGCATGTTTTTGTCCTTTCCGCCTGTCCCGGCGGGGTTTTATTCCACTCCCCGCAGTTCCACCGCGGGTACATAGGGGCGGACGATCTCCGCCCAGTGTTCCATCTGTTCTTTTTCCGGGGAATGCAGTCCCTGGAACGGCACGGTATCCCGGTCCGTAAACCGCTGAAGGTAATACCGTTTTGCGCCTTTGATCCACTGTCCGATCTGTTCAAAGCTTTCATCATCATGAAGCTCTGCCACCACGGTGGTCCGGAACTCATAATCCGTCTTGCCTTCCATCAGCAGGCTCACGCTTTCCCGGATCGGTGCCAGGTCCATCTGCCGCAGTCCCGCGGTTTCCGCGTACCGTTCCGGGCTGTTCTTGATGTCCATGGCCACATACTGCACCAGGCCTTCCCGGATCATCTTTTCCAGCCTGTCGGGATGATTCCCGTTCGTATCCAGTTTCACCGGATACCCCAGATCCCGTACTTTCGCCGCGAATTCAGGCAGATCCTTCTGCAGCAGCGGTTCACCGCCGGTAAAGCAGACTCCGTCCAGCAGCCCCTGCCGCTTTTTCAGGAAAGCCAGCAGCTCTGTGTCATCCATCACCGCCGGTGCTGTTCCGTCCAGGAGTTCCGCATTATGGCAATAGGGGCAGCGCATATCGCAGCCCCCGAAAAACACAGTACAGGCAACCCTGCCGGGGAAATCCAGCAGCGTCATTTTCTGCAGTCCGTGGATCTTCATATATAAATTGTCTCCTTATTCCCACTGGTCCCAGACGTCCGGCTGGTAGCCAATCGTCATTCTATTCCCGTTCCTTACGATCGGGAGTTTCAGCAGCCAGGGATTCTCCTGGATAGCGGGGATCAGCAGCTCCTCCCGGTCATAGTAACAGGCGGGATGTTCCTTCACTTTTTTATCTTCCCGGTCGATCAGTTTTTCCATGCCGATCGCGGAAAGCATCATCCGGATCTCCCTTTCTCCCAGCTTATGCTTTTTCAGGTCCAGCGCCTGGAAGGGAATCCGCCGTTCCTTGAAATACCTTTCCGCCTTCTGGGCGTCAAAGTTTTTCTTTCCGCAGTAGATCTGGATGTTCATGCTCTCTGGTTTCCTCCGGTCCGGATATCCTTTCCCATCAGGCTGAGCACCTTGCAGTTCATGCTGTCCCTCAGCCGGGAAGCAACGCGTTCCGTATATCTTTCCCTGAATTTCGGCATTTCAAGGTTGGTGGAGATCACGGTGGAAAGCCCCCGTCCCTGCCGCTCGTTCAGCAGGTTGAACAGCTGTTCCACTGTAATGTTCTGCATCAGCGGTTCACTGCCCAGGTCATCGATCATCAGCACGTCAACGTCCATCAGTTCAGAAGCGCTGTCGTCATTGTCAAAGTAGCTTTTCCGGAGCATCTCGATCATCCGGTAAGCACTGATGATCAGTACGTTCACGTCCCGCTCGATCAGCCTTTCCGCCATGGCCCGCAGCAGGAAGGTTTTTCCCAGTCCGGTGCCGCCGGTCAGCAGGAGATCACGGCAGCGGGCATTGGGATAGCCGTCTGCCCATTCCTCGCAGATCCGCCTGTAATGATTCATCAGCTCCCGCTGGGAAAATTCCTGTCCGGGAATATTCTCATTCGGAAACACGTTTTCATCGAAGTTTTCAAAAGTTTCCTTCCGGTCCCGTGTCAGGCCGATCTTTTCCCGCAGTTTCCGCTGGTATGCTTTTTTATAGCATTCGCAGGGTTCCTTGATCAGGTCCCCGGTCTTGCCGGTATCTTTGCAGACAGGGCAGCGATATACCGGAGCAAGGTAGTCTGCAGGGAATCCGTTCTCCGTCAGCTTCACACGGATCTGTGCGGAAAGGGCTTCCATTTTCTCCGGCAGGCCCTCTGTATCCGCTTTCCTGTTCAGGATATCCCGCAGCGTGCCGAAGATCAGGTTTTCCCGTTCTTTGGTCATGGCATAGATCTCAGGCTGCTCCAGGCGGATACGTTCCTTCCGCAGGGCTTCCTCCTGTTCATTCCGGATCCGCTGTTGTTCATATTCATTTTCCAGTTCCAGCAGCAGCTCTTCACGCATCGGATTTACCCCCGTTTCCGCGCTTATAGGCTTCCATTTCCTTCGCCAGGTCACGGATCATTTCATCCTCAACACCGGAATAATCCCGCTGTGCGAAATCCTGGGCAGGCAGTACCTTGCCGGTCCTGGCCAGTCCTTTTCCGGCACCGCTTTCATGTTCCTTCTTTGCCTGGGCGGGCGTCGTGATGCCTTTATTATGGTATCCTTCGAGGATTTTATCAAGATAGGCCATCGGCTGTTTTGCTTCAGCCGCGTATGGAGCGGCAGCCAGGATCAGTTCCCGGCTGAATCCGTATTCATTTTCCCATTTCGTGATCAGACTCCGGTCTGTTTTACCAATCCGGTTCTCATCTGTTCCCCAGATCTGCCGAAGTTCACGCAGCAGCGCGGTCTGTTCATGGAAGGCTTTCACATAGTCTTCCACTTCCTTTGCGCTTTCCAGTCCTTTTTCTTTCCAGCTTTTCAGCAGCTTGACAACTTCTCCGGCATCCTTGCCGTTGTGTCCGCATTCCCGGGCTGCTGTCAGGATCACCTTCTGCGGATACAGGGCTGTCATCTCATCATACAGCTGCAGGCTGCGGGGATTGACTTCGCCCCTGCCAAGTTCCTTCAGCACTTCCCTGAGGCCGTCCGCCTTCCGCGTGGATTCCCGGATCGTATCGGGTGTCATGCCGGAAGGATCGCCGTTCTCCTGCTTCAGGCTGTTCAGGATTCCGTCCAGGTACGCCAGACTCGGATCGCCCTTGGCCGTCAGGTCAACGGCAGCCTCAATGGCTTCATGTGAGAACCCCCATTCCCGATTCCATTTCCGGTACAGGTTCACCTGCGCTTCAGAAGGCAGGTAGCGCTTCCCCATCATTTTCAGGATCTTGCGGATCCCTGCGTAGGCCAGTTCATCCCGGGAGAAGAACTCTTCCGCCGCGTCCACGGTCAGGATGTTTTCGGCGGCCATCTGTGCCGCGACTTTTTCCGCGTCACGGATCCGGAAGTTTTTCCCCTTCTGCTCTGCCATATGCTTCAGCAGCATGATGATGACTTCCGTCGGCAGTTTCAGGCTTTCATGCCAGTCAAAGCAGGTGTTCAGCTCACTTCCGTGGAGACGGCGCACACCGTCAAAGGCATCATAGATGTCTTTGCTGAATTCCTCATATTCCGGATCACAGCTGTCTTCAGACGTCAGGCTCAGCTGTTTGATGTTCACATACTGCCACCTGGGCGGCTGGTCGCTGACACGCCTGACGAGGCGCCGCCGCTCCCAGTAACGGAAAGCGGTCTCGACGTCCTCTTCAGTCATGTTCAGCTCATGGCTCATCTGCTTCAGGCTGATATCTTCTTCGGGATGATAGCAGCGCATCAGTCCGTACAGGTAGACCTTGACATAGTCTCCCTTCGCCGCCGGAAGATACTCCAGGATAAACTGATTCTCCACCGGTGTGATGTCGAACATGGCATACCGTTCATCAAACCCGAACATGATTCTTTCCTTCCTGTTGTGTTCAGCAGGGATGGTCCTCCAGGATGGCGGCAGCGGCCTTCTTGCCCGCGCCCATAGCCAGGATGACTGTCGCCGCGCCTGTCACGGCGTCGCCGCCGGCGTAGACGTTCTTCTTCCCTGTCCTGCCGTTTTCATCCGTCTGGATGCCTCCCCAGCGTTCTGTGGGAAGATCCGGCGTGGTCTTTTTGATCAGCGGATTCGGGCTGTTGCCGATGGCGATGATCACTGTTTCCATCGGCAGCTCGTATTCGCTGCCTTCCACCGGCACCGGGCGCCTGCGGCCCCGGTCATCCGGCTCACCAAGCTGCATCTCAATGCAGCGGATGGATTTCACAAATCCGTTTTCATCTCCTTCAATGGAGATGGGAGCAGTCAGCATATGGAACTGGATGCCCTCTTCCTTGGCATGGTGCACTTCTTCAGCACGGGCGGGCATTTCAGCTTCGCTCCGGCGGTAGAGGATCGTCACCTCAGCACCCAGCCGCTTCGCGCAGCGCGCCGCGTCCATTGCCACGTTGCCGCCTCCGACAACCGCCACATGGCTGCCGATTTTCACCGGCGTGTCATGTTCCGGGAAGGTATAGGCCTTCATCAGGTTCAGGCGGGTCAGGAATTCATTGGCGGAATATACGCCGCACAGGCTTTCGCCCGGGATCTTCTGGAAATTGGGAAGGCCGGCGCCGCTGCCGATGAAGACCGCGTCATTGCCTTCTTCCAGCAGTTCATCCACTGTGAAGGCTTTTCCGGCCACGGCGTTTGTGATGATCTTCACGCCCAGTTCCTTCAGGGTGCTGATTTCCCGTTCCACCAGTTTCTTGGGAAGACGGAACTCCGGAATGCCGTACATCAGCACGCCGCCGGCGGTATGAAGGGCTTCATAAACCGTCACGTCCCAGCCGGCCTTTGCCAGTTCACCGGCGCAGGTCAGGCCCGCGGGGCCGCTGCCGATCACCGCGGCGCGCTTGCCGCAGGGAGCGGCTTTTTCAGTGGTTGCTTTGCCCTGGGCCATGGCTGTATCGGCGGCAAAACGTTCAAGCCGGCCGATGCCGACAGGCTCGCCTTTGATGCCGCGTACGCACTTGCTTTCGCACTGGGATTCCTGCGGGCACACACGGCCGCAGATAGCCGGCAGGGCGTTCTGGGAACGGATCACCTGGTAGGCGCCGTTAAAATCGCCTTCCTTGATCTTATCGATAAAATCCGGGATCGGTACATTCACCGGGCATCCCGTTACGCAGGGCGCGTTTTTGCAATGCAGGCAGCGCTGGGCTTCCTCCACGGCGATCTCCGCGGTATATCCAAGGGCAACTTCTTTAAAATTCCCGGCGCGGACCTGCGGATCCTGCTCGGGCATCGGATGTTTCTGAAGACTCATGTTCGCCATTGTTATCTTGCCTCCCCTGTCAGCCTGCAAATGTGCTTTTCCCTGGCCTTTGCTTCTTCGGGACGGAACATACGTCCCCGGGCCATTGCTTCGTCAAAGTCCACCAGGTGGCCGTCAAAGTCAGGTCCGTCCACGCAGGCAAACTTTGTCTCGCCGCCGACAGTCAGCCGGCAGCCGCCGCACATTCCCGTACCATCGATCATGATCGGGTTCATGCTGACGATCGTCCGGATCCTGGGCTCACGCGTCATATCGCATACAGCCTTCATCATCGGCAGCGGGCCGATGGCGATCACGGTGTCATATTCCCGGCCTGCGTCCATCTGCTTCTGCAGGGCCTGGGTAACAAATCCTTTATTGCCGTTGCTGCCGTCATCTGTCATGATGATCAGGTTGGTGCAGGCAGCTTCCAGTTCATCCTTCAGGATGATCAGGTGCTCGTTCCGGAAACCGACGATCAGGTCCACTTCAGCACCGGCGTCATGAAGCGCCTTCGCCTGGGGATAAGCGATAGCGACACCCAGTCCGCCGCCGATCACGGCGCAGCGGTGGATACCTTCTGTTTTCGTAGGCTCGCCAAGCGGTCCCACAAAGTCCAGCAGGCTGTCTCCCTCGTTCAGGCTGTCCAGCTTTTCGGTTGTATAACCAACCTTCTGGAATATGATGGTCACGGTGCCTTTTTCCCGGTCATATCCGGCGATGGTCAGCGGCACCCGCTCCCCTTCCTCATCAATGCGGAAAATGATGAACTGCCCGGGCAATGCTTTGCGGGCAACCAGGGGGGCTTCAACTTCCATCAGGGTCACAGTTTCGTTCAGAACGCGCTTCTTGACAATAGGATACATGACTGTCCCTCCGATATATATGGATGCAGTCTATTTTACTCTTTTCATAACCCATTATCAACTTGTTTTCCGCCCGCCTTCGTATTCTTTCCGTATTCCATAACCATATAAAATACAATATAAATACTGCCTTTTCTGTTACTCACCACATTTAATGATTTCTTATATTTAAAATATATGTTCAACATTAAATGATGAATTGTTGAGCAGTTGCCCAAATCTGCGATTTGGCTGACAACAGCCATGCTGAAGCTGTCAAAGTGCCGCAGGCACTTTGGTAACAGCGACCGCGGCAATATGAATTCTTAATTGTTCTTTGCTTCGTTTTCAGCTGATCAGTATCTATAATTCTGAATTCTGAATTGTTGAGCAGTTGTCAAAGTGCCGCAGGCACTTTGGTAACAACGATCGCGGCAATATGAATGCTTAATTGTTCTTTGCTTTGTTTTCAGCCGATCAGTATCTATAATTCTGAATTCTGAATTCTGAATTCTGAATTACATATTATTCTCTGCTGTACTTTTTCTTCTCTTTCGCTTTATTTTCAAGCGGCTGTGTGCTATAATCCCTTTGTAAAAAAGACGAAGGAGGGTTCCTGTCTATGCCACTCGTAACCACTACTGAAATGTTTAAGAAGGCCTATGACGGCGGCTACGCTGTCGGCGCTTTCAACGTCAACAACATGGAAATCATCCAGGGCATTACCGAGGCCGCCGGCGAGCTGAAGGCTCCCGTTATCCTGCAGGTTTCCAAGGGTGCCCGCGCCTATGCCAACCACACCTACCTGGTCAAGCTGGTTGAGGCTGCTGTGATCGAGAATCCTGAAATCCCGATCGCCCTGCACCTGGACCACGGCGACAGCTTCGAGCTCTGCAAGAGCTGCATCGACGGCGGTTTCACTTCCGTCATGATCGACGCTTCCTCCAAGCCCTATGAAGAGAACATCGCCCTGACCCGTAAGGTCGTTGAGTACGCTCACGATCACGGCGTTGTGGTCGAAGCCGAACTGGGCACCCTGGCCGGCGTTGAAGACGAAGTTTCCGTCGACGCTGACAAGGCTATGTACACCCATCCCGAAGAAGTGGTCGACTTCGCGACCCGCACCGGCTGCGACTCCCTGGCCATCGCCATCGGCACCAGCCACGGCGCTTACAAGTTCAAGCCCGGTACCAAGCCCCAGCTCCGGTTTGACGTTCTCGAAGAGTGCGCCAAGCAGCTGCCCGGCTTCCCGATCGTGCTCCACGGTTCTTCTTCCGTGCCGCAGGAATTCGTTGCCGAGATCAACAAGTACGGCGGAAACATGCCCGGTGCTATCGGCATTCCGGAAGAGCAGCTCCGTCAGGCCGCCCGCAGCGCTGTCTGCAAGATCAACATTGACTCCGACATCCGTCTGGCCATGACCGCGGTCATCCGTAAGTACTTCGCGGAGCATCCGGATCACTTCGATCCCCGCCAGTACCTCAAGCCCGCCCGTCAGGCTGTCAAGGACATGGTCGCTCACAAGATCGTGGACGTGCTCGGCTGCAACGGCAAAGCTTAATCCATTCCAGGACAAACAATCAGCGGCTTCCGGATTTCCGGAAGCCGCTCTTCTTTTTATCTTTATGTTGTTTATCTGTTCTTGGTACCCACGTAGATCACTTCGGGCTGCGGTTCGTAAGTGTCTGTGTAAAGCAGTTTCCTGTCTGTCAGGAACGCGCCGGTGTATTCCACCAGGTACACATTCACTTTCATACCGTCCCTGGCTTCCACAACCGTCACCTGTTCGTCCTTATAGCTGGTGTACTCGCCGTTGGTGTCTTTCTTGTATTTGGGTTTCTGGGTGTTGATGATCGTTTCGGCTATCTCGGACTGCAGTTCATACCGCACGTCGCCCCGGTACATTCCGTAGATATCCACCCGGGTGCGCAGGCTGCTCTTTTTCTTGCCGTCCGGATCCTTTTCCACCACGGCGGTAATATAGATGTTGCCGCTCGTGTTGTTCTTGAAAACCAGGTCCTTCCGGTCCCAGTACACGGTGGCGTCCAGTCCGTAATCCGCGTAGGAAACCTTATCGTTGTGGAAGTACCGTTTTGTTACGTTCAGGCCCGCCTTCAGCGCTGCCTGGTAAACGGTGGTGCTGGCCTGGCAGGCTCCGCCGCCGACGCCGGTCACATGTTCGCCGGATACGTATTCAATCGCTTCATAAAAACCGCGGGCCAGCGAACGCTCGCCTACCACCTTGTTAAAACTGAAGGTGTCTCCGGGTTTAAGCACCGTGCCGTTGATGAATTCAAACGCCCGGGCAATATTTTTATTCCGCTCATCGGTTGAATGATGGTCGATCTTCGTGGTTGCTTCGGCCCGCAGCGCGCAGGTGCTCCTCAGGTCGTTAACCTTCACCATCGGTTCAATGGGTTCAGGTTGAATCTCCACCGATCCTGTCTCCATGGTGGAAACCATATGATACAGCTGCTCCTTCAGCGGCGCTGTATCAAGTACCCTGCCGTACACTTCCTCTTCAAACAGAAACGGATAGCTCTGTGACGGGTCAAAGGTCATCGTCGCGTCCCTGGCCGGAGTATCGATTTTTTCCTTGATCTCCGCCAGCTTCTGGTCGATCACCTGTGTATTCCCTTCCGGCTTGGCCGTATAATCCTCATACGGTTCCTGTTCCAGCCGGAGCATGGCGTCATAACGCTGTTCAGCTGTACCGGTATGACCCTGCGCCCAGGCGTTGGTCAGCACAGTGGCTGTATCAACGGAAAAACCAAGCATATCCGCGTTGATCTCACCCAGCACTTCTCCGTTGTAGGTCAGCTGAACCTTCCAGTTGTCATGCTGCTGCCTGATCTGGGATATCACGGAATTTTCCGCCTGCTCCGGCGTCATGCCGCCCAGGTGGATCCCGTCCACATAGACGCCCGGGCAGAACAGTCCGTCATAGGGCGTTACCTTATCGTTGATAGTCTGTGTACGGATATGGTTGGTGATGGCGAAATATCCGCCTGTTCCCAGGGCGGCGATCAGCACCAGGCAGGCCAGTACCGTCAGCACCTTATGGCCTTTTTTCTTAGTCTTTGGCTTTTTGCCGGTACTACCGCCAACCGGCACATATCCCCGCTGGGCGCCGTTGGCCGGTTGCTGCGGCTGGTAGTATGCCTGCTGCGGCTGCTGCGGTGCATAGTATCCCCCATAGGGAGGCTGCTGGTTCTGCGCATTGTTGTAGTATCCCGGCGGAATCTGCTGCCATTGCTGCTGAGGGATCTGCTGTCTTCCTGCGGCGTTCGGGATATACCCGCGCCGCGGACCGGAGGATGCGTTATTCATCATGGTCCTGGCAGCGTCTTCCACCCGCTGCGGAATCTGGTTTCCGTTTGTCTGGTTTACGCGGTCTGTCCTGCGTCCGGCCATGACTGCTTCCTCCTTTCCCTCTGTTTTCAATGTCTGCCTTTATATGTTCAGGCTTCTGTAGTTTCCGTGGCTGTGTCTTCGGTGGTTTCTGCAGTGCTGATCTCAGCTTCTGTCATTTCGTCCTTTTTCGCCTCTTCAGCGATTTCCTGCTGTGCTTCAGTGCTTTCGGCAATGATCTCGGCAGCGGTCCTGGGTTTGTCTTCCTTCGTTCCCTCCGGAATCTTACCCGTTTCCATCAGCTCAACAAACTCAGCGCGGTTGAGGGTTTCCTGCTCAAGGAGTGCCTGGGTCAGGGTCTCAAGCCGGTCGCTATGGTCTGTCAGGATTTTCTTCGCCTTTTCATAGCACTTCGCCAGGATATCGGCAACCTCGCGGTCGATCTTGGCCGCGATCTCCTCGCTGTATTCACGGCTCTGGCCGAATTCCATACCCACGAAGACTTCCTGGTCACTTCCCAGGTAGATCGTTCCGATATTGTCGCTCATACCGAACTGGGTGACCATCTTCCGGCAGATCTCCGTTGCCCGCTTCAGGTCACTGGAGGATCCGGTATAGATCTCGCCCAGGCCGACTTCTTCCGCGGCGTGTCCGCCCAGCATCATGGTGATCTGGTCCAGCAGCTGGCTCCGGCTCATATTGTCATGCTCTTCCGCCGGCAGTGCCAGGGTATGGCCCGCGGCCTGTCCGCGGGGCACAATGGTGATCAGGTGGACTTCATCGCAGCCTTCCAGCAGGTGTCCGATGATCGCGTGTCCGCCTTCATGGATGGCTACCATCCTGCGGTCTTTTTCGTTTACCTTGTGGCTCTTCTTTTCAGGACCCATCTGAACCCGCGCGATAGCGTCGATCAGCAGCTGCTGGTCGATCTTTTTCTTCCGGGCACGGGCAGCCAGGATGGCGGCCTCGTTCATGACTTTTTCAAGGTCAGCACCGGTCGCGTAAGGCATCCGCTTGGCGATATTGTCCAGGTCCACATGCTCGTCCAGCTTCTTGCCCTTGCTGTGAACCTTCAGGATCGCGACGCGTCCGTTCTGGTCCGGATAGTTTACGGTCACCTGGCGGTCAAAACGTCCGGGACGCATCAGCGCCGGATCCAGGATGTCCCTGCGGTTGGTGGCAGCCATCACAATGATGCCTTCGTTCACCGCAAAACCGTCCATTTCAACCAGCAGCTGGTTCAGGGTCTGTTCACGTTCGTCATGTCCGCCGCCCAGTCCGGCGCCGCGATGGCGTCCAACCGCGTCGATTTCATCAATGAAAACAATGGCCGGAGCCACTTTCTTGGCCTGGTCAAACAGGTCGCGAACACGGCTGGCGCCTACCCCGACAAACATTTCCACAAAGTCGCTGCCGCTGATGGAGAAGAAGGGTACGCCCGCTTCTCCGGCAACCGCCTTGGCCAGCAGGGTTTTACCTGTTCCGGGAGGTCCCACAAGCAGCACACCCTTGGGAATGCGCGCGCCCAGTTCCGTATAGTTGCGGGGATTCTTAAGGAAGTCCACCATTTCCTGCAGTTCTTCCTTTTCCTCATCCGCGCCGGCAACGTCCGCGAAAGTTACCTTGTTCTTGGTCGGATCCTGCATCCGCGCGCGGCTCTTGCCGAAAGACATCACCTTTCCGCCGCCGCCAGCCTGGGACCGGATCATCACGAACCAGATCGCGGCAAAAATGCCGAGCATGATCAGGTAAGGCAGCAGGTCATACCACCAGGGCACCACAACAGGCGCGCGGTATTCCAGGTCAAAGGACAGCTGGTCCACCGTCATCTGGTCAAGGCTGACGCCTTTTTTATTCGCCTCGATCTGCCGTGCTGTTTCCAGGAAATCAGAACCGATCGTGGTTTCAAAGTCATAGTTCCGTTCCGGGAAATCATCCCTCAGCACAGTGGTGGAGTTCGTCAGGCCGACAAGGGAGTTGTTGCGCACAGCAACACGGGCCACCTTGCCTTCCTTGATCATCTCCAGCAGCTGGGGATATTCGATCCTGCGGCTGACCGTCTGGTTAAGCCCGCCGTTCAGCAGGATAGCGATCAGCAGCAGCGTTGAAAGCAGCACAACGTATCCGATGATGCCTCTGGATGGTTTTCTGTTCAAAAGGTATTCCTCCTTATAAGGAAAATCTGACTAATGGGGTCCGTCAGATGTTAATCAGTGTTTCCTCAAGCCTTTGTGGATTATTCTCCGTAGATTCTCGGGGATAAAACGCCGATATCCGGCAGGTTCCGGTAGGTCTGGTCATAATCCAGCCCGTAGCCTACCACAAAGGCATCCGGGATGTCAAAGCACACATAATCCACCTTCAGGTCCTTGACTGTCCTGCGGGCTGTTTTGTCCAGCAGGGCCGCGATCCGGATGGAGGCGGCGCCCCGGTGAGCCAGCATGCTCTTCAGGTAATTCAGCGTCACGCCGGTATCAACGATATCTTCCACTATAATAACGTCCTTGCCGACGATATCCTTGTCCAGGTCCTTCAGCACGCGGACAACGCCGCTGGTTTTGGTGGCGCTTCCGTAGCTGGAGATCGCCATGAAATCAGCTGTCAGCGGAAGGTCGATCTCCCGGATCAGATCCGAGAAGAAAAGTACCGCGCCTTTCAGGATGCAGACCAGCACCGGTTCTTTTCCGGCGTAGTCCGCGGTGATCCTGCGGCCAAGCTCCCTGACTTTTTCAGCAATTTCTTCCCTGGTTACAAGGATTTTCTCAAGGTCTTCGTAGATTTTGGCGTTCTGTTCCATGTTGTTTTACTCTCCTGTCTTTTCTGCCCAGGGCATATCGCCGTGCCAGGTCAGTCTCACCGGATGATCATCCGGATTCCATCCTGGTATATCTCCCGCGCCTACGCCGCATACCAGCAGTACCTCATCGCCGCGGCAGAGAAGCGGGATCCTGTCCCGGAATGGCTCCTCAATCTTCCTGTCCGTCAGGAAGTCCTGGAGCTTTTTGTGTCCGGCGGATCCGAAAGGCCGGATTCTGTCTCCGTCTTTCCGGGTCCGGATCACACATCCGTCGCAGAAATCTTCCGGAACTTCCTGCGTTGTCTTACCGTTTCCGGGTCTGCCTTCTGACGGGGTTACCGTAAGCCGGAAAGAACCAAAAGCCGTCTCCGGTGTGCAGAAGGAAACCGGATCAGGCTTTTTTTCTTCATTTCCCGTAAGGAACAGGTACCTGCCTGTCCGTACGGCGTGCCGGTTGCCCGGCAGGTTGATCTTTCCTTTATGACTGATCAGGAGCCTGTCCAGCTCATCGGTCTGTGTGGCGCTCAGGGCATGTTCCTTCAGTCTGGGACCGTTCATGGTCCACCATTTTCGCAGCACCCGTTTCCGCATGCCGGCCGGTTCCGTCGCGATCGCTGCGGCTTCCAGTGTACTGCCGCTGCAATGCTCCCGGATCAGTTTTTCCGTCCGCTCATACAGCGTATCGTTATCATCCGCGATCTGTCCGGCGGTGCGGCAGATCTTTTCCACAGCGTTTTCAGCAATCCGTTCCATCGCGGGAACCAGTTCCTTGCGGATCCGGTTGCGCAGGTAAACGTCCTGTCCATTGGTGGAGTCTTCCCGCCAGGAAAGGCTGTCTGTCCTGAGGGCCTCACGGATTTCATCCCTGCGGATTCCAAGCATCGGCCGAAGGATCCGGATCCCGTCCGTGATCTCATCGTTCCGCATGCATTCCAGCCCTTCGGGACCGGCTCCCCGCAGAAGTCTCATCAGGAAGGTTTCCGCCTGGTCATCAGCATTGTGAGCCAGGATCAGCGCGTCCGCGCCGGTTTCCAGGTATCGTTCCCGGAAAAAGGCAAATCGTGCCGTCCGGGCGGAAGCTTCATCTTTCCGTCCGTCCAGTTCCGCCCTGTATGCGGTAAAGGGAACGGCTTCCCTTTCGCACAGTTCACGGCAGAACCGTTCATCCTCATCAGATTCCGCACCCCGCAGTCCGTGGTTCACATGGACTGCCTCAAGCCTGATCCTGCCTTCCCTTGCGTCAGGTGCCAGCAGTGTCAGCAGCATTGTGCTGTCGGCTCCGCCTGAAAGTCCGAGCAGGTACCGGCCTTCATGGACCTGTCTGATCTGAAGGCGCAGCTTTTCGCAGGCTTTGTGCATTATTGTCCTTCTCCCTTCCAGGGAGCGGCGCATCTTGAGCAGGGTGTAAGGTCGTCGTGCTGCCCGGCCAGCAGTTCACCGTACGTAAACTGTCCTTTAAAAGGAAGGTACTTCGAGCTGGTGGAAGGACAGTTTGGATCCCGGTGATAGCTCTTGCCGCCATCCGGGTTATAATACAAAATCGTGGAAGCGCTGGTTTCCGGCTTCGGTGTGGGTTCCGGCGTGGGTGTTTCGTTCGGATCCTTTGTAACAACCGGTTCATTGGATTTCAGGCTCTGGGGATCCACATACCACTGGTCATCATATTCATACTTCATAATGACGCCAATACGGTACTGAACAGGCTCCTTACCGTCGTTCCTGTCCATCTCTGCCGAGAGGGTAATGGTTCTCGATGTGTCCTGGGACGTGCCTGAGATGCTTTCAGGATATACCTTGCTCATGTCCGTAGGCTTCCTGTTGCTGAGAAGGTTAAACAGCGAGTTCCTGGGATTTTCTGTGTTGGCCTTCCATTTGGGGCTGCACAGGTTGAGCATTTTATCTATATCATTGTTTGTCCAGTACTCAAAGAATTCACGGAGCCTGTTGCTGATCTTTTGCTCTTCAGGATCAACTTCCTGTGTTTCCTCCGGTGCCGGAGTAACAGGCACAGCCTGCTGTTGCGCCGCCTGCTGGGCGCCGTTGTTTTCCTGTGAAACAGAAGCCGCTCCTGTATTGACGGTCTGCTGGTTATTGGTCCGGTCAGCACCGGTGTCGCCGGCGCCGCCTGTCACAAGGCCGATCACGGTGACCAGCATAAGCATTCCGAAGACGATGGAGAAGCACAGCCTTTTGTTGCTGGCGATCATGGGTTTAAACCAGAACAGGCCGATGGCTCCTGCCGCGAGGGCCAGGAAAAGCCACTTGATGCCGCCCAGTCCCGGCACAAACATTCCCAGTGCGAAAAGCACCAGCAGCACCGCGCAAAGGATCAGCAGGTAGGCATCCGTCATTTCAAACGGTTTTTTCCGCACAGGAACAGGCTGCGGAACGTATCCGCCGCCGTTCAGCGGCACCTGTCCGCCGGGTCCCTGCATTGGGTTCACAGGAGTCTGCGGAGCGCGGCCCATCTGGGTGTAGGCGCCGTATCCCTGGGTGTATCCGGTCTGTGCCTGGTAACCGGCCTGTGCCTGCGCCTGGTATCCGGGCGTCACATATCCCTGGCTGTAAGGAGTCTGGGGAATATAGCTGCCGGCAGGTGCCTGGCTTCCGGGATAAGGATAGCCGGGAGTCGTGCCCGCGGGATTCGGCTGGTATCCTGTCTGCTGCGGATAAGGCTGCGCGGCCTGGTATCCGGGCTGGGTCTGTCCCTGTCCGTATGCCTGTGGCTGGTAACCGGTCTGTGCGAAGGATCCCTGGCCGATGTATGCCGGTTCAGCGGTTCCCGGGGCGGTCTGTCCGCCCGCGACCTGGGGTGTCTGGTAGCTTCTCGCTCCCGCCGTTCCGGGCATCTGCGGGATATTCTGATTCTGGAAGTATCCGCCCTGCCGGGGATAGCCCTGCGTCTGCGGATATCCCTGGGGCTGTGTATAGCCGGCCGGTGCCTGCTGTCCCTGCGGTGAGGGATAGCCCTGGTAGCCGGTACCGCCCGCAGGATAGGACCCCTGCGGATAACCGCCCTGGGGCATGAATCCGGTGTCCTGCGTAAAGTTCTGCTCTTTTCGCTTCATTATTTTTCCCTTTCCGCTGTTGCGGTAATCTTCTTCTGAATCCAGTCATCAAGCCGTCATGAAAGGGACGACTCAATAAAATATTTTATCATTATAATAGGGTCTTGTAAACTCATTTTTGCCGCATTGACACCCCTTTTCAGCCTATGATAAAATAATATAGTTTTTGAGAAATGGAGGGGTACTTTTGCCATTCCGGGATCACTCATCTCATCAGACAAAGACCACCATTCTCATCGGTGCCATCTCCGTTATCCTGTATCTTATCCTTGGCATCGCGTTTTTCGTATGCCTTTCTGTCAATAACTACTTTCTTCGCCATATCAACCGTACCCTTGCCACAACGCTGCTCACCTTCACAGCCATGAGCATCGCCATGCACGCGGTCTACGGTGGTTTTGATGTGGGCCGGAAGAAGAATAAACCCGTTATTTCCGCCATGATCTCCGGCATCGCGATCACCGATATCATCACCTATATCCAGCTGCAGATCATGAACGTGAACCCGAACAACAATCAGACTCTGATCCTGTTCGGTCCGGACCTGTTATACCTGCTGCTCTGCTATGTCATCCAGGTGATCGTCATCATCCTCTTTGTCCGCGTCGGCAATCAGCTGTATTTCTATTTTACCCCTCCCCGCCGCTGCCTGCTGATCCTCGGCTCCCCTTCCCAGGAAGAGGCGCTCCGCGCGAAGATCGAACGGTACCAGCTCCAGTGGCGTGTGGAGGATACAGTCCTGTATAACGTTCCGGATCTTGCCCAGCGCATTGAAATGGCGGATGTGATCTTCCTGGGCGCGGTGCCGGACCGTGCTAAGGTTGCCCTCCTGAAGCTCTGCTATGACGACCGCAAGGACGTGATGTGCAAGGCTGAACTGGAGGATATCATGCTCTGTAATGCCCGGCCCACCATCGTGGATGACGCGGCCTTCCTGTCCATGGAATATAATAAGATCACGCCTTTCCAGCGTTTTGCCAAGCGGTTCGGGGATATCATCATCTCGCTCTTTGCGCTGATCCTTTTCTCCCCCTTCATCCTGCTGATCTCCCTGCTGATCAAGCTGGAAGACGGCGGTCCCGTCATTTTCAAGCAGTCCCGGCTGACTGTGGCAGGCCGTCCCTTTACCATCCGTAAGTTCCGGACCATGAAGGTCCACAGTGAACTGGATGAAGTCCAGGTTTCCGTTTCAGTGGATGACCCCCGTATTACCAAAGTGGGCGCCTTCCTTCGCCGTTACCGGCTGGATGAGATTCCCCAGTTCTTTAACATCCTCATCGGGGATATGTCCGTTGTCGGCCCCCGTCCTGAGATGATGGCCAACGTTGCCCGCTATAAGATGAACCTGCCCAGCTTCGTCTACCGTGAAAAGATGAAGGCCGGCCTCACCGGATACGCGCAAATTGAAGGCCGTTACAATACCTCTGCCGAGGATAAGCTCATGCTCGACATGATGTATATCGAAAGCTTTTCTATCTGGCTGGATGTGAAACTTATCCTCAGGACAGTGACCATTTTCCTGAAAAAAGATTCAACCCAGGGCTTTCAGAAGAGTCCCGGATCGAATATCAAAGCAAAAAGAGGAGATATCAGATCATGAACACAACCCTTCTGATCATGGCAGCCGGACTCGGCTCCCGTTACGGTGGAAACAAGCAGATTGACAGGATCGGACCCAATGGCGAGATTCTCATGGAATACTCCATTCACGACGCGGTGGAAGCGGGCTTTGACAAGGTGGTCTTTGTCATCCGTAAGAGCATGGACGAGCTTTTCCGCTCCATGATCGGCGATAAGATCGCGAAAAAGGTCAAAGTGGAATATGCTTACCAGGAATATGATTCCCTGCCGGACGGCTTTGTCCCGCCGGCTGACCGCACAAAGCCCTATGGCACCGTGCACGCGGTTGCCTGTGCCAAGGATGTTATCCATGAGCCATTCGCTGTCATCAATGCCGATGACTATTATGGCCGTGATGCCTTCAAGGCCATGGCGGATGCCCTTCACCGCCTGCAGACGGAAGAAAACAAAGCCTACATGGTCGCTTACTACCTGAAGAACACGGTTTCCAAGCACGGCCATGTCACCCGCGGTGTCTGCACAACGGATAATACCGGTCACCTGGTCAAGGTTACCGAAACCTTCAGCATCCTGCCCTTCCCGGATGGAACCATCCGTGATATCCATGACAATCCCGAGGGAAACCTTCTGGATCCGGATGCCCTGGTTTCCATGAACCTGTGGGGCTTTGCGCCCTCCTTCTTTGACGAAGCGATGCTTTACCTGTCTGAGTTCCTTAAGGACGATACAGGTGATCCGCTCAAAAAGGAGTGTCTCCTTCCTTCCCTGGTGGACCGTCTCATGCATCTCCGCGGCCTGAAGGTCGAAGTCCTTTCCACGGATGCTGTCTGGTTCGGCGTCACCTACAAGGAAGATAAGGATTATGTCTCCGCGGAACTGAAAAAGCTTCATGACAGCGGTGTCTATCCGGCCGTCCTGTAAGAATTCTGATCATGAAAAGGAATAAACAGCTATGAAAATTCTGCTTACCGGCGGTGCCGGCTTTATCGGCTCCCATACCTGCGTGGAACTTTGTGACGCGGGTCATGATCCCGTTATCGTGGATAACTATGTCAACAGTTCCCCGGAATCCATCCGCCGGATCGAAAAGATCGTCGGCCGTCCCGTTCCCCATTACGAAGCGGATGTGGCGGACAAGGCGGCTATGGACCGTATTTTCTCGGAAAATGATTTTGACTGCGTCATTCATTTCGCCGGCCTGAAAGCGGTTGGTGAAAGCGTTGCCAAGCCGCTGCTCTATTACCGCAACAACCTGGATACCACCCTCACCCTCAGTGAGGTCATGCAGGCCCATGGCGTGAAGAAGATCGTCTTTTCCTCTTCCGCCACAGTTTACGGCAACCAGGACACCGTGCCTTACCGTGAGGATATGCAGTCAGCCGGCTGCACCAATCCCTACGGCTGGACCAAGTACATGATCGAGAAGATCCTGGAAGGCCAGGCTGTTGCCGATCCGGAATGGAGCATTGTACTCCTGCGCTATTTCAATCCCATCGGCGCCCATTCTTCCGGCCTGATCGGTGAGGATCCTTCCGGCATTCCGAACAACCTCATGCCTTATGTGGCCAAGGTAGCTGTCGGCGAACTGGAAAAGCTCTCCGTCTTCGGCAACGATTATCCCACCCCCGACGGCACCGGCGTCCGGGACTACATTCATGTGGTGGACCTTGCCAAAGGTCATGTGAAGGCCTGTGACTATGCCGCTTCCCATACCGGTTCCGAGATCATTAACCTGGGTACAGGTCACGGCTATTCCGTCCTGGATCTGGTCAACACCTTCATGCGGGTGAATAATGTGAATGTTCCCTATGTCATCGCTCCCCGCCGTCCCGGCGACATCGCCGAAAACTATGCCGATCCTTCCAAAGCCAAGCGTCTTCTCGGCTGGGAAGCCGAAAAGAACCTGGAGGATATGTGCAGGGATACCTATCGTTTCCAGACACAAAACCCAAAGGGTTATCGCAGCTGATAAGCAGTATCGCAAACTCTCAACTCAAAAACCGCTTACATCCTGTAAGCGGTTTTTCCATTCGGCTGCGTCAGCAGCCCACCATCTTTCACGTGGCCGTCAGGCCACATTTCACATTGAACGGCTTCGCCGTTCAATATTTCACATCGGCCTTTGGGCCGATATTTCACATGGGGCGAAGCCCCATATTTCACTTACCTGCCTCATCCGAAGGCACACTACCCTCTTCCTTACTATCCCCATCCTCATCAATGTACTTCTTCTTCGCCCAAATGATTCCCACAATCACGAGCCCTATAAAAAACACAATGCTCCCCACCACGGACATCCATTCTTTAATTGCCCCTTCCAGGTTCATCCCAACCATAAACACGATAAATCCCGCGATCCAGCAAAAGCATCCTATTCCCGCGATCACTCTTTCATGTTTCATCTTTTAGTTCTCCTCTCTCACTGTTTGTTTCAGCTGTTAACACTATAAATCTTTCGGCTTTAGCCGAAAATATCACATTGAGCCGCAGGCTCAATATATCATATTCTGCTGAAAGCAGAATATATCATGTTGACGCAGTCAACATATCATTTGGCTGCGTCAGCAGCCATTCCCCGCGGCCGCAGCCGCCAGTAACCTTCACATTCGGCGGCAGGCGAATATTTCACATTGGGCGCAGCCCAATATTTCACACGCCGAAGGCGTATTTCACATTTCAAAGCAATTCATTGCTTTGAAATATTTCACTTACCACTTTCATCCGAAGGCGCACACCTTCCTCCAAGCATTATACCACTCCTCACCTTCCCTCCGGAAGGTTTTCTCTCCTCTCACGTAGAATATTTTATTGTTATGTATTTAATGAAAGAGGGGGCTCTCTTTTGAAGTCTTTTCTCATTCCGGTCGGCCAGCGTGCGGGTGCCTCTCTGCCAACGCTTTTCTCCGCTCTTTCCTGCGGTGCCGCGCTTCCTGTTACCGGCCTGGACATTTTTCATATCACAGACGTCGAATCTGATCCGCTGATCCCGACTCTTGCCGAAGACCTGAACAGGATGCATACTCTCCTGAAACACGGGGATAATGCTTCCCTTTTCCCGTCTTCTTTTGTATATCAGTCTTTCCGTCCGCAGCTTCCTTCTGTCCTCAGCCTGTCTGAGGATCCGTCTTCCGCTGCCCTCCTGGCCGCACTGCGCGGTAAGGGCGTTCCCCTCTCTTACAAAACTGACCGTGAAGCGGTGGAATGGGCCTTTTCGGTCCTGCTTTCTTCTGATCCGGAAGGCACTACCGCTCCCATGCGTACCTGGTTTGAAAAGATCAGGTCCTGCGTTTCCTCTGCGGAAGAATACCGTGTAGCGATTCTATGTGATCCTGCCGATCCCTTTTCCGCCGGTGCTTCCTTTGCGCTGCTTCGCTGGCTCAGCAGAACGGTCAAAGCGGATCCGTCCTGCCTTTCCCTTTTCTGTATTGGCACCGGATCCCTGAATGCGTCCGGACCCGAGAGTGACTGCTTTGCTTCTTCTGTCCGTGCGCTGGCTGAACAGGATCTTGCCGGCCGTCCGGATCGTCCCGGTACCGCCTGTGCGGACGCGGTCTGGCTGCTCTTTATGCCTTCCTCCATGCTCCGCTCACCGGAATCTATCCGCCTGCTTTACACTGTCCTTGCCAGGTGCCTGGCCCGCTTTTTCACCGCGTCCAAAGTGCCTGCCCCGGGGCTTCATACAGTTACCCTACCCGGAATCCTGACTCTTCAGTCCCTGGGGGAAGAGGCAAAGTCTTTTGCCGCCTTTATGCATTCTTCCGCCTGGCTGCTGGCCGATCTTTTCCCCTCTCTTTCTTCTGCCTGCGATCGCCAGGGCGCCCTTCGTTCCCTTGGCCGCAATTCCCGCGGCGGGTTCTTCCGTCGTCTTGCGGGTCAGCATGCGAATCCTTCGGAACTGCGGGATAGCATTTCCCGGGTCCGTCGCGCTTTCAGTGCTGTCCTGTCGGAGATTCTCTCCACCCTTCGCTTCCTGCCGGATCAGATGCGCCTGCCGGCCGTTTCCGATCCTCTCTGGCAGAAGGTTGTGGATGCCTGCGGCAAAACGGTCACCGTCGCTTCAGAATATGATGTCTCCAGGGCGGAAGCTGAAGAAGCAGGTGTTCTGAATGTCCGTCCGGTTCACCGTGTCTCCATGGCGGATACGGAGGAGGAAAAAGCCGGCCGCCGCCTGGAGGATATCGCTGCCCAGCTGAAAGAAGAAACCGATAAAAGGGATGAACTCTTCAAAACCGTTGGCGGCTGCTGGGCTTTCCTGGCGTTGCATAACTGCCGTCAGCGCTGCCAGGAGGCACTGGAAAAGGCTAAGACCCGTCAGGCTGATGTGCTTGCGCAGGCATCCGGGGATCATCTGGCTGAAGCTTCCATTGCCCGCCGGATCCGCCTGCTGGAGGCGGCGGTTGCCCGCTGTGACCGGGATATTTCCGATCCTTCGCTGTCCGCCCGTCTGGAGTCTGATACTCCCTCTTCCCTGGAAGGTCTCACCTCATTCTCTTCCCTGATTTTTGATCCCGCGGCGGCTGAAAAGCTGTCTGTCCTGATCACACCTTCCGCGGATTCCTTTGAAGCATCGAAGAAGGAGCTTATCAGCCTGCTTCCTTCTCTTTTCCCCGGTTTTACCCTGTCTGACGCAAAGCAGCTTTTCCGCCAGCTCCAGTCCGTTTCATCCCCGGATTCGGCGACTGATCCGCTGTCCGAACTCTGCCTTTCCGCCCTGGATGTCAGCACGGCGGAACTGCGTCCCATTCGCCTCGTTTCTGCCGGTGAAGTACCAGCCCTTCCGCTCCTGCCGGATCTGTACCCTGCGGGTCCCCTGCTGACAGTGGATTCCCTGCTGCCGCTTCTGCCCGGTTCAGCCGGGGAGGATCCCGTTCCTGTCAGGCGTGCCCTGCTGGCCCTGCTCCTGCTTCGACAGTACCGCCGCCGTGCTTCTGATGAAGCTTCCCTTTCTGTTGTAAAGTATCAGTCCGGGGATTCTCCCGTGTTGAATGCCTGGCTGGCCGCCCGCGGCACAGACAGCGTATATATCTGCTCTCTTGAAAAAGAGGATACCAGCCTTCCCTTTGCCCTGTTTATTCCGGGCCGGGCTTTACTGCCTGCCCGCCTGACTGCGGCACATACTTCCCTGATCCCTGTCTTTGCCTCTCCCTGGTTTGACTCGGAGACGCTTTCCTTCCGGGATCCCTGCGGCGTTCTGTGTGAGGGGGATCGTACGATCCTTCGTGAACAGCTGGACCGGATGATCAAAGCCTTACCGGAAGAAGGTTCTGAAGCCCTTGTTTCCTTCCTTACCGCCTTCTTCAAAGACCTGGATCCCGTACATCTTTCATCCGCGCTGCCGGATCATCTCAAGCTCCGGATGAAGGCTGCCTATGGTCTCCGGATGCTGCCGGCGTTCAGCGATACCCTGCTGCGCACACCCTGTTTCTATGAACGTTTCCTGGATTCCGATGAAATCGCAGCGGCGCTCATGGGCCGTTCCTCCTTTACAGCCTCACCCTGCTCTGTACCGGATGATATCCTGTTCCTGTACAGGGATGTTCCCTTTGCCCGGGAAAGCTCCCGTACCTTGCTGGAAGCCATTCCGCTTCCCGCGGAAAAGTGGATCCTCAGTCTCCTGGACAGTGAGTGCAAAATCCTTTCCAGCGCGTCTGATGATTATCATGAGCGTCTGATGCAGGAACTCGGCAAGCTCCTGGAACGTTATCCGGATGCCCTGCCGGAAGCCCGGGAAGCAGCGTCCGACCTGATGGAAAAAGCAGCCAAGCCCGTCACTTCCCCGGATACGGAACTGACCTGGCCTTGGGATCCCAAGTCTCCTTCCGTCCTGACAATCCTTACGGAATGCCTGGGCGAAAACCTGGCTTCCGCCGCGTTGCAGCCCTTCAGTGACCTGCTGACCCTTTTCCCTGCCCGAGGCCGGGAGATCATCGGCGATGCCCTTATGTCCGCCATGTGCGTCCTGCCGCCCCGTCCCGTAACTATCCAGCCGGAAGAGACGGAAGAGGAGCTCGATCAGGATCAGGAGGAGCAGGCCCAGCCTCATGAAGTACCCGCGGATTCGGTTCTTCCGCCCCTGTCCCCGTCGCTCTGTAATGCCCTTTGCCGCCTGCCGGAAGGAAAAACCATGATCCGTCCCGGCATGCTTTCCTTTGATCATGCGGATAACAACGCGGTTAAGGTCACCCTGCTGCTGGAGGGAAGCTTTGATGTGCGGCTGACCCGTGTTTACAGTGAGGAAGAGATTGTCCGTCTCTATGCCCATGATATTCCCACCCTCTCCGTCTGGCCGGATCTTCCCTTTGATCCGGAGGACTGGAAGGCTTACTTTATTTATTCGTCACTGCCCGCCGGTTTCAGTGTATCTGCCGGCACAGCCGATGGCGGTACCGTATCCTCCTCGGAAGACGCGGAACGTTCTGTCTGCCGCTCCGCTTCCTTCCCGCTGGCCTTCTCCCTTTTCCGCGGAACGCAGTCTGCGGGTGCTGTGCTGAATATACTGCCCCGTCCGGAAATCCGCCGGGAGGATGCTGTAACCGCCTGTGTGGACTTCGGTTCGGTGGGAACTTCCGTGGTCTTCTCTGTCGGTCATCAGCGCCGTCCAATGCAGGGGCCGACCCTCGTCCGTACGCTTATCACAAACCCTGCCCGTTCCAGGGATCTTCTCCGCAGGGAATTTCTGCCCGCTGTTCCTGTCTCGGCTCTGCTGCCCACCGCTTCCCGTATTTTCCGCAATATCCCGGGCGAATCCCCGCTTCCTTTCGAGGATGGAATAGTCCTCATGTCTTCCGACTTGCAGGATGTGCTTTCCATTCCTTCCGGTGCCCTGTATACCTGCCTGAAATGGGAGGAGGAAAAAGGCCGCTCTGTTTCCCTCTGCCTGCATCAGATCATGCTCATGACTGCCCTGCAGGCCCGCTCAGACGGTGCCGCCACCCTCTGCTGGCGTTTCTCCGTTCCGGATGAGATGGCACGGGCCGGACGTGAACGTCTGGCTGCCCTCTTCACCGAACTGGCGGAGCAGGTCTGCCTGGAAAGCGGTTTCCCCATTCCGAAGAATGTGCCCCTGGTGACTTTTGCGGCGGAAAGTTCCGCCCTGGGCGCCTATTTCCGCCTCTGCGCTTCCGAGGATACCCGCGGCGGCTTTATGGTGCTGGATATCGGTGCCTGCACAGCGGATATTTCCCTGTTCCTTCGCGGCCGTGAGCAGGCCGTCCGTACCTGCCAGATTCCGTTGGGCGTCCATTATATGCTGCTGCCCTCCCTGCTTCGGGAACCGGGCATGCTGCGCCAGGACCTCGGTTATATACAGGATCCCGCCTTCCAGCAGGATCTTTCCATGCTGGAAAAAACGCTCTGTGATGCCAAAGCGGATATCTCCGCCCTGCGTCATTCCCGCCTGGCCCTGGACAGCTTCATTGCGGACCGCTTCACCTCGCTGATGCCGGCCCTGCTCCAGAATCCGACAACGGGTATGCCCACGCGCACCGGTTCCATCCTGCTGCTCCATTTCAGCTATCTGATGATGCTTTCCGGCCTCATCCTGTTGCAGATCGCCGCGGATCCCGGCAAAAACGACTTCCTGCCGGAGCAGATGAGCCTCTGCCTTTCCGGCCGCGGTTCCATCCTGCCGGAGTGCCTGCCGGATCAGTATAAAACTGCTCTCTGGCATTTCCTGACCATGTTCCGGAACCGCCGTGTGGCGTCCCTGTCCTTCCTCTTCTCTTCTGAGAAGAAAATGGAGATCCCTGTGGGCCTTTCCGTGCTGGAAGAGGTTTCCGCTGCCCTGCCCGCGGCGTCCATGGTACCCGCCGCCATCTCCGTCCGTCCGGAGGAGCTCCTGCCGGAGTTCATCCTTCGTTTTGCGAAGGAGTTCCCCGCTTCCGCGGAGCTGCTCTTCCACGGCTTCTATACCGGTGATTTCTATCATCCCTTCACCCCCTACGGCGAATCCGTCATCTCCCGTGCGATCTCCCAGTCCTTCACCGACCGCACCGCGCTCCTCCCCTACGATGCCCTCGCCGCCTGGATTTCTTCCCTCCTGGACCTTCTTCATGAGCCTGTGGTGTAAGTATCCAAAATATTCGGCGGAGCCGAATAATTCATATCTGCCTACGGCAGATAATTCATATTGAACGACATAGTCGTTCAATAATTCACATTCGCCTTTAGGCGAATAATTCATTGGCTGCGCCAGCAGCCCCCTGAAGGGAGCCACCCACTTATGGAAACCCTATCTTCCCTCAAAAACCCCAAGGTTCTCTCCTGGCGTTCTCTCCGTGACAAAAAGGGCCGCCTGGAACAGAATGCCTTCCTCGTGGAGGGTGTCCGTATGGTTCGTGAGGCGCTGTCCTCTTCCTTCACGGTAAATGCCGTCCTCCTGCGGGAAGGTTTTGTTCCGGATTTCGTCATCCCGGACTCCATCCGCACGTATCTCCTGCAGGAGCATGTGTTCCAGTCTGTCTGCGACACAAAGACTCCCCAGGGCATTGCCGCTGTCCTGAATCTTCATGCTAAGGAAGCGGCGGGTTCCCGCCTGCTGGCCCTGGACGGCGTCCAGGATCCCGGTAATGTGGGCACCATCATCCGTACCGCGGATGCCGCCGGTTTTGACGGTGTGCTCTTCAGTCCGGAATGTGCTGACCTCTTTTCTCCCAAGGTGCTGCGTTCCACCATGGGCAGCATTTTCCGCCTGGGCTTTTCTTTCCCGAAATCCCTTCCGGATGCGCTCACGCAATTAAAAAAGGACGGTTTTTCCGTCCTGTCTTCCCAGCTGGATGGGGATCCCTTCTATGAGCGGAAGGATATCGGTTCTTCCTTCGTCCTCGTCATCGGCAACGAGGGAAACGGCATCTCCGATGAGGTAAAAGCTGTCGCTACCCATCGTCTGTGCCTGCCCATGCGCGGCGGTGCCGAATCCCTGAACGCCGCCGTCGCGGCGGGGATCATGATGTACGATCTCACCCGTTAACCTTCCAAAAAAGCTTAAACCATCTGTATCGTTCGCCCAACAGGCGAACATATCACTATCGACGAAGTCGAAAATATCATATTTGCCTTTGGCAAATATATCATGTTGACGAAGTCAACATATCATTGCGGGCCTGGACTCAGGCACGCTCTGCTGCCGGGATCATGATGTATGACCTGACCCGCTGACCTTTATCGTCTGGATCCAGTTCCGCTATGATCAGATTCGTAGGTGATATCGCCGGTTTTCCTGCTGTGGGAACCGGCGATTTTCTTTTCCAGTTCTTCATGAAAACTCTTCTGCGGCACCGGCACGGATACCGCCTTGCCAGTCCATCCGGAGTAATGGATCGCGTTGGAAAGTTGCAGTGCCCGCAGTCCGTCTTCCGCGTCCGCGATGAGGGGTGTTCCGTGCAGCAGGTGTCCGGCAAACGCGTTCAGCACACCTACATGCTGCGGGTTCTCCCCGTTTGTTTTTACTTCCTCTTCCTTTGTGTGTCCCCTGTACCAGGGATCATCACTCCTGAAGCACAGTTCCCGCTCGTTCTCATCAAGCCGGGTATACAGTACTTTACCGTCTTCGCAGACGATCTTTCCCTTCTCGCAGTCGATCTCCAGCCTGTTGGTTCCCGGCAGATCTCCTGTGGACGCGATAAATACGCCTGTCGCTCCGTTCATGAACTCCAGGTAGGCTGTCACGTCATCTTCCACTTCAATATGATGCCATTTTCCTTCATGGCAATGGGCATGAACTGTTTTCGGCATCCCGCACAGCCAGATCAGCAGATCGATCTGGTGCGGACACTGATTCAGCAGCACGCCGCCGCCTTCTCCGGCCCACGTAGCACGCCAGGATCCGGAATCATAATATTTCTGTGTCCGGTACCAGTCCGTCACGATCCAGTTTACCCGTTTGATCTCTCCAGGTTCCTTGCTGTCCAGGATCTGTTTGATGGCCCGGTAAAGGCTGTTGGTTCGCTGGTTAAACATCAGGGCCAGGGTTTTGCCGCTGGTTTCCGCCGCCCGGATCATGCGCTTTGCCGCCGCCGCTTCCACAGCGATAGGCTTTTCGCACATCACGTGCATGCCGTTGCTCAGCGCCTGCACGGTCATCTGCTCGTGCAGGTAGTGCGGCACGGCCACCAGCACCGCGTCGCATTGCTGGTCCCGGATCAGCTCCCGCCCGGAATCGTATACCCTGACGCCTGCCGGCAGCTCTTTCCTGGCCCATTCAACCCTCTCCGGCCGAACGTCCGCCACCGCCGCCAGCTCAATCTCCGGGCACTTTCCCGCCAGGATATTCCTGCAGTGCTCTGTACCCATATTCCCGATCCCGATGACCCCTAATCTAACCTTACTTGTACCCATAATCTTATCCATATCATCATATTCGACGCATTCGAATAATTCATTCGGCTGCTTTAGCAGCCACAAATCTTCATATTCGCCGGCAGGCGAATAATTCATATCGGCCATCGGCCGATAATTCATATTGAACAGCGCAGCTGTACAATAATTCATATTTCAAAACAATCCTGTTGTTTTGAAATAATTCATTGAGAATGCGCTCCGGCTCACTTGAGCCGGACCGCATTCTCCTGCGCCTGAAGACTCAGCTCTGCCGCCAGAAACGCGTGCTTCTGTGTCATCGCGTTTTCCGTTCTTTCCAGGCAGTCCAGGATCAGCTTTCCAAAGAACGGATATCCGGTCACACCAACAGCGTTGATATACTTTTCTCCGCTGTCATTGACCACAAACAGGTGTCCTCCTCCGTTCTGTTCGGAAGCTATATTCACATATTTACGGATCTCAATGTATCCCTTCGTGCCCTGGATAAACATTCTTCCGTCTCCCCAGGTACGCAGGCCGTCCGGTGTAAACCAGTCCAGTTTGAAATATCCCGCTGATCCATTCTTGCCTGTCAGCTGCGCGTCTCCGAAATCTTCGAGTTCCGGATACTCCGGATGGGCAAAGTTGGCGATCCGGCTTGCGGTCACCTTTGCTTCCTCTTCTCCTGTGTAATACAGGAACTGCTCAAACTGGTGGCTGCCGATATCGCACAGGATACCGCCGTATTTTTCCCTTTCAAAGAACCAGGCGGGCCGTCCCGGCGCGCCAAGGCGGTGCGGGCCAAAGCCTGTCACGGAGATCACCTTACCGATCTCCCCGCTCTCCGCGATGTATCCCGCCAGGATGGAACCCTCATCATGCAGCCGTTCCGCGTAATACACCATATACTTCTTCCCGGTGTCCTTCACGGCTTTCCGTGCGGATTCCAGCTGTTCCATGGTGGTAAAAGGCGCCTTATCGGTGAAGTAGTCCTTTCCCGCGTTCATGGCCCGCAGTCCCAGGGCACAGCGCTCACTGGTCACAGCGGCTCCGGCGATCATATGAGTTTCCGCGTCTTCCAGGGCTTCTTCCTCGCTGCGGGCAGCCTTTGCCTGCGGAAACGCTTTCAGGAATGCCGCCACCTTTTTCTCATCCGGATCATAGACATATTTCAGTGTGCCGCCCGCTTCTGTAAGGCCGTTGCACATGCCGTAGATATGGCCGTGGTCCAGCCGGACCGCGGAGAACACAAACTCTCCCGGCTTCACAACAGGCTGCGGCTTGCCTTTCGGCGCGTAGGTCATTCCATCTGAGACGTTCATTTACTTTTCCCCTTTCTTGAAGTTCCCAAAGGAGAGTTCACCCTCCAGGTTCTCCACTGAGGCGGTTTTCTGGTAAAAATGCGGCACATTGGCCCGGATTCCCTCCACGGTGTAGAAAGGATCGTCTTTTCCCATCGGCAGGGACACGGTTGTCCGCAGGGATCCGGATTTATAGATGGCGCAGATCAGCTCGATCGTCCGCCGTCCATCCTCGCCGGTGATTGCTGGCTCCCGGTCATTTTCCAGCGCGCTCAGCACGTCCTCCAGCTGCCCCACATGCATCTCATAGGGCACCGGCGGCAGGGCTGCCAGATACGCGTCCGCTTCTTCCTCAAATGCCTTGTCCGGCTCCGCCAGCGGGAATCCGTTGGGCTGCGGCTGGGAGGCATACACACTGTACGGGAAGGCAACCTTTGCCTTCTCGCACTGGAAGATCAGCGCCTGGTCCTCCCCGTGGGAAACCACGGACGCTGTCACCGTGGCCAGTGCTCCAGGATATTCCATCACGGAAACAGAAAGGTCTTCCACCTCGGCGTTATCATGTCCGGTGTTGGCCAGCACGCTGGTCACCTTCTCCGGAGTGCCCATCATCCAGCCCAGCATGTCGATATGGTGCACCGCGTGATTCAGCGTGCATCCGCCGCCTTCTGTCTCCCAGGTTCCGCGCCACCACAGGTCATAGTAGCTGTGTCCCCGGAACCACAGGGAGTTCACCGTCACCTGCCGTACCTTTCCGGCCATGCCGCTGTCCAGCAGCGCCTTCAGGTTTCGGACCGGCAGCCGGAAACGGTTCTGGGCGATGATCGAAAGCTTTTTCCCGCTTTCGTCCCGCGCCTTCAGCATCGCGTCGCATTCCTCGAGCGAAGCGGCCATGGGCTTTTCGCATACCACGTTCTTGCCGCTCCGCAGTGCGTTGATGGATATTTCCGCGTGCACAAACGGCGGTGTGCATACGTCCACCAGGTCAATATCCTTATCCAGGATCTCATGGTGGTCCAGGTATACGTCCGCGTCCAGGCCGTACTGTTCCTTGACACGCTGCGCTTTTCCGGGGATAATATCCACAAGGGCCGCTATCCTGCAGCGGTCAGGAAACTGAAGATATGCCTTGATATGCGCGTGGGAGATTCCGCCTGTACCGATAATCGCTACATTGATCATTTTTGTTACCTCTTATATCATTACACATACTGTCATGCGTTGTTTACAGTATAAATCTGACGATGTTTTGTCCGCTATACGATTCCTGTTCGGGAGTATGCAAATTTGGCAAAACCTGCCTGAGAGGTGAAGTACTTGGAATCCTATGACCAGAATACCCCTTTTATGCCCATGGATCCGGGCGGTCAGGGATACGAGGCCCGTTACCGGTTTAACGAGCACATGCAGGTAACCCAGTACCATTGTCACGACTATTACGAACTGTATATCCATCTGCGCGGCGGTGATTACATGGGCGTGGACAATAAGCTATATATGCTCAAGCCCAACCAGGTCTTCATCCTGCCGCCCTTCTGCATGCACGGCCTGTCCTGCACCCGTGAGATGCATAACTACGAGCGTGCTTTCCTGAATGTTTCCCCTGAGGTCATGCGCAACCTCAGCTGCGGCCAGCTGGACCTGAACCAGTTTCTGCAGGCCCATGCTGCCGGCGGACACTATACCTATCAGCTGTCGGACAAGGACGCCGACCGCTTTGTCCACTGTATCCGCCAGATTGAAACCGCCCAGTCCAATATCAACGACGCGGTGGACCGCTTCCAGGACTATGCCCACATGATCACCCTGGTAAACCTGCTCTGCCAGGTTATCCGCCGTACCATCCCTGTCCGGGCTGAATCAGCGTCCGGCAATGTCATCCAGGACGTGCTCACCTATATCAACAATCACTACACCCAGGACCTGAGCATCACGGATCTGGCACGTCATTTCGGCATCAGTGAATCCTGGCTTGCCCATGAGTTTGTCCGGTTTACCAACCGCAGCGTCTACAACTATATTCTCTATCGCCGTGTCATGCTTTCCCGCCGGCTGATGCTCGGAGAGGACAGCCTTAACACGATCGCCTACCAGTGCGGTTTCAGCGACTATTCAGGTTTTCTTCGTGCTTTTACAAAGATCGCGGGAATCTCTCCCAGTCAATACCGTAAGAATCTCAGTCAGTACCAGCGGCATGAATTGTGATCACGCCCTGGAAAACAGAGGGATGCCGAAGCAATATCGGCATCCCTCCTTTTCATTTGATCACTCAGTCAATGTCCGTCCGGATCACTTTTCAAAGGCGATACCGTAGACTTCCTGAAGCTTTTCGATGCGCTCATCGATGATGTCCTGGCCGCCCATGTTCATGTAGTCTTCCATGTTGCTGTCATACACGGCGTCAAACTCTTCGACGGAAGCGGTCACGGCCTTGGTCAGCAGCTCGTCGCGCTTCGCGGTCAGGCTGGAACCAACGTCAGTTTCGGCTTCGATGGTGCCGACGTTGTAGTGGGCCGGATAACGACCGTTGTTCTTACCGAACTCATTGGCCTGGATGACGATCTCAGCGGGGATGCCGGGATAGCTCAGCGCGGTGGTGGCACCGGTGGCTTCGCCCAGGTACAGGCCGTTGCAGGTCATGGTGTAGTCGATGTTGTTGCCGGAGTTCTTGACCCATTCGCCGGTGGCGGGCAGGATCTGGTAGGCGCCGTCTTCGGTCATGGTGAAGTTCACGCCTTCTTCGCCGGTCTGCAGGAACTTGATGGTTTCAGGGCTGGAGATGAAATCAATGTACAGCAGAGAGGCAACGGGCTCCTTGTTGGTGGAGGGCAGGAAGATCTTCCGGTCGGAACCGACAGCAGCGCCCAAGTACTTACGGGTGATACCGGCGTCATTCTGGAAGCAGTCGATCGGAACGAACATCGCGTTTTCGCCCACATTGCGCTGCAGGTTCAGGTTGATGCAGTCTTCGCCGTTACGGAAAGGATAGTCCCAGTTGTGCATGAAAGCGCCAACATAGCCGGCCTTCATGTTGTCATCTTCAACAGTGCTGTCGGTGTACAGACCGAAGTCTTTCCAGACCAGGCCTTCGTTGTACCACTTGTTCAGCACGCGGATGCCTTCCTTGTAGCCGGGAACCAGCAGGTGACGGTCATCGTAGCCGTACACGAACAAGGTCGCGTCGTCGATGTCTTCAGCAACTTTGCTGATGCTCATCAGGTCATTCCGCCAGCCGATATCGGTGGAGGTGGTATAGGGGATCATCTTGTCAGCGTTCTCGCCCAGCAGCTTGTCCGCGTTGTCACGGAAGGCAACCAGGGCATTGTAGAACTCTTCTTCGGTGGTCGGCAGAGCCAGGCCCAGGGTATCCAGCCAGTCCTTGCGGATGAAGGTGGTGATACGGGAGGTGTCAGCGCGGATGCCTTCGATCATCCACACAGCGCCGGTGGCGGGATCCTTGTCATAGTACAGGTTGTCTTCACCGCCAAGCAGGTTGATCACGTTGCCGATGTAGTCCTTGTACTCTTCGAGGTAGGGAGCCAGGTCGATGACGCCGGGGTTACCGTTTTCATCCTTCATGTTGGCGTAGGAGATGATGGTGTTGGCGCCGTAGGTGTAGCTGATATCGGGAGCCTGCTTGTCAGCCATCAGCTGGGCGATATCATCTGTTTCGGTCCAGCGGCCGACAGACACATATTCGACTTCAACATTGTATTTCTCGAGCATGCCCTTCTTCAGGTACTCGGTCCACACGTTGTTGGTGGGGTCGGTGCCGCCGTCGTTGTTCCGGTTGTAGATTTCCACGGTGATCTTTCGGGTTTCGGTGAACTTGCCGTCCACAAAACCGTCATCCGCCGCGAACGCAGTGCTGATGCCGAGGGAGGCGATCAGCGCCAGAACCAGGACCAGGGAAAGGATACGTTTCATAGGTCTTTTCCTCCTTTTTTTATCTCAAGGGCTTCTGCCCTTAGGAATCCTGTTAATAATCATATTCGATGTAATCGAATAATTCATTTGGCGCTCCGCGCCTAAGTAACTCTCACATTCGGCGGTAGCCGAATATTTCACATTGAACGGCTCGCCGTTCAATATTTCACATCGGCCCTTGGGCCGATATTTCACATTTCAAAGCAACGCTGTTGCTTTGAGATATTTCACTTACCAGCTGCATCCGAAGGGAATCAACCCTTTACAGCACCAATAGTCACTCCCGACACAAAGTATCTCTGCAGCCACGGATATACCAGCAGGATCGGCACCGTTGCGAACATAACCGTCGCCATCTGGATCGTCTTGCTGACACCGTTGGCGTAGAATCCTTCCTGTGCCGCCTGTTCGTTGGTCTGGGTGGAATTCTTGATCACGTTGTACAGCAGCAGCTGGATCGGCCAGTAGGGTTCGGATTCGGACTTCTTCAGGTACATCAGCGCATCGGAGAATCCATTCCAGCGGCCAACGGCGTAGAACAGGCTCAGTGTTGCGATGACCGGCAGGCTCAGCGGCAGGTAAATCTTTACAAGCACCCGGATCGGACCCGCGCCGTCTATTTCCGCCGCCTCTTTCAGGCTGTCCGGCACGCCGTAGAAGAACGACCTCATGATGATCACGTTGAATACGCTGATACAGTTCGGGAAGATCAGCGCGTACGGCGTGTTCAGCATCCCCAGCCGGCTCAGCAGCAGGTAGCTCGGGATCGTACCGGCGCTGAAATACATCGTGAAAAGAATCAGAATGTTGATGAACTTGCCGCCCTTCAGCTCGCTGTAGATCAGCGGATAGGAGGCGCAGATGGTCAGGGTGATGGACAGAAGCGTGCACATCACGGTCAGGATCGCGGTCCAGCCCAGGGAGCGCACGTACTTCGGTGTGGTCAGCACGGTCTTGTAGGCTTCTGTGTTCCATCCTTTCGGAATAATGAACACTTCATTCTTCACCAGCGCGTCCGCGGAGGACAGGCTGCAGGCAAGCACATGCAGCATCGGCAGCAGGCACACGATCATCATTACCAGGCAGATTCCGGCAATGACCAGGTCTCCGGCTTTTCTTCCGCGGCTCTTGATCATACCGTCATGGAGTTTGCGGGAGGAAAAGCCTCTGGTTTCGTTGACAACACTCATCTTTTCTTCCCTCCTTACCAGATTCCGCGCTCGCCGAATTTCTTCGCGAGAGAATTGGACATCAGCAGGAAGATGACGCATACAACGCTCTGGAAGAGGCCAACGGCGGTTGTCAGTGAATACTGCTGTCCGTTGATACCTTTTTCATATACGTAGATCGATATGGTCTTACTGGCTTCCTTCACCAGCGGGTTTTGCAGTGTAAACGGTCTGTCAAATTCAGATCCCAGGATATGGCCCAGGTTCATGATCAGCAGGATGATGATCGTGGACCGGATTCCCGGCAGGGTCACATGCCAGATCTTCTGGAGCCTTGTCGCGCCGTCCACTTCAGCCGCTTCATACAGTTCAGGGTTGATGCCGGTCAGCGCTGCCAGGTAGATGATGGTATTCCATCCGCATTCCTTCCATATACCCAGGACAATATAGGATGCCCTCCAGTGGTTTGCGTCTCCGAAGAATGGAATGCTTGTGCCCAGCAGTTTGTTCACGATACCGTCATTAGTGGCGAACATCCGCAGCGTAATGCTGGAAATAATAACCCAGCTCAGGAAGTGCGGCAGATACAGCACCGTCTGGGTGATCCGCTTATACTTCGGGAAAGCCAGTTCGTTCAGCAGCAGGGCCATGATGATCGGCATCGGCATACCGATGACCAGGTCCAGCAGGTTCAGGAAGATCGTGTTCTTCAGTGCGTTGAGGAAGTCACGGTCCTTAAACGCCTTCATGAACCACTGCATGCCGTTGTTTTTGGCCCATTCAACCTTCCACGGCGGGATCAGGATGTTGTTCTTCTTGAATCCCTGGAGAATGTACGCCATGGGGGTATAGCGGAAAAGAATAAAGAACGCAACCGGAAGAACCAGCAGCAGGTACAGCGTCCAGTATCTCTTCAGGTACGTTTTCAAGGAATATCCCTTGTGCAGGTTCTTCATAGGAGCTTTTGCCTTCTTGCTTACGGCAATATCTGTCAATGGGCTCCCTCCTCTTCATTTCTGACCGTTTCAGGAGAGTTTTCTGTGTTTTTATTTACCCAAATCAACCATATCTTGCAGGCTTATTGTATAGTCAATCCTTGTCCTCATTCTATGTGAAAAATGCTTTCTACTATGCATATCCTGCTTTCATCATTTCTTATTTGTTTTTTCTTTTCTGTACAAATAGGTATATAAAACCCCTTTCCGCATTGCTGCGGAAAGGGGTTAAACCGGGGGTTGGTTTCCCTTTAAAGCAGTTTTTACCTGCTTTGGAAGGGATTATCAGAAGGATTTTACTTCATGGGATAGGAGCCGCGATAGGCACCTTCCTGGTAAGCGGCGCGCTGTTCATCAATGATCTGCTGTCCGCCGTTGTTCAGGATTTCCTGGGTGTACTTTTCCCACACGGCATCAAAGTCAGCTTCAGCACAGGTCACAGCATTCACCAGCAGGTCAGCTTCCTTGGAGATCACGGTGGAGCCATAGTCAACACGGGCTTCGATGGTCTTCGTGAAGGTTACGGGCTGGTAGCCGCCCTCGTTGGAGATCTCCAGGCTGTGGGCCACCGCTTCCTCGTATCCGGGATAAGCATTCGCGGAAGCGGCGTAGTTCAGTTCATCGGAGCCGTAGAAGAAGCCGTTGCAGATCGGGCAGCCGTCCACAGCGTGGATCTTATAGGCGTCTTCAGTGTCGCTGATGTTCTTCAGGTCGGTGGGAATGCCGTTGGCGTCCACCTGCGTGTAGGTATAGCCCTTTTCACCGTTCTGCAGGGCAAACAGGCTTTCCGGTTTCACCATCCAGTTCAGGTACTTGATCGCGGCGATCGCGGCTTCATCGCTGGTGCTTTCCGGAATGAACAGCGCCTGGCCGTTCGCGTTGTAGGTTTCATGGACAATGGGAGAACCTTCGGGACGGAAGGGATCGCAGGCTACCCAGTAAGCGCCGGGCACGTTCTTGGCCAGGTCCTGGGAATACAGGTATTCCTGTCTCCAGGCCACGTCCCAGTTGCCGACCCAGAAGCCGTCATAGCCCTGGACGCGGTTGGCGTCAGTCTGCTCGGAGTTGCTCAGTCCGAAGTAGTCGGAAACCAGTCCTTCATTGAAGAACTTGTTCATCCAGCGAATGGCTTCCTTGGCGCCGGGCAGCAGGTAGTGGAAGTCATGGTAAGCGATCCAGTCTTCCTCTGTCACCTGGGAGTAATCGGTGAAGGCATCCATCTGGTAGATCCATCCGTAGAAGGGATCAGCAGCGTACAGGTCGGAAGAATAAGGGATCGTCTGATCACCGCCCAGGTTCTGTTCCTTCGCCGCCTTCAGGTAGGCGTACAGCTGTTCCACGTTGGTGGGAACTTCCATGTTCAGTTTCTCCAGCCAGTCGCCGCGGATGTATTCTGATTGGGTAGCCACGATGATCCGGCGGGCCGGGATGTAATACTGGAGCTTGCCGCGTCCGTCGTTCGCGTCAAACTGGCCGTACTGCAGCACTTCGTCTCCCAGGAAGGGAGCGATGTCCGGGCCGTATTCCGCCATCAGCTCATCCAGGGGCTTGATGCCGCCGTCGGTGATGTAGGATTCCAGGTTCGCGGTGCCGTAGGTCATGCACAGGTCGGGAGCTTCGTTACCGGCCAGGTAGCGGCTGATGATTTCGCCCTCTTCCCAGCGGGACACGGGAACCCACACAACCTTGATGTGGTTCGGGTCACCAAAGTTTTCCTGGATGTAGTGGAGCTGCCAGCAGTCTTCCACGTTGAATCCGGCAGTGGAACGGTCATACATTTCCACCCGCAGGGTTACCCAGTCGTCTTCAGCAGCCGCCATCGCCGGGATCAGCCCCAGCATCAGGCTCAGCGCCAGTACCATAGCCAACAGTTTCTTCATGTTCTTTTCCTCCTTATTTCAAGCGGGTCTATTGTTCTCTCCCCGCCTGTTTACATATATCAATATTCGCCGTAGGCGAATAATTCATATTGAAAGGCTTGCCTTTCAATAATTCATATCGGCCTTAGCCGATAATTCATATTCGACGCAGTCGAATAATTCATTCGCTGGGAGCAGTTAAAGGATTCATCCTTTAACTGCTCCCAGCGTCACTCCCGCCACAAAGTACCTCTGCACAAACGGGTACACCACCAATATCGGCACCGTGGCAAAGATGATCGTCGCTGACTCGATGGACGCGGAGATTGACGATGCCAGATCGTTGCTGCTTCCCTCCTGCACGGACACTTCCACCGCCTGTCCGCCCTTGATCAGGTTGTACAATTTCAGCTGCAGAGGCTGCAAGTCCCGGGAGTTGATGTAGTACAGGGCATCGGAGAAACTGTTCCACTTTCCTACCGCGTAGAACAGTGACAGCGTCGCGATGGACGAGAAGCTCAGGGGCAGGTAGATCTTCAGCAGGATCTGGAAGTCATTCGCTCCGTCAATATAGGCCGCTTCGTTCAGCTCATACGGCAGGCCTTCAAAGAAGTTTTTCAGGATGATGATGTTGAATGTGGAGATCAGTCCGGGGAAGATCAGGCTCCACTGGGTATTGATCATTCCCAGTTCCTTCACGTTCAGGTAGATCGGAATCGTTCCGCCGGAGAAATACATCGTGAAAACGATGAAGAACATGAAGAATTTTCTGCCCTTCAGCCGTTTCATGGTCATCGGGAAAGCGTACAGGATGGTCATGACCATCGCCAGCAGCGTGTAGATCACCGTGATCTTAACCGTATATCCCAGGCTGTGGAACATGGATGGATCGTTGATGATGACCTCATAGGCTCTGGTGCTGAATTCCACCGGCCAGAAAGATACGTCTCCCCGCAGGATGGCAGACTTGGAGGAAAGGGAAATTGCGATCACGTTGATAAACGGCAGCGTGCACACCAGTACGAACACCAGGATCAGGATATTCAGGATGATCTGGCCTGTTTTGTGTTCTTTTTTCTTACTTTTCACCGCGATGGCGGAAGTCGGATAACTCATCTCATTCTCCTCCTTCCTTACCAGATACCCTGTTCGTCAAATGCCCGGGAAATGGTATTGGCCACCGTCACCAGGATCATGCCGATCACGGACTGGAACAGGCCCACAGCTGTCGCCCGGTCAAACTTGGTGTTCACAATACCAACGCGGTAAACGAACGTGGAGATCACGTCGCAGTAGTCTTTCACGATGGTGTTTCCGATAATATAGGGCCGGTCAAATCCGATGCTCATCATCCGGCCGATGTTCAGGATCAGCAGGATAATGATCGTACTCCGGATGCCCGGCAGGGTCACATGCCAGATCTGCTGCAGCTTGTTGGCACCGTCGATCTGTGCCGCCTCAAACAGGTTCATGTCCAGACCCGTAATGGCTGCCAGGTACAGGATGGTTCCCCATCCCATGTTCTGCCATACGCCAACAAGCACATAGGTGAACTGCCACCAGTTGCCCTGGGTCAGGAACGGCACATTCTTGTCTACCAGGCCGCTCTTGAGCAGCGAAGCGTTGATCACGCCCGTGGTTGGGGCGAAGATCTTCAGCACCATGCCGCCGATGATAACCCAGCTCAGGAAGTGCGGCAGGTAAAGCATGGTCTGGGAAAACTTCTTCAGCCGCTTAGCCCGCATCTCATTGAGCATAATGGCCAGGATGATCGGCATCGGGAATCCAAACACCAGGTCCATGAAGTTCAGCAGCAGCGTGTTCCCCAGCGCGATGCCGAAGTCCCGCATGCCGAATACGAATTTGAAGTTATCCAGTCCGACAAACTTGCTGCCGGTAATGCCCTTGAAAATGCTGTATTTCTGGAAAGCGATGATTACACCGCCCATGGGTTTGTAGCAGAAAATGATATACCAGATAAACGGAATTGCCAGCATGGCATACAGCCGCCAGTCTCTTTTAAGCTGTATCTTCAGTTTGGATTTCCGCCTTTGTGTCTTCATGTTCTCTTTGCCCTCAACGATGCTGGATTTTCGGTTTTCCCGTTTCTTAAGCATAATGATAGTGAGCGCAATTTGTTTTCGCCATGCAATACAGGCTTGAGTTTATGCGATTCTGGCAATATAATATGTACGACTATAAAAATACTGCCGGAGGAAAACATGAGCTATTCCCAGCAGGTATCCAACTTCGGTTATTGTTCCATGAGCCATGGACGCAGTGATTATGAAGGCTTCTACGGTATCTCCTTCAATCGTCAGCACTACGGTTTCCACTGTCATGATTTTTATGAGATCTATCTCCATATCAGCGGTGCCCGCCAGTTTGGCGTAGACAACGAAGTCTATATGCTCAAGCCGGATCAGCTCATCATCGTTCCTCCGTTCCACATGCACGGCCTCATGTGTGAGCAGACCCTTCCCCGCTATGAACGGGCTTACCTCTATTGCTCCACGGATTTCCTGGCCACTGTCGGCTGCGGCCAGATTGACCTGATCCAGTTCCTCTCCGAGCGCACAAAGGGTCAGGGCTGCCTCATCTATTCCCTGAAACGCGAGATTGCGGATGAATGCATGAACTACATGTCCACCGTCATGAAAAACGGTGAGAATAATGCTCCTGTGGACCGTTTCCGGGATCTCACCTATATCCTTCCCCTGTTTCGCATCATCCTGGATACCCTGCGCGGTTCCTCTCCCCAGCTTCCCGCTGTCACGGCGAACCCGATGATGCATCAGGTCCTTGTCTATATCAATGAGCACTATATGGAGCCTCTGACCCTGGAAAGCCTTTCCGAAACCTTCGGCATCAGTGTCTCCACCCTGTCCCATGAGTTCATGCGCTATATCCATCACAGCGTCTATAACTATATCCTTTACCGCCGCGTCATCCTGGCCAAGCAGAAGCTCTTTGAGCCCCTGACGCTCAGTGAGATCTCCTATCTCTGCGGCTTCGGCGATTATTCCAATTTCCTTCGTTCCTTCAAAAAACTCACCGGCGTTTCCCCCAGTGAGTATCGTGCCCAGGTCCGACTCCACCAAAAACGCGGCGACAAAACCTGATCCATTCCTATGAATACTAAAAGCCCGTTGATACGCATCAACGGGCTTCTTTTCTTAATTACCTTATCCGCATTAGACTATAGTCTGTTTCCACGCTGAATATAGCGTAAAAGTCTATAACACTGCGCAAAGCGCAATATCATTCACCGAAGGTGAATATCATTGCGAAGCAATATCACTCGGCGTAAGCCGAATATCATTGAAAAAACCGTTGATTTTCATCAACGGTTTTTTCTTGGCAGGGGCAGAAGGATTCGACTTTTCTGCGGAAAAGCCGTTCGCCGTTCTGACAGCCCACCGGGCTGTCATTCATTACGGCTCTGTTCGAATCCTTTATTTCATTTTGCCTGCGAAAAAACCTCCACAAGATGTGGAGGTTTTCTCTTGGCAGGGGCAGAAGGATTCGAACCCTCAACAAAGGTTTTGGAGACCCACGTGTTACCATTACACCATGCCCCTATTGCATTCGCAACAGTGGCATTATATGAAAATTCTGCCCCTTTTGTCAAGGTTTATTTTTCCCATAATCTCTGTTTCTTCCACTTCTTGTTGCACCTTTTTGTATTCTTCCTGTATACTCATAAAGAGGTGATATTATGCAGGAGAATAAACTGTTGGATTTATCGATGAATTTCTCTGTTTCTATTCTGCAGCTAACCGGAAAAATAAAAGGTCATTCATCTCTTGTTAATCAGCTGGAAAGATCCGCCACATCTGTAGGCGCAAATATACATGAATCCTGCTATGCTCAAAGCAAGCCTGATTTTATTTCCAAGCTTCAGATTGCGCTAAAGGAATGCCACGAAACAAAATACTGGCTGGAGTTGTTTTCCAGAGCCTCATTATGCGATAACGATTCAATCCAGAGGCTTCGCAATGAATGTGATACGATACGGCGTATCCTTGTTTCATCTATAAATACCGCTAAAGGAAACAAATAATTGGTTGATCAATCTTTGGATCAACCAATTAAAAAAGTAACTTACATATTCGGCGGCAGCCGAATAATTCATATCCTGCGTAAGCAGGATAATTCATATTGAGGGGCAATACTTTCATGTATTGTCCCTCAATAATTCATATAGGAGAAGCACTTTTGTGCTTCTCCTATAATTCATTCACGATAAGCGGTTATTTACCGCTTATCGTGACTCCATCAAACGCCACATACGGCACACTGACTTCCCCGTCAACAAGCCTGTCACTGCTAATATCAACAATATTCTGCAGCATTTCCGGTACGCATCCGCTGATCATTGTTTCCGTCAGTGCGTATGCGATCTTTCCGTTCTCAATATAGAAACTGTTCTTCGCCACACCGGAGAATTCTCCGCTCGACGCGGGTTGTCCGCCCGAGAACCGCATCACAAGAATTCCCTTATCGATACCGGCAATGATCTCTTCCAGCGTCTTTTCGCCGGCCTTGATCCGGATATTGCTTCCATCATTTCCGGACCGTGTTCTGCCGGTCTTGTTGGCGCCGTACTGGCTCAGGCAGAAGCTGTTCAGCTTGCCGTCTTTGATCAGGTCAAAGTTCTCGGTCGGGTATCCTTCTCCGGTATGCCGCTCGCGCACGACAACATCATCGCTGTAGGGTTCAAAGCTGATGGTCAGACGGGGATCCGCAACCTGTTCGCCCAGCTTGTCCTTCCAGATGCTGGTGCCGTCGATCAGGCACATATCGCTCACGAAATTGCTCATAATGGTGCTGAGCACAACTCCGGACAGCGCGTACGGGGCCATGACCACCGTTCCGGTGAACTTGCCTTCCAGCGCTTTGGGATCCAGCTGCTGTTCGATGCTCGCCAGGTCCCGTTCGATCAGTCCGGTTTCGATCACTGGCTTGTCCAGGTCTTTCAGCGTCACGCCGCTGCCGAAGAAGGATGTTCCCTTCTCGCCTTCGTGGGCGGAATACATCAGGTCAAAGTGATAGTTACCGGATTTGGACCGGTAGATCACGTTGTTGCTGGTCATGTACACGATCTTCCAGCTGGTATGCACCGTGATCATCTGTTCCATGATGATCGTGGGATGTTTTACCTTGATCGTCTCCAGCAGTTCCTTCGTCCGCTCAAACAGCTTATCCGTATCGCATTCCGGCGCGCCTTCGGTATATTCCGTTTCCACCGGCTTGTCTTCAAACTGCCAGGCAGCGTCCGGCTGTCCGCTTTCCGCGGCAGCAATGGCGTCCTTCACGGCATTCTTTACGGCTTCGCTGTCAAACCGGTTGATCGACACTGTACCCTTCCGCTGGTCCTTCATCACGGTAATGACCACGGTACGGTTAAACAGGGTCCGCATCAGGGAGAAACGGCCGCCGTCCACGTTGAATTCTTTTTTCTCTTCTTCTATAACGCTGCTCTGGGCGTAGTCCGCGCCCTGCGTTTTCGCTTCGGCCAGGATCTCCTGCGCCAGTTTATTCAGTTTATCCATCCTTAACGGCCTCCGATCTTCACTTTGCAGCGCAGCGCCGGTCCGCCCATGCCAACAGGCATCGGCTGTTTCTTTCCGCACATACCGGAGCTGACCCAGCAGATTTCGTCTCCCACCATGTCAACGGTCTTCAGCATCTCAAATGCCACACCGGAGATCGTGGTGTCCAGCAGGGCCTTGCCCAGCTTACCGTTCTTGATCTCGTATCCCATGGTCACACCGAACATGAATTCGCCGGTGGTGTCTGCCTGTCCGTTGTTGGAGTCAATGAGGTAATAACCATCATCCACGGACGCGATCATATCTTCCAGCTTGTCCTTGCCGGGATGGATGGTGGTGTTCCTCATCCGGATCAGCGGCTCGTCGGAGAAGGACCAGGCCCGGGCGTTTCCGGCGGCTTCCATGCCGAAGTGCTGCGCGCTTTCCCTGCTGTTCATGTATCCGGTCAGGATACCGTCCTTGATCAGCGTTACGTCCTTCGCTTCGGTGCCTTCATCGTCAATATACACCGGCAGCGGGCAATCCTTGCCGAACGCGGTATGGGCGAAGTCGCTCAGGGTGACCAGGTCGCTGGCAACTCTCTTGTTCAGGTTATGGGCCGCCACGCTGCCGCCCAGCACCAGGTCGGCTTCAACCGTATGTCCCACAGCTTCATGGCTCAGCATACCGGTCATCATGCCGTCCAGGACGACAGTCTTCTCACCGGCTTCCGCGTATACGCCTTCCCGCTTCTGCATCAGCCGCTCATACAGCTTGTCGATCTGAGCGTAGTAGGCAGCGGAATCACTGAAGTTTTTGTCAAATGTGCCCTTGCCGCCGAAGGGAACATACAGCACCACAGGATTTCCTGCGTCTGTCATCGCTGTCAGTTCCACATATACATAGGACCGGGGTGCCAGGATATGTCCGCTGGCCGCGTCAGAGGTTACGATCAGCTTCTCCATGGAGTCTTCCATGGAAACCACCGCGCGGGAGACCAGCTTCGGGCAGTTCTTCGCGATATACGCGTCAATCTCCCGGGCAAAGTCCACATAGATCTTCTGTTCGCAGTCGCGGATATCTTCCTGTGTTGGCAGCTGCTTCAGGGTCATTGCCGGCAGGGCGGGCTTGCCGATGCCTGCGTGCTTGTCCATGAAGGCGGCGTTTTCGGTCGCCGCTTTCAGCACCATTTCAGCCGCTTCATCGGTGTATTCGGCCATGGAGGAGAATCCGTAAACGCCGCCCCGGTATACCCGGGCGGAAACGCCAGACTGTTCAGATCGCACATTGCCCATCACATCGCCGTTCACCAGTACCACCCGGCGGTTCCGGTTGATCTGTCCCCGCAGTTCGGTATGAACTCCGGTTTCAAATAATCCTTTTTTGTTTGTCAGTATGTCTTTCAGCATCTTGTTTTTCCTTTCATTTGCTGATTTCTTTCAGGTCATACGGTGTTGTCTGGTATACCATGTAGTTCAGCCAGTTCGCGTACAGCAGGTTCGCGTGGCTTCTCCAGGTTACCAGCGGTTCCTGGGTATCATCGTCATTAGGATAGTAGTTCTTCGGCACCTCGATCGGCAGGCCCGCGTTCTTGTCCCGCAGGTACTCCTTTTCCAGTGTCCGCGGGTCATACTCGCTGTGGCCCATGATGAACACCTGCCGGCCGTTTTCCGTGATGGCCGCGTACACACCCGCTTCTTCGGAGGAGGCCAGGATCTTCAGTTTTCCGCAGGCTTCCATGTCTTCCCGCCGCACAGTGGTATGCCGGCTGTGGGGTGCCATGAACACGTCATCAAAGCCCCGCAGCAGGATGTAGTTTTTCCGCTCTGCCTTGTGCGGGAATACGCCGAACAGCTTCTTTCCCAGCGGTACCTTCGGAATCCCGAAGTGGTAGTACAGCGCTGCCTGCGCTCCCCAGCAGATATGGAAGGTGGAGTGCACGTGTGTCTTGCTCCACTCCATGATCCCGCACAGCTCGTCCCAGTATTCCACCTCTTCAAAGGCCATCTGTTCCACCGGCGCCCCGGTGATGATCATACCATCGAAGTTCTGGTCTTTGATCTCATCAAAGGTCTTATAGAACGCTGTCAGGTGTTCCGCGGAGGTGTTCTTGGAAACATGGCTCTGCATCTTCACCAGTTCCGTTTCCACCTGCAGCGAGGTGTTGCCCAGAAGCCGCAGCAGCTGCGTTTCCGTATCGATCTTGGTAGGCATCAGGTTCACAATGGCGATCCTCAGCGGACGTATATCCTGGGTCGTAGCCCGTGTTTCCGTCATCACGAAGATGTTCTCATCCGTCAGCGTTTTGTACGCCGGCAGTTCGTTCGAGATCTTGATCGGCATTGCGCATCATCCTTCCGTAACAGGTTTCATATCAGCCTGCGGCTTTTATGTTACTCCGTATTCCCAGTGACTGGTATTATTCGGTGTACTGACGCATATTGTACCTTTTACCCCCGTATTTATCAAGTTTTCTTCCCTGAAAACCATATGAACATCCTGTGAATACGCTCAACTCCCCGTATCTCTATTTTGTTCCCTTTTTCTACTCCCGGTATAACTACCGAATTGTATACTTCTCCGCCAACATTGCAATAATACCCTCTCCCGCATCCTTCCTGACTGATGAGTACCCCGGGACTGAGCTTGGCTCAGGACCGCGAACGGGCGTGACGGTTCTCCCGTTCCGGCTCGCCGGAAACGTTTAGAACCGTCCCGGCAGTTCACTCATCAGTCTCTTTCTTTCTTCCCCAATCTCCTCGTTCCCCAAAAGCCCAGCGCAGCGCTATATATTTGCCGCAGGCAAATATCACGTCGCGAAGCGACACATTATCACACATTCGGCGGCAGCCGAATATTTCACATTCCGCGAAGCGGAATATTTCACATTGGACGTCGCAGACGTCCAATATTTCACATGAAAAGAGCACCTGCGAAAGCAGATGCTCTTTTCATATTTCATTTACTAATAAATTCTGTTCAGAGATCAGAATTTATTAGTACATGCCTCCCATTCCTCCACCAGCGGGTGCTGCGGGTTCGGGTTCAGGAATATCAGCCACAAGGGATTCAGTGGTCAGGATCATCGCCGCGATGGACGCCGCGTTCTGCAGCGCGCTGCGGGTAACCTTGGTAGGATCGATGATGCCGCGTTCCACCATGTCAACGTACTCACCCTTCAGGGCGTCGTAGCCGTAGCCGGGCTTCCGGGCGGACTTGATGTGGTCAACGATCACGCTGCCGTCGATACCGGCGTTCAGGGCGATCTGACGGATCGGCTCTTCCAGGGCGCGCAGGACGATCTGCACACCGGTCTTCTCGTCGCCGGCGCAGTTGTCCAGCAGGGCGGCAACCTTCGGGATCACGTTCAGCAGGGCGATTCCGCCGCCGGGAACGATACCTTCTTCAGCAGCGGCACGGGTGGCGCTCAGGGCGTCCTCGATCCGCATCTTGCGTTCCTTCATTTCGACTTCCGTAGCGGCACCGACCTGGATCACCGCAACACCGCCGGCCAGCTTGGCCAGGCGCTCCTGCAGCTTCTCACGGTCATAGTCGCTGGTGGTCTCAGCGATCTGGGCACGGATCTGGGCAACACGGTTCTTGATGGCTTCTTTGTCGCCGGCACCGTCCACGATCGTGGTGTTTTCCTTGTTCACCTTGACCTGTCGGGCTTTACCCAGCATGTCAACGGTGGCTTCCTTCAGTTCCATACCGGTCTCAGAGGAAATCACGGTACCGCCGGTCAGGATGGCGATATCCTGCAGCATTTCCTTGCGGCGGTCGCCGAAGCCGGGGGCCTTGACGGACACGCAAGTGAAGGTGCCGCGCAGCTTGTTGACCACCAGGGTGCTCAGGGCTTCGCCTTCAACATCCTCAGCGATGATCAGCAGTTTCTTGCCGGTCTGCACAACCTGCTCCAGAACGGGCAGGACTTCCTGGATGGCACTGATCTTCTTGTCGGTGATCAGGATCAGCGGATCGTCCAGAACAGCCTCCATCTTTTCGGTATCGGTGACCATGTAGGCGGAAGAGTAGCCGCGGTCGAACTGCATGCCTTCCACGGTGGTCATGCCGGTGGTCATGGTCTTGCTTTCTTCAACGGTGATAACGCCGTCAGCGCCAACGGTCTCCATAGCGTCGGAGATCAGCTTGCCGATGTTCTCGTCAGCAGCGGAGTTGGCGGCAACCTGGGCAATAGCCTGCTTGCCGTTGATGGGCTGGCTCTGTTCCTTCAGGCCTTCAACAGCGGCGTCGGTAGCGCTCTGGATGCCCTTGCGCAGGATCATGGGATTCGCGCCGGCAGCCAGGTTGCGCAGGCCTTCACGGATGATGGCCTGGGCCAGCAGGGTGGCGGTGGTGGTGCCGTCGCCGGCAACGTCATTGGTCTTGGTGGAAACTTCCTTCACCAGCTGGGCGCCCATGTTTTCAAAGGGGTCTTCCAGCTCGATCTCCTTGGCGATGGTCACACCGTCGTTGGTGACCAGGGGAGCACCGTATTTCTTGTCCAGGACCACATTGCGGCCCTTCGGTCCAAGGGTGATCTTCACGGTATCGGCCAGCGCGTTAACGCCCTTTTCCAGGCTCCGGCGCGCTTCTTCGCCATACTGAATCTTCTTAGCCATAGCTCATTACTCCTTTATTATCTTTCTCTCATGTTCTGTCAGGCAGATCAGTCAATATAGCCTTCATACACATGGAGTAAAAAGTATTCATCACATTCGGCTTTAGCCGAATATTTCACATTGAACCGCACAGCGGTTCAATATTTCACCTTGTTGAATAATTTGCAGGCAAATTATTCAACAACAGCCAGAATATCGCTCTGTCTTACGATGATCAGTTCTTCTCCGTCCACCTTCACTTCGGTGCCGGCATACTTGGAATAGATAACTTTCTCGCCCGCTTTCACGTGCATGGTGATCTCTTTACCGTCCACGTTTCCCCCGGGACCTACAGCGATAACAATAGCCATCTGGGGCTTTTCCTTAGCGGCGCTGGTCAGGATCAGGCCGGATTTGGTGGTTTCTTCTGCTTCGCAATTCTTGATGACAACACGGTCACCCAACGGCTTCACAGTCATGGATTAATTCCTCCTGTCGTTCGTTTGCTTGTTTTTAGCACTCAAACTGATGGAGTGCTAACAACCAGAGAGTAATATAATGCTTTTACCCTTTTTCCGCAAGTGTTTGTCCGCCCGTTATCATGTATTTTTCTTGTTTTTACGTTGATTTTCTTTTGCGATCTCCCGTTTTCGCCGTATTTCTTCGTTTCTCCTGCTGAAAGCCTTGTGTTACAATCCTTCTGACCTGTTCGGAAGGAGCTTTTGATATATGCATCCGCTGACCGCTGCCCTGCTTGACTGGTATGACCGCTGTGCCCGGGATCTTCCCTGGCGCGGCTTTCATGACGCCTACCGTACCTGGGTCAGTGAAGCCATGCTGCAGCAGACTCGTGTGGAAACGGTTCTTTCCTATTATGATCGTTTTCTTTCCCGCTTCCCGACCCTTCCTGCCCTGGCGGAAGCCCCGGAAGCGGATGTCCTGAAAGCCTGGGAAGGTCTGGGTTATTATTCCCGTGCCCGGAATCTCCATAACGGAGCCATGGATGTCATGGAACAGTACGGCGGTGTCCTGCCCCGGGATCCGGAAAAGCTGAAGAAGATTCGCGGCATCGGACCCTATACCGCCGGTGCCATCGCCTCCATCGCCTATGATGTCCCCGTTCCCGCCGTGGACGGCAACGTCATCCGCGTTCTCTCCCGTATTTACGGTATCCGCACGGATGCCCTCCAGCCGGATACCCGGAAACATATTGAGGAGCTGGCCGCAGCCCTTGTGCCGGAGGAGCGCCCCGGGGATCACAATCAGGCCGTCATGGACCTGGGTGCCACTGTCTGCGTACCCGGTACGCCGGACTGTGCTGTCTGTCCCCTTTCCGCCTTCTGTGACGCCTGTAAGGCCGGGGACGCGTCGGATCTGCCCGTCCTGCCTAAGGCCAAACCCCAGAAAGTCATCCCGTACGCGGTTCTGCTGATTCGCTCCGGCGATCGCGTCCTCATGCGCCGGCGCACGGAACGCCTCCTCCAGGGTCTCTGGTGCTTCCCCATGTTTGAAGGCGAATCTCATGCTGATGAATTGCTGCCTGTGGTCAGTAAAAAGCTGCACCTTTCCCTCTCTTCCCTGCGGGATGCCGGTCCGGCCCGTCATGTGTTCACCCACCAGGTCTGGCAGATGCGGATATACGAAACAGACGCGGAAGCGTCTGCTTCCGCGCCTGCGGGTTACGAGTTTATTCCTTTGGATCACCTGAAGGATCTCACCCTTCCGGCAGCCATGAACGCCGCTGTCAAAGTCCTTACGCGTCAAGCATAAAGGCTTTGTAGGCCTTCACGGCTTCATACAGGTCCGCCTTGGAGATTACTTCCATCGGAGCGTGCATGTTCAGCACCGCCACACCGCTGTCGATAACTTCCATGCCGTACAGCGCGCAGATATAGGCGATGGTTCCGCCGCCGCCCTGGTCCACCTTGCCCAGTTCCGCGGTCTGCCAGAACACCTTGTTGTCATCCATGATCCTGCGCAGCTTCGCCATAAACTCGGCGTTCGCGTCGTTGGATCCGCTCTTGCCCCGGCTTCCTGTAAACTTATTGAAGCATACGCCCCTGCCCAGCCAGGCGGCGTTTTTCTTTTCATAGGCGGAAGCGTACAGGGGATCAAAGCCCGCGCTCACGTCGCAGCTCAGCATCCGGCTGTTCCGCAGGGTACGGCGGACATTCAGCTCGCTGTAATTGCCCTGCAGCTCCAGAATCTCCGCCACCGCGTTCTCCAGGTAGTTGCTCTGCATGCCGGTCGCGCCGACGCTGCCGATCTCTTCCTTATCCACCAGCATACCGCAGCAGGTGTATTCCGGAGTGGCTGTCAGGCTCAGCACCGCTTTCAGTTCAGCAAAAGCGCATACACGGTCATCATGGCCGTAGCCCATGATCATGCTGCGGTCCAGGCCGAAGTCCCGTGCCTTTCCGGCGGGAACGGCCTCGATCTCCGCGGAGATGAAGTCCTCTTCCTCAATGCCGTAGGTTTCCTTCAGGATCTGCAGCACCTGGGCCTTGACCGGTTCCTTTTCCTCACCCTTCAGGGGCCTTCCGCCCAGGATGATGTCAAGGTTTTCACCGGTGATGGCTTCCCCCAGTTTCTTGCCCATCTGTTCCTGGCTCAGGTGGATCAGCAGGTCGCTGATGCCCACAACAGGGTCATCATCCTTTTCACCGATGCTGATCTGTACCTTGGTGCCGTCCTTCTTCACCACAACGCCGTGCAGTGCCAGTTCCCGGGCAGTCCACTGGTACTTCTTGATGCCGCCGTAGTAGTGGGTGTCCGCAAGGGCGAAATCACTGTCTTCATACAGCGGGTTCTGCTTGATGTCCAGCCGGGGGCTGTCGATATGGGCACCAACGATGTTCATGCCTTCTGCCATAGGCTTTTTGCCCATATGGAAGGTCAGGATGGCCTTGCCCATCTTGTTCAGGTATACCTTGTCGCCTGCCTTCAGCTTTTTCCCGCCGCCGATCAGGCTTTCCAGGTTGATATATCCGGCCTTTTCCAGCATGGCCACCGCTTCCACAGCGCATTCACGCTCGGTTTTTCCGGCGTCGATAAATGCCCTGTATTCCTTCGCGATGTCCTCCAGCTTCTTCAGGTCCGTCTTTGTGTAGTTTTTCCATGCATTGGGTCTTTCCATGCTCTCACACTCCTTATGCCCTATCTTATCACCACGCCCACATAAAAACAATATAAATACATTGCCCGTTTATGACCAGATAAAAGGCATAACTAACTAAAACATTTTGCGCAGCAAAATATATCATATTGACCGCAGGTCAATATATCACATTCGGCTTTGCCGAATATATCACAAATCCGCTTTGCGGATTTATATCATTAAAGCGCTTCAGCGCTTTTTTCACTTACATTTCACATATCATACTCACATTCATGAAATATCTACAATAATATATACAAGGAAAAATCCCGCCCGGGATTTTTCTTCCGCCATTCTGAATTCTGAATTCTGAATTCTGCATTGACAGAAACCGAAGGTTTCACTCTCCCCGCCCGCAGGGCGAACCTCTGAGGGCAGCCAGTGGCTGATATACCATCAGAGGTGAGGTCACCCGAAAGGGAGTGAGCTCTCCAGTGGAGAGTCACGACCATTGAGGTTGCGGAAAACATTTCACACGCCGAAGGCGTATTTCACATTCGGCGAAGCCGAATATTTCACTTACATCTCCCTTAGGAGGTTATCCCATGGCAAGAACAATCGGCATTGACCTCGGCACCACCAACTCCTGCGTCTCCTTCATGGAAAACGGCCGCGCGGTTGTCATCCCCAATGCGGAGGGCGGCCGTACCACTCCTTCCGTTGTGGCTTTCACCAAGTCCGGTGAGCGCCTTGTCGGCATGACCGCCAAGCGTCAAGCCGTCACCAACGCTTCCCGCACCTTCTCTTCCGTCAAGCGGGATATGGGTTCGGACAAGCGTTTCCAGGTGGACGGCAAGAGCTATACGCCCCAGGAGATCTCCGCCATGATCCTGCAGAAGCTGAAGGCGGATGCTGAAGCCTATATCGGTGAGACCGTCACAGACGCGGTCATCACCGTTCCCGCTTATTTCTCGGATGCCCAGCGCCAGGCCACCAAGGATGCCGGCCTTATCGCCGGTCTGAACGTCCTGCGGATCATCAATGAGCCCACATCCGCGGCCCTGGCCTACGGTTTTGATAAGGGCATGCCCTGCCGCGTTATGGTCTATGACCTGGGCGGCGGCACCTTCGATGTCAGCATCCTGGAGATCAACAGCGACACCATCGAGGTCCTTGCCACTGCCGGCAACAACCACCTCGGCGGCGATGACTTTGACCAGTGCATCGTCGGCTGGCTGCTGGAGGAATTCCGCAAGGAGCACCATGTGGATATCTCAAAGGATCCCATGGCCATGCAGCGCCTGGCGGAAGCTGCCGAGAAAGCCAAGATCGAGCTTTCCGCTTCCACGTCTACTGTCATCAATCTGCCCTTCCTGGCGCAGAATGCTTCCGGCCCCATGCACCTGGAGTGCACCCTCACCCGTGCCCGCTTCGATGACCTCACCGCCCACCTGGTGTCCGCCACCCGCGGGCCTGTGCAGCAGGCCATGCAGGATGCCGGTGTGAAGGCTTCGGATCTCAGCCGTGTCCTGCTCGTCGGCGGTTCCACCCGTATCCCTGCCGTCCAGGAGGAAGTCCGGAAGCTTACCGGCAAGGAGCCGGCCCGGGATATCAACCCCGATGAATGCGTTGCCATGGGCGCCTGCCTGCAGGGCGGCGTGCTCACCGGCACCGTCAACTCCATTGTTCTGATCGACGTCACGCCCCTTTCCCTGGGTATTGAGACCCTGGGCGACGTCTTCGCCAAGATCATAGACCGCAATTCTCCGCTGCCCTGCCAGCATTCCCAGGTCTTCACCACCGCGGCTAATTTCCAGACCAGCGTGGAGATCAACGTTCTGCAGGGTGAACGGGAGATCGCTTCTGCCAATAAGTCCCTGGGCAAGTTCCGCCTCACCGGTATCCGCCGGGCACTCCGCGGCATCCCGCAGATTGAGGTCACCTTCTCCATCGATACCAACGGTATCGTCCATGTCACTGCCCGTGACCTGGGCACCAACCGCAGCCAGGATATCACCATCTCCGGTTCCGGCAACATGAGCCGGGAGGAGATCGACCGTGCCATCCGGGATGCCCAGCGTTACGCTGCTGAGGATAAGCAGCGCAAGCAGTCCCAGCAGGCAAAGGACGCCGCGGAAAACCTGCTCAATCAGGCAAAGCGTGCCCGCAAGAAGCTGAAGGATGATGACAAATCCCGCCTGGACAGCTCCATCGCTGCCCTGGAGGCTGCCATCCGCGCCAATGACGAATACCGCATGAAAACCGCTTCCGAGGACCTGGATACGATCCTTCGCTCCGTCGGCACCTATACCTCCAATCCGGAGGGAGAGAATGACGACGGCGCCTATGACGCCTGAGGAGGCCCTGCATGTTCGGTTATATTGCCCCTGTGCTCTCCGTGCTGACGGATGAGCAGAAGCAGCGGTACCGGGCTTTCTACTGCGGTGTCTGTCATGCCCTGCGGAAGCGTCACGGCCAGACCGGTCGTCTTTCCCTCAGCAATGATATGACATTCCTGGCCCTGCTGCTTTCCTCGCTTTATGAGCCGGAATCCGAAAATGCCCGTTCCCGCTGCGCCATTCATCCGGTGAAGTCTCATGAGTATTTCTCTTCACCCATGATCGACTACGCGGCGGATATGAATGCCCTCCTCTTCTTCTGGAAGTGTGAGGACCAGCACATGGATGATCATTCCCTGCGCGGAAAGGCCGGAGAAGCCCTCTTCCGCAAATCCGCGGATAAAGTCCGTTCCCTCTGGCCGGAACAGGCCAAAGGCGTTGAAAAAGCCCTGAAAGAGCTGTGGGAAGAGGAATCTTCCTCCTCTCCGGATCCGGACAGGCTTTGTAATCTTTCCGGTGAAATGCTCGGCTCGGTCTTCGTTCCCAAACCCGCGGACACCTGGAGTCCTGTTCTCCGGTCCGTAGGCAACGGCCTTGGCCGCTTCATCTACTGGATGGATGCCTGGGAGGATTATGACGCGGATATCAGAAAAGGCCGCTTCAATCCCCTCAAGGGCTGGCATGACCGGCCGGATTATGAGGCCTTCTGCCTCGAAACCCTGGAGCTCCTGGTCGCTGAAGCGACAGAGAGCTTCGAGATCCTTCCCCTGGAACAGGATCTGGACCTTCTCAGGAATGTACTTTACAGCGGCGTCTGGCAGCGTTACACGCTGAAAACCAAACAGATGCGCGGAAAGGAGGATGCCCGTGGCGAATGATCCCTTTGCGGTCCTCGGTCTCTCTTCTTCCGCCACTGAGGATGAAATAAAGTCAGCTTACCGCAAGCTGGCCAAGAAATATCACCCGGACCTGAATCCGGGCGATAAAACAGCCGAGGAAAAGATGAAGGAGGTCAACGAGGCCTATACCCGCGCCCTCCAGATCAAAAAGACCGGCCGCGATCCATATCAGAATCCCTATGGCTCGTCCGGCACTTCCGGTTCTTCCGGTTATTATAATCCCTTCGGCGGCGCCTGGGGCGGTTCCCAGGGCGGCTACAGCCAGAACAGCTATAACCAGGGCAATTACGGCGGCGGTCAGCAGCAGGATCCCTTCGGGGATTTCGGGTTTGGCTTTGATCCCTTCTCCGCTTTCTTCGGCGGCCAGCAGTACCAGCAGCAGCGGACCCAGTACCGTACCCGCAGCTACTCAAATCCGGAACTCAAGACCGCTGAAAACCACGTCCTGGCCAACCGGTACCATGACGCCATCACCCTGCTGAACCGGGTTCCCACCCATGACGCTGACTGGCATGCCCTCTATGCCCGGGCTGACCTGGGCCTCGGCAACCGGATCTCCGCCCTGGACCATGCCCGTGCCGCGGTCCGGATGGAGCCCAACGATCCCGATTTCCAGGCCCTGCTGAACACCATCGAGTCCGGCCGCCGGGCCTACCGCCAGGCAAGAAGCAGCGGCTACGATTTCCGTGGAGCCATCTGCTCCAATCCCTGCCTCACCTGCTTCGTCGCCAACATGTTCTGCAACTGCTGTCTCGGCGGTTGTGGAAGATATGGTATGTTCTGTTAAGAATATACCATATCCGGAGCGGAACGATCCGTCGATATGGCTAATTGCAACCCGTAACTGATGAGTGAACTGCTGGGACGGTTCTATGCGTTACGGCTTGCCCGGAACGAAAGAACCGTCCCGCCGTTCGCGGTCCTGAGCCAGACTCCCTGGTATTATCAATTCAAAAAAACAGCACCCTGTGCTGTTTTCTCCACCATTATTCATTATTCATTTTTAAGTCTTAAGTTTTCAGTAAATCCGCCTACGGCGGATTCCCATAAACCATTTCCGAAAGGAGTCCCCAACAATGAACTTTCTCCAGCGTCTCCGTGAATCTCTTTCCCGTTTCATGCTCGGCCGTCATGGTCTCGACAATCTCGGTATGTTTACCTTCATCACCGGTCTTGTCCTTTCCATCCTGAGCAGCTTTATCGGCAGCGGCCTGCTGTCCTTCATCGGCCTGGCCCTTTATGTCACTACGATCTTCCGTATGCTCTCCCGCAATAACGAGAAGCGCATTGCGGAAAACCGCAAATATATCGACCTCACCTCTAACTGGAAGCTGAAGTCCGCCCAGTTCGCCAAGCGCATGAAGAACCGTAAGGACTATAAATACTTCAAGTGCCCCAACTGCAAGGTTCTCCTTCGCATCAAGCGCGGTGCCGGCGAAAAGGATATCACCTGTGTCCGCTGCGGCCACCAGTTCAAGCAACGTTCCTGATAATTATTTTATGCCCAAAGGGCATAATTCATATTTGCTTCCGATAAAATTGTCATCCTGGGGTTCGAAACGCCCGGAAAACGAGCCAGTGTGCTCGTTTTCAGTGGAGAACGGACGGCAGCCCCGGGCCACGAAGTGGGCGGTGCGAAGAGAGCGCAGTCGAAGGACCTGGCGAAGCACAGTAACTTACATATTCGCGGTAGCGAATAATTCATATTGGCCTTTAGGCCAATAATTCATATTGGCCGCAGGCCAATAATTCATATCGGCTGAAAGCCGATAATTCATATATGAAAGCAACTTTGTTGCTTTCATATAATTCATTCCCTGTTAAGGGAATCCCGTCGCAAAGCGACACATTATATCACGTGGCTGATAAGCCACATTTCACATTCGGCGCAGCCGAATATTTCACATCGGCCATAGGCCGATATTTCACATTGAAAAGGCATCTGCTGTCGCAGATGCCTTTTCAATATTTCACTTAAAGAGTGCTTATGCTAATAAGCGCTCTTTTGCATATTCCGTCACAAAATAGCTCCTGTGTGCCTTCCCGTCCTTGGCCAGCAGTCCTTCATTCACCATTCTCCGAAGGTATCCTGCCGTCGTGGACGTGCTCTGCAGTCCTGCCGCCACTCCGATCTCCCGAACGGACGGCTGCCTGCCCTGCTCTGTGGCGAAATTCAGCATATATTCCATAATCTGTTTTCTTTTCTGGGGGTTTCTCGGCGGATGCTTCTGCATTGTCATCTTCCTTTCTGCTCGTACTCCTGCCAGGCACGAACGCTCTCATCGTCCGCCCAGGCATCTTCTCTCACACGTCCCAGCACCCTGCCGACACAGTGTACCGGTTCATTCTCACTGAAAACAAGCGGGGCATACGCGGGATTGTGGCTGTGCAGGCCGTCTTCCCGGTATTCCTTGATATAACCTGTATCCCCGCAGATAAACACACCGATTTCTCCGGGACGTACCCTCGAGGCATGCTTTACCAGCACCAGGTCCCCGTCCATAAAGGTGGGCTCCATAGAATTACCATTGACCCGGATGATTTCATCCGCGGTCTCTGTAGCCTGGTCAGCGAACAGATATACCTCTTCACCGCGGGTAGCTTCCAGCGTTTCGCCGGGACCGGCGGATGCTGCCAGTTCGTTCCGGAACAGCCGGATGATCTTCCTGGGCTTCCGGGTATCTTCCTGCATCTGATGAAGCATATCCATCTGCCTCATGATGACCTGCCGGTTATAGGGATTCAGCACACCGTACCGGCGAAGCAGGTCTGCCCGTTCTTCACCGCTGATCCCGCTGTATTCTCCCGTTTCCCCGGACTTATCCGGAAAACCGAAGAATTCTTCCAGTGAAAGGCCCAGTGCTTCACAGATCACAGGAACGCTTCCCACGTCCGGACGGCTGCGCCCGGCTTCCCAGGCACCGACAGCGTTCTTTCCGACCTTTACCAGGGCGCCAAGCTCTTCCTGGTTCATCTTCTTTTCTTTCCGCTGCCGCCTGATCAGCTCTCCGTACGCGATTCCCGCCGCATTGGTCATTCCGTTCTGATCACTTCTGGCCATATGCTTTTCCCCTCTTTCTATTGCTTGTCTGCATTATAGCACAATTTTCTTGTGCTTGTAAAGAACTATTTTGTGCTTTTCTCCCAAAGCACAAATTCTTTGTTTATCTATAATGACAAATTATCATATTCGCTGGTAAGCGAATAATTCATATTGGTTTCCGATAAAAATGTCATCCTGGGGTTCGAAACGCCTGGAGAAAGAGCCTGTGGCTCTTTCTCAGTGGAGAACGGGCGGCAGCCCCGGGCCACGAAGTGGGACGAGCATAGCGAGCGCAGTCGAAGGATCTCGTTGCTTCGCAGCCCTTTGCTTTTTTTCAGTATTAATTCTGAATTCTGAATTCTGCATTCTGAATTCGCTTGCATTCCCCCGTCTGTTCCCTTTATACTTACTTTATATTTCTGCTTTTTGAGGTGATTAACGTGTCTTCCCTTAAAGGTAAAAGCTTTTTAAAGCTTCTCGATTTTACTCCCGATGAGATCTCTTCCCTGCTTGACCTGGCTGCTGATCTCAAAGCCAAAAAGAAAGCAGGCATTCCGCATGCCTGCTGTGCCGGGAAAAATGTTGCCCTGATCTTTGAAAAAACGAGTACGCGTACCCGCTGCTCGTTTGAGGTTGCTGCCTATGACCTGGGTATGAACTGTACCTATCTTGATCCGTCCGGCAGCCAGATCGGTAAAAAAGAAAGTATCGCGGACACTGCCCGTGTACTGGGCCGCATGTATGACGGTATCGAATACCGCGGCTTCGGTCAACAGATCGTTGAGGACCTTGCCCGTTATTCCGGCGTTCCGGTCTGGAACGGTCTGACCAACGAGTATCATCCCTCCCAGATCCTGGCTGACTTCCTGACCGTCCGTGAACGCTTTGGTTCCCTGAAGGGCATCAAGCTGGTCTACATGGGCGATGCCCGTTACAACATGGGTAATTCCCTCATGGTTGGCTGCGCCAAGATGGGTATGCACTTCGTTGCCTGCGCTCCGGAGAAGTACTGGCCCAATTCCGCCCTCATCGATACCTGCAGGAAGATCGCTGCTGAAACCGGCGCTGTGCTGGAGTTCGAGGCGGATGTGGATAAGGCTGTTGCCGGTGCCCACGTCATCTATACCGACGTCTGGGTCTCCATGGGTGAGCCTGACAGCGTTTGGGAAGAGCGCATCCACGACTTGCTTCCCTACCGCGTCACCGCTGATGTGATGCGCAAGGCCGGATCACAGTGCGTGTTCATGCACTGCCTGCCTTCATTCCATGACCTCAAAACTTCCATCGGCCGTTCCATCTTCGAAAAGTTCGGCATCGACTGCATGGAGGTTACCGACGAGGTCTTTGAATCTCCTGCTTCCATCGTCTTCGATGAAGCCGAGAACCGTATGCACACCATCAAAGCCATCATGGCTGCCACCCTTTCAGACAAACTGTAAGTTTGTCTATCTCTTCACTCTTAACTCTTCACTCTTCACTTACAATGACGAAGACATCACGTCTTCGTCATTGTTTTACTTATCCCCGTGTCTTTATTGTGTTCGTGTGTTTGTTCAAAGTATATATCATATTCGCGGAGCGAATAATTCATATTGGCCAAAGGCCAATAATTCATATCTGCGAAGCAGATAATTCATATGAAAAAGCACATGTAGTGCTTTTTCATAATTCATTGCGAATGAACTGAAGATTAATCTTCAGTTTCATTCGCTTCCGGCATCACCAGGCTCGCCACAATATATGCAATAATGCCGCAGCCGGCCATGGCGCCGATCACCACGAATCCCAGACGAACCAGGGTGGAGTCTACATTGAAATATTCAGCAATACCGCCGCAAACGCCGCTGATCTTCCGGTCCTTGTTGCTCTTGTGCAGTTTCTTCATTGTTTCATATCTCCTTTAATCTCAGTCGAATCGGTAAACTCATCGTTTACATCTATGATTATACTGATCCTTTCTTTGAAAATAAGGGACAGAAGATTAGAAGTACATTAATACTTCCCTTCTCCGCTCTAATATTCATATTCGCGCAGCGAATAATTCATATCCGGCCATAGGGCGGATAATTCATATCTGCGAAGCAGATAATTCATATGAAAAAGCACATGAGGTGCTTTTTCATAATTCATTTTCCTGATCTCCTTTTGGCTGCAAATGAAAAGAGGCGAACGTCTTGGACGTCGCCTCTTGTTCATTTGTTTTATCAGCCAAACATGGAGATCAGGAATCCCGCCGCAATCGCGGATCCGATAACACCGGCCACGTTCGGGCCCATAGCGTGCATCAGCAGGAAGTTGGAAGGATTGGCCTTCTGGCCTTCACGCTGGGAAACACGGGCAGCCATAGGAACAGCGGACACACCGGCAGAACCGATCAGCGGGTTGATCTTGCCGCCGCTCAGCTTGTACATCAGCTTGCCTACCAGCAGGCCGCCGATGGTGCTAAAGGAGAAGGCGATCAGGCCCAGCACAACGATCTTGATGGTGTCCAGGGTCAGGAAGCGGGAGCCAACCATGGTGGCGCCGACGCTGATGCCCAGGAACAGGGTAACGATGTTCATCAGGGCGTTCTGGGCCACATCGCTCAGGCGCTCGGTGACGCCGGTTTCCTTCAGCAGGTTACCGAACATCAGGCAGCCGATCAACGGAGCGGTGGAGGGCAGCAGCAGAACAATGAAGATGGTCACGATGATCGGGAACAGGATCTTTTCGGTCTTGCTCACTTCACGCAGCTGGGTCATCTTCACGGCGCGTTCTTTCTCGGTGGTCAGCGCGCGCATGATGGGCGGCTGGATCATCGGGATCAGGGCCATGTAGCTGTAGGCAGCCACAGCGATCGGTCCCAGCAGTTCGGGAGCCAGCTTCGTTGTGGTCAGGATGGCGGTGGGGCCGTCCGCGCCGCCGATGATGCCGATGGAAGCGGACTGCTGCGCGTCAAAGCCCAGCAGGTTCGCGCCGAAGAAGGCGAAGAATACACCGAACTGAGCGGCAGCACCCAGCAGCAGGCTCTTCGGGTTGGAGATCAGCGGACCGAAGTCGGTCATGGCGCCGATACCGATGAAGATCATGCAGGGGTAGATACCAGCCTTAACGCCGATATACAGGATATCGATCAGTCCGCCGTGGGCCATGATATGGCCGTAGCTGTGATAATACGGGCTGGTGTTGTCCAGGAAAGCGTCCCACAGGCTCTGATGATACAGGGCGTCCGGCAGGGATCCGTCAGCGGTCATGAACACGGAGCTCACGTTCGCCAGCAGGCAGCCGACAGCGATACCGACCATCAGCAGGGGCTCATACTGTTTTTTGATACCCAGGTACAGCAGCACGCACGCGATGGCGATCATAACAAGGTTGCGCCATCCGTCCGGGTTGCTGAAGAAACCGGCAAAGCCGGATTCAGTAACCAGTTTTCCGAGGGATTCTAACATCTTTCAGTTTCCTCCCTTATCCCAGAACGATGATCGGAGTACCGGTATCGACCTTCGCTCCGACATCAGTCAGCACCTGCACAACAGTCGCGTCATGGGGCGCCATGATCTCGTTCTCCATCTTCATGGCTTCCAGCACAGCCAGCACTTCACCGCTCTTCACGGCCTGGCCGGCCTTCACGTTCATCTTGACGATGGTGCCGGGCATGGGAGAGTTCACCTGCTCGCCGGCAACAGCGGCAACGGCGGGAGCCGCGGGAGCGGCGGCCGGAGCGGCAGCGGGAGCAGCAGCAGGAGCGGGAGCGGCGGCGGGAGCCGGCGCGTACGCTTCATATTCATCCAGGATCATGGCCTCGCCCTGATCCACTTCTACTTCATAGGTCTTGCCCTTCAGGGTTACTTTATACTTCATCTTACTTAACCTCCTTGATGGATCTGAACCGGAGCTCATTCAGGGGTTTGTCCAGCTTATTCGCCACGATGGCCATGATCATCGCCGCGTCGCGCGGATCGGTGTCATACAGCTTCACATCGCCGGCGCTGCCGGGAGCCAGCTTCTTGGGAGCGGCGGGAGCCGCGGCCGCGGGAGCGGCTTTTTCTTCGGCAGGGGCTGCCTTCTTCGCGGTAAAGATCTTGCCGACGATCACGATAACCGTCATCAGCAGGGTCAGTCCGATGAAGACCACAGCATAACCGAGGATGGCATCAAGAAGATTGTTGCCAATGCCAAGTGTCAAACGACTTGTCATCTTATGTTTCCTCCTTACGCCTCTTCGATGGTGTACTGGACTTTCTTTTCACGGTTTTCCTTGCGGAACTTGAGGTAATCCTCAGCCTGCTTCGGGAAGCAGATCCAGCTCATCAGGTCCTCTTCGCTCTCGGCCAGGTCGCCCAGGGCCTTCTTCGCGTTCTCGAAGTCCTCACCGGTGCGCTTGCTGTCCTCGATCCGGCAGTCGATGGGCTGTCCGCCCTCACCCAGGATCTTGGCCTGCAGCTCTTCGTTCACGGGAGCGGGAGCAATGCCGTATTCACCCTTGAAGTAGTTCTTCACTTCATTGGAGATGTTCTTGTAGCGCTCGCCCACCAGCACGTTGGTCACGGCCTGGTTGCCGACCATCTGGCTCAGGGGGGTTACCAGCGGAGGATAGCCCAGGTCCTTGCGGACAGCCGGGATCTCCAGCAGCGCTTCGTCGAACTTGTCCATGGCGTTCATATCCTTGAGGTTCGCGATCATGTTGCTCAGCATGCCGCCGGGTACCTTGTACACCAGCGCCTGGCTGTCGGTCGCCATGCTCTTGGGATTGATGGTGCCGTTGTCAACATACTTCTGCTTCACGGGCTTGAAGAAGTCATTCACCTTGTTGATGACCTTCTCGTCCAGTCCGGTTTCGATACCGTACTGCTGGCACGCGTAGAACATGGTCTCGGTAGCGGCCTGGCTGGTACCGTTGGAGAAGCAGCTGGTAGCGGTGTCGATCACGTCAACGCCGCTCTCGATGGCCTTGGTCAGGGTCATGTAGGCCATACCGGTCGTGCAGTGGGTGTGCAGGATAACCGGCACATCGCCGACGGCATCCTTGATGCCCTTGATCAGGTGTTCAGCTTCGAAGGGGCTCATCGTGCCGGCCATGTCCTTCAGGCACAGGGTGTCAAAGCCCATCTTCACCAGGTCCTTGCACATCTCGACATACTTTTCAACGGTGTGCACGGGGCTCTGGGTGTAGCTGATGCAGCCGGAAGCTACGGTCCGGGGCGTGGCGTACTTCTTCACGGCGTCCAGGGCAGTGCCCAGGTTGCGGAAGTCGTTCAGGGCGTCGAAGATACGGATCACATCGATACCGTTCTTGATGCTCAGCTCAACGAACTTCTCCACCACGTCATCATGGTAGTGTTTGTAGCCCAGCAGGTTCTGGCCGCGCAGCAGCATCTGCAGGCGGGTGTTGGGCATGTTCTTGCGGATGTTGCGCAGCCGCTCGAAGGGATCTTCGTTCAGATACCGCAGGCAGCTGTCGAACGTGGCGCCGCCCCAGCACTCAACGGAGTAGTATCCGGCCTTGTCCATGGTGGGCAGGATCTCTTCGAAGTCGGCATAGGGCAGCCGGGTGGCCATCAGGGACTGGTTTGCGTCCCGCAGGACGGTTTCGGTGAATTGTACTTTCTTCATGAACCATACGCTCCGATCCGATTAAGATTAGTAAGACCTTTATGCAGTATTTCGGAACGGCGGTCCCCCGCCGTTCCGAAAAAACCTACAATTCACATTTGGCGTCAGCCAAATATTTCACATTGAACGGCTCAGCCGCTCACGCTGGAACTCGGGGACGGTTCTGACGTTCCTCGAACGTGGAACTAAGAACCGTCCCCCTGTTCCATGCGAATGATACAGGATTACAGCTGCGGGCCGGCAGCCACCAGCGCCTTGCCGGCTTCGTTGCTCTCGTACTTGGCGAAGTTCGTGATGAACCGTTTTGCCAGGTCCTTGGCCTTCTTTTCCCACTCGGAAGCATCCGCGTAGGTGTCGCGAGGATCCAGGATTCCGGTGTCCACACCGTTCAGTTTGGTGGGCACTTCGAAGTTGAAGTACGGGATCTTCTTGGTGGGCGCGTTCAGGATATCGCCGTTCAGGATCGCGTCGATGATGCCGCGGGTATCCTTGATGGAGATACGCTTGCCAGTGCCGTTCCAGCCGGTGTTGACCAGGTAGGCCTTGGCGCCGCTCTTTTCCATCTTCTTAACCAGTTCCTCAGCATACTTGGTGGGATGCAGTTCGAGGAAGGCCTGGCCGAAGCAGGCGGAGAAGGTGGGGGTGGGCTCGGTGATGCCGCGCTCGGTACCGGCCAGCTTGGCGGTGAAGCCGCTCAGGAAGTAATACTTGGTCTGTTCGGGGGTCAGGATGCTCACGGGCGGCAGCACGCCGAAGGCGTCAGCGCTCAGGAAGATAACGTTCTTGGCATCGGGGCCGGCGGACACGGGGTTCACGTTCTTAACGATCTTCTCGATGTGCTCGATCGGATAGCTCACGCGGGTGTTCTCGGTCACGCTCTTGTCGGCGAAGTCGATCTTGCCGTTTTCATCAACCGTAACGTTCTCCAGCAGGGCGTCGCGGCGGATGGCGTTGTAGATGTCGGGCTCGCTGTCCTTGTCCAGGTTGATAACCTTGGCGTAGCAGCCGCCTTCGAAGTTGAACACGCCGTTGTCGTCCCAGCCGTGTTCGTCATCGCCGATCAGCAGACGCTTGGGGTCGGTGGACAGGGTGGTCTTGCCGGTGCCGCTCAGGCCGAAGAAGATGGCAGTGTTCTTGCCTTCCATATCGGTATTGGCGGAGCAGTGCATCGCGGCAATGCCCTTCAGGGGCAGGTAGTAGTTCATCATGGAGAACATACCCTTCTTCATCTCGCCGCCGTACCAGGTGTTCAGGATAACCTGCTCACGGCTGGTGATGTTGAAGGCAACAGCGGTCTCGCTGTTCAGGCCCATTTCCTTGTAGTTGTCAACCTTGGCCTTGGAAGCGGCGTAGACAACGAAGTCCGGCTCAAAGTTGGCCAGTTCTTCTTCGGTGGGCTGGATGAACATGTTCTTGACGAAGTGAGCCTGCCAGGCCACTTCCATGATGAAGCGGATAGCCATGCGGGTGTCCTTGTTGGCGCCGCAGAAGGCATCCATGACGAACAGGCGCTTGCCGCTCAGCTGTTTCTGGGCGAGCTTCTTCAGGATTTCCCAGTTTTCCTGGCTCAGGGGATGGTTGTCGTTCTTGTAGCCCTCAGTGGTCCACCAGACGGTGTCCTTGCTGTTCTCGTCCATGACGATGTACTTGTCCTTGGGGCTCCGTCCGGTATAGATACCGGTCATGACGTTCATCGCGTCCAGCTCGGTCAGCTGACCCTTGTCATAGCCAGTCAGTTCCGGCTTGTTTTCTTCTTCGAAGAGAGCTTCGTAAGAAGGGTTATGAATGATCTCCGTTGCACCGGTGATCCCGTATTTGGTAAGATCCACAGCTGCCATAGGGCACCTCCTGAAAAATACATTTCTGGGCCACATTTTATTCACATCCCAATGTAACCCAATTTCTCTTATTCAACTTTTTTCCCCTATTTCCTGCCATGTAACAAAATTTTTATAATTTGACCAAAAAAGCAATATTTCCCTTATTTTTCAACATGTTCATTCCGGTCAATTTTTCGTCATTTTTTCCAAAATTTCTTGTTTTGACCCCATTTTTATCGATTTATCGATACAATACAAATACAATATTTTTCTTTGAAAAATGAAGGAGTCTGTCATCATTCGACGACAGACTCAAATCTTCGGAATAAACCTCCTACTTCTTACCTCATACCTCCTACCTGGTATGCGTGTCATTCTGAACGCAGTGAAGAATCTCCTACGGATTCAGACTAATATCATAAACATGGGAATTCTATTGCACCGCCCCATTGTCATCTCGACCTAAGTGGAGAGATCTCCCACGGATTCAGATTATTTCTATAAACATGGGATTTCTATCGTTATGCACCAGGTTGTCATTCCGACCGGAACAAAGTGGAGTGGAGGAATCCCTTACTACGCCGAAGGCGCATTTATTCAAAAACACAGCATCTATTAATGCTGTGTTCTCCACCATTTTTAAGTTTTAAGTTTTCATTTTTCAGTTTTCAGTAAAAGAGTCAGCCATCGGCTGACTCTTTCTCTTTTACTTACTACTCAGTTCATCCTGCACATACCCTGTCAATATATCCACAATCCGTGCATTTTTCCCTCCATTCGCCACGATCACATCAGCGTCCTGGATATAGTTCCGGATATACCTGTCAAACATCGGCTTCACGCTGTTCAGGTACTGTTCCCGAACGCCTTCCACATCCCTGCCGCGTTCCACGATGTCCCGTTCCATTCTCCGCAGCAGACAGATATCAGGCTCCACCTGCATATATAGCTTCAGGAACATCAGGTCCGTCAGCCGCTTGTCATGGAAGCAGTGGATACCTTCCAGGATCAGCACGTCTTTGGGCAGGATGATCTCATCCGGCTTGTCATCACGCCTGTGCTCGGAGAAGTTGTATGCTTTCCGGGTGATCCCGCCGCCCCGCATCAGCTGCTGTATATCCTCCAGCAGCAGGTCATGGTCGAAGATCCCGGGCTCGTCATAGTTCAGCTTTACCCGCTGCTCAAACGTCAGGTGTGAGTGATCCCGGTAATACGCGTCCTGCTGCAGCACCTGGCAGCGCTCATCTCCCAGCCTTTCCCGCAGCGCGTCTGCCAGTGTGCTCTTCCCGCTTCCGCTCGCCCCGCATATCCCGATAAATAACATACTCTTCGACCTCCTGTATATCTCACGTTCGCTTTCTCACGTTCGCTTTAGCGAACGTCCCGTTGCGAAGCAACAGTAACTCTCATATTCGACGGCAGTCGAATAATTCATATCCGACAAAGTCGGATAATTCATATTGAACCGCGTGCGGTTCAATAATTCATAAATTCACGCAGTGAATTTAATTCATTAGGTTACAGATGAAAAATATATTGTATATTTTTCATCTGTAACTTCATACAACGGTATGAGTCTGAAGTTTGGTTTTTGCTTCCTCGTCATATACGTGCTCTGCGTCCACACAAACGCTCCATACGTATGGCTCAGCTCCGGCAGCAGGATTTCATCCGGCTTGCTCAGGTCACCGGTGATCCCGCAGTCCCTGTCAGTGATCCCCGCCAGCACGATCGGTCCTTCCACGGCGCACACCATTTCTTCCGCGCCTTCCAGCTGCTCAAACCGTACCTTGCTCGGGAAGAACACATCCACGGTGTCCTCTTTTCCCCATTCTCGGCGGATATTGATATATCCTTCCTGGATATCCGCTTCGGCTTCAGCCCCGTTCACGGATATGCTCGGTTCTCCGGCGATCCATCCGGGCACCCGCAGCCGCAGTGTCCACTTGCCTTTCGTTTCAGCCTTCACCGTAAACCGCAGGCTCCACCGGGATACCCTTCCGCCGCCGTGTTCGTCAAACAGCACCTGGTTGTTGTAATCCTTCATGTGGACCCGCTGGCTCACACAGACCTTTCCGCTGTCCAGGGAGATCTCCGCTTCGCTGGGAATGTACTGCCCTGCGGTGATGTCCTTCCCGTCCGTGTACCATACCAGTTCCGGATACATGGTCTGGGCCTGCACCATCGTGCCGAAGCAGCACCAGAAATCCCGTGTCCGGCTTCCCCACTTCTTTTTGCTTCCCGGAAGCATCGGCAGGAAATAGGTCGGCATGCCGGTTTCCTTGTTCTGCTGTGCCAGGAAGCCGTTATAGATCGCCCGCTCAATATAGTCGGCGTATTCCTTTTTCCCTGTCCGGCGGAACAGGTATTCCGCCGCCCGTACCATGTTATATACGGTGCAGAATTCCTGGTCTTCGTTCCCCATATACCTTCCGTGACTGTGGGGCGGGATCCAGAATTCTCCGGCGTTGCTTCCGGTCGTGGCAAACATGCCCCGCTCCGTCACCGCGGTCTTCCAGAAGGCTTCCAGCCGCTTTTCCCACTTCCGGCCCCCGATGACTTCCGCCATCCGCGCCGCGCCGTGCGCCAGCGGGATGGAAGCGTTCGCGTGATCATCGCTCAGCGCGTCCCCGCCTTTGTCCAGCCGTTCAAACAGTGCGTTGTTTTCGTAAGCTTTCACCAGGAACTTATACTTTTTATCCTTTGTCAGGGCATACAGGTCTGCCCATACTTCCAGCATGCCGGCCTGCTCGCCGCTGTAGATAGCCGCCGGATCTTCTTCCTGCATTTCCTTTACCCAGCGCACATACCAGTCCGCCAGCCTGTTCAGGATGCCGATCGCGGTTTCATTGCCCATCCGGTCATATACGTCCTTCAGGCCCATGATCGTCTTGTGCATTGTGTACTGGGGGCTCCAGATATACCTTCCGGGCTTCATCATGGCGAAGTACTTCTCCGGAATGCTTCCGACCCATTCCCCGCCGTTCATCTCCTGGCACCGCGCCAGTTCATTCACGATATATTCCACCCGTGCCTTCAGTTCCGGCTTATCCCCGCCCGCGCACAGCGCCGCGGCAGCGCTCAGCCAGTGGCCCAGGAAGTGTCCCCGCAGCTGGCAGCTCGGTGCTTCCCAGCCCCAGTGCATCTTCGCCTTATCCGGATCGTTGATCACCTGGCCGCCCGGCGGGATGATCCCCGCCTCAATATAAAAGTTCTGAAGCAGGCATCCCGGGTCCAGCTCCATCAGGTAGTCTTCATTGATTTTCATCCGCCGCGCGAATATTCCCGGCAGGATTTTTGTGTCCTTCCCCTTAACAGCCTGCAGCATAATTGTTTTCCTCTCATGTTTTCTGATGGCATTATATCACAACATTTGTCCGCAGGTCATTATACTTTTTTTCGTCTCCGTTATAATCTGATTCGCACGTAATCGAGAGATGTCCCGCCCGCAGTCGAATGTGACAACAGGGACTGACGTAATGTCATGCGTAGTGTGACATTAGGTCTGTCCCTTTGTCACATTACATATTTGCTTCCGCATAAAATGTCATCCTGAGCAAGGCGAAGCTCTGAGGACTGCCAGTGGCAGAAATATCATCAGAGCTGAGGTCAACCGAAACGAACGAGCAGCCCAGTGAGCTGTCGTGACGATTGAGGTTGCGTTAACACGAAGAGAGCGCAGTCGAGGGACCTGGCGAAGCACAGTAATTCTCACATTCGCGGTAGCGAATATTTCACGTTGACGAAGTCAACATTTCACATTCCGCGAAGCGGAATATTTCACATTGATCGGCTATGCCGATCAATATTTCATTGAGACCTTGGGAACAAGGCGGCTTGTCCGAAGCCAAAGCAGAAACCTTTTCTTGCTTTTTTCCTATTTCTATGTACAATACATCCCGTTAATAGAATAAATGTAAGTATGAAATGAAAGAAAGGTTTCTGCTATGGCTGCTAACGATCGCTCCACGCTCCTGGGCACAATGCCCATGACCCGCCTTGTTCCCAAGGTCTCCATCCCTATCATGTTCTCCATGCTGATCCAGGCTCTGTACAACATCGTGGACAGCATCTTCGTTTCCCGCTTTGACCCCAACGGCCTCACCGCCGTTTCCCTGGCCATGCCCTTCCAGATGCTCATGATCGCGCTTTCCACCGGTATGGGCACTGGTATCAACAGCCTGCTTTCCCGCCGCCTGGGTGAGCGCAATGTGGAAGGTGCCAAGCGCGGTGCCTGGAACGGTCTTCTGATCGAGGTCCTGGGTTCCTGCCTGTTCATCATCTTCGGTCTCTTCCTGGCTGGTAAGACCATGGGCCTTGTTGTTTCCGACAACCTGGCGAACAAAGAAAGCATCCTTTCCATGGGCACCAGTTACCTGTCCATCGTGACCACCTTCAGCATCGGCCTCTTCACCGCCATCTTCTTTGAGCGCATGCTCCAGGCCACCGGCAACTCTATCCTTTCCATGGTCTCCCAGATGAGCGGTGCCATTACCAACATCATCCTGGACCCGATTATGATCTTCGGCCTCCTCGGCTTCCCGAAGATGGGTGTTTCCGGCGCTGCCATCGCCACAGTCGTCGGCCAGTTTGTTTCCGCCGGCATCGGTTTCACCCTGAACCAGCGGAAGAATCCTGAACTGAAGCTCGTTCGGAAGTACCTGAAGATCAACCGTCACGATCTTTCCGGCATTGTCTCCGTCGGTCTTCCCAGCACCATCATGGCCTCCATCGGTTCCGTCATGAATATCGGCATGAACGCCATCCTTTCCGGCTTTGCCCAGAGCAACGCCGCCCTGAACGTCATGTCCGTTTATTTCAAGCTCCAGTCCTTCATCTTCATGCCGGTCTTCGGTCTCTCCAACGGCATCATCGCCATCCTGGCCTACAACTACGGTGCGAAGATCAAGGAACGGGTTTACAGCTGTATCAAGGTTGCCCTCTGCTGGGCCTGCGTCATCATGCTCATCGGTACATTTGTCTTCATGGTCTTCCCCGGCCAGCTCATGTCCATCTTTGAGTCCGAGGCTGAGGCGGAGATCACCGCCCAGATGACGGATATCGGTATCGTCGCCATGCGGATCATCTCCTCCAGCTTCCTGCTGGCTGCTGTGGGCATCATCCTGTCTACCGTCTTCCAGGCTGTGGGCCGCGGCTCCTACAGCATGTTCATCAGCATCCTGCGCCAGCTGGCTGTGCTCCTGCCTGTCGCCTGGCTCATCGCCCGCCTCACCGGCGACGTCAAAGCCGTCTGGTGGTGCTTCCCCATCGCCGAACTCGTTGCTCTTGTCCTCTGTCTCTTCTTCTACCGCAAGTGTAACAACAAAATGCTCGCCAAACTGTAAAACAGTTTAGCGTTCAGCTCACCAAGGAAAATGGAACCCCGGGACGGTTCCTCTGTTCCATCTTTAAAAGTGGAACTAGGAACCGTCCCGGGGTTCCATAATTCATATTGAACGGTTCACCGTTCAATAATTCATATTGCGAAGCAATAATTCATATTCGGCAAAGCCGAATAATTCATTAAAACGGAACCCCCTCCCGGGGTTCCGTTTTTCATTACATCCTGCTATACTAACCGCAAGCACATGAAATCAAAAGGACATCTTCCTTCAGAAGATGTCATCTCCGCCATTATGCATTATGCATTATGAATTATGCATTTCGGACACTATGCGAAACTTAGTATCCGACAAGGAGGCTCTGTATGTCCCCCCTTCATCGCATCACAGTCTTTGGTGCCGGCTACGTTGGTCTCTCCCTTGCGGCTCTCCTTTCTTCATGCCATCAGGTCACCCTCGTGGATATCCAGCCGGATAAGGTGGAGAAGATCAATCGGCGGATCAGCCCTCTTCATGATAATTATATTACGAAGTACTTCGCGGAAAAGGACCTGAACCTCACCGCCACCCTGGATGGCAAAGCCGCATGTGAAAACGCTGAATATGTCGTCATCGCCGTACCAACCAACTATGATCCGCAGAAGAACTACTTCGATACTTCCGCCGTGGAGAACGTCATTGAAACCGTTCTCTCTGTCAATCCGGATGCGGTGATGGTCATCAGATCCACGGTTCCTGTCGGTTACACAGCCTCCATCCGGGAAAGATATCATACGGATAATATCCTTTTCTCCCCGGAATTCCTGCGGGAATCCAAAGCTTTGTATGACAACCTGTATCCCAGCCGGATCATTGTCGGCTGCGATGAAGCATCAAAGGAAAAGGCACTGGCCTTCGCCGGCATGCTGAAGAACTGCTCCCTGAAGCCGGATACAGAAACCCTCCTCATGGGTTTCACTGAAGCTGAGGCCGTCAAGCTCTTTGCCAATACCTACCTGGCCCTGCGCATTTCCTATTTCAATGAACTGGACACTTATGCCGTTTCCAAGGGCCTGAACTCCCGGGATATCATCCGTGGAGTCTGCCTGGATCCCCGCATCGGTGATTTCTATAACAATCCTTCTTTCGGCTACGGCGGTTACTGCCTGCCGAAAGACACCCGCCAGCTCCTGGCCAACTTCGAGGATGTCCCCCAGAACATGATGTCCGCCATCGTGGAAAGCAACCGCACCCGTAAAGACTTCATTGCTGACCGCATTCTGGAGATGGCCGGTGCCTATCATGATAACGAATCCTGGAGTGAGGATAAGGAAAAGAAGGTCGTCATCGGCGTATACCGTCTTACCATGAAAACCAGCTCCGATAACTTCCGTCAGTCTTCCGTCCAGGGAATCATGAAGCGCATCAAAGCCAAGGGTGCAACGGTTATCATCTATGAGCCTGCCCTGGAAGACGGAACCACCTTCTTCGGCAGCCTTGTTGTCAACGACATGGCTTCCTTCAAACATCAATCCGCTGTCATCATCGCCAACCGTTATGATCCCGCCCTTGACGATGTAAAGGCCAAAGTCTATACCCGCGACCTCTTCGGACGGGATTGATAACAAACCATATTCAAAGTTGGTTTTTTTCTCTGCGTTATATATTTATCATTGCTTTATATAATAGAATATTTATCTTCATGCAAAATATAGTTTTCTTTTTCATTATTTGTAAATATTTATATGGATAATTTGTACAATATGTGATATATGTAGAAAAAACTATGTAAGGAGCATATACGTATGAATCAAGAATCGGAAATCAAAAAGCTTAGTTGCTATGCTGTTCTGCGTACTGGTCTTTCTGGTGAAAATTATCTTATTTCACATATGCGTTTAGTATTGCTTCTTATTTATAAAAAGAGATATCAAATTATAGAGCCCAAAATACTAATGAATGATTTTTTTGACGAATACCATTACAAAATTGATTATTTTCCTATGCTGAAAATACTCAGTATTGCCACAGAAAAAGGATATCTTGTAAAAGAGCACAACCGAAAAAAATATGTTTCCACTGAAAGTATCGCTGAATTTAAAAACGTTGAAGATGATATAAGACAAAGCGAAAAAAACCATCAAAGACTAATGCAATCATTTATAACATTCTGTCAAAAAAGACATGTTTCATACACATTAGATAAAGCAGAAGAAATTGTCATTTCATACATAAACACACAAAAACTTGAACACATATCAGGTCATATACCTAACACAATTGATGATAAGCGTATTGATTATTTGTTTGGACAATTTGTTTATGACTTAAAAGCCAATAATACAATGCTCTTCGATTATCTTAATAGTATGGTTATTGGTGCAGTATTGGCCGATTGTCTTGTGTTTCATGAAATATTAGAAAATGGAAAACAACTAGATGGATTAACTGTTATCTTGGACACTACACCTGTATTTATAGCATTGGGGTTCGATATCGCAAATAGAAAAGAATACTACGAGAACCTATTATCATCTTTAAAAAATAAGGGTGTTAGATTGACTATGTTCGAGCACTCTTATAATGAAATGCAGTTTATTCTAAGTGGATCCAAAGAATGGGTAGAAAGTTTTAATTATGACCCTACGAAAGCATCAGCAGCAACTGAATATTTTAGAAGTATTGGTGCTAATAAAGAAGATGTAGAGGAGATAAGCAATTCTCTTCGACAAAGCATACAAGAACTAGGTATAGAAATAATAGATCCTTCTTATGACCCCGAAAATCATCCATATCAAATATCTGAAGATATATTAACAAAGATGATCATTGAACAGTATCAAAAAACAAGCAAAAGTTTTGATTTGGATCTACAAATTAGATCTATTGATCTTGATGTAAAATCCATTGCAATGTCGTACTTTTTAAGAAAAAAACAAAAGCCCATGCATATACAAGATGCTAATTATTTATTCATAACAGCAAATAAAACCCTAGCCAAAGTTGCTACTGACTACCATAACACCTATGAGGATTCAAATAATTCCTTACCTCCCACTATAACAGATGTATTTCTTGGAACATATTTATGGCTAGGGGATCCTGTAAAAATATCCCAAATGAATGAGCAACAAATAATGACCCAGGCATATTTAGCATTTCAACCAAGTGATGAACTACTGGAAAAGCTTGTTAATTCTGTTAATAAGCTAGAAGAAAAAGGTGATATTTCAAGTGAATTATGCTATATGCTACGTAGTAGTAGACTTGTCAGTGAAAAGCTGGCTCAAAAAACGCTTGGTAATCCAGATGCTTTTACAGATTCTACCACTATGGAAATTCTTAAGGAAATACAAGATGAAGCCGCAGAAAAAGCAAGAAATGAAATGACAAAAGAAATGGAAAAGCAAAAAGAAGAGCATATTAGAGAAAAAGCAAATATTGAAAGCACTCATATTTCACATGAAGCTTATTTAGCTGAAACAATTCATATGCTGTCAAGCAACTTACTCGAGTTAAAGGAAGATAAACTAAAAACTATGCAAGCAAAAAAAGAAAAAGGTGCAAAAGCAAGAAAACACTGGCAAATATTTATTGTGTCTATATGTATCCTATTCATATTATTGTCATTGTTATCTATAGTGTCATATTTTATTTTAAAAGAAAAAGACTGGTATTCTCCGCTTGTAACTTTATTACTTACTCTGCTTCCTGCAATTGGATACCTTTTGTCGATTATATATAGTTTATGTCATAAAAATACATCATTAAACTTACGTAAAAGTATTGATATCTTTCTTAACAAAAGGGAATCTAGTAAACTAAGCAAATTAGAATATTCATTCGATGAAGAGAAAAAACTAGAGATAGAAATAAATGACATGAAAGCTATGAAAACGAAAGATTTCTCTTGCAATGCCTCCCTGAAGAACTAAAAAATTAATTAATCCAAAATGATAAGACTAACGTAATAAAACTATTTGCACTTTTATAGTACTACATTGATGGATCTTGTGTTATTTGATATTTCACAAAAAGGACATCGATTTTCATCGATGTCCTTTTTATTTCACTTACTCCAAACTAAGTTTAGATCATGAATCTTGGAACAATTACTTGTCGTAATTCACAACCAGGCTGAAGTCAGGAGCCTTCAGGCTTGCGCCGCCGATCAGGCCGCCGTCGATTTCGGGCTGGGCCATGAGTCCCTTAACGTTCTTGGGATTCATGCTGCCGCCGTACTGGATGCGGACCTTGTTCGCGGTGCCCTTGCCATACTTGCGGGCCACGGCGGCACGGATGACGCCGATGGTCTCATTCGCCTGCTCATCGGTGGCGGTCAGGCCGGTACCGATAGCCCACACGGGCTCGTAAGCGATGATGACCTTGGCAACCTGTTCCTTGGTCAGGCCGTTCAGGCCGATCAGGGTCTGGTATTCAACCAGCGCGTCGGTGTAGCCGGCTTCGCGCTCTTCCTTGTTTTCGCCAACGCACATAATGACCTTCAGGCCGGCTTCGACAGCGGCCAGCACGCGCTGGTTCACGGTCTTGTCGGTTTCACCGAAGTACTGACGGCGTTCGCTGTGGCCGATGATGACGTATTCCACGCCGCAGGCCTTCAGCATATCAGCGCTCAGCTCGCCGGTGTAGGCACCGCTCTTCGCCCAGTGCACATTCTCAGCACCCAGCTTGATCTTGCTGCCCTTGGCAGCTTCCTTCACGGCCGCGAAGTTCACGGCGGGAACGCACACGACTACGTCGCAGTTGGCATCCTTCACCAGGGGCTTCAGTTCGGTCACCAGGGCCTTCGCCTCTTCGGGCGTCTTGTTCATTTTCCAGTTACCGGCAATGATCGGTTTACGCATTGTAATCTTCTCCTTATTGTTAAATACTCTTACACAGGAAAACGAGATTTCTCCACTCCGCTGCCGCTCCGGTCGAAATGACATCTGAAAGCTTTTTTCCAAACTGCCACGTTGTCATCCCGACCGTAGTGGAGGGATCTCCGTGCGGAGCACAGTAACTATCACATGCCCGGAGGGCATATTTCACATTTGCCGAAGGCAAATATTTCACATCCGACGAAGTCGGATATTTCACATTCCGCGGAGTGGAATATTTCACTGAAGTAATTCGGAATCTCCGATTCTGAATTACTTCTCGTCCAGGCACGCAACGCCGGGCAGGGTCTTGCCTTCCAGGAACTCCAGGGAAGCGCCGCCGCCGGTGGAGATGTGGGTCATCTTGGCGCCCAGGCCCATCTGTTCAACAGCAGCCGCGCTGTCGCCGCCGCCGATGATGGTCACAGCGTCGCTGTCCGCCATCGCCTGAGCCACAGCCAGGGTGCCCTGAGCCAGGGTGGGATTCTCGAACACGCCCATCGGTCCGTTCCAGACCACGGTCTTGGCGGTCTTCACGGCATCGGCGAACAGTTCGCGGGTCTTGGGTCCGATATCCAGGCCTTCGACGTCAGCGGGAATCTTGTCGGAATCAACAACAGTCACATCCACAGGTCCGTCGATCGGATCCGGGAAGCCGGCAGCGCACACGGTGTCGATGGGCAGAAGCAGCTTCACGCCCTTTTCGGCAGCCTTGGCCATCATGTCCTTGCAGTAGTCGATCTTGCTCTCGTCCAGCAGACTCTTACCGACTTCGTATCCCTTCGCCTTCAGGAAGGTGAAAGCCATACCGCCGCCGATGATCAGGGTGTCAACCTTTTCCAGCAGGTTGTTGATCACGTTCAGTTTGTCTTCGATCTTAGCGCCGCCCAGCACAGCCACGAAGGGACGGTCAGCGTTCTCCAGGGCCTTGCCCATGATGGACAGTTCCTTGCCGATCAGGTAGCCGGCCACGTTGGGGCTGGTGTAAGCGGTCACACCGGCGGTGGAGCAGTGAGCGCGGTGGCAGGAGCCGAACGCGTCATCCACATAAGCGTCAGCCAGGGACGCCAGATCCTTGCTGAAAGCTTCGCCGTTCTTGGTTTCTTCAGCGCGGAAGCGGGTGTTCTGCAGCAGCACAACATCGCCGTCCTTCATAGCGGCAACAGCGGCCTTGGCGTTCTCGCCGACCACGTTGTCATCGTTGGCGAAAACAACGTTCTGGCCCAGCAGTTCGCTCAGGCGGACAGCAACAGGAGCCAGGGAGAACTTTTCTTCCGGACCGTTCTTCGGCTTGCCCAGGTGGGAGCACAGGATAACCTTGCCGCCGTCAGCGATCAGCTTTTTGATCGTGGGCAGGGCAGCCACAATGCGCTTGTCGTTCGTGATCTTGCCGTCCTTCATGGGGACGTTGAAGTCGCAGCGAACCAGAACCCGCTTGCCTTTTACCTGAATGTCGTCAACTGTTTTCTTTGCCATTGTCTATTCTCTCCTTTTTTATGATTTCCGTTTGTATTGTAACCCTTATGGGGTGAACAATCAATTATATACTCCGATTCCTTAACCGATTCTTATGCGGCCGAAGGCTCTTCCCTGCCGCAGCGGATCATTTTTAAGTTTTAAGTTTTCAGTCTTCAGTTTTCAGTAGCACCCCCGCCGCAGCGGAATTATCATATTCGCATTAGCGAATAATTCATATCGGCCAAAGGCCGATAATTCATATTGAACAGCTTGCTGTTCAATAATTCATATTTCAAAACAACTGGGTTGTTTTGAAATAATTCATTCCGATCAAGGCCTTTATTCCGTAAGAATGCGTAGCATTCTTTCCGCTGCTCCTTGATCGGTCACCAGCAGGTAGTGCCTCGTGTGCCTCAGGATCGCGATAATCGCTTCCGCCTTGCTGGCTCCTGCCGCCGCAGCGACCATCTCACAGGTCGGTTTCAGCCTGGCCAGGTCAACGCCCACGTTCGTGCTTTCCATCAGGCACCGGCCGTCCAGGTCGTAGTAGGCTCCGAAGCTTTCGCCCTTTGCCCCCTCGGAGATCAGCTTGCTGACTGTCGTGTGGGGCAGCCTGCGCTGCTTCATCATCTCGCTGGCCGTTCCGATCCCGTGCAGGATCACGTCAGCCCGCTCCAGCAGTTCCATGGCTTCGCTGACTTCCGGCAGCTTCATCATTTCCTGCAAGGCTGCGGCATCCATCGTATCCGGCAGGTGGATCAGCCTGTAATGGCCGCCCAGCTTTCCGGCGATCTCTTCCGCCAGCGTGTTGGCCTGGATCTCAACCGACCGGCCAAGTCCGCCCCGTGCGGGAACCACCATCACATTCAGCGGTGTGGGGCTCTGCAGGCTCCGGGCCACTGCCGCGATCGTCCGTCCGCCGGTGACCGCCAGCGTGTTGCCGCTCATCAGGATGCTCCGCAGCTTGCTCGCGCACAGCCGTCCGACATCCGCCAGCACCTGCTCATCCTCATCCGCGTTTCCGGGAGCGATCAGCACCCTGTCCGCGGGGAGCAGTTCGCACAGCCGCTTCTCGGTTTCCGTCAGGCCGCTCATGGCCTTGGAGAATGCCCGGGAGGTTTCCAGCACTTCGTCCGCCTTGCCGCTCAGCGACATTCCGGACGCGTCCAGGTCAATGTATCCCAGGTCTTTCAGGATCGCCGCTGTATTGCGGATCTCCCGCTCCGGCAGGTTCAGCTTTGCGGCCAGCTGCCGCCGCCCTACCGGCTGCAGGGCCGCGATCCTTTCCAGGATCAGCGCCCGCCTTGTGATCTCGTCAATCAGGTCGGGCGCCAGTTTTCTCATCAGGGTAATAAAACCCGGATCCATCTGCCCGCCTCCTTCTGATTAACCGGGACGTTTTTTGCCCGCAAGGGTGATTTGTGTCCCAACGGTTATTTTATCATATTGATTTCCTCTTTACAAGAATAATCGATAAAAAATGTCATCCTGAGCAGAGCCGTAGGCGGCGTCGAAGGATCTCCTCCGCAGTCTAACTCATTCAAGTATCGTTCGCGGAACCCCGGGACGGTTCTGCCGGTGCACGAAGCTGCTGACCGGCAGAACCGTCCCGGGGTTCCAACGATCCAATCAATCCACTCTTTTTGTCATCTCGACCGAAGTGGAGAGATCTGATCCGGCCGCAGCCGAATGTGGCAACAGGGACTGACGTAATGTCATGCGTAGTGTGACATTAGGTCTGTCCCTTTGTCACATTACATATTTGCCAACGGCAAATATCACGTTGCGAAGCAACACCATATATCATATTCGCTGGTAAGCGAATAATTCATATTGAACGACTTGTCGTTCAATAATTCATTGTCAATTTTCATCATAAGGATGTAAATTGACACTCTCTTCTGCTTGCGATAAAATTAATGCGTATAAATATGTAGATTCCCCTTTTCTTTAGCCCTGCTTATTTCATGGGAAAGGAGCTCCTTATGACTCTGAACCATCTTAAATCATCAACTCTTCTCCGCCTCCTTCTGGTGCTGGCGCTGGTGCTCTCCCTGGCCTGTTCCGCTTCCGCGGAATCCTATGAGGCCGATACCATGCGCCTCCTTCGCCATGAAGGTACGGTGGAGATCTTTGACGTCCAGGGCAATCCCCGTTTCCTGCTGGACAACGTCCGCTTCGCCAGCGGCGAAGCCATGCGGACCGGTGCGGACGGCCTGGCTTCTGTCGGCCTGGATGACAGCAAGATCGTCACCCTGGATCATGATACCCGGGTGGAATTCGTCCAGGAGGCGGAGCATATTCTCCTGAACCTGACCGAGGGCTCCATTTTCCTGGATGTATCCAAAAAGCTGGACATGAATGAGGCCCTGGATATCCAAACCACCACCATGACAGTCGGTATCCGCGGTACCATCGTCTTCGCCAGCAGCAGGCAGGATCCCGGTACCGGCACCGAAGCGGTCACCCTCGGTGTTCTGGAGGGCACAGCTGAGGTCAACTATGTGGATCAGGCCGGTTCCAACCGTGTTCTTCCCGTCCCCGCCGGCAGCAAGGTAACCCTTAGCGAAGTTCTCCAGCATAGTATTGAAGGCAGACAGGAGACTTCTGAGGCCGTTAAAGAAGGCGAGGTCATTATCAAACAGAGAGTAATAAAAGAAGACGGTACAGTTTCCGTCTCCCCCTTAACCTCTGAAGATATCGATGGTTTTGTGAAAGAGCAGATCGTCGCGCAGGACGATATGCAGCGTATCATCGATGGTTTTGAAAACGGTGCGGATCTTCTCGACGGTCTCATCGTTGAGACCGTCGGTGAAGAGGATAAGGAGGAGTATCCCTTCCCTGCTGACGGAGACTGGACCGTCACCAGCGGCATCACCATCGCTGCCCAGTCCGCCAGTAAGCTGTATGACGGCACTCCCCTGACCCGTCCCTCGGACGCCCTGGTCTACGGCCTGCCCGCCGAGTTCAATATTTCTGTCGGCTGCACCGGCTCCATCACCGATGCCGGCAGCACCTCCAACGTGGTTTCTTCCTACGGCATCTCCAACTCTCGCGGGGAGAACGTCACCAGCCACTTCCCGAATATCCAGACCATTGCTGGCAGCCTGGTCGTTGATCCGGCGCCCGTCACCGTATGGACCGGCAGTGCCGAAAAGGAATATGACGGCAAACCCCTCACCTGTGAGGATGCCGGCATCAGGACCATCTCCGGATATACTTCCGATATGCCCTCCTGGCAGAACACCTCCCTGGTAACCGAAACCGCCCTGGGCAGCGAGCAGATGATCGCTGTCAGCGGCTGCATGCTGATTCACGGCACCAACCCCATCACCGGTGAAACCAAGGAGCTCACCCTGCATGCCGGCCAGCGCCTTTCCGTCGCCCTGGATAACAACGGATCCGGCGACAGCCTTGATTTCCAGATCGATAACCTGTCCGAGGATGACCTCCCCGTGGAAATCCTGCGGATCTATGCCCAGAACCCGGATCTTCTGGCCCAGGCCTGTACGGATACCGGCTGGGATCCGGAAAAGATCGAAAAGCGCATTGCCGAACTTCCCGCATCGGAAGAATCCAGCGTCATCGTCAACGGCCTGCAGGTTCCCGGTTCCGCCAAAGACGGCCTCATGAACGACTCGGCCAACGTCCGGATCACCGTTGATACCCGGATCACCAATTACAGCACCCGTGCCCTGACCAGCAAGGAAGCAGACTTCAGGCCCATCGTTGTCGATCCGTCCATCAAGGTCACCGCCACCGGCTCCCAGACCGAAGTCGGTGAGAGCAAGAACACCTATGAGATCGACTGGGGCACCGCGGATAAGAATAACTATACCCTCTCCGAGGACCTGGGTACCCTGAAGGTCACGGAAAAGGAAGCTAACTTCGGCCGGGTGACCATCTCCGCTCCTACCCTGGAGAAGGTCTATGACGGCCAGCCCCTGCAAGCGGACGAAGCGTCCGCGGACGGCCTGCCCCTCGGCTACACCTTCGAGGCGTCTGTCTCCGGTTCCCAGACCAAAGTCGGCGAAAGCGAATCAAAGATTACTTCCTATAAAATCCTTGACCCCACCGGCAGGGACGTCACCAATTCCTTCCCGGTCACTACGAAGAACGGCAAGCTGACCGTCAAGGCTTTGAACGTCTCTATCAGCTGCGGCGGGACTTCCGCGTCCTATGACGGAAGCACCTATCTCCCAGCCCCCGTGCTCACCTACCGGAACGGCGCGCACGCGGGCGAGACTGTCACCGCCGTCCGTGAAGCATCCGCTTCCGGTCAGATCAGGGAAGGCGCTTCCGCGTCTGCGTCCATGTCCGAATCCGGAAGTATGACTTACCGCTTCACCCTCTTCACCGGGGACAGCATTGAGGTTCTGATCTCCGGCATGGGCACCGACGCCGGTTCCTATACTCTGACCGGAACCATCACCATGGCGTCGGCCAATATCTCCAATATGGACTTCACCTTTGCCAACACCACCCTGACCATTGAGCCCGCTGAGCTGATCATCACCACCGAATCCGCGGAGAAGGTCTATGACGGCACTCCCCTCACCTGTGACAAGTACACCATTGAGGGGCTGCAGGGTGATGACACCGTCACCGTCAAGATGACTGGCACCCAGACCGAGATCGGTGAAAGCAGGAACAAGTGCGTCATCGTCTGGGATAACGCCAATGTCAACAACTACACCGTAAGCGAAAACCTGGGCACCCTCACCGTGAAGGCCCCGGCGGAAACACCGACGCCGACCCCCACTCCCACTCCTACTCCGACGCCTACCCCCACGCCGACTCCCACTCCGGCACCCACCCTCGTCTTCAACCTGGGTGGCGGCTCCTACGAATATAACAGTGATTTCGATATCCGTCCTTCCCTTAACGCGAACGGCACTGTCCTGGATCCCACGAGTATGACTATGGATGACGGTTCCTATACCGCCACCTTCACCCTGCCGGACGGTGCCACCGCCACACTGTCCGTTTCCACGGGCGGCTTCACCTATGACAGCGGCGTCGGCACCTACATCCTGACCGGTTCCGCCTCTGTTTCCGGCGGATCCACCGCCTACGCGGAACCCACATACACCAATACTTCGATCACCATCACCCCGATGATCCTCAACGTGTATTCGCCTGATATAACCAAGGTCTATGACGGCGAAAATTACGATGGGTGCACGGATGACCTGAGCGATTATCCGGAACTGCTCCAGGCCTGGACCCTGGGCTCCGGTGACAATGTTGATGCGGGCACCTACGACAACGAGATCGACTATTATATGTTTGTCAATGAGGATGAGCAGAACAACTACCTCGTCCAGTGCCATCCCGGCACCGTCACCATCAACAAGCGTCCTGCCGTCATCATCAGTGACACTCAGGAACAGGTCTACAACGGCACTGCCCTTGAAAACGGAGATTATTATCAGGACGGCTTTGTCGAAGGTGAAAATGTAGTAGTCAATGTCACCGGTTCCCAGACTGACGTCGGCACCAGTGATAACACCTTCACCTATACCGCCTGGGAAGGCACCAACCTCGACAACTACGATATCACCGCCACCTTCGGTACCCTCACCGTTACCAAACGTCCCGTCACCTTTACCAGCGGCAGCGCCGAAAAATACTACGATGGTGAGCCTCTCACAAATGATGCAGTTACCGTATCCGGTTCCGGATTCGCCCCGGGTGAAGGAGCTGCTTTTACTGTCACCGGTTCCCAGACTGATGTCGGTTCCAGTGATAACATCTTCACTTATACGATGAACTCAGGCACAAATAAGGATAACTATGAGATCACCGAGGAATATGGTACCCTCTCTGTGAAGCAAATTGAAATCATAGCTTATGTGAGTGCCAGAATCGTAGCCAATAGCGACGAGAAAAAGTATGACGGCAGCCCGCTGACAAACTCCGGCTACACATGTTATGAGTTCCCGGATGGATATACAGTTACCGCCACGGTAGAGGGCAGTCAGACCAATGTCGGTGAAAGTGAAAATACGATTACTTCTTATCAGATTCTTGATGAAAACGGCCAGCCTGTTGACAGGCTCCCTAATCAAAACGTCAATGTTATTGCAGGCAAGCTGAAAGTCACACCCGCCACAGTAGTTATTGACTGCGTTTATGACGCTACCGTTGAGCAAGGCCATTGGTATGACACATATCCGTTTGTTTACGTAAATGGTTCTCTGACGACAGAAGTAGACGGTAGTTTTTACAAGTTTAAGCTTTACAATGGTGATATCATCACTGTTGATCTCACAGATATTCCTCCCTATGACGCTCCGCCGAATACATACACCATTGGCCACACTGCCACAATCGACTCCGCAAATCCTGGCAACTATTCCGTCTCCTTCACCAACTATACCTTCACCATCGTCGAACCAGGCACCCTTACGAATAATGATGATGGTTAACCCCAGTCCTATAAGTATCGGACCACACGTAAGCATCTTTCGCGGATAATGGGGCGAAGAATCGACGACCTCCAGTGGAGGAAATCTCATCGATTCTGAGGTCAACCGAAACAAGTGATCTCTATAGTATGGAGTCACGTCGATTGAGGTTTCGGATCGGTTCCAAGCCGTTCTGTACGGTCCTGCATACGAAGTATATGGACCGGCAGAACCGGCCCGGCGTTCCAACGACCCAATCAAACCGCTTTTCAGTGTCATCTCGACTAAGCGAAGCGCACGGAGAGATCTAACCCGCCCGCAGGCGCATGAATTCAAAAAAACAGCACATTCCTGTGCTGTTTTCTCCACCATTTTTAAGTTTTCAGTTTTCAGTATTCATTTTCAGTTCTCCCCGCCCGTGGCGGGCTCTCCCCAATCAACATTGAAAAGAGGCGTCATCTATGAAACATTCCCTTTTCCGTTTCTTCCTGATCCCTCTTCTCATCTCTATCCTTACCCTTTCCATCATCTACGCCGGTGCCCTCCATTACCTGGACCGTCAGGCCCAGGATGCCCTTTATCAGGGCCAGGGCCACGCTTCCAATGACATTATCATCATCGGCATCGACAACCAGACTCTTGCCGAGCTGGGCACCTACGGTCCCGGCTACCGCACCTATATCGCCTATGCCCTGGAAAAAATTGCCTCAGATCCGGATCACCTTCCCGCTGTCGTTGCGGTAGATATCCTTTATGAAGGCCAGACCGATCCCGCTGCGGATGAGCAGCTGGCCCGGGCAGCCGAAAAGCTCGGCACCGTGGTCACCGCCTGTATGGCGGAGTACGGCTCTGAGATCACCTGGGAAAACGGCCATGCTGTTTCCCTGGATGCTTCCGCGGTCATCAGCTTTGTCGATCCGTATGAATCCCTCAAATCTGTCACAACCCAGGGCCATATCAACGCCATGGCGGATAAGGTGGATGGTGTTCTACGCCATGCCATGCTCTATGTGACCAAACCCGGCGGTGAAAAAGTCTATTCCATGGCCGCCCAGACCGCGAAGATCTATATGGAGCGAATCGGAAAGGACTTCACCCTTCCGGACGTGGATGCTGCCGGTCACTATTATGTCCCCTTTGCCGGTCAGCCCGGTGCTTTCGATGACGGCTATTCCCTGCTGAACCTCCTGATGGGCCAGATCACTTCAGATGTCTGGGCCAATAAAGTGGTTCTCATCGGTCCCTATGCTCCGGCCATGCAGGATGCCTATATCACTTCCGCCAACCGTGGTGTTCCCATGAACGGTGTGGAGTACCAGGCCAATGTCATCCAGTCCCTCCTGCAGAAAAACCTGAAGACCGAGGCTCCTGACCTGATACAGTTTATCGCCATGGCCCTGTTCTGTGTGGGCGTCACTTTCCTCTTCTTCCGGCTGAACACCCGCATCAGCGGTATCATCTGTATCTCCATCATTGTGATGTCCCTCATCGGTTCCTGGGGCTTCTGGCTGGGCGGCTGGGTCGTCCATGTCCTCTGGCTGCCTGTAGCCATCGTCATGCTCTACCTGGCTTCTGTTATTGCCCATTATGTCCGTACCTCCATGGAGCGTCATGCCCTGGAGCTGGAAAAGGAGCGCGTCACCACAGAGCTTTCCCTGGCCACCAGGATCCAGTCCAGTTTCTTGCCCAAGGTCTTCCCGCCTTTCCCGGACCGGCATGAGTTTGATCTCTATGCTTCCATGACTCCCGCCCGGGAGGTCGGCGGTGACCTGTATGACTTCTTCCTCATTGATGAGGATCATCTGTGCATGGTTATCGGCGACGTATCCGGCAAAGGCGTTCCCGCGTCCCTTTTCATGATGCTGTCTTCCGCCCTGATCCACCATGTGGCCATGCATGAGCTTTCTCCCGCGAAGATCCTCACCTCCGTCAACGAGGAGATCTGCTCCCGTAATCCGGAAGAGATGTTTGTCACCGTCTGGCTGGGCGTCCTGGAGATTTCCACCGGTATCCTGACCGCTGCCAGTGCCGGCCATGAGTTCCCCGCCATGAAAAAGCCGGACGGCTCCTTTGAGCTCATCCGGGATAAACATGGTTTCGTCCTCGGCGGCATGGAGGGCGTCCGCTACCGGGATTACACCCTCCAGCTGGAACCCGGCTCCCGCTTCTTCGTCTACACAGACGGTGTCCCTGAAGCCACCGACGCCAATAAAAACATGTACGGCACCGAAAGGATGCTCGAAGCCCTTCGTCAGAAACAGGACAGCACCCCGCAGGAAATCCTCTCCGCCGTCAGCCAGTCTGTCAAGGACTTCGTCGGCCCCACCGAGCAGTTCGACGACCTCACCATGCTGTGTTTGGAATATAACGGCCCTCAGCAGTCCTGATCCCCTGACTCGAATACATAGTGTACTAAAAGCGGGAATACAATGCATTTCCCGCTTTTGTCATCCCGACCGTGGAGGGATCTCCTCCGTAGTCTCATTCATTCAAGCATCTATCGGAGCCTCTGACGCAGGAATGTGACTGCGGGACAGACGTATTGTCATGCGTAGTGTGACATTAGGTCTGTCCCTCTGTCACATTCGAGCGCTATAACGTATCTCCTCGCCTTAATGTCTTCATATTTGCCTTTGGCAAATATCCCGTGCGAAGCACAGTATATATCACATGGCCAGTAGGCCATATTTCACATCGGCTATAGGCCGATATTTCACATTTGCCGAAGGCAAATATTTCACATTAAACAAAAAGCGCCATCATCCGATGGAGCTTTTCTGTTTAATATTTCACTTACCAGATTATAGGATAGTCATTTCCTTCTTCAAAAGGGCCAAGGCCTTCTGATGCCGTATCTTCACCGCCCCGTAGCTCAGCCTCATCATCATCGCGATCTCCGTGAGCGGTTTCCCGTCATAGTACGCCAGCACGATGATGTCCTGCAGCTCTTCCGGCAGCTTGTTCAGTGCCGCAGCCAGCTCGCTCAGCGTTTCCTGGCTCAGCAGCTCATCGTCAATCTCGCCTTCCGCCGCGATGTTCTCGTCCGGCTCATCCATCACCTTGTTCCGGCGGAAATAGTCGATCACTGTATTCCGCGTAATGGTGAAGATCCAGGTACTCATTGACGCCTTCTTCTCATCATAGGCATCAATCTTCTTATAGGCCTTCTCAAACACATCAGCACACAGGTCTTCCGCGTCTGCCCGGCGCTGCACCCGGGCTGCGATGTACCCCATTACCTTGCCGCTGTATGTTTCATATATCTTCTCCCAGTCAGGAGTTGTCATCGTCTTTGTCAAGCAGACTCTTACGCTTCATCGCTGTCTCCGGCATCCCCGCCGCTGCCACAAGATCAGCTTCATCATCGCTCAGCATCCGTGCGCTGCCGCTGTACCGGGCATGCACCCTGTCGATAACTTTCTGAAGATCTTCATTCTGCTCGTATTTCTGGAAATCAAACAGTGCTCTCAGTTTTTTCTCCAATTGTTGTGCTGCGCCTCCTTTCCATCTTCATTCGCACCGGGAGCCCCGGAACTTTGTCCCGTAACCTCCCGTCACAGTTTTATACGTGCGCTTTTGAAAGATGGCAGCTGCTCCATAGAATAAGTACTTTGTAAATGATACTTTTCCTGCGGGCCTGGCTTTCCGCCAGTGGAACATCTTTCAAATTGTATTTTATCCTAAATATCTTTCCATTTCAACTGTCATCAATTTCAATATAACGTTACCCATAATAATCTCAATATTTCAAGCATCGTTCGCGGAATAACGGGACGGTTTTGCCGGTGCACGAAGCTGCTGACCGGCAGAACCGTCCCGGCGTTCCAACGACCCACTCAATCAACTTCCCGTGTCATCTCGACCGACCGAAGGGAGCGGAGAGATCTGATCAATTCGAAAAAACAGCACCCCGTGCTGTTTACTCCACCATTTCCTTAAAAAATGTCATCCTGAGCAAGACGAACGAAGTGAGCGTAGTCGAAGGATCTAGTCTTCAGTTTTAAGTAGTTTTCGTCCTCAGGCGAAAACCCTGAACGCCCTTCCTTCTACTACCATTGCTGTCAGCCTTCCCCCTTTTCCGCAACCAGTATCTATACATATAACCCCATGCTCAGGAAGGGCTGTTTCCTCCCCATACACGAGTTCCTTTCCTTCTCCGCCCTGACCGTCAAAATACATCGGCTTTTCGATTCCAACGTGACCCACAATGGTCAATATTCCCTTATACTCATTTTCAAAGATAACCCCGTGATCATGGATCAGCGTCTGCCGGTCATTCGCCTCGATCGGTTCCACCTTCACCCCGGCATGCACGCACTGGTATCCTTCTCCCTTCCAGTAAAGCCTGCAGTGTGCCTGGATCCACGGAATGGCATCTTCCATCTTCCCGCCATGATCTTTGAAGCTTTTCACGGTGGTTCCGCGGCCCACCTTGTCCCAGATCATCTTCTGCCTTAGCGTCAGCTTCTCCGCCAGCAGGAAATCCTCATGGTTCCCCAGCAGCAGCACAAACCGTTCCCCGAATTCCTGATCCAGTTTTTGTACGATCTGAAACACTTCATAAGACTCCGGACCCCTGTCAAACAGATCCCCAAGCATAATCAGCCGGTCCTTTTCAGGATCGGCTTTTACTTTATCAAACAATGCGCTCAATTCCTTTGCGCATCCATGTACATCCCCAATAATAATCGTTCTCATTTAATCAAGTTTCCACTTTTCCCCGCGTAAGCGGATATCAATTCAAGGAATGACGTAGTCATTCATCCACCATTATTCATTTTTAAGTTTTCAGTTTTCAGTATTCATTTGAGCATTTGCGATCAATCTTCCATCTTCCAGATTAAACACTCTATCGCAAATGCTCAGTGCTGCGCGTCGATGCGTAACAATAATCACCGTCTTATCCCGCATCGCATCGATATTGCGTAGCACTGTCGCTTCCGTTTCCTCATCCAGCGCGCTTGTCGCTTCATCCAGCAGCAGGATCGGTGCGTCACTCAGCAGCGCCCTGGCGATCGCCAGCCGCTGCGCCTGTCCTTCACTCAGTCCGATGCCGCGTTCGCCCAGCTTCGCGTCCATCCCGACCTTCTTCACCAGTTCATCCAGGCAGGCAGCCTGCACCGCTGCCTCGATCTTTTCATCACTGGCTTCATCCGTAAACATGGTCAGGTTATCCTTCAGTGTTCCGCTCATCAGCATATTGCCCTGAGGAACATAGGCAAACAGGCTCCGTGTCCCTTTGCTCGCCGGTACGCTTTCATTTCCGTTCACAAAAGTCACACTGCCCGTATTGGGCCGGTAGATCCCCAGCAGCAGCTGGAACAGGCTTGTCTTGCCCCCGCCGCTGATTCCTGTCAGCGCCACAAAGTCCCCGCGCTTGATCACCGCGCTAACGCCCTTCAGCACGTCTTCCGGGCTCTCCTCATACTGGAACCCTACATTCTCCAGCCGTATCTCATCAAAGGCCTTAAGGGGCGTTCCTGCCTCTTCATCTGGCAGCCCGATCACTTCCTGCAGCCGCTCCGCGGATGCCACCACACCGTACGCCTGGCTGATCAGGCTCACCGCGTTGGCAATAGGTGTCTGGATGCGTCCAACCAGCTGGATCAGTGCTGCCAATCCGCCGTATGTAAATGTCCCCTGATAGATCTTTACACATCCCCACAGGTTGCAGATCAGCCAGCTGATGTCAAACAGGCTTCCCATGCCGTTGTTCATGGCGATGGAAAGCTTTCCGTTCCGGATCTGTTCCTTAGCCAGGTGTTCCCGGTGTTCATCCATGTTTTCCAGTGCCCGTTCTTCAGAAACGGACGCCTTGATCAACCGTACATTCTCCAGTGTTTCCTGCGTACTGGCATGTAATTTTGCCTGGGCATCCTGCATCCGCTTATGGCGCCGTTTCATCGGGTTCCGGAATGCAGCCGTCAGGATAACGCCCGCCACACCTGTCACGATCAGTACAGGCACAAAACGCCAATCCATGCTGATCAATATACCTGCCGCACCAAAGAACGACACAGACAGCCTCAATACGCTGGGCAGCAGATTCAGAGCACCGTCCCGCACCACACTCACGTCAGAGAACACCCGGCTCACCAATTCACCGCTGTGGAATGGTTTCAAAGCCGGATACTCCTTGCTCATCAGGCTTTCGGTTACCTGTCGCTGCATTTCCAGCTGCATCCGTGCCGACGTCCTTGTCCGCAGATATGATGTAAAAACAGAAATTCCCCGCTCAATGGCAATAATCGCCACCAGCAGGATCCCGTACTTCCAAAGCAGGCTGCTGTCGTGGCTTGTCGCCCCATCGATCAGTTCCTTCGTTACCATGGTCATGCATAGGGATAATGCCGTTCCCGAAATGCCAAGCAGCGAAATAGCACATATAGGCAGACGGAACGGCTTCATCCACCGGTGTATTGACTTATACACCGGACTGCTGAACACAGCCTTTACTCTCTTCAGATTGCTTTCCATATCGCTCCTGTATGTTAATCAAAAAGGATTGTAGTATCAACTCCGTACATTATACTACAATCCCTGTTTCTTTGTCATTCTATAAAACATAGTCTATTAAGAAACTTCTGACCATATCAGAAGTTTCTCACTATGTTCTCCACTTCCTCATCCCCGAGCTTGGTGATCTTCTTCTCCACTACCCTGTATACCCTGTCGCACATACTCAATACTGTCGGCCTATGTGTAGTGATAATAAACGTTCTTCCCGGTGACTTCTGCAGGATATTCCGCAGCACACTCCGCTCGGTTTCCACGTCCAGTGCGCTGGTGGCTTCATCCATCAGCATCACCGGTGCGTCCCGCAGCAGCGCGCGGGCAATGGAAATTCGCTGTGCCTGTCCTTCGCTCAGGCCTCTACCCCGTTCATAGATATCATTATTGATTCCCTTTTCCAGTTTCTCCACAAACTCCCAGGCACAGGCCAGTTTCAGCGCCGCGATGATTTCCTCGTCCGTCGCGTCCTTTTTCGCCAGCCGCATGTTTTCCGCTATCGTTCCGCTCAGCAGTGTATTCCCCTGGGGCACATAAGAGATCAGGCTCCGGCTTTCCGCGCTCATGCCCAGCGGTTCCCCGTTCTCCGGAATAAACGCGCAGCTTCCGTCCTTCGGTTCCAGGATCCCCAGCAGCAGACGCAGCACCGTTGTCTTTCCTTCTCCGCTGGGGCCCACCAGTGCCGTGATCTGCCCTGGCTTAGCCTCAAAGTCTGATTCCTCGATCACCTGTTCCCCGTTGTCATAGGCAAAGTCCACTTTATCCATTTTCAGGGTCAGGCCGCCCTTATAGTATTCATCCGGTATTCCCCCTTCTTCATGCTTTTCCCTCGGCAGAGCCATCAGCTCTTGGATACGATGGGCCGATACGCTGCTGGTAATGAATCCCGGGATAATACCCACCACGCTGTGGAACGCTCCGCTCAGGGAGCTCCGCTGCTGCAGGAACAAGGTCATGGTACCGTAAGTGATAGATCCTCCCCACAAAAGAAACAGGGCATATCCGTATGCAATATATTCCACAATCAGGCTCAGGATTGCCATAAACACATTCGTCCTGATCTGAAACATGTTCCAGGCCAGGGTAATCCGTCTATACTGGTTTTGCAGTTCCTTCAGCTGGCTGCTGAAGGAATCCATGATGCCGAAGCTCTTTACCGTATCCAGATTATATAACGCTTCCGTCTCAAAAGAATACATCTTGCTGGTGGTTTCCATCATCTCTTCCCGGTGTTCCTTCTGCTTCTGTACCAGGTATCGGCTCATCAGTAGGATCACAGGTGCGCTGGAAAGAGCGATCAGACTCATCACAGGACTGTAATGCCAGATCACCGCAAAAGTGGTTATAAAGGTATATACAGAGATGATCACACTGGGCAGCCAGCTGATGGCGTTGTTCGCCACCGTGCCAATGTCCCCATGGAAGCGGTTCAGAATATCTCCGTTGGAAAACTGGTTCAGCGACTGCCATCCGGCATCCATTACACTGTTGAATACATCTGCCCTGATCACATTGGTCATATCCACATCCAGCTTCTGCCGGATCCGTCCCGTAAGGTTGGTGATAAAAAGTGATAACAGTGCACTTCCTGCCATGACCAGGGCAGCCAGCCACAGCTGATCCACCTTATGTCCGACTACCACATCCACCAGAAACTTCCCTGCAATGGATGCCACCAATGCCAGGGTGCTGCTTAAAAGACCCAGTACGGTATATGCCGCAATAGGCCCTTTGAAACGTTTGGAATAGGAAAATATCCATTTCCAGTCCGTAAAGATCTCACCGAAGGTACCCTTTTGCCAGCGTTCCTTCAGAGAACTCAGCGTTTCTGACTGCATACCTTATCCTTTCATATAGAAGTGAGGAATGAAAAAGCGCCTTCATGAATGCTTGGAGGCGCTGGGTTTATAAGTTTATACGTTTAATAGGGTGAATTACTGTAACTGCCAATGTTGTCCTTTATTGTTTCCACGGGATACAAAAGTATATCCGCCAACTTTTACCGTTGTCCCATTACTTGGATTCTGAGCACCGCCAAACCCGGTACATTGAAAGTTATTTGTTGGTCCGCCATTATATGTGGCGCAGTAGTTGCTATTATTCAAAACATCAGACGCACTGGCAAATGTGCTTGTCGTCATAAATCCGGCAAAGTCAAACTTAACTATTTCTACCTGAGGTTTCTGATACGTCATAATAATCCCTCTGTGCTATCAATCAGAAAACTTTACAGGAAGTGCCATAACTCTTACAAGAATTATGACTATTGTCGGTATATCCTGTGCATATACGTCCGTTATAACTGGCACATGTTGCGCCGCCAAATGAGGGAGTCGTCCAGGATGTACAGCTCTGGCCAACAGTATATGTACCGCAGTTGTGACCAACTGAGTCTGTGTATCCGGCGCATTCTCCACCCATCAGGGATCCGGTCATAAATCCTTCAAAGTCGAATAATACAATTTCCACTTCCGGCTTCTGGTACGTCATCGTGCTTTTCTCCTCTCCTGTAACTTCACGTCGCCTCTTGTCTGTTGGTTTTGATACATTTACTTGTAGATAGTAACATGGTAAACGTTTTCTGTCAACAATATTGGTTACATTTTATAAATTCTTAACATTTATCATTACTTAATGTAACTTTCTAATTTGTATTGTACTTATTTCATAGCACTTTTGCAGTTTTTGTACGTTTTAACCCCATTTTCTGCATCTTTGGTCACGTTGCCTTGCAAACACTGCAAAAAAGAAAGAATCGTTTCCCGATTTCCCATTTTTATGTACGTCATCTTGGCAGCGTGTTTTGTCATCTCGACTGGAGCCGCAGGCGTAGCGGAGAGATCTCATTCTTAATTGTGCATTCTTAATTGTTCATTGTTTTAAGCCCATATTGTCATCTTGACCGGAGCCGCTGGCGTAGCGGAGAAATCTTTTCCCGGCCCAAAATAAAAAGAACGGCGCTTCGCGTCGTTCTCTCCACCATTCAGAATTGTTGAGCAACTGTCCAAATCTGTGATTTGAGCAACAGTTGCCATGCTACAGCTGTCAAAAGTCTTTTCAGACTTTTGGTAACAGCGATCGCAGAATTCTGAATTAGTTTTTACTCTTCTATCGCAAACTCCACTACTTCCAGGAACTCATCAAGATCCTTTCTTGCCGTTTCTTCATCGAGATCATCATAATAATCAAGCATAGCTCGAATAAGCTTTTCTTTTGTGTTCAGTCCGTCCCGGATATTCTCCCACAGAAAAGCCCCGGCATTGTTCAGCCGGATCAGGCCGTTAAAGTCCCTGCTGGCGTCTCCCACGGTAACAACAACATATCCTCCGCCCAGCTTGTTGATCACATATCCTTCCTTAATCTTCATTCCCCATCCCTCACAATCTAAAGTATTTGATCGCCGTCTCCGCGGCGGATATATCATTCGTGCAGCGCAGCCGGTATACCGGCACGATGTTCACCATACGGTCGATCAGTTGCATCAGTTTCAACATATCCACCTGACCATTCCCCGGCAGATGAAAGTGCCCCATCAGTTCTCCCAGGTGTTCAAATGCGTCTATCGGGAATATCTCATTCTTTTCTCCCCGTTCCAGCAAGCATAATGCCTTCAACAGCGCGCATGTATTGGTATTCCACCCTTCCTTCCCGCACCACGGCGTCCCATACACCAGCAACGTGTCCGAAGAAAGCGCATTCGAAGGGTTTTCCCCGGTCGAATCCGATAATTCTGAATTCTGAATTGTTGAGCAACTGTCCAAATCTTCGATTTGGGGAACAGTTGCCATGCTACAGCTGTCAAAAGTCTTTCCAGACTTTTGGTAACAGCGATCGCAGAATTCTGCATTGAATCGTAGTATCGGTTTATCTCCATTGATAACCGATACACGATTCTTTAGTACTTCCTTCCAGTATCTCGTATGCGTAGTCTTCCCCGTCCCGCTTTCTGCGGAAAACGCATATGCTCCCCCGTCCACTTCAACCACAGAGCCGTGCATCACAAAAGCATCAAAGGCCGGCAGTGCATTGCTGATCTTCTCATAGGCGACAACGCCTTCCGCATATCCTTTCCCGAAGAAGTATTCCGGCGACTTATCGATCTCTGTCTGCAGTTCTTCCTCACTGACAGAAACACAGATATCCGCCTTCCGGTCATCTCCGGTGATATAGTCCCGGCATAGCTCTCGTACGTCCGGATACCGGTTCTCTATGCGGATCACCAGCCCCGCCACTTCAATCTGAAACACCTAATGTCCTCCAAATATTTTCACATTCGCCTTTATACTATTTGTTTCTTCCTTATGTATTGCCTCTCATTGTGTCATCCTGAGTGCAGTCGAAGGATCTCCCGCGGATTCAGACTAATACTATAGGCATGGGACTCTTATTATTTCGCATCTTGCATGTCATTCCGAGCAACGTCGAGGAATCCCTTACTTCGCCGAAGGCGCATTCATTTCATGTTCTGAATTGCGACCGCATAAGCGAATCGTAAATCACTTTCGATTTTACGTTTCTCTTGCTTATAGCAGTTATCATACGTCAACCTGTTCGGGCACCGATCAAACTCGGTACATTGCGGCAGAAATACGCATTCCCGGCATTCTTCCCGTACATCGCATATGCTGGCTACTTTTCTCCACTTTTCCGGATCGATTCCCGTCTTCACGTCTCCGTACCGCATGTTCTCCGGCATAGCGTCACAGGCAAACAGATTCCCTGTGGAATCGATCAGCACATTGCATTCCGGCGCCGTTACCATACAGTAGTGGCTCTTCAGAGAAAACAGTTCTCCAAGATCCTTGGAGATCAGTCCTTCTCTCAACAGCTTGTTATTGATCTCCTGTACCTTTTCTTCCAGTTCATCCGACGCGTTGCTTATCGGACAGGAATCCAATCCTTCACCTTCCTGTCCGAACAGGGAGTGGGCGTACACCCTCATCTTTTCCTTTTCTTTTTCGGAAAACTCTTCTTTCAGGTAATCAATCAGACGATATGCTTCTTTCTCATTATCATCATCTATATTTATCCTTACTGTTACCCTGATCCCCGCCGCGGTCAGCAGATGGATATTCCGGATCACGGTTTCAAAAGGCTTTTCAATTCCAACATACCGTTTCCGTTTTGCGTATTCTTCTGCCAGCCCGTCCAGGGTAATCTGGATCTCCCCGACCTTCCACTTCTTTGCGGCCTTCTTTACACTTTCTTCATCAAACAGGCTGCCGTTGCTGGTCATCTCCGCTGTATACTCTATTCCCGCTTCATTCAGCCCGTCACAGATCCTGTCTATGTTATCCGCTGCACACATCGGCTCCCCGCCGAACCAGTGAATATGGATCTTCTTATGTTCCTTTGGTTTATGTTCCAGGATAAACCGTAATACCTCCTCTACGGTTTCCCTGCTCATCTTCCGGTATTCCATTCCCTGTTCAAAGCAGTAGAAGCACCTGGCATTGCAGGTTGTTGTCGGAAGGATCACATAATGGGTGATCCCCTTCGGCAGTTCTTCTTTGATGACAATGATGTTCTTTACCTGCAGGTACAGCTGGCTCTCATCTGTTCCTTCCGGAACCAGAAAGTATTCTTCATACAGTTCCTTCATCCACTTGTCATCCAGTATCGCAACAGAATACAGTGGCGGAGCGGGCGTATCGTCAAAGTAGTGGTGCATCATGAACGCGGAATCATGAATCAGATACAATTTCCGTGTCAGCGTATGAAACAGCAGGGTCTGCCCTTCCGTGTCCATTCTGTACACGAAGCGGCTCCACCGGAGCTGTTTCCCGCCGGCGATCAGCGACTGTTTTCCAAGCAGAACACAAACCCGTGGATCCCCCGGATGCAGGCACTCCATCTTTTTCTTCTCTTCTCCGCTCATACTATACCCCTTTGTTATCCAATAGAAAAACACAACATCTATTTGAGAAACGAAGCTAATAAGTGAACTGCTGGGACGGTTCTCCGCGTTAGGGTTTATCCCGAACGAGAGAACCGTCCCACCCGTTCGCGGTCCTGAGCGTATCTCTTATGAATTCGTATATATTTACTACTCTTTTTATAAGTTTATTGTACGCTATACATCCTTGTCAATACATTTCATTAATTCAGAAAAAACAGCACATCGTGCTGTTTTCTCCACCATTATTCACTTTTCAGTTTTAAGTCTTCAGTTTTAAGTAGCTCACCGCCGCAGCGGATAATTCTGAATTCTGAATTCTGAATTCTGAATTCTTAATTCCTTTTCATTTCTTCCCACAGCACTTCCGGCTTTTCCTTATCCATGTTGCAGGTATACAGATAGAACGGCACCGTGTGCACAAACTGCTCCAGCATGGAGATCAGCATATACATCTGCTTCGGTTCCTTCGGAATCATCACCTGCTGCATGAGCCTTAGTGCGGCATCATCCGGAGTCATCCTTTTCAGGGATACTTCTTCTCCGCGCTCAATAAAGCACATGGCCTTCATGGGAACGCTTTCCTTGCATCCCAGTCTTTCCCGGCCTCTCCAGGGGGAACCATAAGCATAGATCCTGTTATCCCGGAATTTGAGCACAGGTCTTGCGCCGTTAATAACCTTTACTCTTTCGCCAAAGGCTTTCTTCCACAGCAGTGCCCTGGTGGTCTTCCCGATGCCGTTTGCGGCCGCGAAGCCCACGCCAAGTCCGTCTACGCTGACCACCGCGGTATGCATCAGGAAAGCATCATAATCCGCTAGCGCAGATGCAATCTTGCTGTTGATCACCATTCTCTCGGTGCGTTCAGAGATCTCATCGTCTTCCATCATCATTTCCTCATCCGTGGCCGAAACGATCGTCGTCGGCAGCTGGTCGGTCAGGTAATCCAGGAAAAACTCTTTGGTGGATTTAAACCGGCTGATAATACCGATCGGAACACCGGCGATCTCAGCCGCGAACATGTGTTTCTGCTGGTTATACTGCCGGTATGCCATCATCTGGAGATCAAGGTCTTTTTCAACAACTGCCTGAGTAATGGTAATCCCTCCGCATCTGTCCTGTAAGGACGTGTTTGGGCGGCTTTACTGCCTGTATTTATTATATTGTTACACTACCCTCTGTTCAATCCATCCATGTAACTTTTTTCTCCAAAAGTCGCGTAACTATGTAACAAACCATGCCGGGTTACCGTTATTTTGCCTCATACAAACGTTTGCAACCTCTATTCGTTCATTTTCAACCACTTCAGCCTGCCGTTCTCAAATTCAGAAAGTTTGTGACTAAGTCTCTTTGGGCTCATTGATGCCCTTTCCGGTTACGTAATCGATATGTCACTATTGGTTAAAAACATTGTTAACGGTTTCGGGAAAAAATACATCGCTAATTTGTCATCTCGATTTCGCATTCCAATGACATCCTTCGCCTTGCAAAGGATCCCATAGCAACGACCGTGTTGTCATCTCGACCGTAGTGGAGAGATCTGATCCCGCCGCAGCGTATAATTCTAAATTCTGCATTCCGCATTCTGAATTGGGCTCAGGTGTACTCCTGAGCCCTTGAGGGGAACCCTTTTTGAGGGGAACCGCATATCCGTCATTTATCCGAATATAGAAAGACCAGAGATCAATTTACTGATCTCTGGTCAATTCCATTTTAATGCTAACACAGACCCCCGCTGTCTTTCAAGTGTCCAGCAACTGTCCGTTCACTGTATTCTTGATGCCATTTGGGTTTTGTTATCTCGACCGAAGTGGAGAAATCTGATCCCGCCCGTAGGCGGTATACCTCCTACTTCCTACCTCATACCTCCTACCTGGGCGGCAGGCTTACGCTTTTGCCGCCCATAAGCCGTGCAGATTGCAATACTCATACGCAGCAACAACCGGCTCCGTCACAGCAAAGTGTGCCTCCGGCTTCTCGCCAGGCTTCAGATCATGCTTCTGGTAACCGGTTGCGGTTTCCAGCACGATCCATTCAATGTAGTGGACATCCAGCATGGGATGCTCCACAGATCCGACTTTCACCGTAACGAAATCACCATGCTGTTCAATAACCGGAACATGCTTCTCATGGGCGCCGTCTGTTGTGTTGGGAGTAACGGGTTCGCCAATAGGTATATCAGAGATAATGATTTTGCCGTCAACTTTGTAGAATTTCATTGCTTTCCATCCTTTCCATACATGTTTATAAATATGAATTCTTTTTTATATTATACAGCAATCTATTCAAAGACAAAACAAGGTAGATCATCAGATCTGCTTGCTCTCAACTTCTTAATCCTTAATCTTCAATATTCTTTTCTTCATAAAACTCAAGCATTTACCTATAAACGACATTATTCTCCATCGTATTTTCAACACAATTATTCTCACTGGATACGCATCACACCATAGATGCACATATACTTTATACAAAAAGTTATCTGGCGTAATAACCTTTCCATTCCTTATTACCCTGGTCATTACGCCAATAATCATATCATCATTGATATTTTTTTCTATGAATGTATTGTTATCACCGGCAATAATATATCCTTCCGGTAATACCTTAAGGATCCTGTGCAGAATATACTTATCTCCACGCTTATATAGAACCACATCATATTTCTTACATCTGCCGGGTTCTTTTTTCCTTATTTCTATTACATCCTTTTTTTGACGAAGCAATGGCAACATGCTCATACCAACATTTGTATAAACCAAATATCCATCTTTTTTTAGCAGTTCATCAAATGTATAGTATTGAACGCTTGGCTTAAAAGTACTCATTCTAAACCTCTCACAAGCGTATTGTATGCGGTTTGAAAACAGTCATCCTTGAAATTATTGATCTTAAACAAATAAAACGAAACCTTTCCATCCAGTTTTTTTAGAAGGTTTAATGTCTTTCTCACATGATTTGAGTCCGTAGAGCGATATGTTTGCTGATAAAGCATAGGAAAAGCTTGAGAAAAAGAAATACGCTGTATGCTGTTTTCCTCAGCCCTTTCTAAAAAGGCCATAGCTTTTATAGGCACTATTGTATTCGAGTTCATACTTTCTTTGCCGGCCCACGGAGATCCGCATACCATCGGTTCGTCATCGGCAAGTATGAATGGCTTATCTCCATTTACAACATATGCATCCGGCAAATTCTTTAACCAGTGCATAATGTGTGTGGTTTTCCCGATTCCGCTTCTGCCGGAGAAAACATATGCATTATTATCATAAGCTATAGCAGCACCATGCATTGCAAAAGCCCCATAATCAGGAAATACTTCTGCCAGTTTTCGCAGCACAACCGTTGCCTCAATATTCCCATCCCAGGATGCACTCAGACCATTGCTTGTTTCATATGTATATCTTTCTTTATCTATATCTTCCTGCGTGCTGACAATCTTAAAATCCGGCGTCCCATCACACAGAAATTTACGGCTGAGCGCCTTGGTAAGAACATGTACTGTCTCTATTTCTATAGTCTTATTTGCTATTTTGATTTTAAAACGGTTCAATGTATCAGTCTCCTGACAATTATTCTTCCAGCAGCTGTGCTTCTATCATCGACTGTATCGTCTTATGGACATAATCAGTTAATTGCTGTTTATCATTACTATACTCATTCGCCAGGATGCTAACAATTTCTTCCTCAGTTTTATTATCCTGTAACAGTTTGAATATCTCTAATCCTTCTTTATTTAGTTTGACTACACCATGCAAGTCATTAGCATTGTCTCCGACCGGAACTGCTATTGTTTCATCGCCCATGTCCATGCATTCAAATGTATATCTAAACTTCATACCTTATATACCCCCTGTAATCTAAAACAGGGGCATGTTGAGAGATATCCCTCCACATGCCCCCTGTTTATCCTATGGACATCTCTGATGTATAAAAATCAGATCCAGCCCTTCGCCTTCAGTCCGTTGTAGCAGGCCTTGTCATATTCAGCCTGGGTAGCGCAAGTGCCCTTCAGGCCGTCCATGTATTCCATCGCCTGGTACACAGAGCACTTCAGCGTATAAGCGCCGGAAATGGTATCCCAGGCAACTTTCTTAGTATTACCGTTCACATAATAGCGACCGCCGGTAACCTCGTTCAGTTCAAAATCCTTCAGTTCTTCGCGCATGGATTTAACCTCCTTTTAGTTCGTTGCCATCATAGGCGTTCCGCAATCTGTGGTTACAGATGAATCATTGCAGTAAGTGCCGCCATCTGTAACACCGTCCGTACACGATACAGTGACCACTTTGTCATTCAGATCGATCGGGACAAACTCTACCTTCGGCTCATTGATCATCATGCGTATTCCTCCTAAAGATTTTATTACTGCACTCCATTATTCATAGAATGCCGTTTAACTGTTTCATAAAACTGCTGATTCCGGTCCTGGAAATAACACCTGTCCTGTGCGCTGCAGTATTTGAGCCTTATGCACTTCGGAAAGAAAACACAGTTTTTACATGTTTCATGATCTGCTATTTCTTTCCATTCTTGAACACGTGTGTTATTAACGATACCTTCTTTCAGATTTCCAATGCTCTGTTCTTCCTCAAAATGTTCAGGACACTTAACAAGTGTACCATTCGCATTAATCGTTACAGCAGCATCATCATCTGCGCCACAACCTTTATATTCCAGATGAGGCAATTCACGTTTCGAGCGATATACTCCTGCTTCTCTGGCAAGGTCGTTAAGCTCAACAGACTTCTTTTTTCTCCATTCATCATTGCCATGAAGAACCTCACCCTGATTGTCCGGATACTCACCAATGACCGGATATGCATAAAACTGGAAATCGTCATAGCCCTTGAAATGCTCTTTGGCATATTCGACAAGGCCTTTAAAATCCATATAATTTGCTAAATCGAAATTCAGTCGTAAATCAATATGGATTCCAGCATCCAGGAGTAACTGGATATTACGCATTACCCTTTCATACGGATTATCCTTCGGGTTCACATAGTTCTTCACCGCATTGTAACGTTCTTCCAAACCATCAACTGAGATTTGAACCCGTTGTAGCCTCCATAGGGTTTTTGCTTTTTCAACCATTGATTCATCAAATAAATAAGCATTTGATATCATGGTTGAATTAAAGTGAATACCCCTGCGCTTCAGTCCCTCCGAAATCTGATCTATCCTTTTCGAAGCAACTGTCGGTTCACCGCCAAACCACATAATGGATACCTTTTTTTCTTCCCCGCAATGGGTTGAAATAAAATCCACTACATCGTTGGCTGTTTCTTCGGTCATGGTTACGATCTTTGCGCCTTGCTCGAAACAATAATAGCATCTCGCATTGCATGCGGTCGTAGGAAGAATCGTATAATGACGAATCCCCTCTTTGGGTTTTGCAGAAGCAAGTTTCCTAAGGATTGTGCGCATGTTGACAACTTGTTGATGTTCATCAAATTCATTAGGAACCAAATAATGATCATCAATAAGCTGAGCCATTGAATCACAATACTTTTCCGGGAGGTGTGTCAGTATTTCTGCTTCTGTTGGATCAAGTTCGACCAGTTGTCCTGTCACAACATTATGCAGAACCACTTTGTCATCACCGTCAACGCGCATGACATACTTCATCATCCGGTAAGTGTTTTCTTCCTTAATTCGTTGCTTCCCCCAAAGTTTTGCTATGTGTTCCTGAGGTTCCACAATCGTTTTCACTAACCGGCGCCACCTCCTCTTCAACAGAATCAATGATATGCCATGTAATCGTTATCATAGCTTATCATATTAATTGTACAAACTACTCCGTACTTTGTCAACAATTAATTACAGCAATATGTATGTATCCGTTTCGAATCATTACATCTGCCGTGATCCTGTTCAACTGCGTGCATAGGTGAAATCTATCTTTTTCTGTACACATCATTCCCTTCATGCGTATTCATTCTCTTCAGGTGGCCATCCTGCTATAGCCTTACCGGCTTTCACCTATTGATACGCACAAAAAATCGCTGTGTCAGTTATTTATCAAGGATTATATAAGATTTGTATTTATCGATAAAGACACTGCTTGTTAAATACAGTTCTCCCTCGTATTATTATCCTCTGTAGCAGTAGAAATTTGCATACCACTCAGCGAATTTTCTGAGTCCCTCCCGGATCCCGATCTTCGGGGTGAATCCATAATCCCGTTCCAATCCTGTTGAATCTGCATAGGTTACCGGCACATCTCCTGGCTGCATAGGCACCAGCCGTTTATGCTCCTCAAACTCATAATCTTCCGGCAACACACCGGCACGGACCAGTTCCTCCTGGAGAGTCTGCACGAAGTTCAGCAGGTTCTCCGGTTGTCCTCCGCCGATGTTGTATAAGGCATAAGGTGGAATCGGAAGTCCGTCCTCCCCTGTCTTTCTCTCTGGAGCGCCTTGCATGACCCGGATAATTCCTTCCACGATATCATCGATATACGTAAAGTCCCGCTTGCAGTTGCCGTAGTTATAGATATCAATGGTTCCGCCTTTTCTCAGCTTATTGGTTGCTGAGAAGTAGAACATATCCGGTCGTCCCGCCGGCCCATATACGGTGAAGAACCGCAGTCCCGTACAGGGAATGTTATAAAGCTTGGCATAGCTGTGTGCCAGCAGTTCATTGCTCTTCTTGGTAGCAGCATACAAGCTTACCGGATGATCTACCGGATCCTCCGTGCTGAAGGGTACTTTCTTATTTCCTCCGTAGACGCTGCTGCTGGAGGCATATACCAGGTGCTGTACTCCCGGATGTCCGCCCTTATAGCTGTTCCGGCATGCTTCCAGGATGTTATAGAAACCGATAATGTTGCTTTCAATATAGACATCCGGATGATCAATGCTGTACCGGACTCCTGCCTGGGCAGCCAGGTTCACAACGATATCAAAATTGCATTCATAGAACAGATGATCTATCAGTTCTTTATCCGCGATGTTTCCGCGGATAAACCTGTATCCGTTCAGATGACCATCCAGCCTGGCGGATTTATTGGCCTGGTTGCGGTACTCCTTCAGCATAGGATCATAATAGTCGTTCATGTTGTCCACACCGACCACAGTGACCCCTGTAAATTCCCGCAGGATACGCTGCGTCAGGGCGGAGCCGATAAAACCAGCAGCACCGGTGATCAAGATGATCTTGTTGTTAAGGCTGATCTTTGTTTTCATATCATCATTCCCTGTAATTAGTCTCTTCTGAACAGATCCCGTGTATATACCTTTTCCTCCACGTCATCAAGGCAGCTGTCATATCTGTTGGCGATGATAGCGTCAGATCCCTTCTTGAACTTCTCGATATCATTTACAACCAGGGAACCAAAGAAGGTCGTTCCATCCGGAAGCGTCGGTTCATAGATAATCACCGTTGCTCCTTTTGCCTTTATCCGCTTCATAACCCCCTGGATAGAGCTCTGGCGGAAGTTATCACTGTTGGCCTTCATCGTCAGCCGGAACACGCCTACCGTAATGGGCCGTTCCTTGTCAGCGTTCCACATGCTGTTGGCAGAATAATACCCGGCCTTGGTCAGTACCCGGTCAGCAATAAAGTCCTTTCTTGTCCTGTTGCTCTCCACGATCGCCTGTACCAGGTTTTGGGGTACATCGTCATAGTTGGCCAGCAACTGTTTGGTATCCTTCGGCAGGCAGTAACCGCCATAACCGAAGGACGGGTTATTGTAGTGGTTTCCGATTCGAGGATCCAGGCAGACGCCGTCAATTATATCTTTCGTATTTAGGCCCTTGATCTCTGCGTAGGTATCCAGTTCGTTGAAATAGGAAACACGCAGAGCCAGATAGGTATTGGCGAACAATTTAACAGCCTCCGCCTCCGTAAAGCCCATATGCAATACAGGAACATCCTTCTTCTCCGCCGCTTCCACCAGCATACCCGCAAAGGTTTCTGCAGCTTTCCGAGTACTTTCATCACAGGATACGATGATCCTGGAAGGATACAGGTTATCGTACAGTGCTTTGCTCTCTCTCAGGAATTCTGGGCTGAACAGGATCCGGTCTGTATGATACTTCTCCCTTATCCTTTCGGTATAACCTACAGGGATCGTGGATTTGATAACCATAATCGCCTTATCGGAAGAAGCAAGTACCAACTCGATGACACTCTCAACTGCAGAGCAATCAAAGAAGTTCTTCTGCGGATCATAATTTGTTGGAGCAGCGATGATCACATAATCCGCTTCCGAATAAGCCGCTGCGCCGTCCGTTGTTGCCTTCAGCTTCAACCCGCGTGCCTCATGCTCTTCCAAGTATGTCTCAATATAATCATCCTGGATGGGGCTCTTCCAGTTATTCAATAATTCAACTTTCTCTGGCACGATGTCCACAGCGGTCACGTCATGATGTTGGGATAAAAGTACAGCTAGGGAAAGCCCAACATATCCGGTTCCGGCTACAGCGATTTTCATAATCTTGATTTCTCCTTTTTATTAGAGTTGAAATAAAAGAGGGCGACCTTTTGTGTAGTTAAAATGCATGTGTTCAAATTTCTGAATCATTATAATATCTTTTTGTATCTCATCTTCTATACATTTATCTATGCCATGTCCTAATACTGTATTTATAAAACTATGTATTGTTTCATATACTAGAAGCAGCATAGGGCTAAATTTGCGAATATCTGCATAATCCTCTGCAAAACGAGGGTAGAACTTTCCTTCTTTTTCTATAAGAAAATAGCGCGATATATCAAACCAATCTCCATGTGTACTATGGCATTCCATTCTGTAACTAGTATAAGCAATCTCCAGATCTACCTCTCTTGCCATATCAAGTATCATCGGCGATTTAGGAAGTCTGAAAGAACGTATTTGTTCACTATTAAGTCCTATAGTTGAATACGCTCTGTGTATCGATCTCAGCAATTCCTCTTCCCAATTATACATAACTGGATCTTCTTTTCTATTCTCCCTGTTTTTGTAGATAATGTCTTCAAATTCTATTTCAGCTCGAAAGCATGACTTGCGATAATCATCCAATTCTTCTGGATGATTCAAAAAATACCTTAACGTAATATTATCCTCAAGAACACTTCGATTTAGAATAGAAGATAATTCTAGATTCAATAAATGTTTACATACAATTCGTCTTTCATAACAAAGAAAAGCACGTATACGATTAAGTAGTCCATAATAGAACGCCTGATCAATATCGTATCCGGTTTCAGTATGTTTCGAAGTATTTATAATATACTCAATTCTATAAATAGGTAGCATTACGATATTCGTCCAAAGCATATCGAAATCGTCACTTTTCAAAGACCCATCAGCTTCCTTAATTAGAAGCTCATTCAGATCGATAGAAATCTCTTTCAATATAATACTCCTTGTAATTTATTGAAATATTTTTTTTACTTTCCATTCACTTCTTCCGGCGTATGATACGTTGGTACAACTTTCATCAGTGCTTCCTTCACAGCAGTATTATGTCCTGTAGCCAACGCTTCTCTCAATATGTTTAGTTTCTCCCATATTTCCTCTTCGCTTAACGGTTTATCACGTTCTATGAAGATCAGGTCATTCTCTGTCTTATCCATTTCTTCTGTACGGATAAGCAGTTCCTCATATAGCTTTTCGCCAGGGCGAAGGCCCGTCTCAACAATATCAATATCTTTATAGGGTTCAAGGCCAGAAAGTCGGATCATTTCTTCTGCCAGGTCATAGATTTTGACTGGCTTACCCATATCCAGCACATACAATTCCCCATTCTTGGCCATAGCGCCGCTGGTCATCACCAACTGACTGGCTTCCGGAATGGTCATGAAAAACCGTGTAATGCGTTTATCTGTAATGGTCACAGGGCCACCATTTGCAATCTGCCTCCTGAACAGTGGTATAACAGATCCATTACTGCCCAGCACATTACCAAACCGTGTTGCAGAGAAGGATGTCCTATCTCCTTTCCGACTCTGTACGATCATCTCGCACATACGTTTGGTTGCACCCATTACGTTTGTAGGATTAACAGCTTTATCTGTGCTAATCATAATGAAACGCTTTACACCATTCCGTTCACATGCTTCCACCATGTTCAGCGTACCAAACACGTTGTTCTTAACAGCTTCCATAACATTCCGTTCCATCAGCGGTACATGCTTATGGGCTGCAGCATGAAGAACAATATCCGGTGTGTTAATGCAAAGAACACGTTGTATGCCGTCAGCATCGCAGATGTTTACTATCTCTACTTTCAGATTCAATCCCGGATACCGAGTCAACAGTTCCTGTTGAATATCATACACACCATTTTCATAGTTATCCAGAAGCGTTAGTCTGCCCGGTCCAATCTTAGCAATTTGCCTGGCCAGTTCAGAGCCGATTGATCCTCCGCCGCCGGTAATCATGACATTCTTACCCCTGTACCACGCAGCTGTTTTCTCATCAATAACGTCTACCGTATTACGATAAAGCAGATCCTCAATAGCAAAGTCGCGAAGCTGACGTCGACCGTCTGTATTTTCGAGGGACGGATAATCGTAAACTTTTATCTTATACCCTTTATTTTTATATACTTCGAATAGTTCTTTTCTTCTCTCATTCGTTATGTTGGGAAGAGCGAACACAACTTCCTGGACTCCAAAGCTATTCAGATCCGTCTCATTGTTGACGACAGGCACTCGTGCAATCGTCCTGCCGACTTTTTCTTTGTTAGCATCCACGAAGCATACAGGCTTATAAACCGCTTTGGGATTATTAAGCAGTTCATCAGCCAGCATCGCGCCAACGCTTCCTGCTCCGATGATGGCAACTCTGATCTTCCGGTTTTCAGGAAGAGCCTCATCCTGGGCAAACTTAACGCCGGTTATAAACTGAAGAAAACTGAGAATCCTTCGCTGTCCTTTTGATGTCTGATTCCGGTTCTGATAAGCAAACTGATAAGTCAGACGCATACAGATTGCGCCAAGAAGGTTAAGACAGATCAGAGAAACTGCGCGTACAAATGTAATACCTTGCGGCATAAGCGGAGCACGAAGAAGTACAAAGATGACTCCGGCAATAAAGTCCGCAACAACCAGCCACAGATAATCTGATGATCCAGCGTATCTCCAGATTCTCTTATAGACATTGAAAACAAAACGCAGCACAAAAACGCATACTGCTCCTAAAGCGATATACAAAAGCTGCTCAGTCGTGTTTAATCTGTCTATCGTGCTTGGATAAACAATAAAGATAAATATACCCACAAGCAGATAGAAAGCCAGGTCAAACAGGAATAGTTTCCAGCGTGACTGTTTCTGATTCAGCGTCATAGTATTACCTTCTTTTCGCTATATAAATATGTTTCCAAGAGTTGATACGTTTCTTGAATATATTCCGTCAGTTTCCATCTCAGATTGGTATTATTCGCAGACTAATATACATAATATGTGAATTGCTAGTTCTCTATTCTTTATAGAATTTGGCATGAAATTGCCTTTTAATCTGTTTAGCAAGCCCCCACCCAATGAGACCACCTATTGTATTACTGATTACATCATCAATTTCACATAATCCTTTATGCCATATTAACTGAACTGTCTCGATCAGAAATGAAAGAATAAAAACAGGTATTAATATCTTTTCTGTTTGGAAAACATTATATAAAACTGAAGCAAAAGGAATGAACAATAGAATGTTCTTTAATATTTCCATTGTCAATTCTTTGTCATTGAATATTTGTCTATATGACCAAAACGGAACCAAATTGATTCCGCCAGTGTTTTCAGACCTGTATATAATAGTCATGTAAAGGATAAATACACCATATAAGACCATCAATATCTTATTATATTTTTTTCTTATAAATGATGAAACGCAAACAATCACAATACACACAGCTAAAGAGAACCAAACACTGCCAAATAACAGATTACGGAAAGACCTGATTTCATTTCCATTAATATCCAACCAGATACTTTGACCATTTTTCTTCAAAACACCATACTGTCCTCCGGATAAAGCCATTGGCAATCCATCTTTATCATAATACATATCACTTTTTACAGAGTCATCATTATAATATGTGCGAATAATTGTTGTGTATCCTTCTAGAGTGTTCGTAGGATTCCCATCAATACCAAGATAAGTATATGTATTCGTCCTTCCTTCTTTGTCATAGTCTTTATGTAAACCATATTCTCCTTTTTTTAGTTTTATTGGTTCTTCTTTTTCATTATAATAATATTCATTCTTAACTCTTCCTGCGTTAATCCCTTCTTTATAGTATGATTTATGGATTATCGCAAATCCTTGACCTGTTATAAATGGTTCCCCATCAATACTTAAATAGGTGGTTTTAATATTTTGCCCATCATTATCATATTCATATTTACACCCATACCCATACTGATTTGATTCTACAGGTCTATTATTCTCATCATAAAATAGCTCTATATCTATTTTCCCGTTTTCGTTAAAAGAGCGTTCAACAATTGCATAGCCCAACCTGTTTATTATTGGTTTATTATCAACATCCAAATAAATAGTTTTATACTCTTTACCATTAGGATCATAAAACCTACGAATATAAAAGTATCCAAGATTTTGCTTGGCAGGTTTTCCATCAACTCCCAGAAACTCTTCAAATTGTTCATTGTTATTTCTTGTTATTATTTTCATCGCATAATGTTTGTCAGCTGCATAGGTTATCGTTCCATTATCATCAACATAATCTATTCTCTCATTCTTTTCTCCTTTTGTTACTATCTTTTTCAAAGAAGATGAACGAATCATCTTTTCTGATGTATTGGTAACAAAATGAAATATGAAAATAAACAATAATACTCCAAAAAGCAAACTTAATCGTTTTATTATTTGCTTTATACATTGTTGATTTGACATACTTATTCTATTCTTCAAAGATGCTTTCCCCATAAATATATCTTGAAAAATCCATCTGTATCGTAATCATTATTTATTATTAAACAGAATATATATCATTTCTTTATTTTTTATTCAAAAGGCCCCATCTTCTCATCCATATCATCCTGCTATCATATTCCTGCATAGACGCTATAGGCTTTCGGATTGTTACTCTTTCCTTCAAAAATACGTGTCTTTTTATTTGTCGCCACCATCGATGTATCCAAGCAATAGGCAGCAACAGTTTGCTATGTTTTAAATATCCATAAATATTTGTTCTGCTTAATACTTTCCATGATGGAAAAAATTCTTTCATGTATTGGCATATTAATGCCAGCCTGGGAAACCTGGTATTACGCATCTCATTTACTGATGCACCAATTATATTATCCTTGTTATCAAATCCAAATACACCGTTACTTATGATTATCTGTGTTGCTTCTGCAAAAAAAACTTCGTCTATTTTTACAGCCATTGGTGTTTGAAGTCCAAACCATCGTTCAATAAACCCAAAACATTTTTTTGCAAAACGATACATGCCTGTAGATTTAAGATGTTCTTTTAACCAGTTCCAATCTATATCAATCTTTTGTACGACAACTGCTAAATCCATAAATTGACGGAATCCAACGCCAGAATTCATAAAATGTTTACGTAGATGAAAAATAAGGAAAAGTAAATGAAAACTCCAGTTTATCTCATGATTTTCCACATATCTCCAACAATTGTTAAAAAACAAATCATGTCCTTCCTCATTTACGTTTTCTTCATATACAAGTCGATCATGGAGTTCCAATTCTATTCCGTTTTTATAATACTGCCATTCTCTATCATCTTGTTTTGATCTGCACTCATACCCGTTTTGTATTAATATATCATTACACGAATCTCGATCTTCTCTGTGTATAACAAGATCTATATCTCCCATGGAACGTAGTTTCGGTGATGGATATAATTCTGCTATGATCGGTCCTTTTACAACAAAATACGATATATTTTTCTCTGAAAGCGCCTTTTTAACAGAATCAAAATCATTATCTCTTTTAGCAGCATAAAAAAGTGTAGCCATAGCTTCTTTTCTAAATGTCAGCTGCATTTCTATAGGCATACAATTCCTGGCTTGTTCAAAAACAATGCCACTCACCTGGTGTGTAAGAGCATATGAATGTATAACATTCCAATCCATATTATCTACACACCCTGTTTCCCGTCCATTCAGGTGATCTGACAGGATTTGTATGAAGAATGATTGTTCTTTTGTCATTTTCCCCACCCGTTCTTATACAGGTTCCCCAAACGTATCCGGCCTCTGTGGATTAAACACTTCATTACACGTCATAACCGTAACCAGATCTTCTGTCTCCGACAGATTAATAATGTTATGCGTCCATCCCGGGATCATATAGATGGCTTCGATTTTGTCACCAGACACTTCAAACTCGACCATCTCATTGGTATTGATGTTCCGTTCCTGGATGAGTCCATGGCCGTGAACTACGATAAACTGTTCCCATTTGCTGTTATGCCAGTGTTGGCCTTTGGTAATACCGGGCTTGCTGATATTGATTGAAACCTGTCCACAATCCTTTGTATGAACCAGTTCCGTAAAACTTCCGCGGTTGTCGCAGTTCATCTTTAGTTGGTATTTAAATGCTTCTTTAGGAAGATATGTCAGATATAAGGAAAACAGCTTCTTAGCGAAAGATCCTTCCGGCATCTTTGGCATCAGAAGGGTGATCGGCTGCTGTTTGAATTCCTGAAGAAGATCAATGATTTCTCCAAGTGTTACCTTGTGTGTTATCGGTACATAACAGTATCTGCCGTTCGGATTCTCCACGGGTTCCAGCCCGTCATATTCGCAGTGCTTCTCTTTCCCTTCCAGAAGATCCAGCATACCCTCGACAAGGTCATCAATATAGAGCAGTTCCACTACGTTATTTCGATCAGATACGGTATAGGGCAGATCATTGGCCACCGCGTTGCAGAAGGTGGATACTGCAGAATTGTAATTTGGTCTGCTGTGTCCCATAAGGTTCGGAAAACGATATACTGCTATCTTTACGTTCTTTTCTTTCCCGTATTTGAAGAACAGTTCTTCACCAGCCAGTTTGCTCTTGCCGTAATCGCTTTCTCCATATCGGCCGATCAGTGTTGCCTGGATGGAAGATGAGAGCATTACCGGTGCTTTGTTGTCGCATTTCTGTAGTGTTTCCAGCAAAGTGGAAGCAAAGCCAAAGTTGCCAGTCATGAATTCAGACTGGTCTTTGGGTCTGTTTACGCCGGCCAGGTTGAATACGAAGTCTGCTTTCCGGCAGTATTCTTTCAATTCTTCCTGCGTATTATCTATGTCATAGGAATAAATCTCTTCAATCTGCAGATCAGGCCTGGTACGGTTCTTCCCGTCCCGGATGTTCTTCAGATTGTTGACAAGGGCAGTACCTACCATGCCTTTGGCACCGGTTACCAGAATCCTCACGATTCTTTCCTCCATACCATCTTGTTCACTACATTGACATAGCTCTGGATAATCCTGACCACCTTCATACTGACGCATTCATCTGTATAATCCGCGCAGGGCTGCCCCAGGATATTCTTCTGTTTCATATCGATTGCCATATCCGTTGCCTGGAGCAGCTCTTGGGTAGAGATGCCAGCCAGGATAAAGTCTCCTGCTTCCAGGGCTTCCGGACGCTCAGTGGAAGTCCGGATGCATACCGCCGCGATCGGGTGACCTATGGAAAGATAGAAAGAGCTTTCCTCCGGCAGGGTTCCCGAGTCGGAAACAACGGCCAGGGCATTCATCTGCAGTTTGTTGTAATCATTGAATCCAAGGGGTTCATTGACCCTTACCCTGGGATCCAGTTCAAAGCCGCTTGCTTCCAGCTTCTTTCTGGAACGAGGGTGGCAGGAATAAAGGATCGGAACATTATACTTCTCTGCAAGTGTATTGATTGCTGTAAACAGAGAATTGAAGTTCTTGTCTGTATCTATATTCTCTTCCCTGTGAGCTGAAAGAAGAATGTATTTGTTGGGTTCGAGTTCCATCCTGTCCAGTACATCACTTGCCAGAATCTTATCCAGGTTTCCGTGCAAGACCTCCGCCATCGGGGAACCTGTTACATAAGTCCGTTCCTTGGGCATTCCCATTTCATGCAGATACTTCCGTGCCGGTTCACTGTATGGAAGATTCACGTCTGAGATAACATCCACGATACGGCGGTTCGTTTCCTCCGGCAGGCATTCATCCTTGCAACGGTTTCCAGCTTCCATATGGAAAATCGGTATATGAAGACGTTTGGCTGAAATGGCGGAAAGGCAGGAATTGGTATCTCCCAAAATCAGCAGGGCATCCGGTTTGATCTCGTTCATTAGTTCGTAGGACTTCGCAATAATGTTTCCGCAAGTCTGACCCAGATTCTCTCCTACCGCGTCCATATAAATATCCGGACCGCCCAGGTCAAAATCACTCCAGAACACATCATTCAGGTTCTTGTCATAGTTCTGGCCGGTATGGGCCACGATACAGTCAAAGTATTCCCTGCACCGTTTGATCGTAGCAGCGAGACGGATAATCTCCGGACGGGTTCCTACGATAATCAGGAGCTTAATCTTACCGTTATTCTTCCATTCAGTCATATACTTTTATCCTCACTTGTTAGCCAGAGCTTCTTTTACATAATCTGTTGTCAGGATCTTTTCAACAACGCCGTCTACATCCAGCAATCTTGTGTTATGACTAGTATAACTCTCATCCGCTTCTGTCACAACTTCGCCTTTGACGAAGTACTTATCATAGTTCAGATCACGGGTATCAGCTGCTACTCGGAAGTAATTGCCCATATCTTCGGAACGAAGTCGTTCTTCCCTGGTCATGAGAGTTTCATACAGTTTCTCCCCATGACGGGTACCGATGATGTTGGTACCTGTATCACCAAAGAGTCTCTGGACACCCTTGGCAAGGTCTCCTATTGTGCTGGCATCGGCCTTCTGGATAAAGAGATCACCGGGATTTGCATGTTCAAAGGCAAAACGCACCAGTTCTACTGCCTCATCCAGGTTCATGAGGAATCTGGTCATAGCCGGATTGGTAATGGTAATCGGATTGCCGGCTTTAATCTGGTCAATAAAGAGCGGAATAACTGATCCTCGGGAGCACATAACATTACCATAACGTGTACAGCAGATCACTGTACCTCCGCGATCTGCAGCCACACGAGCATTGGCTGTAATAACATGTTCCATCATGGCTTTGGAAATACCCATGGCGTTGATCGGGTATGCTGCTTTATCTGTAGAAAGGCAAACAACACGTTTCACACCGGCATCTATGGCAGCGTGGAGAACATTGTCTGTTCCTTCCACGTTGGTCTTCACAGCCTGCATCGGGAAAAATTCACAGGATGGAACCTGTTTCAGAGCAGCAGCATGGAAGATGTAGTCAACACCAGGCATAGCATCTGCCACTGAACGCGGATCCCGGACATCTCCTACATAAAACTTCACTTTGGAAGCGTATTCGGGATATTTGGCTTGAATCTCATGGCGCATATCATCCTGCTTCTTTTCGTCGCGAGAGAAGATACGGATTTGGCCGATGTCTGAAGTCAGGAAATGTTTCAGGACGGTGTGACCGAAGGAACCAGTACCGCCAGTAATTAAAAGTGTTGCTTGATTAAAAGCGCTCATATCTAAACTCCCATAAAATCAGTAGTTTTAGGCTATTTGTTGAAAGTTTAATTTAAGGTTCTAGATTGATTTAAATCCTTATTCCCTCCGTTTATTCAACGGTAATTCAATCCAATTACCTAATAGGGAATCATTACCTTCATAATAAAATTTCCCGAATCCCGAAGCTGGATAAAAAGTCATTTCACCAAAGTATACCTTATTATCTACTTCGTAAAAATCTACTCTTACAAATGGAATAGAAACTGATAGTTTTTCAGCCAATTCAATCATTAATTTAAGATTTTTCGGTGCATCAATTACTTTGGAATGGTCTGGTGGACAAACAATTTCTCCGATTTGCAACAGTTTGGCGTCAACATCATAATAATTTGCTTTATGATTAATAAACCGATCAAAGTCGATCTTATAGCACCTAACTCTCCCATTAAAACAAAAAAACTTGTAATCTCTGACTTCTCCATAGTATTTATCCACTAATAGTTTCTCAGCAAATACTTTGGGTTGAATTTGTTTGTATGGCCATTCTCTCCCAGGGAAATAATAATTTCTTTTCAAACTGGATTGAATAATGCTTTCTGCGCTTTTGTAATCAAATTCTTCTTTACTTTTGCATATTACAATCCCTCCACTATCATGATTGCATTTTAGAACAAATTTATCTGGCAACTGATTGAAATCAATCTCGTGGAATGAATTCCATTGCCCCAAAGATGGAATAATATACTGTTCCCCTATTATTTTGCCTATATAATTTTTGGCGCTAATCTTATCTACCATTTCAGAGTAGCACGGTTTGCGATCGTATAGTTTTAACCATTGCAGCTTTTCATTAAATGTTCGCGGATTATGGAGATCTAATGGGTATCCAAAAGATTTTAAAAACATGCATTTTATATATAACTTATCTGGAATAAAACATCCAAACCCATGCTCTTGCAAACCAAGTATTACTTGCTCCGGATGCTTAATATAATCAATTATATGCATAGATTGTCTCCATCATTTTATTTTTTTATAAGTTTACCAATCATTGTCTTTACAAACATAAAGCACTCTCTATTGAAAATGAATGAAAGCAGGGTATATGTAATCACACCAATTATAAATTGTAAAACTAGTATTAATACCATTTTTAGCTCAAAAAGGCTCAGTCCCCAAACAATTGCACCCATAATCATAGAAAAGATTATAGGTTTATAAACATCCGATAATTGCTCTGTGAAAGAATAACCAATAAGCTTTCGTATAATACTAGCCGAAATAATCAGTTCTATTATACTGATAATAGGAACTGTCAATGCAATCCAAATAACCCCATATCTAATTGATAAGAACAGCAAAATCATACCAATTCCCTTTTGGATAAACTGTAATTTCAAATAGATATCGCTTCGACCAATAGAATTGATAACATTGTTATACACATAAATAGTAGGCCATAATGCATAATCTGCACAAAAGATAAATAGATATGGTACACATGGCAGCCATTTTTCAGTCAACAATACCTCAACCAGCGCTTTCCCACAAACCGCCAGCCCAACCAAAAAAGGCCATATAACGAAATTCGCAACCTTATTCGCTCTTCTGGCTATACTTTTAATCGTAGAAAGGTTGTCTTGTTCTTTGGATAATGTGGGAAGTAAAACGCTATTAATGGATGTAATAATATTCGGAACTATTTTCGCGGGTATCTCATAGCTTCTATTGTAAAACGCCAAATCGGCGGCTGTGTATACTTTTCCTATCAATAACTGTCGAATTTCGGTGTAAACTGTAGATAATAATCTTGCCACGAGAAGTTTCCACCCATATGAAAACAGTCCTTTCAAGCGCCTCATTGAAAAACACTTTTTAGGGCGCCATTTCACAGTAATCCAAAGTATTATTGTGTCTATAGTCTGGTTAAAAAGATTCTGTGCAACTATCGCCCACACTCCAAATCCCATATAGGCCATTGTGATTCCTATAATAGCTGCTCCAACCGTGCCCGCCAATGTTGCATAAAAGAATTTTTTGAATAACAGATATCTCGAAACATATGCTTGCTGGACACATTTTATACCAGATATCAGCAATGATAATCCAAGGACTCGCACTATTGGTGTGAGCTCGTCTATGCCATAGAATAATGAAATATAAGGAGCTCCCAAAAAAAGTAGAGCATAGAGTGAAAAACAGATTATAATGTTAAAATAGAAAACTGAAGAAAAGTCTAAATCGTCCGCATTCTTTTTTTGGATTAACGCGGTTCCAAGTCCACTATCGACAAAAACCTGGAGAATTGTCGTAAATACTAATACATATGCTACTATGCCATAAACACTGGGCTCAAGTAATCTCGCTAACACAAGGGATACGATTAATGTGACTCCTTGCGCGCCCATGCGTTCCATCAAGCGCCACAAAAAATTAGAGGCGAGTTTTTTATTGTCCATATTGACCTTCCCGTATATGACTATTAAATCTACTCGCAATAATTGCTTTAAACAAAAGCAATGAAAATGCTCTTCTAAAGAGATTTATTCTGTCACGTATATTAATGCTATTCCTATCTTTCAGCCTCGTATATATTCTTACACATCGAATTTTAATAACTCTTTTTAATGCGACTTTGGAGTACACTTTATTTTGTCTGTTCTTCGTTTCAATTTCACTGAATAATGCAAGCACTCTGTATAATTCATTACTGTTCTCTATCAAGCCTGTTTCAAGATAATTTATTACAAAACTAAAATCTTTATCGTTAATATCAATACCTAATTGTTGTAATTCATTGATCTTTACTTGTGTTGCAAATGCCAACTGATCTGTTTTGCCTATGTTTGATATTTGCAAATGATGATATCTAAATGAGACAAGTGGTTCTGCTATTGTAAAAAAGCGCTTGCCTTCACGAAATAATCTCGTCCATAATTCATAGTCCTGAGCTTTCTTATAATTGATATTATATTTTGTCCCGTCATTTCTAAACATTACGGACGAGTGTGTAATAGGATTGAAAAATAACAAGGTTGCAGCTATGTCATCATGTTTTAATGGGGGTTTATTTATCCCACTCCTGTTACCAATTGCTTTTACATATGAACATACCATAAATATGTCCGGATTAGAATCGAGAACGATCACCTGTTTTTCCAGTCTGGATAAGTCGGAAACATCATCCGCATCCAATCTTGCAATATACTCTCCACTTGATCTTTCGATCATACTGTTAAGATTGGCTGTAAGTCCTTGCTGCTTATTATTCTCAATAACAATTAGGCGATCATCATGATAGCTTTTTAGTATTTTCAGCGTATCGTCTGTAGAGCAATCATCTGTAACTAACAGTTCGAAATCACCCATGGTCTGATTTAATATACTATCTACAGCTTCTCGAATAAACGCTTGAGCATTATATGCAGACATTATGACGCTAACTTTAGTCTTATTCATCATCTACAGTACCTCCATATATACATTTTCATACTTTCTGCAATAATAGCCTCGTTGTTGAATCCGAGATTGGTAATAAACTCCCGCAATTCCCATTTCTCGTAGGCTTTTTTTGCTAAAATGGCCATCTATGGTCATAGTTTGACGGCCTCCAGCATTTTCTGTGCGCCCATAACGTCATGCACATTTCCTGCAATGGATTCGATTAATATGCATAAGTCACATCTTAAACGATTATCTTTCTACTATTTTGTCGGGTAAAGGTAGCCACTCTCCCAATTTAACTTCCCATTCTTCTGGAGAAAAAAAACTAAAACCACCTGTTGGTGTAAATGTCATCTCCGAGAATAGAATTTGATCGTTAACCCAATATAAATCCACTCTGACAAATGGTATCCCTTTTGATAATTTCTTGGAAATTTCAATCATTTCATCAAAGTGAGCTGGCTTTTCAAGATCAAAAGGAAGCGGCTCATGATCCGAGCGAAAAAAAGGAGGAGTTTCCCAATCAAGATCTAGCAATGACAGCTTCACTACGCCTTTTGCCCCACTAGATACATCTTCAACCGAAACATAAAGAAACTTCGGTTCACCATAGAAACAATAAAATTTGTAATTAATTAATGTCCCAGTTGTGTTTTGTGGGTCATCATCTATAAGATACTTTTCGCAAATAAGTCTTGGAACAATATTCTTATATTGCCATTCTCGACATCTATAATAATAGTTTTCTTGTAATGCTTTTTTAAGTTCATTATTTACACTTGCAAAATTAATTGCTGACTTGTCACGACATAAACACATACCACAACCAGAATTATGATTACATTTAATCACAAACTTGTTTGGAAGTGAGTTGTAATCAATTTGATCAGGATTGTCATATGTTGCAATAAGCGGAATAAGATACTTTTCTCCTATAGTTTTCTTGACAAAATCCCTGACGCGTATTTTATCTGCCAATTCAGTATATTCTGGTTTATGGTAATATAGTTTCAGCCATTGTATTTTTTCATTAAACCCTTTTGGTGTCTTCAAATTCAACTTTTTTCCTGTAGCTGACCACCAAAGTAGTTTTAAACATGCTTTATCTGATAAGAAGTTTAGAATTCCAAATCCCATAACACTCATATAATAAAATATCAGTCTTGGCCTTTTCATTATTTTTATAGCGCCATGGAAATATTTATTCATTATTTTATGCCTCCTATGCTATATAATAAATACAAAGTTTTTCCATATCGACATATCTGTATTCCATCTGTTGCATGTCTTGTTTCCATGAAAATGAAGTTATATTAATCTATTAGCTTTATTATGATAATTACTGTATTCAAAATCACAGCCTGTTTTTCATAATATTTTCCCTTCCTGATATATGTAATAATGGGATTAGTTATTTGATGTTATTTCATCTAATTTTGTATAATTCTAGATATTTGCTTAACATATTTTCTTTACAAAATTTTCTCGCTCTTTGTTCGCACATCTCATGTGTAAATGGATGATTCTCACATATATATCTTATCTGCTTTTCTAAACCATCAACATCATTACAATCCACAACACAACCGCAAGTTTCATCCACGCATTCTGGACTTCCACCCGTATTAAAAGTTATTACAGGAGTTCCACATGCTAAGGCTTCCAAGTTTACAAGTCCAAGCACTTCTTGTCTCGTTGGATTAACAAATACATCTGCAACAGAATATATTTCCGCTAGTTGCTGTTGGTTCTTTGTTTTCTGCACTGATATAATATGTTTCGGAAGATAACTTTCAACATTTTCATCTGTCCCAACTAAAACAATCACGTATTTTTCTGGATTCAATCTTTTTGCTAATTCAATGAAACAATCTAACCCCTTATTATTATTCCAACTAAATGCAACTCCTAAAACAACATATCTGTCTGCAGGAATTATATGCTCTTGCTTAAATGTACTTATTGTCCTTTTAAAGATTGATAAATCAATCCCATTAGTGACAACTTTGATAGGATAGCAATTTAAGAAAGATTGCTCTACTAATCCTTCTAACCATTGTGATGGTGTAACGATTGTCAGATTCTTCACACCAGTAAACCATTTCTTTTTTTGTTTCCACATATAAGCTGAGCGGTCATGATTTGCTATAGGGTAACACTCTGTTGGATAAATACATCTTTTGCATCCGTCTTTCCATTTTTCACATGATAAAGCCACAAAATGAGGACATCTACCCGTAAACGCCCAACAATCATGCAATGTCCATATAATCTTTATGTTTCTTTTTTTTATATAGCGAAATAACAAGGGCAGATTTATATAATTGCTATGTAGATTGTGTAAATGGATTATTCTAGGATTAAGCCGATCTAATTTTCGCAGGAAAATCAATGTGGACAAAAAAGAATCATACCCTCGAACGCTGAATACTCTATCAAACAATTCATTAATACGCCTAACTGTATATGATGATATTATGAGACAACCATTATTTTTTTTCTCCTTTTCCCCTGCAATTGCGCAACACGTTTTATATCCTGAGAGTTCTGCTGCTGCACTCATCTGCTTCATTATTTTTCCAGTACTTCCATAATCAACCGTATTAATATACAAAATATCTACATGTTTTTCTCTCATTTGATATGTATTCCTCACTTTTTTGCATGTCTTCAGTTCTTTCCGATTCAAATCCATAGAATATGAAAACATATGGCACCATAGAGACCAAATAGTTTTCACCTATATAGAAAATAATCAAAAGAATAAATACTGAGAATGTAAATAACGCCCCTTTATGAAATACCCTTCCAAACAATGACGATCCGATTAGAAATAATCCTCCAAATATACAGCCATGTGCAGCAAACTGATAAAGAAATGTATTTGTATTTTGCGATGTCCACCCAAAGTACAAATCAGACGCTTTTGTAATTGTGTACATTTGAGTTCCGACATTTTCCATACCGACACCGGTAAGAGGATGTGACCTTGCTATACTGATACTGGCAAAGAATGAAGCAAACCGTACCATGGTCGTTCCTTCTTTAAGGTTGTTTGCTTTACCAAAGACTTTTTGCCCGATAGATGTCCTAGTAATTATTTGCAATAAAATTATTAATAAAATAGGTAAAATAATAAACCATCTATTTGCTTTAGATATTGTAGTATTTTTTCCCCCGAACAAAATATATATTAAAACAATCCATAAAAATGCTATATATCCAGTTGTAGAAAACGTGGATAATAAAGCAATACAATAAACGATGAGATATACTCTTCGTGGCCGGTTCTCAACAAATAGTTCAAATAGAATAGCCAAGTTAATAAACATCTGAAAAACACCTGGCTCCCAAAAGATACCAAATGTACGAATCATCGGGCTATAGATAGTTGATATATCGAGACCAGCAAAAATAATTGTGGCAAACTTTACTCCTGCCGTATTCTCCATTCGTGGTAATTGTAATACTAAATCGGGAATTAAATATGATAAAATCCATAACACAGTAGATGAAATTGATATCAATAGAATTGAGTTTCGAAATGCCTTACTATAGTCTTTAAAGCTCAAGAGAATGCAAACAAATAATCCGCCCGACATAAATAGCATTTTGTTAATTGTTCGATTTATTAGTTCTTTATTGATTAAACTGATTACGATAAAAGTAACCAGCATGATACAATACATAACAAGTTGCTTTTTATGTTTTTGAATTGATTTTTGCCGTAAAAAATACACAAATTCAAACAAGCAAAAGAGCAATAAAATATAACGGGGAAGGCTAACGAATAATGTGTTTTTATTAGAACCAAATAGATATGTATCATTTGAGAAAAACATCAGAAAAAAAACCAATAACGTATTAGTCAATTCACTGGATCTGGAATCTGGTATTATTATATACTTACTATGATTGTCTGACTGTGAATTGTTCACATATATACCATAGTTCTTTCCCATCTATTTATATCCTTCCATGATATATCCAAGCGACTATTGATCACTTTTCATCTGTCCTGAAATAACCCAATAATATCCTGATGCTCTTTTCGACCTTAGGCTCTGCAGACATTATTACTGTAAAAAAATGATACGAATGCATCATTCTGTCAAATGAGTTCTACAATAATCATAAATCTTATCTGCTGAGTATTCAGGGGTATTCTCATAAAATGCATTATATACATCATCTGATGAGACTATTCGCTGATAACTTGAAAAAATAAAAGCTTTGAGTTTTTGTACACTAACCTCTATGTCATCCCACTCATATAGTATTACGCTGTTTTCATATTTATCAAGATATGGAATGCATGCATCATTTTTTTGGTTGCAAATATGAATTATTGGTTTTCCTGTCGATATATACGCTAGAACTTTTGATGGAAGCATATCAGAATACTTATTTGATATATTCAGCAGAAAGTCACTTTGCGAAATCACATTGTCCAGGTCTGCCTTTGGTATATAATCGCTCACTTTTATATATAAGCTTTGGCTTTTTACCTTTTGCAGCATTTCCTGGCAATTGCCACGGCAATAGAAGCGTGCTATGACCGGTATTGATTGATTCAGCCGATCTAATACTTTCAGCAGGTATTCCGGAGATCGAATCAGCATATCAAGCATCCCTGAATATATAAACGAAATCTGACCTCCTTGATACTGACATGCTTCATGCTGTTGATGCCTGTCATTTATAACCAGCGGAAAATCTAAATATTCCGATTTTGCTTCATATGACTTATATGTGTTACTGCTGAACTGTTTTTGATTGCATCTCATGTGGAATATGCAGTCTGCTCTTTGATACATGCGCCGTTCGGAATATCTTGTAAGCCATGTCAGATATTTGCCAAGACCAAGTTTTGAATCGATTGAATTCACAATTGGGTCTAACTCATATATGATCATTTTTACATTTGGAAAACGCTTTTTGTACTTATAAGCAGCATATAATGCTTCATATGGTTTATGGACACCTATTACAAAATCATATGGATCATTTTGGCTTACACGTATGGCTTGATGATATCGCTGTTTAATGATATCTGGATTAACTGATGGCCAGTAGAGCAATCGTTTCAACGATATAATCACATTTTTATGCCATAGACGTATATTGGGCTTTTCCCATTGAGCAGCACTCACAACTGATAGCTTGATGTTCTTGTTATTTGATATTTTGTCCACTACCTGCTTTACGCATTGTGCATTCGGACTGTTGTTTTCAATATGCAAACCAGTTATCAATAGGATTCTGATCATAATATCACCTTATCTATAGGGTTCTAGCTTTTGTTTATACTTATATACCTTCTGGACGATAAGTAATACAAAAAACAGATGTTTTTTAAAGCACAGATATTTCACTTTGAATGACTTTTTCAATTCTTCTACACTGATTTCATCAAGTGTCTCTTTATATGGACTACTAGAGAGAAAATCAATAAATGTTTTTCTCCGGTGTCCATCCGAATACTCTGGATGATAATACTTTTGAAAGAAACACATCTGAATGGATATTAGCGCCCGTAGATAATAAGCATGCAATAGTCCCTTGCCCTTTTTGTTTGTTTCAATAAATCCCTTGATTCGTTTGAGTACCAGTTCTTGTTCCTTTTCAACATTTTTTCTATATTTATTTGTTTTACTACTGCTTACTTCTCGATAATGATAATAATTCTTTCCTAAAAAAATAATTTTTGATGCCTTTTCATAAGTTTCCAAACAAAAAATCACATCTTCATTATATCTCATTTGTTCATCCAGAAGCAGATTGTTTTTGTGAAGGAATTCTCTTCTATAGAATTTACCCCAAACGCTTGTCAACGAAGCTGTGTTGGGTATGTTAGCTGCCTTCGATAAAGTTTTTATAGCTATTTCGTCTATTTCTTCTCGTGTAGCAAATATTCTTTTATCCTCAAAAACTACAGGATCAGGAATAGTCTTGTTTATGTATTCGGTATATCCCGGGAATATGACAATATCAACATCGTCCGTCGGTGATAAAGCTACAAAATCCTGAAACAAATCATTTTCAATCCAATCATCTGCATCAATGAACATGATCCACTTGCCTGTAGCATTCTTTATACCTACATTTCGTGCTGATGCGGATCCGCCATTATCTTTATGAATGACTTTGATACGATCATCTTTTTCAGCATATTCATCACAGTAAATTCCACTGTCATCTGGTGAACCATCATTAACAAGAATAATCTCGATATCATTCACATCTTGTTTATATATGCTTTCAATACAACAATCCAGATATTCTTTTTTGACTTTATATACAGGAATAATGACTGTAATAAGGCTCATATTTTCATCCTTCTTTATTTACAACTCTGGCTGGTACACCGACTAATGTTGCTCCAGGTATGTCACAACTATGAACCACAACAGCTCCTGCACCAATCTTACAATTGTCAGCAATAACAACATCACCAATTACTGATGCACCAAATCCAATATCCACGTTCTTCCCGATAGTAGGCGCTTTATTATCTTTTCCGTTTGTACCTACACAATTATCTCCATGGAATACTGTACCGCTGCCAATATGCGCTGCACCATTTATGATTACGGTTCCATGATGCCATATTGTTATACCTCTATCCAAGCCCTTGCTTTCAATAAAGAAACCAATACGGTTCCCTATGCGATTCTTTCGTCTTGCATGATATGCTTGTAATACTATAAAGCGTGTTCCTTTTTCTCTATAGTATTGTTCATATCGAAGGTGTTTCATGTATCTCTTTATCACTATTCTATGATCTTGAATCAGATATAGCCAGAATCTTTCTGTTTGAGGAAGAGAGTTAATATGGGTATTGTCTTCTTGTATTGCTTTTTTTACTGCTTTTTTATTCTCAAACGTTTTTCCTTGGTTTTCCATAGTTGCTCACCTTCTTTTTATACAAGATCAATCCTGCGGCCTTCTTCGTCAGAATAATAGGCTGCATAGATAACCTTCATGACCTGGGCTGCCAGATCAAAGCAGCCTTCAGGCTCTCTGTCTTCGAGAATGGCACCCATGAAGTCAACGATCTCGTTGCAGTAGCCGCGGAGCATTTCGTCGGCGACAAAGGGCTTGTTCCATCCGGTGACGATAGGAAGCATTTCGGAGAGGTAAACGCCGTCCATGCCCTCGTCATCTACCATGTAGGTTTCCATGGCGTCGTTCATGGTCAGGCGACAGTTGATAGCAGTATCATTCGCATAGATCTCAACGTAGTTTTTGCTGCCACCCAGGAGATTATCCGTGGAGAGAATGGTAGCCTTGCTGCCATCGGTGAAGGTGATAACCGCGGTACCGGCGTCTTCCACGTCATGAGGCCTTGCAGCGATGTGGCGATGCTCATGTTCGGTGAGGCGCTTGGTAGCGTAGCCCATATCGCCGATGACGCTTTTTACAGTTACGTTATGGCCCTGGGAAATGGATTCCTGTTCCTTCAGGTAAAGGATAGCGCCCAGCGGATGCACGCCGTTGCGCATGAAGATACCTCCGCCTGTCTTGTTCCACTCACCGGCCACGGCGGAGCTGGAACCTTTCAGGCTTTCCTCGCCCTTCATGTACAGGATGCGGCTCTTCTTGGCCCGGATGATCTCTCCGGCTTTCAGGACAGCGGGAGCATAGACAAAGTTTTCAGCATACATGAACCGCTTTCCGGTTTCAGCACGAACTGCCCGCAGTTCATCCAATTCCTCCAGGAGGCACTCATACATGAATTTCTTGGAGACTTTTTCTCCGATGGGTTCCGGATCTCCCGGGCGGCCGAAATAGCCTACCAGCGGCTTTTCACAGATGACATGCTTCCCTGCCCGCATGGCCTTGATGATCTCTTCCTTATGCACATAGGGCGGAGTGCAGATATCGATCACATCAATCTCCGGATCATTGAGAATATCGTCATAATTGGTGGTTCCCTTCTCAAAGCCGTACAGTTCTACTGCTTTGTTGATCTGTTCCCATCTGCGGGCCATAACGGTTTTCAGCCTGCAGGGAATATTGGAACGCTTGTATCCGAACGCGTGCAGTTCCAGGGCACGGCCGGCGCCGACTACTCCGACTGTAACTCTGTCTTTCATCTTCTCTGTCCTTTCCGGTTTATTGATATGACAGGAACTTCAACTGTTCCGCAAACTGTGTATCTTTTTTCTTGGTAGCCGCAATAGCGGTTCTCGGGTGCTGGTTGGTCAGGCCCGTGAGCATGTAGGAGGTGTTGTATCCCCATTCGATGCCGGACTGCTTTATTGGGAGCATCCATTCGGAGATCAGGTTAAGAATCGGCTCTACATGGTATTTCTTTCCGTCCAGATAACCCAGCAGGGCTTCCGAATGGCAGTTGCCGGCGCCGCGTCCCATGCCGTACACTGTTCCGTCCAGCCACTTGGCTCCCAGTTCCTTCGCTTCCAGGGTGTTGGCAAAGGCGCACTGCTGGTTGTTGTGACCATGGATACCCACTTCTTTCCCTGCTGGAGAAAGGATATTGTGGAAAAGTCTGGTCAGTTTTCTTGTCTGTTTCGGATACAGGGCACCATAGCTGTCAACAATATATACGGCCAAAGCAGGTGTCTGGGCAAGCTGATACAGTGCCTGGGCGATCTGTTCATCTGTACACTTGGAGATGGCCATCAGATTACAGGTAGTCTCATAGCCAAGGCCGCTGATATAGTTTATCATCTCACAGGCTTCGGGAATGGTATCGATGTAGGTGGCCACACGGAACAGATCGATGGGGCTTTCGTTCCGGGGCTTGATATCCTCTCGGAAATCTGTGCGTCCCACGTCCACCATGATGGAAAGCTTCATCCGGGGATCCTTCTCCCCGATAGCGGCCCATACATCCTCGTCGCTTGTGAATTTCCATTTGCCGAATTTGGCCGGATCAAACTGCTTTTTGCTTGCCCTGTAGCCAAACTCCATGTAGTCGATCCCGGCTTCAATGTTCGCTTTGTACAGGGCCTTTACGAACTGATCATCGAAATAAAAATCATTCACAAGGCCGCCGTCGCGAAGCGTGGCATCGAATACTTTTATTCCATCAACGGTCATTCTGCCGCTCCCTCCATCTTTGAAGCAATCAGTTCAGCCATTTTTCCGACAACTTTGATATCTTCGCTTTCCAGGTCTTCATCCGTAAAGGTAATGCCGAATTCATCCTCGATGACCGCAATGAACTGGATCAGGCCGAGCGAATCAATATATCCTTCCTCCACATAGTTCAGGTTCAGGATATCCACATCATCCGGAATGTCGTATTCCCGCTGAATATAATCAATAATGAACTCTCTTACTTTTTCCATATAGCATTACTCCTTTCGATGTGGACAGTTTACTGATCCAGTCCGTTCTCACGGACATAGTCCAGAATGGCCATGCGCTGCAGCTTGCCCATAGTGTTCTTGGGAAGCTTATCGACAATAAAGATCTTGTGGGGCTGCTGGAAGTCCGCCAGGTTCCTGGCGCAGTAGGTTTTCAGGGCACGAAGATTGATCTCCTGGTCTTCCTTGGGCACAACCGCCAGGGCAACCACTTCTCCCAGCCGTTCATCCGGATAAGCGAAAGCAGCGCATTCCTCCACCTCCGGCAGTCGTCCAACTACCACATCAATATCATGAGGATAGACGTTAATCGCGCCTGTGATGATCAGTTCCTTCTTGCGGCCGGCAAAGTACAGGTATCCGTCCTCGTCCAGGTAACCCAGGTCGCCGGTCCGGAAATAATCACCGAACATGGCAGCCTGCATCATGGCTTCCTGCTTATAGTAGCCTTTGCACTGAAGTTTGGATTTTACAGCGATCTCTCCTACTTCACCGGGAGCGCAGTCGGTATCAAAATCGGATTCACTCTCGTCCCGGAGGATCCTGATCTGGGCTTCATCAAAGGGTTTACCAACAGAGTTCTGCTTGTTCTTTGTCTCCTGGAAGCAGATATCCGTTACCGTGGATACTTCCGAGGTTCCGTACATCTCATGGAATTCGCAGTGCAGCAGATCGATGAGTTCATATTTCACAGAAGCTTCCAGCAGGGCGGAAGAAGAAACGATGCTGCGGAAGCTGGTGATCTTGGGAGCGTCAGGCTGCTTCAGCAGTTCCAGAATCTGTGCCAGCTGCGCAGATACGGCAATGGTGAAGGTGGGTTTCTGTTCCTCCACACATTTGAGCCAGATGGCCGGGGTGAACCGCGGCAGCAGAATGGAAGTCGCGCCAAGGATCAGGGGCAGAATCACCAGGCGTTCCGCAAGAGAGTGGTAAAGCGGTGTGGCCGCCAGGATCTTGTCATCCTGCGTGATCTTGTAGACCCGGATATGGGCCATGGAACGTTCATACTTGTTGTCCTGGCTGATATCAATGGGCTTCGGCGTCCCGGTTGAACCGGAAGTCATGGTCAGGATCAGGCTTTCCGAGCCGTCCACATCGTGGTTGACCTCGGGTCTTTCCGCAGGCATCTCATTGATCTTTTCAAACGGAACGGTACCGGGATACTCCTTATCCAGGCAGATGGCAAAACCGGGGACATCCAGTCCGCCGCTCTTTTCACAGTCGGCAAAGAAAGCCCTCCGGGCAATCACATGCTTAATGTCGCCTGCGGCCATCGCTGCTTTGATGGCTTCCAGCGGCAGGGATGGATTCAGCGGTACAACGCAAATGCCCAGATCCGCGGCGGAGAAGAACAATGCCACCGATTCTATGCTGTTATTCATAGGAATGGCGATATGGTCGCCGTATACCGCTCCCTGGCTCAGCAGGAGATTGGAATACCGGCTGACAAGATTCGCCATTTCTTTATATGTTGCTGTTTTTCCATCGCACCAGATCGCCAGTTTGTCAGGTGTTTTCTGTGCGTTTTCATAGAACATGCTTGCCAGTCTGCTTCTCATTGTCATACCCCCGTTATTTCATCTTCGGCATCGGCCGGGCCGGATTGCCAAACATGGTATCTCCTTCTTTGACGTCCTTCAGGACAACACAGCCAAGGCCAAGGTAGGCTCCGTCCCCGATGTGGACATCCTGGGCAATGCAGACACCGGCTGCCAGGAACACATCCTTGCCGATGACCACGTTCCGGACCACACTGCAGTTGCCGCTGATCACGGAATAATCTCCGATATAGGTGTCATGCCCGATCGGTGAAGAAAGAAGCGTCACAAAATCACCGACCGTGGAGTTCGCGGAAAGCTTTGAATACGGGAACATGATGAAGCCTTCCCCGTGATGGGCGAATTCCGACAGCATGGCTGTGGGATGGATGATTGTGGCGAACTTCGCTCCCTTTTCCTTCAGGATGGCAACGATCTTCCGTTTCAGTGCCGGAGAACCCAGTGCCAGGGCGAATTCTTCATCCTCTTTGGGCTGCCAGTCCTTGATGGAACCAACAACGCCATAGTCACATTCATAGCTGTCCAGGGCATGGGGATCATCATCCAGGAAACCGGCGATCTCCCAGGTTGGCTGTACTTTGTTGATGTCCTTGATCCACCAGAGGAGTTCGCGGCCGAAGCCGCCGGCACCGACAATGTATATCTTCTTCATATGTTCCCTCTTCCGCTTTTATAGTTTCATAAAATTGCCTTCGGCATCATTCTTCAGGTCTTCAATGTTGGCTGTTCCAATGAACTCTCCGCGGGCTCCGCCATCCTCCGCCGTAGCACCGTCCCGTTTGAACACCACTTTGATGGTGTCAATAATGCTCTTCAGGTCTGTCAGGAAAGTCACATGATCCACATACCACACATCCCCGGCAAACTGCTGCTCCCATGTCTGGCTGTTCCTTCCGTTCGTGGTGGACGGGTTGGAAAGACCCGGACGGACTTCATGGCGTCTGCGTTGTTCCGGTGTGTATCTGTCCAGATACCTGGAAGGCAGCGGCCTGGGTCCGATGATGGCCATATCCCCTTTCAGGATGTTCAGGAGGCTGGGCAGTTCATCAATACTGGTTTTACGGATCAATGCTCCCAGTCTGGTGGTACGCTCATCATCTGGCAGGAAGATCCCGTTCTCATCCCGGGCATCTGTCATGGACCGGAACTTATACATGCTGAATTCCCTGTCATTCAGACCGATACGATGCTGTTTGAAGAGAACCGGGCTCCCCATATCCTTTCGGATCAGAAGGGAAATGATCAGGAGAAGCGGACTGAATACAATCAGGGCTATAGCTGACAATACACAATCCAATGGACGCTTCAGAAATCTCTCATAGGGGCCGCAGGGCTTTTTATAGGACATATCAGGTTATCTCCTTATTGATTTACTTGAAGCATCTGTGAATGATCTCAATCACGATATCCTGCTGATGTGCTGTCATCTTGTTGTCACTAGGCAGGCACAGTCCGCGCCTGAACAGATCCGCGCCAACGTCCGGCGCTTGTCCTTCGATATAGGCGTTACTCCTTGCCCTGCCGTTACCGTCTACAGTGATGAACTTGTTGTTCTGGTAGATCGGCTGCATATGCATCGGTTTCCAGATTGGACGGCCTTCTGCCCGGAAGGCTGCCAAGGCTGCCAGGATCTCGCCGGGGCTGCTCTTGCCTTCCACGTGATGCCAGAGTTCTTCCTTATCGCTCCTTACGTGCGGAGCCATAGCCTCTTCGTTGATCAGCATGCAGGAAAGCCAGAAGTTCGGTTCTGACTTTTCCTCGTCCCAGGGATTCATAGAGACCGGAAGATCTTTGAGGCCTTCCTTGTACCTTTCCCAGATCTTTTTCTTCTGTGCGATGTGCTCATCCAGGTGCGGGATCTGTCCCCGGATGATACCGGCGACGATGTTGCTCATCCGGTAGTTATAGCCGATCTCCTCATGCTGATACCAGGAGGCGTTTTCACGGCTCTGGGTGGACCACTTTTTGACCTTGTTGGCGTCTTCCAGGGAATCCGTCAGGAACATGCCGCCGGAAGAGCCGGTAATGATCTTGTTTCCGTTGAAGCTGATGCAGCCGTAGTCCGCCAGCATACCGGTTTCAATCCACTGGCCGTTGAGCTTGTATTTTGCTCCGAGGGACTCCGCCGCGTCCTCCACAATCAGGGCGCCGTGGGCATCAGCGATCTTCCGGATCTCTTCCATCTTCCCGGGGGTTCCGTACAGGTGGGCTAGGATGATCAGTTTGACATCCGGATACATCTCAAAGGCTTTTTCCAGGGCGACCGGATCCATGTTCCAGGTATCCCGCTCCGTATCAATAAAGATAGCCTCCCCATCTTCATACGCAACCGGATTGATGGAGGCATCAAAAGTGACATCAGAACAGAAAACTCTTTTCCCCGCCAGGGTTCCCTGGTCCGGTCTTGCCATGCTGTAGAGCCGTTCTCCTGCCAGCTTTGTGGCAAGATGGAGCGCCGCTGTGCCGGAGCTGAGGGCCACCGCGTATTTGCAGCCTACATACTCAGCGAGTTCCCGTTCGATCTCGTTGATGTTGGCGCCTACGGTACTCACCCAGTTGGTGCGGATCGCTTCGTCCACATAGCGCTGCTCATCACCGTGCATTGTCGGTGATGAAAGCCATATTCTGCCGTCAAACGGCATAATGCCTTGAAACCGGGGATCTGTCAGGAAATCCATATGCTCATTCCTTCCTGTAACCGGATAGAATTACTGTCTTTAGTTTTTGATAGATAGGTTTAGCGTTTGGGTATTTGGTTTATATATCAGAAATAGCTGACTTCATGGCCTGTCTGTTCCTGATAGACCTTCATCCAGCTGGTATCTTCCTCTCTCTTTTTCAGGACCAGTTTGGTGGCCTGAACCTTGATAACGTCATATTCGCCCGGCAGGGTGGAAAGGCATTCCTCTGCGGAAGCAAACTGCTGTTCTTTTCCGTCCACATCCACCACAATGGGCATATCCATCACATCCAGGAGGTTTGTCAGCGGCAGGAAGCCGGATTGGTTGCTCATATAGCCGGTAAAGTCTTCCACTTCAAGCCCTTCTGATACCTGACGGACATGATCACGCTGTTCTTTGCTGAGATCCTTATCAGCGATAAATACAGCCTTAACACCGTTTTCCTTGATCTGGCTTTCAATTTCTTCCATGGAGATGACCGGAACTCCGTCCATCATCCAGCCGCTGTCCTTGCCGGCAATCGCTACGGGTTTATACAGCGTATTGTTTTCAAGATGATGAAGAACCTTCTGTCCCAGATCTCCGGAGCCAATGATCATTGCCGGCACATTGCTGGAACGTTTACTGTCGATCTTTGCTTTTTCGATCATGAAGATCCTGCGTGAGAACCGGATCAGAGTCACATAGATAAACTGAAGAACAGCGCCGATCACATAATAGGAAAAAGGCATACGGTAAATGTTATGCTCTTTTTTGATCACCGCAAGCACAATAATGGAAATGACAACATGGAGGATCGTGGTCACAATATGTGCTTTAATGATCCTGTTCAGGTCATTCAGCCCGGCATACTGCGTAAGGCCACCGTAAAGACGGAACAGGAAAAACACAGCGATAGCGCCGACTGTATAGAACGGAGCGATCTTCCAGAAATAATCCAGGTATGAAACGCTGACCTTGAACTCTCCGTGTACAAAAAAGCGCAAAAGGAGCGCGACAATGTAGGCCAGGTTTACCGCGATAATATCCAGCAGCAGGATAAACCCTTTATTCTTTATAAACTTAATAACGCGGTTTTCCTTTTTCATCTGCTCCATCTGATCATCCTCCGCCTGGTACTGAAATTGTAAAAAGCAACAGTCACAGCTGTTGATGGATGACATTATATATCTTTCTGTTCTTCTTTGACAAGCTGTATCAGTTCATAGCCTAGCCAGACCGTACGTTTCACCTGGTCGAATGTAAATTCCACACAGCAGCGCTTCCGGCCGCGGTCGATCTTGATGACCTTTCCCTCCATCTTCTGCCACAGGGGATCATCAACGGTACAATACTGTCCTTCTTCTGCAAGATGAATTGTACCCATAACGCCCTGATGCTCATACAGCATATTGGCAAATGCAAGATCTTCGTTCTGCAGCTCCCCGTCTCCCAGTCTCCGGATGATTCCGGGAATACGAAGAGACTCTTTTAACGGTTCTTCTGTATAGAGGAATATATACCCGGGAAGCCAGTCATGCCGCTTCTCCTCACAGATTCCCCTCACCCATTTGCGCTGGATGATTTCGGGAGATATACAGCGGATATCATGTGTACGCTCGATCATTGCCGCGATTGTCTTACATTTCTGTGTCTCACAGAACAAACAGTATGCGTGTATCTCCCTCACCTCCGTTCATAAATCCTATGAATCAGATTTCTCCATGCGCTTCGCTTAGTCGAAATGACACATTGTGTGCATTGATTTTTGGGTAGGCTCCGCCGTCCCGGGTTTTTATGCCGGGATATAATGCTGCCCGCAGTGGGTACTGCGGGCAGGCTTTCGTATACTCCAGGGGTTCGTCAGCCTGCCAGTCCGGTCAGTACTTGGTTACCCTTTCTTACTTGTCGCTGTAGAGGAATTCCTTGACAGCGGCGATGTTGGCTTCCTTGTCAATGAGGTGTCCTTTTGTTCCGGCTACCATGTCATAGGGTTTGGTGGCTTCCAGGGGAAGAACAGTTGATTTGATCAGATCAAAAATGCTGGTGCCTTCCCGTTCCGCCTGGTATGCGATGCGGGCAAGGGCCAGAGTAATGGAACGAATTTCTTCTTCTTCCATATTGTTTACAGACATATTGAAGATAGGAGCTATCTGTTGGCGGAGGAACTTGTAATCTTCCTCGGAGATATCATCCATATTGATAGCCCGTCTGCCATAAGTGTCCTTAGGTTCGCCACTTTCGTTGGTATAAAGTGCAACTTTATCAGCGATAAAACTGCCCGCGCTGTGGAACAGGGCCGCAACGACCTCTGAATCGCGTTCACAGCAGTTGTATACGCTGTCATACTGAAGCCAGCCGAAACCGACAGCCTGAAGGCCGTTCAGGTGGGTGTTGGGGCCGAAATCGTTCAGGTAATATTCCTGGGCCAGCATATCAATAACAGTCTGTCCCAGTTCACCGCTGGCAACCTGTTCCTGTAGACGGATCTTTTTGGAAGCCACCATGCCGTTCAGGGCGTTGCGTTCCGCACGGGTGATGTCCACATTGATTCCGCCGTATTCATCGATAAGAGAAGCCAGATTCAGGTAGTTCAGGCTCAGGTAATGATTAATGTTCAGGCCAAAGTTTTCATTGAACACCCGGACTGCTTCTTCCGGTCCGTTGTTCCGGTAAGGCATGTCAAGTTTCTGTGGTACATCATAGCCTTCATAGTCAATGAAAGTATCCCAGGTGAACATCATCAGGTGGATCTTGCCAAGGTTGGGCTCCATGGCAGCGACCATCAGGGTGTTGCCGGCGTTGCCCTTGTCATTGTTCATACCTTCATTGCAGATCAGGAGGAAGCTTTCCCAATGGGCTTCTTCTTCCTTGGCTTCCGCTGTCGCTGCCAACGGAAGCAGACTAAGGAGGAGAAGCAGGGCCGTGAGCTTGATGATTGTGCTTGTGATCTTCTTCATGGTGCTTCCCTCCTTCAAGGATTATTGGTCGGAAGTGCTTCCCGTTCCTGGTTGTACTTGTTCGTGAGGATCAGGTTGCCTTCAGCGTCGTAATAGCCGTTCCATCCGGCAACGCCTTCCGCGTTATTAGTCAGCTTGTTATACCGGTCGAGATACCGTTCGGAGATCAGGCGTCCTGCGGAATCGTACTCTCGCTCACAGCTGAAGTAGCCATCATTGCAGTTTGTCTGTCCCCCGAATCGGTCATAGTAGCCTTCCCAGGTACGGTTGCCGTTCTCGTCTTCTTCGTACTGCAGCTGTGCGTAGCCTTTGTCGATGTTTGCGGGCTTCCCGTCCTCATCCAGGTAGGTGATCTCGTGCACACGGGTAGCCGGATAGTAGAGGCTGCTCATACCGTAAGCACCGTTGTTGGCTGTGGTCGGCTCATCATTCGCATCAAAGTAGTACTGGAAATACTTCTCCACCTTTGCCGCGTTTGTCAGATCATAATCATAAGTCATAGCGGCGTATCCGTCTGCGTTCGGAGCGGGATTGCCGTTCTCATCTAACCAGGTTTCCTTGGCAATACGTCCGAAGGGAGTGTACTCGATGCTGACACCATAAGCGCCATTTACCTGTGTCTTGTCTCCCGTTGCGTCAAAGTATCTTTCCAAAGCCAGCTGTCCGCGTCCTGTGTATTCCTTTTCGACGGTGCTGGCACCTTCGGCACCGATTGCCGGATTCCCCTTCTTGTCGAAGTAGCTGATCCGGATCATCCGGTCATACTTGTCAAAGGTCTGGCGGCTTTCGATATAGGAGATATCGTCCATAGCCTCGTTCATGACGCGGAGAATATAGGTCCGGTTTTCTTCATCCTCTTCCAGGAGTTCGCGTCTGCTGTAGCCGTTCACTGCCACCGGTTTCTCTTCTGCGTCAATGTAGTTTTCTTCTTTTACATGACCGCTTTCGGTGTAGGTGGCATAGTGTCCGTAATAACCATCCCGGCAAAGAGCGGGCCTGTCCAGTTCATCGTAGTATTCTTCGCTCAGGATCCTGCCAGCCTCGTCATAAGCCATCAGGTAATAGGCGTAGGTGGAACCTTCGGGAACAACCTGCAAGTCTGAGGTGTTCAGATACCGTTCGGTGAGCCGGTTACCCAGTTCATCATAGGTGTATACAGCTTTGGCGTAACCCATCTGGGTATCAACCAGGTTATCATCAGCGTCGAAGTAAGCTTCCTCAGTCATGAGACCCAGGGTGTTATAGGTTGTAGTCTTCTTTGCGAAGCCGCGGCGGACGCTCATCGGTTTGCCTTCGTTATCGTAGTAGGTAACCTCTGTCTGCCGTCCGGCCAGGTCGTATACGTAATGAGCTTCCGCGTAATCGCTGGCGTAATAGGTGGGCCGTCCCTGTTCATCGAAGAAACGAACTGCCAGAACACGGCCATCCTGATCCACTTCCCTCGTCATGGAAGCATAACGTCCGTAGGTATGGAGAGCGGGTTTCCCACCACGAGTCAGCAGGCGCTCTTCAATGCAGTGGTTCCGGTCGTCATAAGTCAGCAGGATCTCGCAGTAACCGTCATTGCACCAGATCAGTTCATTGTCCTGGTTATAGTAGGATTCCCTGGTCTTGTTGTCATTGTTGTCATATTCATACCTGACCGTGCAGTAGCCGCTGGAAAGCTTTGCCGGCTGGCCGTCAACATCCAGGTATTCACGCTTTGTCACACGCCGTCTTGTATCCCAGGTGTTCCGCAGGGTGGCATATCCGCCTGCGCCGGCAACCGGCTGGTCTTCGTTGTTCAGGAAGGTTTCGGTCAGGATATCCCCGTTCTTGTCCACTTCACGGTGGACACCGGAATAACCAGCGCTGATATAGGTACGGTTGTATTTATCATCCAGGTAGATCGTACCGACCTGATTCAGATCCTTATCATAAATGAATTCGCTGGCAGCGTAACCGTCCTTGAACAGAGTGGGCTGTCCGGAAATATCCAGGTAGGTGGTACGCCAAACTTTGCCCTGGTCACTGTATTCATAGCGGATTCCGGCATAACCGCTGGAAATGATGGTGTTCAGGCCATTGGCATCCAGGTATTTCATGCCTGTACGCCGGTCATACTCATCATAGGTGTATTCAATAGTGGCATATCCGAATCTGGTTTCAACTGCCTGAAGACCTGAATTCAAGTACTCTGTACGGATCAGGTTTCCGCGATTATCGAATGAATAACGTCTTGCCGTATCAAGATTGGTCAGGGAAGCGATCCTCTCGTTTTCATCCAGATACTGCTCTAAAGTAACGTGGTTGTATTTGTCATACTCACGCTGCCAGACACTGAAGCCTTCCGGCAGGCGGGTCAGCTTATCCTGTTCGTTCAGGTAGCGAACCTGGAGTACATTGTTGGCGTTGTCATAAACATTCTGGATGGCGGAATAGCCTTTTTTTGTCATGACGCGTGCCATCTTGTCATCCAGGTAGGATGTCTTGGTGACCCGGCCGCGTGCATCATATTCATACGCCGTTGCGGCATAGCCGTCCGGAAGGGTCACGATATCCATGTTGTAATACCAGACACTGCGGGCCTTCCGGTCCAGAGCATTATATACGTGGACTACCCTGTTGTAGCCGTCCGCAAGGACTGTCGGTGCGTCTTCGTGATGATACCAGGCTTCTTCCGTCAGGTTGTTGTGGTTATCATACTTGTAAGTCTTGTAGGCATAGGTATTTTCCTGCAGAGCAGGCTGATTATCATTATCAAACCAGGCTTCGCTGGTCAGGTTGCCGTGACTGTCCCAGGTCTGCAGCTTCTTTGCATATCCGCTGCGCTGCATCAGCAGGTTGCCCTTGCCGTCGCTGTATTCCTCGCTCAGCAGATGACCGCGGATATCGTAGGTATCCTTCTTCAGGGCATAGCCCTTGGTGGAGATCACGGGCTCCCCGTTTGTTCCGAAGAAAGCCTCTGTGAGCAGGTTGCCCAGCGCGTCATATTCACACTTCGTGGAGGCGTAGTCACCACGGAGCATGTAGGGTGTTCCTGTTTCGTCAAAATACTCTTCACTCAGCAGGCGGTTATCCGCGTCATATTCCCTGCGGACTTCAGCTGCACCGGCATAGATGTCAGTGATGTGGCCGTCAGCACCGTAATACACTTCACGGGTTGTATTGCCGTTGGCGTCATACTCGCAGACGAAGGCGGCATAGCCGTCCGGGCATTCGGCGGGATTATTGTTTTCGTCAAAGTATTTCTCACTCAGCTGATGACCTTCATTGTCCCAGGTGTTTTCCTGCTTGTGATAACCGGCTGCGATTTTTACGGGCTGATTCTGGGTACCGTAGTAAGCAATGCTCTTTACATTACCCATATAGTCCGTTTCAGTTTCTTTGGTGGCATAACCGAAGGATGTTTGCGCAGGTTCCCGATTATCGTTCAGGTAGGCAATAGTTGTTTTGTTGGTTTCGTATGTGGTTTGAGTTACAGCATAGCCGTTGGGATTCAACATCAGGGAACCATCGGCATTGAAGAAAGCTTCTTCCGTAACCCTGCCCTGGGCGTCGGTCTGACGCTCCAGTTTGGCATAGCCAGGAGTGGAAGGAGCGATCAGGTTTCCGTTCTCATCATAGTAAGCACGCAGGGTCAGGTTCCCGGCATGGTCATACTTTGTTTCATAAGCGGCATAACCCAGAGTGATCAGTGCAGGTTTACCGTCCGCATCCAGATATTCCACTTTGGTAGTCATACCGGTTTCCGGATCATAGGCCAGTCTCCGGGCCGCGTATCCTTCAGTCTGGAGCACCGGGCGGCCGTTGGTGCCGATGTTCATTTCGTACACCATGTGATGAGCATTGTCATATTCACGTTCAACCTTAGCACGTCCGCTCACCAGAGTGGGCATATTTTCCGCATTATAGTATGAAATACCTGTAATATTGCCCTGGTTGTCATACTCATAGATGGCAGAGGCATATCCGTTGCTGTTGGTAACAGGATTGCCTTCAGCATCGAAGAACTTTTCACCGGTGTGGTGTCCGGCATAGTCATAGCTGTGTACCTGGGCGGCGTTGGTTCCGTTCACCGCCATGGGATTTCCGTCATCACCGTAGGTAATTTCCCACAGAAGACTTCCCTTGCTGTTGTATTCCCGCATCATGGCAGCTTCGCCGGTACGGGTGGCAGAAAGAGTGCCATCCGCGTTGTAATAATGAACAGAAGTCTGGAGCAGGTTCAGGTCATAGGTATAGGTAGCCTTGTGGGCACCGGTCGTTATGCTGGTATCCGGATTGCCATCTGCGTCAAAGAAAACTTCCTCAAGAAGCAGGTTCTTCTTGGGGCCACCGTAGACCATGCTGCGGGCATAGGCACCGGAAATCTCTTCAGTAGGATTCCCGTTTTCATCGAAGTAAGCTTCAAATACTGCAGGATCTTCACGATCGTTGGAATCATATGTATAGTCTATCCACGCATACTGTTTTTCGTCATTCCGTACAGGCTTCCACTGATCATCTTTATAGACTGTACGAATAACCTGTCCATTTTCATTCCTGTAGTTTTCATATCCTGCATAGCCAGCTTTACGTTTAATCAGCTGCATGTCTACGCCATATACTTTTTCCCATTTTACTTCATCTGGATCAACAATCCAGGATGACCTGGTTTTTTCATCAAAGCTATTATAAGGTATTATTTTCCATTCTATACGTGCATATCCACCATCAGTCAATGTGTATTCATCAAGAATATCATAATAGGTTTCTCTAGCCGACCATTCACCATCTATACTATCATCGTATTCACGTTCGATCATGGACATTCCGTTTGTGACCATTGTACGTTCGCCATCAGCGCCAAAATAGCGGATATAGTGTACACGATCACTACTGCCGTAGTATTCATAGGTCACACGGGCATATCCGCTGAGCATCTTGATCAGATGCTCTTCTTTATCGAGATAGTCAATCTGGATAACGCGGTCATATTCATCGTATATATTGATAATAGAAGCGTAGCCGTATCCGGAGATTACAGGATCTCCGTCTGCATCATAGTAGTCTTTACGTATCAGATTTCCGCGCTCGTCATAACTACAGATTTCACGCTGCCAGCGTTTTGCACCAAGAGACGCAGACCCGTCTGTTGAAAAAATCTCCGTAGACAGCAGCATCGGTTTTCTGTCTTCAGTCTTCTGATGATACTTATTTAGCGGTTCATTTGCCGGGTAATACTCATCACGTGCACCCATGGACATAACCATGCCCAGGCCCATATTGTCCACTCTTGCGTTAACCGCGGCAGTTAGGCCTTTGGCATAAATGTATATTACTTTGGAACCGCCTTCCGCCCCCAGCAGAGGAATATTGTCCACACCTTCATAACGCTTTGTAATAACGATTGCGTTCTCGTCTTCTTCCCTGCTGTAAAGAATACGGGCATATCCGCCTGTCGGCTGGGTTATGTTGCCTTGCGCATCATAATACGTTGTAGAGTAGATCTGATCTCCGTCCCAAATATCCCTGCGATAGCTGTAACCACCGGGAATATCCGCACGGCTGCCGTCAGCGGCATAACGGTCTTCAGCCACGATATGAGGAACTTTGTTGGAGTCATTTTCATAAGTAAACACAGCTTTGGCATATCCGCCGTCAGCATTTATCGGTTCACCATTCAGTCCGGTGTATGCTTCCGTCAGCGGATTTCCTTTTTCATCCCAAGTGTATTCAGCTTTATAGAATCCACGAGCATTAATGGCAGGATTGCCGTCCGAGTCCACAGCTGTTTCGCTGATGAGCCTGCCATCTTCATCCCATTCACAATCTGTACGGGTTGCATTTGGCATACGAAGACTTTGGGGCGTCGTTGCAGCAGACGCTCCATGAAGTACACTGAATACAAGCATCAGTGCCAGAATGACCGGGATGATCTTTGCCAGCTTTTTCATTACTCTTTATTCCCCCTGCGATTGTTTCGGGTCTCCTGATTCCGGTTGTCATTCTGGCTTAGCTTTTGGCTGCTTGCCTGAATTCGCGTGTCATACTTGTTGTAATACTGATATCCCCTTTGGGATCTCTTGCTGTAATACCTGCCCTGATGGATATTTTCTCCATAGAATACAAACCCCAGTACTTCCAGACCTGTCATCTCCGCGCTGATCAGTGCCCTGCGGATTTCCCTATGGTCAGAGAAATTCTGTCTCACAACGAACAGTGCGCCTGCGCATTGGCCAGATAGTGCAAGTGGATCAGATACGATGTTGATTGGTGGAACGTCCATCAGAATCAGATCATACTTTTCTTCCAGTTCTTTCAGTAGTTCCTGCATAGCCGGGGATTCCAGCAATTCGCAGGGATTAGTCGGAACAGCACCAGCTGGAAGTACATCCAGGTTGTCCCAGGTGGAATTTAAAATGGCCTGTTCTACTTTTATGTTACTGGTAAGAATATCAGAAAGGCCCGGAGAATTCGGATCATAGTAGAACATCTCGCTTTGGCAGGCGCGACGCATATCTCCGTCAACAAGAAGCACTTTCTTTCCACTTAGAGCAAGTGATACAGCCAGGTTAGCAGCAATGGTGGATTTACCCTCACCGGAGATAGCACTGGTCACCAGGACAGTCCGGCGCATTTTTTCACTCATGGTATATAGCAGGTTCATGCGAAGTTTCGCATAGCTCTCTACCATATCCATGTCGGTTTTGTCATTTAGAAGAAATACGCCTGCATCCTTTTCTTCCCCTTTTGCCCGACGGATATAAGAAAGGATTGGTGGCGTATAATTGTCTGTAAGTTCTGCAGGTTTTTCTACACGGTGATTCATGAGGAATAATAAAGTAAGAAGAGCGCATGCAATCACAGCACCAATAAGCGCACCGATTATACCTTTTTTCATGTCATTGCGACCGTTCGCAAACATTGGAATAGTCGCATAATCCTGAGCTTTCGCTTCACCAGCAGCAACAACATCCTTGATCGCAGTCGGTGCAACCTGTAATACGCTGTTGCAGATATCAGCAGACAGTTCAGGGTATGGAGTAGTGCAGCTGACCCGAACCATAGGAGTTTCATGAACGGAGTTCATTGAAATAACGTTCCGAATGAAGTCTGTGGAAAGCCCCGGGTATTTTTGACTCAGAAGAAGATCGTTTTCATTCCCGTTCTCGCCTGCAGGTTCAATAGCGTATTCCAGAACCTTCTGCATGACGGTTTCGCTTTTTACGACCTCGCTGTAGATATTCACCAGCTGTACCGCGCTAGAAATATCAGAAGTACTGGTGTAGCCGTAGTTGACCAAATTGGGGTTGCTGTTGGTAACGAACATGGTGCCAGAAGCGGTATACGTATCTATGGCTTTGGATGCTCTCCAGTACATAAAGCCGAATCCTATGGCTGCGCAAATGATCACAAGCCAGATACGCTTGAGAATGTATACAGCGAGTCTTGCCAGATCGATGCTTCCACTCTGCTTGTTCATCAGGTTACCTCTCCCTCTTTTGGTACATGTAACACTTTTGTATCAATTACACCATATAACTATTGTATTTTAGCATATGATAATTGCAAATGTAAATATAAAAAGACAGGTTTTTCCTATGTTTTTTCAACGATTTCAAGGTGCCACAGGCACATCCTGCATCGTATAAACCAATTTTACGCATATTCTGCAGAACGTTGTACAATCGTTTGCATTTTTGTTCAAAAAGACCTGATTTTTGTGGTAGTATGCGTAACCAAATACAAATGTTGATCATTTTATGTATCTATTATAGTATAGTTACGTGCTCTTTTTGTCAATATTTTATGTAACTTTTCCCGTTTTATACAATATCTGTATAGGGTTGAGCCGACAACCCCCAAAATACATTATCAAAAATCCAAGGGACAAAAAATGCAGCAACGAATAATAATGCACAGTTTTTTTGCAATTCTTAATTCACAATTCATAATTATTCCCTGGTCACTCTTCCCTTTTCATCTCGATCAGAGTCTCAGGAAATCTGCCCCCTGATGTCATCTCGACCGGAGTCGTATAAAACCAGCCCCTGATGTCATCTCGACCGGAGCCAAACAAAATCAGCCCCCTGATGTCATCTCGACCGAAGCCGAAGGCGGAGTGGAGAGATCTGTTCCTGTTAGTAATAATATGACGGCCAAACTATATACCATTCATCCCCGCCCCCGTTGTCATCCCGACCGTGGTGGGATCTCCTACGGGTTCAGAACGAAACAACACACATAGGATTCATTCAGCAGCGCACCTAGCATGTCATTCCGACCAAGCGTCAGCGTGTGGAGGAATCCCCCTGATACAAAATAGGTGGCATTTCTGCCACCTGTTAAATCTTTTCTATTGTTCAGGGTTCAAATCCCTGTACGTTTTGTCCGCTGGCTCCACCGGTCTGTGTTGGCGGAAATGCAGGACCGGGCTGGAATCCTGAAGCATTTTGTCCTCCACCGGTAATGGTCTGCACACTTTCAGTCATAAAGCTTACATCCTTATCCAGCTTGATGACTTCAACCTTGGGCTTTTCGTATGTGCTCATCTTCTTCGCTCCTTTGTTTTGGGGTGTGTAAACGGTTTTTGCATTTGTATGTATTGTATATATCATTTTGTTCCTTTGTCAAGGGCTTGTATGTTTTATTTTGTACATTCTTGTTTCTGCTTCTGTGTACAATAAAAGGACCTCACCCTTTCGGGCGAGGTCCTTCGTTGTTTGTTGTTATTGGTTGTTTTTTATGGGTGGTTTGTCTTTGGTTGTTTGTTGTGGTTGTTTGTTATGTGGTGTTGTTACTCCCCTTTTGCGTAGGCGGCTGCGTTGGCGCCAGCGAGTCTGCCGCTGGTGAGGGACCAGCCGGCTGCGGCACCGCCGTATGTGACGTAGGCCTTTTCGGAGGCGAGGAGGACGCCGATGGAGTCATTGCCGGTGGCGTAGAGGCCGGGGACGGGGTTGCCGTCTGTGTCAATGACGTTGATGTTGGTGTCCACTTCCAGGCCGCCGCAGGTGGAGTAGATGTAAGAGGCGCCCTTGACTGCGTAGTAGGCCTTGCCGTTGTCTTCCACGAGTTCGGTGATGTTCGGGACGTTGATCGCTTCGCCCAGTTCCTTCAGGCTGGCGGCTTCGTAGACATCGCCGTACTGCTTGCCCACTTCCAGGATGGTGTCCAGGTCGGTTACGGGCTTGTTCGCTTCCACGGTGCCGCCCTGGGCCAGGAACATGGGAACGTTGGCGTTCTTCAGGCCTTCCGTTTTGAAGGCATTGATGTCATCCTCGGAGTAGATGACAAAGTAGGTGGGGCCGGCTGCCCAGCAGTCAAAGGAGAAGAACATGCCGATCTGGTCGTTGACCCGCTTGCCGTTCTCGCCGATGACCGGGTAGGAGTTGTCGATGACCAGGGAGGTCAGGACCGCTTTCTGGTCCTTCGTGAGGTCATCGTTTTTGATGATGTTGTACACCTGGGCGATGTGGGAAACCGGGACCACGTCCATGTTGTACAGGTTGGCGTTCACAGCCTCCTGGGCCATGCGGATGCCGGCGCCGTCGCACTGGGTCATGGCTTCCGTCTTCCAGACACCGTGGATGTATTCCTTTTCGAGCTCCGGATCACCGGCGTAGCCGCCGGTGGCGAGGACAACGGATTTGCCGTGGATGTTGTAGGTGGTGCCGTCCCAGGCAACCGCCTTCACGCCGGCAACCTTGCCGTCTTCCATGATCAATTCCTTGGCTTCCAGTTCCAGCATGTAGTCGTTCTTTTCATTCATGGCCTTGGCGGTCTCGATGGCTGCGATATAGCCGTCATCCTTGGTGCCGCCGTTCTTGCCGCCGTAGGTGGCCCAGACCTGCCATCCGGCGGGATGGAAGAAGGCCGCCATCTGGGGAGCGAACTCAAAGGTATAGCTTTCCATCCAGTCCAGGGTCTCGCCGGATTCGGCGATGAACTTCTCCACCACGTCCAGCTTGGCGTCCTGCTGTCCGTCGATGGTGGTGTATTCCGCCCAGTCCTTCAGGAGGTCTTCCGGGGGAACGATCTGTCCGCCGTTGGCCTCCACGCGGGACGGCGGGTTGATGGCCATGGGGCCGGCGGTGTTGGTGGAGTTGCCGCCCACCTTCGCGGCCTTTTCAATGCCGAATACGGTGGCGCCCTTCTCCGCGGCGGAGAGGTAGGCCGTCATGCCGGCGCCGCCCAGGCCGACAACGATCACATCATAGCCGTCCAGGTCGATGACTTCGGTGGACTTTTCGATGGGGGTATGCCAGTCGGCGGCGCTGCCGCCGGCCTGCTCGATGGCCATGGCAAGTGCCTGCTTCACGGCGCTGGAGGCGACTGTCGCGCCGGAGACGGCGTCTGTTTCAAGGCTCTGGGATTCGATGAGCCGGGGATAGAGCCGCTCTTCCACGGTAGCAAAGATCACCGGGGTGTTGCCCGCGGTGACGGTCTCGATGTTCGTCAGCTTGCCGCCTTCGAAGGTGAAGTTCAGGGTCATCTGCTCGGTGACGGAATAGCCGGGTACGGTGACGGTGTAGGTGCCGTCCTTGACCTGTGCCGCTTCCGCGCCGCCGGCCTGGGCCTTCAGCATATCGATGGCGGTTTTGATCGCGTCGCTGGTGATGGTGGCGCCGGTCACGCTGTCGATGGCTTTCGTGTCCACGTCAGCAAGCTTCGTGCCTACGAGGGCTGCCAGGGCGCCCTCATTCAGGGTCGCGGCAGCAGCGCCGCCCACCTCAGGCGTCTGGGTGGATCCGTCCGCGGAAATGGCGGTGATCACACCGTCAGCGTCCAGTTCCACGGTAATGGTCACGTCCCCGCCGAAACCGGCGACACTCGCCGTCAGCGGATCCGCCGATGCGACGCTGACGAGGGTCATCATCATCGCAAGGGCAAGGACAAGAGAAAGAAGTTTTTTCATTAGGGTTCCTCCTCCTTACAATAAGAAAAAATATATACAGGTTTCCTGTCCTTTCATTATATATAGCGTTTTTGTATACAACAAGGTATAAAGCCGGTATACCCGCGTGTAACCAACGTCTGGCCAAAAACGGAACCCCGGGACGGTTCCTAGTTCCATTTTTGGGCCTGAGGGACGGTTCCGGTGGCCCATTACCATGTGCCACCGGAACCGTCCCTCAGGCCCACCCCGTCCGCCGCAAAATAACATGCCTTATTTTCCGAAACCTATTCTGTATCCTTTATTTGGGATATTGTATGATGCTTGTAAAGGAGGCTGCGTATTGCAGGTAAGGTTATGTACACCGTTGTTTATCCGGTTCTGTTTATCTCGATCGGCGTTGGCGCTGTGCTTGTTGCCATTTTCCGTGAGGAAAAGCATTATGCGAAGATTTCGGGTAAAAAGGTCTTTAACCTGAATGCGCTGTTAGATGACATCCGCCGCCAGGAGGAGAAAAAGCAGCACGCCTCCCTGACCGCTGCAAAGCGTGCCCGGCGTATTCAGGCGCGCAAAGAGTCCCTGGAGAACGCCAGGGTCATCCGTGAACTGGTGGATGGTCTGGACCGGGATGCCGGTGCTGCTGTTGTTCCTGTCATCCGGGTAACCTGTCAGGGGGATGGTTCCTGTGGCCGGTCATAATTTACAGAGATGTTACACCGTTTTTCTCCGGTTCATGTTATGCTTTTTACAGAAAGACCCGTAATAGCCTGGAAGGAGAAATGACCATGAAGACAATGTTTTCCCGTCTGTTTGCCTGCCTGATGTGTGTTGTGCTGATGCTTTCCTCCCTCTGCTTTGCGGAAGCTGAGGAACAGCTGAACGGCACCTGCGGCGAGAAACTCACCTGGAGGATCGAGGGAAATACCCTGTATATCTCCGGCACCGGTCCCATGGAGGACTATAAGGAGATCCGGATGCCGCGTACTGACGGCGAGTCTGGGACCAGGATCGGCGTCAACAGCCCGTGGTATGGCAACAGAAGCTTCGATAAGGTCGTTGTGGAAGAAGGCGTCACTACCCTGGGTAATTACGCGTTTTTTAACAAAACCGCCATTGTCAGCGTATCCCTGCCGGAGACTCTGGTGTCCATCGGGAAATTTATGTTCGGCGGAGACGGACACCTGAAGGACATCAACCTGCCGGATTCCATTACCTGTATCGGACAGAACGCGTTCTCCGGCTGCCATAGCCTGCGGAGTCTCAGCCTGCCCGCTTCCCTGGAAAAGATCGAATTCGGAACTTTCCAGTCCTGTGACGGACTGTCCGAGATAAGGATTCCGGATTCCGTAATGTCGATCGACAGGTACTCCTTCTATGCATGCATAGGCATGGATACGGTCCTGATACCTGCTTCTGTGACCGAGATCGCGCAGGATGCTTTCGGCGACTGCCGAGGCCTGAAGAGCATCATCGTTGTTAATGGCAGCTATGCCGAACAGTTCTGTAAGGAAAACGGAATTAAGTATACCGGCGTAGATACGCTTCCTGAAGCGGCAGCGCCTGCCGCAAAGGCGGAGATTACCTGGAACGTGAAAAACGGAATCCTGACCATCTCCGGAAACGGTCCTATGGAAGATTTCGAGTATACTTATGATGAATCATCTTCAACACCCGGCCGTCGTACGGTCAATGGCACAACCGCGCCCTGGGACGATGAAGTATTTGGGCGTGTTATCGTTGAGGAAGGGATCACTTCCATTGGCAAGCGGGCATTCTATAATCATAAAGACCTGAAATATGCCGTCCTGCCGGATTCCCTGCTTTACATAGAAGCTTATGCGTTTGATACTACCGCGCTGAAGAAGATCACAATCCCCGGTTCAGTCCGCAGGATTGGAGCCAATGCATTCGATTACTGTCTCCAGCTGAAAGATGTCATACTGCCGGAATCGATTGAGATTATCGGAGACCGTGCTTTCGTGAACTGTACCAGGCTGGAGCATGTCAACCTTCCCGCATCCCTGCACACCATTGAATATGAAGCCTTTGATGAATGCGGGAATGCCGTTTTCACTGTAGAGAAGGGCAGTTACGCCGAAGAATACTGCAATAAAAACATGCTGGCATATAACTACGGGGATGACGCTTCCGTACACGTGCCTGTGGGAAATACCAGTATTTCCTGGAAGGTGGAGGACGGAACCCTGTATATCTCCGGCACCGGAGCCATGGATGACTATAACGAAGTATTCGGTACCCACGGAACCACTGACAAAGGTGAATTCCTGGGTGGCAACACACCCTGGGATAATGAGGACTTCAGTCGTATTGTGATCGAAAACGGCATTACCTCCATCGGGAAAAACACTTTCCGGAACAGGTACGCGCTTGTTTCCGTATCCCTGCCTGATACTCTTGAGTCCATCGGGGAAATGGCGTTCGGCGCCAGCCCGTCCCTGGAGGAGATCAACCTGTCGGAAGGCCTGACCAGCATTGGGGCGAACGCGTTTGTTTCGTGCCCCAAACTGAAGAACATTACCCTCCCCGACTCCCTGAAGGAGATGGATTATGGTATATTCCAGAACTGTACAAGCCTGAAGGAGATCCGCATTCCGGAATCCATCACCACGCTGGGTGCTGTACTGTTCTCACGCTGCACCAACCTTGAAAAGGTCATCATCCCGGCTTCCGTTACCAAAATGGAGCCCGGGATCTTCAGGGACTGCGAAAACCTGAAAGAAGTTATCGTTGAAAAAGACAGCTGCGCCATGCAGTACTGCATCGACAACAACCTCCCCTACACCATCGTGGAATAAAAACGGAACCCCGGGACGGTTCCTAGTTCCACTTTTCCCTCAAATCGCGCCTTGATGGCCAAAAACGGAACCCCGGGACGGTTCCTGGTTCCATTTTCAAAAAAGTGGAACAGAGGAACCGTCCCGGGGTTCCGTTTTTCCGTTTTTTCCGTTTTTCAATGCGGGATGTCGAGCATGTCGAGGAGACGGGTGAAGGTGTCTTGTCCGTCCAGGCAGGTATCGATCAGCCAGCCTTTTTCATTTCGCCATTCGGTAAGACCCCGGTAATAAAAGCTTTTCTTAGAATCCTCAATGATAAACGGAATAATGTTGTGGCGAAGGCATTCCTTCAGCGCTACAAGCCGTCCGACCCTTCCGTTACCATCCTGGAAGGGATGAATATATTCAAACTCGGCATGCAAGGCGATAATATCCTCAATGGATGCACAGGATTTCGCGTTATACGTGTCAAGAAGTTTCTTCATTTGAATGTGGACTTCCGAAGGCTTAACAGTTTCCCTTCCGCCTACAACATTAGCCCGCTTTTTATAATCTCCGACCGCGAACCAGGGAAGAGTGGAATCCTTTGTATCGTGTTTCATGATATAGTGTAGGTGCTTGATGATATCTTCTGTCAGTTCTTTTTCCGCTGTATCGATCACATAATCAATCGCCCTGAAATGATGAACTGTTTCCAGAATGTCATCGACAGGAATTCCGTCACCGATATCCACGGTATTGGTTTCAAAGATATATCTTGTTTGGTCTTCAGACAGCTTACTGCCTTCGATATGATTGGAGTTGTAGGTCATCCTGACCTGCAGCTCATGGTAAAGACCGCCGGAAAGTCTCATTTCTTTCTCATCCCGCAGGATCTGAAGGATGCGGTTGCAGCTTTCCTCACGCATGATCAGTTCAGAAGATGTGTTCAGGTATTCCGCAATCTTTCCAATGCTGGCACGGGACAGCTTTTCACCCTTGGCGATTTTCGCCACTGTACGGGTTGAAAGGCCCAGGTCGCGGGAAAGGTCTGTTTTCCCGACCCCTTTTTCCTTCATTGCTTTGATGAGGCCTTCATATGAGATTTTTGCCATTCAAACCCCTCCTTGAATCTTTACTTATTTTAGCTCTAAAATGCTTAAAAGTAAAGATATTGCGTGTTTCCTATGAAAAAATGTAAAGATTGAGGTTGGATGGTACATAAAACGGAACCCCGGGACGGTTCCTAGTTCCATTTTTCAAAAAAGTGGAACAGAGGAACCGTCCCGGGGTTCCGTTTTTTGGCAGCTTCCCCGCCGCCTCCTTCACCACACTTCGTCACATGCGACATACTCACATACATCCTCATGCAGTTGAAAAGATTCTCTTTCTTTTCTTTCTTCTAAATCTATTTTGTTAATAACCCTGGATATACTTGATTTGGGTGTATCGGTATACTGCTCTATCTGATTTACAGAGAGCCCCGCCAGGTATAATTTCTGGACATATTGCCTTCTGACAGGTTTATCCAGCATCATAAACTCATCCGATGACGTACACCCCGTGATATCCCTGAACAACTCTTCCGCTTCCTCATCCGTCATGCGCCAGCGGATCTCTGTGTCATCCAACGCCTCATCGTCATTGGCCTGGTTCACGAAGTCGATGAGCGCTTCCCTGCCCCCGAACATCTTCTCCGCATAGGCGGTGTCCGTCAGCTGACCGCCGCCTTTTTCATAGGCCAGATAGCTGCTCCAGCGGTAGGTGCCTGGTTTGCTTTCCATGCCCGCCTTCATGGGGTTCTGAAGGATATACCGCAGGACGGTCATATAGTACCGGTCCGTTTCCACGTTCTCGCTGCGGAACCGGTCCTGGAACAGATGACCCACCCGCTGGTATTTCCGGTTGTACCAGACCGCGTACCGGCTGCCGATCCGCTTGAAGATGATCTCCAGCGGCTCGTCCCCCGCCGGCTCCAGCAGCAGATGGAGATGGTTGGGCATCAGGCAGAAGGCATGGAGCTTAAAGCCGGAGATCTCCTTGCATTCTCCCAGGATGGTAATAAAATGCCGGCGATCCGCGTCACTCTGGAAGATCACCTGCCTGTTGATCCCGCGCATCATGATGTGATAGATATTCGATCTGCTTTTTGTTCTCGCTGTTCTCGGCATAGATCATCACCCGCTCAACTATATCATCCGGATCCATCGTCTGTAAAGATTCTGCAGGACTGCCTTTCTCCCTTGATTTACATAATTTACAGAGTTGTTACACCGTTTTTCTGTGTTTCATGATATCATCTGATCATCAGGTAAACCATTGATTAAGGAGCATGCATATGAGCGAGATCCAGGATACCGACAAAATCTTTGTTCCCGAGGAAGAAGAACCCCCTAAGAAGAAGTTTCAGCTGATCCTCATCCCGGCGGCCATCACGCTGGTGATCATGGTGGTCATCTTCCTGCTGACCGCCTACATTTCCACAAAGAAGTACAACGTGCGCGACGGGATCTTTGGCAGCCCGGGTACGGGTCTCAGAAATTTCCAGGTAGCATCCGGGATCATTGGCACCGCCCTGCAGAACACCCTGCTGGTCAAAGTCTTTATGCTTGCTGTGTGCGGCGTGCTTTCCGCAGCCCTGTGCACAATATATAAAGCCATGAAAAAGCCTGGAACGGTTCTGACCGCTGCCTGCCTGTGGCTGGTTCCGCTGGTGCTCCCCTCCTTCATGCTGACTCTCGCTTTTATCCATTTGCCGGATCACACGTCTATCCTCGGTGCCGGCTTGCTCCATCTTCTCTCGGAAGGCCTGCAGACGATTTCCCTCTTCTGCTTTACCGCCGGCATCTTCGCTTATCTGCACATGCGCAAAGGCATTGAAGCCGAAAAAGGTGCGTATTCAGGCCTTTTGACTGCCATCCTTGTCTGGCTCCTGGGCAATATGACCACAAACGGTATCCTGTTCGTTTTTCAGAATGCTTATCCTTATTCAAACACCTTTGACTGGGCTATATTCACCAACAGTTTTGTCGGTAGCACAGGCGCCGGCAATGCCATTGCTGTCATTAAGGTCCTTCTGCAGGTCCTGATCGGCATTATTCCTGTTATATACCTGCGCCGCCGTGCCGGCGAAAATCATGTTGAACTGAGCAAAGCCTCCGGTGAATTCTGGCTGTTCCCGATTGCCGGCATCAGCCTGGTCCCGATCCTGTTCGGCAACAAACTGGCGGATGTTATTGGCGATAAATGGGTCTCTGCCGCCGCCAACAGCATTCTGCTCGCTGTCGGTGCCGGAGCCTTCGGATGCCTGATTGCCTGGAGCCTGATCCGGCTCATGAGCCGCGCTTCCGGAAAAGCACTCGGCATCATCGCGATCGTGCTTGCAGCAGCCCTGAGCTGTGCCTTCATGGAATTCATGTTCTTCCATAGGGTTATCTCAAATGATACGCTTCTGCCCCAGGTGCTTACCGTTATATTCGACTGGCGCATGGTGCTTGTGATCATCATCCTGGCGTTCATCCTGCGGAATCATAAGGTCAATCGTCCCGCAAGCCTGATGGCTGCGCTGGCACTGCTTGCCGGTGCCATCTCATGGAGCGGCCTGTACAGCGCATATATTTACGGTGCCAGCAAGCGTGTCAGTACGCTGTCATACATGTATTATGGATTGATCGCGAATATCAAAACGATCAGTTCAAGCGGCTCATTCTCCGCATACGGCATGGAACGCCTCTACTGGCCCTGGGCTCTGCTGATCTACGCTGCCCCGCTGCTTCTCGGCCTCGGTGCCGCCCTGCTGATGCGCAAGGCTTTCATGAAACCGGAGCCCCGGGACGATTCCCCTGTTCCGGTTCCGGAACAGGAAACCCAGCCCGGGATGAACCGGGAAGACGTATCCGGCGGGTCAGCGGAAGCCGAACCTGAGACACAGGAACCATAAGGAGAATTATGAAAGAAGTCTATTATCTCAATAAAGAAACCCTGCCCCGGATCCCCGTTCCCCATGACTGTTTGATCAGGGAGGTCGCCCTGAAGGACGGGTTCCTTGAATTCACATTCGAAGATGATATTAACCTGCATGATTCGATCCAGGCCATCAAACCGGAAGCGAAATCCCTGATCATCCGGTATCACCTGATCTATGATCTGGATGATATAGAGATCATATTTCTGGAATCAATTGCCTACCATTGGTGGGCACGGGATCCGTATGCTCATAAATCTCACTTCAGGGTTTATGATTATAAAAAGCTTCCTGAATTAACGAAGGACGGCAGTCTTTCGTACAACGCGCATTATGTCAACTATAATGCCATGTTCATCAGGCTTAGTTCACGTTGTTCTATCCATATAGAACTGTTTGCGGATTACGTGGAATATGAGTGGATCTGCTGAACCCGAATGAAGGATCGGCCAGGGGGAAAAACGGAACCCCGGGACGGTTCCTAGTTCCATTTTCAAAAAAGTGGAACAGAGGAACCGTCCCGGGGTTCCGTTTTTATTCTATGTTCATTCTTCCGGTACAGGTCCAAGGGACTCAAACTTCAGGTTATGCTTCTCCGCATAGGCCTGGACCGTGCTGTTCTCATATCCGTACAGTGTCACCCAGGGTGTATTTTCCGTGATGAGGTTGTCATCCGGCAGGTTGACATTCGGATTGAGAATCACGAGCTTTTCCAGCTTGTGGCAGTCAACAAAGGCATATCCGGAAATATACCCAACAGAAGCAGGCACCGTCACGCTTTCCAGGGATTTCGCCCAGGAAAAGGCCATCCAGTCGATTACTTCAATTCCTTCCGGTAGTTCAACCGTCTTCAGGTTCTTATCTTGCTGGAAGGCAAAGGCTCCGATGTTGATAATCCCCTTCTGGAAATCCTCCGGTTTAAGCTCGGTTTCTTCCCTGTTGTTCGGATAGAAAATCAGTGATTTCCTGTTACGGCTGTACAGTACGCCATCCACAGAATAATAGAATTGATTTTCAGGGGAAACATAAACACCCTTCAGTGTGGATATTCCCGAAAAGTCACCGCCGTCGCTGTGCAGCTGCCTCAGCGTGGACGGAAGATGGATCGCTGATATTTCGGGATAACTGAAGGCAGTGTATCCCAGTTCTTCCGTTCCTTCCGGAATGATATACAGATCTGTTTTCTTTCCGTCCGGATAATAAATCAATGTCTTCCCGTCTGCGGAAAACAATACGCCGTCAATCGACTTGTACAGCGGGTTGCCTTCCTCCACGTTGATTGCCTCAAGCTTCGGGTTGTTGCTGAACACCTGCGCCTGTATTGGCACATAACCTGTTGTTGCATCAATATAGTATTCCAGATTCCTCAATGATGCTGGCAGCGTAATTTCACACAGTTCAGGGCAGTTCCAGAAGCAGTAGCTTCTGATCTCCTTCAGCCCGCGAGGCAGATTCACTTTCGTGACCATGCTGTCATAAAACGCGGACTCACCCAGCACTTCAATCATATAGGGCACGGTCACTTCTCCGCCGGATCCCTTATATTTGACCAGGGTGTTTCCCTTGATCTCAAAGTCCTTGTACTCTTCCGCCCACCGGGCTTCCTGCTCGGCCATGACGTCCACCGGCTCACACTCAGGTTCCGTTTCCGTATTCGCCGACACTTCCTCCGGTGCCGGTCCCAGGGATTCAAACTTCAGGCCCCATTTTTCGGCGTAAGCCTGGGTAGTGCTGTTGTCATACCCGTAAAGCACCGCCTGATCCGAATCCTGTATGATGATATATTTATTGATTTCACGATATTTTTCCTCAATGAAACTGTTGTCAGGCAGCAGAACACGAGGATTCAGAATAACAACTTTCTGAAGGGTCCGGCATGAATCAAACGCATACGCGCTGATCTCTTTTACAGAAGCCGGAATCGTAACGCTTTCCAGGGACAGAGAAGAGCAAAAGCTCATCCATCCGACGTATTCTACTCCTTCCGGTATTTCAACGGTAACCAGGTTACGATTGCACGCAAAAGCTTCCAGCGCGATATTCGTCACCTTTTCAGGAAAAACCTCTGCCGCCAGTTCTGTCCCGGATTTGCTTGCCGGATAAGAAATCAACGTATTGTCTTTATACAGGACACCATCTATCGAATAATACTTTTTATTATCCGGCGATACATTGATTTCTTCCAGTGTCAGTATGGCCGTGAAAGGATTTTCATCGTATTTATCCAGCTTCTCCATGGTTGAAGGAATGCTGATCGACTTCAGATTCGCGGAGCTGAACGGGGAATATCCCAGTTCCACTGTTCCCTCCGGAATGGCATACTCTCCGTCATTATATTTCCCATCCGGATAATAGAGCAGTCTTTTGCCGTCCGCGGTAAAAAGCACACCGTCTATGGATTTATAATTCGGATTGCCCTCCGCCACCTTTATTTCGCTCAGTGACGAATTGAACGCGAAAATCTGTGATTTTTCTATTCCGTTCTCATCATACTCAAGGTTTGTCAGAGATGCCGGCAGGGTAATATCTGTCAGTTCATAACACGCAAAGAAACAGAAGCTGTCAATCTCCTTCAGCGTTTCCGGCAGGTTGACCTTTGTCACCCGGGCGCCATCGAATGCCCATGTGCCCAGTTTCTCAATCCCGTCCGGCACGGTCACTTCCCCGCCGGGGCCGTTATATTTCACCAGGGTGGTTCCTTCAATAGTAAACTCATCCTCCGCGGCTTCCCCCGCGGCGCCTGCGCAAGCCAGGCATACAAGCATTAAACAGATTACCAGAGTCCAGATTTTGCACCATGAATGACTTTTCATTTCGTCACATCCTTTCTGCTTCACCTGAAGCCCGTATATTAATCTGACGAATGAGCCGCCCATTTCTTTCACGTTTTCAGATTTGTTAATACTTTTGTTAAAATTTACAACCGGAAAGAGACAAATCCGCACCCGAAAACGGAACCCCGGGACGGTTCCTAGTTCCATTTTCAAAAAGTGGAACAGAGGAACCGTCCCGGGGTTCCGTTTTTTCCAATCCTGTCATTCGTCCCTGAATCTATCTTTTCATCCCTCCCGGTAACTTTTCTGTTGTCCCGGTGCAAGAACTTTGTTATACTTGTCCATAGGTTTTTGTACAATTTGATGCCGAGGAGGCTGCACTCATGTCCGAACAGACAAAAACAAAGCTTTTCCGGGAGAAAAGCCTGGAAGCCGTGGAATCCCCCGAGAGCCTGAATGATTACCTGCGCGTGACCTCCCCCGGAGTCTGGCTGATCCTAGCCGCGGTCATCGTGCTGCTGGTAGGCGCCATCCTGTGGGGAATCTTCGGCCATATCCGCACAACGGCGAAGGTCGCTGTTTCCGTTTCAGAAGGCAAGACTGTCTGCTATGTCCCCTATAACAAGGTGGACGGCGTCATGGCCCAGGGCGTGATCACCCTGGAAGGCCGGGAATACCCCCTGGACACGGAAGCGGAATGTGAGCTCGTCATGATCGAGAAGGACACTCCCCTGCGCGTCATGAAGGCCGGAGAGCTGAACATCGGCGATCCGGTGGTGCTCGTCCCCGCGGACACGGACCTCAAAGACGGCGTCTATGCCGGGGTGGCTGTCACGGAGGACCTGCAGCCCATCTCCCTGCTGCTGCAGTAAGGAGGGTTCGGCGTGTTTGGATTGAAGAAAGCGGTGCCAAAGCCCATTGAGAAGGGCGTGGCCCGCGTACCCGTGGTCATGCAGATGGAGGCGCTGGAATGCGGTGCCGCCTCCCTGACCATGATCATGCACTACTATAAAATGTGGATCCCGCTGGAGCAGGCCCGCGTGGACTGCGGCGTTTCCATGGACGGCGCCAGCGCCAAGAACATCATGGTGGCGGCCCGCAGCTACGGCATGACCGCCAACGCCTGGCGGGTGGAGCCCGAAGACCTGCAGAAGGAAGGCCCCTTCCCCTGCATCATCCACTGGGGCTTCAACCACTTCGTGGTCCTGTGCGGCTTCCAGGGAAACCGCGCGGTCATCAACGACCCTGCCCGTGGCCGTGTGAAAGTGGAATGGGAGGAGTTCGACCGGGAGTTCACCGGCGTATGCCTGTGCTTTGAGCCCGGAGAAGCCTTCGTCCCCTCCGGCAAGCCCAAGAGCGTTATTTCCTATGCCAAAGAGCGCCTGAAGGGCAGCGGCACCGCCGTCGCCTTTGTGGTGCTGACCACCACCATCGCCAGCCTCATGGGCATCATCCAGCCGGCTTTCTCCCGGACCTTCCTGGACCGGCTGCTCTCCGGCAGCAACCCGGACTGGCTGACCCCGTTCATCCTGCTGTTCCTGCTCTTCACGCTGATCAGCATCGCGGTCACCTGGATCTCCGCCACCTATTCCCTGCGCATCCAGGGCAAGATGACCTCCTACGGCAGCAGCAGCTACCTCTGGAAGGTGCTCCGCCTGCCGATGCAGTTCTTCTCCCAGCGTATGAGCGGTGATATTGCCGACCGCCAGAGCACCAACGCGACCATCGCCACCACCCTGGTGCAGATCTTCGCTCCCCTGGTCATCCAGGGCGCCATGATGATCTTCTACCTGGCGGTCATGATCCATTACAGCCCGCTGCTGGCGGCCATCGGCGTCGGGGCCATCATCCTGAACCTGATCGTTTCCGCCCTGGTCACCGCCAGGCGCCTGAACATCACCCGCGTACAGCAGCGGGACTCAGCGAAGCTCTCTTCCGCCACCATGTCCGGCATCTCCATGATCGAGACCATCAAGTCCAGCGGCGCGGAGAACGGCTTCTTCGGCCGGTGGGCCGGCTACCAGGCCAGCGTGAACACACAGAGCGTTTCCTATACCAAACTGAATCTCTTCCTGGGCACCCTGCCCAGCGCCATCACCGCGGCGGCCAATATCGCCGTTCTGGGTCTCGGCGTGCTGCTGGTCATCCGCGGCCGGTTCACCGCCGGTATGGTCATGGCCTTCCAGGGCTTCCTGGGTTCCTTCATGGCCCCGGCCAGCGCCCTTATCAACGCGGGCCAGAGCATGCAGGAGATGACCACCCAGATGGAGCGGGTGGACGACGTCATGAGCTATCCCGAAGATCCTTCCTTCAGACCCCGTGAGAAGACCGCCGAGTACCAGAAGCTCTCCGGCGCCATTGAGCTGAAGAACGTCACCTTCGGCTATTCCCGCCTGGGCAAACCGCAGATCACCGATTTCTCCATGACCGTGAAGCCCGGCCAGAAGATCGCCTTCGTCGGCCGCACCGGCTGCGGCAAGAGCACCCTGGCCAAACTGATCTCCGGCCTGTACCGTCCCTGGAGCGGCACAATCACCTTCGACGGCGCCTCCCTGGATGAGATCGACCGGGACGTGTTCACCGGTTCCGTCAGCGTCATCGACCAGGATATCACCCTGTTCGAGGACACGGTCAGCCAGAACATCAAAATGTGGGATGACTCCATTGAGGACTTTGAAGTCACCCTGGCCGCCCGGGACGCCGGCATCTATGATGATATCGTCACCCGGGAAGGCGGCTTCCTGCACAAGCTCCTGGATGGCGGACGCGATCTGTCCGGCGGGCAGCGCCAGCGCCTGGAGATCGCCCGGGCCCTTTCCCAGGATCCCACCATCTGCATCATGGATGAAGCCACCAGCGCCCTGGACGCCCGGACCGAGTACGAGGTCATCAAGTCCATCAACGCCCGCGGCATCACCTGTATCATTATCGCCCACCGCCTTTCCACCATCCGGGACTGCGATGAGATCATCGTCCTGGACAAGGGAAAGATCGTGGAGCGCGGCACCCATGACGAACTGTACGCCCAGGGCGGGTATTACACTGCCCTGGTCAGCAATGAGTAAGAAAGGAGGCGCGAAGCATGGGCTGGTTTGATGATCAGATTGAATTCCGAAAAAAACATGAACGGGAGCTGCTGAGCGACTCCTTTGAGAACATCGCCCGGAGCGTCACAGGCCGGAAAGTCCGCAAGAGCCTGCTGAACGACCAGGAAGACGTCAGCGATGCGGTCAGCGCCCTCCTGCGCCACATGGGCGTCAAGGAAAAAGAGGTTCCCCCGACCGTCCGCGGCCTGCGGGACCGGCTGGATTACCTGCTGTCCTCCACGGGCATCCTGTACCGTGAGATCATTCTCACCAAGGGCTGGCAGAATGACGCCATGGGCCCCATGATCGCAAGCCTGAAGGATTCCGGTGCGGTCATCGCCGTGCTGCCCAGCGAGATGGGCGGCTATGAGTACATGGACCCCGCCACCGGCAAAAAGGTGGGCGTCAACGTCCATACCGCCGCGAACATCAGTGAGGAAGCGCTGTGCTTCTACCGTCCCCTGCCCATGCGGGCCCTGAAACTGCGGGACCTCCTGAAGTATATGATGAGCTGTCTCACCGGCCGCGACCTGGTCAGCTTCGGCGTCGCCGCCCTGGCCATCACCCTGGTGGGCCTGCTGATCCCGAAGCTGAACCAGATCCTGACCGGCACGGTCATTGCCACCGGCAGCACCAGGCTCCTGCTGGCCGTGGTGAGCTTCCTGCTCTTCGCCACGATCACCGGAATCCTTCTGACCATTATCCGGAATATGCTTTTGTCCCGCATCCGGTATAAGCTGAACATCAACGTCAGCGCCGCCACCATGATGCGGATCCTGAGCCTGCCCGCCTCCTTCTTCAAGTCCTACAGCGTGGGTGAACTCAACCAGTACATCAGCTATATGGACAGCCTGTGCACCACTCTAGTGGACAGCCTGTTCAGCACCGCGGTCACAGGCCTTTTCTCCCTGATCTATTTAGGGCAGATCATGACCTTCGCTCCGAGCCTTGTCTGGCCCAGCCTGATCGTCACCCTGCTGACACTGGCCGTGAGCCTGATCTCCGCCCGGGTGCAGATGCGCATTGACCAGGAAACCATGGTGCAGGTCGCCCGGGAACGGGGCCTGGTATACAGCCTCATCAACGGCATCCAAAAGATCCGCCTCTCCGGTGCGGAGAACCGGGCCTTCGCCAAGTGGTCTGAGCTGTATGTCCAGAGCGCTTCCACCACCTTCAACCCGCCGGCCATCATCCGGCTCAGCAGCGTTCTGACAACAGCCATCTCCCTCATCGGTACGGCGGTCATGTATTTCATCGCCGTGAAGAGCAGGGTCAGCATCGCTGACTACTTCGCCTTCAACGCGTCCTACGCGAACATTTCCACCGCTTTCTCCGCCCTGGCCACCATGGCCCTGTCCGCCGCGTCCATCAAGCCGGTCATCCAGCTGATCAAGCCCCTGCTGGAAGCAACGCCCGAGGCCAGCGGCAACCGGGAGACCGTGACCCGCCTCAGCGGCAATATCGAGATCAGCCACGTCACCTTCAGCTACGATCCGGACAGCAAGCCCATCTTTGAGGACTTCTGCCTCACCATTCCCGCCCGGCAGTATGTGGCGATCGTCGGCAAGAGCGGCTGCGGAAAGAGCACCCTGGTACGCCTGCTCCTGGGTTTTGAAAAGCCTACCCGCGGCGTCATCAACTACGACCGCAAGGACCTGCAGCAGCTGGACATGCGTTCCGTCCGGAGGCAGATCGGTACCGTCATGCAGGACGGCCGGCTCTTCTCCGGCAGCATCTTTGACAACATCGTCATCTCCGCCCCCACCCTCAAGCTGGAGGAAGCCTGGGAGGCCGCGGAGATCGCCGGCATCGCGGATGACATCAGGGATATGCCTATGGGCATGCATACGGTCCTGCAGGACGGCGGCGGCACCATTTCCGGCGGTCAGCGCCAGCGCCTGATGATCGCCCGGGCCATCGCCCCCAAGCCCCGCATCCTGATCTTTGACGAGGCCACCAGCGCCCTGGACAACATCACCCAGCGCAAGGTGTCCGAAGCCCTGGACAAGATGAAGTGCACCCGCATCGTCATCGCCCACCGCCTGAGCACCATTAAGCACTGCGACCGCATTCTCGTCATCGACGGCGGAAAGATCGCCGAGGACGGCACATACGAAGAGCTGATCGCAAAGAACGGCATCTTTGCCGAGCTGGTCGAGCGCCAGAAGCTCAGCAACGAGAGTTGACAGAGGGACGGGGTTTTTGTCAACTCTCTTCGAATCAAAAAGGGAAGCTGTTTATGAACAACAGCTTCCTTTTCAGTTGGTTGAAGTTGACAGAGGGACGGGGTTTTTGTCAACTTTTCCAAACTATAAAATCCGATCCGGGCCTTCAAAAAAGTTGACAAAAACCCCGTCCCTCTGTCAACTATGCCTTCATCACGATACCGCGGGTTATGCCGGTCAGCCTTTCAATCTGTCGGATGGACAATCCCCCATCCTTAAGAATTCGCAAGGCCTTATTTCTCTTGACTCGATCCAGTTCCTGAATCTTTGTACCGCTTTCCATATGCAGCAATTCTCTGATCTTCTCCTGGGCCCGGGAATCAGTCAGTCGGCTTGGATCTTTGAATTCAAAATATCCATCATCCTGGTCATGCCCCGTATACATACTGTATTCCATAAAACCGCTTTTTCCACCCAGCATATTCAGAACAATATCTGCGTCCACCATTCCTGTGACCCCGTCATAGTACTTCCAGCTGCTCCAGCGGTACTGATCCACAGAACACAGCCCTGCCTTCACAGGATTATTATGAATATAGCGCATCGCGCTCAGCAGATAGGATCCGCTTTCAATCGCCTTACTCTTATACCTGTCCTGGAACAGATATCCGATTCGTTCATATTTCGTATTATAATACTTTGCATAGGTGGTTGAGATTTTATTCATCACCCGATCCATCCCGCTGTCAATTTGAACCAACAAGTGAAAGTGATTCTCCATCAGGCAGAAAGCGAGAAGCTTAAACTTTTCTTCTTCTTTGTATTTCTTTAAGATTTTCAAGAAAAAAAGATAATCAGCGTCTTCTTCAAAAAGAACCTGTCTTGCAATTCCTCTTGCCACAATGTGATAATACCCGCTTACGCTTTTTATTCTCGCTGTTCTGGGCATGATTCTCACCCCCTTGGTATCAGTATAAGTGGTCTATTCCGTGAACTCAAGGCGAACAAAAAAATAATCTGAGTTGACAGAGGGACGGGGTTTTTGTCAACTTTTCCAAAACAAACACCCGATCCGGGCCTTCAAAAAAGTTGACAAAAACCCCGTCCCTCTGTCACCCTTTTCATTTTTCTTCCGTTTTTTGCAATTTTCCCCTTGCATGAAACTGTTAAATCATGGTATTTTTATACAGGCAAAAGCTTTCTGAGACAATGAGATACCGTTATAAGGCTTTTGCTGATTTTTTTCGGATTTTTTAATTGTCTGCTGACAGCTGTTCAAACTTGTACGTATCTATGTATGGATAGTAAAACGGACAGTTGTTTCAACACCATATCAAGTCCTGGAGGTATTGTATGAAAAAGTTTTATCGGATCTTTCTGGCTTCGGTTCTTACCCTGTCACTCCTGACGGGCAGCATCGGCATTCCTGCTTTCGCAGAAGAGATGATCGATGCAGAAATACCGGAGGAAGAGCTCAGCGGCACAGCCCCGGAAAGGGATTATTACCCGATCAATCATACAAATCCACTTAATTATGTGGCCGATACAGGGAACATCTCCGGCCAGTTAGTCAACTGGGTCTATATTGAAAACGACGGTAAAGAAAAGGGCCCGGAGCAAACTGCCGTTACGCTCGGCGCTGCGAACGGACACAGAAACAATGTAGGTTTAACAAACATCTACATTCACGTCAGCTACGCTGGAGAGCCGATAACGCAATCCGAGCCCACCGCCCTTCATGTTTTCGCTGAAAATGAAGGCACGGCCGACATCAACGTGAGAGGCATGGTTATCGCTGAAACGGCCGGTTCCAATGTGCCCGGCGATCCCACAGCCATCAAGGCAGAATCCAGTTCCGGCGGCCAGACCACGGTGACGGCCGAGGGACAGGTAATTGCCGGCGAGGACACAGAAGGCCTATACCTCGATCATACACTTGTGAACGCCTCCTCCACGGGTGAAGGCAGCAACACCGCCGTTACACTGCTCAGCACGGCCAACGGCGATGTGAAAATCAGCGCAGCGGACGGCGGTACGTCGGTCATCAATATTGACAACGAGGGGCAGGGTCTCGGCAGACGCGCCACGCTGTCCTCCAACGACGACGGCAGCCTGGCCCAGCTCAACCTGAAGGAAGGCAATGTGTCCGAGATCCGGTTCCGCGGTGAAGACGGTACGCGTGAAGCGAACATTAACGGCGACGTCAAAATACAGGTAGAATCCTACTTCGCAGGCGGCGAAGCCAACGCAAACATTACCGGCAATGTCGGCGACCCCAATGCCTCACAAGGCGGCATCAACGCCACGGTCAAGGGAGGCGGAACCGCTAATTATGACGTAGACGGAACCATTTACGGCCATGTTTATCTGAACGAAAATAAAAACGAAGATCACCTTGACGGCGCCAACATCAATGTGCAGGCCGCGAATGTCGAAGGCGAAGTCAGCATTGGTTCCCAGCATGACGGCAAATACAACGTCACGATCGAAGAAGACATTACAGCCAAGGAAGACGCCCTGAAGATCAGGAACAACAATTCCGAAGTCAACGTTGATGTCCAGGGAAGCATTACCTCCAACGGCGGAACCGGCATTGCCGTGAACAATGTCGGCGACCTTGAATGGATTGAAGCCGGCACGTTTGACAACGTGGATGATCTGCCGGCAGGGCGCAACGAGCTCAAATCCATTCTGAACCCCGCCACCACAGGGGATGAGGTGACGTTCACGCTCGATCACAAGAGCACGCTCAACGAAAACACCGAGCAATACAACGACGACATTCTCTACGAATACACAACAGACGTGTATACAGATACTCCTATCCCCCTCCACAAGGATAACGACCCGGACAACCCCACCATTTCCAGATGGGGCATTAATGACGAACAAAATATCACGGTCGTCTATCCGGGAAATACATACAAAAAGTATGAAATAACCGGTGAGGAATACAAACCGGAAACCCAGATAACCTATGCCCGTGAGCGTATTGACTACGAAAACACAGACGTGACAAACGTGAATGTGGGCGAAGACCTGATTGTCAAAGGCGAATCCAGGGAGCTTACGGGCATCAGCGTCCGGAGCGATAACAAATTCAATGAAACCAACATCAACATCGGTGACAACGTGAAGGTGACCTCCCTGGACACCAATGAAGAAGGTGACCACACCGCCACCGGTATCCGCGTGGACGCCCTGGAAGGCGACATCAACATCAACGTCGCGACTGACCTGGTGGTCGAAGGCGGCGTCAACGACACCGGTATCGTCCTCAACCGGCATGCCCATGAAGAATTTGCCGCCAGCAGCGCGGAAAAAGTCAACCCCGAGGATCTGAACGGCATCTCCCTGGGCGACCAGATCATCGACGGCAAAGTCGTTCAAGTGTATGAAGCGGAACAGGAAGACGGCACCGCGCTGTATTACGACGAAGAAGGCAATGTATACGACTGCGTCACCGTGGCAAACGAAGGCACGACCCAGATTGTCATCGGGCGCGACGTGATCAGCGACGGCAACGGCGTTGAACTAACCGCGGCCGGAGAAGAAAAGACCGACCTGATCATCGACGGCTCCCTGGTCGCCACCGGCGGCACCAGCGTTGTGCTCAAGGACGACACGACCCTCGGCAATAACCTGACCCTGACCGTATGGGAAATGACGGCAGACAGGGACGGCGACTACGTCAAGCGTGAGGAATATGACGAAACCACGGACAGCAAGAAGCTTGTTGCCGACCGGGAAGCTGAAAAAGCCATCCAGTACATTATCCGGGTTGACCCCAGCCAGGAGGGCATCATCCACACAAACGGCACCAGGGATTACAAAGGCCGCGACGTTGCCAATGAAGGCGACATCATTGTGCTGAAGATTGACGTGCCCGCTGGCCTGATGATCGACGAGGTATACGGCGACCAGGCCCATAACAAGCTGGTCCAGGACAGCTACGGCAACTATTTCATGATCGTTCCGCGCGGCGGCGGCGTACTCTTCTCCGTAATCCTGAAGGATTATGTTGAGCCTGAACCGGAACCCCAGCCGGAACCCAAGCCCCAGCCCGATCCCGAACCCAAGCCCGCGCCGAAACCCGAACCCAAACCCGAACCCAAACCCGAACCCCAGCCCGAACCCCAGCCGATTGACGAGTCCATCAACAAGCCCGCTGAAATTGCTGTTTATGTTGCCCGGCCTCTCCTCACAGCAACCGACCTTACCGGAAGCGTACAGCTGAACTGCTTCCGCGGCGGCACTTTCACAATCCACCTTCTGAACGGCCGCCGCACCACTTTTACAGGCAAGATCACTCTGTACAGTGATGGCACTCTGTATCTCATCGGACCGGACGGTTTGGAAATGCCAATCAACGAAAAAGGTGAATTCACCCTGATCGTGGGCAGCGAACGTTTCTCCTTCCTGTTCACAGAAGCAGATCTCGCCGTGCTGCGGTCCTGCGCCAAATAACCTGACAAAACAACAGACAGGAGAGCCGGTCTCTCCTGTCTTCTTTATATTCATACCGGAAGGATACGGCGGTCCAAACCCTTTTCAGCCCTTGATTCTTCACGCCTTATCCTATATAATCTGTACATACCCACCCAAACCATTCAGTAAAGGAAGTATGAACATGAATATCCGGAAAAGCACAGAATCCACCAAACTGACGATCGCCCTTGAGGGCCGCCTGGACACCACCACCGCTCCGCAGCTGGAAGGCGAGCTGGCCACCGCACTGGACGGCATTACCGATCTGATCTTTGACCTGGCCGATCTGGACTATATTTCTTCCGCCGGACTGCGTGTCCTGCTCAGCGCCCAGAAGAAGATGAACAAGCAGGGCAGCATGATCGTCCGCCACTCCAAGCCGGAGATCATGGAGATCTTCGATGTGACCGGCTTCACGGATATCCTGACACTGGAGGATTAACGTGATTTCCTGATCATCCCGGGAAGGAGGGTGCACCGCATTGAAAGAACTGACCCTGGAAGCCACGCTGGATAACCTGTCCGAGGTGCTGGGCTTTGTGGACAGTTTTCTGGAAGAAAACTACTGTTCCGCCAAAGCACAGATGCAGATCGATGTGGCAGTGGAAGAGATCTTCGTCAATATTGCCAGCTATGCCTATGCCCCGAAAACCGGCAATGCCACCATCAAGCTGGACCGGGTTGAACACTCCCCCATCGTGACCATTATCCTGGAGGATGAAGGCGTCCCCTACGATCCGCTTGCAAAAGCCGATCCGGACATCACCCTTTCCGCGGACGAACGCCAGATCGGCGGTCTCGGAATCTACATGGTGAAGAAAAGCATGGATTCCATGGAATACCAGCGAGCGGATGGCAAAAATATCCTGACACTGAAAAAGAAGATCTGATCCCAGATCTTCTTTTTTTGCCAGTTGGATTGGGCCATAGGGACGGTTCCGGTGGCCCATTTTCGAATCGACACAACAGGAAAAACCAAGCATCACCTAAAATGGGCCACCGGAACCGTCCCTATGGCCCATTATGAATTGGCTTATACTCTTACCATTTCCACACCTTCAAGGGCTTTGGCGATCAGCTCTTCCGTGTCCAGCTTCGCTTCTCCCTCCAGGATCTTCTCCATCTTGGGATGGGTTGCCGGATGACGGGGCGTGAACACCGTGCAGCAGTCCTCATAGGGCAGCTCGGAGATGGCCAGGGTGTCGATCTTCCGGGCCACGTCGATGATCTCGCTCTTGTCAAAGCCGATCAGCGGCCGGAATACGGGCATGTTCACCACCGCGTCCGTGGTGCCAAGCGCTGTCATGGTCTGGCTGGCCACCTGGCCGATACTCTCGCCGGTGATCAGCGCCTCGCTCTCCGTATCCCGGGCAATGCGCTCCGCGATCCGCATCATATACCGCCGCATGATCAGGGTGGTGTATTCTTCCGGGCACTTCTCGTGAATAGCCATCTGGATCTCGGTAAAGGGTACAATGTACACCTTGATGCCGCAGCAGCTGAAGGACAGCTTCCGTGCCAGGTCCAGCACCTTTTCCTTCGCCCGGTCAGAGGTATAGGGATAGCTGTGGAAGTGCACCGCGTTGATCTGCACGCCGCGCTTGGCGATCATCCAGCCCGCCACCGGGCTGTCAATGCCGCCGGAAAGCAGCAGCGTCGCGTTGCCGTTGGTACCAACGGGCATACCACCGACCGCCGGGATCACCTTCACATACAGATAGGCCATATCCCGGATCTCGATGTTCACCAGGTGCTCGGGGTTATGCACGTCCACCTTCAGGTTCGGATTGGCCTGTAGAATGCGATAGCCCACTTCCTCGTTGATGGCCATGGAGTTCATGGGATACCGCTTGTCCGCCCGGCGGGCATTGACCTTGAAGGTGCCTTTCAGGTCCTTCGCCATCTCCACCGCCTGGGCACAAATGGCCTCAAAGTCCTCCTTGGGCATCTCCACCGCGGGGCACACGCTGTGCACACCGAAAACCTTCGTCACCCGGCTGATGCACTCCTCCAGGTCATTGAAGCCCCGGACAAAGATCCGGCCATCATGGACCCACACTTCCGCGCCCATGCCGCGCACGGCATAACGCACCTTACGTACCAGCGCGCGGATAAAGTAAGGACGGTTCAGTCCCTTCAGGAAGATTTCGCCGTAGCGGACAAGAAGTAAATTCTGCATTGCTTACCAGTTCCTTTTCTCGATAGTTTAATAATCAGGGATACATAACCAGACTCATTGGTGTCATCCTGAGTGAAGCCGCAGGCGGAATCGAAGGATCTCCTTCGGATTCAGATTATAACCCGTAACTAAGAATTACACGATACATACCCAGACTCGTCAGCGTCATCCTGAGTATTCATAATTCTGAATTATCTCCGGGTAAACTTTTTCAGCATATTGTAATGCTTTTCGACGCACGCGGCCGCATAGTCAATTTCTTCTTCCGTTGTGTACGGGCACAGGCTGAACCGCAGCGAGCAGTCCGCCCGCTCCGTGCTGACGCCCATGGCCTTCAGCACCGGCGAGATCTTCTGCTTCCTGCTGGCGCAGGCGCTTCCGGCGCTCACATACACCCCGTCGCCTTCCAGCGCAAAAAGCATCGTCTGGCTCCGCACCGGCATCAGGGCGATATTCAGGATATGCGGCGCGCACCGCTCCGTGCTTTCTTCCGGCCCGTTCACTCCTGCCTCGGGGACCTTCTCCAGCAGCGCGTCCCTAAGCCTGATTTTCAGCCGCCGCATCCGGTCATTCGCCTCCGGATCCCAGGTCCTCACGGCTTCACCCAGGGCAATAATGCCGAACGTATTCTCCGTACCGGACCGGATATTTCCTTCCTGTCCGCCGCCGAACTGCACCGGCCGGACCGGATGATCCTTCCGTACGATCAGCGCGCCGGTTCCCTTCAGCCCGTGGATCTTATGCCCGCTGAAGGCATAGGACTGGATGCCCAGCCTGTTGAATTCCAGCGGCATCCGCAGGAATCCCTGTACGCCGTCCACATGGATGGCGGCTTCCGGCGCCAGCCGGTTCCGAAGGCTCACGATCTCCTCCAGCGGCTCCACGCCCCCGGTCTCGTTGTTCACCTGCATCACGGAAATGAGGAGCACGTCCTCGCTCAGCATTTCCTCCAGCTTCGCCAGGTCCACCGTGCCGTCCGGCCCCGCGGGAATCTCGTCCACCGCATGGCCCATCTTCCGGATCTCATCCGCGCAGGCGGACACCGCCGGATGCTCCACCGAGGAGATCAGCACCCTGCCCGGCTTCCGCCGGCTCTTCAGGTGTCCCAGCAGCGCCAGGTTATCCGCCTCGGTTCCGCCGGATGTGAAAATCACGGTCTGCCCCGCCGCGCCTGCCGCCTTCCGCACGGTTTCCCGAACAGCTTCCAGCTCTTTCTGCACTTCCAGGGCAGGCCTGTATAAAGCGGATGGATTATACCATCCGCTTTCCATCTGCTTCGTAACAGCCGCCGCGACTGCCTGTGAAGGCTTCGTTGTGGCGCTGTTGTCCAGATATACAGTCATCGCTTACTCCCGCCAGGCCCCGTTGGGCAGGTATTTACGGATATAATCCACCATTTCATCGCTGGGCTCGAGGATGATCATCTTCTTGTCCTGCTCCTTGGTGAAATAGAAGTAGTACAGCTCCGCTTCCCGGTTCAGGAACCAGTTCATGCGCTTTACGCCGGGCATGCTCAGGTACCGCTGGAAGGAAGAGGAGGTAACCTTTCCGAAGGCTTCCACGTTCCGCACGTTCAGGCTTCCCAGGCTCTTGCGCTTCTTGTTGTTATACACTTCCGCGAAATCCAGGGAGCCGTTTGTGAAAGTATACTCATACTCTGTCAGCAGCCTGTCATGCATCCAGTAGGTATACACCGCGATACCGGCAGACACAAGCATCACAATAACGGAGAACCAGCTGAAATTGGTGCTCAACGTCCCCAGCGTCATACTGGCAATGATGCCCGCGAGGACGATCACGATCCAGCTCAGGTAGTACAGGGCGCGGTTGAAACCGTTCTTGTGCTTGACAACAACTTCTTCCAGAAAGTGATCCATGAAAGGCATAAGATTTTCCTCCAATTCGTGATTCTGAATTCAGAATCACGAATTGAGGAAAATCAATTCAGAATTCAGAATGCAGAATGCAGAATTATTTTTTGTTACACCATTATATATACTGAGGAACATGTCCCTGACAAGATGGTTTATCAAGAATTCAGGGAATGTTCATGTATATATCACATTAGTTTTTCCGGGTCAGTGTACTGCGTGCCAGTTCCCGGAAGAAATCGGCATTCCAAGGCAGGTTATCGAGCGCTTTTTCCGCCAGGTCAACCTGTTCCGCGGCGTCTTTGGCGGTGCCTTCAACGCCCTTCAGGGCCACCCAGGTCAGCTTGTTCAGCTCCGCGTCCATGCCGGTGTTCTTTCCCAGCAGCGCCGCGTCCCCGGTCACATCCAGCAGATCGTCCGTCATCTGGAACGCCAGCCCCAGGTGCAGGCCGTACTCAAAAGCCGCCCGGATCTGTCCTTCATCCGCCCCGGTCAGCGCCAGACCGGCTTCCATCGGGGCTTCCAGCAGATCCGCGGTTTTGTGGGCATGGATATAGGAGACCAGATCCTCCCGCGGATCATCTCCTTCCGACAGCACATCCTTCGTCTGTCCGGCGATCATCCCGGTCACGCCGGCATGGCGCATGATGATCTCCAGCGCGTGGATTCCCCGGGCATCCGCCATCCGCAGCGCCGCGCGGGCCATCAGCTCCGCCGCCGCGTTCAGCAGCCCGTCTCCTGCCAGGATCGCCAGATCTTCACCGAACACCTTGTGATTCGTGGGCTTACCCCGGCGCAGGTCATCGTTGTCCATAGCCGGCAGATCATCATGGATGAGGCTGTAGGTATGGATCATCTCCAGCGCACAGGCAAAGGGCATTGCCGTAGTGATATCCCCGCCCGCCATGTCGCAGGCAGCCAGGAGCATCACCGGCCTCAGGCGTTTTCCGCCGGCCAGCAGGCTGTAACGCATGGCTTCCAGCAGCCGGTCCGGGATCTCTCCCAGGCTTTCCAGCATCGGCCCCAGCGCCAGTTCCACCTCGGCGCGGTATTCCTCATACGTCTTCATGCTCATTCTCCCGGAGTCTCAAGCTCCTGTTCCTTCCCGTCCTGCAGCACGGTAAGCCGGCGGTTCATATCCTTCAGCTCCTCGTCCAGGGCGGAGAGGGTCTTCATGCCCTCCTCAAACTGCTTCACCGAATCCTCCAGGGGAAGCTTTCCCTCCTCGATCCGGCTGATGATCTCCTGCACGTCCTGCAGGCGATCCTCAAAAGACTTCTTCTCTTCGCTCATGTTGTTCCCTTTCTGGTCACAGCCACACGGCCGTCCGCGAACTGCAGGGTCATTTCCTTCTGCTGCTGCGCTTCCGCGGCCCTTGTCATGATCTTCTCCTCCGGATCATATACCAGGGCGTATCCCCGGTTCAGTACTGCCAGCGGGCTCACCGCCTCCAGCCGCTCCCGCAGCCTTATAGTCCGGTGTTCCACGTCCTTCAGCCGGTTGGTAACTGCCAGCCAGAGGTTTGTCTTCGCGTCCTTCATCTCCGCCGCGGCATTCTCCAGCCGTGCGCCCATGGCGGTGCACAGCTGCATCTTTGCCAGTTCCCGGCGGTTCAGCAGCAGGGCAATCCGCTTTTCCGGCGAAAGGCCCGCCAGCCGGTGCATCAGGGAACTGACCGTCAGTTCCGCCCGGCGCAGCCCGTTTGACTGGGCCCTCACAAGGCCGGACCGCATCAGGTCCACCCGGCCCTGGAGTTCTCTCCGGTCCGGGAATACAATCTCCGCCGCGTTGCTGGGCGTGGAAGCCCTTACATCGGCGGCCAGGTCACACAGGCTGGTGTCGATCTCATGGCCCACCCCGGAAACCACCGGCAGGCGGCTTTCCGCCACAGCCCGCGCCACAATCTCATCATTGAAGCACCACAAGTCTTCCGCGGAGCCGCCGCCCCGGGCGACAATGATCACATCCGCGTCAGTTTCATTGGCTTTGCGGATCCCCTCAGCAATCTCCTTACCCGCCCCTTCGCCCTGTACCGTCACAGGGACAAGGACGATCGGGATTGCGGGACTCCGCTGCGCCGATACATTCAGGATATCATGCAGGGCCGCGCCGCTCCGGGAGGTGACCACCGCCACCTTACGGGGCCGCATGGGCAGCTGCCGCTTCCGAGCCGGATCAAACAGGCCTTCCGCTGCCAGCTTCCGCTTCAGTTCCTCCAGCCGGACGTACATATCGCCCAGGCCGGCGGGGCTGAGGCCCGTTACGATCAGCTGGACCTTCCCCTGGGGCGCGTAAAAGTCCACATAGCCTTCCGCCAGCACCTGGTCGCCGTCCTTCGGGCGGATCTTCGCCCGCAGATTGGCGTTCCGGAACATGGCACAGGTGATGGAGGCATTCGCGTCCTTCAGGCTGAAATACCAGTGACCCGAAGCGATCTGGTTCCGGAAGCTGCTCACCTCGCCGCGCACAAGCACGCTCCGCGTCCGCGGATCCCGCCGCACGGCTTCCGAGATGATCAGATTCAGTTCCGATACGCTCAAGCCTGCTTCATTATTCACGCAAGCGTCCTTTCCGCGGCTTCCACGGTGTTCATCAGCAGCATCGTGATCGTCATCTTTCCGACACCGCCCGGCACCGGCGTAATGTACCCGGCCACCTCTTTCACCGCGTCAAAGTCCACATCGCCCTTCACTTTACCGTCCACCCGGTTGATGCCCACGTCGATGACGATGGCACCGGGCTTCACCATATCCGCCGTCACAAAACCTGCCTTGCCCACCGCGGCCACAAGCACATCCGCCCGGCGGGTATGCTCCGCCAGGTTCTTCGTCCGGCTGTGGCACATGGTTACGGTGCAGTTCTGCTGCAGCAGGAGCATGGCCATGGGCTTGCCCACGATGTTGCTCCGGCCGATCACCACGGCTTCCTTGCCGTTCAGGTCCACACCGGTGGACTTGATCATATACAGGGCGCCCTTGGGCGTGCAGGCCACAACCCCGGGCGTTCCGGTCAGCATATGGCCGGCGTTGATCAGGTGGAAACCGTCCACGTCCTTCTCCGGCAGGATCTTTGCCAGGGCGGCGTTCTCATCCAGGTGTTTCGGCAGCGGCAGCTGCACCAGGATCCCGTGGATCGCGGAATCGTTGTTCAGCTCCTCAATCGCCGCTTCCAGCTGCTCCTGGGTGGTTTCTTCCGGCATGTTGATGGTCCGGGAATACATCCCGACTTCCGCGCAGCCGTTTCCCTTGTTCCGCACATAGATCTCGCTTGCAGGATCATTGCCGACCAGGATAACCGCCAGACCGGGAGTGAGGCCGCGCTCTTTGAGCGCTGAAACGCGCTCGGCAATTTCCTTTCTAAGTGATTCAGACATTATTTTTCCACTCAAGATTTCTGCTGCCATGAAATTGCCTCCCGCGTTGTTTTAATTCAGAATTCAGAATTATGATTACTGTGTACTGATAAAACCTGTTTCGCCGACCATATCGCCCCAGGTGTCATCCTGAGCAAGGCCGCAGGCCCAAATGTCATCTCGACCGGAGCCGTAAGGCGGAGCGGAGAGATCTGTTTTATCTCCTACCTCCTACCTCCTACTTCCTACCTGTATAAAGTGTCATCCCGACCAAGGCCGCAGGCCCAAATGTCATCTCGACCGGAGCCGTAAGGCGGAGTGGAGAGATCTGTTTTATCTCCTACCTCCTACTTCCTACCTGTATAAAGTGTCATCCCGACCAAGGCCGCAGGCCCAAGTGTCATCTCGACCGGAGCCGTAAGGCGGAGTGGAGAGATCTGTTTTATCTCCTACCTCCTACCTCCTACTTCCTATTATCCTATCGCCATTAGCCGTAACACTCTGTCATTCTGCATTATGCATTCTGCATTCTGCATTGGAGGCGTTGCACTCCAATGAGCGCAACGCCGACCGCATTGTCCCCTGACATCTCCGGCCGTCCGAATACGATCTCCGGGCACCCCCGGGTCTTCGCCTTCCGTTCCGCCATCAGCTGCCTCAGCAATGCCGACGCGGCAACCCCGCCGGTCACCAGCGCTTCCCTGCACCCACTCTTTTCTGCTCCGGCTTTGAGCATCCTCACCAGGGTCCTGGCCAGCAGGTCATAGATCTCCCTGGCCATATCCTCCCGGACCATGCTGCCTTCCCGGATCCACTGCTGGACCTTTGTCTCGGCGCCGCTCAGGTGGCAGGTCAGGTCCCCGTTCTCCAGGCTTACCCCCAGCAGAGCTCCGCTCTTCCCCTTCACGGCCAGCTTTTCCAGTTCCTCGCCCGAGGGAAACGGCAGCCCCATGGCCACTCCGGCCCGGTCCACCAGCTGTCCGGCGTGCAGGTCCGCGCTTCCGCCGATCTGCGTTACGCTGTCCGCGTCCATCACCAGCAGGTCTGTTGTCCCGCCGGAAAGATGTACCGCCAGGATCCGCTCCGCGCCTTCCAGCTTCGTTCCGGCCAGCGCCGCGGCCAGATGTCCCCGCTGGTGGGTCGTCTCATAAAACGGAACTCCCAGTGCCGCCGCCATCATGCTTCCGGCGGTGTGACCCACCTGGAACACCGGCATGTAGCTTTCCCCGCCGTCCCGGGGTTTCGTGCTCGCCGCCACCGCGGCGATCCGCGTCCCCTTTAGCTTCTCCCGCAGCGCTTCCTCACTGTTTCGCAGCTGCCGGATATGCGCAAAAACGGCGTCGCTCTGGCGAAGCCCCCGCTCCCCGCTTGACACGGGCAGCAGTTCCCGGTGATTCACCAGGATCTCTCCGTCCAGCGTGACCGCCGCCACCGAGGTTCTGTAGTTGCTGGTATCAAAGCCGATGACTACCGGCGTTCCGTCAAGCTGACTCACGCCTGCGCCTCGTGCTCCCGAAGGATGGTACCAAGGATACCGTTGACGAAGCCCTTGTCCTCCGGATCGGAGAACCGCTCCGTCAGTTCCATCGCTTCCGCGATGGAAACATTGCCGGGCACATCCTCAGCGTAGAGGATCTCCCAGACTGCCAGCCGCATGATCGTCAGGTTCACCAGGGAGATCCGTTCAATGGACCAGCCTTCCGCGGTGTTCTTTCCGATCAGCTCATCGATCTCGTCGATATGAGCCAGTACGCCCTCCAGGGCTGCCGTGATATACTCCCGGTCTTCCCCGTCCGGCTCCTTGCGGCCAATATGCTCGACGCCGGGGAAGCCGTCTTCCCGCAGCTCGTCATAGACCATTTTCAGCGTGTCTTCACCGCCCTGTCCGCCGGAGATCTTCTCAAAGATCATCTGCATGGCGGCAGCGCGCGCAGTCGTCCGTGACATCTTGTTACTCCTTACTCTTCGCTTCCGCTTCCACGGGCTCAGCCTGTTCCTGTTCCCGCTTCAGCTCGGTCTTGAAATCGATCACCTTGATCTCTTTATCCGGGATCAGCTTGTTGGCGGTGTTCTTCATGAACTCACGCTTGTTTTCCACCGTACCGAAGAAGTAGCCCAGGCCAAACAGCACGCACAGGGCAAGGGTCTTCCAGAAACCGATGATCATCACCAGCGCGCCCAGCAGCGTCAGCGCAGCGCCGCACGCAATACCGAAAGCGGGTGTTCCTTTTTTCAGATTCATTTGTCTTCACGCTCCTCTTTGTTTTCTTCTTTATCGGCATCTTCCGCCTTGTCTTCCGCTTCTTCCGCAGCCTTTTCCACTGCTTTTTCAGCGGTTTCAGTCTTCTCTTCCACCGGAGGTTCCGGGGGCATGGGCATCACGCAGGGTTCTTCCTGGCTGGAGAAGAGACGCTGGTGCATAGGCCGGTCATCCTCTTCCTGCGGGGCTTCCTGTTTCAGCAGTTCCGCTGCCGCCGCAGCTGCCGCGGAGATCACCACCTGCGGTTCTTCCTCGGCTTCCTGCTCTTCTTCTTTTTCAGAAGCGGCAGGGGTTTCCGCCTTGATCTGCTCCAGTTCTTCCGGAGTGATTTCCGGAATGGCTTCCTCTTCCTTCGGCTCTTCAGCCTTCTCCTCCTTCACCTGGGAAGCAGGCAGGGCCTTTGCCGTCGGTGCCTCAATGGCATAGAGGGATTCCTTCGCGTCCTCACCGGAGGACTCAATCTGCACGCGGATGTCTTTCACTTCCACACCGCTGCAGGCGGTCACATACTGCTTGATCTGTTGCTGCAGGGCGTCCACGGTCAGCGGAATGCTGACGCCGCCGGCCACTGTGCCGCGGATACGGATCAGCAGGCCGCCCTTCTGGTTTTCCAGGCGGACGGACTGAACACTCAGTTCCTTATGGGGATCCAGGCACTTCTGCACCATGCTCTCCATCGCCTTCAGGGAGATGGACAGCTCGCCGTTCTCGGTCTTCTGCATGACAAACTTGTCCCTGCGGCCGCGATGGCGGAACAGGATCAGCAGGCAGTAGAGGCCCAGGACCAGAAGGATCACCAGGGCAATGATAAACCAGATACGGTAATTGGGGTCAGTAAGCAGTTTCGTGGCATACCCGGCCACATCTTTTCCGAAGAACAGCTGCGCAGCCAGTCCGGCACAGCCGGCAAGCACCAGCAGCCCGGCGAGGGCAACCAGGATCCTGTCCAGAATACGGATCTTCACGCGTTTTTCCTCCTTTGCTTTCCCGGGCTGATTCCTTGAGGAAATCAGCTCTCTTTAAATGGGAAAAAGACAGAGGATTCCTCCCCTGTCAGACAATGTCAGACTTCCGCGGCGGGTGTATCGCCTTTGGCGTCATCCGCGGGTTTCTCAGCCTTTGCTTCAGGCTTCTTCTCAGCCTTGGCTTTGGGCTTTGCCTTGGGAGCGGGTTTCTTTTCAGGCTCCTGCGGGGCGGGTGCCGGTGCGGGCTCTTCTTTTTTCTCTTCCTTAACCGGTTTCACAGGCTCGGTCTCCGGGAGACGTGCGGCTTCCGCAACTTCTCCCGCGGCCAGGGCGGCCTGCTGTGCGCCGGCCTGCAGGGCTTTCTTGTCCTGCTCAAAACTGACGGACTGTACATGCACGTCCACCCGGACCACATGCAGGCCGGTCATGGATTCGATCGCCTTGCGTACATTTTCCTGCGCGTCAGCCGCGGCCCGTTGGATCGGAATGCCGTATTCAACGATAACATAAAGGTCAACGGCGACTTCTTCCGTGCCGACTTCGACCTTCACGCCCTTGGTGACATTGCGGTTTTTGCTCATGAGACTGCCGCTGACGGTGCACATGCCCGCAATGCCTTCCACCTCGTTGGCCGCCAGGCCCGCGATGATGGCTACCACTTCGTTATTGTATGTAATGTTGGAAGAGGGCGTCAGGTCCTCCGTGTTCAGCGGGAGGGAACCGGGTGCCTTTTTGTCTGTCTTTGCTGCCATAGAAGAACATCCTCCTTATCAGCGGAGTATCAGATAAATCCTAGTTATTATACCAGAATACGGGCGGGATTACAACTGCTCCGCCTCGTCCTTCACGATGGCGATATGCAGTTCATCCAGCTGTTTCTGCTCTACGGTTCCGGGAGCGCCCATCATGATATCCTGGGCATTCTTGTTCATCGGGAACGGAATGACCTCACGGATGGTTTCTGCGCCCACCAGCAGCATCACCATACGGTCCACACCGGGAGCGATGCCGGCATGCGGCGGCGCGCCGTAGCAGAAGGCGTTGTACATGGCCGGGAATTTCGCTTTCACGTCTTCCTCGCCCAGGCCCACCAGCTGGAAGGCCTTGATCATGATCTCCGGATCATGGTTCCGGACAGCGCCGGAGGACAGCTCCACGCCGTTGCACACCAGGTCATACTGGAAGGCAGTAATGGACAGCGGATCCACTTCGCCGCTGGCTGCCTTTTCCAGGATATCCAGGCCGCCGTTGGGCATGGAGAAGGGGTTGTGGCAGAATTCCAGCTCGCCGCTTTCCTCGCCGATCTCGTACATCGGGAAGTCCACGATCCAGCAGAACTCATAGCGTTCCTTGTCCATGTGATCCGGGCACATCTCACCCAGCTTCTTTACCAGCACGCCGGCGGTCTTCTGGGCAGCGCCCTTCTTGCCGGCGCTCAGGGCCACAAAGGTATTGGGCTGCAGGTTCAGTGCCGCGATGACCGCGTCCTTGCTCTCCTGCAGGAACTTGGCGATGCCGCCGACGATCTCGCCGTTCTCATCCAGGCGGAACCAGTAGCTCTTGTTGCCGCTGACCACTTCCACGTCCGCGATCAGCTTGTCGATCTGCTTGCGGGTGGCGTTGAAGTTCGTCACCGGCACAGCCTTGATCACGTTGCCTTCAAAGGGTCCGAAGCCGCAGCCGCCCAGCAGGTCGGTCACGTCCTTCACGGTCAGGTCAATGCGCAGGTCGGGCTTGTCGCTTCCGTAGGTCTCCATCGCTTCCAGGTAAGGAATGCGGCGGAAAGGCGCGGTGGAGGCGATATTGTAAGCGCCGTACTTCGCGAACACCGGAGGCAGTACGTCTTCCATTACGGCAAAGACGTCTTCCTGGGTGGCGAAGGCCATTTCCATGTCCAGCTGATAGAATTCACCGGGGCTGCGGTCGCCGCGGGCGTCCTCATCGCGGAAGCAGGGGGCGATCTGGAAATACTTGTCGAAACCGCTGGTCATCAGCAGCTGCTTGAACTGCTGGGGCGCCTGCGGCAGGGCGTAGAACATGCCGGGATGCTTCCGGGCGGGCACCAGGTAGTCCCGGGCGCCTTCCGGAGAGGAGGCGGTCAGGATCGGCGTGGTGATTTCCAGGAAGCCATGCTCGTTCATGGCCTGGCGAAGGGCGGTTACCACGTTGCAGCGCAGGACGATGTTCTTCTTCACGTCCGGGTTGCGCAGATCCAGGTAGCGGTACTTCAGCCGGATGCTCTCATCCGCCTCGGTGCTGCGGCCGATCTGGAAAGGCAGCGCGTTGTACCGGCACTTGCCCAGCACTTCCACGCTGTCCGGCACCACTTCAATGTCGCCGGTATCCATCTTCGGATTCTTGCTGGCCCGTTCCCGGACGGTACCGGTCACGCAGACAACGCTCTCCTTATTCAGGTTCAGGAAAACCTGCAGGATCTTCTCATCTTCCACCACCAGCTGGGTGGTGCCGTAGAAGTCCCGCAGCACGATGAAAGCCAGGTTTCCGCTGACTTCCCGCACGTTCTCCATCCAGCCGCTCAGTTTCACCTGCTTCCCGACATCGGAAAGACGGAGTTCATTACAAGTGTGAGTCCTATACTGCATGTCAATCTCTCCAATTCATAATGCATAATGCATAATGCATAATTATGATTACTTAATACCTAATAAATAGCTTCCCAAACGTTTAATAGTTAAGACGGAATTACTTCCACATTGTCATCTCGACCGAAGCCGTCAGGCGTAGTGGAGAGATCTATCCGCAATCTCAATGGTCGTGACTCTCCACCGGAGAGATCACTCCCTTTCGATTGACCTCTCGAGGCTGCCGCCCGTTTTTCGCTGAGAAAGAGCCACTGGCTCTTTCTCCGGGCGCTCCAAACCCTCTGACGATATTTCTGCCACCGGCAGTCCTCAGAGGTTCGCCCACGGATTCATCTCCACACTGTTCCATCCGAAGGAAATCCCATAATGTCATCTCGACCGAAGCCGTCAGGCGGAGTGGAGAGATCTGTGTTAACTCCTGCCTCCTACCTGCTTAAGGTGTCATTCCGACCGAAGCCGCAAGCGTTGCGAATATCCCTTGATATAATTCTGAATTCTGAATTCTTAATTCTGAATTAAACCTTTTACGGCCTTTGCCGCTTCCTCAACCTTAACAACCTGCTCCGTCCCGTCCGCCATCTTCTTCAGCTTCACGGTACCATTCGCCGCCTCATCGTCCCCGATGACCGCGGTTACAGGCGCGCCGGTCTTGTTGGCATACTTGAACTGTGCCTTGAGGCTGCGTCCGCAGTGGTCCATGTCCGCCTTGATGCCGGCAGCCCGCAGCTGCTGCACCAGGGAGAAGGCATGCTGCTTGTTCTCACCCATGTAGGTGACGAACACTTCATACCATTCCGGTTTCGGAATCTCAACGCCTTCCGCCTCCAGCAGCATCAGCACGCGCTCCTCGCCCATGCCGAATCCGGCAGCCGGAATGCTCTGCTCGCCGATTTCCTGAACCAGGTTGTCATACCGTCCGCCGCCGCAAACCGTCAGCTTGCCGTCCGGCGTTTCGGTCACAATCTCGAACACGGTCTTGGTGTAGTAATCCAGGCCGCGGACAATGCGGGAATTGACGCGGTACGGAATCCCGCTGCTGTCCAGGCACTTCTTCAGCTGCTCAAAGTGATCCTTGCACTCATCGCACAAAAGGTCCAGCATGCTGGGCGCGTCCTTGGTCAGCTCCTGGCAGTGCTTTTCCTTGCAGTCCAGCACACGGAGCGGATTCCGCTCGAAGCGTTCCTGGCAGGTGGGGCACATTTCGTGGATCCGCTCCCCCAGGAATTCTTTCAGCCGTTTATGATACTCCGGCCGGCAGTTCGGGCAGCCGATGGAGTTGATTTCCACGCTCAGGTTGCTGATGCCCAGGTCCTGCAGCAGGTGATAAGCCGTCAGAATCAGTTCCGCGTCCACAGTGGCTTCCTTCGCGCCAAAGCACTCCATACCAAACTGGTGGTGTTCACGCAGGCGTCCGCTCTGGGGATTCTCATAACGGAAGTGGGGTGAATACATATAATACAGCTTGCAGGGCAGCGGCTCCGCGTACAGGTTGTGCTCCAGGAAGCTGCGCACAGCACCGGCTGTGCCTTCCGGCTTCAGGGTGATTGAACGCTTGCCCTTGTCCTCGAATGTGTACATTTCCTTCTGGACCACGTCCGTTGTATCCCCGATGCCACGCAGAAACAGTTCTGTATGCTCGAAAACAGGAGTGCGTGATTCACGATAGCCGGCCAGTGCGGCAGCCTTGCGCATCTTGTCTTCGATGAATTGCCAGCGATAGCTCTCCGCCGGCAGAACGTCCCTTGTCCCCTTAGGTGCCTGTGTAAGCATAGATTTCCTCCCATTTCCCACTTACAAAATAAACAAACTTGATTATATCACAAGATATATAGCTGGAAAAGATACTATTAATGATGAAATTACATATAAGTGAAATATTCGACTGCGTCGAATGTGAAATATTGGCCTTACGGCCAATGTGAAATATCCCGCTTACGCGGGATGTGAAATATTCGGCTGACGCCGAATGTGATATTTACTTTTGACGGACAAGCGTTACAGGTGTCATCCTGAGCAAGCGAATGAAATGAGCGCGTCGAAGGATCTCCTACGAGTTCAGAGCGAAACAATTCGATCCGAAGGGAATCCAAAAGGGAACGATAGGGACGGTCCTTTTCGTTCCCCGCAACAGATAAGTATCATGTTTTTAACTAAAGTATGCTTTCTTATAACCAAAAAGGGAACGAAAAGGACCGTCCCTATCGTTCCCCATCTGCGAAGCAGATATTTCACATTGAGCGGCAAAGCCGCTCAATATTTCACTTACCCGTAAAAAAGGCGTGAGCCTTAACTCACGCCTTTTGGTCTTACTTTTTTCTCACCAGCTATGCTTCAGCGCCTCTTTCACGCACTGCTGATGCATATCGTCCACTTTCTTGCTTCCATGGGTCTTGCTCCCGGAAAAGTGAATGCAGAAGTGGCCTTCGAAGTTGTTGTCGTCGATCGTCTGGGTTCCGTGGGGCATTCCGTTCATGGATGCCGCGTACACATGTCCGTCATACTTGACCAGAACCGCCCGGCGCTTCCAGCTCCATCCGCCGTAGATGCTCTTCAGGGTTGAAGTATCATCCTTGGATTTGGGCTCCGCGTCCAGGTGGTTGGCGCCGCTCCACCGCTTGCAGGTGAACACCTTGCCGGTCTTGATATCCTTCACCTTGAAGGTGGCGCCTTTCGGAATCTTCTTGCTTCCGCCGTTAAACCAGTCCAGCTTCTCGGTCTTCCCTGTTGTCTCAGATCCGGAGGCGCTGTCCGATTTGGTGGCTTTCTTCGCGTCTTTGGAATTCAGTTTCGCCAGGGTTTTCGCCCCGACCTTTCCGTCATCGTCCAGGCCGTTACGCTTCTGGAAGCTCTTGACGGCGCTTTTGGTTCCTTTGCCGTAATCCCCGTCTATGCTTCCGCTGTAATAGCCAAGACTTTTCAGTTTCTTCTGTACCTTTTTTACAGCACTGCCTGTGTCGCCCGGTCCGCAAGTCCCGTCATCCTTTTTCTTTTCGGACTTGTCGGATTTTTTGTCTTTTGAGTCGTTTTTCTTGTCTTCTTTTTTGTCAGACTTTTTTTCTTCAGTTACTTTAATGTACTTCTTATAAACATAGCCGGTTTCCCCGCCAGCGGACACTTTGTACCAGTTGCCCGTGGTATCCTTGATGGTCACTTCTGCCCCTTCCTTGAGGACTTTGACCACTTTGCTGTCGGAATCTGCGCTTTTGCGCATATTCAGGGAGGTGGCTGTAACCTTGCCGGTCTTAGCGAGGGCGACACAGCAGGGAATCAGGCACAGAAGGAGTGTCAGGATCAAAAAGAGTTTGCATTTTTTCACCCTGCGCACCTGCCTTCCTCAATTGATTCAGGCTTATTTTATTACGCATTTGTTACAATGTCAAGGATTTTAGGCAAAAACTTGTAATAATTACGGTCATTTGGTAATAATTTTGACAATTTTTACAAATCCGGGTCATTCACCCCTTCCGAACCCTTCCTGTTTTCAGAAAATCCTTGACACATAAGTCTTCCTATGGTAATATAGCCAACGGTTTCCGAAGAAACCAGTGCCGTAGACAGCCGGTATCGCAAGATTTAATGGGGTTTCCCGCCTGCCGAGGTGTAAGTGGATTTCGATTTTATTCCCTTGCGCCTGCACGCAAGGGTTTCTTTATTCTGAACCGGAAAAGAGGTGCGCAAGAAGAATGAGCGCTAATCTGGAAGCAAAAAAGCAGGTTGTATCCGACATCGTTGAGAAGCTGAAGAATGCTGAGTGCATGATGGTGGTTTCCTACAGCGGCCTGACCGTTGAACAGGTGACCGAGCTGCGTAAACAGTGCCGTGAGAACGATGTTCACTACTGTGTTCTGAAGAACCGCCTGGTGAACCGTGCCCTGCAGGAACTGAATATCGAAGGTCTGGAAGGTCTGCTGGAAGGCCCCAACGCTTTCGTGTTCAGCGAAAAGGACGTTACTGCCGGCCCCAAGATCATTTCTCAGTTCATTGAGAAGAACAAGCTGACCTCCCTGGAGATCAAGGGTGGTCTGATGGGCACCGAAGTGATCGACGTCAAGGCCATCAAAGAACTGGCCGCTACCCCCAGCCGGGAAGAGCTGCTGGCCACCATGGTGGGCTGCCTGGTCTCCCCCGTCTCTGCCCTGGTTTCCGTTCTCGAGCAGATCGCCGAGAAGAAGGACGCCGCCTGATGACAACCGCGGCATGATCGCCGCATGAACGAAAAAAAATGGAGGAAATGAAAATGACTAATCAGGAAATTCTCGAAGCCATTGAGTCTATGACTCTGCTTCAGGTTAAAGAACTCGTTGACGAAATGAAAGAAAAGTTCGGCGTGACCGGCGCTATCGCCGTTGCCGGCGCTCCCGCTGCCGGTGGTGCTGCTGCCGCTGCTGAAGAAGAAAAGACCGAATTCGACGTCGTGCTGAAGGATGCCGGCGCTGAGAAGATCAAGGTCATCAAGGTTGTCCGTGAAGTCGTTGCCGGCCTGGGCCTGAAGGAAGCTAAGGACATCGTTGAGTCCGCTCCCAAGACCATCAAGGAAGCCGTCTCCAAGGAAGAAGCCGAGAAGATCGCCGAGCAGTTCAAGGCTGTTGGCGCTACCGTCGAAATCAAGTAATTTCAAACGGTGCTCTCAGGGCGGACGCAATCGCGTCCGCCTTGTTTTATACCCTTTTTTACTTTATAATAGTCAAGTCCGCTGAAGAGGAACGATATTCGTTCCCACTAGAATACCAATCATCTGACTCGTTTATTGTCATCCCGAGCGTAGTCGAGGGATCTTCCGGGAACGATAGGGACGAAGCATCGCTCCCTGTGTCATCTCGACCAAGCATACCAAAGGTATGCGCGTGGAGAGATCTGATCCATGACGGTTTCTGATTTCACCCCGCAACAGGAAACGCCGGAATAACAATTATGAATTGTGAATTTGTGGTGTTGTCCAAATCTTTGATCTGGGTAACAACCCCATACTACAGTTGTCAAAGTTCCGGAATGTAAATGAACGGAACTTTGGTAACAACGATCGGAATGAATTATGAATTGTAATCTTAAACGCTTCCTTTCCCTACTCCTTCTCTTTGCGCTTTTCCTCACACCCGTTTGCGCCGAAGAGGAAATCATCCCTCCTGCCTGGGACGTCCCGGACTATGTGACGGCCCTGCTTGAGGTCGCTTCGGAGGAAGTGGGCTACACGGAAGACCACGGCCGAACCAAGTACGGTGAATGGGCCGGGGATCCCGCTGCCCAGTGGTGCGCGGAATTCGTCTGCTGGTGCGTGGACCAGGTGGATCAGCGGACCGGCACTTCCCTTCTGCGGAGCGTCTATCCCTACTATACCTCCTCCAACACGGGCAAAAACTGGTTCATCAAAGCGGGCCGCTATGTGGTCCGCAAGGGCCGTGTGGAAGGCTGGGGCTATGAATGGCTGAAGGGCAGCGATTCCTTCATCCAGTCCGGAGACTATATTCCCCAGCCCGGGGACTGGGTCTTCTTCAACTGGGGCGGCGGCACCGACACGGAGCATGTGGCCATGGTGGAATACTGCACCCGGGACCGGTTGGGAAATGTCACCGTTCACGTGATCGAGGGCAACAATCCCTCCTCTGTCCAGCGCAATGAATATGACCTGAACAGCGGATCCATCCTGGGCTATGGCACCGTGCATGACGTGGCTGATATCACCATGACCTTCGGCTGCCTGGGTGAAAAGGTCTATACCCTGCAGGAAAAGCTGGCCTACCTGGGCTATCTGGACCCCTCCCTGGTCACCGGCCGCTACGGTGACGGCACCGTGGAAGCTGTCCGGGCCTACCAGGAAGCCCATAAGCTGAAGGTAAACGGCATCGCCAACCTCCAGACCCAGGCCAAACTGGACGCGGAGTATACACAAGCCTATGACAGCGACCCGGATATCTGGGGCGTTGTGGATGATGACGAAGACTTCTGATTTGAAATCACTTTTTCTGTGTGATAAAATAAAGTGTTAAAACAACTTCCTGATGAAAGGAATCATTGCCATGACAAGGCGGATCCTGTGCGTGCTATGCGCGTTATTCCTGCTGTTTTCCGTGCTCCCGGCCGCCGCTGAAGGCGGTACAGACGGCTGTCACAGCTATGATTTTGACCTGTCATTCTCCATGAACGCGGATGCCTTCCCAAAGCTCATGCGTTCCAGGATGTCCGGATACGCGGCCCTGGTAAACTGCCTCGGCCTGAAGGGAAACATCGCCTGGAGTGACGAAACCCGCGGTATGGAGCTGGATGCTGTCCTCTATTTCAAAGACAATCCCTCCCTTTCCTATCCGTTCCGTCTCTACGGCACAAAGGAACGCCTGTTCCTGTCTTCCCCCCTGCTGAAGGATGAGGTCATTTTCTTCAACATGGCCGCCACCCTGGAGTTCGCCGTCAAGGCGAAAAACACCCTGGGGCTTCCGCTTCCCTATTTTGCCTTCCTTTCCCCCTATGTCTGGGAATGGTCTTTCGCCAGCATGTCCGCCCACTGGGATGAAGCCATCGGAAACTACACCGAAAGCGGAACCGTCACCCTGGATCAGTTCCAGACCCTGGCGGAACTGTGGCATGAAGACCTGGAATACAACGAGCACGTCCAGCGCTGGATCAACGCCCTTGCCGAGGGCGCCGATAACCGCCAGGCCGCTGAAGCGATCAACAAAGGTTTCTATGACAACCTGATCTATTATTATGAACTGATCACCATGAACCAACCGCTGACAGTAACGGTCAGCGACGGTTCCATCACCTGGGAAAACGTACTGGGAAAGAAACTGTTCTCCCGGGAGGAAACATCTGATTCCCTGTCTGTGCTTCTTGACCTTCCCGCTTCCGAGAACGGTTATGTACCGACCCTCTCCCTGGTCAGCAATGACAACGGTGATACCTACAACTTCGAGCTCCGTGCCGACCTGTGCAAGGAAGGCTACGAGATCCCTGTGGACGGCGTCATCGAAAAAGCCAAAACTTCCAATGCAGCAGCGGAGGATATTCCTGATGAGATCATGGAAGAGGAAGTGATCGAACCGGAGGAAGAGGAAGAAGAAATCGTAGAGGAAGTCTACGAGGAATACGAAGACGACTACAACTACGATTATGAGGATGAGGAATTCGATTCCTATGTCGAAGAAGAGGGTTTTGACGATGTAGCCGCCCTGCCGGACCTGCTGCTCCACGTCTACGCCAACGGCGAAAACCTCCCCAAGGAGCTTCCGGCGGATTCCTCCTTTGACCTGACCGGCACCACCTTCGGAGAGGTTTATCCGGACTATTCCTTCTGCCTGCACGGAGAAACAAAAAAAGACGGGTATCTGCTGCTCTCCCTCCGCAAGCCCAAGCCTGCGGATGATCCGACAGAACCCGAAGAAATCTTCAGCTGCAGCGGCTCCATGGTTCCCGCGGAACCCCGGGAAATCCCGGATTATATGCAGCTGTCCCTGGATACTTATTACAATGTCTTTTCTTTCAACGAAACCCGGCTGGCGGAGTTCCGGAACAAGGTGGTTCCCCTGGTCCTCAGGAGCGTGCTTTCCTTTGTGAACGCGATGCCCACTTCAGCCTGCCAGAGTTTCCTGGATGACCTGACCGACAGCGGCGTGCTGAACATGCTGCTGGATTAAGCGTCATACTCCGCGTCGAACACAAACTCGGCCGGTCCCTCCTGGAACACATGATTGGTTTCAGTATCCCATTCCACCGTCAACGGTCCTCCGTTCAGTTCGAGGACCGCTTTTTTGTCGCACAAACCGTTCAGTACAGTGGCCACCAGTGTGGCGCAGGCACCTGTGCCGCAGGCCAGCGTTTCCCCGCTTCCCCGCTCCCAGACCCGCATCCGCAGGTGCGTCCGGTCTTTCACGGTCACAAACTCCACATTGGTCTTCCGGGGGAACAGCGGGTTCACCTCGATCTCCGCGCCGACGCCATGGACGTCAAAGCTGTCCGCGTCATCCACAAAGATCACCGCATGGGGATTACCCATGCTCACGCAGGTCATGCGGAAAGGCTGTCCTTTTGCTTCCACGGCAGCCCCGACAACGGGATTTCCGGACACGTTCACCGGAATTTTCGCGCCTTCCAGCTCCGGTTCGCCCATATCCACCCGTACAGTTTCGGTGACGCCGTCCTTCACGGCCAGCTTCAGGATCTTGATCCCTGCGCCGGTCATCAGGCTGATCTCCGTCTTGTCGCTCAGGCCCCGGTCATGAATATACTTTCCGACGCAGCGGGACGCGTTGCCGCACATCTCAGCCTCGCTTCCGTCCGCGTTATACATCCGCATGCGGAAATCCGCTTCCTCACAGGGCATGATCAGCACCAGGCCGTCCGATCCCACGCCGAAGTGACGGTCGCTGATCTTCCGGGCAAGCGCCGCGGGATCCGCCACCGTTTCCTCCAGGCAGTTTACATAGATATAATCGTTTCCCAGGCCCTGCATCTTGGTAATCTTCATCTGATCTCTCCTGTAGCCGCCACTGCCGCGCCGGGTGTGACTTCCGGCAGGAGTTCGGTTTCTTCTTCTTTGAGTCCCCTGCGGATAAACTTGTTCAGTTCCTGCAGGCGCTTAATGCGTCCTTCCACCCGTTTCCCCGTCAGCGCCTTGCTGCGGTAGCGGTCAAACAGGGCCCGTACGCCCATGGTCACGGGGATGGCCGCCCAGAAGCCTGTAAGGCCCGTTACAGCCGCTCCGACGCCCATGGCCGCTCCGGTCTTCACCATGCGGTAGGCGCCGTCTTTCAGGCCTGTTTTGCCCGGTTTCCGTCCAAGCAGAACCTTCGATCCCTCACTGACGGAGATCACCATAAAGGGCAGAATGCCGGACACGCTTTCGGTCAGTTCGGTCAGCAGACCGGTTTCCTCCAGCAGTCCCGTATCCACCGCGATCTCATCCACATAAGTCAGTCCCGTCGCGATCGTATCCACAACGGTATCATGCTGACGCTTGCGGTATTCTTTTACGAGTTCTTCGTACGTTTTCATCCAGGCTCACCTCCCGCCCAGAGGAACAACAGCCTTCGGTTGTTGTTCCTTCAATGCAGAATTCAGAATTCAGAATTCAGAATTATATAGTGTTTTCTTTCCTGTTAAGCATTCTTACATGCTGTCATTCCGAACGGAACGCAGTGAAGTCGAGGAATCCCTTGCTAAATCGGCTGCGGTTCCAAATTGCCGAATCGTTCACAACATTATGAGTGTCCATCAGAAAAACTTATTGATCACCGTTACGAGAATCCACGCTGCTGCCGCGATGCTCACGATCAGCGTTATGCCTTTGATAATCCCGCCGGACTTTTTCTTATCTTTCGCGCTTGTCTTCGCCTGCTTTTCCAGCAGGGAAATGCGGCTCCGCAGTTCTGTCACAATCTTATCCTGCTCCCGGCGTTCTTCCTCAAGGGAAGTCTCCAGCACGTCGATGCTGCTCTCCAGCTTCTGGATGCGCTTATCCTCCTGGGCGGCGATCCCGTCCACTTCCTTGCGCAGCCGGGTCTGGTCCTCGCACAGGCCTTCCGCCACGAGGGTCATTTCCGCTGTAAACTGTTCGATCAGCTGGTTTGTATTCTCGCCCTTGACCATTTTCAGGGCGCCGTCCCACAGGGTGGGTTTCTTCGTTTTCTCAGCAGTGAGGGTCTTTTCTTCTTCCATATAAACGCCTCCCTTCCCCCTGAATTGTACCATATTCGAATCTTTTGACTCAATAATCTTCCCGGGATTATCAGATAGTGAACACAAAACGATCACCGCGGATCAGCTGGACATTGGTATGCAGGGGCCGTCCCCGCTGGTCGTAGATCACCTCATGCAGCCGGATCAGCGGAGCTCCTGTCTCCATTTCCAGTATCTTTGCTTCCTCTTCACTGGCATAGTGGATCGAAACGTCATGCAGCGCCAGTTTCGGTTCCACACCGTATTCCCGCAGAATTCCGTAAAGGCTTCCAGTCAGGTCCTGGTCCTGCAGCCAGGCATAGGCCATGGAGAAGTGATTCCGTTCCAGCACCACCGGCACGCCGTCTCCCCTGCACACCCGCAGGACTTCGAGCACCTTTCCGCCCCGGCTCATATTCAGTTCCTCCGCAGCGTCAGCGTCTGCATCCGTTTCCTTCACATGGATCACATCGATGGAGGGACGCATTTTGTTCATCTTGCAGGAATCATGGAAGGTATGCAGGCTTTTCAGCGGCAGGCTTCCCCTGGGCGAGGCCACAAAGGTCCCCTTTCCCTGTTTCCGCTCCAGCAGGCCTTCCGTGGTCAGCTCCGCCAGCGCGCGGCGCACTGTCACCCGGCTGACCTGGTACAGCCGTTCCAGTTCGTGTTCCGGCGGGATCTTGCTGCCGATGGGATAGGTTCCCTGCTCAATGTCCGCCCTGATCCGCGTCATCAGCTGATGATACAGCGGGCTGTAGCTTTCTGCCTGTAAATTCTTCATGAATAACACCTTCCGGATCTCTGGGATCATTTGTCAATATGTATTGATACATTTCAATACAACATAACAATATTACCACTTCTCCGGCAGGAAATCAAATGACGTGCTGATCTGTGTCGGATTGTAATTATCTCGTTAATATTGCAATTATCCCGTTAATATGTTGCATGTTCATTGTAATTATCCTGTTAACAAGGACTGTTTTTCCAATTTCCATTGTAATTATCCTGTTAACAAGATAATTTCCATTGTAATTATCCCGTTAACAGATTTTTCCATTGTAATTATTCTGTTAATAAGTTTATTTATCTTTTTCGCCTGCGTACACTCTCTCAAGAAAATATACTCTGGATATTTTCCCGGCTATAGTAATGAAACCTTTCTCTTTCAACTCCTTGTTAAGAGTTTGTATGATTTTATATGCTTTTGATTCTGACACACCCAAGTATTCGGCAACGTCTGTTGCATTCAGGAATCTTTTATTATCCATACTGCTTCTCCTCTCAGCCCTCTGCCTTTGCGGTCATAGCCTGGTACATTTTCATCAGTTCCGCAACGCACTCGGATTCAGAATTCAGTTTGCCCCAGAATCCATAGGCTTCCATAACAGCACGGTCGTTCTTCTGGTGGGCGGTACGCAGTTCTGGTGGCATGGTCAATTCATCGTACAGATCCGCGAGGCTGCTGTTCGGATATTTGGAACGAGCGTCCAGAATCATCTGGGCAGTTTCTTCAATCTTTTGCCGCTGGCCATTCATGATGCAGATCAGGCCGGAGATGCTGAAAAAGCTCCGGGAGGATTACCCGACCGGATGCCGCGTGGAGCTTATTCAGATGTTTGAGGAACCGCGCAAGGACATGGTTCCCGGACTGACCGGAGAGGTCATGTTCGTGGATGACGCGGGCGGCATTCATGTCGCCTGGTCAAACGGCTCAACCCTTGCTGCGATCCACGGCATCGACGTCATCCGCAGAATCGACTGATCACAATCAACCGCCAAAGGGCCACCCGTCAAAAGGTGGCCTTTTGACGTATTTGGAGGAATACCATGCAGGACTTTTTTCTCTGGAACGGGGTGGACTGCCGCATCTACGGCATCCACGTGACGGAGCAGCCTCCCATCACCATACCGCTTGAGCGAAGCACCCAGACCAATGTGCCCGGCAGGCCGGGAAGCCTGACACAGCTGGAAGGCGAAGACGTCTACGACGATATGATCCTCACCGCTACCTGTTTTATCTCTGATCCGGCGCAGATCCCGGCCATCGCCGCATGGCTGAAGGGAGCAGGAACAGTCACCTTTGCCAACCGGACAGGCGGCTACTACAAAGCACGGATCGCTAACCAGATCCCTTTTGAAAAGGTGCTCCGGGGCAATCCGCACTGTACCTTTGCAGTCAACTTCCGCTGCTATCCGTTTTTCTATGCCGATGCCGCCGCTGACATCACCGTTACCACATCCGGGACGATCATCACGAATCCGGGAAGCGTGTACTCCGAGCCGATCCTCACGGTGTATGGTTCCGGGGACATTACGCTCATGGTGGGTACAACCATTGTGGAACTGGAGGATATTTCCGGGAGCATCATTCTCGACTGCGCTCTGAAGGAAGCCTACCTGGGCAGCACCCTGATGAACGACCATATGACCGGAGAGTTCCCGGTACTCAAGCCGGGGATGAATCCCATTAGTTGGACTGGAGCGGTGACGAAGGTGGTCATAAAGCCGAATTGGCGATATCTATAATGTCACTTACCAAGCAGATATGATAAAATGACGAATGCCAACAACGACGCTACGCCTCCGCCAACAATCTGCATTATAGTGTGTCTGTTCGTTTTTAAACTTGCAATGGCAACAAGCACTAAAATGATGCAACCGATGGGAAATGCTGGCCATAAACCATTTTGAATCAATAATAGCATAGGCCCGACTACGCCGCATATATGTCCGCTGATTTTCAGTTGAAAAGCTTTGTTGAACAGGATGATTATGATTCCACTCAACAGGTATTCAAGGCAGAAAAACCAGATTGAACGTGAAGCATTGCTTAGTACGCACACAAGAATGGAAAGAATATAGCCTCCAACCGCAAATATCATGGCGAGATATCTTTGCCCAATACGACCTTGATCTTTAAAATGCGGTATGAACCTTTGAAGCGGGTATGCCATTAGCGGCAAGAGACCAAGACAAGCAATCAAAGCCCACAACTGCAGCACGTTTGAAAAAACATTCCTCCTGTGTATCCAAAGCAACGCGAGAGAAGCCATTGCCAGAATGGGTGCAGCCGTCATAATTCGGATGGCTTTCCAAATATCGTTTTTTTGTTCAGCAGATCTCATTCATGTTCACCTTCGTTCTTTGATGAATCGTTCATTTGGGGACGTTCATCTCCATAGAAGAATATCGCTACAGTTCCCGGCCCGCAGTGCGAAGCAATAATCGTGCCTATATCACAAATGCGGATATCCCCGTGGATTTTGGGGAAACGTTCCTGGAGGACGGCTTTCATTTGTTCTGCTACAGAAAGACAGTTTGAATGGCATATCCAGCATTTCCCGCTGTACTCTTTCCCTCTGTCAGCATGCTGTTCCATTTCATCCGCTGTGCGCAGAATCGCGTTTTTCTTTGTTCGGACTTTATTGTAAGCAACAATTTTACCATCATAGTCCAGCCGCATGATCGGACAAATACTAAGCAATGTGCCAATGGCAGCAGCAGGGCCGGAAAGTCTTCCACTGCGGCGATAATAACTGAGCGTGGTTGAGAAAAACTGATGATGCAGTCTTCGGCTATGACATTTGATCCATTCGACAATTTCGTCCAGGTCTTTCCCTGCGTCACGCAGATCCGCAACGTCATCCACCAGCATACCATAACCGGAAGAGGAACAGGTTGTATCAATGACAATAATCCGACGATCCGGATACTTCGCCTGCAGTTTTTCTCCCGCTGCAATTCCATTCAGAATGGATGGCGTCATCCCTGTCCCGAATCCAAGGTGAAGCACATCACCCTTCTGAAGGAGTCCTTCGAGATATGCCTCATACGCCATCTCTGTAATCTGAGATGTTTTCGGGATCACGCCATCTTCCAGAAAGCGATAAAATTGAGGCATACTGTCTGGATTTCTTCCCATATCATCAGGATACTCCTGATCGTTTACCAGATAGGAGTACTCGATCACAGAGATCTTTCGGGACTGTATGTAAGACCAGGGTAAATCTACCGTGGATTCACAGGAAAGAGTGAACATTGCAAAGCCTCCCTTCGCGCTTCAACAAAGGGATTGTATCATTCAATACTTTGCGCTACAATAGTAGCGCAGGCATCTGCTACAGTCATAACAAAATTGTAGCGCATCAGGAGGAATAGCATGTACCATATTCGGGAAGACAAACGATCAGCACAATCGGCGGAACTCATATATCAGTGTATTCTGAAATTGATGGATCAAAAATCCTATGACCTGATTTCGGTGACTGATATACAGCGTAAATCAGGAATTGCGCGAACTACTTTTTATCGCTGCTTTGACAACATATCTGATGTGTTTCTCTGGAAATGCGATGAAGCATTTCATACTGCTTTCAGCACATACCATCCGCCAGCCTTTCGTGGCGAATTCGATCTGGCTCGGCATTTTGTCAATTACTGGATACAGAATTACAAAATCCTCGAAATACTCATGAGGATCAATCGTCTGGACATCATTTTTACCTGCCACATGAAAAATGCTTATATTCTGGAAGAAAAATACGGCGTTCTTCCTAATTTGCCTCGGGCACATACGGAATACTATGTGTCTGTCAGAACAGGATTCACAATCAGCATCCTGCTTGCCTGGCTGAAAGGCGGCAGAAAGGAAAACGCGGATGAGATTATTGAAATTATCAGAGAACAGTTTGCGGTACTAAAAAACGATATGGACATTCTTTAGTGCATGCTCACACCTAAGATAATCGATCAGTGTCCGAAGAGGACACTTTTTTAAATTCTTCAGGATTGGAGATGATTCCCATGATCTGTGTCTATCCCGCCGACTGCACCGACTTTTCCACCAACGGAAACGGCACCCTGTCTCCGCTGTCCGCGAACGTGACGGAAACCCTGAACGGCGAATATGAACTGCAACTGGTGCATCCCATCGATGAAGCCGGAAAATGGCAGCGGCTGGTAGAGGGCTGCATCCTCCGCGCTCCAGTTCCAGCCGCAATGACGCCACGCGTGAACTTCTCCGCGCCGGGCGACGACAGCGGAACGGAAATCTGGCGGGTGAACACTGATTTCTCCGGTGCGGAAACCCGGAAAGGCACGCTCCGGCTCCGTTCCGGGCCGGGCACGAAATACAAAATCCTGGCCAGCTATAAGCACGGTTCCATGGTGCAGGTCGTGGCCAAAACAAACGGCAGCTGGTACGAGGTAACCGCGCCAGATGGAAAACACGGATACATGTCCACCACCTATCTGGTGTTTGATCACAGGGAAGGCTCCGCTTCGCAGGCGGTTTCTTCTACGGTAGAGGAACGCCAGCTGCGGGATCAGCCCTTCCGCATTTACCGGGTGGTACCGGAACTGGACAAGATCACGGTATATGCCCGGCATATCTTCTATGACCTTCTCGACAATATGATTCATTGAAAATTTGTCCTTAAAAAAGGATCCCACTAATTATATTACATATTTTTTTAATTTTTTCAGCAACCCGAAGAAAATATTTTTTTTGAACCTAATTAATATAATATCTTTTAGAGGTGAGTTTATGAAAAGGAATCCCGAAATTTGTCCTTACTGCTGTCATGTGATTCTTGACGACGATCAGGAATACTGTGACTACTGCGGTATGGATATAGAAGAAGAAGTCCCGGGCGAAAAGGCTTCTGGATCCTGCTTCGGAAGCATCGGGACATTCATACTTGTAATTCTTCTGTTTATTTACCTTGTTGCGAAAAAGTGATATTAACTAAATTGTATTGAGTAATACGATAAGAGTGTTTATTCTGGGAGTAAGCCGTTAAGTGCCTTTTCTGTTATCTCAAACCCTCTGATATCCATATCCTCCCGTATAGCAAAGTCTTTTTCTTTTTCATACAGATCAATCGGCCCAACCACGTTATGGATTACAAATCCGGTTCTTTTCCCTGCGTATTTTACTTTTTGTCTCCACATGTCGTTATCATACATAACATGCAGCATTATCGATTCGAATGATGCCTTTTTCCCAACCCATTTGTCTATAACACTTCGAATTGTATCGACAACTGCTTTCTCGACTGCGAAATGCCGTGAATTGCAAATATCGCCCTTGATTTCCATTATTATTTTCTTTACTTGTTTCTTCCCTGATTCCGAGTCTGGAATTCCATTTGCCCAGCGTAGGAGCGGTAAAATAAACTTTTCGTCGGTTATGTCTTTATCCGGCTGTAATAGTGTTGATAATTCTGACACTCCATCGTATTCAGGTAATAATCTTTCAAATTCGTGTCGTAACTCACGTCGGTTCACAGCTAATTCCGCTTCAGGAAACGCATCGTGTAATGCTTTGTTTATACCTGGAACATAATCGTATCGTATTTTTCGCACTTTTTCCCGGTTTTCAAACCGTTTGCATTCGTCGATAAAACCCTTCTCTGAATAATCCTTAACAAAACCAACCAGGCCGCCGTTTCCATTACTTGTTTCTGCTACAACGCAATGCTTTGTTTCATCATGGACGCAGGAAAATGAACCAAAGTATAATTGTTCATATCCGTCAATATGTTGAATATCATAAAATGTTTCTGCAAGATCAGTTTCCCATTGTTCGAGGTTTGAGTCGTCTATGCCAAAATTGGCTGAACAGCTTCTTATTGATCTATAGTTTCCGCTCATCCATGCATTTATAACCAGATTGCGATATTCCGGGCTGATACCGTTTTTCCATTCGGATGTTTCTTCATAGTCTGCCCCAAATGTTGCTCCGCAGCCCTTACAACGCCAGCGTTTTCGAAACACTTGCAAAACTGTTGGCTGCTTGTCAAGCACCGCAAATACTTTGTGAGGAGTCAAGTCCGGGTTCCATATCGCAAAATACGGACTATCACAGTTTTTTTCCTTGCAGCGAGTTGGCTCCGCGATATATTCCGCCTTCGTATAAACAACGTTCTCTTTCTGGACTCTCTCCAAAACTTTGTAGCGGTTCAGATGAATGCTCATAGGCCATCGCTCCAATCAAGACATCTATCACTGACAAGTATATCCATATTTGTATGTGTATACAAGCTTTAATACTTCACTTCAATACATTTCCCGCATGGTCAACAACTTTCCCGCATGATCAACATCAATCCAGCATAAACAATATGAATCCCGCATGAAAAAACGCGTAATGGCTATATTCACATAGCGAGAATATAATAAAAGCGCAGTAATAAAGTAATCAGTTACCCACTTGCTGCAGCTCCATAATTTGGATATAATATAAACGAACATTTGCACCATTAATCAAGAAAGGAGTCTGAAAATGCGGAAAATCAACCATGAACGCAGGGTAAAGCTTTACACATTCATGCGTTCATACTTTGAAGAATACGGTCGCCTTCCGACGTATAGAAGGATTCTTCGAGAGCCTCTTGGTTATTCGTCTATGGCAACGATCACCGCTGACATCAACCGTCTCAAAGAAGAAGGACGGCTATGCGAAGATGACGAAAAGAGAACTGCCATTGTTGGAATGAAGCCATTTTCTCCGTCTGTCGTTGGTTCCGTTTCTTGTGGATACCCGGCGGAAGCGGTCGAGGAAAGAGGAGCAGATCTGATTTCTTCTCTTTTTGAAGGCATGTGCCACAACTTGGTCGTTATTATCGCATCTGGCAACAGCATGACCGGGCGCGGAATCTACAATGGCGATAAACTGATTGTAAAGAGACAGCCAAACGCCGAACCGGGAGATGTTGTAATTGCCATGATTGATGGAGAAACCACATGTAAGACCCTGGCAAAGGACGATAAAGGACAGTATTTGAAAGCGGAAAACCCGGCTTATCCGGACATCAGACCCAATTATGAATGGTCACTTTACGGTGTAGTCAAGTATGTAATCCATCGGATAGATTAAAGCCCAGAGCTGTTTGCGGCAACTCTGGGCAGCCCCGGTACAGTTTGCGGCTGATTCCGGGAAAAGATACTCCCCTCGTTACAGGAAGCGATCTATATGTATTATACACGATTTGAAATAAAAATCGATGGTTTTACAAAAAATCGCTTCTATTTGGATTATTTTCAAAAAGGAAGTGGTTTTTTTGTTGAATGTTCCGCCTCTTAACCCTGGCATGATGCTTGTATCATGGTTGGATCTGTTCGCCAAAGTTAATTGTTATGACTCCTTTTTAAGCTTTCGTAAAGAATATCTCACGAGGAACGGCCTGGTGAATAGAAAAATATCGTTAGCGAGAACTGCCTTGTTTCCAACCTTGTATGGTCGGGACGCTGCTATTGATTACGCTCTCGACATGTTGTGTTCTGAACAGTCTGACATGAATATACGACGGATAATATATGGCAACACTCTTTTTCCTGCATTCACAGCCTTTTACAGCAAACCGCAACAAGCACAATTTAAAGCAATTACTGATTTCGACTTGCCAATAGATAGAGACACTATAACCGAAGAATACAATCAATTCTGCCATTTCCAAGGAATTGACAACATTCTATGCACAAAATGTGATTTCATAAACAGAATCAAATCACAGAATGGGTCTGAACTTCGTTACTGTCCTCATTGTATGAATGATGATATCAACGCATTTGGCGCTCCTGTTGCTCATTTGTTTCATAACTTCCCATATGTGTACATCTGCCCTATTCACAACGAAGAACTTGTTGTTTTTCCTGACGGAATTACGGAACAGGGAAATGATTATCGTGTTGCAAATCCCCATATTCCGCCCGAAAACCTTCAATATGCATCTTTTGTCTACGACCTTATTAAATATGTTCAAGAAGAAAACCGCCCTATTGATCTTACATCATTTACATACTCTGTTTATCAAATGCAGAAAGCTCTCCGCGTATCGTCATGGCGCATACTATGTTCAATAATACACGAAGGCTACATTGATAGCGATTTTTTGGGCCTTGAAGTACGCAGGTATCCAAGCGGCATTACTTACAATTACTATGAAGATGAAACATTAAATTACTTTCTCTATGAACCAGAGAACATGATTTGTGTCCTTCTCTATCTCGTCGGGTCTTTTGATAAGTTCATTCCTTTTCTTGAGGACAGAAACTATGAACCGCCAAAGTCCTTTATTGACGACTATCACCAGAGGAACGACTCTAATTACTGCATCAAAACACTTAATAAAATGACTACCGATGAACTTCGTAATGTGATAGAAGAAAAGACAAACGGGAACTGTTACTTGTCACACATCGATCAGGGGAAATGCTTTGTTCGATATAACGAATTGCCACCCTGTAAACAGTTTAAGAAATATATGTTAGACAAGAACAGCCATCGAATTCTTACGCTCAACTATGAGGAAGTCGTAAATGACTTATCTCAAAACAAGATATATATGTTCTTGCCAGTCAAATCAGAAGATATAAAGTATTGCCCTCCGATTAAAAAGAACGATCAAGCCGCTCTCTTCAGCGGCTACTGTGAATCGGTGCTTCGAGAAATCAAGTCGAAGAAAGTGACTGAAATTGATCTCAGAAGGTTGCTTCCTATGTTACCTCGTAATTCGTTTGGCCTTTTAAACCAAGCAGATTGCCATCGCATTCTGATGGAAGTCATTGAGAAACATCATGAACTGGAATGTACTACAGGGAAATATCCATTTCTAAGAATCAATTATAACGAGGAGGTAGTTGGCGCATGAGTAAATACCATATTAGCGATGAAACAAAATTCAAAGAAGGCCGTTGTTCTAAACTCGGAAAAGACTGGATACCTTGGATTAAAGCTTTTGAATTCTCTTCCCTTGGCACCAGAAGTATATTGATTGATTGGAAGACCGGAAGGCAGGTACACTGTCTCTCTATGGGAGAGAGAGCATGGTATCTTATTCATCGTTGGGACGATAGTATTCTTGATATCAATGAGCAGGTTGTCCTGTATAAAGACAGCAGCAAAGAAGTCATGGGAACTACTGAAATAGCAAACAAACTTGGAGTAAGAGCGATTTGCAATGGACAGAAATGCACAACATCTGATTTTCGTGTTTTTCATTCTGATGGTTCCGTTGAAGTTGTGTGTTTCAAAGCGTCAGAGGAAGCTGTATTTGCTCCAAAGAAAGAACGTTTGCGCCAGCGGCTTTCCATTGAACAGGCATACTGGGAATGGCAAGAAAGACCCGTGTCGTGGTCTCTTGATTATTACACAAAACAGAATTTTATTCTTGCCGACAATATTGATATGGTCACAAGATTTTTTGACAAAAGCAAAGTATTTGATGATGTAAGCTACCTCAAGCATTTGATCGCAACGAAGCAAATTGTTGTCGATATGGAGTCTGAGATACTCTGCTGTGGGGAGATGGTTAAAAATGGGATCTATAATAAATAAAGTTCAAAGCAAACTAAAACTGCAGGTTCATGTCGGGGATGTTGTTGCATATCTAAATAAAACATATTCTGTTGTTTTCGTTGATCATGCCAATGGTCAGGTTGTTCTTTTTGATAAATACAGCTCCGAACTTAGTTGCATTACTAAAAGCACCGAAAATCTTTTTGCAGAATACCTGATTGGAGCTGTATCTGTTACCCCTGGCGATCATTATATTGTCATTCCGAACGACAACAATCCCATTTATCTTAAACGCCTCGCTGTTCTTAATGACATAATTGATGCTTATGGGCCAACCTATCTTGATCTTGTTGGGAAAAACAGCAAGCCGGAGCTTAAAGATATAATTCATAAGCACAATATTTCAGGCGTTCTTGCTTGGAAAATCATTCATCTCTTTCTGAAAAATGGCTGCGATAGAACTGCATTGTATCCCAAAACAACAAAAGACCGAAATCTTGATCCAAACAAAACCTATGCCCGTAGAGGAGCAAAGGCAAAAGACGCAGACCTGCAATCTGAAGTTGTTGCGCAAAATAACCCTGAAATCCTTTCGATTTTTAATGAATACAAGGAGAAAATTCTTAGTAAACACTTTTTTGGGCCTACTGCTGCTTATGAAGATATGATGTGCAAGTATTTCTTGCAAACATTTTATAGCCGTGATGAAGCAGGTGTTTTGTATCTGGATGTAAAACTGCTTCCGCCCGCCCTTATTCCAACTTTTTTTCAGTTTTATAGTTGGTATAAAAAAAACACAACATACAGAGAACGGGAAACCGCTAAAATTGGCGTTCTTGCATATAAAAACGAACGACGTCTGCAATATGGAGACACTTTCTCTTGCACTCATGGAGCCGGGCATTTTTTCGAAAGTGACCACTGGGAAGTCCCTGTTTATCTTATATCCCAGTTTTCAAATGACACGGTTTCAAAAGCGATTTTATCTGTAATGATCGATGTTTATACTGGGCATCCTGTTGCTATAAATCTTTCTTTTGATAACAACTCAAATAGAGCATTTACTTCAATGGTTCTATCTTTGGGGCGGTCTAAAATGGAATTGTGTAAAGAATATGGTGTACACCTTGAGAGTGAATCTGACTGGCCTTCACAATATTTGCCGAGAAGTATGCGTATTGATTCCGGCTCTGACTTTACTTCAATAAACACAGCTCGTTTTTGCAAAGAGAACGACATAGTCCCTGTTCCTGTAACTCCTGGATGTGGCTCGTACAAGCCCAATGTTGAACGATTTTTTGGGGCTCTTAATACTTATCTCGCCAGTCTTCTGGAAGATGATGGATATATAACAGGAATGCCAAACTCTCACCCCGAAAAGAAGGCCCACTTAACAATAAAGCAACTTTTTAAAATCATTCTTGAATTCACTGTTGCTTACATAAAAACGCCACGCCTGAACTTCAAACGAACAGAGGACATGCGAAGGAAAAATATCGGTACTACTCCCCTCGATCTTTTTCAGTACAGCATTGAAAGGTATGGCGCTCCTACTCCAATTATCAACAAAAATCAATTTTTATGGTCTTTACTTATGGATGATGTTACATCAACAATCTCTTCTAATCATGCTTTGCATATTAAAGAATGGGATTTGGAATATGCAGACATAAAAAACAAGGAACTTTCTGACATGATGGAGGCAGCGGGTGAAAATGGAAAGCCGTTCCCCGTTCGATATGATCCTCGCAATATAGCAAACGTCTATTACTTGAAAGATGGAGTTCCTACACCAGTACATCTAAAACCTGCATACAGAAGTTATGCTGATACGACTCTGTATGAATACTTGAAAAAACGGGAAAAAGAAAATACAAAAAAACGCCATGACCGGAGGAAGCGCTTGGAACAGAAAGTTGCTGCCAGATATCATGGAAAGCAAACTATTTCCTTGTCGCGTTCTGCCCATAAGTTTAAACCCGGCACAAAGTTCATGAGAAATAATACAATATTTGAAAAAGAAGCAACTGCAAAAATCCATACTATTGCAGACGAGTTGGAAAATGAAAATACAACTACACTGTGCATTGAGGCACCTGCAAGTACAATTATTGCTGAAAGCAAGCCCTTGCCCAAAGTCGAAGCTTCACACACGCTTAACCAAAGTGCTTCTCAACGCATGATTGCATTAAGAAAGAACATGGATTCAGCAACATAAAAGAGGAGATGATATTTTGTCAATTAATTTGCAAAGCTTTATAAAGCCTATTACCTATTCTGAGATTGGTCACAATGGTTACCAATATGATAAAAGGATATTCGAAAAAGGAGAAATTGTTGAAGCAAGACATATTAAAATTCCATACATTCTTCCCAACCCTCTATATTCTTGCCTGCCTCCTGCTGCTACAGAAGAAGAGCTTGCAGAGGCCGCAACAACGAGAATAGATTTCAACCATAACGAGATAATCAAATTGCCCGATGTCGTACAACATGAAATCATTGGACAAATAAAAGAAAACATAAATATATATCTTCCAATGTATTACGATTCGAGTATAAATGTCCGTGCTTGTCTGCAATCATCCTATTTAAGAAGAGGCTTCCCAAAGAACGATACAAACCTAAATGACATTACAAATCCATTATATGTTTATCCGAGAACTGAAATACAGAAACATGGAACTGATGGCGGCTGCCAGATTATAGGCGGTAGTGGTTGTGGCAAATCAACATCCCTTGATCCGATACTGTCTTTCTATCCTCAAGGAATACGACATCTCCTTACAAATGGCGGTGATTTTACACAAATTGTATATTTAAGAGTTGATTGTCCTGTAAATAATGTTTCGGAATTATATGGAAGAATAGGCATTCAAATCGATTACATCCTGCAACGTAGGCATTGCCATGAATTTGAAAACATGCTCAGAGGAAGCAATAGAACAACAAACTCGAATAGATCTACAACACTTACCAATTTGGTCAACGCATTTGGCATTGGGATCATTATTCTGGACGAAGCGCAAAATCTCAATCTTACCGACAAAGAAATCATTGAATTGGTGAATATCAGTAATACCACAGGAGTCAACTTTATATTTGTCAGCACAAAACCCCTGTTTCCTGAGTATAAAGTAAACGAAGACAACAGAAAAGTAATACGCCGCTTTGGAGTTGGAAATATAGCTGATCGTTATTGTCAAGATACTAATCTGTTTTATTCGATTATTTATGAGTTGAGTAATTACCAGCTTTTCGAGCCAGAAATCCATATGGTTGATATGATTATCGACTCAAACAATATCCCCAGATTTGTAATCAACGAAAAATATGCAGACGTACTGGATGAAATACATTACTTCTCTCAGGGCAGGATCGGTGCCATTTTATCACTTTGGATTGAAATGAATAATCTATATATTGAGGATGGACGTAATGAAAACATTGATTTGAATTTTGTTCGTAAAGTCATTCATCTGAAATTGCACCAGCAGGGACTTATTTCGGAAAAGGAATCTCGGATAGCAAGAGATGCCTTCCAGCACAAACTGCGTATCGCGCTATATGATAAAGACGATATCTCTCAGGATTATTACATCAACGATATTCCAAGCGACGCTGATCGCGATGTAGATATTTGCTGCGAATTGGCATGTAATGTGTTTAACAATTTGCATAGTCAGCTAAAGGATAATTATGACGACCAGGTTCTGCGTGATGCTGTATTCTCCGCATCTCTCAACCTTGCCAGCAAGAAAAAAACGATATCTGAAGACGCTTTGCGTCAAGAGACTATAACAATACTGACTGGTGCCAAAAGAAAGAAAGCCAAGAAACAAACCAACCCTGCAAGCAAAGATGAGTTTTTCGCCAGCAAGCTAAATAATTCATCTACATAAATGGAGAAGCAATTATGATAGTATCACGCGATGAAAAATGGAAAATAGGGCTTTCTCATCTTAATGAGTATTATGGATCACATGGACATTGCAATGTTCCGCACCGATATATCTCACCAGATGGTTATCATTTGGGTATATGGGTACAGAATCAGCGGACTGCTGTTAAGCGCGGCAAATTATCTCATGAAAAGATTGAACTGCTTTCCAAATTGCATTTTACATTTATCGTTAATGATTACAATTCAATGTGGTTGAATGGATACAATCATTTGCTCGATTATTACAATAACTGTGGGGATGCAAATGTTCCGCACCGATATATCTCACCAGATGGTTATCATTTGGGTCAGTGGGTAAAGAATCAGCGAACTGCTATTAAGCGCGGTAAATTGTGCCGTGAAAGGTATGAACTACTTTCCAACTTGAATTTCAGATTTAACGTTAAAAATACAAATACAATGTGGTTGAACGGATATAATCATTTGATCGATTATTTCAATAATTGTGGGAATGTAAATGTTCCGCAATCTTATATTTCTCCTGATGGTTATCGTTTGGGTCAATGGGTGTTTCAACAGCGACAAGTTTTTAAGCGCAACCGTTTAGACCACGAAAGATATGAATTGCTTAAAAAGATCAAGTTTTCGTTTGATACAAATAGATCAAATCCCGAACCTGCATGGGAGAATGGCTATAATCACTTAATTGATTATTGTAGAATTCATAAATCTGTCAAAGTTCCGGCAAGATATATTTCTCCTGATGGGTTTAAATTGGGGTATTGGGTATTTTACAATCAAATCAACTATAAATTATTATCAATTACACAGATTAAAAAACTTGAGGCAACTGGGTTTTTCCCTCTCTGGCATGAAACTCATACATGGTAATAATTTTTTTTTATTTGCTATATCCTTGTTAACGCAATAATTACAATGCGTTTTTTTGTTAACGGAATAATTACAATGAGGTTTTAGACATAAAAAACGCAACATATTAACGCGATATTTACAAGTAGCATACTCCAGAAACGTTTATTTTCCGTCAATCTTGTTAACGAGATAATTCAAAACTCACATCTGTTTTTCAGTTTTACTGCTGAAATGCTTATTTTACTTTAAATCACTGTACAGGATTTTCCCTACGCAGATCATATCCGGATCCATCCGTTCCCGGAAGGATTCGAGGGCCAGCTTTTCCGAAGGGTTCACCTGCAGGGTATATTCGCCTTTGGGCGTGATAAGGGTAACCGGACGGCCGGTATCCACCATGCCGGCCAGGAAAAGAATCGCAAAATCGCCGTTGACCGCCTCGTCCGGTATAACGGTATATGTATTGCTGACGCTGTCAAAAGACGCGCGAATGATTCCCGTGTTTACTGAAGGTTCCGCCTCCAGCCAGTACCAGGAAGTGATCTCCCTGCCTGCCGCCCGGGTTCCCAGGTCCCAGACCAGTTCCGGAGGAACAGGATTCCGTACATACTGTGAAACCCAGCGAACCGCGTTCGTGTTCGCCTCCGCCAGTTCCAGGCCGAATGTATCGCCAACCAGGCTGGTGACAGCCTGGTCAAACGCTTCGTCATCCCCGTAGACCCAATATGACAGGTAGATGATGTCATCGGTGTCCAGCTTCTCCTGCGTGACCTGCAGCATGGCCGTCAGCATGTCTTCCGCTTCTTCCCTCTCCGCGAAGGCTGTCGGATCAGCCAGCACCAGGCCGTGTGAATCAGCATAGTCAATATAATTGTGGCCTTCCGGCACATGAATCCATACCTGGTGTTCATACCCGAAGCCATACTTATCCCGGTAATCTTCCAGCGTTTTCTCAAACTCCGCGCAGCGCACGGATCTTTTGGCGTCTTCAGTATAGTAATCCCGGATCCCGGCCTGCAGGCAGATCGGACAGTTGGCTGTGTTCAGCAGGCTGACCCCGTTCGGGTGCCCGGAAGACATGTTCACCGCCGCAAAGCGATCCGCAAGCCGCGGGGCGAGCTGATATACTCCGTCTCCCCCGGCTGAAAAGCCCAGCAGGTAAACACGGTTCTGATCCGCATGTTCCATGACCGACATATACGTGATCAGTTCATCCAGCAGCGGATAGGTTTCCTCCCGGAAATGCAGGTCCCAGGTATCCGATACGCCGCGCACGGAGACATAGATACCGTTTTCCACGCTTCTCCTGTAATAGTGAAACATATCGATCCACTGATCGTTGTTCATTTCCTCCGGGCCGCCTCCGCCACCGTGAAGGGTAATATAAAGGGGATATCGTCCGGATTCATCTGCTTCCCCCACCGTTTCTTTCATGAAACGCAGTTTCTCCCCTCCGTGCCGCAGGGTATAGACGGTCTGCGGTTCATCGGCATACCAATCGCTCGGAACCGTTTCTGTCACCACAGTGACCTCATCCGCAAAAAAGGATTGTATCTCTGTGCTCTCCATGGTTTCCTTCAGGACGGCATCCACCATGGCGGCCGTTTCCTCTGCTGTTCCCGGAGCAGATTCAGGATTGACGATGATCGTTTCTTCCGCGCCGGCATAAACCGTAAACAGAAGCAGGGAAAGAACCAGCCCGAAAGCCACCATTTTCATTTTCATGAGCGAATCTCTCTTTTCCATATATTTGGCATCCTGATTACTGATGCCGGGCAGCGAAATCCAAACATATGGTTATTGTATTTCGGCATAAGACAAAGGATTCCTGTTTGTCTGTAAAATATAATCCCCTGCGGCAATATGGATATCCTAAAGAAGCTGCCGGAGGCTATCTCCCTGGCAGCTTTCTTTTATTCCCATGACACTTCAGTTTTTCCGGACCGGTGTGTACCTGATCTCATGTAATTTGTATTTGATGAACACATCAATCTTCATTGCATCGGTTTCCCAGCCATACATCGGGCCCGATCCGCTCATCATATTAACCAATTGAAGCATTCCTAATTCCTCAGGTATTTCAACCTTACCATATACTTTTTCCATTTGGAGCATGATCTCATTCACCAGATCCTCATCATCGAAGGCTGCTCCGAACTGGATCAGCTGATTGTCATCAAACTCGAACACAACATTCAGGTTTTTGCCATGATAATCCCGTACCTCATGAAGATAAAGATCTGACACACTCGCCGTGGCGGTTTCACCGTTTTCCAGCTGAACCTCGATCCTGTCCGTGTCAAACGCGTACTTTTCAAACTGGTCTTCTCCAAACTTCGCATATACCTCATCCAGTGACATGCCCAGTTCCAGCCCCGGATACAGATCCAGGATCGGATCCGTCGCCATTTCCACAGTGGTTTCCGCAAACACCGTCACAACAGTCATCATCAGGATCACCATCAGGATACCTGCCAGGATCTTCTTCATTTCGTTTCACCTTCCAACCGGTTCGTTCTCAATCTTCTCCTGCCTGCACATCCCGTTTATGTACACCGCAGACACACGTAGTTGTATAACTGTTGTTCACCCGTCCGCACGAGCATTTCCAGCCGCCTTCATCCAGTATCTTCTTTTCCCTGGCTTCTTTCCCGGCTTCCTCCAGTTTGTTTTCAACCGACTCCGTAGTCCTCAGCATTCTGTCAATATTTTTGTCAATGTTCGTTGTCTTTTCGATCAGTTCCCCAAAGCCATACATCATAAAAGAGACAATCACAGTTGCAAGCAGACCCTCAGCCAGCCCGATCAGTCCGAGCAGGAAGGTACTATGCCATGAATTGCCCTGTGCCCAGATCCAGATGGTATAAACCACTGTGAAAATGATCCCCAGCCAGAAAAGAAGCTTTGCCAGTTTCTTGATGTCCCTGCTGATGTTATTAAACAACCCCATACACTCCCTCTGTTCAGTTTTGAAAGCCCTGCTTCCGGTCTTTCAGCATGACAAAGTATAGCATAGTTATTTCCCGAACGGTGTTACAGTGTGGTAAATATCTGTAACAATCCGGTAAATTCCTTTTCTGTTGCCGGGACGGGCTCCCTGTTTCCTGGTGTATGCCTGTGTTTTGCCCCTGTACCGGACAGAAAGCCGGCTTCCGCGGCAGAAAGAAAAACACCCGGAGGATCAGCGCGCTGCCTGTCCTTCCGGGCGTATGGTATCTTTTTATGAGCCCCGGTATCCTTTTACCTGCTCAGGCCGTTTCACCCTCGATCAGGTGTCCGGCCACCGTGATTTTTTTCGGTACATGCTGATCCGGATTCTCGATCGCGTCTGTCAGAAGGAGGAAAGCCTCCCGGGCAATCCGGAACGTATCCTGGCTGTACGTGGTCAGCCGCGGCACGATATTCTGTCCCATGGCGATCCCGTCATACCCGACCAGGGCAATATCTTCCGGAACCCGGATCCCTTTCGCCTGCAGCTGGAGGATCGCGCCGATAACGCTTGAATCATCCGGACAAAGGACACAGGTGGGCGGCAGCGGAAGCCTGAGGAATTCCATAATATATTCAGAGCATTCGGAAGCATTCTGGAAAAGGCCTTCTTTGATGTACTCCACCGGAACGCGGATCCCCAGTTCCGTGCAGATCTTATAGAAGCCGGCAAGCCGTTCACAGCTGACCGTTCCCTTCTGTCCCTGGATAAAAGCGATCCTGCGGTGGCCGCGTCCGTAGAGATAACGGACGATCTGTTCCATGCTGGCCCGGTTGTCCGCAAGGACACAGTCGGCGCCTTCATAGCTATGGTCGATCACAACGGTAGGGATGCTGCTGGTCGCAAGCCGCAGGATACCCGCTGCCTCAAACTCCGCCTGGACCACAATGACTCCGTCCATGTTCCGCTGCCGGGCATGCTCATAATAATGCCGGCCTGTAAAGTCATCACGGTCAATAAACGTCAGATCCAGCTTCCGTATCTCAGCCTCCCGCCGGATTGAGTCAAAAAGCCTGCTGAAATATGCATGGGTCATCAGGTCCTGATAGATAACGCCTATGTTGTTGGATCTGCTCGTTTTGAGCGTTCGCGCGGCATTATTCGGATAATAGCCCATTTCATTGGCCATTCTGCAGATGAAAGCGGTTTTTTCCCGGTTTTCATTCACCTGTCCGTTCAGCGCGCGGGATACCGTCGCAATGGAAACTCCGCATGCTTCAGCGATATCTTTCAGCTTTACCATATCCCGAACCTTCCTTCCGATGATTGTAATCGTTTACCATCTCTTTTCAATAGTAAACTAATTTTGTTAATTATGTCAATGAAAAACAAGTGAAACTGTTGAAAATGAAAACAAAAGCGTGTTTTCCGTCTGCTGCGGATCCTTTTATGTGAAGATTATCTGTTTTTAATCTGAAATATAGCGTTTTATCATGTTCTTCTGCCCCGCCCTGTGATACAATAAGCGGGTGCTTTCGGGCTCCGGACCGGAAAAAGGGTACAAAAAAACCCAGGGCCCATTGATGCAACGTGCTCCAGGTTCATGGAGCTGATAGCCAGATTCGAACTGGCGACCTCATCCTTACCAAGGATGCGCTCTACCGACTGAGCTATATCAGCATGCTGTCTTTCGACAACGTGCGTATTCTATCATAACGAATGTGAAAAAGCAAGACTTTTTTTCACTCTTTCGCATTCGGAAAGGAACCCGATGAAAAAAGACCTGACACTGCCCTCTGAACTGCCCGAAAACTTTGAGTTTACCGACCCTTCCGGCCTCGGCTCCGCCGAGGCGGAAGAGCGTCTTTCCCTGGGTCTCGGCAATAAAATGACAGACCCGGATCAAAAAACTTTACCGCGGATCCTGCTGAACCACCTGCTGACCCTTTTTAACCTGCTGAACTTTTCCCTGGCGCTGTGCCTGCTGCTGGTGGGCAGCTACCGGAACATGCTGTTCATGCTGGTGGTGGTCTCCAATACCGTGATCGGCGCTGTACAGGAATTCCGTGCCCGGAAGACCATCTGCGAGCTGAAGCTGCTGAATGCCCCGTCCGTCCATGTGCTGCGGAACGGCAAAGAGATCACGGTCTCCGCGGAAGAAGCGGTTGAAGGTGATCTGGTAATCCTGCGGGGCGGCGACCAGGTGGTGGCCGACGCCGTCGTGGTGGACGGCACCGGAGCGGCCATGGAATCCCTGCTGACCGGTGAAAGTAATGCTATTCACAAAACAGTCAACAGCTGGCTTTATTCCGGCTCCTACATCGCGGAAGGCCGTCTTACCGCCCAGCTGGTCTATGTCGGCGATGAAAGCTATGCCGGCCGCCTGACCAACGAAGCCCGGAAGGACGCCCGTCCCGCCTCCCGGCTGATGTCAGACCTGAACCGGCTGATCCGGTTTGATTCCATGATCCTGATCCCCCTGGGCCTCCTGCTCTTCCTGAAGCAGATCCTGCTCAGGCACGTTTCTGTCGCGGTGGCTGTTCCTTCCTCCATTGCCGCCATGATCGGCATGATCCCGGAAGGCCTGATCCTGCTGACCAGCGTTGCCATGGCCGTAGGCGTAGTCAAGCTGGGCAGGCGCAACGCGCTGGTACAGGAGCTTTCCGGTATTGAAACCCTGGCCCGGGCGGACGTTTTGTGCCTGGATAAGACCGGCACCCTGACCACCGGCACCATGGAACTGGAATCCATTGAAGGCATCGACCGCACCCGGGAGGAAACGGAGCGGGGCCTCGCCCGCCTGCTGGGTGTGTTTGACGAAAAGAGCGCTACCCTGGACGCACTGCGGGCGAAGATCACTCCCGCGGATGAGAAACCCAGGGCAGTCCTTCCCTTCTCCTCCGAACGAAAAAAATCCGCCGCCACCTTCTATGACGGCACCATGCTGGTCATGGGCGCGCCGGAATTTGTCCTGGGTGATCTGTATACGCCTGCCCTGCGGTCCCGGGTGGAAACCTACGCCGCGGAAGGCCGCCGTGTGCTGGTGCTCGCGGAAGGCCAGGGCCTTGTGACAGAGGAAACCCTGCCGCCCATCAAGGCCATCTGCGGCCTGTGCGTGCTGACAGACCAGCTGCGTCCGTCCGTGGACCAGACCCTGCGTTATTTCCGGGACCAGGAGGTGGATATCCGGATCATCTCCGGCGACAATCCCCTCACGGTTTCCCGTATTGCCCGCCGTGCCGGCCTTGCCTCCTGGGACAGCTGGGTGGACGCTTCCACCCTCACCACAGAGGAAGCCCTGGCGGAAGCCTGTGACAAATATACCGTCTTCGGCCGGGTGACACCGGAACAGAAAAAATCCCTGGTGCTGGCCCTGAAGCAAAAAGGCCACAACGTGGCCATGACCGGCGACGGCGTGAACGATATTCCCGCCCTGAAGGCCGCGGACTGCTCCATCGCTATGGCCGGCGGCGCCGACGCGGCTCGCAGTGCCGCCCAGCTGACGCTGCTTTCTTCTGATTTCAGCGTCATGCCGGAGATCGTGCTGGAAGGCCGCCGGGTCATCAACAACATTACCCGGGCCGCTTCCCTGTTCCTCACAAAAACCATCTTCAGCTTCCTGCTGAGCGTCCTGATGCTGGTGCTGCCCGCCGTTTACCCCTTCCAGCCCATCCAGCTGACGCTGATCTCTTCCCTGATGATCGGCCTGCCCGGCTTTGTATTGGCCCTGGAACCCAGCGGAGAACGGATCCGAGGCAACTTCCTGCGCACGGTGCTCCTGCGCGCCCTGCCCGGCGGTATCGCCGCCTGCTGCTGCGCTTCCATCTCCATGGCTATGTCCTGGGCCGGCTGGTCCCGGGAGCTGTGCAGCACCCTTGCAGTCCTTTCCGCCGGTGCCGTCTGCTGGATTGTCCTGGTACGCTCCTGCCTGCCCCTGAACCAGCTCCGCACCCTCCTGCTGATCGTGACAGCCGCGGCCTTTACCCTGGCCTTCCTGTTCTTCGGGCATATCTTCTTCCTGGTCCCGCTTACCGGCTCCGCCGTCCTGCTTTTCGGCGGCCTGGTACTGCTTGGAGGCGGCCTGGTCTACCTCAGTGACCTGATTCTCACCCGGATGGATAAAACCGCTTAAAACGTATCCTTTACGCCTGTTTTCTGCTATAATACCCGTCAGGGGGGATGGGCCTTGAGAATCAAGCATTTTATCGCGCTGCTGCTGACTGCGGCACTGCTGCTTTCCGCGGCTGTTTCACCGGCTGAAGAAGCTGCTTACACCGTGGATCCCTGCGGCCTGCGCGGATGGGATCTGAATGCCGGTTACCAGTATGTCATCATGGGAGTTTATCCCTATGAAAAGGACGGCACCAAAGCGCCTGTCCTCTGGCAGGTGCTGGCGGTGGAAGACGGCAAAGCGCTGCTCTATACCACCTATATCATCGAGGTCCACCAGCCTACGGAAGTTTCCGGCACCAGCGCCGAGAAACATAAATATCCCGAGATTTCCGACTATGGCGATACCGACCTGAACCGCTGGCTTAACGAGGTCATGATCAATGACCTCCTGGGAAGCGAGCCTGTCCTCGCCGCTGTTACAGAAGAGCAGTACGGCCGCCTGTATCCCCTGACCGATGCCGACCTGATGAATGAAAAATACGGCTTCACCAACCAGCGTTTCTATGAGGTGCGTTCCCGCTGGGCCTTCGCCACGCCCTACGCCCTGGACCGGAAGCTCTATCCCGACTACGGCAGCAAGCTTTCCCGTGACCGGAAATACGGCACCTCTTCCTACTGGGTGGCTGCCCTGAAGCGGAACAGCAACGGTGACCAGATCCCCGGCAAATACCTGCAGCTTTGCGCCGGTATCGCCGATCCCCATGAGCAGGGCGGTACCAACATCGGCCACCTGAGCTTCGGCTACCTGAACCGCACCACCGTCGGCCTGCGTCTCGCGGTTCGGCTGGATACCGCAAAGATCCAGGTCATCTCCGGCAATGGTTCCCTTTTTGATCCCTGCCGCCTGGCCTATGTGGAGGACAAAACAGCACAGGAGCCGGTGATCCGGACGCCGGAAGTCTTCCCGGATTCCACCCCGGTTCCGACGCCTCCCGCTACAGTTAAGGGAAGGCCGAAGATTGAGGGGCCCGATCCGGAGGCCACGCCGGTTCCTGTACCGGAGGAGTATAAAGAAAAAGGAGCAGATTAATCTGCTCCTTTTTTACTGAAAAATGAATACTGAAGACTTAAAAATGAATAATGATAGATACTTTAAAACCGCATCGGAAGAATCCGATGCGGTTGAACTATTTGGGGTTGATCAGGCGAAAATGGCGCCGCATTCCTGGGAGAGTTCGATGGGATCCACGAACATGAAGTTGCGGTGCAGCAGCTGCTGACGGGGATAAGTGACGGTAAACACGTCCTTTTCCTCGAAAGTGCCCTTCACCACAACCTCCTCCACCGGGAGGCAGGCCAGCAGGTCCCGGGCGATCCGGAGACCCATGGCGGAAAGATACAGCTTCCGGTTCTTCTCCAGCAGGTCACCCTTGCAGACAAAGACGCTTTCCAGCTGCGCTTCCGTGACGGCCCGCATGCTGATATGTTCCGCAAAGTCCGTCAGCTCGCCCAGCGGGTTCGCCTTCTGCAGCACTTCGGTATAGGCTGTCAGGTCGCCGGAGAGGACTTTCTCCGCGTTCTTGTGATAGAAAGCCCACATTTTCGGTCCGGTCAACCCGTCTGTCGGCGCGCTGTGGGACAGGGCATCCGTCCAGTCAATGGTTTCGTCCGCGGTCTTCCAGAGATTCCGGATATCCGTTCCGGGCTTTTCCTGGGGCTTGGGAGCGGGCTTGGACTGCTGTGCGGGCGCGGCAGGCGTTTCCGATGCCACGGGCATCACACCGCCCCACAGGTCGGAAGCAATGGCCTTCATCCGCTTCATGAACTCATTTTGGTCCATGGGGTTGTTGTTCTGTTCACTCATCTTTTCCGGCCTCCTCCCTGCGGCAGATCACGCTCGGCGGATTCGCCGTCGTGTTGAAGCCTTCGATTACGATATCCGCGTCCCCGGAGATCTCGTTGTCAAACAGCCAGCGGCTCAGCGGGTTGATCAGCAGGCTTTCCACCTGGTTGCCGATACCACGTCCGCCGTTGGACAGGTCGAAAGTCGCCGCTTCCTGCAGGCTGCTGTAGGCAAAATCCTCGATGCGGATACGGATATTCTTCTGCTCCCGCAGGCGGCTGATGATCTTGTTCACCTGGCCCTTCAGGATCAGCTCCGCGGCTTCACGGCGGATATAGTCGAACACCACGATGTTCTCACCGATACGGTTCAGGATCTCCGGCCGTCCCAGTTCCAGCTTGAAGTAATCCTCAATGGCGGAACGGACCTTGGTCTGGACCTCGGAATAAGGCATATCCATGGTCACGTTGGGTTCCCGGTTGCCAAAGGCATCCTTGACGTAAATACCCAGGTTGCTGGTGAAGATGATGATCGTTTCAGAGAAATAAACTGTATTCCCCTGCCCGTCCGTCATCCGGCCGTCCTCCAGGATCTGCAGGAACTTATCCAGGATGGTGGAGTGGGCCTTTTCAATTTCATCAAACAGCAGGATACAGAAGGGATTCTTCTTCACGGCATTGGTCAGCTGGCCGCCGGCTTCGTATCCCACATATCCGGGAGGCGCACCCATCAGCTTCTGGTCGGAATGGCTCTGGCCGTATTCACTCATGTCAAAACGGATACAGGTGCTCTCATCGCCGAACAGCTTTTCCGCCAGTGCCTTGGCCGTCTCCGTTTTACCGGTACCGGTGGGGCCGGCGAAGAACAGCACGCCCTTGGGCTTGCCGGTGGAAGAGGAGTTCACCCCGTTCATGCCGGTCACCGCGCGCTTCACCACGTCCAGCGTACGTTCCAGCGCGGTATCCTGGCCCTTGATCCGCTTTTCAAAGTCCTGCTTCGCCGTCTTCAGGCTCTGCATGTTCAGGCGGCTCCAGGGGTTCTCCTTGATGCCGTATTTATACAGGTCCACCACCGTGCACAGGTCACGGATCGGGATCTCTTCCTTCTTGCACAGCAGGCGCATCTCGTCCAGTTCGGTGAAGGTCATGCCTTCCGTCAGGCCGACAAAACGCTCCTTGATCCGCTCCAGTTCATCCGGATGCTCCGTGTAGTAAGGCAGGTCCCGCCGGTACACGGTGCCGGAGAAGAAGGCGGCAAAGTTGTTGCCGGTCATCATGCGCTTGCGCTCTTCCCGGTCCGGGGCTTCCAGCCGCAGGATCTTGCAGACCGGATTGTTCAGGTAGAACCAGGCCGGCAGGTCATTCAGCTTGTTCACCAGCAGGATCAGCAGGTTCTGCTTCTTGCCCTGGGTGGTCCGGACCCAGGAAGCGCTCAGGGCGCTCTGCATCAGGATGTTGAAGCTGTTCACATCCTGCTGGTCCATGCGTTCGGGTGTGGTGATATAATGGCTGGCCATCTCCATCACGGTCACAGTGGCCGCTTTCCGCTGGAACATAGCCCGGCGGATGACGTTCGGCGCGGTATCAGCGCCGTTGCCCTTGAATTCAGACTGGATGGCGCCATCCTTGATGGTTGTGCCGGTGTTCGCCGCGTAACGGGTCAGCATGGAGGGATCATAAGGGCTCATAAAGCCCACCAGGTTGCTGTAGAAGATCACCTGGTCATAGCCGTTGTCCGCGAAAAAGGTATGCAGGTACCGGCTCAGCGGAATGATCTCATCCTGCGCCACTGATCCATGCAGGGGATAACGGTACTGGTCCAGCACGTTTCCTTCCAGGATCAGCAGGGGTTTGATCCCGCCGAACAGTTCAAGTTCCCTGTGCCACTTGGGAATCAGGATTTCCGTGTTCTCGCTCATATCTGATATCTCCCTTGGAGTTTGTCATTCTCCCTTGGTTTTCCGTGTCGGCGCGGCAGCCGGGGCTTCCGGGGCGCCCAGCGTCATCTGCTGCTCCCCTTCCGGAACAAGCACTTCATCAAAAGCAGCCTGGTATTCCATCTCGATCCGGGTCATGCCGTTCTCATCCGTGGTCACCGGCGGCAGTTCAAAGGCCGTATCCCGCTGGATGGCAAAACGGACCGCTTCCGCCTCCTCAGCCGTAGCCCTACGGGGCTGGTAGTTGTTCACCGGGTCTGTGCCCGTGGTCACGGCAGGCAGGATCGTCACCTGCTGGCCCATATACCGTCCGTCATTGGTAAAGACCAGCTTGGCCTGCACAACCGCGGTATACAGGGAGGTCACCGTCTGGTCGATCAGGTGCTTCCTGGTCTCAATTTTGCTGTTTCCGCCGAAGACGAAGTTGCCCAGGGAATAGAATACGGTCCGGTTATTGAACACATTCATGCCCTGCAGCACGTGCGGATGATTGACGATGATCAGGTCCGCGCCGGCTTTGATCACGTTGCGGGCGTTCCGCTCCGTGCCTTCCTCGTGGTTGCCCCTGTATTCCAGGCCTGTATGCCAGCAGACAACAAAGGCATTGACTTCGCCGCTGGCTTTCATATCGCTGATCAGCTTCCGGAGCTTTTCAGATCCCTTGTTATAGGTGATGTTGTCCAGCGCCATGAAACCAATCTTTATTCCGTCTTTTTCATACACATAGACATTGAAGCCCTGAAACCAGGAAATGCCGTTCTCTTCCAGCGTTTTCTTGGTGCTTTCCTCGCCCTGTTTGCCAAAGTCCCCGATGTGGTTGTTGGCCAGGGAGCAGGCTTCAATAGAACTGCCTGTCAGGATCTTCGCGAAATCCGTCGGTCCGCGGAAACGGTAGGTCTTCCGCTGGGATTCCTGGGCACGGCTGTCTGAAAGGACACCCTCGAAGTTGATCACTGTCAGGTCATCCGCCTCAAACAGTTCCCGGAAGTTGGCAAAGAAATAGTCATAGCCCTGGGAAGCGGCCATGGTGTCAAAAGAATCTTCCCTCGCGCGGGTCCTTTCCTCGCTGCCGATGGTACAGTCGCCTGTAAAGGTCAGCAGAATGGTTTTTTCCGCCGCGGCAAAACCGGTTGCCAGCAGCAGGCTCATGGTCAGCAGGATCGCACAGACGGCGCGGAAGGTCTTCTTTTGCATAGTTATGCTTCCTCTCCCGGAAATTCAAATCGGCGGCACCAGGTATATTTGCTGATGGCGCTTGCGCAGGCGCCCTGGCAGTAGGTATTCAGGATATCCCTTATGTAGGAGGGCAGGCTCTTGTTATACTTGACTTCCAGGATCATCAGGTTTTCATTGAAGGGCGGAATCGTGGGAACATAGGGATTGAAAAGGTCCTTGCTCCACAGGCCGGTCCTCAACTGCTTGTCAAAGGTGATCCGCACCTCTTCAGCCGGGTGCAGGTAAGCTTCCCGCACATAGTCCACCAGAACCGCAGGGCGCAGCAGGTTCACCGTCATCTCCCGGTAAACGTCATTCAGCAGGCCGCTGCGCGTGGTCTCCAGGCCGGTGGGATCTCCCGCCATCAGCTGCTCGCACAGCAGTTTCGGGATGGTGATGCTCCGCTTGGAGATCAGGCTCCCCACCTTGGTCTTGCATTCCATCTTGATGATCTTATCGCTGAAGTTGTAGATCCGGATCCGGTACTTGTCACGGTTCTGCACACCGTTCATCTTGTCATAGAACGCGTTGTTGAATACCGTGTCGAAATACAGGGACCGGATATGATACTCGTTATACTCATCCCCGTTGGGATCACGGTTCAGGATCCCGTCCAGCACGCCGGACAGCACAAAATACTGCCGCTCGTTGATAAAGTACTTCAGCTCATGCCGAAGCGGCAATGTATTCATCGCCATAGGGACCCATCACCTCCTTAAATGACCTTTTCCTCCGGAAAAGGTTAATGAAAACTTAAAACTTAAAACTTAAGAACGTATAATATTATACTGATCGTCCTGGATGTCTGCTTTAAGATTGAATAATGAAAAGATGAATCCTGAATTAAAATATTGGCGAAAACACTAATATTTTTAAGTTTTCAGTTTTAAGTTTTCATTATTCATTACGCATAAAATCTGATTCGAAGAATCAGATTTTGTGCGTTTCTCAGGTGCCTGCCTCTACTTGACATGCTACGAGTGTAGCGTCGTGCACGCCTTCGATGTTCAGCACAGCGCTGACCAGGTCCTGCTTGCTGTCCAGACGGACTTCAACGGTCATTTCCGCGCCGGAGCGGGTCACGGTCTTGCTGCGCAGCTTCCGCTGACGCACAGTGCGCCGCAGCAGCTGGGTGATATCCTGCTCGGCATAGTCGTCATAGTGAACCACCAGCAGGTAGGAATCGGGATTGCGGAAGCGTACGAAGGTCATCAGCATCAGGATCACGCCAATGCCCAGCACAACCGCCACCGCGTGAACGTACAGTTCAGCGCCCAGCAGAATGCCCATCGTCAGGGCCCAGAACATGTAAGCCGTGTCCATGGGATCCTTCACTGCCGTACGGAAACGAACGATACTCAGGGCGCCGACCATACCCATACTCAGGGAGATGTTGCTCTTGATACACATAACCACCGGGGTGGTGATCAGCGTCAGCATCATCAGCGTCATGGCGAAGGTGGGGCTGTACAGCACGCCGCGGTAGCAGCGCTTATACACGAAAGCGATGATCAGGCCGACGATGAGACCCATCACCAGGCCGATCACGATCTTCCACGGAGTCAGGTTCTCAAACTGACTCATGAAGTATTCGCTCAGGGCAGAGTCACTTTTCACAGCTGATTTGATTCCATCCGCAAGGGCAGTTGAGATAAACATGGGATTCCCTCCTTGAAAAATAGATCAGAATTAAATGGCATCCGGCGGCATTTCCGGCCGCGGTCCAAAGTATTTTTCCATTTCCGCGTTGGTCAGGTTGAAGACGTTCTGGTTCATCTCCCACAGGAGATTGGGGCGTTTCTTCAGCGTATTCCGCAGCCGGTTGATCCGGTTTTCCCAGTAGCGGTAAGCACCGTCAGACGTGACCGGCAGTTCAGCAATGATCGCCTTATCATTGAGTTCGCCCCACTTGTCAAAGTGCATGCTCATCTCCGGCTTGATCAGGTCCACCAGTTTCTCCAGCCTGTACATCATAAAATCAGTAGTCAGCTGCTTGAACAGGTTTCCGTAGATCGTCAGGTATTTATCCTTGTACTCCGGAACGCTCAGCAGGGCGCGGAAAATCGTGTTGTCAATCTTCTGGTCACCCATGCCCTTCGGGTTTGTAAAACTCTTGGGACTGTTAAAGCTGGAAGAGAACAGGCCGTAGTCCAGGTCATACAGCACCCAGCGCCACTTGCTTCCTTCCGTCTTGTAACGGTAGAAGCGTGTATTACCGATATCACTGTTGCCGAAGAACATTTCATAGGCCATGTACTCGAACAGGTTGTCCACATCCACATTGTCCAGGATGTACTGCAGATCTTCGGGATTCTTCGCGGGATTGCCGGCTTTGATCTTCTTGATCATTGCCTTGAATTCCTTGTTCGAACCGTAGTTGGCCTTGCCGCTGGCTTCCAGCAGGTCCATATTGTCTGCCTCTTCCAGGGGAAGACCGTCCTGCTGCGCGATCATGTACCTGTCCGCCCGTTCCCGCAGGTTCATATGGCCCCAGTACATTCCGTCCAGGTATACCACGTAAGGTTTCCAGGCCTGGTGAGCCACGGTACAGCCTGTATCGTCCATCAGCCGGCTCTGGAGGCCGTCCAGCAGGCGCGTCCACACACAGTCATTGCCGCTGTTGCGAAGCACAAATCCCTTATATTCCGTAAACTTCCGGTCAGGGAACAGTTTTGCCGCGAAGGTCTTATTGCCGTACTTGCTCTTGGCCCGGAACTTCATGCTCTTCTGCGGCATATCCAGGGAATACTGGCCCATCAGGGAGAATTCCGCGTCCTGGCTGATCAGGTTGTTGCCGCTGTCATCATACAGTTCCACATGGCACTCATACCGGGCACCCTGTTTTTTCATGGCACGGTATATCGTATTCTTGAAGGGAATACCCTTCGATTTATCCACGTTGTTGCCCGCGGTCAGCATGCCGGTGTTTTCATTCCACAGGTTATCCGGATCGGACACTATGGAAACCACCGGAAGCGAATGAAACTTGTTGATGAAGAAGGTGCCCGTCAGCACATCGCTGGGCTTCATATTTCCGCCGGCGAAGGCCCTGGCCCGCAGCACAGTGATATCCCGCAGTTCCAGCCGTTCTCCTGTATAGGGGTTGGAATTCTGGGTCGGCACGGAACTGTCTGTGGTATAGAAGACCTGGGTCCCTTCCGGAATATTGAACTGCACATAGGTCACACCGTCATACAGACCGGGTTCTGTTGTGAAGGAGGGCATCTCCGCATACCCGGTAAAACCTTCCCCGTTGGCCTGGAAAGGTGTGGGCGTATCATAATAAAAAAGCCCCGCGATCCCGAGGGTGCGGCCGTAGGAGACATCCGTTCTCATTTCCGGCAGGTTGACCTTGTCCAGCACTCTGCCTGTCGGATCTGTCAGGGTGATGGTCTCCATTTTCTGCTTTCCGACCTTAAAGGCCGCATGCGGTTCCGCGGCGCTGTTTCTGTCGGTCATCCTGTCGCACATGACGACCTTATACTCGCCGGCGCCGATGACAGTTCCCTGCGGAAACTGCCATTTCCGGCCGTGATCAAGCCGGTCGCTTAACCCCCATCCGCTTATATCCACTGAATTACTGCTGGAGTTATAGATCTCAATCCAGTCTGATTTGGCAGCGTTCGGATAAGCGACGATCGTATCATTGCTCGCCAGGACTTCGCTGATGTAAACACCGGTTTTGTTCATGGCTCGCAGGTTAAAATCCATCTGGTTAAAACCTGTCTGGTTATTCGAGAGCGTCGGGGTCGGCACCTGGAAAACCTGCATCTGTCCGTTTTCATTCCGTCCCCAGCTGCAGTCCAGCGGCAGGTTGTCGATCATGACCCGGTCCAGCACATGGCCCTTGCTGTCCGTCAGGATGATCGTCTCGCGCTCCGCGCTGATCCTGAAATTCGTATGGGGTACATTTTTTCTGGCCGTATCCATCCGGTCCTTGCCGGTACAGAAGACAAGATAATAACCGTGAGCCTGGATCACCGCGTCATCCGGGAAACGCCACTTCAGCGGCTTTCCTTCATTGTCGCTCAGGCCCAGACCGGACAGGGAAATATCCCGGCCGGTGGTGTTATACAGTTCCACCCAGTCGCACAGTTCATCGTCATCGTCACGGATACCGGTGACCGGATCCGCCATGATCTCATTGATGATAATGGAGCCGTCCGCCACAGAGACACTCTCGCGGTACAGGCGGTTGCCCTCCTCGGTATTCTCAAAACCGGGGCTGTACCAGGAAACCTTCTGGAATCCTTCATCAGTCAGGGCGTAGCTTTCATCGCTGCCCATGATCGGGTATTTGCAGCTGTCGATCAGGTATCCGTTCTGATCAAACAGGAAAACGGTCTCTCCCGTGCTGCTCAGGCCGAATTTGGCATGGAAAGTGCTGTTGGGAGAAGCCTGGTTGGTTTTGTCACAGAAAACAACGACCCGTCCGCCCGGCTCCAGGTTGATCTTCGGGAAAAGGAAACGGATCCGGTCGCCCTTGTCGCTCAGGCCGATGCCTTCCAGTTTCATCCTCCGGTCAGAACTATTCCAGATCTCGACCCAGTCACCGTACTTGCCGTTTTCATCGGTCACGGCAGCCTTATTGGCAGACATAACCTCACTGATCACCAGTCCGTTATAGGCGCCGACAACCTCGTTCTCTTCGCCCTCCACCAGGCCGGACTCGGTCGCGGCGGAATAGGTTGCGCGGTAATTCGGCTCTTTAGGCGTGATGAGCACCAGCAGGATGAGCACCGCGATAAAACCGGCCAGCAGGATAAAGTTCATCCTGCTCTTCCGGCGGCGAAGCTTAGTCGCGCGGGAAGCCGCACGGCGGCCCTGGTTATTCGGTTCCCTTTCCATGCGTCTCCCTCACTTTCTGTAAGTCACAAATCTTATAAAGTATACCACAAACTGTACCTCACTGCAATCACGTACAGGGTATGAGTAATGCAGAATGCAGAATGCAGAATTCAGAATTATTACTGTCTTTGCCTCATCATGCCCCCGGAATATATGAACGAACAAAACCATCCTTTTCTTCCGCATTCTTGCAGGGAAATACAAAGCGCTCCGCTTACAGGCCAAATCCATCTTTCACATTCGTCGAAGACGAATATTTCACATTGAACGGCTTGCCGTTCAATATTTCACATCGGCCGTCAGGCCGATATTTCACATTTGAGGAAGGCCTCCTGGCCTTCCTCAAATATTTCACTTATACCTGGACCTTCCTCAAATATTTCATTGGGCGCTTTCCGAATAAGCAAAGCTTATTCGAAAAGTGCCCTGATCTCCTGTTCGCTCATAGCGCTGATCACTGTCTCTCCCGGTGTGATCAGCCGTTCAAACAGCGCCTTCTTCCGGGCTCCCAGCTCCACCACCTGCTCCTCAATGGTCTCGCCGGTCACCATCCGGATCACGGTCACCTTCTTTTCCTGTCCGATCCGGTGAGCCCGGTCCGTGGCCTGTTCTTCCGCTGCCGGGTTCCACCAGGGATCATACAGGATGACCATATCCGCACCGGTCAGGTTCAGGCCGGAGCCTCCCGCCTTCAGGCTGATGAGGAAGATCTGTCCCTCGCCCTGGTTAAACCGTTCCGTAAGCGCCAGCCGCTCCCCTGCCGGGGTCTCCCCGTCCAGGTAAAGCGTGCTGAATCCGTTTTCCTCCAGCCGGGCCCGCAGCAGTTTCAGCATGCTGGTGAACTGGCTGAAGAGCAGCACGCGCCGTCCGTCCCGGATCATTTCCGGCAGCAGCTCCAGGAGCATTTCCTCCTTGCCGCTTCCACCCCGGTAATCCGACATCACCAGGGAGGGATGACAGCAGATCTCCCGCAGTTCCGTAATGGCGCTGAGAACCTCGATCCGTCCCCTCGCCGCGCCTTTTTCCTCCAGGAGTTTATTGATCTGCGGACGCAGACGCTCCAGCGCCGCCCGGTAGATCTTCTCCTGCTCCGGTGTCATCCGCGCCGTCAGGGTGGTCTCCATCTTGTCCGGCAGTTCCTCCAGCACGTCCTGCTTCAGGCGCCGGATCAGGAACGGATGGATCTTTTTCAGCAGGTCATCCGCGTTTTCCCCGTCCTGGTACTTCCGCAGGAAGGTGTTGTAGCCCGGCAGGTATCCCGGCAGCACAAAGTCAAACAGGCTCCACAGCTCGCCCACCCCGTTCTCCATGGGGGTTCCGGTGAGGGCAAAACGGGTATCTGCCTGCAGCTGCTTCACCGCCTGGGCCGCCACGCTGCCGGCGTTCTTGATATTCTGTGCCTCGTCCAGGATCACAAAACGGAATTGATGATCCTTCAGCAGGCCGATATCCCGGCGGATCAGCGGATAGCTGGTGATCACCACATCCACGTCCCCGTTGCTGATGATATGGCGGATCAGGCCCGCCCGCTGGGTGCCGTTGCCACTGAGTACGGTCACGCTCAGGTTCGGCGCGAATTTCCGGAACTCGCTCAGCCAGTTATAGGTCAGGGACGTGGGCGCCACCACCAGGCTGGTCCGCCCGGCTTCCCGGGTGGCGATCAGCAGGGCAATGATCTGCGCGGTCTTGCCCAGTCCCATATCATCCGCCAGGATGCCGCCCATATGCATCCGGTCCAGGGCGATCATCCACTCATATCCGCGCTTCTGGTAGTCCCGCAGGCTCACGCCGGAAGCCATCTCCGGCGCGTCTGTTTCCTTTCCGCCGGCAGCCAGGCTTTCCGAAAGCTCCCTGACCTTTTCGTCCAGTTCAATTTTGATCCCGCTGTTTTCCAGCATGCTGGTCAGGTAGCCGGCCCGGTACGCCCGCAGCACGATGGTATCCCGGTTCAGTTCATTTCCGTCCCGTACCGCAGCCTCATAGATTCCCGCCGCGGTTTCCTGCCATCCCGCCAGGTCTTCCAGATCCAGGAACTCGCCGCTGCGCAGGCGGAAATACCGCCGTTTCCGGCTCAGGGCTTCCATCAGCTCCAGGATCTCATCAATCGGTTCCCCGTCCCGGGTCAGCATCAGCTCAATCCGGTCGCCGTTCATCCGCATGCTGCCGGACATAATAGGCCGCCTGGGCACAATGCGCTTGAACTCCCGGCTCAGGAACACATCCGCCGCTTCCTGCAGCCGCTTGACGCCCTTTCCGACAAAGTCAAACACAGCGTCTGTGCCGCTCAGGCGGATGTTGTCCTTTCCGACGCGGAATCCTGCATTCGCCAGGATATCCAGCACCCGGTGCTCACCCTCCGCGTCCCGAAGCAGCAGCTGTTCTCCCTTGTCCAGGGTGATCTTCTTTTCATTCGCCCCGAAGGGATTCAGGGTGATATCGCCGTACCGGAACAGGATGGTGGCTATAACGCTCTTGCCATCCCGGTCCAGGTATACTTCTGTTTTCAACGGCAGGCGGACCAGCCGCTTCCGCAGGGTTTCGCCGATCTCCACCGCCCCGCGGATCTTCAGGTACGGCAGGATCTCGCCGATGACCCGTTCCGTATCGCTGAGGGGATATTCCATCAGGCAGCGGCCTTCATACTGGTTTTCATAGATCAGCCGGATCAGGCGGATCTGCTCCCTTTCCGTCCGGATCAGGCTGCCGCCCGCAATGATCCAGGTGCAGGCCGCTGTCACCGGCTGCAGGTCCGGCGGGATCCGCCCGCTCACCTGCAGGCCCCGGGGGCCCAGGTTCACCGCGAAGTGCAGGGGCACCTGCGCGCCGCGGACAGGTTTCCCGTGCTGGATCTTTCCACTCTGGTCCATCACCCGCAGGGTTGTCTCCCCGATGGTTTCCAGCAGTTCCTCCGCAAAGGGTTCCGGCAGGCGCATCAGCCGGTTGGCTGCCGGATTGCCGGCGGTGGTCCCGGGTTCCCGGGCAGAGCAAAGCTTCCGCAGCAGTTCCAGCACCCGCATATCGTCATCGGAATAGCGCATCCATTCCGGCTGGTAAACAAAATCCTTTCCCAGTTCGATGGTTTCTCCCGCCTCCAGGGACGTGAGAAAATGCCTGATATCCTTGATCACATAGAGCTTCTTTTCACCCGTCCGCAGGCCGACCCGCAGTTCCTGTCCCGCCTTCTGGGGCAGCACAAGGGTCACTTCCAGGCGGACGTTCGCCTCCGCCGGCATTTCCTGCAGGATCATTTCGGAAAGCTCCGCGGCGGTTTCAGGCGCCTGCTTCTTCATCATGCTTTCCGGCACCTTCCGGCGGTCCGCGTACAGCCAGACCGCCACCGCGTGCCTGCAGCAGCCTTTATGCAGGAAGACGTCACAGTCGCAGTGGATCACCAGGCGCCGTGTCAGCGTCACGGAATGCGGCGGCTGACCCGCCACCGTATAGCGGATCATTCCCCGGTCTTCCTCAGCCGTCTTCACCGCGCCGATCTCTTCCAGGTCCCGTCCCGCGGCGTATTCCTCTTCCCCGGCCAGTTTTTCCATCAGCAAAGGATTCAGTCTCATGCTCTCTTCCCCGCTCACAAAAATATCGAACCTATAATAATTCTCCCCCACTCCTGCTTTTTCCTTTTGCGAAACTGCTTTGTTAACCCATAAATCAAAAACAAAAAAAACAGACAGCTGCTTTTACGCAGCTGCCTGAATCCCCAATAACTGTTATAACACTTTATCATTCTGCATTCTTAATTCTGCATTCTGCATTGATGAAAAGTATTATGCCTCCAGCATAATACTTTTCATCTTCCCGTCCAGGTCCGGGCAGGTTTTCTTCACTGCCACCGGCCTGCCCTCCGCGTCGATAAAGCAGTGGGCGGATGTCGCTTCCGCCACCACATTCCCGGTGCGGATATTCCTCATCACATAGGAAAGCACAAACTTGACCCCGGTATACTGCGTCAGCCTGACCTCGATCCCGATCTCATCGTCATAGGTGCTCGGATACTTATAATCGCAGGTGACTGAGACCACAGGAGAAGTGATGCCCTCCGCCTCCAGCCTGGTCATCGTAAAGCCTGTTTCATTGAGGTAGTTCATCCGCGCCTCTTCCATGAAGCGGATATAGTTGGAGTGATGGGTGATCCCCATCTTGTCTGTCTCATAATAATGGACCTTATGGATATATCTGCTCATTGCTTACTCCGGTTTATTCGATAGTTCGCCGAGGGTGGTTTCGCCCCAGCTGTAATTCGTCAGATAGCTGCCCCTGAACAGGCCGGCATATTCCTCCCTGCCGGTGCAGTACTGGTATAGGTCACACTGGACCTTTTCCATCACGATGCGGCGCTTTCCGTCCACCGCCTCAACGATATCCGAAATGCCGTATTCCTCCAGGGTGTTTTTCAGGCGAAGGGCCACCTTGCGGTACCTGGACATGGTCACCGTATTGGCCGGTTCATCCTCCCACAGGAAGCCGATGGCTTCCTCCGAAGTGACATAGCCCCCCCTGCGGTCCACCAGCAGCGCCAGCAGTTCCTTGGATTTTTTATTCCGGAACGCGATGGGCTTATCCCCGACAAACACGTCAAAGTAGCCGAAGGTTCGGATCGTCACTGTGCGGTTCTCCGGCAGGTTCTTTTTCCTGTCCGTTTCCGTATCCTCAACCTGGTACAGCATAACATACCGCGGGGAGCTGTTTCCGGCTTCCTTCGGGGAGCAGATCGCCTTGATCTTCCGTTCCGTTTCCGTACCGTAGTCGAAATAGGTATACTCCGCCTCGCCGGTTCTCAGCAGCTCGGCAAAATCTTCGTACGCCGCCTCGCTGTAAGCCACAAAGGTTTCAATGGGCGTGTACTTTTCGGTCAGGGGAAGCCATTCCTCTTCCGTATAGCCGAAGAACTCCTGCACGTTATCGCTGGCATACAGCGGCTTAACCATGCCGTCCGCCGAAACCTCAAAGGCGGCGATGCCGTCGGAAAACTGCATGACCAGATCCTTCATTTTCTGCTTCAGCTCATCGTTTTCCGTCTGCAGGTCGTTCTCCCGGCCGGTTTCCTGGATATGGCGGCAGCAGTAATAGCTGACCGAGTCATCCACCTTGATAAAGATGCCCCGATACTGCCTCATCTCGCCGGTAGAGCAGCGCGCTGTATAGGTGATCTGCGGCGGCTTCGCGTCCGGCTCGTAAAGTTTCTTCTGGCTGAAATCCCGGAAAAACCCGCGGATGCGGTCCCGGGATTCCGGCTCCACCGCGCCCAGGATCCACCTGTCCAGCGCCTCTTCCATAAACATGGGGACATCCTCAAACATCTTGAAGGAGGAGCTGTCTTCGCAGTGCAGGCACTTCACCGTATTGGAGTCCAGGTTGAATTCAAAGATCTTGTCATAGACGTCGGTCAGGGCCTTCATGTACCGCCGGGTCTCAGCATCCTTCCGCATCTGGTGCCGGGCGGTGATATCCATACAGGCGCTCTGGAATTCCTCCACGCCTTCCTCATTGACAGTCTTGATGACCCAGCCGGACACATAGGCCCTGGTCCCGTCGCAGCGAAGGAGCGCCATCTCCCCGGCAAGAGGCGCGTCCGCGGAATAGACCCGGTTCAGGTATTTGGAAAACCTGCGGCGTTCCTCCATCGGAACCATCAGGAAGATATTCCCCTTATACATTTCCAGGTAATCCAGTTCGCCCTCGCGGACAGGAGGACAGCGCAGGATATCGATCATTTTCTGGTTGATATAGGTGATCTTCGGCTGTTTTTCACAGGTATATTTCATAAACCCGCAGGGGATGGTCTCGTTCAGGAACCGCAGGTCGCTGTTTTCCTTTTTCAGGTCACTGATATCCGTTAACACGGAGTCGCCGGCCAGCGTGCCGTCCTCCTCTTTCCGGACGGAAACCGTATCCCGCACCCAGATAACCCGGCCGTCCTTTTTCACAAGGCGGTATTCCGCGGCCAGGTTCTGCGCCCCTTTCGCCAGTTCCGTGATGAACCCGGCATACTGCTCCCGGTCAGCCGGGTGCACAAGCTGCGCGTAAAGGTCCCTGTTCTCATCAAGCAGTTCGTTTTCCGCATATCCCGTCATATCGCAAAGATTCAGGCTCACATAAGTCAGATGAACCGGCCCGTCCAGCCTGTACTGATGGAAACCGCTGATCTGCCGGCTGAGGATGTCCTCTGTATTCAGCATCTGTTCATCACAGCTCCTTTCGCGGAAACGGATCTCCCTGCCAATTGATTTTGAAAGCAATGAAAAGTTGTATTGTACATATTTATAGCTGATTTTCGTTTTTTTTGCAAATCCATCCTTTTCCCAATCCCCGTTCAGCGCGCGCAGGCCTGCTTCCGCATGATATTCTTCCGGATTTTCCCGCTGATGGTCTTCGGCATTTCCTGCGCGAATTCGATCAGGCGGATCCACTTGTACTCGGCCAGCCGCAGGTTGCAGAATTCCTTGATCTCATGCTCCAGTTCCCTGGAGGGCGGGTATTCCTGTCCGGGAACGATCACCGCTTTGATCGCCTGGCCCCTGAGCGGGTCCGGCACCCCGAACACGCTGCACTCAGCAACAGCGGGATGCTCCAGCAGCACGTTCTCCACCTCATAGGGGCCTACGCGGTAACCGCCGGTCTTGATGATATCGTCAAAACGTCCCCGGAACCAGTATCGCCCGTTTTCGTCCATGCTGGCCGCGTCTCCCGTATGATAAACGCCGCCGCGCCACACATATTCATACTGCTTTTCATTGTCCAGGTAAGCCATGAACACGCCGGTCTGCCTGCCGGGCTCCTCCGGAACGATGACAACCTCCCCGGTCTCGTTCACTCCCGCGGGCTTCCCCTGGCGGTTGCGCAGTTCGATGTGATAGAAAGGAGACGGCACGCCCATGGAACCTTCCGCGGCAGGCATTCCCCTGAAATTGGCAAGCAGCAGGGTCGTCTCCGTCTGGCCGTACCCTTCACACAGTTCCAGCCCCGTGCGCTCCGTAAACTTCCGGAACACTTCAGGCGCCAGCATCTCACCCGCCGTGGACGCGTGCTTCAGCGTCGGCATGTCCGGAATCCCCTTCCGGACCAGGTAGCGGTAAACCGTCGGCGGCGCGCAGAAAGAGGTGACGCCGTATTTGTTGATGATCTGGGTCAGCTGTTTCGGATCAAAGCTGTCAAAGTCATAGACCATGACAGCGCTGCCCACCAGCCACTGCCCGTAGATCTTTCCCCAGGATGCCTTGGCCCAGCCGGTTTCCGCAACGGTAAAGTGAAGTCCGTTATCCTCCGCCTGCTGCCAGTACCGGGCTGTCACAATATGCGCCAGCGGATAGGTATAGGAGTGGATCACGCCTTTGGGATAGCCGGTGGTGCCGGATGTGAAATACAGGATCATCGGATCAGCCGCTTTGGTGGAGATCCGCTCCAGGTCTTCAGGCGCCGTCTGCATCGCTTCCGTCAGGTTTTCAAAGCCCTCCGCGTTCCCCTGCACGCACCAGAGTCGGGCCGTAAGCCCTGCCTGTGCCAGCGCTTCCTTCACTTTTCCGGGTACATTGCTCTGCGCTGTACACACGATCGCCCTGACCCCGGATGCCTTCAGGCGGTATTCCAGGTCGCTGACGGTCAGCATATGGGTCACGGGAATCATCACCGCGCCGATCTTGTGCAGTGCCACCGCCGCGAACCAGTATTCATAGTGGCGCTTCAGGATCAGCATCACCCGGTTCCCGCGCCCGATGCCCGCGGCCCGGAACACGTTCGCGATCCGGTTGCTGCAGCGTCTGATATCCGAGAAGGTAAAGATATGTTCTTCGCCTTCCGCGTTGCACCATACGATTGCTCTTTTGTCCGGGGTTTCGCCTGCCACCCGGTCGACCACGTCATACCCGAAGTTGAAATCCTCCGGATAATCCAGGGTGATCTTCTTCAGCATCCCGTTTTCATCGGTAATCTCGTGGCAGAATTCCCTGTAGATACTCATACTGACTCCTTCATGACCGCACCGGTGCCGATCCTGCGGAACCGTTCATAGCGTTTCCCAACCAGGTCGGCATCCTTCGCGAGGATTTCCGTTTCCTCCTTCAGGAGATCACGGATCCTGTCATAGAATGCTTTGCTTCCGATCTCCTTTTCGGAAAGGATGCGTTCGATCACGCCCAGGCTCCGGGCGTCCTCCGCGGTCAGTTTCAGGCTTTCCGCCGCGGTTTCCGCCTTTTCCGGATCCTTCCAGAGAATGCTGGCGCAGCCTTCCGGAGAGATTACCGAATAGACCGCGTTCTGCAGCATCCACACCCGGTCGGCCACTGCCAGGGCCAGGGCTCCGCCGCTGCCTCCCTCGCCGATCAGGATGGAAATGATCGGAACGCACAGCGTGGACATCCTCATCAGGTTTTCGGCGATGGCCTGTCCCTGTCCCCGTTCCTCCGCGCCGATCCCGCAGAAAGCGCCGGATGTGTCGATAAAGCAGATCACCGGCCTTCCGAACTTCTCAGCCTGCTCCATCAGCCGCAGGGCTTTGCGGTAGCCTTCCGGATTCGGCGCGCCGAAATTCCGGCAGGTACGTTCCTTTGCGGTATGCCCTTTTTCAATGGCGATCACCGTTACCGGAACGCCATCCAGCCTGGCAATCCCGCCGATCACAGCCGGATCGTCCGCATACCGCCGGTCGCCGTGGAATTCCGTAAATTCCCTGAATATGTTCCGGATGTAATCCTGCCCCATCGGCCTGCCGTTATTGCGGGCGATCCTGACCCGCTTATATGCTGACTCGCTCATCAGGCCGTCCTCCCGTCATGCATCTTCAGGATCCCGGCCAGGTATTTCTTCTGTCCCGGCCGCGGAACAATGCTGTCCACGAAGCCATGTTCCAGCAGGAATTCCGCCGTCTGGAACCCCTCCGGCAGCGGTTTTTTCGTGGTCTGCTCGATCACCCGCGCCCCGGCAAAACCCACCGTCGCGCCGGGCTCCGCCAGGATGATATCCGCCTCCATGGCAAAGCTGGCCGTAACTCCGCCCGTTGTGGGATCCGTCAGCACCGCGATATACAGGAGTCCCGCGTCGCTGTGCCTCTTCACCGCCGCGCTGGTCTTGGCCATCTGCATCAGGGACAGAAGCCCTTCCTGCATCCGGGCTCCTCCTGATACGCTAAAGCCCACCACCGGCAGGCGGAACCGGACGGCATACTCAAATAGCGAGGTGATCTTTTCCCCCACCGCGCTGCCCATGCTGCCCATCATAAAATAGGATTCCATGACAAACAGGCAGCACGGCTGCTTCCCGATGGCCGCTGTGCCGCACACAACCGCTTCCTGTTCCCCGCTGGCCACCCGGACTGTTTCGATCTTTTCGCTGTATCCGGGGAAATTCAGCGGATTATCCGATTTCATTCCGGAAAACAGTTCCCGGAAGCTGCCCCGGTCGGCGATCATCTGGATGCGCTGGCGTGCCTTCATCCGGAAATGATATCCGCAGGGACAGACCAGGTCATTGGCCCACAGGCGGCTCAGGGGGATTTCCTTACGGCAGTTCGGGCACTTCTTTTCAGGCTCCCCGTCATCACGCTGGACAGGCGCGGCAGTGCGTCCGCCCTCCTCCAGCTGATTCATGGGTTTCATAAAATTCAGCATTGCCATCTCATCACCTGTTTCCCATAAATGACAGATCATACCTGCCGGAGATAAAACGCTCATCCTCCACAATCCGAAGCTGTTCCACAATATTGGTCTGGATTCCCTCAATAACCAGTTCGCAAAGGGCTGCCCGCATTTTGCGCAGGGTTTCCTCCCGGGTCCTGGCGAAAACCACCAGTTTCCCCAGCAGCGAATCGTAATACGGGGATACCGCCGTTCCCTCCACCAGGCAGGTATCAAAGCGTACCGAGGGGCCTCCCGGTACATGGAGCATTTTCAGCCGTCCGCAGCTTCCCGCGTTGATCCGGCATTCCACAGCGGATCCGGTCATCCGGATCTCCTCCTGCGTAAAATTCAGCGGGATTCCCGCCGCGATCCGGATCTGCCATTTCACAATATCGATGCCTGTCAGCATTTCGGTCACGCAATGTTCCACCTGCAGGCGGACGTTCATCTCCATAAACCAGAACTTCCCGTCCCCGTCCAGCAGGAATTCCAGCGTCCCTGCCCCCACATACCCGATCTTCTTCACCGCGTCCACCGCCAGCTCCGTGATCTGCCGGCGCTGTTCATCACTCACCGCGGGTGAAGGGGTTTCTTCAAGCAGTTTCTGATTCCGCCGCTGCAGAGAGCAGTCCCGGTCCCCCAGGCATACCGCGTTCCCGTGCTCATCCGCCAGGATCTGGAGCTCCACATGCCTGGCCGGGAAGATATATTTCTCCAGGTAAACGCTGCCGTCCCCGAAGGCGCTGACCGCTTCCGCGGTCGCCTGCATGTAGGCGTCTTCCAGTTCATCCTCCGTGTGGATCAGCCGGATCCCCCGGCCGCCGCCGCCCGCGCAGGCCTTCAGCATCACAGGATAGCCGATCTTTGCCGCCGCCTTCTTCGCTTCCTCCGCGGATGCCACGGCTTTGGTACCGGGGATTACCGAAAGGCCCGTCTCCCGGATCAGTTCCTTCAGCACCGCCTTGTCGCTGAGACGTTCCATGTTCTCGGGATCGGGGCCGATAAAGACCAGCCCGTTTTTCCTGCAAAGCCTGGCAAAATGCGCGTTTTCCGAGAGGAAGCCATAGCCCGGGTGGATCGCCTGGGCTCCCGCCAGGATGGCAACAGAAATAATCTGGTTTTCATTCAGGTAACTGCCGGACGCCTCCGCGCCGCCGATGCAGTAGCTCTGGTCCGCCAGCGCCACATGCAGGGCATTCCTGTCCTCCTCTGAATAGACCGCCACTGTGGCCACGCCCATTTCCTTGCAGGCCCGGATGATGCGGACAGCGATCTCTCCCCGGTTGGCAATGAGTATCTTTGAAAACATCGTTTACGCTCCTGTAATCGCTACGGAGAACTCAGCGGACACGCAGAGCCTGCCGTCCACAGTGACCCTGCCCTCCGCAAAGTAAAAGGGATGCTTGACCCTTTTGATGCGGCAGCGGGTTTCCACCCGGTCCCCCGGCTTCACAGGGGAACGGAACTTTACGTTGTTGAGGCCTGTGTAGACCGTCAGCTCCCCTTCCTTCATCACGTCCTTAAGCAGCACGCAGGCGGACTGGGCCAGGATCTCGCACAGGATCACCCCGGGAACGATCGGATTGCCCGGAAAATGCCCCTTCAGGAAAAACTCATCCCCGCGCACAGCGTAATGCCCGACTGATTCGCCGTCCTGTTCCTCCACGTCGTCCAGGAGCAGCATCGGCTCCCTGTGCGGCAGGACCCGCATGATCTCGTCTCTGTTCACAGCCTTATCTCCTGATCCGGAACAGCTCTGTTCCGTATTCCACAACCTGCCCGTTGGTCACGCAGACTTCCGAGATCACGCCGTCTTCCTCGGCAACGATCTCGTTCATCAGCTTCATGGCTTCGATAATACAGAGCGTCTGTCCCTTATTCACCGAATCCCCCGCTTTCACAAAGGATTCCGCCTTCTCCGCCGGCGCGGCATAGAACACGCCGACGATCGGGGATTTTACGCTGATATAGTCCCTGTTTTCAGCGGCCTGTACCGGTGCGGAAGACGTCTCCGGAACAGCGTATACGGTTTTTTCCGCCTGTGCCGGAACCGCCCGTTCCAGGCGGACCGTGCCGTTCCCATCCGTCAGTTCCAGGCCGGTCAGGCCCAGTTCCTTCATCAGCCCCGCGTATTTGCGAATATCTGTTTCCTTCATTTCCTTACACCTTTCTGAAAGCAAGGCACGCGTTGTGACCGCCAAAGCCCAGGGAATTGGAAAGCGCCAGGGTAATATCCGCTTTCACCGCACGATTCGGCGTGCAGTTCAGGTCACAGGCCTCATCCTGTTCTTTCAGGTTGATCGTGGGCGGAATGATGCCTTCATCCAGCGCCAGCAGGCAGGCCAGGGCTTCCACAGCTCCCGCCGCGCCCAGCATATGACCGGTCATGGACTTGGTGGAGCTGACCAGGGCTTTCTTCGCGCCCTCTTCCCCAAGCGCTTTTTTGATCGCCAGGGTCTCGATCACATCGTTCATCGGCGTGCCGGTACCGTGGGCATTGATATAGACCATGTCCTTTTCCGAGTAATCCGCTTCCTTCATGGCATCCTCCATGGCCCGGGCGCCGCCGCGGGCTTCCGGATGGGGCGCGGTGATGTGATACGCGTCACAGGTGGAGCCGTAGCCGCATACCTCGCCGTAGATCCTGGCTCCGCGTTTTTTCGCGTGGCCGTATTCCTCCAGGATGAGCGCCGCAGCGCCTTCTCCCATGACGAAACCGCCCCTGCGTTTATCAAAAGGAAGTGAGGCTTCATCCGGATCCTGTGAGACAGACAAAGCCTGCATATTGGCAAAGCCGGCGATGGCAGAAGGAATGATCGCGGCTTCCGCGCCGCCGGTGATCGCCGCGTCCGCGTATCCGTGGCGGATCAGGTGCATGGCTTCCCCGATGGCATTGGAACCGGAAGCACAGGCTGTTACCGCCGGCATGACGGAGTTCCGGCAGTCATGCCGGATGGCGATCAGTCCGGCCGCCATGTTCCCGATCATCATCGGAACCATCAGCGGAGAAACCCGGCGTGGGCCTTTCTCCAGCAGCGTGCTGTGTTCCTTTTCAAAGGTGCTGATCCCGCCGATACCCGTACCGAAAATGACGGCGAAGCGTTCCGGCTCAACCGTCCCTTCGATGCCGCTTTCATAAGCCGCCTGCTTCGCCGCGGCCACCGCGAACTGCGCGTAGCGGTCCGTGCGGAGGATCTCCTTTACTTCCAGGTATTCCTTCGGATCGAAGTTCCTGACTTCCGCCGCCAGCTTCGCCTTGAAATTCTCCGTATCAAACAGGGTGATCGGCCCGATGCCGTTCTTCCCGTTTTTCATGCCTTCCCAGGTGTCCGCCGCGCTGTTCCCCAACGGGGTCACCGCGCCGATCCCGGTCACAACGACTCTTCTGTATTCGCTCATCCTTTTTCTCCTTACATCGCGATTCCGCCGTCAACCCGGAGGACTTCGCCCGTCACATATTCAGCGCATGCCAGGAACGCCGCCGCGTCGGCCACGTCTTCCGCCTTGCCCATCCGGCCCAGCGGGATCTTCTCCAGCAGCGGATTCTCCGCCTGGCTTTCTGTCATGTCCGTCGCGATAAACCCCGGGGCAATGGCGTTGCAGCGAATCCCCTTCGGTGCCAGTTCCCTGGCGACGGATTTCGTCAGGCCGATCAGGCCCGCCTTGGACGCGGCATAATTGCATTGTCCCGCGTTGCCCATGATCCCCGCCACAGAAGTGATATTGATCACGCAGCCCTCCCGGTTCCGGATAAACAGGCCGGCACAGTGGCGGATCATGTTGAAAGCGCCCTTGAGGTTGGTATCCAGGACGGCGTCATAATCCTCTTCCTTCATCATGGCCAGCAGCCCGTCCCGGGTGATCCCCGCGTTGTTCACCAGGATATGCGCCGTTCCGAAATCTGCTTTGATCTGTGCCACGTTTTCTTTTACAGTGGCATAATCCGCCACGTCACACCGGTAAGCCTTCGCGTTTACGCCGTATTCCTCCCGGCACTGCCGGCTGACAGCTTCCGCCGCATCCGTGTTTCCCGCGTAAATAACGGCGATATCCGCTCCCATGGAGGCCAGTTTCAGCGCGATGGCTTTGCCGATCCCCCGGGAACCGCCGGTCACGATCGCTGTTTTTTCCTTTAACATGCTTCCACCTCAGAAAGATATTCTGTCACGCTGACCGCCGTGACGTCGCTGCTGATCCTCCGGATCATATTGCAGAGCGTCTTCCCGGGGCCGATCTCAATGAAGGTGTCAACCCCGCCCTTGATCATATTGCGGATGATCTTTTCCCACAGCACCGGGCTGAAGATCTGCCCGGAAAGCAGCTCCGCCGCGTTTCCGGCGTAAAGCCCGGCTGTCATATTGGAGTACAGCGGAATGGTGTTTTCCCTGATCTCCGCCTGCGCCAGCGCTTCGGCAAAATCATCGGCCGCCTTCCGCATAAACGGTGAATGGAAAGCGCCTTTCACTTTCAGGGGAATAGCCCGGCCGCCCGCGGCTTTCACATCCTCAAAAAATCCAGCCATCTGTGAGGAAAGGCCGGAAACCGTGACCTGCCCCGGGCAGTTGAAGTTTACAGGATACACTTCCTCATGCCTGCCGCAGATCTCCCGAACCTGTTCTTCGGTCAGCTTCACCACCGCAGCCATGGACGTATCCTGCTTTTCCGCTTCTCGCTGCATCAGTTCCCCGCGCCTGCAGACAAGCCGGAAACCTGTTTCCATATCAAACAGCCCGCAGGCCGCGGCCGCCGCCACCTCGCCCAGGGAAAAGCCCGCCGCCGCGTCAGGCACAACGCCTTTGTCCATCAGCACGGACGCAGCCGCAAGCTCCGTGGCAAAGAGGCAGGGCTGTGTGTTCCGGGTTTCCTTCAGTTCTTCCTCTGAGCCCGCGAAGCACTGGGCGGATGTGCCGGGGCGGATGGCATCGCAGGCGGCAAATACTGCTTCCGCGGCCGCATACTTTTCCGCCAGCTCCTTGCCCATGCCCGGATACTGGTCTCCCTGTCCTGAAAACACGAATGCTATTTTACCCATTGAGATGCCCTCCGGAGGAGCGGTTCCGCTCCTTCCGCAACTTCCCTGATAATCTCCGCAGCCGGCTGTTCCTTACGGACCATGGCCGCGATCTGTCCCGACAGGAAACAGCCCTTTTCGCTGTCTCCTTCCTGCACCGCAAGCCTGAGAGCTCCCCGTCCCAGGGCTTCCAGGTTCTCATCCGGCATTCCGCCGTATTCCGCTTTCGCGTATTCCCTGGCGAAAGGTGTACGCAGGCTGCGGACCGGATGGCCCAGCCGCCTGCCGGTCACCATGGTGCAAAGATCCGTAGCTTTCAGGATCTTCTCCTTATAGGAAGGATGAATGGTACATTCTTCCGCGCTCAGGAAGCGGGTTCCCATCTGGACACCGCAGGCGCCCAGCATAAAGGCAGCTGCCATTCCCCGTCCGTCGGCGATACCGCCCGCCGCGATCACAGGGAGGTTCGTTGCGTCACAGACTTGCGGAACCAGCACCATGGTGGTCAGTTCCCCCACATGGCCGCCGCTTTCGCCGCCTTCCGCGATCAGCGCGGAAGCGCCGAGACGGGTCATCAGTTTCGCCATGGCCACTGAAGCCACCACCGGAATGACCTTTATGCCCGCCGCGAGCCAGTCTTTGATATACGCGGAAGGATTACCGGCACCCGTTGTGACCACTTCCACCTTTTCCTCTGTCACAACACGGGCCACTTCCTCCGCAAAAGGGCTGAGCAGCATGATGTTGACGCCCACCGGTTTTCCGGTCAGCTTCCTGGCTTCCCGAACCTGCTGCCTGACGTAATCCCCCGGCGCGTTTCCGGCCGCGATGATCCCGAGGCCGCCGCCGTTGGACACCGCTGCCGCCAGCTTTGCGTCGGCGATCCAGGCCATACCTCCCTGGAAAACGGGATAGCGTATCCCCAGCATCTCACAAATGGCTGACTGTATCATGTTCTTATCCCTGCCTGCTCTGGATAAACTTGTCCAGGTCATCAATGGTTTCCACTTTCCGGTCCAGTTCGATCTCGATGCCGATCTCGTCCTCCAGGTTCATCAGCAGTTCCTCAGTGTCCAGGGAGTCGATCCCCAGTTCGGCGAATTTGCTTTCCGGTTTGATCGCGGCAACATCCACGCCGGTCCGTTCCGATACGATTTTTGCGATAGCCTCAAAGTACATAGTCCATTCCCTCCGGTCTTTTATTCCGGCAGCATTCCGCCGCCCGATGCAATATTCTACAGACGGGATGTTCCAAAAAGGGCTGCTCAACGTTCCACATCCGTTCCCCGGTAAAAATTCAGAATTCAGAATTCAGAATTAATGGTTGAACTCCATATCCCGTTTTTCACACTGCATCAAATCAAAAAGGACAGCTTCCGATTATCGGAAGCTGTCCTATCCACTATTTTTAAGTTTTCAGTTTTCAGTTTTCATTATTCATTAAACATGAAAAGAGTCCGGCTTTTCAGCCGGACTCTTTATCATGTTCATCAGAACTTCAGCGGATTCACGCGGACGGCGGGACCCATGGTGCTGGAGAGATAAACACTCTTCATATAGGTACCCTTGGCAGCCGCGGGCTTCGCCTTGTTGATGGCGTCCATCAGCACGCTCAGGTTCTCCTGAAGCTTTTCCTTGCCGAAGGAAACCTTGCCAATCGGGCAGTGGATGATAGCGGTCTTGTCCAGACGGTATTCCACTTTACCGGCTTTGATGTCGTTCACCGCACGGGCGATGTCCATGGTCACGGTGCCGGACTTCGGGTTGGGCATGAGGCCCTTCGGGCCCAGCACACGACCGATGCGGCCGACCATACCCATCATATCGGGGGTGGCAACGCAGACGTCGAAGTCGAACCAGTTCTCCTGCTGGATCTTCTGGATCATATCCTCAGCACCGACGAAATCGGCACCGGCTTCCTCAGCTTCCTTGGCCTTTTCGCCCTTGGCAATGACCAGCACGCGGATGGTGCGGCCGGTGCCGTGAGGCAGGACCACGGCGCCGCGGACCTGCTGGTCAGCGTGGCGGGGGTCAACGCCCAGGCGGACGGAGATCTCGACAGTTTCATCAAACTTGGCTTTGCCGGTCTGGAGCACCAGATCGACGGCCTCTTCGGGGTCATACTGCTTCAGATGGTCGATCAGCTTTACGCTGTCGGTATATTTCTTACCGTGTTTCATTATATATTCCTCCTGTGTGGTCTTAGCGGCACATTGTCCTCCCACATTGTCAGGGGCATTGCCCCATTGTGCAGCATTGCGCGATGCTTTGCTATATCCGGATCATATCTCCGGACAGAGCCGCATTATTCCTCGACGGTCACGCCCATGCTGCGGGCGGTACCGGCCACCATGCTCATGGCGGCTTCGATGCTGCCGGCGTTCAGGTCGGGCATCTTGGTTTCAGCGATCTTACGAACCTGTTCCTTCGTCAGCTGGCCAACCTTTTCCTTGTTGGGACGGCCGCTGGCCTTCTGCAGATTCAGAGCCTTCTTGATCAGCACGGGCGCCGGAGGCGTCTTGGTGATGAAGGTGAAGGTACGGTCGGTGTAGACGGTGATCACCACGGGGATGATCAGGCCGGCTTCCTTGGCGGTACGGTCATTGAACTCTTTGCAGAAACCGGGGATGTTCACGCCGTGCTGGCCCAGAGCGGGACCGATAGGCGGAGCGGGTGTTGCCTTGCCGGCAGGAACCTGCAGCTTAATGTAAGCCTGTACTTTCTTTGCCATTTGAGTGGCACCTCCATAAAAATTGTGGTAGAGCGGAAGCGTTCAGCTTCCTCCCACGTCGCGCCTTGCCATCAGGCAGGGCGATGCATGGGAACGGCCCGGTCAGGACCGTTCCCTTTGCAACAAAACAGATTACAGGAGCGGGAATCAGTCTTCCTTCTCGACCTGGTCGAGATCGACCTCCACGGGCATTTCCCGGCCAAGGAACATCTGTACCTTGACGGTCAGCTTGCCGCGAACGGTATCGACGTCTTCCACCACACCGCTGAAATTTTCCAGCGGGCCGGACAGGATCCGGACATGCTCGCCGATCGCGAAGCCGAAGTCCACACTGGACTGCTCAGTATTGAGCATCATGTCGACTTCTTCCTGCGTCAGCGGAACAGGCTTGGAATCCGGGCCGACGAAACCGGTAACGCCGCGGGTATTCCGCACGACGTACCAGCTCTCACTGGTTTCGATCATGTGCACCAGCACATAGCCGGGATAAACCTTACGGGTGCTCTTAACGCGCTTTCCGTTCCGGATCTCAACAACTTCTTCCATGGGAACCCGAACCTCGAGGATCAGATCCTGCATGCCGTTGTTTTCGACGGACTTTTCCAGCGTATCCTTCACCTTGTTCTCGTAGCCCGAGTAGGTGTGGATAACGTACCAGCAAGGCTCCTTCTTTGTTTCAGCCATGTTACTTCTCTCCTATTACGCGATCAGCTTACTGACCAACGCGGACGCGCCCAGGTCCAGCACACCGATCACGATGCCCATGAAGAGCATGAACACGAGCACGATGATGGAATAGGCGATCAGCTTTTCTTTGCTGGGCCAGGTAACCTTCTTCAGCTCATAGTACATGTTTTTGAAGGGCTTGGCGATGCGCTTGGGCAGATTAGTGAGCCAGCTGAAGAACTTGCTCAGCTTGCTCTCTCCGGTCTTCCGGACGGCTTTTTCAGCGGATTCAACCGCTTTCTTCGTCTCAGACACTTTTTTCACATCCTCACAGCGTTAGTAGGGTGTTTGGATCACTTGGTCTCGCGATGAGTTGTGTGCTTCTTGCAGAAGGGACAGTACTTCTGGAGCTCAATGCGATCCGGAGTATTCTTCTTATTTTTCATGTTGTTGTAGTTGCGCTGTTTGCATTCAGTGCAAGCCAGGCAAATCTTTGTACGGGCGGCGTTTGCCATTTGGTATCCCTCCTGACTAGATTACTCAATGACCTTCGCCACAACGCCGGAACCAACAGTACGGCCGCCTTCGCGGATAGCGAAGCGCAGTCCCTGCTCCATAGCGATGGGGGTGATCAGGGTGATTTCCATGTCGATGTTATCGCCGGGCATCACCATTTCCACGCCGTCGGGCAGCTTGATGTTGCCGGTAACGTCAGTCGTCCGGAAGTAGAACTGGGGACGATAGCCGTTGAAGAAGGGAGTATGACGTCCGCCTTCTTCCTTGGTCAGCACGTACACCTGGCCGATGCAGTGGGTATGGGGATGAATGCTGCCGGGCTTCGCCAGAACCTGGCCGCGCTCGACTTCGTTCCTCTGGATACCACGCAGCAGCGCGCCGATGTTGTCGCCGGCTTCAGCCTGGTCCAGCAGCTTGTGGAACATTTCAACACCGGTAACAACGGTGTTACGGGGCTTCTCCATCAGGCCGACGATTTCAACAGCGTCGGACACCTTAACGGTACCACGCTCAACACGGCCGGTGGCCACGGTGCCGCGGCCGGAAATGGAGAACACGTCTTCAACGGGCATCAGGAAGGGCTGGTCGGTAGCACGTTCCGGTTCCGGAATGTAGCTGTCAACAGCGTCCATCAGTTCCCAGATGCACTTGCACTCGGGAGCGTTGTCAACGTCGGTGCCGCCGTTCTGCAGGTACTCAAGAACCTTCAGAGCAGAACCCTTGATGATCGGGATGTCGTCGCCGGGGAAGTCGTAGCTGCTCAGCAGCTCACGGATTTCCATTTCAACCAGCTCCAGCAGCTCTTCGTCATCCATCATGTCGGTCTTGTTCATGAACACGACGATGTAGGGCACGCCAACCTGACGGGCGAGCAGGATGTGCTCACGGGTCTGGGGCATCGGGCCGTCGGGAGCAGACACAACCAGGATAGCGCCGTCCATCTGGGCAGCACCGGTGATCATGTTCTTAACATAGTCAGCGTGGCCGGGGCAGTCCACGTGAGCATAGTGACGCTTGGCGGTCTCGTACTCAACGTGAGCGGTGTTGATGGTGATTCCACGTGCTTTTTCTTCCGGAGCCTTGTCGATTTCGTCATAGCGCATAGCCTGCGCTTCACCCTTCATAGCCAGCGTCATGGTGATCGCGGCGGTCAGGGTGGTCTTGCCATGGTCAACGTGACCGATGGTGCCGATGTTTACATGGGGCTTTGTCCGTTCATAATGTCCCTTTGCCATTTGGGGTTTCCTCCTTGTAAATCAATCTCACGTCGATTTAGTTACAAAATCAGTCCTGCTGCTTTTTGCCGATGATCTTTTCCGCGACAGACTTCGGAACTTCCTCGTAGTGGTCAAACTGCATGGTGAACATGCCGCGGCCCTGAGTACGGGAACGAAGGTCGGTCGTGTAGCCGAACATCTCGCTCAGCGGAACAAAGGAGTGGATGATCTGGTCCTGGCCGCGCACTTCCGTGCCTTCGACCCGGCCGCGGCGGCTGGACACATTGCCCATCACGTCGCCCAGATACTGATCCGGTACGATGATCTCCACTTTCATCATGGGCTCCATCAGGCAGGGATCGGCCTTGCGGACAGCTTCCTTGAAAGCCATGCTCGCGGCGATCTTGTACGCCATTTCGGAGGAGTCCACATCGTGGTAGGAACCGTCCGTAACAGCAGCCTTGAAGTTGACTACTTCGTAGCCGGCGATAGCGCCGCTCTTGGCTGCTTCCTGGATACCCGCGTCGATCGGTCCGATGAATTCCTTCGGAATCACGCCGCCGACGATACGGCTCTCGAACTCGTAACCCTTGCCGGGCTCCTGGGGTTCGATCTCGATCCAGCAGTGGCCGTACTGGCCGTGACCGCCGGTCTGACGGACGTAACGTCCTTCGGCCTTGGCGGGCTTGCGGATGGTTTCCTTGTAAGTAACCTGGGGCTTACCCACGGTTGCTTCAACTTTGAACTCGCGCAGCAGGCGGTCCACGATAATCTCCAGGTGGAGTTCGCCCATGCCGGCGATAATGGTCTGACCGGTTTCCTGGTTGGTGTAGGTCTTGAAGGTGGGATCCTCTTCAGCCAGACGCTGAAGCGCGTAGGTCATCTTCTCCTGACCGGCCTTGGTCTTGGGCTCGATGGCTACTTCGATAACCGGATCCGGGAAGACCATGCTTTCCAGGATGATCTGATGGTTCTCGTCGCAGAGGGTGTCGCCTGTGGTGGTGTCTTTCAGACCCACGGCGCCGGCGATCTCACCGGTGTAGATGGTATCAACCTCTTCACGGTGATTGGCGTGCATCAGCATGATACGGCTGATGCGCTCCCTCTTCTGCTTGGTGGAGTTCATCACGTAGTTGCCGGACTCCAGCTTGCCGCTGTATACGCGGAAGAAAGCCAGTTTACCGACAAAAGGATCAACCATGATCTTGAACGCCAGTGCGGAGAAGGGTTCGTCGTCGGAAGGATGACGTTCCATCTTCTTTTCATGGTCATCGGGGTCGACACCCTCAATCGCCGGAATATCCAGCGGGCTGGGCATATATTCAACCACCGCGTCCAGCAGCGGCTGCACGCCCTTGTTACGGTAGCTGGTACCGCACAGAACAGGGTTCATCGTGCAGGCGATGGTGCACTTGCGGATGGCGCCGCGGATCTCTTCTTCGGTCAGCTCTTCACCCTCGAGGAATTTCTCCATCAGGGCGTCGTCCGTCTCAGCGACCTTCTCCAGCAGGTTCGCGCGATACTCTTCGGCAATCTCCTTCATATCGGCGGGGATTTCCTCATCACGCACATCCTGTCCGAGGTCATCATAGTAGATCTCAGCGCGCATACGCACTAGGTCGATGATGCCGCGGAAGGTGTTTTCCTTACCGATGGGCAGCTGAATCGGAACGGCATTGGCGCCGAGGCGATCCTTCATCATATCAACCACGCGGAAGAAGTCCGCGCCGGTGATGTCCATCTTATTGACGTACGCCATGCGGGGAACATGATAGGTCTCCGCCTGCTTCCATACGGTTTCACTCTGGGGCTCAACGCCGCCCTTTGCGCAGAAGACGCTTACAGCGCCGTCCAGCACGCGAAGGCTGCGTTCCACCTCGACCGTGAAGTCCACGTGGCCGGGCGTGTCAATGATGTTGATACGATACTGTTTGTTCGCATTCTGGGGGTCATGGGGATCGTGCCAGAAGCAGGTGGTGGCAGCAGACGTAATGGTGATGCCGCGCTCCTGTTCCTGGGCCATCCAGTCCATGGTGGCCGTACCTTCATGCGTTTCACCGATGCGGTGATTCTTACCTGTGTAGAACAGGATCCGCTCGGTAGTGGTGGTTTTACCGGCATCGATATGAGCCATAATACCGATGTTCCGGACTCTTTCAAGTGGATGGCTTCTGGGCATACTTGGGATTTGCTCCTTTCAGATGCTGCTTTGTTCGTGCAGTTGAAATGCTTATTACCAGCGGTAATGAGCGAATGCCTTGTTAGCCTCGGCCATACGGTGCATTTCTTCTTTACGTTTTACCGCGGCGCCCGTATTGTTGGAGGCGTCAAGCAGTTCAGCGGCCAGGCGCTCAGCCATGGTCTTCTCACCGCGTTTCCGGGCGAAGTCAACGATCCAGCGCAGGGCCAGGGTCTGACGGCGTTCGGGGCGGATTTCGATAGGCACCTGATAGGTGGCACCACCAACACGGCGGGCCTTAACTTCCAGCTGCGGGGCAACGTTGTTCAGGGCTTCCTGGAAAACGTCGGTAGCAGCCTTGCCGGTCTTTTCGGCAACGGCTTCAAAAGCCTCATAGCAGACGTTCTGCGCAACTCCGCGCTTTCCGTCCAGCATAATCTGGTTGATCAGTTTGGTAACTACCGTGGTTCCGTAAACGGGATCCGGCAGCACTTCACGCTTCGGTACAAAACCGCGACGGGGCATAGGTTTCCCTCCTCAATAATAGTCCTGATGTAAGTGTTCTGCTTCCTCTTCTTCCGACCCTGCGTCAGCATCGCATGGTCCCGGTCACGAATAGACCGGCCGGCTTACTCCGCCTGCTTCCTGTCTCTCTGTCATTCCTGTTCCGAAGAACAACATCGTGTCAGGCGCGGATCATCACCGTTTCAGACTGCGGCGGCAGCTTTCTGCTTACTTCTTCGGGCGCTTCGCGCCGTACAGGGAACGAGCCTGCATCCGCTTGGCAACACCGGCGGTATCCAGAGCACCGCGGATGATGTGATAACGAACGCCGGGCAGGTCACGAACACGGCCGCCACGGATCAGCACAACACTATGCTCCTGCAGGTTGTGGCCGATACCGGGGATGTAGCAGGTACCTTCGATGGAGTTCGTCAGGCGGATTCTCGCGATTTTCCGCAGAGCAGAGTTGGGCTTCTTAGGAGTCTGAGTCTTCACGCTCAGGCACACACCGCGCTTCTGGGGGCATCCCTGAAGAATAGGAGCGGTGGGCTTCTTGGTCACCCGTTCGCGGCCCTTACGGACAAGCTGATTAATTGTGGGCATTAGAGCACCTCCTGAATAATATCCTCAAGATCCCGCAACCCTCAGGATCTGGAAGGCGTTTTGATTGTACCCGGGTCTTTCTTTATGCCTTGAGCAGTCCGGCGGCAGCGGTGGGTACGTCCACTCCGCAGATCATGCCAAGCTCTTTCATCGACGCGGCCCTCACACAGGGGATACCCGCCGCTTCCGCGGCCCGGACCACCTGTTGGTAGATGAAGGTATCAGCGTCGCTGCAGACATATACCTTGGATACGGTTCCGGCTTTGATCGCCCGGATCACCTGTTTCGTACCGACTACCTTCCGGCTGCCGGCCGCTTTCAGCATGTCCATGCCTTTCGGAACCTCCTCCCGTTTCCCGGGTTTTCCGCCTCAAAAAAGGGCGCAATAAACCCCGGAACATACTGCAACTGGACTATCATATCATTGTTGTAAAGCATTGTCAATAAGTTATGAGAGAAAGAAATATATTATTAGGAACGTTTGTGCTCTTGCGATACTGGTAAGTGAAATATTCGGCTCCGCCGAATATGAAATGTGCTTCGCACGTGAAATATCTGCTTCGCAGATGTGAAATATCGGCCGGTACCCGGCCGATGTGATATATACTTTAGGACCGAAGGCATTCTATCACGGTGTCATTCTGAGCGAAGCGAGCCCGCGAGCGAAGTCGAAGAATCTCCTACGAATTCAGAATGAGACAATAGTCATGGGAACCGCATAGTTTCGCACTCAGCCGAAACCATCTATCACATTCGCCGGCAGGCGAATATTTCACATTGAACGGCTTGCCGTTCAATATTTCACATTTGCCCTTCAGGGGAACGATAGGGACGGTCCTTTTCGTTCCTCAGTCCTCATTTATTGGCTTTTCATGCTCAAAGGGAACGAAAAGGACCGTCCCTATCGTTCCCCTTCTGCATTGTAGAACAGGTTCCGGCTCATTGAGCCGGAACCTGTTCCACCAGCCAGTATTTCCCGTTTGTCACCAGGTGCGTGAACTTCCCTTTCACGCTGGTGTACACCGCCGGAAGTTTCCGCTTTGTCAGGGCAACCTGCCCCGCATCTCCCCGTCCCTCCACGGACGTCACAATCGCCAGCTTCGCCTCCATCGCTTTGAAGAAAGGCGTCGACATATCCGATTTGGCGTGATGGGGATACTTTACAATATCGCACTTCAGCAGATCCGTTCCGATCCGCCTGATCATCGCGTTCTGCCCGGCCTGTTCCATGTCCGCCATAAACAGGATGGACCGTTCCCCGTAGGTGACAAGTGTCTGGGCGCTCTGGTTGTTCATGTCCAGGTAAGTCTCGTTGTTCTTCAGGAAGAGCAGTTTCACTTCCCCGTCACCCATGGTGTATTCATCCCCGTCCCGGTATTCCTTCAGGGGAATGTTCCGCTCCTGGGTGGTCCGCAGCAGCCGCAGGCCGCTTTCCGTCAGGTCCGGGCTGAAGCAGATCCGCACTTCCCCGACTTTCGCCGTATCATCCGTGATTTCCAGGCCGTTGATATGGTCGTGGTGGAGATGCGTGTTGAACAGAATGTCTATTTTCTCTATTCCCAGCTGCTTCAGCAGGATCGCGCCCCGGTTGGCCGCCCGCTCGTCCCCGCAGTCGATCATGTACACCTGTCCGTCATACATCAGGATCGCCTCATCAGCGTCCTTGATGTTCGGCATCCAGATCTCCAGGAGTTTGTCTCCCTTTGGAAAATAAAAATCAGGACAGACCCCCGGAGAATGCACATGGTCGATGACCGTTGTCCCCGGTTCGGCCGTAGGCGCCGGGGTGGGCCTCATTTCCCTTCCCGCCGGTGCCGGTTCCGGTGTCGGAGGAAATACGGTCTCCTCCGGGCCGGCACTGGCCGACAGAATCAGGAACACCGCGGCCAGAATCGCGACCGCGGCAAAGCCCAGCTTTCTCACAAGTCTTTCCTTCCTATTATATATTATAAGAAATATATAAAATATAGATAAATTTCCGTTGACTTTTATCTGATGCCATGTTAAAATTTATAATTGCATCAGTATCGTCTTGGTGCCTGGAAACCCATGATGACTTCCTTATTTTACACAGCTTCTGTGTGAAACGCAAGTCCCATTTTTTCGGGTCTCCCGGACGGTCTGGTCGGACGAAATAAGGGGTGATTTCAAAACATGGTACACGAGGTCCACATGGGGAAGCTCCGCGAACGTATGAGCTTCTCACGCATTGATGAAGTTCTGGAGATGCCCAACCTGATTGAGGTGCAGAAGAACTCCTATCAGCGCTTTCTCGATACCGATCTGCGCGAAGTCCTGGCCGATGTGTCTCCCATCACTGACTACAATGGGAACCTGGTTCTGGAATTCGTGGACTATTCTCTGGACGAGCCGAAAAATTCCATCGCCCGCTGCCGTGAACGGGATATTACCTACGCAGCGCCGCTGAAGGTGTTTGTCCGCCTGAAGAATAAGGAGACCGGTGAAATCAAGGAATCCGACGTTTTTATGGGCGACTTTCCCCTCATGACCGACCATGGCACTTTTATCATCAACGGTGCCGAGCGCGTGATCGTCAGCCAGCTGGTCCGCTCTCCCGGCGTCTATTTTGACGTCGCATACGATAAAGCTGGCAAAAAGCTTTACTCCTCCCAGATTATCCCCAACCGCGGTGCCTGGCTCGAATACGAGACAGACTCCAACGATGTGCTCTGGGTCAGGATCGACCGCGCCCGCAAACTGCCCATCACCGTCATTCTGCGCGCCCTTGGCTACGGCACCGACGCGGAGATCATCGACATCATGGGTGAAGACGAGCGCCTGATGGCCACCATCCAGAAGGGTGATAACGCCAAGTCCAGGGAAGAGGGCCTCATCGAGATCTACAAGCGCCAGAAACCCGGCGAACCCGCCAGTCTCGAAAGCGCCACCAATCTCTTCAATTCCCTCTTCTTTGATCCCAAGCGCTATGACCTCATGCGTGTGGGCCGCTATAAATATAATAAGAAGCTTTCCATTGCGACCCGTATCCATAACCAGATCGCGGCGGAAGACATCATCAACCCCCAGACCGGTGAAGTCGCGGTTAAGAAGGGCGAAACCATCTCCCTGGAGATCGCCCGTGAACTGCAGAACGCCGGTGTGAACACCGTTATGCTGGACTGCGAAGGCCAGATCCGCAAGGTCGTCGGCAACAACTTTGTTGACGCTTCCGGCTACCTGCCCTTCGATCCCAAGGATGCCGGCATCCTGGAAATGGTCCACCTGCCCACCCTGAAGCAGATCATTGAGTCCGTTGAGCCCGATCAGCTGTTTGACGCTGTGAAGGAAAACATCGCCGCCCTGGTGCCGAAGCACATCATCCCCGACGATATCGTTTCCTCCGTCAACTACATGCTGGGCCTGCCCTACGGCATCGGCACCACCGATGATATCGACCATCTGGGCAACCGCCGCCTGCGCAGCGTCGGTGAACTGCTCCAGAACCAGATCCGCATCGGCCTGAGCCGCCTGGAGCGCGTTGTGCGTGAGCGTATGTCCATTCAGGATTCCACCGACATCAAGCCCGGTGACCTGATCAACATCCGCCCCGTGAGCGCCGCCATCAAAGAGTTCTTCGGTTCTTCCCAGCTGTCCCAGTTCATGGACCAGCCCAACCCCCTGGCTGAGCTGACCCACAAGCGCCGTCTGAGCGCCCTGGGCCCCGGCGGTCTGAACCGTGACCGTGCTTCCTTCGAAGTCCGCGACGTGCACTACAGCCATTACGCCCGTATCTGCCCGATCGAGACTCCTGAAGGTCCCAACATCGGTCTGATCGGCTCCCTGGCCACCTATGCCCGCATCAACGAGTACGGCTTCATCGAAGCCCCCTACCGCCGCGTGGACAAGGAACACGGCCGCGTGCTGGATGAGATCGACTACATGACCGCGGACGAGGAAGACCTGTACAAGGTCGCCACCGCAAACGAGCCCCTCAATCCCGACGGCACCTTCGTCAAGGACCGCATCACCGTCCGTGACAAGGCCGACATCGTTGAAGTGCCCGTTTCCCAGGTGGACTTCATCGACGTCAGCCCCCGCCAGGTCGTTTCCGTGGCTACCGCCATGGTTCCCTTCCTGGAGAACGACGACGCCACCCGCGCCCTGATGGGTTCCAACATGCAGCGCCAGGCTGTGCCGCTGCTGGTTCCCGAAGCTCCCCTCGTCGCCACCGGTATGGAATACCGCGCCGCGCATGACTCCGGCGTCGTGATCCTTGCCAAGGAAGACGGCGTGGTCGAGAAGGTGGACGCCACACAGATCGTCATCCGTGACAACTTCGGCGAGCGCCACACCTACACCCTGACCAAGTTTGCCCGTTCCAACCAGTCCACCTGCATCAACCAGCATCCCGTGGTCTCCGCGGGCCAGAAGATTGAAAAGGGCGACCTGCTGGCGGACGGTCCCTCCACTGAAAAGGGAGAGATCGGCCTGGGCCGCAACGCCCTGATCGGCTTCATGACCTGGGAAGGCTACAACTACGAGGACGCTGTCCTGCTGAGTGAAAAGCTGGTTAAGGAAGATATCTACACTTCCATCCATATTGAAGAGTTCGAATCCGAAGCCCGTGAGACCAAGCTCGGACCGGAAGAGATCACCCGCGACATTCCGAACATCTCCGATGACGCTGTCAAGGACCTGGATGAGGGCGGTATCGTCCGCATCGGTGCTGAAGTGCACGCCGGTGATATCCTGGTCGGTAAGGTGACCCCCAAGGGTGAAACTGAACTGACCGCTGAAGAGCGCCTGCTGCGCGCCATCTTCGGTGAAAAGGCCCGTGAGGTCCGGGATACCTCCCTGCGCGTTCCCCACGGCGAAGGCGGTATCGTTGTTGACGTGAAAGTCTTCACCCGTGAGAACAAGGACGAGCTCTCCCCCGGCGTCAATGAAATGGTCCGCATCTACATCGCCCAGAAGAGAAAGATCTCCGTCGGCGATAAGATGGCAGGCCGTCACGGTAACAAGGGTGTTGTTTCCCGCATCCTGCGCGAAGAGGATATGCCCTTCCTGCCCGACGGTACTCCCCTGCAGATCGTTCTGAACCCCCTGGGCGTTCCTTCCCGTATGAACCTGGGTCAGGTTCTGGAAGTGCACCTGGGCCTGGCCTGCCGCGCGCTGGGCTGGCACATCGCCACCCCCGTCTTCGACGGCGCCACCTACGAGGAGATCCTGGAGCACCTGGACAAGGCTGAAAAGAAGATGTCCGCTCCGGAAGATGAGAACGATCCTCACGTAAACGAATATCATTTCCATAACGGAAAGCCCCTGCGCCTTGATCTGGACGAGGAAGGCAAAGCCCTCTTCCGCCAGGGCAAGATCCGCGTCAGGGACGGCCGTACCGGCGACTACTTCGAAAACCCTGTCACCGTCGGCATCATGTACTTCCTGAAGCTGCACCACCTGGTCGATGACAAGATGCATGCCCGTTCCACCGGTCCCTACAGCCTTGTTACCCAGCAGCCTCTGGGCGGTAAAGCCCAGTTCGGCGGACAGCGCTTCGGTGAAATGGAAGTCTGGGCGCTGGAAGCTTACGGCGCCGCCAATACCCTGCAGGAGATCCTGACCGTGAAGTCCGACGATACCGTCGGCCGCGTCAAGACCTACGAAGCCATCATCAAGGGCCAGAACATCCCGAACCCGGGTGTGCCTGAGAGCTTCAAGGTCCTCCTGAAGGAAATGCAGGCCCTGAGCCTTGACATTCGTGTCCTGGATGCTGCCCGGAACGAGATCGAAATTCCCGAGCTCGATCCCGAGGATATGCCCCAGTCCGACGCTCTGCGCGCTGCTGTTTCCGCCAAGCCTGAAGGCGAAGGCGAAGCGGTTGCCGAAGAGACCGAGGAAATGGAACAGGCCGCTGACGAAGCCTTCAGCATGTCCGAAGACGATCTGTCCTTCGGCGCTGATGAAGAAGGCAGCGAAGAAGACGACTTCTCCGTTTCCAACGCTGGCACTGAAGACCTTGAGGACTTCAGCGTTGAAGACCTGTCCGACCTGGATCTGGATGATGACATCTGACCCGGCCGCCTGACCTTCTGAAAGAAGCGAAGAATCCTGTCCCTTATTACGATGCTGACATATTTTCGAAGGGAGTGTGCCCCTTTTGTTCGAACTTTCTAATCTGGACTCTATTCAGATCGGGATGGCTTCCCCCGAGCAGATCCTTGCGTGGTCTCACGGTGAGGTTACCAAACCCGAAACTATCAACTACCGCACGCTGAAGCCCGAACGGGACGGTCTGTACTGCGAACGCATCTTCGGACCCACCAAGGACTGGGAGTGTAACTGCGGTAAGTATAAGCGGATCAAGTTCAAGGATAAGGACAAGATCTGCGACAAGTGCGGCGTGCAGGTCACCCGGGCGAAGGTCCGCCGTGAGCGCATGGGCCATATTCAGCTGGCTGCCCCTGTCAGCCACATCTGGTACTTCAAGGGCATCCCCAGTCGGATGGGTATGCTGCTGGATATCTCCCCCCGCAATCTGGAGAAAGTTCTCTATTTTGCCAACTTCATCGTCCTGGATCCGGGCAACAGCGAAGAGACCGGCCTGAAGCGGCTGGAGCTGATCAATGACGCCCGCTACCGCGAAGTCGAAGCCAAGTGCGGCAAGGGCTCCTTTGTCGCCAAGATGGGTGCTGAAGCGGTGCAGGACCTGCTGAAGGAACTGGACCTGGACCAGCTGGCCACCGACCTGAAGGCCGAGATCGCCACGCTGACCGAAAAGGAACGTGACCGCGAAACTGAAGGCCAGAAGCGCGCCCGCGCTGTCAAGCGCCTGGAAGTCGTGGAATCCTTCCGCACCAGCCATAACAAACCCGAGTGGATGATCCTCACTGTTGTGCCGGTTATCCCCCCGGATCTGCGTCCCCTGATCCAGCTGGACGGCGGCCGTTTTGCCACCTCTGACCTGAACGATCTGTACCGCCGGGTCATCAACCGCAACAACCGCCTGAAGAGACTGCTGGAGCTGGGCGCTCCGGACATCATCGTCCGCAATGAAAAGCGTATGCTGCAGGAATCTGTGGACGCCCTGATCGACAACGGCCGCCGCGGCCGTCCGGTCACCGGTCCCGGAAACCGTGCCCTGAAGTCCCTATCTGACCTGCTTCGCGGTAAGCAGGGCCGTTTCCGCCAGAACCTGCTGGGTAAGCGCGTTGACTACTCCGGCCGTTCCGTTATCGTTGTTGGTCCGGAACTGAAGCTGTATCAGTGCGGTCTGCCCAAGGAAATGGCGCTGGAACTGTTCAAGCCCTTCGTTATGGAGCGCCTGGTCACCCTGAAGCTCTCCCATAACGTGAAGTCCGCCAAGCGGGCCGTCGAAAAGGTCCGTCCCGAGGTGTGGGACATCCTGGAAGAGGTCATCAGGGATCATCCGGTGCTGCTGAACCGCGCGCCTACCCTGCACCGCCTCGGTATCCAGGCCTTCGAGCCCATCCTGGTCGAAGGTAAAGCCATCAAGCTTCACCCGCTGGCCTGTACCGCCTTCAACGCCGACTTCGACGGCGACCAGATGGCTGTGCACGTCCCGCTGTCCATGGAAGCCCAGGCGGAAGCCCGCTTCCTGATGCTGGCCCATAACAATATCCTGAAGCCGCAGGATGGCCGCCCGGTCATTTCTCCCTCTCAGGACATGGTTATCGGCTGCTACTACCTGACCATCGTTCACGAAGGCGCCAAGGGATCCGGCCGGGTCTTCTCCTCCGAGGATGAAGCCATCATGGCTTACTCCCTGGGACAGATCACCCTGCAGTCCCCCATCAAAGTCCGGATCTTCCGTACCTTCGGTGAGGAATCCGGCTCCAGGCTGATCGACACCACCCTCGGCCGCCTGATCTTCAATGACGCGCTGCCGCAGAACCTGGGCTTCGTGAAGCGTGAGTGCCTGGATGACATGTTCCAGCTGGAAATCGACGAACTGGTCGGCAAGAAGCAGCTGTCCAAAATCGTTGACCAGTGTTTCCACACCCAGGGCGAACACAAAACCGCCCAGGTGCTGGACAAGATCAAGGCGCTGGGCTTCAAGTACTCCACCGTGGGTGCCATCACGGTGTCCGTTGCGGACATTAAGGTGCCTGAAGTGAAGAAGACCATGCTGGAAGAGGCTGATGAGTCTGTCCGCAAGGTCAACAACCTGTACCGCCGCGGTCTTCTGTCCGAGGATGAGCGTTACAACCGCGTCATCAACATCTGGACCGAGTGCACCGCCAACCTGAAGAATCAGATTCTGCCGAACCTGGACAAGTTCAACCCGATCCGCATGATGACAGACTCCGGCGCCCGCGGTTCTTCCGCACAGGTGTCCCAGCTGGCCGGCATGCGCGGTCTGATGGCCTCTCCTTCCGGTAAGACCATCGAGCTGCCCATTCGTGCAAACTTCCGTGAGGGCCTGACGGTTCTGGAATTCTTCCTCTCCTCTCACGGTTCCCGTAAGTCCCTGGCCGACACGGCTCTGCGTACCGCTGACTCTGGTTACCTGACCCGTCGTCTGGTGGACGTTTCCCAGGAAGTGATCGTCCGGGAAGATGACTGCTTCGAATCCCGTGGTGAAAAGGTCCGTGGTATCAGCGTAGCCGAGCTCATGAGCGGCAAGCAGTCCATTGAATCCCTGGAAGACCGTCTCCGCGGCCGTACCGCTGCTGAAGACATCATCGATCCCGCCACCGGCGAAGTGCTGGTCCGGATGAACGAGCCCATCGACTATATGATGGCCCGTGAGATCGTGGCCCGCGGCATCACCAAGGCCACTGTCCGTTCCGTCCTCACCTGCCGTACCGAAAACGGTGTCTGCGCCCGCTGCTACGGCGAGAACATGGCCCACGGCGGCAAGGTGGATGTCGGTGAGGCTGTCGGTATCATCGCTGCCCAGGCTATCGGTGAACCCGGTACCCAGCTGACCATGCGTACCTTCCATACCGGTGGTATCGCGGGTGCTGACGACATCACCCAGGGTCTTCCCCGCGTTGAGGAACTGTTCGAGGCCCGCAAGCCGAAGCGTGACGCCATCCTGGCTGAGATCGCCGGCACGGTTTCCATCCAGGAGACCAAGAAGCGCCGCGAACTGGTCATCACCTCCGATGAAGATCCCAAGGACACCAAGTCCTACCAGATCACCTACGGTTCCCGCCTGAAGGTCGGTGTAGGCGATCATGTGGAAGCCGGCGATGAGCTGACTGAAGGCTCCGTCAATCCCCATGACCTGCTTCGTATCCTCGGTGTGAAAGCCGTTCAGGAATACCTGCTGAAGGAAGTTCTCTCCGTTTACCGCCTCCAGGGCGTTGGCGTGAGCGACAAGCACATCGAGATCATCATCCGCCAGATGCTGCGCAAGGTTCGCGTGGAAGACAGCGGAGATACCGATCTGCTGACCGGCTCCCTCGTGGATATCTTCCGCTTTGAGGAAGCCAACCGGAAAGCCATCATGGAAGGCGGCACCCCCGCCATCGCCAAGCGTATCCTGCTGGGCATCACCAAGGCTTCCCTGGCCACCGAAAGCTTCCTGTCCGCGGCTTCCTTCCAGGAGACCACCCGCGTGCTGACCGAAGCCGCTATCCGCGGTAAGATCGACCCGCTGATCGGTCTGAAGGAGAACGTCATCCTTGGTAAGCTGATCCCTGCCGGTACCGGCATGAAGCGCTACAAGGATATCGAGATCAAGGACTCCTACAGCTTCTAATTGAATTAAAAAAGGAACCGGAGCAATCCGGTTCCTTTTTTAGTGCACAATGCATAATTCATAATTCATAATGCATAATGCATAATGATATAGTGTTTACCAGGGCCAAAAGGGAACGATAGGGACGGTCCTTTTCGTTCCCTGCTTCTCCTTTATTTGCTTCTCAGGCTGAAATGGGAACGAAAAGGACCGTCCCTATCGTTCCCCCGCTCCGTCCGAAGGACGCATTTAATCAAAGAAATCGCACCCTTTCGGGTGCGATTTCTTCAACAATTATTCATTGTTCATTGTTAATTCTTCATTGGATCAGAACTTTGTAAAAGTTCTGATCCTGATGATCCCCTGCAGTTCCTGCAGCGTCTGCAGCGCATGAACGGAAGGAAGCTCAGTCATTTCCATCACGGTCACAGACATATCCTTGCGGCTCTTGTTGACCATGTTCTCGATGTTGATGCCCTCTTTCGCCGCGGCCGCGGTGATGTTGGAGATCATGTTCGGAATGTTCTCGTGCAGAACCAGGACGCGGACTGCTTCCGGCTCGCCCAGCTGCAGCTCCGGATAGTTCACGCTGTTATGGATGCTGCCGTTTTCCAGATAGTCCCGGATTTCAGCGGCGGCCATGGTGGCGCAGTTGTCTTCGCTCTCCGGCGTGCTCGCACCCAGATGCGGAATGCACACTACATTTTCAGCGCCGATGATTGCGTCATTCGGGAAGTCTGTCACATAGCGGCCGATCTTTCCGCTGGCCAGCGCAGCCAGCATATCGTCGTTATTGACGAGCTCGCCGCGGGCAAAGTTCATGATGCAGGCACCGTCCTTCATCTTCGCAAACTTTTCCGCGTTGATGGAACCGCGGGTGGAGTCGTTCAGCGGGATATGGAAAGTGATGAAATCAGCCTGTGCAAGCACTTCATCCTCGGACGCGGCGCGGTGCACAGAGGTGCTCAGGCTCCAGGCGCGTTCCACGGAGATTCCGGGGTCATAGCCGATTACATTCATGCCCAGGCCGCGGCTGGCGGCATTGGCCACAATGGAACCGATGGCGCCCAGGCCGATAACGCCCAGGGTCTTGCCCCGTACTTCAGCACCGACAAACTGGCTCTTTCCTTTTTCCACCAGCTTGGCTACTTCATCGCCCTTGCCCTTCAGGGTCTTGACCCAGTCCAGGGCTTCCGCGATCTTCCGGCCGCACATCATCATGCCGGAAATCACCAGCTCAGCCACCGCGTTGGCGTTGGCGCCGGGGGTATTGAAGACCACGATGCCTTCTTTGGAGCAGCGGTCAATCGGGATATTATTGACGCCGGCACCGGCACGGCCGATCGCCAGCAGTTCCTTGTTGAACTCCATGTCATGCATGGCGGCGCTGCGCACCAGGATCGCGTCCGGCACGGGCTCGTCCTTGCTTACCGTATACTTGTCAGCGCTCAGCTGTGTATAGATCACATCCGAGATCGCGTTCAGCGTCTGAATCTTATACATCAGTACGTTCTCCTTCAATTAATTCTGAATTCTTAATTCTGAATTCTGAATTGATTAGGCGTTTTCGCTCTCAAACTTCTTCATGAAGGCAACCAGCTTCTCCACGCCTTCGATGGGCATGGCATTGTAGATGCTGGCACGCATACCGCCGACGGAACGGTGGCCCTTCAGGTTGACCAGGCCTTCAGCCGCGGCAGCCTTAACGAAGGCAGCATCCTTATCAGCATCGCCGGTGACGAAGGTCACGTTCATGCGGCTGCGGTACTTGGGCTGGGCAGTAGCCTTGAACAGCTTGCTGTTGTCCAGGAAGTCATACAGCATGGCAGCCTTCTGGATGTTCACAGCTTCAACAGCCTTCACGCCGCCGATGCTCTTCAGCCACTCGAAGGTCAGGCCGGCCAGGTAGATACCCCAGGTGTTGGGAGTGTTGTACATGCTTCCCTTTTCAACCTGGATCTGCCAGTTCAGCAGCTTCGGGCAGATATCCATGGCATGGCCAACCAGGTCATGCTTCACGATCAGCACACACAGGCCGCTGGGTCCGATGTTCTTCTGGGCGCCGGCATAGATGGCACCATACTTGGTCACATCCATTTCCTCGCTCAGGATCATGCTGCTGGCGTCGCAGACGATAGGAGCCTTGCACTTGGGCAGTTCCACGAAACGGGTGCCGTAGATGGTGTTGTTCTGGGTGATGTGCACATAGTCAGCATCTTCCGTGAACTTGATGGCATCCAGGTCCGGGATATAGGTATAAACGTCTTCGCGGCTGGAAGCCACAACGTTTACTTCACCGTAGCGCTTGCCTTCTTCGGCAGCCAGGTGGGCAAAGTTACCGCTGTCGATATAGTCAGCCTTTTTGTTGACCATCAGGTTCAGCGGAACAGCGGAGAACTGCTGGGTCGCACCGCCCTGCAGGAACACCACGTCATAATCTTCGGGGATGTTCATCAGGTCGCGGAGATCGGCAACAGTCTTGTCATAGATATCAGTGTACATCTTGCTGCGATGGCTCATCTCCATCACAGACATACCTGTATCGCCGTAACAGACCAGATCTTTCTGCGCCTTTTCAAGCACAGGCAGAGCCAGCTGGGAAGGTCCGGGAGAAAAGTTATAAACACGTTCCATGATTCATCCTCCTCTTATTGAGCGGGACACATTTGTCCCACAGGGTTATTTTTTAACCACGCGAACAGTATGCCATACATTTCTGAAAATTGCAATACTAAAAGCAATCCAAATACAATCCATGTTAAGGCATGGATTGTATTTGGAAATGAATAATGAATACTGAAAACTTAAAAATAATGGATAAAACAGCATCAGAAGATGCTGTTTTTTTGAATTGATGAAAACCCGTCCTCCCATTAAATCAAAGAAATCGCACCCATCCGGGTGCGATTTCTTCCACCATTCTTAAGTTTTAAGTATTCATTTTTCAGTTTTCAGTGAATATCCGCTTCAGCGGATATTCTTATCACATGCAGTGTCTTTCCTTCCACCCTGAACCTTACGTTCTTTCCCCCAAACTCAAACGCGTACACTCTCTCCGGATCATCCTGATACGCCGGCCGGGGATCCTCCCGCAGCACCGCCTTCAGTGCCTCCAGCGTTTCAGGATCCATTCCCTTCGCGCATTCCTCCGGGATCACCACGTCCACAGTCCGTTTCTCCGTCCTGTCCGTGAATCCGCCGGTGGCATCAGGTACGCAGTCCGCGTAAGGAATATAGGGCTTGATATCATAGATCGGCGTTCCGTTCATCAGGTCCGCCCCGGCTACCTTCAGCACCGTGCCTTCCCTGCCCTTTTCCACGCCCAGCAGCTTCACGCAGCTCAGGCCGATGGCATTGGGCCGGTACGGTGACCGGGTGGCAAACACGCCAACCCGTTCGTTTCCGCCCAGGCGGGGCGGACGCACAGTCGGAGACCAGGTTTCCCGTTCCGCCCGGTCAAAAGACCAGATCAGCCACAGGTGGGAAAACTCCTCGATTCCCCGCAGCGCCTCGGCCACCCGGTATTCCGGCTCGAACACGATGGTGGAGACTACCTGTTCCACCAGGCCGCTCTGCCGGGGCACACCGAATTTCCCGTCATAGGGGTTCCTTATCCTGGCAATGATCTTCATCTTACATTACAACCGTGATGTCGTTCTCGTCCTTCAGGTCGCTTTCCGGGATCACGCCGGCCGCGCGTTCCACGCCGTTCAGGATCACCTTCACGGGCGTGCCTTCCTTGTGGGCGCTGTTGTCCACGGTGATATGCAGCTTCCGGCCACGGAAGACCTTCTCCATCGTGAAGCCGTCCCATTCCTGCGGGATCGCGGGAGAGATCTCAATGCCCTTGGTTGTGGGACGCAGGCCCAGGATACCTTCCACGCAGCCGACCATGACCGTGCTGGCGGTACCCGTCAGCCAGTGCACATGGCTCCGTCCGGCGAAGGGGCTCTCATGGCCCTCAATGAACTGGCCGTGGACGTAGGGCTCGATCACCCGGCGGTCCGCGTCGTCATTGAAGGAAGCAGGGCTGCTTTCCTTAAAGTACTGGAATGCCCGGTTTCCGTGTCCGCACAGTGCTTCCGCCAGGATCGCCCATCCCTGGGGCTGGCAGAAGATACCGCCGTTCTCCTTGGTGCCCGGGTTGAACAGCCGCATCCGTGCGCCTTCAAAGTATTCATACCGGTAGCTGGGCTGCATCAGCTCCAGGCCGTAAGGCGTATTCAGCTTCTTGCAGGCGGTCTCCAGGATAATCTCAGCCTGCTCATGGGTCGCGGCACGGCTGATGACGGCCCAGCTCTGGGGATTCAGCCACGTGGCGGCCTCGTTGTTTTTCCGGCTGCCGATGATCTCGCCTGTATCACGGAAACCGCGGATGAACTGGTCTCCCTCGTAGCACAGGCTGTTCAGGATCTTCAGCAGGTTATCCGACGTCTCGTTCAGGTATGCCAGGTACTCCGGCTCGTTTTCACAGAATTCCTTCATGATGTTCAGCGCGTAATAGAGCTGGAAGGCCACGAAGGTGCTCTCACCCTGGGAGCCCAGCACGAGGCAGTCGTTCCAGTCGGCATGCAGGCCCGCGGGCATCCCGTGGGGTCCCAGGTGCGTCATGCTGAAGTTGATGGCCCGCTTCAGGTGCTCCCGCACCGTTCCGGTATCCTTGTCCGCAAAGGGGATCTCTTCATCCAGGTAAGCCGTGTTGCCGGTTTCCGCGATATACTTGTACACCGTCGGGAACAGCCACAGCGCGTCATCCGCCCGGTAGCTGGGATGGCCGGTGGCCTTCACATAGCTGTCCTGCTCCGGTGTGTCCTCGTGGCCGGCGTTATGGGTGAACTTCACCAGCGGCAGGCCTGCACCGTGATGCACCTGCGCGCTGAGCATAAAGGTCAGCTGTTTCCGGGCCAGTTCCGGATCCAGGTGCATGATGCCCTGGATATCCTGCACGGTATCCCGGTAGCCGTAGCCGTTCCGTTCACCGCAGTAGAACAGGCTGGCAGCGCGGCTCCAGATAAAGGTGATGAAGCACTGGAAAGCGTTCCAGGTGTTCACCATGGTGTCAAAGTTTTTGTCCGGGGTGGAGATCTTCAGGTTGGCCAGTTCCCCGTGCCAGTATTGCTTCAGTTCTTCCAGTTCCTTCTCCACAGTCGCTTCCGTATCAGCGTAGCGGTCCACGATCTCCTTCGCCTCAAAGACGGTCTTCTGCCCCAGAAGGAACGCCGCCGTGGTCTTTCCGGCAGGCTTCAGCGCCGCGCTGAACTGCAGTGCGCCGCAGGGGTTTCCGTTATAGTTCAGGCTGTTGTCGCATTTCCCGTCCAGCAGCGCCTGGGGTTTGTCAAAGCGGTTCCGGCCCAGGAACTGCTCCCGGCGTCCGGTATAGCTGGCCACTTTCGCGCCGGCCAGGCCGAAGAAGCGTTCCCGCCCGGTGGTTCCGTCCGGCCGCGGATAGTTGAACTCATTGATCTGTTCCAGGATAAAGCTGTCATGGAATTCTGTCTTTGTGATGAACTGGGTATACTGCAGGTTCACCAGGTCCTGGGTATAATAGCTCTCTGTCGTGAATTCCGCGTAGGCAAACACGCTGATCTTCCGTTCCCGGTCGGTCAGGTTCTCCAGGCTGATCCGCCACACCTCATGGGTGGCACCCATGGGCACATAATACAGGGCCCGGCTCCGGATCCCGTTGTATTCGCTCACAAACTCGGTATAGCTGGTGCCGTGATGGCATTCCGTCTTATACTGGTCCAGCGGCTTCGCCACCGGCTTCCAGCTGGCGGACCAGAAATCGCCGGTTTCTTCGTCCCGCAGGTAGATATACCGTCCGGGTTCGTCAAACTGGTTGAAGGTATAGCGCAGGATCCGTCCGGCCGCGCCGCTCTTGACGAAGCTGTAGCCGCCCGCGTTTACTGTTACGATCGCGCCGTATTCCGGCGATCCCAGATAATTTGCCCAGGGGGCGGGTGTGTTGGGATTGGTGATCACATACTCTCTTGCGTTTTCATCAAAATAGCCGTAATTCATTCCTCTGACCTCCTGCGGTACCTTTATTTGATCGACTTTCACAGGGTGTTCTTTTTCAAATCCATTTATTTTAACATGGAAAACGTTTACATGCAATAATGAAAAAAGGCGGCCCCTTGCGGGTCCGCCTCTGTGCAAACGATCAGAAAGCCCAGTTTCCGTTCCGGAAGACAGGTACCGTCCTCCCGTCCCGGGTTTTCGCGTCGATATTCAGGTCCTTCGTACCGATCATGAAGTCCACATGGATCATGGAGTCGTTGATCCCCAGTGCCCTGCATTCCTCCAGGGTCTTCTCCTCAAACCCTTTGATCGTATCCGCGAAGCCCGCGCCAACCGCCAGATGGCAGGCGGCATTTTCATCGAACAGCGTATTATAGAACAGGATGCCGCTGTTGCGGATCGGGGAATCATAGGGCACCAGCGCGCATTCGCCCAGGTAGCTTGCGCCTTCATCAGACGTCAGCATGTTGGTCAGCAGCTGTTCATTCTTTTCCGCGTGCCATTCCACGGCTTTGCCGTTTTCAAAGCGGATGCTGAAGTTCTCGATCAGCTGTCCTTCCCTGCTCAGCGGCATGCTGGCCACCACCAGGCCTTCCGCCTTTCCCTTCATCGGGGAAATAAAGCATTCCTCCGTGGGGATATTCGGATTGAAGAAGATCTTCTGCAGGCTGGTATCTCCGCCGCCCTTGAATTCAGCTTCCGGGATCATGCCCACCGTAAAGTCCGTCCCGTTCCCGGCTGTATAGTGCAGTTCCTCAATACCCAGGCTGTTCAGGTATTTGCAGCGGGCTGCCAGGTCCGCGTTGTGTTCCTTCCAGGCTTTCACCGGATCATCGGTTACCCGGCTGGTGAAAAGGATCGCTTCCCACATCTTTTCGATGGCCTGGTGTGTTGTCAGGCCCGGGAACACCTTCTTCGCCCAATCCGCGCCAGGCACAGCTGCAATACACCACTGGTACTTGTTGTCCATTTCATCCCGGTAGCCTTTGATCAGCGGATAGCGCATCTGCTGTGCCTTGAGCATTTTATTCTGGTCAATACCCTTCAGGCCGTCCGGATCATCGGAATCCAGGTAGATCCTGCAGGGCAGTTTCTCCACATAGTGTTCCCAGCGGGCTTTCTGGTAGTTCGTCAGGCTGCCCAGGGTTTCCACGTCACAGTATTTCACATGGATCTTTTGCAGGGGCGCGTAGTCAAAATCCACCACGACCCGGCTGGCTCCCAGCTTGTAGCATTCCTCCACCAGCATCTTCACGAATTCCGGCTGGTCCAGGCCCGCGTTGATAAAGACTTCCTGTCCCTTCTGCACGTTCGCGCCGCATTCAGCGATCAGCCGGGCATATTTCCTCAGTACGGTTTTCTTCATGGGTATTTCTCATCCTTCCTGATGTCCTTGCCCGTTCCCGGGCACCGTGTATTATACCATAACTGATGAAAGGAATCACGGCATAAAAAGGACGGATCATTGTCATGATCCGTCCCCGTTCCTTTTTCATTGTCAGATCGTTTCCACCCGTACACGCCAGAGATCGTGGATGTTCTCATCGGTCAGTTCGATCCGCAGCTCCGCTTCCGTGGCGTCCTCAATATCCTTATAGGTCAGGCCGCCGTCCTCAGACACCTGCCACTGGTAGGTAAAGCTCCGTCCCTCCGGATCATCCACAATGGCATCCAGCACCATGATGTTGTCCTCAATCAGGGTAGCTTTCACGGTTACGGTGATCTGCGGCTCTTCGTCTTCCCCTTCCGGATCCGCGGCATCTTCCGCCGCGCAGCCTTCCGCCGCGGGCGCTTCCGTTGTTTCCGTTTTCCCTTCCGCGATATCCGGCGTTTCGTCAGCAGGGACTTCCGTTACCGGTTCTTCACCGGGCTCCTGCTCTTCTCCGGGTTCTGCGTCTTCTGCTTCCTCAGCCGCTGGCGCTTCCGCAGCAGCGGCATCAGCAGCGGGTTTAGCGGGCGCGGGCGTTTCTTCAGCAGGTTCTGCCGCCGGAGTCTCCGGAGGAGCTTCTTCCGGAGCGGATGCCGGTTCTTCTGCAGGGGTGATTTCCGGGATGCCTGAGTCAGTGACTTCAGGCGTTGCTTCCTCCCGTTCCCCGTCAGGAACAGCCGTTGTCTGCGGGGTTTCGGAACTATCCTCTGTTTTTTCTGCTGCTTCCGGTTCCTCCTGAACCGTTTCCACGGGTTCCTCCGTTATCTCCGGAGCGGCGTTCCCTTCGGATACCACTGCTTCCTCTGTAAAGGAAGGTACGGAAACACAGACCATGACCACAGTCAGAATCATCGACAGGATCATTCTGATGCGCCTGGTCATTTCCGTCACCTCCTTTTGTGACAGGTCCGGTTTATGTTCCTATACTCTCGTTCTCCTGTATTATACTCCAAAAACAGTTGCACGCACAGTTACATACAATTATTTTTCCATTTTTTTCTTCTCACCATCAGCAGGATCACCGCCAGCAGGATCATCCCGAGTCCGCATGCCGTGTATACCAGCGTGCCTTCCCCGCCGGTGCTCGGCAGAGCGAGCCCCGGTTTGTTCCGTACGGTAAAGGTGGCTGTATCTGCGTCATAGGTTACGTGGCCGGTGTTATCAAAGAGGATCTCACCGTTCCGCACCCTGAATCCGACAGGCATTCCCAGAGCGATATAGCCGGCAGGCGCTTTCATTTCCATCAGCGTGTAGGATCCTTCTGTCAGTCCGTCAACCGCAGCCCTGCCTTTTTCTTCTCCTTCCGAACCAACGGTGATCCCGTCCATGAACACTTCCCAGCTGTCCCCGTTCAGTTTCATCAGCCGGAATTCCGCGTCTGCCAGCGCCTCGTTGGTATTCGCGTCAGTTTTCAGCAGATGGATCTCCGTCCGGCTGTTCGTGATGACCACATGGTTATCCTCGTCCGGCTCGCCTGCCAGTGCCTGCCAGGTTTTCCCTGCGAGCGTAACAACTCCGTCCGTGATGTCCGCTGTTTCCTGACCGCCGGAAATGCTTTCCTCCCGGATGCTGTAGGTAATGGGATTGCCTTCTTCATCATAGACAGGCAGTTCAGTAAAGGTCCGGTCTGCAATCTTCGCGTTTTGCCCGAAGGTAAGTCTGCGCGGATTGCCTTCCTCGTCTTCAACCGGTTCCGGTTCTCCGCCGTTCACACTGCCGTACAGGCCCGCGGTGATCTCCGTCACTTCAGCCGGCCAGTCCACAGTCACGCCGTTCTGTTTCCAGGTTTTCTCCGCGGAGATGGAGGTGACCTCAATATTGGTGATGATGACGCTGTCAAAAGGATCATCGCCAAGCGCGATCTGCTTACCCTCCTCATCGCTGTAAACCGTTTCGCCGTCCTGCTTCCAGCCTTCCGGCACGGACGGTTCTGTTACCTCGTAGGTTGTTCCGAACGGAATACCGTCAATGAATACCGTGCCCTGGCCCTGGATGGATACGGTAAATTCGGCAACCTCGCCCTCACAGGTGAAATCGCTGATTGTGCCGTTCTCCACAACCAGATCCAGCGGCTTCAGTTCCATTCCGGGAGGCAGCAGCATTTCAACATGGAATTCAAAGGTCTGCTCCTCTGCGGCTTCCGTACTTGCCTCAGGAACCTGTTTGGTCAGTTGCAGCGGGCCAAAGTGTGAAGTGTTTTCCACCTTCAGTTTGTTTGGGCCTTCCCTGCTCAGCAGCACACCGCTGCCCTGTTTCACCCAGTCTCCTTCATTATGCCCGTGCTTATAGTAGGTGATGGGTTCAAACGCCTCAGTGTTCAGATATACGTTACCGGCAAGATCCATATATCCCGTTTCAATAATGCGGTATTCATACTGTTTGGCACCGTTGCCGTTCGGGAAGATCTGCACCTTGTCGATCGTCGCTTTCCAGTCATTGTTCCTGTTCAGCACGATCCGGTTTGTAACCGGGTTGTATACATCGGGGCCGCTGGTGATAAAGTGGTTCTGCCCAAGGCTGCCCAGTTCCGTTTCCGTGCTGATCACGGACAGGTAGTCCTCATACGGTCCGTTCGAGCCGTATTCCCTGCGTTCCACCCGGACGTAAACCTCTTCAACATTGGCGGCCACCCGGTTGTCCGCCCAGCCCTTCTCGATATCCAGAGAAGTACCGGGGGCGTTCAGCATACGGTCCTGATCCTGCGCTGTCTGCAGTTCCGAAACACGCACCTTGTTGCCGTTCGCGTCCCAGGCATAAGGCAACCAGGATGTCCACTGCCCGCCGATCGGGTTCAGGTTCCCGTCATACACCTGTACTTCCTTGTAGATATACTGGTACCGGACGACAATGATCGAGTTGTCCGCTTTCCTGTAAAGTCCCTTGGTAGGCAGGCCGTGATATATGTTATTGTCCTCAACATTGAAGTTCCAGGAGCCCCGGGAGCTGACCGAGAACGGGTTGGGATTGTCAACATAGTCATTTCCTGCCGCGTCATAGCCAAGCTTTATTGGTTTGCCGTAATTCTGCCAGCCGGTAATGTAGACGTCTTCTCCCGAACTGTAATCGATGGTCCGCCGCATCATCTGCAGCTCAATGATCATATTGCTCTGGGCCTGGTCCTCACCCGTGGTGGTATACAGACTCTGCCCGCCATTGCCGTTATCCCTGTATTCAAGGAATTTCTTCTTCAGGTCCATCTGCATATAACCGGGCAGCTTGTTCAGGATCTTAATCTCCCCGTGATTGCCGATATTCGCGTTCCGCGGCTGCTGGAAGTGAACCAGGGAACTCCAGTTGCCTGTATCGATAACGTCACGGCACTTATAGCCTTCGATCATGATCGGGAATTCATCGATCAGCGGATCCGTCCGGACATGTTCGTCCGCGGAATCCCAGTTTGGCTTGGTCAGCGGGGTTTCAATAACGAAATACCGGTATTCTTCCGGCAGGTCTACCGGGCATTCCCAGGTCCAGTTGTTTTTGTAACTCAGCCAGATCCTCGTATAGTCAAATCCTGTATCATCCTCATAAGGCTGCGGATTTCCCCAGCCTGTTGCCGGAATATAGGCCAGCGCGAAGGAAGCGGCCGGAAGATCCTTTGTCTCCTCGATGGGAACACCCATCCATTCCTTGGTGACCCGGATGGACTTCACCTTGGTGGTCACGTTGGTAACCGTGATCACTTCCTCGCCGTCTTCATTGAATTCGGAGTCGTAAGACGAGAGATACCGCTTGTACCTGTCATCGGGAATATAGTTTGTTCCGTCATAGCTGAACTGCAGTTCTCCGTTTTCATAAACACTGTAGGAAGTCTCCCGAACCGTATAGTCGATCAGCTTCGCTTCTCCGTTCTCATCGACTGCAAACTTCGGCAGGTTTGCGAAAGTCCTTTCCTCAGCGGGTGTATCCTTCCGGATGATGAGATGATCCCCTGTCGGTGTTTCATCCGCCAGCAGCTGGAAAGCGGCTTCCCAGGTGAAGGAATCATCATCCGCAAAGTCAGGCCAGTTCTTTTCCACAATCACCGTTGCCGTTTCAGTCTCGTTGGTGATCGTTGCCATGCCATGGTTCAGGTAATCCCCGGTCATGGTCACTGCGCCGCCTTCGGTTTTGTACATGGCGGCCAGCGTTTCCCCGTCCGTAACCCAGCCGTCTTCCGGCACTTCGCCGTCCACCAGCTCACCGAAGTACACACCGGTTTCCTCAACGCTGTAGGTATAGGCTGTCCGCTCTTCCTCCGGCAGTTCTCCGTTCACATACTTGTCCAGGCCTTCCCAGTATACCTGCCAGTTGTCTTCCGCCTTCAGCGTTACGGTGTCGACGACCTCAGGTTCTCCGTCGCCTGCCGTCCGCTTCAGCACAAACTGTACCGCGGTGGCTTCCAGAATATAGTCCGCGGTTCCCCAGTCCTTGTTCGCGGTAATGTCTACCACAGGCACTTTGGGGTTGATAAAGGACGCGTCCACCGTGACGTTTTCGCCGCCCTCGATGGTCCCGCTGGCATTTTCGATTTGAGGCTCATAGTATTCCGGTGTGTAATTGTCTTCCGTAATAACGTAATCCGTACCGTTCGGCAGGTTTTTAATGGTCAGGCTCTCATTATGCTTCAGTTCAACGGTGGCCGTTCCGTCCGTAAACGTCAGGCTGCCTTCCCTGTCTTCACCGCCGGAAGCCATCACGGTATCAAAGGTTTCCTCACCCGTGTGCCCGGGCAGCGTCACGGTAAAGACGAACACCTGGTCCTCATTGATCTCCTCGCCCGTTACTGTCTTGGAGATCTTCAGGTCCGCAAAGGTATCCAGCGTGTTGGTAAAGTCAACATGCTTTGTCCCGCCTGCCTCAATGACGTTGTCTCCGTCTTCCCCGCCTGCCTGTACAGCCGTATAGCCTTTAGGATCTTCAGTGACCGTAAATATGGCGCCCTCCGGAAGTTCCAGGGCTTTCTTCATTTCGCCGTTCGTCAGGGTGAAAGTCGCTGTACCGCCACTGAAGGTCATTGCGCCGTAATCCCCGTCCGGGATCGGCTGTCCCTCCGCGTCCGTGACGGTCACGGTAAATGTGAATTCCTCCGTCAGGTCCGCGGCGTTACCGGTGATCTTTTTGGAAACGATCAGGTTGCCTGTTGTCGGATTGATATAGGTATTGGTCACCGTCAGCACGGCGTCTTCAATGTCCACAGCGGAAACGGGCGCGCCTGCCTCCGAGTCATAGCCGGCGGGAATGTTCTCTTCCTCCACCGCGTAATAATACGGTTGTCCGTGTTCATCATAGACGTCCAGTTCACTGACAACCTTTGTCCAGTCTTCCGACAGGCTCACCGTAACGGTTTCTGACCAGTCTTCATCCCTGCTGTAGCCTTCCGGCAGTCCGGAGGCGCGCAGTCTGCTGCCGCCTGATGTGAAGCCGGCGGAAGCGGTGTACCGTGCCGCTCTTAAGCCGGCGGTCAGTCCGTGCCGTTCATCCGTCCGCCCGGATACGCCGATGGCTTCAACCGTGATTTTGGTGGTAAATCCGTTGGGGAACCAGGGATCCAGTGCCTCGATCAGGATATCCCCTTCCCGCTGGATGGTATAGCTGTATGTATGCCTGCCGTCACCGTGGAAGGTAGTCACCCGCTGGCCGTTGATATAGAGTTCGCTGTCAAGGTAATTGGTGGAGTATGCGATCTCGATGATGGTTCCGACCGCGAATTCCTTCTCATAAACGTCTGTGATGATGTTCCAGGAAACGCCCCTTTGCTGGATATGCTTTGCGGTCACTTTTACAAAGCGGCCGTAATAGCTCGTAAATGCGGCGTTTGTTGTTCCGTTCGAATAGACAGTAACTGTCATGGGCTCCGTTGTGCTGGCATAGCTGTAGCCGGAAGGCGGCGCTCCGTTCGACACATTGGCTGTCACAACATAAGTACCGGCAGGCAGGGTGTTTTCCCCGGGCTGCAGCTGGTAGGTAGATCCGTTGCCCGTGCAGGAATAGGTTACCGCGAATCCCGCGGGCAGCGCCGGGGAATTGGACAGGCCGGCGGAAGCATGCGTGATATTCAGCGTTCCGGCGTTCTGGGAATAGAAGCTGGTAAACTCGGTGGTCACAACACCGTTTTCATGCACGTTGACCGTAACCGGATCCGATGTGAAGCTGTAGGTGTATCCGAAGGGCGCACCGCCGTTGGTTACAGTCGCGGTTACGGTATACCGTCCCGGTGGTACGGAATAGGAACCTGCCGGCACACCGGATGCGGAGACCGGACCGACGTAGGAATAGGTCGCTGTAAAACCTGCCGGCAGTTCCGGAGAGGCCGGAATCCCGGAAGTGATATGCGATATGTGCAGGACTCCCTCCTCCGGTTCCGGCGGGGCTTCCTTCCTGTAGCGGACAAGCTTCAGGGTGATCGATTCATCGTCATAATGGGCAGCATCATCAGACCAGTTCTTTTTTACTGTTGTTTCGGTCCTGGCTGCCGCGTTGGTAATGATCACCTTACCGTCCGAAAAATCAACTTCCTCAGGGGCCGGCTCTTCCTTTTCGGCTGTCTGGTTGTACTGACTGATGATATTCTCGCCGTCCACGGTCAAAGCCGCTTCTTTGGCGAAATAATCCAGTTCCCATTCATTGCCGTCAGCATCCCGCCAGTTCGCGGGCATACCCGTAAACGTACCTGTCCAGTCCTCCGCGGCTTCGTTCGTGCTCATGGTCAGCACTTTCTGAATGGTCGGGTCAAAGATCGGATCGCCGTCCACGGGCAGGTATTCCTCATAGTCCGGCCAGGGGGCAAGGTTTGCCACCGGCTCGCCGTTATTTGTTTTCTGCCGTTTCGCGTAATACAGGTCGAAAGTTACCACAGCATTTGCCGGAACAGGCGTGCCGTCCGCCCAGAGCTTCTCCACTTCCAGGCTGGTATGGCTCGTGTTGACATAAACGTTATAGACGTAGAACTCGACAATACCGTTCTTCTTTTCCACATTGTTCAGCGTCTTGAACGTGCCGACAACCTCGGGAACAGCAGCGTACACCGGATCATCCATGGTGTAGATCTTGCTCAGATGGCGCGGATCCGGATAGGCTTCCTTGTCATCATACTTATTGCCGCGGCGTACGTACTCGGTCGCGATGTAGGTTTCCTTGTATTCCCAGGTGTCTCCCGATGTGTCCACAAAGGTCTGCGCGATGGTGCTTTTATCTTCCGTCACGTAATACATGCCGGGTTTGATGGCATAGTCATACACGACTGTCATGCCGTTCGGCCCGACAGCGATATTCTTGGAGTGGTATTTTGTGTAGCCGGAAGGAACGAATTCCGTTCCGTACTGGTTTACGTTGACCTCCGCCACAATATTGGGATTGGCGACCAGGCCGTTTGCGTCCTTGGCCGTGTTTCCGTAGATGTCCACGCTGTGGATGATTTTCTCAGCCGGATGAACCAGCATTCCGTTTTCATCCACGATCTGCTTTGTCACTTCCAGCGCCACAACGCTTGTGCTGGCTGCTTCGGTATCTCCGCCCAGGACAAAGTCCATGCCGCTTCCGTCTATGATGCCGCCGCTCTGCCACAGGTCATAGTTCCAGCGGACAGGCGGACACTCATTGAGTTTGTCATAGTAGGTGAAGCTGGCCGTCATATCCACGTCCATGTTCAGGGACAGCGGCTTATAGGTGCCGTCAGCCATCTTTTCATACAGCTGGCCCCGGTCTGGATCCACCATGTTGAAGTCTTCGTTCTTGACCGCCGAGACCACATAGGTGATCTGGTTGTTCAGCCGTTCACGCTTCATGCGGTCGGAGTTGGTATCCTCCCACCAGTTATAGGCCGTACTGACTTCCGCCACCTTGAACCGGCCTTCAACGCGGACCTGCACGGCGCTGACATCGTTATGGGCGTTGGAGGAATAGCCTGTGATAACGAACGCGTCATCCAGTTCGTTGTTATTCTTGTCATACGCCTTGATCGTGGCGTGTTTCATGTCTTCGGGATCAATGGATACTTTGGTGCTCAGATTCAGCGTCGTGTTCGTAGTGACGTTATATTCGATCATCGCGCCCGTATCCGGATCCCGGTAATAATATGTACCGTACGCCAGGGGTACATTAACCCTGGATTCACCGGCGATGGAGATGTCGATATGGTTTACGGAATGGTTCCGGGCGATGGGATCCCCGACCTTCGTCGGATCCGCGAACAGGATCTCCACACCGTTGTCCGCCGACTGCTGCCCCACCAGGCGGACAGGCACTCCGTGGCTGTTCAGTTCAACTCCCAGGTGATTATTGCCGTTCCAGGGCTGTGTGTACACCTGCTGGCTGTAATAGTTCACGTTGGAGCTGCGTTCTGCGTCCGTAGGCCTGATGATGGTGTTGGGATAGTTGATATGGCCCTCGTCATCCCGCCAGGCCTGGTTGGAATGCGGATCAAGGGTAACATTTCCGCTGTTTTCCTCGGACAGGGCGTTAGCCTGGCTCGGATCCAGGTAACGCCGGTAATAGTCGGACGGCAGCTGGTCGGAAGTATATCCGGCCGCTTCCGACCTGAAGTAGATATGCCTGTTCGGATTGGTTCCGTCAACTGTCCACAGCATGGGGTTATCCACCGCCACACGGTTGGCCACCGGGTCATAATCGACGGGCGTCAGGGTGGCGTCATTGTTGACGATATAGTAATTTCCGTCATATTTCGCCAGAACCATGTATTCCTTGCCGTTTTCCATCACCGGATCGGCAAACTGCAGATCAAGAAGGTCATAGCCGGCGCTTCTCTGGTACCATCCGGCAAACCCGGTTCCGGCGTTAAACTCGTTCAGCCAGTAGGTATCGCTGCCGATGCTGGCAGAGATCAGGTATTTCCCGTTACTGTCCCGTGTAACCCCGAATCCCTGGGGCGTACTGCTCACAGCTCCGTGGGCGCGGCTTGGGTCACGGCGGTTCAAATTCATATACAGCTTGTTTCCCTGGGCGTCCGTTGTAAAGATATTATAGATGCCCGCGGTGTCTGTCGCTTCGAAAGTCCAGACCGTGGCTTCGTTCGCGTTTCTTGTTTTATGGAGCTGGTTTGTGGTGCCCAGATCAACCGTACTCGTCACATACTGGCCGTTGTGGCTCATGGTGAACCTTCTGCTGTCCAGATCCCCCAGGTCGTTCTGGGGTGTGCTGGAAGGCATGGTGATCACACCGTATACCGAGAAGGAATCAGCCTCGAACTGAATACCGGTTTCTGTACCGATATCTGCGGTAAGGATATCCGGCTCCGCTTCCGCGAAGTGAACCACCAGCAGTTCATCTGTCCGTTCTTCCGGAGCGTCCGCCAGGCTGATCTTCACGGAAACATTGCCGTCCGGCTCGATCTTCTGTCCGCCGGACCGGATTTCGATATCAAAGAACCGCCCGTACTGGTCTTCATTAATGTATACAGGCTCATCGCCGGAAATCCGGTCAGACTGCTCAAGGGCTGCCTTCACGGCCTTCCGCAGATGTTCCGCGTACTGCGGATCACCGGGTTGCAGCTCCGTCACCGCCAGTTCCGCGTCCGCCGGGATCTCCGCGTCAGGCCCGTAGATCACGCTGATCTCATAGGTATTTCCGTCCGCAGCCAGGACCTTCTGTGTGATCTTTTTCCGCTGCACCACGCCGAACACGGAGAAGCTGTCCGCGGTAAAGGATACCGTGTCAATCGCTTCGCTGTTCCGTTTCGCGCTGTCCTCATTCGAATCCGTTTCGGATTCAATGACAACCGCCTCGTGGTTTTCAATATGAACTGCCTGGACGTCGTGCTCTTCCGTCAGTTCGATGATATCCCGGAAGAGGATCTGTACATCCACATCCGCCTGCGGTTCCACTTCCTCGCCGCCGCTGACGAAAGTGATGTCAAAATAACGCTCCAGGGTGATCTCGCTCCACTCCTCACCCAGCGTTTCCTCGGTCATGCCGCTGTAAAGGGCGTATTCCGGCGTGCCCGGCCGGATCTCCCGAACCTTCATTTCCGTATCTTCCGGGAAGCCCGCGTCCGGACCGTAGGAAGCGGTCACAGTATAATCGCCTGCTGAATACTCCTGGGTCACAGTGCCAATCTGCACCCGTTCCAGCAGGGCATAGCCAAAGGGTTCCATCCCGTAATCCGTGATGGTGACCGTCCCGTCCTGCACCTCCAGGATTCCGGCATTGTCCCCCGCCCGGAACCACTCCGCGCCTTTCGGCGCCTCATGCGTTGTGAAACTCAGGGTCACGCCGGCCTGAGGGCGGAGCTCGTTTCCGTCCGTGTCTTTCAGGGCCGGCATCCAGAAACGGTTGCCCTCATCAGCCACCTGGCGCTGCCAGGTATCGTTTTCCTCATTCCGGATCAGCTTCGCTGCGGATTTCAGGGCAGCATAAAGCTCCGTGCCTTTCACCGGCATAAGGGACAGCACGGTGTTTTCCGGGAGGCGTGCCTCCGCGGGATATTCGATCCTGACGGAACCTTCCGCCGTCTCCAGGGTCAGCGTTCCGGGGAAATACTCGATCCCCGGTTCCGCGCCGATCTCTTCTGTCTGATCGTTGTTTGTATTGTCTCCGGCTTCTGCCGCTGTTTCTTCTTCGTCCGGACCTTCCGGCTGCTCCACGTCCGTTCCGGATGCGGGCACGTCTTCAGCCGGTGTTTCCCCTGCCGGTTCGCCGGGTTCATCCGTTCCGGGAACCTCCGCCGCATCTTCCGCGGCAGATTCGTCGATGACAGGCTCCGCGTCCTCACCGGTCACAGCCGCATCCGCAGGAGCGGGCGTCTCTTCCGGTGATTCTGTATTCTGCGCGGGCACTGTAACCGGATCAGAGTATATTGTCTGTGCAAAAGCATTCAACCCGCAGGAGGAAAAAAGCAGCATGAAAGCACAGAGGAAAGCGGTCAGTCTCCTCCATCCCTTTACCTGCCGGATTTTTCGCTCCGGATCATTTCGGTTGAACATAAACACAGCCTCTCTGAAACAAGTAAGCTTATACGCTTTCAGGTATTGCTGAGATTGTACAATTATCCACCTTTAATTATGTATTTTTTATTACGATTTGTCAATGGAATTCATGTAACTAAAAGGCTTTAAACCTGTATTTTGAACACATTTTTATGCTTTTCTTTGGATATTTCTGACAATTTGTCCTATAAGCTCCTATCTTCTCTTCTTTTTGCCCGGGAAAAGGACCACCCAGAGGATCAGCAGAAGCAGAACCGGGGCCGCGATGAACGGAACCACATACAGCGGTTCGACCTTCAGTGCGTCCGCTGTCACACGCACGTCCAGCAGCTCCTTATCGTTCTCCACCCGCACACCCCGGACCAGCAGCCGGTGCGTGTTAATGCCGTAGGGAGTGCAGGTCATCAGCGTGCAGTAATCCTTCCCGGGAAACAGGGAGAGTTCGGAACTGTCCTCCGGCAGGATCACGCTGATCTTGTCCACCTGGTAGGTCAGCGTCTGGTCCAGGATCGTCAGGTAGAACACGTCCCCCACTTCCATGGCGTCCAGGTCGCTGAACAGCTTGGCGCTGGGCAGGCCCCGGTGACCGCTCAGCACGCTGTGGGAGGCATACTCCACTTTGCTGAAATCATCCGGATCCGGATGGACGCTGCCGGCCGGCAGCGAGGTGCCGTCAATATGTCCGATGGAAGTCTGGAGTACCGCGTCGCTTGTTCCGTGATACAGCGGCAGGTTCACGTCAATCTTCGGGATGGAGATAAATCCCATATTGCCCGTCCCGTCCACGTTCAGCTGCCGTTCGTAATCCTCGATATCCTCATCCTCCATGGCCCAGGGATTCGGATTCTCAGCAAGCCTCCGGTTGTAATCCAGCGCCGCTTCCCAGACCGCGGTGTATTCCTCGTTGTCCATCTCCGCCACGCGTTCCGCGTAGCTCTGGATGGCCCGGGTCTGGTGCATGCTGTTCCAGTAATCACTGAAAGCGGGATAAGCCGCAATGGCTATACCGGCAAGCAGAATCAGCACCAGGATCGTATTTGACACCCGGTGGCTCTTCTTTTTTCCGGTTCCGCCCTGCGGAGCTTTTCCCGCTTTCTTCATGTTTCAGCTTCCCTTATTATTTCCGGTTGTACAGGCAGTTGGCCTGGATCGCCAGGGCGATGTCCGGGCAGATCCACTTCAGCGTGTTGCGCTGGATGAGGCCGAACCGTTCCCCGCCGCCGGTAAAGTTGCCGTTGTCCCACCAGACGCAGGTAATGCCCCTGGTGCTGGCGGACGCGACGTAATACGCGGTGAAGTTGACACGGTCCTGCAGGTTGCCGTTCTTGTCCAGCGCGCCGAATTCATCCATCATCACCGGTGTGCCGTATTTGACAAACCGGCTGTACAGGCTGTTCAAAAAGCTGGCGATTTCGCCCTTCTTGCCCTGGTCCATCTTCAGGTCAAAAGTCCTGTCCTGGCTGCCGGTATTCAGCGCGAAGTTGTAGGGCGTATAGGCATGTGCCGATACAATGATCCTGTTTTCGGCAATGTCATTCGGAAGCTGGAAGGCCTGGTCCACCGCGTTCCAGGGTGCCGCGCAGTAGGCAGGAACCGCCAGGTAGCGCGTGGAGTTGTTTCCGCCCGAGCCCCGCACAATGTCCACAAACAGCTGGTTCAGCTGGTTGATGTACTTGGCTGAAAGCCGGCATTCCGCCACGGAATTGTTCCAGTTCCATTCATACTGGGTACCCACCAGCCGGGGCTCGTTCATGGACTCCAGGATCAGGTGATCGTCGCAGTCTTTGAACTTTTCCGCCATCTGGGTCCAGATTGCGGAAAGATAGGCAGCGGACCGGTCATAATGAACCGTATCCGGATAGTAATACTTCACATCATTGTCATGATGAGTGTTCACGATCACATACATCCCCTGGTCCAGCGCCCAGCCGGCCACTTCCCGGACCCGGTCGATCCATTCCGGATCGATTATATTGTTTTCGTCCACATGGTTATGCCAGCTCACCGGGATCCGGATGGTATTGAACCCGGCCTCTTTGATCGCGGCGATCAGCTCCGGAGTGGTTTTCACACCTACCCAGCTGGACTCCATGCTGGTTCCCTGTGAATGCATACTGTACCCGTTATACGCGTCAAAGGTATTGCCAAGGTTCCATCCGCACTTCATGTCCGCCATGAAGGCCATGGCGTCGTTTTCCGGAATTTCAAACTTTTTCATATCCCCGATCACCGGGATCTCGATCCCTTCTGTCTGTACCGGCGGCTCCGCCAGTCCCGCCGCCGCGGTTATCATGAGGCTCAGGGCCAGCAGCAGCGCCCATACTTTCCTGTTACGCATCCGGTATGTTCCTCCTGTTGTGCAAAGGTTTTCTTTCTGCTGTCATTATATGCGATGAATTCTGTTTCTTCAAGCAAACGTTTGTACAAATACATTATGAATTGTGAATTTTGAATTGAGCTTTTTGATTCAGAATGAACAATTCTGAATCAAAGGGCTCCCCGGTCCCATCCGGGCCCGGGGAGAGGGTTTGCTTCAGGATTCCTTATTCGTGAACCTTGCGGCGGGCCACCAGCACGATGCCCGCGCCGATGATCAGCAGTCCGCCGATCACATAGAAGATCGTGGTGCCCGATCCGCCGGTGCTGGGAAGAACTGTTCCTTCGTTGTTCTCCACGTCGATCTCACCAAAGGAGCCTTCCGATGCCTTGACCGGAACAGCGTCCTTCAGGATCTTGTAACCGCCGGTCGGCGCCTTTGTCTCCTGCAGGCTGTAGGCCTGCACATCGGTATCCAGGCCGTAGATGCGCACAGTTTCGCCGGTCGTGGTGATCGTCGTCGTTGTTCCTGTTTCATTGGGTTCGGCGATCCGGTATTCCTTACCTGCGGTTACCTCAACCAGCTTCATGGGAGTGCCGTCCAGCAGGAACTGGAATTCAGCCCCGGCCAGCGGGTCCTTTGTGGTGCCGTCGATCTTGTTGAACTTGAACTCATAGGTTTTGACTTCCGCTTTCTTGGGCTTCGTTGTGTAATTCTCGCCGTAGTCCAGCACCACGGAGTTCGATTCAGGATTGGCTGTCTGGGCATCCTTGTCAAGCATTGCGGTACAGACAATCTCAATTTCTATGACTTTGGTGCTTTCCAGCTCAGCTTTCCCGGCAGCTTCCACGACCAGCTCCTGGGGCAGGGTGAGGGTGAATCCGTCCGAGGTAGTCGCCACAGTATAAGCGTCCGAGGCCACATCCGTTCCTGTTGATCCGCCCATCTTCACCGAATCAATGGACTTATAGCTCAGTCCGGCGGTCATGGTATCCGTCAGCACGATCTGATCGTTGGCCGTGGACGGAATCTTCACCTTAATAGTAAAGGTGATATCATCACCGATCTGGGCGTTTTCGTCCGTCTCATCGACTTCCTTGGTGACCGTCGGGAATTCATTCTTCTCGCTGATGGTCACAGCGGTCAGCGTCTGTACAGCCACGTTTTTACCGGCGGTGGATGTAACGTAGTAATAGCCGGGATCGACAGTTCCGCTGGTCGCGGTGCCCGCGACTTCTGTCTGGCTGAATGTGGCAGACGGGAAAATGCTGAGGTTCATCGTTCCGATAGCAGCTGCGAGTTGAGCGCCGCTGATATCCGGATCAATCAGTTCCACATACCACCTGCTTGATTCACCAACCCGGGTCACTTTGAAAACTTTGGTTTCTGTGCCCGGAATTGTCGCGGCCGCCAGGGCATCTGCCTTGGCCTGGCTGTCCGTATGGTAGGATACAGACCCGCCGGACTGATAGACATCATTGATTTGCGGATCTGTACCGATATCCGCTTCCAGAATCCGGTAATACGTATACTCAGTCGTATCCTTTGCCGCTTCCGCGTCTTTGGAAGTGGTCTTGATTGTGATGCTCGGCGTGGAAGCCGTAGAGGTTGTTGTCTGTCCGCCCCCGGTATCTCCTCCGTCACCTTCCGCGAAGGCACACAACACTGTCACCATCAGAGCCAGTGCCAGCATCAAAGCAAACAGTTTCTTCATAGTCAGCATCCCCTCATTCATTATTTTGCCGTTCGTGGTTAACGCTTATATTGAATTACTTACAGGATTCTTCTTGTTGAGTAACATTGTATATACGTGTTCTATTGTGATGTAATTATAGGCGTGTTTCCAATAGTTGTCAATGCTTTTGCGTACATATGCGGTAAATAGTAACTTTCAGCGGATCATCCCGGTCAGAACCCAAACCAGGTAAGCCTGTCAAACGGGTAGATCCGGGCCATCGGTTTGCCGTAGATCTCCTCCTGCGAAACGCATCCGAAGTTGGTCGCCCGGCTGTCAAAGGCAAAGTCCCGGTTATCCCCCATCACAAAAAACTGTCCCGCCGGTACGCGAAAGGGAAAGTCTATATCGCACTGTCCCAGCGCGTGCTCGGAAATATAGCCGTCCTCCTCCAGGAATTCCCCGTTTACCTTCACATAGCCCTTCTCGTCGATCTCCACCTTGTCTCCTTCTCCGGCTATCACCCGGCGCAGGAGCAGTTTATTGTTGAAATAAAACCCGCAGACATCCCCGGTCTTCACATCGTCTGTTTTCACCAGGACCACAATGTCCCCGGGCTGCAGGCCCGGCTCCATGTTATGCCCGTTCGTAATCCGCAGCACGGGCAGGAAAATGAAAGCGATGATCACCGCCAGGGCCGCCACGATGACAAAGGTCCCGAAGGTTCCCTTCAGTGCCTGCCTGAACTTCCCCTTGCTCCGGACCTGGCTCATCTCGGTCTCGATCTCGTTCAGTTCCGGCAGCTTGTCGGCTTTCCTGGTCTTCCTGGCCATAGCTGATCCCTCACTCAGTTACTTCTTCTTTGTTTTCTTCCGTTCCGGCTCTTTCCGGCCGTTCCGGCGTTTCCTGCCCGGTCGTCTGATCGTTCTCTTCTTCAGTTGTCAGATCCGGCAGGTCAATATCCACCATGGTCAGCTTCTGCAGCAGCCGCAGCTGTTCCTCGATCTTCTTCATGCGGATCTGCAGGTCTTTCGCGGCGCCCTGCATCCGGAGCTCCTCAATCCGGTTTTCATAGTCCCGGCGGGCGTAATCCAGTTGCTTGTCCGTCTGTTCCCGGATCTCAGCAACCTTTCTTTCAGCCGCCTCGCAGCGTTCCTTCAGTTCCAGGTTCTCTTTCCGCATGTTGTAGATCAGTTCCAGCAGTTCAAAGCGTCCGAGATTCTTCAGCATGTTTTTTGCCATGCGCTGTTCCTCCGCATTCCGGCCGTATCGTTTTACGGCAGCAGTTCATAATCATCATCCGTGATGGAGGGATCGATGCCCCTGTCTACCATGGACTGGTACACGTTATAGTAACTGGATGCCACGATGGCATCGCCCCAGGTGATGTACTGGATAATGTCGTAGTTCATCAGGTCGCTGGTGTAAAAATCATAGTATACGTTGGAGTATACCGGGATCAGCGGCAGCATGTCGCTCAGCTTTTCCTGGAACGTGATCCACTTCTGTACAAAGCCCAGGGCATCATCCGGCATGGTCTCGCACATCAGGCGGGCGTATTCATACATCTGGGCATGAACCCAGGCCAGGCTGTCTTCCGCCGGTGCCTTCGGATCACCCGGCAGGAAAAACAGCTGGGGATCAAATTCGATATTAAAGTCATCGCCCACATAGAACATGTCAATGCCTTCCATCTCCCGGTCATGGTAGGCGTGCACCAGGTCATTCATCTCCATGGGTACCAGGGTCAGGCGGATGCCGGCTTCCCGCAGGGGCTGTACCAGGCTCTTTTCCATCGCCTCCGCCATTTCATTGCTTTCCGGATAAGCGCAGGTCAGATCCAGCGTCAGCAGTTCACCCTGGACGATCTTGCAGCGCACGTCATCCTGTCCCTCGCGGAACCGTTTCCCCTGCTCATTCATTGTCCAGCCGTCCGCGTCCAGCAGGCGGGATGCTTTTCCAATATCCGGCTCGTAGTGTTTCACACCGTCCAGGGAAAGGGATTCCCACTGCCCGATCCGTTCTTCGTATTCGGCTTCCTCCTCCGGCGTGGGATCTTCCGGCAGGCTTTCCGGATACTCTTCCGTTCCCTTGACCATGCCGTACATCCACTGTCCGATACCGATCATTCCGTCCATGGGAATGCCGTACAGGTAGGTATATTCATCCCGCATGGCGTTTTTGTCCATACAGTAGGCGATCGCCTGCCGGACGTTCTTTGCCTGCACTTCCGGGCTGTCCGGCGTAAAAACGATGAAGGTCAGGCCGATCCGGGGATAGTTGGTCATCGTATAGCCTTTTCCGGAGGAAACCAGATTCATTCCCTTATCGATCGTATCCCGGCGAACCACTTTGTTCAGCAGCTGGAACTCATCCTTTTCCAGTTTTTCGACCATGTCCTCGTCCCTGGCGAGGGTAAAGCGCAGCTTCGGAATCGTGGGTTTGAAGCCTTCCGTGTTCCCCTTGAAATAAGGGTTGATCTCAAACGTACACGTACAGGTTTCGCTGTCCCAGGAAGTGATCGTATACGGGCCGCTGCCCACCGTGGGATGGGACAGGTAGCCGCTGTCCGGATCCATCACCGTGGCCTCGAGCAGGTCCCGGGTAAAGATCCTTTCAGTCACTTCCCGGTCCTCATTGCCGATATAGACACCCTTCCCGTCATCATAAACCCTGCAGCCCGGGGCAATCTCATGGATCGGATACGGCAGGAACCCGAGCCGGTACAATTCAAAGAAATACGGAAGAGCCTCCGGCTTCACCCTGAATTCGATCATCCTGTCATCCGTCACCCGGACACCGGAAAGGTAAGGCACCTCGCCGGAGATATATTCCTCATAGCCTTCCAGGTAGGACAGGTCCATAGGCCGGCCGCCCAGCTCGGCGATCTCCGGTGCGATCTGGAACAGGACGGAGAAAGCATAGTCCCAGGCCGTGATCTCGGTTCCGTCGGAATAATACAGGTCATCCATCAGCTGGAACCGGTAGATCCGGTAATTCTGCTGGTCCTCAAACACGCCCTGCGCGGCGCACACCACCGGATTGGCCCGGAAAAAGCCGGTGTCATAGCCCCAGGAAACCAGGTAATAGGCGTGGACCAGCGTCCGTACGTCAATATCGGTTGTGGCGTTGCCCCACATATCGGTAAAGAATTTCCCGTCCATCCGGGTGGGGTTGCCCACTGTCAGCTCCTCATAGTCCCTGTCCGGATAAGCAGACACGGCCGTCTCCGCGGACGCGGGAATGCCGCTGAACAGCAGCATTCCGGCAGCAAGCAATGCGATCAGTCTTTTCATGAATCCTGAACCCCCGTGATCTTTTTCTTCCGGGCATCACTCAAAGCAGACACCGACATGGATCTGGATATTGCCAAGCCCCAGGGAAGCTTCATAATCCTCAATGGCTATGGTTGTTTCTCCCGGATTCGGCTGCAATGTAGGCGCGTGTTTCGGCACAGGCGTATTGTCTGTTACGGGCGCGGGTGTCGGTACCGGTTCCCTGGTAACCCTCGCCGGCTTCTTCGTGGCTTTGGATGCGGGTTTGGGTGTGGTTTTGTCAGTCGGCGCCGGGGAAACGGACGGTGTTGCCGTATTGTCCGGCGATTCAGAAGGAGCGTCGGTCGGCGCCGGTGTCGGCGTCGGCGTTACATCCGGCGGCACAAAAGGCGTAAACGTAGGCTTCACCGTTGGCGTTGGACTGGGTGTGGGCGTCTCATATTCATACTTGGCCATTGCCCGAACCTGTACATTGCCGGAGCTGTTCGGCACAGCCAGCAGCATCGCGCTCATCGTCAGGCGTTCCGGCCCCGATATCATTTCTGTATAATAAATACCATGTACCAGGTTTCTGAACTCCAGTTTACCGTTTTCATCGCTGACCGCGCTGTCGGTCGGTTTGATCTTCCTGTCCGCGATCCGCTGCCGGATCTGGCTCAGCGTTTTGTCCACGGAAGCGGATCCGTCCTTCCGGATGAAAACAGTGATATCCCGGAAATCATCCTCCATTGTCCAGTCGCCGTAATCTCCTGTGGCGATCAGGTAGATGGCCAGATGGATCCCGCCCGGATCAAATTCGTTCTTGTCATCGCCTATGGTGATGCTCAGCCAGCCGTCCTTCGTTTCCTCCGTACCGGCCGGAACAGACACAGCGGAAAACAGCAGCGCGAGAACCATCGCGATGCCCAGCATCCTCAGTCTGCTTCTCTTCATTGCTCCTCAACCTCTTCGATCCTGTCCGGATTCTTTTCCGTTGTTTCTTTCTTCTCTTCTGTTATTTCCTGTTGTTCCCCGTCTTCCGGCATTCTCTCGCCGGGCAGCCGGTAGATCCGTCCGCGGATCAGCTCTATAGCCAGCAGGACCAGCAGTCCCGCGATCATCACCGGGCAGCCCAGGAACAGCACGTTCTTCCAGTTTTCAGGGAATGCTGCCTGGTCCTCTTCCGCCAGCAGCGTCCGGGCTTCCCGGACGGGGATCCGCTCCGCCTGTACCATCAGCCGCCGGTCTTTCCGCGGGGAGATGATCGTCAGCCGTTCCTCCCCCTCGCCCGGGGTCAGGTCCATTTCCTTCAGTCCCGCGGCCGACAGCATCTGTATGCCGGACACCCGGTAGACCAGGGTCCTGTCTGTCACATTCAGGATGATCAGGGTCCCCGGGATCATGCTGTCCAGGTCCTCCAGCATCCGCTCGTCCGTCAGGCCCATTTCCCCGAGGAGGCCTTCCGCCTGGAGGATGCCCGGCCCTGCCAGGATGATATTCTCCCCGCTTCCGTCCGCCGGCAGGGAGCTGGTATCCACATGTACCAGTTTCCGGGTCGCCGGTGTTTCCGTGCTCAGATGCCAGATCGGAAGCGACAGCCGGATCGCCGGGATCACCAGTTCCCCGATCACCCCGTCATGCACGTTCATCCGGTTCTGGTAATCCCTGGTGGTCCGGATTGTTCCTGCCGTAAATACGTCTTCCGTATGGACCTTTTCCAGGCTGTCATTCCAGGCCTTTGCCTGTTCAAACAATTCAGCCTTTCCTTCGGCGTCCAGCGCCGCTGTCTTCTCCCGGTAGGCTGTCATGATCTCCGCGTCCCGCCGCCGTCCGAGCTGGTCGGAAATCGTCGGATAAATGAAGTATCCGATAACGGCAGCAGCCAGCAGAAGCAGGATCAGTACCGTCAGAAACTTTTTCATTCTGCCGCCTCCGTTTCACTTCCGGCGACAGTGGTCTGCCTGCCTGTCAGGTCCCCGAAGTACTGAAGCGGCCACAGGGCGAACTCCGCCCTGCCCAGGATCTCTTCATCCGCCACGGTATTGTAATCTGTTTCCCGGCTGTCCATGGAAAGACTCAGCTGGTCTCCCTGCACAAAATACCGGTCTTTGGGCACGATGACCCGTCGTCCTTCCGGCGCCGCGTCTTCCGTGCGTCCGGAGGTATAGCTCCGGTCGATCTCCCGGCCGTTTACCCGGGTTTCAGCATAGGGGCTCAGCACAACCCGTTCCCCGGGACCCGCAATCACCCGCTTCATCTGGGTGCGGACCGGGTTGTTCACGGAAAACGGAATCGGATCCTTGAGCAGATCCTGCCCGTAGGAGGCCATCACTTCCTGCAGGTGGTATTCCCCGTTCTTCAGGTCTTCCGTCGCGATGGTAACCGTACCCTCATCACTGCTTTGGAACACATCGGCGTTGGTCTGGTCCGCCAGCCATACAGCGGTACCGCCGGCCGTGGAAAAATACTGCCTGGTTGTTCCCACATCCCGGTAAAGGATGTATTTGCAGTACCTGCGAGTCTTGCCCTTCGGGCTGAGGATGGTCAGTTCCACCGGCTTTGCCAGCCGCTTTTCGAACAGCAGAATATCCCCCGCCTCATAGGTTTTGCCGGTTTCCGGCTTCCGGACAAGGACCACGGTGCCTTCCGGAAGCGTACCGCCCATGGCGGCCCCGTGCGTCACGGCCAGCTGGTAATAGCGATGGAAAACGAACAAGCCTGTGGCGATGCTCAGGATCAGCAGGATGGACAGGCCGATGCAGAGGCGTTTCCTTCTGTCGGAACGCCTCACACGCCGCATTTCCCGAAGCAGCTCTTCATCTCTGGGATGATAGATCTCCATCCGTATCTCCTGTGCCCGGTATTCCGGAACAATCCGGACGCTGATGCTTACCGGAAAAAATGATCAAAATATCTGTAGAATATACCACGATGAGTATATATCTTTTGTGTTTTCTTTTCAAGTTTTTTCCAAATGCGGTACACTCGTCTGCAGACAACTAAAAACCAGGAGGGATCCTTCCCTCCTGGTTAAAAGTAACTCACACATTCGGCGGCAGCCGTTACCCAATTCAGAAACTTGGACAGTAGCGCAGCTTTTCAGTGCTTCCCCGCCCGCAGGCGGATAATTCTGAATTCTGAATTCTTAATTCTGAATTATTGATATGTTTCCGGGTCCGCCACGGCCCAGAACGCGGGCTTCGGGTTGCCGTTTCCGTCAAACAGCAGCGGATACTGGCTTCCCCGCCAGCTCATCATGTCCGTCAGGCCCCACACCTGAACCGCTTCAAACTGGTCCTTATGGGCGATCAGGATCTTCATTACGTCGGCATAATAATGCGCCTGCTTTTTGAAAGACGCTTCGCTGTTGTTGTCCACGGTGACGTCCAGTTCGCTGACCCGCAGGCTGATGCCCAGGTCGGCAATGGTCTCCACCGCGGTTTTGATCTGCTGGATGGACGGGAATGTCGCGCTGTGATGCATCTGGAAGCCATAGCCGTCAATGTTGCCTTCCGGAATCAGGCTCTTCAGCAGCTTCACAATGCCGTTCAGCTTGCCGGGGATCGCGGTGTTGTAATCGTTGTAATACAGCTTTGTGCCTTCCGGCGCGTACTTGCGGGCATAAGCGTAGGCATAGTTCGGGAAATCATCTCCGATGATCTTCCGCCAGTTGCTGTTCCGCAGCCAGTTGGACCCGTCGTCAATTGCTTCATTCAGGACGTCCCAGGAAACCACAACGCCGGGATAGTTTTCGTCCAGGAACTCAAACACGCCCTTGATGTAGTTTTCCAGGCGGCCCAGCATCACATCCCGCTTCACATAGGGTTTCTTGGTGTCATAGCCCTCATGGAAGAAAGCTTCCGGAGTCTGGCTGTGCCATACCAGCACATGGCCGTGCACCTTGATGCCGTTCTGCTGGGCAAAGCGCAGCAGGGCTTTCGCCGCGTCAAAGTGAACCGCCACCGCGGTCTCATCCCCGGTCTCTTTCAGGAGCTTCCGGCTGCCGTTCACGTCCAGCACGGAATCAGGCTTCATCTCGTTTTCAGGGGTCAGGATGCTGAACTGGGTCTTCATCAGGTTCAGCCATTTCGGATCCCGGAACACCATCTGCGGCGCAGCGGATCCGAAATCAAAGGAATCAGCATAGATCTCTTTCAGGCTCGGAACCTCGCCTGCTTCCTCGATCACCATCGGAGGCTCGGTGGGTTTGGGTTCCGGTTCACCTTCGGGAGCGGTCACTGTAAAGTTCCGGATCTCGAAATCCAGTGTATCTGCGCCGGTGGTCTCCACATACAGGACATAGCGGGAAAAATCCCCGGCGGTATAGCTGCCGGTCAGCGTGGTCCATTCGCCCTTCTTCGCTGTACCATGGGCCAGGTTCTCATAGGTTTCAGCCCCGCCGATGGTGTGGGCGATGGAGATCATGAAGTTCGCGCTGTCCAGGTCATCCTGCTTCACTTCAACGCTCAGGTCATACTTTCCGCCCTCAATCAGGGGGAAATCACGGCCCGGGGAGTTCCAGGCGCTCTGGCGGCCGACGGTCTTCAGGGTGCCGTCCGCCGTATGGAAAGACATGGCGCCACGGCCGTACCAGCCGTCCTCGTCCTTTGTGAAATCAGAGGTATAAACCGTTTTCGCATCATCCGCCAGCGCAAGCATACTGCTGCCGAGCAGGGACAGGATCATCAGAAAAGCAAGCAGCTTCTTGATCATGGTATATATCTTCCTTTCCGCTTAAGTTGTTCGTACATATTCTACCTGCTCCCGCGGGAATAATCAAGTTCAAGTGCATGATAAAAACGATTCAGGATTAGCTGAGTACAAAAAAAGGACCGTCCTTTCGGACGGTCCGGGAATGCTTACAGACGATTATTCGCCAGCGCCTTCTTCAGCGGGAGCTTCTTCAGCTTCGGCAGCAGCGGCAGCTTCAGCAGCAGCCTTCTCAGCGTCAACTTCTTCCTGAGTCTTGTCGCCGTTGAACACGTCGCAGCGGCCCTGGAATGCCGGCAGAGCAGCCTCGATGATCTCAGCGGGGGTACCGCCGCCCAGGTTCCAGGTGATCTCGGTGATGGAGCTGTTGCGGTCACCGATCAGGTTGAACTTCATGATGGTGGCGTTCTCGCCCTTACGCAGCATGGCGTAGGTTTCTTCGATAGCGCGGTCATCCGTCAGAGCATAGTAGTTGGTGGCCCAGGCATCTTCATCAGTGCCGGGAGTGGGCATGGCCCACAGGGTGAACAGCTGCTCGAGCTTCAGAGCGGTCTCTTCGTCATACACGTTCGGAACGCCGAAGACGTTGTTGTCAGCAGCGGAGGTGTAACGGTTGGCGCGCGGTCCCTTGGGAGTAGCCACGAAGCCCCACTCGTCAGCAACCTGGTTGATGGTGCTGTTGCCGTTGAAGCCTTCGTAGGACTGACCGATCATGAAGGCCACGTTGCCTTCCGGCCAGAACCTCTGATAGTCGTCCCAGGCTTCGTTAGGCCGCATGTACTTGTTGCCCCAGGCAATACGGGTTTCGAGAGCTTCTTTCATCTCGTCGCTGTCGATAGCGGGAACCAGTTTGCCGGCATCATTGTACTTGTAGAAGTCAGCTTCGTTGGAAACAACCAGAGCCACGGTGACATCGTCGCCGTTACCGGTCAGAGCATAGACGTCCAGTTCGCCATCGTTGTCGATGTCGCGCTGCACTTTGTCCATGTACTCTTCCATCTTGGCCCAGGTCCATTCGCCGGACGCCTGCAGGTCATACAGCTCGTTCCAGTCGATGTTCGCTTCTTCCAGGATCCGCTTGTTGAAGAACACGCCCTGACGGGGTTCAACAGCAGCGCCCATGGTCACGCCGTAGCACACGCCGTCCTTGGTCATGAAATCAACGGTAGCGTCATTGAACACGCCCAGATCCAGACCGTAGGTCCAGGGCATATACAGGCCGTTGGCCAGAGGAGCGCCTGCGAAACCGGAGCTGATGCCCACGATGCAGAGCTTGGAGTTGTCTTTGTTAGCGACCATGTTGGCCAGCTCGGTGGGGTTGCCTGCCCAGTCGGACAGAGCCTGCAGATGGACCTTAACATGGTAGGTTTCCATCAGCCAGTCCTGATAGTCATACTGGAGCTGCTGGTCTTCAGAAGGATCGTCAGAACGGGTGTCATCAGACCACCAGTCATAGAAGTACACATCCGCGCCACCGAAGTCCAGGCCTTCGATGATTGCCGGATAACCTTCCGGAACTTCTTCGGCAGCAGCGAAACTGCAGCAGCCGAGCAGCAGCATAGCCGCCAATACCAGGGCAATGATTTTCTTCATACGAGAAAACCTCCTTTTTTATTTCCCTACAGATTTCCCGCGGAAACCTGTATAGGTGCAGTTGTAAGTGCGGGACCCCCGCTGTTCAGGACAATTATAGACCGGTTTATACATTTTTTCAAGTATTGGTTCGTACATTTTCAGCATTTTTTGTCGCCCGGATATTATTCCTTGGAGCCCGTCATCGCAAGGCTTTCCACAAATGTACGCTGCGTGAAGCAGTACAGGATGATCAGCGGAATACAGCAGAAAAGCACGGCGATGGAGATCAGCTGCAGGGAGCGCCCGTTCGTCACGGTGATGGCATCCGTCAGGGATGTGGAATAATACCGTCCCATCCGCGTGGTCATGGTGCTCATCTGGACAGCGTACAGCGTATATCCGCTCAGGAAGTTCCGGCTGTAGAACAGGTCTGTCCACTGCCATACAAAGCTGAACAGGAAGCAGCTGGCAATGATCGGCACAGCGTCCGGCAGCATGATCTTCAGGAAGGTATGCATCGTTCCGCAGCCATCCACATAGGCCGCTTCTTCCAGGCTTTCCGGAACACCCTTGAAATACTGTCTCAGCATGTAGATGTACAGGCCGTCCTTCAGGCCCATACAGGTCAGGCACATCATGATGTATGGCCAGATCGATGTACGGATACTCAGCGTGTCCCCTGTCGTCGCCTTGAATATACCCAGGATGTCAAACTTGGAGAAGGTCATATACAGGGCGGACTGGATTGTCTGGGGCGGAATGATGATCAGGGCCACTACACAGGCAAACCAGAATTTCTTCAGCGGGAACTCAAACCGGGCGAATCCGTAAGCCACCAGCGTAGTGGAGATCACCTGGCAGACGGACATCAGGATGGAAATCCAGAGGGTATTGACCATGGATTCCGGGAAGTTCGTCAGGGCTGCCACGTCCACATAATTCTGCAGCGTCACATGTCGCGGCAGGACCACGATGGTGGAATCGTAAAGATCGTTTTCCTCCATGAAACTCATGGCGAAACGGTTCACCATCGGCTGGATGATCATGAAGCACAGACCGAACATCAGCAGTGCGCGGAAAACCGAGATTGCGATCTCCTTGCCGCGGCGCTTCATCAGGTAGCCGCCGCTGCGGCGGTTCCTTTCCCAGAAGCTTTTGTTTTCACCGATAAAGATCGTGTTGCCTTTATTCATAGGATTTCACCGCCCCTGTGATAATGATCGAGCTGACACCGATGAACGCCAGCGCCACGCCGAAGTAGATCCAGCTTTCAGCGGAAGCCACACCCAGGTCCATCTGTACGCCGTACATTACCTCGTTGATGTGTTCGATGACCTTGTTATCGTTCTTCATGAAGAAGTCGATGATCGTGTAGATGCAGTTAACCAGGAGCAGCGGGCTGACCATCGGGAAAGTGATCTTCCAGAAGGATTCCCACGCGGAACAGCCTTCCACGTCCGCCGCCTCATACAGGGAGGGCGAAATGGACTGCAGGCCGCTCAGGAACACGATGATCTGGATACCGCTGGCCATGACGATGTCATAGATGGAATCGATCATCTGGAAAATGATTTTGAAAACGTCATTGCCCACGCCGGACAGCTTCAGCAGGTCCTCCAGCGCAGCGGATACGTTCACGCCCGAGCTGTTCTGAACCGATTCGTTGATGCTCTTCATCAGGTTCAGGATGTCGTTGGAGGATTCAATGCCGGGCAGCACGCCGGATGAAAGGATAACCGGCAGGAAGAAGATGATGCGGCAGATGATCCGGCCCTTGAATTTCTGGTTCAGGATGACCGCGATCACGAAGCTCAGCACCAGGGTGGCGATCACATTGATGGCCATCCGGCCGATCTCATCCACCAGGTACTTATTGAAGTTGGGATCCGTTCCGAAGGCATACTCATAGTTGCCAAGGCCCATAGGCGTCATGGCGCCGGTCAGGATGTTCACCTGGCTCATGCTCATCCTGACGGAAAGGATCATGGGGCGGATCATAAAGACCAGGAAACCGATAATAAACGGAAGGATAAACCGGTATCCGGTACGTGCCCTCCTGGCAGGTATGGTCCGGTAGATCTTGTTCCCCGGGATCATCATCTGGAAAGCTTCAACGATCCCGCTGTACCAGTGTTCCCGGTACACCCTGTTCTTTTTGCTCATTGTCCGCCACCTCTTTTCACGAGATAATCCCGGGCAGGTACACGGACACCGCCGGCACTGTATTCATAATCGTTATAGTTGACGTATACCTTGGTGCCGTCCGCATACTCGGTCAGGGACACGCCGTCCGCCAGCTTCTCATGACCGGTCATTTCCTGGATGTTCAGGCCGGCCATTTCCTTCTGGTAGCGGCTGATGATCTCCAGTGCCTGATCCTTCCACGGATCATATCCGGCGGAATGATAGCAGCTGAAAGTGGAATCCCGGAGCACAAGGGTGCTGGTCTTCATAAAGGTGAAGTTCAGGCCGGCGCCGTATTCGGCACATTCCAGCACAGTATCCTGGTAATTGCCGGCCAGGTTGATCGGCGCGCCGGTATAGTTCTTGAGTCCGTGGATCGCCATCTGATAGAAAGGCACCTTTTCATCGATGATACCGTAGGTGTTGCCTGTCAGGTCCATATCCGTGATCAGGTCAGCGTAAGGCAGCGCGTATTCGTTGCCTTTCTTGATGGAGATCTTCAGACCGCCGGCGTCCGCATCCTTCAGTGTCTGGATGTTCATAGCCTTCACCTGCTCACGGGTGACCGTGTCTCCGTCATAATAGTCGGAGCTCAGCAGATTGCCGATATCGCGGAAGGCTACGCCGGCCGCCTGCCGGTCCTTCAGCGCGTTCAGCAGGTTCGCCGCACATCTCTGCGCGTATTCCGGCCGTACCAGGTAATAGGGATCCATCCACTCGCTCAGCCGGTAGGTCACGATATCATAGGGATAAAGCTTTGCGACTTCCCGGGTGGTATACCGGGATGCGTTGGTGAACGGGATAAAGCCGTTGAAGATGCCGCTGTTGTAGGCGAAGCAGGTGATCCCGTCATAATACAGATCAACGTTCTTTTCTTTGGCATGATCCGTCAGTTTTTTCATGCCCGCGTCGCCGCCCAGCTCACCGACTGTGTGGACGCTGGTCAGCACCCGCTGGCGTACGCCGCCGTTGGCCCATCCGGTCACGCGGATATTCAGATTCCTGATATCTGCTTCTGTCAGTTCATCCAGGATTTCCTCTGTTTCGCTGAAAGTGGTTCCCGGAACGATGGAATCCACCGGAACGCCGAACCTGACCTGTTTCTTGTCAATGGCGCCGACGATCTCCACATTCACCGGCATATCTTCCCGGACTTCGGTCTGTTTCATACCCGGCTTGGCCTTCAGGTATTCTGAATAAGCCTTGGCCATGGCCACATAACCGTTATCATCCAGGAACCTGTACCGCTGGATGACCGTGTCATCCGGGATCTTGTTCTCATACATGAGCATCATCCGCGGAGACCGCTTGGTCACGTCATAGGTATCGGAATGGATCACGTTGTACTTGGCATAGACGGTGTTGTATTCCGTCAGCCGTCCGGCAATATCCGCGCTGATGGCGCCGTAGGAGTTCGCGCCTTCCATCAGGCACAGGAACGCGCCGTCCTGCTGGCTCATGCCGAAAGCGTCAAAGGAAGCTTCTGTTTCGTTGATGACTTCTGTCCGTTTGGTACCGTAGTCCCATCCGAACATGTTGGCATAGTAGGCGCTCTGGGAAACCTTGCCGTTGTTGTAGCGGATCAGGGACCCGCCGCCTTCGGGCACCAGGATAAATCCTTCGTCATTCTTTCCGCCCGCACCGAACATCGGCAGGAGGCTGACGTAGGTGATCGGGTAATCGCCCTCACAGGTGATCGCGGAATAAGGCACCTCCACCACGAGGTCCTTCCCTTCCAGGCGGTAGATCACACTGACATTGAAGACTGCCCTGCTCTTTTCCTTCTCGCCTGCTTTCAGTTCCTCGTCGATCGCCAGCTCATCGGCATTATAGCCGACCTTGGCGAAATAGTCCTCCGCGGTCTGCTTGCCCTTGGCGTCCAGTCCGTCTTTGAGGATGTAGAGCGGCTGTTCCGTCACGCTGGGGTACAGGGCGATCACTTCGTCCTTGTTCTTTTTCTTGTCCAGCTTGGAGGGCTCATAGAGGGAATAATAGTTGGACAGTTTTTTCCGGTCCTTTTTGTCCAGCTGGTTGGTGAAGTTTTCATACCGTTCCTTGGTGATGGCATTGGGGATCATATAGATCCTCTCCAGTTTGCCGATCGCGTAATCCGCCCGGATGGAACCGTCATCCAGCGGAACGATGTTGAAGGACTGATACGCAACAGAGTTGGTATAGTTGTTCAGTTCGATGGTGGTAATGGAATCGATGTAAGTCACACCGAGGGTGGAGGACAGAACGTCCGCGTTCACGCCGCGGGCCAGGGCGTCCTTGTCCCTTTCCGGCGGGTTGGAATACCACACCTTGCCGGTAGCTTTGTTGGTCACGGTGAACTGGGTGTTGGCCGCGTCCATTTCAAACAGCAGGTATTCATTTTCCATGGTCAGGGGTTTGCTGTCCCCGTCATAGTAGAAAACGGAGGTGGGCCTGCCGAAGGAACGCTCCTGCCTGGAATAGATCGGAACCATAACGAACACGATCAGTGCAGCAAGTGCAACCAGCACAATGATCCAGGGAAGCAGCCGGCGGATGATGCTCTTCTTTTTCATACTCATCATCCCTCCTTAATTCAAACGGAATGCCATCTCGCGGTACAGGCTGACAAAGAAGCCGATCGCATCGCTGAGCAGGCTGAAGAATGTGAGTGCCAGGAAAATGATCACGCATCCTCCGAATATGGTCACAAAGATAAAGATGAAGGTTTTGCCGGGACCGTAATCGTGGATCTGCATCAGGCCGATAAATACCAGGAAGAAGCACCAGATCACGCTGACGCTCAGCATAACACTGTAAAGGCTTCCCTCTTCAAAGGTCAGCATGTTGCTGACCAGGATCATCGGCAGCTGGATGATGATATAGGGCACCAGCGCGTAGCACATCGCGATATAGATATCGCGGAACTTGCCCTTGCCTTCAAACAGGGTGGTCATGGCCCAGTTGGCAATGCACAGAACCAGGAAGGGCAGCAGCAGCGATGCCATCTGCTCCCAGATGTTGACATGCTGAACAGCCACATCATAGAACTGGAAACTTGTGCACAGGATCTTCAGCACGTAGGTGATCAGGAACAGGGCCAGGAAAGTGTTGGCCGCGCCGACCGTTCCATGGTTCTCACGGGTCAGGTCCCAGTATCCGTCAAAGGGATGGGTGATCACATGAAACGCGTACTTGATCGCGTGGGTGTAACGGCTCCACCAGGAATTGCTTCCGGCTGCGCTCAGTACACCGTCACTGCTCACGACGGACTTTGCTGTGCTCATGCATGATCACCTCCCACTTCATTCTCTTGATCCGGCCCAGGAGCAGCGGAATGATGATCACCGCTGCCAGGATCGCGACAATCCAGCCGATGTTCTTTTCCACCCATTCCTTCCGGTACAGTTTGAAGACCCGACCGTAGTTTTCCCGGTCATGCGCCATCTTATAATATTCCATGGCTTCCTCAAACTTGTCTTCCCGCAGGATGGAGCGGGCAACGCCGCGGAACGCCAGGGAATAGTTGGCGTTGTTCTTCAGCACGTCCTGCCAGACTTCCGCGCTGCCTTCGTAGTCACCTTCGTGATACTTCTCATTGGCCAGGTAGATCGTCCTGCCGTACTCGGTGGGGGTGAACACCGTGATGTTGTTCTTCACCTCGTCCAGCACGAACAGGTCCCTGTCCATATGCTCCAGCGCGATAGCCCGCATGAAGGCGCCGTCCGTGCTTCCGCGGGTACCGAAGGCCCACAGCATGACGCCCTGAGGATCGTATCCGAACAGGCGGCCGCGGATCCGGTCCAGCGCGACGTAGATATCATCGTCGAACACGGTGATGTCCGTCATCCGGCTGGGACCGTAATAGGTGGAGTCCGCTTCCTTCCACCACAGGTCGCCGATGGGCGGCCATTTGTCGTTCTTAATCAGGATATCATTTCCCAGACTGTTCAGCCGGCGGATCGGCTTGGCCTGGTCGCTGTCCAGTTCGGCTTCCTTGAAGGACGTCGTGGTGACGTAGATGAAGCCGTCCTTGTCCATATAAAGGTTTTCATATTCCGTGGGAACGAACGCCGTGGACTGTGCCCGCTGTTCCGCGGTCTGGAAGTACCGTTTCCAGAGGTATTCCGCCATATTGTATTTAACCGGCGTTGCCCCGATGAAACCGGTGAAGGTTCCGTCCGCCTCGTATTTGACCAGGCCCTTGTTCACGTTCGTGGCCAGCACGTACACGCGGCCGGCCACGTCCACCGTCAGCTTCTTCGGCAGGTAATCCTGCGCCTGGTTGAAGGTGGGATCAGAAGGCTTGGTGTATTCCCGGATCAGGTTCAGGTCCTTGTCCATCATCACGACCCGGTGGTTGGAATAGTCCGCCACATAGATGTTTTCCGCATCATCCACGAAAACATCGTAGGGAGTGTTGAAGTCATTGACCGACGCTCCCTCAACCTTGTCGATCACCCGGACCACATGATACTGTTCGTTTTCATGTTTGATCTGGATAATGCGGTTGTTGCCCGTGTCGACGACATACAGGTTGTTTCCCTGTACAAACAGGCCCTGGGGCTTGTTCAGCTTTTTCCCGTTCAGGTTTTCCAGGCCAAGGCTGATGCTGTCCAGCACAGTTTTGATCCGGTACGCGTCCGGAGACTCTTGCACATCGCGCCAGTAGTCATATCCGTACGTATAGGAGGTGCTGTAGCCATCCTTGTTCAGGTTGAAGCTGTCGTCTGCCAGGGCGCAGGCCGCGGGCAGCAGGAGCATCAGGATCAGCAGAAAGGAGACTGCCTTTTTCATCATCACTCACTCCCCTCCCTTAGTCCTTGATGCCGGAGGAGGCCATGGTCTCCAGGATCCGGCTCTGGCTGAAGATAAAGATAAGGATCGGAACCATTGTGATAATCATTGTGGCCGCGGCCGTTTCACCCGTACGTGCGATATTGGTCATGGTCTGGCCCTGGATCTGGTTCATGGCGTAGACCAGCGGCTTTTTCGCTTCAGAATAGATCAGCGTTGTGGCCGGGTTGTTCCACAGGGCCTGCACGCTGAAGATGATCATCGTCAGCCAGGCAGGCTTGACGTTGGGCATCACGATGCTCCAGAACACCCGGAACCGGCTGGCGCCGTCAATGGTCGCCGCCTCGATCAGGGCTGTGGGCAGTCCTTCCATGAACTGCTTCATCAGGAACAGGCCGATCGGAGCGCAGAAGGCCGGCAGGATCAGGGACCAGTAGGTATCCACCATGCCCAGCTTGCTCATGATCAGGTAGTTCGGAATACCGGTCACGTAACCGGAGAACATCAGGCAGGTGGTGACCAGGCCGAAGAACAGCCGTCCGCCGGGGAATTCATACTTGGCCAGTACGAAGGCCGCCATGCCGGCAACGACCAGGTGGCCGAATGTACCGACAACCGTTACGAAGATGGTGTTCATCAGGTACCGGCTGAACGGAACGAAGCTCTTCCCCATCGTGACAAACAGGTCGGAGAAGTTGTCCAGGGTCGGATGGCTGGGCCAGATGGGCGGCGGAATCCGCAGCAGTTCATCCAGCGGTTTCAGCGCTGAACCGATCATGAAGAACAGCGGGAAGAACATCGCCATAGCGACGATCAGCAGCATCAGGTAGATCACGATATCGCCGCCGATGGACCGGTTGGGATGGCGCCGGGTGATCAGATGCTTCTTCGGCACTTCGATCTTCTGGCCCAGCCGTTCCGCCTGCTCATGCAGAATATCGCCGCGGGTCTTCACCACAACAGGCTTATCCGCCCAGTTCTTGTCCATGAAGCTGTGAAGCTTCAGGCCCTGGGCCAGTTCAAACACATATCGGGTGTCATCCTTCAGGATGACCGTAATCTGGCTGGTGGTGCCGCCCCGGCGGATGTTGTCCATCCGGTTCATCCGGGCGTAATGCCACTCGGCCATGGGCTCCTTTTTGCCCTTGGCATAGAATGCCGCACCCTGTTCACCCGCGACCAGTTCGCCGCGGAATTTTTTTCCGTTGATCAGCTGCAGGGTACCGCTGGATCTGACCGTATTGTTCTCACTCATATCAGGTACCCACCCTTCCCAGCAACGCGGCGATTGCTTTCTTACTGATGATCATAGCCAGGAACAGGATTACCGCGACGGCACTGGCGTAGCCCATCTCAAACCGGACGAAACCGTAGTCGAACAGGTGGGTAACCACCGTGCGCGCGGCATAGTCCGTGGAGGGAAAACCGCACAGGGCCCGCGGAACGTCGCTGATATTGAAAGAGGAAGCGATGCTCATAACCGCGCCGAACAGCAGCATGGGCTTCATGCTGGGCAGCGTGATATGGTACAGCTCCTGCCAGCGGTTGCGGACGCCGTCCACATAACCCGCTTCATACATGCTGCGGTCGATGCCCTGGAAACCGGCCACAAAGCTCAGGAAGCCGGTACCCATGCTCATCCACAGGCTGACAATGATAACGATGGTCAGCATATACCGGGGATCCAGCAGCCACATGTTCGGCGCGTTCAGGATGCCCAGCTCGATCAGGATGGAGTTCAGCCAGCCATAGGCATCGGCACGGAACAGGGTGCTGAAAACCGTGATGGCGCCGGCGCCCAGCGAGGGAGCGTAGAAAACGATCACCGCGATTGCCCGCAGCCACTTCGGCAGTTCATTGATAAACCAGGCGAACAGGAAGGACAGGATATATCCCACCGGTCCGACGATCACCGCGCAGACGAGGGTGTTTTTGATGGAAGTCAGGAACACTTCGTCCTGCAGGATCAGGTTGATGTAGTTCTGGAGGCCGATAAACCGCGGGGGCTCCAGGATGTTGTAATAGGTAAAGCTCAGAACGATGGACGTTGCGATCGGCAGGATAAAGAAGGTGAAAAACAGGATCGCATACGGCGCGAGGAACAGGTAGCATCCCTTGTTCCGCTTCGCCAGCGTCCAGCCATGAGCCATCTTTTCCCGCTTCATGGTCAGGAATCTTGACGCAAAAGACTGTGACTGCATGATTGCTCTTCCTCCTTCCTTCCTCAATCGATCGGCAGGTTGAATTCCCGCCGTTTTATCTTGATCTCTTCGTTAATGGTCCGCGCGTAGGTCAGCAGCGTTTCCCGCTTGTCTTCCTTGTTGTTGATCACGCGGCGGATGGCGTTGATCAGGTGACGGACTGTGGAGTAACCGCCGGCGATCTCAGGCCATCCCCTGGTATACTGTGCCTGCTCCTGCAGCACCTTCAGCTGTTTGCCGGACCAGGCCAGCTGCTTCACCGCTTCCTGGTTCGCGGTCTGGTACCGGGCGGAAGCGCCCAGGATACTTTCCATCTCGCGGCCGAAGCGGACCTGCGTGTCTGTGCTGACCCACCACTTCATGAACTCCCAGGCGTTCTGTTTCACCTTTTCGTCATCCGTGGCGATCATCATGCAGCAAAGGCCGCTTGTCTGTCCGGTATGATCAATGGTGCCGTCCTCCTTCTTCGTGCCGGGCAGCAGGGTGAAGTCCCACAGGCCCCGGATTTCAGGAGCGGAAACCATCAGCTGGTTGTACATGTCATAGTTGGATACGCCCAGGGGCATCTGGCCGCTGCGGAAACGGCTCTTGAAGTCGAACACCGTCGGCAGGCCGTAATCGTTATACAGGCTCGTGTACAGGGAGAAGCCCGCCACGCCGGCTTCGCTGTCGACCAGCGTCCGCTTGGCATCCTTGTCATAGATGGATCCGCCGTTCTGGAAGATCATGGAGTCCAGGATCGACGCGTCCGCATTGACGATATCCGGGAAGGAAACACCGAACTCCAGGCTGTTGCCCTGGAGGGTCGGCAGCTGGGCAATCACTTCATCCCAGGTCTGGGGAATCGGCAGGCCCAGTTCCTCCATGATGTCCTTGCGGTAGAACAGCACCGGGTAGTTCATGGTCTCGGGAAGGCCGTAAACACCGGAATGGGTACCATCGTTGTAGATCATCGGCTCGATGATGCTGCTGGTGAAATCTTTGGTGACTTCCTCATAATCATCGAACTGGGTCAGGTCTTCCACCGCGTGGCGCATGGCGTAGTTCACGGCGAACCAGCTGCTCAGGTTCAGGGTGATGTCCGGTCCGTTACCGGCCACAACCGCCGGCAGGATCGCGTCCTGAAGCACCAGCTTCAGGTTGACCTTAATGCCGGTCTTTGCCGTGAAGGAGTCGTCCACCATGGTCTTCATGACCGTGCTCTGGTCGCGGCCGGTGGTGATCCAGATCTCCAGCACGTCATCCGTATCTTCGTATTTGTCGCCCAGGCTGTTGTAGTCGATCGTGAAGGAGCTCACGCAGCTGCGGATCTCATGGATCACATCCTGGAAAACATTGCTGTTCACTTCAGGGATCTTCGCGTTCTCACCGGTCACCATGATCAGGTCCACGTCCAGTTTGCTTTCGGACATGTTCTGCATGGCGGTACCCAGGGAGGTGATATTGTCCTTGAAGTTGGAGAAGGATTCCGTGATCCTTTCATTGTGCTCCACAAACTTCTCCAGCTGGTTGGCCAGCGTCTGGGCCGCGGCGATCCGGTCGCTCTTCTCACCGGTGGTGGCCACTGTATCGTCCACGATCTTGTACAGGCGCTTGCTTTCCAGATCCATACCCTCGATGACTTCGGGGTAAACCTGGTCCAGCTTGTAATCGCGGTACCGGTCCGGATTCACACCGGTCAGCACCAGCACCTTGCGGTAGATCTGGTTCAGGCGGTAGATGCTGTCCTCCACATTTTTCAGAATCGGACCCATCTCGCCCAGGGTGACTTCCATCCGGATGGTGTGATCACCCTTGGTCAGATAGAAACGGCAGGGATTTCCGTCCTTGTCACTCAGGGTGCGCATTTCCCAGTTGTTCCGGTAGCTGAAAGTCACGGCTTCCAGGTCTTCAAAGGGAACCACGCCGTCAATGTAGATCATCCGGGCGGACAGGGCACCGCGCTGGTACATCTGCCTTGCCTTGATGGAGATGTTGTAGTAACCGTCCTCCGGAACGGAGAAGGGCCATTCAATCCATTCACCGGGGTTGGTCCAGGCATCGCCGCCGATATAGTTCAGGATGGTATTGCTGACAGAATAGGGCTCTGTCAGGGCGGAGCTGCGGTCATAGCGGGCGTACAGGCTCGGTTCGCTCCGCAGCTTGGAGGACTCACCCTGGATCGTCTGGCTGTAATTCAGTCCCGTCTCGGTCATGGTGACCTCGGGCTGCGCCGCGAGATATTCCTCATACGTCGGGAACTTTGCGATAGGCAGCAGCCGGACGGCGCACAGGATCACAGGCTCGTTGACAGCCCGGATCGTCAGCTCATTTTCGCCTTCATTGAAATAGAAGGCGTAGGGCTCCGTCTGGTAACCCATGTCATCCTTGCAGTAGGCAGTCTGCTTCTCAAAGCGTTCCACCTGCGTGGGACGGACGTCATTCCCCTGGTTGTCCTTCCGCACCTCGCCGGCGTCCGTCCACAACCGGGGAAAAGAAAGCGTGCTCGCGCCGGAGAAGGGTACTTCCCCATTGATCGCGATCTCACGCTCAATATCAATACCGCGGCTTTCCACGGTAAGGTAATCCAGTTGTATGTTGTACAGGCCGGCCTTGGGCATAGTAACCTTCCAGGTCAGGTCAGACTCGTCCGCCGTCATGATGCCGTCCGCGCAGACTTCGCCGCCTTCACCTTCGAAGGAGGCCAGGTCCACTTCCACGGCTTCTGTAACCGCCGGCAGGTCCTTGTACTGCTCCAGGTAGGCAGTATAAGTGTTGCTCCGGCCGATACCGGTTACATCGGTGGACAGGTCGACGCCCTCGTACTTGCTCTTGAAATTGTTTTCGGAGCGGCTGAGCAGCCAGATTCCGCCAATCACAAGAACAGCGACAAGGACGCCGATGAGAATGTTCCGCCATTTCCTTGACATGAGTTCATCTCTCCCAATCACGGCGTTGAGACGCCGCAAAAATCAAGTATCCGGGATTGTTAAATTGGTTGGAATTACACCAGAAATAAACCTTTTTAATTATATAGATATTACTGTTGCATGTCAAATGTACGTACAACAAGGCGGTGCCATTTCGGCACCGCCTTCCGGAAATGTTTTCAGTGTTGAAAAACCTATGATTATCTGATCTCAGCGCCCAGTTTGAACTTCAGGTTGCCAAGAATTTTTTTAATGTATTTATCAAGTTCTTCGGGCTGGAGGGGCTTGTCATCCGCCTCAAAAGTGATCTTGAAGGCCATGCTCTTGCGGCCCTCACCGATCTGCTCGCCCCGGTAGATATCGAACAGCTCCACATCGCTGACCTTCGGGCAGGCCCGGGCGATCTCGTGCATCAGGTCGCCGCAGGGCGTTTCCTCCGCAACGGTCAGTGCCAGGTCTCGTACGGCAGCCGGGAACGCGGACAGCGGACGGTAACGGAAGCTGGCGGCCATATGGCTCATCATGGTTCCGTAGTCGATCTCGCCCAGGAAGATCTTGTGGTTGGACTTGGCATCCTTGTGCAGCTTCAGTTCGCCGGTTACTTCATTCGCCAGCTTGCCGAAGCAGCCGATCCGCTCCCCTTCGCAAAGGATGTAGGCGGCGATGCCGGGATGCAGCCACGGCACGTCCGTGGCGCGTTCCACGTCGAACTTCAGGCCCAGCGCCTTCCCCAGGGCTTCCACCGTACCCTTGACGGTGAAGAAGTCTTCCTGCTCGCCGAAGGCGGCAAAGCCAAGGTGCGGCCGTTCGTCCGGCAGTTCCCCGCCCTCACGCGGGATATAGATATTGCTGATCTCGAAGATCCGGCCTTCGTTGTTGCCCTTCTTCAGGTTCTCCACAACCACGTTCATCAGGCTGGGTACCAGCAGGGGCCGCATGATGGCCAGGTTCGCGGAGATCGGGTTTTTGATCCGCAGCACATTCCGTTCCGGCGCGTCCTCCGGGATCCGCATGAAATCCAGGTCGCTGTCGGCATAGAAGGACAGCGTGTAGGCCTCGTGGTATCCCTGGCCGCACATGATGCGGCAGACCCGTTCCTTCCGCTGCTGTGCGGGAGTCTTTCCGCCGGTGGTCACGGTGGCGTTCTTCAGGAAGGTGGGGGTTACATGGTCATAACCGTACTCACGGATCACTTCCTCCGCCAGGTCCGGCTCACCGACCTCGATATCCTCACGGTACCGGGGCGCGGTTACATCCAGGGTGTCCCCGTCCTGCTTCACTTCAAAGCTCAGGTTCTTCAGGATCCGGAGCACGTCCTCCGCGGGCACCTCAATGCCCAGGATGTCGTTGATCCGCTTCAGGCTGGCAGTGAAACGCTTGCCGGTCCGCGGCGCGCCCGCGCTGCAGTCAAAGGCGCTGGAGGTGATCTCGCCGCAGCCCAGCTCCTGGATCAGGTGCAGGGCCCGGGCCATGCCCAGCTCCGTAATGTATTCGCTGATGCCCTTCTCAAACCGGGCGGAAGAATCGCTGCTCTGTCCGAGCGCGCGGGAGGTCCGGCGAACGTTGTCCCGGGCGAACTTCGCCGCTTCAAACAGCAGCTGGGTGGTGTTTTCCGTAATTTCGCTGTTCAGGCCGCCCATGATGCCCGCCAGGGCCACCGGACGGTTGCCGTCGCAGATCACCAGGTTTTCAGGCGTCAGGGTGAATTCCTTCTCATCCAGGGTCTGGATCTTCTCCCCGTCCTTTGCCCGGCGGACGATGATCCGGCGATCCTGCAGCTGGTCCATGTCAAAGGCATGCATCGGCTGGCCGATCTCCAGCAGCACGTAGTTGGTGATATCCACCACGTTGGAAATGCTGCGCAGTCCGCACAGGGCCAGGTTGCGCTTCATCCAGCGGGGGCTCTCCCCTACGGTGATGTTCCGCACGCCGTGTCCCAGGTAACGGGGGCACAGATCCGGCGCTTCCACCGTGATATCTAGGCCCGGGAACTTGTAGTCGCTCACGGTGTAGTCCGTGGCGGGCATTTTCAGTTCCTTGCCCAGTGCCGCGGCAACCTCCCGGGCAATGCCGAGCACGCTCTGGCAGTCCGGACGGTTCGCCGTGATGGAAATGTCAAAGATATAATCGTTCATTCCGACCACTTCGCGGATATCGGTTCCGGGAACGGTATCCTTCGGCAGGTCCATCAGTCCGTAAACCTCCGCGCCGGGATACAGGTCATCGTTCAGGCCCAGTTCCTCACCGGAGCACAGCATGCCGTCGGAGGGAATGCCTTTCAGGGGCTTCGCCTTGATAGTGATCCCGCCCGGCAGGGTAGAATTGTCCAGCGCGGCGGGCGTATGCATGCCGGCATATACGTTCGGGGCACCGGTCACGATCTGGATCGGGTTGCCGTAGGAACCGCAGTTCACCTGGCAGATCTGCAGGTGGGTTCCTTCCACCGGTTCGCAGGAGAGCACCTCGCCCACGACCACGCGGCTGACCTCCTTCCCCAGGTCGATCAGCTCCTCCACTTCAAATCCGCAGCCGAAGAGCTTCTCTTCCAGCTCCTCCGCCGTGATGTCAATATCCACATATTCCTTTAACCAGCTGTACGGAACCTTCATTTTTTATCTCTCCTGCCCTGCATTTTCGCCTTTATCATGAGTATAAACCACTTTGGATTTACACTGTATCATTTTTCATTCTTCATTCTTCATTCTTCATTGGCAATTCAAAGAATGAATCATTCTTTGAATTGCTTCAGGAACTTCATGTCGTTCTCAAAGAACAGCCCGATATTGTTGATCCCGTACTTCAGCATCGTGATCCGCTCAATACCGATACCGAACGCGATACCCGAGTATACGTTCGGGTCAATGCCGCAGTTCTCCAGCACATGGGGATGCACAACGCCGCCGCCCAGCACCTCGATCCAGCCGGTGTGTTTGCACAGGCTGCAGCCCTTGCCGCCGCACTCGAAGCAGCTCACGTCCACTTCGACGCTGGGCTCAGTGAAGGGGAAATAGCTGGGACGCAGGCGGGTCCGCACATCCTTGTCAAAGATCTGCTGCACAAACTTGTCCAGCATGCCCTGCAGGTCGCAGAGCGTGATCCCCTTGTCCACCACGAGGCCTTCCATCTGGTGGAACATGGGGGAATGGGTCGCGTCGCTGTCGGAGCGGAACACCCGTCCGGGCACCAGCACCTTGATCGGCGGCTTCTCCATATCCATCACCCGGATCTGTCCGCCGCTGGTCTGTGTGCGCAGCAGCAGTTCATTGTCCAGGTAGAAGGTATCCTGCATATCCCGGGAGGGATGATCCTTCGGAACGTTCAGGCGGGTGAAGTTGTGATCGTCATCCTCGATTTCCGGACCTTCGAAGATCTCGAAGCCCATACCAGCGAAAACGTTGATCATCTCATTCTTCACCAGGGTCAGGGGATGCAGTCCGCCCAGCGGCTGCTCCTTGCCCGGCAGGGTGATATCCACCTGTTCCCGGCGGTTGCGGGCAGCGAGCTCCAGCTCATCCATCTTTGCGCTCAGGGCCTGGTACTTTTCTTCCACCAGCACCTTGAACTCATTGATCACCTTGCCCATGGCAGGACGGTCTTCCTTGGCCACCGCGCCCAGGCCCTTCATCAGGTCGGCGACAGCGCCTTTCTTGCCGAGAAACTCCTGCCAGAACTCAGCCAGCTTTTCCTTGGTGTCGATCTGGCCGATCTTCTGTTCCATCTGTTCCCGCAGTGCCTTGATCCTCTGCTCCATGTGTTCCACTCCCGTATCTGAATGATATAAAACACAGACATCATAACTGTGAACGGTGTTTCTCCCGGCGAAGGGAAGAGAGCCTTCCGGCCGCTGTGATACACCGCTCACCATAACATGTAATTATGGATTATGAACAATGAATTGTCAATTCTTTATTGTATTTCTTGGTTTTTTCAGTGCTCCCCTGCTCTGTAAAAAGGCAGTCTGCTTCCCCGTCCTTCCCGTTATTGACTTTATATCCTTCATCCTTCATATAAATCAGGAAAACTCCTGCGATCACATCGCAGGAGTTTTATCCTTCATTCTGCATTCTGAATTCTGAATTCTGAATTATTATTGCGCGTTCTTCACCAGTGTTTTGATGTCTTCCACCACTGCCCGGATGTCGGTGTTCGCGGTCGTGTTCGCTTCCACCGTCTTGCAGCTGTGCAGAACCGTTGTGTGGTCCCGTCCGCCGAACACATTGCCGATCTGGGGCAGGCTCATGCCGGTCATTTCCCGGGTCAGGTACATGGCGATCTGCCGCGGCACGGTGATCTCCCGTTTCCGGGTGGGCCCGGTCAGGTCGTCCATCGTCAGGCCGTAATAGTCGCTGACGGTCTGCATGATCAGTTCCGCTGTGATCTGCTTATGCCTGCGGGAATCAAAGATCTCCTTCAGGGCCCGCTCGCACAGGTCCACGGTGATCGGCTCCTTCACCAGCGTGGAGTAAGCCACCAGCCGGGTCAGGCACCCTTCCAGTTCACGGATATTGCTGTCGATCTTACCGGCGATCAGCTGAAGCACTTCATCCGGCACTTCGATATTCTCCTGCACGGTCTTTTCCCGCAGGATGGCCACGCGGGTATCCACGTCCGGACGCTGGATGTCCGCCACCAGGCCCCACTCGAACCGGCTGCACAGCCGTTCCTCCAGGCGCTGGATATCCTTCGGCGGCTTATCGCTTGTCAGGATGATCTGCTTGTTCTCGTTATGCAGTTCATTGAAGGTGTTGAAGAACTCCTGCTGGGTACTTTCACGGCCGGCGATAAACTGGATATCGTCCACCATCAGCACGTCCACCTTCCGTATCTTTTCCCGGAATTCGTAGGTCTTCTTCATCTGGATGGCGCTGATCAGTTCATTGGTGAAGTTCTCGCTGGTCATGTACAGGATCTTCTTCTGGGGATCCGCCTGGTGGATGAAATGGCCGATGGCCTGCATCAGGTGGGTTTTGCCCAGTCCCACACCGCCGTAGATAAACAGCGGGTTATAGGCTTCGGCAGGGCTTTCCGCTACGGCCAGCGCGGCCGCGTGGGCAAAACGGTTGCCGTTGCCCACAACAAAGCTCTCGAAGGTATACTTCGGATTCAGGTGGGGATCGGTATCGTCAGGAGTCTTCTCCGTGTCGCCTGTGTCCAGTTTGGCCTTCATCTCTTCCTTGTTCAGCAGCACGATCCGGACAGGTTTGCCCGCCACTTCACCCAGTTTCTTCTCGATCAGGGCGGCATACTTGTTCTGGATCATGGAGATCATGCGTTCCATTTTGACCGTGATGAACAGGGTATCATCCTCCAGCAGTCCGGGAACCATGTTGCCGTCGATCCACGTGTTGTAAGACACGAAGTTCATTTCCCGCGACAGCAGGGCACAGGTCTGCTCCCAGAGCGACTCCATATTCATCAGTCATTCTCCATTCATCTGTTTATAAAACGCATACGCGATCATATACTTTACACTTGTTACAAAAGGCGGCGAAAAAAGCGCACGAGAGATCGTGAGCTGTGGATAACCGGGCTGTGGATAACTCGCCTTTTGCAAACCGGCCCGACTATCATAACAAAAACATTATGGAATATCAAGGGTCTTGCCCTGTGGATAAAAATATTGAAATTTAAGGATTCCTTCATTTGTTCAGTCAAGGTTTTGTGCCCGTCCGGCCTTATGCCACAAGATTTATGGTCTGAAAAATTTATTTGTATCGTTTTTTTATTGTTTTATGTATTCCCTGATAAATTCAACTTGAAAAGTTAACAATTTCTTCATTTTATGATATGATACGGAGTACATAATATAGGAAATCATGGACGGAGGAATGGGCATGATCGAGGCCTGGCATGTGAGGGAAGCCCTGCGTTTCCGCTTTGGCTCCGCTCTGGTGGATATTCCCGGGATCTGGGACCGGGCAGCCAAAGTTCTGCAGGCTTACGCGCCGTATAAGGATACCTTTGCCGACCTGGCTGTCCGCCTGGAAGATGTCCTCTTCAATACCGTCTATGAGCAGCTGGGCCCGTCCATGGGTGTGGAAATGGATGACGGTTCCCTCCGCCGGATCCGCTCCGCTGAACTGAAGGACGCCGCCGATGATGTGATGGGCGTTCTTTTTGATCAGCTGAAGGTTTACTCCGTTACCTATGAATCCCTCCATCAGTACTGTATCGACACCGGTTCCTTCTCCGCCATGCGCGTGCTTTACACAAAATACGCGGATTTCATGCCGGCCGCAGAGCGGAAGATCATCGCCAGGATCATCCGGGATAACCGTCCCCGCTCCGTCTGGGAAAACTGGCTCGATCCCGAAGACATCCCCCCTCTCCCTCCCCGGTAAAAACACTTAATTGTTCATTTTTCATTGTTCATTGTTCATTCGCACATTACGAGGTACCTTATGAAAAGACTTCTTTGCCTTATACTCCTCCTCATTTCCCTCCCTGTCCTGGCCTCCGCGGAAACGCTTGTCACAAGCTTTTATCCCGTCTGGATCCTGACTCTGAACCTGACGGATGGGATTGAAGGTCTTGATGTTGTCAACATGGCGGAGCCCACAACAGGCTGTCTCCATGACTATACCCTCCAGAATTCAGATATGGTCACCCTGTCCAAAGCGGATGCCCTGCTGGTGAACGGTGCGGGAATGGAATCCTTCCTGCCTGTCGTCACCGGCGCTTATCCGGACCTTCCTGTCATCGATGCCACCGACGGCCTGCCTTTCATCGGCGAATCGGATATCGTGGAAATCGGTGAGGCTGAAGAAGGCGAAGCCGTCAACTCCCACCTCTGGCTGGATCCGCAGCGTGCTGCCGGCATGGCCGCCAACCTGGCGGAAGGTCTGGTGAAGCTCCTGCCGGACCGGGAGCAGCAGATCCTGGATAACCTGGAAAAGTTCAGCGAACGTCTCAAAGCGCTGGACGAAACCGTCCGGGAGGAAACCGCGGGCATTGACCGGAAGGTAATCATCTTCCATGAGGCTCTCCCCTATTTTGCCGAAGCCTGCGGCCTGACTCCCGCAGCCATCGTCAACAAGGAACCGGAAGATAGCCTGCCCACCGCCCAGCTTGTCACCGTGACAAAGCTGATCCGTTCCGAAGAAAAGATGCCCCTGATCCTGAAATCGGCCGAAGAGGATCCTTCGGTAAACACCCTGGTCAATGAAACCGGCATCCCGGTCTGCGAGCTGGATCCCATGACCTCCGGCCCGGACAATCCGCCCCTGGATTACTATGAAGCCATTATGATGCAGAACGTACAAACCCTTTTAAACGCAATAGCTCAGTAAAACTCTTTATAATTCTGAATTCTTAATTCTGAATTCTGAATTAAGAAAGGATCATCTATGTTCAGCGTGAGCCCGGATATCTATGAGGTTCTTTCCGTTGCTTCACGCTGGATTTTTGCCTTTTTTGCCCTCATGCTGCTCGTTTTTGCCCTTGTCTGGCATCATGCCGAGCGGAAAGAGCGCAAAGAACGTTTCAAAAACCTGCCGGGCGCCGGCACTGTGGGAGAACTGATCGTCCTCTCCGGCAGTGATGAGCTGGCCGAAGGAACCTGGTTCCCGGTTCCGCGGGAAGGCGTTCTCGGCTCCCTTCGTTCCTGTGACCTGGTAATCCCCTGCCCCGGCGTCAGTTCCCAGCATCTTGATTTTTCCTGGCAGGACGGTTCCGGCCTCTTGATCCGTCCCCGTGTCGGCTGTGAAGCCCTGATCGACGGAACGCCTGTCACCCGTCGTTTCGGCACACAGGATAAGCCGCTGCTGCACGGTTCTGTGCTGCAGGTGGGCACCGCTGCACTCCGCCTACAGCTGTATGCGGCCCTTTCTCATACCAACCGTACATTTACCCCGCCCGTTCCCTTCCAGGGACCGGAGACCGGTTATGGTACGCCGCAGGCCCAGCCACCGGTGCAGTATCCTGCCGCGGCAATGCAGCCCTGGGCTGTTCAGCCCATGCAGGCGCCGGTCCCGCAGGAACCTCCGGAGTATGTTGAAACCATTCAGTATATGCCGGAGCCCGTACAGGCAGCGCCGGAACCTGTTCCGCCTGAACCGCAGCAGCCCGCCCCCGCGCGTCCCCGCCGGAGCCGCAGTGAGCGCTGGAAGGAGGACTGGAGCGAATGAGTAAGCTGAAATCCTCCCCGCGCCTGCGCTTCACCGGCGCAGCCATCCTGCTTTCCGCCCTGCTTTTCCTGGTACCGGCGGTAAAGGACGGCAATGAACAGCTCTACCTGCTGGCCCTGCTTGTTCCCTGCGGAATGCTGCTGGTCGGCACAGTGCTGGCCCGGGTGTTCTCCCTGGACCGGCTGATCCTTAACCTGACACTCTGGATCTGTGCCGCCGGAATCGCTGCTTATGCTTTCACGGATCCGGCTGCCGCCCTGGCCCACGCCCTGAACTGCGGCGCTGGAATGGCGGTGCTCCTGGTGGGTGGAATCCTGATCCGTTCCCTTTCCAATTCCCTGCTCACCTCTGTCTGCACTGCCTTCCTGGGGATCCTGCTTCTCGCAGGCAAAATCCTTTCCCCGACCCTGACAGTTTCGGTCACAGGTGCCGCCCTGGCCCTCCTGCTGATCGCCTTTACCTCCCTGCTTTCCCGCCAGGGACCCATCTCCGCTGCCCTCACGGGGCTCGCGGCGCTGGCCCTGCTGCTCTTTATCGGTGAAACGCAGGAAGCCCTGCTCTGGGGCATCACCCTGACGCTGCTGCTCTTTGCCGCGGACGGACGCCTTATTGTCGTGCTTCCCTCCCTGGCTGCGGTGGCACTGGTTTTCTTTGGGGCATACCGGCTTTTCCCCGGCATGTCCGTCACCGTGTCCGCCTCTTCCCTGAATGCCCTGGTCTCTTCCGGAGCCATCGGAGCGGATGTCCTTCCGGAAGGGATCGCCGCAGCGGAAAGCATTCCGCTCTTCCAGCGCCTTACCGGTCATTTCGGCCTGCTCTTTGCCGGGCTGACAGTCCTTCTTTTCCTGCCGCTCACCCTGCGCGGCGCGGCGGTTTCCGTCACCGCCCGGACCCGTTTTCATTCCTCCTTGGCTATGGGGATCTGCCTGCTGCTTGCCCTGCGTACCTTCGCCGGCCTGCTCTGTGCCTTTGAGGTGATCCCATTCGCCGGCCCGGACCTTCCCTTGCTCACATCCTCCCTGCCGGACCTGTGGAGCCAGCTGTTCCTCATCGGCATGCTGTGCGGCATTTCCGGACGGAATGACGCTGACCTGGCGGATGATGCCCACCTTGCAATGCTGGCCAGGTGAGCATCGTTATATAGTTGCAGGATGATTCCCTGATTGATGAAAGGATGCCCCCATGAAACAGATGCGTTCCCGTTTCCGGCTGCTCACCCTGCTGATGGCCTGTGCCTTTCTGCTGGTGCTGGTGCTCTGTACCGGAAATGTGCTGAAGACTGCCGGAATTGACCTCAATTCCCTGTCTTCCCTGCTGCCCCAGCCCGGCGCGTCCGTTTCTCCTTCTCCGTCGGTTTCCCCGGATGCTTCCGTTTCCCCTGACGCTTCTGTCTCTCCCGGTGAGTCCAATGCGCAGGATTCCTGGTCTGTCTGGGGATTCACTCCCGCGCCCGCAGAAACCACACCCGCTCCGGGGACTGACAATTCCCCGAATCCGGAGTATAATCTCTTTGGTCTCTGATCACTTTTCCCGGAAGGAAGTAATGGCGAAATGAAAGTCTTTAAACGCTTTTTTGTTTTGATGTGTGCCCTGGTCCTGCTGTCCGGCTCCGCCCTGGCAGCCAAGCCGAAAGCCACTCCCACCCCTGCCCCTATTGAGATCACAACAGACGTGGTTGCCGAGCCGCCGGAAATCATCCGGAACATGCTGGATATCGCCCGCACCGAGTGGGAAACCACCGAGGGCAAGAAGCTGAAGAAGAGCAATAAGTATACCAAGTGGTGGAATAACTACGAATGGGAATGGTGCGCCGGCTTTACCACCTGGTGCACCCTGGAAGCCGGTATTCCCCAGGATGACGAGAAAACCATCCTCAAGCGGGAGGAAGGCACCATTGAGGGCGACCAGGACGGCATCTACTCCTGCAAGGCCTCCAGCCCCACCAAGCTGATCCACTCCTTCCTGCACATGCACAGGACCACCATGATCCCCCAGAAGGGCTTTATTGTCCTCTACGGAGAGGAAAGCAACTACAAGATCCATGTGGGCATCGTCTATGACGTGCAGAAGCTGGATAACGGCAAATACCGCCTGACCACCATCGAAGGCAACATGTCCAACACCGTCCGCATGTATGTGGCGGACTATGAGCCCGTGGATGTCTATCATGAGCAGAAGCGGTCCCCCAAGACCAGCAACCTTTCCGCGGTCCCTGAAGCCGAACAGGAAGGCGAAACCGGCAAGGCACGCACCTATGACCTGCGCTATAAGGGCAAAAACAAGAAAAAGCCCTGGTATATCACCTGCTTCCTGATGACCTGGATCCCGGAGGACGGCGCTGCCGAATAAAAGGCTGACGCATCAGAAACGGAGGAATCATTCATGCCCTGGATGTACGCGGTCTCCGCTCTCTGCCTTTTTGTCTGTCTTCCCTTCTTTATGCACTACAAGCGAATACTCCGCTATCATCTGGCCGCCTCCTTTAAGGCCCTTGGAACACTGTGCGCTGCTTCCATGGCCCTGACAGCCGCCCTGCGCCTGGACCAGTACTGCTGGATCTGTTTCGGGGCCCTGCTGCTGCATTCCGCCGCGGATTACCTGATGGAGTTCAATATGTACCTGGGCGCCGGCTTTTTCCTGGCCGGCCATATCTGCTATATCTGTTTCTTTACTCATCTGTTCCCGGTCTCCGGCCTGCACCTGATCGCCCTGCTCTGCCTGCTTGGCATCGTGGTCTTCCTGCTTTGGCGCTGGCGGAGACTGGTCGGTAAACAGCTTCCCTTCTTTGCAATCTATGCTGTTGTTCTCTCCATCACCGCAGCCTGCGCTATTGCCGGCCTTTCCGCCCATACCCTGCAGGGCCAGATGATCGCCCTGGGCGGCGCCCTCTTCTTCCTGAGCGACGCCATGATCCTAGGCCGCACCCTCTTCACCGCCACCCACGCCGTCGACTGGGTCATCATGATCACCTACTACGCCGCACAGCTGCTCATCGCAGCTTCGTGCCTCGTATGATCATCCAAATTTCGTATCCTCTTCCAAGAAACCAGTCAGTGAAATGTTGACTTCGTCAACGTGAAATATTCGGCTCCGCCGAATGTGAAATATTGGCTTCGCCAATGTGAAATATCCGTCTTCGACAGATGTTTTTTATACTCATTTTCCAAGTATGCTCCCAAAGCCCCGTTCCTTCTACAAGATACATGCAAGCAAGTTCGCAGGCAGTCCTCGAAAATGTCATTCCGAGCGTAGTCGAGGAATCCCTTGATAAGCAGTTGCTTTAGCAACTGCCATTTCTTTTATCACAAGTGTTCTGTGTGGAACACATACCCATACAGCTTTCCAAAGCACGCCAAAAACACACTTCTGACAACCGGTCAAGGGTTTCACAAGTGGCCTGCGGCCACCCTTGACCAGCTGCCATCAGTGTGCTGAAGGGCAGTCAAGGAGGGTCAGATCAATCTGCCCTCCCGGGCCGTTACCAATCAAATACCACCGACACTGAAGAGCTTAACTTCTGTGTTCGGTATGGAACATACGAGTAAAGTGTCTTATTATTCTCAAAGCATCAGATACTAGTAACGTTGTTCGGTATGGAACAGGGGAGCGAGCCGAATGTCAGCCCAGTGGGCTGTCGGCGAAGCCGAAATGAGGCGAACGAGTCAACCGAAACGAGCAATGCGACCGCTCCAAGGGAGCAGTGCGACGATTGAGGTTGCGGAGGAACCTCTTCGTCTCTCCCCCTCCCACCTGTTCCCGAAGCTTCCTACACTGCTCGCCTGGATTCCATTTATGGAATCCGTGAGTGAGCCTTATAAAGGCGAACGAAACAATCTGGGTGATCGCTTCTTTTGCATATAATGCAAGGATAGAAGCGATCACCCAGATTGAATAAGGCGAGCGTCTTATCTTTTATACCAATACTCTATATCTTCAAATACCGCCGGATTCCATGAAAAAACTCTGTAGTTTTCACTACAGAGTTTATTGGAATCCGGCGGCGACCTACTCTCCCGGACCGTTGCCAGTCAAGTACCATCGGCACTGAAGAGCTTAACTTCTGTGTTCGGTATGGGAACAGGTGGAACCTCTTCGTCATAGCCACCGGAAATTGTGAGCTATTTAGGAAATCACTTTCGTGATTTCTTCGTCCCTTTAGCGGAACGATTGGCCCTTTCCGTCGTTCTTTTCTTCCTCTTCCAGGGCCCTTCGGATTGCCTTACGCAACCCTGACAACTGCACAGCCATAAGATTCAGGATTTGGTGACCTGTTTTTCTGTTCTAATTGATCTCAAGATCTTTCTGAAATCAAGCCCTCGACCTATTAGTATCATCAAGCTCCATACGTTACCGCACTTCCACCGATGACCTATCTACCCGGTAGTCTTCCGGGGGTCTTACTTGCTTGCGCAATGGGAGTCTTATTCTTGAGGTGGGCTTCACGCTTAGATGCCTTCAGCGTTTATCCCGTCCGCATTTCGCTTCCCTGCTGTGCCGTTGGCACGACAACAGTTGCACCAGTGATGCGTCCATTCCGGTCCTCTCGTACTAGGAACAGCTCCTCTCATGACTCCTACGCCCACGATGGATAGGGACCGAACTGTCTCACGACGTTCTGAACCCAGCTCGCGTGCCGCTTTAATTGGCGAACAGCCAAACCCTTGGGACCTGCTTCAGCCCCAGGATGCGACGAGCCGACATCGAGGTGCCAAACCTCCCCGTCGATGTGGACTCTTGGGGGAGATCAGCCTGTTATCCCCGAGGTAGCTTTTATCCGTTAAGCGACGGCTTTTCCACTCAATACCGCCGGATCACTAAGCCCGACTTTCGTCTCTGCTCGAATTGTCACTCTCGCAGTCAGGCACCCTTCTGCCTTTGCACTCTTCGAATGATTTCCATCCATTCTGAGGGTACCTTTGGGCGCCTCCGTTACTCTTTCGGAGGCGACCGCCCCAGTCAAACTGTCCACCTGACACTGTCCATTACCCGGTTCACGGGTCCATGTTAGAATTCCAGTAACAGAAGAGTGGTATCCCAACAGCGGCTCCACTAAGACCGAGGTCCTAGTCTCCAAGCCTCCCACCTATCCTGTGCATCCGTTACCGAAATCCAATATCAGGCTACAGTAAAGCTCTACGGGGTCTTTCCGTCCAGTCGCGGGTAATGGGCATCTTCACCCATACTTCAATTTCACCGGGCCCCCTGTTGAGACAGCGCTCAAATCGTTACACCATTCGTGCGGGTCGGAACTTACCCGACAAGGAATTTCGCTACCTTAGGACCGTTATAGTTACGGCCGCCGTTTACTGGGGCTTCGGTTCGATGCTTCGATTGCTCTAACATGTTCCCTTAACCTTCCAGCACCGGGCAGGTGTCAGCACCTATACGTCAGCTCTCGCTTTCGCAGATACCTGTGTTTTTGCTAAACAGTCGCTTGAGCCTATTCTCTGCGGCCTCTCTCGAGGCACCCTTTATCCCGAAGTTACGGGGTCATTTTGCCGAGTTCCTTAACAAGGGTTCTCCCGTTCGTCTCAGGATTCTCTCCTCGCCCACCTGCGTCGGTTTCCGGTACGGGTACCTTCAGATATACTAGCAGCTTTTCTCGCCAGCGTGAACTCATCTGCTTCCCTACTAAATTTCGGTCCACTGTCACACCTCACCTTATAGGAATGTGTACTTCACTACATCCCAAGCTCGATGCTTGTACGGAGTTGACCATCACCCCGCTCAGACTATCCTTCTGTGTCACTGCTTCATTCTTCGGTAGTGCAGGAATATACACCTGCTGTCCATCGCCTACGACTTCCGTCCTCGGCTTAGGCCCCGACTTACCCTGGGTGGATGAACCTTCCCAGGAAACCTTGGGCTTTCGACGGCGAAGTTTCTCGCTTCGCTCTCGCTACTCATACCGGCATTCTCTCTTCTGTACAGTCCACTGTGCTTCACAATACAGCTTCAGCCCGGACAGAACGCTCCTCTACCACGCGCATTCGCGCATCCATCGCTTCGGTGTCACGTTTTAGCCCCGGACATTTTCGGCGCACAACCACTCGACCAGTGAGCTATTACGCACTCTTTAAATGTGTGGCTGCTTCTGAGCCAACATCCTGGTTGTCTGTGCAATTCCACATCCTTCTCCACTTAACGTGTACTTTGGGACCTTAGCGGTTGATCTGGGGTGTTCCCCTTTGCCCGCGGAACTTATCTCTCGCGGACTGACTCCCATGGTTTGCATTGTATGGTATTCGCAGTTTGATAGAGTTTGGTAGGATTTGAGTCCCCCGCGCCCATTCAGTGCTCTACCCCCATCAATTATCCATGAGGCTAGCCCTAAAGCTATTTCGAGGAGAACCAGCTATCTCCGGGTTCGATTGGAATTTCTCCCCTATCCACAGCTCATCCCCGCCTTTTTCAACAGACGTCTGGTTCGGTCCTCCATGGGATTTTACTCCCACTTCAACCTGGCCATGGATAGGTCACCCGGTTTCGGGTCTACGTCATGCAACTATCGCCCTATTCAAACTCGCTTTCGCTTCGGCTCCGGACCTTCAGTCCTTAACCTCGCTGCATAACGTAACTCGCCGGTCCGTTCTACAAAAAGTACGAGATCGTACATAACATGTACTTTCTCTGCTTGTAAACACAGGGTTTCAGGTTCTCTTTCACTCCCCTCCCGGGGTTCTTTTCACCTTTCCCTCACGGTACTATGCGCTATCGGTCACCATATCGTATTTAGGCTTGGAAGGTGGTCCTCCCTGCTTCCCGCCGGGTTTCACGTGCCCTGCGGTACTCTGGTATCAGTTAGCTGGTTGACTCTTTCGCTTATGGGGCTGTTACCCGCTCTGGCTGAGCTTTCCATCTCTCTTCGGCTAAAGTCTTCCATACACGTTACTGACCCACAACCCCGGGGAGCATGCCCCCCGGTTTGGCCTCTTTCCCGTTCGCTCGCCGCTACTTAGGAAATCATTATTTATTTTCTCTTCCTGCGGGTACTTAGATGTTTCAGTTCCCCGCGTGCCCTCCTGTAAGACTATGGATTCATCTTACGGTGACAGCCTCTTCGACTGCCGGGTTTCCCCATTCGGATGTCTACGGATCGGTGCCTGCTTGCGGCTCCCCGTAGCTTTTCGCAGCTTGCCACGTCCTTCGTCGGCGTATGGTGCCAGGGCATCCACCCTGTGCTCTTTGTAGCTTGATTTCTCGTCGTTCTGATCCTGAGACCAATCGGTTTGGTAAAATCTCTTTTACCCTCAAACTGGTCTTTCCTGAATCTTTTTCTTTGCTGTGCAGTTGTCAAGGTGCGCTGCTCGGGCAGTGCGAGCCCTGAAGACGATACAGAGTTTCGCGCGCTTTAAGGATTAGCGACTATTCTTTTCGAACGTTCGTTGACGTTCCGTTTTGCTTCTTTGAAGCTTTTAATGATACGGACTTTCGTCCGCAATCGACCTCGGTTTCGGCGTCCACCTTTCGGCTTCTGCTTTCTCCCTAGAAAGGAGGTGATCCAGCCGCACCTTCCGATACGGCTACCTTGTTACGACTTCACCCCAGTCATTGGTCTTGCCTTAGGCGGCTGGCTCCTTGCGGTTACCTCACCGACTTTGGGCACTCCCAACTCCCATGGTGTGACGGGCGGTGTGTACAAGGCCCGGGAACGTATTCACCGCGGCATGCTGATCCGCGATTACTAGCAACTCCGACTTCATGTGGGCGGGTTGCAGCCCACAATCCGAACTGGGACCACTTTTTTGAGATCCGCTCTCCCTTACGGGTTCGCTCCTCTCTGTGGTGGCCATTGTAGCACGTGTGTAGCCCAGGTCATAAGGGGCATGATGATTTGACGTCGTCCCCACCTTCCTCCGAGTTGTCCCCGGCAGTCTCTTCAGAGTCCTCGGCTTTACCCGTTAGTAACTGAAAATAAGGGTTGCGCTCGTTGCGGGACTTAACCCAACATCTCACGACACGAGCTGACGACAACCATGCACCACCTGTCTCAGTATGTCCGAAGACACGATGTATCTCTACAAGTTTTACTGGATGTCAAGACCTGGTAAGGTTCTTCGCGTTGCGTCGAATTAAACCACATGCTCCGCTGCTTGTGCGGGCCCCCGGCAATTCCTTTGAGTTTCAACCTTGCGGCCGTACTCCCCAGGCGGAATGCTTATTGTGTTAACTGCGGCACAGAAGGGGTCGATACCCCTACACCTAGCATTCATCGTTTACAGTGTGGACTACCAGGGTATCTAATCCTGTTTGCTCCCCACACTTTCGCGCCTCAGCGTCAGTTACAGTCCAGTAAGTCGCCTTCGCCACTGGTGTTCCTCCCAATCTCTACGCATTTCACCGCTACACTGGGAATTCCACTTACCTCTCCTGCACTCAAGCCCGACAGTATCCAAAGCAATTCCCACCTTAAAAGCAGGACTTTCACTTCAGACTTACCGGGCCGCCTACGCGCCCTTTACGCCCAATCATTCCGGACAACGCTCGCCCCCTACGTATTACCGCGGCTGCTGGCACGTAGTTAGCCGGGGCTTCCTCCTTGGCTACCGTCTCTTTCTCTTCACCAAGGACAGAGGTTTACGATCCGAAAACCTTCTTCCCTCACGCGGCGTTGCTGGGTCAGGGTTTCCCCCATTGCCCAATATTCCCCACTGCTGCCTCCCGTAGGAGTTTGGGCCGTGTCTCAGTCCCAATGTGGCCGATCACCCTCTCAGGTCGGCTACCGATCGTCGACTTGGTGGGCCGTTACCTCACCAACTATCTAATCGGACGCGAGCCCACCCCTTACCGGATTGCTCCTTTGACCCCTAAGCGATGTCGCTCTGTGGTCTCATGCGGTATTAGTACAACTTTCGCTGTGTTATCCCCCTGTAAGGGACAGGTTGCTCACGCGTTACTCACCCGTCCGCCGCTAGAACATTACATCTTTCAATCCATCCGAAAACTTCATGTCCGTCGCAATGTCCCCGCTCGACTTGCATGTGTTAGGCACGCCGCCAGCGTTCGTCCTGAGCCAGGATCAAACTCTTCCGTTTAATCCTGTTAACATCTTTCGATGCTTCACTCTTTGGAATCTTCGCTAGTCTTTCCTTAATGTTTGCGCGTTTCTTCTCTGTATCGTTTTCAAGGTTCGCTCTGCATCATTCCCTCGCTTTCGCTCGGGCGAGCTTGACTATAATACCAAAGCCACTACTACTTGTCAAGCAGTTTTTTTCAGTTTTTCTGAAAAAAGTTGAAAATGGCTTATCGGTCTGATGGTGTAAGGGTTTTGATCTTCCACTGGCCGTTTTCACGCGTCAGGAACGCGTTGTATTCGGCATCCTGCCAGGCAGGCGGATAGACAGCGTCCGCGCCGTCCCTGGCAATGATCTCATCCGCCCGGGTTCCCTTGACACGGCCGTCGATCCGCGGGATCTTTTCCTTAATTGTAAGGCGGGCGGTGTTGTCCCAGGGCCAGATCCACACGAATCCCATTTCCAGCCGGTGGTCAATACCGCGGACGTTGTAGGCTTCATAGGGAGAATTCCCGTTTTCCGCCGCGGTGATCCCGCTGTCATTCTGCAGGCTCACCGTCATGAAATACTTCTCCAGTTCCTTCTTGTTGTCTTCCATTCCCATAATATACTTGGCCCGGCTCGCCATGCCGTCCTTCAGGACGATCTGGATATTGCTCAGGTTCATCGTATAGTAGAACACGGTCATGATCAGGCCAAGGATCAGGCAGACAGCAAGCAGCCGGTACGCGAAAAACCATACGATCCGACGCAGGTACTTCATGTCTGTTCTCCTTTCATAAAGGAATTTGCTTGATTATCCAGGCATCAGAGGAGCTTGATCAGCATGGTCTTCTGCTCATCCATCTCCACAACCACCAGGCCGTCCTTTTCAAGCTGCTTCATCACGTCGGAAAAGCGCTTGAAGCCGATGGACCGCTCGGTGAAGTCCGGATAAGCCGTAATGATGTCGGCTTTGAGGATGGAAGGATTGACCCGGTCAAATCCTCCCTCTTTATAAGCACGAATCTGGGCAGCAAAAGCTTCCTTCCAGTTGTCACGGGTCAGCTGCGGGATCGTTTCGCCGGATTCCGCCGCGTTGGTCAGCCCGACCATGACGTTGAAATTGTCGTTATGCACCCGCAGGTCGCCGAAACGATTTGCCAGCTTGGTCAGCAGTTTATAGAAGGTAGCGCATCCATAAGCCTTTTCATTGAAGTCCGGCCGCAGGCGCAGCAGGGTTCCCTTCAGCTCACTGGCATAGATCTCATCCTGGTCCTGTTCTTCCAGGACGGTGGTCAGGAGCTTGTTCAGCTCGCTCTCATCCGCCGCTTCCTCGGTGTTGACGCTGACCTTCTGCTTCTTCGGCTTCTCCACATTGCGTTTGCCCACCGTCTCCAGGAACTGGAACTCATTGCAGGCGTTGATAAAGATGTTGCTGGCAGCCTCACTGCGGCTGATGCCCAGCACGAATTTGCCCATGCTCTTCAGCTTGCCGACCAGCGGAACATAATCGCTGTCGCCGGATACGATGCAGAAGCTGTCAATAAGTTCGTTCTTGTAGGCAACTTCCAGCGCGTCGATCACCAGCTGGATATCCGCGTTGTTCTTCTGGCTGATTCCGTAGCGCAGGCTGGGTACCACGGTGAAGGTATTGCTCAGCAGCACTTCCTTCAGGTCGTCAAACTTATCCGTATACCCGTATACTTTGCCCAGCAGGATATCGCCGCGGATCTTCACCTTCTCAAGAATGCTCTTGAGCGTAGCCATTTTCGCCCCGCAGTTCTCCAGGTCGACAAATACAGCAAATTTACTCAGAAATAAAACCTTCTTCCTTAACGCCGTCTTCCGGAGCCCGGAAACACCGGCGGCAGTGTCGTTCAGTTCCGGCCCTTAAGCTGTGCCGGTTTTGTCAGTATAACATTTCCAGGCTGAAAGCACCAGTCTCCCTCAGCCGTTCCGGAGAACCAGTTCCACCGGGCAGTGGTCGGAGCCGAATACCTCCTGGTGGATCCCCGCGCTCTCCAGCCGGTCCTTCAGCCGTTCCGAAACAATGAAATAGTCAATGCGCCATCCTGCGTTCTTCTCCCGGGCGTGGAAGCGGTAACTCCACCAGCTGTACTGATCCCGGACGTCCGGATAGAAATACCGGAAGGTATCCACAAAACCGCTGCCTAGGAGCGCCGTCATCTTGTCCCTTTCCTCAATGGTAAAGCCGGCGTTGTGCTGGTTGGATTTCGGATTCTTCAGGTCAATCTCCTGATGGGCCACATTCAGGTCCCCGCAAAAGATAACGGGCTTCTCGCTGTCCAGCTTCCGGATATAGCCCAGGAAGGCGTCCTCCCACTCCATCCGGTACGGCAGGCGTGCCAGGCCGTCCTGGGAATTGGGCGTGTAAACTGTAATAAAGAAGAAATCCGGGAATTCCAGCGTGATGACCCGGCCTTCATGGTCGAAGGCGTCCTCCCCGATCCCGTAGCGGACAGACAGCGGTTCCTGTTTCGAAAAAACCGCGGTGCCGGAGTAGCCTTTCTTTTCCGCGTAGTTCCAGAACTGGTGATAGCCGGGCAGCTCCATCTCGATCTGTCCCTCCTGCAGCTTTGTTTCCTGCAGGCAGAAAAGATCCGCGTCCAGCTGTTCAAAAGTTTCCATAAAGCCCTTGCCCATCACCGCGCGCAGGCCGTTCACGTTCCAGGATATCATCTTCATCGGTCATACACTCCGTTTTTCTCTTTTTCAGCGGTTCCCGCGCGGGTATTCTATCATAAGTGATCCACCTGTGACAATCGGAAGGCCGTTCCTGTTCCCCCGCGTCATTTTCGTTTCTGCTTCCGTTATGGACAAAACCGGCAGATGACGGTAAAATATTCATATATGAAATTAAGATGCCGGAGGTCTTTCAGATGGCTTCAATTCTTTCTGCCTGCCTGGTGCTTTATCACTGCGGGGACGAACTGACTCACGCCCTTCGGTGTATTCAGGACGCGGATCTGAATGTGGATGTTTACCTGGCGGACAACACCCCGGAGGATATGACCGCCGAAAAGGTCCAGTGGCTTTTCCCCGGTGTCACCATCCTGCCGCAGAAGGGCAACATCGGCTTCGGCCGTGCCAACAACGCGGTGCTCCCCTACCTCCAGAGCAAATACCATCTGATCATGAATCCGGACGTGACGTTTGAGCCTTCCCTTCTCAGCCGGATGGTTCAGTATATGGAAGCCCATCCCAAAATCGCGATCCTCACGCCCCGGGTCATGAACGAGGACGGAACCGAGCAGTACCTGCCGAAGAAGCGGATCACGGTTCATTACCTCCTCAGCGGCCTACTGGAAAAGTACGGCGGCATCTTCCGCCGCTGGCGTGATGAATTCACCATGGCAGATATGGATATCTTCTATCCGGTCCCCGTTGAGTTCGCCACCGGTTGCTTCCTGCTGATCCGGACCGAAATCTTCAAAAAGCTTAACGGCTTTGATCCCCGTTTCTTCCTTTATCAGGAGGATTCAGACCTGAGTCGCCGGGTCCTGGAAGAGAACCTTGGCAGTATTGTTTATCATCCGGATATGCGCATCACCCATCAGTGGGCCCGGGAAAATACCCGCACCTTCAAAGGCCGCATGCGCCAGGTTCGCTCCGTCTGGAAATACTTCTGGAAATGGGGTGTCACCTGGTGAGTACCGCGGTGCTGCTGGCTGCCTGGAACGGCAGCGCTTACCTGCCCGCTTTGCTGGATTCCCTGTGCGCCCAGACTGATCCGGATTTTACCGTGATCATGCAGGATGACGGATCAACAGACGGCACGCCCGGCCTGCTTCAGGAAACAGCAGGACGAGACAGCCGTTTTGTTTTTGGCGCTGAACAGGGTCAGCACCTGGGTGCCGCCGGAAACTTCCTTTCCCTGGTCCGCCAGGCGGAAGCTGATTATATCCTCCTGTGCGACCAGGATGACGTGTGGGAACCGGAAAAGATCGCTCTCCTGAAACAGGAGATGCTCTCCCTGGAATCCCGCTATGGTGCGAACACACCCCTGCTTGTCCATTCCGACTGCTCCCTTATAGATGAAAGCGGTGAACTGATCGGTGAAAGCTTTTTCCGCCGCCAGGGCTGGGATCCCGCCGCGGTCACCCTGCCCCGCCTGCTGGTGCAGAACAACGTCACCGGCTGTACACTGATCATGAACGAGGCGCTCCGGAAACTGGTTGCCTCGCATGCCAAAGCCAAAGAGCTCTTCATGCATGACTGGTTTATCGCCCTGACCGCTGCCGCCTTCGGTCATATTTCCTTCGTGGACCGGCCGCTGACCCGCTACCGCCAGCACGGTGACAACACGATCGGGGCCAGCACGCAGCCGCTGCTGATCCGGGCCTTTTCCGCCCTGCGGAATGGGAAAGCCGCAAAGCGCCGGATCCTGCTGACCTATACCCATACGGCAGTGTTTAAAAAGCTGTATGGAGACGAACTGCCGGCCCCGGCCCAAAAGACGGTTGATGATTATCTTGCAACCCGGCATATGTGGAAAATCCGCCGCGTCCTGGCCGTCCGCCGGATGGACTGCGTGATGCAGAGCCCGGTCACGCGCCTCGGTCAGATCCTTTTCGGCTGAAAGAAATCGAAAAAACCGCTTGCATTTTACATTCGTACGTGATATCATAGTCGGGCTTGATGTGTGACACTCCAACGAGGAGGATGATTTCCATGGGTAAGTTTTGTGAGATTTGCGAAAAGGGCACGCTGAATGGCAACAACGTCAGCCATTCCAACCGCAAGAGCCACCGCATCTGGGCGCCCAATGTGCAGAGCGTTCGTGTGATGGTCAATGGCACCGCCAAGCGGATGAACGTGTGCACTCGTTGCCTGCGCAGCGGTAATGTGCAGCGCGCACTGCCCAAGGTCCACGAAGAGGCCTAATCCCCGGAATGATCACATTCAACCCGCCTGTCAGTACAACAGTGCGGGTTTTCTTTTATCTGTTTTTCCAAAACAGATAAAAGAAACTCTTAACTCTAAACTCTAAACTGATAACTCTTCACTGCCCGCCCGCGGGCAACTTTTCACTTTTCACTCTACACTAAATTCAAAAAAACCGCTTACGTTCCGTAAGCGGTTTTCTCCACCATTTTTCATTCTTCATTCTTCATTTTTCATTGAGCAATGAACTCCGTTCATTGCTCCCTTCAGCCACTCTCTTCCCTCTCTCCGCAGCTCTTCCATGCCCTTTTCCCTGATCAGCCGCTGGAACTGGTCCACGCGGCTGTTCTTGCTTTCGGGATCTTCTTCCCTGTACCGGCGGAGCAGCTCCGTCCGTGTACCGAAGATCGTTCCGAAGACCAGGCCATGGAAACTGTCAGTGCAGAAGCAGGCCGCGTCCCGGACAGCGGCCAGGAATTCCTCCGGTCCCGCGCCGTCCAGCAGCTCATAGCCGCTGCGGTAGCTTTCCGCCGTCACCGGCATCACCAGGACCCGCAGTCCGGTCTCCTGCTGCAGGGCCCGTACTTTCTCCCAGTACCCGGCATTTTCCCCGATAAAATAGCAGAGCAGGTAGGGTTCGCCTTCCGGCGCCTGTCCCGCGATCTCATTCCATTCGTCCCGGGACAGCAGGCACACCGGATCAGGCATCACTTCCGCCTTCCTGCCTGTCATCTGTTCCAGCAGTTCGGCGCCTTCCTGTTCCCGGACGGAAACGGCACGGAATCCTTTGGTCCACCGCCGGATCTTCCGGATTTTGGAAGCCTTAGGCAGGGTGCTGACGCCCAGGCTGGCCGCGTAGGCGATCCTGGGTGTTTCTTTATCCGCAAACGTCAGGAAATAGGCAGGGTTCAGCCATACCGGATTCCAGATCTGGTCGCTGCCGCAGATCAGCAGGTCCAGGTCCCGGCTCTGCTCCCGCAGGTCCTTCCCGTTCCGGCAAAGCGCGCTCAGCTTCATCCGTTTCCGGTAAAACGCCGGAATGGCATCGCTTTTGCGGCGTGCGCCGCTCTGGTCCGCCATCACGCTGCGCTTCCGGATGCCGTCCAGGATCAGTTTCAGGCTGTTTCCGCTGGTCAGCAGGTTGCGGATCTTTTCCAGGCGGTCCGGATTGTAGTCCAGGTGCACGCACTCAACGCCCAGCTCGCTCACTGTCCGCTGGAGCGCGTAGGCCTGCAGCGCGGATCCGTAATTGTTGTTATGCAGAAAGGTAATGATCCCTGCTTCTGCCATTTTCTCACTCCGTCCGCGTCTGTCTGCCTGTCAGGATGTCCGCGATCCGTTCGCAGGCGTGTCCGTCTCCGTAGGGGTTCTCCGCGTGGGCCATCTGCTCATAAGCCGCCTTGTCATCCAGCAGCCTGGTGAATTCGCGGTATATGGTTTCTTCGTTGGTTCCCACAAGCTTCAGGGTACCTGCCTTGATTCCTTCCGGCCGCTCCGTTGTGTCCCGCATGACCAGCACAGGCTTGCCGAGGCTCGGCGCCTCCTCCTGGATGCCGCCGCTGTCCGTCAGGATCAGGTAACTGCGGGCCATCACGTTGTGACAATCCAGCACATCCATAGGCTCCGTCAGCCGGATGCGTTCGCAGCCGCCCAGTTCGGCGTCCGCCGCTTCCCGCACAACGGGATTCATATGGATCGGATACAGGGCCTTCACATCCTCATGTTCCTCCACCACCCGGCGGATGGCACGGAACATGGCATGCATGGGCTCCCCGAGATTTTCCCTCCGATGGGCAGTCAGCAGGATCAGGCGGCTTCCGGCGGCCCAGTCCAGGTCCGGATGGCTGAAGTCTTCCCGTACGGTAGTCTTCAGCGCGTCAATGACCGTGTTGCCCGTCACATAAATGCTGTCCGCTTTCTTTCCTTCCCGGATCAGGTTGTCCCGGCTCAGCGGGGTCGGGGCAAAGTTCCAGTTGGCCAGGATGGAAACACACTGGCGGTTGAACTCTTCCGGATAGGGGGACAGCAGGTTATAGGTGCGGAGTCCGGCTTCCACATGACCCACAGGGATCTGCAGGTAGAAGCACGCCAGCGCCGCGGCGAAGGTGGTGCTGGTATCCCCGTGCACCAGGACCGCGTCAGGCCGTTCCTTTTCCAGGACGCCCTTCATGCCCTGCAGCACCCGGGTGGTAATGTCAAACAGGGTCTGCCGGTCCTGCATGATCGCCAGATCATAATCCGGCACAACCTCAAAGGCATCCAGCACCTGCTGGAGCATGCCCCGGTGCTGTCCCGTAACGCAAACCAGTGTCTGCACGTCTTCCCGCTTTTTCAGTTCCCGGACCAGCGGGCACATCTTGATGGCTTCCGGCCGGGTGCCGAAAACCAGCATAATCTTCTTAGGCATCGTCCCAGTCCACCAATCCTTTGGATTCAAGGTACTCCTGCTGGTAGTCCATGTAGTCATCCACCAGGGAGGCCAGCTTCACAGCCTTCACGGGATCCAGCTTATTCTGCTCCGCCAGCTTCTCCACCATGTATTCAAAGGCCTCATCGTCCTCATAATACTCGGTGCCGGCGCCGCCTTCCTCATCGATCACGTGATGCTCATGCATATAAGCCATGTCCGCGTCGATGGTCTGGCTGATCAGGTCCGCCAGGTTATCCGCCAGTTCGGGATGATCCTTCGCGTGGATCCGCGCAAGAATGAACTCCAGTGCCTCCTGTTTGTCATACCCCTTCATCATAACCCTGTCATCCTTTCTCAGTGCTGTTTCACGTAGATCATTGAACGGTCCACCGACGGGACCTCATTTCCGTTCTGATAGAAGAGGATCTTCCCCTCTTTGATCATCAGGATCCCTGTGGAACCCTGCAGCTGTTTCTTTTCCAGCAGCAGCTGCATCAGCTTCCCGGTCAGGGCCGGTCCGCCGCCTTTCTGCAGGCAGTCCTTCCAGACCGTAAAGTTGCAGCCCTTCTCCGTGCATCCGAAAGCCATGGAGCTTTCACGGACACCGCCCTTGCCGCAGATCGGGCATACCGCCCCCTGCAGCACAACCGGCGCGCTCCGTTTGACGCCTGCCTTTCCCTTCCGGCGTTCTTCCGCCGGGAACGTGACCGCGGCAGCGGTATTCCGCGCATAGTCTACCAGGAAACTGCTCATCCGGGCAATACCGTCCATAAACCGCTGCGGATCCTGTTCACCGTCGGTAATATCATGCAGGGCCAGTTCCCACCGTCCGGTCAGTTCCGGGCTGGAAAGTTCTCCCGGCACCACGTCGATCAGCATAACGCCCTTGTCTGTCGCGTTCAGGGTCTTCCCTTTCCGCTGGGCATAGCCCACCTTCAGCAGGCGCTCAATGATCGCCGCCCGGGTGGCCGGGGTTCCGATGCCGCTGCCCTTCATCTGCCGGACAAGCTCCTCGTCATCCAGTTCCTTGCCGGCGGTTTCCATAGCAGCCAGCAGGCTGGCGTCCGTGTGGGGAGCCGGCGGCTTGGTCTTGTCCTCTTTGATCCTGGTTCCCGCGACCGTCCGGGTATCTCCCTCCTGGAGGGGCGGAAGCGGATTCTCGCTCTCCCCTTCCTCAACGATCTTTTTCTTCTGCTTCGGCGGGTTTTCCAGCGGCGGCACGTCGTGCCAGCCGTTGTTTACGATCACCTTTCCCGTGGTACGGAACTGATGCTCCTCCACCTGGGTGATGATCTTTGTCGCGTCATAGTCACAGGCCGGATAGAACGCCGCCAGGAGACGCCTGGCCACCATATCATACAGCTTCCGCTCGTCCTCGGTGAATTTGGAGGGATCGGCGCGTTTGGCCGTAGGAATGATGGCGTGGTGATCCGTTACCTTGGTTTTGTCAATGGTGCGCTTGCTCACCGGCAGCTTCCCGTCCGGCAGCGCGCCGGGCACCAGCTTCTGGTAGCTTTCCGGCAGCAGCTTCATGGTCTGCACCACCCGCGGGATCATATCCGGCGGCAGGAACCGACTGTCCGTCCGGGGATAAGTCAGGGCCTTGTGCTTTTCATACAGGCTCTGGGCCGTCTTCAGCGTCTTGTCCGCGGTAAAGCCCAGCATCCGGTTGGCGTCCCGCTGCAGGCTGGTCAGGTCATACAGCTGCGGCGGCAGTTCCTTCTTCCGGACAGTTTCCGCCTGGATGACCGTGCCGGTTTTCCCTTTCACTTCCGCGGCGATCTGCTCCGCGTCCTGCTTTTCCTTCAGGTGTGTATCCGGGTCCAGCTTATCGGAAAAATAAACACCGCTGTAATCCCCGAAGTCCGCTGTCAGCGTGCAGAAACCTTCCGGTTTGAAGTTCTCTATTTCCTTCCGCCGTTTCACCAGGATAGCCAGTGTCGGCGTCTGGACCCGGCCGATGGAAAGCAGCGTATTGTATTTCAGTGTAAAGGCCCGACTGGCATTCATACCCACCAGCCAGTCTGCCTTGCTCCGGCAGCGGGCGCTCTCATACAGCCCGTCATAATCCGCGCCGGGGCGGATATCCCGGAATCCCTCTGTGATCGCCTCATCCGTCATGGAGGAGATCCACAGGCGCTGGAAAGGCTTTTTGCATCCGGCTTTTTCGTAGATGTACCGGAAGATCAGTTCTCCTTCCCGCCCGGCATCTGTCGCGCAGATCAGGGAATCCGTTTCTTTATCGTTAATCAGCTTTTTAACTTTGCTGAACTGGTCCTTCGTGGTGGAGATCACCTTCAGCGGAATAGTCTCCGGCAGGATTGGCAGCGTGGCAAAGGACCACTTTTCGTACTTGGGATCCAGTTCATTCGGCTCCACCAGCGTCACCAGATGGCCCACAGCCCAGGTAACGATGTACTGATCCCCGATCAGGCAGCCATCGCCGCCTGTCCGGCATCCGAGCACCCGGGCAATATCCCTGCCCACACTGGGTTTCTCGGCCACCACTACAATCTTTCCCATGCCGCACCTCCAACTATATTATTTTACCACATTTCCGGGGCTTTGCCTATGAATAATATACAGCAGAAGTCATTGTCTTCTGCCGTAATGATATATTCGTCTTCGATGAATGCTTTATATGCTCTGCCATTCATCTGACTGATTTGGTTATGTTAGATTGCTTAGTCACACTATTCAAAACTTTCACCGACAGGCGAAAATATCACATCCCGCGCAGCGGGATATATCATATTGAGCCGTACAACGGCTCAATATATCATGTTTGCCCTTGGCAAATATATCATTCGCCCGTTTTCGGGCGAAAAAGAACGGCCTTTCCTGCCGGAAAGACCGTTCTTTAATTACTCAAGCCCGTAGACTTTTTTCGCGTTTTCTGTCGTATAAGCGGCGACTTCTTCCGGATCTTCTCCCCGGATTTCCGCCATCTTCATCCCGACATACCGCACATTCGCCGGCTCATTCCGCCGTCCCCTGACCGGTTCCGGCGCCATATAGGGGCTGTCCGTCTCGATCAGCAGCCGGTCCTTCGGCACCAGCCTGCAGGCTTCCTGCAGCTTCGGCGCCTTTTTGAAGGTCAGCGGTCCTGCAAAGGAAATGTAATACCCGAGCTTCAGGTACTCCTTCGCGATCTCCGCGCTTCCGGAGAAGCAGTGGATGATTCCCCCGGTCAGCTTCGCCTTCATGCTTTTCATGATCTCCAGCATTTCAGCATGCGCATCCCGGATATGATAGGCCACCGGAGCTCCAAGCTCCCAGGCCAGTTCCATCTGCCGGAGGCACACCTCCCGCTGGACGTCCCGCGGGCTGTGGTCATAATAGAAGTCCAGGCCGATCTCCCCGATGGCACGGATCTTTCCCTTCCGGTACCAGTCCGCCATCTCCGCGAGATCCTCTTCCTGAAAGCCTTTTGCCTCATGGGGATGGATCCCGCCGACAGCAATGGCTCCCTCATGCTCCCGGGCAAAGCGGATCGCCCGCCGGGAGGTTTCCATATCGGAACCGATCACCGCGTACCGGGTAATACCGAACTCCGCCATGCGGGCCAGCGCTTCATCCCGGTCTTCGTCAAAGGCCTCTTCATCCACGTGGCAGTGGCTGTCAAACCATTCCATCATCCGATCAGGGCGCCGTCCTCAACGCCTTCGCCGACGCTGACCAGCCGCAGGTTGCCGTTGTCATCCAGTGCGGACAGGATCATGCCCTGGCTCTCGATTCCGGCCAGCTTGGCGGTCTTCAGGTTGGTGATCACCGCCACCTGTGTTCCCACGAGGGTTTCCGGCTCATACCACTTCTGGATACCGCTGACCACAGTACGTTCCCCGTCCTTGCCCAGGCCCAGGCGGAACTTCAGCAGCTTGGTGCTCTTCTCCACCTTTTCGCATTCCAGCACGCGGGCTACCTGGATCTTGCACTTGAAGAAATCGTTGATATCGATCTCCGCCGGATATTCCGGTTCATCGTGCTTCTTCTCAGCCTTCTTTTCGGCCTTCTGTTCCTTCTTCTGCTGTTTCTCCTCAGCCTTGGCGTCCTTCTTCTCTTCCTTGCCACCGGCCAGGGCTTCCAGCTCCTTGTTCACGTCAATGCGGGGGAACAGTGCCTCGCCCTTCTGCACCTTGGTGCCGGCAGGCAGTATGCCGAAGGTCTTCAGGCTGTCCCAGCTCTTCAGGGCTTCGTCATTCACACCCAGCTGGGCGAAAATGCGGGCGGGCGTGGAGGGCATGAAGGGTCCGATCAGCACGGCGGCAAAACGTACGCATTCCGCCAGGGTCAGCATCACGTTGGCCAGCCGGTCCTTCTTCTCCGGATCCTTGCCCAGCACCCAGGGCTGGGTCAGGTCGATATACTTGTTGCACTCGCCGATCACCTTCCAGACCTCTGCCAGGGCCTGGGAGAACTGCAGCTTGTCCATCTGCTCGTCCACCAGCTTCGGCAGGGCGGCACAGTGCTCCTTCAGGGGCGCATCCAGTTCCGGATCAACAGCATCGGTCCAGGCGGGCAGCACGCCGTCGAAGTACTTCTCGATCATGGCAACGGTCCGGCTGACCAGGTTGCCCAAGTCGTTGGCCAGGTCCGCGTTCATGCGGGTCAGGAAGGATTCATTGGTGTAGTTGCCGTCCGCGCCGAAAGGCATTTCCCTCATCAGGTAATAGCGGAGCGGATCCACGCCGTAGCGGGCCACGATGGGGCCGGGATAAACCACGTTGCCCTTGGACTTGCTCATCCGGTCGGCGCCGAAGAGCAGCCAGCCATGGCCGAATACCTGCTTCGGCAGGGGCAGGCCCAGGGCATGCAGCATGATCGGCCAGTAGATCGTGTGGAAACGCACGATCTCCTTGCCTACCAGGTGGATATCCGCCGGCCAGTACTTTTTGTACAGTTCGTCATGATCCGTTCCGTACCCCAGGGCAGTGATGTAGTTGCTCAGCGCGTCGATCCAGACGTACACGGTATGCTTGTCATCAAAGTCCACCGGAATGCCCCACTTCACGCTGGTACGGCTCACGCACAGGTCCTGAAGGCCCGGGCGCAGGAAGTTGGTCAGCATTTCGTTGGCCCGTTTCGCCGGCTGGATGAAGTCAGGATGGGTCTCGATATAGTCGATCAGCCAGTCCTGGTATTTGCTCATCTTGAAGAAATAGCTTTCTTCCTTCATGGGCTGGCAGGGACGTCCGCAGTCGGGACAGACCTTCACGCCGTCCTTTTCCACCAGCTGGGTGGGCGTCCAGAAGCTTTCGCAGGGAGTGCAGTACATTCCCTCGTACTCGGCCTTGTAGATATCGCCCTGCTCATAGAACTGGCGGAAGATCTTCTGTACCACCTTGGTATGCCGTTCCTCGGTGGTGCGGATGAAATCGTCGTACTGAATGTCCATGAGTTTCCAGAGATCCTGCGTTTCCGCGACGATCTTGTCCACGTATTCGATCGGGGTCACGCCGGCTTCCGCCGCCTTCTTCTCGATCTTCTGGCCATGTTCGTCCGTACCGGTCAGGAAATATGTATCATAGCCCTGCATCTTCTTGAACCGGGTCATGGTATCAGCAGCCACTGTAGTGTAGGTGTGGCCGATGGTCATGTTGCCGGATGGATAATAGATCGGCGTAGTGATGTAGAACGTCTTTTTGCTCTCACTCATGGTTCATTCCTCCGTAAAATTAGTGAAAAGGGCTGTTGCGACGCAACAGCCCTGAATCATCTGACCCGCTCTTACTGAGCTTCGGCCGCGGTCTCAACAGGATATACGGAGACCTGCTTGCGGTCCTTGCCCAGGCGCTCGAAACGAACGATACCGGTGGTCTTGGCGAACAGGGTATCATCCTTGCCGATGCCTACATTGTGGCCGGGATGGATGTGGGTCCCGCGCTGACGCACGAGGATGTTGCCGGCCAGAGCCAGCTGTCCGTCGGCACGCTTCGGTCCAAGACGCTTGGATTCGCTGTCGCGGCCGTTACGGGTGGAGCCCATACCTTTTTTATGAGCGAAAAACTGAAGATTAAGCTTCATCATTTTTGTTTCCTCCGTTCTTTAATGGAAAAACTCACGTTCTGCGGATAAGTCTCCGCAAGATCTTTCAGTCCCTGCCTGAGCATACTCATGAGGATCTGCGCCTTTTGATTTTCCTCTTCCGTCATCTCCGGAAGATCGAAATCGAGAATTCCCTTCTCGGCGTTCTGCTCACGGATCTGTGCTGCGATACCGTATTCACCTTCCAGTGTGTTTACACAGGAACATGTCAGGATCGATGCACCGGCACAGACAATATCCTTGCCGGCTTCTGCCCAGCCACTGTGACCCTGAAGTCTACAGCCGGTCAGGTTCTCCCCTTCCCGGTACAGGACTGCGGTGATCATTACGCGTTGATCGCGGTGATCTCCACCTTGGTGTAGGGCTGACGATGGCCGATCTTTCTCTTGGTGTCTTTCTTGCTCTTGTACTTGTAAACGGTGATCTTTTCACCCTTCACCTGAGCAATGACCTTGCCCTCGACCTTAGCGCCTTCAATGGTGGGATTGCCGACTTTCACGTCGTCTTCGCCGCCGATCATCAGCACATCGAAGGAAATCTTGGAATCAGCTTCCTGGTTCACTTTGTCGATGTAAATCACATCGCCCTGGGATACACGGTATTGTCTGCCGCCCGCTGCAATAATAGCGTACATGGGACAGCACCTCCTAATTCAATCTCGCCGGGACTTTGAGGTTGCGCGGAGCGCATTTGGACAGACCTCTCCCGAGCGGCTACCTGAATAAGATATCACCAGCACCCTATGCGTGTCAAGCTTTATTTTTCATCCGTTCCAACCTTTTCGGAAGTACCGAAGGCGAGCACTTCCACCTCCGGCCGTCCGGAAGGATCGGATTTCACGACGCGGTTCAGCTGTTTGCCCATGAAGGCGACAACTGCCGTCTGCCCGCCGTCCAGGTTCACCGCGATGGAGCAGCCCTCATCCAGCATGATCTGGGCCAGGTTCTCCATCATAACACCGGTGGACCGTTCCATGCCGTTCTTCTTCCCGACCCGGCCTTCGCAGAGCACGTCCACATAGTGACCGGGTTCCACCATACCAAACGCGTGGCGGGGATTGTTCACCCGGTTCGCGTTGGCGATATAATCGGTAAACGCTCCGTCCCGGACCAGGCAGGGACCGAAGGTGTAAACGTCTGTCGCGCCGTTCGCGATGTATTCATTCGCGCCCATGTCCCGGGAGGCATGGCTTTCCACATGCCCGTCGCTGTACAGCGCCAGGGTCTCATAGTTCGGCATGGTCCGTTCCTTGATCTGGGGATCATCATACAGGATCTCCCCGTTCCGGATCACAATGCCCACGTGGCTGCTCTTGTCCGATTTGGCCCGGCCGGCCCGGTAGGTGTAATAGTCCGTGCTGAAGGCCAGCACCGCCTTCTGCTCCCGGGCGATCTCCTTGATAAACTTCGCGCCTGTGCGGGGCTTGTCCGGATTGGAATACACGGTATGGGGCAGCTCGCCCGCCTCATAGTCGCACCAGATATGGGTCACAAAGCAGTAGAACGCCTGCTCCGGATCGGACTTCCTGACTTTGTTGAATTTCAGGTAATTCCGTTCGATCTGGATCCGCAGCGTCGGGGATACATACATCCAGTGGCCGTTCTCCTCGTCCTCCAGGATGTATTCTCCCTCGTCCACATAGCCCCGGGCATTCAGCTTCACGTCCGCCCAGTCCGGAGCGGCAGGCGCGGCTGTTCCGTTTCCGGAAGGCCGGGCCGTTTCGGTTTCCTCTTCCGCGGTTTCCGGTTCATCCCCGGTTTCCGCATCCGGTTCTTCTTCGATGAGTTCGGTTTCCTCTATCTCCGGTTCCAGCGTGGAAGGTTCTTCCTCCTCCACGATTTCCTCTACGACTTCCTCTTCGTCCTCTTCCTCCGGAAGTTCCTCCTCAGCGGGATCTTCTTCCTCTTCTTCCGCGGGCGCTTCCGTTACCGCCGGTTTCGCGGCGGTTTCGATATGCTCCAGGAAATCGTTATGGAGGGTATCCTCGCCCACCCGGCTGGCATAGAGGCCGAACCGGTTGTTCGGATAACGGCGGACGCCGTATTCAGCCACGGAAAACACCACCTGTTTTCCGTTGAACTTATGTCCTTTACCCGCCTGGGTCACATGGAGGGAAAACGCTTCCTCCGACACCTCGTTGGCGGTCTTTCCTCCCATGGATTCCATGGGTGTGTCAAAGTTGAAGGCGGTGGCACCGGCCTCGTCCCCATACAGGTGGATATAGAGTTTTTTCACTTCCCACGGTCCGAACAGGGATCCGGATTCCGGATAGGCCGTGCTGTCCGCTGCCTTATCCCAGCATTTGATCGCCGCGTCCACCAGCATCTTGTGCTGCGGATGGCCGTATTCCCCGTCAACGTCCTGGGTTACCACAACCTCAGGCCGGTATTTCCGGTACAGGTCCGTCACCCAGCTGAGCACCTTGTCCTCCCCGCCCATGTCCTTATAGGCCCGGGCGATTTTGGAGGGGTTGCTGTACTTGTCGCTGAAGGGTCCGAATTCCGGATAGGTCCGGACGCCCATGGCCCACAGGCCGTTCAGTGCCTCGCTCCGGCGGGTGGTATTGGAATAGGTCAGGTAAGCGACCGTCACATTCTTTTTCTGCTCCGAAGCATACCAGGTAATGGCGCTGCCCAGGAAAAGGACGTCATCATCCGGATGGGTCGCCAGGAACAGGATATCCGATGAACCGGCAGGTTCCTCCCACCGCTGCACCCAGTCAGGCACTTCGCCCTTGCCGAAGGCAAAGATCTCGTTGAAGCCCATGACGTTCTTCTTTTCCATGGTAGAGAGGATCCTGACCTTCTTCAGTCCGTCCAGTTCGAAAAACGCGTGGTGGTAGCGGGGCGTTCCGCCCTCAGCCACAGTCACCCATCCGTCTCCGCTTTCCTTCTGGATCACGTAGGTGTCCGGCATTTTCTGGAAGCACAGGTACAGGCCGTAGATCGGCTTATCGGAAGAGATGACCACCCAGGGCTCCTTCCGGCTGCTGCTTTCCCAGAATGTTGTGTATTTTCCGTCTGTAATCGCCTTGATCTTGCCGGGCTGGTCCGCCACCTTCACCTTCAGGTTCGCGGTCAGGTTTTCCGCCTCCTCAGCCGCGGCCGGAAAGACAGCCAGCAGCAGGAGGACCAGGAGAACCGGAATCAGGACTTTCAGTTTGTTCATCGTTTCATATCCTTTGTTACCAAGTGTTATTTGTTTTTCAGCGCGTCCGCGAAGGACTTCGCGCCGAAGCGTTCTTCCAGGCCCAGCCACTCCACGCAGGTCGCGCCGATATCCGCGAAGGTTTCCCGGGTACCCAGGTCAACAGCTTTCTCCATGCCGGGTGTCCACGCCATGATCGGAACATATTCCCTGGAGTGGTCGGTGGACTGGATAAAGCAGGGATCGCAGCCGTGGTCCGCCGTGATGATCATCAGGTCACCCGGCTTCAGCAGCTCCATCATCTCATCCAGCCGCCTGTCAAAGGATTCCAGGGCAAAGGCAAAGCCTTCCGGATCATTCCGGTGCCCGTACTGGGAATCTGTATCCACCAGGTTGGTGAAGCAAAGGCCGTTAAAATCCGTTTTCATAAAGCCGATCAGCGAGTCGATACAGGCAGGGTTGCCCGCCGCGTGGTCGCTTTTCGTCAGGCCCTGGTGGGCAAAGATATCCTCGATCTTGCCTACCCCGATGCTCTCCATACCCGCTTCCTTGACCACATCCATCAGGGTGCGTCCGCAGGGCGGCATGGAAAAGTCCCGTCGGCGGCCGGAACGGGTGAAGTGCCCGGGCCGTCCGTAGAAAGGCCGCGCGATAACCCGGCCGACGCCGAGTTCGCCCTGGAGCATCTCCCGCGCGATCCGGCAGAACTCATAAAGCTTCTCCGGGGAGAAGATATCTTCATGGCAGGCGATCTGGAATACGCTGTCCGCGCTGGTATAAACGATGGGCGTATGGTTTTTCATATGCTCCTCGCCCAGTTCCTCCAGGATCACGGTACCCGAAGCTGCCTTGTTGCCTATACATTTATGCCCGATGGCCTTCTCATAAGCCTCCATAAAGGAAGCCGGGAAGCCGTCCGGGAATGTCGGGAAAGGCGTCTTCACAGGAACACCGGCGATCTCCCAGTGACCGGAAGTGGTATCCTTTCCCTTGCTCTTCTCCATGGCGCGTCCGTAGGCGCCGATGATCTTTCCATCATATTGATATCCTGTCCCCGGGATCTTTCCGAGGCCCAGCGATGCCATATTCGGCAGCTGGGGGTTCTGTGAGGCGATCACGTGACCCAGGGTATTGGTACCCACATCGCCGTAATCCGCGGCATCAGGCGCTTCACCGGCGCCAACAGCATCCAGTACAGTCAGGAAAACGCGGCTCATCATTCTTCCTCCTTTTCTATCCAGGGTTCTTCTGTATAATCCGGATCCACGTCCGGAAGATGTTCGCAAACCATCAGGTAAGCGTCTTCGTTATTGTCCTCATAGTACCGTTTCCGCTTTCCCACGGAAATAAAGCCGAGGCTTTTATAAAGGTTCTGGGCCCGCAGGTTGCTGACCCGCACCTCCAGCGTGGCATAGGAAGCGCCGAGGTTGGACAGGATCTGAAGCAGCTCCGCTGTCAGTTTCCGGCCGATACCACGGCCCCTTGCCTCTTCCCGGACCGCAATGTTGGTGATGTGACTTTCATCCAGGATCACCCAGGCCCCGGCATAGCCAAGGATCTGGCCGTCCTCTTCCGCCACCAGGTACCTGGCCACCGCGTTCCGGGTCAGTTCCTGCCGGAAGCTTTCCCGGCTCCAGGGCCGCGCGAAGGTGGCCTGTTCAATCTCTGCCACCTGGTCCACATCCTTCAGGCGCATGAACCGGACCACCGTTTCACTCATGCCCCATGGCCTCCAGCAGCTTTTTGTTTTTCTGGGCGTTCGGCGGACGCAGGTAAGTGGCCTGCAGTCCGAGATAGTCTGTGCTCTCGTCTTTGGAAAGCGCGATGGCACCGGCGGCGGAAGGCCGCAGGTACCCGCGGTACGCGGGCGCGAAAACCGCCTTCTCTCCCATCCGCTCCGTAACAGCCTTCCGGTGGACCGGAGCGCCGTCACCGATAAACAGGAAACGCTCACCGAGCTTTTCCACGGTGTCCAGGTAATCCTCCAGCTTCATCGGCGCGTCGCCCGTCAGCCGTTCTCCCTTCCGGAACGCGGCACCGTAAACCTGTCCGGCCCGGGCGTCCTGGATGGGACATATGATTCCGTCAAAATCCCCCGCGGAAGCAGCCAGCGCCTCCAGGGCATCCACCGGAATGCAGGGCAGCCCCGCTCCGTGGGCAAGGCCTTTCGCGGTTGCCACCCCGATGCGTACGCCGGTAAAACTGCCAGGTCCCGTCACCGCTGCCACCGCGTCCAGGCCGCTGATCTCTGTTCCGGCCGCGTTCAGCGCGGCTTCGATCATCGGCATCAGGCTGGCTGAATGCGTGTTTTTGTTCTGGGCTGTGAACTCGCTGTAGACCTTTTCCTCATCCATCACAGCCGTACCGCATACGGGGCCCGAAGTATCGATCACCAGTATTTTCATCTTTCTGCCTCATTCCAGCGAAATCATCCGGAAACCGCCGCAGGATTCCGCTTCAATATGCCGGGTATTCTCCCCGTCCGCCGTGATTCGGATCCGGAGGCAGTCCTCCGGCACAGCGTCCGGGCACTGTTCCGGCCATTCCACCAGGGCGATGCCGTTTCCGCCCAGGTATTCATCCATCCCGAGTTCATACAGTTCCTCGGAGCTTTCCAACCTGTACCAGTCGAAATGATACAGCGGCACGCTGCCGCTCTCATAGACGTTCAGGATCGTAAAGCTGGGACTGGTCACCGTTTCCTGCACGCCGAGGCCTTTGGCAACCCCCCGCGCCAGTTCACTCTTCCCGGCTCCCAGGTCTCCCTCCAGCAGGATCACGTCCCCCGCCTTCAGCATTCCCGCCAGCCGTTTCCCAAGCTCCCGCGTTTCCGCCGCGCTGTTTGTAATGATCATCTTAAACACCATTAATTGTTCATTGTTAATTGTTCATTGTTCATTGGATTGATCAGAGATCAATCCTTGCGGCTCCAACCGGCCGTATATTCAGCACCCTGCAGGCATCATCCCCGAAGGCCCGGTTCATGGCCTGTACAAAGCTGTCAACCTTGTCCAGCGGAACAAAGTTCAGGGTGGTTCCGGCAAATCCGCCGCCGTGGATGCGCCAGGCTCCGGTGCCGTGCAGCATTTCCTCCGCCATGCACAGGGCCAGGCTCAGGCTCTGGTCACCGTTATCCGCATAGATATTCTGGAGATACATCCAGCTGGACCGTCCGCTTTCCAGGATCAGCCGGAAGAAATCCTCAATCCGGTCTTCCTTCAGCGCGGCTACCTGTTCCGGTACCCGCGCGTCCTCCCGAATGAAATGGAAGGCCCGCAGCAGTGCCCTGTCACTGACCTTTCCGCGCAGGCTGCCGATCTGTTCCATGAGCTGTTCCCCGGTCAGTCCGCGAAGAACCGGCTGCCCGAAGCATTCCGCGACGCCCTTCATCTCCGCCGGGATCGCAGCGTAATGATCTGTCAGGTTCGCGTGGGAACCGCCTGTGGCAACCACCACCAGCGCATAACCTTTTTTCGCGAAATCATAGGAGATCGCCTCCACCGCCGGGTGGTTTGTATCCCCAAAGTCAACGGTCACCAATCCACCCGCCGCGCTGGCCATCTGATCCAGCAGTCCGGAGGGCTTGCCGAAATATTCGTTTTCCGCCTGTTTGCTGATCTGTGCGCGAAGCACATACGGCATATTAAAGGCGTTGTACAAGCTGTCCAGCACACCGGTCAGCATGACCTCCAGCGCCGCGGAGCTGCTCAGGCCGCTGCCACCGGCCACCGTAGAAGTCACAACAGCATCAAACCCGCCGATGCGGTATCCTGCCTGCCTCATTCCGGCCGCAACGCCCCGGATCAGGGCCCGGGTTGTTCCTTTTTCTTCCGAATGCACGGCAAGGTCCGTCATGTCCATTTCGATCGGATCATATCCCTCGCTGTGAAAGCGCACAGCCAGGTCATCCCGCGGGCTTACGGCGCACAGGGCGTCAAGGTTGACCGCCGCCGCAAGCACCCGCCCGTGGTTATGGTCTGTATGGTTGCCGCCGATCTCTGTTCGTCCCGGCGCGCTGACCAGCTGAACACCCGTCTGTTCCCCGAATACTTCCGCGTGCCTGCGGAGCAGTCCGGCATAGCGCTTCGTCTGTTCCTCCAGCGCCGCTTCGTCAGATCCGTAAAGATACCGGAGCTGTTCCTGCACGCCGGTCGTGTTTAGTTTGCGGATCGCCTCTTCCGTATAACCCATCTGAATCTCCTCCGTTCAGTGAAGAACTTTCTGCCAGATTCCGATCAGTTCCTGCAGTCCTTTTTCTTCCACTGTGCTGCAGAACGTGTTCCAGTTTTCATCGGTCAGTTCCGTATCTCCCGTCACAAAGCAGGCCATGGCCTTCTCAGCATAACGGGACAGGTCGTTCTGGATCTCCGCGACCCGGGCTTCCTCCTCTGCCGTCAGCGTTACCGGCGGATACGGGATCACGCTGAGCTGCTTCAGCCCGATCATTCCGTTCACGATCCGGCGGGTTGCCTCATCCCGGTACTTGCTCTGGAACAACTCATCGGTATATCCCGGAGCAACTCCGCCCTCGCTGATGGTATGGGTAGGCAGGATTTCATCCGCGACGGTTTCCAGCGGGTAGTTCCACTCCCACTGCCCGTCCTCGTTCCAGATATATTCGTCCCCTTCAACGCCATAGCTGGCCGTCAGGCTGCCCTCTTCCGTATAAAGGTAATTCACCCAGGCAACGAGCTTTTCAGGTTCCGCGCAGGCGGACGTGATCGCGAAGGTGCCGCGGATCAGGTCCCCGGCAAGGTCCCGGTATACCTGGCTGCCGTTGTATTCCAGTGGAGCCAGGATGGCATACTGTTCCAGTGCCGTCTGGGGCAGGATGGTCATGGGCGTGGAGGACATCAGCAGTCCGTACGGAATAGCCTTTTTCTCATCCGTGATCTGGCGGGCATCGTCTGTTGTAGAGAAGCCGGTATGATCAAGCAATCCCTCTTCCCACAGCTGGTGAAGCCAGGTCAGGAAAGCCCTGTTCTCATCTGATGTAAGGGAGGAAGTGACCTTCCCGTCCTTTTCCGTCACATAATAGTCATTGTCAATGATGCCGAAGGCATGGCCCAGGAACCGGAGTTCCCACATGCCGATAAAGCCGAGCGGGATTTCATCCTTCTGGTAGTTTCCGTTGGGATCATCATTTTTGAAAGCGCGCAGGACCTCTGTGAGCTCATCCGCCGTCTTCGGCATCTCCAGCTTCAGTTTTTTCAGCCAGGCAGTGTTGATCCACATAGCGTCGTTGTTCTGGAGCGTGTTGATCGCGGGCAGGGCCGGTATGGCCCCGTCTTCCATCGTGATCGCCTTTTTCCACTCCGGATGCTCTTCAAGCATTTTCCACAGATCCGGGGCATATGTTTCAAGGTAGGGAGAAAGATCGATGATTTGACCGGCCTGATACAGGTCGCGGACTTCAGAACTGTTCAGTTCCGCTTTGAAAAGCACATCCGGAAGGTCCGTGCCCTTCTTCAGCTCCAGTTTCCGTCTGGCCCAAGCGTCCGCCTCCGTATACTGGCGGAATTGGAACGAAATACCGGTCTTTTCCTGCATCCGGCTGAAGAATGAGTTTGTGTCCCATACACGGTAGCTGACTTTTCCGTCATATCCTTCCAGAATATAATCCGGCGCCTTCTGCGTGCTTTCGCCGCAGGCGGCGGAAAACAGCAGCATCAATGCCAGGATCCAGACAATTCCTTTACGCACAGCTGTTCCTCCTGAATACACAACATTTCAACTTAATATTATATCCTACCGCGGTTCTTTTTTCCAGTCGTCTTTTTCCGGAGCATAAAGAAAGGACGGCGGTTTATGATCCGCCGTCCGTGAATGACTTTTTATTTTTTCCGCTTCATGAAACCGGGAACACCGTGGGTGTCGGTTTCCAGGGCCTGGCTCTGAGGCACCTGCGGGAAGCTGCCGGTCTGCCCGGTCACCTGGCCGTTGCTGTTAAACTGCGGCTGGTAATTGGTGGGCTGTGCGGCAAAGGCAGGAGCCTGCGGAATGCCGGGGTTCTGTCCCATGGGAGCAAAGGGCTGTGTGGCCTGGACAGGCTGCTGCGGAGCGGTCTGCTGATAGCTGAAGCCCGTCTGGAAGGAGCCTGTGTTCACCATGCCGGGAACGCCCATGCTGGGACGGCTGCTGCTCATGAAGGTAGGAACCTCACCCGTGTTGCCGGAAGAGAAGGGGCTGGCCGGAGCGGCTGCCGGAGCATCAAAGGAGGTGTGGGCAGCGGTTTCCGTCCTGGAGAAATTCGTTCCGAAGGAGCCGAACAGGCGTTCATGCTCGATCTCACGCGGCTTGCGTGCCGGCTCCTTGGCCGGGAACGGCGTCTTCTCGAAGCCCGTGGCGATAACCGTGATGCGGACTTCGTCGCCCATGGTTTCGTCGATGCCGGCACCGAAGATGATGTTCGCGTCCGGATCGGCCGCTTCCATAATGAGGTTGGCCGCCTCGTTGATATCCACGATGGAGATGTCCTCGCCGCCGGTCACGTTGATCAGCACAGCGCGGGCACCGTCGATGTTCGTCTCAAGCAGCGGAGAGGAAATGGCGTTCTTGGCAGCGTCGACCAGCTTGTTCTCGCCGCTTCCCAGGCCGATACCCATATGGGCCATTCCGCCGGATTCCATAACCGTCTTCACATCCGCGAAGTCCAGGTTGATCATGGCAGGCACAGCGATCAGGTCGCTGATGCCCTGGATGCCCTGGCGGAGCACGTCATCCGCGATCTTGAAAGCTTCGATCATGGTGGTTCCCTTGTTGACAACCTGCAGCAGGCGGTCATTGGGGATCACAACCAGCGTATCCACATGCTGCTTCAGCTCGGCAATACCGGCTTCTGCGTTCTTCATGCGCTGTTTGCCTTCGAAATTGAAGGGCTTGGTCACAACGGCGATGGTCAGTGTGCCAAGATCCCGCGCGATTTCCGCCACAATGGGAGCCGCGCCGGTACCGGTGCCGCCGCCCATACCGGCGGTGATGAACACCAGGTCCGCGCCTTTCAGGGCGGAAGCGATTTCTTCGCGGCTTTCTTCAGCCGCGCGGCGGCCCACCTCAGGGATGGCGCCGGCACCAAGACCCTTGGTCAGCTTTTCGCCGATCTGGATCTTCACCTGTGCGTTGGTCTGGCTCAGGGCCTGGCGGTCCGTATTCACGGAGATAAACTCCACCCCCCGCAGGCCGGCGTCGACCATGCGGTTAACGGCGTTGTTGCCGCCGCCGCCGCAACCAACTACCTTAATGCTAGCGAAGGTGTTCTGTTCTTCGTTCTGGAACTCAATCATGCTCTTAACCTCCCAACAGACTGCGGAAAAAGTCTTTGATCTTGCCGCTTGCACCGGCTGCCGGCTGACGCTGCTGTTCAATCGTATCGATGATCAGGTCCATCAGGCCCAGCGCGCTGGAGAAGCAATGGCTGTTCAGCTTGGTGGTCCGGCGGGGTGTCTCCTGCACAGGCCTTCCAAGGCGTCCGGCCAGGTATTCCTTGCCGCCGCGGTTGAAGCTCAGTCCGCCGCCGGTCAGGAACACATTGGACCAGCTGCCCAGGCCGCCGAAGTCATCGTCAACAGCCTCTTTAATGCTGGCGCATATATCATCAAGCGCTTTGCACAGGACCGGCTTAACCTGTTCCCGGGTGAAGGCGGTGCCTTTCTGGCCGTCCGCTCCGGGAACCTCGTAAGTCTCCCCTGTCGTCTCGATTCCGTAGATAAACTTGCGTTTAATGTCTTCCGCGGCGCTAAGGGAGATATCCAGCTCCTCTGCCAGGGCCACGGCCAGGTCGCCGCCGCCCACGTCCAGCACCTTGTGATAGATGATGGCGTCTCCTTCCACACCGATGATCTCAGTGTTCAGGTAGCCCATATCGATCAGCACGGAAGTGTGGTCGCGTTCCTGCTCGTTCAGGTAAAGCATCGCTTCACCCGCGGAAGTGGAGTAGAAACCGGTCACCACGATGCCCAGGTCCGCCATGCGGTTGGTCACATCATCAATAAAGAACCGGTTGCCCACCGCGAAGCTGATGAAAGCGGTCATCTCACGGCCCTTCATGCCCACAGGCTCCAGCGTCTTCTTGCCGCTGTCCACCATAAACCAGGCAGGGCTGGAATGGACTACAACACCGGGCACATTCGCCAGGTTTTCAGCAGCCTTGCTGAAAGCGGTCTTGACGTCAGCCGCGGTCACCCGCGGATCCGTTCCCTTGAGGGGCACGGTTACTTTGGTGGCATACACATGGGTAAAGGCACCGGGAACACCGACGTTGATCTCTTTGATCTTGCTGCCGGACTGTTCTTCCGCGTCCGCGATGGAGCGGCGGATCGCCTCATCCAGCATGCCGGGATTGTTCCATCCCTCTTCGAGATAACCGTCATACTTCGTTACGCCGGCGGCGGTGATGTCACAGCGCTGACTGCCGCTGTTTTCAGCTACGAGCGTAACAATTTTGCTCGTACCGAAATCAATGGCTGCAACCGTTGTTTTCATAGGTTTCTCTAGCCCCCCGTTTTCCGGATCCGTGGAAACACCACGGTCTTTCACTACAAAATAATGTACACCTTCAAGAATTATACCTTCTTCAGGCTGTCTTTGCAAGGGTTTTGCACTTTTTTATTACAATTATTTGCGTTTTTTGTAACAATTTTCATCCTGTTTCGCTTTCCGGCAGAACGATCTGTCATTATTCCGGAATAAACATGGGTTTTTCCGGGTTTGTAACGTTGATGGTTCCTGCCGAATAGCCCAGTTCGACCAGCTTATCCTGGACCAGCAGCATGCTGCGCAGTTTGGCGTGGATATTGTTCGCGTCCCCCAGGGCCACCGTAAATCCGTACCGGGTGGCAAGCAGAATGGAATTAATGTTGCTGATATCCGCGTCAGCGATCTTGTCAATGCAGCTCAGCACCTTCATTTCCTGGAACAGCTCCCTGAAGATGCTTTTCTGCTGTTCGTTGCCCAGGTTGACATACTGGCCAACCATCGTATTGGACCGGACCTCAAGTCCCTTGACCTCCACCAGGTCGATCGGGCGTTCATCCGGGTTTTCCGACTCATACAGGACCATCCGGTTTTTGTCCATCACATACATAATGCCGCAGTAAGTCAGCCAGCAGCGCGGCTCCCTTTCCGCGACGGAAAGGGTCACCGTTCCCGGCATTTCCCTGTCCATATAGACAAAAAGCAGTCTGTAGTCAGATGTGATATGTTCCTCAACCTTTTTCTCGTTCAGCGTGAAGATGCTGTCGCCCAGGTGAATGCCGCTGACCCGGATGATCTCCGCGGCGGGGATGCTTTTATTGCCGATCACGCGGATTTCCTTTACGCTGAAGACAGCAAACCGGAGAACCAGGATCACAGCGGTCACAAATACAGCGATAAGCAGAAGAACACGCAGCGGATGCGAGTTCTTTTTGCCTGTAACTTTGGTTTTTGTTCTGACCGGCTTCACCACGGATCCTGCCTGCGTGTTCTGCCGGTAGGATCCTGTGTCCTGGGGCCCCTGAACCGGGGAATTCCAGAAATCACCGATATGTTCATTGACGTTTTCCGACCGGATTGCTTTCAGTTCCGGTGCGTCTTCCGGTTCATCAAAGGGATTGCTGTTCACAGGAGCAGGACCGAACCAGGTGTTTTTCTGCCAGTCCCGGACGCCCTGATCGCCGTTTGCGGCCGACCCCGTCCGTTCACCTGCGGTGCGCGGCCTGTAGCCGCCGTTCTGTCCGTCCACCGGTGTCCTACCTTTCCCTTTCCGACCGGAGATCCTTTAATCCCTGTCTTGATTCATGAAAAGCTGAAATAAACAGACTTTGGTCTGTTTATTTCAGCTCCTTTACGATTTCTTTAAACACCCGACCACGTTCTTCGTAGTCCTTAAACATGTCAAAACTCGCGCACGCGGGGCTCAGCAGCACACACCAGCCCTTGTCCGCAAGGGTGCGCGCCTTTTCCACCGCATCTTTCATTGTTGAGGCATCTGTCAGATTTGTGAAACCAACCCGTTCCAGGCTGTTGCGGATCAGTCCCGCCGTTTCCCCGATCAGCACCGCATGGCGGATCATGGGGCTGTTGATGATTTCCCTGGACAGCGGATCAAACGAGGTGTGCTTGTCATACCCGCCCAGGATGATCACGGTCGGCTGGCTCATGGTCTGAACCGCCTTGATAGTGGAATCCACATTGGTTCCCTTGCTGTCGTTGATATACTCGATGCCGTCCAGTTCACGCACCGTCTCGATCCGGTGTTCCACACCCCGGAAAGTCTTCAGGCTGTGGCGGATAACCGGAACAGGCACATTCATCGCCGCGGCGACGCACACCGCGCCAAGGGCGTTTTCCAGGTTATGGGGACCCGGGATGAATACTTCCTCCGTCCCGCAGATCTTCTTCTCATTTCCATCCAGGCGCAGCATAATCTGTCCGTCGCGGACAAAGGCGCCTTCCTTGACTTCCTGTTTCCGGCTGAAAAAGAGCACCTTGCTCTTAACCTGTTTGCTCAGTCCATCCAGGCCGGGATCATCCGCGTTGAACACAGCGTAATCCGACGCGGTCTGGTTTTTGAACATCCGCATCTTCAGGGCGGTATAGACCTCCATGGTGCCGTGCCGGTTCAGGTGGTCTTCGGTAATGTTGGTCAGCAGGGCCACATGGGGATGGAAGGTGTCCGCAGTTTCCATCTGGAAGGAGGACACTTCGCACACGATCACGTCTTCCTTGCGGCTGACCAGGGAGGCAAGGGAGAAAGGATAACCGATATTGCCCACCACATGGGTAACCTTGCCGCTGTTGGCAAAGATCTCACCCAGCAGGGAGACGGTCGTGGTTTTTCCGTTTGTTCCTGTAACTGATACCAGCGTACCACGGGAAAGCTGTGCCGCCAGTTCCAGTTCGCCGATCACATAGATGCCCATTTCCTTTGCCTTCACAACAAAAGGCGCGGTATCCGGAATACCGGGGGAAATGACCAGGCAGTCCTTCCCTTCCAGCAGTTCCATGGCGGGGCATCCGAACCGGCGCTCCAGCTGCAGGCCTTCCAGAGGCTTCAGCTGCTGGCCCAGTTCCTCCTCCGTCTTCGAATCATTGACGGTGACCTCCGCTCCGGAGGCACGCAGCAGCTGCGCCGCAGCCACACCGCTGCGGGCCATGCCGACTACCAGTACTTTTTTCTTTTCGTAATTCATAATGATACTCCTCAGAATGCCTTGCAGACCGCGATCACGGCGATGAGGCTCAGCAGCAACGTGATGCCTGTGTACATGCTCACAATCTGCGTTTCAGAATATCCTTTTTTCTCAAAGTGATGATGGACCGGACTCATCAGGAAGATGCGCTTCCCGTGGGTCAGCTTGTAGTAATACCGCTGCAGGATCACGCTCACACTGCTCATGATAGGCGTGAAACAGATCAGCACCAGCAGGATCGGCTGGCGCAGCAGCATGGCCATGGCAGCCATTCCGCCTCCCAGCAGCATGCTTCCGGTGTCGCCCATAAAGGTTTTGGCCGGATAACGGTTATACCGGAGGAAGCCCAGGCACGCTCCGGCCATGCTCATGGCGAAGACGCCCGTTGTCGCGGCTCCGGTCAGGTTTCCTTTTCCCGTCAGGGAAGCCGTCAGGATCAGGATCGCGCAGATCACCGCCCAGGCGGATGAACCCACAGCTGTAACAGAACCCAGCAGGCCGTCAAGGCCGTCCTGCAGGTTGCTGCTGTTGACAATAAAGATGACCAGCAGAGTCATGATCGGAATATAAAAAATACCCAGGTCCCATTCCGCTCCGCAGAACGGCAGGCAGATGGCGCTGCCGACGCGCGGTGAAAAATAGCAGTATACGCTGAATCCCAGGGAGACGATTACCTGTCCGGCAATCTTCTGCCACGGGTTCAGTCCGTCATGGCGTTTTTTGACTGCCTTGATATAGTCGTCCGCAAAACCGACACCCATGCTCAGGAAAGAAACGCCAAGCAGCGGGAAAATGAAATCCCATTTGCCGTCCCATTCAGCAGGATGGAAGATCAGGGAACCCAGCAGGATACCGGCCGCCATCATCAGGCCGCCCATAACGGGAGTGCCCTGCTTCTGCTGGTGGCTCGGACCCAGTTCGTAGATCGTCTGACCGAAATGCAGTTTCTTCAGATACCGGATCAGCCCCGGCCCGATCAGCAGTGCTGCTGCCAGTGCGATAAGCGCTGCTCCGATCATCCTGTAATACATACCGTTTCTCCTTTATTCCTGCTCTTTCTGCATTTCCAGCAGCAGATCGCTTACGATCACCTTTTCATCAAACGGACGCTTGATGCCCATGATCTCCTGGTAGGTTTCGTGTCCCTTGCCGGCCAGCACGATCACGTCTCCGTCCTCGGCCATATGCAGCGCGCGGTTGATGGCCTCCCGGCGGTTTTCGATCACTTCATAGGGCTTGCCCAGGGGTTTGATACCCTTTTCGATCGCGGCAAGAATCACCATCGGGTTTTCTGTCCGCGGGTTATCCGAAGTCAGGATGCAGTAATCCGCAAGACGGCCGCCGATCTCGCCCATCATCGGGCGCTTTCCCTTGTCCCGGTCGCCGCCGCAGCCGAACACCGCGATCACCCGGTGACGGGTAAACTGACGCACCGTCTTCAGGATGTTTTCCAGCGCGTCCGGCGAATGGCTGTAGTCCAGGATGACCTTATAAGGCGTACCGGTCTGCAGCACCTCGATCCGTCCGGGCACCCGGGTCACAGCCTCCAGGCCCGCCTTGATCTTCTCCGGGGCAATCCCCATAATCAGCGCGCAGCTGGTGGCTGCCAGCGCGTTATAGACGTTGAACATACCCGTCATCCGCATCTGGATGGCGATCTGGTTCATGCCGTGCAGCTGGACATTGAAGCGTGCGCCTTCCTCGGTGATCTCAATATCCCGGGCGAAAACGTCCGCGTTCACGCAGATGCCGTAGGTAATATAGGGGCTGCTGATGCCGTCCCGCAGCTTGGCGGAAGTCTCATCATCCGCGTTGATCGCGGCATTCTTGACCATTCCGCTTGTAAAGAACAGCTTCTTTGTTTCGAAATACCGTTCCATGGTATAGAAGTAATCCAGGTGGTCCTGGCTCAGGTTCGTATAGCAGCCGACCTCAAAGGTCATTCCGTCCAGCCGGTTCATGTCGATGGCGTGGGCGGATACTTCCATGCAGACAACCTTGACGCCTTCGTCCGCCATCATGCGGAGCATCTTCTGCAGGTCGATGGGGTCCGGCGTGGTCAGCTTGCTGTCCAGGTGCTGCTCCTCCACAACCGTACCGGTGGAACCGATAATGCCGCACTTCAGTCCGGCTTTTTCGCAGATGCTCTGCAGCAGGTATGTCGTTGTGGTCTTTCCCTTTGTGCCGGTAATACCGATCATGCGCATCTGACGGGACGGATGTCCGTAAAACGCGTCAGCGATCCGGGCCATGGCGGCGCGGCCGTTGTTCACCAGTACCTGGGGAATATCCATTTCAACAAAATGCTCCACGATCAGCGCGACGCATCCGTTTTCCACAGCTTCCCAGGCATAATCATGGGCGTCAAACCGTGCGCCCACAATGCAGAAAAACAGCCCGGCCTCTGTCTTGTCCCGGCTGGAGGAGGTAAGCTCCTTTATTTCTGTATTCATATCGCCGCGGGTCTCCTCAACATAGGGGAGTTCCGTCAGCAATTCCCATAATTTCATTCCTGTCCACCTCTCTGTATCGGCCGATCCGGCCTTCTAATAGATTACCACAAAACGGTTTTCTTTTCCACCCGACTGAAATACGAAGGGGAGACCGATTGATCAGTCTCCCGCGTAGGAGGTCAGTCTTCCCTCCAGATCAGCGTTTTCAGCCGCCTGGGCCGCTGTGGACATTACCAGCTGCGCGCTTTCCGGAGCGGTCAGGACGATTGTCCTCGCGCCGTTGGAGGAGATCAGATTCAGTTTGACCGCCTCGGTACGAACGCTGGTATTGCTTTCGCTGAGTTGGATTTCCGCCTTTTTTCTTTCGTTTTTGTTCTGCTGTTCTTCTATGGATGTATGCAGCTTCTGGATCGTCCTGCTGCCCATTCCGACAGATGCCAGGTCCGCGACCAGGATAGCGGCCAGGATAACGCCGATGACAATCAGGGCCGCCAGCGCGGCATCCCAGCGGATTCCTTCACTTGAAACAATTTTTCTTTGGGGTCTGGTTTCCTCAATGGCGGGCTTGCGTTCGCAGACAGGGATCCCGCCTGTCCAATCCTGTGTCTGGTGGAATGACGGCAGGGAGGCAGAGCATGTCATTCTTGACCGGTGAATATCTGCCTGCTGCTGGCGGAAATCAGAATTCCTGTATCTTCTTTCCTGCCAGTTGATTACGCCGTCCTGCAGCTTATTCCTGACCCTGGCGGTCATTTCAGTCATCCATGCTCACCTCCTTCACTCTTTCTGTGTTTCCAGCCCCGCTATCATTTCCAGAAGCTGGGGCAGTTCATCCTTGAATCGGTTCCAGATATCGCCGCTGGAGGATACCGCGGCAATGCGCACATGATCGTTGGCGCCGGTGATTTCCATTTCTTTCTCATCGTGGAGGATCTTCTGCCGGATATTGGCCGGAAGGAGAACCCTCCCCTGCGCGTCGCAGGTCTGTTCATCAAAGCTCAGCGCGTAAAACTGTTCAAGATACCGGTTCAGTGCCGGGTTCAGCTTGCCCAGCCTCTCATATGTCTCGTTTCTTTCCTCCCATTTCTCTGTCGGATAAATAGCAACAGACTGGAAATCAAAAGATGGAGCGATACAGAAAGTTTCGCCCAGCTTTTCGCGGAATCCCTGGGGGATTACCAGTCTTCCTTTACTGTCCAGGCCGTGGTTAAAGGAGCCGATAAACCGTTTGGCCCTTTTTTCACCGTTGTTTTCGGGGGTTACGGCGTTATTGACGGAGTTGTTGTTTTCTGAGTTGTCCACTACACCGTTCCCCCTTTCTACCACTTTTATGTTCGTTTTTGGGATGATCTTCCCTTTTTCCCCACAAATTTAACACAAGAATGCGTTCTCTGCAATACCCGATTTGTACGGTCGCGATATGACGATATGCATTTTGTTAATCTTTTTGTAATACTTTTGTAACTTTTAAAAGTCAATTGTGTCCTGTTTATCTTATTTCCCGCTATATTTGGTAGAAAAAAGAGGACATACTTCCATCAGAAGCATGTCCTCTCAAAGAAAAAAACTGAAAAAATTAATAATTTATTTTTCGAGTATCAGTTTCGGAGAAAATCCGATACTGTCGCAGGATACCAGTTCATACCGTACACCGTTATGTTCGCCTGTAAAGCCAATCTGGATGCCGGCCCCGTGCAGGTGTCCGTAAACAGCCGTATGCACATGGTATTCCTCCATCAGGGCGGTATAGGCTGAATCCATTTCGCCGTTCAGCAGCGGCGGATAATGCATCATCGCGATCAGCGGCCGACCGTCTGCCATTCCCGCGGCGGCGTCCAGCGCCAGGCGGAGCCGTTCTGCCTCCCGCAGGTAGATCTTTTCATCCTGGGCGCCAAGCGGGGTGTCCTTCGTCGGGATCATCCATCCGCGTGTTCCGCAGACCACAAAATCCTTCAGATCCGCCGCGCTGTGCTGAAGCACCGTAATGGACGGGGGAACTACAGACCGTACACGGCTGATGGAATTCCACCAGTAATCATGATTCCCCTTACACAGGATCTTCCGTCCCGGCAGCCTGCCGATCTCAGCCAGGTCTTCCGCCGCGTCCTGCAGCTGCATGGCCCAGCTGATGTCTCCCGGAACCAGCACAACGTCCTCATCCCTGACAAGGTTCAGCCAGTTTTCCCGGATATGAAAAAAGTGCCTGTCCCACTGGGGCCCGAATATATCCATGGGTTTATCGTCTCCCCCGGACATATGCAGGTCTCCAATGGCAAACAGGCGCATAAAATCTCCTTTGTCATTTCACGGAAGAAACACGGTCAGATCTCGTCGTCCTCCGCGTCCTCATCCGCGTCTCTTTCTTCATCTTCCCGGACATCTTCCAGGCTCAGTTCCTGGTCGATCTCCTCGTACTCGTCCGTTTCTTCCTCCTCAACATCGGGGATGATCTCATCCATGCCGCTCACGGCATCCATATCGCCGATGGTGGAGGTGTCAACGTTTTCGGCTTCGCTGCCGGAATCGCTGTCATCGGTGCTGTTGCTCTTGTTCATTTCCCTCAGGCAGAACAGGCATACATCCTTTCCCGGCAGAGCGGGCTCTTCATTGCAGATGCTGCACAGTTCGATTTCCTCTGAGCGGGATTCCCCTTTCATCTCCTGCAGGCAGATCTTGCAGTACTTTTCATCCTCCCGGATGTAGTTCAGGTCGCAGCGGGGACACTTGACCAGGTTCATGGCATTTCCTCCTCAATGTGATCATTTGTGAACAAATTCCCACATTTGTGATCTTTCGTGACACTTTCAATGCTTTCTTTTACACTTTGGCACTAAAAACAGAGGATAAAGCGGCTTTTCTTTCCACTTTTCCGGCATTGTCCCCCACTTTTCAGCCGAAAGCACTGCGTAATCTACGGACATGGATTATACTATGCATATGATACATATGCAATAGGAAAAAACACATTTCGGAAAAAAAGCAAAACCTATACTTCTTCAGCATGCAAAACTTTATCTATGAGGTTCAGCAGATCTTCCCGGCCGGTGCCGTCCTCACCGCTGAAACAGATGATTTCCCAGGGCTGCACGCTCAGCGCCCGGCAGATCGGTGCCAGGTATTTACTCCGCGCTCCCCTGCTGATCTTGTCCGCTTTGGTGGCGATAACGGAGAAAGGGATATCCATTTCCCGGAGGAAACGGTTCATCTGCTTGTCATCCTCTGTGGGCTCGTGGCGGATATCCACCAGGCAGAGCACATGGAGCAGCTCGTCCGCTTTGGTGAAATAATCCTGCATCATCTGGCCCCAGCGCTGTTTTTCCTTTTTATCCACCTTGGCGAAGCCGTACCCGGGCAGGTCCACCAGATGAAACTCTTCGTTCAGCAGGAAGACATTCAACAGCCTGGTTTTGCCGGGGGTGGAGCTGGTCCGCGCGAGCTTGTTCCGCCGGCACAGCTTGTTGATCAATGTGCTTTTGCCCACATTGCTCTTCCCCGCCACCGCGATCTGGGGCAGTCCTTTTCCGGTAAAATCACCGTAGTCCGCCATGGACGTCACGAAATCCGCTGATTTAATCTCCATCATTTTCTCTGCCCCCTTCCTGAGCGCAGCGAAGGAACTCTTCACTCTTCACTGTTCACTCTTAACTCTTCACTCTTCACTCTTCACTTTCAGCAAAGCGCGATACGAAGAACTTCCTTCACGTCGTTTACCTTCACAACCTTAAACTGTTCCAGCACGTGCTCCGGAATCTTCTCCAGGTCCTTTTGGTTCTCTTCCGGGATCACCAGGGTCCGGATACCCGCACGGTAGGCTGCCATGGTCTTTTCCTTCAGGCCGCCGATGGGAAGCACCCTGCCGCGCAGGGTTACCTCACCGGTCATGGCCACATCCTGCCGCACCGGCTTTCCGGTCAGCGCGCTTACCAGCGCCGTGGTCATGGTCACGCCGGCGGACGGACCGTCCTTAGGCACCGCGCCTTCCGGCACATGGATATGAATATCTATATCCTGGTAGAAATCCTTCTGGAGGCCCAGCTCTTCGCTGTGGGCCCGTACCCAGCTGAATGCCGCTTCAGCGGATTCCTTCATTACATTACCCAGCTGGCCCGTCAGTTTCAGGGCGCCCTTGCCGGTCATGGTGGAGCACTCCACCTCCAGCATTTCGCCGCCCACGCTGGTATAGGCCAGTCCGTTCACAACGCCGACCCGCGGCTCCTTTTCCGGAGGCTCGCGCAGGTACCGGGGCGCTCCGAGCATTTCCCGCATGGCCTTCTTTGTCACGGTCATGGAGTGTTTCCCCTGGTCCAGCATCCGCACAGCCGCCTTACGGCAAAGCTTGGCGGCAGTTCTTTCCAGCGTACGTACGCCTGCCTCGCGGGTGTAATCCTCGATCATAGCTTTCAGCACCTCATCACCCGCTTTCAGGGCGTTAGGCTTCATGCCGTGCTCTTTGATCTGTTTGGGCAGCAGGTGCCGTTTCAGGATCTGGAGCTTTTCCTCTTCCGTATAGCTGGAAACCTCAATCAGTTCCATCCGGTCCAGCAGCGGAGCGGGAATGGTTTCCATATTATTGGCCGTGGTGATGAACATCACCTTGCTCAGGTCAAAGGGCAGCTCCATATAGTGATCGCGGAAGGCGTGGTTCTGCTCGGAATCCAGCACTTCCAGCATGGCGGACGCAGGATCACCGCGGAAATCCCCGCTCATCTTGTCGATCTCGTCAAACAGGAACACCGGATTGCAGGTACCCGCCTGTTTCATCCCGGCGATGATCCGTCCGGGGATGGAACCGATATAGGTCCGGCGATGGCCGCGGATCTCCGCCTCATCCCGGACGCCGCCAAGGCTGACCTGGACAAACTTCCGGCCAACCGCCTCGGCGATTGCTTTCACAATACTGGTTTTGCCCACGCCGGGAGGTCCCACGAAGCACAGGATCGGTCCCTTCATATCCTTTTTCAGGCGCAGCACTGCCAGGTACTCAATGATCCGCTCCTTGACGTCCTCCAGGCCGTAATGGTCCCGGTTCAGGATTTCCCTGGCCCTGTTCAGGTCCAGGTTGTCCTCCGTTTCCTTGCCCCAGGGAAGGTCGAGGATCCACTCAATATAGGTCTGGCTGACAGAGCTTTCAGGACTGCCGGGCGCCATGCGGGAAAGCCGGTCCAGTTCCTTTTCGCACTTGGTGCGGGCTTCCTCGTTCAGCGGCGTTTCAGCCAGCCGTTTCCGAAGATCCGCTGTATCCGTTTCGTCCCCGTCGCCCAGTTCGGTCTGGATCGCCTTGATCTGCTCACGCAGGTAATAATCCTTCTGGTTCTTCTCCACCTGTTTCCGGATGCGGGCCTGGATCTGCTTTTCCGTATCCGCGATGTCGGTTTCCCGCATCAGGATCGCGCAGACCTTTTCCAGCCGGGCCACCGGATTCAGTTCATCCAGGATCGCCTGGCGGTCTTCCCGCTTTGTCAGCACATTGGCTGCCAGCAGGTCCGCTTCCTCACCGGGCTTGTCAACCGCCCGGATCAGCTCCACGGTATCCTGGCTCACCCGCTGGGAGGTCTTTGTGAACTCCTCAAACAGATCCTGCGCGGTGCGCAGCAGCGCCTTCGCGTCCGCGGAGCGGACCGTACGGTCTTCACAGACCTTGATCACAGCCTTCAGGCAGGGTTCTTCGCTGAGCTTTTCCTGCACAACGCCCCGGGCTGTGCCTTCCACGAGCACACGAATGTTTTCCCCGGGCAGGTTCATCACCTGCTTGACCTCGGCGATGGTTCCGACCTTGCACAGGTCGCCCCATTCCGGATCTTCCGTGTCATCGCTTTTCTGGCTGACAAGGAAAACCTTCTGCTTGTCCATCATTCCCTGTTCCAGCGCGGCCAGGGACTTTTTCCGCCCCACGTCAAAATGAAGGACCATGTTCGGAAAGAGCATCAGTCCCCGCAGGGGTAATACAGGCAATTCGATTGTCTGATTTTTTTTCATGATATCCTCTTTTTATATACGGCAAAGTGCCCTTTTATCAGGGAGCATCGGGGCTTATACCGTTGAAATATTACGGATCAGGACGCGTCTGTTTCGTCTGCTTTTTTCTCAGCGCGCCTTGCGGTTCGTTTTCCCACACCGGAGATCAGCGTCGGCTTTCCGCCGTTCACCGCTTCTTTGGTCACAATACACTCGTTCACATCGGGCAGGCCGGGCAGTTCAAACATGGTGTCCAGCATCGCGTTCTCGATGATGGCACGCAGGCCGCGGGCGCCGCACTTGCGGTCAATGGCCTGCCTGGCGATCTCCCGGATCGCTTCCTCTTCAAAGGTCAGGCGAATGCCGTCCATATCCAGCAGCGCTTCATACTGCTTGCAGAGCGCGTTTTTCGGCTCCGTCAAGATCCGGATCAGCGCGTCCTCATCCAGGGCGTCCAGGGTAACCAGGATCGGCAGACGGCCGACGAATTCCGGAATAAGACCGTATTTGGTCAGGTCCTCCGGCTGCACGTCCTTCAGAGCGTCCGTCCGGGCAGGATCCCGCTGGCTCTGGATTTCCGCGCCAAAGCCCAGTGTCTTTTTGCCGATACGGTTTTCAATGATCGGAACCAGTCCGTCAAAGGCACCTCCGCAGATGAACAGGATGTTGGTCGTGTCGATGCGGACCATCTCCTGGTGCGGGTGCTTCCGTCCGCCCTGGGGCGGCACAGCGGCTTCGGTGCCCTCCAGGATCTTCAGCAGCGCCTGCTGTACACCTTCGCCGCTGACGTCCCTGGTGATGGACATATTCTCTCCCTTGCGGGCGATCTTATCAATTTCATCAATATAGATGATACCACGCTGGGCTTTTTCGATATCCCAGTCCGCGGCCTGGATCAGCCGGAGCAGGATGGTCTCCACGTCATCACCGACGTAGCCGGCCTCCGTGACGCTGGTGGCATCCGCGATGGCGAAGGGAACCTCCAGGATCCTGGCCAGGGTCTGGGCCAGATAGGTTTTACCGCTTCCTGTGGGGCCCAGCAGCAGGATGTTGCTCTTCTGGAGCTCCACATCATCCCGTGTCTGTTTCCGGTTGACACGCTTATAGTGATTGTATACTGCCACGCTCAGTGCGCGCTTAGCCCGTTCCTGGCCGATCACATACTCATCCAGGATCTTCTTCATTTCAGCGGGCGAGGGCAGTTTTACGGGACCGAAGGATTCAGGGCCGACATCTTCGGGAAACAGGCCTTCATCATTCAGGATCTCGTTGCACAGGGCGATGCACTCATTGCAGATATAGACATTCGGGCCGGCCACGAGCCGGTTGACCATCCGCTGTTCTTTTCCGCAGAAGGAGCAGCGCGGTGTCTGTCTGCCGTAATTGTTAGCCATGCCTCAACCTCACTTTTTCTGTTTGTCCCGCGGCTGATAGATCTCATCAATAATATGATAATCCAGCGCTTCCTCAGCGCTCATGAAATAGTCGCGTTCCACATCCGCCTGCACCTTCTTCAGGGGCTGGCCGGTCATTTCGGCCATCATGGCGGTCATCTTTTTCTTGGTCTTCATCAGCCACTCAGCGCGGATAGCCACGTCAGTAGCCTGGCCCTGGGCACCTCCCAGGGGCTGGTGAATCATCACCTCGGCATTGGGCAGCGCCAGCCGCTTGCCCTTTTCACCGGCCATCAGCAGGAAAGCGCCCATGCTGGCTGCCATGCCCACGCACACTGTGCGGACCTGGGGCCGGATATACTTCATGGTGTCATAGATAGCCATGCCGGCTGTCACAGAGCCGCCGGGGCTGTTGATATACAGGCTGATATCGCTGTCCGGGTCTTCCATTTCGAGGAACAGCAGCTGCGCTACCACCAGGTTGGCTGTGTCATCGGTGATCTCTCCTCCGAGGAACACAATCCGGTCCTTCAGCAGGCGGGAATAAATATCGTAGGAGCGTTCTCCCCTGTTCGTCTGTTCAATAACCATCGGAATAAGCGGCATGTTGATCCCTCCTTTGACCGAAACGGCGGCCCGGCCGGGCCGCCGTAAAGGCAAACTTATTCAGCTTCAGTTTTCTTGGCCGTCTTCTTGGCGGCGGGTTTCTTTGCGGGCTTTTCTTCAGCGGGAGCTTCGGCAGCCGCAGCCTTCTTGGTGGTCTTCTTCGCGGGCTTCTCTTCAGCGGGAGCCTCAGCGGTTTCGGCCTTCTTGGTGGTCTTCTTCGCGGCGGGCTTCTTGGCGGGCTTCTTTTCAGCCGGTTCCTCAGCCTTCTTTTCCTCCACCTTGGCGTCCTTCTTCAGCAGGTCCAGCACCAGGCGAATGGCGGCGTTATCCTTCAGGTAGTTCTTCTGTTCATCGGTCAGGTTCTTCTTGAAGGTTTCCACTTCCTGGCCAACCTGTTCAGCCTGCTCGGCGATCGCCTTTTCGATGTCCTCTTCGGTGGGCTCCAGCTTCTCGGCGTTGCGGATCGCTTCGATCACCAGTTCGATCCTGACCCGCTTTTCAGCTTCGGGCTTGTACATCTGCTTCAGGCCGTCCACGGTCTGGCCGGTGTACTTCAGGTAATCTTCCATCCGCAGGCCCTGGTAGCTCATCCGCATGGCCATCTCACGGACCATGTAGGTCGCCTGGTCATCGATCATGGCTTCGGGAATGTCGATCTGGGCATTCTCGGCGGCCTTCTCAACCAGCGCGTTCTCGGTGGCGATCTCGTTGTTCTTCGCGATCCGGTCGGTCAGTTCCTTCACGATGCCTTCCTTATATTCTTTGAAGGTGTTGAAGTCGCTGATGTCGGCGGCAAAATCGTCATCCAGTTCGGGAACCTCGGTCATCTGGATGCCGTTCACCTTCACGTGGAACACGGCGTCCTTGCCCTTCAGCTCTTCAGCGTGGTACTCATCGGGGAACTTGACGTTCAGGTCTTTCTCCTCACCCAGCTGCATGCCGACCATCTGTTCTTCGAATCCGGGGATGAACTGATGGCTGCCGATGGTCAGGGTCTGGCCCTTGGCGGTGCCGCCGGCGAACGCAACGCCGTCCACAGAACCGGCGTAGTCCAGGTTCACGGTGTCACCTTCCTGTACAGGACGGTCTTCGACATCAATGGTACGGCTGGCCTTTTTCCGGTCTTCCTCAATGCGGGCATCCACCATCTCGTCCGTCAGCTTCTGCAGTTCGGCCTCAACGGTCAGTCCCTTGTAGTCGCCCAGGGTCACATCGGGACGGACGTACACTTCCAGATGGAACTTCAGGTCCTGTCCGGCGCCGATCTCATCCAGGTCAATCTGGGGCTGATCAACGGGCTTCAGGTCATATTCCTCAACAGCCGCACGGTACGCGTCCGGGAAGATGATCTCAAAAGCGTCATCATAGAAAACGCTCTCACCGTAAAGGGTCTCGATCATTTTTCTCGGAGCCTTGCCCTTCCGGAAACCCGGAACGTTGATGCGCTTGCGCAGCTTCAGAAAAGCCTTCGTCATTGCTTCGTCAAACTGTTCCGCAGGGATGGTAAAGGTCAGTTTAGCTTTGTTTCCGGACAGCTTCTCGTAGGTATGGCTCATGAATATCTTTCCTCCTGAATCATTTCAGCATAAAACAGCGGTGCGCATAAAACACCGCATGGCATTGTATCACAAGTTTCCTTGTATTGCAACAGTTTCTGCGGTTTACCACGGATCGGAGACGGTTGGCAGCAGATCAGAGTGCCCTACGCCGAGGATATCACTGGTGGCGCGGGAGGGTTTGTTCTTCTTGCCGTTCTGCATTTTACACAGCTGATGGCCCATGAAGACAATGCAGGAAGTATCCCCGCCGTCCAGGTTGAACCCCACCGTGCATCCTTTATCCAGCAGTTTCTCCGCCAGGAACCGGATCCCGTCGCCTTTGCTCCGTTTGATCCGGCCTTCGAGCATCATGAAGAAGTAATGGCCCTTCTCCACCATGCCCACCGCGGTGCGTTCCGCATGGCTGGTTCCGTATTTGTTCAGCGCGTCCTCATTCAGCTTTCCGTCCCGGATCAGGATCGGTCCGAAGGCCAGGACGTCCACGGCACCGTCCGCCAGGTACTCCTCCGCCTTCTTCTCATCACTGTAGAAGACTTTCATATCCCCGTCCGGCCAGATGGCCAGGCAGTCCAGGTTCGGGAATCCCTTGGCGTTCTTTTTCCTCGTCTTGTCAGACCAGACCTTGCCGTTCCGGATCAGAATCCCCGGGTTCCGGATCTTCTTTCTCAGCCGCCACATACCGAAGTCACTGGAGACCGCCAGCACTGTTCCGTTCTTCCGGGCGATCTTGTGCGGATAACCCGTGGAGGATTTCCAGTTTTCCGGATCATTGGCAACCATCCGGGGGCCTTCGGAGCCTTCCGCGCAGAAGATCTCCGCCTCATACCAGACCCTGGCGGGTTTCGTCTGTTCCCGGCGGAAGATCTCAATGCGCAGCGTCTCGCTGGCGTACCGCCAGACGCCGTTCTCCTCGTCTTCCCAGACAAACTCCCCGGAGTCCAGAAAACCGGCATCATTCAATGCCGGAAATTCTCCTTTTTCTTCGGCTTCCGCGCACAGTCCGCCCCACAGGAGCACCAGTGCCAGCAGCAGTCCAAGTGTTCTCTTTATCATATCTCCTCAGCTCACACCCATCATGCGGTGAAGCACTTCCTGGTAGGCTTCCGCCACATTGTCCATGTCTCTCCTGAACCGGTCGATATCCAGCGGCTCATGCGTTCCGGCGTCCCAGAACCGGGCCGTATCCGGAGTAATCTCGTCCGCGACGATAATGCGTCCGTGATAGCGTCCGAACTCCAGTTTAAAGTCGATCAGCTCGATGTTGATATCCTTCAGGTAGGCCGTCAGGATCTCGTTGATCCTCAGGCTGACCCGGTTGATCTCTTCCATTTCTTCCGGGGTGGCCAGTTTCATCGCGTAGATATGGGAATTATTGACCAGCGGATCCGGATCATTTCCCGTGTTGCGCAGTTCAAACTCTACCACCGGGGGGTCCAGCTTCGTGCCCACCGGAATCCCGGTGCGTTCCGCCAGCTGTCCGGCTGAGCGGTTGCGGATCTTCACCGAAAGCGGAATCATCTCACAGCGTTTCACCAGGCAGTGACGCGCGTCAATGTGCTCCAGGTAGTGGCTTTCGATCCCGTTCTCCTCCAGGAGATGAAAAAGGTGTTCACACACCGAATTGTTAACCTCGCCCTTGCCGAGGATCCTTCCCCGCTTCAGGCCGTGAAACGCCATCGCCTCATCTTTAAAATAGACGATCGCCTTATCCGGGTCATCCGTGGCATAGACTTTCTTGCCTTTGCCTTCCCGCAGAATCATCCCGATTTCCGGCATTCCGAGTCCCTCCGTAATCAAGAATACACGAAAATATTTTATCATTCCCGTTTTTATTTCTCAAGACCGATAAATTGTGCGGACAGTCTCCCAAATCCGACAAATAGCGCACTTTCCATATAGATGCATCCAAATCGTTCGTCTTTTTGCCATTTTCCCTGAAAACTGTTACAATGTATAAGATCTTGAAAATCCATGATTTTATTCAGATGACAGGACCTGAACTTATAATTCTTCATTCTTAATTCTACATTTTTAATTGGAAAAGAAGTGATAAAGTGGATCATTACAGCAAAGCCCGCCGCGAGGGTCTCCGCATCTATCAGGCGGCTATACAGAACAATACCGATCCCTATCTTCCGGTACTGGAGGAACGGGTTCCCAATCTTTCAGCGCTCAGCCGGTTCTCCCTCGGCATCATGACCATCCCGCTGGACCGGGTTGTCGGTTCCGTGTCGCGGGGCCGCAGCTACGCCTTCACCGAGGGCTTTATGCCGATCCTTGAAGGCGGCAGCGAGTTTGCCGCCAAGTGGGACCACCTGTGTGAAAGCGTGGAAGCTGAAGGCGTCAACCAGCCGATCACCGTGCTGGAATACATGGGATACTACTATGTCATCGAAGGCAACAAGCGCACCTCTGTCATGAAATACCTGGACTCCCGGGATATCGAGGCGGATGTCACCCGTGTTTATCCGCCCCAGAGTGATGATCCGGAAGTTGTTTCCTATTATGAATACTGTGATTTCTGCAAGCAGACCGGATTGTACGCCATCTTCTTCTCCAGGCCGGGTTCCTATGAGAAGCTGCTGTCCCTGCCCGGTATCCGCGCCGGGGAAAAATGGACAGAGGATGAGATTCTGTCCCTGCGGAAGCTGTATCACTATTTTGCCGAAAGCTACCTGACCCTGACCCGTGGCAAGACGGTCATGCCCTGCGGCGATGCTTTCCTGACCTACCTGATCGCCTTCGGTTACCTGGACGTGAAGGATGATGACCTGGGGAAGACCGCGGAGCGCGTCCGCCTGATGGCGAAGGAATTTGAGGAACGCGAAGGCCGCGTCACCCTGGTCATGGAAAAGGTGGAGCCCCCGGTTCCCCTGATCTCCGCCCTGTTCCATCCGTCAAAGGTCAAGGCTGCTTTCCTCTTCAACCGGTCCATCCAGGATTCCGCCTGGAACTACTGGCATAACCTGGGCCGCCTCGAAGCGGAGGAAAAACTGGGCGACAAGCTGGAAACCACCACCTGCATCGTGCCTTCCCGGGCGGACTTTACCGAGGAGATTGACAAGCTCATTGCCGATGGCTACACCGCCATCTTTGCCACCTCCCCTGTCATGCTCAACAGCGCTGTGGAACCGGCCCTCAAGCACCCGGAAGTCCGCTTCATGTGCTGCGCCCAGCTGTCCAACTATACCAACATCCGTACTTACTATATCCGGTTCTATGAGGCCAAATTCCTGCTGGGTCTCGCCGCCGGCATCCTGTCTGACAACGGCAAGATCGGCTATATCGCGGACTTCCCGATATACGGTGCCCCCGCGGCTGCCAACGCGTTTGCCCTGGGCGCCCGGATGGTAAATCCCAACGCGAAGATCTATATGAACTGGTTCTCCGCTTCCTGGTTTGACCCGGACCTTCCCTTTGAGGATCCGGAGATCAAAGTGATCTGCAACCGGGATATCACCGCACCGAACCGGGATGCCCGGGACTACGGCCTGTATGTCCGCGAAGGCGATGACATTCTCCACATGGCCACCCTCGTTCCCCGCTGGGGCCTTTTCTACCGCATGATGACCGAGCGGCTCCTGAACGGCACCCTCAAACCCGCTGACAGCAAGGACAGCGTTGCCAACTACTGGTGGGGACTGGGATCCAACATCCTCGACGTGGCTTTCTCCTCCCGCTTCGATCCCTATGCTGCCCGGATCGTTCATCACTTCCGTGAGCAGCTTCGGGAAGGTTCTTTCTCTCCCTTTGAAGGCGAACTGCGGGACCAGGCCGGCACGCTCCGTTGCGACGCGGACCGTCGTCTCACACCTGCCGAGATCCTGTGTATGGATTATCTGGCGGATAACATCATCGGTACCATTCCGGAAATCGATGACCTCATCGAGACTGCCCGCCCGCTGGTCAAGCTCCAGGGTCTTCACGGTGAACTGACACCCCAGCTTTCAGCTTTCAGCTGGAACAGAAAGTGAGAGAACAGTATGCGGATTCTGGCTATTGCGGACGAGCCCTCTCCCCGGCTCTGGGGAGAGCTCTGCCGGGATGCACTCCGGGACGTGGATATCATCCTCTCCGCAGGGGACCTGCCGGCAAAGTATCTGTCCTTCCTGACCTGTTTTACCGACGCGCCGATCATCTATGTGTACGGTAATCATGATGACCGTTATGAGAAGGAACCCCCGGAAGGCTGCCTGTGTGCGGAAGGCACGGTAGTCCAGATCAAAGGCGTCCGGATTTTCGGCCTCGGCGGATCTGTCCGCTACCGGCCGGACGGGACCCATATGTATACCGAAAAGGAAATGTCCTCCCGCATCGCTTCGTACCGGCGGATGCTGCGGAACACCGGCGGTTTTGATATCCTGCTCACCCACTCGCCGATCCGCGGCTTCGGGGACCAGGAGGATATGGCGCACCGGGGCTTCCAGTGTTTCGGTCCCCTGCTGGATACCTGGCGCCCCGCCGTGATGGTTCACGGACATGTTCACCAGGCCTATACCGGTTCCCATTTCGTCCGGGAAAGAAACTGGAACGGTATTCCCGTCATCAACGCCAGCATGGCCTATGAGTTCGACCTGCCGGAAACGCCAAATAAAAAAGAACCGAACCGCCGCGGCGTCCGGTTCATGGAAAAAGCCAGCCGTTTCTGATCCCTCATCAAGTAAAGCCGGAGCATCGCTCCGGCTTAAACCATCTATCACATCCGCCGCAGGCCAGTATTTCAACAAATTCGTGCCTTCGACCTGGCCAAAACCATATATCACATCCGCCGAAGGCGGATATTTCACATCAGCCGCCCTGCGGCTGATATTTCACATCTTTTCGTCAGAAAAAATATATCACATTGGCCGAAGGCCAATATTTCATTGAAAGCCGGGGCATCGCCCCGGCTTTATTCACTCCGTCCATTCCTTCGTTGTCGGAACGTCCTGCTCATCATCATCCAGCATGTAGGCTTTATGCCGTTCATCGATCACGGGATCAGCCGGCATGATCAGGCGTCCTTCCGGGATCAGCAGCTCCGGCTGTTTTCCGGACAGGATCACTTTGGCGTAGTCTTTGATATCCGTCAGCCTGTGGTCCAGCGATACGCCGTAAAGCGGCCAATCGGCACCTTTGTGGTTATCCGATCCGGCGGACATGACCAGGTTGAATTCCTTTCCGTAAAGCCAGGCCCTGGCGTCGTCCAGGGGATCGTTTCCCGCGTTGGCCACCTCGATACCGTCACAGTACTTCAGTCCCAGGCGGATCCGGTCCATATAGTTCCGCATCCGGAACGGATGGGCCTGTACCACGCAGCCCCCGGCCTTGTGCACTTCCTCCAGCTGCTCGTGCCGGGTCCAGTGTTCCATCTCCGGATGGGCTTTCATATACTCTTTTGTCAGACCGTAGATCAGGTATTCATCAAAATGGATATTCTGCTCCAGGCCGAAGAAGACATCCAGGCCGATCCGGTCTCCCTCTTCCTTCGCGTCTTCATATCCCTTCCAGAACAGATCCACCCGTTCTTCCCAGGGCAGTTCCCGGTTCACAGCGGTGTTTCCGCCGAAAAAATGGTCCGTAATGATGATCCCGGTAAAACCGGCTTCCTTATAAACCCGGGCCTGTTCTTTGCCCGTCACCTTTCCGCAGGCGCTTCCCTGGCAGGTATGCATATGGGTTTCATATAAAAATGGCATGGCGTCTCTCCTTCCGGATATACATCCATGCCATTATATTCAATTAAACCGTTTTTGTCATTCTTTTTTTATGCTCGTCATATCCTTTTGCTTTCCTGCTGTTTACTTGTGTTCCCGTCCATTTATTTGCGGAATCAGTTGATATAATTCTGAATTCTGAATTCTGAATTCTGAATTTAATGACTCCGTTCCAGCAGCGTCAGCAGGTACACAAACTCTTCCTTATATGCGTCTCCGGAAACGCTTTCGCAGCCCCGGACCAGTTCCAGTGCCTGGGTATAGGTCGCAGTGCCCTTCCACTCGCTTTCCCGAAGGAGCATACCGGCTTCCGCAACCGCCGCGGCAAACCGCAGGTTCTCGCTCATGTTTTCCTTCACGGCTTCATCCGTCACAGGATATTCATACAGTTTGCTTACCGTTCCTTCCGGCTCCTTGGCGCGGATGGAGACTGTCAGCCAGTCGGTCTTTTCCGCCGCGTCGGACACCTGGGCATTCTGGTAGCGGCTTTCCGCCTCACCGAATTCGAAATCGGAATCTGCCGGAATGATCTCATACAGGGCCGTCATGCGGTGACCGCTGCCGATCTCTCCGCCGTCCTTCTCGTCATTGGCGAAATCTTCCGCGGCCATCACCCTGTCTTCGTAGCCGATCAGCCGGTAGCCCTTCACCTTGGCAGGATTGAAGTCCACCTGGATCTTAACGTCCTTGGCCACGGTGATAAACGTGCCGCCGCCTTCTTCCACCAGGGCCTTGCGGGCTTCATAGATGGTGTCGATATACCGGCAGTTGCCGTTGCCGTAATCCGCCAGGGCTTCCATCTTGTTATCCTTGTAGTTGCCCATGCCGAATCCCAGGCAGGTCAGGCTGATGCCGCTTTCCCTCTTTTCCGTCACAAGCCTGGTCAGTTCGCCTTCGCTGGTCACGCCAACGTTCAGGTCGCCGTCTGTCGCCAGCAGGATCCGGTTCACGCCTCCTTCCCGGTAATACTTCGCGGCGATCTCATACGCCCGGAGAATTCCGGCACTGCCGTTGGTGCTGCCGCGCGCTTCCAGTTCGGAAATAGCCTCCATGATCCGGGTCTTGTCGGCTGCCGGAGTGCCCTCCAGTACAACACGGTCGTTGCTTGCGTAAGTGACAATGGATACGGTGTCTTCCGGATCCAGTTCCTCCAGCAGGAGCATGAACGCCCGCTTCACCAGGTCCAGCCGGTCGCTGCCAAACATACTTCCGGATGTATCGATCAGGAAAACCAGGTTATGTCCGGGACGTTCATCCTTTTTCACTTCCTCCGCCTGCAGGCCGATCAGCATCAGCCTGGTCTTTGCGTTCCAGGGGCAGGGAGCGATTTCCGTGGTCACGCCAAAGGGTTCGCCGTTCTGCGGCTTCGCGTAGTCATAGCTGAAGTAGTTCAGCATTTCCTCAATGCGGATACTGTTCGCGGGAATCCGTTCCCCGCTCAGGATCTTCCGCCTCAGCAGGGCGTAGGAAGAGGTATCCACGTCCGCCGCGAAGGTGGACAGGGGCGAAGTCAAAACGCTCAGGAAGCGGTTGCTCTCAAAGGTGGTGTACTCCTCCGTGTTCCATTTCCAGCTGTCAGCCTTGTTGGAAGTGGCTGACGGCATCGCCATGGAAGCAGTGGCCGACGGGGCATATTCCGCTTCATAGCACACAGCTTCCTCCCAATAATCCAAATCATAACAACTGTGTGCCTCCGTTTTGGTTTCCGTGGCGGTTTCCAGTACCTTCATCGTAATGCTGTCCGCCATGCCGCTTTTCAGCAGTCCCTGGTCCCACTGGAACGCCATCAGGGCCATTTCCGTTTCTTCATCAAAAATGCCGTCAGGTTCTTTTTCCAGGTATTCCAGTTCCTTCAGCCGGGTCTGGATCCAGGTGACCTTTTCTCCCTGGTCGCCTTTCTTCCAGATCTTGTTTTCTTCTCCCATGGCCGAAGCCGCGGCGGCAAACACCATCAGTGCCGCCAGAATAATCGCGATGATCCGCTTCATTGTTTTCGTCTCCTTTCAGTGTACCGGTTTTCCCGGCCTCACTCTGTAGGACGCACCCCAATAAAAAAAGTTCCCGGATTTCCCGGAAACTTTTTGTCAACCGCTCAGATTACTGTTCAGCAAAGGAAAAAACACTATATCATTATGCTTTATGCATTATGCATTATGCATTGTTTGAAGATTATATCTCATCGATATAATCTTCAAACTTATACGCTATCGTTTCAACCTGGTGGCTGTCACTCGAAAGGATCATTTTCCCTCCGTGTGCCCTGATATAGTCCCGGATCTCCCGGCTCGGATAGGGTTCTGTCCGGTATCCACGGGAAATCGCCCCGGTATTGATCTCGAAAGGCTTTCCGGTCTTCAGCAGCTCATCCACCGCGTTCTGCCAGGCCTTCACATACCTGGGGTGGTGTACGTCAAACGCCGGTTCCTGCTCGATGAACTTCGTGATCAGGTCAAAGTGGCCGATGATGTCGCATTTCGTCACTTCCACTACCCTGGCCTCTGTCGCGTAATACGCTTCCGCGAAGGCATACCAGTCGCCGCCGAAATACTTTTCCACGCCTTCCCGCTGTTTTTCCGCGGTCCAGTCAATGGAAACGTGATGGCCGTCCGGCATCGTCAGCAGGTGCACCGAGCCGATCACATAATCATAGTCCGAAAAATCATCGGAGATGAAATCCCGTTCCAGGCCGCACAGCACCCGGATCTGCCCGGCATACTTTTCCTTCAGCCGTGCGATCTCCCTGTGGTATTCCTCCGTGGCTTCCAGGGTCATGCCGCAGGGATCCAGGTGGCTGTGGTCGGAGATACCAACCGTATCCAGTCCCAGCCGGATCGCCTCCAGGATCATTTCCTCCGGCGTATTCTTTCCGTCGGAAAACACCGTGTGCATGTGCAGATCTTTCATCAGACCATTTTCTCCTGCTTTACCTTTTTGTCGATCACGTGGCGGGAGGCCAGTTCCTTGTGAATATCCTCCAGGGAGATACCCGCCTCGATCATCAGTACCATCACATGGTACGCCAGATCAGCGATCTCATAGACCGTGTTTTTCTTGTCCTTGTCCTTAGCGGCAATGATCACTTCCGTGGTCTCTTCGCCCACCTTCTTCAGGATTTTATCCAGGCCCTTTTCAAACAGATAGGTGGTGTAGGAACCTTCCTTCTTTTCGGTCTTCCGGCCGGCGATCAGTTCCATCAGTCCCTCATAGGTGAACTCATGCAGCTCATCGCTTTCCCAGATCACGTCATTGAAGCAGGTTTCCGTACCCGTATGGCAGGCCGGCCCGTCCTTTTCCACTTTCACCAGCAGCGTATCCCGGTCGCAGTCCGCCGTGATGGACACAATATGCTGGTAGTTGCCGCTGGTCTCGCCCTTCAGCCACAGTTCCTGGCGGCTCCTGCTCCAGAAGCAGGTCAGTCCCTTCTCCATGGAAACCTTCAGGCTTTCCCTGTTCATATAGGCCATCATCAGCACCTTGCCGCTTACGGCATCCACCACAATGGCCGGGATCAGGCCCTTCTCGTCAAACTTCAGTTCATCGATGTTCAGCATAATGCTTCCTCCAATTCATAATCACAATTCACTGTGAGATATTTCAGACTCTCTTATTTTTCCTTAGGCGAGCTCAACAATCTTTCGGCAGGCCGTGAGGAATGTCCCTCGAAGGACGTCCGCAGTGCGGGTGCTTAACGATAAACGAGCCTTGGCGAAGTTTGAGTTTAGCACCCCTACACTAGGACCAAGTGCGAACGGTCCGCGAGAGGGACTTCCGAGATCAGGCCTGCCAGGAGAGCCCCCCTGACAGCGAGCATTTCTGCCTATCATAACCTTGCAGGAATTCCGTTCTTCTGCATTTCCCGCTTCAGGTCATTAATAGCCACTTCTCCAAAGTGGAAGATCGATGCAGCGAGCCCCGCATCCACCCCGGGCAGCGCCTTGAACAGCGTAATAAAGTCCCCGATGCATCCGGCCCCGCCGGAAGCGATCACCGGCACCTTCACCACATCGCAAACCTTTTCCAGCAGCTCCAGGTCAAACCCCTGTTTCACGCCGTCGGTATCCATGGAGTTGACCACAACCTCCCCGGCACCTTCCCCGACGCAACGGCGGACCCATTCAATGGCCTCCATGCCGGTATTTTCCCGGCCGCCCTTGGCGAAAATCCGGAACACACCGTCCACCCGCTTCACGTCCACGCTCAGCACCACGCACTGATCGCCGTAGAGCTTCGCGGCCTTTCCCACCAGCGAGGGATCCCGGATCGCGCCGGAGTTGACGGACACCTTATCCGCGCCGCACTTCAGCACCCGGTCAAAGTCCGCTGTGGTATTGATGCCTCCGCCGACAGTCAGCGGAATAAACACCGTCCTTGCGGTTTCAGTCAGGATATCCGTAAACAGCGCCCGGCCTTCCGCGGAAGCCGTGATGTCATAGAACACCAGCTCGTCCGCGCCGTTCTCGCTGTAATACTTCGCCAGTTCCACCGGAGACGCCACATCCCCGAGCTTCTGGAAGTTGACACCCTTCACTACACGCCCGTCCTTCACGTCCAGGCAGGGAATGATTCGTTTTGTGATCATCTTGCAGCCTCAATCGCTTTCTTCAGGTCGATATCCCCGGTATAGTACGCCTTGCCGATAATGGCGCCGTACAGGTTCATCTTCCGCAGGCTCTCCACATCCTCCAGGGTGGATACGCCGCCGGAAGCCGTAATCTGCAGTCCCAGTGTTTCAGACAGCTGCCGGTACATTTCCCGGTTGGTTCCGCGCATGGCGCCGTCCCTGGAAATGTCCGTGCAGATCAGCGTTTTCACTCCGATGCTTTCCATCTCCCGGCAGAAATCCATGAAAGGCAGGGCGGATTTCTCCATCCAGCCCTTGATCGCCACATAGCCGTCACGGACGTCCACGCCCACGGCAATCTTTTCGCCGTATGTGTTCACCGCTTCCCGAAGGAAAGCGGGGTCTTCCACCGCCGCGGTCCCCAGGATCACCCGGTCCAGGCCGGCGGAAAGATACGTCTTCACCGTTTCCATGCTGCGGATACCGCCGCCGATCTCACAGAAAAGCCCGGCTGCGTTTTTGATGCGCAGCACCGTTTCCAGGTTCGGCGTCGTTCCGTTTTTCGCGCCTTCCAGGTCAACCAGGTGGGCGTGGGTCGCGCCTTTGGCGGCAAAATCCTTCGCGATCTCCTCGGGATGCTCGCTGTATACGGTCATCTGTGCGTAATCGCCCTTGAACAGGCGCACAGCTTTACCTTCATATAAATCAATGGCAGGGAAAAGAATCATCTTTCTCAGATTCCCTCCGTTTCACAGAATGCTTTTAGGATCCTCAGGCCGACTTCTCCACTCTTTTCCGGGTGGAACTGGCATCCGAACACATTGCCCTTTCCCACGCAGGCGGTCAGGTCCGCGCCGTATTCCGTCACGGCCAGCAGGCTTTCATCGCAGTTCACCGCGCTGTAGGAGTGTACAAAATAGACGTACTCCCCTTCCCGGGTATACTTCAGCAGCGGCGATTCCTTCACAATCTTCAGGCTGTTCCAGCCCATCTGGGGAATCTTCAGGCCTTCCGGGATCCGTTCGGCAATGGGCCGGATCTCACCCTTCAGCAGGCCCAGTCCCTCATGTACGCCGTATTCATAGCTGCGTTCAAACAGCATCTGCATGCCCAGGCATACGCCCATCAGCGGCTTCCCTTTGGCCGTTTCTTCCTTCACCGCCCGGTCCATGCCGGAGGCCCGCAGCTTCTCCGCCGCGTCCTGGAAAGCGCCGACGCCGGGAAGGATCAGCCGGTCCGCCCGGCGGATCTCCTCAATATCGCTGGTCACCACCGCTTCCTGTCCGATGGCCGCAAAGGAGGAGCGGAGGGAAAACAGGTTTCCCACGCCGTAATCGATGATCGCGATCATCACAGAACTCCTTTCGTGGAAGGAATCTCTCCGGCACAGGCCGGATCGATCGCCACGGCGGTCCGCAGGCTGCGTGCCGCGCTCTTGAAAGCGCCTTCAATGATGTGGTGGCTGTTTCCGCCCGCAAGCTGCCGGATGTGCAGCGTAGCGCCCGCGTTGTGAGCCAGGGCCCGGAAGAACTCTTCCGTCAGCTCCGTGTCAAAGGTACCGACTTTTTCAGCCGGGATCTGCAGGTCATACACCAGCAGGCCCCGTCCGGAAAGATCCACCGCCGTCAGGATCAGGCTTTCATCCATGGGTAGGATCGTGCTGCCGTAGCGGGTCACGCCTTTCTTGTCGCCCATGGCCTGCTCAAACGCCTTTCCCAGCGCGATGCCGATATCCTCAACGGAGTGATGGTCATCCACATAGGTATCACCCTTGCAGGAAACCTCCAGGTCAAAGCGCCCGTGCCGGGCGAACAGCGTCAGCATGTGATCCAGGAATCCAACGCCTGTGTCGATCACGCTTTTTCCTGTTCCGTCAATGTTCAGCAGGATCCGGATATCCGTTTCACCTGTTTTGCGGTTCACTTCAGCCTGTCTCATTTTTTCTCCTCCAGGATGTCTTTGATGTTGGCGATCAGGGCGTCCATCTGCTCCGGTGTTCCGATCGTGATGCGGTTATAGTCCCTGATGCGTTCCTTGCTGAAGTGGCGGATCAGGATTCCCCGCTTCTTCAGTTCAAGGTACAGCTCCTCACCGGAAACCGCCGGATGCCGGGCAAACAGGAAATTGGTCCGGGATTCTGTCATTTCAAAGCCCAGGTCCCGCAGCGCCTTGGCGGTACGGTCCCGCGTTTCCATGATGATCCCGCAGTTTCTTATATTATATTCGTCCTTTTTCAGGCACGCAACGCCTGCCGCGTGTGTCAGCCGGTTAACATTGTAGGGATTCAGGGAATACTTCACCGTGTTCAGGTCCCGGATCAGTTCCGGATTGCCGATTCCCATTCCCAGCCGGGCACCCGCCATGGAGCGGGACTTAGAGAATGTCTGGGTAACCAGCAGGTTGTCGTATTTCCGGATCAGCGGCACACAGCTTTCCGCGCCGAAGTCCACATATGCCTCATCCACTACCACAATGTTCCCCGGATTCCGTTTCACGATCTCCTCGATCTCATCCCGGCCCAGGGCAATGGCTGTCGGCGCGTTGGGGTTGGCGATAAAGATCGTCCCGTTCTTTCCGAAGTAATCGGTGATATCAATGGTCAGATCTTCCTTCAGGGGGATCTCCTCATAGGGAAGCATATTAATATCCGCGAAAACCGGATAGAAGCCGTAGGTCACGTCCGCGAAGACTGCCGGGGTTTTGCTGTCGCAGAAAGCCATGAAAGCAAAATTGAGGATCTCATCCGAGCCGTTGGTCATCAGCAGCTCCTCAGCGGATACGTTCAGCCTTTCCGCCAGGATCTTCCGCAGTTCCACGCATTCCGTATCGGAATACAGGTACAGCTTTTCGCTTTCCGCCCGGACCGCCTCAGCCACTTCCGGCAGCGGCGGATAGGGATTCTCATTGGTGTTCAGCTTGATGTATTTCTGATCCCTGGGCTGTTCACCGGGAACATAAGCCACCAGGTTTTTATACTTTTCCGAAAAGAACCGGCTCATGCTGCTCACTCCACTTCACAGATATATACCTCGTTATGCTGAAAGTATATATCATTTTTCATTCTTCATTTTTCATTGTTCATTTTTCATTGCACGAAGTGCGAATGACCGCACTTCGCGCATGCCCCGTCAGTCCCTCCATCCGGGCGAAGGCAGCCACATCCTCGGCCACCGCAGCCAGTGCTTCCTTTGTAAAGTAGGTATACTGTGTCTTCTTTACAAAGTCATCCACGGACAGGGGGCTGGAGAACTTCGCCGTTCCCTGGGTCGGCAGGGTGTGGTTGGGGCCGGCCAGGTAATCGCCCAGCGCTTCCGGGCAGTTCCTGCCCAGGAAGACCGATCCGGCATGCCGGATGCTGTCCAGCCAGTCAAAAGGATTGTCCACGCACAGTTCCAGGTGCTCCGGCGCGATCTCGTTGGCAATATCGATCACTGTCTTCAGGTCTTCCGCCACAATGATCTTGCCATTGTTGTCAATGGATACCCGGGCGATCTCGCTGCGATCCAGTTCGGGGATCTGCTTTTCCAGTTCATCCCGCACCTGTTCGGCCAGCTCCATGGAATCCGTTACCAGCACCGCGCTGGCCACTTTGTCGTGTTCCGCCTGGCTCAGCAGGTCCGCCGCCAGGTAGGCGGGATTGGACTTGCCGTCAGCCGCCACCAGGATCTCGCTGGGGCCGGCGATCATATCAATGGAAACAACACCGTAAACCTGCCGCTTGGCTTCCGCCACAAAGGCGTTTCCGGGCCCCACGATCTTGTCTGTCTTCGGCACGGATTCCGTTCCGTATGCCAGGGCGGCGATTGCCTGCGCACCGCCGGCCTTGACGATCTTGTCCGCTCCGGCTACTTTGGCGGCGGCCAGGATCGCGGCATTGATCTTTCCGTCTTTTCCGGGAGGCGTTGCCAGGACAACTTCCTTCACACCCGCGATCTTCGCCGGGATCACGTCCATCAGCACAGTGGAGGACAGCGGCGCCGTTCCGCCCGGCACATAGATGCCGGCCCGATCCACAGGAATCACCTTCTGGCCCATGACCACGCCGGGCTCATCATTGATAATGAAGGAATTCCTCACCTGGCGGGTGTGGAATTTCCGGATGTTGGCCGCGGCCTTTTCCAGAACAGCCATAAACTCAGGGGTGGTCGCCGCCAGCGCTTCTTCCATTTCCGCGGGTGTCACCAGGAGGCTGTCCAGCTTCGCGCCGTCAAACTTTTCGGTATATTCACGCAGGGCTTCGTCTCCCCGCTCCCGCACATTGCGGATGATCTCCGCAACCTTGTCTGTCACGTTTACGGTAGGCATAGCCCGGGCGAAGATCTCATCATTGGATACCTCGCCGTATTTCATAATACGGATCATGCTTCCTGCACTTCCTTTCTGAGTCCCTCGGTCAGCCGCTCGATCTGCTCTGTCCGGAATTTGAATCCGGACTTGTTGGCGATCAGCCGGGCTGAGATCGGAACGATCTCTTCGATAACGGAGAGGTTATTCTCCCGCAGGGTGGTACCGGTCTCAACGATATCCACGATAACATCGGACAGCCCCAGGATCGGGGCGATCTCAATGGAACCGTTCAGGTGGATGATGTCGATATCCCTGCCGATGGAAGAGTAGTAATCCCGGGCGATCCGGGAAAACTTGGTGGCAACGCGCAGTGTGCGGTTCGGATCATCCCGGAATCCTGCCGGCGCGGCGACTGCCATCCGGCATTTGCCCACATTCAGGTCCAGCAGTTCATAGACGTCCGGCTGGTACTCCAGCAGGATATCCTTTCCGGCCACGCCGATATCGGCTGCGCCGCGTTCCACATAGATCGCCACGTCAGACGGCTTCACCCAGAAATAACGTACGCCGGCTTCCTCGTTGTCGAAGATCAGTTTCCGGCTGTTCTCCATCAGTGCCGGGCATTCAAAGCCGGCTTTGGCGAACATGGCATATACTTTCTCGCCCAGTCTTCCCTTGGGCAGCGCGATATTAAGCACGGAAGTCGTCCTCCTCTGTCAGTCTTTCCAGCATGTCAAGGAATACGGCGAAACCGATTGCCCGGTCCTTCCGTCCCATTTTCTTCATCAGCGTGTCATACTGCCCGCCGGACAGTACGCTGCCGGGGATACCGCTGATGAAGCCCTTGAACGCGATCCCGTTATAGTACTTCAGGTCGCCGGTGGCGGAAAAATCGATCTGGATCCTGTCCTCGATATCGCTGCCGGTAAACCCGGCCACTGCCCGACCCAGCTCCGCCGCCATCTCACCGGCACCGTATTCTTCCGCCAGCGCCCGGATCTTCGGCATCACCGTGCGGGGCGTACCGTAAAGGCTCAGCAGTTCCTTCAGAGCGTCTTCCGCTCCTTCCCTGATCCCGTTGTCCCGGCAAACCCGGCTGATTCCGTGCAGGTTCTTCTGCCCGGCGCAGCGTAGGATTTCCTCCTTCACATTCACGTCCGGCGCGATGGCATCCACAAAGGCGCCCAGAATACCTACATGGCTGATCTCCAGTACAAACTGCTCGGAGCACAGGCGCAGGCTTTCAGCCGCCAGCTTCAGCACTTCCGCGACGCAGGCACCGTCCACAGCGCCCATGCATTCCAGGCCGACCTGGGTCTGCTCCCGGAATCCGTCCGCACCGGCGGAAACGCGGTAGACGTTTTCATGGTAGTAGAGCCTCTGGATCTCCCCGGGGGTGTCTTTCCTGTTCTTTATAATGGAAAGAGTCACGTCCGGTTTCAGGGCCATCAGCCTGCCGTTGGTGTCGGTAAAGGTGATGACCCCTTCGGAAAACAGGAAGTCCTTGTTCCGGCTGTACAGGTCATACTCCTCAAACTTGCTCATCCGGTAGCGTTCATATCCATATCCGGAATACAGGGAACGAAGGCGGAAACTGATCCGTTCCTGACCGTTCATTACGCTGTCATCAATCTGCATACGTACTCCTCCTGGATCCGGGAAAAGCCGTTTTCCGGCCCCTCCCCAAAATTCTTTACCATGATAATGCTTTACCGTGATAAAGTCAAGTATTTTTTTACCACAATATATTGTATGCTTATTCCGCAACGGTAACTATTTCGTTGTTTTTCTATAATATATTTGTAAAAATTTCTTCAAAAAGACTTTTCATTTCGATAAAATTTGTATATAATCACTGTGGTTATTCATATTGGTATTACTGTTTTTGGAGGGAGCTCTGATGAAAAAACGTCTGATTGCACTGCTGCTTGTGCTGGCCCTGCTGATTCCGGCCGCGGTTGCTTCTGCTGCCACCTGGTACAGGGTAAACACTACTTCCCTGCGGGTTCGTTTCCTGCCTGATACCAGTGCCAAGGAAATCGGCAGCTACCGCAAGGATTATGCCTGCACCATTGACAAAAACTACAAGGACGGCTGGTCCTATGTTACATTCTCCAATGGTACGCAGGGCTATGTCCAGACCAAGTACATTACCAAGGCCAGTTCCTACAAGGCCTGGATCTATAAGGATGATACCTCCCTGCGCAAGGGTCCGGACGGCAGCTTCCAGGCGATCGCTTCTCTCGCCCAGGGCACAAAGGTGACCGTTCTTTCCCACGGCTCCAAGTATGACTATGTCAGCGCCGGTGACCTGGGACAGGGCTATGTGGTCAACAGCCTGCTGAGCAAGAAAAAGATTGCCCCCTCCGGAAATGAATCCACCGGCACTGCCTCCGGCGGTAACTATGAAGCCTGGGTGTTCAACGCGGCTGACCGGAAGGTTAACCTCCGCAAGAACCCGAACACCAATGCGGCTGTGATCGCCCAGTACCCCTCCGGAACCCAGGTCCATGTTGTTTCCCACGGAGAAACCTGGGACAAGGTTCAGGTCGGCGGCAATGAAGGCTGGATGATGAACCGCTTCCTTTCCACCGCGGTTCCCGCTCCCACGCCTGACACCGGAGTGGCTCCCACTCCCGAAAGCGATACTTCCTACACCGCCTACGCCGTAACAGACAACAAAAAGGGTGTTAACGTCCGTAAGGGTGCCGGCAGCGGTTATACTAAGCTTTTCTCCGTTCCCTACGGTGCTCCCGTCCTGGTGCTGAAGCACGACACCACCTGGGACTATATCCAGTATAACGGCCGGAAGGGCTACATGATGAACAAGTACTTGCAGCTTTCCAAGCCTGCTGACGCGGCTAACATCGAAACGCAGGATCCCTCTGTTGTGACTCCCACCCCGAAGCCCTTTGAACAGTACACCACCACCGTTAAGGTTGACCAGCTGAACTTCCATAAGCAGAAAGGTGACTGGTCCTCCAACGTGGACGGCGTCGGCCGGCTGAACTCCGGTGACTCCGTAAAGGTGCTGGAGATCTCCGGCGGCTGGGCCAAGGTCGAATACAACGGCTATACCGGCTGGGTCCATAAAGAATTCCTCAACTGAGGAGCGCAGCCATGAAAGGAAGAAAATCCGGCGCTGTTGCCATGTTCATCGGTTTGTTCCTGATCGTAGTGTTCTTCACGGGAATGGCCGTTGACAACAATCCCCGCGCGCTGATGCGGAATGACGGATATGACAGGGCGCTTGAACTGTTCGGCGTGTTCTGCGCCGGTATATGGCTTCCTGCCGGCATCATCGGTTTCCCCCTGTTCCTGATCTCGCTGGTCATCAGCCTGGTCCGTGAACACCGGGAAAAAAGCCGGGAACAATAAACCCGATATAAACAAAGGAGCACGATCCACACGGATCGTGCTCCTTCTTTTATGCCCTTCCGGGTCCTGGCTGCTCAGTTCTCCACCGTAATGTAATCCTTCAGGATATAGCCGAAGGAGGGATTGGAGGAATACTGGTTCTCCGTAAAGCCTTCGTTCAGGTCAATGGTGTCTGACGCGTTGAGCGGATTTACACCGGTGTAGTTGCCGCTGAACACCCTGATCTTCCCTTTTTTCAGGCCCTCAATGGCATTGTCGATCTTTTCCTGTGTTCCTTCCGCGGCAATGAATTTATTCAGTTCCAGCAGCTCCACCCATCCGCTTTCAAAGCCGGCACTCAGGTCTCGGCCGTGTTCATGGGCTTCCACCGTGTTTTCAATGCTGGTACCGCTCATGACCGCCTGGACCGCCTGGATCACGTAAGGGGCCCAGTTGGTCCTGATGCTGGCCAGTGCGCAGGAGGGGGCGATATCCATCATGCTCTGGTGGTATCCCACGTGGTAGACGGTCTTTCCGGCGGATGCCGCTTCCTCACAGGCAACAGCCGGTGCGGTGGTGTTCACGTGCTGGGCAATGATCACGCAGCCTTCTTCGATCAGTTCCCTGGTCTGTTCCTTTTCCGCGGCGTAGTTGCTCCAGCTGCCGGTATACCGCACGCGCATGGTCGCCTCCGGCGCCACACTGCGCACGCCCAGCAGGAACGCCGTATAGCCGGAGATAACCTCCGTGCTGGCATTGGCGCCCACATACCCTACCAGTGCGTCCCGCGGAAGCAGTGCCCCGCTGTCCAGCAGCTGGCGCAGCTTCATGCCGGCGGCGATACCGCTGATATAGCGGGCCTGGTATATTTCCCCGTTGAAGGTATGGTAATTGTCCGGTGTGCCGTCCATGCTGATGGTCGGCAGGGACACCTGGCAGAACTGCACGTCCGGGAATTCCCTGGCCAGCGTGATCGGAATATCCGTATCCATGTTAATAAAGAGAATCTTAACGCCATCCCGGATCAGTTCCCGCATAGGCTGTTCCGATTCCCTGCTCAGCACATTGCTCTTCACCAGCACCTGTACCCGGTCGCCGTATTCATCCTCCAGAGCCCGCTGCGCCTTGACAAAGTTGGCGGTATACGGTGTGCTCTCATCTTCGGAATAAACAAAGCCTACCCGGGTCACATTGATCTTCGGCGCGTTGTCCCAGAACCCGGTTATGATTGATAAAGCAGCCAGCACAAGCACGCAGATGATAACAGTCGGGAGAAAAAACTTCTTCACGCTTTACCACCTTCTTCCTGGTCCTTCCTCTCCGAGATGCTGCCGGAACTGAAAGGACTTCCATCCTGCTTGTTCGCTTCGTTTTCCCGGGCGGCCGCCGCTTCCTTCTCTGCCTGTTCGCTGGCTTCCCTGGATACGTGGTAGATCTCGTTCAGGTCGATCGTGCCGTCCTTGATCAGCTTCAGCAGAATATCAACAAACTGCGGGTCAAACTGCGTTCCCCTGCCCCGTTCCATCTCGCCCAGCACGTAGCTGAAGTCCATCTGCTGGCGGTAGATACGGTTGGCTGTCATGGCGTCAAAGGCGTCTGCCACACCAATGATCCGGGCAAACAGCGGGATCTCCTCGCCTTTCAGGCCTTTGGGATAGCCCCGGCCGTCATACCGTTCATGGTGATACTGCGCACCGTCAATAACGTTGTCCAGCAGCGTAAAGTCCTTCAGGATTTCCGCGCCGCGGGTCGTATGGGATTTCATGACGGCGTATTCTTCATCCGTCAGACGGCCCGGCTTATTCAGGATAGCGTCGGGAATACCGATCTTGCCGATATCGTGCATATGAGCTGACCATTCAATATCCCTGCACTGTTTTTCGTCCAGTCCGTACTCACGGGCGATCTTCTTGGAATAGATAGCCACACGCTTGCTGTGGTCACTGGTCCGCTGGTCCTTGGCATCGACCGTACGGGCAATGGCAATAACTGTCTGTTTGCCCATCTCGATCTGACGGTTCGCCAGTTCCAGCTGTTCCTGCATCTTCCGCTCATGACGCTTGACCAGCAGCCATGTCACCCAGCCCACTGTAAACATAGGAACCGAAAGCATATAGAAGATGAACCAGTTGTTGTCGTACATCTCCTTTTCTTTCGTGATGTTGTAGGTACGCTCAACAATGATGTTCTCCTGGTTGTTGTCGAAAACAGCCAGGCGGAACACATAGTCCCCCGCGGGCAGGTTGGTATAGGAAATGGAACCCAGGGAGTTCTGCGGAACAATGGTCCAGTTCGTGTCGAAGCCATCCAGCATATAGCCGACGTTCGGATCCTGGATCGTGTAGTTGATCACTTCCGGCAGGATCTCCAGGCGGCTGACGCCCCGCGGGATCTTCTGGGTCACGCTGCGATCCACCCGGTGGACCGTACCGTCCATTTTGATGGTGGGAACGCTCATCCGGTACACCTTGGCCCCGGAGGCAAAGCTGTTGGTGTTGATCACAAACACGCCGGTGTCGCAGGGCAGGTACAGGTCGCCGTTCTCAGCGTTGAACCAGGTCCAGGAGTTGGCGGTCAGGCTGCTGTTCAGCCCGCGCCGGGAATCCAGCAGGTCATAGGAGATTTCATCCTTGCCGCTGAGCAGCTCATTCCGGTCCACGGTATAGATACCGGCGCTGCTCAGCACAAACAAGCTGTCCGTTCCCTTGATCCAGATATCATAGTTGTTGAAATAAGGGAAGTTGTCCAGCTTGCGGATGGTTTCATCCGTGTTCATGTAGCAAAGGCCGTTGCTTGTCACCACAAAGACGCCGCCGGTCTTGGTGTCCGGCACCGTCCGGAGGATCACCTCACTGCTCAGGCCGTCGACCCGGGTCAGCATCCTGACCACGTCGCCGTTCTCAATCACTGCCAGGCCGTTTCCGTCCGTACCGGCCAGGATCTTTCCGTCCGGAAGTTCCGTAATGGTCAGCACCATGCTGCTGATCCGGTCTTCCGCGTAAACGATGGTGTGTTCGATCCTGTGGTCCCGGATATAGCTCAGTCCCGTATCGCCGGCCGCGAGGATCGTACCATCCCGCAGCTGGGCCACCACCCTCGCCCGGTTTCCGAACGCGCCGTTATCCCGGTTATACACATATTCCGTTCCGTCCGGATCAAACTCTGCAAGGCCGTCGCCATAGGTGCAGACCCACAGGTGGCTCTGGTCATCCACTGTCATGCAGCGGATCCGGACTCCACTGAACCGCTCGGTGATCTTGTCCTGGACCCGGTTCATTCCCCGTTGGTCCACCGCGTCCATGCCCTTGTCCGTGCCGATGTAATATACGCCGTTCCACTGGGCCACGGTATTGACCACCCGTTTTTCCATACCGGCAGTGGAATAGATATCCCGGAAGTCTGAAGCCGCAAGGCGCAGCAGGCCAAGCCGGGAGGATGTGAACCACAGGTTTCCCTGATAGTCCACCAGCATGTTGTCAATGGAATTGTTGAAATTGTTGGTGTTGATCCTTTCGTATTCACCGCCGGCGGAAAGATAGGCGATGCCATTGTCCGCGCAGATGAACATCCCGCCGTTATCCATGTAATGCATGTTCTTGATGCTTACAAGGCCGGGATATTCCGTTGTGCCGCGCAGGTCAAACCAGCCTTTGCTGATATCAAAACGGAATATCTCATTGCCGGATGTGGCGGCAAGCAGGTATCCGTCCGGATCAAACGCGCAGCTCTTGAACACCGTCTGGCGTTCCGGAAGCTGCCTGGACGATACGATCCGTCCCTGCTGCAGCAGGAACAGCGTTCCTTCATTGGTGACAGCAGCCACGTTTCCGCAGTCGTCCGCGGTCAGCTGTTCCGCGTATGCCACCTCGGAAAGGGTATTCAGCTTCTTCAGGCCGCAGTTCAGCGTCAGGATCTGCATGCTGCCCGTGGTACCTATATAGTAGTAGCCATCCGAACTCCGGATGATGGATTTGACAGAGTTAGCCGGAAGGCCCTGGCTCTGGTCAATGACGTTGACCACCTGTTCGTTAATGACGATGGAAAGGCCGTTGTCATTGGTGCCGATCCAGAGGCGTCCCTCTTCATCCACATACAGGCAGTTCACATTCCGAACCGAATCGAAACCGTCCATCCAGCGGAATTCCCGTCCGTTGTACCGGTACAGGCCGGCATAGGTGCCGATCCAGATAATGCCGTCCCTGGTGATGTTGATATCGTTGGCCTCACCGCAGGGCAGCCCGTTGGTGCTTGAATAGATGGTCTGGACGTAGTCATTGTAATTGATATCGCCGGCATTCTCCGCGGCTTCCGCCTGTGCCTGCGGCACAAACCCGCCCGCGCCGGAAAGGCACAGTCCCGCGGCAAGCAGCAGGATCAGCGCCCGCGTCGCGGCAGTACTGATGTCTTTCTTTTCTTTTCCTTTTTCTTTCTCTTCCGGCCTTACAAACCCGAACCGTTTAAGGATCAGGGAGATAATGTACAGGATCACAAGCACAAGCAGCTTGTCCAGCATCTCCACATACAGTTCACCGATAAAGAGGCCTGACCAGGTGGAGATCCCCGCCTCCCCGAGGAAACCGATCACCGCGTCGCCCCAGGCATTGCCGGTGCTTCCGCCGTTCAGGATCAGGTTGATCGGATAGGCGCAGACCGCAGTGGCAAAGCTCAGGATCGCGCCGGTGGTCAGCGTACCGAGCAGGGTCTCCATATGCTTCCTGCGGACAGCGTATCCGGTAATAACCGCGATCAGGATGCTGACAAACGCGTAGTACCAGGGATTGCCGTAAAGGATAAACGTTCCGATATTGTATGTCGCGCCGACCACAGCGCCCGGCCAGGGGCCCAGCAGGTAAGCAGCCAGTGCTGTTCCGAGAGAATCCAGCCAGACCGGCCAGTTCAGGCGGGTGGCCAGGAGGTCTCCGCCCCAGTCCAGGAAAAGACAGAACACGATCTGCAGGCAGAAAACAGGTATGAAGATCTTCTTATTCTTCATAAGCGTTCCTCCTTTCGCAGTCTGTCATATTCTCCCGGTTAACTTACATTCCCAGTTCGTCCGCCCGTTTCTGCGCTTCCTCAATCCATTTCAGGTAAGTACCGTCCGCAAGCACCTCGTCTATGACGCCGTTTACAAAATAGATCAGCTGTGCCTCTCCCTTTTTGGCAGCCACGCGGTCACCGAGATACTGCTCTTCCAGGACAAAATACAGGTCTTCAGCCAGGGCCAGCCCCGCAGTGGGATTATTGCGGATATAGGTTTCAGCGGTCTCCTTGTCAACCACGCCGGCGTCTGCCTTCCCCTGCCGGACCGCCTCATAGACCGTCTGGAGGGAAGAAAGCCGCCGGAACTCGCGGTAACTGTGCACATGTTTCGCCACCAGCGCCTCCTGCAGGGAACTGCTTTGGGCAACCAGGATCTTGTCCGCCAGGTCTTCCATGGAGGTGTACTGGTCTTTGTCCGCTTCCCGGATCACAAAGGCCGTGGTCGCTGTGCCTTCAGAGAAATAGTAGCCCTTGGACATCGTATAGGAAGAAGCCCTGCCGGGCGTAAAGGAAATAGCGGAGATCGTCAGGTCCACCTGGTTGTCTGTCAGTGCGGGCAGAACCTGGGTAAATTCCATGGGAACGATCTGCAGCTCCACACCCATGCGTTTCGCGATCAGCCTGGCCAGTTCCATATCGGCGCCGACAAACCGGTTTTGTCCCAGCAGGTCCGGATCGATAAACTCCTGCGGCGCGTAATACGGTTCCGTAGCCACACGAAGCACACCCTTGCGGCGGATCCGCTCCAATACCCCGGTGGCATTCTCCGGGATGCCATGCTTCGCGTCCATGGAACCGTCCACATAATTCCATTCGTTCTCAACGTAATACATTTCGGAAGAGGCGGGATAAACGGCAGCGCTAAAACAAAGGGCCAGCCCTGTGACCAGTCCAATCAGCGCGCGGAAATACTGTCTTTTCATAGGCTTCTCCCCCGCCTGCAGTCGCCGCCGTGTATAAACAAAAAATGAAAAAAGGAATATCTGTATGCATTATAACAGGTATTCCTTTTCATTTCCATGATTTTCTATTTTTAAGTTACATTTTTTCTGTACTTTTAATATTTCATGGTTACATCTTTGTAGATGCTCTTTTATTCCACGGTTACGTCGCCGCTGATGCTCTTCGCGCGGATCTGCACTTCAGCGTTCATACCGGCATCGGAAACCCGGGAGCAGCAGTCACCGCTGACAGTTGCGCATTCCGCGTGTACGCTGCGCAGGCCGCGGGGCAGGTAGATCTCCACATCGCCGCTGGTGCTTTTGCCGGCGATCTGCTTCACCGTTGTGTTTTCAATCGTCAGGCTGACATCTCCGCTGATGGCGCTGGCGTTCACTTCCATAACGGAACCGTTGAACTCCACTTCGCCGCTCGTGCTCTTCATCTCCAGCGTTTCAAACACACCGTCCACTGTCACGTCACCACTCATGCTGCTGACTTCAGCCTCCAGCGCGGAACCGTGAACCTCCGCTTCACCGCTGACCGTGCTCACGATCATCTTCTCGGCGGTCTTTTCAGTTTCCGGCTGCAGGGTCACGTCGCCGCTGGTGGAACGGACCGTCATCTTCCGGGCCATGGCGCAGCAGCACTCGATATCGCCGCTGCGGCTGTTCAGCTCAATTTCCTTCATCTGTCCGTCCGGAACCTCAATAGTGATCGGGGGACCGCCCTGGATATTTGGAACCATATTCCGGATGGCTTTGCCCACCATGTTCAGGATACCGCTGATACTGACTTCTTCGCCTTCAGGAAACTGGAAAGCCGCGGATACTTTTTCACTCTTCTGTCCGGTAACACGGACTTCGCCGTCCACCAGCTCAGCCTTCACGCCTGCTGCGTCATCACACCAGACATGGATTGCGCCGTCCGCTGAAGGATTCACGGTGATATCCTGATCCTTTGTTTCCACCTTCAGCATATCCGCTCCGTTGAAAACAAAGCACTTTCCCTCGTCCTCTTCCTGATCTTCGGAGAAGGAGGAAGGTCCGGAGGTCTTCTTCGGATACTGGCCGATAACGTCCTTCATGCCTTTCAGGCTTTCCACAACCTCAGCGACCGCCTCATCCTCGCTCAGTCCGCGGCTGATCAGGTCCTGGTAGTGTTCCTGGCAGTTGTTCATCAGTTCTTCATGCAGTGCCCGGGTCTCGTCGTTTTCTACCGTGTCCTGGAACAGGATATCCACGATCCTCTTTACCGTCTGGTTCATTTTTATTCCCCTCTCTGAAGAATGCATCCCGCATCTTCATTTTCTGTTTTTGGCTTCAGTATTAATTGTTCATTGTTCATTGTTCATTGTTAATTGTTCATTGGATAACGCCTCCGGCGTTATCCCAACAGCGTGTCCATCACCCGCCGGGTTTCTTCCCAGGCGGATTTCTCATCCGCCAGTTTTTCCCGTCCGGGTTCTGTCAGGCTGTAGTAACGGCGTCGGGCTCCCGTGGCTTCATCTCCCCAGTAGGAGGTGATATATCCGTTATCTTCCATCCGGCGGAAAGCCGTATACAGTGTGGCTTCCTTCAGCTGCACCATTCCGTCGCTCTTTTCCGCGACAGCCCGGCTGATGCCGTATCCGTAACCGTCTGTGTCTGCCAGCTGCCGCATGATGATCGTATCTGTATATCCGCGCAGCAGGTCTGCTGAAATTGTCATGGTTTCATCCCCCTTTCGAGATAAATCATACACGAATGTACCTCGCCTGTCAAGGTATCTCGTGAAAAAAAGTTTTTCTTTCTGAATCTCCTGTGCTACAATGACTTGTGGATAAGGATGCATACATTTTTTTGTGCCGGTTGCAAGAAATGATCCTTATCCCCCGTTGTATTCCCGAAGGAGGTTTTTCCATGAAGCGTTTCCCCGGGGTTTTACTGGCTCTGATCCTGGTTTTCTCTGTAAGCGCTGCCCTGGCGCAAAGGGCGGAGTGTGCTGTTGGCGGTTTTTCGGTCAACCTGCCGGATCATTTTGTCGAGGAAGCCTATAACTTCGGAGATCCGGACCTGTGCTTCAACTGGCATGGAAATATGCTCACTGTTCAGGCTTACGTCTCCTACCAGGGTGAAGTCGCCGGTTCAGACCTTTTCCAGGTGCTCACCGGTTATGAAACAGACTACGGTTCCGTGAGCATCAACGGTACAAGCATGCTCTATACCCGCACAGAGGAATACGGCAGCATTACTATCGCCTACACCTGGATGGACCGCGGCAACTGTGTGACCATGGAATTCACCTATGACTCGGATGATGAATCCTCCGTCCAGCGCTCCATCAAATCCATCATCAATTCCGTCAGTTTTGACGTAGGCAACTGAATCAATCAGGAATAATTACAGTATCTGGTTTTCTGATCCGACCAGCAAACATAAAATAGAGAAAACCCCGGAGAATTATCTCCGGGGTTTAACATTTAATTCTTCATTTTTCATTGTTAATTGTTAATTGATTATTATTTCCCTTCGTACACGATCAGCGATTCCACGTCGTAGCCTTTCAGTTTCTCCCTGCCCTTGAGTCCAGCGAGTTCCATGACAAAAATCATCTTCACAACCTGGCCGCCCAGTTTTTCCACCAGCTTTGCCGCGGCCTCCGCGCTTCCGCCTGTGGCGATCAGGTCATCCACGATGACCACCTTCTGTCCGGGTTTGATCGCGTCCACATGAATCTCGATTTCAGCCTGGCCGTATTCCAGGTCATACTTCTGGCTCACGGTTTTCCGCGGTAGCTTGCCCTTTTTACGGACGGGAATGAATCCCTTGCCCTTCAGGTAGGCAACCGGCACGCCGAAAATAAAGCCCCGGGATTCCGGTCCCACGATCAGGTCAAAATCCGTATCCTTCAGCAGGTCTGCCAGGCCGTCCACAGCCAACCGCAGTCCGTCCGGATCCTGGATCACCGAGGTGATATCCCGGAACATAATACCCGGTTCCGGAAAATCCGGGATAGTGACTACATACTCTTCCAGTTTCTTGCTCATTGTCTTTCTCTCCTTCTGCCGTCTCCGCGGCACTTTGCCGAACCGGCCTGCGGTTCTTATTCTTTTTCGATGAAATCCAGGATCCTGAGGTAAACGTCTTCCCGTCCGTTCTCGTTGAGAATCTCATGCCGCATTCCGTCCAGCGTCACGATCTCAAGATTCCGGAATCCGGCCCTGCGCAGCCGGTTTTCTGAATCCCCTCGGCCTTTTTCGCCGCCGGTGCAGGGATCTTCCTTACCGGAGATCAGCAGGATCGGCAGATCCTTCCGGACCTCCTCATAGTTTTCCGGGCTGTCCATCATCCGGATCAGGTGGAACAGGGCGTTATAGCTTCCCAGGGTGAACCGCACGCCGCACAGGGGATCCGCGATATAGCGCTGTACATTCTCCCGGTTTACGGAAAGCCAGTCCTGCGGTGTCACCGCGTTCGGAACAGCTTTGGCAAACGGTCCCAGCACCATGCCGTCCACCATTTTTGAATAGCCTTTGCCGCCCTTCACCGCGGCGATCATTTCAGTCAGCACAATTCCCGCACCAGCCGCGCCGTTCGGATTCGGATATCCGGAAAGCACAACCTTGTGGAATTCTTCGCTGTGCTTCTGCAGGAAAGCCCGGGCGATAATAGTTCCCATGGAATGGCCGAAAAGGATCACCGGCATGCCGGGCCAGCGTCCGTGGATTTCATCCAGGATCACTTCCTCGTCTTCCAGCAGCCGCAGGTGGCCTTCCTTGTCCGCGATATGGCTCAGCACAGGCGCGTTTTTGCCGTGTCCCCGCAGGTCCGCTGTCACAACGGTGTATCCTGCCTCCCGCAGGTATTCGGCGAAAGATTCATACCGGTCCTGGTACTCTTCCATGCCGTGTATAAACTTGACCACTGCTTTCGGAGCATCCGCTTCATAAAACCGGAGGGAAAGCTCGTACCCATCCCTGGACGTCAGGGTCTGAATCCGGTAACTCACAAATCCGCCTCCTTGCTTTCGTGGAGTTTCTCCAGCATCTCATTATATTTCCCGGCCAGCCTGCGAAATTCCTTCGCGCCGGTCACCGGAATTGCTTCTCCTGCCTCCGCCTTTTTCCCGGCTTCCATCAGCGGGATCGTCCCAAGACGGGCTGTCAGCCAGATCAGCAGGAGGATCGCAGCTGTCAGGATGGCGATCACAACCCGAACCAGGGTGAGCCTGCTGTTCAGCTCATCAGACGTATTCTGGCGCGTAGTACTCATCCGCCTGTCCAGGCTTTCCAGCCCCGCCTTCAGTTTTGTGCGGATGGTTTCCTTCCGGTTGTAGTACTCGGTACCCATCACCATTTTCTTGGCCAGGTCCATCTTTTCATCCGCGGAAAGGAAGGAGTCCTCTTCCTTCAGTTCAATGCCGCGGAGTGTGTCCGGATAATCCCTGATCTCTTTGGCTTCGATCACCAGCTTCATCGCGTAGTACTCACGGTACATCAGCGAAGTGGATTCGTCCATGGCTTCCTGAAGCTGATTCATAAGGTCCGATTCCGTTTCGCCTTCGGACATGCTGGTGATGGACTCTTCCCGGCGGCGGGATACGAACGCTTCCTCAAAATAATTGTCCAGGAACTGGGTATCGCCCTCCAGGGTAAAACGCTGCGCCATTTCCGTCAGGTAATCGGAAGCCTCCATCAGCTCATGGGCGGCTTTCTGCCGGACAATATAGCTGCCGGTGGCCTTAGACAGGGAGGAGAACACACTGGCTGATTCATAAGTGGAGAAAACCAGGAGCAGACAGATGACCACAGCGCATATAATCATGGCTATGTGCAAGGTCTTCAGAGAAATGCCGTCTTTCTGAAGCTGATGGCTCTTATTCATTCTCCTGCCCCCATTCGTCATTATTCAGTTCATTCCATCCTGTATATTATATCCAATCCATCCTCAATGAACAAGGGCCCCTTCTCAGTCGTCCGGAGTGATGATGATCTTGGTGTCATGCGGCAGGTGGGTCCAGATCCACCAGCTGTTGATACCGTTGCCCGCCTCCGTGATTCGCGGGTCCACGCGGATGCAGCCGTGGCTGGCTTTGCTGCCAAGCAGCGCCATTTCCTCCTCAAATGACCGTTCCCCGTTATGAACGGCATAACCCAGCTGGTGGATCAGGTTGCTTCCGTCAATCCGGATCGGGTACTGGTAATTATGTCCGTCCCGCTCAAACCCGGCCATCCGCGTCCCCAGCAGGTAAACGCCGCTGTGCGTATCCGCCTTGGGATGCTTTTCATCCACCAGTCCGGTGGACACCAGCACGGTGCCAATGGGCTTTCCGTATTCATAGACGGTCATCATCTGCTCTTTCTTGTCCAGCAGGATCCCGTAACGGGTGTTCGGCCGGATCATCCGCAGCTTGTCTTCTTTAACATAGCCTTCAATATAAGCGCCGTCGGGTTGGCGCCAGGCACCGACCTTCACCCATCCGTCCCCGCAGATTTCCAGCACCGCCACGCCGACTGTCCGGCAGGAGCATGTCCCTGCCTTGGGGGAAGACGCGCTTTTTTCGCTGACAATATACAGCCCGTTTCCTTCCTCTCCCGCGCCGACAGCCACAGGCGCCGTCAGGGCTTCCCAGACCACCGCGTCATCTGACAGGTCCGTCGGGATCAGGCTGCCGGTCACGGCCAGTTCCGGTTCCGGTACCGGTTCGGCAAGCAGTGTCACCTCCGCCTGGATCACCCGTTCCCTGCAGACGCTTGTGTAAGCGGAAAGAATATACACACCCGGTTCACAGATCCCGTGATGCCTGTTCCGTCCGTCCCACCAGAACACCACAGGATATTTCTGGCCGTTCGCGTCTTTCATATGCCAGAGTTCTTCCTCCGGATTCTCTTTGGACGCAATGCTCAGTTCGCAGGTGCCCGTTCCGGATACACCTACCTCAATCCGCAGCGGAGTTTTCCCGTCCAGGTAAACTGATTCAGCCGCCGGCAGGCAGCATACAGCGGCGGAACGCGGCCTTGCGGCCGCTGTGGTAACGCTTGTTTCCTCGCTGGTGCCGTCACTGTGTTCCAGGATGGCCCGGAGCGTCAGCTTTCCCTGCTGCAGGGGCTCCCCGCCAAAGGTCAGCCCGTCCCACAGAATCTCTGTTTTCCCCGCCGGAATTTCCAGGCCGGTCACCGGATTTTTCAGCGGAACCGTTCCGCTGACAGCCTCAATGGTCAGCGTTCCGCCTGTTTCCGTGTTCACAGTCAGTATGTTATCGTCAAAGGACCTGATCCCCTGTGTTTTCAGCTCAAGCGCGCAGGCGGAACAGGCCCCCGCAAGCAGCAGCAAAACAAGGATGAGTACGGCAGCGGACTTCTTCATCAATGAGCATCCTCCCGTTCATTGTCCTGGGGACCGTTCTGTGATTGTGCCGTTCAGCTTTATTCTGTTTTATATTGTAGCGTTTCAGGTTCCTTTTGTCCACGCCGGATCTCAGACTTCCCCGGTGTATTCTTTCAGTTCCTCCAGGAACTCCCGGTAATCCTCATCAGACCAGCGGAACGTCAGGTCTTCCTCTGTAAAGTCCTCCGGCTTGTCCCGCATAAGCTCCTCCCCGATGTCATAATCGAACCTCCGCAGGACAGCTTCCGCAAACTCCCGGAAGAACATTCCGATCCCCGTAATGACGTTTCCGTCCTCGATGATCCCTTTATGAATAAAATTCTCCTTCTCCACAAAATCGAAGGTTTCCGCCATCTGCATAAAATAGCCAGACGTGAACTTTCTGCCGCGAAGGATCCCCGCTTTGGACAGCAGGATCGGAGCGGAGGAAATGGCCGCGAACACGGTCTCTGAGCCGGCGCCTTCCCCGAGGAACCGGATCAGTTCATCGTCAAACAGTGCCGGGAGCGGATTCACTGTACCCGGCAGGATCACGCAGTCATAATCCGTCACTTTGGCTTCCGCTGTGGTTTTTGTAGGATGCGCCTTCAGGCCTTCCTCGCTGGTTACTTCCTGCGCGCCGCTCGAAATAAAGTCAATCTTCTCCCCAAACCACACGCTCAGCACAGAGGTGAGGCAGGTGATCTCCTGCAGTGAAAAATCCGGATAAAGCATTACAGCAAACTTTGACATATCAGTTCCTCCCTTCATCTTCCGTTGTTTGGGCAGCGGACAGTCCCTGTTCCGTCAGCCGGAGTACCCTGCCGGGCCAGTCCCTGATCAGCAGCCGGTCATGGGTTACACAGATCACGGCACCCGGAAAGCTGCGGATCATATCCCGCATCACCGGTGCGGAAAGCGGGGAAAGATTCCGCGTGGGTTCATCCATCAGCAGCACATCCGGATGCGCCATCATCAGTTTGAGCAGGAGCACTTTCGCTTTCTGCCCGCCGGACAGGGACCGGATCGGATGTTCCAGTTCGTCCCGGGAAAACTTCATGGCGATCAGGGAAGCCCGGATGGAAGTCATCTGCTCCTTGCTGCCGTCTGTATTCAGGTATTCCACCGGCGTCATGGAAAAGTCCAGTCCTTCCTCATAGTGCTGGGGCATCAGGGCCGTCTTCAAACTGGAATCCTGCTTCAGTTTCTCTTCGATCTGCCGTAACAGGGTCGTTTTGCCTGTGCCGTTGCTGCCGGTGATCAGCACCTTTTCGGAGCCCCGGATCTGCAGGTGCAGATCCTCTGCCAGTGTCCTTTCCCCGACGGACAGCCGGTCCAGGTCCAGGTCCAGCACATGCTTTCCGCCCGGAACCGGCTGGATATCGGAAAACAGCGCGTACATGGAGAGTTCCTCCGCCGGTTTTTCAATGGCGGATTTCTCTTCCCGTTCATAGCGGTGTTCCAGGCTTTTGACCGCTTTCATCTTCTTTTTCAGCAGCCTGCCGCCATGGGGATCCTGGCGGGAGATATTCTCCTGTGCCCTGGTAACGGCATCCTCGATCTTTCTGAATTTTTCCTCCCGGATCCGCCGTTCCCTTTGATCGTTTTTCCAAAGCTGTTCCTGCCGGTCCAGCTGGTCCCGCCGGTTCCGGACGTATACCGCGTAGGGTTCCTTTGTCCAGGTCCATCTGGGTTCAGCCCGGCCGTGCAGGGATTCCAGGTGAAGCACCTGGGTAGCGGTCGCCTGCAGCAGCCCCTCGTCATGGCTTACATACAGTACCGGCAGTTCACAGGAGAGCAGGAAACGTTCCAGCGCCAGGATCGCGTCCAGGTCCAGGTCGTTGCCCGGCTCATCCAGCAGCAGCATGGTGGGCTGCTCACAAAGGAGCAGCAGTAGGCGCAGTCTCACCTTCTCCCCGCCGGAAAGCAGGCCAAAACAGGTTTCCGACCAGCAAAGCTCCTGATCCATGGACAGTTTCCGGCAAAGCTCAGCCAGGTCTCCGGGATCCGTATCCGTGAACGCCGGGTTTCCCATGCAGAGCGTATAAGCCGGCAGGTCATTCCACTCCGTCGGAGCTTCCTGGGCCAGGTAGCCGATTTTTTCGCCCGGATAATGGATATTTCCGCTGATCTCCGCCCACTGCCTCAGCCTGTCCGGACAGGCAATGGCCTGCAGCAGGGCGGATTTTCCGTTCCCTTCCTCTCCGATCACGGCAAGGCGTTCATTGCCGGCCAGCGTAAAGGAAAGATCTTTGATCAGCGGTCTTAAGTCTTTGTTATGAAGAATGGATAGATTTCGAACTGTTAGCATACACAACACCTCCGGTGAGGCGTCAAACCCGGAAACAGATCGGCACGAAAAAAAGCCGGAAGCTGCGCTCCGGTATTTTGACGCCCGAAATAAACCGCCTGTTCAGCGGTTTCCTCTGACATCAAAATCCGTTATTTGCGCATCTTCCCGCCCCTCTCATCAATCGTTATTTACATCCTACCATTCGTTTCAGCTTCTGTCAAACCCGTCCGGTATATTTTTCCTTCATCTTCACCATACCAGGTTTCCAGTAACTATCACATCGCAGCCGTGCACGGCTGCGATATTTCACATCCCGCGCAGCGGGATATTTCACTTACAATATACTGTTTCCTTTCAATACCCTGACTGACAAGAAACGTCTCTTTTTCATTCCCTTGTCCCCAGTAACTATCACATTTTGCCGAAGGCAAAATATTTCACATTTCCCGAAGGGAAATATTTCACATTGAGCCGTAGGCTCAATATTTCACATCGCAGCCGTTTACGGCTGCGATATTTCATTGGGAATACGCGGTCGATGAGGATGAAACGCTCACGTTTCAGCTTTCCTCATCATCCGCGTATTCCAAAATTTCTCCCGGCTGGCACTTCAGCACCTTGCAGATCGCGTTCAGTGTTGAAAAGCGCACCGCGCTGATCTTTCCGGTTTTCATCTTTGACAGGTTAACGTTTGCCACGCCCACCTTTTCGGAAAGCTCGTTCAGCGACATTTTCCTGTCCGCCATTACCCTGTCCAGGCGTAAAATAATCATATGCTCACCGCCTTCACAGCGTCTCGTCTGATTCCTGCTGCAGCTTGCAGCCATAGTTGAACACATAGGCTATGATCATCAGCACCACACCCAGGATAAGCACGGAATAGATGAACGGATAACCCAGATCCATATATCCGTCTGATTTCACGAAGTTTCCCCCGTTTTTCGAGATCAGTTCAACAACCGTCCTGTAAACGAGACTGATGATTCCGAGCAGTATGGCAAGGAACCCGGCGCCTTTGATCTTGTCCGCGATATCGTAGCAGAAGGGTGTTTCCGCGGTTCTCAGCCGACGGAAAATGTGTCGTGCCGCATTCCACAGCAGGGCAATGCCGCCCAGCACCAGGAATACATATATCACTGAAACCAGTACCGAAGGAATATCTGCTTTTCCCCCGTTGTTCCGGTACTGGATGGCCTGGACAATCGGCACGATAAGGCAGAAAACAGCAGCGGCAGCGAACAGGACGCACATAAGCGTACTGAAAATATGCATTATCTTGCAGAATTTTTCATACCGGCCTTTTTCCTGTGCCAGCGTTCTTTCCATAATGTCCGTTGTTTCCATGGCATATTCCTCCTTTGTATTCTTATTATCCGCAAAGACTTTCCCTTTCACTCACAGCCATTATACTAAACCTTGTTTATACGCTTGTCAATATATTTTTAATGTTTATCGTTAATTGTTTAACTTTCATCATTATATGATCTTTGATTCCTGATGAATAGTTTCCCGGTGTCTGACATTGACAGCCGGGAGTCAAACTGATATTGTACAATCAACTTTGCACCGTTATCAGCGTTCCGGTCCGCCGCCTGCCCCATGAAGCATCCGGTGGTCAAGCCCGAACAGAATAACCCCTTGAAATCACTGAATCTTTTCAGGATAGGATACATCCATTCAACAGGAGGAAGAAACCATGGAAAACGCACCCCAGCTGAGAATCCCGAATGTGATCCCGATCAATGACCATATCTGGCTGCTGGATGATAATCACCAGGCCACCTGCTATGTGGTTGCCGGCACAAAGCAGGCCGCCGTTATCGACACATCCCTCGGTATGAGCAATATCCGGGCGGTTGCGGAAGCCCTGACTTCCCTGCCCCTGATCTGCATCAACACCCACGGCCACGGAGACCATATGGGCGGAAACTGGGCTTTCGAAAAAGCTTATATGAACCTGGCGGATCTGCCCCTGACAGAAGAAACCATCAACATGCCCCAGATGCAGGCTGCCATGAAACAGTTCGGGATCAATTTCCCGCCCTTTGAAAACATTGAAGACGGGCAGGTTTTTGATCTGGGCGGAGTTGAACTGGAAGCGATTCATTTTCCCGGGCATACTGCCGGAGAAATCGTCCTCCTGGACCGGAAGGATCGCATTCTTTTTGCAGGAGACGGTATGGTACAGCACCTGTGGCTGCAGCTGGAGGAATCCCTGCCCGTAAAAACGCAGATCGAAAGCATGGAACGCCTGCTCCCCCTGAAGGATCAGTTTGAAACCATCCTGCACGGCCACTGCCAGGCGCCCTGCGGCATTGAGCTGTTCGACACCATGCTGGCCGCGCTGAAAGATCTGGAAGCCGGGAACACCGAAAACGATATTGATTATGAATGTTTCGGGCAGGTCTTCAGAGCCCATCCCTATCAGCCGGAAGACCGCAGGATCGTATATAAAGGCTGAATGCGGAGGATAAAGAAATGAAGATCAGGCAGTGCCTGTTTGATGAGGTTCTGGTACTGGAACCAGCTGTCCGTACAGACATCTGCGGAAGCATGACGGATCTTTCCCCCGATCAGATCCGGGAAGCTGTTCCGCAGGCAGACTGGAAAGTTCAGCGGATCTATACCATGCCTGAACGGCATACCTTCTTCGGCATCCATTTCCAGAAAGAACCTTATCCCCAGGCAAAGCTCATTTCCGTCCTGCAGGGTAAGGGACTGGACTATGTGGTGGACCTGAGGAAATGCTCCGCGACCTGTGCGCAATGGCAGGCCCTGGAACTGGACGCTGCCGATCCCGTTTTTGTGTATATTCCTTCGGGGTTCGGCCATGCCTTCCTTTCCCTCGAGGAAAACACCATCCAGTACTTTGCCGCGGACCGGGAGTTTGTCCGCGGGTATTCCGGAAGCATCAACTGGAAAGATCCGGAAATTGCCCTGGAACTACCCTGTGAAGATCCGGTCCTTTCAGACAAGGACAGGCTGGCCCCGTTCTTGAAAGCGATCGGAAAATAATCCTGCCTTTCATACCTTTTCGGAGGGAAACAAAATGCTCTGTGTCATTGCGTTGCTGTCCCCTGAAGCAGATCAGTCCCTGACCCTGCTTCGCGAAACGGCTCTTCCCGGGGTTCGGTTTACCCGTCCCCTTCACGCGCATATTACACTCGCCACGTATCTCCCGGAAGATACCGATACGTTTATCCGCTCGTGTGAAAAAATGTTCAAAGACACCCGATCCTTCACCGTCAGCTATGAACAGATTGAAGTGCTTTCCGACATCGTCATTGCCGCGCCGTCAAAATCTCCGGAACTCATCTCCCTGCACAGACGCATTGCTGATCAGTACAATGAATCCCTGGATCAATGGACTGCCGGGGATCTCTGGTATCCGCATACAACGCTGTACTGCGATCCCGAAGCGGATCTGAACGCGGTCTGTGCGGAGATACGGAAGCATTTTGTTCCGTTTGAAACGCGGATCAGCGAGATTGAATTTTCCCGGGTGGAAGAAACAGGCTACACCGTCCTGAAAAAGATCACCCTGCTGTAAACAGGAGGCCTGTATGGATAACGAACAAACCTCCGGCTGCTACGGCTGCCGCATTATCAAGGGAGAGAAGGAACTCCCCGGCGGGGTCATCCATGACGGTAAAGCCGCTATTCTGGCTGCTGATCCCGATGTTCCCGTTCCCGGTTTCCTGATCATCACTGCCAAAAGGCATATCCGCGCCTTCTCAGATCTGACAAAGGAAGAAAGAATCGAGATCGGCAGTATCCTTTACTGTGCTGAAAAAGCCCTGAAGGAACTGCATATTGTGAATGAGATCACCCTGGTCCAGGAAGAGCGTTCTGAACACTTTCATATCTGGCTCTTCCCGATGTATGATTGGATGATCGAACGCTTTGGAACCGGCATACGGTATTTACGGGATATCTCTGAATACGCAAAGGAGCATGCGGACAAAAGCACCTGGAAAACAGTTTCGGATACAGCTGAAAGGATCAAAACCGCCTTCATGGACTTTTACAGGGAGGAAGCATAATGCAGGAAAAGGAACAGGAATACCTATACCGGCGCAGCCGCAGCGTGGCCGTTGTTGTCCGCGGCGGAAAGATCCTGATGGAGCGGGTTTTCTATTTCGGTCATGAATTCTACACCCTCCCCGGCGGCGGTATTGAAGAAGGCGAAACGCCTGAGCAGGCGGTCATCCGGGAGCTGAAGGAAGAATGCGGGCTGGACGGCACGATTATCCGGCCTTTGGTGTTACTGTACAAAAAAGGCAGCAGTGCGGAATACGCCTTCGAGGTCAGCGTTCTCGCGGATCAGGAAGCGGTAACCGGTTATGACCCGGAAGAGTCGGCGGATGATCCGCCCCTGAAGGAAGTTCTCTGGATGAAGCTCAGTGAGATTCCTGAAAGGGATCGTGCCTTTTTATGGCAGTACGGCCTGATGACTGTGGAGGGGTTCTTTGATGAACTTCAAAGCTGGGGAGACGATATCAGTTATCCCCGCCCGGCAAAATGAGAGGTGATTCCGATGAAGCTGCATCTGGTAAAGCCTGACCTGGCTTATTATGAACAATATAACGAAATGATGACAGAATGGTGTGAGAGCAAAACACAGATCGCGCCGTGGTTCCTGGACGCTCCTTTTGCAAGCCTTGAGGAGTATGCGCAGTTGGTCCGGATGCTGGATAACTGTGAACACGGGATCGTGGATCCCCGCTTTGCCGCCACAACTTCTTATTTTGTCGTGGATGAATCCGGCAGGCTGATCGGAGCGGTAAGCCTGCGGCATTACCTGACCGTGGAAGGTTTCCGGACCTGGGGCCATATAGGCTACGGTATCCGTCCGGAAGAACGGGGGAAAGGATATGGGATTCAGGCCCTCCGTCTGGCGCTGGAACAGGCCCGTGAAAAGAAGATCGACAAAGTCCTGATCGGCGTCCACGAAGGAAACATTCCTTCCCGGAAGACGGTCGAGCACTGCGGCGGCATCCTGGAAAACACGGTTCGCGTTGATACTGATGAAGAACCCATTCGCCGTTACTGGATTAATCTGTCAGATCACAGTAAACTGAATCTGTAATTTCGGAGGAGAAAATGGTACATCTGCAGCCGGTCACAAAGGAAAACCTGGATGAAGTTCTCAGCCTGAAAATCTATGACAGCCAGGCCGGCTTTGTTTCTTCCACGGCCGAATCCCTGGCCGAGGCCTATGTTTACAGGGAGGCCGCATTCCCTTTCGCTGTTTACAGCGATCAGGAAGTCGTCGGTTTCATCATGATGGGTTATTATGAGGCAAAAAACTATTATACGCTGTGGAAGCTGCTGATCAGCCGGGAACACCAGCACCGCGGATACGGAAAGGAAGCCCTCAGGCTTGGGATCGCGTTCCTGAAGGAACGCTTCCACGTGAATGAGGTCTATACCGGTGTGATCCCCGGTAATGTTGTCGCAAAAAGGCTGTATGAATCCATGGGGTTCAGGGAAACCGGTCTTTTTGAGAACAACATGCTGGAAATGCGGCTCAGCTGCTGACGGAGGACATTATGGACAAACAGGAGATCCTGGATCAGCTGCGATCCTTTCCCTATGACAGAAACGGGTACTGGGTGATAGCCGGCAGCGCCATGGTGCTCTGGGGGATCAAAAAGCAGACCGCTGACATAGACCTGGGCTGCAGTTCAAAGCTGGCTGATCGTCTGTCAGCGGACGGTTACCCGTTTCGGTACACAGAATCCGGAAACCGGCAGTTTAAGATCGGAGACAGCATTGAGATCTTCGAAAACTGGCTTCAGGACAAGGTTGAAACAATAGAAGGTTATCAGGTCGTATCGCTTCAGGGCCTGATCGGGATGAAACATAAACTCGGCCGGGAAAAGGATCTGAAAGATATCGAGATGATTCGCGCTTACCTGAAACAAAAACAAGGAGAATAATGAAATATGAGACTGAATCAGATTACAGAAAGGATTTGGGTATATCCTTTTGAAGAAGAAAGGGACCGCCCGAATCTCAGCTATATCCGCGGAGACCGCTGGAGCCTGGCAGTGGACGCGGGCCACTCTGAAGAACACACACGGGAGTTTTATCGGGAACTGGAAGAATCCGGCCTGCCCCTGCCGCAGCTTACCGTGCTGACCCACTGGCACTGGGATCACACTTTCGGCATGCATGCGGTTCACGGGCTCACCCTGGCCAATGAACGGACAACTCAATACCTGCGGGATATCCGTGACCGCCTGGCCAAAGAGGGATCCGGTTTTTTCCTCTCCATGCATGATACGATCCAGCGTGAATACGCGGATAACAAACCGGTCATCGTAACCCTTCCGGATATGGTTTTCCGGGGCGAGATGACGCTGGACCCCGGAAACTGCCCTGTCCGCATCTTCCAGGCTGAAGCGCCCCACACGGACGATTCCACCCTGGTCGAGGTACCCGGTGAAAAAATGCTGATCCTGGGCGACTGTACAGGCGGGGCATTCCCCGGCTGGAAAGTGGATCAGGAACTGGCCGGCAAGCTGGCGGAAACCATACGCCGGGTTAATCCTGAAACCTGCCTTCCCGGCCACTGGGCGCCCCTGTCCCGGGACTTCATCATCCAGGATCTGCTTTATGGTGATTAAACCCATCCTGCGGGAAATCATGGAGACACACCTATGAATATTCTGGTAATCGGCGGTACGCGATTCTTCGGGATTCCCATGATTGAGGAGCTTCTGAAATCCGGGCATGATGTAACGATCGCCACACGCGGCTTGTCTGCCGATTCTTTCGGCAGCAGGGTCAAACGGCTCATTCTTGACAGGACTGATGCCCAAAGCGTCCGGGACGCGTTGTCCGGCAGGCGCTTCGACGTCATTATCGACAAACTGGCCTACTGCTCCAATGATATAAAATCTGTCATGGACGCGGCGGACTTTGATCAGTATATCCAGATGTCCACCACCGCCGTATATGAACCGAAGCACATCAACACGGTGGAATCTGATTTTGATGCCCTGTCAAAGGAACTGATCTGGTGCGGCAGGCCGGATTTCCCCTATGCTGAGATCAAGCGCCAGGCAGAATGTGCCCTGTGGCAGAAGTATCCTGACCGGAACTGGATTGCGGTTCGTTATCCCTTTGTCATCGGCAGGGATGACTACACCAGGCGTCTGCTCTTCTATGTAGATCATGTCATCCATTCAAGGCCCATGCACATTGATAACGCGGATCATCAGATGAGTTTCATCCGGTCTGATGAAGCCGGAAAGTTTCTGGCTTTTCTTGCAGAAAAAGACTGCTGCGGTGCCGTAAACGGCGCTTCGGAAGGCACGGTTTCCGTCAGGGAGATTCTGGACTTCGTTGAACAGAAAACCGGGAAAAAAGCCATCATTGAAGCCTCCGGAGATCCCGCCCCGTATAACGGCGAACCGGAATACAGTATCAACACAGACAAAGCCACAGCGCTTGGCTTCCGTTTTTCCCGGCTGCGGGACTGGATATACGATCTGCTTGATTACTATATTGCGGGTCTTGCGCATCAATAAAGTGAGGCAGCCATTATGAAAACCACTTATCTTGGAATTGCAAATTACTGCGTGCCCTGTCAGGCACATTGCCATCATTGTCTGCTTTCTTCCTGCGGTCAGGTCTCCGGTGTGGATTTCCATCGAAGCACGGCCTTCGCGCGCCGTGTAATAACTGAACTGAAGGAAAACCGCCCGGAGCTCGGCAGTTCTTTCTACATTGGATACTGCATGGACACGCCGGACCTCTGGGAATACATCCGTTTTTCCGGGGAGTTTGACGCTCCCGGCGCCGGTTTCCTCCAGATGAACGGTTTCGCTTTCCGGGATGACCCGGAGCTGCTGGCCCTCATGTGCCGGATCCGCGCTGAGGGCGTAAAACTCATCGACCTGACCTTCTATGGTACAGAGGAGTATCATGACCGCTTTGCCGGCCGGAAGGGCGATTATCGGTTTATGACGCGGATGCTGTCAGCAGCCGTTCAGGCAGAACTGCCGGTGAACATCAGCATTCCGCTCCTGCGAAGCAACCTGGATCAGATGAGAGAACTCCGGGCTTTGCTTTCCGCTTATCCCGGCATCCGATTCAGTTTTTTTCTTCCCCACAGTAAAGGCCGGGGCCGGACCCTGCAGGACCAGCGGATCACCCGCAGGGAATTTGACACCCTGCCGGAAGAAATCCGAAACACCTTTGTGAAGATCCCTCATCAGACAGAAGCGGAGTGGATCGCGGACATCGGATCCCGGGCCTTTGATGAGCGGGCACTGACACTGGTACTGGATCAGGAAAACATAGCCCGGTTTGAAGCCATGCCTGCGGAAGAGGTCCTGTCCTTCATGGAAGGCCTGGATGACCGGTATCTTTCACAGATGCCTTCCCTGCCGGAGCTCGCCGCGAAATACGGAGATCCCGGCAATGAACAGCTTTTCCGGATCAGGGATCTTGTGCTGAAATGGCAGCAGCGTTTCATTGCCGACACCGGAAACACAATCTATGATATGCATGATGAATCCCATCATTTCAGCGTACATATGTAAACCGCATTGATGATATTTCGGAGACTGAAAATGATTGAAAACACTATAGCCAGACTGTTTGAGCTGACAGGTCTGGGAACAGTCCTGCCTCCCGTATCCCCCGTATCCGGCGGTTTGATGCACAGAATGTACCGGGTAAACACGCTGGATCATTCCTATGCCGTAAAGCATCTGAACCCCGGCATCATGAAGCGTCCGGGCGTCATGGATAACTACCGCAGGGCAGAAAAACTGGAACAGATAATCGAAGATGCCGGGATTCCGGTCGTAGCCGCCTTATCGATCAGCGGCCGGAAAATGCAGGAACTGGACGGAGAATACTTCTATATTTTCCGCTGGCAGAACGGCAGTATCACAGACTGGAACAACATCACTCCGGATCAGTGCAGGCAGGCTGGGATCCTGCAGGCCCGGATTCACGCGCTGCAGCCCCGCCATACAGATCATCATGATCCCGAGCTGAGCGCCATTCACTGGTCGGAATACATTGCGGAAGCCTGCAGGCTGGACAGCGTCATCGCTCCCCTGCTGAGAGAAAATGAACAGCTGCTGAACGATGCGCAGAAAGCGTTGAACAACGCCCGGCAGGCGTTGCCTGACATCGGGTGCATCACCAATGACGATATGGATCCCAAGAACGTTATGTGGGATGAGGGCAGGCCGGTAATGATCGATCTGGAGTGTCTGGATTACGGTAACCCTGTATCCAGTGTCATCCAGCTTTCGCTGCAGTGGTCCGGCATCACCACCTGCGATCTGGATCCGGTAAAAACCAAAGCCTTCCTTGACGGATACCTGGAAACCTGGGATAACGGTTTCAGGGATTACGGAAACGTCCTGGGCCTTGCCTATACCTGGATTGAATGGCTGGAATACAACATTACCCGCGCCCTGGGTCAGTGCCGGGACGAAAACGAGCGTGAAATGGGCATCTCGGAAGTCCGCAGCACCCTCAGCCGCATCCGGTATATCCGGGAGAAGGAAAATGATCTCCGTCAGCTGCTGGACCGGATGTTTGCCCGGCAGGAATAGCCATCATGCTTTACAGAGCATATATTTCCGTGCATGCTCAGGCACAGGGTTTTTACCCTGTGTTTTTTATTGACAGCCTGTTCAGTTGGTTTATACTGTTACCAGGCGAAAACAGGCATATTACTGATCGGGAGGATGATAAATATGGCCGAGCAGAAAAATGACAAGGCTCGTGAAGTGGAGCAGAACCTGCTTGCTGTCAGCCGTCTGAATGATGATCAGCTTTTTGAGCGGCTCAAAACAGAACCTGACGGTCTGAACCAGGTGGAGGCTGCCGAACGTCTGGAGGAGTACGGCAGGAACATCATTGACGTCAGCAGTGAGAACAGTCTTCTCAGCCGGATCAGGGAAGCCCTGATCAATCCATTCAATATTGTCCTGATGATCGTTGCGATCGTCACGCTGATTACGGATGTCATCCTGGCGGATCAGCCGAATCCCGCCACCTTTATCATGCTGGTGCTGATCATTCTGATCTCCGGCATCATCTCCTTCGTCCAGTCCGAAAAATCCAACAACGCGGCCCAGAAGCTGCAGAAGATGATCGCCAACAAGATCGACGTCATCCGCAACGGCAGCGTCATGGAGATTGACATTGATGAGGCAGTTCCCGGCGATATCGTGAAGCTCGCTTCCGGAGACATGATCCCCGGTGATGTACGCTTTGTTGAATCCAAAGACCTCTTCATTGACCAGTCCCAGCTCACCGGTGAAAGCAATCCCGTCGAAAAATTTGCCGGGCCCGATCCGGACGGCGACAGCCTGACGGATATCGACAACATCGGCTTCATGGGCAGCAATATTGTTTCAGGCAGCGCGAAGGGCGTGATCCTGGCCACCGGAAACAGTACCTATTTCGGCAGTATGGCCAAAAGCCTGAACACCTATAAGGACAAGAGCAGCTTTGAGGAAAACCTGAGTTCCATCAGCCGCCTGCTTATCAGCTTCATGGTGATCATGGTGCCCATCATCTTCATTGCCAACTTCATCACCAAGGGCAACTGGCTTGAATCCCTGATGTTCGGCATCACCATCGCCGTCGGCATCATGCCGGAAATGCTCCCCGTGATCATGACATCCTCCCTGGCCAAGGGCGCTGTCAATATGTCCCGCAAGCAGACCATCGTCAAACGTCTCAGTTCCATCCAGACCTTCGGCGAAATGGATGTCTTCTGTACGGATAAAACCGGCACCCTGACCCAGGATGAGATCGTCCTGGAAAAATATATGGACGTGCTGGGACGCGAAGACATACGGATCCTCCGTCATGCCTTCCTGAACAGTTATTTCCAGACCGGCCTGAAAAACCTGATGGACCTGGCCATCATCAGCCGGGCGGAAAAAGAAGACCTTTCCTTCCTGAAGGAAGCTTACAACCGTGAGGATGAGATCCCCTTCGACTTCAGCCGCCGCCGGATGAGCGTTGTGCTGCGGGACAAGCAGGGTAAGCGCCAGCTGATCACCAAGGGTGCCGTTGAGGAAATGCTTTCCATCTGCTCCTTCATCGAGATCGACGGCGAAGTAAAGCCCATCACGCCTGAATTGGTCGCCAACGCGCAGAAGATTGCGGATGAAAACAACGCGGAAGGCATTCGCGTCATTGCCGTAGCCCAGAAAAACGAAGTGCATGACGTGGAAACCTTCGGTGTACAGGACGAGAGCAGCATGGTGCTGATCGGCTTTGTCGGCTTCCTTGATCCGCCGAAGCCTTCCGCCGGCACAGCTATTGCCGCCCTGCAGAGGAACGGCGTCCGTACCGTGGTCCTGACCGGCGACAACGAAGGCGTTGCCGTTGCCATCTGCGGACGCCTGGGCATTGACACAGGCTATACCCTCACGGGTGCCAAAGTGGAGGCCATGAACGATGAGGAGCTGAAGGAAGCCTGCGAGAAATGCCATATTTTCTCCAAGCTTTCTCCCTATCAGAAGCAGCGCGTCGTAAAAGCCTTCCAGTCCAACGGCCACATCGTCGGCTATATGGGTGACGGCATCAACGACAGCCTGCCCCTCAAGCAGTCGGATGTCGGTATTTCCGTGGATACCGCCGTGGATATCGCCAAGGAAGTTGCGGATATCATTTTGCTGGAGAAGGACCTGCAGGTGCTGGAGGAGGGCGTCATCGAAGGCCGCCGGACCTTTGCGAACATGTCCAAGTATCTGAAGATGACCGTCAGCGGCAACTTCGGCAACATGTTCTCCGTGCTGATCGCGAGTATTTTCCTGCCCTTCCTGCCGATGCTTCCGATCCACATCCTGGTGCAGAACCTGCTGAATGACTTTGCCCAGCTGGGCATGCCCTTCGACCATGTGGAAGACCGGTATATCGAAAAACCGAAGCGCTGGGATATTCCGGGCATCAAGAAGTTTATGATCTTCTTCGGTCTGCTCAGTACGGTGCTGGATGTACTTTGCTTCCTGGTTCTGTGGTTTGTGTTCAAATACAACAACACTTCCCTCGCGGGATACTTCCAGTGCGGCTGGTTCATGTTCGGCGTTATCTCCCAGACCATGGTTATCCATACAATCCGCACACCGAAGATTCCCTTCATCCAGGACCGTGCTTCAAAACAGCTGACACTGTCCACCGTGCTTGTCTGTATCATCACGCTGCTGATTGGCTTCACCGGAATTGCGGTGCTCTTCAGTCTGCCGGTTATGCCGCTCACCTTCCTGGCCTGGATGGCCGGCCTGATGGTTGTCTACACTGTCCTGGCACAAATCATGAAGGTGATCTATATCCGGATCAACAGGGAATGGGTCTGATATTCTTTATCACCGGGCGGGCTTGAAGTGCCCGCCCGGTGATGTATAATATCCGGTATGATCTTCTTCCGTTTTCCATCTGGGATGGATCACGGGAAACCTGAAAGGATTGATCCGTTATGGGTATCACCACAGAACAGGTATCTGCGCAGGCGGAGCAGGCTGTCACCGCTTTGCTTCAGGAAAACCGGCCGCATTTTAATCCGGTAAAACTGCTGGTCATCGGCGGCAGTTCCAGTGAGATCGCCGGCGGCACCATCGGCCATAACTCCACCTATGAATATGGAGAAGCAGTGGTGGAAGCCGTGATGAAAGTATGTCGTGAAGCCGGCGTGGCACCCGCTTTCCAGTGCTGTGAGCACCTGAACAGGGCGCTCATTATGGAAAGGGAAACCGCGGAACGCTATGGTTATGAGATCGTCTGGGTTATACCGCGGATCAAAGCCGGCGGTTCCCTGGCCACTGCTGCCTGGAAACGGTTTAAAGACCCCGTGGCAGTTCTGGCTGTCCAGGCGGATGCCGGTCTGGATATCGGCCAGACCCTGATCGGTATGCATCTGCGCCGTGTGGCTGTACCCGTGCGTCTCAGCATCTCCCGGGTCGGCGAAGCACGGATCACCGCTGCCCGTACCCGTCCCCTGCTGGTCGGCGGTGAACGGGCCAGGTACGTTCCGGAATCTGAGGAAACCCTGTAAAAAGCTTTCAGAGCATCGCTGTTTTGTAAAAAATGTAAATTGTGCAAAAATGTGCAAATCGTCCTTGACAAAACCGGTTTCGTTCTGTTATTATGCACTTCCACACGCTTGCAGGACATAGAATCCGTAAGCCTCTGCGTAGAAAAAATACGGCAGAGGCTTTTATATTTTTGCCGGGAAAGGACGATTATGGAATCAGTCACATTACCCGAACATCCATCCGCGAAGGAAGAATATCTTCATCTTCAGCAGGCCTGTGATACCATTGACCGGGAGATCAGGGAAGTGGAAGCCCTCACCGGGGCAAAAGCCGGCGAAGAGATGGACGTTCACGCGAACATTATTCCCGATGACCAGGAGGAGGTATACCTCCAGCTGTTCAAATCCAAGCTGGACCGACTGCGGCAGCTCGCCATGGCCATCGGCCAGGCATACTTCGCCCGGCTGGACTTCACTCCCGCCGGCAGTTCTCCGGAAACCTGGTACCTGGGCCGCTGGGGTGTCCTGGATCCTGTTGCGCTGACCCCTGTTGTGGTGGACTGGCGTTCCCCCGTTGCCAACCTGTACTACTCCGGCCAGATCGGGAAAATGGATTACGAGGCCCCGGACGGCCACGTGGAGGGAGAACTGACCCTAAAGCGCATGCTGACAGTACGGGAACGGGAACTGATCAGCCTGTTCGACAGCGGGATCGTCTCCCAGGAGGCATACCTGCAGAGCGTGCTGGGCAGCATTTCCTCGGACCGCCTGAAGGAGATCGTCACAACGATCCAGGCGGAACAGAACATTGTGATCCGCTATCCCCTCTCCTCCAACCTGCTGGTGCAGGGAGCGGCCGGAAGCGGAAAAACCACCATCGCGCTTCACCGGATCGCCTACCTTCTCTACACCTTCCAGAAAACCCTGCGGCCGGAAAACATGATGATCCTGGCCCCCAACCCGCTCTTCCTCTCCTATATCTCCCAGGTCCTTCCGGATCTGGGCGTGGAACGGGTTGTCCAGACCACCTTTGAAAGCTGGTGCCGGGAAGGCATGGGACGGCGGATGCCGAAGATCCTGCGGGAAAGCAGGCTGGAAAAGAACCTGTCCCTCACGGAAGCGGAACGGGAAAAAGCCGGCCGGCTGCTCCGTCTGAAAGGTTCCCTTTCCGTCATGAAGAAGCTGGAAAACTGGCTGGATCGCCTGCAGGATTCCGTGCTGCCGGAGAACGGTTTCAAAATGGCCGGCGTTCCCCTCATGGACCGAAAGGAACTGGAAAACATCTTCCTCCGGGATCTCCGTTATTTCCCGCTGGAGCAGCGCGTCAGCGAGCTGAAAAAGATCGTCCGGAAGCGTGTCCAGTCCGCCGCGGCCATCCTGAAAGAACGGTACAACGCCAATGCGGAGCAGATGGTTCTGAAGATCCGGGCCAACATGCGGGAAAGCGCCCTGCGGCAGCAGAAGATCAAGGACCTGTACACGGTCCGGGATCAGCGGTATAAGGAGATTGATGCCCGGGCGGAAGAATATATGAACCGGTACCGGGAAAGATTTGCCCTTCCGGATCTGCCGGGTCTCTACCGGGCTTTCCTCCGGGAATGTGTGCCGGAAGCTTATACCGAAGAGGAAGCCCTGCGGCAGGAAGACCTGCCGATGCTGGTAATGATCTGCAAAGCGGTCTTCGGGCTGAAGACAAAGCAGATGAAGCATATCGTCATTGACGAATGCCAGGACTTCTCTCCCTTCCAGATTGAATTGCTGAAGCAGGCCAATCCCGCGGCCACCTTCACCCTGGTCGGAGACCTTTATCAGGGGATCCTGGCGGATGAGGGCATCCGCAGCTGGGAGGAATGGAAGGAGCCCATCTTTGAAAACAAGGCGAATCTGAAACAGCTGACCGTCAGCTACCGGAACACAGTGGAGATCATGAACCTGGCCCAGACCGTTTCCGCCCGTTATCCAATCCCGGGCATCTGTGAAACAAAGCCGGTGCTGCGGCATGGTGAAGCCCCGAAGATCATCCGGGCAGAGAGTGAAAAAGAGCGTCTTTCCCGGATCTGTGACCAGGTGCGTGTCTGGCGGCAGGAAGGCTATCACAGCATCGCCCTGATCGAAAAAACAGCGGAACAGGCAAAGAAGCTGTACCGGCAGATCGGTCAGGAACTGGATGCCCATCTGCTTTCGGAAACGGATGCCGAATACCGGGGAGGCGTGCTCATCCTCCCGGCCAGCATTGTCAAGGGCATGGAATTTGACTGCGTGGGTATCTGCGATGCCTCCGCCGAAAACTTCCCGGATGATGAATTTCTCTGCCGCATCCTGTATGTCATGATGACCCGTCCCCTGCACCGTCTGGCCATCTGGCACAAAGGCGACCTTTCTCCCCTCCTGCCCAATACTCCGTAAATTACATTCAAAGAAAGCGCGTTCCACGCGCTTTCCTCCGCCATTATTCATTATTCATTATTCATTTTTAAGTCTTAAGTTTTAAGTAATTTCCGGCCTCAGCCGGAAATCCCATACAAGGAGGCCCCCATGATCGAAACTCCCCGCCTTCTCCTCCGCGAGTACACCCTCGATGATTTCCCTTCCCTCTACGAGATCCTGTCCGATCCGGAGACCATGCAGCATTATCCAGCTCCCTATGATGAGGAGAAAACCAGGCTCTGGATCACCTGGAACCTGGACAATTATGAGAAATACGGTTTCGGTCTCTGGGCGATTATCCTGAAGGAAACCGGTGAATTCATCGGGGATTGCGGCATCACCCTCCAGAATATCGATGGTGAAATCCTGCCGGAAATCGGTTATCATATTCATAAAAAGTACTGGAGGCGCGGGTTCGCGAAGGAAGCAGCCCGGGCTGTCCGGGACTGGGGTTTCCGTAACACGGATTACGACACCTTCTATTCCTATATGAAGTACACAAACATAGGATCCTGGTTCACGGCCTTGGCCAACGGAATGAAAAAGATCAAGGAATATCCGGACCCGAAGAACACCGTCTCATACGCGTTTGCCATCACCCGTGATGAATGGGAGAAGCTGCAGCAGGCAGCAAACAACTGATTCTTTCCCCTCGGCAATTCTTTTCTCTGACCGTCAAAAATATCATAAAGGAGCGGAACTATGGAAGAGTACAGCAAGCAGCACAAGAAAGCCTGGGAGTACAACGCCTATGATTTCTGGGTCACGCACGCCGGAACCCCGGCTGAACGGGCAAAGGAAGATATGGCCGCCCCCGAAAAGATGCTGAGGAAGTACGCGCGCTACTTCGACCGTTATGAAGGCATCCGGATCGCCAATATCTGCGGCTCCTGCGGAAAGAAGGCCATCCCCTTGGCACTGCTTGGGGCAGATGTGACAGTTTTCGATATCTCCGAGCAGAACAGGCAGTACGCCATGGAAACGGCGGAAGCCGCGCATGTTTGTCTCCATTATGTAGTGTGTGATGTCCTGGAGATTGACCTGGAGAAGTATGGCAGTTCCTTTGACGTAGTGTTTATGGAAGGCGGGATTCTCCATTACTTCCATGACATCGATGAGTTTATGAGGATCATGTATTCCCTGCTGAAGCCCGGCGGAAAAATGATCTGCAGTGATTTCCATCCCTTCACAAAGATCAATGACAGCCTGAAAATGGGAATGCCTGTTATGAGTTATTTCTCCACTGATATCATTGAGGCTGAAATGGCCCATTCCCGGTTCTTTGAGGATGAGATCCGCCGTCAGATGCCGAAGTGCAGCCTCAGGAAATACACCATCAGCGAGATCCTGAACGCCATCATCCGCAGCGGCTTCACCCTGAAGCAGTTTGATGAACATCCCTCCTGGGAAGATGACAGGCTGCCGGGCGAATTCACCGCCATTGCGATTAAGGAATGAGTGCGGAAATAAGGAGCGGAACATCGTGAAAGAGCTGAAACAGAAGCACCTGGACAGGCGGGAATGGTATTCCGATACCGATCGGGAATTTGCCTGTATGTATCACCGGGATGACTGCTTTGCCGGTGCGGTCGGGCTGCTGACCTTCACAGGTCTCCCAAAGCCGGAATATGTCAATTCCGTCCGGGGTGAAATGTGTATCGCGGACAAGGGGTACCAGTGGCTGGAGCTCGTCCCAGAAAACGGTCACTGGGCTTTGACCGCCATGTTCCGGGATGATGAGCTGTTCGAACAGTATATTGACATCACCCTGGAGAACGAAGTGTCTGCTGACGGAAATGCCGTATTCACCGACCTGCTCCTGGACGTTGTCATCCTGCGGGACGGAAAACCGGTCGTTCTGGATATGGAAGAACTGGAGGATTCGTTTGCGGGCGGTGCCGTCACACAGGAACAGGTCGAACTGGCAAAGCGGACTGCCGATACGATTATGGCCTTCTATGCAGCCAACAGGGAGCAGATCATCCGGAAGCTCTTTGAATACCGTTCCTTTTTCAGGGAACATCTGTAAATTGAAAATAAAAGGAGGCATAAAAACGATGGAATACAGGAAAGTGTTTGATAAGATCCCCGACCAGTTTGACAAATTCAGACCCCGATACAGCGCCGAACTCTTTGCTGATCTGATCAGCTATGCCGGGATAGGCCCCGATGTGCCGGTACTGGAGATCGGTCCCGGAACAGGCCAGGCAACAGATCCGATCCTGGATACCGGCTGCGATTATCATGCGATCGAGCTGGGCGAACACCTGTATGAGAAAATGAAGGAAAAATACGGCAGCCGTTCCAACTTCCATATCGTGAATGATGATTTCATCACCCATGATTACGGAACACAGAAGTTTGATATGATCTATTCCGCGGCAACGATCCAGTGGATCCCGGAAGCTGTTGCCTTCTCAAAAACCTTTGACCTGCTGAAGCCGGGCGGAACACTCGCGATGATGCTGACCAGCGATGATTACAGGACTCCGAACGAAGCATTGTATAACCGGATTCAGGAAGTCTATGCCAATTATTTCAAGCCGGAAGCACGCTATACAGAAATGCATGCTCCCTTCTCCTACACCAACGCCCCCGCTTACGGCTATGTGGATTTTGAACGGCGTGAATATTATGGAAAACGCGTCTTTACCGCGGATGAATACGTTTCATACTGCGGAACCCACTGCACTTCCCTCGTGATCCCGGAACCTTACAAAAGCCTGTTCTTCAATGGTCTGAAGGAAGCTGTGCTGGATGCCGGTAACAGGATCGTTTTCAATGATACCTACGTCCTGTATCTGGCAAAAAAGCCTCAGGAAACGGTTTGATAAACTGCAGTGCGGGGAGATTTCCATGGAAGAGAAGTTTATCTGTAAGATCGCGTCCCCGGAGGAAATGGATCGGAAATGGGATTATGAGATCGAAAGCAATCCCTCTGACCGGGATAACTGGATCACCTGGAAGGCCGAAGCGATCAGCGGCCGCCTTTCAGGCGTTTCCCTTCCCTACTACGGCATTCTGGACGGAAACATCATTTGCGAGGCAACAGCCTTCATCCGGCAGGATCTGCTTCCGGACTGCAGGGATGTGATGGATGAACACACCGCTTATCTCGGAGCCTTCCGGACCGTGGAAGCCTGGCGGGGCAGAGGGTATTTTTCCAGGCTCTTTTCCTTTATGCTGGAGGACCTGAAGCAGCGGGGATTCACGAAGTTTCTCCTCGGTGTGGAACCCGAAGAAACGGTCAATCAATCGATCTACGCCCATTGGGGTTTTACGGAGCTTGTAAAATCCGGAACGAACACTTACCCGGACGGCACGGTAATCCGGGTCGACTACTACCTGAAGCAATAACCAAAAAAGATTGAATGCTGTGACGGGGAGACTGAAACAGATGCAGATAAACAATGGAAAAGGCTGGACCTTCAACGCTGTACCGGAGGTCTATGAAAAGCTCCGTCCCGGTTATCCGGAGGAATTGTATCAGGCGGTATTCGCATATGTTCAGCTTGGTCCCGCCTGCACAGCCCTGGAAATCGGCATCGGTACGGGACAGGCAGCACCGCCCGTCCTGAAAACCGGCTGTGCACTGACTGCGGTGGAATACGGTGATCGGCTGGCACAGGTGTGCAGGGAAAAGTTCCGTGATTATCCCCGTTTTTCAGTGATTACCGGCAAATTTGAGGACGCCTGCCTTCCGGAGAATGCGTTTGACCTGGTATACTCTGCAACCGCCTTCCACTGGATTCCGGAGGAAACCGGATATCCGAAGGTTTTCCGGGTCCTGAAGCCGGGCGGTGCCTTTGCAAGGTTTGCCAATCATCCGTACCAGGCAAAGGATAATCCGGAGTTGTCCGAAGCCATACAGCATGCCTATGCTCAGTACTATTATCCTTATTACAAAAAGCAGCCGGCAAAACCTGCCGGGTTTACGGAAGACCGGGCAGCAGCGATAGCGAAAATTGCGGATAAATACGGGTTTACCGATACGCGGTATGCCCTGTTTCACAGGCAGCGGATCCTGACAGCCGCTGAATACCGATCGCTGATCGGAACTTACTCGGACCATATTGCCATCGTGGAAAGCGTCCGGGAACCTTTCCATGACGCGATAGAAGAGGCAGTCAACCGGTATGGCGGTTCCATCACAATTGATGATACCATTGATCTGCAGCTGGCCAGGAAGCCATAAAGAAGGTTGGGACAGTCATGGAAAAAGCAACCCGAAAAGCGTTGGCAACGATCGCAGAAGAAAAAGCCCGGCTTCCCTTTCATGGGTATATTGAAGGCAAGGAATCCAATCTTGAGCCCCTTATCCGGTTTTTCCCCGGGTGGACCCTGCAGGAAGCAGACGGCGTATGGTGTGCAGCCTTCGTGTACTACTGTTGCAGGGAAGCAGGGTTTGATCTCCCCATCCGGCCGGACGAATGCAGGTCCTGCCATCTGGCGGGATGTATTGCCTGGGAAGAGTGGGCGATTGGCGATGACCGGATCGGTTATCATAAAGGAACGGATACCTTTGTGCCGGAAGCCGGTGATATTGTTCTTTATGACCGGGTCTTCAACAATCAGGAGCATGACCATATCGGCATTGTTCTGCGGAAACGCGGAAACACCCTCATCGTAGCGGAAGGTAATAAGGACAACATATCGCAGATTGTGGAACGTCCGCTGGGCGAACATATCCGGGCGTATATCAGGATTCCGGACGGATATCGGTATGACCGTACCGGCAGTGCGTTTTTCATAGGCTTTAAGGGGAAAAGCAACGCCTCTGCCGTTCTGGTCCGGTCAGTCTCACCTGACCATTCCCTGCTCACAAATTCTTTTACAGGGCTCAAGAAAGATATTGAAGCGCTCAAAGCAGACTGTGGTTCTGTGTATCTTTTTGGTGTTGATAAAAACCTGAAGGATTCGTTCCGGATCGAAAAGGTCGCGGAAAAAGGAGGCAGCCGGTTTGAAACCTGTCTCGATACAGATGCCCTTCGGAAACAGCTGGAAGCTTCCGGAATCAGAACTTGTGTTTCAGAACGCCCGACAAAATACCTGTGCAACGAAGCTTATTGGGAACTGCTGCGCAAATTCGGCGGCAGGGCTGTTTTGATCCATATACCCACAATCAGGTATAATGACGAAAGCTGGCCTGCAAAACTCACACAGATTCTGCGGTGAACACGGAAGGAGCTGAAAGTCATGCCCTGGTATAATCCGGATGATCATTCTGCCCCTGTCATAGATCCTGTCTCACAGATAAAAAGCAAATACCCCGGAATGCAGGTTCCGGTACTTCCGGCCAGGGCTGTTGTCTTCTGCCTGGGGAAAGGGATTCCCGTTCTGAAGGAGCATTATTCCTGTTTTCAGATCATGGAAAAACTCCCCGGCTTCATCACCCATTCCGAGGTGCTTGGCATTAACGGCATTCCCGGTGTCTGCTTTCTTCACGGCGGCTACGCTGCCCCTCAGATCACCTGTACAATAGAAACCCTCCGCGTCCTTGGCGTCCAGGAAGTGATACTCGTCGGGCTTTGCGGCGGATTCGGTGAAAACCTGTCTGTCGGCGATATCCTCCTGCCTGAAAAAATATGGAGTGAAGAAGGCGCCTCCCTGCACTACCTGGAATCTCCCGGGTTCGCGCAGGTCACTCCTCCTGCCCCCTTTGACAGCATCGCTTCCTTTTTCATGGAAAAAGGATATCAGGTGTGCCGGAAATCCACCGTAACCACCGATGCCGTCTACAGGCAGACCTGGAGCAAGGAACAGCGCTGGCGGGAAATGGGCTGTGTGGCTGTGGATATGGAAGCCTCCGCGCTGGTAAACATCAGCAATCTTTACGGCATCCGGAATACTGTGATCCTCATGGTTTCCGACCGTCATCCGCTCAGTGCGGACAGTCCTGCCTGGGAGTGGGGCGGTGCGGATTTCGGGGAAATGACCCGGCGTTTCATCCTGGACTGTGTCGCTTACGCGGTGGAACCCGGCAAATGACCAATTCAGCAATATTACAGACTAGGGAGATAACAGATGACTCATATGACGGATGGTCATATCCATATTGAACGCGGACCCTATACTTTGGAATGGATCAATGAGTTTGTGAAAAAAGCCGTTGAGATGCAGCTTGACGAAATACGGCTTCTGGAGCACTGCTACCGGTTTGAGGAATTCGTCCCGATGTACGATTCCGTATGCGCATACAGCGACTATGTAAACAAATGGTTCCACAGCCAGGCCGGCGTGCTGAAACTGGCGGATTACCTGGAGCTGATCAGGAAGGTCCGGAATGAGCAGTATCCCGTAACGATTCGATTCGGTCTTGAAATATGCTATTTCAGGGAACATGAATCCTTCATCGCTGAGCAGTCCAAAGGCAAAGGCTTTGATTTCCTGCTCGGGAGCATGCATTTCGTTGATGATTTTGCTTTTGACCATAAAGCGGAACACTGGGCCGGGATTGATGTGGACAGGATCTTCCGCAGGTATTATGAAGATTCGGTTGCACTGGCTGAAAGCGGATTGTTTGACGGTATCGGTCATCCGGATACTATAAAGCTCTTTGGTCATAAACCTTCCTACCCGCTGACCGGATATTATGAAGACCTGGCTGCCGCGCTTGCGAAAAACAATATGTACGCGGATCAGAACAGCGGGGCTGAAAGGAGATGCCCCGGCACTTCCCTTGGCATGGAACCGGAACTGCTCCGCATCCTGAAGAAGCACAACGTGAAAATAATCACTTCTTCGGACGCCCATTGTCCGGAAGACGTGGGATATAAGATCCGGGAACTGAACGACTGTATTCAGAACTGCTGATAACAGAAATGACTGGAAGGTGTGAAGCCTGTGAAGATCATCGTCATAGCCGCCGTAACAGCCGGTGGGAAAACCACCGTGGTCAATGAGATCAAAAAGCATCTGCCCCGCTGCGCTTCCCTGCACTTTGATGATTATTCCTTTGAGGGTGAAGTGGAAGATTTCCATCAGTGGGTCCTGGACGGAGCGGATTATGACGTATGGGATCTTTCACCCCTGAAGGCGGACATCGAAAAGATCATGGACAGCAACGCGTATGATTACCTGCTGCTGGATTACCCATTTGCGTATCTGAACACGCAGATCAGGGGCTATATCGACTGCGCCGTTTTCATTGATACCCCGCTGGATATCGCCATGGCCAGGAGGGTGCTCCGGGACATGAAAGATGCCTCCGCCGATGAGATCCGGACAGAGATGGATGTCTACCTCAAATATGCCCGCATTGCCTACGTACAGATGCTGGACGCTGTACTTCCCTCCTCGGATTACGTGGTTGACGGATCAAAGGACCTGGAAAGTATCACAAGTAAGATCATAAATATCATCCTGGAAAAGTAATACAATGGATTATCAGTCTGTTGTCAGAAAGGATGCAGTTTATGAACATGCAGGATTACCTCAGGGGAAACCGGATAAAAGAGATCAGGACCGGCCAGAGCGGCGCGGATGTCTGGGAGATCGGCAATGATACCGTTCTGAAGCATATAGAGCGCAGCCGGCTGGAGCCCTCCCGGTTCGATACCTATTCCCGGGAAGCGCTGTTTTATCAGGCTAAGGCAGGCACTGCGGACTATCTACCGCAGGTGCTGAACGTGGAAATCTCGGAGGATGAGATCATCCTGCTTCTGAAGAAATACGGCAGTCCGGACCGCAGTGCCCTTGACGATACCCTGCTTCGCGGGATCACACACACCCTGGCCCGGATCCATATAGATACAGTGCCCGCTTTCCTGAACGCTGATAAAGCCCCTGCGGAACGCCTTTCCACCGGGCGCATTAAGGAATGCCTTGACGGGTGGAAAAGCATCCTGGATGAGCATCCCGGAGCTTTTGACGAAGCGCCGCTCAAAGCCATTGCGGAAAAGATCAACCGGATCATTGAGTGGCATGACACAGAAGAGCGTGTCCTGTCCCACGGGGATTTCCACTTTGATAACCTACTGACGGATGAACAGGGAAACATCCTGGTCTGTGACTGGCAGGGTGTAAACCTGGGCGGAGCCTCCGGCGACCTGAGCTTCTTCATGAGCCGCCTGGGTTCCGACGGAGTTTCTGTTGATCCTGCTTTCCTCCTACAGTCCTATGCGGACGCGGTGCTGGAACTGACCGGCCGTACGGTGGATACGGCCGCCATTGCCGGCCATATTGCCGCTGCCAACGTGATCACCTCCTTCCTCTTCTGGTATCAGTTCCTCCGCGGTGCGGACACCGGAAGGGTGCGGGGGATCTATGAAAAGATGGCTGGCGATTTTCGTCGGCTGGAAAGTATCTCTGATATAAAAACGGATGGAGAATGAATATGGTTATACTGATCGCCGGTGCGTCCCATACCGGTAAAACGCTGCTGGCCCAGCGGATGCTGGAGAAATACCATTACCCTTATCTTTCCATTGACCACCTGAAAATGGGCCTGATCCGCAGCGGAAACACCCTTCTGACTCCGGATGATGACGATGCCCTGACAGAATATCTCTGGCCCATCGTCCGGGAAATGATCAAAACCGCCGTTGAAAACCGGCAGAACCTGATCGTCGAAGGCTGCTATATCCCCTTTGACTGGCAGAAGGATTTTGACGATGAATACCTGCCCTCCCTCCGGTTTATCTGCCTTGTCATGACGGACGGGTATATCGACACTCATTTTGAACAGATTGCCGGTCATGCTTCTGAAATAGAAGACAGGATGGATGACTCGGACTGCAGCGCCGCAAGCCTGAAGGAATCCAACCGTAAACTGATCATGGGCTATCAGAACGCGGGCGAACAGGTAGTCCTGATCGATTCGGATTATGACTCGGTCATCGCCCGTCTTCTGGACTGATAACCGCAAGGGAAATCATGTTCTTATGGATCGGGTTATGATATAATCTGGAAGATCGTTTGTGCAGCACAGCACTGTCCCGGCGGCAGTTCAGCCGTCATCCCGGAGACACACAACGGAAAGGAGCATCCTCAGATGAACCGCAAAATCAACAAGGATCATATTGAGGCACTGTATGAAGCACGGTTCCTGAACATGTATGACCTGCAGTACGCGGAAGGTAAGCATTATTTTGTGGCTACCCGCCGGGGAAAAGAGAACCTCACTGCGAAAAAGAGCGATGCGGAATTCCGGGAGATGCTGCCGGACGCCGTGACGATCGCCGTTGTGCTGCATCTGTCTGGAAATGAAACCCGTCTCCTGATGTCCTATGAATACCGCTACCCTGTCGGACAGTTCCTGCTGAGTCCTGTGGCCGGCCTGCTGGATCCGGATGACCGGGAAAACGATGATCCCCTGGTAAGCGCCGCGATCCGCGAGATCCGGGAGGAAACTGGTCTCACAGTCAAGGAAAGCGATAAGGTCTATGTCCTGAATCCCTGTGCTTTCTCCTCCCCCGGCATGACGGACGAGAGCAATGCCTTCCTCTGTGCGGAGATCACGCTGGATAATCTGGATGACCTGAACCAGAACGGTGCGGAAGGTTCTGAACTGTTCAACGGCTTTGAACTGCTGGACCGGAAACAGGCGCAGGAGATTTTCCGGACCGGCCGGGATAAGCATGGCAATTTCTATTCCCTGGCCGCCTGGATGGTGCTCAGTATCTTCCTTTCACAGTTCTGAACCGGGTCAGGTATACAACAGGGAGCTCAGTATGAAAGTGATCATCCTTAACGGCCCGATGGGTGTGGGCAAAACCACCGTGGGCAAATACATCGCGGACCATTATCCCGGCACCGCCTTTATTGACGGAGACTGGTGCCTGGATCTCCATCCCTTTGTCGGAAACCGGGAAACGAAATCCATGGCTGTCGATAATATCCTGCACATGATCGGCAACTACATGAAATGCTCCGTCTGCAAAATGATCGTGCTGGTCTGGCTCATGGATGACCCGTGGGCCCTTCGGGCCATCACTGACGGGCTTGCCGCCCTGCAGGCGGAAGTGAAAAGCGTTACCCTGGTTTGTGATCGGGAGAACCTGATCCGGCGCTGGGAAAACGATCATAATTGCGAATGGCGAACAGATGAATGGCTGAAAGTCAGCCTGGCTTCCCTTCCTGCCTTTGCCGGTATGGAAAACCCAATGGACACCGCCGGCCTGTCTGTCGAACGTATCGCGGGCAGGATCATGGAGTCCTGAAACACGGAAAGGAAAACAAGCAAAGGCAATGGTTGAAGTCCGGTTTTATGATAATGTGGATGACGCGCTGCTGAAGTTCGCCGTCATCATTGCCAGGAGTAACGGCAAATGGGTTTTCTGCAAGCATAAGAAACGGAATACCTATGAGATTCCGGGAGGCCACAGGGAAAACGAAGAAGCGATTATTGAGACCGCCCGCCGGGAACTGTATGAGGAAACAGGTGCGCTGGATTTCAGCCTTACGCCTGTCTGCGTTTACTCTGTAACCGCGCCGGACAACTTTGACGGTCAGGAAACCTTCGGCATGCTTTACTATTCGGATATCCGGCGCTTTGACGAAGAACTGCACAGCGAGATCGAAAAGATCGTCCTGACAGATGAACTGACCGACAGCTGGACCTATCCCCTCATCCAGCCGAAGATGATCGAAGAGGCAAAACGCCGGGGAATTCTGTAAGCATTGGAGACTGATATGTTACCGACAGTGGAAGAAGCACTGAAAGAACTGAAACTGGCCGGGGAACTGAATCCGGGACCTTGGATCAGGCACTCGGTCAACACCGGTATCGCCGCGCGGAATATCGCTGAAAAGCTGCCGTCGCTGGATCCTGAAAAAGCCTATATTGTCGGACTGCTCCACGATATCGGCCGTCGGGTCGGCATTGTGGATATTCCCACGCATGTGCTCGAAGGTTACCGGTACTGTATGCAAAAAGGCTGGGACGAGGCTGCCAGGATCTGCATGACCCATTCCTACCTTCGGATGCAGGATGAGTTTGACTATGATCCGGAAACCGAAACTGAAAAAGCCATCAAGGCCTATATCATGGACTGCCGGGCGAATGATTACGACAGGCTGATCCAGCTGTGTGATTCCCTGGCCGCTGACTATGGCTTTGTCATCCTGGAAAAACGTTTTGTGGATATTGTCAGGCGCCACGGGATCATGGAAGGCTATATCAAAGGCTGGGAGATCGCTTTTGCAATCAAGGACGCCTTTGAGAAAGAGATGGGCTGCTCCATCTATGATGTGCTTCCGGATATAGGCAAAACTTCCCTCCTGACGCCGAAGCCCTGGAAACCCGGGGATAAATAAGCCGGCTGCGGAGGATATGGCATGATTGATTCCATCAGGAACACCTATCTGGATCATCAGAAAGTAAAAACGCTGAAGCATGTGGAAGAGGTGGCTGAAACAGCCGTTCAGCTTGCTGTCATACATGGCCTGGATCAGGACAAGGTCCGTCTGGCCGCGCTGCTCCATGATATCAGCGCCGTCATGACGCCGCAGGCAATGTATGACCTGGCTGTCAGCCGCAGGATGCCTTTGGATCCCGCCGAGGAAAAGTATCATTTCCTGCTTCACCAGAGGATCTCCCGTATCCTGGCTGAGGAACAGTTTGGTATTCATGACCCGGATATCCTGGATGCGGTTGAATGCCATACAACGCTGAAAAAGAATGCCGGTCTGTATGACAAGGTCATCTTTATCGCGGATAAGATCTCCTGGGATCAGGAAGGACTGCCGCCGTATTATGACATGCTGAAACAGCTGGCTGAACAGTCCCTGGACGAAGCCTGTTTCTTTTATATCAGTTATCAGTTTGACCACAATCTTCTGCTGATGCCCCACCGGTGGATCAGGGAATCTTATGAGGATCTGAAAACAATACTTGCAAAAGGATGAGAATAAAATGGAAAACAATCAATACGAGATCGTTGCGCTGCCGAAGGAACAGTGGAAAGGAACTCCGATTCCGATGGCAACCCGGAACGACAGCTATTATGATTTTGAGATCAGCCCGCTGGGCCATGACGGATGCACCATATCTATTGTCCGGAAACCCGCGGAGCAGGACATCGTTCACACACCTGAGGAATATGATTTCCCGGACGGACTGTACCAGGACCACTGGGAAAAAGCTGAAGCCTACGGCATTGTCGGACCTGGCGGGGAAATGCTGGCCTGCATTGAGGTCTGCCCCGAGGAATGGTCCAACAGGCTGATGGTCACCGAACTGTGGGTTTCTGAAGGACTCCGCCGCAAGGGCATCGGGAAACGCCTGATGGATAAAGCCAAGGAAATCGCTGTAAACCAGAAACGGCGGGCGGTCATTCTGGAAACCCAGTCCTGTAACACCAAAGCCATCGCTTTTTATCTCAGCCAGGGATTTGAACTCATCGGCTTTGACACCTGCTGTTACACAAACAATGATATCGGGCGGCGTGAAGTCAGGATTAACCTGGGCTACTTCTTCCACCGTGAAGGCCGCAGACGATAAATACCAGAGAGGAGAAAACACGTATGACTATCATTGATCTGACTGAGGAACAGGCAGAGGACATCGAAGAACGGCTGGAAGCATTCGATGAAAGCTACATCACCTACAAAATGGACGGCGAGATCCGGATTGGCATTGAGGATGACGGAAAACTGGTTGCCGGCCTGGATGCCTGCGTCACCAACTTTAAGGTCCTGTACGTATCCACTGTGTTTGTGGATGAAGAGTACCGCCGGAAGGGCCTCGGCGCGCGGCTGATGCGTGAAATGAAAAAGCGGGCTGCCGCCATGGGCGTCAACAACATCCGTCTGGATACCTACGACTGGCAGGGTAAAGAATTCTACGAGACCCTCGGTTATGAATGCGTCGGCCACTATGACAACAAAGAGGACGGTTTCTCGGAATACTTCTACCTGAAAAAGCTTGGCTGACAAAACTGAGGACGCGGAGAGGAAACCCTGAGATGGACAGCTGGTTCACCGTTGAAACGATCGATTCCCAAACCTATGCCATCAGCGAATACAGGCATTGGGAGGAAACCCACTGCTACCTGCTTTGCGGCCGTGAAAAGGCCATTCTCATTGATACAGGCCTTGGGATCTCCGGCATTCGGAAAGTTGTGGAAGGGTTAACAGACCTGCCTGTCACAGTGGTAACCACCCATGTCCACTGGGATCACATCGGCGGCCACGGGCTTTTTGATACCATCGCCGTCCATGAGCTGGAAAAGGACTGGCTGGCTGTCCGCTTCCCTCTCCCGCTTCAGGCGGTCAAAAACAGTCTCACCATGCGTCCCTGCGACTTCCCCGATGGATTCAACCCGGAGGATTACCGGATATTCCAGGGTGAACCGCAGATCATTCTGCGTGACGGTGACTGCCTGGACCCCGGCGGACGGGAAATACGGGTCGTTCATACGCCCGGCCATTCTCCCGGCCATTGCTGCTTTTATGAGCCGGACCGTCAGTATATGTACACCGGCGATCTGGTCTATGAAGGCTGCCTGGACGCGTTTTATCCGACCACGGATCCGATTCTCATGTACAAATCCGTGAAACGGATCAGTCAGTATGAGGTGAGCAGGATCCTGCCCGGCCATCACCGGCTGGATATACCTGTCTCCCTGGTCAGCCGGGTGGAAGACGGGTTCACTCAGATCGAGCAGCAGGGCCTGCTTCGGCAGGGAAACGGACTGTTTGAATTTGATGGTTTCCAGATCCGGATCTGAAAAGAAAAAGGTCCATCGGCTAATAACCGATGGACCTTTATTGTTCACTCCAGGATCTTTTTCCGGAAGGCTTCCAGTTCCCCGTCTGTGATGCCCAGCCTTCCGCGGATGTAATCGCTGCCCATTTCCTCCCATGCTGCCCGGATATACTTCTCATCCGCGATATAGGCCCGGTAGGCGCCTTCGGCTACTTCCTCGCCATGGGTCTCCAGCAGCTTCTCGCGGACTTTGGCAGCCTTTGGCAGGTTGATCAGGTTGGTTTTCAGGTAATCCTCCAGGATAGTTTCCCGGTCAACGCCCAGGGCTTCCAGGACCAGCGCCGTGGTCATCCCGCAGCGGTCCTTGCCCTCCGTGCAGTGCCACAGGACCGCGCCTTTGCTGTAGTCATGCTCCAGGATGGTTTTCAGGATCTTCCGGAAGTTATCGGCATACACCCGCATCAGGATGCCGTACAGCACTGCCATGTCGGGAATCGCTTTGTTTTCCGCTTCTTCCTCATGGCTGATTCCCTCATTCATCTTATTGAAAACCGGCACGGGAAGATATTCCCTTCCGCAGGTCAGGTCCGGCATTTCTTCCCGTTCCGCCTCGGTCCGCAGGTCTATGATCGTCGCGATCCCTTTCAGGTCATTCTCCTCCGCCTCGGCAAGCTTTGCTGAACGAACCAGCATGCCGTTGCGGATCACTTTACCGTCTTTTGTCTTCATTCCTCCAAGGTCACGTTTGTTTTGAATCATGTCGTTTTTAACCCTTCTCGTTTTTGCCGCGGCACAAGGCCGCCACAATACGGAATTTTATCATACCCCTCCGGTGCTGTCCATGCAGTTTCACGCTGGCATGACGGGTTGCGTTCTGATACAATACACTCATCAGAGCCAGTGGATAATATACATTTTCAGGAGAAAAACCATGCTGAAATATGATGTTGTGGATTCCAAAAAAGTACGGGTGATCATCGATTCCGACACCGCCTGTGAGGCGGATGATCCTTTTGCCATCGCCTATGCACTCATGAGTCCCAAGCTCATCGTCAGGGCCATTGTGGCGGAGCATTTTGCCCAGCCGGGTTCCATGGAAAAAAGCCGGGAAGCCGCCCTGCGTGTTACCCGGGCCATGGAATCGGATGTGCCGGTGCTTCACGGCGAGGAAGGCCCCGGGGAAACCGGAGAGCCCTCTGAAGGGGTTCAGTTCATCATCCGGGAAGCCCGCACACCGGATATCCATCCCCTTTTCCTGCTCTGCATGGGCGCATTGACCAACATAGCCCGTGCGCTGGCGGAAGCGCCGGATATTGCGGATAAAGTAACCATCGTCACCATCGGCGGACATCCGTATGATATGCAGGAGATTCCCTGGAAGGAATTCAACTTCGGCAATGATCCGGATGCCGCCAATCAGGTGCTGCAGTCAGAAGCCCCTGTCTGGCAGATTCCCTCCAATGTCTATGGCAGCATCCGTGTCGGCCTTGCGGAACTGCAGGAGCAGGTTATGCCTTACGGAGCGATCGGTCAATATCTCTTTGACCAGATGGTAGCCTACAACGCTACCCCCGCCGCTTCATGGACACAGGGTGAAAGCTGGGCCCTGGGAGACTCCCCCTCCGTTGCCGCTGTATTGCATCCTGCCTGTGGCAGGACAGAATGGCAAACGGTCTGCCATGTGAATGAAGACACCAGTTATTCACCGCTCCCCGTTGCCAGGAAGATCCTGGTCTACCGGGATATGGACAGCCGGTACCTCCTGGGGGATTTCTACGCGAAACTACACCTGCTCTGGCCCGTGTGATACAGGGCGCTTTTCCTTAGTCTCCCTGACCCTCAGGCTGGTCAGGGAGACCCCATTCGGAAAAGTCCCTGTTCCTGGCGCTCTTTGCAATAATATCGGCAATCTTCCATACCACGGCGTCTTTTTTATACTCTTCTTTTTCCCCGGTAAATATGCTGATTTTGTACAGCTTGCCGTCAAGTCCTTCCAGGCCGATCCCGTACAGTTCGGAAACCTCGGTCGGATATTTGTTCCGGTAGAACAGCACTTCCTTACCGTAGCGTTCCTCCGTATGGACTTCCGCCGTGATCTCCTTTTTCATCTGCTTCTTCAGGTCTTTGTACGTCATAACCTCGGGTTCAAAACAGCGAAGCTGCAGGGTATAGTCTTCATTGGCAGCCACAAAGATGATGCCGGCTTCCTTTTGCGCGTCATCCAGCGGATAGGAATAACTGTCAGTCGGAATTGCGAACGTGACCCCGCCATAGGTATATCCGAAATAATACCAGCTTTCCGGGTCACTGATAAAACCGTTCTCGTCAAAAGTCACGTCAAGGTTGATCTCAGCCGCGGCGCACACCTGGATCGTCAGCACAGCCAGCACCAGCATCAGGGCAATGATCATCTTTCCTTTTGTTCGGAACATATGTCTTCTCTCCTGCCTCTCCTGTTCACGGGGAACAGTCTTTTTGTTTTGGGAATACCGGAACCACCGGCCTGCTGTTTCCTATTTTTGCATATTCATTCTTTCAAATCAACATGCTTTCTGTTTTCCGCGGGTGTTGTGTCCCGTATGCTTTCTTCCAACCTCCAGTTGGATAATATTCCAAAATTCACCTTATGCGTTATTGATTTCCATATGTTTACAGCATATACTTTCAGCACCGGCCGGAAAAACATGTATGGGAGATGATCAAATGAACGCGATAAAAATCTGTGAGCAGATCAGTTTTTTACGGCGTCAGAAGGGGATTACCCAGGAAGCCCTTGCCAAACACCTGGGCGTCACAAACCAGACGATCTCCAAATGGGAATCGGGCCAATGCTGTCCTGACATCCAGTTTCTTCCGCGGGTCGCGGACTACTTCGGAGTCTCAATCGATGAACTGCTTGGGCACACCCCGAATTCCAGCCTGGAAGCCCTGTGCCTGTCGCTGAAGAAGTACTTTTCAGAACTGCCTGAAAAAGAATGCTTTGACAGCGCGTACCGTCTGGCCGCACAGCTGCACGAAATCGTTATGAGCAGCGGATACAGGAACAGTGTCCACTGGAAGGAAAAGAACTACGCCAAAGAACCCGTGAGCCATTGGGGACTTTCCGCCCGGAGCGAAGCGGAAGGCTGTTCCGTCAGGGACGGCGATCTGATCCTTTTCACCGACAGCAGGGCCTGGAGCAGGCTGAAAAAAGCAGAAATCAGGAAGCTTGCCTGCATGCTGGAACAGTTTGCCGATGAAAAAGTACTGAAAGTCTTCTTCACGCTGCAGGATCTGACTATGCGGGATTCAGACCGGTATGTTTCTGCCGGTGAAATTGCCGAATCCCTGAAAATGAATACTGACGATGTGGAGAAGATCCTTTCCGAGTTGCCCGTCACTGTGCGGGAAGACGAAGATGAAGAAAAGTACCGCATTGACGGTTCCGCAGCCTGGATCCCGTCCGTGCTGACTTTACTGAGATAACCGTATTACCCGAAGTAAAGGGAGCCTGCAAGGCAGACTCCCCTTTTTCTTATACTCTTTCCTTCCACACACATCATTTATTCTCAAATTCCACATGTTTATTCGTTACACGCAGGTAGTATAAGTCTAACAAACAGTAAGCCCGTTTTTTTCATGACGAATTCCTCCTTTGTGCAGTCTCAATCTACTACTTAACTAATTCTATTGGCCTTGATTGATCAAATATATATATTCGCTTTTTATATATCCTTCTATCATATTATAGCTTACCCTTGACCACATTTCTCCCTGTTCGTTTGTTTCATTGGATAAAACAAATACACGCTTGCCAACGGGAAGCGGTTCTCCAGCTAAAGCCGAATCGATAGAAGGGCCAGTCCGGAAATTGACAAGATGATTAATAATTCCAAATAGATTGATAGTCACGCCGGAAGGCAACTTGTCAGTTGATGAATAAATCGGAGCAGGCGTGGGCTGAGCGTTATCATATTTTTTACCATCATTTTCATCAATAAGATTTATACAATCACTTCTAACATAGCCTACTTTGCCGTTATAGTTTATTCTTGACCACACTTCACCAGCATCATTCATCACATTCATGATGAGATATACATATTCACCAGCTGCTATCGGATTTCCATTTTTAGGAGAATTCGTAGACGGTCCATTTCGGAAATTGACCAAACGATTGATTATCCCATACCGATTAAGGAATTCATCTACCGGTAAAGTGTCTACTAAAGGTGGTGGCGGCGTTACTCCAACCATATCCCATGATCGTGCAGATCCTAATTGTTCATAGTTGTTTTTGTCCCACTGATCATACATCTCCAGAACATATTTGATTGGTATAGCAAAATTCAAATTCTGTCCTTCTTCAATACCAGCAGAAGTTACACCTATTACCTTGCCTATATCATCAAACAAGCAGCCGCCACTACTTCCATGAGATATAGGAGCAGTAAACTGAATATATTCTATATCATCCATCTTAGGGAACGCACCAATATTGCCATATGCCACGGTATTCTGAAATCCTTTTGGGCTACCAATCGTTACCACTGGTTGACCTCGTTTTAATATTTCATCCCCATTCAATTCCAAAGAATTATACTGTTTGCCTTCCGGAAACAACAGAATTGCTATATCATGTGCTTCATCAGACATAACCACTTTATCAATCATATACATATTATTGTCATCATCCCATACCTTAAGATATGAAGCATCTTTGATAACATGCTGATTGGTAACAAAAAGATGTTCATCAAAAGCTACAAAGCCACTTGCACTTGAAATAATACTATGTTGACTATCATATGTTTCAACATAAAACAAAGATTTTGCTGCTAGATCTATTTTTTCATAATCTTCTCTAAAAGAATAAGCTGTTTCTCCACCCGCTTGTCCCGAAAGACATATTAATGACAAGACTATAACTACAATTAAAGCCACAATACGTTTCATATATATTCTCCTGCTTAAGTCTTAAAGCTGAGGTCATCATATATTTACATAATCATTGTTATTCTGTAGCACATCATAGCACATCCCACAAAAAAGAAAAAGAACTATCCAGATCATACTGAATAATGCCGTTCGTTCATCTTCCCTTGGAGCTGGAGATACTCTCCCTTTCACGCCATAATCCTCTCTCACTGGCTTCTTCATGTATAACTTTAGGGGATTTCATGTGCTGAGAATGCAGGATTATGAGGATCCGGCAATCCCATATAATCTCTTTTCCGTCCCCTGCTTCTGTCATATAATAGCAATTGATCACTATCAGAGTTTTTATACTTATTGATAATCAGGAGAATGCATATGGATGTTTTCTTTGAAACGGAACGGATCCTGGCGAGAAAACTCGAACCGGAAGATGCTGCGAGATTATATGAAAATCACGCAGAGGCGAAAGTGAAGAAATGGTTCCCGAACGAAAGCTATGCTGATATTGATGAAGCCAAAGAAGCCATTCTTTTTTTCAGGGATTGTGTTGATCAAAATCGCTTGCCTTTTGTCCTTGCGATTCAGCTGAAAGAAACCGGAGAACTGATCGGTGACACAGGGGTCAGTGAAGTTGAGGAAGAACCGGACGCATTGGAGATCGGCTATCAGATTTGTGAAAAATATAACGGAAAAGGACTGGCAACAGAAGTCCTTAATGCCATGACAGCATTCTCATTCGCCCGGCTTAACGCGACGATCAGTTACGGACGCGTTGTCCATGGAAACGCGGCATCGGCAAGGGTGCTGGAAAAAGCAGGATACATGTTTGTCAATGAGGAATATGGGGCTGAAGATGATCCTTACGGTAATGGGATGTTGGTATACAAGAGAGAGGCATGATAACCCGGAAAGCGGAAGATACTTGGACCCGGGAAAAGTAGCGCATTAAAGGTTCAGCAGGCTGGCCGGTCATCATCCGGCGTCTTTATGTTCCGTGGCAGTGATTGGCACCTTCTGTGTTAATTCAAAAAAGGGAGCAGGCACTTCTCTGTGTCTGCTCCCTTTTTCGGGTCTATGCAGGTATACTGCAACCTTTTTCCGTCTGTTAACTCCTACGGAGTAAGCTTTACTTATCAGTCTTTTTACCGTCTTTCAGCAGTCCGCAGACAAGGAAACCAATACCAACGACCAGCGCGGCGATAGTGGCAATCAGCAGGTTCGGGCCGACGTAGCTCAGGCTGTTCCCGAACAGCTCAGCGCTCCAGGAAGAAGTGTTGCTCATGAAGATGGCAGCGGCCACGTACCGGGCACCGGCCAGAATTGCGGCGATCAGGCAGAAAATTGCTCCTGTAATCTTGTTGTTCATTTTCGTATCCTCCTTGCCCTTTGGGCTTCTTTCATTCTGTTTCCGACCGGCTTTTCCGCCAGCCATATATATATACGCTTGTTATAAGAGGATGGCTGTTAGTTGTGGTTTTTTCGAAATAAAAAAAGAATCATGTATTTGCAGGGGTTTTGACAGCATCGTTCCTAAGCATTGTAAACCACGGCAGCTTACAGGAGCCGAGTTGACAAGTGACCGATCGGTAACTAAAATAAGGTTACCGGTCGGTCACTATTTTATTTTGCTTGGGAATAACGAAGATCGTGTTGAAATAAGGAATGAAGATGAAAAGAAAGAAAAAGAATAAAATGATAGCACTATGTATATTGGGGATTATCGTCTTGGCTCTTGCGGTAGATTTTATACTGGTCAGGAAAACAGCGCTGGACAGATTTGCAGTCTATGAGGCGAAAGCCCAAAGCATAAATAGTTCCTATGGAAAGATCAGTTATATAGACGAGGGTGAGGGAGAGCCCTTTCTTGTCTGTCATGGAATTACCGGAGGGTATGACCAGGGTTTTGATGTGTTGAGCGGACGTACAGACGATTACAGGGTTATTGCACCATCAAGGTTCGGATATCCCGGAACAGATATGCCGGAAAACGCCACAGTAGATATGCAGGTAGACGCATTTATTGAATTTCTGAATGCGCTTGGCATAGAGAAAACCTTTATCGTGGCTACCAGCGCCGGAGGAACAGTCGCGCAGAGATTCGCGTTGATGTATCCCGAAAGATGCAAAGGTCTGGTGCTGTACTGTTCAGGATATCCGGCATCGGAGAAACCGGCCAAACCGGCTGCAGGAATGTCAGGACCTCCGGAAATGTTGTGTAATGACATTGCCATGTGGATGATCAGTCCTTTGTTTAAACCGGTCATGGGAATGGAAAGCAGTGTGATAAAGCAGATTATGCCGATGAAAGAACGCAGGGCAGGCATAGTCTTTGATGGAGAAGTTGTGAATAAGGATCATACTGATCACTATGAGAACTATGATTTACGAAATATAAAAGTACCGGTTCTTATTATTCATTCTGAAGACGATAAGCTGGCAGATCCGGAGAAAGCGAAGTACTGGAGCAATGAAATACCCGATTGCGTTTCTGTTTTCTTTTCAGGCGGAGGCCATCTCATGACCGGCAACAGCGAAGAGATCAATCATGTACTGGATGAGTTTGTGGAGGAAAACAAATGAGCACGAAAGAATTGATTCTTGAAGAGGCACTCAGACAGTTTTCGCAAAAAGGCTTCGACGGAACATCCATGAGTGACATTGCCGGCCCGCTGGGGATATCGAAAGCGGCGCTGTATAAGCACTTTGAAAGCAAGCAGCAGATCTTTGAGGAGATCATAGCGGAGTCGGAAGTAAAGTATAAAGCCTTTTTCGAAAAACTGTCGGTTCATTTTCTGACTGGCAGTCATGAAGCAATGAACAAACAGGATGTGGATGTCTACAGCGGCATCACATCAGAAGGATTATGTGAAAATGTTCTGGCATTCGTCCGCTTTTCCATGAGTGATGAATATTCAGGGCAGGTGCGCCGTATGCTGACCATATCACAGTTCCAGAGCAGAGAACTGGGCGAAACGTATACGAGACGATATGTTGACGCTATGCTGGGATATGATGAAAAGCTCTTTGAACAGCTGATGAAAGCGGGCGTCATAAAGCCTGGAAATCCAAAGGTGCTCGCCGCGATGTTTTATGCCCCGGTAATCATGTATATGGGAATATGGGACAGAGAACCGGACAGGGCTGATGAATGTGAGAAAGCAATCAGGGATCATGTTGAACAATTCTTTACAATGACGAAACATATGGGCAGCGTACTATAACGAACGAGGGAAAAAGACCTTTCATTCGTCTTCCCTCTCATGCTTCTTCAGGTATCGCTCTTCAGCGCTCAGTTGTAATGAGGCTCAAGGCAAACTCCTACCATTGGTATGGGTATTCACCCAAATAATTATATTGCTGATCTCTTTTTCATTACTGACTTCTGTCATATAATATTTGAATAACCAGAAAGGAGGAGGACGGCATGGAGACACGTATTGCGGAAAACATTCGGTCCTACCGGAAACAGCGCGGGCTGACCCAGGAACAGCTGGCGGAAGTGCTGGGGGTATCCGTCGGTGCGGTCTATAAGTGGGAATCCCGGTCCTCCCTGCCCGAACTGCGGCTTATCATGGAAATGGCGGATTTCTTTGATATCTCCGTGGATGCGCTTCTGGGCTATCATCTGAATGACAACCGGCTGAACGCCATGGTGGAGCGTCTGTGGATGGCGGGAAACAGTCTTGATTACGATGCGGTTTCGGAGGCGGAAAAGGCGGTTCGGAAATACCCTCATTCCTTCGATGTGGTCTTTGCTGCCGCCAACCTTTACTATACCTTTGCCGCGGGAACAAAAAAGGAGCCCTGGTTCCGGCGTGCCATAGAACTGCTGGGCAGTGCGCGCCTGCTGGTATCTCAGTGCACGGATTCCCGGGTAAACGAATCCTGGATCTGCGGCATGATCGCGGAGATGCATGAGATGCTGGGTGAAACGGACAAGGCGCTGGAACTGCTGAAAGCCCACAACCCCGGCGCGGTTTTTGATGACAGGATCGGGATCATGCTGCTCGCTCATGGAAGGGATCCGAAAGAAGCAAATGATTACCTGGAGGATGGTTTTCTGCGAACGATCTCCTCACTCATCCAGACGGTGATCGGCTATGCGATGCTGTTTGACGTAAAGAATGACAACGCATCCGGCATGGAAATGATGCGCTGGATCATTCCCACCCTGGAAGGGCTGAAAAAGACAAATAAACCGGACTTTATAGACAAGATGATCGTGGTTTTCAACACCTTCCTGGCAGTCTTTCAGCATAAATCCGGCGATGTGAAAGGAGCAGAAGATTGTCTCAGGAAGGCAAAGTCCCTGGCCCTTGCCTTTGATGCTGCTCCGGACTGCGCGGCGAACCAGGTGAAATACGTCCGCGAATCGGAAATAACCAACGCCCATGATCCGCTCTGGAAAACGGCCATGGACGCTGTGGAATATATCCTGCGCGGCAAAGCCCCTGAACTCCGGAAACTCTGGGCGGATGTTCGCGGCCATGAAGGCTGAACAGCCAGCAGCATATTTCCGGACGAATACAGGTATGGATAAGGAAGTGATCGTTTTGAATACAGCGGAAAGCAAGAATCAACTTGCATCCTATCTGAAGCACGCGGATTTTGAAACCGAACAACTGCTTCTCCGTTTTGTCACAGAAGACGATATGCCGGAAGTCGCCCGGACATGGCCCGCAGATCATCATCCGCTTTCAGACGGAGAGGCACAGGAAGCCATCGCCTATATGCGCGGGAATTACGAACGGAATATGAAAGGCAGCATCTTCCACCTTTGCCTCGCGGTGTGCGGGAAAGATCATCCCGGAACCATCATGGGATGGTGCGGACTGGATGGCACGAGGAATCATGCGGAGCCTGAAATCTTCATTCTGCTGGATGAAGAATACCGAAACAAGGGATACGGAACCCAATGCGTGAAAGAACTCCTTCGGGTTGCCGCTGAAGAATACGCGCTTTCCGGCGTGCACGGCGGCTGTGACAAGGAGAATATCGCCTCCGCCCGGGCCATGGAGAAGGGCGGCATGGTGCAGTATGGCACGGAAGAAAACGGCGATCCGCTGTTCCGGTTCTGTGCAAGTGTCTGATTGTATCAGGAGGGAACACCTGTGGATGACGAACATGTGAAACACATGAAACGATGCTATGAACTGGCGATAAGTGCCGGGAAAAAGGGCTATGATACCTTTGGCGCAGTTCTTGTGCATAACGGGAAAATCCTGGAGGAAGCGGAAAACACGTCAGACTATGTTCACAGGATCTTCGGGCATGCGGAATTCAATCTGGTGCACAAATGCGCCAACAAGTATTCCGATGAAATTCTGGAGAATGCTGTCGTATATTCCAGCTGCGCTCCCTGTGAACGGTGCCTGGCAGCCATCGCGTCCCTTGGAGTGCATCAGATCGTATGCGGCGTCTCTTATAAAGAGTTTTGCAAGCTGCTGCCTTTTGATTATCAGGCGTTGGATCGCGAAGGCCTGCTGAAACAGCTGGGCATTCAGATGACGCTTACGGAATCCGTGCTCGAAGAGGAAGGGATGCATGTGTTTGAATGGTGGGGCGGAGAATACCGCCCGCTGGAGGAACTCATTGCGGAAATGGATGCAGTGAAAAAGAAACAGAAGTAAGATAAAACCGGAGAAACCAGCATGCGAAAGAAACTCATCCTCATCAGCGGTTCCCCCTGTGTAGGCAAGACAGCCGCAGGCACCCGGCTTTTTGAAAGCTTTGACAACAGCGCATATCTGGACGGGGACTGGTGCTGGTGCGTTCATCCCTTTTCCGTCACGGACAGCCGGCTCCGCAACGGGGACAAAAGCATGTCCTTTATCCTTTCCAACTATCTGGATTCGGATTTCGAATATGTGTTTTTCACCTCCGTTGTACTGACGGATCCGCAGATCCGCGAAGGGATCCTGAAGGGAATTACAGCCAAAGACTACGAGGTCATTGCCTTCACGCTCACCTGCTCTGAGGAGACACTGAAAAAGCGTCATGACAAGCGGGGCGACAAGGGCGAAACGAATTATTACTGGCTGCACCTGCCGCCCTGCCCTGGGGATATCGTCATTGACACAGACAATAAGAGCATCAGGAACATCGTCAAAGAAATGAAAAAGCAGATCAATGCTGCGAATGAATAAACAAGGTCATAACAGGAGGTATCTGATTGAAGCGTATTCTTGAACAGGCAAAACATCTGTATACCCTGGAAGGCTGCACCTTCATCCCGGTATCCGGCCATGAAGGCGGACGGAACCAAATCGTGATCGTCAGCCGGAACGGCAATAACCAGTATATTCTCCGATTCTCCACCCTCGGAGACAGAACGGAAAAAGACTATCTTGCTGAAACAGAGTTTATCCGCTTCCTGGCTGAAAACGGAGCGCCTGTGGCGGATGTGATTTCGTCTGTTCAGGGCAGGCTGGTGGAGTGCGTGGAGGCGGATGGCAAGGCTGTATATGTCAGCCTGTTTGCCTGCGCCAAAGGAATGCTGCTTGCGGATAACGGCTACCGTTACCGGGAAGGCGCACCGCTGAGTGAATACTTCTTTAACGCCGGCAAGGCTCTGGGTGCGATCCACAGGCTGTCCAAAGCGTATGTGCCCGTCTCTCCCCGCCCGGACTACTTCGACAAATACAACATGACGTACCTGGGCCGCCTGATCCCGGATGAATACAGTGAACTCAAAACAGCCATTGCAAAACGTCTGGAGGCTTTCCGCACCCTCCCGATGGACAAAAGCTGCTATGGTCTGGTACATTTTGACTTCAGCGACGGAAACTACCATATCGACATGGATACAGGCGCGGTCACGGTGTTCGACTTTGACAACTGCATGAACTGCTGGTATATGTTCGACCTTGCCAATCTCTGGACTCATAACGAAGGCTGGACAAGACAGGAACCCGATCCGGGCAGGCGCTTCGAGCTGATGCAGCAGTGCTTCGACCTCCAGCTGCAGGGCTACAAAACCGAAACGGATCTTCCCGAGGAGATGCTGGAAAAGCTGCCGCTGTTCATCGACATGGTGCTGATCGAAAATATCGTGGATGAGCTGGAATGCTGTGCCCGGGAAGGTGAAGTGCTGGACTGGGAAGATATTGAAGACGCAGTGGAATGCCTGATCAATGACATCCCTTATGCAGGACTGAGAGAAAGAACATGAATAAACCACTTTTATACCAGGCGGCTATGCAGAACGTTTACGGCAAACAGGAGCAGTTCACCCGGAGCAGTATCACAGATGCGTTGTTTGTTTATCTGGACGGAGAACCGGAACCGGAATCTATCGCCCGGGTGGAATCCCATTTCAGGAACAGGCCGCTGGTATGCATGACAGGTGCCTGGGAAGAACAGATTAAGGCGCAGTATCCTGATGCGGCAGTATACTGGCGGACAATGATGAAACCGGCATGCCGCTTTACCATACCGGAAAACACGGAGCTCCCGAAAGGATACTTCCTGACCGGTATGGATAAAGTTTCTTTTGAACAGCATCCGTTTTCTCACGGGGAGAATTATTCCAGCTTCGCCGCTTTTCATGCGGAAGGCTCCGGCGCTGTTGTCTATTATGGCGGCGAGATCGTAGCGGCCGCCTCCTCTTTCCTGAGCGTAAACAAGGAAGTGGAACTGGACGTATCCACAAAAGAAACTCATCGGGAAAAAAAGCTGGCATCTGCCTGCATTGCCTGGATGCTGCAGGATTGTATGAGACGCGGCATCACTGTCCATTGGGACGCGCAAAATGAAGTCTCCCGGCATCTGGCAGAGAAATTCGGTTTTGAGGCTGAAACTAAGTATTCTGTTTACTGGGTGTAATAAACAGACTGTAACGGACACGGGAAAATCACTGGCAGGTTTGAAGTTGATTAAGCAGCAAATCGGAGTTTGTGGAGGCTGGAATGAGTAATATAGAAAAGTATAAAAAATACTTTACTAAGGAGTACCTGATGGGTCCAAATTCTTTCAGGCTGCTTGATGAATTGATCAGCAGATGTCCCGAGGATGTGAAATTTGACCGCACTTTGGATCTGGGATGCGGATATGCATTAACATCACTTTTTATTGCCAATGAAACAGATGCGAAGCACGTTTATGCGTTTGACCTATGGGTTCCTGCAACTGAAAACTATACAAGAATAACGGCTAATGGGCTTGCAGATAAGATTATACCGATTCATGGTGACGCAATGGATATGCCATTTGCACAGGATTATTTCGATAGCATTGTCAGCGTGGACTCTTATCATTACTTCGGCTGTAAGCCGGGTGTATTCGCAGAGAAAATACTGCCTTATGTCAAAGAAAACGGTCATGTCATGATTGCCATTCCGGGGTTGAAGGAGCAGCCACAGGGTGATTTGAAACAGTTGTTTGAAACATGGGCCGAGGGTGATGATTCACAACTGTTCAAAACGGCTTCCTGGTGGGACGCCCTGTTGAAGGACGAATGCGGAGACCAGTGCGACATCAGTGTTCTTGAGGCTGATTGCTATGATATTGCATGGCAGGAATGGTTCCAGTCAGGGCATGAATTCGGACTGCGTGACAAGGAGTTTTTGGATAAGGGGCTGTATGACATTCTGAATTTTCTTCTGATATATATCAGGAAAAGAAAATGATTGTGCGTATAAGGAGGAGCTTATAAATGATCAGAGAAGTCTTTCACGAAGATATTCCGGCGTGTGTAAACATCATAAAACAGAGTTTTAAGACCGTGGCTGACGAGTTCGGTTTTACGGAAGAAAACGCTCCGAGATTTACTGCGTTTGCAACGAACGAGGAGAGACTTCTCTGGCACATGGATGGTGAACACAGGCCTATGTATGTTTATGAGGAAGCCGGTGTTTTATGCGGATATTACTCATTGCTCATACAGGAGAATAATGAGTGTGAATTGAACAACCTGGCCGTTTTGCCGGAATACCGCCATAAGGGTATAGGAAAGCAGCTGCTGGAGCATGCATATTCTGTGGCTCGCGAGAAGGATTGCAAGCTTATGAATATCGGAATTGTGGAAGAAAACACAAAGCTTCGTAAGTGGTATGAAGAAAACGGAGCAATACATCTGGGGACCCATAAATTCGACTTCTTTCCTTTCACATGCGGGTATATGAGAAAGGAACTGTGAAACAAAGATTGATTGGAAGAATATATATCCTGAAGTAAAAAGGACTGAATTATGGAATACAAAAACATACAGGAAGTCTTTCCCGGAATCGGATGTGCCTGGACAAACGCGGCCGGGAAAACGACATCTGAATACTGCGGCGTTGCCGATTGGGAAAGCAATACACCGGTAAGCAGTGACACCATTTTCCCGGCGTTCTCCATTTCAAAATTCATTACCGCAATATGCGTCATGAAATTGTATGAACAGGGTGTCATTGATATCGATCATCCTGCCAATACTTATTTGCAGCAATGGAAACTGCGCACATTGGATGGAAGTGAAAGCAATACGTCCATCCGGTCGATCCTGTGCCACACTGCCGGGATTATGGATGGAGAAGATGCTTTTTACGGACTGCGCCGGAATGATCCGGAAATCAGCCTGGTGGATATCCTCGAAGGAAAAACCACCTACAACAACCGTCCTGTCCGTGCAGAAAAACCCCAGGGAGAAGCTTTTGAGTACTCCGATGCCGGTTACTGTGTCCTGCAGCAGCTGCTGCAGGATGTGATGCATAAATCCTTTGACGATATTGTCTGGGATATTCTGCTGGATCCGTTGGGTTTATGCAATACCTTCTTTGCAACACCCGGCAACATAGCCTGTTTTGAAAGCAGGATGGCGACAGGTTATGATGAAGAAGGTCTGCCCATCCCGGGCAGATTCCCTGCTGTGCCCGATCTCGCGGCCTCCGGGTTGTGGAGCACACCGAAAGAACTCCTGATCATCGCAAAGGAATTCATGAAAGCATATGAGGGCAGAAGCCGCTTGCTGCGGCAAAAAACGGTGCAGGAAATGGCAAAACCCGTGGAAAAGTTTCCCTGGACTGGCCTTGGTCTGTTTATCGGAGAGGATAATACGCTCATCTCCCGGGGTTGGGGCGAAAGCGGGCAATGTATGCTGAAAATGCACTTCCGTACTGGAGAGATCGCTGTCGTCATGACAAACCGGAATCCCGGTGTTGATCAGCAGGCTTCCGGAGTGGAATGGCTTGCGGACAGGAAACCCGGCGAAGGAAATCAGGTATCCTTTGGCAGCCCCGATGATATTGAAAGCTGGATGAATCTTGTCCGGCGTGTCAGCTGGAATTTCCCCGGACTGGAAACAGAAAAGGCTTTGGAGGATCACCGGCAGACTGTGTTGAAGTTCATGGAAAAGAAGCAGGCACTGTGCACGAAAAACGGTGAGGAGATCACCGGTGTCCTTTTGTTTTCCAGGAACCGGAACATGATCTGCTGTCTGGCCGTTTCCCCGGAACAGCGCAGGAAAGGAATCGCGTCAAAGCTGCTGGAAAAAGCTCTTGATGAACTGGACAGGAACCGGGACATTACAGTATCAACCTTCCGGGAAGATGATGAAAAAGGTGTTGCGCCTCGTGCCCTGTACAGAAAATACGGTTTCCGCGAAAGTGAACTGACGGAAGAATTTGGTTATCCGAATCAGGTGTTTGTGCTGAAAAGCAGCCTGAGAACCAACGATAAATCGTAATTTGAGGTCGGTTGATATGAAGTGTGAACTGTTAGCAGAACAAAACCTTGCGCTGATGCTTGACTTTATTGATGATGAGAACACGAAATACGATGAGGCCGTGCTGAAAGCGTTTTTGGAGGAAAAGAACGCATACGGTTATATTGCTGTAGATAACAGAAAAGCCGTCGGATTTGCTTACGGCTATGTTCTCAATGAGCCGGATGGGCAGAAAGTATACTATCTGCACGCAATTGACGTTATGGAAGGATGGCAGAATCAAGGCTACGGAACGGAACTTGTCCGGTTTGTTCACGAACATTCGAAAGTCCTGGGCTGCCGCAAAATGTTTCTGCTTACCAATAAGCACAATGTTTCCGCCTGCAGGTGTTACGAGAAAGCAGGAGGAATCTGTAATGCCGCCTCCGATGATATCGTGTTTGCGTTTAAATGATGTGCTGACAATTCCAGTTTGTGGAGGAAACAAGACAGATGGAACTGAAGAAAATCGAACATAAGCTTACTGTTTGTAAAGTATTCGGGACATCCGATATTAATATGGATGCAGATTTCTACTTTATTGGAAAAACGGATGAAGAATTGTCGCTGGTGTGCAAAACGGAGGATACGCCGCAGAACACGATCGAGCGGGATGATGGATGGAGAGGCTTTCGTATTTAGGGAGTTCTCGACTTTTCATTGATTGGTATTCTGTCAAAACTGTCCGGCATACTCGCGGCTCATAAAATCGGCATCTTTGCCGTATCAACATACAACACGGATTATATCCTTGTGAAAGAGGAAAACTATGAACGGGCACTGACCGTTTTGGCTTCTGAAGGATATACAGTAGTATCATAAAACAATGAAAAGAGGAATACTTTATGGATAAATATATCGCAGGAAATAAAGCGGCATGGGAGGAAGCATTTGATCAGAGGCATGCTTCCTGGGGAGCCGATATAACAGACCGCATTCAGAAGGAAGACTACCCTTTTTTCAACCAGGAAACGGCGGCGGCCCTGAGGAAAATACACACTGAGGGAAAGGTGATCGGTCATTTCTGCTGCAATAACGGACGTGAACTGCTTTCCCTGGTGAAAAGCGGAAAAGCAGCGAAAGGAATCGGTTTTGATATTGCTGAAAACCAGGTGGCCTTTGCCAATGAAAAAGCAAAGGAGCTGGGTCTCCCCTGCGTGTTTGAAGCTGTAAACGTATATGATATTGATGACCGGTATAAGGAACAGTTTGATATTGTGATCATCACGATCGGCGCGCTCTGCTGGTTTGATGACCTGAACCGTTTTTTTGCCGTTGTCGCAAAATGCATGAAACCGGGTGCTGTCATTGTGATCAATGAACAGCATCCCTGCACGAATATGCTTGCTTCTGAAGGCGATGAAGAGTTCGACCCGGAACACAGGACGGAATGCCGGTTTTCCTATTTCGAACACGAGTGGACCGGCAACGGCGGCATGTATTATATGACGCAGAAAAACTATCATTCCAAAACCTTCACCGACTTCACCCATTCGATGTCCGAGATTATATCCGGAATGTGCAGCAACGGAATGGTGATTACCGGCCTTCAGGAGTTTGACAGCGATATCAGCGGTGGGTTTGAGGCGATTGATCACAGCGGATACCCGCTGTCCATGATCATCCAGGGTCGGAAAAACCGTAGCCCGGAAATGTAAGACTTTTACGGCAAACAGTGAAATTCAGCCGGGGGGCCCGGAAACGTCCCCCCGGCCACATGAGATTCCCAAAGAACCGGTTACGAAAATGGTCGAAGCCAGAGCGAAAAACAATTGTGCGGGCTAAAAAAGCGTCAGCACAGCGTCGTCTGCGGGAGAGGATATTTCAGGATGGAGAAGATATTCAGCGTTCAGGATCGGGAAAACGCCTTTAACTTTGTGCTGTCAGCAGCCAGGGAGTGCAAGAGGATTGTTGCACTGGTTCAGGTAGGATCCGGCGCGCAGGGGTATCACGACGAATGGTCGGACCTGGATTTTGTGATTGCACTGGATTCGGGTGATGCCATGGCGGAAGTCATGTCCTATATGCATCAGAAGATATCCGGGGAATACCGGCTTCCGTTTTTCAATCAGGATGAGTCCAGGCATCTCCAGTGTTTTCTCTTGTCCAATCTCCTGGAGATAGATATCGGATACGGCACTTATGAACACGCAGCCGCATGGAAGCCTGCCTTTCGGGTTCTGTACGATCACTCCGGCGTGGTGGAGGAAAAGATGGTCAGTTCCCGGGCATGGATGGATGACAGGATATACGGCGAGAAGCAGAGGAAGGACATTGACGCAACCTGCCGGTCTGTATGGATCCGGCTGATGCATGCGGCCGTGGCCATTCACCGCGGTCAGTATTTCCGCGCAGTGGGTGAGCTGGAAACTGTCCGGAGGCAGTACATTGATCTGTTGGGAGACCGATATCGGCTGGAAAGCAGTCTGAACCGGGAAATTGACAGACTGCCGGAAACGGAAAAGGCAGCGATCAGAAGCACGTTTGTGACTGAAGAAGATCCGGCTAGCCTGTGGACGATACTTCTGAACCTGACAAAGCTGATTTATCAGGAGCTGGCCGGATGCAGCGTTCCGGTGACGCAGGATATGCTGGCTGAATACTATAAGAATCTCAGGAGCTGAGGAAAGAGATGGAATATAAGATAAGAACCGCAGTCCCGGAAGATGAAGAAAAGATCCGCGAACTGTTTCTGGAAATGCTGCGGACGATATATCACACAGATGATGTGAAAGGCTACGGAGAGGGCGACCTGGACAGGTTCTGGAGTGAAACCCCGGATCGGATCTATGTCGCGGAAGACGGCCAGGTGATCGCATTCCTGTCCGTGGAGGTCCATCATGACCCGGTGGACCATATCTACCTGGATGACTTTTCAGTCACAGCGGCTTACCGGAACAAAGGAATCGGTTCAGCATTGATCCGTGCTGCGGAAGAATACGCAGGACAGCTTGGCAGCAAGGCGGTCCTCCTGCATGTAGAGAAAGCAAACACGTCAGCGATGCGCTTTTATGAGCGGTACGGGTATTCTGTCTTCAGGAATGATGGAAACAGGTTCCTGCTGAAAAAGGACATTAACTGAGAAAATTCTGTTGTTGAGCCATACTCGCGGAGGCAGGAAAATGCTGATTATTCAGTGTACAAGTCAGGATATACATACATTGGCAGTTCTGAACAAAAGCCTGATTGAAGATGAAAAAAGCAACAACCCCATGGGCCTGGAAGAGCTGGAGAACAGAATGACGACGTTCCTCGCCAGTGAATACAATGCTTACTTTTTCAAAGAGGCGGAAGAGATTATCGGATATGCCTTAATCAGACATACCTGTTCGCCGCTTTATCTCAGACAGTTTTATATCGACAGGGCATATCGGCGGAAGCATTATGGGGAAAAAGCTTTTCATGAATTGTTGAAGCTTCTTCAGGTGGATACCATCGATATTGATGTATTGCCCTGGAATGAAGCAGGCTTGCGATTCTGGAAGAGCCTTGGATTCACTGAAACCTGTATTTCAATGCATTACAAAAGTCCTTTGGAAATATAAACGAGATTTATAGAGATAATTTTTTGAGGAGATAAATGTGAAGGAAATACAGTATATTCAGCAGCCGACAGAGTACCTGTGCGGTCAGGCATGTGTCGCAATGATTGCCAATGTGTCCGTGGATGATGTCATCCGGGTAATGAATAATGATAAAGCAACCGGGAAAAAAGACATTGAGAAAGCGTTGGAGCATTATGGGATCAGGCAGGCAAAAACCATGACAAAGGCAGATAACAGCACGCCGCTGCCGCCGGTATGCATATTGAAGGTTTTACTCCCCCGCTATAGTCATTGGATATTGTATTATCATGGAAAATACTATGATCCTGAGTTTGGGCTTACAGATGAACTGTATTGTAAAGCCAAAATCCAGTCATATCTGGAACTGTATGCAGACTAATACCGGCCGCTGTCTTTGGTTTTTCTTCGAGCAACAAACGTTTTGAAGTTGGAGTGATTTATGATGCAATACATCACAGGCGGATTATTCCTGTTCTTTTTGCTGCTTCTGTTTTATCTCCTCTTTCACATCTGGCTGGAAGGCAGACGGGAGCAAAGCAAACCCCATGAGATCGCCGGTGAAGAGCTCCCGGAAGCACTGCGGGAAGCTGCTCTTCGTCCCCTGAAGCTGTTGAACAAATACTATGCAAAACGTGATCCCGAACACGTGGACGCCTGCATTGATGAAACGATGCTTCCGGACAATATGCGGATCCTGGGAACCAATCCTGACGAGATCTTTTATGGCCGTCAGGGAGCCACATGGCTGCTGCAGGGTGACTGGAAACACTGGGGACAACTGGCGCTTGATGTGGATCAAACCTCGCTCCTCCGTGCCGGTAGTGCCCTGTACTTTGTTCTGCGGGGAAAGATTAAGCTGGATTACGTTCATTTCCGCATTCCGATCAGGATAACAGGTATCCTGGAGGAAAAGGACAGCCTTTGGTATATCAGCAAGCTGCAGTTTGTAAACAACCTGAACAGTAACTATCTGGTAGTGGCCTGGATTCCTGCCCTGGCAGCATTGATCAGCCTGCTGCTCTTCGGCGTTTCATGCTTGTTAAGATAATCTTGATGGGATTTGTTTATACACAGAGCACATATCAGGACGAATTAATGGAGGTACAGATTTGATAAAGTTTGGTAGTGGCATCAGCTATCTGACAATTGATCTGATCAGAATCTGGAAATCCAGCAATGAACATGATTTCGCAGAAAACAGGGACAAGTATCTGGCTGCGGAAAACCCGCCGGATGCTTCCTATTACCGCCAGCTGGACTATCACCGGATGGAGAAGATGGTTCAGTTTATTGACCGGTATCTGGATAGTGTGACACCTGAGAACGAAATGAAGATGGAGATATTCTTCAATCAGGATCAGCCGGCGTTTATCCATGATGAAGTCAATACGCGCCTGTTCAATTTTTCATACGCTGACAAGGTATATGCTTTCGCGCAGGAAAATGAACTGAGCCTCAGGATTCACACGATCATATGGTACTGTCACGTCCCAAGGCAGTTAACGGAGTATCTGGAAAACAGAAGCGCGGAAGACCGGAAAAAACTGACATACAAGTTTATCAAAACCTATATGCAGTGTCTGAAAGAACGGTATCCCAACGCTTACAGTATGGATCTGATCAATGAGATCGCTGCCGATCCGGATGAAATCAGAGCCCTTCGTGAAGAAGAAAAGCCCGTATATGACGTCGATGACGAGGGTGTCCGGATCGATGATTGGTATAGGTTGTTGGGAAAGCATTATTACATCCAGGTTTTCCGGTTGGCACGTGAAGTGTTTGGAAGTCAGATCAAATTATTCTATAATGACAACAATGAGGGAAACCGGGAGAAACAGATTATTTTCAAAACGGTGATCGACCGGATCAAAACATATGAGCAGGAACACGGGATCCGGCTGATCGACGGATTCGGAATGCAATGCCATTTCTGGGGATCTGAAGATGAAACCCGGGCATATATGGATGAAATGTTCTCGTTCTGTACAAATATGGGCGTGAAAGTACAGATCACGGAATTTGACGTAAGCAACCACAGCACAAAAGAGATTCAGGAATCTATATTTGTTAATTTCCCGGAAGTTGCAAAGCAATACGATATCGAAGTTTTCACAACATGGGGTTTAAATGACATTGTTTCATGGCTTCACGGGGAGGATGCATCCCTGGTAAATTCAAACTGTGAACTGAAACCGTTCACCATGAAATACATCGAAGCTTTTTCCGGGAAATACAATCACGGAAACGACAGAGGCAAAAAAAATGATCATTGAAACAAAAAGGCTGATCATCCGTCCGTTCCGGGAGGAAGACGCTGACGCACTGTACAGGATCAAAACCGATCCGCAGGTGATAAAATTCTGCCCGGATTTTCTGGATGTTGATGCAAAACGGACAGATATGCTCAGCTATATCCATGGCTTTCAAAGAATTGAAGATGCCGGCGACACTGACACATGGCGGTGCTATGCTATTGAAAACAAAGAAACCGGCGAAGTGATGGGTGCACTTACTTTCTGTAAGCAGAATATGCTCCATGAATTTGATCTTGGCTGGATGATGATCAGTGAGTATGCCGGGAAAGGCTATGCATCCGAAGCGGCGGAGGCGTTTGCGGAGGATTTCTGCCGGAGTCATAAGTTTGACTATCTGACTGCGGTCATGGACGTGGATAATCCAGCCTCCCGTAAAACGGCCGAGAAGAGCGGGTTCCGTCTCTTTGAAAAGAGAACAGTCTATGATTATAGCTTAAGCCGGTACGCAGACGATTATTTCTATTTTCGCAGATACTGGTCCGGCTGCACGCTGAAAGACCGGTATTACGGAGATTCTCCGTATTACGGGCGTTCAACATCAGACAGGAATGAATAACCGAACAGGAGGTTAAAGAAATAAGATGAATAATACATATATCATTCGAGAGGCTGTTCCGGATGATGCAGAGAAAATGATTATTTACCTGAATCAGGTAGGTGGAGAATCTGATAATTTGCTGCATGGTGATAATGAATTTACTGTTCCGGTTGAAGGCGTAAAACGAAAACTGGCCATGAGTAAAGACTCGGAGAATAGTATCGTTCTGATAGCTCTTGATAACGAACAGATTATTGCGAGAGCAGAATTAGAGGGATATTATCCGGCAAGAATTCGTCATAGGGCTAAATTCTCGATTTCAGTAAGAAAGGATTACTGGAATCAGGGAATAGGAACCGAAATGATGAAAAGAATTGTCGAACAGGCAAAGAAGATGAAGCTCAGCGTTATAGAACTGGAAGTCATTTCTGATAATGCGAGGGGCATTAACCTGTACCATAAAATGGGATTTGTTGACATAGGATTATATAAAAAGTATTTTTATGTTAACGGGATGTATAAAGATGCTGTAGTCATGCAGAAAGTACTATAATATCAATTACGGCATCATCAAAGAACACTGTTTGTGGAGCGAAATATTATGATTAAAGAGATAACTGATCCCGCTGAAAAACAAGCTATTGCTAGAAATGTGCTGGAGGCTCTGACTGATTGGTTCGGAATAGAGGAAAGCAGAGAAGATTACATTTCACACAGTGCTGACTGGACTTTTTTAGCAGCCAAAGATGATCATAATGTAGTGGGTTTTCTGTGTTTAAAGGAAACGGGAAAAGCTACTGTTGAACTGGCTGTGATGGGAGTGCTGAAGGATTATCATAGACGTGGCATAGGACGTCAGCTCGTTGAAAAAGCAAAAGAAATTGCAAGGGCTCAGGGTTATGAATTCATGCAGGTTAAGACCGTAAAAATGGGAGTTTATGACGATTATGATAAGACAAATCATTTTTACATCAGCTGCGGATTTAAAGAGCTGGAAGTATTTCCCCTCTTGTGGGATGAATGGAATCCATGCCAGGTATATGTAATGTCTTTAAACCGTTAAAATCCGGAATTACAGAAATGGCAAACCCCAATTGACGGAACAAATGTTTAACAGGAAAACCGGAAGTAAATAGGCCTATGGACATCACTCTGGCAATGCTTCAGTGATGTCTTTTTCTGTTTGTAGGATTAACAGGACTCGAACCTGTGTTCCTCATGCTCAATAATTATCCATCTCCTTTGGTGCGGGAATCTATGTACTCTTTTTATTGTCAGGATGCTGCAAGCATTGTGAAGCGTTATATTATTGTCCATTGAGACGGCAAAATATTGTATTCGGCATCTGACAGTGAAATCTGTTTTTGAAGCTGAAACAAGGTGTTCAGTCTGCTGTTACTGTAAACAGATTGTAATGGATAAGGCAAAAAAGACTGGTATAGGAGTGATCATGGCCCTATGAATTGGCTGGAATATGCATTACTCTATGCTTCAATTTTCTATGTATATGTTTTTGTTTATGCCCCCAGTTTATTTCTGATAGCTGCTTGTCTTGGGTCGCTATGGTTCTCATATCAGGTATGGAATTCAGGCAAAAAACTCCTCAGCGTCTTCTTTGTGTTTCTTGCCATAGTATTTGCCGTATTGGCGTATGTTATATATAGGCAAATAATATATCGCTGAAAAAATCTACGATCCGATACTGTATCGAAAACAAAAAGGCCAATCCTTTCGGATGGCCTTTTTCGCTTTGGTGGGATTAGTAGGACTCGAACCATATGTTCCGTTCGCTCAATCGTCGCTGCCCGCCTTTGGAGCAGGCTCGCCGCTCGTTTCGCGCCAACAAACTCAGGTCGCTTGCCTTCGGCACTCCACACTGTGGAGACGCTTCCTTCGTTTGCCCCCACGATCGTGGGGCCCCGTAGTCATAGGTTCGAGTCGACTGACCCAAAACTAAGAAAAAACAGATCCATGAAGGATCTGTTTTTTCTTGGTGGGATTAGTAGGACTCGAACCTATGACCCCCACGATGTCAACGTGGTGCTCTAACCAACTGAGCTATAATCCCAAACGGTCAGCGAAAGGGATTATAGCATAGGCCGGATCAATTTGCAAGGACTTTTTCCGCCCATATTTGTGAAACAGAAATAAAACTATTCACAGTACAAAAACATCCGGCTGTTCTCACAGCCGGATGCATCTTGAATTGTTTTTCTGTTACCGGACAGGGTAATTTCTGCAGACGTTCCCCATTCGGAAGGCCTGCTTATTCATCCTGCGCATGCTGCGTTTCCTCTTCCAGAGGCTTCATCGTGAATTCTACAGTTTCATATTTCTGGCGTATGAGCCGGTTGAACGCCCTGAGGGCATAATGATCTCCGATGGCTTCCCGGCTGATTGAGAAGTGCACCTGGAAGGTGGTCGGTTCTCCCTCTTCCGGTCCCGGAGTACTCTTCTCAACACCGCCATCCAATCCTGCTTTAACAGTCTTATACCCATCCGTTTCCGTGCTGTCAGGGGTTACAAACTGGAATGCGAGCATTCCTTCTTCCTCCTGGGCGTTGTACAGTTCTTCATCTGTAACAACAGCCTGTACTTCACAGCGGACATCCAGGGGGGTAACAATCATCTGGACCCTGGTGACCTTCACGCCAACACTCGGGAATTCCATTTCGTCTTCACAGACCCACTTTTCATTACCGGTGAATTTCACCCTCAGCGGAATCTCTATACGTTCTGTATTATCAAGGTTAAAATCGAAGTATTCCGCGTCTTCCTCGGCGGTGTCCGGAGTATACTCCATATACAGCAGAATCGTGTCTTCCGGTGTCGGATCCCCATAGTCCGCCAGTTTCCAGTGATAGTAAGCTGTCACAGAACCGTCTTCATTCATCATGAAATCGGTCATTTCATTGGGATAGCCATCCCAGTCCTTTTCCTTTTCAGGCCATGCGTTCAGATATGCCCCAATCTGTGCCACATGCCCGTCATAATGTTCCTTTGCGTATTCCGCAACCGTTTTTGTTTCCGGTTCCATCTGGTTATAGACACTCCAGATATCCCCTTCTGCATCGATGCCAAACTCGTTTACCAGGAGTTCATTGTTTTTGGGATGCATTGTTACGGCAATCCGGATATAGGCTTCATCATAATATGTTTCGTGAACAGTGTAGACCATGTGCTCCGATTCCACGGTAACGTCTTCCTTCAGGAAGGATTCCTCTATGTTTTCCGGCAGAGTGATCCCGGCATCCTTCGCGTACCGGGCAATGAAGTCTCCCAGGCCGAAAAGGTTCAGCGTGGCGGCAACGGCTCCCGTAGCCAGGACACATACCAGCACCAGCGCCATCACCCAGCCGATGCTCAGTCTCATTCTCTTTTCCTTAACCGGTGTAGTCAGCTCAAGCAGCTGCATATCGCTTCTTGCGTCAAAACCTTCCGGAACGTCCGGCAGTTTATTCTGCATTGCGGATTTCATTCTTTCCTCAATCACAGCTTAATCCCTCCTTGCTCATCTGTTCCCTGATCCTGCCCAGCAGCGTGTTGATACGGGACGAGACCGTTCCTCTCGGAATGTTGAGGATGGATGCGATGTCGGCCTCCCGCAGGTTTTCCTGGTACTTGAGAACCAGCAGCAGCTGATCCTTTTCCTTCATCCCCGACAGATAATCGGTGATAGGATCTCCGGATTCTCCCACGGCCAGCGTCTCCTGATAAGGCTCTAACGGCTCTGTCCGCTTCTTCTTTCGAAGCATACTTTTCGCGGCATTGATTGTGCATCGGATCAGGTAGGCTGGAATGGCTTCCTCATTGCGGATATGTTTCAGGCTCTTCCATGTGGATTCCACCGCGTCGGAAACTGCGTCTTCCGCGTCCTGGGCGGAATGCAGGTAACCCAGCGCGACACGGTACATCTGATGGCGTCTTTCACGCACCGCATCGATAAAGACCTGCTCTTTGGCTCGATCCATCGTCTTCGTCCTCGCTTTCGTTTTGGGATACACTTTAAAGATGCGCATGGAATCCAGTTTTGCTCATTTTTTTCTGAAACTTTTTTATTTTTTTCAGCAGTCCTTTCCGGACCGCAGCCGATGCTGATTTTACCATACTTTTCCGGAATCGGCAGCAGCATATTTCCGGGCAAGAAAAAGCCCTGCGGAATTGCTTCCGCAGGGCACTGCTTGTCAGTGTTCATTCCTCCACCGGCTCCACGGTGAATTCCACCGTCCCGAACCGCTCACCTGTTTCCATATTACGGGCCCGCATGGCAAAGCGGGGGCCAAAGGCGTCCAGACTGATCGGGAATGCCGCGTGGAACATGGCACCCTTAAACGGCTCAGAATAAGTGCATCCTCCGGAGTAACATCCTGCCGGTCCCTGCGGCACAGTCTTTCCCATCTTTTCTTCCCCTGTTCCTTCCGGATAAACAAACTCGTAGTCAAGAGCGTCCATCCTCTGCATTTCCCTGGACTCATACGTCACATCGCCAAACCCTGAATAAACCGTCACCTCGCGTTCCACCCACTGTTTTCCGAACTGTTCGGCGTCTGTTACCTTGAAGTCCATTTCGCACCAGATCTCCAGTGGATTGACTTCCATTCTCACTTCTGTAACCCTGACCCCGACATCCGGGACGTCAAACCCGTCTTTACACACATACTTCCTGGCTTTCACCGTGCGAATGGTCATCGGGATTATGGTGGTGTCCTCTTCCAGTGCTTCGACATGCCATCCGGCATCGCCCCGGGACACTTTCCCCTTTTTGTAGTTAATCTGCATCTGTACATCCCGTTCCGTCAGTGCCGGCCCATCGACCATCATGTCCTGGATGATGGATATGGAACCATCTCCGTTCAGTACAACCCCTTCACTGTAACCGCAGAATACATTTCCGTCATCTGCTTCCCCAAAGCAAAACTCTGCCACATTCCCGTTATGGTGTTTCCAGGCATATTCTCCCAGCGTTGCTTCTTCTGTAACGTCAGTTCGGTAGTATCTGTCCTGGATAGGTTCATTCATCTCTTCATCATCCATATACCATACCGGAAGGACATCCTCCTTCGGAGCCACATTGACGACAAGGGTCAGCGTCTTCCCATCGCAATAGTATCCGGGAATCGTATAGACAGCATGCTCATCCTCAACGACAATCTCGTCCTTCTGAACCACTTCATCCCGGATCATTTCCTCATAGTTGTCCGGCAGTTTTGTCTCCCCACCTGCCTCAAGCCATTTCCAGAAATCATCAAGCGTCAGTCCCTGTGTCGCTGCCGCCACCGCGCCGGTGATCAGAATGCACAGCAGCACGATGACCAGGATCGCGCCTACAGATAGTTTCTTCACAGGTTTTTCTCCTTCACTTGCGCCGATCACACGCCGGGCAAGCCATGGATCCGCCTGAAAGCCGGAGAGCCGACGGTCAAGAGCTTCGGAAAAAGTATCTTTCGTATATCTTTTACTCATCGAACTCACTCCCCTCCATCATCGCCTTCAGTCTCTCCCGTCCCCGTTTCAGCCTTCCGGAAACAGAGGACTGCGATATACCAAGCGATTCAGCTGTTTCATTTACATTCATATGCTGATAGTAATACAGGAGGATCACTTCCCGAAGCCGGATCGGCAGCCGGATCACGGCGTTCATCAGTTCATCATCACTCTCTTCAAAGGGAACAGCCGTCTCCGGAACCATGTCAGGCGTCACCTGCCGGTTGAACACCCGGAACCATCCGGAATGGTTCATGTCATAGCATGTCCTGATGGCGATCCTCATGATCCAGGTTTTCTCACTGGCTTCCCCACGGAACGTATCCAAAGCCCGGTATACTTTCAGGAATGTCTCCTGCATGGCGTCTTCCGCCAGCGTTTTGTCGCACAGATAGAGAAAGCACATCCGCATGACCTGTTCCTGATACCGGTCAACCAGCTGTTCCAGTCTCTGATTGCGATCCGGAGCATTGTCTGGGCCCTTCACATTGCTCACGTTTCGCTCACCTCCTACACCTGATTAGACAGAAAAAGAAAAAATAATATCGGATTTCATCAAAATTTCTTTCAAAAAAAATACGCCCGGTTCTGTATAACAAAGCCGGGCGTTTCAGTCTATTGATTAGCGGATCCGGTCAGTCTTCCCGCGGAAAGGCTTTCTTCCACAGCGGCACGACTGCAGCCAGCATCCAGACGCAGCAGGCAGCCATCACAATGTAGCTCAGGTCCGCGCGCATCCACATCAGGAAAGAAACCTTCTGGTCCAGGGCGAATTCCATCAGCATGACGATGCCCGCAGCCAGGAATATCATCACCAGCCTGAAAGTCAGTTCCCGCTTGCTCCGCTGCTGCTTCGGCAGCTTCAGCCAGCAGAAGATCAGGATCCCCAGCACCAGCAGCGCGCTGATCAGCTGATTTGCCTTCACGAAGCCCCAGATAATGACCTCGTCCTTCCGCATGGATTCAAACAGGATCTGGCAGGAAGCGTACATCAGAAGCAGGAGCGACGCGGCTCCGCCGGTCTTCCGCTTCTTCATCCGCAGCAGCACGACCAGGAACACGATGGCGGCCAGGCCTTCCAGCAGGTTGATGGAGAAGCGCCAGGTGCCGTAATAGTTCTGCACCGCGAAGGGGAAACGGCAGATCGGTTCCGGATTCTCCCAGGCGATCATGCTCCAATCCTCAAAGGGATCGAACCATTCTTCCACTGAGGAACCAAAGCCGGCTTCGATCAGGTATTCCGCGAAACGGCCTGCGGCGATCAGCAGCGCGGCGGGTGCCGCGGCGGCATCGGCGATCCTGCCGAAAGCCTGTCCTGTAATCTTCGAGGATATGAACGCGGCGGCAAATCCGCCGATAACAGCACCGTACAGCATATAGCTGTATCCGCTTCCCAGGAAATCCCAGAAGGAAAGTCCGCTGTCCGGGATCCACTCCAGGGAGCAGAGCCAGAAGGCCGCACGTCCCAGCAGGATGCAGAGCACCGCGGCCAGGGCCCCGAACACAAATACGGTCCGCTTCCTCAGGTCATGCTTTTCCCTCAGGAAAAACATCAGCAGCAGCGCGGCCGCGGCCGCGCCGAGCATCACCAGTCCAAAGGATGTCATTGATTACTCCTCCGATACGGCAGAAGCAAAATAGATCATGCCGTAAATCTCCCGGCGTCCCTTCGCGCTGTTGACCTTCTTCTGTCCCATGTACAGCTTGGAGGAACCGCCGCCGTCCAGGTTATACGCCACTTTGCAGTCCGGGAATGTCTTGGCGATGAAGTTCGCCAGTTCCGTGCAGTTTGTTCCGACGCCGTCTCCGCCGTCCACCGCGAATACGGCATAGGTCAGCGTATCCAGCTGGCAGATAGCCGTGCGGGCCGCGGAAAGGGCCACCTCGTGGGTGCTGTCGGATCCCTTGATCTCCTGCACCTCACCGTTCAGCACCAGGGCCGGTCCGAAAGTGAATACGTTTGTCGCTTCCTTGCCCTGGCCTTCCAGGTCCGCGATGAACGCCTGCACGTCTGCGGAGGAAGCTTTCTGGATCACAGAGAAATCGCCCTGGCTGTCGATCACCAGCACGTCCTGCTTCATCTCTTCCTTCCACTCGTCCAGGCTGTCGCAGCAGAACACGCCCTGGCGGACCACATAACCCTTGTAGTTGTTCATCTTGACATAGTCGTCATTAAAGGAAACAACCGGGTTGATATACTTCACCAGTTCAGGGGGATTAGCACCCTTCTTGGCTTCAAAGCTGTCATAGCTCAGCACCGTACGGATCTGGGAGGGATCCTTGATCTCGATCACCACCCAGTGGATCGTGGTGGGACCGGCACTGGACTTGGTCTTGTAGTTCTTTCTTTCATATAAAGTAGCATGAATGGATTCATCCTGGTATTCCCTGCCCGGCGTGATCCATCCTTCCTTGGCGGGAGGCGTTCCGTGCTCCAGCATGTCCGTCGCGATGGGCTTCACTTCAGCCGTCGCCGGGACCAGGATGCTCAGCAGCAGCGCCGCGATGATCAGGGTCAGGATCCAGTGTTTTCCGGTATGCATTCTCGTCTTCTCCTCCGGGACTCATAATGTAATATATATACCATAGAAAAGCCTTTTCTGGCAAGCTGTCAGGACACATTGTATGCATGAATAAAAGCAAATATTCATTCATTTATGCATATATTCATTTTTATGCATTGTGAAAAAATCTTTTGATTTTCTATTGTTTTCCTCTTGACAACGGGTTTGTGGCGGTGTATATTGCCTGCATAATCATGCAGAAGGAGGTCACCCCAATGAATAAAGCTGACATCAAGAAAGTCGTCCTCGCCTACTCCGGCGGTCTCGATACATCCATCATCATCCCGTGGCTGAAGGAGAATTACAACAATCCTGAGATCATCGCCGTCTCCGGCGACGTGGGCCAGGGCACTGAACTGGACGGTCTGGAAGAAAAGGCTATCAAGACCGGTGCCAGCAAGCTGTACGTGCTGGACCTGACGGAAGAATATGTGGATGACTACATCATCCCCACCATGAAGGCCGGTGCCGTATATGAGGATTACCTCCTGGGCACCAGCCACGCCCGTCCCTGCATCGCCAAGGGCCTGGTGGAGATCGCCAAGAAAGAAGGAGCTGACGCCATCTGCCACGGCTGCACCGGCAAGGGCAATGACCAGGTCCGGTTTGAACTGGCTGTGAAGCACTTCGCTCCGGATATGCCCATCATCGCTCCCTGGCGTGAGTGGGATATCGTATCCCGGGATGAAGAGATTGACTACGCTGAAGCCCACAACATCCCGCTGAAGATCAACCGGGAGACCAACTATTCCAAGGACAAGAACCTCTGGCATCTGAGCCATGAAGGTATGGACCTGGAAGACACCGGCAACGAACCGCAGTACGAAAAGCCCGGCTTCCTGGAAATGGGCGTTTCCCCCATTGACGCTCCTGACAAGCCCACCTATGTGACCATCGAGTTCGAAAAGGGCATCCCGGTGGCGCTGGACGGCGAGAAGATGTCCGCCAAGAACATCATCCTGAAGCTGAATGAGCTGGGCGGTGCCAACGGCATCGGTATCATCGACATCGTCGAGAACCGGCTGGTCGGCATGAAGTGCCGCGGCGTATATGAGACCCCCGGCGGAACCATCCTGTACAAGGCTCATGAGACCCTCGAGTCCATCTGCCTGGACAAGCTGACCATGCATGAAAAGCAGAAGCTGTCCATCACCTTCGCTGAGCTGGTTTACAACGGCCTGTGGTTCTCTCCCCTGCGGGAAGCGCTGTCCGCCTTCGTGGACAAGACCCAGGAGAAGGTCACCGGTAAAGTGAAGCTCAAGCTCTACAAGGGCAACATTATCAAGGCCGGTGTCTGGAGCGACTATTCCCTGTATTCTGAGGATATCGCCACCTTCGGTGCCAGCGACTACGACCAGAAAGACTCTGCCGGCTTCATCACCCTGTTCGGCCTGCCCACCAAAGTTCAGGCCATGGTGGACGCCGCCAATCAGAAGAAGTAATCTTCCATAGATTCTTAACCACTCCCGCCCTCCGTACGGCCGGCGGGATGGTTTCATATCATAGGCTCAACTATTAATTGTTCACTGTTAACTGTTCATTGTTAATTGGAATGAAAGGAACTTTCATGATAAAGGTTTTCATTGACGGCAGTGCCGGAACCACCGGCCTGCGGATCCGCGAAAGGCTCTCCGCCCGGAAGGATCTCGAACTGATCATCCTTCCGGAGGAAACCCGCAAGGATCCCGCCGCCCGGGCGGACGCGCTGAACAGCGCCGCCGTTTCCTTCCTCTGCCTGCCGGATGCAGCGGCGGTGGAAGCTGCTTCCTTTGTAACCAGCCCGGATGCGGTGATCATCGATACCTCCACCGCGCACCGGGTTGCGGATGACTGGGTTTACGGTATGCCGGAGCTGTCCGGCCAGCGGGAGAAGCTGAAAGCCGCAAAGCGGATCGCCAATCCCGGCTGCCATGCCACAGGCTTCATCTCCCTGGTGGCTCCGCTGGTTGCGGCCGGGCTCCTGAAAAAAGATGTCCGGCTGTCCTGCTTTTCCCTCACCGGGTACTCAGGCGGCGGCAAGAAGATGATCGCGGAATACGAAACTCCCGAAGTGAATCCGCTTTACCAGGCACCCCGTCAGTACGGCCTCGGCCAGACCCACAAGCATCTGCCGGAAATGGCAAAGCTCTGCGGCCTGGATCACGCGCCGGTGTTCTCTCCCATTGTCGCGCCGTATTACGCCGGCATGGAAGTCACCGTTCCGCTGACGCCGGCGGAAACCTCCGCCTCCGTTGAGGAGATTAAGGAAGTTTACAAAGCTTATTACCAGTCCGGCCTGATCCGTTTCGCGGACACGTCGGATGAGGGCGGATTCCTCTCCGCCGGTGCCTTCGCCGGCCGGGATGACCTGGAAGTTTCTGTTTACGGAAACGATGAACGGATCCTGCTGGTATCCCGCTTCGACAACCTGGGCAAAGGTGCCTCAGGCGCGGCAATCCAGAACATGAACATCGCCCTCGGATTCAATGAAGCAGAGGGCCTGGTCATTTAAGAAATCATCAGACTCAATGGAGAGTTAGGGATGGATCAGCAGATTATCAACGAGATCGACATCATGCCGATGAAGCCCGAGGATTACGATGACGTCCGCGCCCTGTGGATGACCATCCGCGGTTTCGGCATCCGGGCCCTGGACGATTCCCGGGAAGATATCGAACGTTTCATTCAACGTAATCCCACCACCAGCGTGGTGGCAAAGGCCGGGAACCGGATCATCGGAACGATCCTCTGCGGTTCCGACGGCCGTCAGGGTTATCTCTACCACGTCTGCGTCGCCAAGGAATACCGGCGGCGGGGCATCGGCACCCACATGGTCGGCTTCTGCATGCATCAGCTGAAAGCCATGGGCATCAACAAGGTGGCCCTGATCGCTTTCACCGCCAACGACGTGGGCAACGCCTTCTGGAAGCAGATTGGCTGGAACCAGCGGGCGGATGTGTACTACTACGACTTCGTGCTGAACGAAAAGAACATCACACGGTTTATATCTTGATCTGTCCAAATCTTTGATTTGGGTAACAGATCAGATGCAGCGAAGGAGAAGACAATGAAGATTCGTAAGATTGCGGGCGGGTTCACCGCCGCCAAGGGGTTCAAAGCGGCCAGCTGTGAGGCGGCCATCAAGTACCAGAACCGCCGGGACATGGCCCTGCTCTTCACGGATGTTCCCTGCGCCGTGGCCGGCACCTTTACTTCCAATAAAGTGAAGGCCGCTCCGGTACTCTGGGATATGGACATTGTGAAGTCTGGAAAACCGGTTCGCGCGGTGGTGGTTAACACCGGCATTGCCAACGCCGGTACCGGTGCGGAAGGCATGCGCCTGTGCAGCGAAACCGCGAAGCACACCGCTGAGATTCTGGGCATCTCCGCCAGCGAAGTCCTGGTGGGTTCCACCGGTGTCATCGGCCCGAATGTGCCTCTGGACCGGATCACCGCCGGTGTTTCCGTCATGGCAAAGAATCTTTCCGATTCCGCTGAAGCCGCCACCCTGGCCAGCAAGGCGATCATGACCACGGATACAGTGAACAAGGAATATGCTGTGGAGTTCGACCTGCCCGCTGCTTCCGGTGAAGGAACGGTCACCGTTCATCTCGGCGGCATGAGCAAAGGTTCCGGCATGATTCATCCAAACATGTGCACCATGCTGGGCTATCTGGCTACAGACTGCGCCATTGATCCCGCCCTGCTGCAGAAAGCCCTCAGCGCCGTGATCAAGGATACATTCAATATGATCACTGTGGACGGCGATACCAGCACCAACGACACGCTGCTGCTCCTGTCCAGCGGCCTGGCCGGCAACAAGCCGATCATCGCCGCGGATGAATCCTATGAGCTGTTCTGTGCCGCGCTCTTCAGCGTCTGCCACGACCTGGCAAGGCTCATGGCCTCCGATGGCGAAGGCGCCACCCACCTGATCGAGACCCGGGTTTTCAACGCCGATACGAAAGAGAACGCCCGGATCCTTGCCCGTTCCGTGGTTGGTTCCAGCCTGGTCAAGGCCATGATCTACGGGAAGGACGCCAACTGCGGCCGCGTGCTCTGCGCGCTGGGCTATGCCGGTCCCGATTTCAACCCTGCCGATATCACGATCACCATGACCGGTGAAAGCGGTTCCGTCTGCTTCTATAAGGACGGCTGCGTGCAGCTCTTTGATGAGGAAAAAGCCCTGGCAATCCTTTCCGAGCATGATGTCCACTTTGACTGCGATATGAATATGGGCAGTGAGGAAGCCACCGCCTTCGGCTGCGACCTCACCTACGATTACGTCAAAATCAACGGCGACTACCGCACCTGATGGTCGACACAAAGGCTTTCAGGCAATCATCATTATGCATTATGCATTATGCATTATGCATTAAAAACCAGGAGGGTTTTTATGCACAGTGATCTGACAAATATGGAACGGGCTGAAGTGCTTACCGCCGCCCTTCCCTACATCCGCCGTTATGCAGGCAAAGTGGTTGTTGTAAAGTACGGCGGCAACGCCATGATCAATGATCAGCTCAAGCAGCAGGTCATGGAGGACATTGTTCTGCTGTGGCTCATCGGTGTGCGCATCGTGCTGGTACACGGCGGCGGTCCTGAGATCAATGATCTGATGGATCGTCTCGGCAAAAAGCCGGAATTCGTGGACGGTCTGCGGGTCACTGACAAGGAGACCATGGACATCGTTCAGATGGTGCTGGCCGGCAAGATCAACAAAACGCTGGTCAACCTGCTGGAGATGAAGGGCGGCAAGGCCGTCGGCCTGTCCGGTATGGACGGACGCCTGCTGCAGTGCAGCATGAAGGATGAACGCCTGGGCTATGTGGGCGAGATCCAGAAGGTACACATCCAGCCGGTTACGGACCTGCTGGACCGCGGCTACATTCCTGTTGTCTCCACCGTCGGCTGCGACAAGAACGGCAACGCCTACAACATCAACGGTGACACCACCGCGGCCTATATCGCCGGCGCCCTGGGTGCTGAGAGGCTGATCATGATGACTGACATCGCCGGTGTGCTGAAGGATAAGAACGATCCTTCCACCCTGATCCCGCAGATCACTCTGCCGGAGCTGCCTTCCCTGTATGACAGCGGTATTATCTCCGGCGGCATGATCCCGAAGGTGGAATGCTGCGCGAAGGCTCTTTCCCGCGGTGTCCGCAACGTGGTCATCATGGACGGCCGTGTTCCCCACTCCATCCTCATGGAGCTCCTCACCGACGAAGGTGCCGGCACTATGGTTTCCAACGGCGAAACCCCTGACGACCGTCAAAGCGGGTGGGAGTGAGCGTCAAAATATCAAATCCGCAGGATGAAGATATTTTGGTAACGCCACCCACAGCTACAGGAACCCGCGATTGACGAGCCGTAGGCGAAGGCAGAGCGGCCGCGACGATCGCTGGGAGTGAGCATTAGAATCTTCCAGGCGCAAGCTGTCATTCTGAGCGAAGCCGTAGGCGGAGTTGAAGAATCTCCCCGCCCGCAGGCGACACCATTAATTCTGAATTCTTAATTCTGAATTCTTAATTCTGATAACTATCCGGAGGTTTTAATGAATACTATCGAACTAGACCAACAGTTTGTCGCTTCCACCTACAAGCGTTTCCCCGTTGAAATCGTCAGCGGCAAAGGTTCCCTGGTTCAGGACGCAAACGGTAAGGAATACATCGATATGGGGTCCGGCATCGCCGTTTCCTCCTTCGGTGTGGCGGATGAACTCTGGATCGCCGCCGTGGAAAAGCAGATCCACAGCGTCCAGCACATGTCCAACCTGTTTTACACCGCACCCTGTGCCAACCTGGCAAAGCTCCTGTGCGAAAAAACCGGCATGTCCAAGGTTTTCTTCTCCAACTCCGGAGCCGAAGCCAATGAATGTGCCATCAAGGTAGCCCGGAAATGGGCGGCTGAAAACAAAGGCCCCGCCTGCTCCACCATCGTTACGCTGAAGAACAGCTTCCACGGCCGGACACTGACCACCCTGGCTGCCACCGGTCAGGATCACTTCCATGAGCTGTTCCAGCCCCTGACCCCCGGCTTTGCTTCCTTTGCTGTCGGGGATATGGACGCGCTGAAGGCCCTGTGTGCAAACGGAACGGTCGCAGCGGTGCTGATCGAACTGGTTCAGGGCGAAGGCGGCGTCATCCCGCTGGATCCTGCTTTTGTGAAGGAACTGGATGCTTACCTGAAGGAGCAGAACATCCTGCTCATGATCGATGAGGTCCAGACCGGCAACGGCCGCACCGGTTCCCTTTATGCCTATATGCAGTACGGTCTGCATCCCGATGTGGTTTCCACCGCCAAAGGCCTGGCCGGCGGCCTGCCCATGGGGGCAACCCTGATGAGCGAGAAGGTCTGCAACGTCCTTTCCTACGGCGATCACGGATCCACCTTCGGCGGCAACCCTGTGGCGGCTGCCGCGGCCATCTCCGTGGTGGAACGGCTGACGGATGATCTCCTGGCGGATGTGACCCGCAAAAGCAAACTGATCCGGAGCCTGCTGGAAGGCGCTCCCGGGATCGAGAGCGTAACCGGCCTCGGCCTGATGATCGGCATCAAGACCGTGAAGCCCGCCGCGGAAGTGCTGGCTGCCTGCCGGGAGAGCGGCGTCCTCTGCCTCACCGCAAAGGACAAAGTCCGCCTCCTCCCCGCCCTGAACATCCCGGATGACCTGCTCATCAAAGCCGCTGAAGTCATCAAGCAGGCTTGTGCATAAACAAACTCATAATTATGAATTATGAATTGTTGAGCAGTTGTCCAAATCTTTGATTTGAGTAACAACTGCCATGCTACAGCTGTCAAAGTGCCTTGGGCACTTTGGTAACAGCGATCGCAGAATTCTGAATTACGATTCCATTTATTGTATCGGAGGAACATGTATGGCATACTTGGTTCTCGCCAACGGTACCATCTTCGAAGGCAAGCGTATCGGCGCGCCTGTCGACCGGATCGGTGAGTTGGTCTTCACCACCGGCATGGAAGGCTACCTGGAAACCCTGACAGATCCCAGCTATTACGGCCAGATTGTCACCCAGACCTTCCCGATGATCGGCAACTACGGCGTCATTGAGGAAGACTTTGAAGGCAACAGCACACTCTTCGGCTACATTGTCCGGGAGCTGTGCGACACGCCTTCCAACTTCCGTTCCGCCTATCCCCTGAACGATTACCTGGTGGCCAAAGGCATACCCGGCCTGTGCGGTGTGGATACCCGCGAGATTGTACGGATCACCCGCGAAGAGGGCGTTATGAACGCCATGATCTGCGATGAAGTGCCTGCAGACCTCAGCGCAATCCGCAGCTTCACCGTGAAGGATGCCGTTGCGTCTGTTTCATCCAATATAAAGGAATTCTTCCCCGCAGAAGGCGTGGAAAAGTGTCGTGTCGCTCTGATCGACTACGGCGCCAAACACAACATCATCCGCAGTCTGGAGAAGCGCGGCTGTTCTGTCACAGTCTGGCCTTCCAGTACCACTGCCGAAACTATCCTGGAGTCTGATCCGGACGGCATCATGCTGTCCAACGGCCCCGGAGATCCGAAAGAAAACAAGGAATGCATAGCCCAGCTGAAAAAGCTGATCGGAAAGCTGCCGGTTTTCGGAATCTGCCTCGGTCACCAGCTGACAGCCCTTGCCCTGGGTGGTGACACCATCAAGCTGAAATACGGTCATCGCGGCGGCAACCAGCCCGTCAAGGATCTGGCAGCCGGCCGTACCTATATCACATCCCAAAACCACGGCTACGCGGTTGTCGCGGACTCCCTGAAGGGGATCGGCACGGAATCCTTCCGGAACGCCAATGACGGCAGCTGCGAAGGCATGGATTATCCGGACCTGAAATGCTTCACGGTCCAGTTCCATCCCGAAGCCGCCTCCGGTCCCCGGGATACCGCGGTTCTGTTTGACCGGTTTGTTGAAAATATGGCAGGAGGGAGGAACTGATCATGCCTAAAGATACTTCGATTCAAAAGGTTCTTGTCATCGGTTCCGGCCCCATCGTCATCGGACAGGCCGCCGAGTTTGACTACGCCGGTGCCCAGGCCTGCCGCGTGCTGAAAGCGGAAGGCATCAACGTGGTCCTGGTGAACTCCAACCCCGCCACCATCATGACCGACCAGCACCTGGCGGATGAGATCTACCTGGAGCCGCTGAATGCCGCCACTGTACGCCGCGTCATCGAAAAGGAACGTCCGGACGGACTGATCGCCGGTCTCGGCGGCCAGACCGGTCTGACCCTGGCCATGCAGCTGAGCAAAGACGGTACCCTGGAGGAATTCGGTGTCCGCCTGCTGGGTTCTCCCATTGAAGCCATCGAGCGAGCGGAAGACCGGGAAAAGTTCCGGGAAACCATGCTGAAGGCCGGCCAGCCCTGCGTGCCCTCCGGCATCGCGGAAACCCTGGAGGAAGCCCTGGACTGGGCAGAAAAGATCGGCTATCCGGTCATCGTGCGTCCCGCCTACACTCTGGGCGGCAGCGGCGGCGGTATCGCGGCCGATGTGGAGGAAATGCGCGTTATCGCCCGTGCCGGCCTGGATGCCTCTCCCATCACCCAGATTCTGGTGGAAAAATGCATCTCCGGCTGGAAAGAGATCGAGTTTGAAACCATGCGGGACGCGCAGGGCAACGTCATTGCCGTCTGCTCCATGGAAAACGTGGACCCCGTGGGAATCCATACCGGCGACAGCGTGGTCGTGGCTCCTGCCCTGACCCTGTCCGATAAGGAATACCAGATGCTCCGTACCGCGTCGCTGGATATCATCAGTGCCATCGGCATCGTCGGCGGTTGCAACTGCCAGTTCGCCCTGAATCCGGATTCTTTCGAGTATGCGGTCATCGAAGTCAATCCCCGCGTCAGCCGTTCCTCCGCCCTGGCCAGCAAGGCCACCGGCTACCCCATTGCCAAGATTACCACCCGTCTCGCCCTGGGCTACTCTCTGGATGAGATTGCCAACGATATTACCGGCAAAACCTGTGCCTGCTTCGAGCCCACCGTGGACTATGTGGTGGTTAAGTTCCCGAAGTGGCCCTTTGATAAATTCTACGGTTCCTCCCGCCGCCTGGGCACCCAGATGAAGGCGACCGGTGAGGTCATGGCTATCGGCCAGCGTTTCGAGGAAGCCCTGATGAAGGCTGTCCGCGGCGCTGAGATCTCCCTGGATACGCTGAATGCCCCTGCCCTGACGGATGAACCTATCCGCGACCGCCTGGCCCGCCAGGATGACCGTCGTCTCTTCACGGTTTTCGAGGCCCTGAAGCAGGGCATCACCGTGGACGAGATCTTTGACATCACAAAGATCGACCGCTTCTTCCTCTACCGCCTGCGTGCCATGGCGGAGCTGGAAATGCGGACCGAAGGCAAAGGCCTGCAGCCCGGCGACTATGAAACCTTCAAGAAAATGGGCTATCCGGACAAGGCCATCATGCGCATCACCGGTGCGAAGGAAGTTCCCGGCTGGCAGATGAGCTATAAGATGGTGGATACCTGCGGTGCGGAGTTTGCCGCGGAAACGCCTTACTTCTACTCCTGCACGGACAAGGCCTGCGAGTCCCGGAGCCTGAAGCGTTCCGGCCGTCCCGTGGTCATCGTGCTGGGTTCCGGCCCCATCCGCATCGGCCAGGGTATCGAGTTCGACTACTCCTCTGTCCACTGCGTGTGGACCCTGCGCCGTATCGGCTATGACGTGGTCATCATCAACAACAACCCGGAAACCGTCTCCACGGACTATGACACCGCGGACCGGCTGTATTTTGAGCCCCTCACGCCTGAAGATGTCATGAACGTCATCGCCGTGGAGAATCCCGTGGGCGTTGTGGTGGCCTTCGGCGGCCAGACTGCCATCAAGCTGACCCAGTTCCTGGACTCCCAGGGCATCCGTATCCTGGGCACCAGCGCTGAATCCATCGACATCGCTGAGGACCGGGAGCGTTTTGACGAACTGCTGGAGCAGTTCAACATCCGCCGTCCCCGCGGCATGGGCGTCCGCACCATGGAAGAAGCCGTTGCCGCAGCGGAAGGCCTGGGCTATCCCGTACTGCTGCGTCCTTCCTACGTCATCGGCGGTCAGAACATGACCATCTCCCGTAACCGGAAGCACACCGTGGACTATATGACCCGGATCCTTTCCGGCGGCATTGAGAATCCGGTGCTTGTGGACCAGTACCTTCCCGGTATTGAGCTGGAGGTGGACGTCATCTCCGACGGGCGGGATGTTCTGATCCCCGGCATCATGGAACACATTGAGCGTGCCGGCGTCCACAGCGGCGACTCCATCGCTGTCTATCCGCCCTTCAACCTCACCGAAAAGTTCCAGGAAAAGATCTGCGATATCTCCACCAAGCTCGCTCTGGCGCTGGGTACCAAGGGACTGGTGAATATCCAGTACCTGATCTATGACAACGAACTGTATGTCATTGAGGTCAATCCCCGGGCCTCCCGGACGATTCCTTATATTTCCAAGGTCACCGGCGTGCCCATGGTGGATCTCGCCTCCCGCGTCATGCTGGATGAGCCCCTGAAGGATCTCGGGTACGGCACAGGCCTCTATCCCGCTCCTCCCTACTGCGCCATCAAGGTGCCGGTCTTCTCCTTCGAGAAGCTGAATGATGCCGACTCCATTCTCGGCCCGGAAATGAAATCCACCGGTGAAGTGCTTGGCATCGGTATCACCAAGGCGGAAGCGCTCTTCAAGGGCCTGTCCGCTGCGGGTTTCCACCTGCCTACCGTCCGTGAGAAGGAGCACACCGGCGTCCTCCTGTCCGTTGAGGATGAGGACTTCCCGGATGCCATCGCCGTAGCCAAACGCTGCTATGACCAGGGCATCAGCGTTTACGCCACAAAGGATACCGCCCGGGCTATCTCCGCCGTCGGCATCCATGTGACGCCTGTGGCTGACCCGAAGATCAGCGATGAGATCATCGGTCTGATGGAAAACGGCTCCGTAAACTACATCATCTACACCGGCGCCGTCAAGGATGACACCGTGGGCGACTATACCGTGCTCCACCGTAAGGCCATGGTCCTGGGCATTCCCTGCATGACCTCCCTGGACACCGCCAACGCTCTGATGGACATTCTCGGTTCCCGCTTCACTCTGCAGAACACCGAGCTGGTGGATATCAACTCGATGCGCAGGTGTCAGAATCTTTGATTCTGGTAACACCTGCCATGCTACAGGAGCCCATCGGTGGCAAGCATATGCGAAGCCGGCGTGGCTGCGACGATCGCATGCGCAGGTGTCAGAATCTTTGATTCTGGTAACACCTGCCATGCTACAGGAGCCCATCGGTGGCAAGCATATGCGAAGCCGGCGTGGCTGCGACGATCGCATGCGCAGATAAAACCAACTTCAATTCAAAAAACTGCTTCCAGATCAACCGGAAGCAGTTTTTTCCGCCATTATGAATTGTGAATTATGAATTGTGTTTCATTGCTTTTCGCCTCACGAAAAGCACCGAAACACCGCCGCGTCATGGGCGGCAAGCGTTGCGGAATAGCTTTCCGTCTCCGCGGTTTTCCGTCCGGTCCACAGTTCCGTGGCTTCGGATGAATCCGCCAGTCCCTGTTGCTTTGCGGAAACCGTCACAGTCCGTTCCTCATCGCTGAGGTTGAACAGCGCCAGGTAATAGCCTGTACCGTCCCTGCGCGGGGCGATCCAGGCGCTTTCCTTCTCCGTGGTGAAAAGCGGATGGGCCGACCAGCTTTCTTTCTCAATAGCCAGCACTTCCCCGTTGGTAAGCAGTTTCAGGGTAAAATCGTCGTTTTTCGTCATTTCCCCGCCGATCATCAGGGGTGAGCGCATCATGCACCAAAGCGTCATCATCGTCCGCTGTTCCGCCTGGGTAAACTGCGTCCGGTTATCCGGATCATAGCACTGCCGCAGCGCGCCTACCGGCAGCATATCCGCATCCGGCCAGTGGCCCGGTCCGGCATGGATACACCACTTTTCCGCCCGCTCAAACATGCCCTTCAGCAGTTCCCATTTGTCCCAGAAATCGTCTGTGATCCGCCACATATTCGCCCAGGTTTTCAGGTGCTCTGCCCTGTCCAGCGGCGCCGGTCCGGGGCTCAGGCTCAGAACCATATCCCGGCCGCATTTCCTGCAGGCGGCGGAGATCACCTCAATCTCCTTTTCGCAGTGCGGATACTCCCGGGCAATGTCATCACACTTTACAAAGTCCACACCCCACTCGGCATAGAGCCTGAAAATGCTGTCATAATATGCCCGTGCCTGAGGCGTATCGCATTTCAGACCGTACATATCCGGATTCCACAGGCAGATGGAATGGGGATTCGCCGCCTGATCACAGGTGGCGTCGCTGTCCTTGATGGGCAGGTGCTGGTGCGCCGCCATCCGGGGCATTCCCCGCATAATATGAATGCCGAATTTCAGGCCCATTTCGTGGATTTTATCCGCCAGCGGCCTGAATCCCCGTCCTCCGGCCGCGCTGGGAAACCTGTTTTCTGCGGGGATAAGCCGGCCGAACCCGTCCATCCGGAGCTCCGAAAACGCATGATATTCGTGGCTGTCCGCGTCCGGAGCCGACCACTGGATATCCACAACAATATATTCCCAGCCATATTGTTTCAGGTACTTTGCCATATATTCGGCGTTCTGTAAAACCTGTTCCTCTGTCACGGCTGCTCCGTAACAATCCCAGCTGTTCCAGCCCATGGGCGGTGTATCAGCGATCATAGTACGCACCTCACTCTTCATTATTGCTCCGGATGTCTTTCTTACGCCAGGTGAACCGCGATCGCCTCGAAAGGCGCCTTCAGTTCCACCGTCAGCTCACCGTCTGCCAGCGTGACTCGGTTATCTTCCGAGCTCATGACCCGGAGAATCTTCTTTGCCTTCACCGGAAGGGTGATCTTTTCCGGCAGGGTACCGCCGAAGGTATGGATCACTGCCAGGCTTCCCTCTTCCGCAGTCCGGACCACCGCCTGCCAGCCCTCCGGATGGCGCCAGCTTTCCGATACTTCCCCGTGGAAGGTGCTTACGCCGTCCCGGATGATACCGCGAACCTGCCGGTAGAAGTCTGTTCCTTCCTCCACCTTGTTCCATTGTTCTTTGGAAAGGTGGACCACGTCTCCGGAGATGCACATGACGCCAAGGAAGGTATTGATCAGGGAATAATTGATCCGCCTGATGCTGTCCTTTGCCTGCAGCACTGCCCAGATCTGGCTCTGGGCCGGCAGGATCACCCTGTGCAGCGCCGCCGCGATGATCGGGATCTCCAGGCATTCATGGGCATCTGAGAAGGATGCCATGTCAGACAGGGCCATCAGGGACGGCTCCAGGCGGTGTCCGCCGGAAGCGCAGTTTTCGATATATATCTCCGGGATTGCTTCCCGAATGCGACGGAAAAAGCGCAGCGTTCCCTGCATGTTCTTCCGAAGTCCTTCTCCAAGACCGTCCGGATCATCGCAGCCCATGCCGATGCAGTCGTTATAGTCGATCTTGATATATTCAAACCCGCAGCGCTTCAGCAGGCCGATCACCCGCTCCTCCAGGAAAGCGTGAGTCTCTTCCTTTCGCATATCCAGGAAGCGCCGGTTATCCGTGTCGATCACAACTCCGTCCCGGGTCAGAAGCAGATCCTCCCGCTGGAATATGTCCGCGTCCCTGGCACAGGTCTCCGGTTCAAACCAGAGACCGGGCTTCATCCCGCCGGCACGGATCATATCCGCGGTTGCCTTCAGGCCTTCCGGGAATATCTTCGTTTCTTCCGGAATCCAGTCTCCTCCGCATTCATACCAGTTTTTCCCCGGTTTTCCGTACCATCCGGCATCGATCACCAGGAATTCCATTCCGCGGCCTTCCAGGCTTTTCACGATTTCTTTCAGGTTTTCATGCGTCGGATTGCCCCAGGTCATGCAGTATTCATTGAACATCACCGGCAGGGTCATATCCGGCCGGGGCATGTTCCTGCGCTGTACAGTCAGCAGCCGCTGGGACACCTCATCCAGGCCGCCTTTCCCCGCGGTCACATACGCTTCCGGTGTCTCGAAGCATTCTCCCGGCTTCACGGTCTTTGCCCATTGGCCGAAATCTTCATCCGGCAGGGAAGCCATCAGGTTCAGGCAGTCATCCTTCCGGCGGATCTCCATCTGCCAGGAGGAAGGACAGGCCAGCTGCACCGCCCAGGTAACCCCGGCTTTTGTGTCCTCCACTGCCATGAAGGGAAAATACCCGCGAACCGGCATGGACCCCAGCTGACCGAACCGGAAAACCCGGAGGGCATGGCCTGTCCAGGACCTCTCCAGCATCAGCTGTTCAACGTTTTCGGTGATCACGCGGCCCTCCGCGCTCCATGCACTGCCGATCCGGTGTACCCGCAGGGCGCCTGACGCGTCTCCTTCTGTGAACGGGGTAATCCCGCTCAGATTGGCGCTGGACAGCAGGTTCAGCGTAACCGGCTTTTCTCCGCGGTTTTCAAACATGCAGGAAACCACCACCGCCTGCAGTCCTTCTTCCCAGCGGACTTGGTGGTGCACGGTCCGGCCGTTCTCGTCCGCCAGCGTTGTGATGATCGTATTGCCTTCCTGCTTCTGGCCCGCAAACTTCATCGCGTCCGTGGCTGTGGTACAGGCCATGGTATGCCCGTTGCCATAACCGTTTGGCAGCTGATCACCCTTCGCGTGGATCTGGACCAGCGGCTCCGGTGTGTATATCTTGTCCGTTACCCGGTCTTTCATAGCTGCCGGGATCAGGGTCATGCTCATCCGGTTCCGTTCATCCAGATTGTATTGCAGCAGCATATCTCCGAGGATATATTGGCTGTATCCTTTTTTCTCTGTCATTTTTTTGCTGTCTCCTGTTTTTACACTTTGGGAACTTGTTCACAGTATAGGAAAGCCGTATTCTGTTGTCAACGGCACCGGCACAAAAAAGGAAGCCGGTTTTCCGGCTTCCTGTCGTTGTATTTTCCTGCTTACAGCATCTCTCTCGCCAGCTGTTCGATCTGTGCTTTGTTTTCCTCAGTCATTGCGGAAAGGATCTTTACTTCCGTCTCCGCGAAGGCAGTGTTCTTGCAGCCCTCCAGCATACCTTTCATCACCTTGGCGGCGGTCGGCGCCCAGCTGCCGTTCTCAATGAAACCGATCTTCCGGTTCTGGAAGTTCCGCTCCGTCAGGTGTTCAATGAACTCCTTCATGAAGGGGAAGATGTCCGCGTTGTAGGTGGTGGTGGCAAGTACGATCTTTCCGTACCGGAAGGCGTCTTCCACGGCTTCCGCCATGTCATCCCGGGCCAGGTCGCTGACAGCTACCTTCGGGCAGCCCAGTTCCTGAAGCTTCTGAGCCAGGTATTCCGCCGCTTCTTTCGTATGTCCGTAAACGGAGGTGTAGAAAACGGCAACCCCTTCGGTTTCCACGCCGTAGGAGGACCAGGTGTTGTACAGGTCCAGGTAGTATCCAAGGTTCTCGTTCAGAACCGGGCCGTGCAGCGGGCAGATAATCTGAATGTCCAGCGTCGCAGCCTTCTTCAGCACAGCCTGCACCTGGGCGCCGTATTTGCCCACGATGCCGAAGTAATACCGGCGGGCTTCGCAGGCCCAGCCTTCCTCGTCCTCCGCGTCCAGGGCGCCGAACTTGCCGAAGGCGTCCGCAGAGAACAGCACCTTGTCCGAACTGTCATAGGTGAACATCACCTCAGGCCAGTGCACCATGGGAGCGGTCACAAAGTTCAGCGTGTGGCTGCCCAGTTCCAGCTTATCCCCTTCCTTCGCCACGATGCCCCGGGCGGAATAATCCGTACCGGTGAAGTTCTTCATCATGGTGAACGCCTTGGCGGTAGCTACTACTTTAGCCTCCGGATAAGCTTTCATGAAAGCGTCGATACCGGAGGAATGGTCCGGCTCCATATGCTGCACGATCAGGTAATCCGGTTTCCGGCCTTCCAGCGCCGCATCCAGGTTGCCCATCCATTCCTGCACAAAGTGCCGGTCAGCCGTATCCATGACGGCAACCTTTTCATCCATGATCACGTAGGAATTATAAGCCATGCCTTCCGGCACAATATACATACCTTCAAACAGATCGATCTCATGATCGTTTACACCGATATAGCGGATATCCTTTGTCACATTCATCTTATATTTTCCTCCCGGATTCATTCTGATGTAATTTTACCACAAGCCCGCAAACGGAACAATCATTATCATTGACTGTTTCCTGCATTCATTGAATACCTTTTGCCGGTTCCAGGTGTCATCCTGAGCGGAGCCGTAGGCGTAGTCGAAGGATCTCCTACGGGTTCAGAATGAAACAACTATGTCCGCAGGCATGCCCCAAAATGTCATTCCGAGCAAAGTGGGGAACGATCCGAGTGGTGACCCAGTGGGTCATTCGCCACAGGCGAAAACGAGGTGGAGTCCTGACGCGCGCGGTGCGCGGGACGGGGATTCCGTCCGCGGTGCGTGTGCGTTTCCTTACCGAAACAAGCAATGCGAAGCGCTCCAGGGCGAACCTCTGATGACCGCCAGTGGGCGAAGAACCGATGACCTCCAGTGGAGGGAATCTCATCGATTCTGAGGTCAACTGAAAGGGAATGGTCTCCCCAGTGGGGAGCCATGACCATTGAAGTTGCGGGAAGAAATATCATCAGAGGGTTTGGAGCGCCCGGAGAAAGAGCCAGTGGCTCTTTCTCAGCGAAAAACGGGCGGCAGCCCCGAGAGGTCAATCGAAAGGGAGCTATCTCCCCAGTGGGGAGTTGCGACCATTGAGATTGCGGTAAGTGCATCGATTGAGGTTGCGGGAGGAATCCCTTACTACGTCCGAAGGACGCATTTATTCACAAAAACAGCACCTTTCGGTGCTGTTTTCTCCACAATTGTTCATTGTTCATTATTAATTGTTCATTTAGCGCCAAATCCGAAAAATCATTGAGATTTTTCAGATTTAGTGCTACAATCTCCGGCGTGTGTAATAAGCACACCAAGGATTTCTGAAAGGATGCGTGCCTTTTATGCAGACTCTTCTGCTCATTGCGATCGCGCTCTTCGCCGGTCTTCTGATGACCCGGCTTTTTGTCAAATTCCGCCTGCCGGACGTTACAGCCTATCTGGTGGCCGGTATCCTGATCGGGCCCTGCGTACTGGGACGTCTTGGCGTACCCTGCCTGGGCTTCAACACTTCGGACCAGGTGGACTCCCTGTCCATGATTTCCGATGTGGCCCTGGGCTTCATCGCCTTCGCCATCGGTCATGAGTTCCGGCTTTCTGCCCTGAAGCAGACCGGTAAGCAGGCCACCATCATCGGTATCCTGCAGGCTGTGGTCGCCACCGTCTGCGTGGACATTGCCCTGGTCGTGCTGCATTTCATGATGCCCGACCTGCTCCCGATGCCCGTTGCCATTACCCTCGGCGCCATAGCTGCCGCCACCGCTCCCGCCGCCACCCTGATGGTCGTCCGTCAGTACAAGGCAAAGGGTCCGGTGACTGACGTGCTGCTGCCCGTTGTCGCCCTGGACGATGCCGTAGGCCTGGTGATCTTCGCCGTATCCTTCGGTATTGCCCAGTCCATGAAAAACGGAACCACCCACATTGCCGCGCTGATCATTGAGCCTCTGATGGAAGTTTTCCTTTCCGTGGTCTTCGGCGGTCTGGTCGGCCTGGGCCTCACCTGGCTGGAGCGGTTCTTCCACTCCCACCGCAACCGTAACGCCCTGATCGTCGGCAGCGTGATCCTGACCGTCGCCGTCAGCCAGCTGAAGATCCCGATCGGTTCTTTCACCTTCGGTTTCTCCTCCCTGCTGGTCTGCATGATGCTCGGTACCATCTTCTGCAACTTCTGCCCGCTCAGCGAGGACCTGATGCTGCAGGCGGACCGCTGGTCCGGCCCTGCCATCACCCTGTTCTTTGTGCTCAGCGGTGCCGCGCTGGACTTCACCGTTTTCTCGGATCTGTCCGTGGTCATCATCGGTGTCGTCTATATTATCTTCCGTTCCTTCGGAAAGATCATCGGTGCCCACTTCTCTTCCGTCCTGGCAAAGAGCCCGGAAACCGTGAAGAAGTACCTGGGCATCACCCTGCTGCCCCAGGCCGGTGTGGCCCTGGGAATGTGCAGCACTGCCTACCGGGTACTCGGCGGTGCCGAAGGTTCCCTGATCCGGAACATCGTCCTGTTCTCCGTGCTGATCTATGAACTGGTTGGTCCTTCCCTCACCAAGTGGGCCCTGACCAAAGCCGGTGACATTCAGGCCAAATCTCCTGATATGCTCACCCGCCGCCAGCGCCGCCTGCAGGAGATCACCAAGCCCGTTCCCCCAGCCTTTGATAAGTAATTATCTGTTGAAAGCAAACACCCTTCGCAAAGCGTGAAGGGTGTTTTTCGATATTCTTTCATAGATTGCACAAATAGAATAACCAGAAAACTTGATCATATTGAAGAGCAAGTAAAATCATGTTATCCTACTTGATCCTCAAACTCTATGGTTTCAGCAACATGTTCAACGCCAAAGACATCTGAAAGCAGAGATAGCCAGAATTTCTGGCTCTCTCCCTTTTCATAGCCTTTACCCTTCCAGTATTCCGCAAAATGCTTTGCTGCCGCTCGCTGCTGAACATCTGTCATGTCGTTCACCGCCTGTTATTTGCCTTTACACATTTTATATATATTACCATACCGTTCAAACACAGCGCAACGAAACATCTTCCTGATATATGTATTTTTTCACCTAAGAAGTACGAATACCGGTTCTTTTTTTGCTTGTTCTGGTTGTCAGGAGATTCACAGGATGGGGTAAAAATGCCCTGCTGCTTTTGTTCTAATAAAGAGGGGCACAAACATCCATGTGATCATCCGGGCAATACTGCTAAAAAGGAGGGATATCCTTGAATTACAAAAAACATTTTTTCAAAAGATGGGTAACAAAGCCATGTTTTTTTGCTCTTACCAAGTGAAAGGAGGTAAAAAAGCATGGCACACAAACCAACGCCATCAAGCAAAGAACCAAACATGAAATCCCGGAACAAACCCAACGAATCAGAAAAAACAATTGAGGAGGAAAACACTATGAAATCCACTACAAAAAACAACTCTCAGGACGATACCACCCTGGCTGTAAAAGACTATCGTGACCATGAAGCATGGTCCGCATCTCTCGAAGAGCATTTTGGCAGCTGGGCCGCGCTTTCTTTCGCGTTCGGCAGTGACTTCCTGCTGGAAGAGATAGAGCAAGATCTGATAGGATTGAAAACCAAGCCTGCCGGAACACATCTCGGACAGGTTGTATCCCCGCTGGCCGATATCCTTCCCCAGCAATTCCTGATAAGCTATGATTATAACTTCCTTTGGCAGATGAGATGCGAACTGATCAACATGCGAAAAAGAGCCGGCAACGGAGCATCTATGGAGGCACGCAGTGTCCTGGAAGAGCTAATCATCTATCTATGCAACGATGAAACTGCGGGATATATCGAATCTATAGACGCCAATGTTGTCTTTGATCGTAAAGATGAAAAAATAAATAATGACTGGATTTATGATCTCTTTGATGATAGCGATATCATCACGTTCCTGTATTCCGACATCTGGCTTCCGGGAGACCATACTTATCATTTTTCTCACTGGGGTGAAAAAGAGTTCAATGCCCAAGCATTCCTGCAGCAATAAGTAATCCATAACACCAAGAATGCCCTTCACAAAACGTGAAGGGCGTTTTTTGATGCTCCTGTATTATTTTCTGTCCCCGGTACTTCCGATCACGGTGTACACCATGCCGTTCTCTCCGCGTTCAGAGCGATAAAGGCATACCTCATCCACGATCATGGATGCCTGGGGTATTTCGAGCCCTGCCACATTCACACCATCCGGAATCACCGGCTTTCGCGCCAGGGTAATGTGCGGATTGAACCCCTTCGGATCAAAAGGGATTCCATGTTCAGCCAGACAGTCCCGGGCACACTGTGCCAGACGGTTCAGTTCTTCTGAAGTCTCTACTCCCGCCCACAGCACCTTTGCTTCCGGAAAGATTCCGGGAGACGCCAGCGTGATCGTGAACGGATGCTCAACCGGCGGCAGAACCTGAGTAATATCCTCCGGCCATTCTCCGATAAACGCCAGTGTCATATGCAGATTGGATGGTTCAAGATACCGCCCGGTGATTCCGGCGGCTCGAAACCTGTCCTGCAGCACCGCCAGCGCCGCGCGGAAGCCATCCGATGGCCGTATCCCTGTAAACAGTCGCATAAAGCCTGCCTTTCTGCCTTCCGTCATCATTTCATCTGTCGAAGCAGTTCATTCGGGATGGCTGCAGATCACTTCATCATAGAAATAGCTTCGTCCACGGAAACACACTCGGCGAATCTCTTCGGCCACATCATTTCGTTGTAATACCTGTATGTTGTCCCGGCATCCATGTATTCGTTATCAAAGGTCGAATTTGTTCCTTCCGGAATGATCACCCTGAAGCCTTTTTCAAACGCGGATTTGACTGACGCGTCTATGCAGAAATTCGTCTGCAGTCCCACGATCATCAGGCGCCTGTCATCCAGTCCCTGCAAATACGCGGATAATTCAGGATTGCCAAAGCAGCTGTTTATATCCTTCACGTAAACCTTATCTGTTTTTTCAGGCGCGACCTGGTCCGCGATCTCATAAGCCTCATCACCGACAGAAAAGCCCGTTCCAGGGCCGTCATCATGCTGGACATAGATGACTTCAACGTTATGCTCTCTTGCCGCCGCTATAATCCGTTTTGTGTTGTTTATGAAGCCCTCAAAATCGTACAATCTGTTATCCGTGATGCCTTTTTGAATGTCTATAACCAATAAAACCATCTTTTGTTTCCTCGCTGAATTCTGTTATACCTTTGGGATCTGTGCAAAGACGCTGTTCTGTCCCTCAACCTTTGCAAACCCGGCGGCAGTATATAATGCAATATCCTCTCCGGCGTCCGCATCGACCAGCACCATCATCTGATGCGGCCCGTTCAGTTCAGTTGCTTTCGCCAGCAGTGCCAGTCCATAGTCCTCCTGCGCGGCTTCAGGTTTCACAAACAGGTCGTATATCTCATTCTCGTCATAACTGTATGTGACATCAATATAGCCCTGCACCTGGCCGTCCTTTATGGCCACCAGTGTCCTGAAGCGATCCTGGGCCGAAAGGATGCGCTCGGCGGTCCAGTAAACGTCTGTTCTGTGGAGCCCGCAGTACTGCTTTTCCCACTTTTCAGAAAGCAGTTCGACTCCGTTCGTCGATACATCCGGTGCCGGTCCGGTGAATACCATTTTCTGCTGTTCCGGTTCAAAGGCCGCGCCTTTCCTTTCAAGCACCCGTGCAACAGCCGGATTCTGCGGATTAAAAACAAAATCCATCTGGTATCCCGGCCAATTCTTTTCCATATAGGAAAGCATTTCAGCAAAGGTGTCTTCTTTCCTGGTGAATCCGATGAGCATCTCGATGAACTGTTCATCGGGAATAACAAGCCAGACGAAGATCCCCTCTGTGGTCCCGTTTTCCGTTATGGCAAAGGCGTATTCGTCTTTCCTGTTTATCGAACCATAAAGGTTGTCCCTGTCATAAATGAAATGCGGGTCAGAGTATAAGGGATCTTCTGCCAGTTCGCTGATAAATCCCTCATACTGTTCAAAAGACCGGATTTCCTGAATCATTAGTTACGTCTCCTCAAATTCCTGTTCCGGGATCAGAAGGTTTTCTCTGCCTCCTGTATATGCCTTCTGATCTCCTTTTCATGTCCAATGCAGTAGTCATACGACTTCGCCATAAAATCCGTCATTTTATTCTTCCGGTACAGTTCCTCAAGGGTATCAAGGATATATTTCCCGTCAACGGTCATATCCTGGAAATAGCTGTATACACAGCCGCCATGTTCTCTCGGGAAATACGGATTGATGGAACTCAGCCGTTCATCCCTCATGATGCTTTCAACGACCATCTCACTCAGGATCCACTTCATCGAAGGCATCTCATATTCATCATAGCTGTCCCCAAAGGTTTTATTCCAGACATAAAACCATATAAAGTGGATCACCTCATGGATGGAGATTCCCAGTGCGCCTCTCTCACTGTTTTTGCAGAACACATCAAAGCATCTTTCAGGCAGAAACCTTGGGCTCACAGGGTTCAGGCAGATATTCCCCGCCAGGTCATTGAATATGCCCTTTACTTCTGTTTCAAAAGCATCTGACAGGGCATCGTTGATCTGGTTTTCGTATCTGCTGAAATGTTCATTGTAAAGAAGAACTTTTCTGTTTAATTCCGGTTCCAGTTCAGCATATACGTCTGAAAGCACATTTATCAGGTACTCTTTTCTCGCACTGAACGGCTTGCTCCGTAACACAGCCAAATCAACCTGGGGATAGAAATACGGCAGCGCGTCAGAGTAATTCGGAGCCGTTTCATCCGTCTGGAAAAGCATAATGCTGTCAACGGAATGCTCAAACCCCGGATTCTTATAAGTAACCCGCATACTTATCCTCCTGTATATCCTGGTTTGTTTATCAGAGTCACTTTACAAACGCAAAGAGATAAGCGTTTTCTGTCTCAGCTTTCTTTTTTGTTTTCAGGCCGGCCTGCTCCGCAAGCGAAATGATCTCATCCGGTGTGTCCGGATAAACGCGGATCTTTCTGTTCCCCATATCGATCCATTCGCTCTGGTTTTTGTCTATGGACAAACAGAAAAGCCCGTTGTCATTCAGCAGTGAGTATACTTTTCCGATCACTCGTCCCTTGTCCCGGAAATGCATCATCGTCAGCGAGGAATAGACCACGTCGAACGTCCCTGTAAACTGGCAGGTTAAGAAGTCATCGCAGATCAGGGATATGTTCGGGTACGGCCGGAGGTTTTCCCTCGCTCTTTCAATGGTTTTTGCCGACAGGTCTATCCCCGTCAGATGCCCGCATTGCCCGGCTGTTTTTGCCGCAAGCCTTCCTGTCCCGACGCCTATTTCCAGCACGTCTTTCGATGGATCCAGTTCCATCAGGTCAAGAAATGCCTGCCCGTCCCATGATTCCATGTATTTCTGCAAAACCGGCGGGTCACGGAAAGGGTCGTTATTTTCCTCAATCAGCAGATCATAATGGGTTTTGATGTCCATATGCGTTTCCCTCTGTAGTCAGAACAGCTCCCGGAGAATTTTGTCAGCGCATTCTTCCGGGGAAAGCAGGCTCGTATCCACCCTTATGCTGTACCGGATATCCTTCGCCATCAGTTCCGCCTGTTCATCCGACTGCGATTCATACCGGTCTCCCCGGTCAATATTGCGCTGCCTGCAGATATCCAGCGGGCAATATACCTCTACGATGTCCAGCGGGTTATTCCCCAGGATCTCTTTCATGCGTTCGTAATGGGGCGCAACGCCTTCACGCTCCACCAGGATGCTGTCTATGATCACGTTTTTCCCCATATCCGAAAACAGTTTCGCGGTATGGTACATCATGATGATCACTTCGCCAAGGTATTTCCAGTAATCTCCCTGCAGGTATTCCTCTCCGATCATCTCCTGGAACAGGTCGTTGGCCACAACATAGAAGAAAACGTCCCGGCGTGCCTGCAGCGCTTCCACAATGGATGTTTTACCGGAGCTGGTGACCCCGTTCAGATAGATGATCCGTCCTTTTTCCATGACAGAACCCTCCCTGCGGTTTTGATCAGGCAGTAAGCCTGTGGTTTTGCTGAAGCTCTGATTGGTTCCTGGCTATGATCATATCATACTTGCCATGTTTTCCCAAAGAAAATCTCCGTCAGCTTGTAACAGCTGCCGGAGATATCCTCTTTTTTGTCTTTTTTCCCGGTTATTTGCTCCTGAGGTATTCCAGTGCTTTTGCCATTCCCGCATCGCGGCGGTCGATCACGTCCCTTACTGTCCACGGAAGCCTTATATCGGGCGAGAAGCCCTTATTGTATATATCCTCGCCGTTCTGGGCATAGCACCGCCTGGTGCAGATCCGGAATGATCCCCCGCTTTCAAGTTTGAAGAATAAGGGCTGTCCCGAAGAGCCCCCTGTATTGCCTCCGATAAACACCGCGTTGGTATGTGCCTTCATCACATCCACAAAATCCTCCGCTGCTGAAAATGTCAGTTCGTTCATCAGCACAGCAACCGGCCCGTTCAGCTTTCCGGGAGCCTGGTTCTTCTTTGTGCCGATTTCCCTTTTATAGCAGATATGGCGGCTCATTCTGAAGGCCCTCAGGCTTTCCTCATCCAGGTGCTTTGCCTCCAGTTCTTCAGCGGTCGCGTTCCTGAAATCATCCCTGCACGCTGCCCAGGCCCTGAAAGTCGGCTCATAAACCTGTGTCTCGGCGCCGCAGCTTTCAAAATCACCGTCTATGAACATCGCCGCGATCGCGTCACCGTTCCCGCTGTTCCCGCCGCCGTTCCCCCTGACATTGATAATATATCCCCTTGCCTTTTTCAACTCGTCAAAGCAGGCATATACTTTGCCGGGCATATCATTGTCCATAAAGGAACTGATCGTTATCACCGCGATATCGTCCTCAGTCATTTCAATGCTGCAGCTGTCTCCCTTCAGGAAATCCCCCTTCAGGATGGTTCTGTTCTTATTGTTGGCGTTGAACAGATACTCCATGTTGCACCAGTGCAGATTCACGGGATTCTCCCGGGTCAGTTCAATGTCAAACTGCTCCCCGTCCTTTTCAAAGGTGCAGTTCAGCCTGCTTCCTGCCCTGCCGATCATCAGGCCGTTCATTGCGTTGACCCGGCATGCCTCCTCATGGGCATGCCAGATATAGGGATAGACCTTTTCTCTCACATACTCGGAAGCATCCATTCCGTCTATCTTCTTCAGGATGCTGTACAGGCTGATTCTGTCCTTGTATTCTTCCGTCACATTCAGTACGGCAATCCCTTCATCGAATTGATACAGCACGACCGGAAGCATCGAACAGTACTCCGGATCCTGCATCAGATCCATCGGCATACTGACATCCGTATGACCGTCTCCCAGGAGAGCGAGGAAGCGCGTAAGCTCCCGGTAGTATTCATACCTGTCCTTTGCCGCCAGAACCCTGGGCAGGGCCTTCCTGTATTCTCCGTCCCAGTCGATCTTTACCTTGTCCCAGAACGCAAAGTTATATTCCGCTTCTTTCCAGATCAGCGAAAGCTCATAGATTTTTTGTTCATCGGTCAGCATTTTCGTTTCTCCCACACACAGTGATTTGACTTTTACTTTTCAACAATCATGTAGCATCCTTCCGCGCCAAGTCCGTTTTCCGGCGGGGTCAGCAGGCCTTTTTCGATCAGGCACTCCACCACGGCGTCAAGTACCGGCATGCTGGCAAGATAATTGGCATAGGTCCATTCACCCATCAGGTAGTCGGGAATCGCTTTCCTGTAAAGCGCCGCCAGTTCATCCGCTGTGCTTTCCGCCGCGCTCTTCAGGCTGCTGCTGTCAAGGCGGTAACTGAGATCAAACAGATGGCTGTCCTTTTGTTCACTGACCAGGATCTTCGTATACAGCATATCACCGTCACGGTACAGATACCCGCTCTCGATAGCTTTGGCCGCGTGCTCCTTATCCTTTTCAGAAATCGCTGCCACATTCAGTCCTTTGATCGCGCGGATAGCCAGCTGAATCTGCGGATCTTTGGAGATATCAGCTTCAGCACAGAAGTGTTTCCGGATGCGTGTGATATAGATATTCTCCATGTAAATCCGGGAATATCCGCAAAGGTTGTCAGCGTCGGTTCCGTCACAGCCCCCGCCGAAATACTTCCCGATATCCACATATCCGTATACCGTAAAGGGCCTGTTTGTTTTTTGGATATCCTTTAGGTACTTCTGCTCCAGGATCGAAGCAACGGCACCGGGATATACAGATGCCAGATGCTTTATCTGCTGCCAGAGGATCAGGTTCAGATCCACCTTTTTGTTCAGGTACGGAAAAGCGAGATACTCTTCCTTATGCTTTTCAATATGCTCTGTGATAATGTCGCAGATTTGGGGCACCCGGGCTGTATACAGCTCCATTGCTTTTTCAATCACATCTTTATCAAGGAGAATAAAGTTGATCGCGTATCTGCCGTTGTCCAGGCGGCGCAGCAGGCCGTACTCACCATTCATGCCTTTTGTCAGGATTTCCAGTTCCTCTTCCACATACACCGTCGGCACATTGAGTTCTTCAGCGATCTCCGACGCGCTTCTCGGTTTCTGATGGCAAAGCCATACGATATGCCTGGAAAACTGCCGCGTGCATACCTGCCGCGGATCTCCCCAGGAAGGCCGTCCGGTTCCCCATATCACAAAATCAATATTCTCCAGCGCCACAGGTCTGTGATCCATCTCTTTCATTTCTTCCATCTCACCTCTGATCTTCTGCCTTGCCGAAAACAAACGCTGCCGGACAGTGCCTTCCCCGACATCCAGTTTTTTCGCGATCTCTGCTGTGGATAGTCCGTCCAGGTAAAAGGCGATCATGACTTCGCGGTATGCCTTTGTCAGGAAAGCAATACGTCGGCAGATCAGGATCAGTGCGTCCGAAGCATCGTCTTCTTCCGCTGCTTCAGTGTCCTGCATTGCCTTTTCCGGATCTCCCTCATAGAACACAGCCGAATGTTTGCTGCGTTTTTGGGAATAATCGGCATAAACATTTCGCGCCACTTTCCATATGAACGGATAAACGTTCCCGATCTCTCCGTCAGTATCCGCCGCCTTCAGGAGGGCATAAACGATATCTGAGCAAAGCTCCTCCGCTTCATAGCTGTCATTCGTTCGGGCATAGCAAAATCCGTACAGCTTATCAAGCAGTCCGTCATCGATTGTTTTCAGCAAATCTCTTTTAACCATTCATATCTCCGTGAGTGTTGATCAACGCTCTCACTTATATAGTCTGTCCTTTTTCGTAAATGTTAGGTCATACCGAATAATACATTTTTCTTTCCCTGTTGGTTTCAGAGGAAGTACTCAAATTTGGTTTCGTCTTTATGGAACGGATATTCATCCCCGTTGCAGCCCTGAAGGATGATTTCATCATCGCTGTAACGTTTAACGATCCACTGCATCATTCCGCAGGCATCCGGCTGATCCTGGCCGTAGCTGATCGTAACAGTGCCGTCCTTATCTTCCTGGAGCTGGCGGCCGAAGTCGAAGAAAAAACCGCAGAAAAAGTCGGAATTATCCTTATAGTTCCGCATCCGGAAATACTGCCCGGAGGATTTCAGGCCCAGTTCAAACGGCGCATTGTAGCTACAGCCGCAATAGATGTTGGTATCCTGCGGATAAATGCTGAAAATATACTCAACGTTTCCGGTACACAAACTGATTCTGAAGGAATCATCCGAAACAGACATAACAACACCCTTCCGCCACTCTTCCAGTGCCCGGCGGATACCGACCTCCGAAACCGTATGAAGCGGCTTGTCGCCGTGATTGATCAGGAAGCTGTCCAGCCGGTCCATCTGATCCAGCCGTTCCCGCCGGAATTCTTCGCCCATGAGGGCTTCAAATTCCGGGTGATTGGTATAAACTGTGTCATTATACTGATAGGCATAGAACGTGGGCTCTTCGCGGCTTATCCTGCAGTCCCGCTCACAGATGGCGGTCAGTTTCTTCACAGAACCGTTTCCCTTGTATACCCTGGCGCCGATCGTATGCTTGTCCCGGCCGTAATACTCCAGGAGCAGCTTTTCCGTCTCAACGATCTCGCAGCAGCCTTTGCGGTAGATGCCACAGACAAAGCGGACACCTTCCTTTTCGAAGTTGGTAACATTGACAAGCAAATCGTCGGTTGACACGCAAAACAGTCGGCTGATAGCGACGATCTTCCGGATATCCGGTACAGCCTGGTCCAGTTCCCACTTGGAAACAGTCTGCCTTGTCGCACCGAGCATCTCTCCGAATTCTTCCTGGGACATGCCGCGGGATACGCGGATCTCCTGGATCTTACGGCCAAGCGTCATATTCATTCCGCCCTTTCTGACAGGACCGCGGCGCGTTTGCTCCGGCAGTCCGTTTGTTTCATCTTCCGAAAACATATTATCTGATATCCGGAGAGAAAACAACCAAGTCTGCGTGGAAATTTGTCGCTTCACAGTTGACAAACTGATTCATACGGATCCGTCTGTCGTTTTTCTGCTTTCCTGCCCGGCAGGCTTGAAGGTCCTTTCCTTTTTTGTTATTATCGCAATAAAGAGTGATTTGCAGACACGATAACAGGAGGATGGAAATGAATCCGAACATCACCAAACGGAATGAACTCCTCGCGCAAAAGGTCATCAAGGGACTGGAATCCCGCAATATGACCGGTTATTACGCCGCCTCAAAGGAAGAAGCACTGAAGCTCGCCCTCAGCCTGATTCCGGAATACAGCACCGTTACCATGGGCGGCGCCATGAGCGCTCATGAGATCGGCCTGGTCAATGCCGTAAAGTCCGGCAATTATCATTTCATCGACCGGGATACCGCGGAAGACAAGCGTGCCGCCATGCTCGCCGCCTATGACGCGGATGTGTTCCTGTCCAGCGTAAACGCCATGACGGATGACGGGATCCTCGTCAACATCGACGGGAACTCCAACCGTGTTTCCGCCATCTGCCAGGGACCGAAGCAGGTCCTCTTCATCGTGGGAATGAACAAGATCTGCGGTGACCTGGACAGCGCCATGAAACGGGCCCGCAACGTGGCCGCGCCGACCAACGCCCAGCGTTTCGGCCTGTCCACGCCCTGTGCGAAGACCGGTAAGTGCATGGACTGCAAGAGCCCTGATACCATCTGCTGCCAGTTCCTGATCACCCGGTTCAGCCGCCACACCGGCCGAATCCACGTGATCCTTGTCAACGACACCCTCGGCTTCTGATGGTTGTATTATGAATTGTTGAGCCGTTGTCCAAATCTTTGATTTGGGTAACAACTGCCATGCTACAGCCGTCAAAGTGCCAAAGGCACTTTGGTAACGGCGATCGCAGAATTGTGAATTATGAATTATAAGAAATCTCTTTCTCCCGTCACCTTTCATTACATGATCATCACCGGCGGGTTCTGGATGGCCTTCTGTGTGGTCACTGCCTATGCCGCCGTCTATCTGCAGGGTGTCGGGTGTTCCAATGCGGAACTGGGCCTTATCCTGGCCCTGGGCAACGTGGGCGGAGCCCTGCTCAGCCCTGTGCTTGGCGCGCGGATCGACCGGAACCGGAACCTCCGTCATGCCACGGTTGTCAATGTGCTTCTGGCCATCCAGGTGGTCCTGCTCGTTCTCCTGCGGATTCATCCCCGCCATGACCTGCTGAACGCCGCCTGCTATGTGCTCTATATGACCGCCATGATGCCGGTCAACGCCGTCAACCTGGACCTCTGCGTCCGGCTGGAGCGGGCGAAAGCACCGCTGAACTTCGGCCTTGCCCGTTCCATGGGCAGTTTCTCCTTCGTGATCCTGAGCACCCTTCTGGGCGTCATTACAGCCCAATGGGGGCATCTGTCCCTGCCCTTTGCCGGGCTGGCAGTGGTGCTTTTGCAGTTCATCGGCAACCGGATCATCGACCGGGATCTGCGTCAGTTCGAAGCGGTCCTGCCGCCCTCTGAAAACGAGGTGCGGGAACAGTCCTCCTCCCTCCCCGTCTTTATCCGGGAAAACAGGATGTTCTGCCTCATGCTCTTCGGTACCATCATCATTTTCATCGCCCATAACATGGACGGCAACTTCCTGATCAATGAGATCCGCGCCCTGGGCGGCGATACCGCCATCATGGGTTATGTGGCGGCCTTCACAGCCATCACGGAAGTGCCGATCATGATGTTTGCCTCCAGGCTTCCGAAGCGCTGGTCCACGGTGCAGTATATCCGCCTGGCTCTTGTCCTCTTTGTCTTCAAAGCCCTGGCTTACGCCCTGGCGCCGAACATTCCCCTGTTCTTCGCCTCCCGCGTCTTCCAGGCTCCCAGCTACGCGCTCTATACCGTCCTCATTGTCGGCTACGCGGACAGCCAGGTCGCCCGCAAGGATTCGGCCAAAGCCCAGAGCCTTGCCTTCAGCATGACCACCATCGGTTCAGTGCTGGCCAGCCTTATCGGCGGCCAGATGTTTGACTCCGTGGGCGTAAAGCCCACCATGCTCACCGCCGTCGCCATCTGCGCTGTCGGCACTGTTATAGCTTTGTTTGGAACCCGCCAGCGCCAAAGTTGACAGAGGGACGGGGTTTTTGTCAACTCCAATAGTGAAAACTTCTCACTCTTCACTCTGCACTTTTCACTCAATCACTTATAAACCAAAGCACCCGACACGCAAAGCGGGAATGTGACTGCGGGACAGATCAAGTGTCATAGCCATTACGCTGTGACACTTGGTCTGTCCCCTCTGTCATATTCACGCTCTCCACTGCCCGCATAAATGCTGTCATTCCAAAAAAAGTGAAAACTCCTGCGATTTTCGCAGGAGTTTTTTCCGCCATTGTTAATTGTTAATTATTTATTGTTAATTGTTCAGGGTTGGACCTGGTCTGACCCCGTCAGCCCAATCCGACTCTGAACAAATACATCCACAGCCTGTTCTTATACTTCTCATACAGTCCGCGTTTGCGGTACATATCCTTTAGGTGCCGGTACAGTTCTCCTTTGATCCGGGTGTTCTCCGCCGGATGTTTCACGCAGTCGATCACCTGCTGGATTGAGGTACTGCCCGCCGTGCGGCGGTAGTCATACAGGGAATCTTTCATAAAGGACACCTGCTTCACGCCAGCGAGATAGTCCATCACAAAGGCGAAGTCCTCGCCCCAGGTCAGGTCTTCCTGGAACCGGCAGCCGTTCTCCTCAATGATCTCCCGCAGGAACAGCTTGTTCCACAGCACGCCGTAGAAGTAGGAGTTGGCGTGATCGCACAGGTGGCGCATCATGTCATCGCAGGGAACCGTATCGTCCCGTCCCGCCAGGTTGTGAAAGCTCTTCCGTTCCCCAAAATACTGGTCATATCCGCCGATCACCAGCTCGGAACCGTCCTTTTCAGCCCGGCGGACCATCCGCTCAATGGAATCAAGCGGAAGCGTATCATCCGCGTCGATAAAGCGGATGTATTTCCCCTTGCACAGGGCTACGCCCGCGTTCCGGGCATAGGATATGCCCAGGTTACCCTGGGATACCACCGTCAGCCGGGAATCTTCCTCCGCGATCTTCCTGGCCATCTCTTCGGTCCCGTCTTTGCTACCGTCATTCACCAGGATGATCTGCAGGTTCTGCCACGTCTGGTTCAGCAGGCAGGCAAACAGCCTTTCCAGGGTTCCTGTCGCGTTGTAGGCCGGAATGACCACACTGACCATGGCCTCGTCCTGTTCAGGGATCAAGGGCTTCATCTCCTGTCATTGTCCTTCTGGTTTTATGGTATTTTACCATGCTTCCCCTTGTTTGAAAAGCATTCTTCCTCCCCTTTGGCTGGACAGAAAGATCAAAAGCGGATAAAATAAGTTGTTGTATTTCAACGGGAAAGGAGGCGCCGGCATGAACCCGAAACTGAAAAAAATACTCAGCGCGCTGTTCATCCTCGTAACCTTTGCCGCCGTCTTCTGTATCGCCTTCGGCAACCCGGAGCTGAGTAACGCCTGGGACGCGCTCTTCAGCCTGGATGCCAGGTGGATCGCCGTTGTTTTCCTCTGCTGGGCCGGATACGCTTTCTTTGACGCCCTTGGAACATGGTTTTGCCTGCGAAAGCAGGGGTTCCGGCTCGGCCTCTGGACCGTGATCAGCGTAACGCTGACCGGGTTTTATTACAGCAATATCACGCCCGGTGCCAGCGGTGGCCAGCCCATGCAGGTTAATTCCCTGCGCAAGGCCGGTGTCCCGGTTGGCAACGGCACCACGGCGGTCACCATCCGCCTCATCGCCAATCAGTTTATGGTGTCCCTGCTCAGCCTGCTGTTCCTGCTGTTCAACCGCGCTTTTGTGTATCAGCAGCTGAGTGATGCCATGTGGTTCGTCCGCATCGGCTGGATCATCAATTTCAGCGTGGTTCCCCTGGTGCTCCTGGCCGCCTTCAGGCGCAGCCTGGTGCGCCGTCTTGCCTCCGGCCTGATCGGCCTGGCCGCCCGGATCCGCCTGGTCAAAGACCGGGAAGCTGCGCTGGAAAAAACTTATGAAGTGCTGGATACCTATCATACGGCCATTTATGATCTGTTCCGCTCCCCTGCGCAGCTGCTCCTGCAGTGCCTGTGCAGCGCCTTGAGCATGCTGGCTCTGACCGGTTCCATCGTCTTCGTCTATTATGCTTTCGGGCTTTCCGGAACCCCCTGGTATCACCTGCTGACCCTGGGACTGCTGCTCTTCGTCAGTGCGAGCTATACGCCTCTCCCCGGTGCCAGCGGCGCTCAGGAAGGCGGTTTCATGCGTTATTTCGACGGCATCTTTCCCGGCGGAACCAAGGGCCTTGCCCTGCTGATCTGGCGTTTCTTTACCTATTACCTGTTCCTGTTTGTGGGCGTCATTACCGTTCTGCTTGAAAAGGCGGGCCTCTACGGCCATGCCCGCAGGCAGGACACTGAACCGGACCAAACGGAGGATACAGTATGTTAAGTCCTGCCAGAATGATAGCCGCCAAGGTAACACCTGCCCCTGGCGTGGGTGAGCAGGTTGAAACTGACCTGAAAGCAGCCACTGAGGGTGCCAAAAGCATCCTGGATAAATTCCCCGAGTTTTTCAGCCATCTGCTGATCTCAGCGATTGTGCTGGTCATCGGCCTGGTGATCATCAAGCTGGGTAAAAAGATCATTGCCGGCCTGGCCCGCCGCCGCAGCAAAAACAGCAAGGTCAATTCTCAGCGTTCTGAAACCTTCCGGTCGATCATCACCAGTATTTTCAGCTACATCATGTTCTTTATCCTGGTCACGATCATCCTGAACATCTTTGGTGTGGACGTGACCTCTCTGCTGGCCGCTGCCGGGGTTGTTGGTATCGCGCTGGCCTTCGGTGCCCAGACGCTGGTCAAGGACCTGCTTGCCGGTCTGTTCATCTGGGGTGAAGGCACCATTGCCGTGGGCGACCTGGTGAGCATCAACGATCTTGACGGCACCGTGGAGTCCATCACCATCCGCACCACTTCCATCCGGAACTATAATGGGAATATCTACAATATCCCCAACGGCGATATCCGGACCATCACCAACATGAGCCGCGGTTTCAAGCGGGCCATCGTCAACGTTCCCTGCCCCTATGAGGAAAGTCAGGAGCGCCTGGTCAGCATGGTGAAGGAAGAGATGGAGATCGCCGCGAAGGAAGTCGAAGGCATAAGGACCGTTCCGGATGTCATGAGCATCGTGGCCTTTGACAAAAACTCCGTCCGGCTTCAGGTGGCGGTGGTCTGTCCCGTGGGTGAACACTGGCGCATAGAGCGGGAAATCCGCACCCGGATCAAAGCCCGTTTTGACCGGGAAGGCATCATGATGCCGCACTATTCCGTTCCCGAAACAGAAACCTGATTCATGGTGAAAAGTCTCCCTCTGGAAGCTTTTTCATTTGCCTTGCAATTATACAAACATACTTTCAAACAGCCATCGCCCCTGGCGGGAATGTGACTGCGGGACAGATGAAATGTAATGCGAAGCGTGACATTTCGTCTGTCCCCTCTGTCACGTTCCTTTCCATTACCTCCACTACCCAAACCATCCATTCAACAAAACAGCTTCCGGATTCTCCGGAAGCTGTTTTTCCACTATTCTTCATTTTTCATTCTTCATTTCTTTCAGCCGCACCTGTACTGCCGGATAGTCTCCATGCATCTGCCCGAAACTAATTCCTTGTAGCAGTGCGGCTCCCGTTACCGTCTCCCCCGTGTCTTCTCTCCGATACACAGTTTCCGGCTCCAGCCCTTGCAGCCGTACCAGCGGGAACGCTCCGTTCGATCGCACATGCGTCGCCACAAAGCTCACCAGTGCCTCGTCTTTCTCCGGGCTTACCACCATCCAGGCCGTATAGTCCTCTTCGCCCTCATCCAGCCGGTAATAGTCTCCGCCTTCAATCAGGGTCTCATAGCGGTGGAAAGCCTCAATCTGCTGCTTCACCGTCTGCTTTTCTTCATCTGTCAGCTTCGCCGGGTTCAGCTCATACCCGAAGGTACCCGTCTGTGCCACAACGCCCCGTGTCTCCAGCGGTACTGTCCGTCCTGTCTGGTGATTCGGGCACGCGGATACATGCGATCCCATGGCGCACACCGGATAGCCATAGGAGGTGCCCTTCTGGATCTCCAGCCGTTCAATGGCGTCCGTATTGTCGGAACACCATATCTGCGGGCAGTAATAGAGCATCCCTGCGTCAAACCGTCCGCCGCCTCCGGAGCAGCCTTCGATCATCACATCCGGAAAAGCTGCTGTCAGTCGTTCCAGCAGCCGGTAGGTGCCCAGCATAAACCGGTGCGCCGCCTCTCCCTGCCTGTCAGCGGGAAGCGCGCCGGACCAGCAGTTGGCCACACTCCGGTTGAAGTCCCATTTAATATACTCAATCTGCGCGTCATTCAATATCGCGCTGATCCTGTTAAACAGATAATCCTGGATTTCCTCCCTGCCCATGTCCAGCACCAGCTGGCGTCTGGAAACCATCGGCAGCCTTCCGGGATCCTGCAGTGCCCAGTCCGGATGAGCCCGGTACAGGTCGGAATCCGGGCTGATCATCTCCGGTTCCACCCACAGGCCGAACTTCAATCCCGTTTCGTGGATCCGTTCGGACAGTTCCTTCAGGCTGCAGCCCAGCTTACCTTCATTGCATACCCAGTCACCCAGGCTGGTAGTATCATCATTGCGCTTGCCGAACCAGCCGTCATCCAGGACCAGCATTTCCATGCCCAGATCTTTCGCGGCCTTGCTCAGATCCAGCAGCTTCTCCGCGTCAAAATCAAAATAGCAGGCTTCCCAGCTGTTCACCAGCACGGGCTTTTTCGCGTTTCTCCACCGGGGTGCGATCACTTCTTTCCGGATCACCCGGTGATAGTTCCGGCTCAGAACGTTCAGGCCTTCCGCACTGAAGGAAAGGATTGCCTCCGGCGTCTGGAAATTCTCTCCCGGCGCCAGCTTCCATTCAAATCCCTCCGGATGGATCCCGCTCACCACGCGCACGCTTCCCGTCTGGTCCATGCTGACCTCTTCCAGATGGTTTCCGGAATACATCAGCATAAAGCCCCAGCATTCTCCCTGCCGTTCCGTGGCAGCCGGATCGCAGAGAATGATAAACGGATTGCTCTGGTGGCTGCTCATACCCCGTCTGGACTCAAAGGCCAGCCGGCCGCCCTGCGGGATCCCCATCCGCTCCGGCACCCTTTCCATGGCATGCCGTCCGTGGAAATGCATGACTTCCTTCTTGCCGTACGGAAAATCCATGCAGACCGAAGCTGCTTTTCCCAGAGTAATGACTTCAGTCCCGCGGTTTTCAAGCCGTACGCTCCGTACGATCACATCCTGCTCTTCAAACAGCCAGTATATCAGGAACGCGTTCAGACCGCTGACTTTGTCCTCCAGGCAGATCTCCAGCCCTTCCGTTTCCGCGTTGCCCCGCAGTCCCGGCAGGCCCTGCGGCTTTTCCTTGCCCTTCAGCAGGCGGTATCCCGCATAGCGCCAGTCTACGCTTCGGCTGCCGTTTTCCAGCTTTACCTTTACCGCGGCGGAGCGGAAGTCACCCACCCCGTCCGTGGAGTATTCCTGGGGCAGCGTGTCCAGGGAATAGTCAAACCGTGTCTGCTGCTCATAGGGATTGCCGCAGAACCCGCGGTTTGCCGTACGGATCCGGCTGCTCATGTCCGATCCGGTTTTCAGGCCGTACCATACGTGCAGCAGTACGCCCGTCTCATCCGCCTTCATCTGGTATTCTGTATGGATTGTTTCCAGGGAAAACAGTCTTTCCTTTTCGTTAATCCGAATGCTCACTGGATCCTCTTTCCGGGCTTTATCCCCCAAGCTTTTTAGCATGTGTATCTTATCATAATCACAGGATTCTTCAAGACAGAATCCGTTTATTTGACCGTCAGCCCGTCCGGTTCCACTTGGCACGGAAGAAAAAGCACTTCCACGCCTGCTTCCCGGGCTTCCCGCATCGCATCCCCGAATTCCGGATGGGTCCCGGTATTGGGCCGTACCTCTGTGATCCCGTCCATCTGGATCGCGAAGGCGATCACTGCCCGGTATCCTTTCTTCACGGCCTTCGCCAGCTCCCGCAGGTGCTTGACGCCCCGTTCTGTGGGAGCGTCCGGGAAATACCCGATCCCGTCAATCTCCAGCGTGCAGCCCTTCACTTCCATCAGGGTACGCTCTTCTCCCCGCTCCAGGTAAAAATCGATCCGGGAATCGCCATAGGTATATTCCGGAACAACCCTGTCATATTCCTGCTTTTCCAGCCATTCCTTCACAACGGCATTGGGCGCCTGGCTGTCGATGTTGACCAGCAGGCCGCTGTCTTTTCGCACCGCCACCAGGTCATATTTCGTTTTTCGTCCTTCGGTTCCGGGGGCTGTCAGCCAGACCTCCGCCCCGGGCAGCAGCAATTCCCTGCATCGCCCGGTATTCTTCACATGAACCGTTTCCCTGCGTCCTTCAATCTCCGCGTGGGCAATGAAACGGTTGGGCCGGTCCAGGAAAACGCCCCGGGTAATGTTCCTGTATCTCATACACTCCTGCCTGCGGTATCAGTCTTGATAGGTTCATGTCTTCCGCTGCCGATCATATCACGGTTTCTCCCGCTGCCGCAAGTGCATCGTTCATACGTTTTCCGGTTCCCGTTGACCTGGTGCCTGTTTTAGAGTATGATGGGCTCAAAGAAAAGTCCGTAAAAAGAAATACATATTTTGATTGCCATGAGGATTTTTGTATCGTACCAATATATGTCAACAGAACATGAGTGAAACGGATTATGTACCAAAGGAGGTTCCCATTATGAAAAAACTGTTTGCGCTGATGCTGATGCTCTGCCTCGTCCTTACCGCGGCGGCGGTTGCGGAAGAAGAATTCGGCTATTATCCGGATGAGTATCCGGAATCTAAAGTATATGTGAACACCTGGATTGCAGAAGACGGTGACTGGCGGATCGAGATGTACGCCGAGGACGGCGGCATTAAGCCCATGATCGTCCACCGGCTGGGTGACAATAAAGAGGATATCTGGGAATACGCCACTGCCCTTAATCCTGACATGACAGCGCTCACTGCGGTTCCCTTCGGCCTTCATTACCGGCAGGATACCGTCTCTTACGATTGGGACGAAACCTATTACGAGGACGGAGACGCTGTTTTCACCATCAACGAAAACGGAAAGCTCCTCTGGAATGACCTGAAGGAAGATGCAGGAAAAGGCCTGGAATTCGAGCCCATCGGCAATTTCTACGGCGGACGGTGGATGAAGGGTGACACGGAAGTTATCTTCTATGACTGGTATGAAGGCGAGTACGATATTCGTTGCTTCACCTACGGAAGGAATGACGAGATCCTGGCGGACGCCATCCTGAAGGGCAGCTATGATCCCGCTTCCGATACCATTACCGCGGAAGGCTTCTTTGATCCGGATGAGCCCTTCACCGTCACCTTCTCCTATGATGAAAGCAACAATGTAGTCTGGACCGAAAACGGTGAAAGCACCGTGCTGGAGTACAGCTACAGAACGGACTGAGCACAGCTCAGTCCCTTTTTTTTGAGGAGAACAGGTATTCCTGTTCCGAATCCAGTACAACAGAAGACACAGCAATCACCTGCTCCTTGTGGTATAATCCTGATAACGTCGTTAAGGAAAAGCCATATGAAAGGAGCAGGTTCTGTATGCCCCGTATTCAGTGGATGGGAAACCAGGATTGGAATAAGGATTATCCTGAAGTTGATCTGCCCGGACAAGCGCAGATGATCGAAATGCCTGCGAACAAAATGCGTGTTTCGATTATATATGGAATCCTTCCCTTTCTGCTCTGTCTGGCCTGCCTGTACCTGAAAAAGGCATTGTATGGAGAATTTCCTTTTGATAAACCATACGTCTTTGTGGGTATTCTCCTGGGGTTCTGTCTGATCCCCGTTCATGAGCTGCTTCACGCTGTATGTTGTCCTCCGGATTCTGTTGCTTACTACGGCATCAGTCTGAACAAATTCTCAGCCTTCTGTGTGTGTCATTATCCCATGAGCAGGAAAAGGGCGATTGTCATGTCACTCCTCCCTGCAATACTGGGGATCATTCCACTTATCCTGTTTTGCGTTTTCCCCATTTCATGGAAGATCCCCTCGGCTATTTGCTGGGCGGCTGCCGCCTTTGGCCTGCTTTCCCCGTCACCGGATTATATGGACGTCCATTACATTCTCAAGCAGGTTCCGAAACAGGCATATATCCAATCCAACAATTCCGGCTGGTTCTGGTATAAATAAAGGCTGCGGTCATTTCCTTCCGTTTGCTTTTGACCACCGCTTTCCTCTTTGATAGAATAATCAAAAACAGAAAACAAGGAGAATTCTTATGGCCAATATGATCATGCGTTTCCCGGGCGGCCTGCCCAAGGCGCTTACCCTAAGCTACGATGACGGTGTGGAACAGGATGAAAAGCTGATCGCCATCGCGGAGAAATACGGGCTGAAGGGCACCTTCAACATCAACAGCGGATGCTTCCCGCCGGAAGGGACCACCTATGCTCCCGGAACCATCCACCGGCGTATGCCCCTGAACCAGCTCAAAGAAGTATACGCAAAAAGCAGCTGGGAGATCGCTGCCCACGCTTATACCCACGCCTCCCTCGTGGGCCTTCCCGCCAACATTGCGGCGGAGGAAGTACTCCGGGACCGGAAAGAACTGGAAAGTCTCTTCGACACGGTGATCCGTGGCTTTGCCTATCCCTACGGCGCCTTTGATGACCAGAGTGTCGGGGTCCTGAAAAGCTGCGGCATCTGCTACGCGCGGACCGTGCAGTCCACCCGTGATTTCCATCTGCCGAAGGACTGGCTCCGCCTGCAGGCCACCTGCCACCATAATGATCCGGAACTGATGAATCTCGCGGAAAAATTTGTCAAAGCCCGGAACTGGTGGGATCCCATGCTCTTTTACCTCTGGGGCCACAGTTATGAATTTGAGGCCAATGATAACTGGGATGTGATTGAGCGCTTTGCCCAGGCTGTCAGCGGCAAAGAGGATATCTGGTACGCGGCCAACATCGAGATTTATGACTACTGCCGGGCGTTCAGCCAGCTGGTTTTCAACACAGCCATGACGCTCTGCGTCAATCCCACCGCACGGGACCTGTGGTTCGCGTACGGTGAAAAGGAAGTACACATTCCCGCCGGAAGCACCGTCTCCTTCTGATATTTCTGATTTATTGGAGTAACGATCAATGTCCTTTCAGATGATCCACATGGAGATCGCCTACAGGGTTATGGAAAAGCTCAGCCTCACGGAAGGCCGGGAAGCCTTTATGCTGGGTTCTGTTGCCCCGGATGCCGTCCATATGCGGGCGGATTATACCGTTGAAAGCAAGATCCACTCCCATCTGTTTGAGGGCTGCGGCCCCTGGGGTGAAACCCGGGACAACGACAGATGGCTGCGGAACATGGACCGGTTCTGGGAAACCTTTGGGGAAGCGGTGTCGGATCCCCGCAGAAGGATGCTTGTCGCCGGCATCCTCACTCACTGCATCACCGATTACTGGAATGATATCAGCATCTGGACCGCCACCCGGCGGGAGTACGTTCCGCCCATGGATCCCGGCCAGTTCAGGGAGACATTCTACACTGAAGCGAAAGCCATCGACAAATGGCTTTACCATACCAGTGCCCATACGGGAGAGATCCGTTCCCTGCTCGCTGCGGCAGAGGAAGAAAGCCTCACGGACTATTTCACAGCGGAAGACACCGCGAAGATCAAAAAACACCTGCTGAACGTCCAGTACAATGCCCCTGTGCCGGATATCTCCGGCTTCACGTATTACCCCCGTCCAAAGCTTGAGCGGTTCCTCGCTGATGTCCCGGAGGACATTGCCCGCAGGCTCCGTGCCAAAGGGATCACGGGCAGCCTCCTCTCCCTCCCCTGATGACTGCCATACCACGCCGATGTTTTCATCGGCGTTTTTTTGTTTGCGAAAAAAAGATTTCCGGAACGAAAACCTGATCCGCTTCTGATTCGTCTTATAGGTGAAGCAGCAAATCCACGGAGGAGGTGAAGTCCCGCTGTAACAAGCCTTTTCACTGTTTATTGAGAATGAATGAATAAAAATACAGGAGAAAGAATACCATGAGTCTGACAAAGCGTTTATGCTCATTCCTGGCCGGTCTGGCCCTTTGCGGAACCTGCCTGTTCACAGGCGTCTGCGCGGAAGCAGCGGTTCCGGACCGGTGGCAGGGCGAATACCAAGCCTATGGCCGCACCATCAAAGTGGATACGGAAATCACCGTTCCGGAGAAAACAATCTTTCCGATCCTGGCTGTGGAGGAAATGAAAGAACTATCCACGGAAGATATAAAAAAGTACAAGGAGTACTTTGAAGCTCTGGAAAAAGGTGGAAGAAAGAATTGTTTCCAGAGCCGTTACAACCTAATCCACATCCAATATTTTGATCACAAATCCCATCCCGATGCGTCCAATCCCGGTCTGGTGACAACGCCAGCACATATGCTGCCGGAATACGACCCGGACAAAGCCTATGCCGAGGATAATGACCTCACCGTTAATGAGGCGCTGGATCTGGTCCGAAAGAACATTCAGCTCATATACCCGTCCGTGGACTACAAAATTCAGGACATCGTCCTCTATGACCGTACGAAGTACCGGAAATCCGGGAAAAAGTTGGATGATAAAGGCCAGTATGAGCTTGGATGCATGCAGCTGATGGATGGCATCCCTGTAGCCGGAAGTATCCATGACGCATTCAGACACGAACGGACCCGGCATGACGCAGTCATCGCAGGTTTCGGTTCTGCCTGGGGTCTCGTGACAGATCAGAACAATTTCGAATACTCCTACACCCTTTGGGACACCGTTGCCGAACTGGGCACCCCGGACCAGTGCCTGCCCTTCGAGGCCGTGAAACCGGCGCTGGAAGAGATGATCATGAGCGGAAACATCCGCTGTGTCCGCCATATCGATTGGGGTTACGCCCAGTATGATCTCCCGGAAGGCAGCAAATACGAATATGTCCTGGTTCCCGCATGGGTTGTTTGGGTGGACTGGGCGGATGACTCCACGGAAGAACTGGAAACAGACGCGGTGAACGGAACCGGCTTTTATACGGAGGCTTATTATTACAAGCCCATCATCGTGGATGCGTTGACCGGAAAAGCGACCAATCCGAATGATGAAAGCGAAGGCCGTATGCTGCTCCCGGAATCTTATATGAAATGGGTTGCTGATCAATAATAGTATGATTTCCTGCCCTGCCGGCCGGACAGCCGCTGTGCTGTCCGACCGGTTTATGCTTTCTGCCCGCAGAAGGTTTTTTCTTTTCCCCGGCGAATATAAAATAGATAAAGCATCTTTTTTTACAGCAGGGGGATTAGGAGTTTCATGCAATATATAAGCGAGTTCTGCATTGCAGCAGTAATGGGTACTGCGGTGCTTTTTGCGCTGTATTTCCTGAAACGGAACTATGATACGCCGCATAACCGGCTCTTTTTCTGCATGGTCGTCATCAACCTGCTTGCCTCCGCGCTGAATATCGTTTCGATCGACAGCATATCCCACCCCGAACAGTATACCCCCTTTTTCCGGGATGCAATCAACCTTACTTACCTGTGGCTGTATAACCTGCTGGCCGGCGTTTTCATGCTGTACGCGGATAATGTCACCAAGATCCCGCAGATTAAGACTCCTGTCCGGATCTTCTTCTTTTCGGTCCATCTCCTGGAAACCTTCCTGATCTTTACCTCCCCCACCACAAGGTGGATCGCCTACTTTGACGAAAACCTGCTGTACTGTCACGGGATTCTCCATCCTCTGCTTTACGCCATTGCCTACGCGGAGATCCTGGCCGGCCTGCTTTTCTACGCCGCCTGCCGGAAGCGCTTTAACCATTACCAGAAGGTCTCCGTTTTCTGGTATGCCGTGGTCAATTTCATCGCACAGATCTTCCAGATCATTTTCCCCCGTTACGTCATCGGCAATTTCATGACGACCCTGAGCCTGTTTTTCCTCTTTATCGCTTTTGAGAATCACGCGTATTACCTGTTCCAGACCACAATGTGCTATAACCGCTACGCGTTTATCACCACGGTCCGCCGCCTGCAGAAGCGCAGGACACCGTATCAGATTATGGCCCTGAACATGGATTATATCCGCACTTCCGCCGTTGCCTCCCGTCCCTCCACCATTGACCAGCTGACGATTCTCCTTGCGGAACGGGTTGACAGCGCTTTTGCCGGGAAGGTCTACGTCCTGTCCAATGAGTGCTTCGCGATTATTGAGGAGGACGCCTCTCCGTCATGGGGCCAGTCCGCGCGGGAAAAGATACAGGAATACTTTTCCGCCCCCTTTGTCCTCACCCTGCAGGATAAAACAGAAACCACGCGGATTTCACCCCTGATCCGGACGATCCGCGTTACGGAGCGTTTCCCGGACGGCTACGCTCTCCTGGATTACCTGACCGGCACGGAAAACACATCTTCCGCCGCCCTGTCCGACGAAACGGTGGACACCGTCCTGGAGTCCATGCGTCATGACCAGCAGATCCTTCACATGATCGATAAGGCCCTGGAAAACCGGACTTTCAAAGTCTTTTACCAGCCGATCCTGGAGGTTTCCTCCGGCACCTACCGCAGTGCGGAGGCTTTGATCCGTCTCCGGGACGGCAACGGATCCTTTGTCAACCCGGAGGAACTGATCCGCGTCGCGGAGAAAAACGGGCGCATCAACGCCGTAGGCCTGTTCGTTTTTGAAGAAGTATGCCGCATGATCCGGGACCGGGATACGAAGAGCCTGGGCATCAATTGCATCCAGGTCAATCTGTCCCCCCGCCAGCTGCGGGAACCGTCCCTCGCGGATGACCTGCTGGGTATGCTTCAGAAATACGGTCTTTCCACGGATGCCATCAACCTGGAGATCACAGAAACCGCCGAGATCACCCGGTCGGAAAAGGAACAGGTGGTCTCCTTCATGGAGCGCATGCGCGAGGAGGGTGTTGCCTTCAGCCTGGATGATTACGGCTCCGGCTTCGCCACCATCGGTACGCTCCTGACCTATCCGGTGAACATTGTAAAGTTTGACCGGGATATTCTCTGGAAAGCCATGACGGAGCCTTCCGCCATGACCATCCTCAAAACCTCCCTCAGTGCGGTCAAGGGTATCGGTAAAAGAGCCGTGGTCGAGGGCGTGGAAACAAAAGAAATGGAGCAGATGCTCCGGGAAAACGACTGCGACTATATGCAGGGCTTCCTCTTCTCCCGTCCTTTGGCTGAGGAGAACTTTATCCGCTTTATCCGGGAGCATAACCCGGATGAGGGAGAATGATCTCCTTCCTGCCATTGCCCGGATAAGCATGTAAACCAATTTGTTACGTATCCCGTTGCGTCTGTTTTATATTCTGTAATATTTTGTAATTTATTTGGAATAATTTGCAGGTTTGCAGCGTTATATGGTTGGTATATACCAAACCATATTTTCTGTTTGTAAAGGAGGAAATTATGCGCAAGTCAAAATGGTTGGTTTTCCTGATGGCGGTTATTCTCTGTATGGTTTCCGTTTCTGCGGCCTTTGCAAAAGTCCCCCCGCTGGAGGAAGATGAGACCGATGCCATGGAGCAGCGGATCTGCAAACTCCTGCAGAATGAGGGCTACAAGACAGACTACTGGAAAGACGTCCGCAGCATCAATATCCGGTACATGGATGATTATTACCATATCACCCTGGAAACAAAAAAAGGCAAAAACTATGGTGCCGATGTCTCCCCCAAAGGCGCTGTCCTTTCCCTGGCCAGCAACGCAGGAACAGAAGGCTCCCCGGAAGAGAATCCCAAGCTGGACAAGGACACCATGAAGAAAATCCAGGATAAAGTGGATTCCTTCCTGAAGGAAGTCAACCCTGACCTGCTCGAAAAGATCGGAAAGCTCAAGGTACAGAAGTCCCTGACAGATGGGGACACGGTCTATGTGGAAGTGGTTGATTCCAATAAAAAAGTGTTCTTTGAGCTGAAAATTGAACCCACTGTCCAGCTCGTGGTCTACACCCAGAGGAAAAAATAACCGTAACCCGTTGAAATACAACATCAGAAGCTCTCCGTGAGGAGGGCTTTTGTTAATGAATTTCCCTTTTTGAATATATGTTCAAACAGAAGATAGAATGAATTCACTGTGTGTTCACGGTTTTTTCACGAAACGGGAATAAAGTTCAGTTGTGCACAAAGGTGCAGATCGAAAGGAAGATGAACCGTGAGCAAGGGAGAACTGATCAGTAAAATCGAAGACGCTTTCAGGATGGTCATAGCCATCAGCGGAAGAAAGTTTCAGATCGACCGGGATGAAGAGGACTGGCTCACCATTTCAGAAAGGCAGCGCCAGAATTCGGTAAAGCACTATTCCGATACCTATGACCTGGTCAGCCGGTATAAGATAGACGGAAATCCGCTTAAAAACTACATCGACTCCATCACCATTGAAGAATACGTTGCCCTGCTGGACGCGTGATAAACCGCCGGGCATCCGCATGGCCAAAGGGCTGAAAGCATGAAAAAAGCAACCGTTCGGTTGCTTTTTCTCATTCTGTGGAGGACCGATCTGCGGATTGCTTTCACCGGCCTGCAGCCTGTCGCATTTCTTCGGCCGTACGCGGATCGGTGTACGCACTTTACAGCTATATTTGCACATTCCCCGCAGCCTGCAGCATACCGCATTTCTTCGGTCGCAGGAGAATGTCAGCACCGGACCCGATTCCTGCCCGGCATATCTTTATACGGGGTCAGGACGGTTGGGGCAGTAAATCTTTCCTGCCGCTGCGGGAATGATCGCCGCGTTGTAAACGCGCCCGGCATCGAACGCAAAAAGCACCTCCGTGGAGGTGCTTTTTTGCTGTCTGCGTCTCAGCCGGACATCCGTATCGGGATACGGTGGTGAGCTGCGTCCTCAGGATTCGTTTACAAGCTTTCCGGTCATATGGTCAATGGTCAGCTCCAGGCACTGCACCCTGGGCAGCGCGTTTTCCAGCTCTCTCCGGATATATTCCTCATCATCCGTAAATTTTCTGCACAGGCTGGCGCAGATCGCTTTCGCCTTTTCCTCGTCGGTAACCGGGCTGATCCGTCCGAAAACGACAACGCTTCTGATATTCAACGCCCATTCGCCTTCTTTTCTGTATCCGGCGTCATGCACACAGAAGCTCACCCGGTTGTCCTTCGTGACCGCATCCATTTTATGCCCGCATTTGGCTCCGTGGAAATACAGCTTCCCGTCCTCCGCGTTGTACCAGTGGTTCATGGGAATGCCGTAAGGATAGCCATCCTCCCCGTACATGGAAAGGATGCCTCGCTTTTCCTCCTGCAGAATCCGGATGCATTCCGCCTCGCTGATCTGCTGTCTGATCCGTCTCATGGGTCTGAACATGTTTTTCCTTCCTGCCTTTCATCATTCTCTAGCCGCTTATCCGCCTGGGCCTGCAGGGATTCCGGAGGCATTTCCATCACTTCGATCTCCGTCCCGTCCGGATCATGGGTCCAGAACATCCAGCATTTGGAGTTCCCTCTCCTGATTTCTGAATCCAGCGGCCCTCCGGCTGCTTTCACAGCGTCATAGGACCGGCGGATATCCTTTGTCATCAGGCACAGATGGCACACACCGATCACATCCGGTCCGGCGTTTTTTTCCCGGGTACCGTCCGGAAAAAGCTCCAGGTACTGGCCCCGTGCCAGGAACAGATAGACCGTGCCTATGGAGCCATCCTCCCTGTACATACGGAAAGCCTCCCGCAGTCCAAGCACGTCTGTGTAATACAGGATGCTGTCCTGAATATTTCGTGTGCGGATGGCCGCATGGCTCAACCCCGCAACCGTCTGAAAATCCCGGTCATCATTCTGCCTGCTCATAGTATTTCCTCCGCGTTCCTGAACAGTTCTGTGTCTTCCTGGGGCCCGTTATATTATACCGGTTCCCGTCAGAATGAATGAGAGAACGACAGAAGCGATCCAATTGCTCCTGCTGTCGGGCTTCCCCTGGTAATACTGTTCGACATCCGGGTCCTGTTTTCCCTTTGGAGATTCATGCTTCAAACATGCTTATGATTTATGATAAAGGCGTAAGACGCATCAATCCGTCGTGATTCTTGCCTGCCTCAGGCATACAAGTATCCGATATCCTTTCCGGCTTTGAGAAGACGTGTTCTTTTTATCCACGTGAGTTCCGGAAAAGTTCCCTCAGCTGTCACCTGCGCATTGTTCGGCGTTTATACATTGTTTATTATTTGTATTGTTTTGTTGATACATATATCCGTAAATCCTTCCACCTGCTATAATGATAAAAAAGAAATCACATAAGGAGGATCCATTCATGAACAACAAGGGTGTCGGCGTAGTTTTTTGCATTATTTCCGCTGCTTTGAAAATCACACAGTACCTGACGATCGCCATTTTTGCCCAGAATCGTTTCACGACATCCTGGAGTGCCGACGATATTGAGCACTACATGTCAGATTATATTGGCCCCGCTCTGCCGGTCTGGTCCACCATTGCCCTGATCGCTGGAATCATTTTCCTTGCTTATGGCATTTTTCAGGACGTGAAGAAAAAGTAAGAGTCATCGTAAACGTTTTTATTCGACTCATTGATGAAAGGCCAGTCAAAGCTCTCCCTATGGGAGAGCTTTTTATAGGATCTGCCATTCAGGATCTGATCTATTTTTCTTATTTAGCCCTGTTTTCTGTCCCCCGGGTTGTAGTAAACTGCAGCACAAGCGGTCTCTGCCGCGAACGGAGGATAATATCATGAAGAAACAGACCTTTTACGTAAACCTCAGCGACAACGCCTTCTTCCCCAGCGGGGAGGTCGTTGCGGATGACCAGGCCATCACCTACAGGACATACAATCTGACAGTCCCCGCCGAATACCTCAGTATCGAAATGAAGTATACGGATATTGGCTATATTTATCATGAAAAGAAACGGTTTTTCCCGGCGGTTATCGTTCATATGACAGACGGCAAAAACTACAAGTTCATCTTCAGCTTCGCCCGTAAAAAGTTCTATGAACTGATGAAAAGCAAAGGCGTTACGGTCAATGTGTGAATCAAAAGAGCTCTCCTTGCGGAGAGCTCTTTTTTATTTCAGCAGGGATGCCAGCTCATCGGATTCGTTTACGCATAACAGCGCTGCTTTTTGTGCCTCAATCCCAAGGAACGAAAAGGCAGTTCCGTCAACCGAAACCATATACCATTTATCACCATAACGGGCGATCATCGGATTAATGACCAGTATCTCCCCGTCCACGTCCGCAGCGGCCAGGACATTATTCCTTCAATACCCGGGAGCAAAATCGAAGGGCTGTCCATAGTCTGGAAAATCAGGGGCCTTTCATGATATACTGACACAGAAACAGATAAACTCATATACAAGGGGGAATCCGAAAATGAAGCTTAATCGGCTTGCAATTATACTTGTTATCTGCATTGCTGTCGCGGCTGTGATTCCTGCCGTCACCGGGGAAGAAACCCAGGCGCTGATCCAGTCTCAGATTGAACGGGCTGTTGTTTCCTACGCAGCCGCCGGGACACGGGATGAGCAGGCGTTGTCGGCTCTTGCTTCTCTCGATCCATCCCTTGGAGAGAAATGGACACGCATTATGGATCTTTGGGATGCGCCTGTTTCAGTCAATGAGCAGCTTCCGGACGATCTGCCGGATGATGATTCGCTGTGCCTGGCAGCCCTCGGTTTCCAGCTGAATCCGGATGGGACAATGCGGGAAGAACTGGTTGAGCGGCTGAAAGTGCTGAAGGCCGCATCAGAGCAGTATCCCAATGCGCTGATTGTCTGTACCGGCGGCGGTACAGCTGCTGAGGATCCTGCAGCCACAGAGGCTGGCCGGATGGCGGAATGGCTGGAATCGCAGGGTGTGAATCCTTCCAGGATCATCGTCGAGGATCACTCCCTGACAACCGCGCAGAACGCCATTTACACCTTCGATATTTTGAATGAGCAGTATCCTCAGGTCCGACAGATCGCGATCATCTCCAGCGATTATCATATTGCTACCGGAACACTGCTGTTCGGTGCGGAAGCGATCCTGAGGAGCAGCGATATTGAGGTCGTCAGCAACGCCGCGTGGCAGGCACCCAGTGGCACACTGTCCACCATGTTCCAGGCCGGTGCGCTGATCGAATTGTCCGGAGATGTGAAAACAGCCTTTGAGATCTATTATGACACATATGATATCCATGAACTGCCGCCGTTGCAGGGGAAGTGATCCATCTCCTGCCGCGTTCAGGCCAACAGAAAAAGCTCTCCGCAAAGGAGAGCTTTCCGTTATATTACTAATCAGCCGTTTTTCAGCACGCGGGCATACCCGGTCAGTGTAAGGATTTCCTGAACCTGCGGGGAAGTAACATTGCGCAGCAGTACTCCGTCTTTTTCTTTCATGATCTTATAGGCCTGGATCAGTACACGGAGACCTGCGGAAGAAATATAGCTTACTTTTTCCATGTCAAAGATAACCTGCCGGACCTGGTCATATCTTGAGGCAAGGAATCTTTCCAGTTCCGGTGAGTGCAGCGTATCCAGTTCGCCTTCCGGTGCCGCTATGAGAACACCATCTTCTATCTGTTCCTGAATGATCATCCGTTCCTCCCCTTTCCTTTTTATCGTCAGCACAGGCTGTTACTCTGCCAGGCCCAGTTCAGATGCGGAAGGATAGCCGTACGCGCTTTCCGCGTTTCTGATCGCCCGGATGATCGCTTCGCTGACAACCTCCGCCGACAGCGTTCCTGTCAGGTCCTGGTCAGCCTCCACCTCACCGACGGAAACGGCATATATGCTGTCTCCATCCGCTGAAGTATGGACAGGGTTTATGGATCTCGCATACCCGTCATGTCCCATTCCGGCGATCTTGCATAACTGGGCCTTATCAAATTTGGCGTTCGTTATGATGACCGCGATCGTCGTATTGCCCGTGAACTTATTATCAACGACTTCCGTACTGGCTTTCATCTGCTCAACCGTGCTGCGCAGTCCCTGCTTGTCCTCTGTCAGAAGTCCTGCTATCTGCTGTCCGTTCTTCCAGTCAAAAACGTCTCCTAATGCATTCACAACAACGACAGCACCAATCTTCAGGTCCCCGATCTGAACAGCGTAGCTGCCAATGCCGGATTTCATGCAGTAATCCATTCCCAGGCATTTACCGACCGTTGCGCCGCACCCGGCCCCGTAGTTGCCGTCCCTGTAATTGGGCGCCTCCATGGCTGTTCTTGCCGCTTCATAACCCATATCTCGATCCGGACGGACGTGCGGGTCGCCAACCGTCAGGTCAAAGATGTCCGACTGTACCACCAGCGGAACCTTCGTCACGCCGACATCATATCCATACCCGCGTTCCTCCAGGTATTCCATCACCCCGTTTGCTGTGCCCAGTCCATAGGCACTGCCTCCGGCAACCACGATCGCGTGGATGGTCTGGGCAGACATCAGCGGGTTCAGCAGCTGGCTTTCTCTTGAAGCGGGTCCGCCTCCGCGTACGTCAAGCCCGGCCCGCATTCCGTCTTCCGCAATGAATACAGTACAGCCTGTTCCCGCTTCCGTGTTTTCTGCCTGCCCAATGCGAATGCCGCTGATCTCTGTGATCGGTATTTCCCGCATAATCGTCTCTCCCTGTTCTGCAAACACAGTTGATAGAGCAAATACTGTGATCGCGATAATAAGGATACAGGAAACCAGTTTCATTTTGTTATCTCCTTCTATCGATAAAATGAAGAAGAAAAGATCATATCATCCTTTTTCATGTGCCTGTTATATATTATACCACTTCTCTGCCCTGTAAAAAAGCACCTCCGGAGAGGTGCTCGGAATGGTTATATTGTGCGTCAGTCAATAATCGACAGGTGATCGATACAGGCCGGAAGATGCATCATATGATGATACGTCATGGGTGTCAGGATCATTCCGGCCCGGGTCAGTCTGCCCCAGAACACCAACAGCCACACAGATCGGAAGTCCGTGGTAACCCCGCCGACTTCCAGGATCCTCATGACCCACTCTTCGGGGACCATGGATTTGATCTCATCCAGCGTCAGCTTCTCCAGAATGGTCCGGGTATTCTTTCCTACGGTGATCATATAATCGCGCAGTGCTTCCGCGTTGATTTTCTCACCGAAATCCCTGACTTCGTCCGGTTCCAGCGCATTCCCTGTGTCCGTGATGGTCGCGCCGATTTTCTTCTGCCATTCATCGTTGAAGATCTGATCCTGATCAGCCATCAGAATGTTACTGACCAGATCCTCAATGCGGTAGGTATGCCAGAACTGCCAGCAGAGCGGCACCATATCCGTTCCGGCGTAATGCAGATCCGTATCCCAGATCTGCCGGGGAACCAGCTTATTCTGGTTCCCTGCCAGCATATAATCCAGTACATAATCAGCAATGGTCTTTTCAGACGCACCGGAAACCTCCGCCGGATGCACCATTGCGTGAACTTCCAGCGTCAGCTGTTTCATCCGTTCCAGATCATCCCCGGCCAGGGCTGCTTTCAGTTCTTCGTATTTCGTTTCAAAAGCCTTATACAGTGCTGCCTTGTTCATGATAAATCCTTTCCGTTTTCCTGCAGGTTATCAGTTTATTTATGTGACGTCCGTCGCAAAAAGAATACCTCACAGGGATGGAACAGACAAGGGGAACAAATGATTTTTCTTCTTTCCTGGCTCTTCCCCTCAGCCTTCCGGATTTTTTCTGGTTTTCACCATGTATACCGTTATCAGGAAAACAGTCATAATCACCCAGGTGACCGGCTCTGTCACACAGATACCGACAAATCCGAATGAAGGGATCACCCACAGGGCGGCGATGATCTTCATCAGCAGCTCAATGATGCTTGAGATCACCGGTGCCGCCTTCTTGCGGTATACACAGGCACCAGCCAGAATGCCCGAAACAGCATGAGCCAAAAAACAAGGGTACCACTGTGATGGCAGCGGTACCCTTGCTCTTTAGCGTCAGCTTACTTAATCATATCGAATAATGAACCTGTTCCGCAGACAAAAGCCAGATACTGATTACTTACACCAATCAGCATGTTCGTAAAGCTGCTTACAGAAACGAGATACCATTTATCGCCATAGCGGCATATCGTCGGGCAGCAATACAGGGTTTCATCCCCCACATCCGCCATCCCGACAAGGTTAACCGTTTCATCTGCGCCATAGCAGGCATTCTGTTTGATGAAGTTCTCCGGGTTTTTCCCGGATGAAAACATGTTGTCTGTGATTGCATCCGGTGAAAGGAATCTGATGTTTGTCATCTGCGTCAGTTTTTCCAGTCTGCCGTTCTCGAATTTGTTCAGGAAAACTTCAACATCGTTGGAATCCTTCTGAAAAGTAATCGTTCCCTGTCTTGTTTTCGTCGGAGCATCATCACCAAGGATATACGCTTCGATGGAACGATAAATCAAATCAGCCTGATTGGATCTCATAACGTTTACATTGGCAGAAAACATAAAATCATTTGCAAAAGGCATTCTGGGTCGCATCGTGAGCTGATATACTCCGACACGCTCAAAGTATGCCTTGAGATCATAATGCTCCAGCTGTGTTTCCCACGCAAAGGCACTCAGCATCTGCTCAAAGTTCAGATTCTTAAGGCCTTCCATATAGCAGGTCAGTGCTTCTTCGGGGGTGGTGAAACCTTCTCCCTCGTATTTGATTGCGGCTGCGGCATACTGCTTCAGTTTGGCGCCGCAGTTCCCGCAAAATACCGCATCGGAATCAGCCGGATACTTTGTGCCGCAATCGGGGCAGATGATTTCTTCCGGTTTTTTCGCACCGCATTTTGTACAGAAGTTGGTTTTGTTAGCCGCACCGCAATCAGGACAGCTCCATTCGTCACCTTCCGCAAACGCGCAGGTGCATCCAAGAATCAGAATCAGTGCTGAAATGAGTGAAATGACCTTTTTGATACTGTTCATGTAGTTTTCTCCTTCTGAAGCAGGGTGGATGCCATTTGTGTTTTTGACATGAACCGGCTGAAATCCTGCTGTTGTTATGCGAAAAAACAAAACTTTCCGTTTTTTCAGTTGCTTTCCATCCGGATCATCCGGACCTTCTGGTCCAGCATGCCCAGCAGTTCTTCAGGGCTCAGTGCGGCGCTTTCCTCGCTGTAGAACAGTTTTTCATAAGTGCCTTCCTCTTCGTCACCGGCTCCATCTTCTTCAAAAAGCACATTCAGGAAGCTGTACCCTCTGACCCTGAAATAACGCTGCCACTTCTGATACCGTTCAACCTCCGTCGGGCTGATAATCCAGCCATAGCGTTCGTTATTCTCCATGTCTTCCTCAGCTTCACTGAGTTTTTCTTCCAGAACCACCCGGTTTTCGCCTTCCTCATCCTGAAGCGCTTTGTTCAATTCGTCCATCATGTCCTGGATACTCTTTCGGTCATTTTCATAACCGGGTCTGTGCATGGGTACCGTCCGGTCACTATAGGCTGCAGCTGCATCATATACGTTCAGGTTTTCAGCCACACAGGCCAGGAAATCCATCGTTTCCCGGGGATGTTCGGAATAGGGATTCATAAACGCAATGCTGACGCTGATCGGCACAACCGGTTCCTCATTCTCCGAAAAGCTCAGTGCCAGCGGAACATAATCCGGTTCACCGTTCAGCGTTACAGCAGTATAGGTTTCCAGCAGAGGATCATGATCATACTCTTCGTCGATATACTCCTCTTGTTCCGATTCTTCCTCATCCTGCGGTTCTGCAATCTTCAGCGCGTCATAATCCAGATTGTTCAGGCGCTGAACCAGCCCGCACAGTTCGGGACTGGCGAAGGAATAGTCGGTTTCGCCCTTTCTTTCCATCTGAACCTCATACTGGTCCAGCATGATCTCCAGAATATCCGCCCGGAAGGAAACCCGGTCCTGCCAGGGCGCGAGATAAACATCCTGACCTTCAAGCCGTTCCGGCAGGGACTCCAGCCAGTCAAAAAACTGGTTCCAGGTCTTCGGCAGTTCCTCCTCGGTGCCGCCGGTTTTCTTCCACTGTTCCATATGGATACCCAGCGTTTCTCCGCTGATGCTTACCGGAACGCCGATAATACTTCCATTCTGTTTTACGGCCTCCTGCAGGAAAGGGTACAGCCGTTCCGTGCTCGCCGCGATCCCGGCGCCGGAACTCAGGTCCGGCAGATAATTCCGCTTGCGCAGGGCACTGAATTCAGTGCTGTCATACTTGTATACATAGATATCCGTATTGCTGTCGCGGTTCAGCATTGCCTGCAGAACTTCCTGCTTATTGTTCCAGTCGCCATTGTGTTCAGCCACAGAGATATCTCCCCGTGTATTATTCATGTCATAGAGTGCTTCGGTGACTGCTGCGCCGTCCGCGAATTCCATCACATGCAGGGTAACGCTGCTGCGCAGGGCAGGATCGGTATTCCTGACCAGCACCGTATCATATGTCCAGATCACCACAAAACCGTTCGGCAGCAGGAGCGTGCCAATACCGTTATCCGGGCAGTCATTCACTGTTTCCGCCTGTGCGGCATCAAAATGGGGCATCGCCCACAGTTCACCCGTATTGTAGTAATACAGCGTATCCTTTTCCGCGCTGTAGTTCGGGGCAATTCTTGTAAAACTCAAGCCATCAAGCTCCGCGAGTTCCGTTTCGCTCCGGTCTGCCGGATCCAGGCGGTTGATTCTGACCTTCACAGTCGAATCATCTGTCCATTCACTCCGGGTAATCAGAACAGACCCTTCCGGACCGGCGGTCATTTCATTGATATCACCGTCCAGTTCAATTGACATGCAGGTTCCGTCCTGCAGATCGATCACGAGCAGTTCATCCGGGCTGTCGCAGTATACGTGCAGAAACAGTTTATCGTCAGTTGTAAACTTATGTCTTATTTCCTTTGTGTATGTATGATCCTCCTCTTCCATGATCAGGCCGGACAGATCCACATCCGGCAGGTCGCTTTCATCCAGGATCACCTTCCCGTTTTCCAGCCGGACGTGCTTGACATCCAGTTCCGTTTCCGGGTTTTCTTTGCCATACGTGGTAGTATTGGTCACCGCATACAGTTCTTCTCCCCGGACAAACCAGGTTTCTGTCAGCGTGATGCTGCTCTGCTCCCCTTCCGCAGCTTCCCCGGGCATTTTTTCATTTTCCTGCACATATTCCTCCGGCTCTGCCTGGATATCCGTATATCGTATGATCTTTCTTTCCTTCAGATCATTGACAATCAGATACAATCCATTTCCGCAGGGCAGTACATCCTCTACCCACATCGTTTCAGTATCCGCCAGTCTGGATTCATGCATCAGGACCCGGTCTCCGGTTGACGCGAATGCCGGCACACAGGCCGATACCAGCAGAATCAGGGCAGTCACCCACAGGGCAGGTTTTCTCATACGCAGTTCTCCTCCGCCTCAGAAGTGTCTTTACCAATATAAACGAGACCACCGGACTGATTCTTCCGGTGGGTTTTTGAGTCATTGGGGACGGGGGCATCGGGGATTGGACGGATCTCTGTCTCCGTTTTAGCAAATCATTATGAATTATGTATTAACCCTATATCCTCAATCGCGCTTTCCGGGTTCTGCAGGAACCGGACCGTGGTCCTGTAATGATCTGTATCCTGAAACCGGACACTTTCAATGCCGTCTTCTTTGATCTGATAGATTTCTGCCCCCGGGAAGGTGAGCAGCATGGGGGAATGAGTCGCGATAATAAACTGGGAATCATCCTGCACCAGGTCGTCCATATTCTGCATCAGGCGGATAACGCCCCGGGGAGACAAGGCTGCCTCCGGTTCATCCAGGATATACAGTCCCTTTCCGCCAAACCTGTTCTCCACCAGGGAAAGGAAGCTTTCCCCGTGGGACTGCCGGTGCAGGGAAACCCCACCGTAGCTCGCGATAATCGGCATTCCTCCGCCGCCTTCCCTGTCCAGCTGGTCGATATTGGAGGCCACGTTATAAAAGCTTTCCGCCCGCAGGAAGAATCCGTCCCGGGGCCGGATAACGCCCCGGGCTACCCGGAGATAGTCATACAGTTCCGAATGGGAAGCCTCCGTGGAAAAACGGAAGTTCTTCGTTCCGCCTTCCGGATTGAACCCCTGGGAGATAGCCAGGGCCTCAACCAGGGTAGACTTTCCCGATCCGTTCTCCCCGACAAAGAAGGTCACCTGCTTATGGAGCTCTATCCCCTTTTCAGACAGATATTTGACCACCGGCAGATTAGCCAGGTAGTTCTCTCTCGGAATGGGCTCCGGCAGGGACATACTTCGGATGTACAGATCTCGCATAATACTTCTTTCTTCTTTTCTCTCTTTATTAGGAGGTTTGCAACCCGGCATTATTATATCATCGCAACGAAACTGGTTTTTTAAGCAGGATACTTTTACCTTTTATGGAATGGTGTAGCCATCATCATTCACCGGTCTATCCGGATACCTCAGGCGCTGTATCTCGTTCAGCACATCCAGGCTCATGATATTCATTTTATAAGCTGACAGATCTTCTTCCCGCTTATATAAATAATTCGCCCGGAGATTTAATGCCAGGCCATAATACCGATAAGTGCCTTCCCATTGGTAATCATAACCTCTTAATCCAATAAAGGATCCTTTTTCCACTATTTCTTTTGCGATTTTTCTCACTGTTTCCAGATATGCTGCATACTCTGCGGAATGCACATCCGGATGAAAATTGACGTATTTGCTCTGATCTTCCTTTTCAGTGAAGATCATCAGATAATGATCCACACAATCTTTTTTATCCTCATACTTTTCAAACATCTCATCAAAATAGTTATCTTCCTCCTCTGTGATCCTGTGAATATCTTCAATGACTTCCCCGTCACTCCAATAATAATGATAGATATCTACATCATTCTGCTGGATCCACCATTCCGCATCATGATATCGGGAAATAAAAGCCCGGATGATTTTCAGGCTGGAAAACCAACGACTCTGGAAGCCAAAATCATATCGCCCATCCTCCATCTCAGTATACAAGGGTATTTCCCGAGAAGAATAATCCCATTCTATTTTTTCATCCAGATCCATTCCCAATGCTTTCCGGAAATCAATCGTCCACCTATATCTGCTCACATCTGAAGTAATCAGCTGTTCAGCAGTTTCTTTACTGCAGCGGACTCTGTTATCCTGATAATTAGCCATCGTGATCCCCTTTATGAAGCTTCCCTCGTTCTATGGACAATTACAATATCCCCGGCATTATCGAATACATACAATACTTGATTTGCAACTTTCTTGATGTGATATTATCATACTCCATTATTCCTCACAACTAAAAGCTTAAAACCTTACATTCCACATAAACAAAACTGCCACCCTGTTAGGGTGGCCTCCTTTGGGCTGAGCCCGGCGGGGAGCGAAGGAAGGAGTGCCCCAGTGGAGCATTTCTTGAGCCCGGCGGGATTCTACCGCAAGCTCAATCGGCGCAGCGGCTCTTGCTGTCGCTGCAAACCGCTGCTTGTTTCGCTTGACTCACTCACCTCGTTTTCGTCTTCGGCGAATGCCCCACTGGGGCACCACTCGGATCGTTCCCCCACTCCCTTTACAAGGCCGTGGCTTCGGATCCCTGCCGGGCTCAAACCAACAGAAAAAGCTCTCCACAAGGGAGAGCTTTTCTGTTGGTGAGCCCGGCGGGATTCGAACCCACGACCTTTTGATTCGTAGTCAAACACTCTATCCAGCTGAGCTACGAGCCCACATGCTGTTCTTGACAGCTCAAGTATAATACCACAATGGTTTAGCACTGTCAACGTTTTTTTGTTCTGTCGAAGAGGCTTTCTTGTAACTGATCCCCTTTTGAGCTATAATACACACGTTATTTGACCATCAGGAGGTCCTTTCATGGCAGTCAGTCATTCTGTTCTCTCCGCTGTCTTCAGCGATGAATCCCCGGACTATCGTTTCCCTTCAGAGCCGGATGTCGGCGATTCCGTTAGGATCCGTCTGCGGGTTGCGAAAGACAGTGCCGAACGCGTTATCCTTCTTTTCGAGTCCATGACCGTCGGGACCATGATGAATAAAACGAAAAGCGATGACTTTTTCGATTATTATGAAGCCGGCATCATCTGCAGCGAGAATGAGGTTGTTTACCGCTTTCTGATCGAGTGCCCCGACGGCACAAAGATCGCCTTCGATAAGAGCGGCGTTCGCGCGGATGAGCATCATATCCCGGATTACAACCCTGCCTATTCCTTCCGGTTTATCCCGGGATTCCATGTGCCCGGCTGGGCTAAGGGCTCCGTACAGTACCAAATTTTCCCGGATCGTTTCTGCAACGGCGATCCGTCCAACGATGTGGCGGATAATGAATACTATTACATCATTGGTCACTCCAAGCATATTGCCGACTGGAACGCGGTGCCGACAGATACCGATATCCGGGCCTTCTACGGCGGAGACCTTCAGGGTATCCTGGATAAGCTGGACTACCTTCAGGATCTGGGCATTGAAACCCTTTACCTGAATCCGATCTTTGTCTCTCCCTCCAGCCATAAATATGACTGCCAGGACTATGAGCACATTGATCCGCATTTCGGCGTCATCACCGATGATGTGGATCACGTGATGCAGTCATGGGAAAAGCATAACGGCTATGCCCCGAAGTATATCCGCCGGGTGACCAGCATGGAAAACCTGGAAAAGAGCGATGATCTCTTTGCTGCCCTCTGCCAGGAACTGCACCGCCGGAATATGCACATCATCCTGGACGGTGTGTTCAACCACTGCGGTTCCTTCAACAAATGGATGGATCATGAAGGCATCTATCTGGGAAAAGCTGGTTTCCAGCCCGGTGCTTATCAGAGCATCCACAGTCCCTACCGTTCCTATTTCCACTTCAATGATTCAAGCAACGGACGAAGCCCCATGTACGAGGGCTGGTGGGGCTATTCCACCCTTCCGAAGCTGAACTATGAATCTTCACCCGAACTGTGCGAAGAGATCTATAAAATCGCCGAAAAATGGCTTTCTCCGCCCTACTGCATCGACGGCTGGCGCCTTGATGTCGCGGCGGACCTCGGACACAGCGCTGAGTTCAATCATAAGTTCTGGAAAACATTCCGTGACCGCGTAAAAGCCATCAATCCCGATGCCGTGATCATCGCCGAGCACTACGGAGATCCCACCGCCTGGCTCAACGGACAGGAATGGGATTCCATCATGAACTACGATGCCTTCATGGAGCCCGTCACCTGGTTCCTGACCGGCATGGAAAAGCATTCCGATTCCTACAGGGATGACCTGTACCAGAACGGTTCCGCCTTCTTCGGCATCATGGCCGATAAGATGGCACGCCTGAAATACCCGTCCCTCATGTGCGCGATGAATGAGCTTTCCAACCATGATCATTCCCGCTTTCTGACCCGTACAAACCGCATGATCGGCCGGACAACCACCCTGGGACCGGAAGCCGCAGCGGCAGGCATCAACAAAGGAGTCTTCCGGGAGGCGGTCACCATCCAGATGACCTGGCCTGGCTCCCCCACCGTCTACTATGCGGATGAAGCAGGACAGGTCGGCTGGACCGATCCCGACAATCGCCGCACCTACCCCTGGGGTCATGAAGACCAGGGCCTGATCGACCTGCACCGCGACCTGATCCGCCTGCGCCGTGAACTGCCGGTTCTCCGGGACGGTTCCATCAAACCTCTGATGGCGGAATACGGCCGCATCGCCTACGCCCGCTTCAATGAGGAAAGCCGCTGCATCGTTGCTGTCAACAACACCAGCGGCTGGACGGATTTCAGGCTCTTCGCCCGCGATGCCGGCGCAAAGGAAGGAGAAACCTTCTTCCGCCGCATCCAGACCACTCAGGACGGTCATGTGACCGAAACAGAAGTATGCGGCACTGTGTCGGAAGGCTACCTGACCTTCGACCTGCCCCCGTTCTCTTCTGTTGTCCTGAGCAGCGCCATGCCCGAAAGCAAATAAACACCTCTCACAAACAGAAACAGGGACCGGATGATCATCCGGTCCCTGTTTTTTGATCACTAATCCGCCCTGCAGGCGTGCCTCTTTTCCTTCTCTGTGTACATCTTTTCATCACTCTTCTGGATACATTCCTCGATCGTGGACATTCCGTTCAGGTGGAATACGACAGAGCCACAGCTTGCCTCCACAGTGAACGCCCTGTTTTCCAGTTCGTTCAGCTTCTTCAGCTCCTTCTGGAAATTCCGTACGAAAAGGTCCGTTGTCAGGCGGTTCCCCCGCGGAAGAACCGCCAGGAACTCATCGCCGCCCATACGGGCCAGAATGGCCTCTTTCGGAGCAGCCCGGCGAATGGCATTGCCCGTCAGCCGGATCGCAAAGTCTCCTGCCTGATGCCCGTAGGTATCATTAATCTTCTTCAGCCTGTCCATGTCAAAGCTGATAAACGACGCGCTTTCCTTCTTTGCGCAAAGCCGCTGCCACACGGGGGAAAGCTGTTCCTCCAGTCCCCGCCGGTTCAGCAGTCTCGTCATAATATCCGTGATACTGCTCAGCCGTCTTTCCTCATACAGCAGCTTCAGCTCGTTCCGCTTGTGCATGTTGCTCAGTGCGCCGGAAAGGATGACGTTCCAGTGCTGGAAGAATACGGACGGCGTTTCTCCGGGCTGGAAATGGAACATCGCGTATCCGTAGGCGTCTTCCTTCTGGTGCAGCAGCATCAGGAAGAACACCTGGGCCTCATTCTTTCGTCCGGCGATCTCCGGCAGAAGTTTCCGCCGGTCAAAGGTGATCATCGGCATCCCGTGATCCTGCCGGTCACGCATGGCATGAACCAGGCATGCCGTATCCGTAACCTCTTCCGCAAAGATCGGGTTGCCTTCCTCGTCCAGGCCTTTTTCAAACAGGCACAGATAATAATCACGGACCGTCGGAGTGTCTGCCATCTTGCTCACAAGGACACGGTGCAGTTCCTTCAGATCGTCACAGGCGTTCAGTTCGATCGTCAGGTAGGTCATGCTGACTTCTCTGGATGCCATCCGATCTGTCTCTTCTCCCCGTTCCTTGCAGATCTTGTAATAGAAGTCATCCCCCCTGTATCCGCAGCCGCAGCTCTCCCCGAGCACCAGTTTTGCGCCGATAGGCATCTGCCGGGGGCCTTCTGCCTCTTCTTTGGCACTTCTGTTCCGGATCTGCCGGTCCACTTCCTCCATGGCCATCATGGCCATGCCGGCGAAATCCTGTTCGATCGTGGTAAGGGTCGGCTCTTCCAGGGGAATGGTAGGTACGTTATCATAGCCGGTGACGATCACATCCTCCGGAACCCGGATTCCCTTTTCCCGCAGTGTCCGCATCAGGCCCGATGCCATATAGTCATTGGCGCATACCACCGCCTGGGGCAGGTCATCAGGATCGGAGAACAGCTTTTCGTACGCTGCCTCTCCGCAGTTCAGCCACATATTTCCGTGGGCTATATGCTTTTCCTCATCCACTGTGAGACCGTGGGCCTGCATTTCCTCCATGTAAACCTTCTGCCGCAGGATACTGTCCGGATGGCCTTCATAACCTGCCAGGAAGCTGATCCGCTTCAGCCCGTGTTTCTCCAGCAGGTGCTGTAGCAGCGGACGGAAAGCCAGGTTTTCATCTGTATAAACACAATCGTATTGCTGGCTCAGGTGACGGATCAGAACTATGGGGCATTTTGCCCGGGCCTTCAGTTCTTCCTCCAGCTGTTCCCGGAAGCCCTCCACCTCATACGTATCCGGCGCGACGATGATACCATCCAGCTGCTCGATTGGCGCGAAGGCGAACATGCCCCGCTCCTGGCTGTCATACTCGTTCTGGCTCGAAAAGTATCCGACGGTTGTAAAAACAACTACATCATAGTCATACCGTTTCGCCGCTTCTTCCAGCGCCCGGTAAACAGCATTGTCAAAAAACGAATAAGCCTTGCATATAAAGACTCCGATCGTTTTTCGTTTGCCGAAACACATAATCTCACTACCCCTTTGGATGGATGGTTCCATCCCTCGCTTTACCGCTTGCCGCGCGGATTGTGGAACTGTTTAATGCTTATTATACGTGATCGTTAATCCTGAGAAACAGAGTATGCTTTTCGCCGCTCACCGATTCTTTTTCGGCGGCCGTGCCAGTTACTTTGTTTTGCTGTTGTTTATCTAATTTGTGTATCTTATTGACCAGGTTTTCTGATTATCAGGTATGGATGTAATGGTTTTTCCTGTGTTTGTATCCTGTATTTCGCCGCGACGTTGTATAATTCCTCTTTTTTATTTAATTATTTACATGAAAAACGACCGTTTGTCAAGCTTGTTCGTTTAATTACATGTCATTTTACATCGATTTTTAACATGTATCCGTTTACGGATCGTTTTTTGCAACAGAAAAACACCCTGCCAAAGCAGGGTGTTACATCTTTTCTGATCAGCTTTTCATGAATCGTGCCTGGCGTTCCACCGTTTCGGGATGGATCGCGTACAGGAGCGCCTGTTCCCTGTCGATCTTGTCATCCCGCAGCAATCTGGCCAGTTCCGTGTCCATAGACAGCATATCCGGGCCACCGCCGAAGATCGCGTTATCAATCTGGTGCGTCTTCCCTTCGCGGATCAGGTTCTGGATGGCAGGATTGACGCACATGACCTCAAATACGGGATAGAGCTTTCCTTCCTTGGTCAGGACCAGGCGCTGTGAAACAACCGCTTTCAGCACCATGGAAAGCTGAGCCCGGATCTGGTTCTGCTGGTTGGCCGGGAACGCGTCGATTACACGGTCAATCGTCTTTGCCGCACCAAGTGTATGCAGAGAGGACAGGAGCAGGTGTCCGGTTTCCGCTGCCGTAATGGCGGTGGATATGGTTTCAATGTCCCGCATCTCACCCAGCATAATAACGTCCGGTGCCTGGCGCAGGGATGCGCGCAGTGCCCGTGCGAAGCTGGAGGCGTCTCCGGGAACCTCACGCTGGCTTACGATGCACTTCTTATGCGGATGCAGGTACTCAATAGGATCTTCAATGGTAATAATGTGGCCGCTCCTGGCGGAGTTGATCTGGTCAACCAGACACGCCAGGGTAGTACTTTTACCGCTGCCGGCCGGGCCGGTAACCAGGATCATGCCGCTGCGGAATTCCGCAAGGCGCAGGACGATATCCGGAATATTACGCTCCTTCGGATCCGGAATACCAAAGGCTACAACACGGCATGTCATCGCCAGCGAGCCGCGCTGGCGGTAGGTGTTACAGCGGAACCGGCTCAGGTCACGCACGGCAAAGGAGAAATCATCGTCCCCCACATCCTCCAGCGTTCCCTCTTCACGGTGTGCCAGTTCGTACGCGCGGTCCACCAGGCCTTTAATGTCATTCGGCAGTGCCCTTTCTTCCGAGATCGGAACCATCTGTCCGCTGACCTTGGTCATAATCTGGGAACCGGGCACAACAAACACGTCTGACCCGTGTAACTGTATTGCTTTCCTCAGGATATCATCAAGCGTCTCTGTCATTCCCAATCATCCTCCGGTTCGTCCACCACAAGCTTGTGGGAAATCCATTTTGCCCGTTGCTTTTCCCCGGAAGGAAGCAACTGTACGACACACTCAAGATTTCTGTTGTCCAGGGGTTCTGTCCAGGAGATCCGGTCCTCTTCCAGCGTCATTCCTTCCGGAAGAAGCTCTTCCACCCTGGTCAGGTATGCTGTCATATCCGCCGCGTCTTTCTGCGCGGTAACCAGTAATGTATCCAGTTCGGCGAGTTTTTTCTCGCTCTTCGTATTCAGTTCGTATACCCGCTGTACCATCTCCGCGCTGCGGGCGCACAGGCTGTAGTCATTCCGGGCGCTGATCTGTGTCAGCATGGCCATCATGCAAAGGGAAAGGACCACAATGATCAGGATCAGGGAGGCGGCGCCCGGCCCCAGCGCTACTTTACGCTTGTTCACGGGATCACCTCCTTCGGAATAAATCTCGTGGAGGGCAGTGTCAGGAGCGTGTTCCCTTTCCGGACACCGGAAATCTCATAGGTTCTGAGCTCACCGGTTTCCGTTGTTTCCGCCTGCAGGGTAACCTTCAGCAGGTATCCGTCCTTTTCCAGCACCCAGCTGCCGTCTTCAGCTGTAAATCCGTAGGATGCCAGCACGGCGTCAGGATCTTCTGAAGCGTACAGGTCTTCAGCGATATTCTGCGCGTCCAGCATGGAGGCGTTCGTTGCTTTGGCAACCGCGCTCTTCTGCTTGGCATCCGCGAATACCTGAACCAGAATAGCGGCGGAGATCATGAAGAAAAAGATCACCAGCAGGAGTTCCACCAGGAGGGCGTTCGAGCGGCTTCCGTTTTTCATTTGCCAGCACCTCCCGTCCTCAGGGCTATCCGGATGGTGCTCTTCGTCCCGTTGGGGGACTCCAGGTCCACCTTCAGCATGCCATCCTCAATCGTGGGCTCAAAGGCGTTCAGCTCGCAGATGGTTTCGCCGCTGTCAATTCTGAACTCCGTTTCTTCGCTGTTGAAGCTTTCCCACAGGCAGGAACGGGGGGCCCCGTCCAGCGGATCGGGATCCACGGCGCAGTAAAGCCTTTTATAGTACTTTTCACCGTCGTATTCGTTAACGATGGTCAGCGTGGTGATTCCCAGCTCATCAAAGTGTTCAATCTCCACGTCGCCGCCGTCCTCAGCCCATACGGCGCTGCGTACCACCGCGGTCATGATCCGGGAGTTGTTGTTCGTGTCCGCGCTGTCCACCGTATTCCGGTAAATCTGGGCACCCATAGTCACCAGGAAAGTGCTCAGACAGGCAAACAGTGCCAGCAGGAGGAGTACGAATACACTCTGTATAATGCGCGGGGAACGGGATAAAACAGGCTTACTCACTGGTCTGCTTTCCCTCCCCTCTCAGCAACTTTTATGTAGGGCATCAGGTTTGATGCCAGGGGCTCATAAAAGACTTCGTACCGTTCTTCGTTGTAGGACAGGTGATAATGCTCACGCAGGTATTTCAGGTCATCCGGATATGTACCTTCCACCGCATAGCAGCTCAGCGCCGCGTTTTTCACAGCGTCCCGTACAATCTGCAGTTCCCGGTTGGTGTTCTTACTGGTAATGCCGTTGATCAGCAGAACAAACGCGATAATCAGAGCGACGAAAATGAGGATCGACGCGACGTCTTTTTTATTGACTCTCATATTTCCCGCTCCTTTCTGTACGATTCATGGTTTACTCTTGACGATTTCCATGGATTACATGGAACCAAGCACGCCTGCCATCGGCAGCATCACGCTCAGCAGAATCGCGCCGATTACGATGGACAGCAGGGCAACCAGCGTCGGTTCAACGATGGAGATCAGGTGATCCAGTCCGTCTTCCACCTGTTCCTCATAGATCTCCGCGATCTTTTCCATGACCTGCGGCTCATGACCGGAAGCAGCGCCGACCTTCAGCATACGGTTATGGAAGTCCGCAAACAGTTCACTCTTGGAAAGGGCCTCCTGGAAGCTCTGGTCCTTCTTCATTTCCTCACGGATGAAATTCACCTTGTCGATGGATTCCTGGTCCGCCAGTGCGGCAGGGGCCATTTCCAGCGCGTTTTCCATCGGGAAACCGCTGTGGAGCATCAGGCCCAGGATACCGGCAACGCGGGAAGCGGAGAGCTTTTCAGACAGGCGGCGTACCGGCGGGAAGAGGTTCTTCAGGAAGCTCATCGTCTTGTTTTTATGCTTTGTTTTCATCAGGATGATGATCACGATGGCGCAGATCACCACCAGGGCAATCAGTCCCAGCACAATCCAGCCGGCCCAGGAACCGATCTTCATCAGCACGGAGCCGCTGCCGGAGGAATCAACGCCCAGGGAATCCAGAACCCTGCGGAAGATCGGCAGGACGCGCCACAGCAGGATACCGATGATAACCACCAGCATCACGCCCAGCACCAGCGGATAAGTGATCGCGCTGACCGCGGCGGAACGGATCCGGCCTTCCCGCTGATAATAGGTGGAAAGGCTCACCATGATGTCTTCCAGGCGACCGGTCTTCTCACCGATATCGACCATTTCGATCATGTAGGAAGGCCAGTCTTCCTCATTCTCTTTCATGGCAATGTAAAGGGAGCCGGTTTCATCCACAACCTTGTACAGGTTGGTATAGGGATGAACCTTGTCGTTCCCCTTCATTTCATCTTCAGCCAGCATCTCGATGCCGTCCCGGAGCGTCATGCCGGAGCTGAGCATCAGCGCTATCTGATCACAGAAGCTGCTCAGTTCTTCCGAGGACATGATCCTTTTTTTCTTCGTCGCCCCGTTTGCCATTTTGACCCCTCCAGTTCTGCCTTTTCCCGGCAGGATTAATAGTATCTCTCTGGTGTATATGTTGCTGTCTTGGAACTGCCGCCAAGCTCCGCCGTAGGATCAAAGAACTCGTCTTTTCCGTTGACTACAGCCATGACCCAGGCATGGTAAATCGTTTTTTTCGGATCAGTTCCCACAGTACCGATCATCAGGCGCGCCGGAATCCCCTGGGACCGCAGCATCGCACAAGTCATTGCGGAAAGGTCCTGGCATATGCCCATACGGTTGTTCCAGCATTCGTCAATCTGCGGCAGCTGGCCGGGTTTGATCGTCACACTCTTGATATAGTCATAAACGAAAGTGCCGCCGACCACATACTTGCAGATCGCGTCATATATCTCTTTCTGGTCTGTCATGCCCTTGCACAGTTCTTCCTCAGCAAACTTAACACAGGGCGTATTCTCGTCATAGGAAACGTACTGGTTCGGATAGAGGAAGCAGCTGAGCTTGTCCGGTATATTGACGTTCAGCTTAACACTGCCTTCCTTGGAGTACTTTTTCCCGCCGGCGTTTTCATAAAGGGAAACCTGGTACTTGCCGCTTCCGAACTGAAGCGGGAACACCTCGAATTCCCCGTCACTGTTCAGATCATAGTTCAGCTTGGCTCCTTCAGTAGCTATCTGGAGCTTCAGCCGCTTGTTTGTTTTCTTGGCCTTGACCATGATGTAGCCTTCAGACATGTTGCTGCAGTCAATGGTCATTTTCCCGTCTTTCTTTACCGTCTTACCGGATGCCTCCGGGAGTTTAATGCCAAAAGCCGCGAAAATCACCGCAGCACAAAGCACAAGAATAAGCAATGCGCACATAATAAAGCGCGTCCTGCCCATTCTCGCGATCATAGTTATTCCCCCCACTAGAGCCTTGTGAAAACCAATGCAATAAGTTTATCACATGGATTTTACTTTTGCAATCATTTACACCCGATGACAAAAAAAAGCCCCGCAGTCTTTCGACTGCGGGACAAGATGCCGGAATTACTTGTTCACAGCGTCCTTCAGAGCCTTACCGGCCTTGAAAGCGGGAGCCTTGCAGGCGGCGATCTTCACAGAAGCGCCGGTGCGGGGGTTACGGGCAACGCGGGCAGGACGATTCTTGGCTTCGAAGGTACCAAAGCCGATCAGCTGCACTTTTTCACCCTTGGCCATGCTCTCAGCGATCACGTCCAGAACGGCGTTCAGAGCGGCTTCAGAATCTTTCTTGGTCATTTCGGTCTTGGCTGCCAGAGCAGCAATCAGTTCACCCTTATTCATTATGGGGACCTCCTTGAAAGAATTTTCGTTTTCAGTATAACCAATCCGTGCTTTATGTCAAGTCTTTTTTTGCCGGGATGCCTTTATTTTGTGCCGTTTGGGGCGTTTTAAGCACAAAATGTGCCAGTTTTTTGTGACATAGTCTCATTTTGATGCCCTTGCGCGGCTGAAACCCCTGTGATATCATCTTTTCGGGCCTTCCTGAAGGCCGGAAGGAGTGGGAAAAATGCTTCCGAAAATGATCGTGATTGAGGGGACGAACGCCTCCGGGAAAAGCTCCCTGGGGGTTCAGCTGGCTGCCCGTTTCGGAGGCGAAATCATATCCGCTGATTCCCGCCAGGTCTTCCGTCGGTTGGACCTCGGTTCCGGTAAGATCACCCCGGAAGAGATGAACGGCGTTCCCCATCATCTGCTGGATGTACGTGATCCAGGTCAATTCTTTTCCATGGCAGATTTCCAGCGCCTGTCCTATGAAGCAATCGATGATATCCTGTCCCGTGGCCGTGTGCCCTTCCTGGTCGGCGGTACAGGCCTGTATGTGGATGCTGTTGCGGATGGTTATGAGCTGAGTGACAAAGCGCCGGACCAGGCGCTCCGTGCTCATTTGGAAACCTTTGAAACCCCTGAACTGTATGAAATGCTGAAACAGAAGCTGCCAGATACGGATATCGACCCAAAGAACCGTCACCGGGTCATGCGCGCCCTGGAAAAGCTGGAAGCGGATGACTACCGTCCCGCCGGCAAAAGCCCCCGCTATGAGCTTCTGAAGCTCGGTGTCACCTGGCCCCGGGAGATCCTGAAGCATCGGATCGACGAGCGGCTGGAAAAGCGCCTGCAGGAAGGCATGGTGGAAGAGGTCAAAGCCCTGCTGGATGAGGGTGTCAGTGAGACCTTTATGGTCAAACTCGGCCTGGAATACAAATACCTGACCTGGTATCTGACCGGTAAAATCGGTTATGAACAGATGAAGGAAGAGCTCGCCGCCTCGATCAAAAAGTTCGCCAAGCGCCAGATGACCTGGTTCCGCCGTGATCCCCGCGTCCACTGGCTGGATATGGCAAATGATCCGGTCACCGAAGCCTCTTCCCTGATCGAAACGTTCCTAAACTTATCACGCTAAACTCCTTACTCTTCACTTATCGCTCATCATTGTGTAAGCCGCAAAGATATATAGACCGTTCTGTCTCCTTGTGTCATCCTGAGCGGAGCCTGCGGCGGAGTCGAAGGATCTCCCACGGATTCAGAGCGAAACAACTTCATCCGAAAGCACACTGCCCAAGTGTCATTTCGACCAAGCATCAGCGCGTGGAGAAATCTCCGCCGAAGGACGCATATAATCAATAAAACTCCTGCGGTTCGCAGGAGTTTTTCCCACCATTGTTCATTGTTAATTGTTCATTGTTCATTGTTCATTGTATCTGGATGAGAGCTGAATCATTGATTCAGCCTCTCATCCAGATACTCTGTCTTCCCGCCCGTCCTGGCGGCATACCCCTGGTACAGCGCTTTCCACAGCTGCTCCCGCTGTTCCGGCAGCAGATTCTCGTCTTCCTGAATCCGCCCGATCATTTCCGCCACAGGCACAGCAAGTTTTTTCTCCTTGTTTCGTTCGAGCTGGAACCCGAAGATATTCCCCATCACCTGGTTGTTTCCTTCCAGGAACAGTTCCACATATTCCCGGCAGAGACGCTGCAGATACTCGTTCTGCTTTTCCTCCGGATTATCAAACCGGTTCAGGCACCTTTTCAGTTCAGGCGCGTCAAACAGGCAGCTGCGCATCTTGTCCTTCTTCTCTCTGGAAAAATCCTTCGGCTTCCTGTAGAACTCCAGCGCCCAGCACTTAATGACGGAGAAATCAAAAACGCGGCCGCGCGTCTTTTCCTCTTCCCCGACAAACAGCATCTCCCATTCGATCTCCCGGTTTCCGGGGCAGGCATCCAGCCCTTTCTGCAGGATCTTCTTCCGTTCCGGATAGCTGGTCACAGCCCTGGCTTTCCGGATCCACTGTTCCGCTTCCTCATTCTGAGGTTCTGTTGTGCTCTTTATTTCCAGCTTCGTACCGCAGTAAGGGCAGAAAGCCATGTCTTCGCCTTCAATGGTTTTGCCGCATTGTCCGCAGATGATACTCATATTTTCACCTCGTCCGGTTTTTTGATTCCTCTGTACAAGCATATGCCATCCTGCCGGAAAAAGCAATAAAAAACGGAAGAGCAGCCGCTCTTCCGTTTTGTGTACTCAACAGTCTGTCAGCTCTGCTTTTTCTTGGAAAGAATATCGAACACCACAGCAGCCAGCAGCACGAAGCCTTTGACCACACGCTGATAGTTCGCATCCAGGCTGATCTGGAACATGCCCAGGTTGATCACGCCGATCAGCGTAGCGCCGATCACCATACCCAGGATGGAACCTGCACCGCCGCTGGCGGAAACGCCGCCCACCACGCAGGCGGAAATGGCGTCCATTTCGAAGTTTTTACCTGCGTTTGCGTTGGCAGCGGTAAACCGGGCAATAACGGTCATGGCAGATATGGATGTCAGAACCGCCATATTCAGGTAGGCTAGGAACATAATCCGCTTGGTGTTCACACCGGATAGACGGGCTGCCTCAATGTTACCGCCCACCACATAAAAGTGACGGCCAATGGTGGTTTTACTGGTAATGAAGGAGTAGATCAGCACAATACCTGCCACCCACAGCAATACGGTAGGAATGCCACCGGCCAGGGACAGCTTGTACATCACAAGCAGAATCACAGCTGCGCCAATGCCGCTCTTGGCAACCGCAGCACCCATGGAATCCGCTTCATAGCCTTTTTTCAGCCGTACCGCTCGGTTCCTGAATACCAGAAACACAACCAGTGCTGCCGCAACAATACCGAGAACTATGCAGGGAATATTCATTACTCCTTCGGGCGTCTTAAAAATGACACGCGAAAATACATTCAGGAAACTGTCCGGGAACGGTCCGATCGAACCTGTGGGGGAATTCGCGCGCAGGATAGCGGTGCCCAGTCCGCGGAATGCCAGATAACCAGCCAGGGTCGCGATCCACGGCGGAACATGCACATAAGCTACCAGTGCGCCTAATCCGCAGCCATATACTATACCAATCAGCAGTACTACCAGGAGCGAAACACCGGTTCCCCATCCCTGAATCACCATCAGCACACCGCTGATCGCGCCCAACAGGCACACGAAAGCACCACAGGAAAGGTCGATGTTGCCGCCGGTCAGCATACACATCAGCATACCGCAGCCAAGAATATAAACATAGGCATTCTGGCTGATCAAAGCATTAAAGCTTGTCGGCCTGAAGATACCGCCTCCGGTCAAAACCATAAAGAACAGATATACAAGGACCAGGACGACGAGCATGGCATTCTTTTTCAGGGTAGATACAATTGCTTTTTTATCCATCGTTGTCATCCTCCTTCCTTACCGCTTCTGCCGCTTGCTCAGCACGTCAAACATAACGGCCACAAGCAGCACGATTCCTTTAACAACTTTCTGGTAGTTGGAATCAACGCCCAGGATACCCATACCCTGGTTGATCACACCCATCAGCACAGCACCGATAATCATACCGGATACCTTGCCGATGCCGCCGTACGCGGAAGCGCCACCGATAAAGCATGAGGCAATAGCATCCATCTCATAGCCTTCACCATAGGTGGGATCAATGCCTCTCGCCCGGGCAGCTGTCAGGATACCAGCCAGTCCGGCCATCAGGCCGATGCTGGCATAAGCAAACCAGAAAACATTACGGGTCTTGACACCGGACAGCGCTGTTGCCTTTTCATTGCCGCCCACCGCATACAGATGACGTCCGATAGCAGTCCGGGTGGTAATATATTGATAGACACCGAGCACCAGGCAGATCCAGATCATCACAGTAGGGATACCTCTGTGACTGGCCAGCTTCAGCGTCAGCCAGATGATGACCGCGGAGATCAGAACAGTGGTGATCGCCATGCCGATAATGGACTGATGGATCTGCAGTTTCTTCTGGATATGGATTTTCCTGATCGTCATCAGGATATAGATGACAACTGCCAGGCCGCCCACCACAAGGCAAGTGATGTTAGGCTTTCCGTTGGCAAGTCCGAACAACTGACGAAGATAATCCGGCACATAGCAGCCAGCGCCGCCCCCAAACAGATCCAGGAAGCTCTGATTCGTGATGGATACCTGATAACCACCCAGCACCACATTGGAGAAGCCGCGGAAGGCATACATACCGGACAGCGTGGCAATAAATGCGGGAACATGCAGTTTTGCAATCCAGAAGCCCTGGAAAGTGCCTACCGCCAGGCCGATTGCCAACATGGCAAGCACTGCAATCCACATGTTCACGCCCGACTGCATCATAACAGTACCAACTGCGGCAGCAAAGCAAACCACTGAACCGACAGACAGGTCGATGTTACCGCCGGTCAGGATGCACAGCAGCATACCGGCTGCAAGCACGAATACGTAAGCATTCTGCGCGATCAGGTTGTTGATATTGGCGGGAAGCAGGGTTTTGCCGCCGGTTCGCAGTGCGAAGAACGCTGCCACCAGAACCAGGGCAAGCACCATCGTGTACTTCTGGAAAAACTCGCCCACCTTGTACTTCTGCGTAAGTTCCCTCAAACTCGGGGCTTTTTTGACATTTTCACTCATCTTTATTCACCCCTTCCGGATTTAAGGATCACAGCCATGATGCTCTCCTGCGTTGCTTCGGATCCCTTCATCTCGCCGACCATCTTGCCTTCGTTCATGATGTAGATCCGGTCGCACAGGCCCAGCACCTCCGGCAGTTCGGAGGAAATCATCACCACGGATTTACCTGCGGCAGCCAGATCGTTGATGATGCAGTAGATTTCATACTTGGCGCCCACGTCGATACCGCGGGTCGGCTCGTCCAGCAGCATGATATCCGGTTCCGCAAACATCCACTTGGCAAGCAGCACCTTCTGCTGGTTACCGCCGGAAAGATTGCCCACCAGCTGTTCCACGGAAGGAGTCTTGATCTTCAGCTTGTCCCGGTATTCCTCTGCAACAGCGTATTCCTTATCGCCGTCAATCACTGTATGGCTGGAGATAGCGTCCAGATGAGCCAGGGAAGTGTTGACTTTGATGGACTGACTCAGCACCAGGCCGTTGCCCTTCCGGTCTTCAGTAACATAGGCGATTTTGTGCTTGATGGCGTCTGCTTCACTCTTCTTCAGCTTCACCGGTTTTCCGTCAATCTTCAGTTCGCCGGAGAAGTTTGTGCCGTAGCTCTGGCCGAAAATACTCATGGCCAGCTCCGTCCGTCCGGCGCCCATCAGGCCGTAAATTCCGACAACTTCGCCCTTGCGGACATACATGGATACGTCGTCAACCACTTTGCGTTCCGGATACAGCGGATGATGAACGGTCCAGTGATCCACTTCCATCTGGATATCGCCGATTTCCACGTTATCCCGTTTCGGGAAACGGTTGGTAATCTCGCGGCCGACCATGCCTTTGATAATCCGTTCTTCGGAAACCTGTTCGGTACCGCGGTTGTCGATGGTTTCAATGGTGGCACCGTCACGGACCACCGTTATCGTATCCGCGACATAAGCGACCTCGTTGAGTTTGTGAGAGATGATGATCATCGTCATCCCTTGCTTTTTGAACTCCAGCATGAGATCCAGCAGTGCGCGGGAATCTTCTTCGTTCAGAGAGGATGTGGGCTCATCCAGAATCAGCAGTCGCGCTTTCTTCGCAAGCGCCTTGGCAATTTCAACCAGCTGCTGTTTGCCGGTGCCGATGGTTTTGACCTGAACCTTGGAACTTTCGGAAAGTCCGACCATTCTCAGGTACTTATCAGCTTCAGCGTAGGTGGTGTTCCAGTCAATCGCGTATTTATGGCCGCATTCATTGCCCAGGTACATGTTTTCACCGATCGTCATTTCCGGAACCAGTGCCAGTTCCTGATGGATGATGACGATGCCCAGTTTTTCGGAATCCTTGATATTATGGAATTCGCAGACTTTTCCATCGTAGATGATATCCCCTTCGTATGTTCCGTAGGGATAGATGCCGCTCAGCACGTTCATCAGGGTGGATTTTCCGGCGCCGTTTTCACCGACCAGCGCATGAATTTCTCCCTCTTCAACCTGAAAATTCACGTTATCCAGTGCTTTTACGCCCGGGAAAGTCTTCGTGATATTCTTCATTTCAAGCAATATCTTTGCCATGGCTCTCCTCCAGCTTTCCTCTCAGACCGCCCCGCGGTCTGTAGGACGTATGAATTGGATTGGAAATCAGTAATTGTCTTTCTCCTTAAACGATGCAGGCGGGCTGGGGCCCGCCTGCATCTTAAGTCATGATACGGGGTTAATTATTCGGGAAGCTTGTCGACATGGCCGTCATCCAGCAGGATGTAATAGCCGGAGTCGATCAGCAGTTCCTTGTAGTTCTCCGCAGTGCCGATAACAGGATCGCACAGGAAGGAAGGAACGACCTTCTTGCCGTTGTCATAGGTCTTCTCGTCGTTCACGTCAACTTTTTCGCCACTCAGGATCTGGCCAACCATCTTCACGACCTGGGCAGCCAGGGTGCGGGTGTCTTTGAACACGGACATAGCCTGCTTGCCATCGATCATGTTGTTGGTGTTGGTAACGTCGCAGTCCTGACCGGTGATGATCGGCCAGCCATAGGAAGCGATGTCATAGTTGGCTTCCAGAGCGTTGGTCACGCCCAGAGCGGTGGAGTCGTTGGAGCACAGCCAGGCATCCAGCTTGGTGCCGTCGGCATAGTAGGAAGACAGAATGTTCTCAGCACGAGCCTGAGCGGTGTCCGGCTTCCATTCGGGGGTAGCAACCTTTTCGAACTCAGTCTGTCCGGAGGTCACAACCAGCTTGCCGGATTCAATATAGGGCTTCAGCACGGACATAGCGCCATCGAAGAAGAAGCCCGCATTGTTGTCACCGGGGTCACCGGCGGTGAACTCAATCACGAAGGGGCCTTCAGCTTCGTCCAGTTTCAGAGCATCCTTCACGTAGGTGCCCTGAATGACACCGACCTTGAAGTTGTCGAAAGTAGCATAGTAGTCAACAGCTTCGCTGTCCATCAGCAGACGGTCATAAGCGATAACTTTGACGCCCTTTTCAGCGGCCTTGTCCAGAGCGGCGCCCAGGGACTTACCTTCGATAGCAGCGATAACGACCACGGCGCAGCCGTTGTCGATCATGGTCTCAACCTGAGCCAGCTGCTGCTGGGGGTCATTGGAGGCGAACTGCAGTTCGACTTCGTAGCCAGCTTCCTTCAGTTTGGCTTCCATGTTGGCGCCATCCTGATTCCAGCGCTGCAGGTCTTTGGTCGGCATGGACACGCCAACCTTTTCAGCCAGAGCGGAGGCAACGGACATAACCATTACCAGAGCGAGTACCAGAGCAAGAATCTTCTTCATAGTAGGGGTACACTCCTTTTTTTATTTTTTCCCGGATTGTTCATCCGGAAATGAACTGACCATATTTTACACTTTTGGGTATCGTTTGTAAATAGCTTTTCAGAAAAATCGGAAACGATACCGAAAGAAAACAATCCTTATTCTACGGGGCTTTTCGCGCAAACGATTTCACGTTTCCGGAGGCTCTTCCTCATTTTTTGCTTTGCCTTCCCCGGACTCAATATCGACCGGATTCTGATCCTGGTCTTCCCTGCCCTTTTTCCAGATTTTCCAGGCAAAAACCAGAAGTGAAATACCTGCCGCGGCGAAGAATACGATCGCCAGGATCTGAACAACACGGGGCATGGTAGTCGGCGCATTGTCGATCAGGCTCTTCAGCAGCTCATAAGCCAGATAGAGCACATAGCCGCCGGCTATGGCGATCAGGGATGATCTCCCCGTATTCTGGTTCATTTTGGTTCACCTCTGTCTGCAGGGTATCCCGGTCGGTTTACCTTGTTTTCTTCCGAAGTGTAAAAGCTCTTACGTAATTGTACCTTATGGATGTATAAGATACGCTTTTGACTGTCATATCGGATTGTAGCATACATCCGGCAGTAATTCCACCTGTTTGGACAAGTGCGAATGATTTCGAACTTTTACCGAATAGAATCGAAGTGTACCGTTTGAGAAGATCCGATTCCTGCCCCGGGCATAAAAAGTGGCTTCCTTCTATATAAGAAGGAAGCCGGAGGAGAAATATGGAAGAGATTGATCACTTCATAGCCTTCAGTGCCTTGCGGTCAATGGTCCTTGCAGTGAAGGCATGAAAATCATCGGATTCTTTACAGTTTGAACACGCCTGTGGCTTCCAGGATGATCAGGATGACCACAATGGCCAGCAGTGCGGATACGCCCCAGATGATCCTGTCCATCGTTTTCACGCTGACGTTGATCCGGTCATACCAGGATTCCTTCTTATCCTTCAAAGCCTGGGAAAAGAAACTCAGTTCCTTTTCCCGCTTCGCCAGGTTCTTTTCCCGTTCTTCCAGCGCTTTTTCCCGCTGTTCGAGTTCTTTTTCCTTATCCATAAGCCTTACTTCTTCGCAATATACTTGCGGATATCCAGGGATACAGCCAGCACGATGACCAGGCCCTGCACCACATAGTTGTAATACGGATTGACGCCCAGGAACTGCAGGATGATCTTCAGCAGTTCGAACACCAGTACGCCAATCAGGATGCCGGGCACCGTACCGATGCCGCCTGTTGTGGAAACGCCGCCGATGGTACAACCCGCGATGGCTTCCAGTTCATAGCCCTGACCCATGGAAGCGGACGCACCGCCGGACTTGGCCGCCAGCAGGTAACCGGCTACAGCGTACATGATGCCCGCCGTGGTATAGATCCGCATCAGTGTCCGGGTGGTGTTCACGCCGGAAACCTCCGCCGCCACGTCGTTGCCGCCAATGGCGTACATGTATTTGCCGAACCGCATCTTATTGTAGATAAACCAGAAGATCAGGCCAAACACCGCTGCCACAAACAGCAGGTACGGCAGGTGGAATCCCCGCACGTTGCCGATACGGCCGTTGATCAGGGTGGTATAGATCTTCTGGAATCCGCCGATAGGCTGGGCATCAGAAATCACCAGGGAGATACCGTAGATAATCGTCTGGGTGCCCAGGGTGGCGATGAAGGGCGGTACGTGCAGCTTGGTCACGATAAAACCGTTGATCAGGCCCCAAATCACGCCGAAGACAACCACCACCAGGAAGACCAGGCCGATGTTCATTTCCGGCAGGAACTTCCACAGGCGTCCGTTATAGTCACCGCGCTGGCACATAATGCCGGCGATGACCGCCGCGAAACCGACCTGGCGTCCGGCGGACAGGTCCGTACCTTTGGTGATCAGGCATCCGGAAACGCCCAGGGCAATCAGAAACCGGATGGCTGTATTGCTGAGCAAGTTTGTAAGGTTGCCCCAGGAAAAGAAGTTCTCCACCGAGCAGCCCACCACGATTGCCGCGATCAGCAGCAGGAAGACGATGGGATTCCGGGTGACAACCTTTACCAGTCTCTCTCCGAAACTGAGCTGTTTTTTAGCTTCCATCTTGTTTGCCTCCTTGATTATTCAAACTGCGTCGCGTAAGTCATGATGCTTTCCTGCGTTGCCTGGCTTCCTTCCACGAAACCGGTCACGCGGCCGTCGCACATCACCATGATCCTGTCCGACATACCGATCAGCTCGCCCATTTCGGAAGAGATCATGATAATGCTCTTTCCTTCTTTGGCCAGTTCCGCGATGATGCAGTAGATTTCGTACTTGGCTCCGACGTCAATACCGCGGGTCGGCTCATCCAGGATCAGCACGTCCGGATTGTTGGCCAGCCAGCGTCCCACCAGCACCTTCTGCTGATTACCGCCGGAAAGGGATTTGATCTGCGTTTTTGAGGACGGCGTTTTGATATTCATCTTCTTAACGTTGTCCTGAACCAGCTGTTCCACCTTTTTGCCGTTGATGAAATAGCCGTAGTCCAGATACTGGTTCAGCGAGGAGATGGAAATATTGTCCGCCACGCTCAGCACGCCCATGATGCCGCTGCCGCGCCGGTCTTCCGTCAGCATCGCAATCCCCTGGTCAATGGCATCCTTCGGCCGGTTGATCGTCAGTTCCTCGCCTTTATAGAAGATCTGGCCGGTCGTGTGGGAACGGATACCGAACAGGCCTTCCATCAGCTCTGTCCGCTGGGCGCCCACCAGGCCGCCTACGCCGAGGATTTCGCCTTTGCGCAGCTGGAAGCTGACGTTCCGGAAAGACCGCGGATTGATGGAGGTAAAATCCTTCACCTCAAACACCACTTCTCCGGGAACATTTTCCCGTTTCGGATACAGGTTGGTCAGTTCCCGGCCCACCATCAGGGTAATGATCTTATCTGTAGTCAGTTCACTGGCTTCCCAGGTACCGATGTATTTACCATCCCGCATGATGCTGACTTCATCGGCAATGCGGAGGATTTCATCCATCTTGTGGGAGATATATACGATGGCGACGTTTTCCGCCTTCAGGTCCTCGATAATCCGGAACAGGGCATCCACCTCGTTGGCTGTCAGGGAGGAGGTGGGCTCGTCCAGAATCAGCACCCGACAGTTGGCTGATACCGCTTTGGCAATTTCCACAGACTGCATCTGGGAAACGCTCAGCTCGCCCACCTTCTGCTTCGGGTCGAAGTGCATCCGGACCTTCTTCAGCAGGTCCTCCGTGTCTGCGTACATCTTGGCGTGGTCCACCATCGGAATAAAGCCCAGAACCTTTTTCATGGGATACCGTCCCAGGAAAATGTTCTCCCCGACCGTCCGGGCAGGAATGGGCTGCAGTTCCTGGTGCACCATGGCAATTCCCTTCTTCAGGGCGTCCATGGGATCGCTGATCGTCACAGGCTCCCCGTCCATCAGGATCTGTCCTTCATCCATCTTGTAGATTCCGAACATACACTTCATCAGGGTGGATTTGCCGGCGCCGTTTTCGCCCATCAGAGCGTGTACCTTGCCTGGCCGGAGCTTCAGCTGTACATTGTCCAGCGCCTTAACGCCCGGGAAAGACTTGCTGACGCCTGTCATTTCCAGCACGTATTCGGACATGAGGGCATGCCTCCTCTCATCTTGTTCTGTTCAGTGCCCTTTGATCCGGGTCCGGCCCCCGGCACGGATCAAAAGGCGCTTTTGTTCACTATAGTCTGATTATACTCCGAAAAGGTGGGTGAGCCAATAGCCGGCTCACCCACCTGCGAATCATTTACTGATCTGCTTCAGCGGATGATCAATAGTTAGCTTCCGCATAGGCCTTGTCGACCTTCACGTAGTTAACCCAGTAGTAGTTCTGGATTTCTTCGCCGTTCAGCAGCTGCACAGCAACGTCAACCGCAGCATGGCTCTGGCCGATGTGGTCGTTCAGCACGGTACCGGTCATGTTGCCTTCCTTGATCAGGTCGATGGCTTCGGGCAGTGCGTCAACACCCACCAGGTAGATGTCCTCGCCTACTTTGCGGCCTGCAGCCTCAATGGCGGTCTGGGCGCCCAGCGCCATACCGTCGTTGTTGCAGAACACAACTTCAACCTTGTCGCCGTACTTGCTCAGTGCATTCGCGCACAGTTCCTGGCCCTTGGTCTGGTCCCAGTTACCAACCTGGTCATCCAGGCATTCCACTTCGATGCCGGCGTCGGTCAGCGCCTTCACGGAGAACTCGGTACGATACTGAGCGTCGATGTTTTCCGGATCGCCTTCGATCATGATGTAGGAAACCTTTCCGTCGCCGTTGATGTCGCCCTTGTTGTCCAGAGCGGCGATCATTTCACCCTGGTAGGTACCGGACTGACGGGCGTCAGCGCCAACGTAGCAGACCTGGGGATTGTTCAGGATGCCTTCGTACTGCTCATCCAGCGTGTTGCCGTCAGCGTCATAGGCCAGGGGCTCACGGTTGATCAGCACCAGCGGGATACCGGCAGCCACGATTTCATCGATAACAGCGTCCGCGGAGGAGGTCTGCACCAGGTTCAGGATGATCACATCCATGCCCTGGGTGATGAAGTTACGGATCTGGTTGGTCTGTTCAGCCATGTCGTTCTTGCCGTCCGCCATGGTGATTTCATACTTCACTTCGTCGGTCTCGAGGGACTTGAAGTATGCTTCGATTTCGTTCCTGTACAGGGTCATGAAGTTGTCAGTGTACTGATAGATGGAAACACCGACTTTGTAGGTCTTGGTGTCAGCGGATGCGAGGCTGAAGCAGCCCAGCACGAGGATGGCAGCCAACAGGGTAGCGAGAATCTTCTTCATAATACCGTCTCCTTAAAAAGTGTTTTATTGTTCATGCGGATCCACCGCATTGAAACCCGTTTGAACAGTATGTATCGTAGCATACATTTTGGTCGAAAATCTACCGTTTTGAACAAGTGGGAATGAATTTGAACTTTGACCAAATAAAAACGAATCGTTTCCTTTTTTTTGCCAAATTGTATGTACCTGATTGCCTTCTGCGTTAACTGTTTGTAACGTATTCATAAAGCGCAACGTTATATGTAACTGTTGGTTCTGTTGGTTTTTTCAGATTAAAAAACGCTTCCCCTCGCGAACGGGAGGAAGCTGAGAAGGAGGAAAAACGTGCCGTTATTTGATAACCTTCAGGGCCTTGCGGTCAATGGTCAGGGCCACAAAGATCAGGAAGACGATACCCTTGATCAGCTGCTGCACCTGGGGCTCATAGCCCAGGATGGACAGTCCGCTGTTCAGGATCGCGTACATCAGTGTACCGATAATGATATTGGAAAAACGCACCTTCGCGCCGCCGGTGATGGGCAATCCGCCCAGCACCAGGGAGATCAGGATCTGGGTTTCCAGCTGATTACCGGCTGTCGATGTAATGGAGCCGACCTTGATCACGTTGACGAACGCGGCCAGGCCGGTCAGGGCACCTGCTGCCACAAAGGCCAGGAACTTCACCCGTCCGGTCCGCACGCCGGAAAACCGGGCTGCCGTTTCACCGGAACCCACGGCCTTCACGTCATTGCCGATCCGGGTGAACTTGAACAGGAAGAAGGCCACAGCCAGCACCACCAGCGTAATGGTGATCTTCAGAGAGTCCTGGTCCAGCGCCTTGATGGCGTTGCTGGCAGGAACGGCCGTTTCCGTCGTGAAGTAGGCACAGACGCCGCGGAACAGGTACATCGTACAGATCGTAACGATAAAGCTCGGAAGCCGGAACTTCACATGGAAGAAACCGTTGATCGCTCCGATGGCTGCGCCTGTCAGGATTCCGCCCGCAATCGCCAGGGGAATACTATAGAAGGAAAGTACACTGACCACGATGGATGCCACGCCCAGCGTGGAACCCTCTGTAAAGTCAATGGAGCCGAGCGTCATGATGAAGAACACGCCCGTTGCCACGATCGTGGGATAATAAATCTGAGAAAACAGCAGCCTCAGTTTCTTCGGCGTCAGGATCTTGCCGTTTGTCATGATATGCATCACAAGGATGATGATCACGAATCCGATCAGCGGAAGGGCTGCCTTGAACCGGTCTCCGGTCAGGAAAGAACGGAGCCTGGACTCTTCATGGGATGCATTTTGTTTCTTTTCCATTGTCTCCGCCTCCTTTACACCATTTTCGCGATCAGGTCTTCTTCGCCCAGTTCCGGACTCCGGGTGAATTCGCCGTTGATCCTGCCGTCTTTCATTATGAAGATCCGGTCAGCCATACCCAGCAGTTCAGGAATTTCCTCGCTGATCATGATGATCGCTTTTCCCTGCTCCCTCAGTTCAGCCATCAGGGCGTAGATCGCCTGCTTGACCTTCACGTCGATACCGCGGGTCGGGGAATCCAGCACGAGGATATCGCTGCCCTTGCCCAGCCAGCGGGCCAGGACCACTTTCTGCTTGTTGCCGCCGGAAAGGTCGGATACAAACTGTCCCACGTTCTGCATCTTGGTCTGCATGTTTTTCGCCTGCTCGTCCGCGAAACGGTTCAGCTTCCAGCCGTTCAGCAGGCCATGGGTGGCCAGGTCATCCAGGGAAGGCAGCACAATGTTGTTCCGGATGGATTCATTCAGGATGATGGATTCATTGTCCCTGTCCTTGGAGGCGTAGGCAATGGAGTGTTTGATAGCGGTCGGAATATCGTTGATCTCCGTTCCGTCAGCCAGTCTGACCGTTCCTCCCCTGTCCCAGGAAGCTCCGAAGATCGCCTTGCCAACCTCATGCATTCCGCACTCGGACAGTCCGCCGAATCCCAGGATCTCTCCCCTGTGCAGGACAAAGCTGATGTCATTGAGTTCGCCGGGAACGGTCACATTTTCAACGGAAAGAACAGCCTCGCCGTCTATCTCCTGGCCGTAGTCAGTCCGGTAATAGGCAGTACCGATCTCCCGGCCGACCATCAGGCGCTTCAGGTCATCTTCCGTCACGTCCTGTGAGTTGACTGTTCCGATAAACTCACCGTCCCGGAGAACGGAAACCGTATCCGTGTGGGCAAGCACCTCACCCAGGTCATGGCTGATGAAGATAACCGTGCGTCCATCCGCCCGGACAGCGTCCATGATCTTGTACAGTTCAAGACGGCCGTTCTGGCTCAGGGCCGTGGTGGTTTCGTCGATCACGAGGATCTTGGGTTTCATATAGGTAGCTTTGACAATCTCCACCAGTTTCCGGTCTTCGAAATTATAGTGGTCGATCATCGCGCCGGCCTTGATCCGTCCGAATCCATAGGAATCAAGAAGCTCCTGTGCTTCCCTGTTCATGGCCCGGCTGTCCTTCACGCCCATATGCACAAAGGGTTCCTCATGGCCCAGGTAGATGTTTTCAGCCACTGTCAGTCCGGACAGCGTGCCCATTTCCTGTACGATGATGGAGATGCCGGCGTTGTTCGCGTCCACCTGGTTGCGGATATGCAGCTGTTCTCCGTCCAGGGTGAACGTGCCCCCGCCGATGGAATAAATGCCGCACAGCATCTGGCAGAACGTGCTCTTGCCCGAGCCGTTCTCACCGATCAGTCCGCGGATCTCGCCGGCAGCGATCTCAAGGGATACATTGTTAACCGCATGGGTGATACCGAAGCGCTTATCAATGCCTTCGGCCACCAGTAACGTTCTCTTTTCCATGTACATCCCCCTCACTTCACCACGCTGCCCCTGCCGCCGCGGGCGGTCAGGGCAACAATCGCCAGCAGTGCGGCACCGGTAACCACATTCTGGATGGTGGTCGGAGCGCCGAGAGCCACAAAGCCGTTAAAGATAATGGAGATGATAAACTCACCGATCACGATGGCACTGATCGGAATACCATATTTCCGGAAAGCCACGCCGAAGAAGGTACCCATCAGGGGCTGGAAGTTCCGGCTCATGGTGCTCATGCCGGTCAGGGCTGTCATCGTTGTGCCGTAGGACACAGTCAGGATTGCCATGATGCCCACAAAGAAGTGGAGCAGCATGAAACCGATCAGCTTATATTTTTTCACGTCGATACCCATGTTCTTCGCCGTGAACTCATTGGAGCCGATGGCGTTGCAATAGGTACCGATCTTGGTATAGTTCAGGATAAAATACATCAGCACAAAGGCAAGCCCTGCCAGGATAATGTTCCCGGGGGCGCCGCTGAAGAAACGCAGTTCCGGAGCCAGCGTCTGTTTCACACCGCCGGCAACGATCACCGCGACACATTCAAGAATCAGCATCAGGCCTACCGTAACGATCATGGACGGCACGTTCAGCCTGTTATACAGCGTACCGATCATGAAGCCGATCAGGGTGCCGCATCCCAGGCAGCCGACAACGAATCCGATATATCCGAACTGCTGGGACAGGAGCACGCCGACGATGGAGCTCAGCACGATATTCGCGCCGACCGCAAAGTCGAACAGGCCCATGACAACGATAAAATACAAACCGCAGCCGCCCACAGAATAGATGATGGACGACTGGAGATAAGAATACAGATTCCCCAGAGAACCAAAGTTCCCCGGAGTCAGGATTTTAAATACCGCGTAAAAGAACAACAGCATCGCGAGCAGCATCATATAGCCGTATGCTTTCGTTCCTTTCAGCTTTTGGAATCCGGTGGACATAGCCTCTCTCCCCTTACAGTTCCGGCCCGTGCCTGGCACGTGCCTTAATGAAAAAACCGGGGGCGGCCGCCGCGCCTGGCAGCCGCCCGGATCAGATTACGATTACTTGGTGTGACGGGCCACAACGTCTTCAACAGACAGGGCGGCACAGGCAGCGGCCAGGTCCTCGTAGGACAGTTCAGCCAGGGCCTTGATTTCGTCAGCATTGTAGGGCAGTTCGGATCCGGTGAAGTACGCAGCGTAGTTGGCGTAGCTTTCAGGAGAGTCAACGAACATGTAGGGGAACACCATGTCATAGAAACCGTCTTCGCTGGTAGCATAGTTGCCCTTGATAGCATTGTAGACCATCAGGAAGGCGAAGAAGGGGTCAGCATAGTGTCCGCCGGATTCAGCAGCCATCGCGCCGCTTTCCAGTTTGGCATCCAGGTCAGGCAGGAAGTCGGTAGAAACCACAGCGATCTTTCCGGTCAGGCCCTTGGCTTCGATACCGGCGATAGCGCCCAGCAGGGTGTCTCCGCCGCCGCCCGCAACGATCAGGGCATCGATATCGGGATTCGCGTCGATGATAGCTTCAGCAGTAGCACGGCCGGTGTCGGTCGTGGTGCGGCCGTACTGGGGCTCGAGCAGCTCGATCTGGTCATCGGGGTTGTTGGCGTTCCATTCTTCAACGCCAGCCTTGTAGCCTTCCCAGCGGCCCAGGAAGGTCGCGTCACCGGGTTCCCAGCCTTCCAGGCCGATCTTGCGGCAGCCCTTGTTGCCCAGGATGGTAACCAGGGTCTTGCCGTTGTCGAACTCGGATTCATGCACAGCGCCGACATAGTACTTGGAAGCCTTCGCCTGAGCGTATTCATCGGGGTTGGCTTCTTCGTTGATTACGCGGAAGAACTGGGCAACATACACTTCGTTCTCATCACAGGTCTTGATAACAGAACCCATTTCAGCGGAAGCGGAGTTGCAGATGATGATACCATCGCAGTCAGCCATCGCCAGGGTTTCGGCGGAAGCCGTCACCTGCTCGGAGATGTGAGCCTGGTCAACCCACTGGGTTTCTACGCCCAGGGCGTCGGCAGCCGCGTCGATGAGGCGCTTGCATTCGCTGCCAAGGGTGTCAGTGGAACTCCAGATGGAGATACCGATCTTGATTTTGTCATCAGCATGCGCGGTCACCATGAGGCCGCAGAGCATCGTCAGAGCGAGCACGAGAGCAATGATCTTTTTCATGAAACTATGTCCTCCTTATGAAACTGATAAACAAAGACAGATCACTTCCGCCGAAGGCGCTCCGCAGGGTTATGATCCATCCGTTTGATTTAATAAAATTATATCAGACGTGTTTTTCGCGTTTCAATAAGCGACAAGTTGAATATTATTGGTTTGGTTTGTTTTCATTCGGTGGGCCGGGTAGAAAATCCGTATACCCTTTTGTCATAAGCTATGCAAAAAGTTTCCAAATTCGACAACTTTCTTGAAATACAGGCCGCAGTTTTCCCGCATGAACTGCTCGATCTCCGGGATGTCGTTGGCCCATCCGGCAGCCGCGAAGGGCACGCCGGCAGCCCTGGCCATGTCATATCCGGGTTTCAGGTCGTCCAGCACCAGCAGCTGATCCGGCGTCATGCCGAAGGTCTTCATGATCTCTTTCAGGGGGTAAACGGACGGCTTCCGCTGCTCCGGGGGACGTTCCCATCCGAAGATCAGGTCCGGTTCCGGCAGATCGTTCTCCCGGTAATCCCGCCGGATATAGTCCGCGAAGGAATGACTGACAACGCAGATCTTTCCTCCCCTTCTTTTATGCTCCGTCAGGATTTCCCGGATGCCCGGATAAGCTTTCGGGATATGGTGTTTTACATACTCCTTCCAGTATTCTTCCTCATCCATCATCTGCTCCATGGTCATCCCGCAGATGTCCGTGAACATTTCGACCACGCCGGGTTCGAAATTATAGCGGAAGTATTCCTCCAGCGTCATATGGATATGGGGGAAATACTTCTCCATATACTCAACAAAGCAGGGATAATGAACCGTCGCGGTGGAGTTCACCGTGGTATCGTCATGATCCAGCACAAGGCAGGGATACTTCAGTTTCATTGCTCCATCCATTTTCTGATCGCGTCCGTCACTTTCCCGGCCAGCAGCCGCTGTGTTGTTTCATTGGGATGGTAATCCGCGCCGTAGCCGTCCCTTGCGGCATTCTGTTCCTCCACAGCCAGCACGCGGACCTGCCGGTCGCCTGTCTCACGGCAGTAATCTTCCGCAGCCTGCCGCATCATGTCATTCAGGGCTGTACCCATCACGCCGAGCACGCACAGGATCCGGGTACAGGGATTATGCTTCCGGACCGTCTTCAGGAATTCGATGTAATTACCTGCGAAAAGCCTTCCCCGCGCAGCGTCTGTCCCGCACCAGGACAGATCATTTGTGCCCAGGTTCAGGACTATATACTCCGGCCGGAACTGGCTGAAATCCCGCTCATAGTCCTGTATCTTCCTTCCGGACGGCAGCGGGAGGTCATTCCGTCCTTCTTTTTCATAATAGATCGAAACCAGGTCCTCCTCATTCCGGATCTGCGGATCATCGGTATACCCGGAAATGATCCCGTGTCCGGAAAAGCAGGTCAGTGTTGCGTCCGCGCCCAGGGCTTCCGCCGTCAGTACAGCGTATCCCTTTTCCGCATTTTCCGTCGCCGTTGTGTAGGTTTCCGCTTCGCTTTTCCCTTCTACGCCGTATCCGCAGGTGATGGAATCCCCGATGAATTCCATTTTCAGCGGCCGTTCCGGCAGCGGCTCAATGGTTCCGTCTGTTTCGATGTCCCGCAGGGCCATCAGGCTGGAAGTGCTCTCGCTCAGCTTGATCAGCCGGATCTCGGCGTCCCGCTTTTCGTTTCCGTCAAACACCGTCACCGTGGTTTCCTTTTCCGTCAGGCGGCTGTCGACAGCCTGTTTACCGTCCAGCAGGATTTCGAACCGCGGAAGATGAGGTTCCAGCGTAGGATCGAGTACGGCATCATCCGCCGTGAGCTTCACTATGACTTTTGTCGCGCCGCTCACCCGGAATCCGATCTCCGCCGCGGAAGAGATCATCCACAGCAGCTCTCCCTCTCGCACAATATGCCCCAGCATCCTAAACATTTTTTCCATTCCCTTTATACGAATGATTTCTTTTCTTCCCGGTGCTCTGCCAGCTGCAAACACACACCCAAAATGTCATTCCGACTAAGCGTTAGCGCGTGGAGAGATCTCCCACGGATTCAGAGTGAAACAACCTTGTCCGCAGGCATATACTCCCCGTTGTCATCTCGACCAAGCGCAGCGCGTGGAGAGATCTCCCACGGATTCAGATTAACTCAACTCTGACCGAAGGGATTCCTGTCTCTCTCACCAAATAATTCTGAATTCTGAATTATGAATTATGAATTGTGCCTCACTCTTCCGGCTTCTTATTCGTCTCTTCCAGCAGCTTCAGCGTCTCACCGAAATACTCTTCCACCTCGGCGTTCGTCAGCTTCATGGCCTTCTTCAGCATCTCCGGGATCTTCTTCGGTCTGACCCTCGCGTAATACTTCGTGGCGTGGATATTCTTTTTCCAGTTCTCCATTTTCATGTTTTTCCAGCGCTCAATGTGCCGCGGAAGGATCGGTTTCAGCACGCTGATCACATCATCGAAATGCTTCTCCACGTTATCCCAGCGGAACACGGTGGACAGCAGCTCGCTCACCCGCCGCAGGAACCGTGCCTTCATCTCCGGCACCTTGAACATGGCATTCAGCGGTTCATGCCGGAAGCCCTGGATCTTCGCGTTCAGCGCCTTGATGTAATATTCGATCGGCGTGGGATCAAGGTTGCGCCAGCAGGCCTCCACGTCAAACAGCAGGTACTTCCATTTGCCGCCCGGCACCCGGTAAACCCGCACATTGGTAAAGTCCACATTACCCAGGATGATCTCATAGGCAGCGTGGGTGAACATATTGTCAATGTCCAGGCGTTCCTCCACCCAGGCCATGTTTTCCGGATCGTTCAGGTCCTTCTTTTTGCAGAAGTCGCACAGCTCCAGCCAGTCCTTGTTGTCCCCGTTCTGCAGGAATTCGTCCGTTCCCGTGCGGGCCAGGATATCGATGTTGTCGATGTCCTGTTCCTCCGTCACGCCTTCATAGGCGGCCACGAAATACTTGTTGATCTTTTCCCGCAGGTTATAGTGGCCCCAGTACCGGCCGTTGATATAGACCTGGATCACCTCATGATCCTGGTACAGGATCCCCTGCCCCTCCGCCAGCGAGCTGGCCACAATATCCCGCAGGCGTGTGGCGGAATAGTCGCTGTTGGCGGAACGCAGCAGCAGACTCTTATAGCTGTCATAATCCCGGGTCGGGAACGGATTGAATTCGAACCTGTCTGATCCCCAGGCTTTCCGGGCATACAGCGCGATGCTCTTCTGGCTGTTGATCCGGGCGCTGTGTCCGGAGCAGGTCATGGTGCCCATCTGGCTGATCTGCTTCTCGCCCTTGCTGTTGAAGTATTCAATATGCACCGGATACTCGTATCCCTTGGAGTAATTCGGAATACTGCCTGTACCCTTGGTCAGCAGTCCGGTTTTCTTGCTGAACAGGTATTTGTCATCTGAGATCAGGGATACGATAGCAGTCTGCGGCGCGTCATCAATAAAGAAGGTTGCGCCGGCCGTTGAAGAGGAAACTGCATCCTCCGCGAATGCCTTCACCCGCAGCGGTGTGGTCTTTTTGATCTTCAGTCCCTCTGCCGGAAACTGCTTGCTTTTCTTTGTCGGGGTCTCACCGTCCGTGGTATAGCGCAGGTCCGCGCCGTTTTCACCCCGTACCTCCACCGTAACGCTGCCCTCATAGAAGCCGGCCGCTGTCACGATCTCCGGTTCCGCGGTGCGCCGTGTATATGCCTCCGTCTCGTTCTTCTTCCCCCTCGTGGGATTTTCGAAGAACCCGTAGGCTCCGCCGCCGGAAGGCATACCATAGCTGACGCATCCGTACTGCTCGGGCATCTTCAGCTTCTGGATCTCTTCCTCATCCCGGTCTGTCAGCCGCAGGGTTTCCCCGCTTGAGGAGATCTTGAAATCCGCGTAGAAGGTATCTCCTTTTCCGGGCGTTTTGTTTTCCTCTCCCGTGCACCAGATCGTCAGGTAATCCCCGGCCTTCAGTTTTGCCCCGTCCGGGAATGTGAATTTATAAAGGTCCTTCTTGCTGTCTGTAAATCCCCAGCCTGAAAGGTTGACCGTTTCCTTCCCGTTGTTATACAGTTCCACCCAGTCCCAGGCATGGCCGTTTTCATAATACCCGTTGGAAGACATCACCTCATTGATGACCACATCCGCCCGAGCCGCTCCGCCAAAGCACACAAACCAGATAGCAAACAGACAGATAACTCCTGCCACCCCTTTGATTCTTCTCATCTGTCTGTCCCCTTCCTATTGGTAAAAAACATCTCAATTGTTAATTATTCATTGTTAATTGTTCATTGTAAATGGATTGCGCGTTATTATATGAAATAACTCGTTATTTCACATAATAATGCCTTGCAATCCATTTACTGAGTCCTTCCAGGCCCGGATACAGCAGCCGTTCACTGATGTTCAGGCTGTCCAGCATATCCCGTACCCGCCATCTCAGCTGCTTATCGATCACGTATTTCACCGTGTTCTGGGTATGCTCATTCAGGAAGCCTTCGATGTCCGTCATGCCCATCGGGATCACCGAGAAGAACGAATACTGCATGATGATCCGGTCATTCGTGCTGGGAGGCTCAATAATGACCATGGACCGGTCACCCATATCCTCGTCATACTGGTACAGGCTGTCCGTGATCTTTGTCAGCATCTCCACGGAAAACAGTGTGGTCTGTTCCCTGCCGACAGCCAGGCGGTATTTCTCCGGCAGATGCTCGATCTGCTCGTTCATGTCGATCCGCCACACCACACAGTCATGGGCGTCCATTTCCTCCAGGCATTCTTCTGTCATGGCAAAATGCAGCGCCACCAGTGCGGAATGCGTCCAGTCCAGCAGGCGTGTTGGCAGTCCGTTATGCTGTCCTGTGATCATCTGGTACCATACGCTCTGCGTCACCGTCGGATCCTCCCGTACGGCGTATTTGGCAAAGTTGTTCAGTATGGCAGGCTCCAGCGTCTTCTGCTTGTCCTTGCAGCAGCGGCTCAGGCTGGTTGCCATCTTATACTCGGAATCCGGCATCCCCCGGTACAGGTATCCTGATCGGTTCCGTTTCAGTTCGGGCCTGTAATCCTGTTCCGAAAGCAGGGGCATCAGGTCTTCCAGTGTTGTGATCCGGACTTCCTGAATCATAACGCCACACTCCCTTCCATATTCGTTTTATTTTACCATAAAGGGTACAGAAACAAAAGCGGCGCATTCATCTCTGAATGCGCCGCCTGATCATTTTTATTTTGTTGCCGCCGGTTTGAAGAAAACAAGTCTGTTCCGTTTCTGTGCTCTCTTGTTCATAGCCCCTGCCATCTTAGTGGACAGACGGTTTGGGTACCGTCCGAGAAAAGCTGTACTGCGTAGGGATACAGGCCATGACGGATTTCCGAATAAAGCCGTATGGGTCTTCAGAAATGCCGACATTTCCTTCAGGACATGTTTGTTCTCCTGTTTCTCCTTTGAGGAGTGTCCATCCCACCATGTCCAGTTTCTGCCGATCGCATAGACACATTTGTACAGCTGTTTTTCACGGATCTCTGTCCACTGTTCCGCCGGCAGCATTTCCTTCATCCGGTTTTCGATAAAATCATATTTATCCTTGTTTACCCGCCATTGGTTCAGCAGCCTGATATCATGGCTGTGTACGATACTGCCTGTGATCTGCTGATAGTGATACAAGGGCTTAGCCAGGTTCACAAAGGTTTTCTGTCCTGCGTAAATCCGGTAAGTGATACAGGCATCCATATAAGCCCTGGCGTCAGGAAAGTCAAAGTTTTCAAAGCATTGGGCTTTCCAGAGCTTGTTCCAGAAATAATCATGTCCGCTGTCCGTTCTGAACAGCCGGTAGAGCGCTTCTGCCCGACCGAATGTTCCCTCCTCAGGAAGCCATTGCCAGGATTGATCCGGAAAATCCATGGAGTATCCGCATTCAACAACATCTGCGTCGGCAGACCTCGCGCTCTTCAGCATTTCCTCATACATACCCGGCTCAATCCAGTCATCGCTGTCCACGAAACCGATGTATTTGCTTCCCGCCTCCCGGGCTTTCTCCACGGCCAGCCCCCGGGCAAGGTAATGTCCCTGGTTTTCCGTATGGAATACCCGGATCCTGTCATCCTTCGCCGCGTACTGATCGCAGATTATCCCGCTTGCATCTGTTGATCCATCATCAATCAGGATAATCTCCAGGTTCCGCATCGTCTGCCCGCGGACAGATTCTATACATTCCGGCAGATACTGTGCGGTATTGTAAACCGGAATGATAACGCTTATGTCCGGATGATTCATCATGTTATGGTTATGCTCCTGATCGTTCATTCTGCGTCCCTGCCGGCATACAGATTCATCAGCACCCGGGCCGTATGGACCACATTATACCGGCCAAGCTTATTCGGATCAACCTGCATTGTTTTACCGGAACGGATATATTCCGTTATCTCATTAGCCCACTCCCGGGCACTTTTCGCAAGCGGAATCCGTCTGCACTTTCCGCAGTCCGCTTCCTCCGGAATCGTATCTGATATAAAACAATCAAGTCCTGTAGCCTGCGCTTCGATCAAAACGCTGCCAAGTCCTTCATATCGTGAGGGAAAAAGGAAAAAATCATGCTGTTTCAACAGCTTGTCCACATTCTGCCGGTCGCCCAGCAGGTGAACTGTATCTTCAAGCTGAAGCTCCTGGATTTTCTTTATAATCGCGTCCTTTTCCGGGCCTTCCCCCGCCCAGTCCAGCGTTGTTTCCGGTATCAGGCGATTCAGCTCGCTGATTACTTCCAGCAGGAAAAAAGGGTTCTTCTGTTCATGAAGCCGGCCCACTGTAATGAATCTTGTTCCGCGTTTCCGAGCCGTTTCACCCTCCGGAGCAAACTTTTCCAGGTCGATCCCGTTGAAGATTACCTGATGGGCATGATCCTTATAAAAATATCTGCCCGCCTGTCCGGAACAGCTGACCAGTTCCGTGGAATTGCGGATAATCAGCCGCCGCATGATCTTTTTATAAATCCTTCGGCTGATTTTTCCTTCGTTCGGATGGGAGATCGTATGCGCATGACAGATCCGCACCGGGATCCCTGCTTTTTTCGCTGCCCAGGCGTTTATGCCGTTCAGGAAATACATATGGTAATGGGCAGCGTCAAACGGACCATACTGTTTCAGTGCTTTCCGAAGCGTAAATGGCCACAGCATCCACCGGCCGCGGTCCAGGTCATGCAGATGAATAACCCTGGCGCCGGATGCCCGCACTTTCTCCTCCGTCAGCTGGGGAGCGCCTGGATCCACTGCCAGCAGGTAGGTCACATCAAACCGGGAATAGTCCCAGTGCTCTGCCAGGGATGCCATCAGCATATCGATCCCGTTTCGGGACAGCCCGTGTAAAATGATCGCTACAGATGTCTTCCGCAAAGGCTACCATTCCTTCCCGTATCAGTCACGCTCTCAGTATCATGGTTGTCTCTCTTCAAAGTTGATTGACCGGATATAATGATATTCCCGCTCTTCTTCCGGCGGGATCACAGTATAGTCCCCGTACAGTCCGCGCAGGTACCGGTCGTATCCTGCAGGAACAGGAAACTCGTGTCCTTCAAAAAGCATCGGTTCCGTCCGGGTCATGTCTTCCCGCTGCCAGATCTCACCGAAGTAATGATCCCTTCCTGTCGGAATGCCCACCCGTCTTGTTTTCTCCGAAGCATACCGGTTCACCTTGTCCAGCCGGTTCAGCCATTTTTTCGCTGAATGGAAGGACAGGCACCAGCCTATAAACCTCCGGAGACGCTGTTCCGCGGAAACAGGTTTTCTTCCCCTGCCCCCGTGTGCTTTCCGGTCCTCCCGGGCATATTCATAATCGATCACCAAACCCGCGGCCGCGGTGTAAAGCAGGGATCGGAATCCGTGAAGATAATACAGCAGAGGGTTGTCCGGAATGTTTTCCAGGACGAACACATCGATCTGTACCCCGTGAACGCATCCCGTATAGTCTTCTATCCGGGCACCGGGATCCTCAATGCGCCCCACCCTGGCCTTGTTGCCGGAAAGATAGTTCGGTGCGTGAAGCATGTACCTGTCACCGAAGCGGTCCCGAAAAATCTTCTTCAGTTTCTCAAATCCCTGCCGGGTGATATACAGGTCCATATCGTCGTCCCAGGGAATGAAGCCCTGATGGCGGACTGCTCCCAATGCGGATCCGTAGGCCAGGCCGGCGGTGATCCCGTTTTCCCGGCAGCATTCGCAGATTTCCTTCATCATCTGCAGGCAGCGGCTGTGAATGGCTTCCAGTTCCTCCCCCGTCAGCCGCCTGACCTCCGGGTTGTCCCGCAGTCTCCGGTTCACCCTTTCTTTATAACGATTCATTTTACGCTGTTTCCCGCCTCCGGTGATTGGTGTTGATCCGTTTGACCCACATGGGGGCCAGGCCTTTCAGCAGCAGCACACAGGCAGGTCTGATCAGCCATCTTTTCGGAAATCCCAGGCGCTTATACCCGGCTGCCCGGGTCCGGATAGACCGGATTCTCCTGCCCAGTGTCCGGCGTTCCAGCGCATCCCGGTTCATCCGGACGTCATACAGAACCTCATCCAGTGTTGCCGCCCTGAATCCCTTCTCAAAAAAGCGAAACCACAGGTCCACATCCTCCACGCCTTCCACGGTTTTGCTTTCCGCGTATCCGCCCAGTGCTTCATAAACGGTCTTATAGGTCAGGATGGTGGCGTGGTGGATCGGTGTTCCGCCGCGGAGCATCTCCGGTTCCGGCTGCAGCGGTGCCCGCAGGATGCCCGCTGTTCCTTTTTCATCAAAGCGCATCATCTGCGTTCCCACCAGGTCCGTCTCCGGATGTTCCTGCAGGTAACGCACCTGCTTTTCCAGCCGTTCCGGCCGGGAAACATCATCCCCGTCCATCCGGGCGATCAGTTCACCCTCCGCGCGGCAGAGACATTCATTCAGCGCGTGGGACAGCTTTCGGTTCTCCCTGTCATGGAAGGCCCGGATCCGGTCCGGATATTCCGCCGCGTACTCCTGCGCAATCTTGTATGTCCCGTCTGTGGAACCGTCATCCCACAGAATCAGTTCCCAGTTGGTATAGGTCTGCCGGCAAATGGAATCCACAGCTTCCCGCAGGGTTTTCTCGCAGTTATGAATCCCCATAATAACGGATATCCTGGGGATCTCGCCTGCATGGATCGGTTTCATCTGAAATGTTTCTGTCCTTTTCTCAATACAATCTTTTCTTCCGGCCTGCCGTCAGGACACTTATCCCGCGGGCCAGCAAAAGCGAAACTTTGTTGGGATACCGGACCAGGAAGGCGCAGATTTTCAGCGGTGTCTCCCAGTCCGGCTCTCCGAACGTCGGTACATTTGCCCGGACAAAACACGACATCTCCCGCAGATCTTCACGATACTTTTCCCGCTCCTCTTTCGGGTATTCCAGCCAGTACAGCCAGTTTTTTCCCGCAATAAACACGCAGTTTCTTATCTGGTTCTCCCGCACCGTTTTCCACTGTTCCTCTGTCATCAGTTTCTTCGGTTCTTCCTGCAGACCTTTATACCGTTCCAGAGCGACCCGCCATCGGTTCACCAGGTTAGTGTTATGCGCGTGTACAATGCTTCCCTGCACCTGCCTGTAATGATACAGAGGTTCACGAACCGTACACACGGACTTGATCCGGGTGTAGATCTTCCAGGTAAAAGTCATGTCATCCGCGTAAGCCCCATCCCTCTGGAACCGGAATCCTTCCAGCAGTTCAGCCCGCCACAGTTTGTTCCATACATAGTCGTGAGAGGCGCCCTTCAACAAGTCATACAGAGCGTCACCGGCATTTGCGCAGCAATCTCCCGGAAGCCATGTTTCCGTCAAGCCCGGATATTCGCGGTAGTATCCGCATTCCGTCACGTCCGCTTCCGCCGTTTCCGCCGCCTCCAGGAGAATCCTGTACATATCCGGCTCCGCCCAGTCATCGCTGTCAATGAATCCGATATACTTTGCGCCTTGCTCCGCCGCGATCCCGATGCCGTATTCCCTTGCCTTGCACAGTCCCCTGTTTTCCGTATGAAAAACCAGAAATCGGGAATCGCTGCCGGCATACTCCTCGCAGATCTGTCCGCTCCCGTCTGTGGATCCGTCGTCCACCAGGATAAACTGCAGGTCACAGCCCGTCTGGTTCCGAAGGCTGTCCAGGCATTCCCGCAGGAACCGTTCTCCGTTATATACCGCAAGAATAATGCTGATCATGTATTCCTGTCCTTTTTCCCTTTATGCCTTTTCTGTACCGATACCCGTATCACGGCTGTTACCGTTTCTTCCTGTATTTTGCCAGCACATCAACGCCGAAAAGCCGGTGAATCGGTTTGGTCAGTTTGCTGCGCAGGATAGTCCTTTTGTTCATCCAGCTTTTTCCGTACCAGTGAATGCTGACCGTGTTTTCTGTTTTATGCAGTCTGCCTGTGGGGTCATCGTAGGGATTCATGTAATCCGCCGGCAGGATTTCCGCTCCGCAAACCTGCTGCTTTGTTCCATCCTGTCTGAGGCCCAGGGGCAGCAGCTCCCGGGTGTTCAGCCTCGGGCAGGGAACCAGGCTGAAATTACCGTCTCCATCGGGTTCCATCTCAAGGTAGGGCTGCAGAAGCACATCCAGTACCGGATGTGCGGGTTCACTGCCAAGTCCGATTCCGGTATTGATGTATGTATTGTTTTCAAAGCTCATGAACGCGCCGTACTTCAGCAGTCCATCAAGGGTCCTGAGCAGTTCCACGTCCGTATCCAGGTAGATTCCGCCCTGCTCCTTCAGGATGATCAGCCGCGCAAAATCAGAAATGAATGCCCATTTTCCCCGGTCATAGCACCACTGCAGGTACGGATACCGTCCGAGGTCGAAGTTGACCTCGTTCCATTCGATAATCTCATAATCCGGACACAACCGTTTCCAGCTTTCGATACACCTGCGGTACAGGCCGGATTTCGGTTTTCCCCCGAACCAGCAGTAATGGATTTTTTTCGGAATCATAAGCTGTGCCTCTCCGTTACAGGTTCCGTCCCGCTGATCTCAACCGGCCTGAGCATAAAATGGCCCCAGGCGGCGCTTTTCCATTTTTCCGTATTCAGTCCGAACGCTTCTGTGTTGTAGATCGTAACAGGAAACACATTGGGAACACTGTCGCACTTTTCACACAGTCCGTCATCGTTTTTCCGGTAAACACTCATCTCGTAGAAATACATCCCATCCGCCATTCCCGCACAGGGAATCCGGATTTCCGTTTCATTCAGGCCCTTGTATACGGTAAAGTTCTGTGATTCGGTTTTCCCAAGCCGGCTTCCGTCCGCGTAGAAGAGGATAAACATAAACCTCACGTCTTCATACGTATCATCCGACTCAACTGTCACCTTCAGGTGAAGCCGGTCTGTGCTGGAATAAACGCCTTCCGCATTCAGTACGCTCGCGTGAATCAACCGGATCCGCTGTGTGCATCCCTTCTGGCTGGGCAGCCCGGCCAAGTCCACTTCCTTTTCAAACTGAGCCGTATTGATGTTCATATACCGGCTGATAGCATCCTGAACTTCTCCCTGATACGTCAGCTTTCCATGATCCAGCACCACGCACCGGTCGCAAAGCCTTCGGATCGTATCCATCTGATGGCTCACATACAGGATGGTCCGGCCTTCCGTCTGGGACACCGTCTGCATCTTGTCCAGGCACTTTTTCTGGAACGCCATATCCCCCACAGCCAGCACTTCATCCATAATCATGATTTCCGCGTCCAGGTGAGCCGCCACCGAGAACGCCAGCTTCACATACATACCGCTGGAATACCGTTTCACAGGCGTGTCAATAAACTGTTCGCATTCAGAAAAGTCGATAATGCTGTCCAGCTTCCGGTCAATTTCCCGCTTCTTCATGCCCAGGATGGCACCGTTCATATAGATGTTTTCCCGTCCTGTCAGTTCCGTGTGGAATCCGGTGCCCACCTCCAGCATGCTGGCCACACGGCCGTTCAGCCCGATGGTACCGGAGGTCGGTGCCGTAATCCGGGAGATCAGTTTCAGCAGTGTTGATTTTCCTGCGCCATTCCGGCCAATGATGCCAACCCGTTCTCCCTGCTTCACGTCAAAGGATATATCATCCAGAGCCATGAACGGCTCATTGGAGATCCGGTCGGCGCCAATTCTCTTTGTGGGATCCTCCCGTCTGTGCAGGCGTGCATTTGCCCGCTGCAGGACATCCCGAAGCGAGGTCTCTCCAAACTGTCCAAGCCGGTACTGTTTTGACACATGGTCAATCCTGATCATTGTTGACATGAAATGACTGTTTTCCCTTTCCCTCAAATAGTATCCATAAAGGTTCGTTCGATCCGGTGAAACAGGACAAGTCCAATAAAGAAGATCAGCAGGGTCATTCCCCAGCTGAGCAGATAATACCCCGGCTGAAAATATCCGAATCCGAGTACGGCATAGCGGAAAGTCGTAATGATCGGAGTCACCGGGTTCAGCATATAGAGCCCCTGGTATTGTTTCGGCACCAGCTCCAGGCCGTAGGCGATTGGCGAAGCGTACTGCCAGAGCTGGATCCCGAATCCTACCAGGTGCATCAGGTCGCGGTACTTCGTTGTGACAGAGGAGATAATGATCCCGGTTCCGATCGAGAGCAGCATCATCTGCAGGATCAGCAGCGGCAGCATCAGCAGCATCGGTGTAATCCTGATACTGGTACCGCCCTGGATGAGAAAGTACAGCCAGATGCCGAAAAACATGATCAGCTGGACCGCAAAGGCGATCAGGTTGGAACAGGCGGTGGCAATCGGCGCTGCCAGCCGGGGATAGTATACCTTCCCCATGGTTTTCCGGTTCCGGATAAAGGTACCGGACGTTTCATTCAGTGTATTAGCAAAATAGGTCCAGCAGATATTGCCGGACATATAGAACAGGAACCCGGGAATTGCGAAGTTTCCGGGAATATCGGCAGTGGTCAGGCCGGCCAGGTTTCCGAAAATGATGGTAAAAACGATCGTCGTCAGCAGCGGCTGGATGATCGCCCACAGCGGTCCCAGGATCGTCTGCTTGTAAAGGGAGGTAAAATCCCGTTTCACAAACAGGAAGATCAGGTCCCGGTACCGGATCAGCTCCTTCAGGTTGAAATCAAGCAGCTTCCGTTCAGAGGTGATCGTCATTTGAAATGAAGAATTGTCTTTCATAGCATCCTTTGTTTTCCCAGTTTTTCTTATGAATTACCGCGGATCTGCCTCTTCCTTTTCAAAAGAGGAGCGCTCAGGCAGCAGTGTCTCGAACGATTTCTGTATCAGGGTGATGCAGCGCTCAAAATCAGTGATTTTACGGCTGTCGTTGATGCAAATCATCTTGTATTTCTGCCTGGAGATGGTTTCACAGAGTTCCTTAAGTGCCAGGTCCTCCATAAAGTATTCTTTCCCATACTTATAGATGTTCGCGGGTTCGATCTCCCCCTTGCAGATCGCCCAGTAGCGAAAAATATACTGTGTCAGATCCAACGGATCCCTGAACCGTCGGGAAGAAGTTTCCATCAGCAGTTCCGGTATTTTCTCCCATACTTCCTCATAAGTGGATTTGCGCATCGGACTGGGCAGATGCGGGATCATGATCCCGGAAAAGTACCGGAAAGGCCGGGTCCGCAGCGTATTGATCACCTGTGCTCCGTATTTCAGCGTATACCACTGGTGCCAATGTCTGCGCTGCACTTCCTTCTTGGAGAAGAAACTGTTGATCACGCCCATCATGGTGAACAGCATATGCCGGAAGGAATCCCCATCCATATCATTAGCCAGCTGATATGAAACCGCCATTTCCCTTGGCCGCCCGTTCAGGAAGAAGTCTGTCGGATCCGTTTCCCTGATCAGGAACATATCATCATTGAAATACACAAAATGCTCACTGAGATCCGGGATCCTGTGGAGATTGATCTCTTTCGGGTTAGGGCTGAAAACCGGCGCGCAGCCTTCGGGCAGGATTTCCCGGTCATTGACAATCACCAGTTTCGGGTTCGTTGTGTCAAGCCAGTCCGGAACCGCGCCCCAGGTAACAAAAAAGATCTTCCGCACCCATGGGGCGTATTTTTCCACGCCGCGAAACCAGTACTGCAGGTTGTCCCAGTCCCGGTATCGTATAGCCAGATCGGCTTCCTGCTTCTGGTCTCCGAACACTTTAGCCCTGTATTCTGCTTTTTCCTGCTGCCATTGTTTGTTCCCCGGATCAACCCAGAAGAGGACAAAATCAATGGGATAAGTTTCATGATTCATCTTTTCCTATTATCCTTGTTTTTTTCTGTCCCTGTCTCCGTTCAGGAAACCAACCCAGTCAAACTGATCGATAACCCGTTTCCCCAGGCATCCGGCAGGATCCGTGACCAGTCCCAGGGATTCTTCCGTCTCATACCCGGGAATATATATGCTGTCCGGGTGAGTGGGATCCGGCTGTTTTGTGAAAAGCACCTTCCTGTACGGAAGTTTTTCAAATCGTTCTTTCAGTTCCTCTGTCATGCCGTCCCTGTCTGTTGCCAGGATGACAAGATTGTCCATATGGAGACGTGTTTTTCTTTCCTGCCATTTCCGGTTCGCCTCCTCCACAGAAGCGTAATGAACCAGATACAGTACCAGATCTCCAAGATATGCGACAGGATAGGTCCTTTCTCCAATCATGGCCGGATCTGTGCACGGGAGCATTTCCCGCAGAGACAGATAGTATGGCAGGTTTTCACAGAACCGGATATAATCTTCCGCCCGCATATACAGATTGACCGTCGGTGAATTAAAGCGGATCCCCAGGTCATGTGCCAGCACGCCTCCGATGCAGTTCATGGACAGAATGGATACATCCGGATTATGAAACCTGGCGCGGTTCCGTTTGTTGAGCCGTGCATGGTTCATGTTCCATATCCTTTTCCTGATATATGCTGTCAGTTTCGTGTTGTGCCTCCGCCGTCAATTATTTCTCTCACCTGTTCTGCTGTATGCCGGGCAGAATAACCGGCTGCAATAATCTTATCTGTATAATCCGTCCTTTTCTGTTTTGCGCATTTCAGCAGTTTCTCAGCCCATTCCTCCGCGGATGCATACGGTTCAACAAAATGGATCAGACCCGTCAGGTCCGCCTCCTGTGAAATGGCTGATGAAACAACACATGGAAGGCCTGACGTCTGCGCTTCAACCAGGGTAAAAGGAAATCCTTCAAACAAGGACGGCATCAGCAGCACGTCCGCTGCGGACATCCATTCCGGGACATTATCCACCGTACCGGTAAAAAGAACCCGGTTCCCGATCCCGGCCCTGTCTGCCGATTCCATCATATCTTTGCGCAGGGGCCCGTCTCCGGCAAAGAAAGCCCTGGCGGAAGGTTCCATGCGGAACAATGCCTCCAGAATACGCAGTGCATACTCCGGATTCTTCTGGGCAGACAGCCGTCCGATGACTCCAACCAGCAGGTTTTCCCCAAACCCGTACTGTTCCCGGATGGCTGTTCTGCTTTCTGTCCGGTACCTGAACTTTTCGATATCTATACCGTTGCGGATCACAGTAAACGGCCGTCTGCCAAACATCCACCTTCCCGCTTCTTCAGAGCAGGCCAGCAAGTGAGTGGTATAACAGTCCAGGTTCTTTCGGTTGATCCGCTCCGACATCCGGTGGAACAGGCCCCGGTTCTTGCCGATATCCTGCTGGTTTCCGGTGTTATGCGAATGTATGATCCTGACGGGAACACCGGCGCGCTTTGCAAACCGCAGCATATCCAGGCTGATGATATCACAGGTGTTGTAGTATATGACATCAAAACGGTTTTCGCGGAAAAACCGGTCCCAGAAAAGCCGGTACCGGATATAATGGTGGCGGTTTGGCGGCCTGCGCCATATCTTGCCATCGATATTCATTTCCGGAAAGCTGCAGATGATCTCATACTGCGGCAGTTCCCTGATCAGTTGATCAATATAGGTCTCCACACCGCCTCTGTTGGCGCTGTATCCGACCATAAAAATACGTTTTTTTCTGTCCTGCATGTTTTTATACTCAGCGTTCAAAGATCCATCTGAAGTCCCGAAGGCTTCCTGATTGCAGCGAATAGACCCAATAGGCCAGGAATACCAGAAGCGTGACCAGGATCAGTACATTCCGGTGTTTGTTCCTGGGGATCATCTGGAACAGATATCCGTATCCGATACACACCATTGCGCCGGTATAGATTCCAACCCGTCCGAAATACGCGCTGCCCATGCCGGCCAGCATGGCAAAAGCATTGAAGAGCAGGCCGTTTATGTAGAACGCCTGCGTACGGGTCATCTTCTTCCTGTCACAGGATGAGAAATAAAGGAGGACCGGAACAAACCCGACCGCAATTCTCAGGGGGTTGACGTCGCGTGTCATATACGCGTCTGACCAGTCGATGATGGTGCCCTTAAACATCTCGATCAGGTTGATCACGATCTCATAGGAGAAGCGGATGATCAGGGCACCGGCCGCCAGAATGGCAAACTGTGTAAAGTCCGGCTTCCTGGCAAACAGAAAATAAGGCAGGATCATAATGATCGCTGATTTATGAAACAGGACCGCCAGCAGGACCGTCAGGAGATAAGGGACAAACCTGCGTTTCAGGATATACCGGTTTCCGGCAAACACGATTGCGGCGGCAAGATACTGGCGGATCCCGTTGAAACTGCCTGTCCAGTCGCCCAAAAAAAGAAAGATCAGCACACTGACCAGGTACATGGGACTGTACCGGTAGATCATCAGGCTGTATATTCCAATGATGATGATTGAGCAGATAAAGATCAGCGTTGCCCCGTCATCCAGGATCATCGTGGATATTTTGCTCAGCAGCCGGATACCCGGTTCCCGGAAATGGATCAGGTAATCCCAGACCGTTTGCCAGTCTGTGACCCGGGTCCGGTAATAAGCCATATAATCCGTGCCAACCCGGTACCGCAGTCCGGCCACAGCGATCAGGACTGCCGCCACAGTGAAAGCGAAGACCGGGTCGGGCCTTGTCAAATAGGCTCCTGTACGGGAGATCCTGGTTTTGGGATTCGTCTGTGCCATTATGCCAAACGTCACCGTCACAACCAGCACGATCAGGTATACGGCTGAAATAATCACCGGTTTTGCTCTGTCTCCTTTGTTGGTAATATCCGTTTAATCCAGAAGTTCCCGGATCAGCTGCAGGATCTCCTGCTTCGTCCTGTCGATGGTAAAGGCTTCAACGGTTTTCTGATTGCGTGCCCCCATCTGCTGCCTGTTCCCGGGGTTGATCTTCAGTATTTGAATACTCTCTGCGTAACGACGGACGTCATCCGGATCACAAATATATCCGGAGACGCCGTCCTCTGTTATGTCCGTCAATCCCCTTATTCCGGAGTTAACCAGCGGCAGGCCGCAGTACATGGCCTCCATGGCTGCAAACGGCAGGCCCTCCCGCCTGGAAGGCAGAGCAAACACATCGCTCTGCCGGCAGATATCCGCGATATCTTTTCTGTATCCCAGAAAATGAATATGATCCGCAATGTCCAGTTCCCGAGCAAGCACCTCAAGGTTCTGCCGCTGGTCTCCCTTTCCGCAGAGCACATAATGGATGGCGGGATCCTTCATCCGGGCAATGGCCCGGATGATCACCTGCTGGTTTTTGTTTGCGTTCAGTTCACCGACAGAAAGAACCAGAAAAGCCTCCTTCGGGAGGTCGAGCTCGTTCCGCAGGTCTGTCGGGTTTTCTCCTGGCCGCAGCCGGTCTGTATCGATCCCGACGCCATGGATATAGGCAGCCCTGGGGGTACGCATTTTCCGGGCCCTGGCATAATCCTCCCGGTTGATCGTGCAGATGCAGTCGGCTTTGGATGCCATCATCCTTTCAACCGGACAGAACAGCATCCAGTTGGGCAGCGGCGCTCCCTTATAGAAATGAAAGCCATGCACCATGTACATGACTCTGGTTCCCTGTTTCCTTGCTTTCCGTGCGGCCATGCGGGTTACGACCCCCATCACGGGTTCATTGGTCCAGATCAGGTCATAGCGGCCGCTGTCTATGAGCTTTTTGAGTTCCCTGTATCCCCTGGCGTTGGATACTGCCAGCGGACTTCGTTTCAGGTGCAGCTGATGAACCGGTACAAGCCGCTCCAGGTCCTGCCGGACCTCCGTCATCCGGTTCAGCACCTCGGAACAGGCTATTTCCACCTCATACCCGTTTTCCGCGAGATTCCTGACATGCGGCTCCAGGAACTGCTTCATCATGGAGTCCGTACAGGTGATCAGAATTCTTTTTGCCATATGCCTTTTTCCTCTGATTCATGTTCTCCCTCAAGGGAAACACGGTTCAGAAGGCTGACCTCTTCCGGTGACAGATGCCAGTCCAGGGACCGAAGATTATCCTGCATCTGCAATGCATTTTTCACACCCATGATGGGAATGGCTGTCGGCAGATAATCCATGATAAACCGGATGGCTGTTGCCGCACAGCTCACATTGTGAACCGCCGCGATCATCTTCAGCGTCTCAACGATCTTCAGGTTGCGCTTCAGTTTGTCGCCGTGGAAGTTGACGTATACTTCCCTTCTGCGGCGGTCGTTGACCGGGAAGGTGACTCCTTCTTTATACTTTCCGGTCAGCATGCCCTGTCCCAGGCTGCCCCAGGTCATGGGCGTCGTATCCATTTCCGCTTCCAGCAGCCGGAGTTCTCCTTCCTTATCCCGGCAGCAGAGGGAAAACTCATGCTGTGCTGTCACAAACTGTCCTTTGTGCGGTACGCACTGCGGCAGTTCATTCGGCTTTACATTGGACAGGCCGAAATAGCGGATCTTACCGGCAGCCTTCTGGCGTTCCAGTTCATCAATAATCTCTTCCGCAGGCGTTTTCCGGTCCCAGTAATGAACCACATACAGGTCGATATAATCTGTGTTCAGGCGTTTCAGGGAGTGATCCAGCGCTTCCCGGATCCATGCGGGGGAATTATCGATCACTGTTTTTCCGTTGCCTGCCCGGACGCCGAATTTGGTCTGGATCACAACATCCTTACGATGGTTGCCCAGTCCTTTAGCCAGCGTCTTTTCCGATTGTCCAAGGCCATAGGTATCCGCGGTATCAAAAAATGTGACACCGGCCTCCAGCCCCGTCTGGATAGCTCTGACAAAATCCTGCTGGTTGGTCTCTCCCCACTGGTATCCGCCCATGGGGCATCCGCCCATGCAGAAACGTGATACTGTCAGGTCCGAGTGGTTCAGTTGAACGTATTCCATCTGTCGTCTCCGAATGCGTTTATCTTGGATAAACCTCACATTGTGGTTTCATTTGGTTGCGCCGGTCTTTTGCGTCCAGGCCGCTTTCATAGGATCTGTTCCCGATCGATTCGGGATAAGGTCCTTTGCCTTCCAGGTACAGGTACAGTTCACGGACAGCCTGTCCGGCCTGCTGTGCGGCATTCTCCGTCAGCTCCGCGAAGGACTTTGTTGATGTCCTGCCCTCTTCATAGGGATAATGCCATTCCCGGTGATCTTCGTTTTCAATATCCACATTGACATATGCTTTCTCAGCGTAGCTGAGGGAGCCGGGGGTCCCTCCCTTAAAGACACGGGCAAGTATTCCCCCGGGATCTTCAATGATCTGTGCAAACCGTTTCTCATCCTGCAGCGCCTGGTTGATCCGCTGCCAGGCATTCTTCCAGCCAAAGGTTTCCGCGTACACCGCGTCAATGGATTCCCTCATTGTTTCCGGAAGACCGTTTCCGGACAGGATTTTCCGGGTGATCGGCCGGTCTTTCAGTTTCATCCCGTTCCGGGCCAGCGCAAGCCGGTCCATCGCGTGTTCAAGGGACCGGTGATTGCCGGAATACTCTTTCCCAGAACCTGCACGGTAAATGACATAAGGGTGACAGGTGCTGTCCAGGAAGTAGTGTGTCAGGAATCCGCACTCATAGGAAAACAACTGTTCCCGGAGGATACCCGTCTGGTTCATCGTTTCCTGTGACAGCCAGCGGAAGAATTTCCCGCAATGGCGGTTATGCATTTCGCTGCTCCATCCGTGGAATCTTTTCCATACGGGCGGGCACCAGAAGCGGATGACGCCCAGGGGATCCGGGCCGCGAAGGCCCGTCCGGTACAGAACCGGATGGATCCGTTCCCGGATCTCCTGCGGAAGTTCCTTCAGGACACGTTCTCCGAAAAAATAGTGTACTGCGATCTCAGGCATGCTGAAGAGCCTTCCTGTTACTGTTTGCTGACAGCAACCAGCGCGAACGGTTTTCCGGCAAGCTTGTCCAGCTGATCCTTCTGCAGTTCAACGCTGACGCTGCCGTTTTCAAGGACTCCCGCCTTGCTAACGATCCATTCGGTTTCTTTTTCGCCTATAATACCGAAAATGAGATAGACCGTTTCACCCGCTGTGTACTTTGTTTCAAACCCGAACTGGATCTCAGCGGATTTCACGTTCCGGTAATCATCGCTGATGGTGGCGGTAATAAATTCGTTGACCGTGCGGTATTCCGCCGGGATCTGGTCCTGAATGTCCTTCGGGAAGCCCGCGAGCGCACCGGCGGATGCATCCGGGGCTGTTTTTTCCTGATGGGCGGAACGTAAAAGGATCGCCTCGCCGATGGTATCGCTGTCCTTCATGCGGTTATAGTCTTCAAGCAGTTCCGCCATTTCCTCGCTTGTGATCTTTCCCCTGGACATCCGTGCGGCAATCATGGCGCTTGCCCAGGTGGTGTGGTCCGCGATCCAGTAGTTCTGCAGTTCAACGGTGGAGAAATCGAAATAGACGTTGATATATACCGGCAGGATCGGCAGGGTTTCGCTCAGGCGTTCCTGGAAGGCAACCCACTTCTTCATGTAGCCAAACATGTCATTCGGCTCAGTCCGGTCCATCTCCAGTGCCAGGTCACGAAGCTCCTCATGAACGGCCGGGATGCTGTCCGGTGCGTCGTTGTCCTGTTTCCGGGACGCGCCGTTGCTGAAGATCATTGCCGGATTAAAGACAAAGGAGAAGTTATTGCCCAGGTAGAGCAGGTCATAGTCTTCATCAATACTTCCGCCGAAAACCTCTTCGATCCGGGACAGTGACGTGGGAACCAGGTTGGCTTTAATGCCGGCCTTCTCCAGATTGTCCACGAAGTACTCCTTCAGCGGCTGTTCCACTTCCGCGGTTCCTGTATAGGCAATGGTCAGTTCAAGCGGTTTCAGTCCTTCTTCTGTCTGCCTGTACCTTATATTGTCGGTTCCCGGTACGAAAGCCTCTCCCTGCTCGTTCAGGTTCCATCCATCCTCGCTGAGAAGTGCGGCAGCCTGCTCAATGTCGAAGGGATACCGGGTCAGGCCGTCCAGGTTGATATCTTCCCAGCCGGCGCCTTTATGGGCGGTAGTCTGCGTTCCATTCCTGTGCTTTGTTTCTTCTTCCGGATAAGGCATCTGTCCGGAAGCCAGCTGGTACATCCACTGTCCAAGGCCGTAGAGTCCGTCCGCTTCCAGGCCGAAATAGCCGACATACCGGCGGACAAATTCGGTTTTGTTCAGGCAGCTTGCCAGGGCCCGGCGGAGCTTGCCGCTTTGGGCAGCATCACTTCCCGGCAGGAAATAGAAATAGGTCAGTCCTGTGCGGGGATACACCGCGCGGGTAAACTCTCCGGTGGTCGCGCAAAGCTCCAGGCCCTGCCGGATCGCGTCCGCAAGCGTCACCTTATTCAGCAGCGCGTAGGTCCCTTTGCTCAGTTCCTCAACCATGTCCTCATTGTGGGCCAGGGTATAGGTCAGGTTTTTGATCCTCGGCTTTGATCCGTCCTCATCGCCCTTGTACCAGGGATTGACTTCAAACCGCGCGGTTTTTCCGTCAAAGGACAGGATCGTGTAAGGTCCGGATCCGGGAGCCGGATGAACCAGGTATCCTGTTTCCGGGGTCAGGATTGTCTCCCGGAGCAGTTCCTCCGTGAAGGGATTCTCTTCCGGGTTTTCTCCGGCAATATAGGCCCCTTCCTCGCTGTCATACACTTTGCATCCAGGAGCAATCGCGCTGATCGGGTAAGGATTGAAACTGAACCGGGACAGTTCGTAGAAATATGGAAGTGCTTCCTTTTTGACAACAAAGACAATCTGGTTGTCATTAATCACGCGCAGGCCTTTCAGCGTGTTTGTCCGGCCCGCGGCATAGTCTTCATAGCCCTCAAGATAGCTCAGGTCCGAATGGATACCGCCCAGCTTTTCGATCAGCGGGCTCGCCTGAAGCAATACGGAGAAAGCGTAGTCCCACGCACTGATCCGGGTGCCGTCGGAATAATACAGGTCCTTATACAGGGAGATCAGATATCTCCGGTTGCCTTCCCGGTCATCACCGATGGTGGCGCCGCTGACAACCGTGTGGTCGAAACGGAAAACGCTCTTATCTCCGTCCCAACGGATCAGGTTGTACCCGGCAGTCAGCTGCCGGACGTCAATATCACTGGTATTGCTTCCCCACAGTGCGGTAAAGAACTGTCCGTTCATCTGTGTGGGATTGCCGATGGTCAGGTCATTGTAGTCATAGGATACCCGGTAATCCTGTCCCTCTGTGTTCTCCGGGGAATCCGTTCCTTCAGCCAGGGCGGAAAACAGGTTCAGGACCAGGATACAGGCCAGAAGGATGCCGAGCCATTTTTTCATTGGGGTGGTGCCTCCTTGTTGATTCTTGCTGCCTTTTCAGCTTATTCGAAGCAGATACCTACGTTGCTGACGGAGAAGCCAAGTCCGGTGGGAGCTTCATAATCCTCAATGGTGAACAGCTCCTCCATCTCAGCGTACGGGAACGCGGAAACATCCGCCTCAGGCGAAACATACACAACGGTATATTCCATATCCCGCATCGGCATAACGTCCGCAACAGTTTCAACAGAAGGCGTAAATCCCTTGATTTCCGGGGATGCCACGCTGTATTCCGTTCCTGCCTGGAGCATAGCGTCATATGTCTGCGATGCTGTGCTGCCGTCCGCGTAAACGTAATAGATCGTGAGGCGGTATATGGTCCTCAGGATCTCCTGGAGTTCCTGCACTTCCGGTGTGTCCGGAATGATCTCAACAACAGGAGGGACCACTTCTTCCGTCTCATCCTCAGCCACTACATTTGTCACAACGGTTTTGGGAATATCTGTGTTGGACCGGGAATTGGTGGCAGCCGCGATAACCGGCACCACAGCGAGCAGCAGGGCGATGAGGGTGATCAGTGTTCTTTTCATGGTGGTCTTTCCTTTCTTGTCGTTGCTTATTGGCCCGCAGGATCTCCTGCGTTTGATTCTCTTTGGGTGTTTTACCGGACGCTGTACAGATGGTTCATGATCCATTCTGTCACGCTGTCTCCCTCCGGATAAAACTCAATGAAACCGCTTTCATCCTGGGTGTAGCTGCCCGGAAGCCGGTCAACCGGCAGAACCTCGTATGTTCTTGCCTTGCTGATCTCCTCCATCAGCCGCTGGTCTGTCATATCCGTGACCGCGGCGGAATGAAACGCGGAAACCAGTTCCGAAGCAAAATCCTGATCCTCCGAAAGCTTCTGGTGAATCCTGTCGATCACACTTCGCATATAAACCGCCTGGCGTTCCATACGTTCCGCGTTGGTTCCGCTTCCGACGGTTTTCCGGGTCCGGACAAAGGTCTCAGCTTCCTTCCCCGTCAGGGTGATCGTATGTCCCTTATACCATTCAGGATTCACTGCGGTCATATCATCCGGGATTTTTACGGAAATGCCGTCCAGTACATCCGTCAGTGCGGGAACCGCACTGTAATCGACCATGTAGTAACCGTCGATCTCCAGGCCGTCCAGCAGCGTTCTGACTGCCCGGACAGTATACCTGGCATTGTCCTCCGGGTTTGCGCCGAAGCTGTGGGCCAGGCAGATCTGCAGTTCCCGGGTTCCGGTCTCATTGCCGTATACACCCAGCACCGTGACCTGCGCCATGGTGTCCCGATCGATCTGGAGCTGGTGGATTTTCTTTTCCCCGTGATCGATCGCCAGCAGCATCAGGAAGTCCGCCTGTCCGCCGTTCCGGTAATTGACCCGGGGCGAAGCCGCCTCCGTTCCGTCCTTGTCGATGCCGCCCAGGAGTATCAGCGTCAGCGCCGGCTTTTTCCGGTATCTCTCCCCGTTCCATTCAACAATGCCTTCATCCATGAAAGCCTGGTTGCCTGTCTCACGGTTTTCCCGAAGCTGGTACCTGTCTGACCAGGACCGGTCTGTCAGCCCGATCAGGGCCGCCAGTGCCGCTCCTGCGATCAGCAGGATGATCACTGCCCTCAGCAGTACTGTCTTCCGATGGTTATCCACGGCAGTCAGTTTCCTTTTTTGATCCGGACAGGATGCCTGCCCGCTTTTGTTTCCTGTTTCCCGTATCCGTTCTTCCCGCCGTAGTAGTAGGAATAGCCGCTTTTGCCAATCCGGCTCACAGCAGTCTTATTCAGGATGCATCCCAGCACCGGTGTTCCCGTCCGGCGGAGCAGCCGGACCGCTTCCTTCAGGGCCTTCCCGTGGGTCCTGTTGTATTCGAGCACCAGGAGGCTTCCGTCGCACCGGCGGGATATTTCAGCCGCGTCAACCACCACGCCCAGGGGCGGAGTATCCACGATCACAAAATCATAATCCCTGCCGACCGTTGCCATCAGACTGTCAAACTCCGCCGATGTCAGAAGCGCCAGGGGCGTTTTGATACTGGCGCCGTCAGGCAGCAGGTCCAGCCCCGGGATGTTTGTATGATAGATGGCGTCCTCCAGCGCGCACTGGCCCGACAGCAGGTGTGCCAGTCCGGTAGGCTGACCGCCGAAATGAATATCATATTTCTCCTTCATCACCGACAGGCGCAGGTCAGCGTCGATCAGCAGGACACGCGCGCCGCGGCGGGTCATGCCGATGGCGATCTGGATGGTGGCAAAGGTTTTCCCTTCATTGGCACCGCAGCTGCTGACCAGTACCCGCTTCAGGTTTTTGCCTGTAAACGACATGCTCGAGCAGACGGCGTTGATGGCTTCTTCGCCGGCGTAATCCAGCTTCAGGTTTCCGCGGAATACCGCCTGGTGTTTCCCGTCAGCAAACGCCGGATTCCGCGGCATGTCCGCGCCCAGTTCTGCCGCGTTCCGCTCCATGTTCTGGCGGGTTACAGCGCCGAACACGGGCAGGTCCACCGCCTTTGTGATGTCTTCCCCGGACCGGATCCGGTCATCCAGGAGAATGATAAACAGGAAGATCAGCATGATCCCCAACCCGCCGAGCACCGCGCCTTTCGCAATCGTGGCATTCACGTTGGGATAGATGGGTTTGATCGGCGTCCGGGCTTTTTCAAGGATCTGCGGCTTGCGCAGTTCCATCTTGTTGGCTATATAATCCTGAACCACTTCAGCGTAAGTGTCCGCCAGCAGTTTTGCCTCTTCGGGAACAGATGATTTGACGTAGATGTAAAGCAGGTGGGATCCGCTGGGGTTGCTGACTGAAACCATTTTTTCCAGCTGTGAATAGCTGTAGTCCAGGTCCAGCCTTTCATCCACCATCTCATGGACATGCCAGATTTTGAACACTTCCTGGTAGTCTGTAGCCAGTGTGGAACCCAGCTGCAGGTCTGAAAGGGAAATCGTCGTATCTGATCCTGCGATATAGATCTTGGAGGTTGCCTGGTAAACAGGAGTCACAAGGCGTGTCACGTAAAACCAGGCGATAAGCGCTCCGATCAGCGCCGCCAGGACGATCCAGTGAATCTTCTCCAGCAGGCGGAACAGCACAGAGACCCAATCTATTCCGGAATAGTACTCCTGGGCGGGCCCTTCGGCTGCCGGGGCTGTATTCCGTACAGAAATGCCGGTCATTTCTTCCGTCAGTCCTGTGATCTTCTCTTTATTCTTCATCAGTTTTCTCTCCTGGTTTATCAAGCTATCTGACACTCTGTTTCTTTTTATTTACTTTCCGGTTCCACTATTTCATATTCAACCCAGGTCTTCACCAGCTGCCGGGCGAAGGGAATCTCAATCTGCATCCGCGAAAGCCGCCGTTCCACCTTCAGGATCCTGGCGGTTACACCGCTGAACGCACCTCCGGTCATCCGGATCATCTGTCCTTCCCGGTAAACCGGCGTTTTTCCGATCACGCCGTCCTTTTCCAGCAGCATCATCGCAAACTGTTCGTCCGGTCCGGTCAGCTCATATTCTCCCGCTGTACTCGACAGGCACCGGATTACTCCCTGCACGGAATGCAGCAGTGAAATGTCCGCTTTATCCTCATAATAGAGGAAAACATATCCCGGCATCAGGTCATTGACCCGGTCTCTTGTCCCGCCGCCTTTAGCCCAGGTATGCTGAATCTGTTTCGGACATAATGCCCTGCAGCCGGTCATTTCGCTGACTGCCCGGGAAATGTAACCGGTCTTGTTCGTTTCACAAAATAGGCAGTAAGTAAACATATTTCCTTTCATGGCATAGCTCCGCCGCGCGGCCTGAAATTTCAGGCTGCCGCACAAAAAACTGTGACAGAATGCTTCCGCGGTCCAGCAAGCGTCATTGGTCCCGTTTCAGCACTCTTTTGCGGGTTTCTGATTTCTCATTACAAATTTTCGATTATCACATTATGCTATGATAATTGACAACCCATTATACCCAAAAAACGATGATATTACAATAAAATTAGTGTATTCTTTCGAATACACTGCTTGAAAAATATAGGTTTTTACAGTTTTTGTCCGTTCTTTTTATTCATTAATTTCAGTCATCAGATTAATAGTTACATATTTTCATTTCATTCAGCATGTCTTGGTTACATGATTTCACATTATATACATCCTCATGTAAAAAATCAAACATAAATTTCGTTTTTCTTCCTAAACAGTTTCTCCGAAAACATCGTCCGCGTGCACGCTTTCTTTTCTGATCAGAAAGGAAAAATGATAGTCTCTCGTCATGGGATACTGGTATGGAGCCCCGGCAATCGGTCCGCAGCTTCCGCTTCCGATCCCGGCCTGGAACATGGAAACAGCCGCATAGGTACCGCTGCGAACGGCATCCTCCCTGTGACGCATCGGGATCAGTTCCCTGTCGGAATAGGGTTTGATCCCCAGTTCGAACGCGTTTTCAACCGCCTCAAATATGTATGCCTTCCGCCCATCCGAGAGCGCGGCAAGTCTCGTGTCTGCCCGGTTTCCGGATTCCTGCGGGCGGATATAAGGCTCAACCATATCAGACACGCGGCATTCCACATGTGCAACAGGTGCATGCTCCTTCATATCAGCATAGCTCTCACTGCTGCGGCCGTAGTAGGATACCAGGTCATATGCTTCTTCCAGGCGGAACGCCTTGGCATATCGGGGGAGCAGTGCCCTGCCCCTCACCGGATGGAGCGTACACCGGACAAGGACGCCCTCTTCTGTGCCGATATAGGCTGTTGTTTCCTCAAAGCGCAGCTTTCCGCAGGCAAGCTCCTTCCTGACCTCGATCCGTCCGTCTTCCCTGTCGATGCCGGTAATCTTCTCCTCTGTGTGATAGAATTGCTGAACATTCAGGGCCTGTGGAATCATTCCCAGAAGCGGCGCGTCATTGTCCGTAGCCGCCCGGTAAAGCAGTGTATCCTCCTGCGCTGAGTTCAGCACGCCGAATGAAACACGGCCCTGTTCATCCACGGCAAAATCCTTTGGAAGCGCTGCTCTTTTCAGCTCACCGGCTTTTCGGAAGCACTCGTTCAGAATAAGCTGCTCAACGGACGCAGTCCTTCCTGTGAGCGTATCCACCGTCTCTGTATCGATGAAAAAGTCGGTTTCGCTGTCATGCTCCGGCAGCGGAATGGAAATAACTGTTTTGCTGAGAGGGGGCACGGAATAAGCTTCTTCGTGGAAGATCGCTCCGTCCGCAGAGAAACGCAGCAGATACCTGCTTCCGTCAGAAAAAGCGGTTGTATTGAAGACCTCAAAGCGGTTCTGCCCGCAATAGCTGACCCGGATCGGCCGGTAAACGAACCGGATATGCTTCGCGCCGGAAGACGGTGTCCTGTCCGGGAAAAAGAGCCCGTCGACGCAGAAATTCCCGTCGTGCATATACTCGCCGTGATCGCCGCCGTATGTATAGCTCCCGTCCCCGTGCCGAACCGCGTGGTCATTCATCTCCCACACGCAGCCTCCCAGCAGGTTGTCATAGGCATAGATCTCTTTCCAGTAGTTCTCCGCGCTGCCCGGACCAAGTCCCATGGCATGGGCATACTCGCAAAGGAAATACGGCCTGTCCAGAAACGCGCGCTGTTTATGCGTGCCCTCCCCGATCCTGTGCAGGTCTTCAGACGGAGGATACATCTGGCTTGCCACATCGTAAGCGATCTTTTTGGAGTGTACCGCTCCTTCATAATGAATCGGGAGTCCGGAACGGGATTTGAGGAAAGCCGCCATCTCATCCTGGCAGGCATATCCGCCGGATTCGTTTCCCAGGCTCCACATGATAATGGAAGGATGGTTTTTGTCCCGTTCGAACATCTGTTCAGCCCGTTTTACATAGTGTGATGCCCATTTACGGTCTTTGCTGATCCGGCTGAAGTCGGGCGGAAATGTCATTGTCTGGGCGCCGTGCGTCTCAATGTCCGCCTCGTCGATGATGTAAAGTCCCAGTTCGTCCGCCAGTTCCAGAAGCAGCGGATCCGGCGGATAGTGGGACGTTCGGATAGTGTTAATGTTATATTCCTTGCACAGCTCAGCGTCCCTCACGATCTCTGCTGCGGTCATCGTATAGCCGGCATCTGGCGTGGTATCGTGATGGTTGACTCCCTTGAGCTTCAGCAGATGACCGTTCAGCTTAAAGAGATTTCCCTCAATGCTGACGCGCCTGAATCCCACCTTTGTGCTGACCGCGCAGCTTTCAGTTTCCAGCAGCAGCTCGTAAAGAACGGGATATTCGGCGTTCCACTCCACGGGCTCAAGGCCTTCAAAGCTGACTGCGCCGGACTCTTCCCCGCTGATCGCAAGCGTCGCTTCTTTTTCAATACCCGGACCTTTCAGCGAGATCCGGCAGGATGCGCTGCCAATGCCCTGCACCCTGATCTCTGCGCGATACCTTCCCTGGGTATAATAAGGAGTGAAAGAGAAATCGAAAATATCGGTTTCATCGCAGAGGAACAAAAGAACGTCCCGGAAAATACCGTTATTCCGGAACATATCCTGGCACTCCAGGTATGTTCCGGTGCACCAGCGGTGGACAACACAGACAAGCTCATTCGCGCCCTCCGTAAGGAAGGGGATCAGGTCGAACTCACAGGTGTTGTGGCTCCCTTCGGAATAGCCGACATAAGAGCCATTCAGGTACAGGTCAATGCAGCTGGCCACGCCCAGGAAAGAAATAATAGCTTTCCCGGGCTTGTCCGTTATATGGATAAAACGGCGGTACACACCGACAGAATTGTACTCATCTTCCGGCGTGATCCAATGCAGTCCCGGTTTGACGTCTGCACCCGTCGTGAAGAAAATCCTGCCTGCTTTTTCAGTCGTGGGGATCACAGGCGGCCTGAACGGAAACTGGTATCTGGTATTTAGATAGAACGGCTTTGCATAACCGGTAAACTGCCAGCAGGACGGCACCTGTACCCGGTCAAACGCCAGATCGTCCGTATCCAGCACTGCGGGCAGTTCCTTCGGATCCCGGATAAAGCAGAAATCCCATTCGCCGTTCAGCACTTCAACCTTGTCAGAGCGGTATCTCTTTTCCCTGGTCTCAATTCCCTCCATCCGTTCCTTACGGCTGAAGGGGATAAAATAGCTTCTGGATGGCAGGGTATTGTCCTGAATCATATCAAAGTTATGATAATTCTCAGTGTTCAATACATATTTCATGTTCCGGTCCTCCGCCTTGATGGTGCTCAGGTCAGCAGATCCCTGCCGATCTGCGTGGTTTTCCCGTCGATCACGTTCCGGACCCACTGCAGACCGGTGCATCCTTCGCGCTCAAAGCGCATGAACTCGGGAATCCAGAGGCAGCAGTGGGAAGTCGCCCCGTTGGACTCAACCGGCCGCCCTTTGATATCGTTGAAGTTGTAATTGTACAGGAAATAGCTGATGTCGGGAATGGAAGCGGACAGGCGGTTCACCGTACCACAGATGATGCGCTCCATGCGTTCCCCGGCCTCCGGAGGCCAGCCCATCTCTTTTTTCGTGTCGATAAAATTCTGGTACCGCATCAGGACGCCGTCACGCAGGGAGATCACATAGCCGATCTTTACCCTTCCCTTTTGATGCGCGTAAAGATACTCCAGCCCGTCAGCCACCGGATCGTCGCTATGAAGCGCCGCGCTGATGGATTCAGGCACCTGCCAGAGTGTTTTAGCACATTCCTTCAGATCCAGATCGATCGCAGCTCCGTCCACAATGCAGGTACAGTCCCTGCAGTCGGGAAAGCGTTCCAGAACATCATTTCCCACAAGAGCCGTACCGAAGCCGCCCGCGCTGCTGCCCAGCACAACCAGCTTCTCCGGATGCGGGCAAAACTGCCTGGCGAAATCAATGCACAGATGCAGATTGATATTCCCGTGAGCGTAGAAGGTTCGTTCCTTCCCTTCCGTATCAGTATAGGTAAACGTTCCTGTCCCTCCGTGGAAATCGCCGGTGGCATAGGGTACACACAGGAGGCTCCAGCCGTAAAAGGGACTCTTTTTGCACTTCTCGTGGAACATGCTCAGCCGGGTATAGGCATCCTTGCTGGGTTTGCACCAGCTGTCATAAAAGGTTGGATTGTTCTCATCGAATGTATCACCGGATGGGCGTGCTGCCGTGTATTTGTCAAAGGCAAAGCCGCCGCCGTCAAGCATAATGAGCAGCTTGTTTTCCCGGCCCATACGAAACAACCCGTGATAGCGGCTGCCGTCGCTGCAGACAGCGCCCTCCGGATAGAACCTGAAGAGATGATCCGGCCTGGCCGTTCCGTCATAGTCATCCACCTTCTGATACCGCTTCATATCGTGCAGCAGGCAAATCCATTCCAGATATTTGAATATCATATGCTTCTCCCCTCACTGTCCGGCAAATGCCCTGAAAAAGTCATTTCTGGTCTTTAATTCGTCAACGGTTCCCTCATCCTCAACGGTTCCGTTACGCATCACGATCACATGATGTGCTTCAGCTACCGTACGATAGTTGTGCGCCACGATGATGGCTGTTCTGCCCTGTATAAGGGCCCGGATGCCTGTCCTGATCTTTTCCTCTGTCACAGGGTCCAGATTGGCAGTGGCTTCGTCCAGGATCAGATAGTCCGGATTCTTCAGCATAGCCCTGGCAATGGCAATACGCTGCTGTTCGCCTCCGGAGAGTTTTTCTCCGTTGAAGCCGACGTTGAAGTCGAGTCCTCCCTCATGGGAGGCGATCAGATCCTCCAGGCAGGCCAGGGAAATAACAGCCCCCAGTTCCTCCTCCTTAACATCCCTGACGCCATAGCAGATATTGTCACGGATGCTCCCTTCAAAAAGGCCGGCGTTCTGGCTGACGACGCCGAAGCGGTCACGCCAGGCACGCAGGGACACCTCGTTTCCGGCCTCACCGATCCGGATGTTTCCGCCGTAATCCGGATACAGGCGGTTCAGCAGACGCAGTACTGTCGTTTTGCCGCTGCCGTTCGGGCCGACAATGGCTGTAATCTTTCCTTTGGGGATATGCGTACTGATGCTGTGGATGACTTCCCTGTCGTTGTAGCCAAAGGAGACCTTATCCATGCACAGGTCCCCGGCTGCCGTAAACTCACTTTGCCCCCGGTCAGGATCTTCCTCCTGCTCCTCCAGGATGGAGACGATCTTTTTGCTGCCGCCCTTTGTAGCCGAGAACACGGATGGGAACTGTGCGAAGAACTGAAACACCAGCACCAGGTTGTTGCCGTAAGCGTAGAACGCTGCCAGCGTCGCACCGGATTGAACGCGGCTGCTCCGGATAAGCATGCTGCCAATCAGAAAAGCAACGGTAAACAGAACGAAGATCAGAAAGGTCTGGCCGAACTGCACAAGGGTATTGGCCATGGCGTTATATTTGTCCGCCTCGTAGCGTTCCTCAATACAGCGAAGGCTGGCTGCATTCTCCTTTTCCTCGCTGTTCATGGCCTTGATGAAACGGATTCTGCCGAAACGTTCTGCGAGAAAAGCGGTAAAAGCGGACAGTTTTCCGGCTACATATACAGCCCCCCGCTCACTGAAGCGGGCGGAGAAAAGCATAATACCAATGGTGACGATAAAGCCGATGAGCAGATACGGCGTCAGTTCTGCAACAGCCGCCTCACCCGCCAGAACAATCGGAAGGAAAGCCAGCAGCGTAAAAATGAGCTGAAGCAGCTTAAAGGGCAGATAGGAATATTCAGGGTCTGAGGTGACACGGCTTAAGACCCGGTTGGGACTCTCCCGGTCATAGTAGCTGTACGGAAGCCGCATGGTTTTCTTCCAGATCTTTTTCCGGACTCCTGCCGCCAGCTCCACAAAGCCGAGATCAGCCACCACGCTGGCGTAGGAAAACACATAGCCGAGGATACACATCAGCGCATAGGTGACAATGGGTGAAAAATCCTTGAATTTACCGACAGAGATCGCAGCCACAGTGTCAGCCTGCGATGCGACAATCAGTGTACCGACCAGGTACAGCAATGATCCGAGCAATGTACGGAGAACGGGCAGCTTAACGTCTTTATAGAGGGTCTTTAATGGTTTTTTCGTCCTGATTGTGACGTTTTCCATCGCAAGACTGGACTTGTTCTTCATTGTTTCGCCCCCTCTCCGGCCGACAGCAGACGCTGGTATTCCGGACAGCTGTTCTTTAATTCTTCATGGGTTCCACAGCCCGTAACCCGGCCCTTGTTGAGAACCAGGATCGTGTCCGCGTCCTGCACGGTGGAAAGATCGTGCGCAACAATGATCCTTGTCTTTCCTGCCGCGTACCGGTCGATCAGCGCGGCAATACGTCTGGAGCCTTCATAATCCAGCGCGCTCGTGGCCTCGTCCGCAAGAACCATTTTAGCCCCGGACAGAAGCATTCTGGCCACGGCCAGCCTCTGTCTCTGTCCGCCGGAGAGCTTCGATGCTCCCGGCCCGACCTCGTAGTCCAGGCCGCCGTTCACCTCGACTGCCTCCAGCATATCAACTTCCTTCAGGAACCTGTTCAGCTCCTCATCGGAATGAGGAGTCCCGGATCCGTAGCAAAGAAAATCGCGCACGGTTCCGTCAAATCCCGGTGCGTTCTGCGGAAGATAGGAAAACAGGTTCCGGTAGCTGCTGATCTCAAATTCGCGTATGTCCACGCCGTCCAGTGTGATACAGCCCTGTTCCGGGCGGTAAAACTGTTCGATCAGGTTCAGCAGCGTCGATTTTCCGGCACCGCTCCCGCCCACGATGGCGAACTTGCTGCCGTTTTTCACCGTGAAGGAGACATCCGAAAGCGTTTTGTTCCCGCCGCGGGAAAAGCTGACATGTTCAAATTTCAGTTCTGCCTGCCGGACTGCCTTCTGCTCACCGCCGCAGTCCTCATCGAGCGTCAGGATTTCAGAAATGCGCAGTGTAGCGCCTTGTGCCTTCTTGCCCAGCACCCATAGGGTGAGATGGTCGGCAATATACTTCTGGTAGGTCGCGCCGAGGCCGAAGTATGCGATAAACTGGGCTGTGGAGATATCGCCGCCCAGGAGCAGAATCGCACCGGCTGTCATAATGATCAGCGTCGGCACTGCGTATAAGACATTGGCGATCAGCTGGTTGAAGGCAGCGGCCATCGTGGTCTTCTTCTGCGCGGCCTTCATCTCGTCTATAAAGCCGTCTCCGTCTGCGATCTCATCTTCGGTCTTGTTGTAAGCCTTGATGATCTCCACATGCTCCACCTTTTCAGCAAGCTTTGCTGTCAGGCGCGCAATGGCGTTCTGCAGCCTGGTCTGGCTTTTGTACGTTACGCGGCCGGACCAGAGTGCGCCGAGAACGATAACAGGAATGATCAGGATAAAGCTGAGCAGAAGCGAGCCGTTGCCCATGCGGGAAACCTTCACAAGCGTTCTTGTGAGGAAATACAGTCTTGGAATCTCAATGACCAGCAGGTCGATCAGAAAATCACTTACAAACCCGGTGTCCGTCGTGATACGGGAGATGAATTCCTTGGGATCCCGCGCCTCCGTCTCCGCAGCGGTCAGGGAAAACACCTTGCGGGAAGCCACCGCCTGAAAGTTCCGATGGATGCGGGCTTTGGCGATATAGGTAATATAGGTTGAGGCAAGTCCGCCGACAAACTCCGCCAGGGCCAGGGCAAAGAGCGTAAGGCAGATACTGACCGCCGTTTTGACCACAGGACTGTTTGCGACGGTAAATTCCAGGTCAGCCAGGCCTGCTATTTTTTCAGGGATTGTCAGCTCAATTGCAGCCCTGCCCAGATTGAACAGAAACGCAAGTACAAGGAGTGGAACAGGCAAACGGATCTGTCGGATTAAATGAATAAAGTTTTTCCAGACGGGTTGATTCTTTGTCTCTGTCATTTGAATCCCCTCAAGCATTCAGCAAAAAAATCCGCAATAAACGCCGAACAGCTTCGGCGCTTCCTGCGGATATCCTATCATATTCATTATTGAAGCAAAACCCATCCCGGTTTTATCGTACCGAAACACAGAAAAGTGTTCAATAAATGCGGATATAGTACTCCGATCGTTCTGCGGGTCACATGGTTGGAAACTGCATTTACGGCAGCAGGGAGGGTGGATCTGTTAAGTTTTCTATGATCTCCATCAGTGTGTCGATCCCCCTCCGGTAGACTTCCTCTTTGATCCGCGGCTCGCCCTGCACAGCCAGAAGGTTCTGCAGCACGCCAAAGATACCGAAAGCATGGTAAAGTGTAACAACATTGACGGAGATATCCCCGGGATCCCGCTGATGCCTGTCCGCGATCTCTTCCTGAACGATCTCACGCAGATACAGGCTGAATTCCCGCCCGAACATGCCACTGTCCAGCAGAAGCTTCAGCTCATCGCCTTCGTTCTTCAGTGAATCAAAGAATTCCCTGGTCAGCCGCCTGCCCCGAAGCTTTTCCATATATGCTTCGCTCATTTCCACAACAACATCATTAAAAAAATGATAATTGTTGTAAAACGTTGAGCGGGACACATTTGCTTCCCGGCATAACTCCCTGACAGAAATCTCAGTATAGGGTTTTGTCCGGGACAGCCGGATCAGCGCTTCACGAATTGCCTTCTTCGAGTATTCATTTCTTTGGTCCACAGGACAGCCCCCTTTTATGCCAGGTTAATCCCTTCTTGTGCTTCAGGTCCCGGAGCTCGCAGGGAGATTATGGAGCACTGTAAAATTGTACACGATTCATGCACATCCGGCAAGAAAAGGAGGCATATACCCATTTCCGGGTCTGATCTGCCTGAAAGCATATTGGGGCCACATGGCAGCTGTACGTTTGGTTTCCGATCGGCAAACAAAAAAGCAGCGCATTTTTGCAAATGCGCTGCCTGGAATAAATCCCGGATTACTTCTTGTACTTCGGGCGTGCTGTATAGTGGGTATGCAGCAGCTCGTGGGCCAGATGGCTGTTGGGCTCGCCCAGGTAGTCCTTGTACACCGCCATGATGGAGGCATTCTCGTGGGACTTCCGCTGCGGCTTGTTCGCGTCCTCGTTGTACAGGGCCGCGGCACGCAGGGTCTTGGGGTCGCATTCCATCCGCTTCTGGGCGGAAACAATGGGCTGTCCGCCGCCGGTTACGCAGCCGCCGGGGCATCCCATGACTTCGATGAAGTGGTAGGTCTTCTCGCCGCTGCGGATGCTGTCCAGCAGCTTCGCGGCATTCGCGGTGCCGTGGGCAACCGCCACGTTCACATCCAGGTCGCCAACCTTGATGGTGGCTTCCTTCACGCCTTCGATACCGCGGACGGCCGTGAAGTCGACCTTGTCCAGGGTCTCCTTGGTGACGATTTCATACACGGTACGCAGGGCAGCTTCCATAACACCGCCGGTCGCGCCGAAGATGACGCCGGCGCCGGTGCTTTCGCCCAGGACGGGATCGAAGTCTTCGTCCGGCAGGTTGGCAAAGTCAATGCCGGCTTCCTTGATCATCTTGGCCAGCTCACGGGTGGTAATGACTTCATCGACGTCCGCCAGGCCGTTATGACCCAGTTCAGGACGCTTTGCCTCGAACTTCTTGGCGGTACAGGGCATCACGGAAACAACCTTGATATCCTTGGGGTCGATGCCGACCTTCTCCGCCCAGTAGGACTTGATCATGGCGCCTTCCATCTCGTGGGGAGACTTGCAAGAAGACAGGTTCGGAATGAAGTCCGGATAGTAGGTTTCGCAGAACTTGATCCAGCCGGGAGAGCAGCTGGTGATCAGGGGCAGCACACCGCCGTTGTTCAGGCGGCCGATGAACTCGGTGCCTTCTTCCATGATCGTCAGGTCAGCAGCCCAGTCGGTATCGAACACCTTGTTGAAGCCAAGGCGGCGCAGGGCGGCAGCCATCTTGCCGGTCACGGAGGTGCCCATCGGGATGCCGAATTCTTCGCCCAGGGCGGCGCGGACCGCGGGAGCGGGCTGCACAACAACCGTCTTGGTTTCGTCGTTCAGCAGATCCCACACAGCCTTGGTGGAGTCCTTCTCATACAGGGCGCCGGTCGGGCAGGCCGCGATACACTGACCGCAGTTGATGCAGGCCACGTCGTTCAGGGGCTGTTCCCAGGCGCTGCCGATCTTGGTCTTGAAGCCGCGTCCCATGGGGCCGATCACGCCGACAGCCTGGGTGTTGTTACAGGCAGCCACGCAGCGGCGGCACAGGATGCACTTGTTGTTGTTGCGGACAATGGAGGGGCTCAGGTCATCGATGTCATACTCGTTCATCTTGCCCTTGTACTTGTCCACATCATCCACGCCCAGGTCCTGGCACATCTGCTGCAGTTCGCACTTCTGGTTGCGGGCGCAGTCCAGGCACTTCTTGTCGTGGTTGCTCAGCAGCAGCTCCAGGTTCACCCGGCGGGCTTCCCGGATCTTGGGAGTATTGGTCTTAACGTTCATGCCGTTGGCAACGGGCAGCACGCAGGCCGCGCCGAAAGCACGGGCACCGGTGTCCACGATACACATACGGCAGGCGCCGATCTGGTTGATATCCTTCAGGTAGCACAGCGTGGGGATGTTGATCCCGGCCTTTTTCGCCGCTTCCAGAACCGTCGTGCCGGCCGGAACTTCAACACTGACGCCGTCAATCGTAAGCTTAACGAGATTTTCCATTTGTGTTGTTCCTCCTCGCGCGATTATTCCTTGATGATAGCGCCGAACTTACATGTCGCCATGCAGCTTCCGCACTTGATGCACTTGTTCTGGTCGATCACGTGCTGTTCCTTGACATTGCCGGTGATCGCGTTCACCGGGCACTTGCGGGCGCAGGCGGTGCAGCCGCGGCAGGCGTCGGTGATCTTGTAGTTCAGCAGGGCCTGGCAGTGATGTGCCGGGCAGCGCTTTTCCTTGATGTGTGCTTCATACTCATCGCGGAAGTACTTGATCGTGGAAAGCACGGGGTTCGGAGCCGTCTGGCCCAGACCACACAGAGCGCTGGACTTGATGTTCTCAGCCAGGGTCTGCAGCTTTTCGATGTCGCCTTCCTCGCCCTTGCCCTGGGTGATCCGCTCCAGGATCTCCAGCATGCGGCGGGTACCGACGCGGCAGGGTGTGCACTTACCGCAGCTTTCATCAACCGTGAAGTCGAGGAAGAAGCGAGCGATGTCCACCATACAGTTGTCTTCGTCCATGACGATCATACCGCCGGAACCCATCATGGCGCCGATCTTGGTCAGGGAGTCATAGTCCACGGAGATGTCCAGCAGGCTCGCAGGGATACATCCGCCGGAAGGACCGCCGGTCTGAACAGCCTTGAACTTCTTGCCGTTCGGGCAGCCGCCGCCGATGTCTTCGATGATGGTGCGCAGCGGGATACCCATGGGGACTTCCACCAGGCCGGTGTTGTTGATCTTACCGCCCAGGGCGAAGACCTTGGTACCGGTGGAGGTGGGAATACCGATGGACTTGAACCAGTCAGCACCCTTCAGGATGATCTGCGGGATGTTGCCCAGGGTTTCAACGTTGTTGATGTTGGTGGGGCTTTCAAACAGACCCTTGATCGCCGGGAACGGGGGCTTCGGACGGGGCTCGCCGCGCTTGCCTTCAATGGAGGCCATCAGGGCGGTTTCCTCGCCGCACACGAACGCGCCGGCGCCCAGGCGGATGTGGATGTCAAAGTTGAAGTCAGTGCCGAAGATGTTGTTGCCTAGCAGGCCGTATTCATGAGCCTGTTCGATGGCCTTCTCCAGACGCTTTACAGCGATGGGGTACTCAGCACGGACGTAGATCCAGCCTTCGTCAGCACCGATGGCATAGCCGCCGATAGCCATGGCTTCCAGGATCGCGTGGGGATCGCCTTCCAGCAGGGAACGGTCCATGAACGCGCCGGGGTCGCCCTCGTCAGCGTTACAGACGAAGTACTTATGCTCCGCCTGGCTGGCACGGGCAAACTGCCACTTCTTACCGGTCGGGAAACCAGCGCCGCCGCGGCCGCGCAGACCGGAATCCAGCACTTCCTGGCAGACCTGTTCGGGGGTCATTTCAGTCAGCGCCTTGGCCAGGGCCTTGTAGCCGTCGAAGGCGATATATTCATCGATATTTTCAGGATCGATCACACCGCAGTTCCGCAGCGCGACGCGCTCCTGCTGCTTGTAGAAGCCGATCTCGCTCAGGCTCTTCTGAACGCTGCTCTCGTGGGTCTTGTGATCCACGTAGACCAGGTGCTGAACCTTGCGGCCCTTCAGCAGATGCTCGGAAACGATCTCATCCACGTCTTCAACCTTGACGCGGCTGTAGAAGGTTCCTTCGGGATAAACAATAACAACGGGACCCGCTTCGCACAGTCCGAAGCAGCCCGTGCGGACCACCTTGACTTCCTTGTCAAGGCCCTTTTCCTTCAGCTGCTCCTCGAAGCGTTCAATCAGCTTCGCGGAACCGGAAGAAGAACAGCCGGTACCGCCGCAGACCAGCACATGAGAACGATAAAGCTCCATCTGGGTTTTCCTCCTCTTTGTCGTGAATTAGTCTTTTGCGGCGCCGATGGTGTATTCTTCCACAGGCTGACCGTTAACAATGTGCTCAGCTACGATCCGCGGTACCATTTCGGGCTTCACGTGGATGTAGGTAACTTTTTCCTGGCCGGGCAGGATCACGTCCAGCATGGGCTCATAGCGGCACATACCGATGCAGCCGGTCTGGCTCACGGTCACGTGCTGCAGATTCCTCTTCTGGATTTCTTCCATAAAGGCCAGCATAACAGGGCGGGCACCGGCGGCGATACCGCAGGTGGCCATGCCGATCACGACGCGGCAGGCGTCCTTATCCTTGCGCATGTTGATGCTCTCAAGTGTCTTTGCGCGGATGGCTTCCAGATCTGCCAAAGATTTCATATCATTACACCTCCAAAGATTGAGTTGATTTCCTCGTCCAGCGCTTCCTTCAGCCAGGCGGCCACGGAAGGCTCGTTGAATGGGATATCGCTGCCCAGCGCCTGTCTGACTTCCCGCGTATCAAAGGTCCCCTCTCCTTTCGGGCTTTTGCCCTCAAAGAGGAAATCCGGAAACAGCGGATTGGTCAGCATCAGACTCAGCAATGTGCCGGAAAGGTCTCCCAGCGGAAGGCAGTCGATATTGCCGGTATCCATGGTGCAGGTCAGGGTTGTCCCTTTCCCTTCCTCACTTTCCAGCTGGAAAGTGCCCCCGGCTTTTTCGGCATTTTCCTTCATCATAGGGATTCCCAATCCCACCTTCCGGGTTGTCCGGGTGGTGGCAAAGGGGCTGGTAACCCTGGAAAGCAGCTCCGGGCTCATACCTTTGCCGTTATCGGCAAGCACCATGGTCAGCATTCCGTTCTCTTCAAGAGTCAGACGAATGGTAACCAGGCTTGCGCCGGCAGTGATGCTGTTCTGTACCAGGTCCAGCAGATGAAGACTCAGGTCACGCACGATAGGAATCAAGAATACCGGGAACCTGATCCGGTGTCAGACGGCCATATACCTCTTCTCCGATCATCATAACAGGAGCAAGGCCGCAGGCGCCCAGGCAACGGGTAGCGTTCAGTGTGAACAGTCCGTCGTCCGTGGTATCTCCGGGCTGGATCTTCAGCTCCTCAGACAGTTTTTCGATGATCTTCTGGCTTCCCTTAACGTAGCAGGCTGTGCCCAGGCACACGCCGATCACGTGTTTTCCCTTGGGTTTCAGGGAGAACTGGGAGTAGAAAGTGGAAACGCCGTAGACTTCAGACAGGGTGGTTCCCAGTCCATCCGCGATCATTTCCTGAACATCCTGCGGCACATAGCCGAAAATGTTCATGGCTTCCTGCAGGCAGGGCATCACGGCGCCGCGTTCACCCTTGTGCTTCTCGATCACTTCCTGCAGCTTTGCGTACTTTTCCTTGTTGTCAGGCATACAGTCCTTGACCTCCTTGGGATGTTTTTGAGACTTATGTAAAGGCAGACTCTGCCCATTACAGCTATCCGATTGATTTTATCATATTCGCCCTTGAAAGAAAAGGGTTTTCACCGTTGAATATCAAAACTTTTTGGTTAGTCGAAACTAATATTTCCCTTATTTTTCATAGGTTTCAGCCGCCGTCCCTCTCCAGACGCCCCGTCACATAAAGAGGGCATGCCGGATTCTTCCCCCGCACGCCCTCAAAAAATGTCCTAATATCAGACAAGTCTCCTCGTCTGTTTTCCTTTTGCCTCAGGACGGCTTTTCTGCCGCTGAACACCATTCAATCATTATGCATTTGCCTGATTTCGTCCTTCGATGAATTCAAACAACCCGCCAAGTGAAAACCGGTCAGTATCAAGCTCGCTTACTGCTTCGAGGATATCCCCCAGATGATGGGCGTCCGATGACCACAGTCTTCTCTTCCCCACGATCAGTTTTTCGTTCACAGGCAGTTCCGGCCGTACCTCAACCACCGGAAAAACCGGTTCTTCCGGAAAAAGACCCAGGTTCACCAGCAGTCCGTGACCCCGGTTGATATGGGCCGGCACCGCCGCGCCGCCGTGGTCCCGGATGATTTTCGTACACTCTGCCAGGTCCAGGTCCGTCGCACCGATCAGGAGCCGTTCCTCCACATCAACCACTTCATCGTCCGTATTCATAACCAGCTGGTTTCCGAAATAATCCGGCTTGTTTTTCATCGCCGGCAGGTGGCTGGAGAAAATCTCCCCGACCTCCACTGCCGTATCAACGTCCCGGAAATAACCCAGCAGGTGAACTTCCTCTTTGGTGGTAATCTCCATTCCCGGCAGCAGGATCAGGCCGTAATAATCCGCTGCCTCTTTCACAAATGGCAGGTTCCTGGCGGTATTATGGTCTGTCACCGCAATCGCGTCCAGTCCCTTGATGTGCGCCATGCCGCAAATATTGGCCGGCGTCATATCGTCATCCGCACATGGACTGAGACAGGAGTGAATATGAAGATCCACCCACATGCTCAGGCCTCCCGGCTCTTTCCGGGCAGTCCGGCTTCCGCCAGCCGCGCGCAGATCTCATAAGCCGTCAGCTGCGTCTGCAGCACGTTGATTCCTTCATCCTGTGCTTTTTCCAGGGAAGGTGCTTCCATCTCGATTCCTTCGGGAATGATGACTGCCGCCATTTCCATCAGGCTGGCCACAGCTATCACGTTCATATGGGTCTGCACCGTCACCCAGGCCATCCCTGCTGTCCCGTGAGCCATCACCCAGCTCAGCAGGTCACAGGTATATCCGCAGGAAACCTCCGCGCTCTTATCCGCTTCCGGCGTCATATCCTTCGCTTCGATCAGCTCACACAGTTCCTTCACTGTCATCTCTGTTTTCCTCCAAATTCACATTTATAATTCATAATTCACAATTCATAATTCATAATGATGATTACTCTTTAGCTGTTCTGATGATAGCTGACATCATCTTTAGCAGTTCCCTGCAGTCAGCAAGCATACTTTCTCCCACTTTTTCCGTAATATATCCCGTTTCCTGAAGCAGTTCGATCCAGTATTCTGTTTCGCCCGCTTCCTTCAGGGCAATCTGCATCTTCGCGATAAAATCCGCTTTACTGTGAGCGCGCGTCGCCTCTCTGACATTTGCTCCGATGCTTGTTCCGCTTCTGAGCACCTGCCTGGACAGAACGATTTCCCTTTTTTCTGTCTCAATATGCTGGCACATACGGATAATGCGAATTGCAAAAGCCTTGCTCTTATCAACAATAGGATTGTTTTCCTTCATCTCCCGCACCCTCAGCAGTAAAACACTATATCATTCTGCATTCTGAATTCTGAATTCTGCATTGCAGATGTTGATCTGGCAAAACCCCGCGCGATTATTCGCGCGTAGTTTTCGCCAGATCGACCATCTGCTGCGCCATGACCCTCAGTTGTTCCTTCATCATATGAATGCAGTCCATCTTCGTTGCGAATCCCTGCACCACGTCTTCCGCGAAAGTCCTGCACGTCGGGCTCCCGCAGCTGCCGCAGTCAAAGCCAGGCAGTTCCTTGTAGATCTTGTCGATCTTCTCCATCTTCCGCATGGCTTCCATCAGATCATCGTCCAGCTTCATGGCGGAATTGGGCAGGATGCGCATGTCGTCATACAGGGAATACTTCGTCATCATGCCGTTATCCACATTCAGTTCCGGATTCTGATCCCTGCTGGCAAGTCGCCGTACATTGGACCGGGCCACATAGTTGTTTTCAAAGTTCAGCGGTCCGCCGACACAGCCTCCGGTGCAGGCCGCGCCTTCAAAGAACTCCAGGTTCTTCAGCCTGTTGTCCTCAATTTCCTCCAGCACATGGATACAGTTTTCGATTCCGTCCACAGACATGGAGTTTTCCGGACTCACAGCATTACACTCGCCGCCGCTCCTGGCCCAGCCAACTCCCAGGTCGGAGGCAGTTTCCAGGCTGATATCAACCGGTGCGTTCCGGATCTGGCTGGATAGCAGGCCGTAGATTTCAAGCACAGAGATTGCGCCGTCCACAGAGCTCTTTGCGTGGCCGATAGGCCGGCGGATCGCCGTTACCTTGGCGGGACAGGGAGTGATAAAGAAGCAGCCGATCTCATTCTCATTCACGCCATGGGAACGGGCATACTCACGCTTTGCGATCATGGCTGCCACTTCCATCGGCTGACGCACATCCACAATATGGTCCAGCAGGTCCGGAAAGCGGACCTGAATCAGGCGTACAATGGCAGGGCATGCCGAAGAGATCACCGGCCTGGGCAGGTCGGGATTCTTCAGCCTTTCCCTGATCGCGCGCGATACCACATCCGCCCCGCGTGCCACTTCAAACGCGTCATCAAACCCCATCTGCTTCAGCCCGTTCAGCACCTGGCTGATGCTCTTCAGGTTCTGGAACTGGCCGTACAGGCTCGGTGCCGGCAGAGCAATCTTATACTTAAAGCCGCTGATGGAAGACAGCGGATCCGTTACCGCCACCTTTGCATGATAGCCGCAAACCCTGATACACTCTCCGCAGTCAATGCAGCGCTCGTCAATGATATGTGCCCGGCCGCCCCGGACACGGATCGCTTCCGTCGGGCAGCGCTTCAGGCAGTTGGTGCATCCCCTGCACTTGTCGCCTTCCAGTCTCACCGAATGAAACCGCTTCTGTTCCATAGCCAATCTCCATCATTCATTGTGCATTATGCATTGTGCATTAAGTCATTTTCACTGGCATCATAATGCCAATGAAAATGACATCGTGATCGTCGTTCCCACACCCATTTCGCTCTGTATGTCAAACTCCGTTGCGTTCCGTTTCATGTTCGGAAGGCCCATGCCGGCGCCGAAGCCCAGTGTACGTGCCTCCGCACTGGCCGTGGAAAACCCTTCCTTCATGGCCATTTCAATATCAGGGATTCCCGGTCCCACATCCTTGGAGATCAGCGTAACCTTCTCCGGGTCCACCAGCAGGGTCAGTGTGCCGCCCAGTGAATGGATCACCAGGTTCAGCTCCACCTCGTAGCAGGCGACAGAAACATGCCGCAGCACTTCCGCGCTGACACCCAGCTGCTTCAGCGTTCTTTTAATGGTTGTGGAAGCTTCTCCGGCCGTTGTATATGCCCCGGCTTCCACGGGAAAGCTTTTCTCAAGGATGTATGCCACCGCTTACTCTCCTTTCGTTACGCCCGACTTCCTCTTCGTGCCCGGCAGTCCATGGATATACAGTTCCCCGCATGCCGTGTAAGTGGTCAGCGGGCTGGAGATCAGTGTGATACCGATTTCCTCTGCCATTTCCATCATTTCCTCACTGGGCAGTTTCCCCCGCGAGAAAACAATGCAGGTAATATCCAGCATCTCCGATGTGCGGAGCACATGCGGATTGATCAGTCCTGTGATCAGCACTGTCTTTTCTTTCACAAAAGCCAGCACGTCACTCATCAGGTCCGATCCGCAGGCCGTATCCACCCGTTCATCCAGCCTGTCTCCACCAACCAGCACCTTGCCGTCCACAATCTCCATGACTTCCCGTATAGTCATCATTTTCTGTCTCCCCTTTATCTTGTCTCAGGGTTCCTGGGGTTCAAAGTATATAACATTCTGAATTCTTAATTCTGAATTCTGAATTATTTAAGCGTCTGGTGTTGGCTCTTTTCCCACGCACCATCCGCGCACCTTGTTTACGGTACGTTCCACAGCGTCCTTGCTGTTCTTCCAGCTTTCATTCTCATAGCGGTAGTCAAACTTCTTGATAAACCAGGAAATATCTTCCTGGATCCTGTCCATGTTTTCCTTTTCCATCCGGGTCAGCGTTGTCACAAAGCTGCCCAGATCCCTGGCATTCAGTTTCTGGGTGGCAACCTCCAGCAGCTGGCCCAGGTGCGGCAGGCACAGCCCCTTGCTCTTTTCAAACCGGCTGCGAAAATCCCCGTCGTTCTGATAAAGATGGAAGAAGGTATGCAGGTACCGGTTCATGTTTTCCCTGATCGTGTCGCACATCAGGCAGCTGTCCGCCATTTCGTTCACGGCCTGCGCCTGTTTCAGGATCTCATCCGTCGCCGCCTTTGTTTTTCCGCTCAGCTTGTCGCCGATCCCGGCGTTCTTCAGCAGTTCGGCGTTTTTATTCAGCTTGTCCGAGATCTTTGCCAGCTTTTCCCGGATCTCAATCGTATGGCTTTCCAGCATCAGGGCATGCCCCAGGCGGTTGCTCATGGAAAACAGCATTGCGTGATGCTTCCGGCAGAATCCCCGGTCATTCACCTTCACGCGTACATCCGGTTCCATTACGGAAGCGCCGAGATACCGTTCTGCCTCTCCCAGTTCCGTTTTTCTTTCCAGAGCGCACAGCAGGCACTCTCCGTCCAGTTTCATCGCATCCCATACGGGAATCGTGTCAATATGATACCTCAATCAATAACTCCAATCTTTCCTGACCCCATAATATCAGGCGGAAACATTTAATTCTTCATTCTTCATTCTTAATTCTTAATTGCCTTACAGTTCTTCTTCGAACCTTTCCAGCTGAACGCCTGCTTCCGCAAACAGTTCCAGCGTGAAGGGATCCGGATAGCCTTCCTTGTAGATCACCCTCCGGATACCGGAGTTGATGATCATCTTGCAGCACATGGAGCAGGGCTGGTGGGTGCAGTAGAGCGTTGCCCCGTCAATGGAGACGCCCAGTTTCGCGGCCTGTACAATGGCGTTCTGCTCCGCGTGCACCGCGTAGCAGGTTTCCATCCGCGTACCGCTGGGAATACCAAGCTTATCCCGCATGCATTCGCCCTTGTCCCGGCAGGTTTTAATGCCGGCCGGTGCGCCGTTATAGCCCGTGGTCATGATCCGCTTGTCCTTCACGATCACGCAGCCGATGCTGCGCCCCGCACGGTAACAGCTGGACCAGTCTGCGATTGTAAAGGCCATCTGCATAAACCGCTTGTCCCATTTATCCATATATTTCCCCGCCTTTGTAATTGTTATGATTGGCTCGTTTTATCCTTTTTATTATAGAAGATTGAAAACATTTGGTCAACAAAAAACAGGCCCGTCAATGGGCCTGCTTCTCAATTGCTCAGGTCGGGAGGTAAACAGTTTACACTTCAATAATCCTGTTCCAGAACCGGATCAAGTTGTCATTCAGCTTTTCTGACCGGAACCATTCGGCCCCGGTATTGTCTTCATGGTGAATAACTGCCTCAGATCCTTTGATCAGGATTCGGGCTAGCGTCTTATCATCAACATCAAGACAACTCTTTATCTTTTCATTTTCTTTCAGTCGACTCAATGCCCGGGTCAGAGGCTCTTCCATTGCCTGCAATGTCATTTCATGCAAGGCAAGCTGGATAGTCCAATGAAGCTTATCACCCTGTAACTCCGTGTAGTATTTCTCACCGGAAGTTTTGAGTTCTTCCAGTACCTTTTCTGCGATCTGCTTCGCATCCAGGGCTTCATCATCCAGAATGCTCCTGACTCTCTGCGCATACTGCTGTAGAAAAGCTTCAACCACAGCTTCAAACAGATCTTCTTTTGATGGAAAGAAATGATAAAAGCTTCCCGTAACAATATGAGCTTCTTCCAGGATCATCTTCACAGAAGTCTTTTCAAAGCCGTTCTCAAAAAACGCCTTTGTCGCAGCCTGGAGAATGGTTTCCCTTGTTTCGCCTCTTTTTGCCATTATTCTCTTTCCTTTGTCAGGTCCTTCGCTGTTATATACGGATTCATATACAGTTTGCGTTTTTCCGGAAGCCCCATCCACTTCACCAGGAACGTTTTAGTATTTGATGCGTCCAGGAGTTTCCTGTCTCCTTGAGATATATTATACCCAATTGCACGCCTGGGGCAACTCACCACGCATGCCATGCAGTTGGAACAATGATGCTGAAAAACAGGTTTTCCTTCTTCAAGGATAATGTTTTTGCAAGGGCACACTTTCCTGCACAGGCCACACGAAATGCATCCATCACTGATCGTAAAAGGATAGTCCGCATACTTCTGAAGTTCCACATACGGCGTCATAACCCTTTCTCTTTTTCTCTTTATGAACCTGCTTGCCCGGGGATACGCTCTGTCTTTCCTCAGGACTATATCCCCGGCAATCTTCTTCAGCTTTCTTTCCGTTGCCGGAACCCTGATCTTTGCTGATGGAAACGGCGGATAGACAATCGCGTAATTAGCCACACTGTGCACAAGATTGCCGTAATTGATCTGAACATCCTTCTTTTCGAGAATCTCCGCAAGTTTCTCACAGGCTATACCGCATACAAAACTCGGCATTGCTATCACAAACACATAAGCATTTGGATTGATCTTCAATTTCTCAATAAACGCTGCTGCAGGTGCGGGCATTGTCCAGTGATATACAGGGTATATAAATCCGACAATATCACAGTCCGTAGCCGGATATTCCTCTGGATTCACTTTCATTGAGATGATCTCTGTATCCTGCAGCTGTTGTGCGATCACGCGTGCTGCCCGCATGCTGTTTCCTGTTCCGGTGAAGTAATAGATTCTTCCTTTCATCGTGAGCTCCTCCATAAATAGAATATCGTTCTATTTTAGGATAAGCGGAGTTGAGAGGGTTGTCAAGAGTTTCTAGAATTTCGTTCTATTTTTTAGAACAGCTATAGAAAAAACGGATCCGTAAAGGATCCGCCTTCCTATTTGGCTCAAATAGGACTCGAACCTATCCACGCGGCCTCAATCGTCGCATTGCTCCCTTGGAGCGGTCGCACTGCTCGTTTCGGCTGACTCGTTCGGGGCGCTTCCTGCTTCGCAGGATAGCCCACTGGGCTACCGCTTCCCTCGCTCCCTCCGGGACCCGGAGTGTCATAAATCGAGTCCTTGAGCCACAAACAGCAAAAAACGAGGTCACAAGACCTCGTTTCTGTTGTGTGGCTCAAATAGGACTCGAACCTATGACACTCCGGGTATGAACCGAATGCTCTAGCCAACTGAGCTATTGAGCCATATGGTTGCGGGGGAGGGATTTGAACCCCCGACCTCCGGGTTATGAGCCCGACGAGCTGCCAACTGCTCCACCCCGCGTCACATCGCTCTTGCGAGCGCAAGGGATATAATACATGAGCCGGATTAAATTGTCAAGAAGAAAATATAACGCTTCCGGACATTTCTGTCCGGAAGCGGATATCGTGTGTCTGTTGTATCCCCTTTTATCCTTCCTGATACCGCAGCGGCGGCGCGCAGTATTCAAAGATCACAGCATCGTTTTCCTTTGCGTCCTTCTCCGCGTCATGGGACGTCCAGGCAACCAGCAGGATGCCTTTTTTGCGTTTTTCCAGGACCCGTTCCGGCCTTGTACCGATCTTGTAAGCGATGAAATCCGGTTTGTTCAGGAAAGAGAACCGGCATCCGGCCAGCATCCATGCCAGCACGCCCGGAAGCTGTCCCTGGTAATCTGCCTCCGGCTGGGCCAGCTGCCCGCGGAAGATCTCCGGAGCGTTTTTCCGGAACCAGCGGACGATCATCGGATCAAAGGATTCAATACAGAATACGCCGGGATAGGAACGCAGGATCTCCCGGGTCTTTTCGCACAGTTCCGGGTTGCGCTTCCCTACCGTCTTCAGTTCCACGATCAGCGGGCCCGCCCCCTGCCGCAGTACCGCAAGGACGTCTGTGAACAGCGGGATCGTTTCGGCCGTCTCCAGGAGTTTCATTTCCTGAAGCTGCTCCAGCGGATAGTCGATCACTTTCCCGTGTACACCGCAGATCCGGTCCAGGGTATCGTCATGAAAGACCACGACCTGTCCGTCGGAAGACAGCTGTACGTCCAGTTCCACGCCGTATCCCTTTTCCGCTGCCGCCCGGAAAGCGGCAAGCGAATTCTCCGGGATCCCGTGGTGATTGTCATACAGTCCCCGGTGGGCATAGTAGAATCCGCAGAAATCCGCCGCGGTATACTGTCTCATCTCAGTCTTCCTCCGCAAAGGCTTCCAGTCCGGAGGCATTGGCCACCTTCCTGGTTTTGATGTTCTTCACCAGCAGGATAAAGACCAGGGCACTGCAGACTGTCAGGATGGTTGAATATACCGGCAGGGCACCCCAGGCACCGGTCCTCATGAAGATCAGACCCAGCAGAACGGGGGTGACCGTCTGGGCGGACATGCTCGCTGCGTAGTAGTAGCCGGTGAATTTTCCGATCTTCTTCGAGGTGCACAGTTCCACCACCATCGGGAAGGAACAGTTGTGGACCAGGGCCATGCCGAAGCCCTTCAGGGCCCACACTCCGAACAGGATGGCCGGGAAAGAGAATTCACCATGCTCACCAACCACCTTGCCGGTAGGCCGGACAAAGATCATGATCATCGTGGCCAGGAAGGATATGATCAGGCCGGAGGAAACCGTCCATTTCCGGCCGACTTTCTCCGCAATGCCGCCGGCGATCAGAAAACCGATGGCGGCAGCCAGTCCGCCGCCCAACGTCAGGATCATTGTGGCGCTGGAGGCCGCGTTCAGGTAATAGATCACATAGTTGCCGATATAGGTACCGATGGCGTTGTCAGACATGAACCAGAGGAACTCCGCGCCGAGGATTGCCAGCAGCATCCGCCGGTTGGCCGGGGACATGGGGCCCTCGTCCGTAGCGGGATTTTCTATGGCCGCCAGGCGTTCGCCCTCCGCCAGTTCATCCTTCATTTCCTCTTCGATCTTGTTTTCCTTAACCGTAAAGAACAGCACCAGCGCTGAGATCACCATCAGCACGGAAGCCACGATAAACGGGATCTCAATGATCCACATCTTGGAGCTTCTGTCCGTTACGTTGATATAGTCGCTCAGTTTCAGGAATACGCCCAGAATGGTGGCGAAACCGCCGCCGAGATATCCCATGATATTGATGATCCCGTTGGCTTTCGCCCGCAGGGGCTTCGGCGTGATATCAGGCATCAGGGCCACAGCGGGATTACGGTACATCATCATGAAGATCAGCACAATGCCCATCATGATGATCATGCCCGCCATATTATTCTGATGGAAGAACAGCGGAATAAAGGGGAACGCCACTGCCGCCACAAAGGTACCAACCAGGATATATGGCATCCGCTTTCCGATGGGTGTCTTTGTCCTGTCGGACAGGTTTCCGAAGATCGGAAGCAGGATCAGGGCAGCCAGGTTGTCACAGGCCATGATGATACCGACCAGCCACTGCACGTTCAGGATCTTGTCCGGCGCGCTGGCTTTCAGTTCCGCCGAAGTCAGCCCATACATCCGGTGGGCAAACAGGTCTGTCAGGAAGGTCGGGCACCAGGAGTCATACACCTGCCACAGCAAAAGAATCCCGAAAAAGGCGAATCCAATCTGACAGGTTCGTTTGACGTTCAGTTTCATAGGGTTCTGTTTCCTTTCCCGGCCGATATACCGGCATACGCCGCGATTGTATCGCGGGTTTGTCCGTTATCAGCCTTTTTCTTCCATGTCACGAAGAATTATAACACACCCGGACGGAATAAGGGTAGTAAAAAAGCGGAACCTTTCGGTTCCGCCTGTTGATAACGGGATTGGATTATTCGGCAGCCTTCACGCTGGTGATGTGCGGATTCGCGCCGTTGTACCAGTACAGGAAGCCTTCCAGGTCGATCACGTCGCCAACCTGCAGCGCTTCAACAGCCTTGTACACTTCGGTGTCCTGTCCGCAGAGATAGAACTCAACGCAGAAGTCATAGGTCTTGCCGTCCTTGGAAACCTTGAAGTACAGGTCATCGGTCTTGTTCTCAGCGTTCTTGTACGCGAAAGCAGCGCCGGTCTCGTCATAGGCTTCAACGGTCATGCCCTTGAAGGCAACCAGCTTGTTCTGGTCATCGATCAGCTCATCGGTGCCCAGCTTCGCGGTCACGTCTTCGGGTTCCGCGATGAAGGGATCCGCTTCCAGGATTTCAAAGGTAGCGTCGGTGATCTCCACTTCGCCGCTCCACTCGCTCTTGTAGCCCTTCACGGCGATCTTCGTGCCGGGGACCAGCTTGGCAGCGTCTTCCTCGGAGCAGGCCAGTTCATAGATGAAATAGGCGCCGTCTTCGCTCTGGGCATAAACGGTGATCTTGTCATTCCACCAGGACTGATGTGCCTGGACATAGGTCTCCACGTACACGGGAGCGTCGATCTCGGCAAGCGCGTAATCAGCGTAGGTCATCAGCGGAACTTCCGTGACTTCCTCTTCTTCCACGGCAGCTTCCTCGGCCAGCGCGCAGACAGCGAACACCGCAAGCACAAGAGCCAGAATCAGGCTAAGAATCTTCTTCATGATACCTATTCTCCTTTCAATGTTTGCAGGAAGGATACCCTTCCGTCAGGATGGTTACATCATACATCAAACAACCCAAAAACACAACGGATTCATTGGGTTTTTGCTTTTTTCTTTCGGTCTTTCCGCTTCGCCCACAGGGAATATCCGCCGATCACGACCCACACGCAGGGAATCGTGATCAGAAGCGTTTTTGCTTCGCCGGGAAGTTCCCCAAAGGTCACCCGTTTTCCCGCTTTCACCTCAATCTGGTCCAGCTGGAACAGGCTGGTCACATCCGCGTACAGCTTGTCGATATAAGCGTCATTCATCTTTTCCTTTCGGCGGGCGCTTTTGCTGACGTTTTCGATCATCTGTCCCGCCGCGGAACGAAGACTGGTGCTGCCGTTGAAAACAGGCGTGACGAAGGTATCGCTCGTATGTTTCAGGAGCAGCTCACTGGCTTCGATCTTGGCGAAATAGTGATCGTCATCCTCCCCTTTCCGGCTCAGGTAGTCTTGGTATTCCGCGCTTTCCTGGGCCTTCAGGGTCACCGGGATATAGCCCTCCGTCTCAGCGTAGCCCAGCTGGGCCTCGTTGCTGATCAGATACTGGGTAAACAGCCAGCTGGCCAGCACTTCCTGGGGATCTTCCTTGTTGAAGATACAGATGTCCGGGCCCTGGCTGATCATCTTCGGTTCTTCCGGATTAAACTGGGGAATTGGCATCACCTTCATGCGGAACGGGACAATCTGTTCCTCATGAATATCCAGCATCGGGGCTTCGCTTCCCATCCAGGTAGCTCCGGCAGTGGAGTCAATGGCGAAAATGCACTGCCCGGCATTCAGGAAATTGCCCGGGTAGCTGCTGATGGCGAAGGTGGAGAAAGCCCGGCTCTTCGCGTGGGTATAAATCTCCTGCAGCAGGCTCTTTGTGGTATCGTTGAAGATCAGCACATCCCCGTTTTCCGTGGAATACGGCGCGTTAAGCTGTTTGAGCATGGTGATCATCATATTGTCCGTGCTCTTGTAGATAAAGGGGATCATGACCTTCTGGCCGTTGATTTTGAACGTGCCGTCCTCGTTCTTCTCCATGGCCTTTTCGCTGACTTCCCAGACGAAATCCCATGTGACCATATCCGGCAGTTCATATCCCAGCTGTTCCACCATGTCCTGGTTCACATACAGTGCTTCCGTGGAACGCATATAAGGCAGGGCATAATAGTGCTCATCCAGCACACATTCCTTCAGGAATTCCGGAACGATCTCCTCCTGTTTCGGGGAATCGAAACGAACCTCGCTTCCGCCGAGCCCGTACCGACTGTCGCTCATCCAGTCATCCAGCGGCAGCACCACGTCCTGGCCCGTCTTGTAGGTCGCGATATGGTCCGGATAGGTAATGCATATGTTGGGTGTGGTTTTGGTGGCGATATTTGTGATCACGTCCGCGAAGATCCGGCTGTAATCCGCGTACAGGCGCAGATTGATCTTCACGTTCGGATACATCTTTTCGAAGTCTTCGATCGCTTTGGTATAGACGGCTGTCTGCACCTTGTTGGTGTCATTCTTGGCCCAGAAAACCAGTTCTATCGGCTTCGTGTCATCAAAAACCTCCGGGATCTTAGCGCTTCCCGCGCCCGCCGCTTCCCGGCTCTCCAGCCGCCCATGACATCCGCTCAAAAGCAACAGGGCAGCAATCAGCATCAGCCCGATCATTACCCTCTTAATCTGCTTTCCTGTCATTTTTCCGTCCCCCGTCCGGTAAACACTCTCATTCTGCATTCTGCATTCTGCATTGGGATAAAGATCTTTCTTCAAAAGATCTTTATCCCTTTGTTCCGCCTCTTGACACGCCCGCCATAATCTTGTCCCTGAACACCAGGAACAGCACGATCAGCGGCACGCTGACCACCACAACCGCGGCCATCATTGCCGGAATATCCTGGCGGCCGAATCCGCTTTCCCGGATCGCCTGGATGCCGTTGGACACAAGGAAATACTTTGCTTCCTTGGTGATCAGTCTCGGCCATACATAGCTGTTCCAGCATTCGATAACCTTCAGGATAACGATTGTCACAATGGTAGGCTGGCTGATCGGCACCATCACCTTCAGCAGGTATTTCAGGTCGCTGGTGCCATCCACCTTCGCGGCGTTGTACAGTTCATCCGGAATGGCTTCAAAGTTTTCCTTCAGCAGATAAATATAGAACACGCTGGTCACAGAAGGCAGGATCAGGCCCAGGTAGGTCAGGTCTCCCTTTTGGAATCCCCAGTTGACGATCGTTACATAGTTGGTGATGATGACCAGCTCATTCGGGATCATCATCAGGCTCAGGAACAGGGCAAACAGCAGGCCCTTTCCCTTGAATTCAAGCCGGGCAAAAGCGAATGCTGCCGGTACGATCACCAGCATCATCAGCCCCGTGGTCACCACCGTAAAGATCAGCGTGTTGATGAAATACCGTCCAAGGCTGACCTCGGTGAACGCCTTGACATAGTTCTCTCCTGTCGGCGCGGTGGTGATGAATTCCGGGATCTTTTCATTGTTGTAGGCCGCGGTATCCTTGACGCTGGTCAGCACCATCCAATAGAACGGGAACAGGACGATAAATGCCCAGATGATCAGGAAAAGATAGACCAGCACCCGTGACACCCGCGCGTTCTTCTTCTCAATCATATCTTCACATCCTCCGGCTCGTACAATACTGTATGTACAGCAGGATAAAAACCATTAATTGTTCATTGTTCATTATTCATTGTTCATTGCATGTGATTCAGTCCCTGAATCACATGTACTGAACCTTGTTCTTACTAAACCTCAGGTTGATATACGTGATCGTGAACACAATGGCAAACAGGAGCAGTGCCGCCGCTGCCGCGTAGCCGGGATACCCGCCTTTGTCGCTGTACAGCATGTCATACACATAGCCGACGATGGTATTCATTCCGGCTTCGTTCAGGTTCACGCCGAACAGTGCCACTTCATCGCTGTAGGCCTTGAAGGCCCCGATAAAGCCGGTGATGATCAGGTAGAACACTGTGGGGCTGATCATCGGAAGGGTGATCTTCCGGAAGATGCGTCCGCTGCTTGCGCCGTCCACCTTAGCCGCCTTGTAGTAATCCTGGTTCACGCTGGCCAGGGCGCTGGTCAGGATCAGGATCTTGAAGGGCATCACGATCCAGACCGTATACAGGCAGGTGACCATCATCTTTGCCCAGTAGGGGCCGTTGATGAAATCCACCATCTCATAGCCCATCGCCTGGATCAGCGCATTGATCAGTCCGTCCGTATATTCCGTCCTGGCAAACAGGATCATGAAAACAAGACCCACCGCCAGCGTGTTGGTCACATACGGCAGGAAATAGATTGTCTGGAAGGCTTTCTTCAGCGCCTTGATGGAGCTCAGCCCCAGGGCGATCAGCAGGGAGATGCCCGTGCTGACCGGCACCGTGATCACCACCAGGATCAGTGTGTTTTTCAATGCCTGAATAAAGAAAGGATCGCTCAGCACATGGCCGAAATTACCCAGTCCGACTCCTGTATAGGTCTGGGATATGGAATGGTAGTTCTCCTCCAGGGAGTAAAAACATACGTCCACCAGCGGATAGACCATAAACACACCCAGGAACAGGATCGCCGGAAGCAGGTACAGCCAGGCTTTCAGGTTGTTTTTCTGTTTCATACCCGTTCCTCGCTCTCCCGGTCGAACAGAAATACTTTATAGGGTTTCAGGCTGAACTTTACCTCTGTCTGGTCCGGCCTGAACTTGTTCTCCGCGCTGACAATGGAGCGGATGCTCTTGCCCGTCATCTTCTCGTGGGTGGATACCACGCTGACATCCCGGCCCATCACTTCAACCCGGTCCATTTTGCAGGTAAAGGGGCCGTTCTCATCCGGAATAAACCCTTCCGGCCGGATACCGACCCAGACTTTCCTGTCTTCCCGACCCTGGGCGTCCAGCACAGCCTCTTCTCCGATCCAGACCTGCCCGTCACGGATTTCTCCCTCAAACACATTGATCTGGGGAGTTCCGAGGAACTGGGCCACAAACAGGTTGACAGGCTCATCATAAACTTCCTGCGGCTTTCCGATCTGGTGAACCACGCCGTCTTTCATCACGATGATCAGGTCGCTGATGCTCATGGCTTCTTCCTGGTCATGGGTAACAAAGATCGTGGTAACGCCGGTTTCCCGCTGGATCCTGCGCAGCTCCTCACGGGTCTGCAGCCGCAGCCGGGCATCCAGGTTGCTCAGCGGTTCGTCAAGCAGCAGGACCTTCGGGATCTTCACCAGTGCCCGGGCGATCGCGACGCGTTGCTGCTGGCCGCCGGAAAGCTCCTTCGGCTTGCGCTCCATCAGGCCGTCAATCTGCACCAGCTTCGCCGTTTCCACCGCTTTCTGGTGCATCGCCTCTTTGGTCATCTTCTGGGCGCCCTTCAGGTTCTGCAGCGGGAAGATGATGTTTTCCTCCACCGTCAGATGGGGATACAGCGCGTAATTCTGGAATACAAGGCCGACGCCGCGCTCTTCCGGAGGCAGATTTGTCACGTCCTCATCCCCGAAATAGATCTTCCCTGTTGTCGGCGTTTCCAGACCGCTGATCAGGTTCAGCGTGGTGCTTTTGCCGCAGCCGCTGGGTCCCAGCAGGCCGATCAGCTGCCCGTCCGGTATTTCAAAGTTGAAATTGTTCACAGCGGTAACAACTTCTCCTTTTTTCTGCCGGGACGCAAACTGCTTTGTAAGGTTTTCCAGCACAACTTTCATGGCATCCGCTTCCTTTCAACTCTCTCTCCGCGCTCTTGTGCGGAAAGGATCGGATGATGTATACTTCATTTGGTTTATATTACCATATCGGAACCAAAAAAATCAACGGAAAGGAGGCGTTCCCATGCAGCAGGCACACCCGCGCCGCGGATATGGAATGACCCTTTCCGCCTGTCTCTGGCTGGGCCTTTTCCCGCTGCTTCAGGGCGGAACCTATTACAGTATCACCCATGACAAGCTGCGCATTATGCAGGACCTGTCAGCGGTTACACTCCTCTGTCTTCTCTTTGACCTGGTTTTCTTCCTGATCCATCGGAAAAAGAACCCGTCTCCCTCGTCCGGGAAGCGGCAAATCCTGGTTCCTTTGCTGATCGCGTCAGCTCTCATGGGCCTGACTGCCGTATCCTGTTTCACCAGTATAGGATTCACTTCCATTACCTGGTGGATCGGAGAAGACGCGCGGTATGAAGGGCTGGCCACGCAACTCTGCTATTTCGGTCTCTTCGTTTGTTTTCTCTTTTCCCGGGTGTACCGGAGACCCGTAGTGCTTTCCGCCTCCGCCGGCGTCATCGCTTATCTTGTTGTTGTGTTGCTCCAGCGGGCAGGCGGGAATCCTTTCGGACTCTATCCTCCTGATAAGAGCTATGCACTGGTCCCGGAGTTCCAGGGAACCATCGGAAATATCGATATGGTGACAGGTTATCTCCTGCTCATGGCTGGTTTCCTCCTTTATTCTTTCCTGGATGATCTCTTCACGCTCCGGTCTTCCAAAGCGTCCTCCGGCAGGTCAGCCCGGCTGAAGCCAAAGGATGAAAGGCATCCCTGCCTTTCCCTGATCAGCCTCGCCGCGTTCCTGGCTGCCGTTTACCTGATCCTGACCATGGGGGTCCAGTTCGGCGTTATTTCCCTGTCTGTGCTGCTGCTTTTCACCCTGCTGCGGTTCCTGCCCCGAAAAGCGCGTCGTCCCCTGCTGATCATCCTGATCGTCGTTGCGCTGCTGGTTGTCTGGTTCTGGCCGGGGCACAGCGGCGGCCTGTGGGAACTGCACGAAATCTTCCACGGCCGTGCCCGCCTGTCCTTTGGCAGCAACCGTGTTGCCGTCTGGTATTACAGCATACTCATGTCGAAGGAGCATCTTCTCCTGGGCAACGGTTCCGGGACATTCAAGGAGTGTTTCAATACCTTCCTTCCGGAACATGATTATGTCATTCCAACAGAGCAGGATGGCCTCGCCTTACCGGCATATTTTGACAACCCGCACAGCGAATACATTGCCCAGCTGGCAGACCACGGCCTCCTGGCCATGCTGCTGTTCATTCTCCTGATGCTTGTTGCCGTATTCCGCCGTCGGGAAGGCTGGTTCCCCTGCCTTTCCCCTTATTCCGCCGCGGTGCTCTGCTATGCGGTCCAGGCCATCTTCTCTTTCTCCGTCTGCCTCGTCGCGCCTATGTTCTGGGCTCTTATTGCTCTGTCTTTTACAGAGCAATAAGACACTCTTCACTCTTAACTGATCACTGATCACTCTTCACTCTTAACTGACATCCCACGGATGTCATCCCGACCAAGCAAAGCGCGTGGAGGGGGAACGAAGGAAGCGATAGCCCAGTGGGCTATCCTGCAAAGCAGGAAGCGACCTGGAGTCCTGACGCGCGCGGTGCGCGGGACGGGGATTCCGTCCGCGGTGCGTGTGCGTTTCCTTATCGAAGCAAGCGGCGGATTGATGCGCCAGCAATATCCATTGCGTCGACTGAGATTGCGGAGAGGCTTCCCGGCCGCAGCCGATAAGACTATTCACTAAAAAAACTGTCCTGACACAATGTTCAGGACAGTTTTACTTATAATTCTGAATTCTTAATTCTGAATTCTCTTAATTTCCCTTCGGCACTGCCAGATCGCTGTACAGTACCTTCTGGGTTTCTTCGCCGGCATAGCCGTCCGGATCCAGTCCGTTCCGTTCCTGGAAAGCGACAACCGCCTCCCGCGTGCCCGGGCCGAACTGGCCGTCCACTTCGCCTTCATAATACCCAAGAGCCTGAAGCCGTTCCTGCAGCTTCGTCACTTTTTCACCCTGCGAACCGTTGTGCAGGGCGGGTTCCGGGGTGACAACCGCGTATACATTTTCGCGGATGGTATCCGGAGCCGGGGGCAGCGGCGTAGGCGTAAGGCTGGCTTCCCTCCGCACTTCACTGATGGTGGGAATCATATAGGTCGCCAGGACAATCGCCAGCACAGCCAGGATCATCAGGCCGATGATCCCCGCGATCACTTTCGGATTCTTTTTCATTCCTCAGGCTTCCTTCTTTTTCTTCCGCATAAACATCAGACCCAGCGTATCCGGACCGCAGTGGGTGCAGATCGTGCAGCCGGCCATGGCCTCCAGCACTTCCTTGAACAGTCCGTAGCTTTTCACCGTATCAATGGCAAACCGCACCAGGCCTTCCTCGCTGGGAGAATGAACAACTACCACCCGGCTGAAGTCAATATTGTCATCGTTCTCCAGCAGATCCCGGATATAGTGCTTCAGGTAATGCTCATACCGTCCCCGGTATTTCTGGCCGGGATGCATCTTTCCGTCCGCCACGACAATAGAGGGACGGATATGCAGCATTTTCGCGCCCAGCGCTTCCAGGCCGCTGCAGCGGCCGCCCCGGCGCAGATAATCGATCGTCCTGACCACAAAGCTGGAGTCCACCAGATCCGCCTTGGCACGAAGCGCCTCGGCGATTGCCGCGCCGTCCTCCGCGCCGTCATTGATCATCCTGATTCCTTCCAGCACCAGCAGTCCGCTGCCCGTGGATAGATTCCGGCTGTCCACAACAAACACGTTGCCAACTTCCCGGCTGGCCTCCACCGCGTCATTATAGCTGGTGGAAAACTCACTGCTCAGGCACACATGAACCAGCTGGTCACATTTCTCCAGCTGTTTCCTGAAGAACTCCTTGTACTCATAGGTGTTCACCGCAGCCGTCCGCACGGATTTTCCGGCTTCCGCCGCGCGGAAGATATCACGGGGCGTCACATCAACGCCATCATGGAATACTTCCCCGTCGATAATAACGCTCAGCGGAGCGATTCCGATCTGATACTTCCGGATCCATTCCGGCGTCAGGTCACAGGTGCTGTCCGCAGTCATTCTGATCTTCATAAATTTCCCCCGTATCCTACTGCAGCAGGATGAAGTATTAATTGTTGAGGAGTCATCCGTGCTTCAGACTGATCTGTCAGTGCTTTAGCACTGGTAACAGATCGTCCATGCAGGTGTCAACGCTTTAGCGTTGGTAACACCGAGCCATTCACGGCTAATGACTCCCATGCTACAGCTGTCAAAATGCCAATGGCATTTTGGTAACAGCGATCGCAGAATTATGAATTGCTTTTATCTTTCTTCCCTGAAATAGCTCAAGCCCAGAGACGCCGGCGGGCGAACCTCTTTCGACTGCCAGTGGCAGAAATCTCGAAAGAGGTGAGGTCAACCGAAAGGAGCAGGCTCCATAGTATGGAGCTGCGACCATTGAGGTTGCGGAAGAATCAGCTGCCGGCTTTCATATTTTACCGTTCTTCACGGAAATAACTTAATCCTAACGAAGCCGGCGGCTGATTCTCCCGCTTGTTCCGGATGCTGGAAATCACCAGGACGATGATGGTCACCACATAGGGCAGCATCTTCAGCAGCGGTTTGGCCGCCATGGTCACCTGGATTCCGGGAATAGTCGTGATAAAGCTGGAGCAGGAGAATAAAACACCGAACACAAACGATCCGACAATGGTCAGATGCGGCCGCCACAGGGCAAAGATAACCAGTGCGATGCTCAGCCAGCCAAAGGCTTCCAGGCTCAAATAGGCTTCCTGGGATACCATGTAGTCAATGATGTAGTAAAACCCGCCCAGTCCGGCGATGCCGCTGCCGATGCAGGTGGCCGCATACTTATACCGGGTCACGTTAATGCCTACCGCGTCAGCTGTTGCCGGGTTTTCACCCACAGCCCGCAGCTGAAGGCCGACACGGGTACGGAACAGCACCCAGCTGCTCAGCAGAGCAATAATGATTGCCAGGAAAAACAGGATACCCAGGGACTGCAGGCTGTCCTGCCTGCCGGCGAAAGGCCAGCGGTACATTGCTTTCGGGCCGATCAGGTAGACCGTCGCGTCCAGCTTGCTCATGATCACCTTCATCAGGCCGACGCCGAAGGTGGTCAGGGCCAGGCCTGTCACGTTCTGGTTCGCCCGGAGGCTCACCGTCAGGAAAGAATAGATCAGTCCGCAGAACATGGCCAGCAGCAGGGAGCCGAGAATTCCCAGGATCACGATCAGGAACGGCGGCAGGCCGCTCTTGCCGATCATGTTCAGAACCAGGCAGCCGCCCGCGCCGCCCATGCACATGATACCCGGAATACCCAGGTTCAGGTGGCCGGCCTTTTCAGTCAGGATTTCACCCGTGGAGCCGTACATGAACGTTGCGCCGAAAGCCAGGGAGTCGATCAGGAAGTTCAGCCAGATATTCATTTGACGGCCTCCTTTCCGGCTTCCGCATGGCTGTGATGGCCGCGGAAATGGATCTCGTAATTAATGAAAAACTCACTGCCGATAATGAAGAACAGGATAATACCGATGATTACGTTCGGGAAAGCGCCAGAAACGTCGAAGTCCTGGCTGATCTGGGCAGCGCCCTGGTTCAGCAGCTGGATCAGTCCGGCAGTCAGGATCATGGCCAGCGGATTGAATTTACCGAGCCATGCCACCATGATGCCCGTGAATCCCTGTCCTCCGGCGGACTCTGTTGTGATCGTCTGGTCCAGACCGGCACCGATCAGATATCCGGCCAGCCCGCACAGCGCGCCGGAAAGGATCATGGTCCGGATGATAACCTTCTTCTCGTTGATTCCGACATACTGCGCGGTACGGACGCTCTCGCCCACCACGTTAATCTCATAACCGTGCTTGGTATAGTTCAGGTAAACATACAGAATGCCCGCCAGCGCCAGCACGATCAGGATGATCAGCAGGTAATCATTCCCAAGTGACGGCAGTTTGCCGTGCTTCAGTTTCCCCAGGGAGGAGGATCCGCTCGGAACCCAGACCACCAGGAAATAGCTCACCAGGAAAGTAGCTACATAGTTCATCATCAGGGTGAACAGGGTCTCATTTGTTCCCCACCGTGCTTTGAACAGTGCCGGGATCACGCCCCAGACCGCGCCGGCCAGAATTGCCGCAAAGAACATCAGGATCAGCAGCAGCCACTCCGGGACCTTGCCGCCCAGGTAAAAGTCAACCGCGATGGCTCCCAGTACGCCGGTCAGCGTCTGTCCCTCTCCGCCGATGTTCCAGAAGCGCATCCGGAACGCCGGCGTCAGCGCCAGGGAAACGCACAGCAGGATCGCGATATTCTTCAGGAATTTCCAGAATTTACGGCTGGTGGAAAAAGATCCCTTGATAAACGCGGTATAGAAATCACCGATCCGTTCCGGATGGTCGTTCAGCTTTTCGATCAGCAGGAAAGCCACTAGTCCGCAGACGATCAGTCCCAGCACAATGGCCGCGATACGGATAGCCCAGGCCCTGACCGGATCTACAGTCGTCCGTTTGCTCAGGTGGATCAGCGGTTCACGGACTTCGTTTTTCTTGGCAGTACTCACGCGTCCTCCTCCTTCCGCTCATCCGTTTTGGTCATCAGCAGACCGATTTCTTCCTTGGTTGTTGTCCGGGCATCCACAATGCCGGTGACGGCGCCGCCGTTAATGACCATGATCCTGTCGCACAGCTCCAGCAGCACGTCCAGGTCCTCACCGACATAGATGACGGCGACTCCGTTCTCTTTCTGCCGGTTCAGCAGGTTGTAAATCGTATAACTGGAGTTGATATCCAGTCCGCGGACGGGATAGGCTGCCATCAGCACCTTCGGCGTATAGGCGATTTCACGGCCCACAAGCACCTTCTGCACATTACCGCCGGAAAGACGCCGTACCGGGGTGGAAACGCCGGGTGTGGAAACTTCCAGTTCCTTGATAATCTCCTCTGCCTGGGCTTTGGGTTTTTTCCGGTTCAGGAATCCCAGCTTGCCCTTCCGGTAGCTGCGCAGCATCATGTTGTCCGTAATATCCATGCTGCCCACCAGACCCATGCCCAGCCGGTCCTCCGGAACAAAACTCAGGTGCACGCCCAGCTGGCGAATCTCCAGCGGCGTCTTGTCCCGCAGGTTCATGACCTCATCTTCCCGGAACAGCACATCACCGTTCTGTACCCATTTACGGACCGCCTTGTTGCTCATGCCGTGGAAGGTAACGTCGTTCATATTCCGGTCATGGAAGGCGCCTTTTTCAGCCAGTGCCCTGACCTGCTTCATGCTCTTGTGGTAGAAGCTGACCGGACGGTTCTTTTTGGGGTTATTGAAGGTAATGGTACCGCTTGCCACCGGCTGCAGGCCGGAAATGGATTCCAGCAGTTCCCGCTGGCCGCTGCCGGCAATACCGGCAATGCCCAGGATTTCCCCGCCGTTGGCGGTAAAGGAGATATCCTTCAGCACATGAACGCCTTCAGCGTTGTAAAGATTCAGTCCCTCTACGATCAGCCGCGGGATGGCATTCACGGGATTGGAGCGATGAATGTTCAGGTCAATCTTCTTGCCAACCATCATCTCAGTCAGCTCTGCTTCGCTGGTCTCCGCCGTGTTCACGGTGGCGATATGTTCGCCCCGGCGCAGGATCGCGACCCGGTCGCTGACTTCCATTACCTCATTCAGCTTATGGGTGATGATAATGATGCTCTTTCCGTCTTCCTTCATCCGGCGAAGCACGTCAAACAGCCGGGTGATCTCCTGGGGCGTCAGCACGGCGGTCGGTTCATCCAGGATCAGGATATCCGCGCCGCGGTACAGCACCTTGATAATCTCCACCGTCTGTTTTTCAGAAACGGACATGTCATAGATCTTCTTGGCCGGATCCAGCCGGAAACCGTACCGTTCCGCAATCTGGGCCACCTGGGCATTGACTGCCTTAAGGTTGTATTTTTCTTTCGATTCATTGCCAAGCACAACGTTTTCGGCAGCCGTAAACAGATCCACCAGTTTGAAATGCTGATGGATCATACCGATCTTGTGGTCAAACGCATCCTTGGGAGAACGGATCACAACTTCTTTCCCGCCGATCAGGATCTGGCCTTCGTCCGGGAAATAGATACCCGCGATCATGTTCATCAGGGTGGTTTTGCCGCAGCCGTTCTCACCGAGAACCGCCAGGATTTCCCCCTGGTAGACATCCAGGTCCACATGGTTATTCGCCACGATCGAACCAAACCGTTTGGTTATTCCGCGCATCTGAAGCGCCAACTGCTTCTCCACGATCTGTCCTCCCAAAAATGCGTTAACAGGTCATCTGTTTTATCTTAACATAAAAGGATACGGACTGCCACCCTGAAAGAGTGGCAGTCCGATCATATGCCCTTTAGTCGTTCTGTGAATCAATCACCGTAGTTCCTGTTCAGCAGTTCGATACCATCGATTTCAGCATCGAAGTAGGGAGCGCTGCGGAATTCGGATTCATGGAAGTAACCGTCGGACACAACCTGGGTATCCTTCTCGAAAGCAGCGTCGGTGTCAACGTCAGCCATGTACTCGGTCAGAGCATTGCCGCCAACAGTGATGAAGCCTTCGGTAGCGGTGTCGAACACCTTCAGGGCGCCAGCTTCGAACTGAGCCTTCACTTCAGCCAGCTTCTCGACAGTACCGGGGGCAGCAGCCTGCTCGTTCACGTCGGTCAGCTTCACGGAACCGGTAGCGATAGTGCCGGTCCAGTCGGTGGCGATCGCTTCACCGGCCATCTTCTGCTCGATGATATACTGGAAGTAGGGAGCCCAGTCAATACGGCTGGCCACGATGAAGGTGTTGGGGCAGCTTTCCACGGTGGAACCATTGTAGGAAACGTCCGGGATACCGGCGTTCTCGCAGGCGGTGGGAGCACCCATGGAGTCAGCGTGCTGGGAGATCAGGTCGGCACCGGCAGCGATCAGAGCTTCGGCGGCAGCCTTTTCTTCCTTCTCATCGTACCAGGAACCGGTGAACTGCACCTTCATGGTAACGTCGGGGCAGACGCTCTTGGCGCCCAGGTAGAAGCTGGTGTAGCCGGACATAACTTCAGCATAGGTGAAAGCGCCGACGTAGCCCATCACAGGAGCATCGCCCTTCAGCTTGCCGGCTTCCTTGATCTCGTTCAGCTTCAGGCCGGCGGCAACGCCCGCCAGGTAGCGGCCTTCGTAAATCGCGGCGAAAGCATTGTGGAAGTTGTTCAGCTTCTCGGTGTGAGCCATGGTGCCGGTCGCGTGGCAGAAGTCCACTTCGGGCAGTTCCTTGGCAGCCTGCAGCATGAAAGTCTCATGACCGAAGCTGTCGGCGAAAACGATCTGGCAGCCTTCATCGGCCAGGTCCAAAGCAGCTTCATAGCAGTCATTGGATTCGGGAATGTTGCGCTTGATGATCACCTGTTCATCAGACAGTCCCAGAGCAGCGGCGGCATCCTTCACGCCGTTGATGAAGTTCAGGTCGTAGGTGGAATCTTCGTCGTGCAGCAGGATGACACCCAGCTTGATGTCTTCCTTGGCAACACCGTCAGCCAGCGCCGCGAAAGCGGTCAGGCACAGGGCCAGAGCCAGAACCAGGGCAAGAACCTTTTTCATGTTTGTTTTCCTCCTCTTTCTCTTTGGATCACGGAGTTTTGTTTTTCTATTGGATCAGTTGTCATCCGGCCGGAGAACGATGTTCCCGTTCTCAATGCCCTCCACAACTGCCAAAGACTTAAGATGAACGCCGGCTTCCCGCAGGGCTTTGCCGCCGGGCTGGAAGCCCTTTTCAACAGCAATGCCCACGCCGACAACCACAGCCTTCTGCTGTTCGCACAGGCTCATCAGCCCGTGCACCGCCTGGCCGTCCGCCAGGAAATCATCAATGATCAGTACCCTTGTTCCTTCCGGCAGGTACCGTTTTTCGATGCGGATCATGTTTTGTGTCTTGTGCGTAAAGGAGTAAACCGGTGCCTGGACGATATCGTCATTCTGGACCACCGTTGCGCTTTTCTTGGCAAACACCACCGGAATATCTCCCAGAGCATGGGCCGCAGCAACAGCCATGGCAATGCCGCTGGCTTCCACCGTCAGCACAGTTTCCGGTTTTTCATTTCTGAATTCGTCCGCCCATGCTTCGCCCATCTGAAACAAAAGAGCCGTATCGATCCTGTGGTTCAGGAACATATCCACCTTGACGATATCGTTCCCGATTCCTTTGCCTTTTTCCAGGATCATCCGGCGCAGTGCTTCCATGGTTCCTCCAAAAACACGAACATTCCCTCTTGGGATAGGCAAAATTATACGCCTTAAATCCGAATATTTCAATGACGATTATATGCCAAAAGTGTTAAAATCTATCCTAAATCCGAAGAACCCGTTGTACCGTCTCACTTTGCAAACATTATATACATTCATCACAAACCTCATTCTTTATTTCCTATACTCCCGCCCCTTTTCTTCAAATCAAAAACACAGCTTCCGGATTCCCGGAAGCTGTGTTCTCCGCCATTATTCATTTGACGGTTTTTCAGTATTCATTATTCATTACTTGATTGATTTCTCCTCCGGGAAATCAATCAAGCTCCTTCTTCCCCGTATACAGCTCATAATACCTTCCCTTCATCTCCAGCAGGTCGTCATGCGTTCCGCGTTCAATGATCTCACCCTTTTCCAGCACCATAATCGCGTTCGCGTTCCGTACGGTGCTCAGCCGGTGAGCGATGACGAAGGTGGTCCGGTTCTTCATCAGCCGGTCCATACCGTGTTCGATATGGCGTTCTGTACGGGTATCCACGCTGCTGGTCGCTTCATCCAGCACCAGGATCGGCGCTTTGCTCACCGCCGCCCGGGCGATGTTCAGCAGCTGCCGCTGGCCCTGGCTCAGGTTTGCGCCATCGCCCTCCAGCATCGTGTCATAGCCGTTTTCCAGCCGCATGATGAAGCTGTGGGCGCTGGCCAGTTTGGCCGCTGCCTCCACTTCCTCATCCGTGGCATCCAGCCGCCCGTAGCGGATGTTCTCCCGCACGGTACCGGTGAACAGATGGGTGTCCTGCAGTACCATGGCAATGTTCTTCCGCAGCCACTCCCGGGGATAGTCCTTAATGTCTTTCCCGTCGATGGTAATGCTTCCCTCTTCAATGTCATAGAAACGGTTCAGCAGGTTTGTCACCGTGGTCTTGCCGGCGCCTGTGGAACCGACGAAAGCGATCTTCTGTCCCGGATGGGCGTACAGGGTGATATCCTTCAGCACGGTCTTCTCCGGCACATAGCCGAAGGTCACATGTTCCACCACCACATCGCCGCGGATCTCGGTCGCTTCCGCGCCTTCACGGTCCGGAGTTTCAGGTTCCGCGTCCATCACGGCAAACACCCGTTCCGCACCGGCCAGGGCAGCCAGGATCGTGGTCGCCTGCTGGGACATCTGGTTGATCGGCATGGAGAACTGCCGGCTGTAACCGGCAAACACCGTCAGTGCGCCGGGAGTAAAACCGCCCGTGCACATCAGGATACCGCCCACGCCGATCGTCACCGCAAAGGTCACCTGGCCCACATTGCCCATCACAGGCCACATGATGCCGCCCCAGAACTGCGCTCCGAACTGTTTCTCCTTCAGGTCGCTGTTCAGCAGGCTGAATTCCTCCACACACTCGCTTTCGTGGTTGAATACTTTGATCACCTTCTGGCCTGTCACGGTCTCTTCAATATAACCGTTTACCGCGCCGAGAGCCGCCTGCTGCCAGGCATAATACTTTGCACTCCGCTTGGCGATCATCATCCCGCCGAACAGGAAAACCGGAATAAACACGATCGTGATCAGGGTCAGCACCCAGCTGGTGGTGATCATGAAAACAAACGTACCGATCAGCGTGATCAGGCCGGAAACCAGTCCCACCAGGGAATTGTTGATCATCACATCGATATTGTCGATATCGTTGGTATACCGGCTCATCAGCTCGCCCGTCGGGTGTCCGTCATAATACCGAACCGGCAGGGTCTGCATTTTCTCGAACAGATCGTTCCGGATATTCTCGATCACCTTCAGGGAAACCGACATCATCAGCCGTGCCTGCAGGTAAGTGCTGGCCACGCCTACAAGGTAGATAATGCTCAGCACGATCAGTGCCACCGCTACGTAGGCGGACACCGCCTGAATCGTTCCGGAAGCGATCCAGTTCTGCACCGTTTCACCGGCAGTAATCTGATTCAGCACATTGTCCGCGATTCTTTCAAACGGACTCATCGTGATCACCGTATCCGGATTCACCGCCAGTGCCAGGTGATCCACGATCGGAGCCATCATATAGCCGCCGCACAGGCTTGTCACTGTAGACACAAGCATGCATATCAGCACCAGTACCAGCTTATACCAGTATTTGCTCACATAGCTCAGCAGGCGTCTGATCGTCTGGCGGGCATTCTTTGGTTTTCCGGTCATGCCGCGGCCGGGCGGGCCTTGGCGCGGGCCTTTCTGCATACTTCCGGGCCGGGAGGCGTACTGTTTTCTGAGGCGTTCCAGTGATCTGGCCATTGCTTACGCCCCCTTCTTTCCGAGCTGGCTCTCAGCGATTTCCCTGTACTCCGTATTGGAGGCCAGCAATTCGTCATGGGTGCCCACGCCCGTTATCTTTCCTTCATTCATCACGATGATCTGATCAGCGTCCATCACGGAAGCGATCCGCTGGGCGATGATGATCTTCGTGCTGCCCGCCAGTTCATGGCTGAAGGCATGGCGGATCTGTGCCTCCGTCGCCGTATCCACGGCAGATGTGGAGTCATCCAGGATCAGGATCTTCGGTTTTTTCAGCAATGCCCGGGCAATACACAGGCGTTGCTTCTGTCCACCGGACAGGTTGTTTCCGCCCTTGTCCAGTTCCGTATCATAGCCATCCGCAAAAGTGGAAACAAACTTGTCTGCCTGGGAAGAGGACGCAGCGGAGATCATCTCGTCATCCGTTGCGTTCTCATCACCCCAGCGCAGGTTCTCCGCGATCGTACCGGAGAACAGTACGTTCTTCTGGAGCACCATGCCCACGCCTTCACGCAGGTTGTACAGGCTGTAGTCTTTGACGTTCACCCCGTCCACCAGGATTTCTCCCTCGTCCGGGTCATACAGTCTCGGGATCATACTCACCAGCGTGCTCTTTCCGCAGCCGGTGGAACCGATAATGCCCACCACGCTGCCGGGTTCAATCGTCAGGCTGATGTTATCCAGCACGCTGTCTTCGCTGTGCTTGTAATAGCGGAAGGAAACGTTGCGGAATTCCACCCGTCCTTCCTTCACGGTCAGTTCCTTCTGTGCAGCAGCTTCATCGTTCAGATCCGGTTCTTCTTCCAGCACTTCACGGATACGCTTTGCGCTCGCCATTGCGCGGGAGGACATCATGAACAGGAAGGTAACCATAATCAGGGAAGACAGGATCTGGATCACGTAATTAACGAAAGCGGACAGGTCGCCTACAGCCATCTCGCCGCCCAGGACCAGTGAGTGGCCCTGCCAGGCTACCGCGATCACGGTAATATACATGATCAGGGTCGTAACCGGCTGCATCTGGATCACAATGCGCATTGCCCGCAGCTGGGCGTTCTTCAGATCTCCGTTGGCTTTGTGGAACTTCACGTTCTCATCCTGTTCCCGCACAAAGGATTTCACCACACGCACATTGGTGATGTTCTCCTGCACAGTGGAATTCAGGCCGTCCACCTTGGCCTGCACGTTTTTGAACCGGGGAAAAGCGGTCAGGATATTGCCGCCCACAAACACAAGCAGTACCGGAATACTGATCAGGAAGACCGTGGCAAGGCTCGGCCGCAGCCGGATCGCCATGATCAGGCCGCCGATCATCATACCCGGTGCCCGCAGGGCCATCCGCATCACCATGGCCACAAAGTTCTGCATCTGGGTCACGTCATTGGTCACCCGCGTAACCAGCGATCCCGTGGAAAACCGGTCAATATTCCCGAAAGAAAAGCTTTGGATCTTCCGGTACAGGTCATTACGGATATCCCCCGCAAAAGCAATGCTGGCTTTTGAACTGAAATAGCATCCGCCGATACCGCCGGCCATCATAAAAATAGCGATCAGGATCATCAGTCCTGCCGTACCGATGCTGGATCCCACCGTCAGCGTGCCCATGTTCCCGGCATTGATCACGCCCGCCAGCAGCATCGGCAGGATCACCTCACCGATGACCTCCACGATCATGCACAGCGGACCGAGAATGAACCAAGCCTTGTAAGGCTTGATATATTTCATCCAGTGTTTCAAAAGGACTTCTCCTCTCCTTATATGTACGTACGTTTCAATTTATCCCCATATGAACATATTGTCAACCCAGAACCATACCTTTGGAAATCACTTGAGCAGGCGCACCGCCCAGCCCCTTTTCCATTCGTCCATCTCTTCCAATCAAAAAACTGCTTCCAGTCTCCCGGAAGCAGTTTTCTCCGCCATTATGAATTATGAATTATGAATTTGTTTTTCCCCTCCAGTCTGGTATAATTTCCCTGTCACCGTTTATCATTATGAAACACGCTTTATGAATTATGAATTCTGAATTGAAATCTCTCCATCTCATCATTAATCCCAACGCCGGTACCCGCCAGGGCCGCCGTTTCCTGCCTGAGATGATTTCCATCTTCAACCGGGCAGGGTATCTTTGTTCTGTCTATGTGACGGAAAAGCGCGGCGACGCGGTTGATTTTGCCCGAGCCCACGCGGGTGAAGCGGATCTGGTCGTTGCCTGCGGCGGCGATGGCACCCTCAACGAAGTGATCACCGGGCTGCAGCTGGGCAGGCATAAACCTTCTCTGGGCTACATTCCCTGCGGCAGCACCAATGATTTTGCCAGCGGGCTGGAACTGCCCCTTGCGCCGCTGCTTGCCTGCGACTCCATTGTTCTCGGCAACCCGCGGCCTCTGGATGTGGGGCTTTTCGGTTCTGACCGGTATTTCAGCTATACCGCTTCCTTCGGAGCCTTTACCAGTGTCTCCTGGTCCACATCCCAGAATGTAAAGAACGTACTGGGGCATGCGGCGTACATTCTCGAGGGTATTCGTTCCCTTGCGGATATTCATCCGATTCATATGAAGGTCACCGCTGACGGGCACGAATATGAGGATGACTATATCTTCGGCGCTGTATGCAATTCCACATCCCTGGGCGGTGTCCTGAAGCTGGATGACAGCGAAGTCCACATGAGCGACGGCCTTTTTGAGGCACTTCTTATTCCCTTTCCGCCGGATCTTCTCGTCCTGAACCGGATCCTCACAGCCCTGCGGACGCATTGTTATGATGATCCTTCCCTCTATTTTCTCCGGGCTTCCTCCTTTGTCTTTGAAGGTGCCCCGGAGATTACATGGACCCTGGACGGTGAAGCCGCCGAAGGCACCTCACGCGTTGAGATCAAAAACATCCATAACGCGATCAGCCTGATTTACTGAACTTATTACCATAGAGAAAAGCCAGCGGAGTATCCGCTGGCTTTTAGTATTAATTGTTCATTGTTCATTGTTGAGCAGTTGTCCAAATCTTTGATTTGGGTAACAGCTGCCATATTACAGCCGTCAAAGTTCCCATTGGAACTTTGGTCACGGCGATCATGTAATTGTTCATTATCCGTTGAACCCGCGGTCAAACGCGGCTTTGTTCATTTCCAGGAACTGCGGCTTAACTACCTTCTCCAGGGCAGCCAGCCACTTCTCCTTCGGAATCTCCGTGCACTTGGCAAAGTGTCCCATCAATACAATATTGACCGCCTTGGAGCTTCCCGCTTCCATGGCAGGCGTCAGCGCGTCAAAGTCATCAATGTCAAAGCCTTTGGCCTTCAGGTCTTCCAGCACACCCGTCGGATATTCCGCCGCGCCGGTAATCACCGGCATCGGATCGATCTCCTGGGTATTGACGATGATCTTTCCGCCCTTGCGCAGGCAGCCGGCATACCGGGCTGCCTCCAGCTTTTCAAAGCTGATGATATAGTCGCATTCTCCCTCAGTCACAATCGGGCTGTACACCTTCTCGCCGAAACGCACATAGGTCACGACGCTGCCGCCGCGCTGGCTCATGCCGTGCACTTCGCTGACTTTCACATCATAGCCTTCATCCGTCAGCAGGGTCCCCAGCAGTCTGGAGGCCAGCAGGCTTCCCTGTCCGCCGACGCCGACGATCATTACACTCGTTGTTTTCATTTGTCCATACCCCCGATCGCGCCGAAGGCACACAGCTGTTCGCACACGCCGCAGCCTACACAGAGTGTTTTGTCAATCCTGGCCTTGCCTTCCTTGAAGCTGATGGACGGGCAGCCCATCTTCATGCACTTCTTACAGCCCCGGCACTTATCCGTATCCACCTGAAGAGGTGTTTTGGGCTTCACGTACTTCAGCAGTACGCAGGGCCGGCGGGAAATGATCACAGACGGCTCTTCCACAGCCAGCTCTTCCAGTACCGCTTCCTCACAGGCCTTCAGGTCATAGGGATCCACCACCCGCACCCGGTTGATGCCCAGCGCCTTGCACAGGGCTTCCAGGTTCACCTTCGCAGCGGGATCTCCCTTGATGTTGTAACCCGTGGTGGGGTTCTGCTGGTGTCCGGTCATGCCGGTAATGGAGTTGTCCAGGATAATGACAGTGGAGTTCGTCGCGTTATAGGCAATGTTCACCAGGCCCGTCATACCGCTGTGCATAAAGGTGCTGTCACCGATCACGGCCACCGTCTTCTTCTCGGTTTCCTTGCCCCGGGCCGCGTTGAAGCCATGGATACCGGAAATGCTGGCGCCCATGCACAGGGTGGAATCCAGTGCGTTCAGCGGCGCCACCGCGCCCAGCGTATAGCAGCCGATGTCGCCCAGAACGGTGATATGGTTCTTCACCAGCGTGTAATACATACCCCTGTGCGGACAGCCCGAGCACATCATCGGCGGACGGCCGGGAACAGCAGGCGCTTCACCCTGCGCTTCCGGAACGTCTTTCACCGCATAGCCTTCCTTCAGGAAAGCTTCCCGGATCGTCTTCTGGCTGAACTCGCCGATGGCGGAGAACAGGCTCTTGCCGGTCACTTCGATTCCCAGGGCTTTCACATGGTTCTCGATCACCGGGTCCAGTTCTTCAATCACATACAGCTTCTTCACATTCGCGGCAAAGTCACGGATCAGTTTTTCAGGCAGCGGATTGGGCATGCCGATCTTCAGCACGCTGACGCTGTCACCGAACACTTCCCGGACATACAGGTAGCTGCAGCCGCTGGTGATGATGCCGATCTCCCGGTCATCAGCCATTTCCACACGGTTATACATGCATTCTTCTGCCAGGGCCCGCAGTTTTTCTGTCCGTTCTTCCACAACGGGATGGCGCTGTTTCGCGTATCCCGGCATCATAATGTACTTGGAAGGCTGCTTCACATATTCCTTCAGCGGAGCTTCCTCCCGCTCCCCGATATCCACAACACACTGGCTGTGTGCGATCCGCGTGCACATCCGCAGCAGCACCGGTGTGTCATACTTTTCGCTCAGTTCAAAAGCGGATTTGGCAAAGACATAAGCTTCAGCGGAATCGGAAGGCTCCAGCATCGGCACCTTCGCCGCAATGGCATAGTGCCGGGAATCCTGTTCGTTCTGGCTGGAATGCATGGCCGGGTCATCCGCCACGCAGACCACCATACCGCCGGTAACGCCGGTATAGCTCAGCGTGAACAACGGGTCTGCCGCCACGTTCAGTCCCACGTGCTTCATCGCGCAGACGCTGCGCATACCTGCCAGGCTGGCTCCGAAAGCCGTTTCCATGGCCACTTTTTCATTCGGTGCCCACTCGCTGTGAATGTCATCATGCTTGGCCAGGAACTCCGTAATTTCTGTGGAAGGCGTTCCCGGATAGCTGCTCACCAGCCCGATTCCGCCGTTGTACAGGCCCCAGGCCACCGCTTCATTACCAATCAGTAACTTTTTCATGACTCCTCAACCTTTATTCTTAAATATTCCGCTCGTTCCTTTTGTCATCCCAACCGAAGTGGAGGGATCTCCCCCGCCGCAGCGGATCATTGTTCATTGTTAATTGTTCATTGTTCATTGTTGATTCTCGGAATCGCTTAACTGCGATTCTGAGAATCAACCAGCCCTTCTCCGCCGTACATCCGGCGAAGTTTCGGCTTTTCGATCTTGCCGGTTGCGTTCCGCGGCACCGGCGCCAGGATGATCTTCCGCGGCCGCTTGTACCGCGGCATACCCGTGCAGAATTCCTGGATATCTTCCACCGTGGCTGTGCTGCCGGGAACCAGTTCCACGATAGCAGCCGCGATCTCACCAAGGCGGGCATCCGGCAGGCCGATGACCGCCACGTCCTTAATCGGCGGATAAGCCGCCATAAAGTTTTCGATTTCCACCGGATAGAGGTTCTCACCGCCGGTGATAACAACATCTTTCTTCCGGTCTACCAGGTAAATGAATCCCTCCGCGTCCTGCCGTGCCATGTCACCGGTCAGCAGCCAGCCGTCCTTCAGGGTTTCGGCTGTTGCCTGCGGATTGTTGTAATAGCAGACCATAACCCCGGGCCCTTTCAGGCACAGTTCGCCGACTTCTCCGGGAGCCACTTCCTTTCCGTCCGGACGGATGATCTTTGTCTCCCATCCGTATCCGGGGATTCCGATGGCGCCGACCTTGCGGACGTTTTCAATGCCCAGGTGAACCGCGCCGGGGCCGATGGATTCGCTCAGGCCGTAGTTGGTGTCATACTGATGGTTCGGGAAATACTGGAGCCAGCGGTGGATCAGGCTCTGGGGCACGGGCTGCGCGCCGATGTGCATAAGCCTCCACTGGGAAAGTTCATAGTTCTCGAGCTTCAGTTCGCCGCTGTCCAGGGCAGTCAGGATATCCTGCGCCCACGGTACCAGCAGCCATACGATCGTGCACTTCTCGCTGCTGACCGCCTCCAGAATCGTCTGGGGACGTGTTCCTTTCAGGATTACAGCCTTGCCGCCGGAGATCAGGCTGCCGAACCAGTGCATCTTCGCACCGGTATGGTACAGCGGCGGAATGCACAGGAAACAGTCATCCTTTGTCTGGCCGTGATGTGCCTGCTCCACCCGGGCGGAATGGATCAGGCTGCGGTGCTTGTGAAGGATCGCTTTCGGGAATCCGGTGGTACCGGATGAGAAGTAGATTGCGGCATCATCCTCTTCTGTCAGGTTGCACTTCGGGAAGCTGGAACTGCTCTCATTGATCAGTTCCATCAGGTCATCCGCGAAGCTGGGGCAGCCGGGGCCTTCGTAGACCAGGGCCACATGGGGGATCTTGTCCGCGATCTCTTCGATACGGCCGATAAACTCCGGCCCGAAGATCAGCATATTGCTTTCAGAAAGGTTCAGACAGTACTCGATCTCATTGGACGCGTAGCGGAAGTTCATGGGAACCACCACCGCACCGGTCTTCAGGATACCGAAATAGATCGGCAGCCAGTCAATGCAGTTCATCATCAGGATGGCAACCTTTTTGCCCTTGCCAATTCCGTGGCTCCGGAGCATATTGGCTACCCGGTTCGCTTTTTCATCAAAAACCGCCCAGGTGATCTCCCGGCGGTAATGCTTCTGCTTCGCGCTGGGCTCAACCAGTTCGAAATCATGCCAGGTAACCCGGCGCGTTTCCGGCTGATCAGGGTTGATCTCTACCAGGGCGGTATCATTCGGCCATTCTTTGGCGTTTCTTTCAAGCAGTTCAATAATGGTCATTACTTTGTATCCCCTTGTCTTTTCTGCGCATATCAAAGATTCTTTCTTCAGATGCTGTTCTGTATACATCAAAGAATCCGGTAATTTTGAATTATGGATTATGAATTATGAAATGTCAATTAAAGTCCACGAAAAGAACAGAAGGATCAATATCGTCTGCCCACTCGGGCAGGCTGGTCAGGCGGATCGTCTCCCCCGTTATCGGATGGCGCAGTTCAGCCATGGCGCTGTGCAGCGCGAATTTTCCCGGAAACTCCTCCGGGTTTTCCGTACCGTAAAGGAAATCACCCCGTACCGGACAGCCGATGTGGCTCAGGTGTACCCGGATCTGATGGGTTCGTCCCGTCTCCAGCTCCAGCAGCACCAGTGCGCCGTTTCCCTGCTCCCGCAGCACCCTGTACCGCGTCCTGGACGGTTTTCCCTCCGGGCTGACCATCCGCTTGATCGTCGCGCCAGGCACCTTGGCAATGGGAAAGTCAAGGATTCCCTCCTTTTCCGCAGGGATCCCGTCTGTCAGTGCCAGGTAGCGCCGCCGGAAGACCGGCGTATGCAGTTGTTTCTGAAGCAGGTGCTGTGCGTGCGGGGTGCGTGCGATGATCATCAGCCCGCCGGTCCCCTTGTCCAGCCGGTTCACAGGCCTGTAAACGAAATTCTCCGGGCATCCCGCCCAGGAATATACCGCGTTTTCCAGCGAATCGTCCGGATGATTCCGGCTGCTTTGGCTGGCAATGCCGCCGGGTTTGTCCACCGCCATCAGGTGTTCATCGGCATACGGAACACGAATCGGGAAATCAAAGGGTTTCAGGGTGTATACCGGAACATCCTCTGCCCAGTCAATTGTCACTGTATCGCCTTCCGTCACCCGTTCATCGGCCCGGGCTGGACCGCCGTTCAGGGTGATCCGTCCATTCCACTTGGCGCTTTTCATAGCTGTATAGCTCACGCCCATGGAGCGCCGCAGAACTTCCCTGATTTTCCACCCGGTCTCCTCCGGTCCCACCCGGTACTCCATTCCCTGCCCCTCACTTTGCACTCAATAGGTTTCGCCCTCAGGCAGATATAACGATGAATTCTGAATTATGAATTATGAATTCCCTTTTTCCCGATTTTCTCAAAAAACGGAAACGCCCGCGGATACACACCTACGATCGTGAACAGGATAATCGCGTACCGGGCTGCGCGGATCAGGTTTGCCGCCAGTGTACCGCTGTTCAGCCATTCACTGCTGAACGGCAGCTTCAGCACGGTGTTCAGGACCGCGTATATCGCGAAGGCTCCCGCAAGTCTCAGGATCATTGCCCATACATTTCTGGTATCTTTAAACCCTATGTGTTTCCTTTCATACGGATAAACCGTCACCATACCGATCAGCAGGCCAAGGGACGTAAAATAATCACGGCTTGTGCACCAGAAGATCCCCGGCAGAGTTACCGCAAGCAGGATCGCGCTCCGTACCCATTCCCGTTTCACTTTCTTATGCAGAACAGCACTGAAAGCAATTGCCGCCAGGCCGACAGCCCATCCGGCAAGCACATCTGTCGGATAATGCACACCGACCGTAAACCGGCTCAGGCCGATCAGCAGCGGAAGAAGCACAGCCAGCCACCACATCCATTTTTTGCGGACTTCCCGGGCTATGCTCCCGTACATGGACACCGCCGTGGCGCTGTGTCCGCTGGGGAAAGAATATCCCTGCTGGAGAATATCCATAGGATCCGCGTCAGCTTCAACAACGGTCATCGCCTCTACCCGTTCCGGATGAGCCATATAGGGTCTCACGCGCATCACGATATTTTTGATCATCGGATACCACATGCTGGCAGCAACAATCGTAAAGCCGCAGCGCTTCCCCGCCTCTTTGTTATAGCAGAAAAGCATGATCAGCAGGATCAGCAGGGTCACCGTTTCCCCGCCGACAAAAGTCACCGCTTTGGACACTGTCTGCCCAATGGATCCTGCCGCCTTCTGCAGCCATTCGATCAGGTCCACTTCCCAGTCAAAATAGAAAATATTACCCATTCAATGCCTCATCTCCGATCCCGGTCATTATATATGATTTGCTTTCTGCCCGCAACAAAAAGCCCTTGACGAGGCACCTGTCTCATGATAATATAATCGGGCTGGTTAGCTCTGGAGCGATGGCCGAGCGGTTGAAGGCGCTGGTCTTGAAAACCAGTGATACCGAAAGGTACCGGGGGTTCGAATCCCTCTCGCTCCGCCAGCCTTGACATGGAGAAGTACCCAAGTGGCCGAAGGGGCTCCCCTGCTAAGGGAGTAGTGGTGTTAAAGCCAGCCCGGGTTCAAATCCCGGCTTCTCCGCCAATAAGACCTCAGGAAAATCAACGTTCCTGGGGTTTTTTTGATGCCAAAAAACAGGCTTGTACCTTTTACTGTACCCTTTAGAGAGAATGACCAAATTGTACAAATTATTACGCTTGAATAACAAAATCGCGCGGCGTTAGTGTTGTCAAACCGCTCGCACCGCGCTATATCATCCTATTGTTCCAAGCGAAATTTATAACCGGGAATAGATTTGTTGACTCGCAGATCCAATTTCAATCTATTATTTCAAATCTGTCCGAATAATATATACCGTCTCTTCATCCATACCCTCCGGTTTGAGGTCATATCCGGTATCTGTCAGATGATCCTTTGTCGTCTTCCAGGCGTTCAAAACACCAGTCAGATTCTTTTCCACGAGCGGAAGGAGATTCACGGCCGCACTCTTTTCGGCGGTAAGAATGCTGTCTTTCAGCGTTTTTGTTCCGGTTTCCTGCAGTGTGGACGCGCCGGTTGATACCAGCGTTGCGCCGGCGGAAAGCGTTACTGCAGCGTCAGAAGCCTGGGCCACACCGTCCGTATAATCTTTCAGACCGGTTACAAAAGTGTTCACCTGATCAAGCTTCTCTTTCAGAGCCAGGAGCTGCTCCCGGGCCGCTGCCGCCTGTGCCAGTTTCGCAGTAATCGTTTCGTCCTTCGCCAGATAAGCCTCTGTGTTCTCAGTCACCAGTTTTTCAATCTGTTCCTGTACGGCCGCTTCGGTCTGAGCCAGAATTGCTTCGCTTTTCATCTGAGCTTCCACAGCGGTGTCTACCTGTGCGGCCTGTTCCTTTGACACCAATCCGCCTTTCAGGGCGGCGGCATACTGTTCGGCAGTCATCTCAAACCCGGCAGCCTTCAGAACGGCTTCCAGCACCTTGCCTTTTACGGCCTCCAGAACGCCTGCCCTGATCTGGTCTTCTTTGGCTGCGACCTGTTTCCGGACTTCCTCCGCGATTTTAGCGGAGGCAGCGGCTTTCAGCGTATCGGGATCAAGCTGCGCTATCACACCATCCAGGATTTCGGCATAATTCTCTGCGGTCAGCACCGGTATCGTGATGCCGGCGTCAGCCAGGCCGGAAGCAGCGATCTGGTCATTGGCCGTGTTCAGGATTGCTGCAAAGAGTTGTTCCGCTCCGTTGTTCAGTGTATCATTATTCCCTTTCAGCGCAGCAAGGCCTGTGTCCAGAGCAGCTGAGCCTTCCGCCACCTGCTGCGCACCTTCTGCCAGTTGTAAAGCGCTGGCATCCAGATCCTTCAATCCTTTATTCAGTTCATTAATCTTACCGACGATTTCTTTCGTCATTCCTTCGGTCTCGGGCAAATCAGCACCGTCCTTCAGCGCTGTCAGTAGCACTGTGACATCCTTCAGCAGCGCTTCAGGATCCATACCGTCGATCCGCGCGTCCAATTCCCTGCAGGCAGCTTCCAGCGGATCGGAGGAGCAGAATGTCATCATCCAGCCAAGATCCGCGTGATCCGCATGGAACACTGCGGAAAAGGATACCGGCAGCTGCAGGGACGGATCCATGTTCGGCACAGCCCATCCTACCAGTACGGACCGTTCCGCTTCCGTAAGCACGGCCGCGTTTTCCGTTTTCAGGTCTGAAATGCCTTCTTCGGGAAGCAGCAGCGCGGAAAGCACCAGTGCGGGTGCCTGCCCTTCTGTCCGGTAAGTTACGGTCAGGACAGCTTCCCCGGTCTTTTCTTTCAGGTCTGCCACGGAGATCTCCTCCCCGTCCAGCGTCAGGGTCACAACCGGCACTACAGCCGGGGCTTTAGCCGATGCTCCCTGATAGATCACGTTCTTTCCGTTTGCTTTCCAGACGAGTGTTTCGCCTTCCAGGGTAAAGGTTTCATTCCCGCCAACGTTCAGAATGTCTGTCAGCATAGTACGGTCAGTCAGTTCATCCAGCCCGTCCGTGTTCTCCAGGCGGATACTGTCGGTAATGCTTTTCACAGAGCCGTCAGCGCCTGCGACCACATAAACCCGTTCATGCTTCGTATTCTCGGCCAGCGCGCCGGTACATCCGAGTATCATGACCAGCGCTGTCAGCATCGCAATAATCTTCTTACTCATAATGATCCTTCCTTTCCAAATCAGCAGGCAGCTTTTTTCATTCCGGCTGTCGTGTGAACAATGACTTTATCCATGATCAGCAGCACCGCCGGCAGGAGCAGCAATACAACTGCCACGCTCAGCAGCGCGCCGCGGGCAATCAGCCTGCACATGGAGGAGATAATAGCCACGTTGGAATAGAGGCCCACGCCGTAGGTGGCCGCAAAGAAGCCCAGGCCGCTGACCAGCACGCTCTGCGCGGCGGAAGCGACAGCGTCCTGAACCGCTTCTTTTTTATCCTTGCCCGCAAGCCGGTTCTGCTTGTAGCGGGTCGTCATCAGGATGGCGTAGTCCACCGTGGCGCCCAGCTGGATGGTGGAGATCAGGATTGGCCCCACGAAGGGCAGTTCCTGCTTCAGGTAATACGGGATGCACAGATTGGCCGCAATGGCCAGTTCGATCACTGCCACCAGCAGTACAGGCAGCGAGACGGACCGCTGCACCAGCATGATGATCACAAAGATCGCGATAATCGAGATCAGGCTGACAACCGTGAAGTCCCGATCCGTACAGGCAATCAGGTCCTTCGTGCAGGGTGCTTCGCCGATCAGCATGCCGCCCTTGTCATATTTCTTCAGGATTGCGTTCAGGCTGTCGATCTGCGCATTCACTTCATCCGAAGAGATAACGTAAGCGCTGTTCACCAGCATCAGCTGGTACCGGTCTCCTTTTACCAGGGACAGCACGTCCTCCGGCAGGATCGATTCCGGAATCCCGGCGCCCAGCAGGCTGTCAATCCCGATGACGCTTTTCACGCCGTCCACCTGCTGCATTTCTTTCGTCATGTCCCGGACATCCTTCTGGGATACATCCGCATCGACAAGCAGCAGATGCGTGGTGGACATATCAAAGGTTTCTTCCAGCTTTTTATTGGCCTGGACAGACTCCAGTTCCGGCGGCATGACCTTGCTCATATCGTAGTAGACATTCACATTCCGGTATCCGTAGAACGCCGGGATGATCATAACCAGCAGGATCACAGCCAGCACTTTATAGTGTTTCGTAACGAACCGGCCGATGCCGCTCACATCAGGCAGCAGCGGTTTGTGGCTCGTTTTTTCGATCGCGCCGTCCAGCGCCCGGATCACACAGGGCAGCAGCGTCACCGTGCCAAGCACGCCCAGGATTACGCCCTTGCTCATCACAATGCCCAGGTCTTTGCCCAGGGTGAAACTCATGAAGCAGATGCTCACAAAGCCGGCGATCGTGGTCAGGGAGGAGCCCAGGATGGAAGTGAAGGTCACCCGGATGGCATTCGCCATGGCTTCATCCTTGTCGTCCGTCAGGGCTTTCTGCTCCTTGTAGCTGTGCCACAGGAAAATGGAATAGTCCAGCGTCACAGCCAGCTGCAGCACGGCAGCCACCGCCTTGGTGATATAGCTGATCTCGCCCAGGAAATAATTGCTGCCCATGTTCCACAGAACGGAAACGGCAATGCAGAGCAGGAAGATCATCGGCAGCAGGAACGAGTCCATTGTCAGCATCAGCACAACGGCGCACAGTGCCACGGCAATGGCGACATAGATCGCTTCCTGGTCCTCCACCAGCTGCCTGGTATCGGTCACGACCGCAGAAAGGCCGCTCACAAAAGTTTTTTCACCGGCAACCTTCCGTACCTGACTGATAGCTTCCATGGTTTCCTCAGAGGAGGAACCTTCATCAAAGAAGACGGCGGAAAGCATACAGTCGCCCCGCTGGAACTTCTCCCGAATATCATCCGGGATGATTTCCACGGGCAGCGTTCCCTTCGTCAGTGAAGCGTACCCGATGACGGAGTCCACATGCGGTATTTCCTTCAGGGCGTTTTCCATATCCGCCTGGTCCTTCAGGTTCATACCCTCCGTAACCAGCAGGGAAAAAGCGCCCTTGCCGAAATCCTTCATCAGAATCTCCTGGCCCTGGACGGTCTCCAGGTCCTTCGGCAGGTAATACAGCAGGTCATATTTGGTCTTTGTCCGGACCATGCCCAGCACAGACGGCACCACCAGCGCAATGCACAGGATGATGATCAGTATCCGGTGCTGAACCAGTCCCTTGGTAAATCCTTTCATGTTTGTCTTCCTCCTGTTCGGTGCTTGTTTTGAACACCGTGTTGACTTTCTCAACGCCGTGAATTATAATGACCCCCGTGATCGAAATCAATAATCAGATTGATTATCGATCGTTTGTTAATCAACACCGGTTCAACCGCCATCCGGATAATCAACAAAAAAGCCAATATTGTTCAGGAAAGAAGGAGACCCATGGAAGAGCAAAAAAAAGAAGACCGGCGTGTGAGGCGCACCAAAAAGATGCTGACCCAGGCCCTGACTCAGCTCATGCAGGAAAAACAGATCAAGGAGATCACAGTCAAGGAGCTGACAGACCTTGCGGATATGAACCGGGGTACTTTCTACCTGTATTACAGGGATGTGTACGACATGCTGGAAAAGCTGGAGGACAGCATGTTTGAGGCCCTGGACAGCATTGCCGCCCTGCATGAAACTGACGCGGCCCGACAGGAAACCAAACCGATCCTGCTGGATGTATTCCGTTTTATCGAAGAAAACCAGGAGATTGTCCGGGTATTGCTCAGCCCCTACGGCGACATGAAATTCCTGCACCGCCTGTACGATGTGATCCGGGAAAAATGTCTCACCGGATTTCCATACGCCGCCGCGGTGGACAAAAAAAATGAAGCGGATTTTGATTACCGCTTCAGTTTTGTGATCTATGGTGCCGCCGGGCTGATCCGCGCCTGGGTAAACCGGAACTGTGCGGAGCCCGCCGTTCAGATGGCCGAACTGGCTGACGCACTGATTCGCCGCGGGAGCCTGTGATCCCGCGCCATCGCGTCGTTTCCTTCCCGCCTGCGCAGCCCCGGCTTCCCTGCCATGCAAAAGCGCCGTATCCGATACGGCGTTTCAGACTGTCTCTTTGACAGCCTCTTTTGTAAGCAGAGAATTGTACCCTTATCTGTACCCTTATAAAACTATAACATTTGGCGTGAAAATGAAACTATTGTCCCCTGAATTGATTGATTTTACTACGTTCCCCAATAAATTAGCATTGAGTAATATAGTTCAAATCCCGGCTTCTCCGCCATATAAAGAACGCTGTGTTTATGAAAACACAGCGTTCTTTTCTTTTCCATCCTGTCCTTATTTATCTGTCGCGAATCCTTTCTGGAACCGGATCAGCACCAGGCAAATCACCACCCAAATGGCCAGCGCGGCAATGTGGATCACCTTCTGCGGCGCGTTGTACCATACTCTCACCAGGATCTGGTTCATATGGTAAACCGGATTCACGTAAACCAGATACCGCAGCACTGTCGGCATTTTTTCCACCGGCATGATCATCCCGCTTGCAAACAGCACATACTGGAAACCGATAATCGTAAAGGGCATCACCTGGCGGCTGTTTTTGAAAAAGCCGTGCAGCGTCAGGCTCAGCAGCATCATGATCATTACCGTCACCAGGAACGCAAGGAAGAACAGGATCATATTGCTGCTCAGGGGAATTCCAAACACCAGGGCAGCAATCGCGATCATTTCGAAGAATCCGAGTACAGAGATCAGCAGCCCCCGCAGGGAATAGGTCAGCACTACATTGAACAGGCTGATGGGGCTCAGCAGCAGACGTTTGAAAATACCGCTCTGCTTGTCCGTCACATACTGTGTTCCGATGTTAAAGAAAACCGTCAGGAAAGAGATCAGGATCATATACATGGGTAGATACTGGGCGAATCCTTCGATGCTCGCCGCGTCCTTCGCCATGGAGCCCGCGTAGACGATAAAAAACACACCGGGCAGCAGCAGGATCGGCAGTGCGAAAAACGGTTCCCGGAAGAAGATGACCAGATCATACCAGAATTGTTTCCAGATGCATTTCATGGAAATCCTCACCGTCTGTCATCTCCTTCCACAAGCCTGAAATACGCGTCGGAAAAGAAATCAACCTTCAGTTTCTCCTTAATCGCTGCGGGCGTGTCATTGGCTGCGATCTTTCCCTTGTTCAGTACAATCACACGGTCACAGAACTTATCCACTTCCTCCATCGAGTGGGTGGAAAGCAGAATCGTCTTGGTCTTCTGCACCCCGCCCCTGATCTTTTCCCATACAAGCTGCGTAGCTTTGGGATCCAGACCTGTTGTGGGTTCATCCAGGAAAACCAGGTCCGGGTCATGCAGGAACGCGATCGCCAGAAGGAACCGCTGTTTCCATCCTCCGGAAAGCTTCTCATACTTGGTGTTCAGGTACGGCTGCAGTTCAAAATACTCCACCAGCTGTCCGATCTTGTCCTGTCCTACAGAATAGAAAGACGCAAACAGATCCAGGGCTTCCTTCAGCTTGATATAGCTGTACATGCCGCCTTCCTGGAGCATCACGCCGATCCTGCCTCGGATCTCATCCACAACCTTCTGCTCATTTGCATTCTTTCCAAGGATGCTCACGCTGCCGGAATCCACTTTGCGGAGCGTCATCAGGATCTCAAGCAGGGTTGTCTTTCCTGTTCCGTTCGGACCGACAACCGCAACCGTCTCCCCAGCCGGTATCCGGAATCCGATATGATCCAGTACCGTTTTTTCTCCGTAGGTTTTCACAACATCCTGAACGTTAATAACTGTCTCCATTCTTCTCCCTTCCTTTCGGGGTATCTCTCCTCCTGTTCCGTTTGTATAGTAGCAAAAAAAGAAGGATTGCGGCCGTCTTTGCCACAATCCAATGTTTTTTTGCCATCATCCAAGATAAAGCATAACTTTGGTCCGGAAAACCTGGTCCTCCGTCTCCGTTTCCATCAGCCCGTGGTACTTTTCCACGATCCGCCGGACGTTCTCCAGCCCGATACCGTGGCTGCCCCTGTCCGCCTTCAGCGTCAGCAGCCGTTCCCCCTGCCGCCGGAGCAGTCCGGCATAGGGGTTTTCCATCCGGATAAACAGCTGGTTCTTCACCAGTTTCAAGGAAACCAGGATCCTTCTCTTTTCCTTTTCCAGCTTTTCACATGCCTCTATGGCGTTGTCCAGCAGGTTCCCCAGGATCACCGAAATGTCAAAATCATCGATCTTCAGCTGCTCCGGAATGCTCGTCTCCACCTGGATGGGAATATCCTTCGCGCTGCTGATTTTATAGTGCAGCATGCTGTCCACCGCCGGCTGTCCGGTGTAAACCTGCGGCGCTGCCGCCCGGGTTTCCTCCTGCAACCGCCCCAGGTAGTCATTCAGCTCCGTATACTGCTCCTGCTCCGCGTAGGACCGCAGGATCAGGATATGGTTCTTGATATCATGGTATATGCCGCGGATTTTTTTCTGGGAATCCTTCAGGATTTCCACTTCCCGCTCATAGCTTTCCTTCTGTTCCGCCAGCAGCAGGTTCTTCACCCGCTCCTTCTCGGAAAGGATCAGCCGGTCATAGATATAGATCACCACATAGTCAATCACCGCCAGCATCAGCACAGCAATAACCAGCACATCTCCATGATAATTGAAGGTAATGATGGAAATCAGGCCGATCAGCATAATCTGCAGAAGGATGACCCCTGCCCAGCTGATCCAGTCCCCTTCTGTGCTTCTTGCCAGCCCTTTAAACCGCTTCAGGACCTGGACAATCAGTGACGCGATCACGCACTGGATAATCATTGCCATCTGCGAAAGGCTGTCCTGCTGGCGTTCCAGAAGGCCGTTCGGCACAAAGCCGCTGACCCAGACAGCTGCCAGTTCCGCCAGGATCATGGCCACATACGTCACCAGAACCATCATAATATTCCGTTTCACTGACTTCTCATATAACCGGTTCAGCAGGAAAAAGCCGGTCAGGTTCAGCGCCATGTTCAGCATCGGGATCCGAAACAGCAGAAAGCATGTATCGACCACCGCCTGGTAAGCCACATAAGCCGCCGCTTCCTTCAGGAACGGAGGCTTTGTCTCCGCGCCGTAGCGGAACAAACGGGCCGTGGACAAAACGCACAGCGCGCTTGTGATCAGGTACACCAGCGTAACGCTCATGACTCCATCCCCATCTCGCCGCTCAGCCGGCGGACTTCCTTTCGTTTGCTCTGGCTGATCTCCAGTTCCTTTCCGTTGTCCAGCACCAGCCGGTCATAGTGAAATTCCGCCACCCGGTCATAGTTCACCAGAATGCTCTTGTGACAGTAAAAGAATTTCTTGTCCTTCAGCTCCTCATAGATATCCTTCAGCGGGGCATAGAATTCGTCTTCCTTCTGCCTCGTCACAATAATGGTCTTCTTCAGCCAGCTTTCAAAATACAGAATATCCTCCAGCCGACACCGCACTGCCTGGCCTTTTTTCCGGTAAACAAACATTTCCCCGTTCCGGTCCAGTGTTTTCTGCAGCTTGTCCAGCACTGCTTCAAGCTCTTCATATGCCACCGGTTTGATCAGGAAATCGAACGTATCCACCTTGAACAGGTCCATCGCGTATTCCTGCCTGGAAGAAACATAGATGATCTTCAGGCTGTAGTTCTGCAGCTGTTCCCTGACACGTTTGCCGGCTTCCACTCCGTTGATCGTCGGCATTTCAATATCCATGAACAGGACATCCCAGTCCCCTTGTGCCAGTGCATCCAGTGCCTGTTCCCCGGAGAACACCTTCAGGATCTCAAATTCCAGGCGGTGTATGATTTCATACTGCTCCAGGTCTCTTTCCAGTTCATCGCAGAACACCGGATCATCATCACATATCAGAATCCTCATCGCGTTGTCCTTCGCTTTCCTGTTCTGTCATCTTTTCCATCTTTTGCCATGATTGTATCCGGAAAATTTTATCACAAAACCGGCCGGCAGAAAAGATATTCCTGATATCTGCCTTCTGTCCGGTTTCACTCTTTGAAATCTCATCATTTTTGATGTATATTGATGGGTAGCACAGAACATGCTTTATCTCAGATGAGTTTGTGTCCTTTGTCCGGATATACGGATGAGTCAGCGAACGCAGCCCATCGGCAGCATGATCATGATGGAGGCTCTGTATGCTGAAACGTTTGTTCTCTCTCCTTTTGGCACTGGCGGTCATCCTGACCGGCACAGCAGCCGCGGATGAGCAGGTGATCGAAATCTATGACATCGCCGGCCTGCGGGACGCGGCCAATCATCCCGGTGCCAGTTTTCGTCTCATGAACGATATTGACCTGAAGGATGTGGACTGGACGCCCATTCCCTTCTCCGGCGACCTGGACGGAAACGGCTTCGGAATCTACAACCTGACCGTCACCCGTGTCGGGGAAGACAGGCGGATCACCGTGGACGGCAACAGGAAGGAATATGATACCTGCTTTGCCGGCCTGTTCTCTGTTATGGAAGCTTCTTCCGTAAAGAACCTGAAAGTCATCGGCGCCCATGTGACCATCGATGGAAAAACCCACTGCTTTGCCTCTATTCTGGCCGGATATGCCCAGCACTGCACCTTTGATAACGTGACCGTGGACGGATATGTACGCCTGAACAACGAGGGCGTGATGTCCGGTGTAGCCGGCATCGCCGGTTTCGGCAGCGGGATTATTGACAACTGCAATGCCAGGGTGGAGCTGATCTTCAACGACCTGAACCGGGATTCCCGGTGTGAGCAGTTCCTCGGCGCCATGATGGCAACCGGCTACGCGAAAGTGCAGCACTGCACCGTGGATATTGACGGATACGTTTCCTGCTTCGGCTACTGCCATAACGGCGGTCTCATGGGCCTGTTCTATACCAGCGGAACCAAATATCCGCTCGGGCTGGAGAACCGCGTTGTCAACCATAATACTGTTACCGGGCGGATCTATTTCTTTGAGCACAATCCGGACCGCCGGGCTTACTGCAAGGGAGACGTGGGCGAAACGCTGACCAAGCTCACCTCACGCAAGCCCAACAACCTCAAAGGATTCACCCGGAAGGAAACCAAGGAATTCCGCAAGGTTCTTCTCCCCGAAACCTGCGAAGAACCGGTTTACGAGGAAAAAGAGATCCCGCCGGCCGACGGCGAATGGGGCTGGACAGAACACACCTGTTCAACCTGCGGCTACACATGGCGCGATAACTACGTCGCTCCGTAATAACACCAGTATCTGTTTTGACTGCGGCAGTCCTGCCGCAGTTTTTTTTGTTTTGTCCGTTCCCGGCTTATCTCCTGCCATGTCTGATATGTCTTGACAAGCACATACAACATAGTTACAATTTAGAAAAAGAGCCGTTTTCATATGTTTTATCTATCTGAATACAGAAAGGAAAATACGCAATGAAAGAAAAGCTTTTCAGCAGAAACGAAGTTGTATTCCGTGAAGGCGATCTTGGCGAGAGCTTTTTCCAGATCATGGAAGGCAAAGCCGGCGTATACCTTCATTACGGAGAAGCGGATGAACGGAAACTGACAGAGATGAAGCCCGGTCAGTATTTCGGTGAAATGGCTGTCATCGGCGCGTGGCCCCGCACCGCGACCATCGTCGCGGAAGAGGACCTGCGCGTTACGGAGATCACTGAAGCCGGTCTGAACGAATATTTCACGGAACAGCCTGACAGGATCCTGGCCATCATGAAACAGATCGGCAGCCGGATCCGCACGCTGACCGAGGAATATGATGAGGTCACCGCGTTCCTGAAGGAAAAGAAGGATGACGGTGCGGAGAAAAAAGAAGGCTTCCTGGCAAAACTGAAAAAGTACCGGGAGATCAGCGCTCTCGCGAAAAAGAACGCTGTCAGGAACACCGTGGAAGAAACGGTTAAGGTAAAGATCCAGGATAAGCCCAAGGCCTCCCCGCTTCCCGTGGAATCCTGCGATAAAGGGCAGATCATTTTCCGCGAAGGGGAAAGCGGCACGTTTATGTACGCGATCCACGGCGGTACTGTCGGCATTTATACCGGTTACGGCTCCACACTGGAAAAGAAACTGACAACGCTCTACCCCAATTCCTTCTTCGGTGAAATGAGCCTGATCGATCACGAACGGCGCAGCGCGACTGCGGTTGCCGAGGAAAACGGTACTATCCTGGAGATCATCAGTGCCGAAAACCTGCAGGATCTCTTCAAAGCCAATCCGCTTGAAGTGGATATGATCCTGCGTCATCTTTCCAGTCGTCTGAAAAAGCTCACCATCGATTATGTGAAAGCCTGTGATGAAGCCGTTCAGGAGTCCTGATGTGAATCACCGGCCTTCTTCTCCCGGGTTCCGGCACCAAACCGGTTTCCCGGGATTTCTGTTATCACCTGCTGAAAAGGATAGGTTATGAAAAACATTTACATCGATACCTGCGTACTGCCCCGCGCCAGGCTGGAAGCGGGCCGGGTTTACCGCGACCGTTTCGGTTCCTCCCTGGGATTTGAACTCCTTCCCATGTTTGATCTCCCCGATTTTGAGGCAAATCTGGAAAAGAACCTTGATCTTTTCGGCGGTGGGCCGCTTCTGTTCCATGAGCCTGTCTGGGGTGTTGAGCATTCCGCGCCGAAAGGCAGTCCTGCCTATGAGGAAGGCATGTATCACATCCTGCTGACAAAAAAATACGCAGATATCCTGCATCCGGCTTCCATGGTTTATCATCTCAGCAACTGTCCTGTCTCCCTCGACACGAAGAAACAGATGCTGAAAACTACCCTTGAAAACCTGGATGAGATGCGGGATCTGTTCCCGGATGTAAAGATCCTGGTGGAAAACACCGGCATCCGTGCGGACGGAACCCTGCTCCTGGACCAGGCTGAATTTACCATTCTCTGCCTCAGCCGGGGCCTTCCGGTACTGATCGATATAGGTCATGCCAATGCCAACGGCTGGAATATCCGGAAGCTCATCATGGACCTGCGGGAGCTCATCGGCGGCTTCCATCTGCATAACAATGACGGGATGCATGACCTCCACTGCCGGCTCCGGGACGGAACCGTTGACTACCGGGAACTCATTCCCCTGATGAACGAATACACTCCCGATGTCCCCTTTATCATTGAGTATACAAGGCCGGATAATTACGTAGACCCGCTTTTCCGGGATATCGAATACCTGTGCGAACTTTCAGGCAGGTAAACCTTGTATGCGGCTAACCGCTGACAGGAGAAAAAGATGCTGCGTGAACTGAATTCGGAACGGATACAGTATATCTTCCGGAACATGGACGATTCCGTCTGTATCACAGGAATGGGCGGAGAACTGCTCTATGCCAATCCTGCCGCTGAAAAGCTGTTCGGGCTCCGTGCCGGAGATCGTCCCAAACTCTGGGAAGCCATCCCTTATGTGGAAGGAAACGATGAACTGATCCAGCTGTTTATCGACAGCGTGATGGAGAAGCGTAAATCCTTCAACGCGCTCGTGGATTATGTCAACAACGAAGGCCGTCTTTTCCGCCTGCATGTCAGCCTGACCTGTGAGCCAAGCGACCCGGGTCTGTTCCTGGTCGTCATCAGCGACCTGACCCAGTCCGTCAGGGTGAAATCGGCCTTTGCCCGCTACACTTCCGAGGATATCGCTGATTACGTGCTGACAGCTCCGGACGGGGAAAAACAGGGCGGTAAGGCGCAGGAAGTCACCATCCTCATGAGTGACCTGCGCGGCTTTACAGCCATGAGTTCTCGGCTTTCATCCACCCAGCTTGTCTCCGTCCTGAATCATTACTTTGAAAGCATGTCCGCCGTCATTGAGCGTCACCGGGGAACCATCATCGAATTCCTGGGAGACGGCATCTTTGTCGTCTTCGGCGCCCCGAAGGAACTTCCGGACCACGCGTCTGCCGCGGTCCGCTGCGCCATTGAGATGCAGAATGCCATGGAGGCGGTAAACGCCTGGAACCGGGAAAACGGTTACCCGGAACTGGATATGGGAATCGGCGTCAATACCGGCACGGTCGTTGTAGGCAATATCGGTTCCGAAAAGAAAATGAAATACGGCTGTATGGGCGAAGCCGTCAACCTGGCCGGCCGTCTGGAATCCTTCACAGTCCGCGGTCAGGTCTTCATCTCTGAAAGCACCCGGGAGCGGGCATCGGAGGAAGTGTCGGTCAAATCCGAAAGCAGTTTCCTGCCCAAGGGAGCCACTCATGATATGCGCTTTTATGACATTTCCGGCATTGGAAGCTGTAAACTGAATGATGCCTCCGGTGTTTCAGACTGGATCACCCTTTCCGGGAAAGCACTGGTTTTCTATGTGCTGGAGGAAAAGACCGTGGATCACACGGAACACACCGGATCCCTGACCCGGATCTCCGCCGATAACCGTTTTGCCCTGCTGGCAACCGGCAGCAAACTGAAGCCCTTCCAGAACCTGATGCTCAGGATCGGGGGCAGGGACGCTTATGCAAAGATTGTCAGCCAGGAGGGAAATGATTTCAGGTTATGCTTTACGTCAGTTCCGGAAAACTTCCCGGACCTGGTCAAAACACTTTGATTATCGGAGATACGGAGCGAATAGCGGATCCAGCACTTCCCTGTTGTACCGCAGGAAAAGCTCTCCCTTCATCTGCTGTGCTTTATCCTGCATGTCCTTTACCGGCTTGTGAAGAAGATGCTCATCGCAGTAATCCAGGATCATCTCCATATCCGTTCTCAGGATGGCATGGCCGTCCAGGTGGATGATCATATTGTTCTGTTCCCCGCAGCCCAGGAGGTCCCAGACCGGCTGGGACGCTGCAAAGGCAAGGCACTGCCCCTCTGTATTGTTCCATCCTTCAGATGTGATACCGGTCACCATGATCAGGTGCCGGTTTTTTCCTGCCGCGAGGGCGCACAGCATATGCTGGTCCACCGGGAAAGCGCGTGCGGACGGTACCCGGGCAAAGTTTCCGCAGAACCAGTATCCTTCCCCGCCCTGCAGGTTGGAAAGCGGTTCATTCTGTGAATCGTTGGTCCACTGCTCCGGGCCGCCCAGGCTGCTCAGGTCGTAAGTCTTTCCCTGGTTGTTCGTCCGGTAGATCGCTGTTCCTCCCGCTCCGGAGCAGGAAGGGATCGTCACCCGGATCCGTTCGTCATAGGCGCCGGCCACAGCGGCGCTTTTTCCGTATCTGGACACACCGCCCACAAGGGATAATCCCGGGTTGATCCCCAGCTTTTTCCCGGCTCCGTTTTCCAGGGCGTCAATCACTTTGCTGACACCCCATGCCCAGGCCAGCAGTGCTCCGCGCTGCCCTGTGGGATTTTCCGGCTCATACGGATACAGGGTATAGAAAGCCCCGGTATAGGAGCTGTCATCCCGGGACACCCGTGAACAGTCATACTGGATCGCGGCGTATCCGCGTTCCATCGCGTATTTGCAGTTATCGGAAAAGCCGGTGACCCATTCTTTGGTAAACCAGTTCTGGTAATGCCAGGGCCAGTATTCAATATAAAAGGGATATCCGCCCTCCGGTTTTTCAGCCGCGGGAATGCCTGCCAGCACAGAAAAAGAAGCACTCCGGTTTCCGGCGGAAACAGTAATATCCATCAGGATCCCGCCGGTCTCCGGATCCTTCTTCAGGGCCCAGGCCAGGCTTTCTCCGGCTTTGTCCGGCATATAACCGTACACGTATTCCGAATACAGCGAAAGGATCTCCTCCCGCCTTCTTTTCCAGTCATCAGGGGTCCTGACCGGTTCACCGTTCATGAACCGAATCAGTTCCGGCAGGCCTTCCGTTTCCGTCAGCTTTTCGGGATCAGTCATCTCTGTTCCCCTTTCCCTGTTCTTCATTCAAGGATCATGGTGCCGAAGCTTTCCGGCCGGTGATAATCCGGCACAGAAGAATCAACCGGATTCCAGGCCAGGTAATGGGGATGCACCGTCTTGTCCCCGCACTTGTATACGTTGGCTTTCAGGATCCCTGTAAACCGGAATTCCGGATAAAAGCGGCGCAGGAATTCGCCTGGAATCCGGTACTCCGCTTCCCATCCGTCAGCGGTACGGCTGGTCCGGATCCGGAAATACGCAGCAGGATCCGGCAGCAGGATCCGTTCCCGGTCATACCGGTCCCTGCCAAAGCCGATATGCAGGCAGCCGTTGGGATTGATCTCAAAATTCAGGTACTTTTCCTCCCCTGCGGGCATAAAAAAGAATTCCAGGCAGCTGTCCTCATGTACGGGAGACATCGGCGCGGTATACTCCGCCCTGATGTCTCTTTCTTTTGCCCGCAATAAAACCAGAAGGTTTTCGCCGTCATGAAAAATGCGGCCTCCGGCACGGATACCGCAATCCGGTTCCCACAGAACCTGGTCCATCGTCAGTTCCGGAATATCATCCGGGCGGGTTTTGCTTCCTGCCCGGATGATCGTATATTGTTTTTCCACGTTTTTCTGCCTCCGTCAGTATCCCTTTTTCCGATCCACCAGGTGGTCAGGCTTTTCGCCCCTGCAGTACCGTTCCAGGTCCGCCAGGAACATTTCCGTGATCCGATCCACTGTATGCATCAGCGTCATATTGCCTGCCGTATGGGGAGTGATCAGCAGGTTCGGCAGCTCCCAGACCGGATCATCCTTCGTCAGCGGTTCCTTTTCAAATACATCCAGTCCCGCGTAAAGCCTTCCGGCCTTCAGTTCCCGGATCAGCTTTTCCTGGTCTATGACCGTTCCGCGGCCCACATTGATGATCACCGCGCCGTCCGGCAGCAGGCTCAGCTGCTTTTCACCCACCATATGGAATGTTTCTTTTGTGCCAGGCAGCGACATGAGCAGTACATCCGTTTCCGGCAGCACCGTTTCCCATTGTTCCCGTGTCAGGATCCGGTCAAAGCAGCCGCCCGGATTCTTTCCGCTCTGGTTGACGCCTGTAAGGCAGGCCGGGGAAAAGGCCCTCAGCCGGACCGCGGTTTCCTGTCCGATATCACCGGTTCCCAGCAGGGTGATCCGGCTGCCTTTGATGGAACGCACAAGCAGATCCCTTCTCCACTCATGGGCCGCCACAATCTGCCTGTATTCAGGCTGCCGGCGCAGGATGTCCAGCAGCATCATCACGGTATGCTCTGCGATCGTAACGCCGTAAGCGCCGGAAGAGTTGGACAGCATTGCTTCCGGATTCGCAAAGGCATCTTCCGCCAGGAACTTGTCCACCCCGGCGAAGGGGGTGCAGATCCATTTCAGCGCGGTGGATACTTTGGCGGTTTCCGGCGCCTGTCCAAAGATAACCTCCGCTTCATTCAGGAAATTCCTGTCTTCTTCCGGTGAATCCATGATCCGGACTTCAAATCCTTTTTTCTCAGCCGTCTCACGGATCATCTTCCGGTGTCTTTCTGTCAGAAACGGTTCAGCTACCGCCAGTTTCCTGTTCATTGTTCAGTCTCCGTTATTGCATCATTTTCTCAGGAACAGCACATAGCTGCTGTTCTGGGGATAAACCTGGGGTGTCTGACGGTAGATCGTATGCTTGTAAACATACTGGAACAGTTCATTCACTGTCAGCTTGCCGTCGCTGTTTCCGCATTCCGTGTCCGCCGGCATGGCACCGCTTGTCCCCACGCCTTTGGTCAGCCATTTGGGGAAAAGGTTGCAGGCGTCCTGGCCCGCGGAATAGGAAGTCTGCAGGTACGCGGAAGCGGTCATTACAATAAACTTTTCAGTCAGGAACAGATTCCCGGCTCCTTCCGTCGCGTATGACCTGCCCGCTGTGCCGGCTTCCGCTTCATCCAGCATGGCGCTTCCTGCGGTGTCCGGGAAGAACGGGGTGGGGCTCGTCCGGTACTCAGTCAGTCCCGGATCCGCGGCCGCAAACGCGCTGATTACGGCACCTGTCATATTCTGATTGTCAACCGGTCCCTCTTCGCTCTGTGTGCTGCCGTCCAGGCTGCTGAACTCACGGATTGCCGCGCCGGGGCCGCAGGATTCCAGCAGTACGATCACCTTGCCCTTGACGTTGGAAAGCACGCGGGCCAGTTCCGGCAGTTCCAGCCAGGTTGCCTTGTTCTTGCACCAGAGTCTTCCCGCGTATTGCTGGGAAGTGGACCGGTAATCGCCGTGTGACGCGAAGAAGAAGATGGATACGTCGCCATCCCGGGAAGGTGCCACCAGGCACTGGTTTATTTTCTGGTATACTTCACTCGCGACCAGGTCGTCATAGGAATAAACCTTGTACTGTCCGCCGTCCGGTGCGGTCACCGTGGACAGCATGTTCTTCATCAGCCGGACGTCGCCCCTGTTCCGTTTGATCACTCCACCGGCAAAGGTGGACTCAGAGAACAGGATGGCCCGGTAATTGGGCATGACGTTAACCGTGATTTCCGTGATCACTTTGCTCTGCCCGTCGGCAATGCGCAGTACCGCTTTACCGGGATAACAGCCCAGGATTTCTCCCTCCTGGTTCACGGTAAAGATCTTGCTGTCGCTGCTGGACCACTGCAGTTTTGTTCCGGCTTCCGCCAGTTCCGGGCTGACCTGCGCCTTGACTTTCGCGCCGTTGTTGATGGTCATGGAAGTCTCATCCGGCACAATGATGTAGTTGTATTCCGGTTCTGCTCCCGTTTCGGGATCATAGACCGATACGAGGTTTGCGAATTCCAGGGATTCGGCGAATCCTTCATTAACCTGTTCCCGCGTCATCCCCTCGCTCATTTTCTGTTTCCAGTATTTCAGGCCTTCCGGTTCCGCCTCCCGGTCCAGGTACAGCCGGTACAGCATTTTGATGAACGCTTCATTGTCCAGCTTTTTATTTTTCATCTCATCGGAAAAGACAAAGCCGGAAGCAACTTCCGCAAAGGAGGCTTTCTTTGTCGCCAGCTTTCTGCACCAGTACTGCAGTCCGCCCGCGTCCGGTTCCCGGTTCAGTGCCTGCCGGTAACAGCGGATCACAAACGCGATCTGCCGCTCGCTGAAGGCGACAGGCTCCGCCGCTCCGCCGGTTCCGAGCGAGCCGCTCTCTATGCCGTAGCTGGAACAGATCGCCTTAAACTCATTGGAGTCGCAGAAACCGTTGACCAGCTGGTTCAGGGAAGCTCCGTCCGCAATGATCTTGTTCCAGTACTTTCTTCCCGTCTCATCTGAGGCGCGGTTCAGCATGGTCCTGTACAGGATCTCGATCAGTTCTTCTGAAGATTTGTGCATGCGGGAAAACTCAGTGCTTCCCACAAAGCCCGATATGATCTCGGCCGCTGTGGCGTTTTTATTCTTCAGTTTGTCTTCCCAGTAGGCCATTCCTGTCTGGTCCGGTTCCCGGCCCAGGATCAGCCAGTAACACCGGATAATAAAGGCACGGACCTTGTCCGTTTCAGCAGTCGCTCCTTCCGGATCAAACACTTCCCTTGCGGGTTCCGGGGCCTCATCGGCTGCCGTCTGTATAGGCGTTTCTTTCGCTGCCTCTGCCGGCTGTGACGCTGCAGCTGCCGGCTGTTCCACTGCCGTTTCCGGCTGTACGGGTTCAGGCTCCTGGTTCACTTCAGGCTGTACAGGCTGCGGTTCGGTTACAGCGGGTTCCTCCGCCTCCTGTGCAGTTGGCAGTTCGTCAGCAGGCTCCTCCGGAACCACATCATCCTGCGCGGGTTCCGTTTCCGGCACTTCCTCTTCCGCTTCCTCCGCGGCAGGTTCTTTCTGTACAGGTTCCGGATGTTCCTCTTCCGGAACCGTTTCTTCCTGTTCCGGCATCCGCACAACTGCGATCACGTCATACAGGCCCGTTCCGCTGATCGAAAAGCTCACGGTATTCCGCTGGATATTCACTTTGGCCGGAACCCGGACTACCCGGTCCCGAAGTGCCTGTCCACTCTCATCATACCGCATGACAAAGGCGCTGACTTCGCCGTCAGCATAACGAATCTGCAGTTCTGACAATTCCGGATCGTCAATCCTGACTTGGGCGTTTCCGTTTATTTCAGCGCCTGAAATACGGTAAACCTTATGGAAAGCGATAATCTCCCTGTCCTGGTCAATGTTCAGTGCGGCTTCAGCTGCCTGTACAAACTCCGCATGGCCTGCCCGGGCCGCTGTCAGTGCGGAACCTTCCGGAATAACACCGGCTTCGGCTGTAACGGTTATTTGGGCTCCTTCCAGGGTTTCTGTCATCCTGAAAGGTTCCTCTTCCACGGCCAGGTCAGTGGGTGTGGCAACGAATAATTCCTCAGCAGCGGTCATGCTGACACTGCCCGACAGCAGCACAGCACAAAGCAGTAACGACAGGATTGTCCTGCGTCTGCCACGGTCTCTCTTCATCTGGCCGCACCCCTTTTCTGTCGCTCTGCTCCCCATTTTGCGGGCCGGTTTATTCCGGATACTGCGTGCGTTTGTTCTCTGTCAGTTCACTGCGGTAGCGCCGGATATAATACTTAGCCATATTCAGGTTCTGTTCTGACCAGTTGCCGCATTCCTCCGGCCTGGCTCCGGGGATTTCTCCCTCAAACCCAAGGATAAAATCACACATTTCCAGCACCAGCGGGTATACATCCTCCGCGGTCTGATCGCCGAAAACCACCAGGTAGAACCCCGTCCGGCACCCCATGGGTCCGAAATAGATGATTTCCTCTTTCCGGCTGCTGTTCCGCAGGAAAGTGGCGCCCAGGTGCTCGATGGTATGGATCGCGGGTGTGTCCATGACCGGTTCCCGGTTCGGCGCTGTAACACGCAGGTCAAACGTGCTCACGGCGCACTGATCCTGCCTGTCCTGGCGGGACAGGTAAAGTCCCGGCAGCAGGTCCAGATGGTTTACCTGAAAGCTGGCTATTTTGTTCATGTTCATATACTCCGTTTCTGTCATCGGATACTGTATAATTTCTCTGCCGGTTCCGGATTATCCTGTTTTCCTGTTTTTGGCGGATGGGTTTCCGCTTGTTTTCGTTCTGTTCTGAAACAGAGAAAGAGGAGAGATCAGTTCTCTCCTCTTTGAGTATTCTTATGTTTACGGCGTCTTTGTCTTGGGATTCATCAGCTGCGTAAGCTGATTGTTCACCCATGCGGCACTTTCATCCGGAAGGTTCTTGACCAGGGTGTTCATTGCCTTTAAGGCATTGGTTGCCAGCGTCATGGTCATCTGGGTGGTAAAAGTTTGGTCCTCTCCATCTGAAAACTTTTCAACCGGAATGGCCCCGATTCCATCTCCTTCAAACACAGATACGGTTTCTCCGCCCTTGCCCGCGGTGCCGGTAATTGTCAGCAGCGCTTTTTCGGTGTTTCCGAAGAAAACTTCCATCGAATACTGCGTCCGTTCATTCTCTGCCGGTTCAGTTTTGGCCACGATCATCGCGTCCGTTCCGGCGGATTTGATCTTGCAGTTCATTTCAGCCTTGCCGGCATTGTCCTTGACATATGTGATATATGCGGTGTCTTTGCCGTCGTCCACTTTCGCCGCGACATTCACAGAACCGTCTTCCGCGCGGGTCCAGGTCATATCGGCTCCGCCTTTTTTCATCGTAAAGGTGAGACAGCCTTTATCCTGGCCGTCAACTTTACCGTTGCCCAGATGCAGGTTCACCGTTTCCGCGGTATCTGTTTCCGTCGCTTCTGTTTTCTGGACCTGGGTCATATCATATACATTGTATGTGTTGCCCTTCTCATCTGAGTAGGCAGTAACCTGCAGCTCCGGTTTTTCCTCTTCGGGCTGGTCGTTCAGCCGTTTAATCGATTCATCGATGGAGGAGGCAAGATCCTGATCACTGTTCAGCGCCTCGATGACAGGTTTCATATAATCCTTGGTGACCAGTTCCTTCAGGCCGTTCAGGGTAACGGTCATCAGTTCCGTGTAGGTGATGTTTACAGGCGTCTTGGCGGTAAAGGTCAGGCCGTCCACGGTGAAAGAGCCGTTCTCTGTTTCACCCTTTTTCTCTTCCACGGCCTTGACAATATTTCCGCAGATCTCAATGTAGTCCTTTTTGAGCTGTTCCTCGTCCAGGTTCTTCAGCGCGTCCACCAGTGCCTGGAGATTCATGCCCTGGGCACTGGCCATTATCTGCTGCCGCGAGGCCTGCATCATCTCAGCGGAAATGAGGATTACCTGGCTGCCGAGCAGCGAGCTGGCGATCCGCATTCCCTCTTCCGTGTTCCTGGCGCCAAGGGAAAGCAGCAGGTCGTTTCCGGCATACAGGTTGATCTCGCCCGCGTCCTTATCCGCAACACCCTTCACGGTAAGCGCGTCCAGGATGTCGCTCACGACCGTTATTGTCTTTTCAGTTTCTTCCGGAACACTCGCTCCGGCACCGGCCAGGTTCAGCAGGGACTGCGCGTCCAGGCTGATCTTTGCGTCGAAGGACACAGGTCCCTCAGTTTGTACAGGGGTTCCCCCGATGGAAGAAAAAGCCATTATCAGTGCGACCAGAATGCCAAGTACTGAGTTCATATTCTTTCCTCCTGTAATGATTGTATATGGTTATTTGTTATTCTTCTGTGTTTTCCGTATCTTCCCCGTGGTAGCGGTAGATCCTCATCAACAGGGCGCCGTCATCGCTGGATGTTCCAAGCACCCGGATGGGGAAATCGTAGCAGTTGGTAAAGATCAGGTTCAGTTCCGGATTGCCTACAGCCGCGTCACAGTGGATCGGCAGGTAGGACGCACCGTTTCCGCCGTGCGGCCTGCGATGGTTGATCTCAATGTCCGGCAGCTGGATGATCGCGTTGTACAGCGTGCTGGAAACCTGGCAGGTGCCGCCGCCGTAACCCAGTTTGGATGTTCCGGCGGTCAGAACGCCGGCCTGTTTATAACCTTTGCCGCCGTTGTAAGGGCCCATGGCCTTGTTCGCGTCCAGCCGTTCACCGGGCTGCAGCACCTGGGAGATATATTTGCATCCGGTTTTAATGTTATGGATCCGGTTCTGGTTGGTCTGATCCTTTGTCATCTTATAGTAACTGGTATAGGCCGCGATGGGGCTGTCAGGGAACAGTTCCTCATCCGTTGGGGAAACAGGGATCAGGTCCGTCAGTTCGTTGGGATCGATATAGCCGTATTCACGCCAGTAGTTCACCATAGCCCAGCCGTTGTAGAACTTCCAGATGCTCAGTTCCGTACCGGGATTCAGGATAACCCAGTTGTTTCCGTCATCCCCGTCACCTTTGGAAGGCGTCATGCTCTTCCGGACATGGCAGGTCGTCGCGGTTTTGGCGATATAGGTGTGTTTCTGCACGTTGAACGGCGGGGTGTTGACCGGATCAACCGCCTCAATATCGCTCTTGGCGATCTGCTGCCGTCTGACATACCCGATAACGTTGTCCCGCCGGACGATGAACCAGATCAGGCCCACATACAGGATGTCAACCTTTTTGCCCCTGGCGTCCAGCAGCTTCATCTTGGAAGTGATGTCTTTCTCGGTTTTCCACTTTTCAGAGTAGATCATGCCGTTGAAATCCGACCGTATTTTGGCTCTGTACAGTGCGGGAGAGTTCATATCGAAATCTTCCCGGGTCTTTTCATGGTACACCTCACCCTGGACGTCGGCTTCAATGTAGTTTTCAGCCTGTTGTTCCTCTTCTTCCATCTCTTTCAGCTCTTCGTCGGTAAACTGGATTTCATCCTCTTCCGCATAAGCAAAAGAAACGGTTCCGGCCAGCAGGCCCAGGGCAAGTATAATGCACAAAATGCGCTTCATGAGCAGCATGTCCTCCTTCATCGTATACGAAATTATTATCCCTTTTTTTCGTATACATGTCAACCGCGCCTTCGCTTCAGGCGGCTGAGCTCCATACCTTCAACGATTCACATTCCTCCTTTGTTCCCGTATGGTCTGCAGATCAGGATTTTGGTTTTTCTCCCTCATCCTGACCGTATTATATGCCCCGCGTTTTTCCAAATAAATGACTCATCCGATAAAATGGCCCGGCTTATCTTTCCTCTCTCAGCGAAAAAGCTCCTCATTTCCTCACCTCCCTGATTCCTGAACTGCTCTATAGACGCAGTTTAGGCATCATTAGTTCCAAAGTAATCATCACATTCGCCCGTTTACAGGCGAATATTTCACATGTGTCCGCCTGCGGACGCATATTTCATTGATTTTTATGTGTCTCCAGCAGTCATAAGGCTTTCATAATCAATGTTTCTCTCTGTCCGGCAGATAAAACCAACTGTCACATTCGCCCGTTTACGGGCGAATATTTCACATCCTGCGAAGCAGGATATTTCACATTGAACGGCTTTGCCGTTCAATATTTCACATGTGTCCGCCTGCGGACACATATTTCATTGATTTTGTAAATGCTTCAGCATTTACAAAATCTAGTGTTCCCCTTTCTTTTCAGGCACATTTTATGGTATAATATACTGTCATCATTCGGGCCTTTCCGGTGAAAGCCCCAAAGGAGTGAACCCATGGCATCCCAAACCTATAATGCCGGGAATATTCAGGTTCTCGAAGGCCTGGAAGCCGTTCGTATGCGTCCCGGCATGTATATCGGTACCACCTCTTCCCGCGGTCTGCATCATCTCCTGTGGGAGATCGTGGACAACGCTATCGATGAGGCATCCAACGGCTTTGCCTCAGAGGTCTCCGTCACCCTCCATAAAGACGGTTCCGCCAGTGTGTATGACAACGGCCGCGGCATGCCCGTGGACGATCATCCGACCATGCACAAACCCGGTGTTGAAGTCATCTTCACCGTCCTGCATGCCGGCGGCAAGTTCAACAGTGAGAATTACGATTATTCCGGCGGTCTCCACGGTGTTGGCGCCAGCGTCGTCAATGCCCTGAGCAAGTGGCTCACCGTCGATGTTTTCCTTAACTGGACCCATTACCGCATGGCCTTCACCAGCACGGTGGATCCTGTCACGGGCAAAATCCATGCCGGCAAACCCGAAGGTCCGCTTGAAGTGCTCGGCAACACCCGGAAGAAGGGCACCCTGGTCCGTTTCCTGCCGGATGATGAGATCTTTGAGGACGTCCGTTTCCAGACTGAAACGGTTGCCCGCCGCCTGCAGGAGCTGGCCTACCTGAACCGCGGAATTCGCATCACCTTCACGGATGAGCGGATCGCTGAAGCGGAAAACCGCACCCGCGTCTTCTGCTATGACGGCGGCATCTCCGATTACGTCCGGTACCTCAATGCCGGCAAAAACGCTCTTCAGGAAGACATCATCTATATCGAAGGCAAACGGGACACGGTCATCTGCCGTGCCGCGATCCAGTATACCGACGGCTACACCGAAAGCCTCTTCTCCTATGTCAACAATATCAACACGCCGGAAGGCGGCACCCACGAAGCCGGCTTTAAATCCGCCTTCACCAAGTGCTTTAACGATTATGCCCGCCGCGTCGGCCTCCTGAAAGAAAAGGACAACAACCTGGCCGGTGAGGATTTCCGTGAGGGCCTGACCTGTGTACTGACCACCATGGTCAAGAATCCCCAGTTCGAAGGCCAGACCAAGGGCCGCCTCGGCAACAGCGAAGTCCGCCCCGCCGTGGAAGCTATTGTCACCCAGCAGCTGCTGGACTGGCTGGATAACCTGAAAAACCAGGAAGTAGCCAACGCCATCGTATCCAAGGCGATGCGTGCCGCCCAGGCACGGGAAGCTGCCCGCAAGACGCGGGATAACATCCGCAAAGCCAGCCAGCTGGAGGCCGCTCCCCTGGTCGGTAAGCTCTCCAGCTGCACCGGCCGTCACTGGGAGGATAACGAGCTCTTCATCGTGGAAGGCGATTCCGCAGGCGGCAGTGCCAAGCAGGGCCGCGACCGCCGTTTCCAGGCCATCCTGCCCCTCCGCGGCAAACCGCTGAACGTTGAGAAGAAGCACCTGGACCAGGTGCTCGCCAACGAGGAATTCCGCAGCATCATCACAGCCCTTGGAACCGGTATTGATGAAGGCTTCACCCTGGACAACCTCAAATTCGGAAAAGTCATCATCCTTTCCGATGCAGACCAGGACGGTGCCCACATCCGGGCCATCCTGCTCACCTTCTTCTTCCGCTATATGAAGGACCTGATCACCGGCGGGCATGTGTACATCGGCATGCCGCCCCTTTATAAGATCCAGAAGGGCCAGAAGGTAATCTACGCCTATGATGACAAGGAGCTTGCGAAAGCCACCCGCTCCGTGGGCAAGGGATATACCCTGCAGCGGTATAAAGGACTGGGTGAAATGAACCCGGAACAGCTTTGGGAAACCACCATGGATCCGTCCCAGCGCAAGCTCATGCGCGTCGGAATTGAGGACGCTGCCCTGGCGGACCGCCTCACCACCGTCCTCATGGGAGACAAGGTCGAGCCCCGCCGCGATTACATCAGTGAGCATGCTGACTTCAACAAAGCCGACACGTTCGATGCCGAGCTGGATGGCCACAGCGTGCAGGAAGGAGGGCAGTAAATCATGGCAAAGCGTAAAGAGCCTGAAAAGCCCATCGTGAAAGACGATCCTTCCCGCATACTGGATATCAACATGGAAGACGTCATGCACAACAGCATGATGCCCTATGCTGAACACGTTATCCTGGAGCGCGCCCTTCCCCGCGTGGAAGACGGTCTCAAGCCCGTTCAGCGCCGTATCCTCTATACCATGATGGAACTGGGTACCACGCCGGACAAGCCCCACCGGAAATGTGCCCGTATCGTCGGTGACTGTCTCGGTAAGTATCATCCCCACGGAGACTCCTCTGTCTACGGTGCCCTTGTTCATATGGCGCAGGATTTTTCCATGCGCTGCCCCATGGTGGACGGCCACGGCAACTTCGGTTCCATTGACGGAGACGGTGCCGCTGCCATGCGTTATACCGAAGCAAGGATGACGCCCCTGGCCATGGAAATGCTCCGGGATATCGAGAAGGACACCGTGCCCTTCCGTCTGAATTTCGATGATACCCTGAAAGAGCCCGACATGCTGCCCGCCCGTTTCCCGAACCTCCTGGTGAACGGCGCCAACGGTATCGCGGTCGGCCTGGCGACAAACATTCCCACCCACAATCTGGGCGAAGCGGTCCGTGCCGTTGTTGCCCAGATGGAGGATCCCGATATTTCCCTGGACGACCTGATGAAGATTCTTCCGGGACCGGACTTCCCCACCGGCGGCGTCCTGCTTTGCAATGAGGAAATCCGCCGCGGCTATGAGACCGGCAAAGGCAAGCTGACCCTCCGTGCCCGCGTGCATGTGGAGGACGGTGCTTCCGGCCGCAAGCTCCTGGTGATCACAGAGATCCCCTACCAGGTCAATAAGGCTGCCATGCTGGAGAAGATCCAGAAGCTGAGTGAAGACAAGAAAGTCGCCCTTGGCGGCATCTATGACATCCGCGATGAGAGCGACCGTACCGGTATGCGCGCGGTTATCGAGCTCAAGCGCGATGTGGATCCCATGCGGACCCTGTCTTACCTCTACAAGTATTCCGACCTGCAGGTCACCTTTGGCGTCAACATGGTCGCCATCGTCGGCGGCAAGCCGAAGCTGCTGGGCCTCAAGGAACTGATTTCCAGCTATATTGACTACCAGAAGCAGGTTGTCACCCGCCGTACCGAATACGAGCTGAAGCAGGCCAAAGCCCGCGCCCATGTCCTCGAAGGCCTGATGATCGCCCTGGACAACCTGGACGAAGTCATCGCCCTGATCCGCGCGAGCAAGAGCCCAAAGGAAGCCCGTATCGGCCTCATGGAGCGCTTCGCCCTCAGTGAGATCCAGGCCCAGGCCATCCTCGATATGCGCCTGCAGCGCCTGACCAACCTGGAAGTCGAAGCCCTTCGAAAAGAATACGCCGATGTCCTGAAGCTGATCTCCCGCCTGGAAGGAATCCTGAAGAGCGGCAAAAAGCTGAACGAAGTCATCCGTAAGGAAATGGAAGCCATTGCGGAAGAGTTCGCCAATGACCGCCGGACCACGCTGGAAGTGCCGGAAGATGTCCAGGTTGAACTGCCGGACAATACGCCCGAACCGGAAGACGCGGCGCTGGTCTTTACCGAAGGCGGCTACCTGAAACGGGTCTCCCCGGCCCAGCTGAAGCGCACTCCCCTTCCCACAGCGGAAGAGAATCCGTCGGAAAGTGCCCGCTGGCTGCTCCCGACCACCACAGCCGAAAACCTGTACATCTTCACCAACCTTGGCAACTGTTATCCCGTCAATGTGGGAAAGATCGCGGAATGTAAACCGAAGGACCGCGGTCAGCTCCTTTCCGGTGTGCTGATGGGCATTGAGGAAAATGAACTGCCCCTGCTCATGCTCACAAGCGATCCCGCGAAGGTGAAAGACCTGCCGGACTTCCTTTTCATCACAAAGAACGGTATGATCAAGCGTACGGCCGCTGCGGATTACGATGTGCGCAGCCGTAAGTATCCCACGCTTTCCCTGAAGAAGGGTGATTCCCTGCTCACAATCCTTTCCGCCTCCGGTGAAGGCGATCTGCTCTTCGTTACCCGGGGTGGCATGAGCATCCGTTTTCCCCTGTCCACCGTACCTGTTCAGGGCCGGATCGCCACAGGCGTCAAAGGCATGAGTGTGGAAAGCGGAGACGAAGTGCTCTGGGTCAGCCAGCTGGAGGAAACCGATGAACTCGTCCTCTTCTCTGAACGCGGCTGGGCCAAGCGCATTCCGCAGCTGGACTTCGAACCCCAGAACCGCGCCGGTAAGGGTGTCAGGTGTTTCTACTTCAACAAGAACGGTTCCAATGGCCGGAATATCGCCGGTGTCTGCCGCATCAACCGTGATAAGTCCTGCAGCTTGCTGATCAGCCAGGCACGCAGTCCGCTCAGCAAGCTTTCACGGGATGATATCCTGCTCCAGAACCGTTCCGGCAAGGGAATGCCCTACGTCATGGCGATCCTGGACGACATCGTCACCGGCATAACGTCTGTGGAAACGCAGGAAACCCCGGAAACTCAGGAACCGGAAACCCCGGATATGGTATAATGCCGTCACGGTATCAATTATGCATTATGCATTATGAATTATGAATTGATTTAGGAGGATTATCACAATGGCAAGACAGAATTTCGGCGGCTTCGGCGGAGGCGCCAACATGCAGCAGCTCATGCGTCAGGCTCAGAAAATGCAGCAGCAGATGCAGGAAGCCCAGGAACGTCTCGATGAGGCGGAATACGAAGCGGCCTCCGGCGGCGGAATGGTTTCCGTCAAAGTCAGCGGCAAGCGTGAACTGACTTCCATCACCATCGATCCCCAGGTTGTGGATCCTGATGATATCGAAATGCTGCAGGACCTGATCATGGCTGCGGTCAACGAAGCGCTTCGCAAGGGCGAGGAAGCCCGCGAAACCACGATGAGCCGTATGGCTCCCGGAATGGGCGGTCTGTTCTGAGATGAGCAGTCAGTTTGAACCGATTGCGGCAATGGCCATGGAACTGGCCAAGCTGCCGGGCATCGGACCCAAGACAGCCCAGAGGCTGGCGTATTTCCTGGCTTCTCAGCCGCAGGAAAACGTCCGTGCGCTTTCCGTTGCCCTCTGGGAGGGCCGTAAGGCGATCCGTTTCTGTGAAACCTGCGGCAACTATGCCACGGGGGATGCCTGTCCCATTTGCGCGGATCCCGCCCGTCACAATGGACAGATCTGCGTGGTCCGTGACCCCCGGGATGTGGCCGCCCTGGAGCGGATGCATGAATACCACGGCCTGTATCACGTCCTTCATGGCACGCTTTCACCGATGGAAGGCATCGGCCCGGATGATATCCATATCCGGGAGCTGCTTGCCCGTCTTGGAACAGAAGAGGTCAACGAGGTCATTCTCGCGACCAACCCGGACGTGGAGGGCGAGGCTACCGCGACGTATATCGCGCGCCTTCTGAAGCCGATGAACGTCAAATGTACCCGCATCGCCCACGGCGTCCCCGTCGGCGGCGATCTGGAGTACACGGACGAGGTCACTCTCTATAAGGCGCTTGAAGGCCGCCGTGATATGTAATCCTGTCAACTTCACATATTGGCCGCAATGAAGGCTGTGCCTTCATTGTCATCCCGAGCGTAGTCGAGGGATCCCTTGATAATATGACTTATGAATTAATTACTCCCCTTCTCCTGGTTCTGTGTCTCCTGCTCCTGATCATTCTCCTGGTCAGGCAGTCTGCGCTTGACCATAAACAGGAGCGTGACAAACTGACCCAGGAGCACGGTCTGGTCAACCTGGGCAACAAGCTTCTGGATGAACTGGATGCCCAGCATGATGAGGCGGCAAAATCGCTGTATGAAGCCAACCAGTCCCTGATGACCACGCTTTCCCAGATGGGTCAGGGTCAGTCCACCCTGCTGGAAAGCATGCAGCGCCAGGTGCTCCTTTCCACCCGCAACCAGGAGGAGAAGATCAATGATCTCCGCCTGGAAAACGAGCGTCAGCTCTCTGAGATGCGCAAAACCGTAGATGCCCGCCTTTCGGAAAGCCTGGATAAAAAGCTGGATCAATCCTTTGCCCAGGTCAGCGAACGGCTGGAATCAGTCTATAAAGGCCTGGGTGAGATGCATACCCTGGCTTCAGGCGTAGGTGACCTGAAAAAGGTCCTGACCAATGTCAAGACGCGTGGTATCTGGGGAGAAATGCAGCTGGGCAACCTGATCCGTCAGACGCTTGCTCCCGGCCAGTACGAGGAAAATGTCACTGTCGTTCCCGGTTCAGCGGAACGTGTGGAATTCGCCATCTGCCTGCCGGATCAGGGTGGAAACACGATCTATCTCCCCGTGGACAGCAAGTTCCCCCAGGAGGACTATATCCGCCTGTCGGACGCGTCTCAGCAGGGAGATGCTGCCGGTGCTGAAGCCGCCCGGAAGGCGCTGATTCAGCGTCTGAAATCCGAATCAAAGAAGATCGCTGAAAAGTATATTTCCCCGCCCCATACCACAGACTTTGCCATCATGTTCCTGCCCGTGGAGGGCCTCTATTCCGAAGCGCTCCAGACACCGGAACTGGTGGAGACACTGCAGCGGGATTACCGGGTTGTCATTGCGGGTCCCGGAACGCTGGCCGCTATGCTCAACGCCCTGCAGATGGGTTTCCGTACACTGGCCATCGAAAAGCGTTCCGGCGAAGTCTGGCTCCTGCTGGGTGAGATCAAAAAGGATTTCACCCGCTTTGCTGAAATGCTGGAGAACACCCGCCGCCGTCTGGACCAGGCAGGTGAATCCATTGATTCCGCGGTTACAAAATCCCGCACGATCCAGCGCAAACTCTCTGTTCTCGAAACAGGGCCGATACTTGACAATCCACCTGAATCTCTTACAATGGAAACGGATTCCAAATCTTAATAAACGGGTCTTAAATCGCCTTCTTTCCCCGGCTGCGATCAACAGCCGATAATGGTACGGAGCGATCGGAAAACCCCATAAGGAGGATTATTATGTCCATCAAAACAGAAGTGTGGGGAAAATCCCCGAAAGGCAAAGATGTTCATAAGTTCACCATGACCAACAGCATGGGAGCGTCCGTCTCGGTTATGGAATGGGGCGCCATCGTCACCTCCATTATCGTTCCGGATGCCGGCGGCAACATGGATGATATTGCCCTTGGTTTTGATTCCCTGGACCGCTATATCGGACCCCATGGCTGCTTCGGCGATACCGTCGGCCGCTATGGCAACCGAATCGGCGCCGGTAAGTTCACCATCGATGGAAAAGCTTACCAGGTTGCCCTGAATGACAATGGCATCAATCACCTGCATGGCGGAAACGTGGGCTTTGCCGCTCACTTCTGGACCGGCACTCCCAAAGAGGGTGAACATGAGGATTCCGTGTCCTTCCACCGGATCTCTCCCGATGGTGAGGAAAACTATCCCGGCAACCTGGATGTGACCGTTACCTTCACCTGGAATGATATGTGCGACCTGATCATCCGGTACGAAGCCACTACCGACAAGCCCACCCTCTGCAACCTGACAAACCATACTTATTTCAACCTGGGCGGCCATAAGCACGGCACCGTCAAGGATCATGAAGTCGCCATCGATGCCGATGTCATCACCAAGGTGGATAAGGGCCTGATCCCCACCGGCGATTATATGCCCGTTGTCGGCACGCCCCTGGACCTGCGTGACGGCCTGCTGCTGGAGGAAGGCCTGGAAGTTTATGAAACCTGCCCCCAGATGATTCCCGCCGGCGGATACGATCACAACTTCGTTCTCCGCAAGGGTGAGGTCATGGGAGCCGCGGCCAGCGTTTACCATGAAGAAACCGGCCGCTACATGGAAGTGCTGACCGACCAGCCCGCCATTCAGCTTTACACCGCCTGCACCACAGATATCAAAGGCGGCAAGGACGGCGCTGACTACGGCCACTACTCCGGTTTCTGCCTCGAGACCCAGCACTGCCCGGATGATCCCAATCATCCCAACTTCCCCGGCACAACCATTCTTCGTCCCGGAGAGAAATACGACACCACCACGATCTACGCTTTCCGTGCGGACGATGAATAATCCTTGATTCTTATCAAGCCCCTCTGCTTCTATGCAGAGGGGCTTTTTCTTAGTCTGCAATCATCCTGCTCACATCACTGAAAAAACGTGTGACGGGAACAACGCAGCGACTCTATGTCATCCATGACTATTAACTTTTCTTTTCTCCCTCTCGTTGTCATCTCGACCAAGGCCATTTATGGCCGCGTGGAGAGATCTCTTTTCCCCCTCTTGATGTCATCTCGACCAAGGCCATTTATGGCCGCGCGGAGAGATCTCATTGTTAATTGAAAAAAGTCCGCTGCAGAATGCAGCGGACTTTTTACCTTGCTTCTTACTTCGCAAACTTCTTTACGCAGAACAGGACCGCGCAGGCACCAATCACGGAAACAATGATGTTTCCGATGCCGTTAATGGAGTCCAGTCCGATCAGGCTGAACAGCAGGTTGCCGACAACACCGCCGACCAGGCCCAGCAGGATGTTGCTGAGCAGTCCGTCCGGACGGCCCTTCATAATCTTGCTGGCAGCGAAACCGGCCAGGGCCCACAGAGCAATCTTGATAATCCAGCTGAAAATCATATTACGGTTCCTCCATATCTTGTTTTTTTAGCTTCCCATCATTAATCCGGACTGATATATTCCGGATTAACTTCACATTTTCTCATCAACGAGCTTCTTCAGTTCGTTCATGAAGGTTCCGACGTCCGTAAACTTCCGGTACACCGCGGCAAACCGCACATACGCTACATCATTAAGGTTCTTCAGTTCCGTCATGACCATATCGCCGATCTTTTCGGAAGGGATCTCCCCGTCCATCGTGGCATAGGCTTTCTGCTCAACCCGGGTAACGATGTCATCGATCTGCTGCATGCTCACCGGCAGTTTGTCACAGGCGTGCAGGATACCGGCCTTGATCTTCTGGCTGTCAAAGCTTTCACGACGGCCATCCCGCTTCACCACAAACAGGGGACTGAGTTCAACTTTCTCGTAGGTCGTAAACCGTCTTCCGCAGTTGGTGCACTCTCTTCTGCGCCGGATACTGTTTCCGTCATCCGTAGGCCGGGAGTCAATCACCTTGCTGTCGAGGCAGCTGCAGTACTGACACTTCATAAATCATCCCTCCACTGATATCTTTCGGACGTTATCGTGGTTAACAAACAATTGTTCATTGTTCATTGTTAATTGTTCATTATTCGATTGACCCCAGGTCCTTGTACAGTTCCTTGTTCGCCGTATAGAGCTTCTTGAATACTTCGTATACTTTCGCATACTTCGGCACGTTCTCAGCAATCGGTTCCTGGGCGGGATTCACATGGATCATAGCCCTGCAGGCTTCCTGTACACTGCCGTACAGTCCTGCGCCGACGCCCGCCAGGATCGCCACGCCCAGTGCCGGACCTTCCGTATTCACGGTGGTGGCCACGGGGCAGTTCATCACATCAGCCAGCATCTGGCGCCACAGCGGGCTCTTTCCGCCGCCGCCGCAGGCCAGCATTGTTTCGGGAGCAACGCCCATTCCGGCCAGCACACCCAGGCAGTCGTTCAGACTGTAGGTGACACCTTCCATAACCGCACGGAGCAGGTCCCTGCGCTGATGCATAGCGCTCAGGCCGAAGAAGATGCCGCGGCAGTCACTGTCCAGATGAGGAGTCCGCTCGCCCATCAGGTACGGCGCGTAGATCAGCTTGTTGGCGCCGATGGGGCTCTGGGCCGCTTCCTGATTGGTCAGTTCATAGGTATCCACACCCATGGCTTCAGCGGTGATCTTTTCAGCGCCGCAGAAGTTATCCCGGAACCATTTCAGGCTCAGGCCGGCAGCCTGGGTAACACCCATCACATGCCACGCACCGGGAACCGCGCAGCAGAATGTATGCACACGGCCTTTCGGGTCGATCGCCAGCTTATCGGTATGGGCGAACACAACACCGCTCGTTCCGATGGTCGTGAAGGCCTTGCCGTCTTCCACAACACCGGTACCCACGGCAGCGGCCGCGTTGTCTCCGGCACCGCCGACCACCAGTGTATCCTCGCTCAGTCCGGTCAGTTCCGCAGCCTTTGCGGAAATGTGGCCGGTCACTTCGCAACTCTCATATACCTTGGCCAGCAGGTTCTTGTCGATATCCAGGATGCCAAGCAGTTCATCGCTCCAGCAGCGGTTCGGAACGTCCAGCATCTGCATGCCACTGGCATCGGAAACCTCTGTGGCGAAGTCGCCTGTCAGCATGAAGCGGACATAGTCCTTGGGCAGCAGCACGTGCTTGCATTTCGCGTAGTTTTCCGGCTCATGGTTCCGCACCCAGATCAGCTTGGAAAGGGTGAAGCCCGGCAGTGCGGGGTTGGCCGTGATCCTGATCAGGTTGTCATAACCGACCTTGGCGGTAATCTCTTCGCATTCTTTGGCGGTACGCTGGTCGCACCAGATGATGGAGGGACGGATGACTTCGTCTTTTTCATCCAGCATCACCAGGCCGTGCATCTGTCCGCTGATACCGAGGGAAACAACGTCTTCTTTCGCGACGCCGCTCTTTGTCAGCACTGTACGGATGGTGCTGACCGCGGCATTATACCAGTCCTTGGGATCCTGCTCTGCCCAGCCGTTCTGCGGCTGATACATCGGATACTCCACTGTCGCGGAGCAGATACCCTTGCCGTTCTGGTCAAACAATACTGTTTTTGTACCTGACGTACCCAGGTCAATCCCAAGCAGGTATTTCATATGCATTTTCCTCTCTATCCACAAAATATAGTGGTTAATCACTAAAAACTATTATAAGATTGTGGTTTTCCCCTGTCAAGCAACATTCCCTGTGTTTTCCTGTTCTCCTTCTGCTTTGATACAGAAAGCGGGCCGGCTTTTTCAGCCGGCCCGCAGGTCCTTGTTTTTGGCTTAGTCGAAGCAGTCACCCACGTGGTTGATCATTACTTCCACACCCAGAGGTGTTTCGTACTCTTCAAACACTTCAACTGTCTCACCGGGTGTCTTCGGCTTCCTGCCGCCTGTGGTAGGCGGTTCAGGCCGTGTCCAGATGGTGTTGGTGAAGGTGGTCACATTGTTCTCCGTCACCATATCCGTCAGGTTGTAGTTGAGCACCTGCTGCTCGGTCCAGGTATATGTGACAGGCTGTCCGTTCACTCTGGTCGGCAGGTTGTCGATGGTGGCTGTCCAGTGGTTCTGTGCGCTCAGCACGACGCTCATACCGTTGCTCAGCGTCATCGCGATGCTGGTAGGCCGCAGTTTCTTCGCGTCGTTGTTGTCGTTCCACAGCTTCCGGACCGTCACGCTGGTCAGTACGGGCTTGTAGTTGTTCCGGATATTGAATCCGTGGATCTCCGCCTCGTACCATTCGACCGGATCTTCGGTGATCGTGTAATTGATCTTCACCTTTTCATCCGTCATTCTCGGGAGTCCGGTGAATACGGTCTTCCAGCCGTTCGCTTCGCTCAGCTGCGCGTTGGCCACTTCCTGGCCGTCCGCCAGCAGTCTCACTGTCACGGCTCCGGGCCTGTTGCCGTCCTTGTTGTCGTTGTCATTCCAGGTCTTGGTGACCGGAATGTCCATCGGACTGTCATCCGGGACGAAAGGCTCCCAGGGTTCAATGTCAAATTCCTTCTGGATAATCAGCTTGCCGCTCTCATAGGTATTTGTGATCACATAACCTGTGGAGGCATTGCCGGTAATCTTGGCCACATAGCCTTCCGGAATCGCGGTTTCAGCAACCGTGTACTTGATCTCCCTGGTCAGGCCGTTTTCATTGACGTTCTTCTTCAGGCTGGTCCAGCTGTAACTCCAGTTGTTGGCCGCGTTCAGCGTGACTGCTGTACCGAAGGCCTGTCCGTCAGCGTACAGCTGAACTGTGATGTCCACGGGACGCTTTCCGGCTTCGTTGTTGTTGTCTGTCCAGACCTTCCGGACATTGACTTCAGTTTCAGCCGGTCCGTAGCTGTTGGTCAGCGTGGTCAGCGTGCCTGTGGTCTTGCTGTTGGTCAGCGTGTAGCCGACAACCGCGGGCTCCTTCCAGGTGTAGGTGACAGGCTTGCCGTTCTTCATCCTGGGCAGTCCGTCGATCATGGCGACCCAGTTATTGGAGGAATCAAGCTTCACAAACATGCCTGTTCCTGCGCCGTCAGCCAGCAGTTCGATGTTCAGGGCTACCGGCCGCAGTCCGTCGCGGTTCTCGTCATCCTTCCAGATCTTCTTCACCGAGGCGGATGTAAGCTCAGATTCATTCTTCACTTCAGCAGTCAGGCCGGCCAGTTCATCCTCTGTTGCGAAGGTCAGTTCGCCGGTTGTCACGGTGCCGGTCAGGCTGGTTAGGATCGTATCCCGTGCCGCGTCTTCCCAGACAACCGTGTGTTCTGCCGTTACCGTGAAGGTGATCGGGTCAATGGCCTTATATCCTTCGGGATGCTTGGTTTCAGTCAGGATATAGTCGCCGTCATCCAGACCCTTGAATGTGAACATGTCGCCGCTTTCTGCTGTGACGCATTCAACCAGCTTCAGTCCCTTGTTGGGCAGGATCTTCTCCAGCTTGAATTCAGCGCCCGCCAGAGGATCACCGATCTCATCCACCTTGTTCACTTCAGCCTTGTAAGTGAAGGCGATGACCGAATCTTCCTTGGTTTCTTCCGTATCCTCACTGGGCTTGCCTTCACCGTTCACATTCGGGTTGCAGCTGTATTCCAGCTTGCCGGTGTTCACGTTGCCCTGTACGCCCAGAACCGCGTCCTTATTCAGGATTGCGGTGAAGTATACTTCAACCGCCGCCTTGTTGAGCGTGGTATCCGTAATCTTCTGCGTGCCATCGCCCCAGGCCAGTGTCAGGTCGAAGCTGTGTTCATCAGCAGTCAGCGTATACTTGTCTGCCTTCACTTCTTCACCGTTCACCGTCACCATGTCGATGCCGTTGAAGGTCAGTCCCTTCTCCATCACATCGTGGAACGTGATGTGGTAGGCCAGGTAGTCGGTCACATTGTCCGCCAGGGTCGCCTTCAGCTGATACGGTACAGCATCGCCGATGTCATAGTCAGCGCTGTCCTGCCATCCGCTGGTCTCGCCTGTCGTATCATTGGTATCCTTGATCTTCTTCTTGAACTTCGGCTTTTCAGCCAGTTTATCTTCGAGAAGCAGTGTGCCGTCCTCGCGGGACTTCAGGCCGCTGCTGGTAACCTTGCCGTTCCTGTCAACCGTGAAGGTTGCGTCTGCCGCGAAAGCATAATCCTTCGGAGCAATGGTTTCAGTCAGGGTATACTCTTCATCAATCTTCAGGTTCTTCACTTCATGGATCTTACCGGTCTCGGTATCCCATTCATCCACTACTGTACCGGTCTGGTCCAGAACCTGGAGATGTGCGCCGGTCAGTTCATCGCCGGTCGCGGCATCCGTCTTCTGGATCCTGACCACTGTGTTGATGAAGGTGATGCCCAGGTCTCCGGTTGCCGGATCCGTGGTGATTGTGCCTTCCTGATCATCAGTCAGCGTTACCGTGATTTCCTTGACGGCGCCGTCATAGATGACAGCCTTGTCAAGCTTCTCGTCTTCGGGCTTCACTTCGCTGATGGTATAGGTGTACTGCCGTTTCTCGACCCAGGCTCCGTTAACGAGCATATCCTCTTCGGTATAGGTGATCGGAGCGAACTCGACCTTTCCTTCAGCATCGCACGCCACGGTCTGCAGAACCTGGCCGTTCTCGTCCTTCAGTTCGAAGGAATATGCGCCTTCCGTCAGCTGCCGTCCGTTCATGACCTTCTTTGCGAAGAACTGGATTTCACCCTTGGAGTCGTAAGGATTCTTGATATCGACATACCCGTCGTTGGTTACACTGTCAACAAACAGCGTTCCCTTGCCGTCATCCTTGATCACAACAGTGAATTCCTTCGGCTCTGTATCATAGGTAACACCCTTGATATGGCCTTCGGTTTCCGTGATCGTGAACTTGAAGGTTCCGTACTTGTTGAAGACGATCTTGTCGAATACCACGGTCTTGTTGTTGATATCCGCAGTCTTGGTTTTCACTTCCGGCATCACAGCGCCATCCGGATTGCCCGCATCCGCGGCCAGCGTGAATTCGAAGTTGTCTTCTGCAGTCCACTGACGGCCTGTCAGGATCTTCGTTGCTTCAAGCGGCAGTTCACACGGCTTCACCGTATAGGTATTCGTCAGTGTTGTAACTGTGCCATCCTCGCTGGTGCCAGTCAGCGCATAACCGTCAGGCAGCTTATCTTCACTCCAGGTGTACACGATTTCCGTACCGTGATCCCTGTACTTCGGAAGTTCAGTGATCCTGCCGGTCCAGCCGTTCGCCTCATTCAGTTCGACTGTCATGCCGGTTTCTTTACCATCGGCAAGCAGAGTCACTTTCAGGCTGTCGGGAGTCTTCTTTTCTTCCCTGGCGGTAATGTCCCAGACCTTCTTCACAGAGGCTTCGGTCTTATCGGTTGTGTGGCTGTTCGTAACCGTGTAGGTGAAGGTACCGTCAGCAGCCTTGTCGATCTGCGTGGTGTACTTATCCACCGTATCTTCAGTTACCGTGTAGTCGATTTCCTGACCGGCGGCCTTCTTGTCCAGCTTCGTCCAGCTGTAGCTCCAGCTGTTCTCCTCGCTCAGCGTGACAGTGTCGATTACTTCATCGTTCGCCAGCAGGTTCACTGTTACGTCATCCGTACGGTAGCCGTCCTGGTCATCCGCGTCGTTCCAGACCTTCCTGACCTTTACTTCGGTCTCTTCGGTCTTGTGACTGTTGGTGACCGTGTAGGTGAAGGTTCCGTCCGCGGCTTTCTCGATCTTCGTGGTGTACTCGGGCACTTCGTCCTCAGTCACCGTGTAGTCGATATCCTTGCCGGAGGCCTTCTTGTCGAGCTTCGTCCAGTTGTAGCTCCAGCTGTTCTCCTCGCTCAGCGTGACAGTATCGATTACTTCACCGTTCGCCAGCAGGTTCACTGTTACGCCATCCGGGCGGTAGCCGTCCTGGTCATCCGCGTCGTTCCAGACCTTCGTGACATTCACTTCAGTCTCTTCGATCTTATGCCGGTTGGTAATCGCTACCTTATATCCGGTAATGACGCCTTCCTCTTCCACCGGCGTGATATCATCGATGCTCGCGGTATAGTCATCAACCGCTGCTTCGGTCACCGCATAGGAAACCTTCTGTCCCTTCGCAAATACAGCCAGATCAGTCCACTTGTAACTCCAGTCACTCTTGGCGTCAGCCTTGATCGTCTGTGTATTCGAGTAGACTTCTTCAGTTTCACCCCTGGTGCCAACCGGTACCGTTCCCTTCAGGGTGACTTTGATCTCTGCAGGACGTTTGCCATCCTGGTCGTTCTTGTCATCCCATGCCTTCGTGACTTTGATCTCAGTCTTCTCATAGTCGCGGCTGTTGGTAACGGTGTAAGCCCATTCGGTTTCAGAGACCTTCTTGATTTCCGGCACCTTGTAGTTCGCCAGCTGATCTTCAGCAACCGTGTATACGATTTCCTTGCCATCGGCGTACTTGTTCAGGCCGGTCCAGGTGTACTTCCATTCATTCTTTTCGTTCAGTTCAGTCTTGCCGGTTTCCTTGCCGTTCGCCAGCAGCTTCACTGTCACGCTCGTCGGACGGAAGCCTTCAGCGTTGTTGCTGTCATTCCAGATCTTCTCAACGCTGACCTGGGTCTTTTCGGTGGTACGGCTGTTCTTCACCGTGTAGGTGAAGGTGCCGTCCGCAGCCTTCGTGATCTGCGTGCTGTAGTTCTCGACCGGATCTTCGGTGACTGTGTAGTTCACCGCAGCGCCGTTCTCATACTTCTGCAGCTTCGTCCAACTGTAGCTCCAGTTGTTCTTCGCGTTCAGTTCAACACTTTCAAGGACTGTGTTGCCCTTCTTCAGGTTGACCTTGACGCTGCCAGGCTGGAAGCCCTCTTCGTTGTTGTTGTCGTCCCAGACCTTGGTAACCTTCACTTCGGTCTCTTCGTAGTCACGGGCATTTGTTACCGTGTAGGCCCATTCGGTCTCGGAGACCTTCTTGATTTCCGGTACCTTGTAGTTCGCCAGCTGTGCTTCGGAAACCGTGTAAGTGATCTCCTTGCCGCCTGCAAACTTGTTCAGGCCGGTCCATGTGTACTTCCATTCTTTCTCAGCGTTCAGTGTCGCGGTGCCGGCTTCTGTACCATTCGCCAGCAGCTTCACTGTAACGTTGTCAGGACGGAAGCCTTCCTTGTTGTCGCTGTCGTCCCAGATCTTTTCAACGCTGACCTGGGTCTTTTCGGTGGTGCGGCTGTTCGTCACCGTGTAGGTGAAGGTGCCGTCAGCAGCCTTCGTAATCTGCGTGCTGTAGTTCGCGACCGGATCTTCGGTGACTGTGTAGTTCACCGCAGCGCCGTTCTCGTACTTCTGCAGTTTCGTCCAGCTGTAGCTCCACTTGTTCTCCGCGTTCAGTTCAACGCTTTCGAGGACAGTGCCGCCCTTCTTCAGGTTGACTGTGACGCTCTTCGGCTGGAAGCCTTCTTCGTTGTCGTTGTCGTCCCAGACCTTGGTGACCTTCACTTCAGTCTCTTCGTAGTCGCGGCTGTTCGTGACGGTGTAAGCCCATTCGGTCTCGGAGACCTTGACAATGACAGGCACCTTGTAGTTCGCCAGCTGGGTTTCTTCGACTGTGTACACAATCTCAGCACCATCCGCAAACTTGTTCAGGCCAGTCCAGGTGTACTTCCATTCGTTGCCTTCGTTCAGTGTCGCGGTGCCGGCTTCCTCACCGTTCGCCAGCAGCTTCACTGTCACGTCGTCAGGACGGAAGCCTTCCTTGTCGTCGCTGTCGTCCCAGATCTTCTCGACGCTGACTTCGGTCTTTTCGGTGGTGCGGCTGTTCGTCACCGTGTAGGTGAAGGTGCCGTCCGCAGCCTTCGTGATCTGCGTGCTGTAGTTCGCGACCGGATCTTCGGTGACCGTGTAGTTGATCGCCGCACCGTTCTCGTACTTCTGCAGCTTCGTCCAGCTGTAGCTCCAGCCATTAGACTCATTCAGTTCAACGCTTTCGAGGACGGTTGCGCCCTTCTTCAGGTTGACTGTGACGTTTTCAGGCCTGAAGCCTTCTTCGTTACCATTGTCATCCCAGACCTTGGTAACCTTCACTTCAGTCTCTTCGTAGTCGCGGCTGTTCGTGACGGTGTACGCCCATGCGGTCTCGGAGATCTTCTCGATGACAGGCACCTTATAATTCGCCAGCTGCTCTTCGGAAACCGTATAAGTGATCTCCTTGCCGCCTTCGAACTTGTTCAGGCCGGTCCAGGTGTACTTCCATTCGTTGTCTTCGTTCAGTGTCGCGGTACCGGCTTCTGTACCGTTCGCCAGCAGCTTCACTGTCACTTCGTCAGGACGGAAGCCTTCAACGTCGTCGTTGTCATCCCAGATCTTCTCAACGCTGACTTCAGTCTTTTCGGTGGTGCGGCTGTTCTTCACCGTGTAGGTGAAGGTACCGTCCGCAGCCTTCGTGATCTGCGTGCTGTAGTTCGCGACCGGATCTTCGGTGACTGTGTAGTTCACCGCAGCGCCGTTCTCATACTTCTGCAGCTTCGTCCAGCTGTAGCTCCAGTTGTTCTCCGCGTTCAGTTCAACAGCACCCTGATCATCAGTTCCCTTCATCAGGTGCACTGTGACGTTCTTCGGCTGGAAGCCTTCTTCGTTGTTGTTGTCGTCCCAGACCTTGGTGACCTTCACTTCAGTCTCTTCGTAGTCGCGGCTGTTCGTGACGGTGTACGCCCATGCGGTTTCGGAGACCTTGACAATGACAGGCTCCTTGTAGTTCGCCAGCTGAGCTTCGGAAACCGTATAAGTGATTTCCTTACCTTCGTCGAACTTGTTCAGGCCGGTCCAGGTGTACTTCCACTCGTTGTCTTCGTTCAGTGTTGCGGTGCCGGCTTCTGTACCGTTCGCCAGCAGCTTCACTGTCACGTCGTCAGGACGGAAGCCTTCAGCGTTGTTGCTGTCGTCCCAGATCTTTTCAACGCTGACTTCAGTCTTTTCGGTTGTGCGGCTGTTCTTCACAGTGTAGGTGAAGGTGCCGTCCGCAGCCTTCGTGATCTGCGTGCTGTAGTTCGCAACCGGATCTTCGGTGACCGTGTAGTTGATCGCCGCACCGTTCTCGTACTTCTGCAGCTTCGTCCAGCTGTAGCTCCACTTGTTCTCCGCGTTCAGTTCAACGCTTTCGAGGACGGTTTCACCCTTAACCAGGTTGACGGTAACGCTATCGGGCTGGAAGCCTTCTTCGTTGTCGTTGTCGTCCCAGACCTTGGTGACCTTCACTTCAGTCTCTTCATAGTCACGGGCATTCGTTACGGTGTAAGCCCATTCGGTTTCGGAGACCTTTTCAATGACAGGCACCTTGTAGTATGCCAGCTGTGCTTCGGAAACCGTATAAGTGATTTCCTTGCCGCCGGCAAACTTGTTCAGGTCAGTCCAGGTGTACTTCCATTCATTGTCTTCGTTCAGCGTAGCGGTGCCGGCTTCCTCACCGTTCGCCAGCAGCTTCACTGTCACGTTCTCCGGACGGAAGCCTTCCTTGTTGTTGCTGTCGTCCCAGATCTTTTCAACACTGACTTCAGTCTTTTCGGTGGTGCGGCTGTTCTTCACGGTGTAGGTGAAGGTGCCGTCAGCAGCCTTCGTGATCTGCGTACTGTAGTTCGCAACCGGATCTTCGGTGACCGTGTAGTTGATCGCCGCGCCGTTCTCGTACTTCTGCAGCTTCGTCCAGCTGTGGCTCCAGTTGTTGCTCTTGTCAAGCACAACGGACTCAACCTTCCCGCCGTTCTTCAGCAGGTTGACGGTAACGCTGGCAGGCTGGAAGCCTTCTTCGTTGTCGTTGTCGTCCCAGACCTTGGTGACCTTCACTTCAGTCTCTTCGTAGTCACGGGCATTCGTTACCGTGTAAGCCCATTCGGTCTCGGAGACCTTCTTGATTTCCGGTACCTTGTAGTTCGCCAGCTGTGCTTCGGAAACCGTGTAAGTGATTTCTTCGCCGCCTTCGAACTTGTTCAGGCCGGTCCAGGTATGCTTCCACTCGTTCTCAGCGTTCAGTGTCGCTTCGCCGGCTTCCTCATCGTTCGCCAGCAGCTTCACTGTCACGCTCGTCGGACGGAAGCCTTCCTTATTGTCACTGTCGTCCCAGATCTTTTCGACACTGACTTCGGTCTTTTCGGTTGTGCGGCTGTTCTTCACGGTATAGGTGAAGGTGCCGTCCGCAGCCTTCGTGATCTGCGTGCTGTAGTTTTCGACCGGATCTTCGGTGACCGTGTAGTTGATCGCCGCGCCCTTCTCGTACTTCTGCAGCTTCGTCCAGCTGTAGCTCCAGCCATTAGACTCATTCAGTTCAACGCTTTCGAGGACGGTTGCGCCCTTCTTCAGGTTGACTGTGACGTTTTCAGGCCTGAAGCCTTCTTCGTTACCATTGTCATCCCAGACCTTGGTAACCTTCACTTCAGTCTCTTCGTAGTCGCGGCTGTTCGTGACGGTGTACGCCCATGCGGTCTCGGAGATCTTCTCGATGACAGGCACCTTATAATTCGCCAGCTGCTCTTCGGAAACCGTATAAGTGATCTCCTTGCCGCCTTCGAACTTGTTCAGGCCGGTCCAGGTGTACTTCCATTCGTTGTCTTCGTTCAGTGTCGCGGTGCCGGCTTCTGTACCGTTCGCCAGCAGCTTCACTGTCACTTCGTCAGGACGGAAGCCTTCAACGTCGTCGTTATCATCCCAGATCTTTTCAACGCTGACCTGGGTCTTTTCGGTGGTATGGCTGTTGGTAATCGCTACTGTGTATCCGGTGATAACACCTTCAACTTCAACCGGCTTGATATCGCTGATGCTTGTGGTGTATTCGTCAATCTTCGCTTCGGTGACAGCATAGGTAATCTTCTGTCCCTTTGCGTAAACTGCCAGGTCGTTCCACTTGTAGCTCCACTTGCCGTCCTTATCCGCCTTGATCTCACGGGTATCCGTGTAGACGGTCTCGGTTTCACCCTCAGCGGCGCCCGGGATCGTTCCCGTCAGCGTGACACTGATCTTTTCAGGACGTTTGCCATCCTGGTTATCAGCATCATCCCAGACCTTCGTGACTTCGATCTCGGTCTTCTCGTAATCGCGGCTGTTCGTTACGGTGTATTCGAATTCTGTTTCGCTTACCTGCCTGATGACCGGGACTTTGTAGCCGGGCACCTGCTCTTCGGTAACCGTGTAGATAATCTTCTGACCGTTGTCGAACTTGGCTAGGCCGCTCCAGGCATGTGTCCAGTGATTCTTTTCGTTCAGTTCAGCACTGTCAATAACTTCGCTGCCCTTCTTCAGCTGGACCGTTACCTTTTCAGGACGGAAGCCTTCAGCATTTTCGCTGTCTTCCCAGACCTTAGTGACCGTCACTTCGGTCTCTTCGGTTATGTGTTCATTGGTAATAGTTGTGATTGTCGCGACGGTATCATTGCTTACCATTGTGTAGCCTGCCGGCAGACCTTCTTCAGACCAGGTATACTTGATGACCTTGCCGTTCGCGTACTTCTGCAGATGCTCAATCTTGTCTTCCCAATTGTTCTCCGCGTTCAGTACCACAGACTTACCGGTATCAACGCCGTCAGCCAGAAGCTTCACAGTCAGGCTCTCCGGACGGATGCCATCCTGGTTGTCGGCATCGTCCCAGACCTTCTTCACGGAAGCCTCGGTCTCCACGTAGTCGCGGCTGTTGGTAACAGTGTAGGCCCATTCAGTCTCGGAGATCTTCTCGATGACAGGCACCTTGTAGCCGGACACCTGGGCTTCGGTGACCGTGTACTGGATCTCTGCGCCGTTGTTGAACTTCTGCAGGTCGGTCCAGGTATACTGCCACTTGTTGCCGGCATTCAGTGTCGCGGTACCGGCTTCCTTGCCGTCCGCCAGCAGCTTCACGGTCACGTTCTCCGGACGGAAGCCTTCCTTATTTTCGCTGTCGTTCCAGATCTTCTGAACGCTGGCCTCGGTCTTTTCGGTGGTGCGGCTGTTCGTCACCGTGTAGGTGAAGGTGCCGTCATCAGCCTTTGTAATGGTTGTGCTGTAGTTGGCTACAGAATCTTCGGTAACCGTGTATTCGATTGCCGTACCGTTCTCGTACTTCTGCAGTTTCGTCCAGCTGTGGCTCCAGTTGTTGTCCGCGTTCAGCACAACGGACTCAGCCTTCTCGCCGTTCTTCATCAGGTTGACAGTGACACTCTTCGGCTGGAAGCCTTCCTTGTTGTCGTTGTCGTTCCAGACCTTGGTGACCTTCACTTCGGTCTCTTCGTAGTCACGGGCATTCGTTACGGTGTAGGCCCATGCGGTTTCGGAGACCTTTTCAATGACAGGAGTCTTGTAGTTCGCCAGCTGTGCTTCGGAAACCGTATAAGTGATTTCCTCGCCGCCAGCGTACTTGTTCAGGCCGGTCCAGGTGTACTTCCAACTGTTGTCCTTGCTCAGCGTAGCGGTGCCGGCTTCTTTACCATTTGCCAGCAGCTTCACTGTCACGTCGTCAGGACGGAAGCCTTCCCTATTGTCATTGTCGTCCCAGATCTTTTCGACACTGACTTCGGTTTTGTCAGTTGTACGGCTGTTCGTCACCGTGTAGGTGAAAGTGCCGTCATCAGCCTTCGTGATCTTCGTGCTGTAGTTCGCGACCGGATCTTCGGTGACCGTGTAGTTCACCGCCGTGCCGTTCTCGTACTTCTGCAGCTTCGTCCAGCTGTAGCTCCAGTTGTTCTTCGCGTTCAGTTCAACGCTTTCGATGACGCTGTCGCCCTTCTTCAGGTTGACGGTGACGCTGTCGGGCTGGAAGCCTTCTTCGTCGTCGTTGTCGTCCCAGACCTTGGTGACCTTCACTTCAGTCTCTTCGTAGTCGCGGCTGTTCGTGATGGTGTACGCCCATTCGGTTTCGGAAACCTTTTTGATTTCCGGCACCTTGTAGTTCGCCAGCTGAGCTTCGGAAACCGTGTAAATGATTTCCTCGCCGCCGTCGAACTTATTCAGGTCGGTCCAGGTGTACTTCCATTCGTTGTCAGCGCTCAGCGTCGCTTCGCCGGCTTCCTCATCGTTCGCCAGCAGCTTCACTGTCACGCTCGTCGGACGGAAGCCTTCCTTGTTGTCGCTGTCGTCCCAGATCTTTTCAACGCTGACTTCAGTCTTTTCGGTGGTGCGGCTGTTCGTCACGGTGTAGGTGAAGGTGCCGTCAGCAGCCTTCGTGATCTGCGTGCTGTAGTTCGCAACCGGATCTTCGGTGACCGAGTAGTTGATCGCCGCGCCGTTCTCGTACTTCTGCAGCTTCGTCCAGCTGTGGCCCCAGTTGTTCTTCGCGTTCAGTTCAACACTTTCAAGGACTGTGTTGCCCTTCATCAGGTTGACCTTGACGCTGCCAGGCTGGAAGCCTTCTTCGTTGTTGTTGTCATCCCATACCTTGGTGACCTTCACTTCGGTCTCTTCGTAGTCACGGGCATTCGTTACCGTGTAAGCCCATGCGGTTTTGGAGACCTTTTCAATGACAGGCACCTTGTAGTATGCCAGCTGTGCTTCGGAAACCGTATAAGTGATTTCCTTGCCGCCGGCAAACTTGTTCAGGTCAGTCCAGGTGTACTTCCATTCGTTGTCTTCGTTCAGTGTCGCGGTACCGGCTTCTGTACCGTTCGCCAGCAGCTTCACTGTCACTTCGTCAGGACGGAAGCCTTCAACGTCGTCGTTGTCATCCCAGATCTTCTCAACGCTGACTTCAGTCTTTTCGGTGGTGCGGCTGTTCTTCACCGTGTAGGTGAAGGTACCGTCCGCAGCCTTCGTGATCTGCGTGCTGTAGTTCGCGACCGGATCTTCGGTGACTGTGTAGTTCACCGCAGCGCCGTTCTCATACTTCTGCAGCTTCGTCCAGCTGTAGCTCCAGTTGTTCTCCGCGTTCAGTTCAACAGCACCCTGATCATCAGTTCCCTTCATCAGGTGCACTGTGACGTTCTTCGGCTGGAAGCCTTCTTCGTTGTTGTTGTCGTCCCAGACCTTGGTGACCTTCACTTCAGTCTCTTCGTAGTCGCGGCTGTTCGTGACGGTGTACGCCCATGCGGTCTCGGAGATCTTCTCGATGACAGGCACCTTATAATTCGCCAGCTGCTCTTCGGAAACCGTATAAGTGATCTCCTTGCCGCCTTCGAACTTGTTCAGGCCGGTCCAGGTGTACTTCCATTCGTTGTCTTCGTTCAGTGTCGCGGTGCCGGCTTCTGTACCGTTCGCCAGCAGCTTCACTGTCACTTCGTCAGGACGGAAGCCTTCAACGTCGTCGTTATCATCCCAGATCTTTTCAACGCTGACCTGGGTCTTTTCGGTGGTACGGCTGTTCTTCACGGTGTAGGTGAAGGTGCCGTCCGCAGCCTTCGTGATCTGCGTGCTGTAGTTTTCGACCGGATCTTCGGTGACCGTGTAATTGATCTCCGCTCCGTTCTCAAACTTCTGTAGCTTCGTCCAGCTGTGGCTCCAGTTGTTGCCCTCGTTCAGTTCAACAGAGCCCAGATCCTTTGTGCCCTTCATCAGGTGCACTGTGACGTTTTCAGGCCTGAAGCCTTCTTCGTTGTTGTTGTCGTCCCAGACCTTGGTAACCTTCACTTCGGTCTCTACGTAGTCGCGGCTGTTCTTAACGGTGTAAGCCCATGCGGTTTCGGAGACCTTGACAATGACAGGCTCCTTGTAGTTCGCCAGCTGTGCTTCGGAAACCGTATAAGTGATTTCTTCGCCGCCGTCGAACTTATTCAGTTCGGTCCAGGTGTACTTCCATTCGTTGTCAGCGCTCAGCGTCGCTTCACCGGCTTCCTCACTGTTCGCCAGCAGCTTCACTGTAACGCTTTCCGGACGGAAGCCTTCCTTATTGTCGCTGTCGTCCCAGATCTTTTCGACACTGACTTCGGTCTTTTCGGTGGTGCGGCTGTTCTTCACGGTATAGGTGAAGGTGCCGTCCGCAGCCTTCGTGATCTGCGTGCTGTAGTTTTCGACCGGATCTTCGGTGACCGTGTAATTGATCTCCGCTCCGTTCTCAAACTTCTGTAGCTTCGTCCAGCTGTGGCTCCAGTTGTTGCCCTCGTTCAGTTCAACAGAGCCCAGATCCTTTGTGCCCTTCATCAGGTGCACTGTGACGTTTTCAGGCCTGAAGCCTTCTTCGTTGTTGTTGTCGTCCCAGACCTTGGTAACCTTCACTTCGGTCTCTACGTAGTCGCGGCTGTTCTTAACGGTGTAAGCCCATGCGGTTTCGGAGACCTTGACAATGACAGGCTCCTTGTAGTTCGCCAGCTGTGCTTCGGAAACCGTATAAGTGATTTCTTCGCCGCCGTCGAACTTATTCAGTTCGGTCCAGGTGTACTTCCATTCGTTGTCAGCGCTCAGCGTCGCTTCACCGGCTTCCTCACTGTTCGCCAGCAGCTTCACTGTAACGCTTTCCGGACGGAAGCCTTCCTTATTGTCGCTGTCGTCCCAGATCTTTTCGACACTGACTTCGGTCTTTTCGGTGGTGCGGCTGTTCTTCACGGTATAGGTGAAGGTGCCGTCCGCAGCCTTCGTGATCTGCGTGCTGTAGTTTTCGACCGGATCTTCGGTGACCGTGTAATTGATCTCCGCTCCGTTCTCAAACTTCTGTAGCTTCGTCCAGCTGTGGCTCCAGTTGTTGCCCTCGTTTAGTTCAACAGAGCCCAGATCCTTTGTGCCCTTCATCAGGTGCACTGTGACGTTTTCAGGCCTGAAGCCTTCTTCGTTGTTGTTGTCGTCCCAGACCTTGGTAACCTTCACTTCGGTCTCTACGTAGTCGCGGCTGTTCTTAACGGTGTAAGCCCATGCGGTTTCGGAGACCTTGACAATGACAGGCTCCTTGTAGTTCGCCAGCTGTGCTTCGGAAACCGTATAAGTGATTTCTTCGCCGCCGTCGAACTTATTCAGTTCGGTCCAGGTGTACTTCCATTCGTTGTCAGCGCTCAGCGTTGCTTCGCCGGCTTCTTCACCGTTCGCCAGCAGCTTCACTGTCACGCTCGCCGGACGGAAGCCTTCCTTATTGTCGCTGTCGTCCCAGATCTTTTCAACGCTGACTTCAGTCTTTTCGGTGGTGCGGCTGTTCTTCACGGTGTAGGTAAAGGTGCCGTCCGCAACCTTCGTGATCTGCGTGCTGTAGTTCGTGACCGGATCTTCGGTGACCGTGTAATTGATCTCCGCACCCTTCTCGAACTTCTGCAGCTTCGTCCAACTGTAGCTCCAGTTGTTCTCCGCGTTCAGTTCAACGCTTTCGAGGACAGTGTTGCCCTTCTTCAGGTTGACCTTGACGCTGGCAGGCCTGAAGCCTTCTTCGTTGCCATTGTCATCCCAGACCTTGGTGACCTTCACTTCGGTCTCTTCGGTGGTATGGCTGTTGGTAATAACTACAGTGTATCCGGTGATGACACCTTCCACTTCAACAGCCTTCAGATCGCCGATGCTCGTGGTGTAGTCATCAATCTTGGCTTCAGTGACCACATAGGTAATCTTCTGACCCTTTGCGTTCACATCCAGATTCGTCCACTTGTAGCTCCACTTACCATCCTTATCCGCCTTGATCGTCTGGGTATTCGTGAAGACTTCCTCAGTTTCGCCCTCGGCGGCGCCCGGGATCGTGCCCGTCAGTGTAACGCTGATCGCGGTAGGCCGTTTGCCGTCCTGGTTATCCGCGTCGTTCCACGCCTTCGTGACTTCGATCTCGGTCTTTTCAGTGGTATGGGTATTTGTCAGGGTAGTGATTGTACCTTCGGTTTCGTTGCTGGTCAGCGTATAGCCTGTCGGCAGGCCTTCCTCAGACCATGTGTACTTGATTTCCTTACCGTTCGCGTACTTCTGCAGATGCTCAATCTTATCTTCCCAATTGTTCTCCGCGTTCAGTACCACAGACTTACCGGTATCAGTGCCGTCAGCGAGAAGCTTCACGGTCAGGCTTGCCGGACGGATACCATCCTGGTTATCAGCGTCGACCCAGACCTTCTTCACAGAAGCCTCGGTCTCCACGTAGTCGCGGCTGTTCTTAACCGTGTAAGCCCATGCGTTCTCGGAAACCTTCGTGATGACAGGCTCCTTGTAGTTCGCCAGCTGTGCTTCGGAAACCGTGTAAGTGATTTCCTCGCCGCCTTCGAACTTGTTCAGGCCGGTCCAGGTATGCTTCCACTTATTCTCAGCGTTCAGGGTCGCTTCGCCGGCTTCCTCACCGTTCGCCAGCAGCTTCACTGTCACGCTTGCGGGACGGAAGCCTTCCTTGTTGTCGCTGTCGTCCCAGATCTTTTCAACACTGACTTCAGTCTTTTCGGTGGTGCGGCTGTTCTTCACGGTGTAGGTGAAGGTGCCGTCAGCAGCCTTCGTGATCTGCGTGCTGTAGTTCGCAACCGGATCTTCGGTGACCGTGTAGTTGATCGCCTTACCGTTCTCGTACTTCTGCAGCTTCGTCCAGCTGTAGCTCCAGTTGTTGCTCTTATCAAGCACAACGGACTCAACTTTCCCGCCGTTCTTCAGCAGGTTGACGGTAACGCTGGCAGGCTGGAAGCCTTCTTCGTTGTTGTTGTCGTCCCAGACCTTGGTGACCTTCACTTCGGTCTCTTCGTAGTCACGGCTGTTCGTTACGGTATATTCGAATTCGGTTTCGCTTACCTGCTTGATGACCGGGACTTTGTAGCCAGGCACCTGCTCTTCGGTAACCGTATAGATGATCTTCTGACCGTTGTCGAACTTGGCCAAGCCGCTCCAGGCATGCGTCCAGTGATTCTTTTCGTTCAGTTCAGCGCTGTCGATAACCTCGCTGCCCTTCTTCAGTTGGACCGTTACCTTTTCAGGACGGAAGCCTTCCTTGTTGTTGCTGTCGTCCCAGACCTTGGTGACCTTCACTTCGGTCTCTTCGGTTATATGCTCATTGGTAATAGTAGTGATTGTCGCGACAGTATCATTGCTTACCATCGTGTAGCCTGTCGGCAGGCCTTCCTCAGACCAGGTATACTTGATGACCTTGCCGCCTGCGTACTTCTGCAGATGCTCAATCTTGTCTTCCCAATTGTTCTCCGCGTTCAGTACCACAGACTTACCGGTATCAACGCCGTCAGCCAGAAGCTTCACAGTCAGGCTCGTCGGACGGATACCATCCTGGTTGTTGGCATCGTCCCAGACCTTCTTCACAGAAGCCTCGGTCTCCACGTAGTCGCGGCTGTTGGTAACGGTGTAAGCCCACTTATCTTCCGCCACCTTTTCAATGACGGGAACCTTATATCCGGAGATCTGTGCCTCGGCCACTGTGTAATCAATCTCAGAGCCGCCCACAAACTTCTGCAGGTTGGTCCAGGTGTACTTCCAGCTGTTATCCTTGCTCAGCGTAGCGGTGCCGGCTTCTTTACCATTTGCCAGCAGCTTCACTGTCACATCGTCAGGACGGAAGCCTTCAATATTATTGTTATCGTCCCAGATCTTCTCTACGCTGACTTCAGTCTTGTCTGTTGTGCGGCTGTTCGTCACCGTGTAGATGAAAGTACCGTCATCAGCCTTCGTAATACTGGTGCCATAGTTCGTGACCGGATCTTCGGTGACCGTGTAGTTCACCGCAGTGCCGTTCTCGTACTTCTGCAGCTTTGTCCAGCTGTAACTCCAGTTGTTAGCTTCGCTCAGCTCAACAGAGCCCTGATCCTTTGTACCCTTCATCAGGTGCACTGTGACCTTGGCGGGCCTGAAGCCTTCTGCGTTGTCGTTGTCATCCCAGACCTTGTTGACCTTCACTTCGGTCTCTTCGTAGTCACGGGCATTGGTTACGGTGTAAGCCCATTCGTTCTCGGAAACCTTCTTGATTTCCGGTACCTTGTAGTTCGCCAGCTGAGCTTCGGAAACCGTATAAGTGATTTCTTTCTTATCGTCGGCAAACTTCCGCAGGCCCGTCCAGGTGTACTTCCAGCCGTTGTCAGCGTTCAGTGTCGCAGTACCGGCGTCCTTACCGTCCGCCAGCAGCTTCACTGTCACGCTTGCGGGACGGAAGCCTTCCTTGTTGTCGCTGTCTTCCCAGATCTTCTCCACGGTAACCTGGGTCAGCATATCATCTTCCACCAGGATGACAGTCTTGCCGTCCGCGCCGGTGGTGATGGTAGCGCTGCCTGTTACATTGCCGTTCGCATCAATAGTAAAGGTAGTATCGCTGGCGATCGCGTAATCCTTCGGAGCGATGGTCTCATGCAGTGTATAAACTTCGCCGACCAGCAGTCCCGTGATGACATGGGCTTCCTTCTTGGAATCCCACTCTTCAACTACCTTGCCCTCGGAATCAAGAATCTGGATGTGCGCGCCTTCAACTTCAGCACCGCTGACAACATCTGTCTTCTTGATTTTGACTTCCGTCAGGCTGTCCTTGATCAGGATATGTCCGCCTTCAACAACGGTTTCACCGGAATGGACAACGCCGTTCTCGTCGATGGTGAATGTCGTGTCAGCAGCGATTGTGTAGCCCAGAGGTGCAACGGTTTCTTTCAGCGTGTATTCAACACCCGTCGCCAGACCCGTGATAACTTCAGCAGTCTTGCCGGACTTCCATTCCCTGACGATTACATATTCATTGTTTTCGCCATAGAACTTAGTGCCTTCGGGCTCCTTCTCACCCGCTGCGCGCAGAATCTTGATCTCAGCGCCTTCCAGTTCTTCCTGGCCCGTGATGTCGGTCTTGCTGACCTTCACCTTTGTCGGAGCGTCTTCGATCAGAATATGTCCGCCCGCGACCTCTGTTCCGTTCGCCTTGACCTTACCGGTCTCGTCGATCGTGAACTTCGTGTCTGCAGCGATGGTGTAGCCGTCCGGAGCGATCGTCTCACGCAGGATGTACTCGATGCCGGTCTTCAGGCCGTCAATCTTGTGCGCCTCTTCCGTGGACGTCCACTCTTCAACGATTACATATTCATTGTTTTCACCATAGAACTTGGTGCCTTCGGGTTCATTCTCGCCAGCTGCGCGCAGGATCTTAATCTCCGCGCCAGGCAGCTCGGGTCCGCCGGCAACTTCTACCTTGCTGATCGTGACATGCGTCTTGTCATCTTCAACCAGGATCACGGTCTTGCCGTTCTCATCCACGGTCCTCGCGCCAACAACCGTTACCTTACCGGTTTCGTCCACCCAGAACTTGATGTCGGTTACTACGGTGTAGCCTTCCGGTGCCACGGTCTCACGCAGTGTGTATACGTTTTCTTCGCCTGTCTTCAGGCCTTCGATGATGTGGTTGCCGTTCTCTGTGCTGGTCCAGGAATCGAATTCCTTGTCGTCCTTGTCCAGAACGACCAGCTTCGCGCCTTTCGACTTCCTTGCCATTGGCAATGTCAGTCTTCTTCACTTCTACGTGGGTCTTGGCGTCTTCAACCAGGATCACGGTCTTGCCGTTCTCGTCCACGGTCCTCGCGCCAACAACCGTTACCTTACCGGTCTCGTCCACCCAGAACTTGATGTCGGTTACTACGGTGTAGCCTTCCGGTGCCACGGTCTCACGCAGTGTGTATACGTTTTCTTCGCCTGTCTTCAGGCCTTCGATGATGTGGTTGCCGTTCTCTGTGCTGGTCCAGGAATCGAATTCCTTGTCGTCCTTGTCCAGAACAACCAGCTTCGCGCCCGCGACTTCCTTGCCATTGGCAATATCAGTCTTCTTCACTTCCACGTGGGTCTTGGCGTCTTCAACCAGGATCACGGTCTTGCCGTTCTCGTCCACGGTCTTCGCGCCAACAACCGTTACCTTACCGGTCTCGTCCACCCAGAACTTGATGTCGGTTACTACGGTGTAGCCTTCCGGTGCCACGGTCTCACGCAGTGTGTATACGTTTTCTTCGCCTGTCTTCAGGCCTTCGATGATGTGGTTGCCGTTCTCTGTGCTGGTCCAGGAATCGAATTCCTTGTCGTCCTTGTCCAGAACGACCAGCTTCGCGCCTTCGACTTCCTTGCCATTGGCAATGTCAGTCTTCTTCACTTCCACGTGAGTCTTGGCGTCTTCAACCAGGATCACGGTCTTGCCGTTCTCGTCCACGGTCCTCGCGCCAACAACCGTTACCTTACCGGTTTCGTCCACCCAGAACTTGATATCGGTTACTACGGTGTAGCCTTCCGGTGCCACGGTCTCACGCAGTGTGTATACGTTTTCTTCGCCTGTCTTCAGGCCTTCGATGATGTGGTTGCCGTTCTCTGTGCTGGTCCAGGAATCGAATTCCTTGTCGTCCTTGTCCAGAACGACCAGCTTCGCGCCTTCGACTTCCTTGCCATTGGCAATGTCAGTCTTCTTCACTTCCACGTGAGTCTTGGCGTCTTCAACCAGGATCACGGTCTTGCCGTTCTCGTCCACGGTCCTCGCGCCAACAACCGTTACCTTACCGGTTTCGTCCACCCAGAACTTGATATCGGTTACTACGGTGTAGCCTTCCGGTGCCACGGTCTCACGCAGTGTGTATACGTTTTCTTCGCCTGTCTTCAGGCCTTCGATGATGTGGTTGCCGTTCTCTGTGCTGGTCCAGGAATCGAATTCCTTGTCGTCCTTGTCCAGAACAACCAGCTTCGCGCCCGCGACTTCCTTGCCATTGGCAATATCAGTCTTCTTCACTTCCACGTGGGTCTTGGCGTCTTCAACCAGGATCACGGTCTTGCCGTTCTCGTCCACGGTCCTCGCGCCAACAACCGTTACCTTACCGGTTTCGTCCACCCAGAACTTGATGTCGGTTACTACGGTGTAGCCTTCCGGTGCCACGGTCTCACGCAGTGTGTATACGTTTTCTTCGCCTGTCTTCAGGCCTTCGATGATGTGGTTGCCGTTCTCTGTGCTGGTCCAGGAATCGAATTCCTTGTCGTCCTTGTCCAGAACGACCAGCTTCGCGCCTTCGACTTCCTTGCCATTGGCAATGTCAGTCTTCTTCACTTCTACGTGGGTCTTGGCGTCTTCAACCAGGATCACGGTCTTGCCGTTCTCGTCCACGGTCCTCGCGCCAACAACCGTTACCTTACCGGTCTCGTCCACCCAGAACTTGATGTCGGTTACTACGGTGTAGCCTTCCGGTGCCACGGTCTCACGCAGTGTGTATACGTTTTCTTCGCCTGTCTTCAGGCCTTCGATGATGTGGTTGCCGTTCTCTGTGCTGGTCCAGGAATCGAATTCCTTGTCGTCCTTGTCCAGAACAACCAGCTTCGCGCCCGCGACTTCCTTGCCATTGGCAATATCAGTCTTCTTCACTTCCACGTGGGTCTTGGCGTCTTCAACCAGGATCACGGTCTTGCCGTTCTCGTCCACGGTCTTCGCGCCAACAACCGTTACCTTACCGGTCTCGTCCACCCAGAACTTGATGTCGGTTACTACGGTGTAGCCTTCCGGTGCCACGGTCTCACGCAGTGTGTATACGTTTTCTTCGCCTGTCTTCAGGCCTTCGATGATGTGGTTGCCGTTCTCTGTGCTGGTCCAGGAATCGAATTCCTTGTCGTCCTTGTCCAGAACGACCAGCTTCGCGCCTTCGACTTCCTTGCCATTGGCAATGTCAGTCTTCTTCACTTCCACGTGAGTCTTGGCGTCTTCAACCAGGATCACGGTCTTGCCGTTCTCGTCCACGGTCCTCGCGCCAACAACCGTTACCTTACCGGTTTCGTCCACCCAGAACTTGATATCGGTTACTACGGTGTAGCCTTCCGGTGCCACGGTCTCACGCAGTGTGTATACGTTTTCTTCGCCTGTCTTCAGGCCTTCGATGATGTGGTTGCCGTTCTCTGTGCTGGTCCAGGAATCGAATTCCTTGTCGTCCTTGTCCAGAACGACCAGCTTCGCGCCTTCGACTTCCTTGCCATTGGCAATGTCAGTCTTCTTCACTTCCACGTGAGTCTTGGCGTCTTCAACCAGGATCACGGTCTTGCCGTTCTCGTCCACGGTCCTCGCGCCAACAACCGTTACCTTACCGGTTTCGTCCACCCAGAACTTGATATCGGTTACTACGGTGTAGCCTTCCGGTGCCACGGTCTCACGCAGTGTGTATACGTTTTCTTCGCCTGTCTTCAGGCCTTCGATGATGTGGTTGCCGTTCTCTGTGCTGGTCCAGGAATCGAATTCCTTGTCGTCCTTGTCCAGAACAACCAGCTTCGCGCCCGCGACTTCCTTGCCATTGGCAATATCAGTCTTCTTCACTTCCACGTGGGTCTTGGCGTCTTCAACCAGGATCACGGTCTTGCCGTTCTCGTCCACGGTCCTCGCGCCAACAACCGTTACCTTACCGGTTTCGTCCACCCAGAACTTGATGTCGGACTACGGTGTAGCCTTCCGGTGCCACGGTCTCACGCAGTGTGTATACGTTTTCTTCGCCTGTCTTCAGGCCTTCGATGATGTGGTTGCCGTTCTCTGTGCTGGTCCAGGAATCGAATTCCTTGTCGTCCTTGTCCAGAACGACCAGCTTCGCGCCTTCGACTTCCTTGCCATTGGCAATGTCAGTCTTCTTCACTTCTACGTGGGTCTTGGCGTCTTCAACCAGGATCACGGTCTTGCCGTTCTCGTCCACGGTCCTCGCGCCAACAACCGTTACCTTACCGGTTTCGTCCACCCAGAACTTGATATCGGTTACTACGGTGTAGCCTTCCGGTGCCACGGTCTCACGCAGTGTGTATACGTTTTCTTCGCCTGTCTTCAGGCCTTCGATGATGTGGTTGCCGTTCTCTGTGCTGGTCCAGGAATCGAATTCCTTGTCGTCCTTGTCCAGAACAACCAGCTTCGCGCCCGCGACTTCCTTGCCATTGGCAATATCAGTCTTCTTCACTTCCACGTGGGTCTTGGCGTCTTCAACCAGGATCACGGTCTTGCCGTTCTCGTCCACGGTCCTCGCGCCAACAACCGTTACCTTACCGGTTTCGTCCACCCAGAACTTGATGTCGGTTACTACGGTGTAGCCTTCCGGTGCCACGGTCTCACGCAGTGTGTATACGTTTTCTTCGCCTGTCTTCAGGCCTTCGATGATGTGGTTGCCGTTCTCTGTGCTGGTCCAGGAATCGAATTCCTTGTCGTCCTTGTCCAGAACGACCAGCTTCGCGCCTTCGACTTCCTTGCCATTGGCAATGTCAGTCTTCTTCACTTCTACGTGGGTCTTGGCGTCTTCAACCAGGATCACGGTCTTGCCGTTCTCGTCCACGGTCCTCGCGCCAACAACCGTTACCTTACCGGTCTCGTCCACCCAGAACTTGATGTCGGTTACTACGGTGTAGCCTTCCGGTGCCACGGTCTCACGCAGTGTGTATACGTTTTCTTCGCCTGTCTTCAGGCCTTCGATGATGTGGTTGCCGTTCTCTGTGCTGGTCCAGGAATCGAATTCCTTGTCGTCCTTGTCCAGAACAACCAGCTTCGCGCCTTCGACTTCCTTGCCATTGGCAATGTCAGTCTTCTTCACTTCTACGTGGGTCTTGGCGTCTTCAACCAGGATCACGGTCTTGCCGTTCTCATCCACGGTCCTCGCGCCAACAACCGTTACCTTACCGGTCTCGTCCACCCAGAACTTGATATCGGTTACTACGGTGTAGCCTTCCGGTGCCACGGTCTCACGCAGCGTGTATACGTTTTCTTCGCCTGTCTTCAGGCCTTCGATGATGTGGTTGCCGTTCTCTGTGCTGGTCCAGGAATCGAATTCCTTGTCGTCCTTGTCCAGAACGACCAGCTTCGCGCCTTCGACTTCCTTGCCATTGGCAATGTCAGTCTTCTTCACTTCCACGTGAGTCTTGGCGTCTTCAACCAGGATCACGGTCTTGCCGTTCTCGTCCACGGTCCTCGCGCCAACAACCGTTACCTTACCGGTTTCGTCCACCCAGAACTTGATATCGGTTACTACGGTGTAGCCTTCCGGTGCCACGGTCTCACGCAGCGTGTATACGTTGTCAGAACCTGTCTTCAGGCCTTCGATGATGTGGTTGCCGTTCTCTGTGCTGGTCCAGGAATCGAATTCCTTGTCGTCCTTGTCCAGAACAACCAGCTTCGCGCCCGCGACTTCCTTGCCATTGGCAATATCAGTCTTCTTCACTTCCACGTGGGTCTTGGCGTCTTCAACCAGGATCACGGTCTTGCCGTTCTCGTCCACGGTCCTCGCGCCAACAACCGTTACCTTACCGGTTTCGTCCACCCAGAACTTGATGTCGGTTACTACGGTGTAGCCTTCCGGTGCCACGGTCTCACGCAGTGTGTATACGTTTTCTTCGCCTGTCTTCAGGCCTTCGATGATGTGGTTGCCGTTCTCTGTGCTGGTCCAGGAATCGAATTCCTTGTCGTCCTTGTCCAGAACGACCAGCTTCGCGCCCGCGACTTCCTTGCCATTGGCAATGTCAGTCTTCTTCACTTCTACGTGGGTCACACTGTTTGTAATGGTGTAAGCCCATGCGTTCTCAGAAACTTTGGTAATAACCGGCTTCTTATATCCGGGCACCTGGGCTTCTGTTACCGTGTACACGATCTCGTTGTTGTTATCCAGCTTAACCAGATCGTTCCAGGTATATTTCCAGCCATTCTCTTCATTCAGTTCAACAGCAGCGCCAAGGTTATTTCCGTCAGCCTGCAGCTGAACCATAACTTTTTCAGGACGTGTATTGCTCTTGTTGTCATCATCGTCCCAAATCTTCTCAACGGTAACCTGGGTTGTCTTCAGCGTATTCGTAATCCTGGTACCGCTGATGACCTTGTCAAAGCCGGGAACTTCCGCTTCATCTACTGTGTAGACGATCTCGGTTGTGCCGTCTGCGCGGTACTTCGGCAGATCCTTGGACGTGAAGCTCCACTTGCCGTCCTCGCCCGCCTTCACGGTCAGGGTATCAACAGTTGTTGTGCCGTCCTTAATGTATACGGTGATCTCTTCAGGCAACAGCTCGTTGTTGCCCTTCAGATCCCAGACCTTTTCACCGCTGACCTTCGTCAGTTCAGGTACATAGGTATTCTTGATGTTATTGCCGGTGACGACCTTGCTGAAGCCGTCCGGTACCTTTTCATCCACACTGTAGGCGATCTCGGTCTTACCGTCTGCACGGTACTTCGGCAGATCCCTGGAGGTGAATGTCCACTTGTTGTCCTTGCCCGCCTTTACGGTCAGGGTATCAACCGTCTTCTCGCCGTCCTTGATGTATACGGTGATGCTCTCGGGCATGAGCGTTGCGTCATAGCCCTGCATATCCCAGGTCTTTTCACCGCTGACATTCGTGGTCTTCAGCGTATTGGTGATCCGGTTGCCGTCTATGACCTTATCGAAGCCGGGTACTTCCGCTTCATCTACTGTGTAGAATTTCAGTCGTTCCGTCTGCGCGGTACTTAGGCAGATCCTTGGACGTGAAGCTCCACTTGCCGTCCTCGCCTGCCTTCACGGTCAGTTCTTCAACGGTCTTTTCGCCGTCCTTGATGTAGACCGTGATCTGCTTGGGCAGCAGCTCGTTGTTGCCCTTCAGGTTCCAGACCTTCTCGCCGCTGACCTTCGTCAGATCAGGTACATAGGTATTCTTGATGTTGCTGCCGGTGACGACCTTGCTGAAGCCGTCCGGTACCTTTTCATCCACACTGTAGGCGATCTCGGTCTTGCCGTCTGCACGGTACTTCGGCAGATCCCTGGAGGTGAATGTCCACTTGTTGTCCTTGCCGGCCTTTACGGTCAGGGTATCAACCGTCTTCTCGCCGTCCTTGATGTATACGGTGATGCTCTCAGGCATGAGCGTTGCGTCATAGCCCTGCATATCCCAAGTCTTTTCACCGCTGACATTCGTGGTCTTCAGCGTATTGGTGATCCGGTTGCCGTCTATGACCTTATCGAAGCCGGGTACTTCCGCTTCATCTACTGTGTAGACAATTTCAGTCGTTCCGTCTGCGCGGTACTTAGGCAGATCCTTGGACGTGAAGCTCCACTTGCCGTCCTCGCCTGCCTTCACGGTCAGTTCTTCAACGGTCTTTTCGCCGTCCTTGATGTAGACCGTGATCTGCTTGGGCAGCAGCTCGTTGTTGCCCTTCAGGTTCCAGACCTTTTCACCGCTGACCTTCGTCAGTTCAGGTACATAGGTGTTCTTGATGTTATTGCCGGTGACGACCTTGCTGAAGCCGTCCGGTACCTTTTCATCCACACTGTAGGCGATCTCGGTCTTGCCGTCTGCACGGTACTTCGGCAGATCCCTGGAGGTGAATGTCCACTTGTTGTCCTTGCCGGCCTTTACGGTCAGGGTATCAACCGTCTTCTCGCCGTCCTTGATGTATACGGTGATGCTCTCGGGCATGAGCGTTGCGTCATAGCCCTGCATATCCCAGGTCTTTTCGCCGCTGACGTTCGTGGTCTTCAGCGTATTCGTGATCCGGTTGCCGTCAATGACCTTATCGAAGCCGGGTACTTCCGCTTCATCTACTGTGTAGACAATTTCAGTCGTTCCGTCTGCGCGGTACTTAGGCAGATCCTTGGACGTGAAGCTCCACTTGCCGTCCTCGCCTGCCTTCACGGTCAGTTCTTCAACGGTCTTTTCGCCGTCCTTGATGTAGACCGTGATCTGCTTGGGCAGCAGCTCGTTGTTGCCCTTCAGGTTCCAGACCTTTTCACCGCTGACCTTCGTCAGTTCAGGTACATAGGTGTTCTTGATGTTATTGCCGGTGACGACCTTGCTGAAGCCGTCCGGTACCTTTTCATCCACACTGTAGGCGATCTCGGTCTTGCCGTCTGCGCGGTACTTCGGCAGATCCCTGGAGGTGAATGTCCACTTGTTGTCCTTGCCGGCCTTTACGGTCAGGGTATCAACCGTCTTCTCGCCGTCCTTGATGTATACGGTGATGCTCTCGGGCATGAGCGTTGCGTCATAGCCCTGCATATCCCAGGTCTTTTCGCCGCTGACGTTCGTGGTCTTCAGCGTGTTGGTGATCCGGTTGCCGTCGATGACCTTATCGAAGCCGGGAACTTCCGCTTCATCTACTGTGTAGACGATCTCTGTCTTTCCGTCTGCGCGGTACTTAGGCAGATCCTTGGACGTGAAGCTCCACTTGCCGTCTTCGCCCGCCTTCACGGTCAGGGTATCGACAGTGCTTTCGCCGTCCTTAATGTATACGGTGATCTCTTCGGGCAGCAGTTCGTCGTTGCCCTTCAGGTTCCAGACCTTTTCGCCGCTGACCTTCGTCAGATCAGGTACATAGGTATTCTTGATGTTGCTGCCGGTGACAACCTTGCTGAAACCGTCCGGTACCTTTTCATCCACACTGTAGGCGATCTCGGTCTTACCGTCTGCACGGTACTTCGGCAGATCCCTGGAGGTGAATGTCCACTTGTTGTCCTTGCCGGCCTTTACGGTCAGGGTATCAACAGTCGTTTCGCCGTCCTTGATGTATACGGTGATGCTCTCGGGCATGAGCGTTGCGTCATAGCCCTGCATATCCCAGGTCTTTTCGCCGCTGACGTTCGTGGTCTTCAGCGTGTTGGTGATCCGGTTGCCGTCGATGACCTTATCGAAGCCGGGAACTTCCGCTTCATCTACTGTGTAGACGATCTCTGTCTTTCCGTCTGCGCGGTACTTAGGCAGATCCTTGGACGTGAAGCTCCACTTGCCGTCTTCGCCCGCCTTCACAGTCAGGGTATCGACAGTGGTCGTGCCGTCCTTGATGTATACGGTGATCTCTTCAGGCAGCAGCTCGTTGTTGCCCTTCAGGTTCCAGACCTTTTCGCCGCTGATATTCGTGGTGATCAGGGTGTTCGTAACAGTAAAGACGAAGGATCCATCCTTTTTCTGGCTGATTCTCGCGGAATAGTTGGCTACCGGCTCTTCGGTAACCATATAGGTAATATTCTTTCCCTTATTCTTTTTCGCGAGCTTTGTCCAGGTATAAGTCCAATGGTTCTCTTCATTCAGCGTGACAGATCCAACCTTGGCTCCGTCAGCCAGCAGGTTAACAGTCACCTCATCAGGACGATAACCAAATACATTGTCATAGTCCTTCCATTCCTTGGTGACCTCAACTTCAGTCTCTTCGGTTGTATGAGTATTGGTCAGGGTTGTAACAGTGCCGTTTGCACTATTTCCGGTCAGTGTATATCCTGCCGGCACATCTTTTTCAGTCCAGGTGTAGCTGATCAGCTGTCCGCCTGCATACTTCGGCAGATCCTTGACAGTTGCGGACCAGTTATTGTCCTTGTCGAGCGTCACTTCTGTGCCGTTGCTCAGGACAACAGTCAGGCTTGCAGGACGAATGGCATCCTGGTCTTCGTTATCGTTCCAGACCTTCTTAACAGTTGCTTCGGTCTTTGCCGGAGTATGAGCATTCGTGACGGTGTAAGAGAAGGTTCCTTCCCCGTCAGATGTGATAGTCGCCTTATAGCCTGTAACCTCGTCTTCAGTAACCGTATAGGCAATGTCTTTACCGCCGGCCTTCTTATCGAGTTCACTCCAGCTGTAAGCCCAGCCGTTGCCCTCGTTCAGTTCAACAGCCTCTTTTTCTGTACCGTCAGCCAACAGTCTGACCGTTACTTTGTCAGGACGGATGCCATCCTGGTTTCCGGCGTCCTCCCAAACCTTCTTCACGGATACTTCGGTGTTTTCCGGTACATGCGTATTCGTTACGTCATACTCGAAATTGCCGTTCTTGCCCTTGTTGATGGAGATTTCGGTTTCATAATGTTCCACCGGTTCTTCTTCAACAGTGTATTTAATATTTTTGCCCTTCTCTTTCTTGGGCAGCTTATGCCAGGTATAGGTCCACTTATTGCTCTCGTCCAGCGTGACGCTCTTGATCTTCTTTCCGTTTGCCAGCAGGTTAACCGTTACAGACTCGGGCCTGTAACCATCCTGATCGTTTGCGTCATCCCAGACCTTAGTGACCGTCAGTTCAGTTTCTTCGCTGGTATGGCTGTTTGTCACGTCATACTCGAAGTGTCCTTCTTCTCCGGCAACAGGAGAAATACTGGATGTATAGTTTGCCACCGGATCCTCTGCCACGGTGTAAACAATTTCTATTCCGTCCTTTTTCTTCTGCAGGCCGGTGAAAGTATAACTCCAGCAGTTGCTTTCATCCAGTTTGGCTGTTTTGCCGGTGTCCACGCCGTCAGCCAGCAGCTTGACGATCACTTCTTCCGGCCGGTAGCCATCCTGGTCTTCATCGTCTTCCCAGATCTTGTTTACCTTAACCTGGGTCTCTTCAGGTGTGTGGCTGTTGGTCAGACTGGTAATTGTACCCTGCTTATCAGTGTTCGTCAGGGTATATTCATCCGGCAGATTCTTCTCGGTCCATGTATAGTTGATCAGGGATCCGTTGGAATACTTCGGCAGGTTTGAAATTTTCGCTTCCCAACCGTTTTCTTCGTTCAGAACCACTTCCTGACCGTTGCTCAGCGTGACAGTTAGGCTCTCCGGACGATAACCATCCTGGTCATTTGCATCGTCCCAAACCTTCTTAACGGAAACTTCCGTCTTTTCAAGGTTGTGGGTGTTTGTCAGAGAAGTGATTGTTCCTTCTGTACTGTTGCCCGTCAGGGTATAACCTGCCGGTACATTGTTTTCTCTCCAGCTGTAGGAAATCAGTTGCCCGTTATTGTACTTCGCCAAATGCTCAACTGTAGCAGTCCAGTTGTTCGCTGCGTTCAGCGTCACGGTGGCAACCACTGTTGTCCCGTTCATCAGGTCAACAGTCAGGCTGCCAGGCCGCTTTCCATCATTATTATCCGAGTCGTCCCAGATTTTCCTGACGGTCGCGGAAGTTTCTTCTTCCGTATTCGTGATTGTAACTTTATTTGTGCCGTTTCCGCTGTAGGAATTGCTGGCTGCTCCAATCGCGGAAGTTTCCACTATATAATAGGTAAGATTGTAGATAGATCCATCTGTCTCATACAGATGCTTCGGCAGATTCTCCCACTTATACTTCCAGTTGTTGGACTTGCTCAACCTCTGAGTGTCAACAACTGTGTACTCTTTACCGCCAGTGATTTCAGAAACAGACTTCAGTCCACTTTGGATCGGTCCAACCGTATTGGTGGGAGTGTAGGAGATATCGGTGAAGCCTGCGGCCGCGATAAAGAATCGAGGATCTAACGCTGTTCTGTTCTGTTTTGTATCCAGATTCTTTATGCTAGAAGACTCTCCATTTGGAGCAGGTGACAATTGTAAAGAGTTAGTAACAACATTACCCCAGTTACTATTGCTTGTGTCTGTCAGTTTAATCGTTTTATTAGAATCCATGGTAACAGAGAAATGGTCCCCACCATTTCCTATTGTTCCATTGACAGCACCGGATAATTTTATTCCTTCATATGGATGCCACCATTGATTGCCATTGTCAAACCAGAATTCAACCGTTGTACCGCCCTTATACTTATACTCAACGGACAGATTGTTTTGTGAACTCACAAAACGCAATGTATAAGTAGGCACAGGTGTAGGCTTGGGGGGAGGCGTAGGTGTTGTCGCTGGCTCATCAGTATCGAACTCCGTCGGCTGATCAGTTGGCTGTTCGCCATGACCCTGCTGCAGCAAAGACTTGACTGCAATCAGCTTCACTTCAACGCTGTCCGCAGTATGTTCACCGGTCGTATCAACATAGGTAATCTTGCCGTTTTTGTATTCAGCCCTCTGCCACTTCTTCTGTACTTCAAGATCAGTATACTGTTTCTTGTAGTTGTTGAAGGTGCCGACGTTGCCATCCTCACCAACTTCGTTATTCCAGTTCTGATGATCTTCAGAATACCAGAGCTTCAAGTCGATCTGGTCCTTATCGTGGCCATGTGCTTCCAGCTTCACATAGATCTTTTTCGCGTCCGTAACAATCTCAGCATCGCTGTCAGCAACTTCCTGAATTACATAGTACTTGTAGATTTTCTGATTATTACCTTCAATTTCGCCATTCTCTTTGCATCTGAAATCTTTATTACTGACATTAAACTTGGGGAATTTAATTGTTTCTCCAGCCTTGCCGATTACGGTTGCACGATAGGTGTTGTTTCCATTCTTGATCTGGAAGGTGTTCCCATCCACCTCATCCATACGGAAAGTAAACTGCTTGTTGGCAACATCAGGCGGCAGTTTGGTACCATCCTGATAAGTAAATGCCTTGGAGATGTTAACCTCTTTTTCACTGTTGGCATGGTAATGCCGTTCTTTGAAATAGTAATGCCATTCAGCAGTGGAGTTGAAGCCTTTTTTTGTCATGACCCAGCCGGCGCCTGCACCGTTGTTCTGGTTTACAGTCGCATTGGGCGCAAGGAAAATACCGGCAGCCGTATCGATGGACAGACTGCTAGCGTTCGGGGCGTTGAATACGATATGATTCAGAATATACTTTTCAACATTACCGTTATGAGAGGGATTTCCGTTCTTTTCGATTGTTCGGCTTTCCAGGCCGTTGATAACAGTGCCGCCGCCTTCATTCTTGACGGTAACTTTGAACTTCTTGATGTCATAGTTTCCGCCATCGGGCATGTTAAAGACAATGGTCTGGCCTTCGTATTTGATGATTTCCCAGCCATCCTGCGACATGATGTTCTTCATGTTCGCGCAGTTGACATAGATGGTGGCATTCTTAGCCGCGCTGAATGCCGGACCGGTCAGATCGATTGTCTTTGAATTGTTTTCAAAGGTAGGTGTATAAGTGCTTTTCTGGGACATGAGCTGCGACATTTTTACAGGATAGCTGATCAACGTATCTACATAGGCGTTAATATCGCTCGTTTCCCGCGGGTAAACATTCGTCGGGGGATTGTCCCTGGAACAACGTACATTTGCGTTGCTGTCGGTCTTTCCTTTTGAAGACTGGTTTTTATTGATGAACACGTCAAACGTAACATTCGTCGCTTCACCATTCCAGAAATAGCTATTGTTATCCAACTCTCCGATATAGAAAGGAATCGGATTGCTGCCGCTGCCCATGATTTCGATACTCTGGGAGTTGTTGATCTCGAAATGCTTGACAGCGAAGTTGGTCTCGGTATGGCCTGACTGCTTATACTTGTTCGCGACAACGCCATACTCAACCGCAGGTCCTAAAATCTGCTGCGGCGTGAGCGCACCTTCTGCTATGGATACGGGCAACCCGTTCTGATACGTAATTTCTGCATCAGCAAGCGCAGTAATTGGTACCGAACTGAATACCATCATTACCGATGCCAGAAGTGAGATTATCCTTTGTGCTGTGCGTTTCATAACGAAACTCCTCTCGTGGTAGGTATAATCAAAGGTTGCCCGATATATCTATTTGTCTAGTTGCTTTATTCTGCTACTATCTGTTCTGTTATTCGACCGTAACCAGTTTCACAATGGCCTTCCAGAAATAGTTCTGGTTCTCGGTATCAGCGATATAGGTGAAAGTAAGATCATGCGCATCCGGGATGTCGATGAACTCCTCGCCGTCTACGCTGTACTGCCAGTTAACTACATAGCAGTCATCCTCAGCAAAGTTGATCAGTTCCAGCTCAAACGGAACTTCCGTACCAAGGAAGATCACATTCATGCCAAATTCTTTCAGGACGTCATGAAGCACAATCTCGCGGGTAGGCAGGTTCTCCATGCCTTCCGGCTTCATGATGGCAATGATATCAACCAGGTTGACATATCCAATAACGGATTCGTCTTCCGGATTGATGATCTGGGCGCGGTCAGCGCCTTCGATCAGCTTCACCCACAGTTCGATACCGGCGTCAAGGTGATCAACGGCGGTTTCGCTTGAGCCCAGGCCGGCGTACACGTTCGCGCCGATATCAATACCGACATACACTTTGATGTAGCCCAATGCCAGCATTTCCTCATCGGTCGGCAGCTGTTTTTCGATCTCAGCCAGGAGGATGAACTGTTCTTCTTCACCTTCGGCGGTGTAGATCTGAGCCCAGCCTTCCGCTTCGATGTCCTTGATCCACAGCTCGGTTTCGAAATCAGCATGACCGGTCACGGAAGCATTCTCTTCCGCAGCGGCATACACATCTGCGCCGTTCTTATTCAGGATCTGGATCTTGCGGTAGCCCAGCTCGACCATCTGTTCGTCGCTCAGGAGTTCGATCTCTTCGATCTCTTCTTCCTCAACGAGCTCTTCTTCAGTTGCTTCTTCCTCTGTTACTTCTTCGATTTCTTCAGCGGTTTCCTCAGAGGTCTCTTCCTCTGTCACTTCTTCATCAGAAGCTTCTGTTTCATCATCTTTTTCTTCATCAATGACTTCAACCGCTTCTTCGGTCTCTTCGCATTCTTCAGAAACCTCTTCTGCCTGTTCTTCTTCAGCAGTCTCTTCGGTGACTTCTTCTTCAGCTTCTTCTTCAGCAGGCTCTTCGGTGACTTCTTCCGCAGCTTCTTCCTCGGATACCTCTTCAGCGTTTTCTTCCTCGCTGATCTCTACTGCAGGTTCTTCCTCGGTGATCTCCTCGGCGGGCTCTTCCGTTACATTCTCTGCAGGCTCTTCAGTTTCTTCCTCTTCCGCTTCCTCAGCCGTGTTGACGGCGGAAGCACTCAGGGTGAAGGAGGCATCCTGCTTGGCAGTGATCACGATATTGAATTTGCGGAAAGCGATGTTCTGCAGTTCGCAGGTGTTGCCGTTAAACGCAGCGCCGTCGATGTTCACATCCAGGTCATCCGTATTGCCGCCCAGCGCCAGGGTGACGTTCTCGTTCCGGCCGCACTTCAGCTGGATCTTGGCCTTCTGGCCGGCCACCAGGGTGTCGCTGATGCTGTTGCCCGGTTTCAGGGCGTCATAGGTCTTTACGGAAACTTCAACGGTGGGAGCGGGTGTTTCGGCAGTTTCTTCCGCAGGAGTATTTACAGGTTCTTCAGCAGGAACAGCAGTGCCATTCTCCGGCTCGGTATTCTGTTCTTCGTTCCCGGGTTCTTCCGTGGTGGTTTCTTCTATAATATTGGGAGTTTCTTCATTAACAGGAGTTTCTACCACTTCAGCCTGCTTTTCGGCAGCATTCAGGCTGAAGGAAATCTTCTCATTGGATTCCAGGATGATCTCATGGGTACGTCCCGCTGCGTTCTTCAGTTCAGCAGCAAACACATTTGTGGAAGGAATGTCATTCTCGACAGGGGTAAAGCCGAGTTTCTTTCCATCCACAACAGCAGTGGGCGCTTTATCGGAAGCGGTATTGATGGTCAGGACAACAATCTCAGCGTCGCTCTTTTTCAGCGTGATCACCAGGGTATCTCCGAAATCAACGGAATCACTCAGGGTCTGGCCGACGCTCATTTCAGCATAACGGAGGCCCTTCAGCTCATCGGTGATTTCCGGAGTATTCTTCAGCAGGGTTTCTTCTTCCACAGAACCGAATTCATTGTCAAACTCAACCAGGCCGTCTTCATCTTCCTCTTCTTCAAAAGAGAAACCATCAGCGGCAGGCGTTTCGGCAGGAACTTCATTCTGTTCATCCGCATCAGAAACAGCCGGAGCCTCAACAGGAGCTTCAGCGGGTACATTGTCCTGAACCTGGGCAGGAGTTTCAGCAGGCGTCTCAGCAGCAGGTACCTCTGCGGGATCCTCCGCCTTTACTTCAGCAGGAGCCTCAGCGGGAACCTCGTTTACGGGTTCCGCAGGGACTTCAGCGGGAGCTTCGGCAGGTACTTCTGCAGGAGCTTCAGCAGGAACTTCCACCGCGGGAGCTTCGGCAGGGACTTCCACTGCGGGAGCCTCGGCAGGTTCTTCCGCCGGTGCTGCAACAGGAGCCTCTGCGGGAGCTTCAGCGGGGACCTCCGCCGGAACTTCAGCAGAAACCTCAGCCGGGATTTCTGTGGAAACCTCAGCAGGTGCTGCGTTCTCGATCTGGTCACCTTCAGCCAGTGCCATTGCCAAACTGGAAAGCAGTAAAGCAAGCGCGCACAGGATGGAGAGAACCTTCTTGAACTGCTTCATCATGTCCTTACCCCTCTTTTCGTCATCCTGGGTTGAATCTTAGGATTCGCCTTTCGGCTGTTTTTGTTACATCAAGGTTACATGCCGACCGATTCTTATGTTCTTCATAACTTCAAAATGGGCATACGAATCCACGGAAATCATACCATACAAGAAAAAGGATTTCAAGCTTTTTGATCAGATCGCAAGCAAATACAAGCCTGTGCGGTCATGGTCATGCCAGAAACGCTTACATTTCAAGGCGTTCATGTATCCGTATATATGTTACACTTCATTTTATCAACTTTTGCCTTTTGTAACCGTTTCTACCCTTTTTCGGCCCTTTCAGGTGCCTGATAAACACGCAAAAAAACACCTCAAACTTGATAATATGGTACGTACATCTCCCATATTTCACCTCTTTTTTCATGTAATTTTTTCCTGTAACCAGCCAAAATCGGCTCAAACGCCTGTAATCATTGGGTTGGTATCGGTTTCAACCGTTTTTCTGGCATTTATTGCCATTTTTTTGCTCTAATCGGCCTGTTTTGTTGCATAGTTTTGCAAAGATGTACCGACCATAAATATTATCGAAAGACAAAAAATGAAACGGAACGGACATTTTTAACTATCCGTTCCGTAAATGGCTATTGTTCTTTTTTTGTATCGATTTGTACGTTCTTGTTCGTACTTTTATGCTTCCTGCAATGCCTGTTTCGCAAGCAGCAGAGCGCCTGTCGCTCCGCTCCTTGTTCCCAGGCCGGGTTCTACGATATAACTGTCAATTTCTTCCAGTATTTCCTTTGCCTGGACATATCCGTTCAAAAGCTCCTTTGTCTTCTTCCGGATCAGCGGGAAGAGATGCTTCTGCTGCATCACGCCTCCGCCCAGGATAATCTTTTCCGGCGAGAATCCGCAGACAGCGTCCATACACATCTGCGCAAGGTATGCCGCTTCCAGGTTCCATGCTTCATGGTCTTCCGGAAGATCATATGCTTTTCTCCCCCACCGCTTCTCGATAGCCGGACCTGACGCAAGGCCTTCCAGGCATCCTTTGTGATAGGGACAAAAGCCGTCCGGAGCCGGATCTTCCTTTTCCTGCCGAAGCAGCATATGACCGAATTCAGGGTGAACCAGCCCGTGAACCAGCTTCCCTTCAATCACCAGACCCGCGCCGATCCCGGTTCCTACCGTGACATAAAGGCAGCTGTTCAGTCCCCGGGCTGCTCCAAGCTTCCACTCTGCCAGCGCAGCCGCGTTCACATCCGTGTCTATAAGGGCAGGCACGCCCAGTGCTTCCTGCATAGGTGGCAGCAGGGGCTTGTCGCTCCAGCCTGGCTTGGGGGTTTTCGTAATCCACCCGTAGGTCGGTGAATCCTTTTTCAGATCCACCGGTCCGAATGTTCCGATGCCGAGGGCCGCGATTTTTTTGTCACGGAACCAGTCAATCATTGCCGGTATTGTCTTTTCAGGAGCTTCCGTGGGAATACTCGTCTGTTCAATGAGTTCGTTCTGTTCATTGCCAATGGAGAGAACCATTTTGGTTCCACCCGCTTCCAGGGTTCCGAAAAGCATTGTCCCCGCCTCTCTTCCTTATGGTTTGCCGTCAATGCTCAGCCGTTCTTTTGTCCCGCCAGGGCCAGGTATTCCCTTGCCCGGGCAAACTGGTCATTCAGGTTCCGGATATTCACTTCGCCTGTATGGTCAAAGCCGGTTCCTTCAAAAGTAAAGTCTCCCGTATAGCCCGTCTTCCCCACAAAGCGGAAGAAACGTTTAAAATCAATATGGCCCTTGTCAAGCTGGAGCACCTTCAGGTTGCTCCAATCCATATATCCGCCGCCGTAGTCGTTCACATGATAATGCAGGATATGGTTTTCCTTCCACAGCCAATCATATTCCGGTGCGTACAGCAGGTCAAGCTGTCTGTGAAAATCCGCCATTTTGGTGTCAAAAACAAACCGGATATCCGGATAATGCCTGTACAGCTCCACCCAGTGGGACATTGGATCCTGCAGGCATACAACATTCTCCACCAGCAGGGTAAGGCCGTGCTTTTCCGCCATTTCCCGGAACACGGGATAAGACCTGAGATTGTTCTCAAAATGGGTATCGGAGATCTGTCCGTTCCAGAGATGGATCACGATCTTTTCGGCGCCGATGGCTTCTGCCATCCGGCAATTGATCCCGAAAAGGCGGCAGGCCTCCCGCTCCTCTTCCTCTCCGCCCCTGGCAATATGTTCCGTAATGCTTTTTTCACTGTGCATCACCGGAATATTCAGCCCTGTCGAAGTCAGAAACCGGGTAATTGCGTCCACCTCATTATACCAGGTGCCGTACATAATAAACTCGAACCCGTCACATTCCAGTTGGGGACAAAACTGTTTCAGCAGGCGGTAATCCCTACCGTTCGGCCGTCCGATCAGCGCTCCCGTGGAGCATATTATCTGCTGCATCTTCTCTCCTGTGTGTAAAAAACCGGGCGCTGTTTTCAGCGCCCGGCCTGAATGGATTCATCAGTCGTCGAAGGATTCGAACTCGCCGTCTTCTTCAGCCGCAGGCTCATTCTCCAGTGCGAAGTAGGAAGGAAGGATGGCCTGGGACCACGTTACCTGTCCGGTAATATAGTAGTTCTGGAGGTTCTCATTGTAGAAGTCGAAGTAGACGTTCGAATAGATCGGAATGGTGGGCAGTACTTCGTTATAGCGTTCCTGGAAGGTCACCCACTTGGACACATACTCGAAGATGTCGCCGGGCTCGGTCTTCCGCATGGCCTTGGCGTCAATCCAGAGCTCTTCGTCATCGGAGTAGGTGTTGTTCCAGATCTCGTGATTCTTGGTGGTGTCCGTGGAGTAGGTGATGGACGGGTCAACGATCACGTGGAAGTTGGTAGCCAGGTAGATCATGTCGGTCGTCCGTTCGGTCTGGCGGTAGTAGGACTTCAGCAGCTCTTCCATGGGAGTCGGAACCAGCGTAAGCTTGATACCGACCCTGGCAAGGTTATCCACAAAGCTGCCCGCGTCGGCGTCCGGTTCCGGACTGCCTTCTCTGGCACTGATATTTGTTTCGGACCGCACGGCAGTCTGCATCAGTTCCGCCATATGGTTGCCCGCAGGGTACATCAGCGTCAGGTCCAAGGCAACGATGGAACCGTCTTCCATCTTCTTGCAGCGAACGTCATCCGTTCCTTCCTGGAAGGGCTCGCCGTTGCGGTTCAGCGTCCAGCCGGCCTTCTCCAGCAGCTTCTTCGCCTTGGAAAGATCAACGGTATACTTGACCAGTTTGTCTCCCCATTCCTTGGCAAGGGCTTCCCAGGCGGCAACAGCCTTTTCATAGTCTTCCTGGGTTTCCACATAACGGTTCTTATACTTCTTGGTCAGGTCTTCCTCTTCCCCGTCTTTTACCTGGACCTGGGGCAGCGTAACCTGGTCAAGGAAGTTCACGGGATAGGACAGTTCTCCGCTCAAGAGCTTGTATTCCCACTGTTCCATGCCGTAGTATCCGTCAACGCGCAGCGCAAAGGTCTGTCCGCCGTCTTCGCTGCCGCAGTACAGGGCACCCAGCAGGTCGCGGTCCATACACCAGGCAATTGCCTGGCGTACTTCCATGTCATGCACGGTGGGCCAGTCATAGGTAAAGGTCAGGAAGGCCAGGCCGATACGGCGGTAGTTCTGGTAGGCAATTCCCTTGTCCCGGCCGTTCTGCAGGCCGTCGAGGATCGTCGGGCCGTAGGTGACCTTGTTGACCAGGTGCAGTTCGCCGTCAGCAAGCTGCTGCATCATCGTGTCATTGTCAGCAACCACAAACTTGATCTTTTCAATGGTGGGCTTTACCAGCCAGATTTCCTGGCCGTTGGCATCCAGTTTGGGAGTCTCGTTGTCAATGTCCATCACCTGGACATAGTTCACGGGGCCGGAATAGTCCGGGCCGGGCAGGTTGTTGTGCATCCAGGCGCCCTTGAAATAGGGGTTGATTTCATAATGTCCTTCGCCCGTAGCCGCGTCCCAGGAAACCATCTTGTAGGGGCCGGAAACCACGGACGGATGGGAATTGTATCCGGTCTCGGGATCCAGGATGGTCTTCTTCAGCAGTTCAGGCGTGAATACGGGTTCCTCGGTATAGGGATCCGCGTTACCGAGGTAAATGCCGAAGCCGTCGTCATAAACCTTGCATCCGGGAGCGATCACACTGATCGGATAAGGAACGGTCAGCAGAAGACCGGTCTCAAAGAAGTACGGAAGGAAATCCGCGTCCAGGTGGAACCAGATTTCATGATCACTGTGTACTTCCACACCGCTCAGGCTGCGAACGTCATCATCGGTCAGTTCTTCACCGGCCAGGATCTTTTTCCGGGTGGCGATATAGTCGTCATAGCCCATCAGGTGCTCAGCGCGGTAGATCTTGCCGCCGATGGCTTCGATTTCAGGGCTCATCATCAGCAGGATGGAGAACGCGTAGTCCCAGGCGGTGATGGGCGTTCCATCCGAATAATACAGATCATCATAAATGATCATTTTATACGTATGGTTGCCAAGCTCGTCCACTTCCACCGGTCCGATGGTCTGTACAACGCTGGGATCAAACACATAGGTACCCTGGTTCTGATCCCAGTTGACCAGGTTGTAGCCATGGATCAGGGCGCGTACGTCGATATCCGCTGTGTCATTGCCGAACAGTTCTGTGAAAAAGTCTCCCTTGGTAACCGTAGGATGTCCAACGATCAGCTCTTCCGGGAGTCCGGCAGCGTCTTCCGTTGCTTCCGCCATTGCCAGCAGGGGAGCCTGGGTCAGCAGGAGCACAGAGAGAAGCAGACACAGGAATCGTTGCAGCTTGTTCATGATGATCAGATCCTTCCTTCATTAATCGAAACAGTCGCCAACGTGGTTGATAACCACTTCCACGCCCAGAGGCGTATCATACTCTTCAAAGACATACCAGGTTTCGCCGGTGGTCTTGGGTGTCCGGCCTGCGGTCGGAGTATCAGGCCTGGTCCAGACCGCGTTGGTGAAGACCATGGAGTTGCCTTCTTCCTTGACGCTGACCAGCGTATAGCCGATCACTTCCTGTTCCTTCCACGCGTACTTCGCGGGCTGTCCGTTCACTACGGTGGGCAGGTTGTTCACGGTGGCGGACCAGCCGTTCTCCGCGTTCAGCACAACCACTGTCACATTCTTCTGTCCGTCGGACAGCGTCATGGCAATGCTGGTCGGCCGTCCCTTGGCAGCGTTGTTGTCATCCTGCCAGATCTTGGACACGGAAATGCTTGTCAGCTCGGGATGGTAATTGTTCACGAGGTTGTATCCGTTGATTTCCACCGTGTACATCGGCACCGTATCTTCGTTTACGGAATATACAATCTCGGTCTTGTTGTCTTCCTTATAGCGGGGCTTTTCCGCAAAGGTGTAGACCCAGTTTTCCGTAGCGGTCAGCACATGGCTGTCCACTTCCACGCCGTCGGCGTACAGCCGCACGGTAATGGCGTTCGGGCGGTTTCCGTCCTTGTTGTTATTGTCGTTCCAGGTCTTGGTCACGGGGATGTCAACAAACTCCGCGTCGGGTTCCGGCGTCGGGGCAGGAATGTACTGGTTGAACAGCTTCGCTGTCGCCGTTCCGTCCGGGCTGACTTCCAGCTTCATGCCGGTCACGCTGGCACCGGTCAGCGTATAGTACTTCACCAGGGTTTCCGCGTTTCTTTCCACCACGGTGTAAACGCCGGCTGCCAGGTCAGGCAGTTCGTATTTCCCGTTCGTAAACTGGGAATAGGTCACGGTGATGGGCATCCGAGCATCCGGTCCGAGGATCTCGAAGCTCAGGTTCCCGATGTTGGCCATGGGATCATAATCTTCCGGAGCGTCGGTTTCTTCCGGAAGCTTATAGGTGTATTTGAAAGTCAGGGCAGCGGATTCACCGGCCTTGAGATATACGGCATCCGCCACTTTGCTGTTCCCGGCGTCCATGATATAGCCTTCCACCAGCGTATCAGCGTTGGTGCCGCGGACCAGGTAGGCGCCGGGCAGCACTGTGCCGAAGTCAAAGCTGCCGCCGGAAACCTGCGCCCAGGAGATGGTCTTCGGCATGCTGGGATCGGGGCCGTCCACCGTCAGGCTCAGGCCGCTCAGGTCAGCGTCTTCCGGCGCGCCCGCAACGGAAACGTTCAGCTTCAGGCTGCCGGTTTCCAGGGTGTTGGTCACTTCCGTTCCGCTCACGGAGGAAGTGTAGCCGTCCGGTGTCTGCAGCTGCCGCACGGTATAGGTGATGGCCTGGTCTGTTCCGGCCTTTTTGGCAGCCAGGTCCGTCCAGGTTACCTTCCAGGCGGGAGCTTTCGCGGTCAGGGGTTCGCCGCAGGCTTCCCCGTCGGCAAGCAGCATCAGCTGAACCGATTCCGGCCGGGTCTTTCCGGCATTCTCGGAATCGTCCCAGGTCACCGTACCGGATACGTCGATCGTCGCGGCGATCGGACGGTTATAGGTAATAACAGAAATAGCACCCTCATCCAGCGTTGCTGTATATCCATCCGGAGTGTCAAAAGTCCAGTTGTTCCCTGTGTCAGACGGAACAGAAACCTCCGCGGTCCATCCGTTGTCATCGTTCAGGGTAACCTTCTGGCCCGCCAGGGACGCGTCCACATGATCCGGCCGGAAACCTTCCTGATTGTCTCCGTCCTTCCACTTGGCGGTGATAACGCGGGCGTCATACTCCTCGGCCATTGCGGGGATCACGCTGAACGCCAGCGCCAGAACACAAACCAGGGACACGATTCGCTGAAGGTGCTTTTTCATGAATGATTCTCCCCTCTGGTTTTCCTTTTTGTTTTCCGTTCTATCTATGTCACCGTACAGTCGTCTTCGTGAAATGGAAAACTTTTCCTGTATGGGCATACTTCTACAGGATTGATTATATGGCCGCCATGCCCAAAAATCAAGTCAAAAACGGCTTTTTTCAGTCTGAATGGCAAACAACTGACCGGAAAGTCTGTATTTGACTCACTCCGGTCAGTAATGTTTTTATACTGTTTTTTGAAGTTGCATTTTGCGGTAACGATTACAATAAATTCATTGTTTTCAAGGCTTGCAAATTTTGTCTTTCCGGTCAGGACAAATCGTCCTCAAGATAGTGCCGTGTCTCCGCCTCCCAGGTCCTGGCTGAAATGATATACCGCGGACGGTGTTTTGTCTCCAGGTAGGTCTTTCCGATATACTGTCCCAGGATGCCCATGCTGATCAGCTGGATGCCGCCCAGCAGACACACAATACATACCGTGGAAGCCCAGCCGGCGACCGTCTGTCCGAGAATGGCCTTCACCACGGCCCAGATCATCAGGATCAGCCCGATAAAGCTGAACCCGGCCCCGATGGCGGTGATCAGCGTAATAGGCTTAACGGAAAGGCTCGTGATGCCGTTAAAGGCAAGCGCCAGCATTTTACGGAGCGGATAGTGGCTTTTGCCTGCCAGCCGTTCCGCACGGTCATAGGAAACTGTTGTGCTTTTAAAGCCCACCAGCGGCACCATGCCCCGCAGGAAGATATTCACTTCCTCAAAATCAGCCAGGTGCTGCAGCACCTTTGCCGAGATCAGCCGGTAGTCCGCGTGGTTGAACACCACGTCAGCTCCCAGCGTTTTCATAAGCTTATAGAAGGTTTCCGCGGTAAACCGCTTGAAGAAGGAATCCGTATCCCGCTTCGCACGGACACCGTAAACAATCTCCGCGCCGTCCAGGTATTCATCCACCATGCGGTCCATGGCGTTGATATCGTCCTGGCCGTCACAGTCAATGGAGATGGTAATATCGCACCGGTCCTTGGCTTCCATGAGTCCGGCGAGCACCGCGTTCTGGTGTCCCCGGTTCCGGCTCTGGCAGATGCCGATATAATGCTCATCCTTCTCCGCCAGTTCCCGGATAATACTCCAGGTTTTATCCGCGGATCCGTCATTCACAAAAAGGATCCGGCTGTTTTTGCTGATCTTTCCGCCGTCTGTCAGCTCCTGCACTTTCTGCAGGAACATCGGTGCGGTCAGCGGCAGCACCTGCTCCTCGTTATAGCACGGAACCACGATCCAGAGGATTGGCCTGGCCATCGTTTTTTCTCCTCCCGGCAGAATTACTTTTTCTTCAGGTTCTCAAACATGTCATACTGTCCCAGCATGACCATCACCACGTCCTCGGGGATGGGTGCGTCAATGTCCGGCGGGATCTTGATGGTATCCTCATTGCTGCGGACCGCGATCACGTTCACCCCGTAGCGGGTGCGCAGTTCCAGTTCACGGATGGTCTTGCCCACCCACTCAGCGATCGGCTGCATTTCAACAATGCCGAATTCTTGGGACAGTTCAATGTATTCCATGACGCCGGCATGGGTCAGCCCCAGCGCCAGCTTGTCCGCCACTTCCCTTTCCGGGATGATCACCCGGTCCGCGCCAAGCTTTTCAAGAATATCCTTGTAGGTGTCATCATGCGCTTTGCAGATGATAAAGGGAGCATTCAGGGCCTTCAGGTTCATGGTGATCAGTGCGGAAGCCGCCAGGTCCGAACCGACCGCAACCACCGCCCGGTCAAAGTTTTCCACGCCCAGCTTCTTCAGTACGTCAGGATCACGGGCATCAGCCGCCACCGCCCGGGTAACCCGGTCGGCGATCTTGTCGATCAGCTGTTCATCCATATCAATGGCCATAACCTCTTCACCGCAGGCGTAAAGGCGGGTTGCCAGTTCGCTGCCGAAGCGTCCGAGGCCGATAACAACATAAGACTTCATGGATTATACCCTCCTGTCATCCGATCAGCAGATCGGTGTTCGCGAATTTGTATTGTTCCCCGGAAGGCTTCTTTTTCAGGAAACCGAAGCTGATGGTCAGCAGGCCCACCCTTCCGAAGTACATAAACAGTATGATCATGAATTTGGAGACAATGCTCAGCCTCGGGGTCGCTCCCGCTGTCAGGCCGACCGTTCCGATGGCGGAAACCGTCTCATACAGGCTGTCAGCAAAGCCCACCGGCGAGGTCGCGCAGATCACCGTGGCCCCCGCGAAGGAAAGCAGCACCATCAGCATAAAGATCGTGATCGCGTTCAGCACATGATCGTCGGATATGGTCCGGTGGAATATGCTCACCGTACGGCGTCCCCGCATCCTGTTCCAGAGGAACAGCAGGAGGACCACAAAAGTCACGGTCTTGAGGCCGCCGGCCGTGGAACCCGAAGAGCCGCCGATCAGCATCATGAAAATGGAAACCGCCTTGCCTGCCGGTGTCAGCAGTCCCTGGTCCACACCGGCAAATCCGGCGGTACGCAGGGTCATAGACTGGAAGAAAGCGGCAAGCACCTTCTGCGGGCCCCGCATGGTGCCCAGTGTGGAAGGATTCCTCCACTCCAGCGCGCAGAACAGCAGGGTTCCTCCCACCAGCAGTACGCCTGTGGTGATCATCACCAGTTTGGTATAGACGCTCCACTTCTTCGGATGTCTTTCCCGCAGCAGCTCATCCCATACCAGGAAGCCCAGGCCGCCCAGGATGACCAGCGCGCTCAGCGTCAGGCAGATCACAGGATCTGTCTGGTAAACGATCAGGCTCGCTCCCGGCCTGATAAAGCCAAGGACGTCAAATCCGGCGTTGCAGAACGCGGAAACGGAATGGAATATACCAAGCTTCAGCGCCAGCGGAAACGGGTATTCCGTCAGAAAGCGCGCCGTCAGGATGGCAGCTCCGACTCCCTCCACCGTGAAGGCACGGATCAGAAGCCGCTTCTGGTGCTCCACAACGTCGTTCATGTTGGATCCGATGGATTCCGCCATCACCAGCTGCTGCTGGATGGAGATCTTCCGCCGCAGGCTGAACCACGCCAGCGAAGCCGCGGACATAAATCCCAGGCCGCCAATCTCGATCATCATCAGGATGACCACCTGGCCGAAATTGCTCCACTGGCTCCAGGTATCAGCCAGCACCAGGCCTGTTACGCAGGTGGCTGATGTGGCTGTGAAAAGCGCGGTAACCGGCCCCGCGCTCTGCCCGTTCCTGGAGGAAACCGGCAGGGCAAGCAGGATCGCTCCGCACAGGATGATTCCCAAAAACGTGAGCGCGATGACCCGGCTGATGCTGATCGCCTGCCGTTTCTTTCGACGCTTCACGGACGGTGTCGGACTGGACATCTGTTTCCCCTCTTTCGGCATTGAGTATACACCATACCCGCGCACAGGATCAATATCTCCCGGCGTTCCTCAGTCGTCCGTGTTCTCAAAGTCGATCCGTTCCACGCTGCTGATTTTTCCCCGCGGACCACGATCTTTGCCATGGTCACATCACTGCCGAAGCGTGCCCTTCCGCAGCTTCCCGGATTCAGCCACAGCCGTCCGTCAATCCGTTCTTCGCTGTAGCGGTGAGAGTGGCCGAAGATGACTGCGTCCACGCCTGTCAGGTCCCTTGCCACGTCCCGCCGGTCATGGGTCATAAAGAAGGTAACGCCGCCGATGGTGAAGCGCAGCGAGCCTGCCAGGTCGCAGACTCCGCTCATCCAGATGTCGTTGTTTCCCCTGACGGCATACAGGCTTCCGTAAACCGCCAGCTCATCCAGGTCGCTTTCATGGATGATATCCCCCGCGTGCAGGATCACGCTGCAGTCCTGCACAGCCCGCACCACGCACCTGCGGAGCAGTCCGTGGGTATCGGAAAGGACAGCGATCCGGATTGTGTCCTCATTCATGCTTATTCCTCCATAACAGAAAAGGCTGCCCGAAGGCAGCCTGAAAGAACGCGAATCACGGGATTCCCCTGGTTCGTCCGGAGATGATATCAGCTGGATAGCTCCCCGTTGGCCGTGTCAGATCCCGGTGACCGAATAAAGGATTACTCCTCTTCGTTCGTTTCTTCCGGTTCACCGTCCGGATCCTCTTCTTCCGGCAGTTCGGGGAAAAGTTCCTTGCCGCACTGGGGACAGAGGGCATCCTCATCAAAATCGATCTCATCCGGATCAATTTCTACTGTGGCACCGCAGTGGGGGCATTCATACTCGATCGAGCCTTCGAAGGCCTGATCTTCGTCATCCTCCGCCAGTTCCTCGTCCTCATCGTCATAAAGATCGGCTTCCAGATCAGCCAGGTCTTCATCTATGCTCTCCACATAGTCGCTCAGTTCTCCGTGAGACTCCGCAAGAGCCTCAAAGGACTCGCCAACTTCACCCAGCACATCAAGGATGCCGAGGATCAGCTTATGGGAGTCTTTGTCCGGGTTCAGCTTCATTCCTTCCGCCAGACCCTGAAGATAACTGATTCTGTCCGTCAGTCTGCTCATGATTAAGCCCTCTTCAGATACTCGCCGCTGCGGGTATCGATCTGAATCTTGTCGCCGGTGTTGATGAACAGCGGCACCTGCAGGCTGAAGCCGGTCTCCAGCGTAGCGGGCTTGTAGGTGTTGGAAGCGGTATCGCCGGCAAAACCGGGTTCGGTATCCGTCACTTCCAGAACCACGAAGTTGGGAGCTTCCACGGAGAAAGCGCTTCCCTTGAAGAAACGGACGGTCACGTTGGTGCCTTCCTTCACGAAGGGGATCGCGTCTTCAACCTGGTCCTTGCTCAGCGGCAGCTGTTCATAGGTTTCAACGTCCATGAAGTAGTACAGGTCGCCGTCGTTGTAGACGTACTGCATTTCCTTGGTCTCGATGATGGCCTTGGGCATTTTGTCAGTGGGGTTGAAGCTGCGCTCAACCACAGCGCCGGTCATCACGTTCTTGATCTTGGTGCGGACAAAAGCAGCGCCTTTGCCGGGCTTCACGTGCTGGAAATCAACGATATTCCAGACGCCGCCGTCCCACTCAATCGTAATGCCTTTCTTGAAATCGCCAGCGGTAATCATTTTGTCATTCCTCCGTTCGTTCTCTCTGAATTCAAATAAATATATTTATAGGATGATCAACTGCTTATCCGCTGTCGTCAGCGGTACGCAGCCGTTTTCCTTCACCAGGCAGGTGTTTTCGATCCTGACGCCGCCCACACCGGGCAGGTAGATACCGGGTTCCACGGTGATCACAACGCCGGCCTGCAGGACGTCCTTACATCTCTGGCTAAGCCGCGGCTCCTCGTGGATGTCGATTCCGACGGAATGCCCCAGTCCATGGCCGAAGCGTCCGGCGTATCCCCTTGCGTCAATGTAATCCCGGGCCAGTTTGTCCAGCTCTTCACCGGTTTTGCCGGCCATGAGCGCGTCCTCGCACATGCTCTGGGCCCGAAGCACGGTCTCATAGACTGTGCGCATCTCATCGGACGGCTTGCCGAGGGCAACCGTACGCGTCATGTCACTGCAGTATCCGCCGACCTTCGCGCCGAAGTCCATGGTGATCATGTCGCCGTTCTTCAGCGTCCTGCTGCCGGGGATCGCGTGGCAGAGACTGCCGTTTTCGCCCGAAGCGATGATGGTGTCAAAAGCGAACTCATCCGCGCCCAGGCGGAGCATCGTAAAGTCCAGTTCGATCTGCAGTTCCTTTTCCGTCATACCCGGCCGGATTTTCGGCAGGATCGCGTTGAATGCTTCCGAGGTGATATCGCACGCTTTGCGGATGGCTACGATTTCGGCCGGGGTCTTGATCTCCCGGAGCTTCTGGGGTGCACCCTTCAGGGGAACAAAGGAGATTTCCTCTCCCACCGCGGCGCGCAGGTCTTCAAACGCGTCCACGGAAAGCCAGTTGGTTTCAACCCGGAGTTCAGTAATCTCTTCAGCCTTCACCAGTTCCGAAAGGACCCGGTTATGGTTTCGTCCTGTTTCGGTCATTTCCACCCGGAAACCGGGCGCCTGCCGCTCTGCCTGTTCTGTATAGCGGAAGTCAGTGATGATCACCCGGCTTGCTTCGGATATATAAACGAGTCCTTCGCCTGTATATCCTTCCGTCAGGTAGAACATATTGGAGGGATCATGCACTGCCACAGCCGTTTTCGGGCCGGCATGCAGGTAATTGATCAGCCGTTCGGCTGCGGTCAAATGTATCACGCCTTTCCGGACGAAACCCTTATTTGGGCACATCCACAGGACATTTTATCATATCCGGTTCCGTTTGAAAAGAAAAAACTGACAAAAATGCCTGTATTCATTTTCTTACAGCCTTTTTCCTCATTCCCCGCCCATATAAAAAAGAACTCATGCCTCAGCATGAGTTCTCTCCGCAATTGTTCATTGTTAATTGTTCATTGTTCATTTGATCAAAGCTCGAAGGCTTTGATCACCGCTTCTCCCATAGCATTCCGCTCGCATACGGCGGTATGGCGCACGGGCAGGTCCTTCAGTGCCCGGACCTGGGCCGGCATCGGAATACCGGACAGCTTTTCCAGTTCCTCGCTGCAGGTAAAGGCGTCTTTTCCTTCCGCCGCTTCTGCTCCGGCCACCCCGCGCAGCACATCCGCCGCGAACTTGTAGGGGCTGGCGGTGGACAGCAGGATGGTCGGCGTGGCATCGTTTGTCTTCAGCCTGTACTGGCGAAGCACATACGCGCCTACTGCCGTGTGCGGATCCATCAGGTAGTGATCCTCGCGGAACCGTTTGCCGATCTCGGCCACGGTATCCTTGTTGTCCGCGCAGTCTGCCCAGAACACATCCGCAAGCCAGTCGCGGCGCTGTTCACCGATGGAGTAGCTTCCGCATTCCTTCAGCTGTTCCATCCAGGTCTTAACCAGTGCGCCGTCCCGGTCCGTCGCCTCATACAGCAGCCGTTCCAGGTTGGAGGACACGAGGATGTCCATGCTGGGACTCAGCGTCTTGAAGAACGTGCGGTGGGTGGAATAGATTCCGCTTCCGAAGAAGTCTGTCAGCACGTTGTTCCGGTTGCTGGCGCAGATCAGCTTATTCACCGGCAGGCCCATATTCCTGGCATAATAGCCCGCCAGGATGTCACCGAAGTTGCCGGTCGGCACGCAGAAGTTAACGGCTTCACCGGGGGCAATGGCGTGTTTGTTGACCAGGTCCGCGTAGGCGGAGAAATAATAGACGATCTGCGGCACCAGGCGGCCGAAGTTGATGGAGTTCGCGGAAGACAGGATCTTGCCGCGTTTTTCCATCTGCCGGATGAAATCCTGGGAGGAGAACAGTTCTTTTACACCGGTCTGTGCATCGTCAAAGTTGCCCTTGACCGCGATCACATGCGTGTTGTTTCCGCCGGTGGTCACCATCTGCAGCTTCTGCACGTCGCTGACGCCGTCCAGCGGATAGAACACCGTGCAGCTGGTGCCGGGCACATCCCGGAACCCTTCAAGGGCTGCTTTGCCGGTGTCACCGCTTGTCGCGACCAGAATGCTGATCTCCCGCTTCTCCCCGTTTTTCAGGGCAGAAAGGCGGGTCAGGTGCGGAAGCAGCTGAAGCGCCATATCCTTGAACGCCAGGGTCGGTCCGTGGAACAGTTCCAGCACCCACGTGCTGTCATCGATCTGCGTGACCGGCGCGATCTCCGGCGTGTCAAAACGTTCCGTGCTGTAAGCCGCGCGAACCGCTTCTTCAATTTCCGGAATGCTGAAGTCTTCCAGGTAGCGTTTCAGGATAGACACCGCGCGTGCGGCGTAGTCCATCTCGCAGAATGTTGAGATCCTCTGCATCGGAACAGTCGGAAACATGGCCGGTACATACAGGCCGCCGTCGGGAGCCAGTCCGTGCAGGATCGCCTGGCTGGCTGTGACGCAGCTTTCGCCGCGGGTGGAAAAGAATGACACGAGTCAATCGACCTCCGGTTTCAGGATAGGCATCTGCCTTCATACAAAGAGGCGCCGGGGTTGATCCGCCGCCTCTTTCGTGTTTGTCTGTTTGATCAGATGAGGTACTGCTTGAAGAAGACCGGAATCTCCTCAGGATCAGCACTCAGACTCAGGACGAAGTCCACATCGTGTTTCGCAGCCAGTTCAACCAGAACCTTCACAATCGGCTCTGTCTCCGCCAGCTCCGTGCGGCACAGCTTCAGGAACGCGTCGATGAAGATGGTGCCAACGTCGAAGTTGGAGGAAAGGATTCCGCAGAGGAAACCGATAAACATATCGGCGTTGCGAATATGATAATCTTCGGCGTTGATGAAACGGACCTTGTGGTCCACGTCGAACATGTAGCGATTGTCATCATCAAGGAAAATGACGTCGTGAACCGCATCGCGGGCAGTGGTATTGGTCAGGTCAATCAGCCGCTTCGTTTTACCGGAGCCCTTTTTGCCTGCAATTACCTGTATCATGGGAATCAGCCTCCTTTTATGGGGTTTTCTCTGACGCCATTATACGCTACTTTTCTGTTTCGCGCAACGTGTTTTTCCCCGCAATATCCTGATATGTGATTTCCTTGTCCCGGACGCGGGTTTTGCCGTTTCCGAGGCGACAGATCGTCCTGTAATCACAGTACCGGCACACAGAGCCTGTGGAATCCTCTCCGGGAGAAGCCTCAATCTCGCCTTCCCGCATCCGTTCACACAGCTCCCCGGCTTTTTCCAGCGCCGCGTCCGTCAGTCCCCGGAGTGTTTTTTCCTCCATGACCCAGGAAGCGCTTTTCGAAAGGGTCCCGTCCTGTTTGAAAACCTTATCCACAGAAAAAGGTCTGATATCCCGGTCCATGGCCCGGATCACGTCCTCTTCCGCGGCAGCCACGCCCTTCATCCGCGTCTTGTCGATCCGGTCCGCTTCAATCTCTTCCGGGTTATCTGTTTTGGTTTCCACTTCCTTATCAATCACCGGGAAATAGAAGGCACCTGCCAGATGCGCTCCGGGCATGCTTTCAGCCGCCGCCTTCAGGTAGATCATCAGCTGCAGCTGTTCCCCGGTCGCCATCCGCGCCGGATCCGGTTTCTTTTCCCGGCTCTTGTTGTCCACAATCCGCAGCCAGATACCTTCGCCGTTCTCATAGGTGTCGATCCGGTCAATCTTGCCCCGGATAGCCGCCCGGCTGCCGTCAGACAGCGTCATCACGATGGGCGGGAGACCTTCCGCGTCTCCGAATGCCTGCTCCGTCGCGATTGTCCTGAAATCGCTGTTGGCCGCGAACCGGGTCAGCACGTGGGCAGCCCGGCGCACCCGGCGGACATAGCCTTCGCCCGTCCACTCTCCCAGGGCATCTCCCTGCAGCGGACTGTCTTTCCATTCCTCCGTCAGTTCCGCCAGGATCGGTTCCAGCACGTCGTCCACCTGTTCCGGTGTGAATCCCGGCCAGCGGCTGTCTGCTCCTGCCCGTTTCATATACCGGTCCAGCGCCTCATGGAAGAATGTACCGGCATCATTGCTTTCAAAGGTAAAAGTGTCCTGCTGCACCGGCCGCAGGCCGTAATCAATAAAATGCCTGTAAGGGCAGGAGGCAAACTGTTCCAGCCGGCTCACAGACAGGCGGTCGGTCATGAACAGTCTCCTGGCGGTTTCCTTTTCCAGCTTCTGCTTTTCTTTCTTTGGCAGCAATTCATCCAGCATCCGGTGTGCCGTGTTGCCGTATTGTCCGCTGTGCAGCAGCTGGATCAGGGCTTTTTTCCAGTCCGCGGGTACGTCCCCGATCTCCCCTTTTTTGATTTCCGTAAGCCAGGGGCCCAGTCCGTCTATCGCGGCCCTGGGAGTAACGGGATCTGTCCGTTTTTCATTTCCCAGGACTCCGCCTTCTTCCTGCAGTTCCGGGAAAAGTTCCTCCAGCTGGATGATCAGGCCGTCCGGCTGCAGCGCGCCGCCGTCTTCCGTCCGGAGGCTCCATGTTACCATCAGTTTATCCAGCGGCAGTGTCAGCGTCCGGTAAAAATCGTATTTGCGGATCAGGCAGCCCGTTTCCCGGCTGATTCCGATCGTCCTGCCCGAGGCTTCTTCCAGTTTCCGGCGTTCCGGATCCGTCAGCCATCCGCTTTCAGGAGCCGCCAGCATCCCGTCCTGTGCCTGTGCCAGCACAAGCGCCTTGATCTCGCCGGCCAGCAGATGGCCCACTTCGCCGATAATGACGCCGTTTTCCTCTTCCGGCAGTGCCGCAAGGGATGCCTGCGCCAGGGCGCTTTCCAGCATATATTTCAGGTCCCGGATCGCCGCCCGCTTCTTCCCGAGCAGCGTCTGGAGCTGTTCAAGCAGGTCCGCCAGCAGTTTGCCGATCTGCCTGTTGATTACTGCCTCCCGATACATTTCACGGTCCAGCAGGATTTCTTCCTCTTCCTCCATCCGGACCCAAACATTCATTTCTTCCAGAAAATCCGCCAGTGCGGAGGCGGATTCACCTGCGTTGTCCGCTTCCTTCAGTTCGTTCCTGAGTTTTTCAAGCGGCGTCAGCAGCCGCAGGCGGCACGCTTCAGCTTCCGCCGCGTTTTCCCCCGCGGTAAAAGGCTTCTGCCACCGCCGGCCTTCCACGCCGTGCGCCAGGGCATAGCTTTCCAGCAGCAGTCCTTCCTCCTCCGTCAGCAGGCTGAAACCGCTTCTGGCCATGTTGGTCACGTTTTCCGTCCGGTATCCGTCGCTCAGGCAGGAAAGCGCACACAGAAGCATCCGGCATACCGGATGATCCTCCGCTTTATCCTTCTGCTGCCAGACAAAAGGAATCCCGTTGATCTTCAGGTTGGAGCGGAGCACTCCCGCGGATGCCGCGCCCGAGGGCAGCGCAATTGCCATTTCGCTCCACGCCGTTCCTTCTTCATTCCATTTCCGCAGGGTCGCGCTGATCTTTTCCGCCTCATCCCACGGCGTACTTCCCGCGTACAGGGTCACCGTACTCCGGGCATCCCCTGTCCACTTTTCCGGATTCAGCGCAAAAAGGTTCCTGTCCAGGAAAGCCAGTGCCGCTGCGCAGTTTTCCCGGCTGTTTTTCAGCATGATCTCCTCAGCTGCGATGCCATGTTCCTCCAGGGCTTGAGTCAGCCGGTCCACGCTCTCCCGCTGGCTTGAAAAGATCCTGCCGTCCGGTGCCTTGTCCGTGTCCGTCACCAGGAATACTGTGAGGCTGTTCACATCCTCGCAGATCCCGGCAAGCAGTTTCCGAAGGTCAGGCCGGATTGTGTCAAAACCATATACCGCCACGTCCGCCGTTTTCCACATACCGCTTCGTCTCAGGCGGTCCACGGTGTCGGCCCAGGCTGTTTTCTCGTCATCAAATTGTTCAGAGATCAGTTCTTCATATCCCTGCCAGATGGTTTTCAGGTCATTCAGTTTGGCACGTTCCGCCCCGGTCACAGCCGATGCGGCATACGCTTCCAGTTCCTCCGGCGTCATGTCGCTCTCACGCAGTTCATCCAGGGCCTCTTCAACCCGTTTCACCGCACCGGGCAGGTCTGTCATATCCTTGTAATAGACAAGCTCGTCCGCCTTTTCAGTCATCACCCGGTGGACCGCCATTGCCCGGCCCATTTCGTTCAGCAGGCGTTTCGTTCCTGTACCGGTTCGTTCCTTAACCTGCTGTTTCATTTTCCGCGGGCTGATCACCTGGATGTCCAGGAGTCCCGGCAGCTTCAGGCCCGTGATCAGGTCCCGCTCCGCCTGCAGGGTGTACTGCTCCGGCACATACAGGATCAGCCTCCGTCCGGCGTTCCTGCTTTCCTCCGCTGTGCGGAGCACCATCGGCCAGACTCGCCCGCTCCGGTCCCCGATAATCTTAACCTTGCTCATGTCTGTCTTCCCCGCCACTTCAGAGGCAAACTCTTCACTCTTCAGTTGAGCAGCTGTCCAAATCTTTGATTTGGGTAACAGCTGCCATGCTACAGCCGTCAAAGTACCATCAGTACTTTGGGCGAAGATCCGATGACCGCCAGTGGCGGAAATCTCATCGGATCTGAGGTCAATCGAAAGGGAGCAAGCTCCACAGTGTGGAGTTGCGACCATTGAGATTGCGGAACACGGCGATCGCAGTTCACTGTTCACTCTAAACTCATTCTCTCAAACACTTGTCATTATACATAATGTATTGTTTGTTTACCATATAAAGTACAGACTGACAATTCTTCATTCTTCATTTTTCATTATCCATCCCTTGCCTGCCAGCGGTGAATGTGCTAAAGTTCTTTTGTATTTATTTTGTATTTCAGGCAGCCTCTATGGCCCGGAAGGGGTGTTCTCTCATGGTTAAATCCGTTCGTTCCGCAATCAGCAGGCATCCGGCGGCAGCGGAGCGTTTCTTCTCTTATTCGCAGATCCTTCTTGGTGCGATAATCGCCGGTGCGGCCTATCCCCTGTTTATGACACCGAACCATATCGCGCCCGGCGGCATAACCGGAATTGCCACAATCCTGAATCATCTGATGGGGTGGCGCGTCGGTGCTGTCTCCCTGATCCTGAATATTCCGCTGTTCCTGATCAGTTTCCGGGCAATGGGCCGGATTTTCGCCTTCAGGAGCATTATCGCCACGCTGCTTTTCACGTTGTTCATTGACATCCTGCCCCTGCAGCCCATGACACATGATCCGCTGCTGGGGCCCTGTCGGGCGGCGTGATGCTGGGAGCCGGCCTGGGCCTGATCATGCGCGGCGGCGCCACCACCGGCGGCTCCGATATGATCGCCCGCATGGTGCATAAACGCTTCCAGTTTATTTCCACAGGTTCCTTCCTCTTTGCCATCGACTGTGCCGTTGTCATTTCTGCCGGTTTCCTGATTGGTACCTCCGAGGCCCTTTACGCGCTGATCAACATTTTCCTGTCCGCCAAGGTGATGGACACCGTCATCGTCGGTTTCTCCTCAAACAAGGCCTGCTTTGTCATGTCCGCCCGCTGGCAGGAGATCGCGGATCGTGTCATGCGGGACATGGATCGCGGCGTTACCCTGCTCACTGCCCGCGGCGCCTATACCGGCACAGAACGTCCTACCCTGCTGTGCGTCATCAGCCGCAGCGAGATCATGACGTTCAAACGGATCCTGCACGAAGAGGATGAAAACGCCTTCGTCATCATTGTCGAAGCCCATGAAGCGATCGGTGACGGGTTCTCAGTAATGGAAAAATAAATACGCCGGAATCATGAAACAAGGGAGCCTTTCGGCTCCCCTTGCTGCGTTACAGGTTCATTATTCACCGACTGCCTGCGTATCCGCGGCTCCGCCCAGGTTCAGGATCGGCATCGTGGTGCCGCCCTCTCCGCCCATATAGGTGGGCAGTTTGCCGTCCCAGGCTTTGATCTCGTTGAAGCGGATCAGGTTTTCCGTCAGGGATTCTGCGATCTTCTTGTTCGCTTCGGCTTCCGCTTCGCTGCGTACCTGCAGGGCGTAGGCATCTGCGTCCGCGTTGATCTTGGCCACATTGGCTTCAGCCTCGGCATTGATGCGTTTCCGTTCAGCCTGCTGCTGGGTTTCCATGGTCATCTGGTTCTGTTCGATCTCGGCCTGCAGCTTCTTCTGGGCAGCAACCTGCTTGGCTTCAACCGCGTCCGTGAAGGCGTCCGTAAAGTCCAGGTTCTCCAGGCTCACGCTGATCACGTTGATGCCGTACTCGTCCAGTTCATTGTCCAGACCTTCACGGATCAGTTCGCTCAGCTTCTGGCGGTTCGCCACCAGGTTTTCAGCAGTGTATTTGCTGAACACGCCTTTAGTGATCTCCAGCATCCGGGGATAAACCAGCTTATTGAAGTAGTCTGTGCCGACTTCCTTGAACAGGTTCATAGCCGTGCTCTTGTTGATGGCGTAGTTGATGGAACCGGTGATATCCACCTGCTGGATATCGCTGGAGAACGCCTGGGTTTCAAACGTGCTCTTCTGCTCCCGGTTGTCCATGGGAATAATGCTCTGGAAGGGACTCTTGAAATGCAGTCCTGCCTCCAGCGTAACATCCTCCACCTTACCGAATGTCGTTACAATACCCGTATATCCGGTCTGCACCGTCGCGGTACAGGTTGTCGCCACCACCAGTGCCAGGATGATAACAGCAACCAGAATGATCAGTCCCTTTTTCATAGTCTTTCGTTCCTTTCATGCCCTGAGGGCTTACTGCCGTTTCTTCTTATCGGCTGAAAGAAGAATACCAAAAACAACAGCTCCGGTAAATATCGTTTTCCGAAATTTACCGGAACCTATTTTTCCGTTTCCAAAATTATTCATTTTTCAGTTTTAAGTTTTCATTATTCATTAAAAACCTCCGGATCACACCGGAGGTTTTTTGTTATCTCTGTTTTCCCATGAAGAACAGTGCCAGTGTCCCGGGGCCGGCATGGGCGCCGATGACAGATCCGATACTGGTGATCAGCGTAACCTCTTTGCCGTATTCATTCTTCAGGATATCCTTCAGCATCTCAGCATCTTCAATGCAGTCAGCGTTGGAGATGAAGATCGGAGAATCCGGCCGGATCGTCTCACCCAGCTTTTCCGCCAGCTTTTTGATGGACTTTTTCCGTCCGTGCACCTGGGTCATCTTGATCAGGTGACCTTCGTCATCCACATGAAGCACAGGTTTCACGTTCAGGGCCGTACCAAGCAGGGCTGTGGCTGCGCTGACCCGTCCGCCGCGCTTCAGGTAAACCAGGTCTTCCACCGTAAACCAGTGGCACACATGGGGTATTTCTTTCCTAAGTGTCTCCGCGTTTTCTTCCAGTGTCATTCCGGCATCCCGGTTTTTCACGGCAAGATATACGAACAGGCCTTCACCGGCGGAAGCGGAAAGGGAATCGATCGCTTCGATCTTTCGGTCAGGATACTTCCCGGCAAGCCTTTCAGCAACCTTTTTGGCGTTTTCACAGGTCACGCTCAGTCCGCCGGACAGGCCCAGGTAAAGGATATCCTGTCCTGCCTCAAGAATCTCGGTAAATGCGCTTTCAAAAGCTTCTTCATTGACACAGGAGGTTTTTGCAACTCGTCCTGCACGCATGGATTTATAGAACTCATCAATAGGTTCTTCGTGATCCTTCTGCTCCGCGCCTGTATCTGTAAAAAGAAAAGCCAGCGGAAGCATTTTTACATTCCATTCTGCCAGTTTGTCCGGATGAATATCACAAGCGGAGTCGGTATACAGCACATAATTCTCAGCCATTTTTGTCCCTCCTGCCATCACTGCCGCCGGAGGTTCCGGCAACAGTGAGAATATATCATTCGCAACTTTTTATGTCAACTAACTCGTTGTAAAAACAGCAACAGTACAAAAGAGCCTGTTGACAAGCTTCCCTTTCCGGGCATATATTCTTTGCAACGGGAAAGTATAACCGTTTTCAGAAAGGGGATTTCAGCAATGAAATCATTCGCGGCTATCTTCTTCTTTACCAGGTCAGCGATGGATTAATCAGACGCACAGAGCGCTTTGAATCCACCGCCTTTTGAGATGAAAAAAGGCGGAGGGGTTTTTCTGAGAAACTGTCAGAGTTTACTCAACCATCGCTGACTGAAGCCCTAAGGCGCTCAGAATAATCAGGTATGATGACAAAGGAGAAATCTTATGAAGAGATATTACCAGCAGGAGATTGAAACTGCTCCGCGTGAGAAAATACTGGAAATCCAGAACGAAAAGCTCGTCAAACAGATTCACCACGTCTGGGACAACGTTCCCTATTACCGTCATTTGATGGAAGAAAAGGGTCTCACACCGGATGACATCAAAACCGTGGATGACATCCATAAGCTCCCCTTCCTCAGCAAAGCCGACCTGCGGGAAACTTATCCCTATGGCCTGCTGGGAACAGATTTGAAGAACTGTGTCCGCATTCATTCCACCTCCGGCACAACCGGCAAACGGGTCGTCGCTTTCTACACCCAGCACGATATCGATCTGTGGGAAGACTGCTGTGCCCGGGCCATCGTTGCGGCAGGCGGAACAGAAGAGGATGTGGTCCAGGTCTGCTACGGTTACGGCCTGTTCACCGGCGGTTCCGGACTTCACGGCGGTTCCCACAAGGTGGGCTGCCTGACCCTTCCCATGTCTTCCGGCAACACCGAGCGCCAGATCCAGTTCATGATGGACCTGGAATCCACGATTATCTGCTGCACCCCTTCCTATGCCGCCTATATCGGCGAATCCCTCAAGGAACAGGGTTTCAAACCCGAGGACAACAAGCTGAAAGCCGGTATCTTCGGCGCTGAACCCTGGACCGAGGAAATGCGCCGGGAAATCGAAAAGAGCCTGGGCATCAAAGCCTATGATATTTACGGTCTCACCGAGACCAGCGGCCCCGGGGTGGCCTTCGAATGTGAAGAGCAGAAGGGCATGCATATCAACGAGGACCACTTCTATGCGGAGATCATTGACCCGGATACCGGTGAAGTCCTGCCGGAAGGCTCCGTCGGCGAACTGGTGTTCACCTCTCTGGATAAGGAAGCCTTCCCGCTGCTCCGCTACCGCACCCGCGACCTTTGTGTGCTGAGCCGTAAGCCCTGTTCCTGCGGACGCACCCATGTCCGGATGGCTAAGCCCATGGGCCGCAGCGATGATATGCTGATCATCCGCGGTGTCAACGTCTTCCCGAGCCAGATCGAGACCGTGCTGCTGAATGAAGGCTATACGCCCAACTACCAGATCGTCCTCGACCGCGAACGGAACACCGACACATTTGATATCTATGTGGAAGTCAGTCCGGACCAGTTCTCCGACCTGATGGGCCAGATCCAGAAGATGGAGAAGGGTCTTGAATCCGCCATGCGCACCATGCTTGGCATCGGACCCAAGATCCATCTGGTAGCTCCCAAGACCATCACCCGCAGTGAAGGCAAAGCCGTCCGCGTCATCGACAAACGTAAACTCCACTGATATAATACTTCTATCAGCAAATACATGTCGTTTTTCATAGTCCAAACATCCTTCTGAACAGAATAAAGGAAAAGTCTTAATTGTTCATTGTTCATTGTTAATTGTTAATTGAATAGGAGGTTCCTATGGCTATTACGCAATTGTCCGTCTTTCTGATGAACCAGCCCGGCGCCCTGATCGAAGCCATCCAGGCTCTTTCTGATGCAAACATCAATATCCGCGCCATGAGCATTGCCGAAGCCAATGACTTTGGCATTCTCCGCATTATCGTTTCCGATACCGATGCCGCCTGCAAACTCCTGGGTGATAAATATCTCTTCTCAAAAACTGAAGTTGTGGCCGCGCTGATGAACGATCGCAGCGGTGCCCTTTATCCGATCCTTGCTGTGCTGAACGAGGCCAATATCAATATTGAATATATGTACGCCTTTACCGGTTCCGGTCCGGAAGAAGCCTATGTCGTCATCCGGGTCAATGATACAAAGACCGCGGAAGAACTGCTGAATGCCAACGGCATCCGGACCCTGTCCGATGAAAACCTGAAGATCTGACCGTTTTCTGTATTGTTTTGTATTTTTCCTCTCATACAACCGCAAATAATAGTTATTTGCAACATCTGGTATCCTTTCGCATATAACCGTCCATTGTTGTGTAAACGTTTATATGCTATAGTATGCACCGGCGGAACGTTCCGCGAAACACATTTCAGCATCAGGCGCACAGCGCGAAAGGAAGAGGAAAATGAAGAAGGTTATCTGCAAGATCGAGTACGATACCGACGCTTCCGAACTGATCCAGAAGAAAGTTTTCGGCGTGTTCGGTGATCCCAAGGGCTACGAAGAGTCCCTGTACAAGACCCAGGGAGGAAAGTTCTTCCTCTATGGTTACGGCGGCTCCGAATCTCCCTATCCGGAACAGACCATCAAGCGTCTCGCCGCTGACAAGGTCAAGGCCTGGCAAAACAGTTAACAGTAAGAGCCACCCTGCGGGGTGGCTTTTTTTGTTAACTGTTAACTCTTCACTCTCCACTCTTCACTCTTCACTACTCACTCTTAACTGACATCCCGTGGATGTCATCCTGACCAAACGAAGTGCGTGGAGGGGGAACGAAGGAAGCGGTAGCCCAGTGGGCTATCCTACAAAGCAGGAAACGACCTGGAGTCCTGACGCGCGCGGTGCGCGGGACGGGGATTCCGTCCGCGGTGCGTGTGCGTTTCCTTATCGAAGCAAGCAGCGGATTGAAGCGCCAGCAATATCCATTGCGTCGACTGAGATTGCGGAGAGGCTCCCCGGCCGCAGCCGATAAAACTCTTCACTCATCACTTTTCACTCCTGGCTGTAAAGTAAATAACACATTGGCCCACAGGGCCAATATTTCACATTCCGCGAAGCGGAATATTTCACATTAAAGAGGCAATACGGCTGTATTGCCTCTTTAATATTTCACGTATCATTCGGAAACACTTTTGTTTCCGAATGATACATTTCATTGTGTAATAATGAAAACAGGATCGTGAGGCATCCGCCCCACGATCCTGTTTATAAATCATTATTACACTAATTACACAATTCCCTGTGCGTTCATAGCGTCGACAACCTTCTCGAAGCCGGCGATGTTCGCGCCAACCACGTAGTTGCCTTCGAAGCCGTACTTCTTGGCAGCGTTGTCGATGTTGTGGAAGATGTTCGCCATGATGCCCTGCAGCTTCTGGTCAACTTCTTCGAAGGACCAGCTCAGGCGCTCGCTGTTCTGGGACATTTCCAGGGCGGAGGTGGCCACACCGCCGGCGTTGGCAGCCTTGCCGGGCAGGAAGACCACACCGTTGGCCTGCAGGTAATCGGTCGCTTCCTGGGTGGTGGGCATGTTGGCGCCTTCAGCAACAACTTTGATACCGTTGGCAACCAGGGCCTTGGCATCGTCCAGGTTCAGTTCATTCTGGGTCGCGCAGGGCAGAGCGATGTCAGCCTTCACGGTCCAGACGCCGCGGCCTTCATGATATTCGGCGTTGGGGCGGTAGTTCTTGTACTCGCTCAGGCGGGCACGCTTGACTTCCTTGATCTCCTTCAGGGCAGCCAGGTCGATACCTTCAGCATCGTATACCCAGCCGGTGGAGTCAGAGCAGGTCACGGGCTTGCCGCCCAGCTGATAGGCCTTTTCGATGGCATAGGTGGCCACGTTGCCGGCGCCGGACACGATCACGGTCTTGCCCTGCAGGCTGTCGCCCTTGCTCTTCAGCATTTCCTGGGTGATGTACAGCAGGCCGTAGCCGGTCGCTTCCTTACGGGCCAGGGAACCGCCGTAGCTCAGTCCCTTGCCGGTCAGGACGCCTTCGTATACACCGCGGATCCGCTTGTACTGTCCGAACATATATCCGATCTCACGGGCACCGGTTCCGATATCGCCGGCAGGCACGTCAGTGTCAGCACCGATATACTTGCACAGTTCGGTCATGAAGCTCTGGCAGAAGGCCATCACTTCACGATCGCTCTTACCCTTGGGGTCAAAGTCGCTGCCGCCCTTGCCGCCGCCGATGGGCAGGCCGGTCAGGGAGTTCTTGAAGATCTGTTCGAAGCCCAGGAACTTGATGATGCCCAGGTTCACAGAAGGATGCAGCCGGATGCCTCCCTTGTAGGGGCCGATGGCGCTGCTGTACTGTACACGGTAGCCGGTGTTCACCTGAACCTGTCCCTTGTCATCCACCCACGGCACGCGGAACTTCAGCTGCCGTTCCGGATTGACCAGACGCTCCAGCAGGGCATCCTTGCGGAACTTCTCTTCATTGGCATCCACCACGGGGCGCAGGGAGTTCAGAACTTCCTTAACAGCCTGATGGAATTCGGGTTCGTTCGGATTCTCCCGGATAACACGTTCCAGGACCTCATCAACGTAAGACATGTGAATCGAAACCTCCTTTGGTTTTGCTTATGTTCTGATAGAACAAAGCGCCTTTAACACACACTGTTAAAGACGCCCTTGCCTTTACGGGAGAAAGTGTATGCCTGCCCGGCCCCTTTGTCAATGCGCCTGGCAGGCGATTTCCGTATTAATGATGTTTTTTTGCTATTGTGCGTTTTCCGGAGCTACTGTTCCGTACTCCCCGTCCATCCATTCCGTCCGGGCGGAGATCCATTCTTTCATATATCTGATCGCGTTGTCAAAGTCTCCGCCGGCTCCGCGTCCGGTTGTTCCTCCGCCTCCCGGCCATCTCCGGCTGTTCATTGCCGCGGAGTCCCTGATCTGTTCCGCGTATTCATCCAGTGAACGGATAACTCCCTCCGGTTCCGCCTCTTTTTCGCCCAGCAGCACCGCCGCGGCCTGCCTGAAGCTGTTCTGCCAGATATCCCCCACCGTGTTCCGGAAGTCTTCATGGCTGTAAAGCAGCCAGTAAAGATTGGTCTTTTTCCGGTAGGACGTCAGGTATTTCCCTGTTGCCGGATATCCCCGGTCTTCCATGTTCCCGAAACACAGGTCATAGTCCCAGGAAGGCCCGGCATAGATCAGCGGGTCATTCAGGTCGGAATCCTTATACAGGAACTGGCTTCCGCCGATAAAATCATAGTTCTTGCACCAGTCCTCGATCAGGAAACGCCGGGCAAAGGACTGAACATCCAGGTACTCGTCATAGCGTTTTCCGGTTGCCGGTTCCGTCCCATCCTCCGCGATCAGCGCGTTCTGCATCTCCGTGATCCTGGCAAACAGGTATTCAGCCTGTCCGCGGCTCGGATATGTTGGTTCCTTGATCTGGATGCTGAGTTCGTTTTCCGTCCGGAACCCGGCCAGCACATAATCCTTCATCCGGTGCTTTTTCTCAATGGTCATGATGTATCCGCCGGTAATATCCTCCGGATCCTTCACCTGCGGATAACTTCTCAGAAGCGGATACGCCGCGGACTTCTCTGTAACGATCTTCCCGGCCTCAAAAGGATACCCGTTCACCTTTTCCGTTTCTTTCTCCAGGTTGGCAATGTCGATCCGTCCCTTGCCGATCTGGATTTTCTCCGTAACCAGGTACAAGCCCTGGTAAGCTCCGTTGATCCATACGTCAGCCTGTGTGCAGCTGACAGCGTTCCTCAGGCCGATCTCCCGGCTCATGTCCAGTACGATCTGGTTCCGCAGCAGGCTCAGATCTGTCCAGTTGGCCAGCAGCACCCAGGTCCTGCCCTTTCCCATTCCGCTCAGCGAAGCCTTTTCCGCCAGCTTGATCTGATAGGGTTTCTTGGAATACCGGAAGGTATTGTTTCCCCGACCCTTCAACTGGTCCAGCCCGCCCGTGTAGGATACGCTGCCGTCTGCCTCTGTATAGACCGCTCGGCCTTCCGTGATCACATTGTCCTTGCTGCGGTTGACCTTTTTCAGTTCTTCCCCGTCCACTTCCAGGAACAGGCCGGGAATACGCGATCCCTGAAGGATCGTCAGCGTTCCCCGTCCCTCTCCGCCGCCGTCCAGCACCTTCAGTTTTCTGCCTGTAAAGCCGGAAAGGTCCGATTCTTCATTTGCGGAAACCGCTGTCTTCTCATCCCCGAGCAGGATCGTTTCCGAGTCTTCCAGCGTAAGGCGGATCTTCGTCAGGTCCCAGACTCCGGGCAGGTACAGTGTCATCTCTCCCTGTTTCCACTGGGCGGTCACCTGTTCTCCGCTCACGGACGGGCAGGATGCGGTCAGCTTCCGCTCCTTCAGGGCGGAAGCGCTGCCGGTCAGAAGCAGCAGGAAAAGGATCCCCGTCACGGCGATCCTGATACTCTTTCCTGTGGTATGCTTCATACCCTCATTCCTTCCCGCTTTTCTTCCAGCCCAACCACATTATATCATTATTCATTCTTAATTCTTCATTCTTCATTAAAAGAAAATACAGAATCATTGATTCTGTATTTTCCGTATAAACTCTCTTGCCCGTTCTTCCGTCGGGTTTTCAAAGAATTGTTTCGACGGGGCGGTCTCCACAACCTTTCCGCCTTCCATAAACATGACTTTATTGGACACGTTCCGTGCAAAATCCATTTCATGGGTCACCACCAGCATCGTCATGCCGTCCTCAGCCAGCTGCCGCATGACCGCCAGCACCTCCCCGATCAGCTCAGGATCCAGTGCGCTGGTAGGTTCGTCAAAATAAATGATTTCCGGATTTGTCGCCATTGCCCGGGCAATGGCAACCCGCTGTTGCTGCCCGCCGGAAAGCTGGGAAGGATAGCTCTTCAGCTTATCCGCCATTCCCACCTTTTTCAGCATGGTTACAGCAATATCCTCCGCTTTCTGTCTTTCCATCCCCATTCCGGATGTCAGGCCCAGCGTCACATTCTGCAGCACTGTCTTGTTCAGGAACAGGTTGTAGTTCTGGAATACAAAAGCTGTTTTTCTTCTCAGCCGGGCAATGTCTTTTTTACCCGCCTTGTGCAGGTCAAAGGGTTCTCCGTCGAACACCAGGCTGCCGCTGTCCGCGGTTTCAAGGAAGTTCAGGCAGCGCAGGAACGTGGTTTTTCCCGATCCGCTGGGCCCGAGAATGGCCACAACATCACCCTTCTCCACGTCCAGGCTGATACCGTCCAGCACGGTCAGTCCGTCAAAGCTTTTCTTTACATCCCGGATCTCCAGCATCATGTGCGGACACCTCCATAGCTGCCCAGTTTTTTCTCTCCGCGGTGCTGCAGCCAGGTCAGGATCGTGCAGAAGATCAGGTAGATCAGGGCTGCTTCAATATACAGGGCCAGCGGTTCATATACTCGTCCGTTGATCACCTGTGCCTGCCGGAACAGTTCCATCACCGTAATGGTTGCCGCCATGGACGTTTCCTTCAGCATGGCGATCATGGAATTGGATAAAGCCGGGAAAGCTGTTCTCATCGCCTGGGGCAGCACCACGTGCCACATGATCTTCGGCCAGCTCATTCCCACGCAGTAGCCGGCTTCCAGCTGGCCCGCGCTCACGCTTTCCAGAGTTCCGCGGATTGTTTCAGCCATATACGCGGCCTCGTTCAGTCCCAGGACAATAACCGCGGACGGAAACGCGTCCAGCACAATGCCGATCTTCGGCAGCCCGTAGAAAACAATATAAAGCTGTACCAGCAGCGGCGTGCCGCGGGTAATCCAGATGTAGAACCGGCAGATCTGGCGGATTCCCTTCACCCTGGCATACTGAACCAGGGCCACTCCCAGTGCCACTGTCAATGCCAGGGCAAAAGACAGGATGGTCAGCGGAATGGTCACCTTGATTCCGTATTCCAGCATCTTGGGAAAGGAATCCGTCAGGATGTTCCAAAGCCTTTCAGTCATTTAAATCACCTGTGTCGGCGTATGATTATTCTTCCTTTGTCAGGTCACGGCCGAAGTATTTGTTGCTCAGTTCCGCCAGTTTGCCGTTCTGCCGGGCTTCTTCCAGGATCCGGTTGATCTCGGCAACCAGGGTTTCTGTCCGTTCGCCCTTCTGTACAGGAATCGCCACCGGTTCTCCGGCAACGCTCAGCACCACTTTGATCTGTGCTTCCGGATGTTCCGCCAGATAGGCGTCCACGGAATCCTTGGCGTTCAGTGTTGCCTCCACGCGGCCCTGCTGCAGCATCTCCATGGTCTCACCCAGGGTGTCCACATAGATCACTTCAGCCCCGGCCGCTTCAGAGCGCATGGCATAAGTGGAATTCGGGGAATTCGCGGTCTTCTTTCCCTTCAGGTCATCCAGGGACTTGATATCCTCGTTGTCTGCCCTGACCACCAGCACCATTTCCGTATATACATAAGGCGTGCTGAAGCTGTAGCTTTCCGCCCGCTTTTCAGTATAGCCCACACCGTTGCAGGCGATGTCAAAGCGTCCGGAATCCACGCCGGCCAGGATGCCGTCCCACGCGGTTTCCTTGTAATCCGGGGTTACGCCCAGTCCTTCCGCGATCAGGGCGCCGACTTCCACGTCAAAACCGGTCAGTGCGCCGCTTTCATCGTGATAAGTCCAGGGCTGCCAGGCACCTTCCATGGCAATTGTCAGGGTTCCCCTTGCCTGGATTTCTTCCAGGGCGGTTTCCGCCATCGCGGCGGAAGCAGTCAGCATGAGCAGGGCCATGAGTACAGCAACGAGCTTCTTCATCATACAGTTTCTCCTTTTTTATTCTTCCATGGAATCCAGCAGCTTGTGCAGCAGCCGGTACAGTTCAAACGCGTCTTCCTGCGGAAGGCTGACACATTTCCCGATCTTTGCGGGTATATCCTTCACTTCTTCCCGCAGGGCCCAGCCTTTGTCAGTCAGTTCCACATAGACACAGCGTTCATCAACCTTGCAGCGGCAGCGTGTGATCCAGCCGTTCTCCTCCATCTTTTTCAGCATCGGCGTCATGGTGCCGCAGTCCAGATACAGCTTGTGACACACATCTCCGACCTTTTCCTTGCCGTTTTCCCACAGGGCCAGCAGCACAATATACTGTGTATAGGTTAACCCGAAGGGCTTCAGCAGCGGAGTGTAAGCGCTGATCACTTTCCGTGCGCAGGCATACAGCGGAAAACAGAGCTGGCTGTCCAGCTGCAGCTGGGGATACTCTGTTTCGTTCTGTTTCCTGTTCTGATCGCTCATTTTTCCGTTCCTCCCTGGGTTCTGTTACAGGTTGTTGTCAATCCATGCGGTCAGCTGCGGCTCGGGACGGAAGCCCACGCTCTGGTCAGCAAATACGCCGTCCTTCAGCAGGACCAGGCAGGGTACAGAATTAACCCTGTACTGCATGGCCAGTTCCGGGGATTCGTCCACGTCCACCGCGAAAAACGCCACCTTGCCCTCGTACTTCTCGGAGACATCCTCCAGGATCGGTGCCAGCAACCGGCAGGGGCCGCACCAAGTGGCGGAAAAGTCCACAACTGCCACGGGGGCCTTCATCGCTTCGTTCTGAAATTCCTGTGTGTTCACTTTCTTAACCATTTTGATATCCTCCTTTATTCTTTTGTTTTTTTGTCAATATAGGCTGCTGCGCTGATTGCCGCGACATTTCCTTCCCCGGCCGCCTTCACATACTGGTAAGGCGTCCCGGTCAGGTCTCCGCAGGCGAATACTCCCGGCAGGTTGGTTTCCATCTTTCGGTTCACCTTCACATGGGCGCCGTCTGTTTCCAGTCCCGGTACAAGCTGTCCCGGTGCCACGGCTTCCCGCAGCACAAATACCCCGTCTGCCGCGTACTCTCCCGCCGCTGTTTTCACCAGCAGGCCGTTTTCCGCTTTCAGGATTCCTTCCGGCTTCTCCCGGATCACTTCCACCGTTTCCGGCAGGTCTGTCCGGTCTGCGTACATCGGGAAATACATTACCCTGCTGCAAACTCCGGCCAGGAAAGCCGCTTCCGTTTCTTCCCGGGGGCTGTAACCGATCACTGCGGCAGTGCGTCCCCTGTACAGCGGAGCGTCGCAGGTCGCACAGTAGCTCACGCCCCGGCCCAGCAGTTCTTCCTCTCCCGGCAGGGTCTTGGCCATCACAACACCGGTCGCAAGAATCACTGTCTTTGCCTCCAGCATTTCCTCCCCGGCCTGCAGGGCGAAATAATCTCCCATGGCATATACAGCGCCGATCCGGCTTTCCGTGATCGGTATATCCATACCGTCCAGCTGTTCCCGGAAGGCAGCGGCCAGGTCCGCTCCCTTCACAAGCGGCAGTCCCGGATAGTTGCGGATCTCATGAGCCTTTGCCACCTTTTCGCTCATCTGCCGGCTGCCCAGGAGCAGGATGCTTTTGTTCCGGTTCTTTGCAGTCAGCGCCGCGGAAACTCCCGCCGGTCCGGTTCCGATAATGGCGATGTCATAGCGTTCCACGACACTTCCTCCTTAAATCCTTTTTGCAAATAATATTTTATCAAATATATTTTATTTGTCAATAACCTTTGATAAAAGATTTTTGATCGGTCATTCCGTTTTATTGATTGTGAAATAGCCGTAAGTATATAAAAACATTCGCCGTCAGGCGAATATATCACATTGAGCCGAAGGCTCAATATATCATATTCTGCTGAAGGCAGAATATATCATGTTTGCCTTTGGCAAACATATCATTACCACAATTCGGAATGTTTTCCGAATTGTGATATAATACCCCTATCTTTTCCGATTGGAGGACTCTTTGGTGAAAGATACCCTGCTGATTTTTGACCTGGACGGAACCCTCTGGGACTCTGCCGGACCCGTCGCCGAATCCTGGAATGAAGTATTTCAGCGTGAGGCTCCCGGCCTGCCCCTGCTTACCATTGATGATATCCACAGCGTCATGGGAATGACGATGAAAGAGATTGGTGAAACGCTGTATGCCGACCGGATCATTCCCAACCGGGAAGCGATCTTTGATCAATGCTGCAACTACGAAGTGGAATACCTCTATTCCCATTGCGGCACATTGTATCCGGATTTCCGTTCCACCATGGAAGCCCTGAAAAAGGAAGGCTATGGGCTGGCTGTTGTCAGCAACTGCCAGACGGGATATGTAGCCGCTTTCCTTGCCTCCTCCGGAGCCTCTGATCTTTTCCTGGACTACGAGGAATGGGGCCGTACCGGCTTGTCCAAGGGCGAAAACATCCGCCTGGTCATGGACCGCAATGGCTACACCAAAGGCATCTATATCGGCGACACAAAGAAAGACCAGGAGGCCACCCTCCAGGCCGGTCTTCCCTTCATCCATGCAGCCTATGGCTTCGGCAAATCCGTAAACCCCGACGGTGTCATCCACAGTCTTTCCGAACTCCCTTCCGTAATCAAAAATCTCCTTAACTAAGTTTTCAACACCACATATAAATCATAAAAACTCCTGCGATACCGCAGGAGTTTTTTCCACCATTATTCATTTTTCAGTCTTAAGTTTTAAGTTTTAAGTAGGCCGAAGGCCTTTCATACACAATATAACACGTGCAGATTCCTTACGCTTCCGTCCCTTATCCCGTCATTCACTGAGTACGCGTGCTTCTCCAGGTCGCCGCAGGTTGCTTCTGTCAGCCCCTGTTCCTGAAGCAGGCCAATAATCTGGGACGCGATCTCTTCCATGCAGAAATATTTGTCTTCCGCCAGTTCTTTCCCGTTCTCCGTGGTCAGCAGCCACTCCAGGCTTCTTCCCAGGTCCTCGCCGCCCGGCAGCGCCTTCAATGCCCGGAAGCTCCACTTGTAATACGGCATATACTTCCTGTTCAGCAGGAATACCGCCGACAGGGTGTTCCGTGCGAACTCTCCCACAGCCAGCTGCGCCGCGCCGGTCTCACCGTGCTTCAGGCACCGCTGATAGTTATACTGGCCGCTCTGGGCCATCAGCAGCAGCCGGCCCGCCAGCCGTTTCCTCCGGATATCTTCCGGCATGTCCTCCAGGATCTTCCGGCAGTCTGTCAGCAGTCCCGCCGGATCCCGGAACACTTCCCCGTTCACCGCTTCCGCAAGCGCGTATTCAGGGATGCGGAGCCATTGTTCTGTTGTCATCTGTTCCGGAGGGCAGCCAATCTTATCCGTAAAGTATTCATCGATCCGGAACAGGCCGTGACGCTGTCCGCCTACCGGCTGCAGCTTCTGCCGCCGGAAGCCTTCAAATTCCGCCGGAAGCTTCGCGTAGGCCCGTTCCATCTGAAAAGCTGTCCGCCGGTCCACAATCTCCTCCTCGGGAATAAACAGGCAGAATCCCGGTTCAAAATCATGGTCCCGGGAAACCTCGTCATCAAAACCGTAGCATTCAGATCCGCTTCCGGTCAAAGCCGCGGCGACGATCTCCTCGTATTCCGGAAACTGATCATGGATCATCGGAACGCCGTACGTTTCCCAGTAGGCACGTGCCAGCTCAAGCCCTGTCATTGATCTCCTCCGCCCTCTTTTTCAGTTCCGCTTCCGTGGCAAAGTATCCGTAGTGGCCGAATACCGGCGCGCATTTCTCACAGACAAAAGCATAGTACCCGTTTCGCGGCAGGTGTTCCGTGTTCAGGAGCGTCTCTGCCCTGTCCAGGTAGTCTTCCACGGCTTCCTCCGCGTTTTCCGGGCCCAGGGCGGCCTCTGTTGCGTCCGCCATGTTCAGCCAGGTGATCGCCTGCTCCAGTTCACCGTTTTCTTGTGTTGCCATCACCGCAATTGCCCTGCGGAACATATCCATGGCTTCCTCATAACGTCCGCAAACGGACAGGGACAGCGCCATGTTGTTGTACAGGCCGCCCAGCCTGCCGTCATTTTGCGGCAGGTTCTTTTCATAGTTCTCCCGTGCCCGTTCAAAGAACGCCAGTCCGCCCACCGGATCCCCGAAAGCTTCCCGCACCGTACCGGCGTTCACCCAGGTGGTTCCTGCCGTCACAGTGTCCTCCATGCCAAGCTTTTCCACCAGTGTGGCCGCTTTCTCCGCATGAGCAAACGCCTGGTCCTGTTTCCCCTGCTTCCGGTAGTAGCCCATGAGCTCATTGTTCAGCATCAGCTGGCCCCGCTCGTCCCGGTTGGCTTCCGCCTCTGCCAGCCAGTATTTCAGGTGGCGTTCCACTGCCGGCCAGTCATTCCTGTCCTCATATTCCCGGAGCTTATCCATGATCCGGCCCACCGGTACCGGCTGGACAGTTTCCTCTTCTCCCGGTTTACCGCACAAAGCGCACCGCGGATCCACATAATCCTCCCTCTCCAGGTTCATACACTCACCCCGGTTCTCTTAATCTTGCACTGTACTGGTTTTTACTTCAAACCCGCTGTATTCAGTATATCATTTTTCATTGTTCATTGTTCATTGGGTTTGATGCTTTGCATCAAACCCCTGCATCCCTCTTCAATCTGCTTCAGGACCCCGCTGAAGTCCCTTGTATACCAGGGATCGTCTATTTCCCGTCCCGGCTGCCCGGCCCAAGCCAGCAGCATAGACAGCTTTCCTTCCGGATCCCCGCCGTAAATCCGTTTCATGTCCCACATATTTTCATCGTCCATCCCGATGATATAATCCCATTCGCCGTATTCCGCCCGGGTTGTCTGCCTTGCCGCGTGATATTCGCATTCATATCCGGCTGCCGCCAGCGCCCTTTTCATCGGCGGATAAACGTCATTTCCGATCTCTTCCCGGGTTGCAGCAGCGGATGCAATCTTCAGATCATTTCTATGCTGTTCCCGCGCCATTTGCTTCATCACCATTTCCGCAGCAGCGCTTCGACAGATATTGCCATGGCAGATAAATAAGATTTTAATCACTGATACAAGATGCCTCCTAATGCCGCAGGATGCCGCGTTTTTCGCAGTTCTCTGCGGGTCAAATCTGTCCCACGTTTTCCAAAATGAAATTCATCACTCGGTAATAGCGGGCAAGCATCCGACGTCCGCCAGTGGCGGGAATCTCATCGAATGCTTGCTCAACCGAAACAAGCGAGCTGCCCAGTGGGCAGTCGTGTCGATTGAGGTTGCGGGTCAATGCGGCAAATCGAGGCCGCCAAAAGTAGTAGAAAAGTAGTAAAACGGGATTTTTCTACTACCGGAATTTCTGTTTCAAGGATACCATATACAGCTCTCCCCGGGCAACAAAAAACCGGCCACTTTTCGCAGCCGGAGTCAAATTCGCTGTCCAGTTATCCTACCCGGAACATCCTCTTGCTCACCTTAGTTTCTTCCTTCTTTCCTGCCAGCTTTTCCTGTTCTTTCCTGGCGTTTTCCAGCTCCTGCATCCGTCCAACTTCCTCAAGTGCGTCCTCCAGGCCCAAATGCGTGTACGTGTTCATCGTCACGCCGATGTCGCTGTGACCCATAAGGTACTGGAGCGTCTTCGAGTACACACCTGCCCGCGCCTGAATGCTGCAGTAAGTATGGCGACATACGTGGGGCGTGATGTTCGGCATCTGCTCTCGGAAAATCTCGTTGTATTGTCAAGATCTGCAAAAACCATCAGAATTGACTAACCGTTTGCTTTCAGGTTGCCGCGCACTGCCGTACATCGTCATGCACAAACTTCAGGAGTTTTTTATTTTCATCAATAGCGTTCAGTTCCGTCGATCTGTTTATGGCTTTTGATCCTCAGCCTTCAGGATGCTCATAAACTCTTCACCGGTAATGGTTTCTTTGTTTAGAAGATATGCCGCCAGTTCATGGAGTTTATCTTCGTGTTCCCGCAGAATACTGTCTGCTTTCTTCCGGGCTTCTTCTACCAATGCGACTACCTGTTCATCAATCTTTTCCGCAAAAGCAGGACTGCATGTCAGGGATGTGTCCTGACCCAGATACTGACTGTTCTGTGTTTCCAGTGCCACCATACCAAAACTGCCCATGCCATAGCGGGTAATCATCCCGCGTGCCAGCCGGGTGGCCTTTTCAATATCATTGCTTGCGCCCGTGGTGATGGAGTGGAAAACCAGCTGCTCAGCCGCTTGCCCGCCTGTCAGGGTAACAATCTTATTATACAGTTCTTCGCGGGACATCAGATAATGCTCGTCTTCATCCACCTGCATAGTATATCCAAGAGCACCGGATGTCCTGGGGATAATCGTGATCTTTGTCACAGGTGCAGAATCGGTCTGCAGAGCTGCCACCAATGCGTGACCGATTTCGTGATAGGAAACTATTTTCTTTTCACTCTCAGACATAACTGCATTTTTACGCTGATAACCGGCGATAACCGTTTCCACACTTTCCATCAGGTCGTCCTGTGTTACAGTATCGCGGCCCAGCCGCACCGCACGCAGAGCTGCCTCATTGATGATATTGGCCAGTTCCGCACCGCTTGCACCGCTTGTTGCCCTGGCGACAGCTTTCAGGTCAATGTTATCGGCCATTCTGATCCCCTTGCTGTGCACACGCAGAATCGCTTCACGGCCGCCGACATCGGGCAGTTCAACCGGAATCCTTCTGTCAAAACGACCTGGGCGCAGAAGAGCTGGATCCAGGGATTCAGGCCGGTTAGTTGCTGCCAGTATGACCACACCCTTTTTTCCGTCAAAGCCATCCATTTCTGTCAGCAACTGATTCAGAGTCTGTTCACGCTCATCATTGCCGCCGATGCCGGCTCCGGTATCACGTTTTTTCCCGATTGTATCAATTTCATCAATAAAAACGATACAGGGTGCCTTTTCGTTCGCCTGTTTGAACAGGTCCCTGACTTTTGCTGCACCCATGCCAACAAACATCTCCACAAATTCGCTGCCGGAAATGGAAAAGAAAGGAACCTCGGCCTCGCCGGCCACAGCTTTCGCCAGCAAAGTTTTACCTGTTCCAGGCGGTCCGACAAGCAACGCGCCTTTAGGCAGTTTAGCGCCAATGGAGGCATATTTACCCGGGTGCTCCAGAAAATCAACAATCTCTTTCAGTGCTTCCTTGGCTTCTTCCTCACCGGCTACATCTTCGAAAGTTACACCCGTTGATTCTGAAGCAACAATCTTCGCACCGGATTTACCGAAGCTCAGTGCATTCATCCCGCCCATCATCCGCTTTGATAATATCCGGCCCAATGCCCAGAACAGTGCGATCGGGATTATCCAGCTGATGATAAAGCTGATCAGCAGATTGTTCTGCGTTGGAATTTGTGCGGAAAACGAAACTCTGGCATCCTCCAGCCGTTGACGCAGACTGTTATCCGGGAAAACCGCTGTCTTATAGATGCCGTCCTGTCCGTCTTTGCCTTTGGCGATGAAAATCAATTGTTCTCCGTTTTCATCCATGGATACTTCTGATACCTGTTTTGAATCCACCATTTTCAGAAAATCGCTGTAACCGACTTCCTGAACCTGGCGCTGCAAAAGCATCGGAAAAACGAACGCATTCAGCAGCATAATCACGATGACTGCAACAGCCATGTAGAAAATGAGCGGCTTTTTATTCTGACTGGGATCATTGATCATAAGGCCATCTCCTTCTTAGGGGTATCTTATATCCTGAACATAAAGGGCAAGTGAAAAACGGAAGAATAACAGGAAAAAGCTACAGAAAAGGCAGAGGGCCCCGACTCACGATTGAGCCGGAGCCCTCTGATTTTCTATACATGGGCCGATTGGCGGGTATGTCAGTTAACCTTCGATCAGGATCTGCTTCTTCTCATTAACCTTCTGCTGTTCCTTCTTCGGAATCGTCAGACTCAGCACACCGTTTTCATACTTCGCCTTGATGTCCTCCTCGGTCACAGTTTCACCGACATAGAAGCTGCGCTGCATTGTGCCGGTGTACCGCTCCTGGCGCAGGACTTTACCTTTCTTGTTCTCCTGCTTCTTTTCCAGTGCTTTCTCTGTCGCTATTGTCAGATAACCATTTTCCAGATTCAGCTTGATTTCTTCTTTCTTGAATCCGGGCAGATCCACATCGACTTCGTATCCTTCATCCGTTTCCTTTACATCCGTCTTCATCATGTGCTGTGCATTTCTGCCGTACAGAACATGCTCAGGACGGGTAAATCCATGGAAGAAGTCCCGGTCAAAGTCATCAAAGACATCCATCAGGTTCTCACCGAATACGCTGGGAAGATAAGTACTCATAATAACAACCTCCATTCATGGCCTTCATCGCCGGGCTTCTCACCCGTCATGCCGGGTCGCAATCTGGCCTTTATGCAGGTCGTGCACTTTGTGGTCTCCGGCCACCCCGTTCTTCCGAACGCTGATTATATTATATTCAAAGATCAAAGATAGTCAAACTTAAGATTGGCCTATTTACTCCGTTATCCGGCGACTGTATGCTTTTTGTCCCTCTTAGTCTGTTTTCCTGAGAATTTCTGGATAATTCATTGTATTTCTAAAGATTTTCATTTGCGGATTTTTTTGTCTCCAAAATCAATGCTCTGAATTTTCTGCATAGATATATCCAGGATTTTTGAGTATTTAACTGTCAGTTGAAAGACAAATCCTTTTTTAATATCCAGAAGCATGAATCCTTGATTCTTCTCCTCGATCAGCAAAAAAGATTTGCTACCAAAAAGCGCTGAACCCTTGTATTTTCATTGAATTTCTGATTGATCGGCACTTTCATTGACTACTCCTCCTCCATAGAATCGTAGTAGTAATCACTCTGTTGCCGAACAAAGTCAACTATAAACCTTATCCGGCTGGCACTGATCAATCTGCTAAGCCGATAAAGCCGGAACATATTCGCTTGATCAATAATATGATTTACTACTGAAAAAGCGCCGAACCCTTGTTTTTCAAAAGGCCAGCGTTTTTTCATATAGCGTTGATTTTCATATTTTCGGCAAAATTTCACCAGTAGTAAAACAGTAGTAGTAATTTCAATTCTGACCGGCACGATTTGCCGCGATAAGTGCGTGTCCGGGCGTGTCCTGTCAGCCCCTTAGTCACTTTTGCCGTGGCAGATAAACAAAATCCTGGTCAATGTCTCAAAAGCTCCTTGTTTCTATGATAAGTATAATCCTGATTTCCTTAAGCAATCCCCTTGTTCCGTTTTCCCTTATTCTGTCAGCATTTTTCTGGTTTTTACCATATACACAGTCATCAGGAAAATGGTCATGATCACCCAGGTGACCGGCTCTGTCACGCAGACGCCGGTAAATCCCAGCGACGGGATCAGCCACAAAGCAAAGACGATCTTCATCAGCAGTTCAATGACGCTGGAGAAAACCGGTGCTGTTTTCTGTCCCATGCTTTGCATGCTGACCCGCATTGCCAGCAGCACGCCCAGCACCGGGAAGAAGGGAAAATGGATCCTCAGGCTCATCACCGCGTTGTCCAGGACCTCCCCGTTGTGCGTTCCGGTCGTAAACAGAATGATGGCACGTCCGAATAGGTATACGATCAGGCAGGAAAACAGTCCCCAGGCGATCTGTATTCCCATGATGCTTTTCAGCGTATCCCGGATTCTCTGCTTCTGCTTCGCGCCCCAGTTCTGTCCCACAAAGGTCCCGGCAGCGTTCATCATGCTGCTCATGGGCTGCATCAGGATATTGATGATCCGCCGGGCTGCGGTATGCGCCGCGATATACGTCTCTCCGAGCACATTTGCCGCTCCCTGGAATACCACAGAACCAATGTCCACCAGGCTGTACATAAATCCCATAGCCCCGCCGGTGGCGAGCATCTCTTTTGTCAGTCCTTTTTCCAGCCGGAAATCCTCCCTCGCCGGCATCATATCGCGGTAATTGCGATATACATAAATGCCGGTCAGGATTCCGGAGACCGCCTGGGCCGTAACGGTAGCCAGCGCCGCTCCGCCCACGCCCATATGGAATACCGCCACAAAGAGCAGATCCAGCGCGACGTTCAGCAGACTGGAAAAGATCAGGAAGTACAGGGGTGTTTTGCTGTTCCCGAATGCCCGCAGAATCCCGGCAAACATACTGTAGCAGATTGTCGCTGCCATACCTCCGAAAATGATCACCATATAGCTGTATGCCTGGTCAAAGATGCTTTCAGGTGTGTTCATCAGCCGCATCAGGGTAGGCAGGAGGGTCAGTGCCAGGATGGTCAGGACAGCTGTAATGATCCCGTCCAGCACCATCATATGGCCAATGGATCTGCGGATCTTCTCCTTCTCATGGCCTCCGAAGGCCTGCGTCACAATCAGCGCAAATCCGCTGTTCAGTCCCCAGGCCAGGTTAATGATCAGTCCGTAGAGGGAAGAGGTCGCGCCGATTGCGGCGATTGCCTGATCCCCCAGGCAGTATCCGGCCACCATGGTATCCACCATGGAATAGATCTGCTGGAAGATATTTCCGATAAAAAGAGGAATCGCGAAAGCCAGGATCTTCCTGACCGCGTTTCCCTGTGTCATATCCAGAACGGTTCCTTTTCTGTTCGGCATGATTCTCAATTCCCTTTATGAATAATGCTTAGGGCGCATTTTTTATTCATCCCTAATGATCTGGCTCTTGGTATCTGAATTAGCATACCATAGAACATACCCCCGGGCAACAAAAAACCGGCTGACTGTTGTCAGCCGGTAATCTGTCTTTCCTGTTATTCACCCAGTGCCGTTTGTACCGCGGAGATTTCTTCCTGTGTCAGTCCTATGCTCAGCAGGTACTTTTCCGCGCAGGCCTGCAGGTCTGCTCCCTCAATGGTCTCCAGTCCGAAGGACGTCGCCAGGGACTTCATAATGTTGCTCCCGGCAATGATATCATACTGTTCCGTGCCGAGCTCGACGCCATAATAGTTATGATAGGTGATCATGTAGTCAGCCACCACTTCATCGGCGGTTGCGCCCATCAGGCATTCCAGGATGGCGGAGGTGAAGCCGGCCCTGTCCTTTCCTTCGTTGCAGTGGATCAGATAGGGTGCTTCACCCGTAGCGATGAAACGCAGGCCTTTCGCCAGGCCCTCCCTGAATGAATCAGCGCTGAAGTCAACGCCAAGGTTCAGGGCAATGATCTGCTGTTTGGCATAATAGCTGTCATTGAAACCCTCATAAAGGCGCATGGTTTCTTCATTGTCAGCAAGATTGATGAAGGTCTTTACGCCCGCCTCCGCGGCAGCGGCATCCGCATACGTGTTCCGGCCGATCTCAGGATTGACCGGGGAGGAGGAACGATACAGTTTTCCGTCCGCGATTCGTCCCGCCCTGATCATGCGGAAATTAGCAAATTCAGCGTCTGTCAGTCCGGGATAGTCTTCCCTTTTCTCGCTCCGTACCAGCTGGCGGATTGTCCACTGGTCATAATATCCGCCCTTTTCCTTCATCCCGATGGTCACAGCAACAGGTGTCTGCACGCCCTCGTTATATTCCCACAGGAAGCCGGGAGCTTCCTCCGTTGTCTGCTTTACGGCAATACCCGCCGTGGTGGCCAGGTCGCCCATGTTGATCGCCAGGATGACATAGTCCTCCTTCGGTTCCTCCTTGACCACAACCCTGCAGATCATTTCTCCCTGGTCAACATCCGCGAAATTGCTGCCTACAGGCATTTCATACACCTGTCCGTTGATCGTCACATCCACAATATCGCCATAGGAAAAACCTTCCGCCATCAGGTCTGTTCCGCTGACGGAGAGGACCAGGTTGCCATACTTCTGGATATCAGCCACCGTGATTCCGGACATCTGTGCCGCGGTATCCTCCGCGATTACGGAAACTGCCATTGTGAGGCAGAGGATTACAGTTAAAAGAAGCGAAAGCATTTTTTTCACGGGATAACCTCCTTTTTCTTTCATATCAGCAGTTCCCCGCCCGTCCTCTTCGCAAAAACAGGAAGGTCTTTTTCATCCATACCGTCTATGGCCTTATAGTCACATTGTTGCTCCGCTGCGAAGATTTCAAAGCGTGTCCGGAGAATCTCACCGGGTTCCCCCTGGTCAGCTCCCCGAACCATTTTGCCTTCCAGGTTTTTTATTTTACCGTTTTTTCTCCCAGAACCAGAACCACGTTCATCGGTTCCACTTCTATTTTCTCCCAGACGCCCTCGGTCACATACGGTTCAGCCGCAAGATAGGCATCCAGAGCAGCCCTGTCTTCAAATTCCATGACCAGTGCGGAACCCTTCATCCTGCCCTCTTCATCCAGCAGTCCCCCGGCACAGATGATCTGTTTTCCGAGGGCCTTCATGCCCTCCAGATGCCGCGGCCTGACGGCCATCCTTTTCTCCAGCATATTTTTTCCGTCATAGGCTTTGACAATAAACTGCATGATTCCATCCTCCTTATATTCAGGCATCCCCTTTTCTTTTCAGGCTTATGCCTTCCTTTTGATTCCCATCCGTTTCTGTTTTTCTTTTCCTGCTCAAGAATACCATATCCGGTACTCCCGGGCAATCAAAAAACAGGCTGCTTTCACAGCCCGTTCCGTGTATTCCTGTATTCATAAATCAGTTTGTCATATGTCTGCTGCCCGATGGTCAGTCCGTCCTTCTCGGTGCGGATCAGATGCATTCCCGCCTTCTCCAGCACTTTGCGCGATCCGGCATTCTCCGCGGCACACCAGGCCGTCACACAGCCAATCCCCTCGTTTTCCGTCAGATAGGTCAGCACGGCCTTCAGTGCCTCAGTGGCATAGCCTCTTCCCCTGCACGCCCTGACGATGCTGAACCCGACCTCAATCCGGTCATCCTGATAGTCATAGGCTCCGATCGTTCCATACAGCACATCTTCCGAGTCAATCGCCCAGCCATAGAAATGCCTGTCACGGTAACTATCCATAAACCCGCGCACCGTCTCCTCCGCCATTTCGGGAGATGCATAAGGATTCCAGCCGGAATACTGATATGCCGTCGGATCTGTCCCAAACTCCTCATACAGCGTTGCTGCGTCATGGAGACTGTATCTCCGCAGGATCAGCCGTTTTGTCCGGAGCTCCGCTGTTCCGTGCACTTCCGCTTCCTCAATGGAATCAATCTGCGATTCATAGAGGAGAATATCTCCGATCCTGATTCCTGCCTCTTCTTCGCCATACTCATGCAGGCTGTATTCTGCCGGAAAATATACAGCGATTCCTGTATATGTTTCTCCGTCACCCTGACGTGTTTTTCCTCATATTCCGCCAGTTCCATAATCCGCTCCGTTATCTTACAGATTCCATTGTGCATCAGCCTGCATCCGTGGTTTTACGGCATATGCCTGCCGGTTTTCTCACAGATTTTTTCCGCAAACAGACCGGCCAGGATTTCGCATCCTTCGTCTGTCGGATGCAGTCCGTCATAGGTCATCCAGGCCGCCTCCGGCGGATAGGGATAGGGATCCTCCCCGGGCGAAAACGGGACGCCTGTATAATCCGGAAAAACCAGATCTTCTGTCCGGTCTCCTCGTCGGACGCGCTTGAACCGGACCGCGTTTTCCGGCGTAAAGCCGGAAAGATCGTGACAGTTAACCGTTGCGATCCCCTCAAGCTCGCAGCATTTAAGAATTCCTGCCGATACTTCAGACAGTTTCTGTCCATGCTCCGGCGCATAGCTTCCCTGCGCGTTGTTTTCCGGATCCCACAGGTATACGAAATCCGTGCGTTCCACCGGGTTGCCCACAATGATACAGGCCTCGGGAGATGCTTTCCGGATATGATCCAGCAGGATTCCCAGGTTGCCCAGAATCGTCCCGGCTGTTCTGCTGCTGAAATCAGCTTCCGAGCCCAGGGGCATCCCCCAGTGCCAGTCATTGGTTCCCAGCAGGACTGTATAGAGATCTGCTTCCGGAATCGGCTGGGCAATCCAGTCCTGGAATGTGGATCCGTTAATCCCGATATTATTCAGTTTCAGTTCCGGAATCTTCTCCCCGATCCTGGAAAGATATCCCTTTTTCACCCTGTATCCTGTTTCATCCAGGTGATCATTCAGGTACGTGAAGGAATCCCCGATAGCACACCAGCGCATTTCTTTCATTTCTGCCTCCGTGCGGTATCATATCGCCCGCAGCCAGCGGGCAGCCATTTCGATCCATTCCCGGCACTCAGCCCGGATACTCTCCGCTCCTGCCGGATAAACCTGGTCGCTGGACAGGGACAGGCCGTGTTCTCCCTGCTGCCAGATGTGCAGTTCAAAAGCAATGCCCTTTCTGCAGAGCGCCTCCGCCAGCAAAAGGCTGTTCTCAACAGGAACGCAGCCGTCCTCCCGGGTATGCCAAAGGAATACCGGCGGGGTATCCTCCCGCACAAACTTTTCCAGCGACACTTCGTCCTTCAGGTTCTCATATTCATCTCCCAGGAGGTTTTCGATGGATTCCCGGTGGGAATATTCCCCGGAAGTAATGACCGGATAGGAAAGGATCATGGCGTCCGGCCTGCAGGTCTTTCCCTGCGGCATCTGATGCCATTTCAAACCGATATGCGCCGCCGCATGTCCGCCGGCGGAAAAGCCCATAACCGCGATCCTGTGCGGATCGCACAGCCACTCTCCCGCATGTGCCCGGGCATAGGCCACAGCCTCCGCCGCCTCCTCCAGTGCCTTCGGATAGCGCACCGGTGCCACAGAATAGCGGACTACCGCCGCCTGGATCCCCAGGGACAGCAGGCGCAGGGCCACCGGCTCCGCTTCCCGGTCGCTGCGCCAGGCATAGGCGCCGCCGGGAAAAATCAGCGCAAGCGGCCTTCTTCTTTCCGGTTCCACCGCCCGGTTGTCCGCCAGATAGATTTCCAGTTCTGCTCCCGTTCCGGGAAGGGTAATGACCTCATGCCGCATATTGCTTCTCGCCCTCCGTCCGAAGACTTTCAACCATGTTGATTTCATTCCGGTACTGTGCCCGGGAAAGCTGTATAAAACTTACAACCAGATTGTTTTATAGCATATCACACAGCACAGCTGCGGGCAATAAAAACCGGCCGGATTATTTTCCGGCCGGATTCTTGTTCTCCTGATCAGTACTGATAGGAATTCATCCGGGTATAGGCAGTCTGGGCAATCTCCAGGAAGCACAAAACAGTATGGGGTTCCGCTTTCGCGGAACCCCATACGCTGGAAATATGAAGAAGACTCTGAATGTCTTATTCAACGGCCTTGGACAGAGCGTCGTTGACAGCTTCCTTGTAGCCGTTCATGGAAACGGTCACACCGGAAACCACATCGATGTCCAGGCTCTGCTTTTCAACGGTCTGCGCGGCATACTGCGGCAGCGCAACACCGCCGAGGCCTTCAGTTTCAGCATGCTCAAGGATTTCGACGTTTTCGATCTTACCGTCCTTGATGATGACCTTCACCTTGATCTTGCCGTTGATGCCGTTGCCTTCGCCTTCGTATTCGCCGTCCTTGAAGGTACCGGTGACGTTCTCGGAAGCGGCAGCGATGGCGCTGGCGGGACGGGTTGTGCCGGGCGCGTAGATCTCACCGACGAAGGTGGTCACAGGAGTGTCTTCGCTCTTGAACTCGCCCTTGGCGCGCTTGGCAGCGTTGGTACCGGAGATGCGGCCGAAGACCATGGTCTCGCCCAGGTTGCCAGAGCCGTTGTACATATCGCAGAAGATGGAGCCCATCTCACCAGCTTCGAAGAGGCCTTCGATCGGCAGTCCGTCGGTGTTGATAACCTGACTGAACTTGTTCTTGCGGGGACCGCCCTGGGTGTTGAAGTAGGTCGGGCCGATCTTGGTGGCATAGAAGGGACCCTTCTTGACAGGCACCATGGTGTTGAAGGGACGGCCGTAGTCGGCATCCTCACCGGCGTCATAGCGCTTGTTGTAAGCGTTGACCGCGGCGACGAAGCGCTCGGTGCTGAAGTCGGGAGCGTCCTTGCCGCCTTCGGAATTGCGGATCGCTTCTGCCAGGTCTTCCAGGGTTTCGCCCATCAGGACTTCACCGGTCTTCAGTTCGTCCACATATCCGTCAGAGAAGGCGCTGACCAGCTTCTTACCGGCAGCCAGCTGATCGGAATCCTGCACCAGGTAAGCAGGCAGGGGCATGGGAGTGGAGATCCAGCGGCCGCCGATGTAGATACGGCCGTGGCGGGTAGCACCGGATTCATCCATGAACCGGTCGCCGCCGAGGCCGACGTAGATACCGCTGGTGGCGTTGGGGCCGCTGAACAGGCTCACAGCGTCCAGGTGAGGCCGCTTGTGGGTCCAGGTAAAGCCGGCGGAGTTGGACATATGCCACAGGTCGGCACCTGCGCCCAGGGCCATCTTGATCCCGTCACCGTCGTTATACAGGCCGCCCTGCTGATGTACATAGGGCATCTGCAGATAGCTGGAAACCATTTCCTGGTTGTGTTCGAAACCGCCGCAGGCGAGAACCACGCCGCCGTTGACCTTGATCTTCAGGTCGGAACCTTCCTTGTTGATGATCACACCGATTACAGCGCCTTCAGCATCGGTAATCAGCTTCTTGCCGGGAGCGGAGAACCACACGTCGATGGGACGGGCTTTCACAGCTTCCTGGCACAGATTGTAATAGCCGCGGTCGAAGCGGGAACCGGTAGCGGTCAGGCACAGGCAGTGTTTGCTGGCGGGGATTTCCGGGAACTCAGCCCAGTTGTAATACCAGTAGTCGGTCCGGCCCAGCTTGTAGGGGTCGGTCAGGTTGCCGTCGCTGCCGTCAGCCAGTTTCCAGTCCTTGTTCATGGCTTCCATGCCGGCGGAGGGATGGTCGGTGGGAGAAATGATCGCGGGATCACCGCCCATGGGGCCGGTCATCCAGGCATAGTTCTCAACGCAGCCTTCGCAGTAAGCGCGGACAGCGTCCGGATCCCAGTTCTGGAATTTGCCCATCAGGGTGGTCAGGTATTCATACAGTCCGTCAGCATCGTCGGTGGACATAACGAACTGGCCGGAAACCGCAGTGTTTCCGCCTTCAGCGCCTTCGGGGGCTTTTTCAGCCAGCAGCACCTTGGCTCCCTGTTCGTAAGCGGCAACAGCCGCGTTGGCGCCGGCGCCGCCGAAGCCCAGCACGACTACGTCATACTCAGCGTCCCATGCAATCTCATCTTCAGCCTTTGCCTGCCGGAGGTTCAGGCCGGCGCTGGCAACCGTCAGTCCAGCGGCACCGATGGCGGCACCCTTCAGGAATGAACGGCGGGAAATATTTTTTTCCACAACAAAAGACTCCTTCCTATTCAGCCACTAACTGGCTTTTTAATGTACTTGTATCTTAATACTATTTTTCTTGCATTTGAAGAAGATTTCTTGTATAAATGTGAAAAGGAAAAACTTTTCACCCGAAAGAGATTCGGAGAGGCACTATGAACACAAAGAACCTGGACACCTTCATCACCGTCACAAAATACAACAGCATCAACGCCGCCGCAGACGCCCTGTTTATTTCCTCCCCTGCTCTGCAGCAGCAGATCAACCGTCTGGAAGCCGATGTCGGCTTCAAACTTTTTGAGCGCAGCGCTTCCGGAATCCGCCTGACGGCGGCAGGTCAAACCTTTCTGGACGGGATCATCCGGCTCCGGTCTGATGTGGAGTCGCTGCTGACCCGCTGCCGGGAGACAGCATCCCTCAGCAGCTGTCTGCGCGTCGGGGCCATTCTGGGCCTGCAGCCCGACCTTTTTCCCCGGGTCAGCGGTCCCTTTTTCCAGAAATATCCCGAGATCGTCCAGAAGCCGGTTATGGAAAGTGAAGATCAGCTTTTCATAGACCTGGACCGCGGCGCCCTGGATGTGATTGAATACTTTGACTGTCCCCGGGCTCATGCATCCGGCCGGAATTTTGAACCCCTGTTCTGGGAAGGCCGTGACGTCCTCATGTCCCCCGGCCATCCCCTGGCTTCCAGGAAAAAACTGACCCTGGAGGATCTCAGCGGGCAGCATATCATCGTGTACCGTTTTGACCGCCTTCCCGGTCTCCGGGAATACGTGGAACAGAACTACCCGGACATCGAGATCAGCGAAGACCCCCGTGTCATGGACTCCTACACCCTGATCCGTTCCTTTGAGGACGGTCATATCGGCCTGGTTCCGCCCCACGTCGGTTCACAGTTTCTTCCCCTCAGGACCGTCCCGCTGGAAATGGACATGAAATGGCCGGTTGGTTTTGTATACCGGGAACCCCGTTCCGCCGTCCTGAATCAGTTTATAGAGGTCTCCAAAGAGGTTTTCAGCCAGATCATCAAATGAAAAACTGACCGTCCTGATAAAACGGACGGTCAGTTTTATGTTTTGTTTTATTCTCTTTCCCTTTTTCTGGTCAGCCTGCAGGCCTGGATCCCGATCTCATAAAGCAGGATCATCGGCAGGCCCAGTGCCAGCTGGGAAACCACATCCGGCGGAGTCAGGATGGCAGCGAATACGAAAATGCCAAGGATCACAAACTTCCGTTTGGAAGCCAGCATTTTGTAATCGGTCCAGCCGACACGGGTAGTGAGATAAAGCGCCACAGGCAGCTGGAATGCCAGTCCGAAAGGAACAATAAACCCAAACAGGAAGCTGACATATTTGTCGATGGACAGCATCGGTGTCGCCAGGTTGTCACCCGCGACCAGGAAAAAGTCCACCGCCAGCATGTACACAGCCAGATAGCAGAACACCACGCCCAGCAGGAACAGCATCAGGGCGATCAGGAACAGTACACGGAACGCTTTCTTTTCCTTCGGGAAAAGGGCGGGCTTGATAAAGCTCCAGATCTGCCAGATGATCACCGGCGAAGCCAGAATGATGGCGGCGATGATGGCCACCTTGAATTTGGTGACCAGCGCTTCGGACATGGCGGTATAAATGATCTGGATCCCCCGGTCCGCAATAGGACCGATGATCCAGGCCATCAGCTTCTCAATCGCCAGGTAGAACACCAGGAAGAAAGCAATGACCACCGCCAAAGCGGACACGATCAGCACATGCCGCAGCGCCTGCAGGTGAACCAGCAGCGGTGCGCCCTGCAGCTGCGCTTCTTCCTGTTCGTTCTGTCCCTGATCAGGCTGAAGCTCTTGTTGATTCTTTTTTCTCATACGATCAGGACAGCCTTATTATTTCTTCGCCTTGGTGGTTTTCTGAGCAGGCTTTTCCTCTTCCCCGTCCTCTTCGGACTTGTCGTCATCTTCCTTCACTTCATGCTTGAAGTCCTTGATGCTCTTTCCCAGGGCTTTACCGACACCGGCCAGTTTGCCGCCGCCGAACAGTACCAGTGCAAGCACCACAATCAGGATGATTTCCGTAGTTCCCAGACGCATAGATGTATCCTCCTTATGCCTGACGCTGCAGGCTTATTTTTTCATGGTCTCTTTTTCAATCTCTCTGGTCTCCGCCTGAATCTCTTTCCCTGTCTGATGGAGTTCGTCCTTTACGCTGTTCAGGCTCTTGTTCAGGTCAGCTGTGGCTCCTTTCAGTTCAGACGTAACATCCAGGTCTTTTTTCAGGTCTGTCACGGATGCCTTTGTATCCTTGAGTTCCTTTTCCAGGTCATCCCATCCGGTTTCCTGTTTGACCTCGCGGATCAGCTGTTTCAGTTTTTTGACCATCCGGCCCAGCCAGCGGGCCACCTTCGGCAGGTCCTTCGGGCCGACAACCAGAAAGGCTATGAGCAGCACAACGATCAGTTCCGAAAACCCGATATTGAACATGCTGTCTCACCCCTTCCGTGAACTGTTTTCTGATTATATGCTGTTTGTCCGGTTTTTTCAAGACTTCTCCGGATACCCTTTTTCCCGGGTCCCGGAAAACCCGTTCAGCCTTTTATTTCCTTGCATATAGCAGCATAGGCTTCCTCCAGGAAGTCCTCCATACTCTTCCGGGACCGGAATAATTTTAGAATCCGGTCCATCATACTTTCCCCCGTTTCACCGGGTTCGTAGAATTGGGGATAAGCCCTGTTCTCATACAGGGTATGTTTTCTTACGCTTTTCTCGTTCAGCGTTGGATCTACAATGATTTCCTCCAGGTACCACAGCGGATCCGGCCATGCGGGCTCAGTGACGTTTCCTCCGTGCATCTCATTCCATTTGTCAAAGAAAATCATGTGGTTGATCTCGTGAACTGCCCCGGAGAAGACCCTCTCCTCGTCCTGGTAGGAAACAAAGAAAACCTTTTCTGCGGCACTTCTCGGATAGAAGGGCAGGTATCCGGTGTAGCAGGTGATCACCGGCTGGTCCGGCTTCCATTCGTAGTTGAAAAGCCGGCAGCTGGCTTCGATAAACCCGTCCATGAACGTATCAAACCGTTCGGAAAAGTAATCCATCCTCTTCCGGATCTCTTCCCTGTTTTCCTCCAGCCGTTTTGTGACCGCCCGGCGGATCATCTCTTCCCTTTCGGCTTCATCCACGGCCCGGTCAATATCCCGCAGTTCCGGGTACAGGGCAAGCGTCTTTTCATAGAAAGGCCTGGTGGTATTATCCTTTTTTTCCTTCCCGAGATAGTTCCGGATAAACCGGATATTGTCCTCCGGATTGATCAGTTCCACTTTCACCCTTGGCAGAAACATGCTTGTATCCCTCGCTCAGTCAGCAAACTTTTTATCAGCATACCATGTACCGGGAATCCCCGGCAACAGGAAAATACCGGCTGTTCCCAGCCGGTATTCCCGTTTATTTCTTATTTCCTCTTGCGGGGCTTCATCAGCACACCGATTCCGATCAGGCCAATCAGGATCAGGCCTGCCCACAGCAGCGGGCTGGCGCTGTCCCCGGTCTGGGGTACCTTCTGGGGCTTCGACGTGTTCGTCGGCGCCGGTGTCGGTGTTGCGGTGGTTGTCGGTGTTGCGGTGGGTATTTCTGTCGGTTCAGGAGACTGTGAAGGATTCGGCGCTTCTTCTCCCTCATAGTTGTTTTCCAGCGTTGCCTTGCTCTGTTCGCCGCCCCTGATCGTACCCGTGGCTCCTTCCGCGCTGCCCTGGCTGAAACCCTTGGGCATGCTGTCCGCCGGCTGTGAAACCTCATAGGTCGCGCCGTCCGGCAGTCCGGTGATTACCGCGGTTTTGCCGCCTTCGATCAGGATGGTCCCGCGGCCGTCACTGTCCGTCACGTTCTGTGCGGGGCTTTCCGCCCTGTCACGGACATCCGATACAGTATACAGGCTGCTTTCTGCCCTGGCGGAAAGCCGTTTTTCCGGTGTGCCGGGAAGTGGATAGCCTGCCAGCGGTCTCCCTTCACGGTCCTTCAGGAGCACATTCACCCTGAATCTGGGAGGCTCCCAGTTCCAGGCCCACCAGGGTCTTGTATATCCCTTTGTCCTGATTTCAATGGCCAGCGATCCGGCTTTCCGGGTGTTCCGGAAGATGCCGTCACCCGATATCAGCTTCTGGTTCACGGTATGAATGCCGTCCGGGGAACTGATAATGGTCACCTTATACAGATCTTCGCCGGTATCATATTCCACCGCCGGATTGGTTCCTGCCGCTTCCCGGATCACATAGTAACGATCGCCGGCAGGGACCGGATCCACATATACATTCTCAAACTGGATTTTGCCGTCCGTTCCGTTCTTTGTCCGGGCAATTTCCGTTTCTGTCCTTCTGGTTTCATCTGTCTCCAGCAGCACAAACTCAAAAGGCTCCGCTGCGGGCTGCCCGTCCATCAGTTTCTCCGCCGTGAACCGGATCCCGGTCTTCAGGCGGTTTACAAGGGCCACAGGCTCCGCTTCGCCGTCCACATACAGTTCACCGTCCACCTTGCCGGTTCCGTGGCAGGCTGTGCACTCGCCGTCGCCCTCTGCCAGGTAAATCAGGGCCGCGGTACCGGCGTCTCCCATAAACAGATTAAGCAGGGTTCCGCTCTCCGCCGCGCTGTTCCATTCCGCTTCGGGGAATACATAAGCCACCTTGACCGTACAGGACGCGCAGGGTGGGTAAGAGGTCGTGTCAATCCCTAAATTCGTCGCGACCGAATTCATCGTCATGCTTCCACTGACGGGCGCCAGCACCGTGCCGTTCACGCGCAGCACTTTATACGGGCTCAACATGCTGAAGCAGTCCGGGCAGACCGTCCCGGTCTGGTTCGCGTGGGTGCATTCGTTAAATGTGAAGCCGTCACCGCTGCAGGCCCCGCAGGTCGTACCCGGGCTGGTCGGATCATATCCGGTCCCCTGGCAGGTGGAGCAGATCTCCAGGTACTGGCTGCTGAAATAATCACTCAGCGGAAGGATTCCGGTAAGCGTTCCGTCATTTGAGTCGACAAGCACCGCGGTCAGGCCGCCGCTCTCGCCGGTCCCGCCGCACATGGTGCAGTCCGCCTCCCAGTGCTTCAGCGTCTGTCCGGGCAGGGCCGTGAGGACTTCGCCGTCCGCCGCCTGGCCGATCTGCACGACTGCTTCGGCCGGCGTGGTCATATAGGCCACCGTCGGGTCCGTTCCCTGCACCTCGCTGATGAGGAACTTCACTTCCCCGATGCCGGTCTCTGCGGAGATCGAAGCCAGGTCGTTTTCCGTCAGGGTGATCTCCGGCGTGAAGGTGATGTTTCCGTCCGCGTCGTTCTTTCCGCGGGCGATGGGGGCCGAGCCGGCCGCGGCGCCGCTCCGCCGGACCTCAAAAGAGAATTCCTCCGGCTGCAGTGTCCGTCCCTGCAGCTCCTTGTGTGCCGTCAGGGCGATGTCCTTCCGCAGGCTGTATATGTTCGTAAACACCAGCGGGGTCGACGTGACCTTCAGGGTGCCGTCCATATTATCCCGGATTGTCACCGTCACGTCCCGCCGGGTCGTGTCATAGGTGACGTTGTTGTACGTCACGGTCCCGTCCGCGTTGGCCTGCGCACCGGCGGGCAGGGCCTCCTCCGCCCTGTAGTGCAGGACCTTCGTCCCGCCGTATTCATACATGGTATACGTGCTGTGATCGTCATATGACGCCCGGAACGTGAACATCGCGAGGCCGGTCTTCGTGCCGTCAGCCTCGGTCACCGTGCCCCGGCTCCCGCCGGTCTTCACTGTGGCGATGACCTGCCCATAGCTGTCGTTTTCATAGCCGTAATCGTTAAATTCGTTGTAGTCGGTCAGGTTGAAGGCGAATTCCTTTGCCTTCTGCTCCCGGCCTCGCAGGCGCTTCGTTCCGGTGATCGTGATGAATGTCGTTGCTTTGTACGTGTTGCGGAAGGAAAATGGCGTCTTCCGCCCCGTCCAGATCGTGCCGGTCACCTGGTCATGATACTGGTCCGTGGTCCAGCCCGTGCCCACAGTTTCCGTCACCATGCAGGACGTGTCATCAGGAATGCCGATGATGACCATGGCCTGTCCCGGCGGCAGCGTGAAGGTGTCGCCGTTGCGTACCGTTCCGCTGCCAATCTGCGCCGCTCCTTCCGGCAGGGTGGTGTACCCTGTGTACTGCGGTGCCTTATCGTACAGGACGTATTCGTACTGCCCGTCCAGAGACGCGCCGTCTTTTGTCATGTCCAGCGTAAAGGTGAACGACGGCACCGCCGTGTTCCCGTCCTTCGGCCTGCACTCGTCGCTCAGGATGCAGTAGATCATGGCATAGCCGAAATCAGGTTTTTTGAAGTTCCGGAAGGTCGTGAGGTCCTCCGGGTCGTACTCCGCCGTCACCGTGACCCCTGCCGGGGCCGCTTCCGTCTGCGCGAACCAGCCGTCCGGCACGCTGTGCTCCTCCAGGACATACTGGTATTCAAATCCGCCCAGCTCATAGCGGTCCAGGTCTTTGAATGTGTAGATCCACCGGCCTGAGCTGTCCGGTGTGACCTGGATCTGGCGCGTACCGTCCTCCGGCCCGGTGCTGGTGATCCGCCGGTACGCGATCCAGATGTTGCTGACCGTCGGTTCCGCCGGCGTTCCGTCCGGGTTCAGCCACAGCTTTTCACCCGTGAGGGTGAAGGTTTCCTTTTTGTGCGTGTTGACGATCTCCCAGGAACGTCCGGCCTCCCTGTACACCCCCGTGGTGTACCCGGGCACCGGGTCCTCCGTCACCGTATAGGTGTACGCGTTCCCGTTGCTGTCTGTGTCCGGCGCGTTCAGGAACACGCCCTTCCAGCCGCCCTCCGCGGTCAGGGTGAGATCCCGGTCGATCTTCGGGGAATCCGGGTCGGAGGTCCGCCCCTTCAGGTGCACCGTCACGCTGTCCGGGCGCAGCCCATCGCGGTTCTCCATATATTGGCCGTTGACACTTTCCCCGTCGTTCCAGGTCTTCCGCACCGAAACCACACCGGGCACGATGCCCACCCGGGAATACGCGCTCTCCAGCCGTGCCCTGGGCTGGGCCTGTTCGCTGTTCCCGGACTTGACGAAGGGGATATACACGGTTGTCGCCGCGTTGTAGGCATACATGTTGTTGGCGGGGTCCGCCGCGCCGGTCCAGTCGATATCGTCCGTGGACGCGGCGTTGTCCTTCTTGTGGTCGTAGGCACCCTTCGCGTTCCATGTGCCGTCATTGCCGTTGTCCGTCGGCGCAGCCATATTCAGGTAGACGGAGAGCTTCTCCCCCGGGTCCAGGACATAGGATGCTGCGATGTCCGCCTGGTTATAGCGCTCGGCGTTCACCGCAATGGCGGTCACTTTTCCCTTCAGTGCGTCCGGCACAGTCCAGACACCGTTTTCCAGGCTGCCGGTCACTTCGGTCCAGATATCCGTGTCGGTCAGCCTGTAGGCGCTGCCCCAGGCGCCGCTGTCAAAGTTGACCCATCCCCGCACGTTTGTGTCGATGTTGTTGTCAAACACCAGTCCGGACGTTGTGCTGTAGTACAGTCTTCCCATGCACCTGTCCCCGTACAGTTCGGACAGGTCCACGGACTCCAGCGTTCCCTTCCACTGGCCCTTGCCGTTCCAGGCGCCGCTCCAGGCCTTTTTCCCGTTCACGTCGTCCTGGTCGTACCCTTCGTGCGGCACATATTCCTCGAGGGCGTCGTAGATCAGGATTCCCATGGTCTTGGCGTCCTGCTTCGAGGCAACGGTCAGCCGGTAGGTGTATTTGCCGCCCTCGGTTACGGTGACCTGGTTCTCATCCCGGGTGCCCCTGCCCCAGGAGTCGCCCTGGTCCGCCCGGGCGTCCTTCCGGAATTCCACCTGCTCCGAGAGGTCAGCGTCCCGTATGCTCTCCGAGACGCGCAGGTACACGAACCGTTCCTCATCGCTGTCCGGGTCCAGGTCACTCATCCATCCGCGGATCTGCGAGTCGGAAATGCTGTAGAGGTAGGTGTTGGGGGTACCCGGCCATACGTCCGGATATCCGACGGTCTGGTAATAATTCTGATCCGTCAGGTTCCCCAGCCGGCCCGGGTTGCCCGATTCAAACGCCGCGTGGTAGACCGCGTACCCGTTACGGACTTTGTTGTAGTCCGACCACGGCACATACATATCCATGGAGATCTGGATTTTGTCCCCCCAGCAGTTGTTGGCCTGCGAATTATAGCTGGACAATTTTTTTGGATCCGGCGTCAGCGTCGCCTTCACCGTCACCAGGGTCCGCCCGCTGTTTCGGAAGTTTTCCGTCACCTTCACGTCGGTGACCCGGTCGCCGCTCCGCATCTGGATCGTCGACGTGTTCGGCACGAAGTGTTCCGGAAGCAGCAGGTACCAGGTCCCGGAGGTCTCCGGAGTGATGGCGCCCATCGCCACCGCTTCGTTGTATTTGGTCCCGTCCGTCACGTTGGCCTGTTCGTACACCGCCGCAAAGAGCGTCACCACGACGCGGCGGTTCGCCGGATCGTTCGAGGTTCTGGTGTACGTGTAATCCCCGGTCGAGGGCATGGATCCGTAGACCTTGTAGCCGGCCTCCGTCAGCGTGGACAGGCTGCTGTCGCTGCTCTCGGTTGTGTAGTCGTCGTTGGCCTCCAGCCACGCGGTCTGCTCCGGCAGCACCTCGTCCTGCCGCTCCGCGCTCTGGTAGAAGGTCGTCACTTGCCGTGCTTCGTTCTTCAGGACGACGTTCGTGTAGCCCTGAAGGCGCTCTTCCGCCAGCTCCATCACATGCGCGGACGGTAGGATCGTCACCTTCGGCCACACCGCCAGCTTGCAGGCGGCCTGGTTCGTCGCAATCACCGTCCGGTAACCGGTCACGTTCGCGTCCGCCGGGAAGGTGATCTTCTTCGTCCCGCTGCGTACTGCCACCGTCTGGTACAGCTCCCAGCTCCCGCTCTTGTTCTTCTCGATCCAGACCTCCACGTCCGGTTTCGGCAGGCGGTTGTCGGGCCTGTAGCCGAATTCAGAACCCGGGATCTGGTACGTATCCGACGTCTGGCGCCCGTAGGAGAACATCTCCGGCGCCGCGATGGTGATGCTGTCGAAGTAGTAGTCCCCTGCCCCGAGGTTCCCGCCGTTGCTGATGTTCGCCACGGAAACCGTATCGTCCGTGGTCTCCATCCGGTAGGTCCAGTTCAGGTAATGGGAGGGGTCCTCTTCCCAGCCTTCCGGCATGTCCGGCACCTCGCTCGTCGGGCCCGCGGTGTACGAATAGCCGTACCCCACGGTAAGCACCTCGAAGTCCAGCGTTACGCTCTTTCCGTTGCGCAGCGCGCCGACGGCCATCTCGTAGGTCTTGTCCTTTTTGTGGCTCTGGGAGCTGGTGCTCCCATCCGGCCGGTCCTTCACCGGGGTATTGTGCGTATGGCTGGGCTGCGAGCCCGAATACTTATACACGCCAAACGTTCCCGCAGGATACTCCCATCCCGCGTGCAGATAGTTCGCCGACGCCGTCGCCCCGGCCCGGGAGACTTCCCTCGGGTCGCCGGCCTGCTCCGGGTCGGCTTCCGTCAGCGTCCACTGCGACGCCGCGCGGATCGTATAGGTTTTGTTGTTCTGCATCTGGTCCGTGGGATACGCCGCCCAGATTTCCCGGGCCCGGTAGTCGTTCCATCCCCGGCCGTCATAGTTGTACCGGACCGTCTGCCGGCTGTAGTGCTCCCCGGCCTGCTCGCCGGAGGTCTCCGTGCCGACCGTCCCGCCGCTGACGTTGACCTCACCCAGGATGATGCCCGGGATCGAGACCCCGTTTCCTTCCGCCACCCCGGCCCACACGTCCATGTCCAGGCTGAAGTACTGCGTGCCTTCATACAGCGGCCAGGTTTTCCAGCGCACAAACACATACTTATTCGCCGTTTCCGGGCCGCCGGGCAGGTTCTCCTTCGCGCCTGCCGGAACGCTTTCCGGCGTCGAGTACACCTGGGCGGACATGCCCGCGCCGGGATCACTCAGGCATTCCCTCGTGTCGATGGCCGCCGTCAGTTCCTGGGTGCTCATGGTGTCCTTCACGCCGCTGCGGGTCGTGACCTCCACCGTGGCCTTCAGGGGATCGCTGGGCCGCATATCCACGATCTTCGAAACCACGATCCCGGTGATCGTACACTCGAAATTAATATCCGCCGCGGCATCGATAGCCGCGTCGTTGACGATGGCGTACTGCCCGTTCTCCGCTTCCTCCCAGTGCCAGGCGGAACTCTCGCTCGGTGCGTCCGGAACGGAGAAGGTCATTCCGCCGCATCCCGCCGACATAACCGCACCATCAGCGTAGTATGTGCTCCGCTCATGCCAGATCTGCCGCGGAAACAGGATCCGGACAGAACCCGGCTCATGCGGTTCCTGTCCTGTCAGGACGGCGTTGATCTGGAACTGCATGCTGATTTCCGAATCGTCGCTGTGCTTCCGGATAAACAGCCGGTTCGCCTGCCCGTCCGACGGGCTGTCCGGCGTCATCCACTCGATCTTCGCGCTCCGGATCTGATTGCCCTGTGAGGCGCCCTCCGCATATCCGGCAGACAACGGCATTACACTGTTTATACCGATAATCAGCGTAAGGATGGCAAGTAAAAGAAATATCCGTCGTCTGAAGCTTCTGATCATGATGCGTTCACTCCGTCATCTGAAAGTGGGGGCTTTTGCGGAAAGGATCGGGTTTTTTACAATCGTCTGAAAGTTGTCTGTACTTCTGTGAATCAATTAATTCATGATATCATAACGTTTATACGCCGTACAATGCATGACGGCGAATGAATATTACATTTTTTCAGTTTTTTTATTACATTTTTACAATTATTGCTGTTCTTTTCCTGTTCTTCACTCCTTTCACGGTTTTCAGACAGAAAAAAAGAGGCATCCCGCCTCTTTCCGGCCGGATGCCTCCGCATATATTCTGTTACTCGATCCCTTCGAAAGTGAAGTCCCTGGCTTCCACAGCTGCCTTCACCGCGGCTTCATCCAGGTCTCCGGACAGGGTAATGACCGCGGTGCCCGCCTCATGGCTGACCACGGCTTCTGTGATAAAGGGAAGCGCCTCCAGGGCCTTCTTCACAGAGGCCTCGCAGTGTCCGCACATCATACCTTTGATTTTTACCGTCTTTGTCATGGTTCCGTTCCTCTCTTTCTTTTGTTCCTCTTTGATTGATTCAGTGATGGTAAGGGGTATATTCGCCGCTTTCAGCGGTTTATCCTTTGCCGGATCCTTCAGCCTGAACAGGTTCAGCCGCAGGGCGTTCATGCACACCGTAAAGCTGGAAAGGCTCATGGCCGCCGCGCCGATCATCGGGCTCATCTTCCATCCGAACAATCCCGCCGCAAGCGGAATGCAGATCAGGTTGTAGAAAAATGCCCAGAACAGGTTTTCGTGTACGTTCCGCACCGTTCCCCTGCTCAGCCGGATCGCGGCAGCCGCGTCTGTCAGGCTGGAATTCATCAGCACAATGTCTGCGCTGTCCACTGCCACGTCCGTCCCCGCGCCGATGGCGATTCCGGTGTCCGCCCGGGTTAATGCCGGTGCGTCGTTGATTCCGTCGCCCACCATGGCAACCCGGCCGTATGCCTGCAGCTTCCGGATCACTTTCTCCTTGCCTTCCGGCAGAACTCCGGCCACCCATTCATCCACCCCGGCCTGTGCCGCGATGGCCTGTGCCGTCCGCTCGTTGTCGCCCGTCAGCATCACCACCCGCAGTCCCTGGTTCTTCAGCTGCCGGATTCCTTCCTGTGAATCCTCCCGGATCCGGTCCGCCACAGCGATCACGCCCAGCAGTTCCCCGTCCGCCTCAAAGAACAGCGGGGTTTTGCCCTGCTCCGCCAGCGCTTCAGCCTGCCGGTTCAGTTCCTCCGGCACCCTGACCAGGCTGCCGATATAGCTGCCGCTGCCGCCCCGGAGCCGTTTTCCTCCGGCGGTGCCTTCCAGTCCGTTACCCGGTAGTGCCCGGAAATCTGAAATACTGTCCGGTTTCATCTGCCGTTCTTCAGCTGCCCTCAGAATGGCCTTGGCCAGCGGGTGCTCGCTTCCCTGCTCCAGGGCAGCCGCCCTGCTGAGCAGTTCCGTTTCTGTCTTTCCTCCTGCGGGAATCAGGTCCGTCACCCCCGGCTCTCCGGAGGTGATCGTTCCGGTCTTATCCAGTGCGATAATCTGCGCTTTTCCTGCCGTTTCCAGTGCTTCCCCTGTCTTGAACAGGATGCCGTTCCTTGCCCCCAGGCCGTTTCCGACCATAATGGCTACAGGTGTGGCAAGTCCCAGCGCGCAGGGGCAGGAGATCACCAGCACGGAGATGCCCCTGGCTACCGCGTCCCCCGCGGACGCGCCGGCGATCAGCCAGCCCGCTGTTACGATCAGGGCAATCACGATTACAGCCGGCACAAAAACGCCGGAAACCTTATCCGCGATCCGGGCGATCGGCGCCTTGGTCGCGGCGGCATCGGAAACCATCCGGATGATCTGGCTCAGGGTGGTATCCTCTCCCACCCGGGTAGCACGGCAGGTCAGGAAACCGGACTGGTTGATCGTCGCCGCGCTGACCTGATCTCCTTCCGCTTTATCCACCGGGATCGATTCACCCGTCAGGGCGGATTCATTCACCGCGCCTGTCCCGGAAAGAACCATGCCGTCCGCCGGAATGCTTTCCCCGGGATGTACCACAAAGGTGTCTCCGGCTTTTACAGCGGAAATGGGGACTTTCTCCTTTTTGCCGTTCCGGAGCAGAACAGCCGTCTGCGGGGCCAGTTTCATCAGGCTTTTCAGCGCGCTGGTTGTTTTTCCTTTGGAACGGGCTTCCAGCATCTTGCCGACGGTGATCAGGGCCGGAATCATCGCTGCAGATTCAAAGTACAGCTGACCGTGATACAGATCCATCAGATCGCTGTTGGATGCCCCCGCTGTAATCATCCCGCACATACGGTAGAATACAAACAGGCTCCAGCCAAAGGATACCGATGATCCCAGCGCAACCAGCGTATCCATGTTCGGGGCACCGTGCGCCAGGGAACGGAATCCGCTGGTGAAAAACTTCCCGTTTATAATCATCACGATCAGTGCCAGCAGCATCTGGGTCAGCGTCAGTGCCAGGTGGTTGTGGACCAGGAATGCCGGCAGCGGCCATCCTGCCATATGATGTCCCATCGTGATATACATCAGCACCGCCAGGAATCCAACCGACAGCAGCAGCCTGCGCTTCAGCTTCGGGGTTTCCCGGTCCTTCAGTGCTTCTTCCTGCGCGGTCAGGTAATCCGCCTTTTGTTCTCCGGACGGCGCTCCTTTCAGGCTGGCGCCGTATCCTGCCGCCTCCACCGCGCGGATGATCTCCTCCTGCGAGGCGGTTCCCTCCACGCCCATGGAATTGGTCAGCAGACTCACGGAAACCGTATCCACGCCGGGCACTTTTGCCACTGCCTTCTCCACCCTGGCCTGGCAGGCTGCACAGCTCATGCCGGTCACAATATATTGTTCCATGGTTCCCTCTTTTCTTATTTCATGAGCTTCTGCATAACTTTCACAAACTCGTCGATGGCCTCTTCTTTTCCGCTCCGGATATCCTCCGATACGCAGCTGCGGATATGGCAGGCCAGCAGTTCCCGGTTAAAGCTGTTCAGCGCGGCGCTCACCGCGGATACCTGGATCAGGATGTCCGGGCAATAGGCATCCTCTTCCACCATCTTCTGGATTCCCCGGATCTGGCCTTCCGCCAGTTTCAGCCGCCGAAGGAGGGCGTTCTGTTCCTCCGCCGTGCGCTTCTTTTTCCTTTCGCCGCAGTGCGGGCACGTATTATTCTCACTCATTGCTTTCATCTCCGTCTCTCGTCAGATACCCCCTCCGGGTATCATCATCTTATACCCTCCCGGGGTATTTGTCAACACTGTTCTTTTCCTGCCCTTTCCTTGACCGCCCTGTTCCTTCGTGCTACGATTGGAAACTGATATGAGGAAAGGAGCACTTGATTTATGAAAGACCGTAAAATCTTTTGCCTGAATAATATTGCGAAGGTTGGGACAAACTGTTTCCGTTCCGGTTATACGCTGACTGATTCCATCGACGAGGCTGCCGGCGTGCTGGTCCGCTCCGCCGATATGAAGGAAATGTCCTTCCCCGCCGGTCTCCGGGCGATTGCCCGCGCGGGCGCCGGCGTCAACAATATCCCGCTGGACCGCTGCGCGGAAGAAGGCATTGTGGTCTTCAACACTCCCGGTGCCAACGCAAACTCCGTCAAGGAACTGGTGCTCTGCGGCATGCTCCTGGCTTCCCGTGACATTGCCGGCGGCATCTCCTGGGTCCGGGAGAACGCGGAAGATGAAAACATCGCCAAAACCACCGAGAAGGCCAAGAAAGCCTTTGCCGGCACAGAACTCAAGGGAAAAACCCTGGGCGTCATCGGACTGGGTGCCATCGGCGTCCTGGTCGCCAACGCGGCAGTCTCCCTGGGGATGAAAGTTTACGGCTTTGACCCCTATCTGTCTGTCAGCCATGCCTGGAACCTTTCCCCCATGGTCATCCATGCGGAAAAAGTTGAGGAAATCTACGCGGTCAGTGATTTCATCACCATTCATGTGCCCGCCACTCCCGCCACAAAGGGAATGATCGGCGCCGACGCCATCGCCCAGATGAAGAACGGTGTAGTCATCCTGAACTTCGCCCGGGATACCCTGGTGGATGAAAAAGCCCTGGCCGGCGCGCTCGAATCCGGTGTCGTGCACCGCTATGTGTCCGACTTCCCGACGCCCGCCAGCGCCCATATGAAGAATGCCATCGTGATCCCGCACCTGGGTGCCTCCACCGAAGAGGCAGAAGACAACTGCGCCATCATGGCGGTCAAGCAGCTGCAGGATTATCTGGACAACGGCAACATTCACAACTCCGTCAATTATCCGGAAATGAACCTTGGCGTCTGTGAAACCGATGCCCGGGTCGGTATCCTTCACCGGAACATCCCGAACATGCTCAGCCAGATCACAAACTTCTTCGGAAACCAGGGGCTGAACATTGAAAACCTGGCCAACAAGAGCCGCGGCGATTATGCCTACACACTCCTGGACCTGAGCCATCCCATGCCCCATGACACAGTGGAACGCCTGAAGGAAATCGACGGCGTCATCCGTGTGCGCAGGATCGTGGAAAACAAATAATTCTCCTGTAAATGTGAACCGCTTCCGGCATCTGGCCGGAAGCGGTCTTTTTTATTTCTTTTTCTTTGCTTTCTTTTCTTCGTATACAGGCATCACCTCACCGGGGGAAGATTCCTGGTGAATCCGGTTGATTTCTTCCAGGGCTTCTTTCCGGGGGCTCGGCATGCAGTATGGGCAGGGCTTCAGTTTGCTGTAGTCAGCCTCCTCCAGTTCTCCGTAAGTGAAGGCGTTCAGCGGCAGGAACTTCTTCTTCACGCTGGCACAGTCCGCCACAGAATGATACAGGGAGCCGCCCTTCGGGTTGTAGTACAGAGGTGTATCGTCCTCCGGTATTTTCACCTGCCGTCCCTGATAATCCTCCCAGATGACCAGCTTGATGCAGTTTTTATCCTTGCGTTTCTTGATCAGGTTTGCCAGTACCGACATGTTATAACCCGCCGTGTTCTTCTTCGCCTGCACCCGGATGCAGCCGTGGCTTGCCCGGTTTCCGAGGATCTCTTCAAATCCGCGGAAGTTCTTGGTTCCGTCCGCGTTTTTCCGGTGGGGAACCTCATGGATATAGTCAGCAGCATTGAACTTCAGGGCATAGCTGCAGACCATGCCTGACTCCTCGTCGTTCAGGGAGCCCGTCTTGGTATAGATAATCAGGTATTCACCGGACCGGGTTTCGTTATAGGGCTGCTGTTTTTTTGCGTCCGGATTGTATTTGCCTGTGGACACCGCCAGGGACGTTTCCAGGTGGCCGTCCTTGAACAGGTACAGCCGCTGGGTCAGCTTGTCGATAATGATGCCGTAGTTCTGGTTGACGTTAACGGTCTTCAGCTTTTTAGTCAGGATATAGCCGGTCACAAAGGCATTGAAGTTCAGCACCTTGCTGTCATGGAAGCTGGTGGAATAGGTCTGCACCTTGGTCCATCCGTTATCCAGCGTTTCCAGCACCCGCAGGCCCTGGCTCTGGCCGGTGACCATGCCGATCCCCTCGCTGTTTTCATCCGGTTCGGAATAGATCACCGTCTGCTTGTTCATGTCGATGTCCGCCACTGTGATCGGGGCAGTCAGCATCTTCCAGATGGCTTTCTCGTCCTCCAGGTTCATCGGCGTACACCAGTAGCTGCCCGTGTCATCCTGCGCCGGCTCCTCTTCGGAGCGGTATGCCGGGGTGATCTCAGAAGGTTCCGGTTCCACACCCAGCAGGAAATCCTCACCCTGCGCGCCGCAGGCTGAAAACAGGATCATAAACAGTAGTATAAATGTAATCGCTCTGCGCATTTCATTCCTCCGCCGCCGGTTTCCGCGGCCCGCATATTTTATCATGCGCCGCTCTTCACTGTCAAAAAACCGGTCTGTCTAAAAAACGATAAACCCCTTGATTTTCTTCCCCGGTGGGGGTATACTGCCTGTATCCTTTCCAGATGAAGGGAAACACGCGGTCAGGATACCGGTTCACAGAGAGCGGGAAAAGGTGCAAGCCCGCAGCAAGGCCCTGATACGATACCATTCCCGGATGAAAAGCGGCTGCCGCCCGATACCGCGGCTCAATGAGTGGTTTTACAACAAGCAGGGTGGAACCGCGAATGCTTATCCAGCATCCGTCCCGGCACAAGAATGCAGGGCGGATGTTTTTTTGTACACAGACGCCCGGAAACAAAAGGAGGGTAAACCCATGAAGATCATCTACAACGACGGTCATGTTGCGGAATGTCCTGAAGATCAGGAACTGGAAGTTCTCCGCCACTCCGCGGCCCACATCATGGCCCAGGCGGTGAAACGCCTGTACCCCGACGCCCACTTTGCCTATGGTCCCGCCACTGAAAAGGGTTTCCATTATGACATCGACCTGGGCGACGTCAAACTCACGGATGAGGATCTGCCCGCCATCCAGGCGGAAATGCAGAAGATCGTGAAGGAGAATCTCCCCTTCAAGGTCTATCCCCTGCCCCGTGACGAGGCGGTTCAGCTGATGAAGGACCGCGGCGAGATCTACAAGGTAGAGCACATCGCTGACCTGGCCGATGATGCTGTCATCACCTTCTATCAGCAGGGTGACTACATTGACATGTGCGTCGGTCCGCACCTCACCTACACCAAGGCTCTGAAGGCTTTCAAGCTCACAGCCCTTTCCGGTGCCTACTGGAAGAACAACCAGAACAATAAGATGCTCACCCGTCTCAACGGCGTTGCCTTCCGCAACCAGGAAGAGCTGGCCGCCTATGAGAAGCAGGTGGAGGAAGCCAAAGCCCGTGACCACCGCCGCATCGGCCGTGAGATGGGCCTGTTCATGACAGACGACCTGGTCGGTAAGGGACTGCCCATGTTCCTGCCCAAGGGATATACCGTCTGGCGTGAGCTGGAAAACTACATCCGGGATAAGGAACTCCGCCTGGGTTATCAGCATGTTATGACCCCCTGCGTCGGCACCGTCGATCTGTATCGCACCAGCGGCCACTGGGATCATTACAAGGACAACATGTTCCCCGCCATGGAGGTGGAAGGCGAAAGCTTCGTGCTGCGCCCCATGAACTGTCCCCATCACATGATGATCTACGCCAACCGCCTGCATTCCTACCGCGATCTGCCCATCCGCATCGGTGAAATCGCCCACGATTTCCGGTTCGAGCCCAGCGGCACCCTGAAGGGGATTGAGCGCGGCCGTCACTTCTGCCAGAATGACGCTCACCTGTTCGTCACTCCCGAGCAGATCAAGGACGAGGTTGCCAGTGTGGTCAGCCTGATCCGCGAAGTGTATCAGGATTTCCACATCACGGACTACCGCTGTGTCCTGAGCCTGCGGGATCCGGAAGATAAGGTCAAGTATCATCAGGATGATGAAATGTGGAACCGTGCTGAATCCGCCCTGCGTGAAGTACTGAAGGAGCTGAACATCGACTTCACGGAAGAGATCGGTGAAGCGGCCTTCTACGGTCCGAAGCTGGACGTGAACGTCAAACCCGCCATCGGTGCCGAGTACACCCTGAGCACCTGTCAGCTGGACTTCTGCCTGCCGGCCAAGTTCAACCTGAAGTATGTGGACCAGGACGGTTCCGAAAAGACCCCCGTCGTGCTTCACCGCGCAATCCTGGGTTCCATCGACCGCTTCATGGCTTACCTGATCGAGGAAACCAAGGGTGCCTTCCCGCTGTGGGTTGCTCCCGTACAGGTCAAGGTGCTCCCCGTCAGCGACAAGAGCATGGAATATGCGGCAAAGATCACCAATGCCCTGCTGGACGACGGTATCCGCGCTGAGCTGGACGAGCGTAACGAAAAGATCGGCTACAAGATCCGTTACGCCCGCCAGGAGGACAAGGTTCCCTACATGCTGATCATCGGCGAGAAGGAAATCAACGAGAACACGGTTTCCGTCCGCGACCGCGCAACAGACCAGACCACCTCCATGACCCTGGATGAACTGATCAAAAAGCTTGAAAAGGAAATCACGGAACGCCTGTAATTGAAAAGAGGTGTATATGCAATGATCTGTCCGAACTGCCAGGCTGAAAACGACTCTTTCGCCTCAACCTGCCATGCCTGCGGAGCCCCGCTGGAGCAGGCCGGCCGTGCAGCGTCGCCCGAAGCCGTGAAGGCTGTCACCACCACCGGCCTGGTCCTGGGCAAAAAAGCCCGTGAGCTCCGGCTCAACACTCCGGTGGATCCTCATGCCCTCATCAGCGCCCGTGCCTATAACGGCACCATCGCGGTTGTGCTCCTGTGGGGCCTGCTGGTCAATTACCTGCTGTGTGAGTTTGTCGGCACCTCAATCTTTACCGTCAATCCCATCGTCCTGCTGGTCGGTTATATGGTGCTTGCCCTCTGCGGTATCATCATTTCTTCCAGGTCCCGTAACCCGCTGATCAGTTTTCTGGGGTACAACCTGGTGGTGATTCCCTTCGGGCTGGTTATTACCCTGATGGTGGAAACCTACGGCGGCATCGGCTCCAAAGTGGTATCGGACGCCTTCCTGTACACTCTGCTGATTTCCATCGGCATGATGGCCTGCGTTATGATCGCCCCGGATTTCTTTTCCAGACTGGGCGGTACCCTCGCCGGTGTGCTGATCGGCCTGATCGTCTGTGAGATCCTTCTGCTGATTTTCGGCGTGAAGCAGCAGATTACAGACTGGCTCGTTGCCGGTCTCTTCTGCCTGTATATTGGCTATGATATCCACCGTGCCCAGCAGTTCTCCTTTACCCTGGACAACGCGGTGGACTCTGCACTGGACATCTATATGGATATCGCCAATCTCTTCATCCGGATCCTGAGCATCCTCGGAAAAAGAAGAGACTGATTGATTTCCAAAGCAAAATTCCCCGTACCTTGCGGTACGGGGTTTTCTTTTGGTCTTCATCCACATGCATCCGTCAAACGGCAAACGGCAAACATTATGAATTATGAATTATAAATTCACCTTCAGTACATTCGCGCAGAAACCGGGAAGCTTCTCCGGCAGCCTCACCAGGAGAACGCCCAGCTCCTTCCTGAATTCAACTGCTCCGTATCCCAGCAGCTCCACGCTCTTCACTTCGTCCTCCGCAAAGCTGCGCAGCGTCACTGTTTCTCCGCCCTTCGCGCCCAGCAGGAAGGCGTATACTGTGCCGTCCTTCTGTACGAAGCGGACGTCGCTCAGGTTCCAGTCGGTCTTTTCCTCAGTGAAGCCGTCAATCTTCACCCTGGTTTCCCCTTCGCCGAAGGTCCGCCACGGCCTCGTTCCGTATACTGCCTCACTGTTGATTGCGAACCACTCTGCCAGCTTGTCCAGGATGAATTCCGCGTCCTCATCGATGGTGCCGTCCGGCCTCTGGAGGACGTTCAGCAGCATGACGCCGTTCTTGGAGATGATATCCACCAGCATCTCAATGATCTGTTCCGGACTCTTGTAGGGATAATGCACATCATAGAACCAGTTGCCGATGCAGGTGTCCGTATGCCAGGGTTCCGGCATGATACCGGGCAGCTGGCTCTTCTCGATATCCAGCACGCCAACGCTGAAGATTTCTTCCCGCCGGTCCTTCTGCAGGTAAACAGCCCGGTTCTCTCCATACCGGTCAATGGAGGTATTATAAAGCCTCGCTACTGCCTGCAGGCCGCGGTCGTACACCGAAAGGTCTTTCAATTCGCCCTGCTCCGCCATCCAGTGTTCCCCGAAAGGCAGTACGCCGTCGGAATACAGCAAATCCGGCTGGAACCGGTCGATCATCTCATTAACGCACTTCAGCCAGTAGTCCCGGAACTGTTCATTCCCTGTATACCACGGGTTAAGGTCCTCCCCTGTTCCGTGTCCCTGGTTTGCGTGATAGAAATCCTGATAAGCCGGATCATTGCCGTCATAGGGCACACCTGCATAGGGTCCGGTCTTGTCGCAGCCTTTGTTCACCCGCCACCAGGAAAAGGATGCCCCCAGGTGTTCACTGATGCCGAAGGGCAGGTGGTACTTGTCCGCCGCAGCCTTCCACATGGCCAGGATATCCTTTCCCGGTCCAACGTTCACACTGTTCATGCGGTTGATTTTGGAGTCATAGTTAAAGAAATGGTCATGATGCACTGCCTGTGTCATCAGGTACCGGGCCCCGGCCTTGTAGTATTTCGCCATCAGTGCGTCCGGATCAAACTTCTCCGCCTTCCACAGGGCGCAGATATCCTTATACCCGAATTTGGAAGGATGCCCGTAATGCCGCAGGTGGTATTCATACTGCGGCTGTCCCTGGATATACATATTCCGGGCATACCAGTCCCCGAACATCGGTACGCTTTGGGGACCCCAGTGGCTCCAGATTCCGAATTTGGCATCCCGGAACCATTCCGGTGCGGAATATTGCCGCAGTGACTCAAACGTCGGTTCAAACTTCATATTTGCAACCCGCTCTTTCTTTGTTGTATTGGCTGCCTCCATTATACACGAAACGTTTCTGTTGCCTACTGTTTTTTTTATTTACAGATAAAAAAAGCATGTACGTTTCCCGTACACGCTTTCAGCATCAATGATGATATTATGAATTCTTTGCGAAGACAGCTTTTCTGAGCGTCTGTGTGATCAAAGCCGTTGCGGCGACTTTGATCGCGTCTCCCGGCAGGAACGGGATTACGCACAGGGAGAGCGCAGCCCCAAGGGCGTTCCCTGTATGCTGCATGAAGACGATCGTTCCGATGGCGTACAGAACCACTGTCCCGGCTGTCATCATCAGCACGTGGAACCACCAGCCGGTATTGTCCCGTTTCTCCGCTCCCACGCCGGAAAGATACGCGCAGGGCAGGTATCCGATCAGGTAGCCGCCGGTCACCCCGGCCAGCTTTTGGAATCCGCCGCTGAACCCGCTGAAAACCGGTACTCCGATGATGCCGATCAGCAGGTAAAGTCCCACGGCGATAGTTCCTTTTTTCCGTCCCAGCACCGATCCTGCCAGGTAGACCGCGAAAGTTGCCAGGGACAGCGGGATCGGCCCCACGGGGATCGTCAGCGGTCCCGCCACGCAGATCAGCGCCGCCATCACGGCAATCAGTGTCATATCTTTTGTTTTCATGTTTTACTTATCTCTCTTTTCCGTCAGTTTCAGGCTTACCTCACCGTAGTTCAGGCAGGTGCGCCCCTCCGGAGTTTCAATCACCAGCCGGCCCTGGTCGTCAATATCCACCGCTTTGGCGGGATACCTTTTGTCACCCTCGATCACCGTCACTGTCCGGCCGATCACATTGGACCTTTTCCGGCTTTCCGCCAGGAAATGCCCTGTCCCCAGATCACCCAGCAGGGCTTCTGTCTCATTCAGGATCTCTGCGATCAGCCTGTTCCGTTCCGGCGCTTCACCGCATTCATTGCCGATGGAGGTGGCAATATCCTTCAGCTCAGGCGGAAACTGCATACGTGCCGTGTTCACACCGATCCCGACTACAGCGTATTCCAGCCTGCCGGCTTCCATGCCCAGGCCGGCTTCGCACAGAATGCCGCAGATCTTCCGGTCGTTTACATACAGGTCATTCACCCATTTGATATCAGCCTTCACATCCGCGGTTTTCTCCACCGCCCTGGCTGTTGCCACCGCCGCCAGGGATGTCAGCAGCCCCGCCCGGTCCGGTGCACAGTCCGGCCGCAGGATAATGGTCAGGTATACGCCGCTGTGATCCGGAGAGAAGAAGCTGCGTCCCTGCCGCCCGCGCCCGCCGCTCTGGCTGTCAGCAATGATGACCGTGCCGTGCTTTGCGCCGTTCGCAGCCAGTATCTTGGCCCGGTTATTGGTGGAATCAAGCCGGTCATGGATCTCGAGCTCCCTGCCCAGCTCCCGGGTCTTCAGCCATCTGCGGATGCCTGCCTCTGTCAGCACGTCCGGAGCGGAGACCAGCCTGTATCCGCGGTTCGTCACCGCTTCGATCTCATAGCCGTCTTCCCGCAGGCGCTTCATCACCTTCCACACCGCGTTCCGGCTGACACCCAGTTCCTTCGCCAGCTGTTCACCGGACACAGTATCTCCTGTTTCCAGCAGTGCCAGAGCCTTTTCCCTGATATACATGCAGGCCCTCCCCTCCGTTTCATTCCGGGAGATGATACCATTCCATCACCCGATCGTCAACCATTTCTGCGCATTATGGGTGACAATTCATTTCATGGACATTTTTCTTTTCTCTATGGTAAAATATATACCAATAATATGCCTATGGTTCCATAGCTGATCCGGGGAGGTAGCCATGAACGAGATTAAGTGTCCCAATTGCGGAAAAGTTTTCCAGGTGGATGAAGCCGGGTATGCCTCTATTGTTTCCCAGGTACGGAACGCCCTGTTTGAAAAGGAAGTGGCGGACCGGATCAGTTCAGTTCGCCGTGAAAGCGCTGCTGTCCAGGAAAAAGCGCTCGCCGAGCTGGATGCGAAACATAAGCTTGACCTGGCCGGAAAAGACCGGGAAATCCTGCAGCTGAAGGAAAACGCCAGGGCAGCGGAAACGGAAAAACAGCTTGCCGTTCAGACGGCCGTTCAGGCCAAAGATACCGAGATTATCTCCCTGAAGGATAAAATAGAGCTGGAAAAACAGGCGGCAGCGATCCGCGAACAAAGCCTGAAGGATGCCCACAAAACAGAAGTGGAGCGTTTGGAAGCAGAAGTGGAACAATATCGGGACTTTAAGCTCCGCCAGTCCACCAAAATGATCGGTGAAAGCCTGGAGCAGCACTGCCTGACCACATTCAACCAGGTCCGGATGATGGCTTTCCCCCGTGCCTACTTTGAAAAGGATAATGAAGTGATAGAGGGCACAAAAGGTGACTTTGTTTACCGGGAGGAAACCGAGGACGGTCTTCCCCTGCTCTCCATCCTTTTCGAAATGAAAAATGAGGCGGACGCCACCGAGAAAAAGCATAAGAATGAAGACTTCATCGATAAGCTGGACAAAGACCGCAAAAAGAAAAACTGTGAGTACGCGGTGCTGGTAACCATGCTGGAGCCTGACAGCGACCTGTATAACGCCGGCATTGTCACCGAATACCGGTATGAAAAGATGTACATCGTCCGCCCGCAGTTTTTCCTCCCGCTGATTTCCCTCCTGCGAAACGCTGCCCTTTCCAATACCCAGGTCCGCCGGGAACTGGAAACGGTCCGCCGCCAGAACCTGGATGTGGAGCAGTTTGACCAGGCTCTTCTGGAGTTCCGTGATAAATTCGGAAAGAATTACCAGATCGCCCAGTCCCATTTTGAAAAAGCCATCGCAGAGATTGATGAGACCATCAAGCACCTGGAGCGTGTCAAGGAATCCCTGACCAAATCCGGCAACCAGCTTCGTCTGGCTAATGACAAGGCGCAGGATCTCACCATTAAAAAGCTCACCAAAGGGAATCCCACCATGCGGGATAAATTCGAAGAGGCAGGGATCAGCATCGACTGATCCGGCCTTTTTTCGTCAGTTTTTTTGCAGTTGCATTTCCGGTATGGACTTTCCCGAACGGTTGATATACAATAGGTTTACAAAGATTGATCATAGAGACTTTCATGAGGTGGCATTTACCATGAAACGGATTGCGTTGCTGGTGGTTTCTATCCTTTTATTTTCCTTTCTTGCTCCCCTGGCCTGTGCTGAAAAGCTGGATGACAGTGTCCTGCTCAGTTATTATGATGACTGCGTCCTTTTCGGCGATTCCAGGATGGAGGCGCTCAAGCGTTACTGCTCCGCCGTCCGGCAGACAGATGAATCCTTCCTGCGCAAGACCACCATCATCTGCACCTCCAGCATCGGTCTCTATGCCGCCAGCCGGAATTACCTGAGCGGTGATTTCCATTACTACTTTCACGGCAACGACCGGACCATCTATGAAATTGCCAAAGAGCTCAGTCCGAAAAAGGCCTTCGTGATGCTCGGCCTGAATGATGAGATTGCTACCAAGATCGATAAAGGGCTTTCCTGGGCGGAAAAGGTCATCACAACCATGAAGGAGCATTCCCCGGACACCGTGGTGTACTTCTTCTCCGAAACGCCCGTCACTCCTAAATTTGAAAAGAAGATAGACTTCCCCGGCTATCAGGATAAGCTGGATGAATATAACGCTCTCCTGAAGGAACTGTGTGTGTCCACCGGCGGTGGATATATTGATATTGCGGAAGCACTGAAGGATGAAAACAACTACCTGCTGGAGGAGTATTCCAGCGATAAGATCTGTCATATCAGCGATGAAGGACTGGTCATCTGGCTGGACCGCATGAAAGAATATGCCCAGGAACAGTATGATGCCGGTCTCTGGAATCCCTTTGATGACGCCGGTGAATCACTTCCGGAAGGAGGGAACGAGCCATGAAACACGTCATCTCCCTGCTGCTGATTCTGTCCTTCTGCTTCGTCCTGATCCCGTCCTGTGCGGAAAAAGCATCAGAAACCCTGATGGATCGTGTTCTCCGTGTCGCGGAAGACAGCAGCGACCTGATTCGCATGGATGAGGATGAACTGTACGACGTCATCGGCATCGCTCCGGAAGACTATTCAGACTATGCTTACCTGGCAGATTATGACGCGCTCTCCGGACGGGAGCTGGTTCTCGTCCGCGCTGTCGATGAGGAAGCCGCAGAACGTATTTCCACCCTGTTATCGCTGTATCTGGAACACCGCCTCAAGGCAACCCGCAATTACCTGCCGGATGTTTACCGCGCCCTGAGCGAAGCAGCAGTCCGTCAGGAAAATCTGCTTCTGGTTTTGTCCGTTGCTCCTCCGGATCCTGAGGAAGCCAGTTTATTGCTTCAGGAGGAGTAACACCTTATGGTCTTCAGTTCGTTGACCTATTTGCTGCTTTTCATGCCCTGCGTGCTTCTGGGCTACCGGCTCATGCCCCAAAAAGCAAGGATGCCTTTTCTTCTGGCGGCATCCCTGCTTTTTTATGGCTGGGGTTCTCCCCGCTGGCTGCTGCTTCTGGCCTGGTGCGTACTCGTCAGCTGGGGCGGCACGCTGCTGATGACCCGCGGCGGAAAAAACCGCAGGGTTTTCCTGATCCTGATCATCATCCTGGATCTCCTTCCCCTTTTCTGGTTTAAATACGCCGGTTTCTTCCGGGATACGATCCGGGACCTGACCGGCTGGGACGGCTTTGCCGCCGCTGATTCCCTGCTTGAGCAGTGTTTCGGCCGGAGTCCCGGGATCAAAACGCCCGTCCTGCCCGCCGGCATTTCTTTCTTTACATTCCAGGCCATCTCCTATGTGATTGATGTGTGGCGGAAGGACTCCCGTCCTCAGCGTTCACCGGTCATCTTCGGCGTCTATCTTTCCCTCTTTCCCCAGCTCGTGGCCGGTCCCATTGTCCGCTACATTGACCTGGAAAAACAGCTGATTGAGCATCCCCGGCCCACCTGGGCTCAGATGCGTCATGGTATCCGCCGTTTCAGCGTCGGCCTGGCCAAAAAGGTCCTGCTTGCCGATGCCCTCGGCCGTTTCTGGGGGCAGATGAACGCCGACCTGTCACAGGCCGGCGCCCTGGGTGCCTGGATGGGGCTTCTCGCTTTCTCTTTCCAGATCTATTTTGATTTCTCCGGTTATTCCGATATGGCCATCGGCCTTGGCGAGGCGCTTGGTTTCGTTTTCCCCGAAAACTTCAGCCGTCCGTACCGTGCGGAAAGTCTCACCGGTTTCTGGCGGCGGTGGCATATTTCCCTGACAACCTGGTTCACCGAATATGTTTATATCCCGCTGGGCGGCAACCGCTGCTCCCCCTGGCGCCGGGACCTGAATGTCTTTTTCGTCTGGGCCCTGACCGGGCTTTGGCACGGTGCCGGCTGGCATTTTGTCCTCTGGGGGCTTTATTTTGCGGTCCTTCTGATCCTTGAAAAGCATCTCCTGCATGATCGTCCCTTTACCAACAAAGGCGCTCCCTGGGTCCGCAGGTTCATCACCTTTGTGATCGTCATGATCGGCTGGGGGCTTTTCTCCGGTTTCGGGGCGCCTCTGTTCAGCGCCCTGTTCGGGTTTGCCGGCTTTGCCTCATCCAGGGCGGCCCTGACCTGTCTTGCTTTTGTCCCCCTGCTGCTACTGTGCGCGGTGATTTCCTTTTCACCGGTTCTTCCCCGGATCCAGGAATGGCGTTTCACAGCGCCGATCCTGTTCCTGCTCTGCCTGGCGGCGCTGGTTTCCCAGGGCTATGCCCCCTTTGTGTATTTCCAGTTCTGATGAAAGGAGGATGTCCGCATGGAAAAAAAGAGAAAAAGATTTCCTGACAGCTTCGCGGTCATTGCGGGCATGCTCATTCTGCTTGCCCTCGGGCTCGCAGCCGTCTTCTGCGGCGGCGGAGAGTTCAGCGACTGGGAACGCCGTTACCTGGCGAACCGCCCGGCCGCTCCGGACCTGAACACCTGGACAACGGACAGGGAAACTGAGGACTTCCTTTCCGACCATATTCCCGGAAGGCAGGCTCTCATCGCCCTGGACAGCAGTGGTCTGTTCCTCACCGGACGCGATTCCCAGCTCAGCACATGGTACACCTCCGGTTCTGTCATTGAGCCTCCGGTGGAAATCAATGCCGACAGCATCAGCACAAAGCTCCGCCGCTTTGAAAAGCTGGCCGGCAAGGCCGGTGGTGTGCCATGGTATGTGCTTTCGCCCCATACCCACGGCTGGCTGCTCCGGGATCGGATCTTTCCGGTGCTCGGCCGCCAGTATCGGTCGGAAGCAACAGGCTATGCCGTCCTTGATGCCTGCGAAAACTATGTTCCCATGCCCGGCGTGTTTGATGCCGAGCCGGATGGCATGTACTATACTACCGACCATCACTGGACCCTTCAGGGAGCATGGCAGGCTTATCTGGCTTTGTCCGGGCCGCTTGGCTACAAACCGCTGGCCCTGGAGGATTTCCGTATCACGGAATATCCCGGCTTCCGGGGAACCACCCTGTCCCGTTCCGGCCTTCCTGCCTTTTGGGAGGATACGCTTGTCTGTGCCGAGCCGGACTCTCCCGTCCGGGTAACCTTCATCGACAGGGATGCTGAGTCCTCCGAAAACCGTCTGATCTTCCCGGAGGATGCCGGAACCTGGGATGGATATGCCGTGTACCTGCACGGCAACCACGGAACGCTGATCATTGAGCGTCCCGACGCGCCGGAAGGCACGCTTGTCGTCTTCAAGGATTCCATGGCCAACTGCCTCCTGCCCCTGCTCAGCGCTCATTTCCGCCGTATTATTGCCGTGGACGCACGCTACTGCACAGGTGTATTTTCTGACGTCTTTGCCCGCAGCGAGGATACAAAGGCAGTTCTCTTTGTCTATTCGCTCAGCAGCCTGGTCAATGACACGGAGATCACAAGGAAGGCAAAATAAAAAAAACCGCTCTGTGCGGGAATTCACTGTTGAAGGAGAATTGAAATCCATGCGCCTGTTTCACAAACTGATTTCCTGGATCCTGGTTCTTGTCCTGGCAGCGGCTGTCCTGCCGGCTTCCGCCGAACAATCCCCGGACACTGCTGTTCCTTCTCCTTCCCCGGACAGTACACTCCTTCGCCTGCACCAGATTGATATCGGCTGCGGAGATGCCTATCTCCTCACCGTCGGGGACTACACCGTCCTCGTTGACTGCGGAACCGACAGCACCCTCCCCATCGCGCAGCATGTTCATAACTATCCGCTCTTTGATTATCTGGAAGCTGTCGGCATCGACCATGTGGACCTGTATTTTGTCACCCACTGGCATAACGATCACTGCTATAACGTGGACACCCTGATGGAGCTCTATGGCCGGGAGGACACCGTCGTCTACGGTTCCACCCCGGAACTGTATGCCGAACTGGCGCCCCTCCCCACCGGCATCTACCGTCACCTGATCGACGGGGATCACTTTACCGCCGGCCCGCTGGATATTCTTTGCGTCGGTCCCGTGTTCCGGGATAACCTGGTCGGCACCTTCAACCATGATTCCCTGAATTTCATCGTCACCTGGGGAAACCATCGCTTCCTGTTCACCGGTGATTTTGTGGAACGCACCGTCTGTAAAAACTGGCCGGAGGAAACGGCGGATATTGACGTCCTTTCCTTCCCTCATCACGGTCTTGAGCCCATGACCATGACCAAGGAATGCTTCCGGCACATGGATCCCCGCCTGGTACTCATTCCCGGCCGCCAGGCAGGACCGGTCAAGTCCTTTGCCTTTCATACAGCCTACGCCGGAAAAGACGCCGTCTATCTGTCCATGAAAGACGGTAATCTCCTGGTCACAAGCGACGGCACCAATCTCTGGTATGCCGCCAATGTTGTTCCCGGTGAACTGCCCCTCGGTGAGCTGCTTCCTCCCAGGACAGAAGATTGATTCATTTCCGGGGCCACAGTCTGTCCAGGGCTCTGGCCACTCCGTCCTCATCGTTGCTTTCCGTGATCTCGTCCGCAATCTCTTTGATGTGATCAAGGGCATTCTTCACCGCAACGCCGTAACCGCATCTCCTGATCGGTTCCGCGTCATCATTGTCATCCCCGAAATAAACGGCTTTTTCTGTTTCCACATTCACATTCTCCAGCATCTGCCGGATGCCGCGCCATTTGGTCGCGGCTTTACTCATATACTGGCGCAGTTTCTTGTCCGCCACAGTGCTGTACACATTTTCCGGCAGGTCAACAGCAATTTGTTCCGGAGGCATGTCCGGATGACTTGCCAGGATCTTATAGATCTTTTCTCTCCGGGGCAGCATCCCGATGTCATCGATCACCGCCGGATGCCATACGGGGATATCCGAGTTGGCATAGATGCCGTTCTCCGCTTCCACGGAGATCACCGCGCCTTCCTGCCGTAAAAGCTGTTCCAGGATGGATACAGCGTCCTCTGTATCAATGGTATTCTCATATACGCTGTCGGGAGTCACAGTCCGTGCGCCGTTCAGCGTGGTGGCCGCATGGAATCCGATCAGGTCTCTGTATTCGGTAATCGCCCGTTCCGGTCTTGCCGTTGCCGCAAGCAGGAAAGCGCCTGCTTCACGCCAGGCCTGCAGCACTTCCAGGGTATAGTCTGAAACTGTTTTGTCTGTCCGCAGCAGCGTCCGGTCCAGGTCAACGATCACCGCGAGATAAGGCAGCTGTGCCATTTGTTTTCCTCCGCTGTTCCTCTGCGCCGTTTGTATCGGCCGGCAGATATTTTCGCCCATTATACTCCCGTCCGGAGTGCCGGGCAATCACATTTTTTGCAAAAAAGGGGAATCCGGTTTTTCACCGGATTCCCCTTCATTTTCTTCTTTAGCGGATGTCTGTCGATGTTGCCGGGGCAAGCCTCGGATTCGTGGTGAACAGCGTCTCCAGCATCTCCCTGGAGGCATATTCACCCGGTATCTCCTGGTTTGCAAGGGCAATGCCGTAATCCCGCTGGAACAGGGCTACAGCCGCAACAGTCTTTGCGCCGTAAACGCCGTCCGCCTTTCCGGGATCATATCTCATGTCCTTCAGGCGCTTCTGCATCGCCTTCACCCGGGTGCTGCGGTCGCCCTTCTTCAGCGGAACATAGGCATCAAAGAACGGTGCGTCATCCGCAAACAGTTTCTTCTGTACGGAAGGAGAAATATAGTTGTGTTTCTTCAGGCCCGCCGTTTCACAGAACAGGTCGATGGCGATCTGGGTCAGCTCGCCGTAGCTGCCGTCAACGCTGCCCGTCGGATAACCCAGGTCAGCCAGGCGCTGCTGGATTTTCCGTACGGTTTTGCCCTTGGCGCCGTTATGAACGGTACCGTCTTCATCGATCAGGTCACCGGATGAGGTCTTTTCCGTGTTCTTGGCCGGAGCCTTCGTCGGTGCCGCCGTCACCACAGGAGCCGCTGTTACCACAGGGGCAGCTGTCACAGAAGCCGCCTGAACCGCCGGCTGAGCGGTTGCGGACAGGGAAACAGTCTCCGCTGCGGCATTTTCCAGCGCCCATTTCTGCGGTTCCGGCTGCGTATAGCGGTACAGGATGCCATTCATCACGCATGCCCCGGCTGTCTGGTCACTGATCTGGGGATAGTTTGTAAAGCCGCCGGTCTTCAGGTCCATCACCTCAACCCGGTGGTTTTTCCCGGTCAGTGTCAGGGCATCCCGGGTAACGGTCAGGCTTTCGGGTTCATCCACCAGTCTGCCGGACAATCCCGTAACATAAGCATCCCTGCTTCCCGGAACGATCGCCCTGTCTTTGTTCTCAACAACGTCCCGGACCCGCAGGATCCATCCCGCATCCGTTTTCTCCACATAATACAGGTAGGTGCCGTCGCTGACCATCGCCCCGGCAGTCACGGAAACAGCGGTTCCGTCAACAGTCAGGATCCCGTTTTCCAGCTTCATCTGGACAGCACCGGGAGCTGCCGCTTCGGCGCCTTCCGCTTTTCTGTACATGGCGCCATCTTTGTTCACCACAACAACGCCCTGGTCTTTCGTCTGGCAGATGATCCCGTTTTCTGTGGCCTGGATCAGGTCTTCCATCACCAGCGGGATCTGGCGGTAGCTTTCATCACCGCTCTGGATGCACAGGTATCCGTTTTCCGCGATCCATCCGGTTGTCTGGCCGTCCGTCACCGCGGGAGCCGCGCAGGCTGCTGATACCAGCAGGCATACTGCTGCCAGGAGCATCAGAAATGAATACTTCTTCACCTGTTTTCACCTCGTATTTCTGGAGAACTGAACGTTCCCTACATAATAGACGAAAGCAAAAGCTTTTTTATTTCATCCGCGTACACATTTTTTCCGCAGACTGCCGTTCATTCCGGATGCTGTGCCAGGTATTCCTCAAACTCCGGCGTCCGTGACCAGTATCTGATGCCCCAGTTCTCCAGGTTCCATTCGTCCATGTATTCGTTGCATTCATAATCCACATACCAGATCAGGCCGTTGCGGATCACGAAATTCGTCGGAAAATAATCAATGTTCAGTCCGGCCGCTTTGGCCTTTCCGGCCATCTCCCTCACCTGTTCCAGGTAAGGAGCAGCGGATTGTCCGCTCCTTACCAGGTCAAAGACAGTATCCCCTTCGATGTATTCCTTGACGATCCGTTCTGTTTTTTCGTCAATGGCGATCATTTCCGGGATCCTGATCCCCGCCTGTTTCAGGCGCTCATAGTCCCGGCGTTCCGCCTCGATCTTGTTGCCGAAGGTGTAATAGTCACAGGGCTCATGATGGATCTGTTTCAGTACGAACTGCCGGTTGTCCTTCTCCGCCAGGTAGGAATACCCGCCCTTTCCGTGTCCCAGCAGCCGGATGATCCGGTATGTTTCCCCCAGTGCTGTCACTTCTCTGTCCATAGCATCCTCCGGAACGCTCATTCCAGGTCCTTGTCCAGGCATACGGCATCCGCCTCATTGTCATAAGGCGGATAGTTTTCACACACCGTGTATCCGTTTTTCTTGTAAAACGCGATTGCGTGGGGATTCCCCTCCCGGCACTCCAGCACCAGTCGCCTGTATCCGGTCCTTCCGGCCAGTTCCTCCACTGCCTTCATCAGCGCCGCGCCGATTCCCTTCCTGTTCTTCCGCGCATAGACACGTTTGATTTCACCGGTTCTGTCATCCATCCTGCGGACTCCCGCGCAGCAGACAGGAATGTCATCATCATAGCCCACAAGGAAGAAAGCCTTTTCCTGGCTGAAATCATCCAGGCATACATGCGCCGTTCCGTTATGGCCCAGGATTCCCATCAGGGTTTCATTCAGCTCCCGCAGCATCGTTTGTGCGTCAGGCGCTTCCACCCCCGTTTGAACAAAAGAAAGACTCATGAACATTACTCCTGTGTTTACCGGATTAATTCCCTCAGGTCCCGGATCTTCAGATAAACGGTATCCACATCGGAAGCCGGGTTCGCCGCGATCAGGATCGGTGTGATCCCCAAAGCCGCAGCACCTTCAAGATTGTTTACGCTGTCATCAATAAAGACCGTTTCCCCGGCAGGAACGCCGGCCTTTCCCAGCGCGTCCAGGTACATGCGTTTATCCGGCTTAACCGTTCCGAGGGAACAGCTGAAAGTCGTGAACGAAAAATACTGCGATACGCCGAGATATTCCAGCTGGGGAACGATGCTTGGCCAGGTATCGGAGATGACACCGAGCTTATGCGTTTTACCCAGCGTTTCCAGCACTTCCCGGATCCCCGGATAGGGAATATAGTTTTTCATATTGTAGGCTCGGTCCCGGGCAATCGCTTCCCGTTCCTCACCGGTCAGTCCCAGCTGGAGCTTCTCCGAGATAATGGAATAAAACTGGATAAACTGCTTATATTCCGCTTCAACAGAGGTCAGCAGGTGATCCTGGTTCAGGAAGCGTATACCGGCTTCCCTGGCGTCCCGAATCTCCTCGTCGCTGTGCAGCTTCAGCCGTTTCCCGGCCAGTTCCAGGAACATATTCGTAAACAGCCAGTCTCCTGATGCCGGCCTGTCCAGTGTATAGCCCACATCGAAAAAAATGACTTTCTTATCCTTTATCTGACTGATCATGATGCTTCTCCGTTTTTTATGTCGCTTTTCCCCTGTCAGCTTATTTCCATCTGATCCAGATAGGGTTTATACCTTGCATACTGTTTTTGTAGTACCGGCTCATTCGGAATCAGGTCAAGGAATGCTTTGGGGTCTGTCCACTGATAGTCAATCGTTTCCCCCTCCTGAAGGCTGATGGCATCTTTTGCGCTGTCCACCATAGCCAAATAGGCGTAAACAACCGACTTTGTTTTCGGATTCCGCGTGATCCCGATCAGCTCCAGCGTTTCCGCTTCCAGGCCGGTTTCCTCCCGCATTTCCCTGCGTGCTGCTTCTTCCGGCGTTTCACCCGCCAGAGCGGCTCCTCCGGCGCTGGCTTCCCAACATCCGGGATACATTTCCTTTCGGGAATCCCGGAGCGTCAGGAGAAATGTTCCGTCCCGGTGCCTGATCAGTATATCGCACACGAGATGGTATCTGCCTTCCGGAATATCTGTTATCCGGGATCGTTCCCACGTTTCACCGGTTTTTCTTCCCAGTTCATCATACAGATCCCAGATTTCCATCACAGCTTCCCCCGTGTTCTTTCATTGTCCAGGTGCCCGTTCCATGGCCCTGCCCTGCACCGGCACAAAGCCGTATTGCGCGTAAAGGCCATGGGCATCCCTGGTCATCAGGAATCCGCGCAGGCCTTCATATTCCGGCCTGGCCACAATGTGGGCAACCAGTGCCTTCCCCAGTCCCCTGTGCTGGTATTCCGGATCAATGATCACATCGCACAGGTAATAGGTTGTTGCGAAATCACTGATCACCCTGGCAAATCCAATCAGCTTTTCCTCCCCGGAAAGCCGGATACCGTAGCACACTGAGTTCCGCATGGATTTCCCGATCTGTTCCAGGGACCGTTTATTGGCCCAGTAGGTTGCTTTCAGCAGCCTGGCTGCTTCCTCTGTAGTGATCTGGTCATTCCCTTCTATGATCCTGTAGTCCATCATTTTGCTTCTTTCACGTTTTATTTTGAGGCGGCTGCTTTCTGCCTGAACAGGCCGTGCTGGTTGCAGCAGGCATACAGCCATCCGCTTCCGCGGTAAAAGAACCGGGCCTCCGCGTTTCCTTCCGGATACAGCACAACGGTTTCGCACCGGTCTGCCGTCATATAGGCAATGAACGACAGCGAGTGTTCCTTGGTCATGGGATGCTCCGCGGAAACGAAGATCTCGTCCTCCACCCGTTCAATAATCAAACGGTGTGCCGGGTCCGGTTCTTCCGCTTCCAGTGCCGGAAGCTGGATACCGCAGCAGGAGATCACCGCGTCTCCCCGTGCGAAAACAACATTTCCGCAGACAGGGCAGACGTAAAAGCGGCTTTTCAGTATATTGGATGCCCGGTTCGTGTTTGTCACCGTCTGCCCGCACAGCAGTTCCGGCACGGAAATATGAAGGGCTTTGCCCAGCGGTTCCAGCAAGGATACGTCCGGGAACCCCCTTCCGTTCTCCCATTTGGATACTGCCTTATCGCTCACGCACAGTTTTTCCGCCAGTTCCGCCTGCGTCATCCGGTATTTTTCACGCAGCGCCTTGATCGTTGTTCCGGTTACATAGTGATCCATTTATCATCACTCCTTTCCGGACGAGCATAGCGCCTGGTCCGTCAGCCTGCAACCTACGCTCCGTAGAGTGTTTTATCCGATCAGCGCCTGTACTTCCTCAATCCGCGGCGGATTCAGCGGCAGCGGGAACCGCGAGATTGCGACAGCGGAACAGGCACTGGCAAACCGCACCAGTTCTTCATCCTTCATCCCGTGCAGCAGGCCGTACACACAGCCGGCCTTGAAGGTGTCCCCCGCGCCAAGTGTACTCCGGACTGTAACGTTGAACGGCTTCATCCGGTGGATTTCTTCACCCTTCCGGGCATACAGCATTTCTCCCCCGCCCTGGGTGATGATCGTCAGGCCGTCGGTTGCCTGCTGCATCTTTTCCATAATGGCTTCAGGCGCCATGCCCGCATAATGCTCCGCCACGCACTCCTTGGAAACCACATTGACCGCTGCCAGCTTATGCAGCAGAGAATCGTGGGGACTGTCAATGGTCACAAAGGGGACCCCGTTCCTTTGGCAGTATTCCGCCGCCAGCAGGGATTCATCCCGGAAAAACGGATCGATCGCCGCTGCCTTGCAGCCGGCAATGTCTTCCTCTCTGGGAACACCCCACCATCTTTTTCCGGTTTCAAACAGCGTCTGGAACCGTCCCATGGGAGAGCGCACCAGTCCGGCGATCACCACATAATCCATCACGCCGGGATCTTCCGTAAACGTCATGGAGGACAGGTCCACCTGCTTATCGGCGTAGAACGCCTTCAGCATCGGCGCGACCTCCGTGCCGATCCAGGTACCGTCCATCTTCACGGATACACCCAGGGAACTGAGCACAGTCGCCGCTGTCCCCGTTTCCCCGCCGGGAAGGAAATACTGGTCCTTGATCTCCGCGTACTCATCCGGCTGCAGAAAGCCGTCCCTCAGCAGGAAGGAATGGGTGCCCAGGATCTGGCCAAAGAGATAAACCTCATGCTTCCGCTCCATGCTTTTCCCCTTCTCTGTGTCCCTTCCGTTCTTATCACGCCGGCCTTTCCAGTTCAAGTTCCAGGCATTTCCAGGCTTCATTTCCGATATGGTAGTATTCCGTCTGCGCCGTGGTTGTTTCCCGGAATCCGACAGCCAGGTAACACCGGTAAGCGGGTTCGTTGTTCTCAAAAACACCCAGGGTGATCTTTTCCGCCTTCAGCATATCAAAGGCATACCGGATCGCCAGCTGCAGCATTCCCTTTCCGCAGCCCTTCCTGCGCTTTTTGTCATCCACGATCACAAACCCGAAGCGCAGGATCGTCTTCCGTTCATCCGTAAAACGCATGATCAGGTGTCCAACAGCACCAGTTTCATCAAAGGCTGTCATCTCATAAAAGCTGTCCGAATCCGCCAGTGCGTCATAATGCCGATTCAGGTCCTCTGCCGTGATCGGCCAGGATTCAAACCGGTCCGCGCACCATTTCCGGAATGCCGTCTCATCGCCGGTCCAGGAAACGATCTTTGCCGCGTCGCATGCTTTATAGGGTCTCAGTCTCAGCATGGCTATATCCTCACGGTTCCTTCCAGAATCCGCCTTTGTGGAAATTCTCATTGCCCAGCGGTTTCGCCGTCAGCCGGAACATCACGCACCCGTCCGGGCAGACAATGGTCTTGGTATATTTGCTGTCGCCGCCCAGGTTCTCCAGGTCTCCGCCGCTGCGCACAGCTTCCATCAGCGGATAGAGCATCATCATCGCCTTGGAGCAGATGCCCTGCCCGTCCTGGTTCACCGGGCAGCCATAGGTGCAGGTATATTTGTCACCGGGTTCCTCTCCGTTCCGGCAGTACCGTTCCGTATGGTCACCCCGCAGGAATCCGGTCACCTCAACCGTGAACTCGTATTCCTCATCATACCATTTTTTCATACAGACCTCCTGTGCGTCCGTCTGATCTCCGTTGTATCTGTCTGATATTGATTATAGAATGCGCCGGAGGAAGTTGCAATCCACCCGTTCAGTTTTTCCGGAGAATGTCCAGTGTATGATGGGATGCCCCGATCAGGTCCTGCCGTTCACAGATCGAAAAATGGTATTCAAGCCATTTCCCGAAGGTCTCGTCATCCATCTCGTCAATCATTTCCCGATGGTAATTGGTAGCGCCGTCCGCAGCGATCAGTTTCACCCGTTCCGCGGGAATCTCCGCGTTCAGCGAGGCAATCTCCTCCGTCCTGATCAGGTCGAACACTTCCGCCGGGTCGCTCCCCAGGTGCCAGTCCGGCAGGATCATGTTCCGGTCCAGCAGATCCTGCAGGTGTTTTGACCTGAAGGCGTAGTTGATGACCGTCGGTTCATTCATGCAGTAGGCCGCCAGGATGTACCCGCCGGGTTTCGTCACCCGGACCGCTTCAGAAAGGGCGCGGATCTTATCCTCCCGGGTATACAGGTGGTACAGCGGACCCAGCAGCATCGTCATGTCGAAGGCGTTATCCGGCAGGAAGGACAGGTCCAGCGCATTGCCCTGCATGGCCCGGATCGGTTCTGTTCCGTCCAGCTTTGACCTCAGAATTTCCAGGTTGCGGGCAACCAGTTCCACCGCTGTCACCCGGTAGTCTTCCCGTGCCAGCGCCACGCTGTATCTTCCGGTTCCCGCGCCGACTTCCAGGATCGACGGGTCGGTAATCCCTTCAAGGCACTCATGAATGTATTTCATGGTCGTCAGGTATTCTACCTGCCCGTGCCGGGAAAGAAGGCGCCCTTCCTCGTCACACAGGCTGTTGTAGAAATCTTCAAGATAGCTCATCAGAATATCCTCCTGTATTTTTCCCCGGGATAGCTGGAGCTTCCGTCCAGCTTGGTCAGGATCACGTCTTCAGTATAAGTCATGCCCAGCTTTTCCATCACCCGCCGGCTGCGGTTATTGGCTTTGGCAAAAGTTCCCTGGATCCCCCGGACTTCCCGCTGGCTCCTGACCAGTTCCAGCACAGCCCGGATCATTTCTCCCGCGTATCCGTTTCCCCACTGGTCCTTTCGCAGGTTATATCCGATCGTCCAAAGATCGTCATCCGGCCGGTAATAAAGGCCGCCGCTTCCGATCAGTTCACCCGTGGATTTCAGTACGATTCCCGCGTCATAATCGTCCGGGCTGTCCGGATCCAGCGTTTCAAGCCAGGCTTTGACATCTTCCGCCTTCGTGTATACGGGATAGACCATATACCGCGCCACGTCCGGATCTCCGCACCAGCGGAAAACCGCCTGGTAATCCTCCGGCGTCAGGTTACGCAGGATCAGCCGTTCCGTTTCAAGATTAATTCTCATTTTCATTCTCCGTTTCCGGCAGTTTTACGCTGTCTCATGCTTCCTTTCGGGACACAATCATCAGGTGTTCCGAATGGGTCAGGTAGTCCTTTTTCTCGCAGTACCGGAGCGCGTATTCATACCACGCCTCCCTGACCTTTTTCGGTTTCCGGCTCAGCACGTTCGTGTAAGGAGCCAGGATGCTTTCCTGTCCGAAAACCGTTTCCGTCTCCAGTCCGGGGATGGACGCAAGCAGGTTCTCCGCGTCCCTGACAGTTGTCAGATAGGCAAAGGTGAAGGCTTCGAAGGAAGCGCTTTCATCCTTTGCGGCAATCTCAAAGTACTCCTGTTCTTCCGGACTGTGGATCAGTTCCGGCAGTTCCCGCAGTCCGTAGATAACACCGCCGAACATCAGGATAAAGCTGCTGAACAGGGTTCCGCCGGGTTTCAGCACGCGCTTTGCTTCCTGGATCGCCTGCAGGCGGTTTTCCTCGTTCATCAGGTGATACAGCGGACCCATCAGGAAAACCGTATCAAACGAATCGTCCGGAAACCTGGAAAGATCCCGTGCGTCTCCCTGCATCGCCGCGATCCGGACGCCGTACTGCCTTGCCTTCTGTTTCGCGAACCGCACGTTTCCGCCGCTCAGATCCAGCAGGGTCATCGCGTGGCCTTTCCTCGCGTAATGGATCGAATAGTGTCCGGGGCCTCCGCCGATATCCAGGATGGTATCCCCCGGCCGGATATACCGGTCCATCATATGGGTGGTGATGTATTTTTCGTGGGGGAACCTTTTCTGCAGCCGGTCCCATTCCTTCCTGGGATTGGTGTCATAGTGCTCCCGGATCGTTTCCTGTTCTTCCCGCATGGCTGATTCCTCCCTTACAGTTCTTTATACATGAATATCTCATCGTGGTAGCTGCCGTCATCAAACTTCATCCCGTGATACCGCCTGCCGCTCTCAATGAAACCGCATTTCTGATACAGCGCCCTTGCCCGCTCATTATCCGCCACAACAATCAGCTCCATCAGCTCATAGCCGATCTGTTTTGCGAGCTCCGTCAGGTATCCGATCATGGCCGTACCGATCCCCTGGCCCCAGTATTCTTCGCACAGGGCGATTCCCATCATGCAGCGGTGCCGGACCTTTCTTTTCGATCCTGCACCGTACACGGAGCAGTTCCCTGCCAGTTTTCCGTCCACCACAGCCGCGATCATCGCGGAATGCGGATCCTCCAGTTTGCCGGCAAGAAATTCCCGCTCATGGTCTGCGGTATCGCTGATCTCGTCCGGATAACGCGTCAGGAATGGCGTTTCAACAGCAGTCTTCCTCATGTATTCGATCATCTCTTCAGCCAGGTCCGGGGTGGCTGGCTTCAGGATACAGGTTCTGCCGTCCTTCAGGGCTATGGTTCTCTCCGCAAATCTCATGGTTGTTCCCTCCCGAAATATAATCAAAAAGCCGCTTATCTTTCAGAGATAAGCGGCTTTAAGCTCTTTGTCTGGTTATACGAAGCTACTCTTCTCTGATCCCCGGATTATTGTACGCAAAAGGTTCGCGGACAAAATTTTCCTTGTTCGCGTCAACGTGCCACGGATAAACGGAGATCATTGCGTACCGGTTCACAGTATGAGGGCTCCTTTCCTGAAATATTGGGATGACTATACTACGGGAAAATACCGGTGTCAAGAATAAGTTTTCATTTTCCGGAAAAACTTATTTCTGCCCGTCCTTATGGGCAAGCCGGCGGAAAGCCTTTTCAATCTCCACAACAGGGATGATCATCAGCGCCAGTCCCATTGCGATCATATACTCCGTAAGGGTGATCGGGGCAAAGGAAAATGCCTTGCTCAGGAAGGGCACAAAGATCACCGCTGCCGTGATCAGCAGGGAGAAGACCAGCGTGCCCCACAGCCACCTGTTCTGCTTTTTGAGGCTGAACAGGGAGGCGCTGCGGGAACGCATGTTGAAGGAATGGAAGATCTCCACCATGCTAAGTGTCAGGAAAGCCATGGTCATGCCCGCAGGGGATTCCGCAATCCCCCAGGTTCCGCTCTCCAGCCTGTGTCCGATAAAGTAACTCAGAACGGTCACCGCCGCGATCACAAATCCCTGGAACGCTATACCGAAGCCCAGCCCGTCGGAGAAGATGCTTTCCTTCCGGTGCCGCGGAGGCCGCTGCATAACGTCCTTTTCCGCGTCCTCCATGCCCAGGGCGATTGCCGGCATGGTATCGGTGATCAGGTTGATCCACAGGATGTGAACCGGTTTCAGGATGGTAAAGCCCATCAGTGTGGCGGAAAACACTGCCAGCACTTCTGCCAGGTTGGCGGACAGCAGGAACTGGATCGCCTTGCGGATATTGTCATAAATCCTGCGTCCTTCACCCACCGCGGAAACAATCGTCGCAAAATTGTCATCCGTCAGGATCATGTCCGCCACGGATTTGGTCACGTCCGTACCGGTAATGCCCATACCCACGCCGATATCCGCGCTCTTGATGGACGGCGCGTCATTGACGCCGTCTCCGGTCATTGCGGTTACCATGCCCAGGTTCTTCCAGGCGTTCACGATGCGTACCTTGTTTTCCGGCTGTACACGGGCATAAACGGAATACCGCCTCACGTCATGCGCGAAAACCTCATCCGGAATGGCATCCAGTTCCGCGCCGGTGATCGCCATCTGTCCCGCCCGCAGGATCCCCAGGTCACGGGCAATGGCCGTGGCGGTATCCTTGTGGTCGCCGGTGATCATAATAGGCCGGATTCCGGCGCTGCGGCACTTTTCAATGGCATCCTTCACTTCCGGCCGGATGGGATCGATCATGCCGCACATGCCGATCCAGGTCAGGTCCTGTTCCAGCTCCTCCGGCGCGTTGGATGACGGCCGCTCATCATAGATCCGCTGGGCAGCACCCAGCACCCGCAGGGCCTGGTCTGCCATTCCCTTGTTTTCCGCGAGTATCTGTTCCCGCTGTTCTTTTGTAATCGGAACGGCCTGGTTCCCGTTCCAGATTTTCGTACAGCGGCGCAGCACCTCATCCGGAGCGCCTTTGGTAAACTGGATAAATCCGTGTCCGGCTCCGGCCCGGTGCAGGGTGGTCATCATCTTGCGCAGGGAATCAAAGGGAGCCTCATCCACCCGCGGCAGATCCGCGGCCAGTTCGTTCTTGGGCATTCCGTTCCGGTTGGCGTCATTGACCAGCGCGCACTCAGTGGCTTCGCCGACGGCTTCCCCCTCTTCCAGTTCTGCGTCGGAGCACAGGGCCATGGCGGACAGAAGCAGCTTCTCGTCATCGGTCACCTTTTTGACCACGGTCATACGGTTCTGGGTCAGGGTACCGGTCTTATCCGAGCAGATGATCTGTGTGCAGCCCAGGGTCTCCACGGCCGTCAGTTTCCGGATGATGGCATGGTTTTTGCTCATCTTGGTCACGCCGATGGAGAGCAGCACCGTCACCACGGCGCTCAGTCCCTCGGGGATGGCCGCCACCGCCAGGGAAACCGCGATCATAAAGGTATCCAGTATGGCTTTTCCGCCGTTCCGGACCAGGTTCACAATGAACACAAAGGCGCATATCACCAGGATCATGGCGGACAGCTTCCGGGACAGCTCCCGCAGCTTCACCTGCAGGGGTGTTTCCTCGTCCTTCGCGTTGGACAGGGCATCCGCAATGGCGCCCATCTCCGTATCCATACCGGTGCCGGTGACCACGGCGTGTCCCCGTCCGTAGGTGACGATGGAGCCCATGTACACCATGTTTTTCCGGTCGCCCAGGGAAACCTCCCCGTTCTCGGCGGCTGCGAGCGCTTCACTCTGTTTATCCACGTCCGTGGACTCACCGGTCAGGGCCGCTTCCTGCGTCTTCATGGAGGCGCACTCCACAATCCGGGCATCCGCGGGTACCGCGTCTCCGGCTTCCAGGATCAGCAGGTCGCCCCGGACCACCTCGTCCGCGTGAATGGTCTTCTGGTGTCCGCCGCGGATCACCTTCGCGGTGGCCGCCGCCACCTGCTGCAGTGCCTCGATGGCTGCCTCCGCCTTGCTCTCCTGGTATACGCCCAGACAGGCGTTGATCAGCACCACAGCCAGGATGATGATCGTGTCCGTCAGGCTTTCTCCCGCGTAAATGGCGGTAATGGCGCTGACGATCGCCGCGATGATCAGCACAATGGTCATCGGATCCTTCAGTTCTCCGAAGAACTTGCTGATCAGGCTTTCCTTTTTGCCTTCCTTCAGCTTGTTGGGGCCTTCCTGTGCCAGCCGTGCCGCGGCTTCCTCATCGGTCAGGCCTTCCATGCCGGAGCCAAGCTCCTCCAGCACCGCTTCTTTATCCTCAAGGTAAGCTTTCAATTGCGTTTCCTCCTCCGGAATATAAGCTGATGAGTCATATCTTCTTCCAGAATATTACACCTTTTCCGGCCTTTCATTCAAGCGAAATCAGGCGTTATAAAAAAAGAGCGCTTCTGCCGGTCGCAAAAGCGTTCTTCTCCAGTTGTATTATTTCAGCACGGAAACTGCGTCACAGATGGTCTTCTCCAGGGCTTCATGGCCGTATTTGTCCACCGCGGCCCTGTTCTTTTCACCGTGGGTCAGGTTTCCTGCCCCGCCGATGCAGCCGCTGACGCACGCCATGCCCTCGATGAAGTTTGCGTCCAGCACGTTCCTGCTCTTTCGCATCAGCGCCGCCTTGCATTCCTCAATGCCGTCGCAGACGCAGGCCTTCAGTTCAAATTCATCCAGGTGCTGTTCCTTCAGTGCCTCGGTCACCGCGTCGGACAGGCCGCCGCTGCGGGCAAAGATCCGGCCGAAGTAGGAAGCGTTGTCCAGGGTGTCCTCTTCCAGGGTCGTCAGGTCAATATCCCGGCTGTCAAACAGGGCCTGCAGTTCCTCAAAGGTGATTGCCGCGTCCACATAGGGCTTCACATCCTCCAGCTGCGCCTCCGCCTTCTTGGCTGTGCACGGTCCGATGAAGACGATTTTCACGTTCTCCTCATGCTCCCGGATATACCTGGCCAGGGCTGCCATGGGGGAAGGATTATGGGAGATATAGGGAGCAAAGGCCGGGAACGCGGTTTTGACATAACGCACAAAGGCCGGGCAGCAGGAGCTGGTCAGGAAACCCTTCTCCGTCAGTTCCTTCGATTCCGCCAGTGCCACCAGGTCCGCGCCAAGCGCCGCTTCCACCACGGTATAGAAGCCCAGCTTCTTGATGCCCGTGATCACCTGGCCCAGCTTCGCGTAGTTCATCTGGCTGCCGATGGCCGGGGCGACCAGCGCGTAAACCTTGTACCGGCTGTTGTCTTCGCTCCGTTTCAGCATATCAATGACGTTGATGATAAAAGACTTGTCCGAAATCGCGCCGAAGGGGCACTGGTAAACGCAGGCGCCGCACTGGATGCACTTCTCATCGTCGATCTTGGCCGCGTTGTCCTCGTTGATCGAGATCGCCTTGATCTTGCAGGCGTTCTGGCAGGGACGTTTCCGGTTCACAATCGCGCTGTAGGGGCACACCTTGGCGCACATGCCGCATTCCACGCATTTGGTTTTGTCGATGTGCGCCTCATGCTTATGGTCAAAGGAGATTGCCCCGCGCTTGCAGGCATCTTCGCAGCGGTGGGCCAGGCAGCCCCTGCAGGATTCCGTCACCTGGTAGCCTACGGCCGGACAGTCGTCACAGGCAATATCGATCACCTGGATGATGTTGTCGGATTTCCCGCCGCCCATGGCCAGCTTGACCCGCTCCCCCAGGATCGCCCGTTCCTTATATACGCAGCAGCGCATGGTCGGCACCTTTCCGGGAACGATGGTTTTGGGAATATCCATCACATTCTCCATCAGTGTATCATTCCAGGCATGGCGGGCCACTTCCCGCAGGACCTTGTATTTCAGATGCTGTACCTTGGTATCAAACTTATGCATTCTCTCACCTCAAAAATAACTGACCTTGATCCGTTTGCCCATCTTCTGCAGCGCCGCGCTCAGCTCCTGGACCAGGTTCATCTTGATGCTGAAATTGATCGGCAGGTCCGGGTTCTGATGTGCCGGGTTGATTGCCCGGCCCACGTAGAAGTTAATGTCCGTCGCTTCCTCAAACAGCAGCCGGCTGATCATGGAAGCGCCGTCCTTCCGGTTGCTCCACTCGTCATAGCAGTTGTTATCCGCGATGAAATCCTCGGCATACTGCACCACCCGGTTCACGGTGATAACGCCCTCTGTCACCAGGTCCACGCCCTCCAGCTTTGCGATGGGAGGAATGTCCCCTTCAAAGTCCAGGGAAGGCCGCAGCGGTTTGTTCAGCCACTTGGCCGCCAGGGAGGATGTGGTTCCGCCGCAGACGATATGCTTCCCTTCCTTGGCAAAGAACAGGCTCATCATCCTGTTCACGTCATCCCGGTTTCCGGGCGGACCGAAGAGCAGGTTCATGGGTACCCGCCTGCGCATCCGCACAACACAGGAGGTGGCGTCATCGCCCGGCTTCCCGCCGTACAGCCTGTCGCACTCATCCACCAGCATGGTGGAAAGCAGTTTGGCGGAATATCCGCACAGGTTCATGGCCTCCATATAGGAGATAATGTCTTCCCGTTTCCAGCCGAAGTTATAGGCAACGCCGATGCCCGCATGGGGGCAGCCGTCGCTCATGGCAATGAATACATCGTTCTCCTGCAGGCGGATCACCGAGCGGTAAATCTGCTTTCCGCCGATGGACATTTCCTGCCGGGGATAATCCCAGTTGGCGCCGTTCCGCAGCAGGATCACATGGGGATTGTCATACTGGATCACTTCCGCCGTACGGTTCTGGATGATCCTCAGGATCGTAAAGGTGGAGTATGCCACTCCCCGTACCGAGCAGACCGGCAGGGTAGCCGCGATAGTTTCCACGCATTCCTCCAGCGAAAGGCCTGCCGCCAGCATGGTGGAGATGATTTTGCTGGTGAGGGTGGAAAGGATGCTGGCCTTCACACCGCTGCCCAGGCCGTCCGCCAGCACAATGACCGTGGAGCCGTCTTCCTGTTCGGCGATGTCCACATGATCGCCGCACAGCTGTTCCCCGGCGTGGTTAATGCTTTTGAAGCCGATATCACAGCAAAGGTCATTCATTGGTAATCGACTCCTTCAGCTTGGACAGCGCTATTTTGGTTTCAGCCGCGGTCTCGCCCAGCAGGGAGGCAATCTCCTGTACAATGCGCATCTGCTTTTCCACGACCTTGTCCGCCACTTCCACCGTCTGGCGGCTGATCTCTTCCTTTTCCCTGCGGGTTTCCTCTTCCATCGTCACGTCACGCATAATGCACAGGATCATTCGGCCCTCTTCCGCGGGCACTACAGTCTGCTCCACATAGCAGCCGTACTCGGTCAGGTACACCCGCTCGTTGAAGATCCCCCGGCGTGTCTTCTGCACCTTCAGGAACGGTTCCGGATCCAGGATGCGCACCACCTGGTCGCCCAGTACCGCGCCGGCGTCGTGCAGGTGCAGCAGCTTCATCATCATGGGATTGATCTGCTGCACTTCCAGCCGGTCATTCAGCATCAGGATCCCGTTGGGGGAATTGCGGGAAATGGTGTCGGTCACATTTTCTGCCTTGTTCATCAGGAAAAGCAGGCACATGGAGATTTCCGCCTTTCCCTGGTAAATGGCAATCGCTTTTTCCCGGCAGGTGTCATATCCGCAGGATCCGCAGTTCAGCTCCTGGCTGGGTTTGAATTTGCCCATTTCCCGCAGGATTTCCGTGATCTCTGTTTCGCTGGGCATAGCCGCCCGCAGGTCGATCGGTTCAAAGAATTTGCGCATAGCCCGGTCTTCCGGCTGCCGGATGTCAAAATCCTCATTTCCCGCGAAGGATGCCACGGACAGGTAATCCTGTACCGGACTGCAGCGGTTCTTTTCCATCACCGGGCCGCCGATGCAGCTCCCCGAGCAGGCACTCATCTCAATAAAGCAATGGTGGATCCTGCCGCTTTCAATGTCCTTCAGGGCTGCGATACAGTTCTCCACCCCGTCCACAGCCAGGTAGGTATAATCCTTTGCGTCGCAGTCCATGGTCTTCAGGATGCCCCCGGTTGTGGGAAAGAAGCGTGTCCGGCTACGGTTCTCGGGCGTAACTTCCTGCCGCAGGCCGATCTTCTCCGCCCGCAGCCAGTTGGTCAGTTCCTCAAAGGTCAGCACAGCGTCCACAATTCCCTCGTAATACTCCGCCTCGTCCTTTTTGGCCAGGCAGGGGCCGATGAAAACCGTCTTCGCGTTGGGGATCCGGCTCTTGATATCCAGGCAGTGGGCCTGCATGGGCGAAACCACGTCCGCCAGGTATTTCAGTTCCCGGGGAAAGAATTTCTGGATCAGCAGGTTTACGCTGTGGCAGCAGGACGAAATGACAATATCCCGGTCATCCTGCCGCAGCATGCGGTCGTATTCCCGCTTCACCTGGGTAGCGCCGAGGGCAGTTTCCTCCGCGTCATGGAAGCCCAGCCGCTGCAGGGCTTCCCGCATGCTCCCGATCCCCACACCGGGATAGTTGGCGATAAAGGACGGCGCCAGGGAGGCCACCACAGGGTCGCCGCTCTGGATCAGCACCTTCACCTTTTCCGTTTCGTCCACAATCTCTTTGGCATTCTGCGGACAAACAACAAAACACCGGCCGCACAGGATACACTCATTGCCGATGATATGCGCCTGGTTGCCCGAAAAGCGGATGGATTTCACCGGGCAGTGCCGGATGCATTTATAGCAGTTTTTACAATTGGTTTTCTTCAGTGTCAGGCCGTGCGGCATTCGACTTCCTCCTCGCAAAAAGGCGCCGGGCGGTGACTCCCCCGCCCGGTGCCTGGTGTTTTACGCCAGCTTTGCTTTCACATGATCCCTGAAAAATTCTTTTACGTTCTCCGGTGAAACAGAGAACAATGCGCCGTCCACCGTCACGCACACTCCCTGCTGGCACTTGCCCATGCAGAAGGTGCCGCCCAGTTCGATCCTGTCCCCCAGGTCGTTTTCCGCGATCAGCGTCTGCAGCTGTTCAACCACCGGCCGAGATCCCTTGATATGGCAGGAAGAACCTATACACACTGTGATTTTCATATGCCCTATTCTCCGTTTCTTTCTTATTCGTATTCCACCACGTTGACCCAGCGGAGCAGGAATTCCCGTTCCTGTTCGTTGCCCTTCACGGACTGGCTGGCCGCCACGATCGGCATCCACTTCTGCACATACCGCCTGTCCGTATGGCTCTTTTCACAGAACAGGTCCAGGTATTTTTCCGCCCCTTCGGTATCTCCCTTCAGGCAGAAAAGCAGGTAGGTCCGGGCCGCGTCCGCCGAGGCATTGCCCTGGGTCACATGGCTCCAGTCAAGGATGTAGGGGGTTCCGTCATTTGAGATGATGATGTTGGACGGGCGGAAATCCCCGTGGCACACCTTGTTGTGTTTCGGCATACCCTCCAGCCGGGTATGAAGCTCATACCGGATGGTGGCATCCAGGTTGGCCTGGCTGATCTTGCGGTTCATCTTGTCCTTCAGCTTGTTCAGCAGCGGGCATGTCTTGCTCTGAACCTCCAGCTGCAGGTTCACCATCTGTTCAATGTACTGATCCTTCCCTTCGGGGTTTTCATGGATCAGCTGGCTCAGGGTTTTTCCGGCAATAAACTCGGACACGATGGTCCACTTTCCGTCCAGCACGGTCACTTCCAGTACCTTGGGAATGTGCAGTCCCGTTTCTTCGATCCGGGCCTGGTTCAGTGCCTCATTCAGCACGTCCGCCTTGGAGTATTCCGCGTTGAACACCTTCAGGCACCGGTCACCGTCCCGGTAGATCGTCTTGGCGTTCCGTACAGCGATCACACGATCCAGATTCATTATTTCTCCCCCTCTCACTGTTTATGTCCGGGACGATAGGCCTTCTTGGCCGGGTCATCCTCGTAGGTGGCAATGTCATATTCAGTGGGTTTGGCAGTCTCGGTGAAATGCTTTCCGCCGTAGTAGGCGTTCAGGTACATCTGCCTGATCTCGCTCATCAGCGGATACCGCGGGTTCGCGCCGGTGCACTGGTCGTCAAAGGCCTGTTCCGTCATGGCATCCAGCCGGTCCAGGAAGTCTTTCTCATCCGGTACGTAGTCCCGGATAGTCGGCTTGATCCCCACATAGGCCTTCAGGTCGTTGATCTTCCGGATCAGGGTTTCCAGCTTTTCGCTGTCCGTGCCCTCCGTAATACCCAGGGCTTCCGCCACCTCCGCGTACCGCCGCAGGGTCCGGGGATGGTCATACTGCGGGAATGTACCCATCTTGGCCGGGGTCTCCGCCGCGTTGAACCGGATCACTTCCTCGATCATCAGGGCATTGGCCACGCCGTGGGCGATATGGTGGAACGCGCCGAGCTTATGCGCCATGGAGTGGCATACGCCCAGGAAAGCGTTTGCGAAGGCCATTCCCGCCATGGTGGCGGCGTTGGCCATCTTCTCGCGGGCTTCTACATCGGTCAGGCCGTCATCGTATGCCCTGGGCAGGTAAGCAAAAATGTTCTGCAGTGCCCGGATGGCCAGGCCGTCCGTATAGTCGGTAGCCAGCATGGAGGCATAGGCTTCCAGGGCGTGCGTTACCGCGTCGATTCCGCTGGCGGCGGTCAGGCTCTTCGGGGCTGTCATGTGGAAATCCGTGTCGATGATTGCCATGTCCGGCAGCAGTTCATAGTCGGCCAGCGGATACTTCACACCGCTCCTTTCATCCGTGATCACGGCGAAAGGCGTCACTTCGCTTCCGGTTCCCGCCGAGGTGGGTACCGCGACAAAATAGGCCTTTTCGCCCATCTTCGGGAAGGTGTAGACCCGCTTGCGGATATCCATGAAGCGCATCGCCATGTCCATAAAATCGACCTCGGGATGCTCATACAGCACCCACATGATCTTGGCCGCGTCCATGGCGCTTCCGCCGCCCAGGGCGATGATCACATCCGGCTCAAACAGCCGCATCTGCTCCGCGCCGGCCTTGGCGCAGGCCAGTGTGGGATCGGGAGCCACATCAAAGAAGGTGGCGTGCCGGATTCCCATCTCATCCAGCTTGTCGGTGATCGGCTTTGTGTTCCCGTTGTGGTAGAGGAAACTGTCTGTCACCACGAAGGCCTTTTTCTTCCCCATCACAGACTTCAGTTCACCCAGGGCCACCGGCAGGCAGCCCTTCTTGATGTAGATCTTCTCGGGAGTGCGGAACCAGAGCATGTTTTCCCTTCTTTCCGTCACGGTTTTGATGTTCAGCAGGTGCTTAACGCCCACGTTTTCTGAAACGGAGTTTCCGCCCCAGCTTCCGCATCCCAGCGTCAGGGAGGGCGTCAGCCTGAAGTTGTACAGGTCGCCGATACCGCCCTGGGAGGAGGGCTCGTTCACCACAATACGGCAGGTCTTCATCCGGGCCGCGAAAGCATCCAGCACCTCCTGCTTTTTCTGCGTATTGATGTACAGGGAAGCGGTGTGTCCGTATCCGCCGTCCGCGATCAGCTTTTCAGCTTTCGCGAACGCGTCCTCCAGATCCGCCGCGCGGTACATAGCCAGTACGGGAGACAGCTTCTCATGGGCGAACTCTTCGGTGATCTCCACGGATTCCACTTCACCGATCAGCACCTTCGTGCCTTCCGGAACTGTTACCCCTGCCAGCTTTGCGATGTTATAGGCGCTCTGTCCCACGATCTTTGCGTTCAGCGCCCCGTTGATCAGGATGGTTTTCCGGACCCTGTCCAGGTCATTTCCCTTCAGGAACCAGCATCCCCGGGAAGCGAATTCTGCCTTCACGCTGTCATAGATGCTGTCCGCAACGATCACGCTCTGCTCGGAAGCGCAGATCATACCGTTATCAAACGTCTTGGAATGGATGATGCTGTTCACCGCCAGCAGGATGTCCGCGCTTTCGTCGATCACAGCAGGCACGTTACCGGCCCCTACACCCAGCGCGGGTTTGCCGCTGGAGTAGGCCGCCTTCACCATGCCGGGGCCGCCGGTGGCCAGGATAATGTCCGCCTCTTTCATCAGGGTGTTGGTCATCTCCAGGCTGGGCACGTCGATCCAGGCAATGATCCCTTCCGGCGCGCCGGCTTTCACCGCTGCCTCCAGGACCACCTTTGCGGCTTCGATCGTGGCTTTCTTTGCCCGGGGATGGGGGCTGATGATAATGCCGTTGCGGGTCTTCAGGCAGATCAGGGATTTGAAGATGGCCGTGGAAGTCGGATTGGTGGTCGGAATCACAGCCGCCACCACGCCGATGGGCTCCGCGATCTTCTTCATGCCGCCGGCCTTGTCTTCCTCGATCACGCCGCAGGTTTTGGTATCCCGGTAAGCGTTGTAGATGTACTCACTGGCGTAGTGGTTTTTGATCACCTTGTCCTCCACCACACCCATGCCTGTTTCCTCAACAGCCAGCTTCGCCAGCGGGATCCGGGCCTGGTTGGCCGCGGTGGCGGCAGCCAGGAAGATCTTGTCCACCTGTTCCTGGGTGTAGGAAGCGTACAGGCGCTGTGCCTCCCGCACCCGGGCAATGGCAGCTTCCAGCGTTTCCGGACTGTCGGTCGTTTCGTAGGGTTTGTGATCCATGTCAATCCTCCTCCGTTGTTTGATCAGCCATACTTGCCGCTATTTTCAGGCAGGCAAGGGATAACGCGATATTTTCATGCTTCACCGTCACCGCCGCGGGTACGCGGATCGGTGCGGAAGCGAAACTGAGAATCGCCGTGATGCCGCTGTTCACCATCTGGTCCGCAACCTCCTGGGCTGCCACAGCAGGCACGGTCAGGATGCCGATGTGAACGTCATGTTCCCTGCACCAGCCCGGCATCTGTTCCATGGTGAGTACCGGCTTCTTTTCATGGAACGCGTCGGAGGGACAGGCATCGAACGCTGCCGCGATTTCCAGGCCGTATTCCCGGAATCCGTCATAGGCCATCAGCGCCCTGCCCAGTTTGCCCGCGCCGACGACCACCGCCGGAACCGTCTGCTTCATTCCAAGCACCGCTTCCAGGTCGTTCAGCAGCCGTTCGGTCGGATAACCGATCTTTGGCATCCCTGCCGGGCATACGCTGGCCAGGTCCTTGCGCACCTGAACCTCACCCAGTCCCAGGTGCCGTGCCACGGTCGCTGATGAAACCATCTCCGTCTTCACCGTGCGGATAAACTGCAGGTATAACGGCAGTCTTCCGATCGTCGCCTTGGAAATCGTACCGTTTCGCATGGCGCTTCCCTCCTTGCCGCGCCGTATTATAAAAGATATATGCCTCCAGCGGAATTACCAAAACCGTATATGGGTTATATACATATCGATAACGTCATATCGATATATCGATATAAAACAAAAAAACGCACCCTCCGGTGCGGTTTTCTCCTCTTCGGTTGTATGGTGTATAAGAATAAAGAGCAGAAGGATTGAAGCTATATATACCTCCTACCTCCTACCTTCATAATTCATAATGCATTATGAATTATGCATTATTCGTCAAACTCGCAGTTTCTCTTCGACAGCGTCAGCTCCGTAATGAACTGCTTGTCCAGTGCCGTCAGGTGGTAATTCTTCCTGCGGATGAGAACGTCCCGGTACAGCTTCTGGTTATCCACACATCTTCTCTGCACCAGGTGAAGGTTCTTCAGCAGGCGTTCCGGGATCGGGGACACCCACATAAAGGTCTGCGGGTTTTCCGCAAGCAGGTCCATCTGGCTTCCCCGTTCAAACACATAGATCCTCCGGGGGATATTGGGAAGTTCCTCGTTTTTGACCACCGACAGCGGCATGGACGGAACATAGGGATCCGCGTGGGCTATCTGGATATAATCCGAAAGGTCCTTCATCCGGATCGTTTCCATTTTGGCCAGTGGGCTGTCCTCATGCATGATCAGGCAGTAGGTGAATTCCATGATCAGTTCTCCTGTCAGGTCCTTGTCCTCCAGCATCTCCCGGAAATACTTATCATGTTTGGAGGCATAGCGGAGGATGCCCAGGTTATAACCCACTTCCAGGATGTTTTTAACAGCCTGCAGCACATTGGTTTCCTGGTAAAAAATCTCCGCGTCCGCTTTGCCCAGCGAACGGGAAAAATGGGCAAACGCGTCGGAGATGTAACTTGCCCGCGGCGCGGAAATGGAAAAGCGCTGCTGTGCCGGCCGGTCGGATTTATACAGGTTTTCCATGTCATCCACCTGTTCGAGGATCTTCCTGGCCCGGCCGATAAACTCTTCTCCTTCCGGAGTCAGGATCATGCCATGGGCGCTGCGCTGGAAGATGGTGATCCCCAGGTCGGCTTCCAGTTCCTTGATCACCCGGCTCAGGTTGGGCTGGGCTACATGGATCTCCTCTGCCGCCTTGTTGATGGACCCGTTGTCCGCGATGCTGACAGCGTATTTCAGGTGCAGAATGTTCAAGCTTTCATCTCCCTTGGTCTGAACACAAAAAGAATGCCCGAAAAACCATATCGGACATGTCTATTATAACACAACGGACAGTTCCTGTCAGCGCCGCCGGAACGGAACAAAGCCGGAGGCCTGTCTGAAAGGTCTCCGGCAAAGATGGAATCCATGTTATTACTTCTGAATCTGCGAAAGGGCGTCGTTCACCGCGGCAATCAGCGCTTCACTGGTTTTGGTCGCTCCGGTTACCGTGTCGATCTCCGTGGAATTGGCCGCGATGATCGCGTCGGGGATCGCCGCGAAAGCCGGATCGCTGACACCGGCGGTTTCATTGTGGCTCAGCACTTCGATCTTCGCAATCTTGTCCCCGTCCATGGTGACCTTAACCTTCACCTCGCCGCCGATCTCGCTGACGCCGGTACCGATGTATTCATTGGCAGCCAGCGCTTCCTCCGCGGGAGCTGCTTCTTCGGGTTCAGCTTCCTCGTACCCGTACAGGACGTTCAGCAGGCTGATGGCCTTAACCGCCACCTCAGCGGTTACGGACGCGCAGCGCGCCTTACGTTCCGGGTCAGCCATCTTGTATCCGGTGGCTGCCATATAGGTACCCACGGAATCAACGCAGTTGATGGAATGGGCCACAGTGGTGATGGATTCATATTCCGGCTGGTACTGCGGGAAGCTGTGCTCCCGGTACCATGCGAAAAGCTGATCCCTTACAGCAGCCGCGTCCTGCGGCTGGCACACCAGGCCGATAAACATCAGGGCGCCCGCCAGGGAACCGCACAGCGTCCCTGCGCCGAAGCCGCCGCCCATCAGGGCGCATACCCGGCCCGGAACCATCTCATTATAGGGATAGCCGGTCACTTCGCTCATGATATCGATGATGCCGCCAAAGCATCCTCCGCCGCAGCCGCCATATTCAAAGAACTTTTCATAGCAGCGTTTCAGCAGTTCATCCTTGTCCAGCGGTACATACTTCCAGGGCCATACAGGGGTTTCCGCTCCCTCCGCCATCACAGGCATCGGCAGGCTGCTGACAGCAACCGCACCCAGGGCGGCTTTTCCAGCGGTACGCAAAAAATCCCGGCGGTTCATGTCCATTTTTCATTCTCCTTTTCTGTTTTTCAGTCTGTATGTACATTTCAGACATCTGTTTCCATTGTACGGAAAGGTGTCCGCCCTGTCAACAGCATCCCTGCTCCATCATGCGCCGTCAAACAAAAAAAGCTTCCGGTCTTTTTACCGTAAGCTTTTCTGTCCGGATCCGCGGGTCATGATACCGTCATTTCCCCCCGCAGGCTCTGTTCCATTCTCAGGCGGATCGCCCGTTCATCCATTCCGCAGCTGAAAAGGTAATACAGCTTGGCAACGGCCGCCTCCGTGGTGATGTCATATCCGCTGACCGCGCCCGCGTTCCGCAGCGCTTCAGAGGTCTCATATGCGCCCAGGGCAACAGTACCGTGGGGACACTGGGAACAGACAATAATGATCGTTCCGTTCTCACTGGCCTTGCGGATAATCGGCAGCAGCGCGTCCGCCGACCCGGGTATGTTGCCTGCGCCGAAGGTTTCGATCACGATTCCCTTCAGCCGCTCTGTCATGATGGAATCAAACAGTTCAAACTGAATTCCCGGGAAAACCTTGATAACCCCGATGGGCACGCTCTTCAGGCTCTGCAGGGAAAAAGGCTCCTTCCGAGCCGGAAGCAGGGCAGGCGTGTTGTACCGGATCTCGATTCCCACCTCCGCCAGGGGCTGGAAGTTGGGGGATTCAAAAGCGATCAGGTCATCCGCGGAGTATTTGATGGACCGGTTCCCCCGCAGCAGCTTCCCGCCGAAATACAGGCACACCTCATGCACCCGGTCATCCGCCGCCACCTGCATGGCGGTGATCAGGTTGTCGCGGGCATCGTTCCGAATCTCACACAGGGGAATCTGGGAGCCGGTCAGGATCACCGGCTTATTGTTGTTCTGCAGGGTAAAGGAAAGTGCGGAAGCCGTATAGGCCATTGTATCCGTTCCATGCAGGATCACAAAGCCGTCAAACCGGTCATAGTTCCCGGCGATCATGCTCCCGATGGTGTTCCATTCCCGTACGGTAATGTTGGAGGAATCCAGCAGCGGGTCCATATCCGCCACTTCCCACTCCGGCATGCCCTCCGCCTTCAGCTCCGGGATCGCGTCCAGCAGCTGATGAAACTTTTCCTTTTGCGGGGCATAGCCATGCCTGGTCTTCATCATGCCGATGGTTCCGCCTGTATATATAATCAGTATTTTTTTCCGTTCCTGTTTCATGATTCCCTCCGGGGTATGATCGTTTCTGCCTGTAAAATTTTTTCCGGTCGCCGTCCGACCGGAAACCGCCGCGATGAACGCGGCCGTTCAGGCACAAGGCATTATACCATCATTCATGGCAAAAAACAGCCATGCTGTCCCCTTCTGCGGCAAATTGACTTGAGGCTGGCATATGTGATATGGTTTTTTTCAGATTCCAGTCTGTCTTTTCAGGACGGTGTATTATGTTTATTCGTAACGGAATTAAATCCAATCTGCGGGCAAAGGGCCGTACGGCACTGTTCTCGCTTCTGATCTTTTTTCTGACAGCCACCGTAATCCTTTCGCTCAGCGTACTGTTGTACTGCAACAACGTACTGGATGCCTGCGGCAGGGCCTATCGTTCCATTGCTCTGGTGGAGTATATGGGTTCAGAATATCCCGGTGAGGATGTTCCGGACGCTGCTGCCCGCGCCGCGGCGGAAGAACTGACGGATGAGGCTGTTCTCTCTGTTCCCGGTGTCACCGCATGGACCCGTGGTAATACCGCTTTCGCTTCTGTTGAAGGCTATGAGCGCCGCGCCGGAACCATGCCCTACGGCGGCCGCGGGGTCATCGTTGTCAGCCGCGTGTCCGCTCCGCTCAGTCTGGCTGATCCCTACGCTTCCATCAGTGATCAGGAGGACATGGAAGAACAGCCCGTCTACTATACCGCCACGATGAAAACAGCCCTCTATGCCCGGAGCGGCAAGGAGGGAACCTATATCGACCTTCTGGCCGGTACCAGCGGTTTTATCCCGGAGAAGGGAAAGAGCTATATCCTCAACGGTTCTTTCATAAGCACAGCCAGCACCGCCCGGCAGGCGGGTAAATATCCGACGAACGGCTATGTCATTTTCCGTGTCGAATCCTTCCTCGATTCGGACGATCTGCCGTATCTGGAATATGATGGTGAAAGTGAGATTCCGGAAGTTTTCCTCCGTGCCGCGGATCAGTACCGGATCATGAATAATTTCGTCCATGTCGTGCCCTGCCGCGATGTGAACGATGTCTATGTGTTCCAGCAGAATGAACTCCATCTGGCCGAAGGCTCCATGCCGGATCCCGGGGTTCCTTTCTCCTGCGTGATCTCCAATGACCTGGCACAGCGCCTGGAACTGACTCCCGGCGATGTCATTTCACTGGATGAACTCCGGGGAACGAAGGAAGACCGGTATTATCTCAAACCCGCGGGCAGCGCACAGACCTTCACGGTCAGCGGTATTGCCGCAGCCGGTTCAACCGGTTTCGGAACTGTCTGGGTGATCTCAGAAGACGCAGATACGCCGCTCTTCGGCTATCTGCTCGGTACAGTCTCACTCCGCAACGATATGGCGGAAACTGCAACAGAGGCGTTGCAGGCCCTTGTACCGGAACAGGTACGGGTAACCCTGCTGGACCAGGGATACAGTGATGCCGTAAAACCCTTCCATTCTGTCCGGAAAACAGCGGTAGATATACTGCTTGTCTGTTCGGCGGGCGTAGCGGCAGTCCTGCTCCTGTTCGCGTTCCTGTTTGTCGGCAGGCAGAGCAGTACGGTCAGGATCATGGTTTCCCTGGGAACGCCGGGCGGGAAGATCGCCCTGTGGTTCCTGTCAGGCGCCCTGTTCATCTGCGGCGCCGCCGTTGTTTCGGCTGTTATCCTGGGCACAGCCCTGCGCCCCGCGTTATTCCGGGCTATCGCTGATGCTGCTGCCGCTGCCCGGACCGGAAATGGTCCCCTGTGGTTCAGCGAGACCGTCCTGGGCATCGTGAAGCAGGATACCTTCGATCCGCAGGTTCCGCTTTGGCCCAATCTTCTGGCGGCTTTGGGCATTATGCTCCTCACGGTGATCTTCTGCCTGTTGTTCCTTCGCCTGGCCCGCCAGGGCTGGACGCGCAAGCGCGGTAAATCCAGAGTCCGCGTACCGCGCGGACGAACTTCCGTACGGCATCGGAACGGTCTGCGTTTCGCGTTGCTCTCCATCCGCAGGGGTGGTCTCAGGTCGCTGGTTGTACCGCTGGTTTCGCTGGTTCTGACGATAACCGTCCTTGTTCTGGGCGGGGTATATCAGGGATGGCAGAACGAGCTGGATTACGCGCTGGATAATACACATATCGACGGAATGGTCGTCAGCCTGGACGGACGTTATTATTCCGGTCTGGCCCTGTCCGTGAGCGATGTCCGGACCCTGATGGCCGCAAAGGGCGTGGACAGCGTTTCATTGTCCTGCGGTTACCATTACTGGCTGCCGGAGGATGCGCCGGACTTTGCGCAGAATGCGTTCGGCCGCGAGCATCGTATGGAGTGGATTTCTGCGCAGCCTGAACTGGTGTCCCTGAATGCCCTTGAAGCAGCCCGTGAATTCTATTACCGGGATCCTGCCGTCACCTGGCTCGAAGGCTGGAATGAATCCATGCTCACGGAAACAGAGGTTACCCCCCTGCTCTATCGGTATGATGAAGTCGTAGATGAACGGCCGATCCCTGTCGTTTGCAGCACCTCTTTCCTGGATGAGCATGGATTGACCCTTGGCAGCACTTTCAGCCCCATGGTGCAGGTAGCGATCGATTATTTTTCCATGGAAGTCCCTGTAGTCCTTCATGTTGTCGGAAGCTATGTTCAGCATGAAGGAAAAGCCAGCATCTTCGCGCCCTTGTCCTGCTATATCCCGCTTTCACTGCTCACAGGCAGCAATGATCCTTCCGTCCGCGGCAATCAGACACTCTTCACTTTCCGTACCTGCCGGTTCCGCCTGGCCTCAGCCCGCGAACTGGAAACTATCCGAAAACATCTGCGGAGCACGAGCTTCAGTGCCGTGAACCGTCCTGCCGCAATTCGTATGGCGCTTCTCCTGCGGGATGCCGCTTTCCTGAAATTCAGGGAAGGGATGGAGCACAACATTACCATGGGCCGGATCATGTCGGCGATCCTTTCCCTGATGATCATACTGCTTGGATTTATCATTTCCTGGCTTATGACCTTCTCCCGCCAGCGCGAATTCGCGCTGATGCGCGGCTTCGGCACAAAGAAGCGGCAGGTGTTCGCCTCATTCTTCCTGGAGCAGGCGATCCTCTGTCTTGTGGGTTGCCTTGTCGGCTGTGCGGCGCTCTTCTGGCTGTATGCGGGCGGGATCACCCAGCCCCTGGCCGCCGCGGCCTATCTCATCTGTTATCTGCTGGGAACAGCTGTTTCTATATTGATCATCAGGAAAACCAATCTCATGGAACTCCTGGCCGTCCGTGATTGATGAAGGGAGAATCACTATGAATGTCATTGAACTGCGTGATGTCAAATATGTCTACCAGTCCCAGTATCAGCGTGTGGAGGCCCTGCGCGGCATCTCCTATGCTTTTGAGCCGGGAAAAATATATGCGATCATGGGCAGCTCCGGAGGCGGTAAGACAACCCTGCTCTCCCTCATGGCAGGGCTGGATGTGCCCACCGAGGGAAGTATCCTGTGCCATGGCGTTTCCACGGCGGACATAGACCTGGAACAGTACCGCCGGGAGCGCGTAGCGGTGATCTATCAGGACTTCCGTCTGTTTCCCCTGCTCACCGTGGCTGAGAATGTGATGTATCCCATGGAACTGCGCGGCATGAAACCCGCCGCGGCCAAAAAACGCGCGGCCGAGCTCATCAGGAAGGTTGGCCTTCCCGAAACAGTTCTGGATCGTTTCCCCGCCATGCTCTCCGGCGGTGAGCAGCAGCGTGTGGCCGTGGCCCGCGGCCTGGGAATGGAGACAAAAGTCCTGCTGGCTGACGAACCCACGGGCAACCTGGACTCCAAAAATACCGAGAATCTTTTCAACATCCTGAAGGACCTGGCTCACGAGGACGGTTACTGCGTGGTTGTTGTGACGCATGATGAAGAGCTGGGAAAGCGCACAGATGAAACGCTCAGGATTCATGACGGTGAGCTGATGCCGGTTCATACCGGCGCCGGTGATCAGTAAATCAAAAAAGAGTTCCTGATTTCTCAGGAACTCCTTTTTTATGCGCGATCTGGTCAGGACTTGACATGCACGTCCATCTGGGGGAACGGGATGGAGATGCCGGCAGCGTCCAGTGCCCGTTTCCCCTGGTCCAGCAGGCGGAAATTCACCGGCCAGTAATCCGCGGTTTTAACCCATACCCGCACCGTAAAGTCCAGGCTGCTGTCCGCGCACTCTGCCAGGGCGATCATCGGGGCCGGCTCCTTCAGGATGGCGTTTTCCTTTGCCACCAGGTCGTTCAGCACCTTATACACCTGGTCCATATCACTGCTGTAATCCACGGAGAAGGTCAGGTCAAGCCGACGGGTTCCTTCCCGGGAGAAGTTGACAATAGTGGTGTTGGTCAGGGAGCCGTTGGGCAGGCAGAGCTGCTTGTTATCCACGGTAATAAGCTCCGTATAGTAGGCTCCCACGGTTTTCACAGTTCCTTCGCTGTCGCCGATCTTCACATACTCCCCGGCCCGGATGGGGCGGAGGATCAGCAGGATCAGACCGCCCAGCAGATTGCCGACGGCACCCTGCAGTGCAAGGCCGATAGCCACGCCACCGGAAGCCAGCAGCGTCAGAACGGAGGTCATGGGAATGCCCATGATACTCACGGCGGTCATAACCACGATCACGGAAAGGACGATCTTCACCAGGTTCTGCAGGAAGCCCCGCAGCGTCGGTTCAATCGCATGGAATTTCTTGTTGTGCTTGAGAATATTGCCGATCCAGTGAACCAGCAGGAATCCGATCGCAAGCACCGCGATACCGCCGAGAAGATTCACCCCTGCTTCCTTGAGGTAATCCAGGAAACTCTTTTCCATGTTTCTGTTCCTTTCTGCCTGTATGCAATTATATAATCCGTTCCTGAAACAGGTTTATTATAGCATCGGGACAGCCAAATGAACAGAAAAAAGAGCTCCTGCCTGCAGGAGCCCCGGATAAACCGTTCACACATATTCTTCCTTGCTGCTTTCCCCGGTAATACCGTACTGCCGGTATATCACCTCTTTGGCTTTCATGACCTGCGCACGGCCCGTGTCTCCCCAGTTCAGGAGCTCCGCCGCCCGCTCCGGGGAAACCATATACCGGTCATAGGTCTCCCCGTTGTCCGGATCCGGCTTTTTCTCTCCGATCCTTCTGATCAGCGCCGCCATCCGTACCTGGGCATACGGCGGTGTTCCGTCTCCCTCGTCCACAAGCTGATATCCGATGTATACCGGCGTCTCAATCTCGGTATTGACTTCCTCCAGCAGTTCCCTGCGGCAGGTGGCTTCAATGCCGTCGTCAAATGGTTCGGGGCGTCCGCCGCCAAGGGAATACCGGATCCCGCCCGCAGTTTTTTCCAGGCGCAGCATCACCCGGCCCTCCCGGTCCAGGATAATCCCGTAAACCTGCGTAATCCTCATTCCTTCCGGAACCCTGTCCCCGACCCATTCAAACCTTGCCATGCGGATACCTCCCGCTTTCCTGTATTACTTCCATCTGTAAACCGTATCGATCGTCTTTTCATCCTTCATCCGGATCACGAAATTGCCCTGGATCATTTTTCGTTCACCGTTTTCAAGATACATCAGGAAGTAGGTTGAAGTAAGATAACCGTTGTAGAACCTGGCATTATAGATATTCACCGTGACAAGCTCCCGCGGGCCGGTCAGTACCACTTCATTGGCCGCCACGGCAGTTTCCACGATCCTTTTTGATTCTGCCGTATAGGAAGCCACAGCGTCTGCCATCTGCCGGCGTTCCTCTTCGGTTCCGGCATCCACTTCGCTGACGGGCTCCATCCCGTCAAGTGTCTGCATAATCACCGGCCGGTTCGCGGGCCCGTAGTTGTATCCGCCCGCGCTGATCATCGTGTTGATCAGCAGCGCGCCGGTATAGTAACCGGAGATCCTGATGGGAAAGAAGCATTCCGGCATAAGCATGGTTCTGCGCATATCCTCAGTCAGCTGATCCGCCTTCCGGGCGTCCAGCTGCCGGAGAACCTGCCATTCCACATAGTTGGCGCTTCCCTCGATTTCCTCTCCGCGGCATTCATACCCGAATTCATAGGGGAACCGTTCCGACCGGTATTTCCTGCAGGCAAGGAGTTCACGGTATTTCTCCCGATCAAATCCTTCCAGCAGTTCCAGGAGAAGCTTGTTCTCCCGAAGCTTGATGCTCAGGTTCTCCTCGCGGTAGCGGTAGTTGAAAAGTGCCTCCGTTTCCTTCGGCCAGCAGTCCCAGCCCTGTTTCTCCTGAAAGCCATGGAACATTTCATGAATGATCTTGGAGGTAAAGACGCTGATCTCCATTTCCTCCATCACATTCCAGATGGCGATGATCTCGCCCTGGTACTCTATCGCTGTATTGGCGCAGAAATCATCTGTCTTCTCAATATAGCGTCCGTCGAAATAGCATTCCGTATCGTTGTACAGTGCGAACTTCAGGGGAGTAAAGCCTTCCCACAGCCTGGCAAAATCCACCTTGGCAATGGACTCCTTCAGCTGGTTATATTTTTCTTCCAGGTTCATATTCATCATTTTGGTATCTCTCCTTTTCAGCTTTTTCTGCAGTTCCAGGCGGGTTCAGAGGTTTCAGTTCCTCTTCCCGGTTCAGGTTATATCATTGCAGTTAAGTGCAAGGTCAATACCATTTTTATATTTTTATTTCCATTCCTGGCTCAGGATCCGCATCATCACAAAATCGCTGTACTCGTTGTTCCAGTAATAAGCCTCTTCCAGGATGCCTTCCTGCTTGAAACCGATCCTCCGGTAGAATGCCAGCGCGTCCGTGTTCAGTCCCACCACGCCGATGGAGACACGGTGCATTTCATACTTTTTGAAAGCCATATCCAGTATGATCCGTATGGCTTCCGTCCCATATCCCTTATGCTGCATCTCCGGATCGGGAATGATGATTGTCAGATCCGTCTGATGCCAGGCCGGAAACATCCGGAGCAGCCCGGTCTCGCCGATGATGTTGCCGTCCAGGTCCGTAATGGTATACCAGACAGAGTCTTCTCTTTTGTGGCTGACTGTGATGGTCTTTCTGATTTCTTCTTCGCTGGCGGGCTTTTCAAAGCCGCACTGGAACATAACCTGCGGCTGGTTGAACCAATAGGTAAAGTACGGAGCGTCTTCCTCCCGCTGTTCGCGCAGGATGACCTTCTCTCCCCTGATTTCCTGATTCATCCTGTTTCACAATCCTTCCTTTACTCCATATATTCCCTGAAATCGATCGGATCGGTAAGCATGCGCTCAGTTTCATCAAGGAATGCCCTGACAGCTTTGTAATCATTCCCGAGATCTTTCATGTCCTCCACCCGGGTATACCACAGCGGCATCAGGCAGCGGTATAGCATCTGCACTGTATCCTTTTCGAAGTCCGAGAAATGATAGTATTCGGCGGAGGCTTTCAGCGCCTCGCATATATAACCGTCATCGCGGCATTCCCGGATAAGGTAATTGAGGAATACTTCCCTGCCGCAGAGGTTGAAATCATAGATCCCGACAAACTTTCCCGCATCATCAATAAGAACGTTGGAAAAGTTAAGATCTGCCTGCAGCACTGTGGTTGGAAACTGTTTATAGACCTTTTCAAGCGCCGCCCGGTTATCCGTCCACAGCTGCCATATTCTTTCCACCTGCTCCCTGAACTCTTCGGGCAGGGTGTCCGCGTATTTTTTCCATTCCAGGGCGTTTCCCAGCACCTCATCCGTTTCATCGCTGGGACAGAATTTTTCAAACAGGCAGTAAGCGGACGGATACTCCGAATAATCAAAGTATTGGGCCGCCATCTTTGCCGTCATCTGCCAGATATCCCGCAGGTAGGTTTTATACAGTTTTCCTTCATGCTCGCCCTCGTTCTCCGCAAAACGATCTTCTGCAGACCGGTAAGGCGCGTATTCCTCCACATAAGCCGTGCACTTGTGGCCCTCATAATCAACCCTGGGGAAACTGCCGGATTTATCCGCGATGATCCTCGGGCAGTAATACCCCAGCTTGCGGTATTCCTCAACCGTTCTCTGCCAGATCGTGATCCTCTCCGGAAGCGTAAAATCATTATCCGCCAGCTTCAGCACATACTTGCTGCCGGACTCCGTTTCAACGATGACGGCAGTTCTGAAATCTTCATCGCCATGGCTGGTGTCAAGCAGGCGAACCTCTTTCGGTACTTCATCGGAAAACAGTGCAAATATCTTTATGATATCATCATTCATACTCTTTTTCTCCTGTGTTTCACAGCTTTTCTGATCAGAAGCTGCGCTTTTTTGTCTGTGTCACAGGTCAAATACTCCCGGCACATCTGAAATGCTGTCCACCGTATACTCAGGCTTGTGCCTGATCAGGGTAACATCCCCGCGGGCAAACGATCCCTGTTTCACCCAGACCGTATGCATTCCCAGTCCTGCGGCAGGCTCAATATCATTATCCAGTCTGTCGCCGACCATGAATGCTTCATCCGGCATACAGCCGGCTTCCCGGAGGGCAAGTCTGAAGATTTCCGGATCAGGCTTATCAAGCCCCGCCTCAGCAGAAGCGATGATCACGTCAAAGAAATGATGGATTCCGTATGCTTTCAGCCGTTCTTCAGTTCCCGGGTTTTGATTGGCAATGATCCCCAGGTGATACCGCGGTTTCAGTTTTTCCAGTGTCTCCGCCGCGCCGTTATAGAGCCGCTCCAGCTGCTGCGGCCATTTGATGGTTTCAAGGCCGAATTCTTTGGCGGCATCCTTGTAGGGAAGCTTGTTCTGTGAGGCCAGCTCCGCCATCCGGCGTTCCAGGGTTTCCCTGTCAGGCGCGCCTGGCTGTGTCAGCAGTTGGCAGATCCTGTACTCGATACACTTGCTCTCATCGATCAGTGTTGATCCAAGATCGAAAAAGATATATCTGATCATGCTTCCCTTTCCTTCACACCGGCTTCCGGAATGAATTTACTGCATTTTGATGCTGTTAAATACCGTTTCCGCGTCCTGCTTTGCTCCGTCAAAATGCGGCCAGGCATCAATCCCGTCCCCGGTTTTCCGCGGGATGATATGGATATGGAAATGCGGTACGGACTGGCCCGCGCTTTCATCGCTGGCGTTCAGCAGGTTCACCCCGTTATACCCGCATTTTTCCGTCAGGTGATTGGAGATCTTTTTCACGGTCCGCATCAGCTGCGCCAGGGTTTCCTCATCGCAGTCCAGGATATTCTTCCTGTGGGCTTTGGGAACAACCAGGATATGCCCGTCCACATCCTGCGCCACGTCCATGAACGCGTATGTCCATTCATCCTCAAAGATCTTCCTGGACGGGATCTCCCCGCTGATGATTTTGCAGAATATACAGTCTGACATATAGATTGCCTCCCCATCGTGATATTTTCTCTTCCGCCGCTTTAGGCAAAAGTATATCATTTCCTTCCGCGGTACAGCAAGCGGCAATTCGTCCGTGCTTCCCTTACTGTTCAGGGAGGAAAAAGCTTTTGCTTCCTCCCCCGCTGTTCATCTTTGCGAAAAACAGGCGGATCAGGGCCAGTTCCTCCGGCTCAGCGCAGATATCATCCAGCGTAAAGCTGTAAACGGAGCCGTCCCGGAATTCGAATCCGGCGGACCATATTCCGCCGTTGATTTCAAACGGCTTCCGGAACCATGCCCTGTTCAGGGAGGAAACAACAGCTTCAATCTCCTCGTTTGTGACGTCATAGATCTCAATATACTTCGCTGTCGGAAGATCCGTACCGACCACCTGGCATACATCCAGCATATCGATTCCGCTGAAACAGATCTTCCGGTTTTCCATGTCCAGCATTCCGGAGATTTTGCAGAAAAACCCGTCTTCCGCACATTCAGCCCGGAAATCGATTCTTTTCAGGTTTTCAAAACCCGGCAGTTTGCCCTGCATCCTTTTACCGATGATGACGTCGTACGCGCTCTCTTTGTAATGGTGTTCTGTCCTGTGCAGCTCCAGCTGCTTCTGTCCCCACTTCAGGTTCCTCAAAAGTCCCCGGGAATCACTCCCGAACTCCCGCTGCACCTCGTCCCGTGTCCACCACAGCGCCTCTGCCACTTCCTCAACAGCAACTCCCTCCAGGTCTTCATCGCTGAAGCCGTATACTTCCTGTATCCATTCCCTGGTCACTTCAGTCCGAAGGGTTTCCGCCGCAGCGATCCCGCTGCAGACCGGGCACATCAGCATCACTGCCGCCAGCAGGCTCATAATCTTCTTCATTCAGCAATTCCTCCGTTTTCCTTACTTCGTTCTGTTTGACGTACGGCACCGCCGTGAAGTTCCCGGAATCCCGAAGGCGCCTAAACTGAAAAAAAGCTCCCGGTCGCACGGGAGCTCTTTTGTATGGGAGGATTACCCCGAATCATGCCTTTTGTACCTGCAGTGTGTCCAGCAGTCTTCCGACATGTTTCGTTCCAAAGAACATTTCCTTGTTCGCCAGCACAATAATGGCCGCGGCGATGGTCACTACGACCGTTTCCACGCACTTGGTCTCAGGCGTCATGGCGATCTTTTCCTGCATGAAGTTGACCGTCAGGTGGAATATCATGCAGGCCAGGATGGACCGGTCGCTCGCAAGGTAAACCCAGGTAATGATGAATCCGAGCGGGATCCCGCTTACAAAGAAGTTGATCACATAAACAGGATTCACCATCAGTCCGGCCTGGTATGTTCCCTTGATGAAGAGCAGCGGGAAATGCCAGAAAGACCACAGGACGCCGAAGATCATGGATTCCCAGAACCAGTTCATATAATTGCCGATGGAATCCTCGCAGTATCCCTTCCAGCCGACCTCCTCAATGATCGACGCCACGGTCACCGTGATCAGGGCGCTGCCGATCCCGACGCCGGTAAAGGAAAAGTCCTCTGTCAGGGAAAACTGCTTCAGGGACTGGCCGAAAGGCAGGGACAGCAGGATCGACACGGCCACGATTCCCGCGAATACCAGGATCGCCAGGAGCACGTTCTGCCATTTCACCTTATAGAATCCGATAATCTTGTTCTTCAGGTCCTGTTTCAGCGCGTCGGAGCCTGAAACCAGGACAAACACGGTCGACACAACAGCCGGTGCGATCAGGCCGATCATCATGAAGCCAGCTCCCAGGTTTTCCGATACAAAGATTGCGGGAAGCCAGAAGATCCATGTGAAGAGATACGCCAGGGCAAAGAACAGGACAGGCCTGTACCGGTAGGAATCATTGGGTGCCTTGATTGCGTTGTCCGCCATCATATTCTTTCTCTCTTTCTTTATCTTTATTGTTCAAGTTTCCGGATATTTTTCGGGATCAGGATCGCTGCCGCCGTGGCCGCCATGCAGATCCCGGCAATCATAATCACCAGTGCCGCGCCCCTGCCAACGCCGCGTTCTCCGATTTGTCCAAGGGTATCTGCCGCCGTACCGGCCAGGGCATAAGCCACAACATAGCCAAGCTGTGAAATAAAGCCGATCAGTCCCCATGCCCTGCCCTGCGCATCCTCCGGGATGTTCGTCCGCATCAGGTAGTCCAGGCAGTTGTTGGCCAGCGGCAGCGTCATGAAGAACAGGAATCCGAAAAGGCAGATCGGGATAATGCTCTCAAACAGGCCAAACCCCAGCATGAACAGTCCCGCCGCGATAAAGGTCAGGCCGAGGATCCGGACATAATGCCCCTTCAGCCCTTTGACGCCCAGGAGAACACCGCTCACAAGCATACCGCAGGCGCAGATCGTTTCCGCGATTCCCAGGGTTTTTGCGTCAGCAAAGGAAAGGATCAGCGGCTCCGCCAGGATCTGGAATACGCCCATGAACAGCGTGATCGCTGAAGAGATCGCCACAAGGATCAGTATCCCCCTGTTCGCACGCAGCACACGCCAGCCCGCCTTCATGCTCTGCAGGAAACTGTCTTTCTTTTCCGCTGCCTTGCTTCCGATTCCCTTTCGTACCACCGCGGTGCTGACCACGGTCAGGAAAAACGTGCATATATCGATGATAAGCAGGAGTTTGATATCGCTGATCGTGAGCAGGAATCCGGCGATCACCGGGGAAAACAAATACCGCGCGCTGCCTGCCAGGGAGACCAGTCCGCTTGCCCTGGAATACTCTTCCCGGGTCAGCAGGTCCGTAATGGTTGCCCGGAAGGAAGGCTCCAGTAAGGCAGAAAAAAAGGAGCTGATAAAAACCCCTGTACAGATTTGGGACAGTGTCGCTCCCCCACTCATCATACAGAGCAGGATATACAGGATTCCGACAGCCGAGCATCCGTCTCCGATCATCATCAGGAGCCTTCTGTCGTACCGGTCTGCCAGGACGCCTGCCGGCACAGACAGGAGCAGTGTCGGCAGGAAGCCCAGCAGGGTAACCGCCGCCATGCTCGCGGCGCTGCCTGTCTGCCGGAAGATATAAACGCCGAGACCGAAGCTGGTCAGTCCGCCGCCGATGGATGAGATCAGTTCCCCAGACCACAGAAGCAGGAATTTACGGAAGTTTTTGCCCGTCTTCATTTAGCCCGCTCCTTATCTGATCAGTTCCCTGATGAAGCCCATTGTTCCGCTTTCCGCGCCCAGGAGCTTCTCCGTCATATCGATAAAGACTTCAATATCCCGTTCGGTAAAGCAGCCTTCGTCAAAGGTACTGCTGCTGATCACCAGCAGCATCCGGACCCGTTCGGCAATATTGTCGCAGGCAAATATTCCCTGTCCGATCCCTTCCTCAACCACTTTGGAAAGCAGCGGGACTGCCATTTCCACAATCTTTTTCCGGATTTTCTCATGCATCACGATGTTTTCCGGCTGCATCAGGGCGCCTTCGATCGGTCTTTCCTCCTGCGTTGGACGCAGTGAGGAGATCATTCCGATGATCTTCTGCGGTACCGGGATTTCCGCCTGCAGGATCCGGCCGGCCGCTTCCATCTCCTGGTCGATCATCATCCCGATCACTTCCTCGAGCATCTGCTCCTTGGTCTCAAAGTAGTAATAGTATGTCCCCTTGGCTATGTCTGCCTCTTCGATGATCTCATCCACACTGGTGTTCTCATATCCCCGGGAAATGAACATCCTGTATGCGATCTGAAGCAGTTCCTGTTTTCTTCTTTCGCCCTTTTTCATACTCACCCTCCTTGTTTTCGACCATCGGTCGGTTTTTAGTGTAATGAGCCGTTCTGCATTTGTCAAGCTAATTTTCGACTTTTAGTCGATTTTTTATCTGTCATTAATCACATTCTAAGAAGGCAGGGGGTGCCTCTCCGTTTTCTGCAGCAGAGCACTTCAGGGCATATCGCATATTGACCTCAAGTGAACTCTAAGGTTTATGATATATAAAACAATTGACGAAAGAAAAGAGGACGCCGTATGGACAGGAATACACCTTTGTACGATACATCCCTTTCAAACGAAGCCCGTGCAAAATGGCTCGTTTCCCAAATGACCGTTGAGGAAAAGTTCAGCTGGTTCTCCCTGCGTGTCCGGAACGACCGTCTCGGGATCATCGCCTCCACCTGCGGCGGCGAGGGTGCCCATGGTGTCCAGGCCCGCGCCGGGCAGGGAGAGCTGTACCCGCCGACGCCAACAACCTCCTTTACCCAGCCGATCGGTATGGCTGCAACCTTTGACCGGGATCTGATCCGCAAAGCCGGCGATGTGACCGGAAAGGAATCCCGCGCCTTCGGAAATGCCGTCGGCAAGGGCGGTCACGGGCGCCTGGCGCCCACTGTCGATCTTTGCCGTGATCCTCGCTGGGGCCGGAATGAGGAAGGCTACGGCGAAGATCCGTACCTGACCGGCAAGATGGCCTCCGCCTACATCGCCGGCATGCAGGATGAGCACAATTACGATGGCACACCCCTTGCCCCCGGTGCACGGGGAGACCGTGTCCGGACCGCCGCTGTGCTGAAGCATTTCTATGCCAACAACCAGGAATACCGGCGCGCATATGACAGCTTTGACATCAGCGACAAGGTCAAATATGACTATGAACTGGAATCTTTCCGCTACTGCGCTCAGGAAGGCCATGCGGAAGGCGTCATGACCTCCTATAATGAGATCAACCATCTGCCCGCCATGCTGAACCATGAGGTTCAGGACATCCTGAAAGATCAGTGGGGTATTCAGTATGCCATGACGGACGGCGGTGATTTCCTGCAGACCGTGAACTTCCATCATTATTTTGAATCCCATGCGGAAACCCTGGCTGAAGGTGTAAAGGCCGGCGTGGACGCCATGCTGGATAATCCGGTCGAAGTCGTCAAAGCGGCAAAAGAGGCTTATGAGCGCGGGCTGATCACGGAAGCGGAAATGGACAAGTCCATTACCTGCACCGTTGTGGAGCTTATCCGCCAGGGCACCTTCGATCCGGAGGATCCCTATGCCGAACTGGATATGGCAGATGTCGGAACAGATGAGGCAAAGCGGATCTCCCTGGAAATGAGCAAGGCCTCCAACGTCCTGCTGAAGAACGAAAACGGCTTCCTGCCCTTCTCAAAAGAGGACGATATCGCTCTCATCGGCTTTGTGGGAAACAACTGGTATATGGACTGGTACGCCGGAAAACCGACGTACAGCGTAACGCTGAAGGCCGGTCTGGAAAAGAAAATGCACCGGACGATCCCCTATGAGAGCGGACAGACCCTTTTCCGCTTCAAAGCCGGAAACAAATATATCGGTGCCAGCCGTCCGGCGCGGATTCCGTGGGGAACGCCCGATCCCGGCCCTGCTGAACTGGTATTGGTGGATAAAGCGGAAGATGCTCTCGTCTTTGAACAGCTGAACTGGGGCTGCGGAAGCAATTTCCTCTACGCTCCCGAATTCAGGAAGTATGCGACCGTAGGGCCGGACGGAAAGATCAGCCTGGCCTCCGATGAACCGTTCACCTTTACGGTCATGGAAAACTTCACAATCGGTAAGGCGGATGCGGTCCGCACGCCGTGTCCGCGAAACGCGAACTGTGTAGAGCTGACCGAATACTGGAATGACGAAGCGTGTGACGTGAAGCTTTACTGCTTTGGCAACCGGAACGTCTACCTGGAAAGCGGAAAGCTGAAGACGGATCCCCTGGTCCGGCGCAAACCCGAAAGCAATACCAAGGAAGGCGGCAATGTTCTGGAAGCCTGGGCCGGTTCCGAAAAGGAAGCGACGGCGCTCACCGTGGAGATCGTCTCAGACGGCATCGCCCGCGCGAAGGAACTGGCCAAAAAGGCGAAAAAGGTCATTGTTGCCCTGGGCTGCAACCCGGTCATGAACGCAAAGGAAGAAATCGACCGCAGCACGATTGAGATGATCCCTCTGCAGGAGAAGCTCCTGGAAGCGGTGTATGAGACAAACCCGAATGTCGCGGTCGTCCTGATCACAAACTATCCCTATGCCGTCAACTGGATGCAGGAACATGTGCCCGCTATCCTGATGAACGCCACCGGCTCCCAGGATCTTGGCAACGGCCTGGCTTCCGCCATCTTCGGGGAAGCAAACCCGGCCGGACGTCTCCCGATGACCTGGTATAGAAGCGACGCGGACCTGCCGCCGATGGAGGACTATGACCTGATCAACCATCCCCGGACCTACCGGTACTTTGATAAGCCGGTACTGTATCCCTTCGGCTACGGCCTGAGCTATTCCGCCTTCAGCTACAGCGGCCTGAAAGTTGAAAAACAGAACGGCGGCCTGCGTGTCTCCGTGAATGTGAAGAACACCGGCGCCGTAACCGGCGATGAGGTAGCCCAGCTGTATATCCGGCGCGTATCGCCCTCCAAAACGGTGCATCCGCTGCGCCGGCTCATCGGCTTTGAACGGCTTCACAGCCTCATCCCCGGGCAGAGTGCGGAAGCCGTCTTCACCGTTAATCCCTGCGACCTGGAGATCTATATGGAGGATGCTGGGAAGAAGGTTATTGAGCCCGGACAATACCTGGTTTATGCCGGCGGCTCCTGCCTCGATGAGCGGATCGCCGCGGAAATAGAACTGTAATGTAAGACAGGCGGCATTTTCGGAGACAGGGATTCAGTTCCCTGTCTCCTTTTTCTGTGCCGAAACAAAAGAAAAGAGCTCTTGATTTCTCAAGAGCTCCGCGTACGGGAAGCAGAACTTGAAGATGTTGGGATTGCATCCATATGGGGAGTTTTGCTGACAGCAAGGCTTGCGAAATTCCTTTTATGGGGAAAAATAATTGTTCGTGATTCGTAGATTATTGTATAATCTGTCCCGAAAGTGAAACATGTGAGTTATGAGTTTATTCAGACAGAAAACCGATGATCGGAGGAAAAAAGGTTGAAGCGGTTTATGATCATAGCAGCGGTTCTGCTCCTGACAGCGACGGCCTGGAATGTGGCAACCGCGGAGAATGCACCTCATCCGGTGATTATGATCAGCGAAGTGATGGCCAGCAATGATTCGGTCGCTACTTATCCGAAAGCGGGATATACAGACTGGGTCGAGATCTTCAATTCCGGAGATTCTGCCGTTGATCTGAGCGGATGGGGATTGAGCGACAATCCGGAAAAACCGTTGAAATGGCAGTTTCCCGACGGAACAACGATTCGTCCCGGGGAATACAGGGTCATTCTGTGTGACAAGGACACGGAAAAGAGCAGCGACGCGGAGCTGCACGCATCTTTCACGATCAGCCGGAAGAGCGGGGAGATTATTGTCCTGACTGACGTGGAGGGCACCGTGCATGACCGGATCACGCTTCCTGAAATGAAGACGGATATCTCCTTCGGACGGAGTCATGAGGATGGTGGCCTGTACTGTTATGACACGCCTACGCCTTTTGCGGCAAACAAAGGCGGCTTCGTGGGGTATACCGCGGCGCCGTCGTTCTCGGCGGAGCCAGGTTTTTATGATTCAGACCAGTATCTTCAGATCATCGTCCCGGAAGGCACACAGGTGTTTTATACCCTGGACGGATCGGAGCCGACGCGGAAATCCACGCCTTACAACGGGGAAACACTGGAAATTACCGCTACGACCGTGATTCGGGCCAGGGCTTTCGCGGAGGGAATGATCCGGCCCGGCGATACGCTCACCGGTACGTTCTTTATCCAAGCGGATCACAGCCTGCCGGTGGTATCAGTCACTGTGGATCCGGAAGACCTGTGGAATCGCAAACGGGGAATGCTGACCGTTGGAAAGGGTGTCAACAACAAAGAAGGCCTGCCCTTCAAAAACACTGTTTACCGGAAAGTGAAGAACTCCGGGGTCAAATATGAAAGCTATGTGGAGATGTACGACGACACCGGAGAAAGGATTGTCAGTCAGGGTGCGGATATCTCCCTGAACGGCGACTATTCGCTGGACATGCCCCAGAAGAGTTTCAAATTCAAAGCGAAAAGCAAATACGGTGAAAAAACGTTCAAAGCAAAACTGTTCCCGGACAGGGATTATGAGGAATATAAAAGCTTCGTGCTGCGGAACAGCGGAAATGACTGCATGTGGACCCGGCTGCAGGACGGGTTTCAGAGCCGGCTGATGGATCTGTTCGGAAGCACCGTGGCCCATCAGGCATGGAAACCCTATGTAGTATATCTGAACGGTCAGTACTGGGGCCATATGAACCTGCGGGAACGGGTGGACGAGTATATGGTCGCGCAGTTTGAGGGGCTGGACCTGAAGGACGCGGACCAGCTGGACCTGCTGGAGGCAAGCAGCAGAGTGAAGAACGGATCCAATACGGAATACAAGGCTATGATCAAAAAGATCAAAGCCGGCAAACCGGCCAAAAAACAGGAGGATCTGCAGTACATCCTGGACAACATCGATGTGGACAATTATTTCTGGTTTATGGGCTTCGAGATGTTCTTCGGCAACAGCGATATCGGCAATTTCCGTATCTACCGCCTGAACGCTCCCGGAAGTAAATGGAAATGGCTGATCAACGATCTGGACTACGGCCTGTGGAACTCCGGATTCGACAGTCCGAAGAGTTATACCAAGAAGAGCGGCATGGGTCAACTTAATTACGACAATACGATCTTTCGGAAGCTGCTGACCGTTCCGGAATACAAGGACCGGTACCTGACCATATACGGCAAAATCTATCAAAAACTGACAACGGACACGATGATGGAAGTACTGGACGAACTGGTGGAGCTGATAGAACCGGAGATGGAGCGGCACTGGACTCGCTGGGGACCGGAAAACGACAGAAACATCGTTTCCGAAGCACCGAGGACGGCGGAAGGTGCCTACAAATACTGGCAGAAGCGTGTGGAACGCCTCCGGAACGTGATCCGGAAACGGCCGACACGGCTGTGGGATTTTACGAAAAAAGCCTTCGGCCTGAGCAATGCGGAAATGGAGAAATACTTTGGTCCGAAACCGCCGATGCCGCCTGAAGCCGTCTGATCCGGACGGACAGGCTCATCGGCCGGATCTGCATCATCGATGAACTTGTTTGTTCCGGTTGGACAAACAAGTTTTTTTCGTCGCTCAATTCCCTCATGGGTACAGCATAGGTACGTATGAAAAAGAGCTCTTGATTTCTCAAGAGCTCTACGTGCGGGAAACAGGACTTGAACCTGCAAGTACGTACGTACACATGAACCTGAATCATGCGCGTCTGCCAATTCCGCCATTCCCGCAAGTATGGTGGGCAGGGGTGGATTCGAACCACCGAAGCTAATAGCGGCAGATTTACAGTCTGCTCCCTTTGGCCACTCGGGAACCTACCCATATGATGTCCCTCTTGACCCAAAGGGTGGAGCTGGCGATGGGACTCGAACCCGCAACCTGCTGATTACAAATCAGCTGCTCTGCCAATTGAGCTACGCCAGCACGAAGCTCGTTCTGCGGATTCAACCAGAAAAGTGGCGACCCGGAAGGGGCTCGAACCCTCGACCTCCAGCGTGACAGGCTGGCGCTCTAACCAACTGAGCTACCGGGCCAAATGGCTGTGGGCCTTCAGGGACTTGAACCCCGGACCAACCGGTTATGAGCCGGCCGCTCTGACCAACTGAGCTAAAGGCCCATATCGGAAAGGAAAGAAAGTGACTCCGCCGGGATTCGAACCCGGGTAGCCGCCGTGAAAGGGCGGTGTCTTAGGCCTCTTGACCACGGAGCCACGTACGAGGCGATTTTGAGTCGGGGTGAAGGGATTCGAACCCCCGGCCCCATGCTCCCAAAGCACGTGCGCTAGCCAGACTGCGCTACACCCCGGTGCATCCTTCCCGCGGTCTATCCCGCAGGCGACTTTGTTAATATACATGATTTTTGACCGGATGTCAATCACTATTTTCTCCATTTTCGGAAGAAAATTTTCAATGTTGAGTCAGTCTTTATCACGTATATGCGTGTCCCTCAAAAAAGCCCCCGGATCAGGCAGGTTCTGACTGCTTTTTATCAAGCGTGGACATGAACCACGCAACCGCAAACCCGATGACCAGGCACACAATGCTGATAATCCAGTTTCCGGTAGTTGCGATCTGGAAGCATTCACGGTTCTGCATAAGCAGGGCCACAGGCGATCCGATCACCAGTCCGAAGATAGCGCTGAAGGTCAGTGCGGCATGCTTTTTGAGCAGGAAATTCATGAGCTTCGCAATGAACACGATGCCCACAAGAAGGCCGATCGCATAAGGAGCCAGGATCGCCAGGCTGGACCAGTCCCCTCCCCGCAGATCATTCATGGCGTTGATGACGGGGTTGTAGTAACCCAGGAGCATCAGGATCATGGAACCTGAAATGCCCGGAACGACCATCGTGGAAGAGGCGATCGCTCCCAGCGGGATCATCAGCAGAATGGTGCCGATGGAATGATCCACCGTCCTGGCTTCCGGAGGATTCAGCAGGGGCAGAACCACCACCAGCGCAAGGAAGATCAGGAACAGGATAACGCCGGGAATCCTGGCGCTCTTCATATTGACCCGCTTGTAAATGGCGGGAAGGCCGCCGAGGATCAGTCCGATGAACGCGAAATTGGTGGGAAGGCGTGTCATCGGAATCTCACTGGACTTTGTTCCCAGCAGGTTGCCGATCAGCGCAGCAAAAGCAAACAGGCCGATCAGCACGCCGATAATAATCGGCAGAAGATCCCGGAAGTTCTTTTTGAACTGCTTGAAAAGATTATTCACCGCATAGATCACACGGTCATAAATACCCATGGACACCGCCATGGTCCCGCCCGATACGCCGGGGATGATATTGGAAACGCCGATTACGGCTCCGCGCAGAATGTCAAGAAACCACTGCAGCATTGAATAACCCTTCCCTTCAGGCAAAAAGTTGTACGCCGTTGATAACGATCAGGCTGCCCACGCCCATGATAACAGCAGCCAGCAGGACACCCAGCAGAACAGCGATTACGCTGGATTTGAAATCCATATCCAGGATACTTGCGGCCAGGGTTCCCGTCCAGGCGCCGGTACCGGGCAGCGGGATGCCGACAAACAGCAGAAGCGCGATGAACAGTCCTTTGGTCCCGGCCTTCTCCTTAAGCTTCTCGCCCGCTTTATGGCCTTTTTCCAGGCAAAAGGTAAAGAAGCGTCCGATGTATTTTTTATCCTTGCCCCATTCCAGCACCCTGCGTGCGAAAAAGAAGATCACCGGCACCGGCAGCATATTCGCCACCATGCACACGATATAGGCAGGCAGGGTGGGAATGCCGTTGGCCAGTGCGTAAGGCAAAGCCCCCCTGAGTTCGATCAGGGGAACCATGGAGATCAGGAATGAAATAACGTAGTGTTTCAGCATATATTCCTCCGGCGGTCAGTGCTGGCGTCCTGTCAGAAAAACAACGTGGGCATTATAGCATAGCCGCAAAACAGTGTAAAGGCAGCCGGAGTCCGGTCTTACCGCCCCGTTATGTCGTCATCAAACCATTCTGCATCTTCCGGATCCTCAAAGGACCTGGCGATATTCTCCGGATCAAACCGGGGATCAAAAGCCAGTTCCTTCAGCCGGTCCCGGCTGACCACGGTGTTCGTTCCCAGGCAGTCATTGCAGCGATACCCGCAGTCCGGGCAGATACAGCCCAGATGATCGCTTTCCGCCTGGATCATGTAGGTTCCGCATTCTTTACAGCTGCAACGCATACAGACCGTCCCCTCCCCGAAAAATAGCTGAGTTATTATAGCAGAATCCGGCAATACGGGCAATAATGCGCAAAAAAAGGGGCCGCACCCGCGGCCCCGGGGTATATTGTACGTCCGGATCTCAGGGTCTTGCTTTTCGGCCTTACGCTCTGTCCGCTAATCGCGCCTGATATGCATGGTTCCTTGTCGGATATCATCATGCTGTGCGAGCTTTTTGTGCCGACTCCTGATTGTCCTGTCCGGACTTTCAAGTCTGTTTAGGCTTCCGGCTCCAGCAGTCCCAGGTCTCCATCCTTTCTCAGGTAGAGGACGTTGGTCCTGTCTGTGTCAATATTCACAAAGGCGAAGAAATTGTGTCCCAGCAGTTCCATTTCGATCGCGGCATCCTCCACGCTCATGGGGCGTACCGGGAAGGTCTTCTGCTTAACCACCTTTCTCTCTTTCTCTTCTTCGCCTGAATCCTCTTCAATGAATTCGGGCACGTCCGGGATCTCTTCTCTCAGATTCTTGCCCAGCTTGGTCCTGTGTTTCCGGATCTGCCGTTCCATCTTCGCCAGCGCTTTGTCAATGGCCAGGAACAGGTTGTCATCCGCGGAGGACTCGCTGCGCAGGATTACGTTCTTTCCCATGGGGACGGTGATTTCCACCACCCGGCGGTCGTTCTTCTCCTTTCTCATTTTGACCTGCAGTTCGGTTTCAGGCCAGAGGTATTTGCCCATGGTTTCCGTTTTCTTTTCGATCCTCTGAGTAATTGCCGGGCTAACCGACATGTTTCGTGCCTGTATCGTAAGTCTCATATGTCCGATGGGCTCCTTTCAAATTAGTGATTCCGTGATTCTCACAGAACAGCGGTCATTTCTGACTGCCCTTCTGTGAAAGATCGTGTGCCATCGGCATCACACCCTTTCGTTTGTCGTTCTGATTTATTATTTCGACACGATGGAGAGGATTCCTTCTTTGTTTTATAAATTTTTGTATTTTTTACATTTGATTTGTACCATTTATCACATGAAAGCCTTATGATTCACGGTTTCTGTACTCTCCGGGCGTGCATCCGGTAATCTTTTTGAAGCTGCGGGAGAAGTGCGCCACATCGGAAAAACCGGTTTCCTCCGCGATCTCATGGATCCGGTAGGAGGGATTCTTCAGCATTTCCTTCGCCTTCGCGATCCGCATGCTTCCGAGCAGGTCAAAGAAGCTCTGATCCGTTTCCCGGTTCAGCAGCTTGGAGAGGTGCCACTGGCTCACATATACATGATCCGCCACTTCACCCAGGGAAAGATGCTGTTCTGTGCAGTGTTCCTTCATATAGGCCAGCGCCGCCTTGACCAGGTGGTTGCCGGCTTCCTTTACGGATTCGTCTTCCGGTTCCTCATCCCGAAGCTGCGGCATCGCGTCCAGCCGGGAAACCATCTGCCGGAAGGCTTCCTTCAGTTCATCCAGGTTGCTGGGTTTCAGGAGATAACGGCATACGCCCAGGGTGATTGCCTGCCGGGCATACTCAAAATCCCGGTAGGCAGTCAGAACGCTCATCTGGATATCCGGAAACTCGCTGCGGATGGCTGCCAGCATGGTCAGCCCGTCCATATTAGGCATCCGGATGTCCGTCAGCACGATATCCGGGTGAATGCTGCGGATCAGTTCCAGCCCGGAGATTCCGTCATGGGCTGTTCCCGCCACCTCGCAGCCAAGCTCCGCCCACGGCACCACCGTGGAAAGGCCCCGGATGATCAGCCGTTCATCGTCCACAAGGATTACTCGGTACATTGCTTCTCCTCTCATTCCCCGAAGGGATTCAGTGCCATCACCCGCTGCCAGCATTCTTCCGGCGTCATTGTGCCCTCCGCCACCGCCGGAATGCATTGCAGCAGCCATTTTTCACGGGCACGGTTGTTCATGGCGTCCTGGAGCGGGCTGACCATCTGCCTGCCCGTCTGCAGGTCGTTCGCGGAATCAAGCAGTCTGCCGGAAAGGGACGAACTGCCCAGTTCCCAGATGCTTTCTTCGCTGGTCAGTTCTTTCAGCAGTTCCACAGCCGCGTCCCGGTGTCCGGAATCCCAGGCCCGGCGGGTCAGGTAAAAGCCCATGGATACGCCGCCGACATAGCAGCTGGAAGCCCCTTCCCCGTTCTTCAGCGGCATGGGAAGCACAGCCAGGGAATCCATCATCTTATGCGGGAAATTGGAATCCAGCCAGCTGCCGTCTATCTTCATGGCAGCTTTCTGGGCAACAAACAGCGCCGTGGATGACTCATCATCCGTTCTCCACGCGTTGTCCGCAAAAGTCCCGGCTTCCGCCAGTTCCCGGATCACGCCCATTGCTTCAAACCAGGATGCCGGAACCTCTTCAAAGGTTTTCGGCCGGGCCTGCTGTTCCTCCTTCGTGGCGCATGCCAGCACGGACATTTCCGCCAGGTAATGAGGAACGTCTGACAGGGAGATGGCAATAGGTACAATATCATTTTCCCGGAATATACGGATTGCTTCCAGCAGGGATGCCCAGTCCTTCGGCAGCGGCGCCTGGTATTTGTCAAACAGGTCTGTATTGACAAACAAACCCTCCCAGAAGCCTCTCACCGGTACCGCGTAAACCTTTCCGTCCGGTTCCCGCAGGACATCCTCTTCCTGAAGGTTTATATCAGGATAAGCCGCGTTGATCTCCTCCAGGGAAACAACCCGGGACAGGATCGGCGCCGAGTCTCCCCCGGCCGCGAAGAAGAAAAGGATATCCGGTTCATTCCCTGCCGCAAAGTCCTTCAGGATAGCCGTCTTCCAGGTCTCATCGATAATGGAGGAATTGTCGATCACCGTATTGCCGCTCATCGATTCATAGCGTTTCAGGATCGCGACGTATTCTTCAGCGGAACCGTCCGGACCGGCAAAGCAGCTGATGGTCCGCAGTGTAACGCCGTCCTCAGCCAGTCCGGCTCCGGCAGCAATCATCAGTACTAAAGCCGCCACAGCGGCAATCCGTTTTCTGATCCGCATACCTTTTCGCCTCCTTCAGTGAATTTCCCGGGGGATCACGATAGACACCGTGGTCTGTCCGGGTGTGTCCGTATCCACGCGGATCGTTACCGATTCCCCGTAGATCAGGCGCAGCCTGTTCACGATATTGGCCAGGCCAAGATGTTTCCCGGTGGGCTGCCCGTGCAGGGCTGCCTCGATCCGTTCCCGGTCTTCCTTACCGGTTTCCCGGCCTGTATTGATGATCTCAACATGCATGCACGCGTCGTTCAGCGAGCAGCGGATGGTGATCACGCCGCCTCCCGCCGGGGCAATGCCGTGCTCCACGGCGTTCTCCAGCAGCGGCTGGATCGTCAGCAGCGGCAGGATGCCGTCCATGGCCTTTTCCTCGATCTCACGGTTCACGGTCAGGTCCGTACCGAAGCGTTGCTCAATAAAATAGATATATGCTTCCGCCACTTCCATCTCTTCCCGCAGGGTAACCAGACGCCTGTCCTCCCGGGCCATGGTGGCGTTCAGCAGCACGGACAGGGAGGTCACCATGGAGGAGATATTCTCCGAACCCTCCATCCTGGCCGTCCAGTTGATGTCCTCCAGGGCGTTGTTGATGAAATGCGGATTGATCCGGCTCTGAAGCGCCAGGATCTGCGCATTCTTCAGTTCGATTTCTTCCTTGTAGGTTTTGTCGATCAGTTCCTTCAGCCGCAGGGACATCTGGGAGAAGGACCTGCCCAGGCGGCCCAGTTCATCCTCCCCATTCAGGGGAACAGTCGCGCCGAGCTTGCCTTCTTCAATACGACGGCTGGCCGCTGACAGAAGTGTCAGCGGCTTCACGATACGCCTGCTCAGGTAAACGCCGATCAGGATCATGATGGGAAGCAGCAGCAGGGCCATCACCAGCAGCAGCATCTGGAAGGAATAAACTTCGCTGTACTGCTTCCTGCGGTCCATGGTCAGCTGCACGTTCAGTCCGTTTTCGATATCTCCGGACAGGCGGGTATAATACAGTTTTTCTTTCCGGTCATCCGTCAGGCCCGATCCCAGGTCCACCCATTCGGTTTCCGGATCACCGCAGTCATCCAGGCGGACCGCCACCTGCGCGTCCCATTCCTGTCCCAGTTCCGTCAGGGGCCGGAAAACGCTTTCCTCGTTGATCCCCAGGATCAGCATACCGAAGCGTTCCATCCGCAGGTTCAGCAGGTTCCGCACCAGGTAGATGTTATCCCCGAACCGGATAAAGCGGCAGCGGGTATCCAGTTCTTCTCCCATGGCCAGAACAGTTTCACAGAGCGCCTGCAGTTCGCCGGTATTCTCCATGGCCCCGTTCCGGAGATACATCCGCATATCCGGCTTTTCCACCGGGAAACAGGCCACAAAAGACAGCAGCGGCTCCCGGCTGTATTTCCGTTCCAGGTAGCTTCGCCCCAGCCGCATATACTCGTTGTCCCCGACACTCCCGTCTTTCCATTTCTGCCAGGAGTCCATCAGTTCCCCGTCATAGGTGGCGTCACGGGCCAGATCCAGTGTCCGCTGAATCTTCTGTTCCGTCAGCGTCCAGGCCTGTTCAGCGCCGGAGGTGATTGCCGCCCGCGTCTGGTTCTCCAGCTTCTTCATCAGGAAGCCGCCCGTAAAAACACCCAGCAGGACCACGGGAATCAGATAGCTGAGCAGCACAATCAGGCCTATCTGCGCGCGCAGTGACTGCCGCACGCTGCCAAACAGGCGTCTCTTCGGTTGTCTGCCCGTATCCATTTCCATGCTTTCTGTCCTTCCCGTGGTTCCCGCCGGTCAAATCATTCCTGCCAGGGCAGTCCGACGAAATCCGCCATCTGTTTCACGGTCTGCTTTGCCTTTTCCTCTGTCTCCGCTTCGGCGAAGATCCGGACCCTGGGTTCAGTTCCGGAGAAGCGGACGATCACCCAGCCGTTTTCCAGGTAGACCTTGCAGCCGTCCATATAGCTGACCTTTTCCACCTTTTTGTCGAAAACGGGCAGCTGTTTCTCTTCCATGATCTTCCGGGCGATCTCCTCCCGGCTTTCTTCGGTCAGGGCCCAGTCATATTCCGCCGTGTGCATTTCGCCGTATTTTTCATACAGGTCCTGCACCAGCTCGCTGAGTTTCCTGCCGCTCACGGAAAGCATTTCCACCAGCAGGCTGGCGGCATACAGGCCGTCCTTGCCGGAGATATGTCCCCGGACCGTCAGGCCGCCGGAGGATTCTCCGCCGATCAGGGCATCATATTTTTCCATGCCCGCGGAGATATGCTTGAAGCCAACCGGCACTTCCACGCACTTTTCCCCGTGCGCTTCCGCGATCCGGTCCAGCAGGTGGGTAGTGGCAATGTTCCGCACCGCGGCGCCTTTCCATCCTTTATACTCCAGCAGGTAGTAATACAGCAGGGCCAGGGTCTCGTTTGCGGTCACATACCGGCCGTTTTCATCAATAATGCCCAGGCGGTCCGCGTCACCGTCGGTGGCGATACCCACGTCCGCCTTGTGTTCCTTCACCGCGTACTGCAGATCCACCAGCGTGTCCGGGTTCGGAGCCGGCAGGTGCCGGCCGAAGAACGCGTCATGCCGGTCGTTGATCACGTCCACGTCGCAGCGGCAGGTGTACAGGATCGTCTGCAGGCCCGTCAGGCTGACGCCGAACATCGGGTCCAGCACGATCCGGAGACGCCGTTTCCGGATCGCTTCCGTATTCACCTGGTTCAGGATGGAGTCCAGGTAAGCGTCCCGCGGATCGATGATCGCGATGATCCCCTCCGCCTTCGCTTCCTCGAAATCCATGGCCCGGACATCCGCCTCCGCGATGCTGTTCGCTTCTTCCTGGATGGCTTCCGTCACGTCCTGCGCGGCATCCCGGCCGCCGAAGGTGAAGAGCTTGATGCCGTTCCACGTCGCGGGATTGTGACTCGCGGTCACCATCGCGCCGTAGGGCAGCTTCTTTTCTTTTACGGTAAACATAATCTGGGGCGTCGGGCAGCTCATGTTCACAAAGAACACCTTGATCCCCTCGCCTGCCAGCACCTCGCAGAACCAGATCAGCGCTTCCTTGCTCAGGAACCGCCGGTCATAGCCTACGCAGATGCCTTCCTCCGCGACGCCTTCCCGCTTCATTCTGCGGGCCACCGCCGCGGCGACCAGCCGGATATTTGCCTTGGTAAAACCGTCCCCGATGATTGCGCGCCATCCGCCTGTACCGAACTTAATCATTTGCGGTCACGCTCCTCTCCGGAAAGTTCCACTTCAATGGTATGGATTCCTTCTGTATAGACCGGGATCCGGTCCACGGGCTTGCCGTCCGCAATGATGCGGCCAACGCCTTTTTCCACGTGCGCCGGATTCTTCACCGTGATCCGGTATTCAGCGCCGCGCCATTTGCGTACAGCTTCAAAGCCGTCCCATTCCGCCGGGATGCAGGGATCCACCGTCAGGCCGTCAAAGCCCGGACGGATACCAAGCATATAGCGGGTAGCCGCGAAGTATGCCCAGCCGGAGGAACCGGTCATAAAGGGATGGCGGGCACGGCCATGGGCCGTGTGATCCTTGCCCATGATGAACTGGCAGTAGCTGTAGGGCTCCGCCTGGCGGATCTCCATCTTGTCGTTCTGGTTTTCCGGCAGCAGGGCATCATAAAACTTCATGGCCCGGTTTCCGCGGCCCAGCATGCATTCCGCCACCCAGGCCCAGGGGTTCGGATGGCTGAAGATCGCGCCGTTCTCCTTGACGCCGGGATAAACCCGGGTCACAAAGCCGATGCTGTCATCCAGTGTCACAAAGGAAGGAGCGTTCAGCATCAGTCCCCAGGGGGTATACAGCCATTCGTCCACCGCGTCCATGCAGCTCAGTCCCTGCTCACGGTCCGCGGCGCCGCTGATGACCGCCCAGGTATTGCTTTCCATATGGACTTTGCCTTCCCGGGCTTCCTGTGATCCGATCGGCGCGCCGGCTGCCGTAAAGCCACGCAGGAACCATTTGCCGTCCCACAGCTGCTTCCGGCAGGTCTTTTCCATCTGTTCCTTCAGCGCCGTATATTTCGCTTCATCTTCTTTGCGTCCCAGGGCCCTGGCGGCATCCAGGAAATGGTTCGTGGCCCACACCAGCAGGAAGGCCACCATGGCGCTTTCGCCGCCGCCCAGGTTCAGGCAGTCGTTCCAGTCCGCCCGCAGGCCCTTTGTTACGCCGTGGGCACCCACCTGTTCATAGGAGAAGTCAAGAGACGCTTTCATATGCTCCCAGACAGTGCCGCTTCCTTCATCGGCAAAGGGGATTACCTTGTCAAAAAACGACAGATCACCGCTCTCCCGGACGTTTTCCACGATTGCCGGGATCAGCCACAGCGCGTCGTCCGCGCAGGCATCCTTCAGGCCGTGCAGCATGCCCTTCTTGTCCGCCTCCGGGATCACCGTGGGGGACTTGAAGGTACCTTCGTCCGCCTTTTCCAGCACCGCCGGGTCAAACAGGTGCAGGCCGTAGCCCTGCTTCATCTGTCCATGCAGCAGCTGGCAGATCCGTTTCATGCACATATCCGGTTCCGCGTGGGGAATGCACATGGCATCCTGTGCGGTATCCCGGTAACCCAGGCCCGTGCGTCCGCCTACCTCTATAAAGGAGGAGAACCGGGAGAACAGGACGTTCACTTCGCTCTGGTAGAAGTTCCAGATGTTCAGGGAGCGGTTCATATTCTCGTGGGGCGTGGTAACCTGGAACCTGCCCAGTTTGTCATCCCAGAACTTGCGGAGCTCTTCAAAGGCGCGGTCCGTGCCGGCTTCATCATACCGGGTCCGGGCTTTTTCCGCCGCGTCTCCCCTGCCTGTTCCCAGATAGAAGATGACTCTCGCTTCCTCGCCGGGCTTCAGGGTCAGCTTCTTCTGCAGCGCGCCGCAGGGGTTGCCGCCCAGTTCCGTGGAAGATGTCAGTTTTCCGGTTTCAACACCCAGCGGATTCCGCTCTGTACGGTAAGGACCGATAAAGGCTTCCCGCACGCCGTCAAATCCGTCCGGCTTGAAGTTGCCCGCCAGGAACTGCCAGGCATTCTGTTCATAATGCAGTTCGCAGAGAACCGCGTCATTTTCATAGTGGGATCCGGCAGCGTACAGGCTCATCTGGAAGTTCTGGTTGTCCATGTCGATTTCATGGAAGGAAAACTCCACATAGCCAAACACGCTGAGCTTCCGTTCTTTATCGGAAGTGTTCCGGACGCGGACGTCGAAGATCTCCACCGGATCCTCGTTCCCGTCCTCCCGGGGAATGAACAGGATCTGCTCCGCGTTGATTCCTTCATATTCACAAAAGAAACGGGAATAGCTAAGTCCGTGCCGGGCCTCATAACGGGCCTCGTCCAGCGGAAGCCCTGTGGGCTGCCAGCTCAGGGACCAGTACTTTCCTGTTTCTTCATCTTTAAGATAAACATAATGTCCCGGCCAGTCCATGGGGACTCCGTTTGGCCGGAACCGGGTGATCCGGTGATGCTGGGGGCTGTCCAGCCAGCTGTAGCCTCCCGCGTTATGGGATATTACAGTACCCATCCGCTGAGTTCCGAGGTAGTTGGTCATGGAGACCGGTACGTCCATCCGGTCAATTACGTATTCACGTGCGGCATCGTCAAAGTACCCGTAACGCATATAGAACCTCCTGTTGTCCGCATTTTCATTATAAGCATAGCAAAAGAAAAGCACAAGAAGAAGGAACAGGCCTGTCATTTTTTGTCTTGGATTGGCGTCCTTCTTCTTTCCCCGGAAGCCATCCACCCCGTCGGATCAAGGCATTTATTGGATGCAATTGTCCGTCTTTGCCAACACAACAACCGGAGTCAAGAATTAACAAACGGAGATAATGACAGATTGGATGTCTGTTTTATAGAATTCAATTACCAGATCGGACATCGCGGGAAAGGAGCAGAACAATAGTATGACGGCAATTCAATCAAACGCCGGTAAGCGACGGATCGGAAACGGAAGCGTCACTTCCAGGAAAAAGACCTTCTGGCTGACCACCATGATGCTTCCCGGTGCCATCTGGCTGCTGCTGATCCGTTACCTGCCCATGTTCGGTATTGTGATCGCGTTTAAAAACTACCGGGCCTTCCGCCCCAACACTTTCTGGAACAATATCGTCCGGAGCGAATGGGTGGGCCTGAAGAACTTCGAATTTCTCAAATCCCCCGACACCGGCATCATGATCCGCAACACCCTGGGTTATAACATCCTGTGGATCATCCTGGGTCTGATCATCTCCGTGGCCTTCGCCATTATGATGAGCGAGCTGACCTCCCGGTTCATGGCCAAGACCTACCAGACTCTGATGTTCTTCCCCTACTTCCTGTCCTGGGTCGTTGCCAGCTACTTCGTCCTGGCCTTCCTGGATCCTACCAGCGGTATGATTCCCTTCATGCAGAAAGCCGCCGGACAAAAAGCCGCCAACTTTTACCACGACACCACCTGGTGGCCGCTGATCCTTACCATCTGTAACCTGTGGAAGAACCTGGGGTATTCGTCAGTGCTGTACCTCGCCGCCATCACCGGCATTGACACCACCCAGTATGAAGCGGCAGCTGTCGATGGCGCCACCAAGTGGCAGCAGATCTGGCACGTGACCCTGCCCGGTATCCGCCCCATGATCGTCATCCTGCTGATCATGAATGTCGGCAAGATCTTCAATGCGGATTTCGGCCTGTTCTATAACGTGCCCCAGAACTCCGGTTCCCTGTACCCGGTCACCCAGGTGGTTGACACCTATGTCTACCGGGCTTACGCCAACACACACAACCTGGGAATGAGCTCCGCCGCGGGTTTCCTCCAGAGCGCCATCGGCCTGATCTGTATCGTCGGTGCCAACACGCTGGTTCGGAAGATCGACGCGGAAAGCTCCCTGTTCTGAGGAGGGATATAAAAATGACAACGATCGCCAAATCTTCTCCTCGGAAAAAAATAAAAGCCGGTTCCTTCTCCCTGAACCGTTTCGGTTCCGGAACCCAGACCGCCTTCCATGTGGTGCTCGCACTCTTCGCCCTGATGTGCATTATTCCCTTCCTCTTTGTGGTTATCATCGCCTTCTCTTCCGAAGAGAGCATCCGGCAGATAGGTTACTCCTTCACGCCGCTTTCCTGGAGCACCCAGGCATTTGATTACACCTTTAAGCTGGGCAACGCGCTCTGGAGAAGCTACTTCAACTCCTTCCTGATCACTATCATCGGTACAACCCTGAGCGTAGCCCTGACTGTACTGTATGCCTATCCCCTGTTCAGAAGGGATTACCGCCACCGGAATTTCTTCAACTTCCTCAGCTTCTTTACGATGATCTTCGGCGGCGGCCTTGTCCCCACCTTCGTCATCTGCAAGAGCGTCCTGGGCCTCAGCGATAACTACGCTGCCCTGATCGTTCCCATGCTCTTCAGCCCCTTCAATGTCATCATCATGCGCACCTTCCTGCAGACCACAGTGCCAAATGAGCTGATCGAGGCAGCCACCATTGATGGCAGCGGAGAGTACTCCACCCTGGTCAGGATTGTCCTGCCGGTGGTCAAGCCCGGCATCGCGACCATCGCCCTGCTGGTCTCGCTGGGATACTGGAATGAATGGTTCCTTTCCCTGCTGTACCTGAATAAGAACATGGAAATCATGCCTCTCCAGTATCTGCTCATGCGGATGCAGCGTAACGCGGACTTCCTTGCAAAGAACTCCTCCATGCTGGGGGCGGATGCCGCCAAGGCTGCGGCACAGCTGCCTTCCCAGTCCCTGAAAATGGCCCTCGTGGTGTTCATCGTGGTTCCTATTGCCTGTGCATACCCCTTCTTCCAGCGGTACGTCATCGCAGGTCTGACCATCGGCTCGGTAAAAGGATGAACATCCGATGACAGACAATGTCTGAAATCTCATCGGATGTGAATTCAAGCGAAACAAGCGAGCTGTCTGGGGAGCGAGGGAAACGGCAGCCCAGTGGGCTGTCCGCTGAAAGCGGAAGTGACCCGAACGAGTCAATCGAAGCAAACAGTGGGTTGAAGCGTCAGCAAAACCCACTGTGCCGACTGAGATTGTGGAAGGCAGTCGCGCCGATTGAGCTTGCGGAAATTTCAGGAACATCAGTTCCTGAAAATCAAAAGGTTCATTCATCACAAGGTAATTTAAGGGTCCAGCCCTTAAAAATATAGAATCTCAGCACCGGACAGGTGCTGAAAATAAGGAGGATAACCATGAAAAAGTTCCTGTCTCTCATTCTGACCCTGGCACTGGTCCTCTCCGTGTGCAGCTTCGCCGCGGCTGATGATCTGCCCACCATCACCATCATGTTCCATGGTTCCAACGTAACCGATGACAGCGCTGTGCTGGAAAAAGTCAACGAATACATCGCTGACAAAGTCGGCGCGAAACTGGAAGTCATCTGGGGCACCTGGGGCGACTTCGACGAGAAAGCCGTCAATGCCCTGACCTCCGGCGACAAGGATGTGGACATCGTCTTCACCTGTTCCTGGAGCTCTGACGAGTACAACAGCTATGCCAAGAAGGGTTACTTCCTCAAGCTGGATGACCTGATCGAAAAGTACGGTGCCGACCTGAAAGCCGCCATCCCGGAAAGCCTGATGCAGGCCGCCACCATCGAAGGCGCTGAAGGCAAGGGCATCTACGCCGTCAACGGTTTCAAAGACACCGCTACCCAGAACACCTGGGACGTGAACGTCACCCTGCTGACCGAACTGGGTTACACCGTGGACGATCTGATGGCCAAGGGATTCTTCGGCTGGGACGAGATCTTCGCCAAGGCCAAGGAAGTCAAGGGCGACAGCTTCTACCCCTTCCTCGTGGAGCCCATGGTTGCCGAGCGTATGGTCACCAACTCCATCATCGTTGCCGGTGACGCCGGTTCCACCAACCTCCTCTCCCTGTACCTGAATCCTGAAGATGTTTCCGCTGATGGCGTCTATGGAAACAAACTCGTTAACAAGTTCGCCACTCCCGAATACAAAGCTTTCGTGGATCAGATGCACAAGTACTACGAAGCCGGCTACATTGATCCCGCCCTGTCCGTGGGTGAAACCTCCAATGACTGCCGCACCAACCACCAGAAGGACGCTTCTTACCTGATCGGAACCCAGTCCTACGCTTTCGGTTATGAATATTCTGCCGAGGTGCTGGCTCGCGGCGCCGAGATCAAATTCGTGCCCTGCACCGATCCCTATGTGGACACCACCGCTTCCCAGGGTGCCATGATGGCTATCAACTCCGCTTCCGAGCATCCGGAAGAAGCCTTCAAGTTCCTGGCTCTGCTGAACAGCGACCCGACCCTCATGACCCTGATGAACTACGGCGTGGAAGGCATCCACTACACCCTTAACGATGAAGGCCTGGTCGTCTTCAACGCGGATGCCCGTGCCACCTACAGCCCCTGGACCAACGGCGTCGGCAACGTCACCATCCTGCCCGATACCGCTGATGAAGGCAAGGGATTCCGGAAGTCCTTCCAGGAATACTACGCCGGTGCGAAGGGCATTCCTTCCCTGGGCTTCGTGTTCGACAACACCCCCGTTGAAAATGAAATGGCTGCTCTGGGCAACGTTGCCGCCCAGTATGCCCTCGCCCTGGACTGCGGCGCGGTTGATCCTGACTCCGAACTGCCTGCCTTCCTGAGCGCTCTGGACGCTGCCGGCATGGAAGCTTACCTGAACGAAGCCAATGCCCAGCTGGACGCCTACATGGCTAAATAAACTATCAGGGACAACACCTACTCCTTTTTTCGGGACCGCCGTACTCCGGCGGTTCCGTTTTGTGTGCGGCAAAAAAAGTCCCCCTGTTCCTTACCGGAACAGGGGGACTTGATTCATATTCAGATTATCCGAGGACAACCTCAACCTTGTGGGTCTTTCCGTCGCCGAAGGCAGGCAGCACATTGCCGCTGATTTCCTTTCCGTCAACGGTAACCTGCTTCACGCCGCGGCAGACATGGGAGGGATTCTTAATCTCGATGTCATACATAGCTCCGCGGAAGCGGCGGCTCACCTTGTAGCCGTCCCAGGTGTGGGGCACGCAGGGATCGATCTTCAGGCCGTCCCAGTCGGGCTTCACGCCCAGGATGTAATTGCTGATTACGTAGAAGTTCCAGGCCGCGGTACCGGTCAGCCAGCTGTTCTTGGCCTGTCCGAAGTTCTTCGCGTCCTTGCCGGCGATCATCTGGCTGTAAACATAGGGCTCCAGCTTGTGCAGGTCGGAAATCTCCTCGCGCCAGGCGGGAGCGATCCGGCTGTACAGGTCGAAGGCCCGGTCGCCGTGGCCCACCACGGTTTCCGCCGCGATGATCCAGGGATTGTTGTGGCAGAAGATACCGGCATTTTCCTTGTATCCCGGCGGGTAGGAGCTCACTTCACCCAGCTCCAGGTGATACTCCTTGTAAGCCGGCTGCAGCAGCACGATACCGTGCTCGGTTTCCAGGATGTTATGGACGCTCTCCAGCGCCTTCTCAGCCATGCCGTTTTTCACGCCGACGCCGGCCATCACGCAGTAGCCCTGGGATTCAATGAAGATCTTGCCGTCCTCACATTCCTTGCTGCCGACCTTGTTGCCCATGGCATCATAGGCGCGCACGAACCATTCGCCGTCCCAGCCGTCCTTTTCAATGGCGGCGGTCATGGCGTCGATATCCTTCTGGTAGGCATCCGCCTTGTCGTTGTTGCCCCTGCGGCGTTCGATCGCCACCAGTTCCGGTCCGATGGACACAAACATGCCGGCGATCAGCACGGATTCCGCAACCCGCTCATCCGGCGCGTTGGGATTGGAGAAGGTCTGGAAGCTTTCATCCGGCGTATCGGAATAGCAGTTCAGGTTCAGGCAGTCGTTCCAGTCGGCGCGGCCGATCAGCGGCAGGCCGTGCGGTCCGCGGTTGTTCACCACGTGCATGAAGCTGGCTTCCAGGTGCTCCAGCAGCGTGCCGCAGTCATCCGGATTGCAGTCATAGGGCGTGGCGGCATCCAGGATGCCGAAATCGCCTGTTTCCTTGATATAGGCAGCCGTACCGGCGATCAGCCACAGCGGGTCATCGTTGAAGCCGCCGCCGATGTCGTTGTTGCCCTTCTTGGTCAGGGGCTGATACTGATGGTAGCAGCCGCCGTCGCGGAACTGGGTCGCGGCGATATCCAGAATACGTTCCCTGGCCCGTTCCGGAATCTGGTGCACAAAGCCCAGCAGGTCCTGGCTGGAATCACGGAAGCCCATACCCCGGCCGATACCGCTCTCAAACATGGAGGTGGACCGGCTCATGTTGAAGGTTACCATGCACTGATAAGGATTCCAGATGTTGACCATCCGGTTCAGCTTTTCTTCGGAAGAGGTCAGTGTGTAGGCGCTCAGCAGGTTATCCCAGTGAGCCTTCAGCTGGGCAAAGGCCTTATCCACCTGTTCATCGGAGGACAGGGCGGCCAGCATGGCCTTTGCGGGCTTCTTGTTGATAACGCCCTTCTTTTCCCACTTTTCCTCAACGGGCAGCTCCACATAACCCAGAACAAAGTTGAATTTCTTTTCTTCACCCTTTTCCAGGTGTACCTTGATCTGGTGAGCCGCCATGGGCTGCCAGCCGGAGGCGACAGAATTGCCCATCTTTCCGGTCATAACCGCCTGGGGGTTTTCAAAACCGTTATACATGCCCAGGAAGGTTTCCATATCGGTGTCGAAACCGTCCACGGGCGTATTGACAGCATAGAAGGAATAATGATTCCGGCGTTCGCGGTATTCAGTCTTGTGATAGACAACACCGTCTTCCACTTCCACCTCACCGGTGGAGAAGTTGCGCTGGAAGTTCAGCATGTCGTCCTGCGCGTTCCACAGGCAGAACTCCACGAAGCTGGTCAGGATGACGTCCTTGGCGGTATCCCCTTCGTTGGTCAGGGTCACCTGGTGCACTTCTGCGTCATAGCCCATGGGCACAAAGCTCTTCTGGGAGGCTTTCAGGCCGTTCTTTTTGCCGGTGATGATCGTATAGCCCATGCCGTGGCGGCAGGAATACTCATCCAGCTCTGTTTTCACAGGCTTCCATCCGGGGTTCCAGACAGTGCCGTTGTCATTGATGTAGAAATACCGGCCGCCGTTGTCGATCGGCATATTGTTGTAACGGTAACGGGTGATCCGGCGCAGTCTTGCGTCACGGTAGAAGCAGTAGCCGCCGGCTGTATTGCTGATAATGCCGAAGAATTTCTCGCATCCGAGATAGTTGATCCAGGGATACGGAGTCCGCGGCGTATCAATGACATACTCCCGCGCCTTGTCGTCAAAATGACCGTATTTCATGGAATCCTTTCCTCCTGTGGTGATTTGTCCGTCAAAAAACATTCATTTGACAGTATATCACAGTTACTTCCCCTGTGCAAACGTTTCCTTCATCTTCTCCAGATACTCTTCATAGTTGCACAGATAGTCCGCAATGGTGCCGTCCGGCTTGATTTCAATGATCCGGTCAGCAATCGTGGAAATAAACTGGTGATCCTGGCTTGTAAAAATCACATTGCCCGGGAAATTGATCAGGCCGTTGTTCACAGCTGTGATGGATTCCAGGTCCAGGTGGTTGGTGGGCTGGTCCAGCATCAGGAAATTCGCTCCGGAAAGCATCATCCGGCTCAGCATGCAGCGCACTTTCTCGCCGCCGGAGAGTACGCTCACAGGCTTGTACACATCATCGCCGCTGAAGAGCATCCGGCCCAGGAAGCCGCGCATGTAGGTTTCCAGCTGTTCCGGGGAATACTGAGCAAACCACTGCATCATGTTCAGGTCGCAGCCGTCAAAGAACTTGCTGTTGTCCTTGGGGAAATAACTGGTGGAAATCGTTACGCCCCACTTCACCGTACCGCTGTCCGGCTGGATTTCCTCCGCCAGGATCTTAAACAGCGCTGTCTGGGCCTGCTCATTGCCCACCAGGGCGATCTTCTGGCCCTTGGTCACCAGGAAGGAAACATCCTTCAGCAGCTGCACGCCGTCCTGTGTGTAGTTCAGGTTCGTCACCTGCAGGATGTCCTTGCCCGCCTCACGGTCCGGGGTAAAGGCGACCCAGGGGTAGCGGCGGCTGGAAGCCGGCATCTGTTCAATGGTCAGCTGATCCAGCAGCTTGCGGCGGCTGGTGGCCTGCTTGGCCTTGGACTTGTTGGAGGAGAACCGCTGGATAAAGGCCTGCAGTTCGCGGATTTTATCCTCGCGGCGCTTCTTCTGGTCGTTCATCAGGGCCTGCATGATCTTGCTGGATTCATACCAGAAGTCATAGTTGCCGACATACAGTTTCACCTGGTTGTAGTCGATATCCACGATGTGGGTACACACGTTGTTCAGGAACCACCGGTCATGGCTGACCACGATCAGGGTGCCCGGGAAATCCATCAGGAAGTCCTCCAGCCAGGCCACGGAGCGGTTATCCAGGTTGTTGGTCGGTTCGTCCAGCAGCAGGATATCCGGATTGCCGAAAAGCGCCTGGGCAAGCAGCACCTTGAATTTGTCGCCGGCCTGGAGCTCGGACATGAGCATCGTATGCTCTTCCGCGGGAATACCAAGGCCTGTCAGCAGCGTGGCCGCGTCGCTTTCAGCGTTCCAGCCGTCCATTTCAGCGAACTCGCCTTCCAGCTCCGCCGCCTTCTCGCCGTCCGCTTCGCTGAAGTCGGGCTTGGCATACAGCGCATCCTTTTCCTTCATGATGTCATACAGGCGCTGATTGCCCATGATGACCGTATCCAGAACCGGATAGGCATCATACATGAACTGGTCCTGTTTCAGGGTGCTCATGCGCTCCGTGGGCGGAACAGTCACGGAACCGGTCGTGGGTTCCAGCTCACCGCTCAGGATCTTCAGAAAGGTGGATTTACCGGCACCGTTCGCGCCGATAATGCCGTAGCAGTTGCCCGGCAGGAATTTCAGGTCCGCGCCGGAAAACAGCTTCTGCCCGCCGAATGTCAGTGATACGTTGCTTACTGTAATCATGTTATCCTTCTCCTGTATGCTCTCGTCGAATCAGTAACTATAATTGTTCATTGTTAATTGTTCATTGTTCATTCGGCTGCAAGCCGGATCAGTGCATTTGCGTATATTTTCATCGCCAGCATAAGCCGGTCGATTTCCTCATACTCGTCCGCCTGATGCGCCAGGTCTTCCTCATCGGGGAAGAGCGCCCCGAAGGCCACACCCTGTTTCAGCACCTTGGCATAGGTTCCGCCGCCGGTGGACATGGGTTTCCCTTCCAGGCCTGTTTCCTCTTCATAGGCAGCCAGCAGGCTGCTCACCAGCTCGCTCTCCGCCGGCACATGATGCGGCGGCTTCTGGGTTCCGATGTAAACCTCGAATCCCTGCAGATTGCCGATTGCCGACTCCTTCAGCTTTTCCTGGTCCGCGGTCACCGGGCAGCGCATATCCAGGGTACAGAACCATTTGCCGTTCTCCAGCTTCAGGATGCCCATATTGCAGGTCAGTTCCTCTGAGATCTCATCCCTGCAGGCGCAGCCCAGGCTCCGTCCGTCATGTTCCATTCCGACCTTATCCGCCAGGGTTGCAATCGGTCCGTCCGCTCCCAGTTCCTTCAGCAGCAGGAGCATCATGCCGATAGCGTTCCGTTTGCCTTCCGGATAAGCGCTGTGTCCGGGAATGCCGACAGCCTTCAGCCACACACCCTTGTCCGTTACTTCAGCCGTATAAGGCAGCCCCGTCTTTTCCGCGTATGCCCGAACCTGTGCGGCGGTATCCTCATTCCCCTCCACCAGGGCCCGGCATTCGCCCGGGATCACGTTGACCCTGTCTCCGGTGGACAGTTCCAGGATCTTCAGGCCGCTCTGGGAAACGGGGGCAAACACTGCCAGGACCAGCATTCCCTTTTCCGTGTTGATCAGCGGGAAACTGGCGTCCGGGCTGAAACCGACATCCGGAATCTGCTCATGAGCGCCGTAGTAGGCCATATCCTGCCATTCACTTTCCTCATCGCAGCCAAGGATCAGCCGGATGCTCTTTTTCAGCGGAATACCGGCCTCTTTGATTGCCTTCATGGCAAAGAGAGATGCCAGGGCTGGGCCTTTATCATCGTTGGTGCCCCGTCCATACATCCGGCCGTTCTCGATCAGTCCCTCAAAAGGCGGCTTTGTCCATCCGTCTCCCACCGGAACCACATCCAGGTGACCCAGTACCGCGATCTTTTCTTCCGCGTCTCCCAGGGTCACGTCACAGGCGTATCCGTCAAAATCCCGCACCGGAAATCCCAGTGAACGGGCATCTTCCATTGCTGTGTCCAGCATCTTCCGGACATCCCGGCCGAAAGGCGCTCCGTCTTCCGCGTCGCTTCTCACGGAAGGGACACGGATCCAGCGCTGCAGCATTTCCGTGTAGGCATCCCGATAGCTGTCTATCAGCTCATAAACTTTCTTTTCCATCATTTCTCCCTGCTTCCTGTTCTCCGTCCGCAGTCTCTGCTATGCTCAGATGTTAACCAATAATTCTGAATTATGAATTCTGAATTCTGAATTGAACTAGAAGGCATTCCTCGGATCCCTGCTCTTTTTCTTCGGGGCGTCCGGATCAATGTACTCAATTTCCAGCCGTTCAAAAGGAACCGTTTCAAAGAAAGCATCCGGCATAAAGCGGGTCATTCCGAATTCTTCCCATTCCCGCTCGTTTTTGTCCAGCCAGATGGGTTCCGGCAGGTCCAGTTCATGGCACGCGTCGTGAAGAGCCGCATGAGCGTCCGCCCGGGTGCAGGCCACCGTTGTCTGCAGGTCTGTCCTGTGGTGCCGGATTGTCTTCACCCAAAGCGCGGTAGCCATGAAAAGAACCCCCTCGAAAACCAATTCATAATTCATAATGATATTGTGTATGCCCGGTTCACCTGACAATTCCCTCTTGATCGGTCTGTCACAGAACCATCCGGGCATCCGTTGACCATTCATAATTATGAATTATGAATTATGAATATATCAACAAATTATTATCTCATGGATTCAGGCCCTATGGCAACCTTTATTTTTCCGCCCAGGCCCGAACCGCTTCCGCTGCTGCGCGGTTCATGCCGGGAACGGCAGCCAGGGCATCCGGATCCGCTTCACGGATAGCCTTCAGGCTGCCAAAAGCCTTCAGCAGCGCCTTCCGCCTTGCCGGTCCGACACCGGGGATATCTTCCAGCTGTGAATGAATGGAAGCCTTGCCCCGCAGCGTCCGGTGATGGATAATGCCGAAGCGGTGAGCTTCATTTCTGACCCGCTGCACCAGCTGGAGTTCCGGGGTGTGGTGATCCAGCAGAATCGGTTCCTCCGCGTCCGGCAGCCAGATCTCTTCCAGCCTTTCCGCCAGGCCGAACATGGCCGGAGGTTCTATTCCCAGGTCCAGGATTGCCTGCCTGGCAAAGCGCAGCTGCTGGGGGCCGCCGTCGATCAGGATCAGGTCCGGCAGGTCCGTAAACTTCCCTTTCTCCGTACCTTCTTCTTTTTCACGTGCAGCGTGCGCGTAACGCCTGCTCAGGGTTTCATACAGGGAGGCAAAGTCATTTGCTCCCTCCACTGTTTTGATCCGGAAATGGCGGTATTCCTTCCGTGCCGGTTCACCGTCAATGAACACAACCATCGCCGCCACGCTCTGGACACCCTGGGTATTGGATATATCATAGCCTTCTATCCGCCGGGGATACCGGTCCATGCCGATGATCTGTCCCAGCTTCTTTGCCGCTTCCACTGTGCGTTCTTCGTGAATGGTGCGCCTTGCATTCCGCTTCAGCAGGGCATCTTTCGCGTTTTTCGCAGCCAGCAGCACCAGTTCGTGCTTTTCTCCCCGCCGGGGTGTTGCCACGGTCACCGCGGAACCCTTCTTTTCCCGCAGCCAGGCTTCCAGCTGTTCAACGGCACCCTCCGGCAGCGTCTCGCAGAGCACGTTCCGGGGGATCAGTCCGGCCTGTTCATAATACTGGGTCATAAAGGAGGCGATGATCTCTCCGGGTTCCTCGCCGCCTTCCCGCGGCAGGGCAAAGTGATCCCCGCCTACCATCCGGCCGCCCCGGACGTACAGGATCTGGATCATGGCGTCCAGTCCGTCCTGCGCCAGGGCGATCAGGTCCTGCTCGCTCCGGTCTGTCCGCAGGGCGATCTGCCGCTCCATGAGGCCTTCCACGTCACGTATCTTATCCCTTATGGCCGCCGCCTTTTCATACCGCATGGCCGCGGCCGCGTCCTGCATATCCTTCTTCAGTTTTTTCAGGACACCCTCATAATCCCCGCCCAGGAAACTCAGGACTCCCTCCATCATCTCCCGGTATGTTTCTTCCGTACACTTTCCCGCGCATGGGGCAAGGCACCGGCCGATATCATAGTTCATGCAGGGGCGTTTCAGGGTTTTAGGCGGCAGCGTCTGTGTGCAGGAGCGGATCGGAAACACGTCGCGGACGGCTTCAATCACCTGCCGGACGGCATTGGCACCGATATACGGTCCGAAATACCGGGCGCCGTCCTTCTCCATTTTCCGGCACAGCTCCAGCCGGGGGAACGGCTGCCGCATATCGACCTTCAGGTAAGGATAGTGTTTGTCATCCTTCAGCAGGATGTTGTAATAGGGTTTATGAAGCTTGATCAGGTTGCATTCCAGGATCAGCGCTTCCAGGTTGGTTTCACACAGCAGGATGTCAAAATCATCGATATGGGCGATCATTGCCGCCACCTTGGGTGTATGGGCTGTATCGCGGAAATAGCTCCTCACCCTGTTTTTCAGGTTGACCGCCTTGCCCACGTAGATAATCTCGCCTGCCGCGTTCTTCATCAGGTAACATCCGGGAGAGTCCGGTAGCATCCGGATCTTCTCTTCCAGCTTTTCACTCCATCGGATCACTGCCGTCTCCCCCTTTCTTTCAGGCATAAAAAGAAGCGGGACCCCCGCTTCTGTTGTTTTTTATTCCAGGTTGCTGATTGCAGCCTGCATGTCTGCCAGGTTTGTGGACAGGCTGGTCACATACTGGCCTGTTTCCATACCGGTTGTCAGGATACCCATATATTCTTCCACCGTGCTGAGCAGCGATGCCAGGCGTGAGTCATCCACAAGGAATCCGTTTCCGCTGTTGGCGCTCAGATTGTTGACAACGCGCATCGCGTGAATATTGCTTCTGACACTCGCAAGGATCTCAGCCGAATCGGCCCCGGCGGTCCTGCTCAGTGTCTGCGTGTTGTTATATGCTTCCTGGCATTCCCTCCGGAGCTGCATGATATACTGCGTGCGGATATTTCCCTTATCCTTGATCATCGGCAAGCTGATGATCAGCAGGGCAATCAGCGCAACACTCAATAACAGGATGACAATGTTTTTGATCCTGTTCCGGTTAACCTGCGAAAGAGGCACGGCGCCTTCCCCTACCTGGGAATATCGTCTGTACATGGCACTCCCTCCTTTTCCAGGATAATTGTAACATAATCATTCCAAGCCGTAAAGGCGAACAAAAAAACCCGTTCCGGACGTACCGGACACGGGTTTCGGTTGCTCAGCCCTGCTTCTGCTTATGCTTGGGATTTTCGCAGATAACCATCACGCGGCCTTTGCGCTTGATGATCTTGCACTTTTCGCAGATCGGCTTTACAGACGGACGAACTTTCATCGTTGTACCCTCCTCTTTCAGGATCAGTTCTTGCTGCGCCAGGTGATCCGGCCTCTGGTCAGATCATAGGGCGATAATTCAATCGTTACCTTGTCACCGGGGTAGATCCGGATGAAATTCATCCTCATCTTTCCGGAGATATGCGCCAGGATCTGGTGGCCGTTCTGAAGCTCCACCTGGAACATGGCGTTGGGCAAAGCTTCAATAACCTTGCCTTCCATTTCGATTACGTCGCTCTTGGACAAACTCAGTCCCCCTCTCGCAGCGAGCGTTTCTCGGCAAAACCGTTTACTTCCAGCGCCCTTCTCAGGTCACTGTCCTGCAGCGCTCCGCCTTCCGGCCGCAAAGCCTTCAGGTCCAGCAGCACCGGTTTTGCGCGCAGATGTTTCGTCTTTTTCTTCTTCGGGTTTCCCAGCTTGTGGTGGAGTCCGTCGGCGATCATGACGATGCCTTCGGCCGCGTTCTCCAGGATCAGGAAGCAGTGTCCCTTATCCCTTCCCTGCGCGCTTTCCACTACCCTGCCGGGTTCAAAGCTGAAAGGTTCCTTCATCCTTATTCCTCCCAGGTAAAGCCGGGAAGGGTCAGGATTTCCGGAAGCCCTTCTTCCGTGATGGCAATGGTGTGCTCGTAATGTGACGTCAAACTGTGATCAGCGGTGCGTGCGCACCAGCCGTCATCATCGATCGTCAGCCGCCAGTTGCCTGCGGCAATCATGGGTTCGACCGCAATGACCATGCCCTTGCGAAGTCTCATTCCATGACCGGGTTCACCAAAGTTGTATACGGCGGGATCTTCATGCATCTCCCTGCCGATACCGTGTCCGGTAAATTCCCGGATCGGTGTGAACCCGTTTGCTTCGGCATGGGCCTGGACCGCGTGGCCCACATCACCCAGCCGGTTGCCGGCAATGCACTGCCTGGCCGCTTTCCAGAAGCATTCCTCGGTTACCCGGATCAGCTTCTCCGCTTCCGCGCTGATCGTTCCGACACCCGCTGTAAAAGCGGAGTCTGCCTGCCAGCCGTCCAGCAGCAGTGTGCAGTCAACTGAAATGATGTCTCCATCTTTCAGTACCCTGCGGTCACTGGGAATACCGTGCACAACCTCATCATTGATACTCGCGCAGATGCTGCAGGGATATCCTTCGTAATGAAGGGAGGAAGGGATCGCGTGGTTTTTCCGGATCAGCCTTTCGGCCAGGATATCCAGCTCCGCGGTTGTCACGCCCGGCTTGATTGCCAGGCGGACTTCATCCTCCACCTCACGAAGGATTTTCCCTGCTTCGCGCATCTTTGCGATCTGATTCGGATTCTTCAGGCTGATCATGCCTTTGCTCCTAAAGCGTTCATGATCGCTGTAAAGATACCATCAATGCCCTGATCTCCGGGGATCGTTTTGAGCAGGCCCTTCTGTCCGTAATAATTGATCAGCGGGGCTGTCTGGGCATGATACACTTCCAGGCGGCTCAGTACGGTCTCGGCCTTATCGTCGTTCCGCTGGATCAGTTCCTCACCGCATTTGTCGCAGGTGGTTTTACCGTTCAGCATGCTGACGTGATAGGTAGCGCCGCACTTCAGGCACACCCGGCGTCCGCTCAGCCGGTCTACCAGCACCTGGTCATCAACCGCCAGCTCAATAACGCTGTCGATGGTAGCGAAGGTGCTCAGGGCTTCCGCCTGGGGAACGGTACGCGGGAAGCCGTCCAGGATATAACCGTCTTTGCAGTCATCCATGGCAAGGCGTTCCTTGACGATGTCAATGATAACTTCGTCCGGAACCAGTTTGCCGGCGTCGATAAAACTCTTCGCCTTGATACCGGTTTCTGTACCTTCCTTGATCGCCCGCCGGAGAATATCACCGGTGGAGATCTGCGGAATCTTCAGCGCGTCGCAGATGCGCTGCGCCTGTGTGCCCTTACCGGCCCCTGGAGGCCCTAAGAAGATAATGTTCATATCATTACTCCATTCATTGGGTTTATGGAACTGCCGGAGCAATTACATAAATCCATCCATATCCATGTCGATGCCGCGGACGCTCATCTCGCCCTGGATAGTCCGGACGGTTTCGAGAGCGACGCTCACAGCGATCAGGATGGAGCTGGCAGCAAAGGGGATATTCGTCACGCCGGCCCACTTCATCAGAAGCGTGGGGATAGCGGCCAGAATAGCCAGGAAGAAAGCCGCAAACAGGTTCAGGCGGTTCATGATGTTCTGCAGATACTGCCGGATGTTCTTGCCCCGCTGTCCGGGGATAACAGCACCCTGCTGCTGCAGCTGTTCAGCCTGCTGTTTGGGATCGAAGCTGATGGAAGAATAGAAGAAGGTGAAAGCAATGATGAGCAGGGAGGACAGGATCAGGTAAACATAGCTGATTCCGTTGTTATTGCTCAGGTTCTGTTCACACCACTTGGCAAAGCCGCTGTTCTTGTCAATCAGCTGGGCAATCGTTCCCGGGAATGCCAGGAAGGAGTAAGCAAAGATCAGGGGAAGAACGCCGACGGAGACCACTTTCAGGCCCATGTGGGTGTTCTGTCCGCCGTAAACGCGGCGGCCCTTCACCTGCTTGGCGATCTGCAGGGGAATCCTGCGCTCGCCCAGTTCAACAAAGGTTACGACGACAGTCATCAGGATGCAGGTGGCAAGCACCACAACCAGATTGATCCATGCGGAAGTCAGTCCGGTGGTGGAAGCGGTACGGAAGTTCTTCACAATACCGTTGAAGATATTGGAGATGATACCGGCAAAGATCAGAAGGCTGATGCCGTTTCCGATTCCCTTTTCGGTAATCCGCTCACCGATCCACATCGCCAGGGCGGTACCACCGGCCATGCTGACGCCGACCAGTACGTAGTTCAGCCAGCCAGCCTTGATGAAGCCAAGGCTGCGGACCAGACCGATCGCCTGCAGTGCAGCCAGGCCGATCGTCACATACCGGGTGATCCGGTTGATCTTCTGGCGGCCGTCTTCTTCCTTGCTCAGCCGCTCGAGGGCGGGAATGGCAATGGTCAGCAGCTGCATAATAATGCTGGCGTTGATGTAGGGCGTGATACCCATAGCCATCAGGGTCATCTGTTCAAAATTGTTACCGGTCATCATGTTGACCAGCTCCAGCAGCGGCAGGGTGGAGGCATTCTGCTTCATAGCTTCCATAACCTTCACTGCATCCACACCGGGTGCTGGAATGACACCGACAAGACGGAAAAGCACGAGCATAAAGAAGGTGTAGAGGATCTTCTTGCGGAGTTCCCCGATCTTCCACATTTTACGGATGCTTTCGATCATGTCAAATCACCTCGGCCTTTCCGCCGACGGCTTCGATTTTTTCCTTGGCGGTAGCGGAGAACTTCGCCGCCTTCACGGTCAGCTTCTTGGTCAGCTCACCGACACCGAGGATTTTCACGCCGCCCAGCTCCTTGCGGATAATCTTCTTCTCCAGCAGCGCAGCAGCGTCAACCACAGCACCGTCTTCGAAGACTTCCAGGCGTTCCACGTTCACAGTAGCGTAATCGGTGCCGAACACGTTGGTAAATCCGCGCTTAGGCACACGGCGGTACAGAGGCATCTGGCCGCCTTCAAATCCGGGCCGTTTGCCGCCGCCGCTGCGGGCTTTGGCACCCTTGTGACCTTTACCGGAGGTCTTGCCCAGGCCGGAACCGGCACCGCGGCCCAGCCGCTTCTGAGCGGAAGTGGACCCTTCGGCAGGATGCATTTCATGCAGTTTCATTGGGGTTCAACCTCCTTTATTCGTCAACTTCCTCAACCTTCACCATGTGCTTCACGGCGAAGATCTGGCCCCGGATAGCGGGGTTGTCAGGCTGGGTAACCGTCTGGCCGACCTTACGCAGGCCCAGTGCGGCAACAGTAGCCTTATGCTTGGGCAGGCTGGCGATAGGAGACTTCACCAGGGTAATCTTCAGTTTCATCTCTTCTGCCTCCTTATCCCAGGATCTCTTCCACGGTCTTGCCGCGCATCTTGGCAACCTGCTCGGCGCTGCGCACCTGCTTCAGGGCTTCGATGGTAGCTTTAACCATGTTGATCGGGTTGTTGGTTCCGAAACTCTTGGTCCGGATATCCTTGATGCCGGCCATTTCAAGCACGGCACGGGCAGCACCGCCCGCGATCACGCCGGTTCCTTCCGGAGCGGGGATCAGAACGGACTTGGCTGTGGAATAGTATCCGGTCATTTCGTGGGGAATGGTTGTGCCGTCCAGCGGCACGTTCACCAGGTGCTTTTTAGCGTCTTCATTGGCCTTGCGGATAGCTTCCGGAACTTCGGCAGCTTTGCCCATACCGGCACCGACGCGGCCGTTTTCATCGCCGACGACGACCAGGGCGCTGAACCGCATGTTGCGGCCGCCCTTAACAGTCTTGCTGACGCGATTGACTACTACCAGGCGCTCTTTGAATTCGCTGACCTGTTCTGTGCGTTGCATTTGCGTCGTCCTCCTTATCAGAATTCAAGTCCGGCTTCCCGGGCGCCTTCAGCCACAGAGGCCACGCGTCCGGTGTACATATACCCTCCGCGGTCAAAAACCACGGTCTTGATGCCGGCTTCGACGGCGCGCTCCGCAATGAGCTTGCCCACCAGCTTGGCGGCACCCTTCTTGTCCACTTCCTCCAGCTGACCCTTCAGGGCCGGATCCATCGTGCTGGCGCTCACCAGGGTTACGCCCTTGGTGTCGTCAATGATCTGAGCCTGAATGTGCTTGTTGGAGCGATATACGGAAAGACGAGGGGCTTCGGGTGTGCCGCTGATCTTTTTCCGTACCCGTGCGTGACGAATCACGCGAATCTCGTTCCGGTCACGTTTTTTAAACATCTGCAGTCACTCCCTCTCTTACTTACCGGTCTTGCCTTCCTTACGGCGGATGTGCTCATTCTGGTACTTAATGCCCTTGCCCAGGTAGGGTTCGGGTTTCCGGATAGCACGGATATCTGCCGCGAGGTTGCCGACCTGCTGTTTGTTGCTTCCCTTAACCACGATGGTGGTCTGGTTGGGGGTCTCGTAGGTGATGCCTTCGGGCGCCTCGAGAACCACCGGATGGCTGAAACCGATGTTAATGGTCAGGGTCTTGCCTTCCGCGCTGGCGCGGTAGCCGGTACCGACCATTTCCAGGGTCTTGGTGAAGCCGTCGGTCACGCCAACGACCATGTTGTTTACCAGCGCCCGGTACAGGCCATGCATGGCCTTGTGGGGCTTGGAATCGGTGGGGCGTTCAAGCGTCAGGACGTTGCCTTCCTGCTTGAGTTTGATGTCCGGGTTAACCTGCTGGGTCAGGGTGCCCTTGGGGCCCTTAACCGTCACGAAGTTATTCTCGTCCACCGTCACCGTCACGCCCGCGGGTACTGTGATCGGAAGTTTTCCGATTCGAGACATTTTGTCATTCCTCCTTACTTCACGAGCGTGTTATTACCAGATGTACGCCAGCACTTCGCCGCCGATGGCAGCTTTCCGTGCTTCCTTGTCGGTCATCAGTCCCTTGCTGGTGCTGATGATGGCGATGCCCAGGCCGCCGAGAACCTTCGGCAGCTCTTCGCTGCGGGCATAAACCCGCAGACCGGGCTTGGAGATGCGCTTCAGACCCGCGATAACAGGGGTCTGCTTGCCGTTCATATATTTCAGGGTGATTTTGATTTCGCCCTGGAGTCCGTCATCAATAAAGTCAACCGCCTTGATGTAACCTTCGTTCAGAAGGATCTTCGCGATCGCCTTCTTCGTATTGCTGGCGGGCATGGTCACGGCGTCGTGCCGGGCCACCTGTCCGTTGCGGATGCGGGTGAGCATATCGGCGATGGGATCATTAACTACCATTTCCTGTCTCCTCCTTTCGCTTACCAGCTGGCCTTGCGGACACCGGGAATCTGTCCCTTATAAGCCAGTTCCCGGAAGCAGATGCGGCATACGCCGTACTTGCGCAGCACACTGTGGGGTCTTCCGCAGATGCGGCAACGGGTATAGGCGCGGGTTGAGAATTTGGCCGGCCTCTGCTGCTTGAGTTTCATGCTCAGTTTTGCCATTTTTCTGTCCTCCTCCTCTTACGCCTCGAAGGGCATGCCCAGAAGCCTCAGCAGCTCCTTGCACTCTTCGTCCGTCTTCGCGGTCGTTACGAACACGATTTCCATACCGCGGATCTTCTCCACCTTATCGTATTCGATTTCGGGGAACAGCAGCTGTTCACGAATGCCCAGGCTGTAGTTGCCGCGGCCGTCGAAAGCCTTGGCGCTCACGCCGCGGAAGTCGCGGACGCGGGGCAGGGCCACGCTGACCAGCTTGTCCATGAACTCTTCCATCCGGGCACCGCGCAGGGTGACCTTGGCGCCAACGTTCATGCCCTCACGGACTTTGAAGTTAGCGATGGACTTCTTGGCCTTGGTGACCAGGGGCTTCTGACCGGCGATAGCAGTCAGTTCATTCACAGCCATTTCCATGGCCTTCGCATTATCCTTGCAGTCGCCCAGACCCATGTTGATCACGATCTTGGCGAGCTTCGGAACCTGCATGGCGTTTTTGTAGCCGAACTTTTCCTCCAGGGCAGGAATCGCCTCGGCCAGATATTTTTCCTTGATTCTGGTTGCCATTTGGCTCTTCCTCCTTATCAGTCGATTTCGGCGCCGCACTTCTTGCAGACGCGGATCAGTTTGCGGTGGCTCTTGCCGTTTTCATCAGTGACCTTCTCGGCCTTGTTGTTGACACGGGTGGCCTTGCCGCACTTGGGGCAAACCAGCATAACGTTGCTGGCGTCGATGGGCATTTCCTTGTGGATGATGCCGCCGGCCTGCGCAGCGTTGCGGGCTTTCTGGTGCTTGGTTACAACGTTCACGCCCTCAACCGTCACACGGTTCAGCTTCGGGAAAGCGGCGGAAATCTTGCCCTTCTTGCCCTTATCTTTACCGCTGATAACGATCACGGTATCTTTACTCTTTACATGCATTACCGTTCTGCCTCCTTACAGTACTTCGGGAGCCAGAGAGACGATCTTCATGAAATCCTTCTCACGCAGCTCGCGAGCCACGGGCCCGAAGATACGGGTGCCGCGGGGCATATTCTGGTCGTTGATGATGACGGCGGCGTTGTCGTCAAACTTGATGTAGCTGCCGTCGGGACGGCGCTTATTCTTGCGCATACGGACGATAACGGCCTTGACGACCTCGCCCTTCTTCACGGTGCCGCCGGGGGTTGCTGTCTTGACGCTGGCCACGATGACATCACCGATGCTGCCGTCACGCCGGAAAGAACCGCCCAGAACACGGATGCACATGATTTCCTTGGCGCCGGAATTGTCGGCTACCTTAAGCCGGGTTTGCGGCTGAATCATAGCGGTTTCCTCCTTAAATTACTTAGCTTTCTCGATGATCTCAACGAGACGCCAACGCTTGTCCTTGCTCAGCGGGCGGGTCTCCATCACCTTAATGGTATCTCCGATACCGCATTCATTATTTTCATCATGAACCTTCAGTTTGCTGGTCTTGTTCATGATTTTTCCGTACAGGGGATGACGGACGCGGGTCTTGATCTGGATGACACAGGTCTTGTCCATTTTGTCGCTGACCACAACGCCGATCCTTGTTTTACGAAGTCCTCTTTCTTCCATTGTTCCAGCTGCCTCCTTTCTCAGGCTTCATCCTTCTGCCGAAGGATCGTCTTGCACCGTGCGATGTCGCGCTTCAGTTGGCTGATCTGCATGGTGTTCTGCAGCTGGCCCGTCGCGAGCTGGAAGCGAAGGCCAAACAGTTCGCTCTTCAGTTCCTTAACCTTTTCTTCGAGCTGTTCCTTGCTCATGGCATTCAGTTCATTTGCCTTCATGCTTCTTCACCACCCGCTTCTTTGGCTGTCACATTTTCGGCGGCGGCCTTTGCGGCTTCGGATGCCTTGGTGATCAGCTTGGTCTTCAGAGGCAGCTTGTGGCTGGCCAGACGGAGAGCTTCACGGGCGATCTCTTCGGAGACGCCGGCGATTTCAAACAGCACTCTGCCGGGCTTAACCACGGCTACCCAGTACTCAGGAGCGCCTTTACCGGAACCCATGCGGGTCTCGGCGGGCTTGGCCGTTACCGGTTTGTCGGGGAAAATCTTGATCCACACCTGACCGCCACGCTTGGTGTAACGGGTCAGGGCGATACGGGCCGCCTCAATCTGCTGGCTGGTAACCCAGTGCGGTTCGGTGGCCTGCAGTCCGAATTCGCCGTAAGCCAGGGTGTTGCCTCTCTGGGCTTTACCCTTCATGCGGCCGCGGAACTGCTTGCGGTGCTTAACTCTTTTGGGCATTAACATGGCTTACTTTCCCTCCTTCCCGGCGGGGGCTTTCTTGGCCCGGGGCAGGATCTGTCCCTTGTAGATCCAGACCTTGATGCCCAGGCGTCCGTAGGTTGTCTTCGCTTCCGCGAAGCCGTAGTCGATGTTAGCGCGCAGGGTCTGCAGCGGGATGGAACCATCATGGTAGTGCTCGCTGCGGGCGATGTCGGCGCCGCCCAGACGTCCGCTGACAGCAGTCTTGATACCCTTGACTCCCGGGATCTTCATGCTGCGGCCCATGGCCTGCTTCAGCGCGCGGCGGAAGCTGATGCGCTTCTCGAGCTGCTGGGCGATGTTCTCAGCCACCAGCTGGGCATCGGCGTCAGGCTGCTTGATCTCCATGACGTTGATGTGGCAGGGACGGCCAAGGAACTCGGTGATGTTCTTCTTCAGTTCCTCGATTCCGGCGCCGCCGCGGCCGATAATCATGCCGGGCTTGGCAGTGAAGATGTTCACTGTCATGGTCTGCGCCGTACGTTCGATATCAATGTGGCTGATACCGGTGGAGTAGTACTTTTCTTTCAGCATCTTGCGAAGCTTGAAATCTTCCACCAGATTGTTGGCAAAATCCTTTTTCCCGGCGTACCAGCGGGTGCTCCAGTCATAGATGACTCCGACCCGTGCACCGTGGGGATTTACTTTCTGACCCATGTCTTTTCCTCCTTCGCCTTACTTCTGGTCCAGCACCACGCTGATGTGGCTGGTGCGCTTGAGCATCGGTGACGCGCTGCCGCGGCTGCGGGCAACGTAGCGCTTCAGCGTAGGACCGGGATTGGCATACACTTCGGCGACATAGAGGTTGTCACGGTTCAGTTCCTGATTGTTAACCGCATTGGCGATGGCGCTGTTCAGGACCTTCAGGACCACGGGGCTCGCGGCCTTGGGGGTGAACTGCAGGATCGCAGCGGCTTCATCCACGCTCTTTCCGCGGATCAGATCGATCACGATCTTCACCTTACGAGGAGAGATGCGAATGTACTTGGCATGGGCCTGAGGACGCTTGTCAGCGTTAGCCTTGCGGGCCGCTGCCTTTTCTTTCGAACGGGTAGCCATTTCGTTTTTCCTCCTCTTCTAATTACTTCCGCGAGCTGTTCTTGTCCCCGGCGTGGCCGCGGAAGGTGCGGGTGGGGGCGAACTCACCCAGCTTGTGACCGACCATGTCTTCGGTGACATACACCGGAACATGCTTCCGGCCGTCATGCACGGCGACGGTGTGGCCAACAAAGTCCGGGAAGATCGTGCTGGAGCGGCTCCAGGTCTTCACGACCGCTTTCTTGCCGCTCGTATTCATCTCGTTGATACGCTTCATCAGCGCGGGCTCTACGTAAGGGCCCTTCTTTACGGAACGACTCATATTCTACAGGTGCCTCCTTTACTTCGAGCTTGCGCGCTTGACGATCATCTTGTTGGAGTACTTCTTGTGCTTCCTGGTCTTCAGACCCAGCGCGGGCTTGCCCCACGGAGTCACAGGAGCCGGCATACCGACGGGGCTCTTGCCCTCGCCGCCGCCGTGCGGGTGATCGCAGGGATTCATGACGACGCCGCGGACGGTGGGACGGATGCCCATGTGGCGGACACGGCCGGCCTTGCCCAGGCGTACGTTCTCATGATCGGTGTTACCGACGGTGCCGATGGTCGCCTTGGCGTTCAGCGGGAGTTTCCGCATTTCGCCGCTGGGCAGACGCACCTGCGCGAATCCGTTTTCCTTAGCCATCAGCTGGGCGCTCATGCCGGCGCTGCGAACCATCTGGCCGCCGCGGCCGGGCTTGATCTCCAGGTTGTGGATCAGGGTACCGACGGGGATGTTGCTGATGGGCAGCGCGTTGCCGGGCTTGATGTCGGCGTTGTCGCTGCTGACCACGGTGTCCCCGACCTTCAGGCCCAGAGGAGCCAGGATGTAGCGCTTCTCGCCGTCCGCGTAGTTCAGCAGGGCGATGAAGGCGCTGCGGTTCGGGTCATACTCGATGGCGCTGACTTTGGCGGGGATGTCCACCTTGTCACGCTTGAAGTCGATGATGCGGTATTTCCGCTTGTTGCCGCCGCCCTGATGACGGACGGTGATCTTGCCCTGCTTGTTCCGGCCGCTGTTCTTCTTCAGAACCTCGGTCAGGCTCTTCTCGGGCGCTTTCTTGGTGACCTCTTCAAAGGTCAGAACCGACATATGCCGCCGGGCGGGCGAAGTCGGCTTGTAAACTCGGATAGCCATTTCTTTCGTTCCTCCCTTGCGTTACTGTGCCATGCCTTCGAAGAACTTGATGGGCTTGGAGTCCTTCTTCAGAATCACATAGGCCTTCTTGGTTTCGGGGGTCATGCCCTGGGTGCGGCCCTGGCGCTTCATCTTACCGATGGTGCGCAGGGTGTTGACCTTGGCAACCTTCACGCCGTCATCCGCGAAAACAGCTTCAATGGCGCTCTTGATCTCGGCCTTGTTGGCCTTGATATCGACTTCGAAGACGTAGCGCTTCTCGTCGATTCCTTCGTATGCCTTTTCCGTCAGGATCGGCCGCTTGATGATGTCATGGGGGTTCTTCATGCGTACACCTCCTCGACGCTTTCCTTGGCCGCAACGGTCATCACCAGTTTGTCGGCGTTCAGGATGTCGTATACGTTCAGGGTGTTCACGTAGCTGACCTTCGCCTGGGGCAGGTTCGCGGTCGCACGGATGATGCTCTCTTCACGCTCAGGCAGGATTACCAGAGCCTTCTTTTCAGCCTGCAGCTTCTTCAGCGTTTCGGCCATCAGCTTGGTCTTGGCATCCTTCAGCTCCAGCTTGTCAACAACGATGATCTCACCGGCGTTCAGCTTGGAGGTCATAGCGCTCTTGAAAGCCAGGCGGCGAACCTTCTTGTTCACGGCCAGATCGTAATCACGGGGCTTGGGGGCGAACACCACGCCGCCGTGTTTGAACTGGGGAGCGCGGTTGCCATGGTGCCGGGCATTACCGGTGCCCTTCTGGCGGTAGATCTTACGGCCGCCTCCGCGGACTTCGCCGCGGGTCAGGGCGCTCTGTGTTCCCTGGCGCTGTGCGGCCAGGTAGGAGCGGACCATCAGGTGCATCGCTGCTTCGTTGATCGGAGCCGCGAAGATCTCGTCGCTCAGCTCAACTTCGCCGATGGTCTTTCCTTCCATATTATAAAGTGCGGTTTTTGCCATTGTCTCTTCCTCCTTGCTCAGCTTCAGGCCTTGCAGGTGTCACGGATGATCAGCAGACCTTCGTTGGGGCCGGGCACAGCGCCCTTGACCAGCAGCAGGTTGCGTTCCGCGTCCACCTGGACGACTTCCAGGTTCTGCACCGTGACCTTATCCACACCGTAGTGGCCGGCCATGTGCTTGTTCTTGAATACCCGGCTGGGGTCGGAGTTCGCGCTCATGGAACCCACGCCGCGGTGATACTTGGAGCCGTGAGCCATGGGGCCGGTGTGCTGGTTCCACCGCTGGATGGGACCGGTGTAACCATGACCCTTGCTGGTTCCGGTGATGTCGATCTTGTCGCCCTGGGCGAACTGGTCGCACTTCAGAACGTCGCCGACTTTGTAACCGCTGCAGTCTTCGAACCGGAACTCACGCAGGGTGCGCTTGGCATCCACGCCGGCCTTCTTGAAGTGACCGAGTTCAGGTTTGGTGAGCAGCTTCTTGGCACGGTTCTCGGTCAGATCGCCGAAACCGACCTGTACGGCATCGTAGCCGTCGCTTTCGATGTTCTTGGTCTGCACCACTGTGCAGGGGCCCGCTTCAATCACGGTGACCGGTACGAGACGGCCGTCTTCAGTGAAGACCTGCGTCATGCCGATCTTTTTGCCCACGATCGCTTTCTTCATTTTAATCGCTCCTCCTGCCTCACAGTTTCATTTCGATTTCGACACCAGCAGGAAGATCGAGCTTCATCATGGCGTCCACCGTCTTGGGATTCGGATTGTTGATGTCGATCAGCCGCTTGTGTGTACGGCGTTCGAACTGTTCGCGGCTGTCCTTGTACTTATGGACGGCGCGAAGGATAGTGACGATCTCCCTTTCCGTGGGGAGCGGGATGGGGCCGGAGACACGAGCGCCGGTACGCTTTGCGGTTTCAACGATCCGCTCCGCGCTCTGGTCGATCAGTTTGTGCTCGTAGCTCTTCAGCTTGATACGGATTTTCTGGTTGGCCATTCCTGTTAACCTCCTCAATTCGTTCTCGTTTGCGTTCTCCGTGACCCACTGCAGGTGCAGGTCCTCTCTGACGCTATCGAGTCCGTCGCCCGATTAGCGGGCTGGTCCGTGATAATTACCCGTCTGGCCGGACGGCAACTTACCACTTCATCCCTAAACAGACAACAGGAGAATTATATATGACCCGAAAGTTTTTTTCAAGGGGTAAATCGATCTTTTTTGAAAATTTTTTTGAACTTTTTTACTTTTTTGATTTCCCGTGAACTGCCATTTTGCTTGCGTTCCGTGGTTTGAATGTGAACACTTTCTCTGGTGTGTCCCTGTTTTTCGCTTTTCCGCCTCTTTTCCCACCCTGAAAATTTTCTTTTGCTTTTTTCTATCATATTTATCGTTATTTTTCAATACTTCCAGCTGTTATTTATATACACCCTGTCATGTGTATCTATTTACGACCTCCCGGAAACATACAAATTGCCCGGAACCTTTCGGTTCCGGGCATTATATACATTATCTTGTATTACAGGGCACTTTCGAGCGCATCATATTGTTCATAGAGGCGCTCAATTTCCGCTTTCAGGTCATTGTACCGGCGGGTGGTTTCCGCCGCCTTCTCCGGGTCTTTCCAGGTCTCCGGATCTGCCAGCTCCGCTTCCATCAGCCCGGCGTTCTTCTCCGCCGCTGCAATGGACTGTTCAACTGCCTTCAGGGCTTCCTTCTGTTCACGCAGTTTCTTTTCTTCTTCCCGGCTTCTCCGTTTTTCCTTTTCCATCGCCGTACGGGTCTGCTGCGTGGCATTCCCGTCCGGTTCCTGGTCCCGGCTTACCTTCAGCGCGTAACTGTCATAGTTGCCGAGGTATTCCTTAATCTCGTTTCCGTCCAGTACCCAGACCTTTTCGGCAAAGCGGTTGATAAAATACCGGTCATGGCTGACGGATATGATCGTGCCGGGAAAATCGCTCAGCGCGTTCTCCAGCACCTCCCGGCTGTCCATGTCCAGGTGGTTGGTGGGTTCGTCCAGCAGCAGCACATTGTCTTTCCGGAGCATCAGCTCCGTCAGGGCTACCCTGCCCTTCTCCCCGCCGCTCAGGGTGCTGACAGGCGCAAACACGTCATCCCCGGTAAACAGGAACAGTCCCAGTGCTCCCCGCACCTCATACTGTTCCATCCTGGGGAATTTGTCCCAGACCTCATCCAGTACTGTTTTATTCTCATTCAACCCCGCCTGGTGTTGGTCATAGTAGCCCAGGTCCACGCCGGTTCCCCACCGGATGGTACCCCCGTCCGGCTTTTCGGTGCCGATGAGGCACTTGAGCAGGGTGCTCTTTCCTGTACCGTTGTCGCCGATCAGGGCGATCCGGTCACCGGCGCGCACATGCATCTTCAGGTCTTTGAAAAGGATCCGGTCGCCGTAGCCTTTGCTCAGGCCTTCCGTCATCAGCACGTCATCCCCGGTTCTCCGGCGGGTTTCAAAACGGAACCGGACAGTCCCCTCTTCCTGGGGCCGCTCCAACCGCTCAATCTTATCCAGCCGCTTCTGTTTGCTTTCCGCGGCCTTGATACTTTTCTCCCGGTTAAACCGGCGGTACATGGCGATGATGGCCTCCTGCCGCGCGATTTCCTTCTGCTGCAGTTCCCAGGCCTTCATGCGGGTTTCATAAACCGCGGTTCTTTTTTCAAGATATTCCGTATAGTTGCCGTTGTAGGTTTCCACACTGCCCATCAGCAGCTCCGCCATCCGGCCGCAGACCCGGTCCATAAAATACCGGTCGTGGCTGATGACGAGCACCGCGCCGCGGAATGCAGCAAGGTAATCCTCCAGCCAGGCGATGCTCTTCAGGTCCAGGTGGTTGGTCGGCTCGTCCAGCAGAAGCAGATCCGGCTCTGTCAGCAGCATGCGGCCAAGGCACAGCCTGGTTCGTTCCCCGCCGGAAAGCAGGCCGGTCTTCATATCCTGGAACTCCCGCAGCTTCAGGCCTGCCAGCACGCCCTGCACAGAGGACCGCCAGCCGTAGCCGTTGCTTCGTTCAAATTCCCGTGTCAGCGCGTCATACCGGCTGCCGAGGATTCTCAGCGCGTCGGGATCGGAACCGGAAATGGCCATTTCCTGCTCCAGGGCCCGCAGTTCCGCTTCCATGCGCCGCTGGGGTTCAAAAACGCTCTCCAGTGTTTCCAGCACGGTCTCCTCTCCGGTCAGCTCGCCCTGCTGGGCCAGGTAACCGATACGAAGGCCTTTCTGCATGTTGACACTGCCGCTGTCGGCAGTTTCCACGCCGGCAATGATCTTCATCAGGGTGCTCTTGCCGCTGCCGTTCACCCCGACCATGCCCATCCGTTCGCCCTCCTGAAGGGTAAAGGAAACAGACTTCAGCACCTCATGGGTGCCGAAGCTCTTCTTTACGTCCTGAAGGGCCAGTATGATCATGAACTTATGCTCTCTCTTTCAATATATAAACACCGCCGACCTCATCCCGCAGGGCAACCTGCAGGCTGATGTCCTGATCCGGCCGGATTCCCTCCCGTGTGAGGGCGTCCGCTGACGTCCGGCGGGCAAGCAGGGGGGTATTGTTTTCCCCGCTCAGGTGTCCGAGGATCACATTGCCGGTTCCGGCATTGATCAGCCGCAGCAGCGCCTCGGAACAGGCTTCGTTGCTCAGGTGTCCGTGATCCCCCAGGATCCGCGCCTTCAGCGCCGCTGAATAATGGGGGTTTGCCCGGAGCATATCCGGATCGTGGTTGCTTTCCAGCAGCACCAGTGTGCTGCCGGCCACATTGGCATACACTTCCTCGGAAAAATAGCCCAGATCAGTCGCCGTGGAAACGCTCAGTTCTCCGCCGTACAGCCGGAATCCCACCGGATCCGCGGCATCATGCGGAATGGAAAAAGGCACCACGCCGATGTCTCCGAGCCAGAAATCCTTCCCGGCTGTGATCTCCCGCATACAGTCCTGCGGAATCTTCCCCAGCTTGTCTTTCATCGCCCACCAGGTTTCCCGGGTGGCATAAAGCGGAAGATGGTACTTCCGGGCCAGCACGCCGGCGCCGGAGATGTGGTCGCTGTGCTCATGGGTGATCAGCACTCCGCTGATCGTATTGATATCCGTACCGATGGAAGCCAGTGCGTCCTCGATGGTCTTCCCGGATTTTCCCGCGTCAATCAGCAGTTTGGTGTTCCCGTACTGGCAGAACAGCGAGTTTCCGCTTGATCCGGAGTACAGGGGGCAAAAGTACATGTCCAACTGGTCTTATCCCCGTTTCCTGTCATTCTCTGAATTCAGAATTCATAATTCATAATTCATAATGATTGTATGCTTTTCCCTGCCGCAATTCCATGTCATATACTGTCAGTTTTTCCTGCTTCAGCAAGTAAAGGCCGGGTAAACAATTCATAATTATGAATTGTGAATTATGAATTGTTGCGAAACATCTTGACCTGTTTACAGGTCAAGATGTTTCGCAACCCTCTCCGCCTCCGGCGGCGGCGTCATATAGTCCGGTCCGAACAGCACCGTCAGCACTTCATCGTACTTTACCGGGATCAGGCACTCCTCCGTTTCAAAAGGCACCTTCATCTTTTCGGCGAACTGTTCCGGATGCCACACATGCGTCATCAGTTCAAACGCGCCGTTGGACATATGCAGGTCATTCCCGCTTTTAATCCGGGTGGATACCTTCTCATACCGTTTTGCCTTCCACGCATAGGAGAAAGGCAGTCCCAGCAGGTGCGTTGCCCGCAGCAGGATCCGGTTTTTCAGTCCGAACCGGCTGTAGTCCACGTTTTTCTTCATCATCCCCTGCAGCAGATGCAGGTGCAGCAGATGCAGCTTTCTCCGCCAGCCTTCCGGCGGCAGCGGATCCAGGATAAAGAAATCGGTGAAGGCGGCTGCCTTCTCCGGGTCCCGGTTCATCACCCGGGGAGTCCATGTGTCCAGGTAGGTCAGTTCAAACCGTTCATCGCACTCTTTGGGATAGACCTCACGGAATTTGGTGAATTCCCCCCGTGTCATCAGCAGGTCCACGTCATCGTCCCAGGGAATGAACCCTTTGTGGCGCACCGCGCCCAGCAGTGTCCCGCACATCAGGTTATACTCAATCCCGTGTCTTTCGCAGACTGCCAGGATGTCCCGCAGCTGGCACATCAGCTCCGCGTGGATCTCCTCCAGCGTCAGTTCTCTTTCCATGCGTTCCTCATTCTTTCAGGAAGGCTTCCGCCTTGTCAGCGATTGCTTTTCCGTCCATACCGTATACTTCCCGCAGGTACTGCCGGTCTCCCACCACTGTGGTGAAACAGTCCTCCAGGCCGATTCGTTTCACCCGGCAGCCGGTTCCGGCTTCCGCGGCCAGTTCACAGATCGCGCTGCCGAAGCCGCCGATGATCGTATGTTCCTCCACGGTAATGATCCGCCGGAAGCTTGTCAGCAGCTCCTTCACCGTGTCCGTGTCCAGTGGCTTCAGGCAGGGGAAGCTGACCACCCGCGCGCTGATTCCTTTCGCGGCGAGTCTTTCCGCCGCGTCCATAGCCTGGGTCAGGATCCCGCCGCAGCTCAGGATCGCGATATCCCTGCCGCCGCGCAGTGTAATGGCTTTGGGGAAGCTCCAGCCCTTCACCGGGCCCTCATGCACCTTCGGTTCGTTGCCCCGGCCCAGGCGCAGGTAGCAGGTTCCCTTCCGCCAGATCATGTCATGGGTCACAGCCTCTGTTTCGGCCGGATCTCCCGGCGTATAGCAGATCATATCCGGTATGGCACGCATGACGGACATATCCTCTGTCGCGTGATGGCTCATGCCCAGGCTTCCGTATACAAATCCGCCGCCGACGCATACGATCTTGACGTCCGCCTTGTGATAGACGCAGTCATTCCGGATCTGCTCCAGCGGCCGGAGCACCGGGAAATTGCCGATGGAATACACCAGCACCGTCCGTCCGGTAGTTGCCAGTCCTGCGGCCATACTGACCATGCCCTGTTCCGCGATGCCGGCGTTGATCAGCCTGTCCGGAAATCTTCTGTGGATCTGCCGGAGCACGCCGAAGCCCAGGTCGCCCGTAATCAGGACGATCCGCTCGTTCTGCGCCATTTCCTCTTCAAGCACCCGCGCAAACGCGTCTCTCACGGTCTCTGTGCCTCCAGTTCCTTCAGTGCTGCGTCATATTCTTCGCCCTGGGGCGTCCGGTAATGCCACAGGATATCGTTCTCCATAAACGAAACGCCCTTGCCCTTCACGGTATGGGCCAGGATAACAGACGGTTTCCGGCTGCCGGCGTTTTCCTTTGCCCAGTCAAACGCCTTCTGCAGCGCTTCTGTGTCATGCCCGTTCACGCTCAGGGCGTTCCAGCCAAAGTCCTTCCATTTCTGCTCAAAAGGCTCCAGCCGCAGGGTTTCATCCACTGTGGCCAGGCTCTGCATATGGTTGTAGTCAATCACGGCAATCAGCCGGTCCAGCTTGTACTGGGCTGCCTGCAGCGCGGCTTCCCAGACGGAGCCTTCATCGCATTCCCCGTCGCCCAGCACCACATAGGTCCGCCACTGCGCACCGTCCATCTTCGCTCCAAGCGCCATACCAACGCCAACGCCCAGGCCGTGGCCAAGGGATCCCGTGGAAACCTCCACGCCCGGAACTCCCTTATGGCTCACATGGCCGGACAGGATCGATCCGTTGGCATAGTGCGTTTTCAGCTGTTCCACAGGGAAAAAGCCGGTCTCCGCCAGTGCGGCATATACCGCGCTGCCCGCGTGGCCCTTGCTCAGGATCAGGCGGTCACGGTCCGGCTTTTTCGGTTCCTTCGGATCCACATTCAGCACAGAAGCATAAAGCACCGCGATAATCTCCGCGACGCTGAATACGCTGCCGATATGGCTGCCCCGGCTCAGGTGGGTCATTTCAAGACCGTTCCTGCGGATCAGCCAGGCCAGCGTTTTCGGATCCCGGACGTCCGGTTTCCCCTCAAACCCGCTGTGCACCAGCGCCTCGTAGCTTTCCATGCCGTCTCCTTCTTAAATCAGAATTCAGAATTCATAGTGTTTTCCTCAATTCTGGAATAACACTGCATTGATCCGCTCCATACAGGACCATCCCATACTTTGCATCAACAATTCATAATTATGAATTGTGAATTATGAATTTCTCTTTTCTTTTCTCATGTCTTCTGCTTTATGAAACACGCCTTTGATCGTTTCAAAAAACAGTTCCGCGTCCAGCTTAAAGCTCTGGCTCTTTGCGTATTCCACCCGCAGCCTGTTCTTCTCCGGCAGGATCAGCCGCTCGAAGTTGGCCACAGGATCTTCCTCTCCCACGATCTCATCCTGGGAGATATACACAATGCTGCTGCGGTCCGTGATGCCCGGCCGCACCCACATAATGCACTGCTGTTCCTCCGTATACTGTTCCGTATACAGCAGCAGTTCCGGCCGCGGGCCTACAAAGCTCATATCGCCTTTAAGGATGTTGAACAGCTGGGGCAGTTCGTCCAGCTTCAGCCGCCGCATCACCCGTCCTGCCCGGGTCACCCGGTCATCATTCTTGGCAGTGCACCCTCCGGTTTTGTCAGCGTCCACCACCATGCTCCTGAATTTGAAAATGCGGAAGGGCTGGTTATGGTATCCGCCGCGTACCGCCCGGTAAAATACCGGACCTTTGGAATCCAGTTTCACCCAGACAGCCAGCGGGATCATCACGATCAGTGCGGGAACCAGCAGGATCAGAGCCAGCAGGAAATCCAGGACCCGCTTGACCACTTTACTGTAGAAAGGATGGGAAAGCGGCCCGTCCCAGTACGGCTCCTTCGGCAGCTCACTCTTCCCCATGTCTTCCTCCGTCAAATAAACCTTATCTTTAACGCTTACAGGTGGATAGAATCCCGGCAGAATTCAAACCAATAATTCTGAATTCTGAATTCTTAATTCTGAATTAGTCAGAAATGCGTTCCAGCATTTCGTTAAATCTTTCCAGTTCTTCCCGGCTGCTGTACTGCAGCACGATCCGGCCTTTGGAGATACTGCCGGTCAGGGTGCTCTTCAGGCCGGTCCGCTGCAGGATCTTCTCCTGCAGTTCATTCAGTTCCGCGGGAAGCCGTTTCGGCGCGGATTTCTTCTTGGGTTTCGCGCCCAGGGCTTTCACCAGCTGTTCCATCTGGCGGACGTTCAGTCCCTCATCAACGGCCTTATGCGCAAGGCGCAGCTGTTCCGTCTTGCTGTTCACACCGGCCAGTACCCGGGCGTGTCCGGCGGTCAGCAGGCCGTCCTTCACCATCTCGGTCACTTCATCCGGCAGCTGGAGCAGGCGCAGCATATTGGCCACAGCAGGGCGGCTCTTGCCCAGCCGGGTGCTGACCTTCTCCTGGGTATAGCCGCACTGGTCCATCAGGGCGCGGATGCCCTTCGCGGCTTCGATGGGGTTCAGGTCTTCACGCTGCAGGTTTTCGATCAGCGCGATTTCCCGCTGGCGGATCACGTCAATATCCTTGACGATGCAGGGCAGGGTTTCCAGTCCGGCTTCCCGGCCCGCGCGGTAACGGCGTTCACCGGCAATGATCATATACCGGCCGCCGCCTGCGGGAGCTACCAGCAGCGGCTGCAGCACGCCCTGCTCCCGGATACTGTCCGCCAGCTGGCTGATGCTTTCCGGGCTGAAGGTGCGGCGAGGCTGATCCGGGTTTGGATCCAGTTCACCCACGGAAATTTCCTGGATGCTGGTTCCCCAGTCTTCGGCGCCTGCGAACAGGGAGTCAAGACCCCTTCCCAGGCCATGCGTCTTCTTCGGCATAACTGCAGTCTCCTGTTAAATCTGATTCTTTTCCATTTATCAGGATTTCATCATTCTCAATTATGAATTCTGAATCCTGAATTATGAATTGTCGTTTTACTTCTTTTTCTTGTTGCGGGACAGTACTTCTTTCGCCAGGCTCTCATAGGCCATGGCGCCGCTGCTGCGGGGATCATAGATGCAGATCGGTTCGCCGTGGCTCGGAGCCTCGCCCAGCCGGACGTTCCGGGGAATCGTGGTGGCGAATACCGCCTTCTTGAAGTGCTTTTTCACCTGGTCCACCACCTGCAGGCCCAGGTTGGTCCGGCCGTCCAGCATGGTCAGCAGGATCCCTTCGATCTCCAGATGGGGGTTGAAGGTGTGCTTCACCCGGTTCACCGTGTCCATCAGGGCCTTCACGCCCTCCAGCGCGTAATACTCGCACTGGATCGGAACCAGCACGCTGTCTGAGGCCGCCATGGCGTTCAGGGTCAGCAGGCTCAGGCTCGGCGGGCAGTCAATGAAGATGAAATCATAGTCATCCCGGACAACGCCAAGCAGCTTCTTCAGGTAGAACTCCCGTTCCTTCACGCTGACCAGCTCCACCTCGGCGCCGGCCAGGCGGATATCTGACCCGATCAGCTTCAGCTTTTTAATATCCGTGTCCTGAATGCAGTTCTTCAGGTCCGCGCGGCCCATCAGTGCGTCGTAAACCGAGCTGCGCTCGTTCACGCCTCTTCCGAAACCGCTCGTTGTATTCCCCTGGGGATCGAGATCCACCATCAGGACCTTTTTACCCGCCTGCGCGATGGCGGCGGAAAGATTCACGGCCGTGGTGGTCTTGCCCACCCCGCCCTTCTGATTCGCGATCGCGATGATTTTTGCCATATGTTTTTGCCTTTCATGAGGAACTCCGGACAGCGGTTTACGCTTCCGGAGCTTCTCCGTTCTCAATTCTTTCGATCATGTCGATCCGCCGCTGATGGCGTCCGCCTTCAAATTCGGCGGTCAGCCAGTGACGGGCGATCATTTTCGCCAGTTCCGTACCTACCACCCGGGCGCCCATGGTCAGGATATTGCTGTTGTTGTGCCGTTTGCTCAGTTCCGCGCTGTACACGTCGCTGCAGGTGCAGACGCGGATGCCTTTCACCTTGCCGGCAGCGATGCCGATGCCGATGCCGGTTCCGCAGATCAGGATTCCCCGGTCACATTCTCCGTCCGCCACCGCTTTGGCAGCCTTGTAACCGTATACCGGATAGTCGTCATCCCGGTTGTTCGCGTCGTAATTGCCGTAGTCCTTCCAGGCGAGTCCCATCTCGTCCAGCATCTTCATCAGTTCCTGTTTCAGGGCAACTCCGGTATGGTCACAGGCAAGTGCAATCATGGCTTATACGCTCCCGTTTCCTTATAATATTCCTTCGCATAGGAATCTATGCTATAATACATCATCATGCGCTGAATTTCAAGGAGGCGGGAAGATCAATGCCCCTGCATCACTGCGAGCTTTGCCACATCGATCTGGACAGGATTGCCGTCCGCCGCGGCGGCCAGACCCTGCTCCAGGATGTGTCCATGCATATCCATTGCGGACAGCTCACTGTCCTGATCGGGCAGAACGGCGCGGGTAAAACCACGCTGATCCGTGCACTGCTGGGACAGATCCCCCACACAGGCCTCATCCGCCATGTGGACGGCCGCGGGCTGGATATTCCGCACCTGCGGACCGGCTATGTCCCCCAGCACCTGCAGTTTGACCGGGAAATGCCTCTCACCGTCCGGGACTTCATGGCCGCTTCCCTGTCAAAGCGTCCGGTCTGGACCGGCGTCAGTAAAAAGACCCGTGCCCGGGTGGACGAAGCGCTTGCCTCCGTCAATGCCGAAAGTCTCGCGGACCAGCCCCTTGGCCGCTGCTCCGGCGGCGAACTGCAGCGCGTTCTGCTGGCCCTGGCCATGAATCCCGCGCCGGACCTGCTGGTGCTGGATGAACCCGTCAGCGGCATTGACCGTAACGGCCTGAAAATGTTCCTGGATACCCTGCTGGATCTCAAGCATTCCCATCATATGGCCATCCTGCTGGTCAGCCATGACCTGCGCTTCGTGCGGGAATACGCGGACCACGTGGTCCTGCTGGATAAATCCGTCCTGGCCCAGGGGTCCGCGGAAGAGGTCTTTGCCTCTCCCGAGTTTTCCGCGGTCTTCGGCTACAGCGGAGAGGAGGAGGCGGAATAATGGATACGATCTACAGCATCCTCGGTACGATCCTCCCCCTGGAGGCCTATCAGTACACCTTCATGAAAAACGCCTTCCTGGCGATCCTGCTGCTGACCCCGCTTCTCGGCCTGCTGGGCACCATGGCGGTCAATCACCAGATGGCTTTCTTCTCTGATGCCCTGGGCCATTCCGCCCTCACCGGCATCGGTCTGGGCATCATCCTCGGTCTGCGGAACGACCTGGTCGCCATGCTGGTCTTCGGCATTATCTGGGCTATCCTCATTTGCGTGATCAAACAGTCCGGTTCCGCCTCCGCGGATACGGTCATCTCTGTTTTCTCCTCCACCTCGGTGGCGGCAGGCCTGCTGATCCTTGCCCGTGGCGGCAAGTTCGCGAAGTATTCCTCCCTGCTGATCGGCGATATCCTGGCAGTCACTCCCGGGGATCTTCTCTGGCTGCTGCTGGCGCTCATCGGCACCCTGGCCTTCTGGGCGCTGCTGTATAACTCCCTGCTGCTCACCAGTGTGGACAGCTTCCTGGCCCGCAGCCGCGGCATCAAAACCCGCCTGGTGGAATGCGCTTTCGTGGTCATAGTCGCCGTTGCTGTCATGCTTTCCATCCGCTGGGTCGGCGTTATGCTGATCAACGCCCTGCTGATCCTGCCGGCTGCCGCCGGACGCAACATCGCCCGCTCTTCCCGCCAGCACGCGGTCTGGTCCGTGGTGCTCGCTCTTTTCAGCGGCCTGCTGGGCCTGACCCTTTCCTATTACCTGGATACCAGTGCCGGCGCGTCCATCGTGCTGGTCTCCGCCCTGTGCTATGCCGTTTCCCTGGCGGTCAGGAGCGCCCGGAAATAAATCTGCTTTCCCGCGGTTTCCCACGGAGGCCTTTCCGGTCTCCGTTTTCTGTTGCAAAGAACTTCCGGAGCCGCTACAATGGAGACTCATTCATACCCTGAGGAGGAACCTTCATGCTGCTTTTTTTCGATATCGACGGAACCCTGTTTGACGACAGCCGGAAGCTGCCGGCTTCTGTCCTTCCCGCCATGGAAAAAGCGCATGAGAACGGTCATCTGCTTTTTATCAATACCGGACGAACCCTGTGCAACACGGATCACCGGCTGGACGGTTTTCCCGTCGACGGCTGGATTATGGGCTGCGGTACCCGAATCGTATTCCGCGGTGAAACCCTGCAGAGCATGGAATATGATCTTCCCCAAAGTCTCCGCCTCCGGCAGCTTTTCCTGGATCTGAACGTGCCCCTCACCTATGAATGTGATACCGCCATCTATTTTGACCCCCTGGCGCCTTCCCATCCGGCCATTCCCCTCTTCCGGGACTTCGCCCGGAAAGCCGGACTCGACAGGGATATCACTGAAACCGATCCGGAGTTCAGGGCTGTGAAGATGTTCTGTTTCTCCGACACCCGTGACCTGATCGACCGGATTGAAAAGGAAACTGCTGCCATCGGTATGCCCTACACAGCCATAGACCGGGGCAAAGGCGGATGGGAGGTCGTCCCCGCGGCCTTCTCCAAGGGAACCGGTATCGACGTCATCCGGCAGAAGCTGAACGTTCCCCTGGAGGACTGCTTCGCCTTCGGCGACAGCCGGAATGATATGCCCATGTTTGAGCATGTGGGAAACAGCATCGCCATGGGCAACGCCCCGGAGGATGTCAAAGCCGCCTGCTCTTATGTCACAGATCTCCCGGAGAAGGATGGCATTAAAAAAGCCATGATCCACTTCGGGATCATAGCCGATGAATAAACAAGCCTTTGGACCCGGATGATCCCGGGCTCATTTTTTAGCCCTGACCAGGAAATTGAGTTCGGTAATGTCCTCTTCCTGGCATTCCAAATATCCGTTCAGCACAAAGCCGCAGCTGATCAGCCCGCCCAGGTATTCGTCCATGGTGTGTCCGTACTCAACCCATTCGGAATCATCATAATCCCGGGAACACCAGGGCATCCGGTTCACGGCCTTGTAGTAGCCGCCCTGCTCATCCTCCACCCGGTCACATACATACTGGATGGGAGCCGGAGCCATGATCATCAGTTCCCCTCCCTTGGCCAGTACGCGGAAACATTCCCGGAATACCACACTGACGTCCGGGATATACATCAGGGACGGAGGATTGAAGATCAGGTCAAAGGATTCATCTTCAAACCGGGACAGGTCGCAGATATTTCCCTTCACGATTTCAATGTTCAGCTTTTCCCGGTCAGCGATTACCATGTCCTTCTCCAGCATTTTGCCGGAAATATCGATCACCGTCACTTTTGCGCCGGCGCAGGCAAAAAGAGGCGCCTGCAGTCCGCCGGCTCCGGCGAGGCAGAGTACACGTTTTCCTTTGATATCCTTCAGCCACGCTTCCGGCACCTCCCCGCTCCAGAAGCGCAGGTGCAGTTCTCCTTTTCTCGCCGCCGCCAGTTCTTCCTTCGTGGCACATGCCGTCCAGTCCGCGTTGTTCACCACAAGATTGTCTATATTCTTTTCAACCTGTTCAAATACATTGTCCACTGTTTCTCACCTCATGGATCATCGTAAATCCTGATCAGATCAGTTCCAGGATACCGGCCGGTTCGGATACTAGATGGTCCGCTCCCGCTCCGGACAGCTCTTCCCGGGATCCGTATCCCCACAGCACCCCTGCGCTGTGCAGTCCGTTCGCTTTGGCGCCGGCAATATCCTGTGCCCTGTCCCCGATCATCAGGATGGCCTCCCTGTCCGCATCGCCGATCTCCTCCAGCAGGTGCGCGATCACATCCGCCTTCCTGCTGATACGGCCGTCCATGGTGGCCGCGCCGAAATAGCTGAAGTACGGATACAGCCCAAAATGCTTCAGGATCTGCACCGAGAACTCATACGGTTTGGATGTGGCCAGCGCCACAGTGACCTTTCGGTCCTGCAGTTCCTGAAGGAGCTCCGGTATTCCCTCATATACCTTGTTTTCCAGCATTCCGCCCGCCCTGAAGTATTCCCGGTAATACTCCACCGCCTGGCTGGCCTGTGCTTCGGAAAAGCCGCAGTACTTCCGGAAGGAATCCTGAAGCGGCGGTCCGATAAAGGAATACAGTTCCGTCCTGTCTTTCACCTCTATACCGTATTTCTTCAGGGCATACATGACAGAATTGGTGATCCCGATACCGGGATCCATCAGCGTTCCGTCCAGGTCAAACAAACAGTATTGGTATTTCATCGCCGTACCCCGTCTCCCGCCGGTTCACCAGCGCTTCATATTGTTTTCAAACTTTTCTGTATATGCGGCTTTCAGTTCTTCCGGTGTAATCCCGTAGCAGAGCATCACGTCGTTATAGTACATCAGCACGTCCGCCATTTCTTCCACAAGATGCTTCCTCACTTCAGGATCCCCGGCTGCCCTGGTTCCGCCATTCTTCTTGACGATATCGATCACTTCGCCGGTTTCGCCGATCATCCAGAGCAGCTTGTTCTTCCCGGTTTCCGGTCCGATCGCTTCCCACTTGTCTTTATACCTGTCCTGAAGCTGCCGCTGCATTTCCTGCATTTCATTCATGCCAAAGTCTGTCATGACTGTACGCCTTCCTTTATCGCGTCAGATTTCTTCAATGATGGAGGTTCCTTCCTCGCCCATCGTCCATTTCCACTTTTCATAGAACCGCAGTTTTCCGTTAACCTCCCGCGGTTCGGAATCGCAGGAACCCGACTTCTGTTCTCCTGCCTTATTGAGATGCTGATAGGTGAAATGCAGGCAGTGCTTTTCATCCATCGTTCCCACAAGGAAGCCCTTCACAACACTTCCGCCGGAATATTCCGCCCAGATAACGTTTCCCTGCTGGTGATAGCTGAAAATGGTCTGTGCAGACACTTCCCCGGTTTCAGAATTCTCCACCGCGGTAAAAAACCGGCCTTCCACGGAGAACGGTTCTTCCCCGGAAGCAAACAGGTCTTTCCCTTTCTCATAGGCTGTTTCCAGGTTCCGGTCCCAGTTCCTTTCCCGCTGTTCCAGTTCCCTTGTCATCCCGTCAAAGACGACAAACTCCTGCTTCCTGATCCGGTTAAAGAACCGGTCGCCGAACATCACCTTTTTCATGCTGTCCAGCAAGCCGAACTGTTCCAGTCTCTCTGCCGTATTGCCGGCGGTACACAGGATCAATCCCTTGTCCAGCATCTTCATCCTTTTTTCGCCGTATGCGAAGCCGTATGACCATACCCGGTCAAACCATCCAACCAGTTTCGCCGGGGCTTCCGTCCAGAACACAGGGTAGATCAGGACGATCGCGTCCGCCGCGTTAACCTTTTCCTGCTCTGCCAGCACATCCTCCGCCAGATCATTGGTGTCTCTGTAGTTGGCATCCCGCAGGTATTCCTTTTCAGACATGTCCGTCCGGAAATCCATGGCGTACAGATCCGAAAGAATATATTCATTTCCGGAATCTTCAATGCCCCTGATAAATGCGTCCCGGACATGCCTGGTAAAGGAATCTTCCGACGGGTGGCAGTAAACGATCAGTGCCTTCATTGCTTTTCCCTTTCTGCTTATAATGAACTCCGGACTGTTTTACGCGTCCGGAGCCTCTCCGTTTTCAATCTTTTCGATCATATCGATCCGCCGCTGATGGCGTCCGCCTTCAAATTCGGCGGTCAGCCAGTGCCGGGCGATCATCTTCGCCTTCTCTGTCCCTACCACCAGGGCACCCATTGTCAGGATATTGCTGTTGTTGTGCCGTTTGCTCATTTCGGCGCTGTATGCGTCACTGCAGGTACAGACACGGATTCCCTTCACTTTGCACGCGACGATACTGATACCCATCCCGGTGCCGCAGATCAGAATGCCCCGGTCGCATTCTCCCGAAGCCACCGCCCTCGCGGCTTTATACCCGTATATAGGATAGTCATCGTTCCGGTTGTTTTCGTCATAGCTGCCGAAATCCTTCCACGCAAGGCCCATCCCGTCCAGCATTTTCATCAGTTCATGCTTCAGGGCAACCCCATGATGATCACTCGCCAGTGCGATCATGACGCACACACCTCCGTCTCAGCGATTAACCTGATAATGATCAACTATAAATGTGAGTTTGTGTGGTTGTCTAAATCTTTGATATGCTTAAACACTCTATAATTCTGAATTCTTAATTCTGAATTCTGAATTGTGCTGAAAGCTTCGCTTTCAGCACCTCGTACCGTGCTTCCTTCTCAGCTTTCTGAAAGTGCTCTTCCCTCGTCTGTTCATACAGCAGGGAATAATCCAGTTTTTCATCTCCGAACTGTTCACTGGTCAGGTCAAACGCACAGTCCCCGACTGCGTTAAAACAGTGAAAATTCCCGTCTCCCAGCGGAACACCCCACACTTTTCCGCCGAAGATATCCTGTGCCAGGAAGGCCGTGATTGAGCACTGGCCCAGCGTCCGGTTCTCTTCGCTCCAGTCCTGCTGCATCCGGGGTGCACAGGTCTCTTTTTCCCATACGTGCCAAAGGATATTATACAGGTCCCTCGGTGTGCGGATTCCCGGATAGTCTGTTGTCTTCGCCGGAACCAGCGCGGTCTCCCAGCCGTAAAACCCGTAGGTGTTCATCCGGAACACCTGGCTGTTTTCTCCCCAGGCATCCTTCATTACAGCAACGAATTCCGCACCGTATTTTTCATACAGTCCCTGTTCCCGCGTGGAAACGTACACTGTATCATATCCGTCCTCCCGAGCCAGTTCCTTCACCTGGGCGATCAGTTTTCCCATCAGCCGGCGGCCCCGGTATTCCGGATAGGTATAAACAAATCCGATCCAGGGTTTCCGTTCCGTATCCGGGATTTCATCCTTCTCCGCATAGGTACAGAAGGAAGCCAGCTTCGTTCCGTCCGTCAGCAGCAGAACCTTTGCCTTTTCCCCATACCTTTCATGGAAACGGTTTTCTTTCAGGAGGGAATAAAGAAAAGCGCCTGCCTTCCAGTCGCAGTTCTTCAGCTGTTCCAGCCACTGTTCCCGGTTTGCCGCGTCTTCATAGATCTGGATATCCATCCGGCGTCCTCCTTCCCGGCAGTCATTCATTCTCTGATTATACAGGAATAGCCTCAGTTTGCAATACATACAGAATGCTTCCCGTATTAACCGCTTCACACAGGCAGGCGTAAACAACAGTGCCGGGCAGATTGATTCTGTCCGGCACCGTTGCTTTTCAGGAGGTTTTGAAAAAGGTTTTTGCCCTGTCTGTCTTACAGTTTGTCTTCTTCGAGACGATGCAGTTTCCTGCGCAGGATCACGCCCTGGAGAATCAGCAGGATCAGCAGCAATCCGCAGGCACCTGCCAGTGCCAGGGTCAGCGGAGAAGTCTGTTCCTTCTTTTCCTTTTTCCCGCTGTCCGTCTTATCGGTCTCAGTCTGCACCGGTTTTTCCACCTTCAGGTTCACCGGCAGTTCAAAGGAAGCGGGGTTTCCGTCCTGGTCCGTGCATTCCACCGTAATGGTACCGGAGAAATCACCGGCAGTATCCTTTGCGGGGCTCAGGATCAGCTGGGCCTGTTTGGTCTCACCGGGCTGGATGGTACCAACCAGCACGCTCTGGCGCTCGGTAATGCCCGGCATGGAAACAGTTGCCAGCACGTTCACAACGTCCGCTTTGCCCATGTTCATCAGGGGCAGCGTCAGGGTTGCGGAATCTCCTGCCACAACGCTGGAGGCCATTCTGATGCCGCCCTGTTCCAGCCGGATCTCCTGGCTGATGGACACCGTATTGTTCACGGTGTAGGTCGCGTCCTGGTCAAGGGCAGTCCAGTTCAGGTCCATTTTCAGCACATGCGGCGCCACGTTCGCTTTCTCCAGCACAGTCACCGGATACTCCACAGTCACGCTTTCGCCGATAGGCAGCGTACCGATCTTCAGGGTTTCTCCCTTTCTGGGAAGGATATGGCCGGCAGCGTCGTTCATCTTCAGCTCCAGGTTCTCTATGATGGTTGCGGAGCAGGGATTGGCCAGGGTGACGCGGATCACGCCCTCTTCTCCGACGTGGAGCTCGGACTGCACCTCGGTCACCGCGATAGCGGCTTTTTCAATGCTTTCCTTGGCGCCGCGGAACTTCACAATATAGGGGATCTCCGTGCTCAGCGGATTGCCGTCCTTGTCCTTGCCGGTCAGGCGGATCGTGCAGGGATAATCAGCATTCTTCTGGTCCGGGAACACCGACAGGGCAAAGCGCACTCCCCAGAGCCCCTTAGTCTCTTCATTGGCCTGCACGGTCATCACCTGGGGCTTGAAAGGGGACTTCTTCGTGTCATTCACCGCCAGTTCAGCTGTGATCGCGCCGGCAGCGCTTTCAGAGCGGACCGGGATCACCAGGTTCCATCTGTTCCTGGAAACGTCCGGCATATATCCCTGGTACCAGGAACGGTCCATACCGCGCAGCACCGCGGTATCGTCAATGGTAAATGCCTCAGTGTCTTCGGCCTGTACGCCGCATACAGGCATGAGGAACAAAGCGGTCATCAGGACCGCGATCCATTTATTGATTCTCTTCATATATTACAACTCCCTGATATTCTCAACGATCGGCCGGCGGGATACCTGGTACAGGCGGCCGCGGATGCCTGCTGTACAGGCCAGCGCGACACAGGCTGCCAGGATGGCCAGGACCGGTATCATAATCTGCGGATGGCAGAGCGTAAACAGTCTCAACGCGGGTATTCCGCTGACCGCGTAGAACAGGAGGCACGGGATCATGGCGCAGGCCGCGCAGATCCATACCGGCAGCCGGTAGCATCCCACCAGCATTTTCAGGTCAGCGCCCACAGCTCGAAGGGTACCGATCATCCGGGTGTCGGACCGGATCTGCCGGGACACACCGGATACCTGCATAAACACGGACACAGCAAAGAACAGAAGGGTCATGCCGGCCAGGATCAGGATCTCACGGATCTTTTTGGCCTGTCTCGCACGGTTGATCCGCAGTTCGTTTTCAAAGCCCAGCCAGCCCCGGTTTCCGATCTGCCTGAGCTGATTCTCGATCAATTCTTCCTGCTCCGGCGTCAGGCCGTCAGAAAGATAAACCTCAACCATTCCCGGATTCGGCAGCTTCAGGCCCAAAGCCTGCGCGCCTTTTTCTGATACAATAACGGTTAAGCCGCTCGCATAGCCGCTGCAGATCATTGGAGATCCGCTCAGGACAGCCCCGATGCTCACGTCAGCCTGCATAGCCTCCATGGACTGATACCAGGCCTTCCAGTTTGCACCGACAGGCATTTCGTTCGGAACATCTTCCGCTTTGTTTCCGGCCAGTTCCAGCAGACTCAGGGGCATTCCCTTTTTGAAATGATCATTGCGGATAACCAGATCCCACTCATCATCCTTAACCTGTCCGGATATTTGTTCTGTTTCTATCTGGGCGCCGCCCTGCTTCATCATCCTGACGCATACTGTCGGCGCGTAAACCAGCACCTGTTCGCCGCTGTCCATTTTTTCCGGATCGATGGTTCCGTCAACAACCCACTCTTTCAGTTCCTCCGGATCCACATCAGCGATCATGATGCTGATCGGTACAACCTTTTCAGCAATGCCAAGCTTGCTGCGGATCAGTTCCATCCGGTCCACATTCATCACCAGGTCGCTGGCCGTCCAGTCAACATTGCTCCGGGCCCTTGCATCCGCCAGTTCTTCGTCGGTGAAATACAGCCACGTATCAGGCTCTCCGAAAACACCCAGCGCGTTGATACTGTAACGAATCTCAGTACCGTCCTCAGTGACGCCTGTCAGGGTCCGGTCTTTTAAATACTCCGGTATCTCATCCATCAGCAGGTTGGCGGTGATTTCCGTGTTGGCCCTGACCTTGCTGACGCCGTCCATGCCAGAGATCTTCCGGATCTCATACCGGACGTCTTCAGCGCCGGATTCACACTGGGAAAACCTGTCTTCCGTATGGGTATTGCCCAGGTTGTACAGTTCGTATGCCGGATATTCACCGTCCTGGTTTTTGATCCCAAGGACAACCTCGCCCAGCAGCAGCGTGGACAGAAGTGTCAGCGCAATCATGCCTGCGGTACCGGCCTGACGCAGCGGATGAAGCCGCACCCGGCGTCCCGCGATCAGCGTATCCGGTTTAAACGCGCTGTGATTCTTCAGTTTCCCGGCACGGCGCAGCATACCCGTATCCCGCAGCACGCCCATAGGCATCTGGGCAGACGCGTGATAAAGCGGCAGCCGGGACGCGACAAACACGCACAGGCCGGACAGTCCAAGGATCGGGATCAGCAGCCAGATCTGCGGGGAAAACATCACCTGGCCCCGGCTAAGCACGGAAATGATCCGGGTTGCACCGATACCCAGCAGAAGGCCGGCAGGCAGCGCCGTAGCAGCCAGCATCCAGGCTTCCGCTCCGTAGATCCTTCGGATCTGCCGGCGCGTCGCACCGATGGCCCGCAGCATACCGATATCCTCTGTTTTCCGGCTCAGCAGGCTCTCCATAGCCGTTGTGATCCCGATACAGGCGGACAGCATCAGCGCCGCACCGAACACAACCCACAGGCCGATCCGGTTCACCAGATCCCTGGCCCGGTTCCAGCCGGAGTCATAATACACGGCCTCACCGGTTTCACGGCTCACACCGGCGACGTATCTTCCAAGGGCCAGCGGGCAGTTCCGCATCACCTGGTTCAGGGTGATCAGCGGCGCGTAGGTCAGCACACGGTGGACCTGCACGCCTCCTACGGCATACTTCTCCTCCGGGGAGACCACAATGGAAGGCAGCTTCATGCCTTCGCCTTCTGTATATCCATCCCAGTTCAGGTATTCCGTCTGTTCGTTCAGGATACCCACCAGGGTAAAAGTCTTTTGCTCTTCAGGCCCGTGAACCGGCTTCATGGTCAGTGTCAGCACATCGCCCACCTGGGCTTTGTCCTTATCCATGCGGATCAGGGCGCTCAGCTCCGCGGCGATCTCACCGGCCTTCTCCGGCATACGGCCTTCCATGAGCGTCCGGTTGATCAGCTTTTCAGCTTCTTCGTCATAGAAGCCTGTGCAGACGTCGGTGTCTTTCACACAGGCATCCACCATCACATGACCGATCCTCTGGAAAAAGCCGCAGTCCCGGAGCTGGTCATCTGTGGGGCCGCCGCTTCCCAGCATATACATATCCATCCAGCCTACGCGCTGGGCCATCTGTTCTTCGTGGCCCCGCACAGTTCCCCAGGCGCACAGGCTTGTGCATGTGGCCAGGAAAACAGCCAGCAGGATTCCGATAAAAAGGCTTATATAGGCTTTCCGGTTCACCCGGATATTTGCCTTCGCAACCTGGTTCAGCGTAAGGCGTTTCATCAGTTGGCCCCCTTGCCGCTGTCTTCAGCGACCCTGCCGTCCTCCAGTCGGATAATACGGTCTGCCTGTTCAGCTACGCCCAGGTCATGGGTGACCAGGATCATGGTAATGCCCAGCTCACTGCTCACGGTGCGCATCAGGGTCAGCACTTCCCTGCCGGTCTTTCCGTCCAGATTACCGGTAGGTTCATCCGCAAACAGGATGGAAGGTTTGTTGGCCAGGGCCCGGGCAATACAGACCCGCTGCTGCTGCCCGCCGCTCAGGGCGCCTGGCAGGTGGCTCAGCCGGTCATCGATATCCAGCATCTCCACCAGCCTTTTCAGGTAAGCTTCGTCCGGCTTGCGGTTATCCAGCATCACCGGCAGCAGGATGTTTTCCTGTGCAGTCAGCTCCCGCACCAGGTTGTAAGCCTGGAAAACAAATCCGAAGCGCCGGCGGCGGAGCACCGACAGCTGGTTGTCATTGTATTGGAACAGGTTGTTGTCCTGGTAGATCACCTTTCCGGATGTCGGCCGGTCCAGGCCGGACAAAAGATGAAGCAGGGTGGATTTGCCGCTGCCGCTCTTACCTGTGACAGCGGTAAAACTTCCCTGCTCAAAAGAGAGGCTGACACCGTCAACCGCATGTACCGCACCGGTACCGCTCCCGTAGGTTTTCATAAGATCTTCACAACGAATCATTTCCATCGTTCATCCCTCCTCGGAAGCCAGCATATCAAACCAACCTTACTTTCAGGTGACTTTCATCTTACGTTTTCGTAAGAATACTTATCCCTTCTCTTATTCCTCCGCCGCAAGTATTCATTATGAATTATGAATTATGAATTGTCTTTCCCTCGGGTTCAGATTGCTCCCCGCAGCAGCAGTGTCTTCATCCAGCTCTCTATGTTTAATTCTGAATTCTGAATTCTGAATTCTTAATTGTCTTTATCATGTCCAGCACTGGCAGCGAGATTGTAAACTTCAGTCCTTTGTCCGTATTCTGCGCCATGATCTGTCCGTGATGGCGGTAAATGATCTCCTTCACGATCGCCAGTCCCAGGCCTGCTCCCTTGCTGTGCTGTCCTTCCGCGCGGTAAAAGCGTTCAAACAGATGCGGCAGGTCCTTCGCTGCCGCGCCGCCGCCGTTGTCCTCCAGCGTGCAGTAGAAAAAGCTTTCCGTCCGTTCCATGAAGATATGGATTTCCCCGTTCTCTCCGGTATGTTCGCAGGCATTCTTGATCAGGTTCCGGAAAGCCTCGGAAAGCCATTTCTCATCGCAGCGAATAACAGCTTCCCCTTCTATGGTCAGGGTTGTGTACGGCCACAGGGAATGCATCTGTTCCCAGTCTTTTTCGATCATCTTCCGGACATTGCATTCCTCAAAGGCAAATTCATATCCGTCGGCGCACAGTTTTTCCAGCCGCAGGAGGCTGCTGATCAGCGTCTCCATACGCTCGATCTGGGCGATCTGCTGCTCGCTGTGAGCGCTTTCATCCATCTCGCAGTACAGGCGCAGGGAAGCCAGCGGCGTCTTCAGCTGGTGGGAGATGTCCGCCGTCAGGTTGCTGGTCCGTCTCGCCTCCTGCCGGAAACGCTCTTCCGCCGTCTCAATGCGGTTCTGCATCTCCAGGGCAGCGTTCTCCACCTGCGCGATCTTGTCTTCCTTCAGGGACAGAGACAGGTCTCCGCCGTTTCCCGTCAGGTAATCCTCCATTTTCTCAGAAAGCCTGTCCAGCCGCTTCATGTCAAGATACCGGCGGACCAGGACAGCAGCCAGGATCAGCAGGAGGATTCCGCTGAGGATGTATCCAACCATTGATATCCCACTCCCCGTATGGTGCTGATGTGCTCAGCGCCCACCTTCTCCCGCAGCCGGCTCATATGAACAGACAGCGTGTTGTCATCGATAAACTTTCCGCCTTCATCCCACAGGACCTCCAGCAGGCGTTCCCGCGGAACCACAGCCGGATGATCCATCAGCATGGTAACGATCTTGTATTCGGTCAGTGTCAGGGGCAGCACTTCCCCGTCCTTCACCACCTGCATACGCTCATGGTTCACAACAAAGCCGCTCCGGCTGGTCGTCTGGGCAGTCCGGGTGCTGCCCCGCAGCAGTACCCGTACGCGGCTTAGCAGCTCCTGCATCCGGAAAGGCTTGGTCACATAATCGTTTCCGCCGGAATCCAGGCCCCGCACCACGTCAAATTCCTCACCCCGGGCAGTCAGGAAAAGCACCGGCCGTGTTTCTCCGGCGGCACGCCACTCCCGGCACTGGTTCACTCCGTCCCCGTCCGGCAGGCCTACGTCCATCACGATCGCCTGCACCGCGTCCGAAAGGCGTTCACGCGCTTCCCGCAGGGAACCGGCGGCAATAACCTCATATCCGTCCCGTATAAACAGTTCTGTAAGTCCCTCCCGCAGGGCGGCATCATCTTCCACAAGCAGTATGGTATTCATCTTTCCTGTTCTCCGTTTTCTGTGCAGCTGCTTCAACATATCTGCGCGGCTGTTAACTAATGATATCACGCCGTGGAAAGCCCGGCAAGTTTGCCTTGGAAATACAGAAAAAATACAATTTCGTTGACATTCTCTTTGACCGGTGATACACTGCATATGGTATTGAACCGTTTACGACAATTCCATATTTAGTAAGGAGGGTTCTTTTATGACCGGTCTTCCGCTTATCATCGCGTTTGTTGTCGCGATCGTCCTGATGATCCTGCTCATTTCGAAGCTCAAGGTTCATCCCTTCCTGGCAATCATGGGGATTTCCCTGCTGCTTGCCATTATTGCGGGTATCCCACTGACCCAGATTCCGGGTATCATCGGTGCCGGCTTCTCCGGAACCTTCACCTCCATCGGTATCGTCATCATCCTCGGCGCTTTCATCGGCACGGTGCTGGAAAAAACCGGCGCTGCCCTGAAGCTGGCTGACATGGTCATCAAACTGGTGGGTGAAAAGAATCCCCAACTGGCCATCGAACTCATGGGCTGGGTGGTTTCCATCCCCGTCTTCTGCGACAGCGGCTTCGTCATCCTGAACCCGATCCGCAAAGCCCTGGTCAAGCGCACCGGCGTCTCCTCCGTGGCGATGACGGTCTGCCTCTCCTGCGGTCTGTATGTATCCCACGTCTTTATCCCGCCGACACCCGGCCCCATCGCGGCGGCCCAGACCCTCGGTGCGGGCGATTACCTGCTCCTGGTCATCGGCATCGGCGTGCTCTGCTCCATCTTCCCGCTGATTGCCGGCTTCATTTATGCGAAGTTTATCGGTAAGAAGATCAAGAGCGCGGACGAAACCGGTGACAACGGCGAAGTTGTCAAGTCCTATGAGGAACTCAAGGCGGAATTCGGCAAGCTGCCCGGCGGCTGCAACGCTCTGGCTCCCCTGCTGGTTCCGATCCTGCTGATGGCCCTGTCCTCCATCTCCTCCATGGCTAAGTGGACCGGCCCGGTTGCCGACCTGCTGACCTTCCTGGGCACGCCCATCATGGCTCTGGCTGTCGGTTCCGTGCTGGCCATCATCCAGCTGTTCACCGCCGGCAAGGGCAAGGATTTCTATAACCTGACCAATGATACGCTGAAGACCGTTGGCCCGATCCTGTTCGTCACCGCGGCCGGCGGCGTCCTGGGCAAGGTCATTTCTTCCTCCGACATGGTCAACTACATCACCGCCAATGCTTCTGCCCTGCAGGCCATCGGCATCTTCTTCCCCTTCCTGCTCGCCGCCATCCTCAAGAGCGCGCAGGGTTCCTCCACCGTCGCGATTACCACCACTGCCGGTATTGTGGCGCCTCTGCTTCCCGTGCTCGGCTTCACCGCTCCCGTGGACATCGCCCTGGTGGTTATGGCCATCGGCGCTGGCGCCATGACCGTTTCCCATGCCAACGACAGCTACTTCTGGGTGGTTACCAACTTCGGCGAAATGCAGCCTGAAGAAGGTTACAGAACCCAGACGGCCATGACCCTGGTCATTGGCATCGCCGCCATCATTGAAATCTTCATCCTCAGCCTGATTTTCTGATGCTGAAGGATCACTTCCCGCGCACCGTGCCCGCACGGTGCGCTTCTTTCCCCCGTAAGATAAGGAGGCTTCACATTGAACCGACAATTGCGTGAACACGCGGATCAGATCGTCCGCGAAGCCATTGCGGCCGTACAGCCGGACGCGGCGGTACAGCGTGCCCTGAAAAGCATGGAGTTTTCCGGCCGGGTGCTGCTGGTCGCCGCCGGCAAAGCTGCCTGGCAGATGGCAAAAGCCGCATCCGACTGTCTTGGTGACCGGATTGAAAACGGCGTGGTGGTCACCAAATACGATCACGTCATGGGACCCATCGCCAATTTCACCTGCTTCGAAGCCGGCCATCCCGTGCCGGATGAAAACTCCTTCAAAGGCACCCAGGCTGCCCTGGACCTCGTGGCAGACCTGACGGAAAAGGATACGGTTCTCTTTCTGCTTTCCGGCGGCGGCAGTGCACTGTTTGAAAAACCCCTGGTTTCCGGGGAGGAACTGCAGGATATCACCGGCCAGCTGCTTGCCTGCGGCGCGGACATTGTGGAGATCAACACCATCCGCAAGCGTCTTTCCCAGGTCAAGGGCGGGCGCTTTGCCCAGCTCTGCTGGCCCGGAAAAGTCGAAGCCGTTGTACTTTCGGATATCCTCGGGGATCCGCTGGATATGATTGCCTCCGGTCCCGCCTGCCCGGACTCCTCCACCGCGGAGGATGCGCAGCGCATCCGGAAAAAGTATAACCTGCGCATGTCCGAAACGGCTGAAAACCTGCTGGGCGTCGAAACGCCCAAAGCCCTGGATAACGTACACACACAGATCAACGGCAGTGTCCGGGAGCTCTGTGCTGCCGCGGCTGTCACCTGCCGGAATCTGGGCTATGAACCCGTCATCCTCACGGACCAGCTCTGCTGTCAGGCCCGGGAAGCCGGAAGCTTCCTTGCCTCCATCCTGAAAACACATTCCGCGGATCCCAAGGCCCTGGCTTTCATCGCCGGCGGGGAAACCGTGGTAAAACTGACCGGTCACGGAAAAGGCGGCCGGAATCAGGAGATCGCCCTTTCCGCCGCGGCGGGCATCGCCGGCCTGGAACGGGCTGCTGTCTTCTCTGTGGGCAGCGACGGAACTGATGGCCCCACGGACGCGGCCGGCGGCTATGCGGACGGCGATACCTGTGCTGAGCTGGCGAAGCACGGCCTGTCCATTGACGCGGTACTGCAGGATAACAATGCCTATCATGCCCTGGAGAAGACCGGCGGCCTGATCATCACCGGCCCCACAGGCACCAACGTGAATGACGTGGCGGTCGCCCTGCTGGACTGACGCCTGCCGCCTGTCACTTTTTTACCAGATGCGACATGTATTGTCAAACCTGTACAATTTGTCCGCCAAATCGCCTGTTTTTCGATTGTGTTGGCTCTTTTTTGCTGTATCATATTGTATGAAAGAAGTGGTACAACTTCTTTCTCATGAATTCTGATCGCAAAGGAGTTGATACATATGAAGATCAGGAATAATGATGAACTGAAACTGTTCGAAGAAACGCTCGACCGCTGCGAGGCTTCCGTGCTGGTTGTCACTGCGCAGGGTGAACAATATGATCTCAAGGATCCCGCCCAGCGCTATATCGGCATCACGGCCATGCTCCAGGGAGAAGGCCTTAACGAGCCCGAGCTGTTCGCTTCCTCCTATAAGGATGAAATGAAGTTCTTTGATTACCTGAACAGGGTCGAAGCCCTGGCCGCTTAAACACAGTTCAACAAATCAGCCCCTTCCGGAGAACCCGGAAGGGGCTCAGCTATTACTTGCTGAAACCACTTTGTCTACGATTTGAGGGGGCAAGCCGGATGAACCGGCTGCCCCCTCTTTTTATCCCTGTATCATGGGAAAATACTGTTCAAAAACCTCGTCGCAGTTCATGTTTTCATCGTTCAGGCAGATCGTCAGGGATCGCTTCGTGTCGCGGTTGTAAAAGCTGAAAAACTGAACGCCGGGATCAAAGCCCTCCAGGAATACGATCCTCGGATTTTTCCCGCTGATCCAGAATCCAAGCCCGTAGAAGTTTTCTTCTGCTTTTTGCCGCGGGGTCCAGGCTTCCTCAACCAGGCCCGCCGCAGGACTCTGCGGGTTGATTTCCGGATCAAGGGCATTCCAGAACCGTGCCATGTCCGCCGGATTCGTATAGGCGCCGCCGTCCCCTCCGCCAATCACGGGTACCGCATAGATGTTGCTTTTCCCGTTCCCCTGGTACGCGGCCGCGCGGACAATACCGTCCGGCGGCTGCTCATCAAAGCGGAAAAAGCCGCTCCTGTTCATCCCGTATGGTCTGAACACATGCCTTGTGACGTATTCCCCGAACGGTTCGCCCGACACAGCTTCCGCCGCCGCTGCCAAAAGGACGAATCCGCCGTTGGAATACTTGAATACGTCCCGGAAGCTGTAAGATTTCTCCTGCTTCTTCCAGGCTTTCTCCGTCAGGGGAAAGAACTGTTCCGGCTTTTCATAGTGATAGCAGGGTGTTCCGTTCAGGACGTCCTCAAAGCTGTCTGTCAGGTCTTCGTCATAATAATCGGGCACACCCGACGTGTGGCTCAGCAGCGATCTGAACGTAACCATCTCATCCAGCCACTCCAGCTTTCCGTATTTCTGCGGTTCATGGCTTTCTGCCAGGATCCTTTTTACGCAGTCGTCAAGGCCGGCTTTTCCTTCCGCGATCAATGCGAGTACGGCCGCGGCGGTAAATCCTTTTGTGCCCGAAGCCGTCTGATAGCTGAAGGACGGATCGTTAGGAATGGTAAAATTCCTGTCCGCCAGTCCCGCGCCGCCCGTTGTCAGCGGGGCAGTCCGCTCATACACGCCGAACACGCCCCCAAAATGCCTGAAGTCCATCTCTTTCACCTGTCTCCTGTATCAGTCTGCTCTGCGGCGCCCGTCTCCGCGTCCTGTACGTCCCCGCCGCGCGGATTATTAATTCAAAGGATGGCGTAGCCATCCCTCCGCCATTATTCATTTATTGAGCAGTTGTCCAAATCTTTGATTTGGGGCGAAGAGCCGATGACCGCCAGTGGCGGAAATCTCATCGGATCTGAGGTCAATCGAAAGGGAGTAAGCTCCATATTATGGAGTTACGACCATTGAGATTGCGGAATACAACTGCCATGCTACAGCTGTCAAAGATCCGGAGTGACAGCAAACGGATCTTTGGTAACAGCGATCGCAAAGTTTTAAATCTTCAGTTTTCATTTATTTATCTTTTCCGCCTGCATTGCTGCCCACGCGGGCCGGAAACCGCTTTTCAGTCCGTTCTTCACTGACCGGACATTGGACCAGGCGGCGGCATAAAACGGGATCTTACCGTGTTCAAATATCGCCCGGGCCAGCTGGTTGGTCAGTGTGGAAGCGATCCCCTTCTGCCGGTATTCCGGCAGCACGTCAATCCCGATCTGCCACATCTCCGCGCAGTCCGCGGAGCATCCCGCCAGGCCGATCAGTTTCCCGCCGTCATACGCGCCGATGCCCAGCATGTCCAGCTCTTTCCGGCTGCTGCACAAAGCGTTGCTCCACTCCGGCAGGTACAGGTCTGTAAAATCCTCCGGATGCAGTTCCCGCGTTTCATAAGGGCAGAAAACTTCCGCGCTGAAGACAGCCTGAAGATCCGGCAGGTAAAAGCTGTGCATCCAGGTAACCCGCGCGTCTGCCTTTTGCAGGATCCGGTTCAGTTCATAAATGCCCTGTGGTTCAAAGCACCGGTGATGCTTGGGCATGCCGTTGACAAAGGCTTCCACCTCCGGGATCAGGTCTCCGCGGCAGGATGCGACAACATTGGAACCATAGGTAAACAGCGCGCAGATATTCGGATTGGTCAGGTACCTGCTCGCGTCTGCCGATGGCCTGGATTCAACCACAACATTCGTTTCCCTGCGGAAATCTTCCGCAGAGCAGGAACAATCAACAGCGGACTGCCGCATTGCGGCGTCCAGGATCTCCTGCTGTGTCATACATATCCCTCACATTTACTCTTTTACCAGTGGATCTTCTCTTCCATCAGCCGCACCAGCGCCGTCAGGCCATCCGCGTCTTCCGCGGAGAACCGGCTTTTTACCGGGCTGTCCATATCCAGAACCGCCGCGACCTTTCCATCATGATGGATCGGGATCACGATCTCCGATGCCGATTCGCTGTCGCAGGCAATATGGCCCGGAAACAGGTGTACATCCGGCACCACCTGTATTTCGTCCATCATGGCCGCCGTTCCGCATACACCCCTGCCCATGGGAATATGAATGCAGGCCGGCTTGCCCTGGAACGGCCCAACGGTCAGCCCGCCGTTCCTTACAAGATAAAATCCGGCCCAGTTCAGCCTGTCCATGGAGGTCATCAGCAGCGCGGAAAGATTGCTCATTGCCGACGCGTACCACGGCTCCGCTTCCAGGATTCCTCTGGCCTGTTCCGTCAGTATATCGTATTGCATATGTTCCTCCGTTTGCCTGTCACAGCAGTTTTTCCAGTTCCCGGTTCACTTTTTCCTTCAGCTCTTCCAGCTTTTCCGGGGACGGGATCCAACGGTCATCATTCGCGTCCGTCACCCGCCACACAGGTCCGGGTGTCGGAGTATCCCCCTCCCTGCGGGGATACAGGTGCCAGTGCATATGCTGGCATTTGCCGATGCCCAGCAGCGCGTAGTTCATCTTGTCGGGCTTGAAGGCCTTCTCAACTGCCTCCGCCGTGATCGCCATATCCCGCAGGAAAGCCGCCCGGAACTCCGGTGTCAGCTGGCTCAGTTCCGTCGCGTGTTCCTTGCACAGCAGCAGGGTATAGCCTTCAAACCGCTGGTGATCGCCGATCACCACATAACCGGTTTCCAGTTCCCGCACAAAAAACGGGTTTTCTCCCCGCAGGGTCTGTTCAATCCTTCCGCAGACCAGGCATTCATCCGCGGGCAGTAACTTGTGTTCCATGTTTTTCTCCTTCTTTTCCGTCAGTCCGTGATCTCCGGATCTCCGACGTTTTCATTTCCAAGATAAACCGGCGCTTCCTTCTCCGCAGACAGGTTCATGATCGGCCGTCTCAGCTTTGAGGGATAAAGCGGCGCCGTGTTCAGTGTCGCGATGTCCAGCCACTCATATCCGGTCTGGTTCCAGTCCGTGTGCCGTTCCGCGTCGCTTTCACCCAGGTATTCACACCGGAACACGATATCCACCCGGTGGCTTTCCTCGCCTTTCTCGCCTTCGATGATAAAAACGGCGTCCCCGGCTTTCACCGCGATACCGGTTTCCTCCGCCACTTCACGTTCAACCGCCGCGGGAAGCAGTTCCCCGGTGTTCTGTCCGCCGCCGGGCATGATATAGAAATCCCCGTCCTGGTCATGAAGCCGGATGGCCAGCATGCGGCCGTCCCTGATCACCAGGGCCTTGGCTGAGGTTCGTATACTTCTGCTCATATTGCTTCTCCTTGTCCGTTTTTGTGTGCTGATTGGCTTATTATACAGGAAAACCGCTGTCCGTGAAAGAGAACAGCGGTAAGAATACAAGCGGATAACCGGACTACCACCGGTATGGGTCAGCCAGGTCGGCAGCCTGCTCCCGCATCACCCGCCGTGCCTGGTCCGCGTCTGCCGCTTCCAGGGGCCTGTGCCCCGCCAGTTTCATCACCGTTCTCAACATATCGCGAATGGCCGATTCATCGTCCACAAACAGAATATTTGCCATCTCTCATCACCCCGTTTCAGTATATCACAGCAAATACTGAAATAATGTAAAGGAGTTGTAAAAGTATGTACATTTCATTTGTTTTCATTTCTCCGCGTATGGCAGCGCGTGAGCCCGTCCTGCCGGTACGTATTTCTGCAGACGAAAAAAAGTCTCTGCCCGGCCATGCTGAAAAGCCGTAATGCAGAGACATTCATAACTCTTTATTCTTAATTGACTCTGACCGTCCCTATCGTTCCCTTCATTTCAACCATGAAACGGTTTGACTGCCGATGCCAATTATAGTAAGGGATTCCTCCACGCGCTAACGCTTGGTCGGAATGACAACAGGGATGCTGTTCTGTCCGGACGATGAAACGGGTTGGGGAAAGAATAATTCTGAATTGTTGAGGAGGCACCAGCGCTTTAGACAGATCTGTCAGCACTTTAGTGCTGGCAACAGATCGTCCATGCAGGCGTCAGCGCTTCAGCGCTGGTAACGCCGAGCCATTCGATGCGAATGCCTCCCATGCTACAGCCGTCAAAATGCTGAAAGCATTTTGTTAACGGCGATCGCAGAATTCTTAATTATTCTTAAACGCCGGTGCGTATTTAACTGCAAGCCGCACCGCCTCCATCATGCTGACCGCGCTGGCGATCCCCTTTCCGGCAATGTCCATCGCTGTTCCATGGTCCACGGAAGTGCGCAGGATCGGCATGCCGTTGGTAATGGCGATCGTCCTTTCAAAGTCCAGCGTCTTGGTGGCGATATGTCCCTGGTCGTGATACAGCGACAGCACACTGTTGTACCGGCCCTGGAGCGCCAGGTGGAATACCGAGTCCGCCCCGATGGGGCCTTCCACGTTGTATCCTTCCTTCCGGAGCTGCTCGACCGCCGGGTATACCTGTTCCACTTCTTCAGTGCCGAACAGCCCGTGTTCTCCGCTGTGGGGATTCAGTCCGGCAATAGCCATGGTTCCCTCCGTCACACCCAGCCGGCGAAGCGCCTCTGTGCAGCGGTGTACATAGTCCACAATCCTGTCTTTGGTTACCAGGTCACAGGCCTCCCGCAGGGAAACATGTCTCGTCAGGAAGAACACCCGCATCCCCCGCACCTCAAACATGGTCAGGGGATCCTCTGTGCCTGTCAAAGCCCCGAAGATCTCGGTATGACCAATATAGGGAACGCCGCCTTTCCTCAGGGATTCCTTGTTGATCGGTGTTGTGGCAACTGCGTCCACCAGCCGTGCGTTCGCGAGGCGGATGCTCTCAGCGATATACTCATAGGAGGCCTTTCCGCACATCCCGTCAACCGTCCCGACCTTCAGTTTATTCAGGTCGATGTTATGCAGGTCGATCAGGTTCAGGATTCCCGGCTCATACCTTCCCTCCGCCGGTTCCCGGATCACGTTGATCCCGGGTTTGGGGGAGCCCGGATAGGTTTCCGCCAGTTCCATCACGCCTTTATCTCCCACCACAACACAGCGGGCAATCCCGCTTATCTCCGGGTTCGCGATGGTTTTCAGCACGATTTCCGGTCCGATGCCGGCAGCGTCTCCCATGGGGATGCCGATAAAAGGTCTGTTCACGTTTCTGTCCCCCGGTTGTTATTGCCTGAATACTTTGTCAGTTACTGTGCGTTGATAAAGTCCGCGATGTCGCTGATAACCCGGCTGTCCACTTTTTCGGTCCGGCTGTAAACCGCGGAACCTTCCGCTTTCTGTCCGGGAATAAAAACATGGACCAGCCCCGGATAGGCAATCATTTTCCAGTTTGCCTTGTCTCCGAGCGCTTCCTGCCAGATGCTGAAGTCTTCCATGGTCACCTGGTAGTCTTCCTCGCCCTGCAGCAGCAGGACAGGCTGTGTGATCTCCTTTGCCGCCTGCAGGATATCGTAATCCGCCAGCCATTTCCAGTAGGATTTCCAGATTCCCAGCACCGTATCATCATCCGTCAGGCTGTCCAGGTCTTTCAGCTTATCCAGGTCGCTGAACGTTTTCTCTATTTCTGCCAGGTATGCTTCTTTTTCCGCCTTTTGTTCTTCTGTTTCCTCCGGCATCAGGGAATACAGGAATTCATTCTGTTCCCGTGCCAGTTCCTCCAGGGGACGCGGGGATGCTGCCATCATGATGAAGCCGCGGCTGTCCGCCGGCTGCTTCTTCAGTTCCCGGGCAATGGCAGGAATGGCGTTGCCGCCCAGGCTGTGTCCCAGCACAAAGATCCGCTCCGGATCGATCTTTTCCTGTTTCGCCAGCAGCTGCACCGCGTTCACCGCGTCATCGATCGATTCGTCCATCAGCGTGATCCGGCGGTTATCCGCCATCGCTGCGCCATAAACATAGGTCCGTTTGTCGAAGCGGTATACAGCGACACCCTGTTCCGCCAGACCTTCCGCAATATCCCGGAAAGGCCTGAGGCCCATGACAGCTTCGTCCTTGTCGCTGGCGCCGGAGCCCTGGATCAGCACCACTGCCGGGAACGGACCGTCTCCTTTGGGCATGGTCAGGATTCCGGGCAGTTCTCCAAGGGCCGGTACCGGCAGGTTCAGCTCAACACTGTCAAAAAGATCACTTTCTGTCTTTTCTTCCTTTCTCCCGCTGTATGCGCCGGTCTGCAGGCCGGCGACAGCGCCGTCCTGGATAACCAGGACCAGGTCCACCGGCATCAGGGAAAACGCGCAGGGAATGCTGAACGTTTTAAATCCGGAAAGTTCCCCTTCCACAGCGGAGCCGATCTCTCCGGCCGTGCCCAGCGCAGCCAGTGATTTCGCCAGGCCGCCTATGCCGCCCATCTGGTCGGCGGCGGCTTGCATCTGGGCAGTCATCGCCCAGGCGCCGTCCAGTTCTTCCGGGTGTTCACCCAGGAAAACCCGGATCCATTCCTCCGCGTCCGCGGGCGTTTCGATCTTCCGGGTTTCCTGCTCCGCGGCAGCGGCGCCGCAGGCGATCAGCATCATCAGGGCCAGTAAAACAGACAGTACCTTCTTCATTCCACGTTTCCTCCGTAAGTTTCTACACAGTATCCCTTATGCCCGCATTTCACGCAGGTCAGTTTCCGGGTTTTCAGCGTATGGTTTGCAAAGAAAAACTCTTTCATGGCCGGTTTGAAAATCTCATGGCACTGAGGACAGATATAGGCTGCGTTGCGGTAATAATACCGGACCATCCAGATGATTACGGGAATGGCCGCCGCCAGGGCCGCCGCGAAGAGCCACCATTGTCCTTTGAAGATCCACAGCAGGATCCCCGCGTCCTCTGCCACGGTGAAGGGTGCTCCGACCAGCACCATCTTCCGGTGCACTGCGCTCAGTTTCTTTTTATTTTCCATAACGGTCGCTATGTCACCGATGGATTCCACGGAAACCGACGGAACATCCTTCAGTCCGCTTTTCAGTTCTTCCAGCCGCTCCAGCTTATCCTTCCGGTCTGCGATCTCCTCCTGCAGCACCTGTTCCTGCTGTTCCAGGAAAATCGAGACCACACTGCCCAGGTCCTCTTCCTTCAGCAGCTTTCCGATGGTGTCCAGGGACAGGCCCGTATCCCGCAGGAAGCAGATGATCTTCATCATCTTCAGGTCTTCCTCTGAATACAGCCTGCGGCCGCCTTCGGTCAGCGCGCTGGGAACCAGGATCCCCCGCTGGTCATAAAACTGTACGGTCCGGACTGTGATGCCGCACTCTTTCGCCAGTTCTCCGGTGGTGTATTGTGCCATAGCGTTCCACCTCCTTTCGGCGTCATCCTACTTTATTACGCCGCGTCACATGCAATACATGACGTAAGGGGATTTTTCCGTTTTCGGTGATTTTGATCGGAAAATCATTTCGATGATATCACAGAAGCCCCGTCCGGGCAACCGGACAGGGCTTCTGCTAAAAAGGATGTTATGAAATAGGTTCAGGCTATCATTCTCTTGGCTTTTTCCAGTCTCCTGGAGATGGTGGACGCACTGGTCTGCATGCAGTCCGCGGCTTCCCGGAGGGTCATTCCCTGCAGGAACACCAGCAGGACCACTTCCCGGTATTTCTCCGGCAGGTTCATCACGTCCATGATCATTTCCCGGCTCTCGTCCGGCGCGTTTCCGAGTTTCTTCAGGTCTTCCGGAGTGATCAGCCGGTTCTCATACTTGTGCCAGCCTCTCCTGAGGTAGTCCCGGCAGGTATTGCCGGCGATCCGGATGATCCATGATTTGGGGGAGCATCCGTTCTTGGCTTCAAACCGTCCGATGTTCCGCCAGACCTTCAGGAATGTTTCCTGGGTAGCGTCTTCCGCGTCCGTCCGGTTTCCAAGCATCATAAAGCAGTAACGGAGAATATCCGTACCATATGAATCATACCATGCTGAGAGTGTGTTTTCGTTTCTCAGTTCGGTTTCCCTGACGTTACAGCGTCCGCTGCGCATGATTTCCATGAGTCTTCCCTCCTCAGTCACAAGATTAGCAGACGAATCTTACTTTCAGGTGACTTCTGCCTTACGATTTCGTAAGCTTTGTAACTTTACGCGGGAGGCTCATTGCCTGCTTTTCCGTTATTCACAAATGTTTTAAAATCTTTTTTTGCACCGTGTGAGGATTTCATATCCTCAATCGTCTAATAGGTGTAACGTTACTAAAAACCCGTCAATGATGGAGGTTGAACACCGTGGACAGGGGATTCTTTATAGCGCAGGTCGAAGCCGGCTCGGACATGATGTACCGGGTTGCCTGGTCGATCCTGCAGAACGACGCCGACGTACAGGACGCCCTTCAGGATACCGTCCTGAAAGCCTGGGAAAAGCGGGACAGGCTCCGGGAGGAGAAATACTTCCGCACCTGGATCACCCGCATACTGATCAATACGTGCTATGACACGCGAAAAAAACGCCGGCCGGTTGTTTCCCTGGAAAAGATTCCCGCGCAGGTCCCGGCATCCGTTCCGGATCCCGACCTCGCATTGGCGCTGGAAGCGCTTCCCGATACTCTCCGGCTGCCGCTGGTCCTCTGCTATTCGGAGGGCATGAGCTATGAGGAGGCAGCCGAGGTGCTGCGTGTTCCGCTGACAACCCTCCGCGGACGGCTGCACCGGGGAAAAGGAGAACTGAGAAAGGAGCTGAATGCGGAATGAAGCGCGATCTTGATAACCTGGATCTGCGGGGCGCCTTTAAGCCCATGCCCGATGAATGCCGTAACGCGCTGATGACGGCCGCCTGCTCCGTAAAGGAGGAAGAACCCGTGAAACGCGTAACATTCAGGGCCGTACTCATTGCGGCATGTATTATCATAGCGGCCACAACCATCGCCGTGGCTGCCGGCCAGATTTTCGGATGGACCGATTTCTTTTCAGGATACTATGACATCTCTGTCCCGCAGGACACGGTGCAGATTATGAAGGATAACGGAGAAATTTCCCATACCATCGGCCCGGTCACCTTCACCGTCGGCGGCCTGTACTGCGACGGCTACACCGCCACCACCTCCGTTGTCGCCAAAGCCACCGGGGAATCCGGCATTCTGCTGACCGGGGATGATCCCTATGACGCCGTCGGCGCCAACGGGGAAAACGGCGACGCCGTTGCCGAAAAGCTCGGTGTGGACCCGGACACCTCCTGGGTTGATGCCGCGAAACAGCTGAACCGGCCGCTTTACAGCGTCCGCGCCGTCCTGGAGATTCCGGAGGAACTGTCTGACGGATACCAGTTTGAAGATCCGCTGTTCAATGAGGACGGCAGCCTCACCTATTTCTCCTGTGCCATGATGAACGGCAAAGCCTCCGGGGAAAAAGTGGACTGCCAGGTCCGCCTGCGGGTCGCGGAAATCAATCTGAACCAGGAAGAGGACGAACCCAAAGCCGTCTGGGAAGGGGTGGATGTCAGCATCCCCCTGCAGGCGCCGGTTGAAACAGGGGAATACGTAATACCGGAAAACACCGGACTTCCGGAGGGGATTCGGCTGGAATCCGTCCGGGCTTTGCGGATGCCTGCCGGCGTCTATCTGCTTGCCGATTATCTCTTCCCGGAAGACATGGATGAAGAAACCTTCTGGGACAACTGTGAAAACTATTCCCTTGACTTTGTCCGGCCGGACGGAACAGAGTTCCCCTTCGGTATGAACCTGTCCGGCTGCGGTGTCCTGAATCAGCTGAACGACCTGCCCGTAATCCATATGATGCAGATGATTCCCGGGGACAGCATTCCGGAGGCAGTCGGCATCCTGCTGACCGGCCCGGGAAAGACCGTCCTTACCCTGGACCTGAAGAAATAACAGGAATAGGAGTATAAAAAATGAAAAAAACAATTTCTGCACTGCTCATCGCAGTGCTGCTGATCACACTCGCCATTTCCCCCGTTCTGGGCGAGGAATCCTTCCCCCTGACCGTGATGGCGCTTGAAGATGAATTGCAGGAGTACTGGGCGGAAATGCCCGGAGTAGCCTCCGTGAAAGACCTGTGTTTCAATCCTCATTCCAAAGCCGAAGACGCGGATTTCTTCCGTCTCTACGACGAGGGCCTGTCCATGAAAGAAGTCCGGGAAAAAGGCGTCATTGCCTCTTTTGAACCCGGTGAAGCCCTGCTGAAAGACCTGGATACCATGCCGCCCATTTTCGGGAATATCCTGAAAAACTACCTGATCACAGAAGACGGCCGTATGTGGGGCGTACGGGGAATGATCCATGTGAAAACGCCTTTGTTCTGGATTCCCGATGCCTGGAACGCCTCCCCCTTTGCGGACAGGACGCCCCCTTCCTCCTTCACGGAGATGCTGGATTTCCTGGAGGTTTATCTGGCCACGCCTCATGAGGGCTTCGAGCTGATGTATAACTTCGGGGAAAAGAACTACACGGAGCGCACCATCGTGCTCTTGCTGCTGGACAGCTGGTTTTACCAGTCAGTCCACGCCGGTGAACCTGCCCGGTACAATTCACCGGAACTTGTCGCGCTCCTGGAGCGGACGGACCGCATCATCCGGGAGCTCAAAAAGCAGGAGCCTGTAAAGAAAAAGGACCAGAAGGACCTCCGGCCGCTGTTTACCGATCTGGATAACGGAAAGGATTTCCTGAGCCGTGATCCCTACACCTGGGACAACATGATTCCCTACCGCATAGACCCGGGCCAGGATCCCCTGATCTATGTCGAATCCCGGGTCATCTGTGTCCGGAAGGACAGTCCCTTTGCTTCCCGCGCGTCCGACTTCCTGGAGCGGGTCATCACCCTTGAGGAGGAAGAAGGAGATTTACAGTATTCACATCCGGATCAGCTGGACGTGGACGCGTTTAACCGGAAATACTTCCCCGAAATAGAAGACGGCTTCCTGTCGCAGGAAATGGTGGACAGCACCCTGCGGATCAATGCCGTACCCGTTTTCAATGTGGGCCTGGGTGACTACGGTGAAGATGTTGCTTTCGGCTCCCTGCTGAAAGAGTTCCTGAGCGGTAAGCTTTCCCCGCAGAAGTTTATTGATAAGCTGGAAAAGAACAGGGCCGAAGAATAAACTTCAGCCGGTTACGATCCTTCGTAGCCGGCTGTTTTTTTATGCTTCGTTTTCCGCGATGAGATCTGCCAGTTCCCGGATGGCCATGCTCACATGTTTATCCTTGTGAACGTAGATCCGGGCACAGATCGGGAACGCTTTCCCGGCCCAGCTGAGCTTTTTCAGCCGGCCTTTTTCGACTTCCCTCCGCGCTGCCAGATCCGGCATAAAGGCGACTCCCAGCTCGTTGATAGCGAACTGTTTCAGAACCTCCTTGCTGCTGGTCTCCAGGGCGATGTGCGGCGTCACGGAGGCTTCCGCCAGATCCTCCAGCAGCATATGCCGGAAGCTGCAGTTATGGGAGGTCAGCAGCAGGGGAATGCCTTCCAGATCCTTTTCCGTGATCTTTTTCTTCTTTGCCAGCGGGTGTTCCGGGCTGACGTAAAACCCCAGCGTTTCCGGCCTGTCATACAGCATCGTCAGATCCGGGTATTCCTCCGGAGGATTCAGTGAATAAGCCAGGTCCAATGTTCCCTTCTTCAGCGTCGCCGGAAAAGTATCATGCATGATAAAGGAAAGCTGAATCTCCACTTTGGGATACTTCTGCTTATACTTCAGCAGCACTTCCGGAAGCCCGTGATAACACAGCGACTCGGACACGCCCAGCCGGAGAATTCCGGCCGGCTCTCTCACCGTTGGGACCTCCAGCCTGATCTCCCGTTCCAGCTGCATCATCTTCGCCGCATATTCACACAGCCGTTCCCCTTCCGCGGTCAGCGCCACGGTCTTTCCCAGCCGCTCAAACAGCAGGCAGCCCAGTTCCTCCTCCAGCTGTTTGATCTGCATGGTCACGGTGGACTGCGCGTATCCCAGCAGGCTGGCCGCGGTGGTAAAATTACGGGTTTCCGCAATCTTCAGAAAGGTTTCCAGCTGCGTGATCGTCATGTTTGGTTCTCCTCTGTATCGATTTTATCGATCGTTTCTTTCGTTTATTTCAATTTTACTGATTGTTTAACCGATGCTATTATACTCACGGGCCCGGAAAAAAGCAACCGAACAGGAGAGATTCACCATGAACGAACTGGTTATGATTATCAGGGATACCGTCAAACCCAACTTCCTGAATATCAGGACTTCCCTCCAGACCTATGACCGGAATGCCCTGTGCTGCGGCGCTCCCTGCTGGCGCTGGGCTTACCACGCGCTCCATTCCGCGGATAAATGGTTCTTCAATCCCAATGTCTATGAAGAGCCCTCCTTCCATCAGGAAGGCATGGATAATCCGGACAACCCGACTTCCGTCGTCCTGACCGATGAACAGCTGCTGGCCTACCTGGATCAGATCGAAGCCAAAACCATGGCATACCTTGATACGCTGACAGATGAAATGCTGTATGAAAAGCCGGAGAACTGCCGTTTCACCCGCATGGAGCTGGTTCTCCGCCAGTACCGGCATCTTTCCTTCCACACCGGTATGCTGAACGGCCAGACCGCCCTGGCCACCGGAAAGTTCCCCATGTGGGTTTCTGAAACCGCCGGTTATGTGGATGACGGCATCTTCTTCGGCCGCTACCGTAAAGGTCCGGTCAAACCCTGACCTCCCCCAAAACAAAACCCGGAACCGCTTTTAGCGCTTCCGGGTTTGTTTTATCTTCAGGTAAAAACAGTATATATAATTCTTCATTTTTCATTGTTAATTGTTCATTATTTCATAAGGCTCCTTATGCTCTCCCCGATGTTCCCTTCCTCCAGATCGTTCAGGTCAATGATCCGGATGTTCAGTTCCGCGGCGCGGTTTCGGGCAGATGCCCCCGCGGGTTCCGCGGTCACAATGGCCGCCCGGGCAATCTCCCCGCCGAAGCGGTCCCGGAGCACCGCCAGTTCGTTCAGCGCCTCGGTCCGGATCATGCAGGTTTTGCAGCTGATGAACACCGGCGTGATCCCCCGGGTGCACATCACATCCAGCTCGTTGGACACCGCGTTGTCCCGGTCATCCCCGTTCCAGTCCACCACCGCGCTGGTCCGTACATCGTTGAACATGCCGGTATCCAGGCACGCTTTGTAGATATACAGTTCCAGTACGCTGCCCACGTCCCGCAGCCATGCCCGGATCTGCGGATCCCGGAAATAGAACTCCACGCTCTCCTCCGGCACGATCTTCAGTCCGGAGATCATCCGGATTTTTTCCAGGTCCCGGAACGCTTCCTCCGGCGCCGTCAGCCGGGCGCCCTGTTCTCCCTTGACGGTGTAGTCTCCCTGCACGCTCAGGGAATAGGTTCCGTCCTCCCGTGCGGCCGATACGCGCTGGATGTAGGTAACGATCTTATCCCACCTGCGCCGGTACTTCAGGAAAACCTCAAAGAACGGATCAATATCCTCCATATACCGGGACAGGATGCTGTTGTCCACCCGGCCTTTGCGCATGGATCCGCCGGCCATCAGGAAACAGTCCTCCACCGAGAAGGTGATATCGCATACGTAACCGTGCATGGACGGCGCGTTCTGGATACTGTAAAACTTATTCATCGTGCGGCTGTAGGTGACCACGGGGATTGCTGCCTCGGAGCAGGCCAGTCCGGCCGCGAACAGCACCGCGTCCGTTCCGCCTGTGATATCCATCACAGCGTCCGGATGATCCTTCAGGATGGCGCGGAACAGTTCCAGGATCTTCTGTGTATCATAGATGTTCACATACAGGAACTCCATCGCGGCCTCGATCCCGCGGTGGGCAAAGTAATCCTTCAGCTGCCTCCAGGCATGCTCCGGCGTTCCCTCCGGACAGACATAGATCACCTCTTCCGGATGAAAGATCTCCACACCCAGCACATTTTCCAGCGGGCGTTCGTCAAACAGTTCAACCAGCGTCTTTACTTCCATCTGTGATGCCTTTCTCCTGTCCGGATCCAGTTTTTTATTTCAGCCCTTTGGCAAGGCGCTGCCGGCTGATTTCATAGAAACAGACGGTGGCGGCGCTTCCGGCGTTCAGCGAGGAAGCCGCGCCGAAGATCGGGATCTTCGCCAGCACATCGCATCCGTCTTTCCAGGCCCGGGACAGGCCGAAAGTCTCATTGCCGATGGCCAGGGCAACCGGGCCGGTCAGGTCGATCTCATCAAGGTTCTTTGTTCCGTGGGCGCTCGTCCCAACGATCAGCGGCTTTTCCGGCCGTGCATGGAGCCACTCCAGGGCCCCCTCCGCGCTGGGCATCTCCGTAAAGGGAATGGCAAACACCGTGCCCACGCTGGCGCGGATGCACTGCGGATCATAAAAGTCCGCGGCATGGCCGGTAACGATAACCCCCGTTCCGCCAAAGGCGTCGGCGGAGCGGAGGAAGGTTCCCAGGTTTCCGGGGGACGCCGGGCGGTCAAAGACAGCATACAGCAGCGGCATGCTGCTTTCGGAAGCCTTCTCTTCGATCCGTTCCAGTCCGTCCGTACGTTCACGGACAAGGGCAATGATCTCGCAGCTCTCTTCCCGGTCGGAAAGATCCGCATGCATGCCTTCCTCCATCTGATAAAGAACTTCCGGCTTCGCTTTCGCGATCATATCCTCCGCCCATCCGGACAGACGGCGTCCGTCAGCCACCGCCATGGCGGCAAACTCCCAGTTATGGCGGATAGCCTGCTCCACCATCTGCACGCCTTCCATAAAGGCAAGCTTCTGTCTGGTACGTTTTTCGCGGTTGCGTTTAAGCGTTTCGAACCGCTGGTATTCCGCTCCGCGCGCATACATGCGTTCAATCTTCATCTGCCGGTACTCCTGTTAAATAGAGGTTTGGATCTGTCTGGATTGTAGCATACGCCGTGAGCGCCCGCAAGAAGCGTGATATTATCTGCATTCCGGAGCACTTAATTGTTCATTGTTCATTGTTCATTGTTAATTGACAAGCAGCGGAGCTTCCGCTCCGCTGCCTCATCAATTACTTCTTTTCCCTTTTCTTGTATTTCTCCAGCGCTTCCTGCAGCTTATTGTTCTCCGATATTTCCTTTGTCCGGGTCAGTATGGTCATGATAACCATAGCCACTGCAAAGAATGCACCAAAGAAAATCCAGGCCCTGGTCGCGTCTGCCGGGAACCATTTGAACAGGCGGCTCATAATGAATACACCCAGGATAACAACGAAGAAATAGAGGGTTTTCCGCAGGAAGACGCTCATGTTTTTGATCCACCGGTCTGTCAGGAGCACGTCCTTGACGATGACGGAAAAAACAGCGAGCAGCAGGAACTGCACCACGATCTCGAGCGGTATACCGCGCTTCCCGAGGCCGAACACTGGGCTGAACTGCGCCACACCGTCTCCCAGCAGGTAGCTCATCAGGGCGAGCGTCACGATGCCCCCTCCGAAGCTTGCCATGATTTCCTTGATAAGCCAGTTGAGGTATTTCAGTTTTTCTTTCATCTTACCTCACCCCCAGCTTTGCGCGCAGCTCGTCGGCGTACATCCGGGAAACCATGATCTGTTCCCCGTTTTTCAGTGTCAGCTTGATCTTTCGGTTGATATCGGCTTTCAGGCTCTTGATCATCCTCAGGTTGACGATGCTCTGTTTACTGATCCGCAGGAAATCCCTTTCGAGAAGCTGTTCCTCCACCTCATACAGTTTCAGTTCCGACTCATACATGTCCGTCTCTGTATAGATGAAGGTTTTTCGCTCCACCGCTTCGATATACAGGATCTGATTGGCGTCCAGGATGTAGGTTTCCCCGTTCCTTTCCGCGCTGATCTGCATATCCAGCATCCGCATCATGGCGATCATCTTCTCGATATCCTGGGACAACCTCGGGGCATGGATTGTCACGGATGTATCAGGATACTGATCGTTGATGTCGATATCTATCCTCATTTACTCCAGTCCTTTTTTCCTGAAGGCGATAAAGAACATCACCACCGCCAGGACAGCATTCGCCGCCAGGATGGCAGCTCCATCCCATTTTATTTCAGCAAAGGACATAGCGTCAAGAAGGAACCGGGTCTGCTGGGTGTAAAGGAACCTGGCCACCTTTTCAATCCCGTCGTTGAACATGGCAAACATCGGAATGAAAGAGAGGATGATCATCGCCATAGCTCCTATGGAAGTGGCGGACATCTGGTTCTTTGAAGCAATACCGATCACGGCGCCGATCACAATGGAAATAATGAAGCCCGCGCCCATCACCAGGAAGAAGAAGGGCATCTCAGCCGCCGGAAAGGAAACGGCAAACAATACAGAACCGATCATGCTGATGATCCATACATAGGCGCCGATACCCGTCAGATACTGTCCGGGCTTAACGTTGGACATCATCAGCACCCGGAGGGTGTTCTTCTCTTTTTCCTCCGCGATAATGGAAGACATCGCGGTCAGGGGCGCCATGGCCATATACATGGCGGCAAACATTTTGGTGTACATCAGTTCCGGTACTCCTTCCGGCCTGATGACCCGTTCCAGCACGAATGCAACCACCGGCAGCAGTATCAGCTGAATCAGGACCGCCTTGTTTTTGAAGGTATCCTTCATCTGCTTTCTGATCATAACAAGAATATTATTCATGCTCACTCTTCCTCCAGTTTTCTTCCTGTCAGTTCCAGGAATACGGTCTCCAGTGTCGGCTCTGAGGAATGGATGGTTTCCACCTTGTCCTCCTCCAGCAGTTTGCTGATCTCAGCCGCGGATTCCCTGCTGTGGGCCAGTTCCCTGTCCTCGCCCGTTTTCAGGTGAAGGACGATCTTCTTCTGGTGGTTAAACCGGCGGCAAATTTCTTCCGGCGCTCCCGTGTCCACGATCACGCCTTCATTCAGCAGGGCGACAGTGTCACAGAGTTTGGCCGCTTCCTCCATGTTGTGGGTCGTGAGGAAGATGGTGCAGCCGTGCTTTTTCTTATCCAGGATAATCCTGTGAATCTGTTTCATCGTCATCGGATCCAGGCCGGTTGTAGGCTCGTCCAGGAAGATGATTTCCGGGGAAACCATGAACACCCGTGCCAGCTGGAGCCGGACCCGCATGCCCTTGGACAGGCTGGAAGCGGGCTTTTTTGCGGAATCCTCCAGGCCCACCAGTTTCAGGGTTTCCATGATCTTTTCCTTCGGGGTACCGTAGATGTCCGCGAACACCTTCAGGTTGTCATAGCAGGACAGCCGTTCATATACGCCGAACTGGTCCATCATGATGCCGATCTTCTTCTTATCCTCCCCCGTAAGATGCCTTACGTTTTTCTGGAGGATCATGGCCGATCCTCCGTCAAAAGCCAGCTGGCCGGTCAGGATCTTGATCAGGGTCGTCTTTCCGGCGCCGGAGGGACCGAGCAGTCCGAAGATCTGGCCGTCCGGAATGTCAAAGCTGATTCCTGACAGGACCTTTTTGTCAGTGTAGGATTTTTCGATTCCAGTGCATTGAATCATGTCGTACCTCCCGTAATGCTTTTCGCAGGGCACACAATAGCAGAGTGAAAAGGAGGTTTCAACCTGCCGGAACGTATGTTGCCGGTTTCCGTGCATGAGATGCCGGATTCACAGGGTAAATGGCGGACGCCCTTCCCCCGCGCCCGAAAAACATAATTAATGCAAAGGGTTATCATTCCGGTGTGTCGAAATGATATTCCAGCTTTCTGCGAAGGAAGCCCATTCTTGAAGAATAGTGTTGGGAATGAATTATGGACTTTAAACTGTTGATCATCAATCCCGGTTCCACCTCCACCAAGATCAGCCTCTTTGAAAACAAAAAGGAACTGTTCCAGAAAAGCCAGTTCCATGACGCGCCGGTTCTGCTGCAGTTCCCCCATGTGAACGGCCAGGTGCCTTTCCGCTACCAGGTGATCCTGGATATGCTGAAAGAGGAAGGGGTTGACCCCTCCGAAATCGATGTGTTTGTCGGCCGCGGCGGAAGCGCCTGCACACAGCCCAGCGGCGTAACGATCATCGACCAGAAGCTGTATGACGATACCGAAGCGGCTGTCGGCGGAAGTGAACATGCCGCGAAGCTGGGCGTTATGCTTGCCTGGCGTTTCGCGCAGAATTATCATAAGCCGGCTTATACGCTGAACCCCACCAACGTGGATGAGTACTGTGATTACGCACGCCTTACCGGCATCCGCGGACTCTACCGCACGCCCCACTCCCATGTGCTGAACCCCAAGGCTGTCGCCGAAGCCCATGCCGAATCTCTCGGCAAACGGTATGAGGACTGCAATTTCATTGTGGGACATATTGACGGCGGTGTCACGGTCAGCACGCATTATCACGGAAAAATGATAGACGGCACCATGGGAGCCGACGGTGACGGTCCCTTTGCCCCCACCCGGATCGGCAGCGTACCGGTGCTGGAGCTGCTGGATTATCTTGAAACCCATCCCCTGGATGATGTGCGGCGGATGTGCTCCCGTTCCGGCGGATTCGTCAGCCTTTTCGGAACGTCCAACTCGGATACTGTCCACGCGTTGGTGGAACAGGGAGACAAAAAGGCAACGCTGGTCTGGAACACCATGATCTACCAGATCTGCAAGAGCATCGGCGAAATGAGCGCCGTGCTTTGCGGCAAGGTGGACGCCATCGTGCTTACCGGCGGCCTCATGCGCTTCAGGGATATCGAGGAAGGTATCCGGGAGCGCTGCGGCTGGATTGCTCCCATTGCCGTTTATCCTGGCGAGATGGAGCAGGAGGCCATGGCCTTCCCCGTGCTGAAGGTGCTTCGCGGCGAAGCCAAAGCGATTACTTACAGCGGAAAGAATGTATGGCAGGGCTTCGAAGGAATCGATCTGTAAAGTGAATCACGGCCGGGCCCGGGAGCTGCTTCCCGGGCCCGGATTTTTGTCCAGACTGCAATGCATTGCAAATTGTATGCAGTTATGTTATTCTTTTTTCGTTGTCTGAAAGAAAAACCCGCACCTGAGTTCATAAGGCCTGTAGACCATCGCACGCTCCCCCGCGGCCGGCACGGCTGCATGGGCCTTATATTTTTTTATCAATGTGGAAGCATCGCAAGTCACAATCACATAAACCGGGGTTCCGGGGAGAAAAGGAGCGAATCCGAATGCATAAAAAAGTCATTCCGGCCATGATCCTGCTGATTGTCTTCCTCTTTACCTGCTGTGCGTCCGCGGAAGAGGACGAGGCATTCTATGATCCCTTTGAAGTGTATCAGGGCACCGTTGGGAATATTGCCTTTGCTTTCCCCGGAATCCCGCTGACTGTTTTCCATGACGCGGACAATGAGGGCGTATGGACCGACAGTCTGCAGATGTGGGGAAACTGTGCCTGGGACCGGGCGGAATACCAGCTCCGCTCCGCTGATATTGCGCCGCTGCTCGAAGGATTCAAAGAGCGTTACCCGGAAGACAGTGATGAGGAGAACACCTATCAGGCGCTGTACAGTTTCGCGACCTACTTTATCTCCCAGTTGGGAGGAACTACAGACACGCCTGCTGTTGATCCTGAAAACCACCTGATGACCTTCTGCTACACCTATCCGGATACGCCGGACAGCACTTACAGGGCAAAGTGTTACCTGGATGGAACCTATGCCGTCTGCTTCAATATGAAGGAATGCGATGAATGTGAAAAGGCAATGTCCCTTTTCACGCCCCTCACGGAAGAAAAACAGGCCATGTTTGATTCCATCCGTTTCAAGCACCTGATAGACTTTTACGGTCTGCCGATGGTCTTCCCGCAGGAACCTGTCATGGGGAAGGACAAGGGAACTGTTTCTTCCGCTTTCTGCATGGCGGAGGATTATACCAATATAATGGCACAGTTTGTCCATGTAGGATTTACATTCGGAGACTCCCCGGAAGAAGCTGAAAAAACCATGAAATCCATGTCGGAAAACGCGATGGAGATGTTCGGACCCGCCTCCATCCTGTCCGGTACCCTGTCCGGTGACGAATCCGAATGGACTTATGACTATGTCTTCATGCTGGACAGCCAGTACAACGAGATCCTCCCGGAAGCCTTTACCTGGCGCGGAAAAACCATATCGGGAGAGAACGGCATCTGGTATCTGTTCTGCAATGATACCGAAACCGGCCGAGCCTGGCTGAACAGCATGATAGATCCCTCTCTTCAGCTGTCGCCCGATTCCGCGCTGTGGATGGATGAAAACCTGGTCCTCACCGGGGAGCAGCCGGCTGACGGCGAGCCCGTGTCCCTTCGCCGGTTCTGTAAAAACTTTAAAGCGCTGATGCTTACCGGTCCCGAGGGTATAGACGGCTATTCGGTCGACAGCGTCTCTGTCGGTGAGCCCGTCTGGAACAACGGTCAATGGAAACGGGTACTGTACCTGGGATACTCGGATGAGTTCCTGGTTCTGTCTGTCTCTTCTGAGGAGGAAGACGCCCTGATCAATGAGATCGAGGTTTTTGTGAACGATCAGACGGATGAATCCCTGTATGCCCTGCTTACCTCCTGGTGCGCTGAAGCTGCGGAATGCGAGCCTGCCGAATATCATCAGCTTCGGAAAAAGAAGACAGATGAGCTCATCAGTCTGAATATGCAGGGTAAACACTACACCCTGTCCGGAAGTCATGTGGACCCGGATGTTGAGATCGGTTTTAACCATATGTCCGTCAAGGCACTGAACCCCGCGGCCCTGCCTGTCCTCGCCGATACGCTCGTGGGCATCACTCCCGCTGAACCGGTTAAAACCGTAAGGCAGTTCCGGGATGCATGGCATAAGCTGAACCTGACTATTTTCCACGGCCAGTTCCTGCTTGAGGACCTGGACCCTGTCGCACAGGAAGACGGTACCTTTATGTATCCTTCCCTCTTCGGAAACGGATCTGTTGTTTCGCTTATCACTAATGCAGAAAGCATTGACTCGGATATCATTTTTGCTTCAATCCATAGCCTGGACGGAGACACCGGTGAGGTGATAGACGGCGGAATGCTTGCGCATGCCGCTCTGTCCGGAATGGAGCCGCAGCTCGCCTTCTATAACAGCATGATGCTGGCCGGAAATCTGAACTGGGATGATCTGTATTATATGGACCCGGCCATTGGCTATAACGGGAAAATGCTCGCCTTCTATGTCAATGAATATGAAGGAGAGCCCTTCCCCCTTGCCCTTGTCATGGATATGGCCCTGCAGGAAGCCCCAGCCGAAGAGGCCGTCTCCGCCTCCGACCCGGTCTGAATAAAGTAATCAGACCTCCTATCCGCAACCTCAATCTTCGCACTGCTTGCTTGGAGCGCTTCGCATTGCTCGTTTCGGTTGACTCGCTCACCTCGTTTTCGCCTGTGGCGAATGACCCACTGGGTCACCTCTCGGATCACTCCCCTCCTATCCGCGGCCTTCATCGGCACGGCGAGCCTTGCTGACAAGGGTGTCATTCTGAGCAAGCCTGCTTGCAGGCGCGTCGAAGAATTTCCCACGGATTCAGATTAATACTGTTCCATCCGAAGGCATAACACCCCGCAGAGCTATCCTCTGCGGGGTGATTTATACCTGACATTCATCATATCAATCGTTGTTTGAATCCCATATCTGCCCTTATTCAAGCATCTCTTGATTTACATTTCTCCTGCCGTCTGTGTATACTGTCCCTGTACCCGGCCGGGCAAACAGAAAACCGGAGGTAATGCATATGTTCAATACCATTGAAACCGCCAAAAGGATCAAAGATGCGCGTCTGGCACAGAATATGACCCAGATGGCGCTTGCCGACGCAATGGGCGTCAGCTTCCAGGCTGTCAGCAACTGGGAGCGCGGAAACTCCATGCCGGATATCGGCAAACTGTCCCAGCTCTGTGAAGTCCTGGATATCAGTCTTTCTGACCTGCTCGGGGATGACCGTCAGGAAACAAAGATCATTGATAAGCTGATCAGCAAAGAACCTGTGACAATCAGTGAAATCGCACAGGTTGCCCCGCTGGCTTCTCCGGAGGCAGTGGAGAAAGCTGTACAGGATGCGGAGAAATCCGATAAACCTGCAGCTGTCTGTGATATTGTCTGCCTGGCGCCGTTCCTGGATGCGGAATGTCTGGGCCGTCTCGCGGAAAAGGCTGCAGATGTCTCTCCGAAGGATCTGGTTGCCCTTGCGCCGTTTTTAAATGGCAGTACACTGGATGCCCTGGTCGACCGGCACGGGGAACTGGATGAAAGCACAATTCTCTCCCTGTCGCCTTTCCTGAGCAAAGAAAAACTGGATCAGCTTGCGGAGAACTATGAAAAGCACGATCCCTCCCGCCTGCCGGCCCTCGCGCCTTTCTTATCCAAAGACACCCTGGATGGAATCGTCAGCCGCATGCTGGAAAACGGTTCCCTCTCCATGGACAGTCTTGTCCCCCTTCTGCCCTTTTTGAGCAAGGATAAACTGCGCGGCCTGGCGGAACAGTGGGAAAATTCGAAGTGAAGATAGTGGAACGGACCAGGGAACGATCCCTGGTCCGTTTTTTTTTGCGGGTTGTGATATATCTGTCTGGAATTTTGGCAATGCAACGAGCAGACAAAAAGAGGAATCCCTTGATAAGTCCGAAGGACGTTCATTATCTATGTCTGCCAATACAACAAAAATGCACCACAGTGATTGTTCAAGCGGTGCATTTTGTTCTTGTTCAATAGATCATTTGAACTTAAAACTAGGCCCAGCATAAGGAGTAAATACCATTGTTGCGCCTAAATTTATATACAGGCCATCAGTTAAGGTAACATTCCAGGAATTCATTTGAGATTCGTTGTACAGCCAACTTTCTTTCCCATATAGGTAGTTAGATTCATAACTTCCAGACCAAGAAATACCCATGCCTGTATCATCAAGCTTACTTCCTATCTCGACTTGAGCCATAGATGCATTAGGTGTTGCAGTAATAGTCCATTTTCCAGCAGGTATCTCACGTCCAACCTGATATAGACCAGCAGGTACTGTAACCTCTTGCCATTCTTGGGTTTTCCACATGGCAATAGTTATCTGTTCTTGGAGCTTAATTAAATCAGCTAAGGACATTCCTGATAGATCGATAGTAGCAGCCAAACTAAGAACAGGAATCATGACGATACAGAGTACAAGAGCTATTGAAGTTAGTTTTTTCATTTTCCCCTCCATAAATCATTATTTTATTATTCAGCTTTTTTCTCTTTATAAGCCGAATTCCTAAAGAAAACAAAAAGTACAGATTCAAAAATAGCCAATAACAAAATTTGCAATAATCAGGGATTTTTCTTGGATAAATCAAGATTCAAGGGAAAACACCACAATTAAGTTTTAAGTGTTAGATATATTATAGCTGACGGCATGTAAAAGATCAATCAGTAAAGGCAATTCCATAGATGTATTTGACATAGTTTTTCAAAAATCATTGACATTCTATCATATTACAGGTCATGTTGCTTCCTTATATAAATCATGGATTGGATAGCTTATTGTTCTTTTTTCTTTAGTTCACAGAAGAAGTATACATAAATTGTTCTTGATATGCATAATATAACATTGTAATATACTGTTGAATTGAGATAAGAAATAACTATATAGCGTTTATAAGGGTGATTGTCTATGAGAGCTTTGATATGTAGCAGCTGTGGTGCTTCCAGATGGAAGGAAGACGGTGAATATCGTATTTGCCTCTTTTGTGGCACAAAGTTCGAAAAAACATCTGAAGACAAACATAGAATAATACCTTCTATTATTCAAACTGTTGCAAAGCAAACAGAATCCACAATTGCCATCAATGAAGATGTCGCACTCCTTTTACAAAAATGCAAATCAGATCCTAAAAACGCAAGGAAGTATGCCAATTTGGTTCTAGATATAGATCCATCAAATCAGGAAGCACAAAAGTATTTATAAGGAGAAATAATCAATAAAATATTGGCTATTAATGGGAGGTATAAACATGAAAACGAAGGATATAGCTTTACAATATTCCATTGACAAGAATGAATTTGAATCATTTTTAAGAAAAAATAACCTTAGTTTCAGAGAGGGTTTCTCCAGCTATATAGTTGACGATTCAAAAGTTGAAAAATACGTTTCACTGTTCAGTGAATATATTGAAAAACAAAAATCTGACGCTATTGCAGCAAAGCAAGCGGAAATTGATAAACAAAGAGCTATATCTCAGATCCTTATATCTTCTGGTTTCAATTTTGATGGCTATAGAATTGTCAAGTATTCAGGATATATTTCAGGTGATGACGCTACACAGATACCGCGTGCACAGTGGTTTGATGAAGGAAGACATGGTGAGGATCTCACCAATGCGTTAGTCAAAATTCGTCGACAAGCACTAAAAGAGCTTAAAGAAGCAGCTTATGAGCTTGGGTGTAATGCTGTTATTGGCGTTGATTTTGATTACATAACTCTTGAGCCAGAGAGATCCAGTGCATTAAATAGGCAGATCACCGTTTATGAACCCTTTGTGATTTGTGTAACAGCAAATGGGAATGCTGTCATAATAGAAAAAGAATAGGTTATTCTTTCAGCATATAACACTACCAACAAAGAAGCAGTTTCTGCTATAAAGCAGAAACTGCTTCTTTTTATCCATGCGGCGGGAATGGATCGTGTCCATGAGAATCTTTTTCTTGAATACGCCCATCTTTGCCATGTATAACAAGTTCTGATTTTTGATGTTGTGCGATCTTACGTCCAAAATCAACAACTTCCTTTTTGGTTTTAGCAACCATCGTTGGTTTGCTGTTTCCAGCACCAATCAATTGCCACCCACCACCTTTATGTGGTGTAACATGCTGATTAATACCCTTTGACATTATTATCATTCCTCTCTTTGTACACTCATTAAGTTTACAAGAGAAGAAGGTGAACCTCCAAGCCCTTCTTCAGATCATCGATTATTCATGTTTACATGCATACACCGGAATACGAAATGCTTTTTTTCCGTATTGACGAGCATATATACGTGTCCCATCTTTAAGCGTGATATATGCGCGATAAATGTATGATACAATAAAAGAATCGTCTTTTATCATAATACAAGCCCTCCTTTCCTCTCGACTCAAATCCGAAACATAACAGAAACAAGTTGAAGTCATCTTACGGATTTTATTGCGAAAGGTTAATTCGGAGTGCTATACTTTATATGAATCAGGAAAGTATAGGGAGGTTCACCGAACTAACTTTTCGCTTGTGCTTCATTCATGTGCCAGCATGGATGAAGCTTTTTTATGTCAAACAGCTTATGCTGTTAGACAACTTACTTCATATCGGTTGCCTTTGTAAGATCGAATATCATTGTATTACCTTGAGATAATAGTCTACCCTCAACCCGATGTGGCATCTCTTTCAAGTCCCAGTTCATTAGTTCAGATATACTATTTAACAAGTCCCGACTATTCCAACGTACAGACCTGACTGCTTTTCCATCCTCCTGTGTTTTGTAAAACGGCGTAGCAAGAGGTGTATCGGCTGTACAAGCTTTAATAGCTATTTGTTTCGTTTCTGGATTAATCAGTAGTACTACATACTCTGGGTAGTCCAATTTCATAATCACAGATCGATTGAAAGTTATGCCGTTTGGTGTGATTGATGCGCTTGCAACACCAACATCAAAGTTGAATGCTATAAATCCATCAAGTTCATACATTTGCGTCACCTCCTTATACATTTGCATTATACCCTAAAAATCCCTCGTTTGTCAATCGCGTGTTTTGTATCGTATGCGATACATTTATGTCATTTTGTGCTTATTGCGGTCATTTTTTACCACAATTATGTCAATTTGTGTCGCTGTGCGCACATTTATGTTCTCTCTTTGCCTTTTCTCCGCCTTGTTTTCTTCTCTTTGTTTCGTTTCTTTTCATGCATGTTTTATTTGTCACAAGCACGCTTGTAAAAAATCTAATCTCAAATATTATGAATGAGATCTTCATGATACATAATTATAGGAGATTCGAACTCCTGTTCCGCAACCTCAGTCGTCGCAGCGAGCATTGCTGTCGCTTCAACCCTCTGCTTGCTTCGGTTGACTCACTCAGGTCGCTTCCTGCATCGCAGGATAGCCCACTGGGCTACCGCTTCCTTCGTTCCCCCCGTCACTGCCTTTGGCAGTGTTGGAACAGGAGGGCGAATCTCCCTGCGACACAACAAAAAAAGCGGATCACCGTGAAGGTGATCCGTTTTTTTGTGGAGCATAGGAGATTCGAACTCCTGACCCCAACACTGCCAGTGTTGTGCGCTACCAACTGCGCTAATGCCCCGAACAGCGGATATATTATCACATCTTTTCCGCTTTGTAAAGCACTTTTTTCCCGGACAGAAACAAATCTTCAGAGCGGAGGCAGCGTAAGGTTATTCTCGGTTTCCCCTTCCCGCATCCGCCGGGCGGCAACCACCAGCCGGTCCGTATCCCTGCCTTCGCATGTGACCAGGATCAGGAACTGTTCATCCGGATGCACGTCCAGCATCCTGGTATGAATGGACCGGGAAAGCAGCTTGTTCAGCGCTGCTTCCCTTTCCTCTACGTTTTGGGAGTCCAGTGACCAGAGGTCATAATAGTTTGAGTCCCCCGGTTCTGTGCTGATCTCCGTCACGGCGAATACCGCGTACCGGCCTTCTTCATACATGCTGTCAAAAGTAATGATCCGGTGCCTGTAGCAGTAGGCACTTTCCTTGTACTTTCTCAGCCGCCCGAACATGTTTCCGCTCTTCATGTTATGGCCGAAGAGGAAAACCGTATAAGGCCTTGAATTCAGGTTGATGCCGGAATCCGTAAAGATCGCGCCGTTTGCGTTCTTTTTGCCGTTGATGTCATGGGTCAGGAAATAGGAGTTGTCTTTCAGCCCGACAGGCTCTTCCACAGCATCCACTTTAACCCAGCCGATGATGTTTTTATTCTTCTTCCTCAGTTTCCGGAACCGCTCTGTAACGATCACATCAGGATTATTCGGATAAGCGACCGGCGGAAGAACAGCCTCCTGCTCCGGTTCCGGCGTGGGTGTCGCTTCCTCCTGCCGTGGTGCTTCCGTCGCCGGCTGTGCCTGCGGGGTTGCGGTTGGCGCGGCAGTCACAGCCTGTGTCGGTTCTTCATAAAGCTCATGCAGTTCCCGGCTGGCCTGCCGGGAGGAAAAGTAATCCGCACCGTAGGCGATCAGCCGGATCAGGCTGTAAACAATGATCAGGGCAAACAGCGCAGCAAGAGCAAGCCTGCGGCGCCTGCTCCGCGCCGCGGCTTCTTCGATCCGCTTCTGTTCTTCCGCATACGGATCCGGTCTTCTCTCCGGATAATACGGCATACCCTGTACCTCTTTTTATTTCCTTCTTTTCCTGGAAGGAATCAAAACCAGTGTCACAGCAAGTATACCCGCACACAGGGTCATCAGACAAGCCCAGAGGAATACATTTTCCCGATCCCCGGTCTTCGGCACCGGCCTGGGAGTCGATGTCGGCGCCGGAACAGCTGTCGGTGCCGCCGTCGGTGCGATCGTCGCTGCAGGCGTTGCGGTCGGTGCGGTTGTTGCCGTAACAGCAGGTATTTCTGCCACAGCCGCCGGGACAGTTGCCGTGGGCGTGGCTTTCGGCTTCGGCACAGCTTTGAACTCCGGCCTGTAAACCGTGTTCCCATCTGTGGTGATGATCTCTTCCCACTTGTCAAACACGAAGGTATTCAGGTCGTCTTCCGCCTTTGTGGGATTTTTTTCCGTGTTGGGTTTCGGATCACCTTCCCGGTATTCCTTTTGATCCAGTACGGAATCATCCCCGTTCAGCCAGGTCACTGTATGTCCGGCCGTCCAGGAAACATACAGGGTCATATTCCCTTCAAGTGTGATTTCATCCCCCGGCGCATAGGAAACTCTTCCGCCTTCCGGTACCGTCGTCCAGTAATCAAAGATATGGCCGGCCTTCTTCAGGCTTCCCGGGGCTGCCGCCGCTACAGTCTTGCCGTGGATAACAGTTTGCGCGGGCGGAACGTCTCCCGAATCAGCGCCGTTGCCGTCATAGGCCAGTGTCACCTTCGCCGCCAGATACACATTTTGATCAGCAGTGTCATTCAGCCGGATCACATCATAGGTCTCGCTGTCGTCCATCTCAAAGAACACGCCTGTCGGTACGGAAGCATTAAAACTTCCGTAACCTTCCGCGATCATAACGGGACTTCCTGCTTGCGGTTCTTTCACGCTCGTCACGCCGATCTTCGCGCCGGTCAGTGCGCCCGTAACAGTCATATAAGAACTTTTTGTCCCGTTAAACAGGTATACATTGCTCTTTGCGCCGTTCAGGCCGGTATTGCCGGTGATCACCGGATTTCCCTCAATATTGAATGTACCGTCGTTATAAACACCGCCGCCGGATTCCGGAGCAGCGTTTCCGGTGATCTCTCCTCCGGTCATGATGATGCTTCCGCCGTTATTGCACAGGCCGCCCACCTCCGCAGTTCCGGTATTGTTGATGATACGGCCTCCGGTAATAACAGTCGATGATTTTGAGGCCACATTAAAGCCCCCTGCGGTTTCAGCGGTATTGCCGCTGATCGTGCCGCCGCTCATATTTGTGATCCCCCAGGTATATACACCGCCGCCGGTATCTTTCGCTTTATTGCCGCTGATCTCCGCGTCACCGGACATCGAGAAACTGCCATAATTGACGTAAACACCGCCGCCGCTTCTGCACGATGCATTGTTCCGGATGATTCCGCCGGACATTTTCATGTCGGACAGTTTATCGTTGTGCCCTTTATGGACAAAGACGCCACCGCCGTGGGACCGGTCCGAGTTGTTTTGTTCTATAATGCCGCCCGTCATCTCACACGTGCCGCCCGCAAGATACAATCCTCCGGCATAACCGCCCTGGTTGTCCGCGATCCGGCCTCCGGACAGGTTTATATGGGCATAATCCTGAAACAGCCCGGCCCCGCCGAAATGTGATTTGTTACCTAGAACTGACCCGCCGGTTATGTTCACGGTGCCGCCTTCCGCCCGGATGCCGCCGCCGTTTCCGTACAGGTCGTTTGCGCCGTTTCCGACAGTCCAGTTCCCGATGATCGTACCGCTGTGCAGGTTAAACACACCGTGTGTCATCAGGACACCTTGTCCCTTCATGCCGCTGGTATGGGTAATATATCCCCCGGTAAAGGTTCCGGATCCGCTGCCGATCACCGCGGGCCAGGTATCGGTTGTATAGCTGTGTACCGTTGTTCCGCAGTCATACAGGTTCAGCGTACCGCCGCTGATGCTGATCGCCGCTTTATTGTCCGCCGTCATGATGATCGAATGATCATTCAGGCACAGATCGATCGTAACTCCGCTCGCGATCGTCCAGGGAGAGGAGATCTCTATATCCTTTGTCAGGTAATAACTGCCCGACGCAATTGGTAAGGCATCAACAGCCTCCCAGCCTTCATGGCTGTGTACTTCTTCAGCAAGGCCGTTCCCGGCGGGAATGACTGTCAGCATCATCAGAATGGCCAGAATGATCGTGATTGTCCTGTCAGTGCGGTTTCCTGCTCTCCGCGGATTCATCTTTTTCTCTCCTGTGAGACACGTGTTTCTTTTATTGTTTTCTTCTCTGGCCGGATCTTACCGCCCACAGCACCACCAGCATGGCGAGGCACAGGGCCAGGATCTCCGCCCACAGAAGCACGTCTTCCCGGTCTCCTGTTTTCGGCACCGGCTTCGGTGTCACTGTCGGTTCCGGAGCTGTTGTAGGTGCGGCTGTAACCTTCGGTATTGCCGTCGGGATGACGGTCGGGCTGGCTGTAGGAGCCGCCGCCAGACCCGGCACCGGTGCGGCAGTCGGCTTGGCTGTCACCGTGTACACCGCCTTATAGGTCACGTCCTTCTTTACCGCAGGCAGCTCAGCGTCCGGCGGATAGGTATTCGTTCCGTCGCTCCATCCGGCGAAGGTATAAGTGCTTGTTTCCCTCTCCTTCTTTTCCGGCGGCTGGACAACCGGCGTCTTTCCGTATTCCACCGTAATCTCTTTCAGGGGGCTGCCGTCGTCATCCGCAAAGGTTACTGTGTATTCCCGCGGCTGCGTGGAGAACTCCGGTTTATACACCCGGTTCCCGTTTTCGTCAATCACCGGTTCCGCCCATCCGGTGAAAGTATAGGTATACTGCTCATCCGGCTTCTTTGCGGGGATTTTGTCCGTAGTCGGCTGCGGATCCCCTTCTTTGACTTCCTTTTCATCCAGCACGGATCCGTCTCCGTTCTGCCATGTCACGGTATATCCCGTAAGCCAGGAAGCATACAGTGTTTTATTCCCTTCAAGGGAAATCTCATCGCCCGGAGCAAAGGTATTCCTTCCCTCCTCCGGTACCGTCGTCCAGTGATCGAAGATGCTGCCCGCCTTTTTCAGCGTTCCCGCGCCCGCTACTGTTACCGCCGTTCCGTGGGTAACCGTCTGTGCAGCCGGTACGTCCCCTGAGTCTGCGCCGTTACCGTCATAGGTCAGGGTAACTTTTGCAGCGAGATATGCATCCTGATCAGCTGTATCGTTCATCACAAGCACGTCAAAGCCTTTGTCGCTGGAAAACCATTTATCCGGAGATTCTGTATTGTTTGCTTTGTATTTCACGCCGAACTTAACCGGATTCCCTGCTGTCGGTGCAGTCTCTGTGGTTATACCCACAGATGCGCCATCGGTCATCGCGCCTGTAACAAGAACCGTCTTGCCTCCGGGCAGATAAACATTCATCTCATTACCGTTTGGGGCTTTGTTGCCGGCAACCACCGGATTGCCGGAAATACAGAGCGTTCCCTCATCCTTGACAGCGCCATATTTCGAAGTATTTCCTTTAATGCTGCCCCCGGACAGGTTCATTGTCCCGCCAATACATATGCAGCCATAATCGCTGGAATCGGTGTTTCCCGTAATGCTGCCTCCGGACATATTGAATGTTCCGTTCACTACCATCCCGCCGATATTTGTCGCAGAATTATCAGCAATACTGCCCCCTGACATGGAAACCGTTCCTTCAGCTATAAAAAAGCCTCCGGCAGCATAGCCTGTATTATGATGAATACTGCCGCCTCTCATTATCGTAGTGCCGCCATAGGACAGTACACCTCCGCCGGACTCGGCGTAATTATGCCTGATCTCTCCGCCATATATGTTCATTGTGCCACCGGTTTTGTATACCGCTCCGCCGCCTAATCTTCTGCTTCCCTGATTGCCGGCAATAGTTCCGTTGTACAGATTAAAGGTGCCGGCATCCATATCTACCGCACCGGAATAATACTGATCGCTCACATTGTTGTTTCCGATCAGCGTACCGCCGTACATACTAAATTCGCCCTTATTTATTCGGATTGCGGGGCCGTTTTTACCGGCGGCATGGGTAATATAGCCCCCGGTAAAGGTGCCGGATCCGCTGCCGATCACCGCAGGCCAGGTATCGGTTGTATAGCTGTGCGCTGTCGTCCCGCAGTCGTACAGGTTCAGGGTGCCGCCATCGATTATAATTCCCAATCCCGCAGCTGTCATGGTGATGGAATGGTCGTTCAGGCACAGTGTGATATTCATTCCGCTGCTGATCTTCCAGGCAGAAGTGATTTCAATATCCTTTGTCAGGTAGTAACTGCCCGATTCCGTCGGCAATGCTTCAACCGCGGTCCACCCTTCATGGGTATGCGTTTCCGTCTGTTCCGCGGCCGCGCCTCCGGCCGAAAGCATCATCATCACCAAAATAACCAAAAAAGAAAAAACTGCCCGCAGGCTGACCTGGTTCCCTGTTCCGCGCGTGTTCATCGGATTCTGTCTCCTGGTATAATATGAGTTTTTGTCCGGACAAACTGCAACCGCTAAAACGTTTGCCACATTGGCACATATTGTAGCATTGAGCCCTTATACTGTCAACATTTTGCGGATTTGTTCTTATTTTTTTAACATTTGTCTGTTATAATCGATACCACAGGCAAAGGAGCGTGAACCACATGATATTGAGTGAAGCCATTGAAAAACTGAACGAGCTGGAAAAAGCAGCCTACGCGCTGGGCCATGCCCAGAGTATCCTGTTTGTGGACGGCGACACCGTCGCGCCGAAAAACTCCTGGAAAGGCCGCGGCAAGGCCCTTTCCTATGTGGGTGAACTGATGTACAGGCAGCTGGTTAATCCGGAAACCGGCGAGGTTCTGGAAACCATCCTGCAGCATAAAGATGAAACCGATGAGGTAACCTTCCGCCGGGCGGAAGTGATGAAGGAAAGCTATGACGATCTGCACATCCTGCCCATGGAGGAGTTCGTCGCATACCAGGAGCTGACCAATGAATCCTCCGCCGTCTGGCATGACGCGAAAGAGAAAAGCGACTGGAATATGTTCGCGCCTTATCTGGAAAAGCTCATTGCCGCCCGCCGGCGGTTTGCCTCGCTGAAGGATCCGGCAAAGCCTGCCTATGATATCCTGCTGGATCAGTACGAAAAAGGCGCTGTGATGGCCGACCTCGATCCCTTCTTCCGTACCCTGCGGGAGGAGCTGTCTCCGGTCATCAGGGAAGTGGCAGCCCGGGAAAAGCCGGTGCCCGCCTTCATGAAGGGTCCCTGGCCCATTGCGCAGCAAAGGATCTTTTCTGATAAGCTCATGGTTCTGGAAGGACTTGATCCACTGAACTGTGCCATCGGGGAGACAGAACATCCTTTCACCGGCGGCCCCAACAAATGGGACATCCGGATCACTACCCACTATCACGAGGAGGATCCCTTCTCCAGCATGTACAGCGTGATCCACGAAGGCGGGCACGCCCTGTATGAAATGGATGTACGGGATGATCTGCAGTTCACCGGCCTTGCCGGCGGCGTCACCATGGGTGTCCATGAAAGCCAGTCCCGGTTCTATGAGAACATCATCGGCCGCAGCCGTGCCTTCTGCGCTCCCCTGCTGAAGATCCTGAAGGAAGTCTTCCCGGAACAGATGAAGGGCGTTACCGAAGAGGAACTGTATTCCGCCATCAACCTGTCCAAACCTTCCCTTATCCGGACGGAAGCTGACGAACTGACCTATTCCCTGCACGTCATGATCCGCTACGAGCTGGAGAAAGCCATGATCGCCGGAAACCTGAAGGTTGCCGATATCCCCGGCGAGTGGAACAGGCTGTATAAAGATGTGCTGGGGGTGGATGTGCCCGACAACCGCCGCGGCTGCCTGCAGGACAGTCACTGGTCCACCGGATATATCGGTTATTTCCCTTCCTATGCCCTGGGCAGCGCCTACGGCGTCCAGATGCTCCGCCAGATGGAAAAGACCGTGGACGTTTGGGGGACTGTCGCCAAGGGCGACCTCTCCCCTGTCACCACCTGGCTGACGGAGAACATCCACCAGTACGGCGCCCTGAAAAAGCCGCAGGATCTCCTGCCCGCCGCCATGGGCGGACCGCTGGACGCTGCTGTGTATACGGATTACCTGAAAAAGAAGTTCAGCGAACTGTATGGATTATGATCAAATAAAACAGGGCACTGCCGATTGGCAGTGCCCTTTGCTTATGTCTTGAATCAGATCAGATCTGCGATGTCGGGGTTGACGCCCTTGATGCAGACCTTCGCGCCCGCGGCAGCTTCGGCGGAATCCGCGTGAGCCAGCAGCCACTTGTTGGCGGCGGTCATCAGTTCATCTTCAGCGTTCTTCACGGTAAACTCGGGCTTGGCCAGGTTGGTTCCCTTCGGCAGGACAACGATGACCTTGAAGCCCTGGCCCTTCTTGGCGCTGCAGGGAGCGTAGTGCAGGGTCGTGGCATATACTTCAACCATGGTGCCGGCAGGGCACAGGTAAGCAACCACCTTGTCAGTGTCCAGGATGCCGTCCACCAGGTCTTCGCGCTTGGCCAGCAGCAGGATGAAATCCTCTGTGCCGACGTTCAGTTCGCTGTCACGGTGATACTCCAGGCAGTTCATCTTGGTGTTGTGGCCGTTGCACCAGCCGATCTGGATGGGCATTCCGCCATAGGCATTGTTCCGCAGATCCTTTTCAATGGCCAGCGCCTGCAGTTCAGGCTGTTCCGGAACATATTCCACACCATCGGGGCAGGGCGTAACCTTGTCCAGGGTGTCCAGCAGTTCCTTCAGGTCGTAGCCGGTGATCACCTGGCCGTAGTTCTGGAATGACGGGTCGCTTACGGGTAAGATCTTCATGGTTTTGTCCTCCTCATTTATCAATTCAGAATTCAGAATGCAGAATTCAGAATTATTTCCGATCAGAAGTTTTTCGTCAGGTCATACCGTTCATAAAATTCTTTACGATAATCAAGCAAAGAATCATTCGCTATCGCTTCCCGGATTTCCTCCATCATGTGGATGAGGAACCGCAGATTGTGAATCGATGCCAGCCGTCCGCCGGTGATCTCCTTCGCGTTGAAGAGGTGGCGGATATATGCCCTCGTGAAGTTTTTGCAGGCGTAGCAGTCACACTGGTCATCCAGGGGGCTGAAGTCATGGGCATATTTGCCGTTCTTGACAACCACCCGGCCCTTGCTGGTCATCACGCTGCCGTTGCGGGCGATCCGCGTGGCCAGCACGCAGTCGAACATATCCACGCCCCGGATCACTGCCTCAATGAAGCAGTCGGGGGTGCCGACGCCCATCAGGTACCGGGGTTTGTTCTCCGGCATATACGGCCTGATCTCGTCCAGCATATCGTACATGATCGGCTTCGGTTCTCCGACGCTCAGGCCGCCGATGCCGTAACCGATGAAATCCATATCAGCCAGTGTCTTGGCGCTCTCGATCCGCAGGTCCTTGTAGAAGGCACCCTGCACGATGCCGAACAGCGCCTGGTCTTCCCGGGTGTGGTGCTTCTTGCACCTCTCCGCCCAGCGGTGGGTGATCTCCATGTTCTTCTTTGCTGTTTCCCAGTCGCAGGGATAGGGAGAACAGACGTCAAAGGCCATGGCGATATCGGAGCCCAGCGCCTGCTGGATATCCATGGACTCCTCCGGGCCGATGAACTGCCGGGAGCCGTCCAGGTGGCTCTGGAAGGTAACACCTTCCTCTTTGATCTTCCGGATCCCCGCCAGGGAAAACACCTGGAATCCGCCGCTGTCCGTCAGGATCGGGCCGTTCCAGCCCATAAACTTATGCAGGCCGCCGGCTTCCTTCACCAGGGCCTCACCAGGCCGCAGGTGCAAGTGGTAGGTGTTGGACAGCAGGATCTTCGTGCCGATCTCTTCCATTTCCCGGGGCGTCATCGCCTTCACGCAGGCGCTGGTACCCACCGGCATATAGATCGGCGTGGGGATATCCCCGTGAGGCGTATGCAGCACGCCCAGCCTTGCGCCGGACTGCTTGCACACGTGCTTTACTTCATAACTGAATGGTTTACTCAAATCGGATTCCTTTCTGGTTTTAAATGGCAAGGGATCCCTCGACTTCGCTCGGGATGACACCTCAGGACAGTTCACTCGGCTGTTTCAGTATTAATTGTTCATTGTTCATTGTTAATTGTTCATTGAGATCAAAGCAACTCGTCTGTTTTGATCGGCTTAAACTTGTCAAACTCTTCCAGCTTCTGCACAACCTCTTCGCGCAGCACCAGCGCCGGGCGTTCCCGCGGTGTGTCCGTGTCTTCCGGCACAGTCAGCAGGTCCGCGTAGGTATCCCAGATATTGCCTTCCGGCAGGGAGTGGAAGACCATCAGCTCGTTTAGGGTGGGATGGCGGAAGGTCAGCTTGTAGCCCCACAGGGCGATCTGCTGTCCGGGGATCCCGGTACCGTAGCGGTTGTCGCCCCACAGCGGCGCGCCGATATTGCTCAGCTGGGCCCGGATCTGGTGTTTCCGGCCGGTCTCCAGGCGGATCGCGCACAGGGCTGTCCCGTTCCGGCGGTCAATGCAGCGTCCGTGGAGAATGGCAAGCTTTCCGCCCTTCTCGTCCGCCTCACATACGACTTCCCTGTTCTTGATCTCATCGTGGATCAGGTAGTCGGTCAGGGTAAATTCATCCGGCACTTCACCGGTGACAATGCACAGGTACTGCCGGCCGATATCATGTTCCTGGAGCTGAACAGCAAGCCGTCCTGCCGCTTTGCTGGTCCGGGCAAAAACCATCAGCCCGCCGACCGGGCGGTCCAGGCGGTGTACCAGGCCCAGGTAAACATTGCCGGGTTTGTGATATTTCTCTTTGATGTACTCCTTGAGCACGCTCAGGATATCCGGATCCCCGGTCCTGTCCGCCTGGGAAAGCATGTTCGGCGGCTTCACGGCTACCAGCACCTGATTATCCTCATACAGGATAGAGTCTACCAGGTCAATCACGCTGCCACCTCCCGCTGGCGCCGCAGGGCAGCACGCCTCCCGCGGTTACAGGCAGGCACAGCTCCTCGCTGTCCACCTTCCCGCCGAAGCGGCGCACCACGCACTTCTCCAGCATGTTGCTCAGCACGCTGGCCTGGAAGCCCGTGGTATAGCTGTTGATCAGGAAGAACAGCGGTTCCCGGCTCAGGGCCTGCGCGCAGGTGTCGATCAGTCCGTACAGTTCATTTTCCAGTTTCCATACTTCACCGGAAGGTCCCCGGCCGTAGCTGGGCGGATCCATCAGGATACCGTCATAGCTGTTGCCGCGGCGCAGTTCCCGCTGCACAAAGCGCAGCGCATCCTCCACGATCCAGCGGAAACGGTCTTCCGGCAGTTTGCTCAGTTCCCTGTTTTCCTTGGCCCACAGCACCATGCCTTTTGCCGCGTCCACATGGGTCACATGGGCGCCTGCAGCGGCACAGGCCAGTGTAGCCCCGCCGGTATAGCCGAACAGGTTCAGCACCTTGATATCCTTGCGGCCGTCCTTTTTGATCAGGTCGCTCATCCAGATCCAGTTGGCCGCCTGTTCCGGGAAAAGGCCGGTATGTTTGAAGCCCGTGGGACGCACATAGAAGGAAAGATCCCCGTGTTTCACGGTCCACCGTTCCGGCAGCTTCTTCAGAAACTCCCATTCTCCGCCGCCCCGCTCGCTGCGGTGATAATGTGCCTGGGCACTCTTCCACAGTTTTTCCTGGGCCTTGGGCCAGATCGTCTGCGGGTCCGGGCGCCGCAGGATAATCTCTCCCCAGCGTTCCAGCTTTTCGCCGTCACCGGTATCTAAAACTTCGTAATCAACCCAGCTGTCAGCTAAGAACATAGGGGCTCCTTTCAGTTCAGGTAGGAGGTATGAGGTAGCAGGTAGGAGGTGAAAAGACTGACATCTTCAGCTTTCCATATCTCTGATCTGATTGAAGAAGATGGAGTCCGGAACCCGGAGGCGAGAAGTAAAAAATACCTCCTACTTCCTACCTCCTACCTTCTTACAATTTCCTACCTTCTCAAAACCTTGTTAATACGTCTTCATGCATTTTGATCAGCGCTTCCACCACGTCCAGGCAGTACAGCCGGTCCAGTCCGTCCATGGCGGGATCCGTTTCCACATACTCCCGCAGGGCTTCCCGGTCGCCGAAGGCAGCCTTCGCCGCCAGCCGGTTGGCGTTGTCCACTTCACTCAGGATGTCCGCCAGGGCTTCCGGAACCCGGATAGCCGGGGTTTCCGCCTTGCCGTCCTTCAGGACAAGCGGTGCCTCAACGATCGCGTCTTTCACCAGCTGCGGCAGAACGCCGTCATTCTTTCGGGTTACTGCCGGAATTTCCGCCGTTTCCCCGCGCAGCAGCGCCAGGGCCAGCTTCATCGGCCTCACTGGCGGCACCTTGGAAAGCAGCAGCAGTTGGGCCATGGCGCCTTCCCTGCTCTCCGCACCCTGATCCCTCACAGTATTCATATACAGGATGCGTTCTTTGCGTTTTTCCACGGTTTCCCCGAACTCGGGATGCTCATCCGGGATAAAGCCTTCCTGGGCGGGCAGGAACTCCGCGTGGTCCGTCACATCCCCTGCCGGGATCGCGTCCCACCAGCCCAGCCAGCGCCGTGCCAGGCTGCCCAGTTCGCCGTTGTCAGCGGCTTTTTTCAGTTTTGTCAGCAGATCCGTTTTCCCGTCTTTCATTTCGATCAGGAACGCGAACCCCGGCAGGCCGGCAGTCACCGCCTGCACATTGTCCGGTTTGATCTGCAGCCGTTTGGCATAGGTATCGATGCCGTTGGCGCCCCGCATGGGTGTCCGGCCGAGGCCGCAGGTACGGTATCCCCGGGCTTCAAACACAGCGGTGGTCCGCGCCATCGGCTGGCCCAGGTTGATCACCAGAGCCTTGGGGCAGTACTGATCCATATCGTCGCAGAGCTTCAGGATCACTTCCCCGGCCCGCAGCGCGTGAAGCAGGCCTTCGATACCGCCGTTCACCCGGGCCTGGTCTGTCAGGCCGGGATTATCCTCCTCATCGGAGCCCAGGGCGCTTCGATCCTGGAAAAAGCGGCTGGCCGCCTGGCAGTCACCGGCATAGATCACACAGTCGGCGTTCGTCAGGACTTCAGCCCGGTCGGCAGAAACCAGAATGGTCCCGCCTTTCCCGGCTTTTTCAAAGATCTTTTCCCCGTATCCCTGCAGCAGCTCCTGCATGGCAGGATTGCTTTCCTCCACCGTCACCTCAGCATTGGCTTCGTTTCCGGCGAAAAGCAGGTCAGTTAAAAGGGCGGGCAGGAGCGTTGGTACGTCCTGCCCGATCAAGGCAATTTTCATGCTTTTGCGATCCCCAGTTCGGCTTTCTTGCCGTTGATATCCCACTTCTGGCTTACGCTGCCTTCCGGCGCGGTTCCCCGTGTCATGGAGGTGGCCAGTGTGGTGCGTCCGATCATTTCACCATAGGTTTCCAGCGCGGCAGCCAGCTCGTCATCGCCTTCGTAATACAGGCTGATGCGGTCGGTCACCTCAAAGCCGGCGTCCTTGCGCATGGTCTGCACCTTGGAGATCACCTCGCGGGCATAGCCTTCGCGGATGAGCTCATCACTCAGGTTCGTATCCAGCACAACGGTCACGCCGCGGTCTTCCGCCGCGATGAAGCCGGGCTTGTTCATGGGCGTGGTCAGCACGTCGTCCTTGTTCAGCTTCACTTCGGTGTCATCGATCATGAAGGAAACTTCCTCGCCGCGGTTGAAGGCATCCACCACGTCATTGCCGTCCATGCCGGCCAGGTGCTGGCCGATCTTACCAAGCAGCTTGCCGTACTTCGGTCCCAGGGTCCGCATCTGCGGCTTCAGCTGGTAGGTGGTAAAGGCGCGGGCGTCATCGGTGAAGACGACTTCCTTCACGTTCAGTTCGTCCTCGCACAGCTCCTGGTAGGCCTTTTCGAACTTGGCGCCCTTGACGTACAGCTTCTGCACGGGCTGGCGGACCTTCAGGTTCGCGGTGTTGCGGCAGGCGCGGCCCAGCTGGATGGCTTCCACCAGGGCGTCCATCTGCTCTTCGATATCGGGATTCACAGCAGCCTTGTCAGCCACCGGGAAGTCACACAGGTGTACGCTTTCCGGAGCGCCGGGCACGTTGTTCACCACCAGGTTCTGGTAGATCTCCTCTGCCAGGAACGGAATGAAGGGCGCGCACAGCTTGCTCAGGGTCACCAGCACATGATACAGCGTGGCGAAAGCGGCTTCCTTGTCTCCGCCCATGCCCTTGCCCCAGAACCGTTCACGGCCCCGGCGCACGTACCAGTTGCTCAGCTCGTCCACGAAGGCGGCCAGCTTGTTGGCGCTCTCGGTCACCCGGTAGTTGGCCAGGTCATCGTCCACCTGGCTGATCAGGGTGTTCAGCTTGGACAGGATCCAGCGGTCCATCAGTGTCAGTTCCGTCTTTTCCAGCGGATGCGCCAGCGGATCAAATCCGTCGATCTGGGCATACATGGCAAAGAAGGCGTAGGTGTTCTGCAGGGTGGCCATGAACTTCCGCTGGCCTTCCTGTACCGCTTCCTCACTGAAGCGGCTGGGCAGCCACGGGGCGGAAGTCGTGTAGAAGTACCAGCGCAGGGCGTCGGCACCGAACTTATCCAGCATCACGAAGGGATCCACCACGTTGCCCAGGTGCTTGGACATCTTGCGGCCTTCAGCATCCTGTACGTGACCCAGCACGATACAGTTTTTGAAGGGAGCCCGGTCAAACAGCAGAGTGGAGATGGCTTCCAGGGTGTAGAACCATCCGCGGGTCTGGTCGATAGCTTCGGAGATGAAGTCCGCAGGGAAGTTCGCTTCGAACTCTTCCTTGTGTTCAAAGGGATAGTGCCACTGGGCGAAGGGCATGGAGCCGGAATCGTACCAGCAGTCGATAACTTCCTTCACCCGGTGCATTTCCTTGCCGCACTCGGGGCAGCGGATCGTCACAGCGTCGATAAAGGGACGGTGCAGTTCGATATCCGGACCCGGATCCTTGATGGCCATCTTGCGCAGTTCCTCGATGGAACCGATCACGTGCAGGTGGCCTTCTTCGCACTTCCATACCGGCAGGGGCGTTCCCCAGTAGCGCTCACGGCTCAGGCCCCAGTCGATGACGTTCTCCAGGAAGTTGCCCATACGGCCTTCCTTGATGTTGTCCGGCATCCAGTTGATGGTCCGGTTGTTGCGCACCAGGTTATCCCGCAGCGCGGTCATCCTGATGAACCAGGTCGGCCGTGCGTAGTACAGCAGGGGCGTGTCGCAGCGCCAGCAGAAGGGATAGTCATGGGCGAAGGGCACAGCCGCGAACAGCAGTCCGCGGTCCTTCAGGTCCTGCAGGATCAGGGGATCCGCGTCCTTCACGAAGGTGCCGGCCCAGGTAGTCTCCTCGATGAACTTACCCTGGGTATTGACCAGGTTCACAAAGGGCACGCCGTTCTCGCGGCAGACCCGGTTGTCGTCTTCACCGAAGGCGGGAGCAATATGAACGATACCGGTACCGTCTTCCATGGTGACGTAGTCATCGCAGACCACGAACCAGGCTTTCTTGTCCGGCTCCACGAAGCGGTACAGGGGCTCATACTCCATACCCTTCAGGTCCGTGCCGACATACTCGGCTTCAAAGGTCAGCTCCTGGCCCTCGAAAACCTTGTCGGTCAGGGCCTTGGCCATGATGTATTTCTTACCGTCCGGCGCGGTGAACTTGCAGTAGGTATCGCGGGGGTTCACGCACAGCGCCAGGTTGCTCGGCAGGGTCCACGGGGTGGTGGTCCAGGCCAGCAGATAGGTATTCTCCTCACCCTTCACGGCGAAGCGGACAAACGCGGAAGTTTCCTTCACGTTCTTGTAGCCCTGGGCCACTTCGTGGCTGGACAGGGCGGTTCCGCAGCGGGGGCAGTAAGGAACGATCTTGTGGCCCTGGTACAGAAGTCCCTTTTCATGGATCTGCTTCAGGCTCCACCACTCGGATTCGATATATTTGTTGTCATAGGTGATATAGGGATGCTCCATATCCACCCAGTAGCCGACCTGCTCGGACATCTTTTCCCACTCATGCAGGTACTTCCACACGCTCTTCTTGCATTCAGCAATGAAGGGCTCGATACCGTACTGCTCGATCTGGGGCTTGCCGTCCAGGCCCAGGGCCTTTTCCACTTCCAGCTCCACCGGCAGGCCATGGGTATCCCAGCCGGCCTTGCGCAGCACGCTCTTGCCTTTCATGGTCTGGTATCGCGGGATCAGGTCCTTGATCACGCGGGTCTCGATATGGCCGATATGGGGTTTGCCGTTCGCGGTAGGCGGTCCGTCAAAGAAGGTGAAACGTTCACTGCCGTCCCGGTGATGATAGCTCTTGCGGATGATATCCTTCTCATTCCACAGCTTCGCGATTGCCTGCTCCCGGGACACAAAATTCATATCTGTCGCAACTTTATTGTACATAACCAACAACCTCTTCCAATAATGAACATTTCATTGTTCATTGTTAATTGTTAATTGATTCGCTTCGCGAATCAGTATCCTCCGCCCATTTCCTTGAGCGTGTCAATTTCCTTCAGTGTGCCTTCCGCGTACCGCTTTTCGGCTTCGGCCATGATTTTCTCCGTGGCGCTCACACCGCAGCGGCTTGCTCCGACGGCCCGAGCGGAAAGGACCGTATCCAGGTCCCGGATGCCGCCGGAGCCCTTAATTCGCATCGTCTCCGGCGTATTCGCCCGCATCAGCTTCAGGTCCTCAATCGTACAGCCCGCGCTGCCGTAGCCCGTGCTGGTCTTGACGAAATCCGCGCCGGCTTTCGTACTCAGCTTGCAGGCCAGGATCTTCTCCTCTTCCGTCAGGTAGCAGGTTTCGAGGATGACCTTCAGGATGGCGCCGGCCGCGTGGGCGGTTTCCGCCAGCTGCCGGATCTCATTCTCCACATAGTCAGCATCGCCGTGCTTCAGCTTGCCGATGTTGATGACCATGTCCAGCTCCTCGCAGCCCTCCGCCAGCGCCTGCTTCGCCTCGGCCACCTTAATGGCGGTCTGGTGTGCGCCGTGCGGGAAGCCGATCACCGTGCAGACCTTCACAGGGCTGCCTTTCAGCATTTCACTCAGAATCGGCACATCGCAGGGGCGCGCGCATACGCTCGCCGTCTGGTATTTCAGGGCGACCTCGCAGCCGCGTCGTATATCGTCTTCCGTCAGCCAGGGCTGAAGCGTTGAATGATCCAGCATTGCGGCGATATCTTTCGGGGTCAGAGCCATGGATCCATCCTCCTTCACGCGGTAAAAATCCGCATAATATACTAAATAGTTTTATTTCTATGTCAATGACTTTTTTTCCTTCATTTATAATAGGAAATCATGAATTAATCGTCCAGGACGATGATCCGGGTATGATAAGGCAGGTGGATCCAGAGCCAGTACATGTTGATCGGACACCCTTCCTGCAGGAAAAGGCTGACCCGTGTACAGCCGTGGGAAGCCTTCTGTCCAAGCTTCTTCAGATTATTGGAATAGTCCCTTGCCCTTCCGTTCCGGACAAATCCCAGACCATGGATGTAGTTTCCGCCGTCATACCGCAGTGGATATTCATACCGGTATCCTTCCTGGGCGAAGCTGGACCCGGTATGCACGTCTGTCAGGAAAGCGCCTGCCGGTGTTTCCCGGTAGGTGTTGCCGGGAGTCACCAGCCCGGTGGAAACCGGAACGGTTCCTACCTTCTTCCCGTCCTGGTACACTGTCAGCGTCTGTTCCCGCTTGTCGATCAGCACGCCGTAGTGCGTCCCCGGAGAATAAACTGTCAGCTGTTTCAGCAACAGGTATCCCTCCGCCTGCTGTCCGTCTTCATGGCACGAAGCCCGCACATGGGCCCAGGCGCCTTCCACATCCAGCACTTCCACCCCCTGCAGGGCGCAGCGCAGCGTTCCCACTGCCCGGGCGGAAGTATTGGGTTTGGAATAGAGCTTGAACCGCCGGAATGTACCGTTGCTGTCGATCACCACCGACGGCTTCATCATGATCTCCCAGATTTCCTCGTCGGACATGCCCCTCTCCGGCATCACAGATCCGGTAGGCGCGATCGCCGGCTTTGGCGGAGCGGTTTCCTTCACCGTCAGCGGGAAGCTGCATACATACCCTGGGTTGAGCTTGCTCCACATGTTCACGGTGTATTTCCCCGCGGGGATCTTGGTCTTGCTGTCTATGGATCCGGCCCAGGCAATGGAAACCCCGTCCGGATTGCTGATCTGCTCCTCCCGGTAATAGGCCCGCTCGCCGTCAGCGTTCTTCACTTCCATCGCCACCAGGCATTCCGCTGACACGAAGCACTCCACAAACCATTTCTCACCCTTGTCCAGGTACAGCGTCTCCGAGGAAGGCAGCGCGTACACCAGCGTCTGGGTTGTTCCGTTGATGGTGAATTTCGCGGTGCCCGTCCGTTCCGTTCCATCCGTTCCCTTCACCTTAGCCGCAAAACGGTAAGGCCCCGCGAACATCCGCTCCCCGTATTCCCCCAGTCCGTCCCAGGGGATCGTATTCTTTCCTTCACTAATCTGTTCTTTCCGCACCAGCCACAGGTTCTGGGTCATGTCAAACAGCTTCAGTTCAACTTCTCCCGTCACCGGCGACTCAATCACGATCTCGCAGGGCGTATACCCCTTCACCGTCTCCGGCAGGGAGATCTTCAGTCCTTCTGTTTCAGCCAAAACGGGCATAACAAAAAGGAGCAGACAGGCTATACATACTCCAAGCAGCCACGCCCGCATCCGCACAGCCATATTCCTCTCCCCTTTTAATCTTCATCTGCTACCCGGATTATACCGAAAACAAACCCCTCCGTCAAAAATTCCTTGCTTTTTCACTTGTGCTGTGATATACTGCCGCTTGCGCATGGAGCTTTTGAAGCTTTTATGTTGCCAGGATTCAACAGGATCACGTCCCAGACCTCTGGACGTTAAAGTCGAGGAAGCTGACCCGGTCTGATCCGGGTACCCATATGGGGCATTAGCACAGTTGGTAGCGCGCGACATTCGCATTGTCGAGGTCAGGGGTTCGACTCCCCTATGCTCCACATCAAAAAACCGGAATCACCTTTATGGTGGTTCCGGTTTTTTGACTTGTTGCGCATTAGGGGAGCCGAACCCCGACCTCCAATGCGAAGCATTGGAGAGGGAAAGCCGCCGAGGGCCTCCAGTGGAGGAAATCCCGTCGGCGGCTTTCTCAACCGAAAAGGAGCAATCTCTCCAGTGGAGAGTTGCGACTATTGAGGTTGCGGAACAGGGGTTCGACTCCCTTGACCAAATACAATGCGAAGCATTTGAAATACGCAGCGCAGCGAGACGGGGCAAACGAAGGAAATGTCAGCCCAGTGGGCTGTTCACCGTAGGCGAAAATGCCCTGAGTTTGTTAGCGCGAAAGGGAGGGCAAGTCCCGCTCCAAGGGACTTGAATGACCATTGAGCGAACGGAATCGACTCCCCTATGCTCCGGTTTTTGAATGTTTACTTTTGCTGTAATAAGCAATATCATCATATATCATAGCAAGACAAATCATCCTACTATTCCCGGAAGGATATTCAAAATGACGACTATAAAAACAGCCAACCTGATCTTACGCAACTGGCAGGAAGCCGACGCCCCTGCGTTATACCGGATATGCCGGGATGAAGCGCTCCGCAAAAGCGGTGTGACTTACATCGAATCCATTCAATCCGCCGGAGAAGCGATTCGATCCCGGGCCAAAGATACCCGTTTCAAAGCGGTCATTCATCGGGAAAGCGGTGAACTGATCGGCTTCATCAGTCTGGGAGACATGAACCGGTACAAGGGCTATGCGGAACTGGAATACGCAATCGCGGCAGATTACCGCAACAGAGGATATGCCACAGAAGCGGTAAAGTGCATGGTGGATTATGGATTCTCGAAACTCGGCCTGGCGGTGATTGCGGCATGGGTTCGTTCCCACAATGCTGAAAGCCTCCGGGTTTTGGAGAAATGTGCCTTCGTGTTTGAGGGCAGGCTTCGGAAGCATGCAAGGGATCAGAGCGATACGCTGTGCTATTCCATACTGTGCGAGGAATGGGAGGATAAGCAAAAAGAGCCACAATGAAAACACTGATATTGAACGGTTCTCCGCGGGAAAACGGCGACACCGTCAGCCTGATCAAAGAACTGACAAAGCAGCTGCCCGGAGAATATATAATCGTAAACGCCTATAAATGCAACGTTTCTCCCTGCATTGACTGCCGATACTGCTGGCAGCACACCGGCTGCTCTGTCAAAGATGAAATGCAGGAGATATACAGCTGCATCCAGGAATGTGACAACATTCTCATCGCTTCTCCGGTTTATTTTTCTGAACTGACCGGGAAACTGCTGGATTTGGGAAGCAGGCTCCAGACTTATTACTGTGCCGCAGCCTTCCGAAATGAAAAGCCAGTCTTGAAAGAGAAAAAAGGAGCTGTGGTCCTGGTCGGCGGCGGTGACGGCCATATGGAAAAGGCATACAGCACGGCCCGCATTCTGTTACATCACATGAACTGTCATGACATTCACGATCTGGTATCCAGCCACAACACCAACACAATTCCCGCAGCTGATGACACTAATGCAATTCGCGGAATAAACAGCATCGTCAGTTTCTTCATCAACTCGCAGTAAAGCAGGTTTAGGCTCCCTTACGCCCTCTGTATTTCACCAATATAGAAAAGCCTTGCACAATGTCTGCAAGGCTCTAAGTATCTATTATACCATCCTTTTTTGATGTGCCAATTCTCAATCGAAAGAATTGATCCCCTGCAGCACGCTCCGCAGCACTGTGGCCGTCTGTTCCGCCACAGCCTCCACCCCCGCCGGTGTCAGGTGGATATGATCCTCGCAGATCATCTTCTCCTTGTTGGGGGCCACCACCACATACAGGTCGTTAACCAGAGCGTTCTCTTCTCTGGCAACCTTCCGCAGGATATCATTGTACTGCAGGATATCCCCGTGGTCCCCGTGCATTGTAGGTGTGGTTGTGGCAATAACAATCGGGAGGTCCGGTTTCCCAGTCACCTTCCTCAGGATCCTGCAGATCCTGTGGCAGGTTTCCTCATACAGATCCAGAGGATAGAAATGCCTTCCCTCCTGATAGTCATCCCCCATATCCCATAAGCCGCAGTTCCACTGCACCAGATCCGGTGAAGGCATGTTGGGAAGCCAGAACCGAAGGGAGTTCAGCGTATACCCGCTCCACCTTCCGTTTTCCTCCGGCCCGGAAACCCCTGCGATATCAGAGAGCTTTTCCGCAACAACAGGCTGGTACTGCATCCGGACAGAATCGCCAAGTAAAATGATCTGTTTCATGGTGTGACCTCCAGATAATCGGTTATTTCCTTTACGCTCTCTGTATAAGATTTATTTACTTCCTCGCAAACCTTTCCCTGACACGAGGCGACGCTATGATCTTTCCCTTGACATCAATGCTCTCGATCACTTCCAGCGCAAGATCATCGAGTTTTTCGTCAATGATAACAACGCCATAGCCGCCGACTTTGATCTTTTTCCCTTTTTCTTTGGCACTGATGAGCTGGTCTTCAGAAAACACATAGATCCCTATGAACCACTCTGCTTTGGATTCACGATGCCTTTGTGTCTCATTCTCAATAATGGATTGTTTCTGATCCAGCGCCTGCCTTACTGACTGATTAATAAAATCGCTGCGATTGGAATAATAGCCCAGATCCACCAGCAGGTCTATCTGGGACAGTGTACCGACATTCATATTGACGGATACTTTTTCTGAACTGCCATCCATATTATGTTCCTCCTATATTCCTTTTATGCTCCAGTTGGAGCATGATTAGAGTATATCCTTCAATTCAGAATCTGTCAACACAAAAAACGAATTCTCGATTTCCGTAATACATATCACAATGCTGTAAACAATGCCCGCGATCCATTGAAAACTATTCTTTTATTGGATATAGTATTTGCGGATAAAACACGTCCCCGGTACATCTATAACAAAGGAGCGATCCGGATGCAGGAAAAGGTCGAATCATTTCTGAACAAATGCGAGCATGAGAAAAAACTGGCAAGAGAAAAATACTGCTGGCTTGTCCAGGAATACGCGGGACTTCTGGATGAAGAAGAAGGATATGTGGAAGTCTCAAAGGAAGATTGGGAACGGTTTAAAAATTCCGAATCCCAGCCGGTCCTGTACGCAAATAAGAAATACTATGTCACAAAGAAACTCCCGATCAAAATGACCGATGAGGAGTTCGCTGCCGTTGAAAAAGAAATCCCGGAAAAAGTGCTCAATGGTATGAAACGGGAATCCACGGATACTAACAAAGACAAAGACTGGCCCTATATCATTCTTCTCGCTGCCGCCTGCCTGATCTGGGCTGCCGGGCTGATCATTTCCATCAGTGCCTCACTGCTCTTTTCCGGCCTGTATACCAAAGAATTGAGTGGTTTTAGCTTTATTACTTTCTTCGGTACTCTCATCCCTTACCTGCTTTACGGCTCCATATGCTTCTTCCTGGCGGAAGTATGCAAAAAAGCCCGGAAGGTGATTAACGTGTACGAGAAAAAGAACAAAGAACCAGCTGAAGAATAATGCCCATAAGAATATTATGATAAGGATGCAAAATAATGAAGAAACTGATTGCCCTGCTGGCAGCATTCATTCTGACCCTGACTGCAGTCGCTGCCTTTGCTGAAGAAACGGATTACACCGGAACCACCTGGTATATGGTCCGGGAGGATATGTCGAATGGTTCCGTCTACCTTTATTCAGCCAATGCCACAAAAGGAATGACCATTGTCATGGGTGAAGACAGCAATGCGGAGATCTACACCTGGGCTCCGAATGACAACCAGAAATACGGTTATGCCATGAACTGGGATGTACGGGACGGCCAGCTTCGGCTTATCGCTTCCGACAGCAGTTTCATTCCCCTTGAAAATGACGGTGATGAGCTGACCATGAACATGGGAAACAGCATCGCCCATTTCTCCCGTGAGCCCGGAACAGAAGGCGGAAACGCCAGGCTGACAGCAATCCCTGCCGAATCTGCCGGGGAATTCCATGGTGTCTGGCGGCTGAGCAAAATAATCTATGCCGGAGCCGGGATCACCGTTGACGCGGATCAAGCGCAGGTCACAAGCACCTTGTCCTTTGAGGACGGAGCAATTGTGGAAAGCAGCTATGATCCCGCCTCCGGAGAATGGGTAAACACGCGGTATGAATCCACCTTTGAGGATCATGCCGTCACGATGCCCGTCAAAATGGATGACGGACAGGACTATGTTTCAGAATTCAGGCTGCTGGATGACGGTTCCCTGATGGAGATCATGAAAGTAAACGGCGGAACCATCGTGCGTGTTTATGTCCGTCATAATCCCTGACTTGTACTCTTTCAATACAAATCCGGATACCGTCGCTGGTATCCGGATTTGTTTGCTTATAGCAGAGGTTTATGCCTCCGCCTTTTTGATCTTCGGCACATGGTATTCCACGCCCTGGTCAAACTGCACTGTTTCCGGCGGAACCTCCAGCTCCTCCGGATGGTCCAGGAAGTGGATCACATCAAAGAAGAAGGCCGCGTAATGGGCGCCGGAGCATACCCGCTCATCCGCCGTGATGCCGACCGGCAGCACGCGGCGCATCCTGGTCTTTCCTTCCGCTTCCACAATCGCTTCCTTCTGGATGCTGCCCATACCGAAGAACAGGCTCACATTGCCGAAATTATAGATATGGTGCAGGGGATGATGCAATCCGATGGAACCGTTGTTCGTAATGAACAGGCCGCTGTAGAAAGGCAGCTCCTTCACCAGCACACGGGGCGGAATACCATACCGGTCCAGCAGCCGCACAATACTTACAACCGTTGTGGCAAGGCCCGGAACGGACAGCAGTGCCCTAGCCAGTCTGATCGAAAAACCGCCGTCTTCCGCGCCGCGGCTTTTCGCCACTGCCGCGTTCATCCGGTCCCGTACATCGAAGATCGTGTCGGTCAGGTCAAAGAGGATGCGTACCGCGTCTTCATGACTGCTGGTGTTCTGCGGATCCTTCAGCACGGTGTAGGAAATGGAGCAGTTGTTCCGGGCGAAATACTGCTTGTTGAAAATGAACCGGTTCACTTCCGGATTCCTGCTGACCGCCCGGACGTATGCCGCCGCCAGGATCTGCATGAAGGTGATCTTCTCCCCTTCCTGGCTTTTGCGCACAATATAACGGCTCAGTTTTTCATAGTCCGCTTTATGTTCCAGGAAAACCTGCGCGTCACACCGCATCGGCATCAGATAGGGGGTCATCTGTACAATGGGGTCCAGCTTTTTCACTCGTTTTCCGTCAGGTCTGCGTCCGAACATAGGTGTATCCTCCTCTTATTTGATTGAACTCAAGGCTGGTAATCCGGCACTTTTATGATACTGTACAAAGCCTTTGCTGATCACCGTAATAATAGCATCCTGTATCCAGCTGTGTCTATATCATTCATTCATGCCCTCAAAAAGCGAACTCCGGATTCCTTTCATAGGATCCGGAGTTTGTCTGCTCATCTTGTTCTGTTACAGCTACTGTATCAGTGTCCCATTTCCAGCTGCAGGCAATAAAGACTGCCTGCTTCATCAAATAGAAAATCGGCAAAACAGGCTCTGTCCGAATTCGGAACACGATATCCGTCAAAGCTATAGGTCATTTGGTGCCCGGTCTGGCAGCCATATTCAAAAGCATATTCCTCATCCACGGCCGATTCTTCATAAGGTTTCCCGAATCGTTCAATCACTGCATCGCGTGACGCACCAGGTTTGATCCCGCCGACATCAAATGATGTGCTGCGGATCATCTGTATGCTATCATAATAAAAGCTTTTCATGACAGATACACCGGCCATGGACGGATCATCACACACCAGGTAGGCATCCCCTTCTTCCTTGAAATGATAATACACATCGCCTTTGTACCATTCTCCGTATTCCTGCCGAAGCTGGTCAACAGTCATTCCCAGCCGGATTCCGTTTATATGTCCGGTTGCCAGTTCGTCAAATGCAGGGTCTTTATACTCATGCCAGACAATATATCCATCATGGTCGATATACTGCAGGCCTTTCTCCGTAGTGACAAGCGCCAGTCCGTTCAGGAAGTTGCCCGCGGTGATATATTCAGGCCAGATTTCAAATTCTCCGCTTGTATCTATGTATCCATAACGAACTTCGCCATTCTCTGAACGGATCGCCGCCGCCTGCAGTCCTTCGCTGAAATACTTTTCGTATATTGTTTCTCCCTGTTCTGTCTGGTATAAGGAAACAGTCATATCCGTTAACCAGAGACAGCACAGATCGTTGTCCGTATAATCCGCGTTCCTCGGTGTCCAGTATGGATATAATTCAGCATATCTCCCTGTCAGCCTGTGATCCAGCTGTAAAATGGTATTGCCAAGCCACAGCCATTCTCCTTCTTCATCCGGATCATAATAAACCACCACGGTATCCGTATCAGGGTCATACCAAACAATCCTGGAGTTGGAGTCATACCACAGTTTTCCCGCTTTGGTGGAACAAAGAGCGGTTCCCAGCGTGGTATCTTCCTCCATGGAAAAATAGCCCTTATCCAGATGCGGGATATTGCGCTCGTAGGAAAAGAACTCTACAGGCTCCATCAGCTGGTTGCCCTGCATGTCAATAAATGTAACTTCATCATATGATGGAAAAGCGACCGCAACACCGTCTTCCTGCAGGCGCATGATGATATATTGATCCGTCAGGAAAAGGACATTGCCGGATACATCAGCTATGCCCTCTTTGTAAACATGGTCACCATCATCCGCCAAAAGAATAACAGTGAAATATCCATCTGTCACAGATGAGTCAGGTTGGCAGCCTGCCGGAAGGGGGATGCGTTCATTCCGTTCATTGATCAGCCAAATATCCTTGTCCACGCCGACCACCGCGTATCCGTTGCGGAACTGCGCCAGGCTCGTTTCGTCTGTAAGTCCGTAAAAAGCAGAGCCATGGATCAAGTCCTGGGACATATCGTTATAGACGGGTGGAATAGCCCATTCTCCCGTTGTACGGTCTATGTAGCCGTAGCAGTCATCATTCACACATAAGAGGAGATTGGTTGACTGGTCCGCGTATTCATCATCCAGGATACCCTCAAAATCCGGCGGACAAGTCAGGGCTTTCCCCGTAATGCAGTCAAAAACAACTTTTCCAATGGAGAAAGACCTGGGATTGATCTTTACTTCTTTCCCCCTGTCCGCCACAGTGTACGGTCCCGCGGCTATGGTTCCGTCTCTCCTGATCACAGAGAAATCATTCCCGCTGCTGACCATCGCGTATTCATATGCAAAGCCGGTCACAGTATCCCACTGCGGTTCAATGACAGTGGTACCCTGCCGGTCCATATATCCCCATTTCCCGTTTTCCCGGATCGGATAAAGATAACTTTCTTCCGCCATCGCTCCGGCACAGAAAACACATAACAACACAAGTGTAATGAACAGGAATCTTTTCATTCGCATTCGTCTCCTTTAGCATTATGATCTTTTCCCGTCGGGACATGCTGATCTTAAAAATCCGTATTCAGTCGGATTCTTTCCCCCGTTTTCCCTTCCCAGTGGGCTGTCTCCGGATGCGTGTATCCATCCTGGTATATACTGAGATCCGCTGTGCTCAGGCCTGTTTCGGCATCGGCCTGGATGTCCAGAAAAACCCGGTATTGCTGCCCCTCTGTATGGCAATTGAAGAGTATGACTTCAAATGCCCAGTCACCGTCAACCGGTGTGTCCGGCCATATATTCTTTATCTCTTCACAGGAGAAAGCGCCTTTGAGCGTTATCGGCCCATAGCCGACTGAACGTTTCAGCCTGCCCTTGTCAATGCTGATATGCGTCTCGGGCGCCCCGTGCTCTTTTTCTGACCACCGGGCCTCCCGGGCCGGATAGACCGTATGCTGTTCCTCCGGTGAAATATGGATCGTCGCAGATATCATCATATCACAGTTATGGTCTGAAAACACAACAGCCGCGCCAATAACTGCGATGACTGCCAGGATGATCAGTCCGATTGTGTACTTCTTTCTTTTCATGCTGCAGGACTCGCCTCTCATATGCCGTCTCTTCATAAACCGGATATGTCTTTTCAACATAAAGAACGATTCATGAACCGTTTTCCTTCGCCATCTATCCTCCATATTTGAAATCCTGCGGATTAAGCCGTCTTATTTTGCTTTTTCAGGCCTGTATTGCGCTTCCCGGTTCGGATATGATAAAACTGACATAGTGAAAGCCCGCAATTCTGACTATCCGAAAGTGACAGGCACAGGTTATAAGGAGAACAAACGATGAACAGGACCGATATAATACGTTCCCTGAAGTCTTTCTTCAGTTTACTGCTGCGAAAAACCCTGCCCCTGTATGTGCTGGCGCCCGCCGTCTGCCTGTATTTCCTTCATCAGCCGATCTGCAGCGCGGTCCGCGCCTCCGGTTCAGCAGCCTTCCTCATCCTTCTCGCAGCCTTTGGCGCGGTCCTGCTTAACTGGCTGGTATATACTGTCATCCACCGGAAGCATCCTTCGCTTCTGGTTTATGCCTATGGCGTCTTCTGCCTGCTCCTCGTGGATCTGATTGAGTATAACGCGATCCCGGCTTATGATCCTCTGGCTTCCAGCCTGGCAACGATTGCCGGCTGCCTGACATTTGTCTTCCTGTTCCTGCTCGGTTTCTGGTTTGCCGCGCGCAACACCCGGCTCTCCCGTGTGTTTGCAGTTGCAGCCTGGATCACCATCGGGCTGCTGGCATTCTTCATGCTTTTCCAGATCCTGCGGGATTTTGAAAGCCGTAAGGCAACGTCAAATACCTGGATCGCCCTCCTGATCCTGATTGCCCTGATCCCTGCCGCTTTCACTTACAGGATGCGTTCTTCCTTCCGCCGTGCCATGTTCCGGCACAGGGCGACAGGCCTGGCTGCCGGCTGTATCGTACAGCTCATCGGGGAAACCCGCCTGGACCTGGACGGGGATCCGGTCACCGATTATCATGCCCGTATTGAATACACTGTTGACGATGTTCAGTATGAAACGCGCGCGGAAATCTATAAGCTGACCATGCGCTGGCTCGGCAAAAAATCCCTCGTCGGCCAGGAAATCGCTGTTCATTATGACCCGGCGAATCCCGCTGACGCGTATGCGGACCGCATCGACAGGCATTTCCTGGATGGCCTGGAAGAGGACGAACCCGAACAGGAAGCGCCTTCCGAGCCCCCGGCGGATGCTCCCGAAAAGGCCTGCCTGTAATCCAATCCTGAAGACAAAACCGGATACGTTTCATACGTATCCGGTTTTATCATATCAGCAGATTCCCGCCGTGTACGACAAAAGAGCGCATAAAACATCAGGAAACCGCGCCGGAAACCTGATACGCTGATCCCGAAAGAAACAAAGGAGGGATCAGCATGATGATCGTCAGCCGCTGGACAGATATGGGTCCCGAATGGAAAACAGAGGATATCTTCCGTATCCGGGAACTTTTCCGGAAGAATCACATTTCCTTCAGGATGCCTTTTTCAGATCTTTTCTTTACAAGCGTTTTCCATATGCCTGAAAAGGATAAGCGCTGGGGTATCCGGGTTCGGGAAAAAGACCGTTCCAAAGCCGCCGCCCTGCTCATCAGGGAAAACCTGGCCTGCGGGGATTTGCTCCGGGGCATCGTGGAGGAACCCCGCAGACCGGAAAAGGACGGCTGTACAGCCGCTTATGTTTCCCCGGTTCTTTTCCGGTCATAATCCATTCAAAAGAAAAATCACCACCCGGTCTCGGGTGGTGATGAATGTATATACCCTTAGTTTCCTTTTCTGGGAGTTGTCTCCAGCTTTTCAAACTTCAGGCCCCATTTTTCGGCATATACCTGTGTTGTGCTGTCTTCATATCCACACAGGACCACATTGGGCGAATCATCCACAACGCTTCCTTCCGCATCTTCGAAATGAACATTCGGGTTCAGGATGATCACCCGTTTCAGGCTATTACAGTCTGCAAAAGCATACCCGTTAATCGTCTTCACAGAAGCCGGAACGGTAACGCTTTCCAGGGATGTATCAAATGTGAAACACATCCAGCCCACCGAGGTGGCTCCCTCCGGCAATTCCACGTTCTTCAGGTACTCGTTGCCCTGGAAAGCCCACGGTCCGATTCTTTTAACTCCCGGAAGGAAATCGTCCTTCCCGACGCTTTCAACGGTTTTTCCGCTCGGATAAGCAATCAGTTCATTGCCGTTGTTATCATACAAGGCACCATTGAATGTCCGGTATTTTTTGCAATCGTAGGATACAATGATCGACTCCAGCTTGGGATTGCACGAAAAATGATTTTTATTCTCCAGCCCTCTCAGTGTGGCAGGGATTACAACTGCCCTCAGGTTAACCGGTTTGTTGAAAAGTGAACGTCCGAGTTGCTCTGTCCCTTCCGGAATAAAATAGATTTCCGTCTTTTTTCCGTCAGGATAATACATCAGTGTTTTCCTGTCCGCGGTAAACAGAACCCCGTCCACTGAAACATACTCTGTATTTCCTTCTTCCACATTGATGGCCGGAAGGTTGGGGCAATAAGCAAAAACCTGCGCCTCAGAAATCTTCTTTGTACCGGCAGGGATTGTAACCTCTTTCAGTTCATCGCAGCTAAAGAAACAATAGCTTTTGATTTCTTCCAGGCTCTCAGGAAGGTTCACTTTCGTAACGCCGCTGTCCTCAAAAGCCCATTCTCCCAGCACGGTAATTCCTTCCGGAACAGTCACCTCACCGCCGGGGCCATTGTATTTCACCAGCGTATTGCCTTCAATCTTGAAATTCTTGTTCGTTGTTTCTCCGAATGCTGCTCCCACACCCAGGATAAGCAGCGCAAGCAGTACAGCCAGCAGTTTCTTCATTGTCGGTTTCTCCCTTCAACTGATAAGCATCCGGATATACTATCCAACTTCGTAAATAAGTATACCAGAATCCTTGTTACCATGTTTTCACAACGATGTAACAAACATGTAAATTGTGAAAAACCACCGTGAAAAAGATCGAAAACATGGCCTTTGTGAACTGCGACAACCTGGTCTGCAAAGTTCGCTTCGGTTCCTACGCCCACAAATATTGCAAGGACAACGGAATCAGGTACGTAGTCTGTTTCTGGTAAGCTCCTCCTCTTCTTTATACGGAAAGGGCCTGCAGGTATTGCAGGCCCTTTCTCCTGTTCTCACTGATCCAGTTCAATGGGGAAATAAATATCCGTCCAGTCCTGCATCCTCATACGGATGAAGAATTTCTCCGGCAGACCCTCCAGATACTTCCCGTACCACCTGAACTTCCAGACCATTTCCCCTTCCTTGTCGATGGAAGGGCTTTCTGTGTGTTCAATGGGACCGTACAGCATTCCGTTCAGCCCTTTGTTTACGCCGTCTGATAAAGTAATGTTTATCGGGAACTTGCACTGATCGTTCTTGGGGGTAACCCTCAGGACCAGCCTCATGCCCAGGTCAGAGATATCCGCCTGCTCAACCACCGCCGTACAGTACTCATTGTCATAGACTTCCTGTGTCTTCAGTTCCCGGATATTTTCCACCGGTGCCGTTTTGACTGCGTCAAAATCCAGCACCAGGCTTTCCACCGTCATACCGCCCATCTCCTGCGTAATATCCACCGTGGTCGGATCGCCGGATACCGCAATGGACCAGCCTTCCGGGCACACGTTCAGATCCGGTTCCGGATCGAAAAATCCGTCTATCACGTAGCCCCCGTCGGAGTCAAAACAGGCCGGTACCGCGAAATATCCTTCAGCGATCTTCTGTTCCACTTCTTTCCCGAAACCGTCTTTATCCGTATCCACCAGCCCAATGGGACGGATAGGACGGTAAGTACTCACTTTCATGTGGATATGGACTATATCCGCCCCGGTGGTACCCAGGGGGTACTCAAAAAGGTCGCCCGACCGGGCAATCCCGTCCTTATAGTCATCCCCCGGCAGCCAGTATTCTATGCAGTGATCGCCGGTATAGTGATCGATGATGTCCCGTCCATTGATGGTCAGTTCTTCCATATAGCACCAGAACGGAACCTCCGGCCGCTTGTTCTCCAGGGTCCAGTCAAAAGCCAGCTTTTCTCCGTCATAAAGAACAGATTCCACACGCAGTTTCGCACCGTCCGTTTCTGCCTCCTTGCCAACCGGCGCTGTGATATATGGAATTTCAGTATTCAGGAAATCCAGCACATTCCATCGGGTTACCGCCGCGATACCAACGCTCATCAGGGCCATAAACAGCATCGCGATCAGCACCGTTCCAAACGATATCTTTCTTTTCACCGGTTTATTCTCCTCACTTTCAGCCCGGGCAAGCACCTGCCGGAGCATCCAGGGGTTTTCGCCGATTCCGGACAGCGCATCGTCAATACAGTCCTTCAGTTTCTCATTCTTCATCGATGCCGCCTCCTTTCAGCTCCGTTTTCAGTTTATCCTTCGCCCGCTTCAGCCGGCTTGTCACCGCCGGCTGCGTTATTCCCAGAACCTCTGCGGTCTCCGTCATGGTCAGTCCGCGGTAATAGTAAAGGAGGATCACTTCCCTGAGTTTCCCCGGCAGGTTCATCACCGCCGCCGTCACTTCCCGGTGGTACGGATCCCGGATCGCCCGTGCAGCAGGGAGCATATCCACCGTCACCCGCCGGTCCGTGTGGCGGAACCAGGCGGACCGGAGCATGTCCTTGCAGATGTTAAGTGCGATCCGCGTCAGCCAGGTCTTTTCACTTGCCTCCCCGCGGAATTTCTCCAGGGACCGGTAGGCCTTCAGGAATGTTTCCTGCACGGCGTCTTCCGCCTGCGTTTCATCATGCAGGTAAAGATAGCAAAGCCGTTTCAGCGAAACCTCATTTTCCCGGATAAGCCTCTCCAGCACCGTTTCCGGACAACTGTCAGGCGCCTTGGCAGTTTCCATAGCCGGTCCCACCTCCTTATACATCTATTAGACGAAACAGGCGTCTGATAATATAACATCGGCAAAAGAAAAAAACTTCCCTTCCTTTTCGTCAGGGAAGTTTTTTTGCGCCGTTCAGGCCGCCGGCGCTTCCTCTGCCGGGGCGAACCATTCATTCATCATCTTATCCAGCATTTCATCATCGAAAAAGGGAGCATAATCACCGGGTGAAAGCCGGGGATTCATATTGACCGTTGTTTCCTGTTCTATCCGTTCGATCAGCAGGTCCGTCCGGCATCCGTCTTCAACAGACGTGTCATCCAGGTTCCTGAACGTCCACGTGCAGCTGGACATCATGAACACAGCACCGCTGGAAAGCACCGCTATCTGCACGCTGCAGGAGCCGCCTCCTGAAGGTTCTCCCAGCAGAACAGCACCGTGCTCCTGCATCATAATCGGGAACAGATTGCCGCAGGAGAAAGACAGCCTGGTGGTCAGGACCCCGTAGTTGAAGTCATACTTCACTTCTTTGTCCTTTTCATCAATCACGCCGTCCAGGTTCCTGTCCGTATGGATTTGTACCCGCTCATGCTGCCCGGTCAGGGCATTGTACAGCCGCATGGTGTCTTCCCCGGCAGCCAGATCCATTATCGCCATCAGGACGTCACTGTCTCCGCCCACATTCGCGGAAAGATCAAACAGGATATTCTTTATAGCCGGGTTCTCCGAAGCCCGCTTCAGCCCGATCCAGGCAATGCCGTAGCTGTCCGCCGGAATCTCTCCCTCGCCGGTATAATACGCCAGCCATCCAGCCTTGTCCGGATAGAAATTGTCAATCCGGATAATGGCGGTGCTGCCATACTCCCGGTAAGCCTCATCCCCCCAGGCTTCGGCCCTTGTCCTGGTAATCGGGTCCAGCAGAAGCAGCTGGCGGTATACTGCCGAATTCCCTATCAAACCCGCCCCGACACCGGACATGATCTGTAAAGCCAGCGCAAAATAGGGAGTGCTGCCGTCAATCAGGTCCGATATTCCGCTGAACGCGGTATGTCCGTCATCCAGCTGCAGGAAAAACAATTTGCTCATACCCGTCAGGTATTCCGCCATATCCGGCGAAAGCAGTTCCTCCCGGATAGCTTCTCCCTCTCCGTCCGGCATGTCCCTCAGGGCTCCTTCCAGTCCCTTTTCAGCGAGCGCCCCGTCCAGCGGTGCAATACCGGGATGGCCGAAGAAGTAATCCAGCAGGAAGCATAGTTCTCCGTAGCTTTCGCGGATCTCATCTTCTTCCCGCTGTGCTTCCCCGTTCAGGAGGGCACGCATCCGCTCGCTTTCATAGTATCCCGCGGGGAGAGCCGCTATATTTTCCAGGTTCAGTTCCGGTTTGAAAATCTTTTCCCCGTTATACAGGAGATAATTGTATGAACTGTCGATAAACAGGGAGGAGAGCATGACCAGGGGAAGATAGACATCCTCCGCGTCCGCATGGATCCTGATGCCGTATTTTGCGAAATCAAAGAGCACCGCGTTGGGTTCATCGTCAAAGAACATATCCATGTATCTGGACCATGGGCATGGAGAATCCTCAACTCCGGCCTTCTTCTCCCCGGAAACGGGCAGGATCCGGAAGGATTCCCAGTCCGGCGATGAAACGGTGCCGGCGTCCGGATTTACCCGGATACAGGCTCCGTTGGATCTCGTGAATTCCCAGGTATCTTCGTCCGGCTGCGAAACGGTTACTTCCGTTTCCATAACAAAGCCCAGATACTCCCGTATGCCCAAACAGGGAACATGAGACATATCTGTATAAAACCGCAGGTTCAGGCTGCCGGTTTGTTCATCCTTTTCAATGACCGGCGTACGCTGTACGGTGTAAGCGGTTCCCCCGGCGGATGCGAATGGAACCGAATGTACGATAATAAGCAAAGCAAGAAAAACAGCCAGGATCTTCTTCATTATGCAACCTCATCTTATTTTGTTTTCTTTATCCAGACCTGATTGCTCCGTCTCACACGGTATACCCTGTTTCATTACCATTTCCAATTCTATCAAAAGGAAAAACCATCGTCAAAGCAAACGATGGCTTTTCATAGTATTTCCCGTGTTTTGTTCTGTTAATTCCTGGTAATGATATAGTTTCCTCTGCAAGGCATCAATGCTTCCGAAAGGGATTCACAGCAGGAGCATCAATAATTCTCCGCGTTGATTTCAAAATAGCTCTGGGGATGAGCGCAGACCGGACACACTTCCGGCGCTTTGGTACCAACGATGATATGGCCGCAGTTCCGGCATTCCCAGACTTTTACTTCACTCTTTTCAAACACCTGCTGCATCTCCACGTTCTTCAGCAGTGCGCGGTAGCGTTCCTCATGGTGTTTTTCAATGGCCGCCACCATGCGGAATTTAGACGCCAGTTCCGGGAATCCTTCTTTCTCCGCAGTCACTGCGAATCCTTCATACATGTCCGTCCATTCATAGTTTTCACCGTCCGCGGCAGCGCAGAGATTCTCCGCTGTACTGCCGATCCCGTTCAGCTCCTTGAACCACATTTTTGCGTGTTCCTTCTCATTATCCGCGGTTTTCAGGAACAGGGCAGCGATCTGCTCGAAGCCTTCCTTTTTGGCCTTGGAGGCAAAATAGGTGTATTTATTCCTGGCCTGGGATTCTCCGGCAAAAGCTGCCTCCAGGTTCTTCTCCGTCTGTGTCCCCGCATAGGGATTCTTCTTCGGGGCATTCTCTTCAATCTTCACAAACTTCTCCGCGGGCTGCTTGCAGACCGGGCACCTGAAATCATCCGTCATAGGTCCTTCATGAACATATCCGCATACTGAGCACTTCCATTTTTCCATGGTTTCTTCCTCCTTTTGATTGACTGATTCATTGAATTCAAGGGATGAGAGCAGCAGTTCCAGCGCTTCCGAAGGGAAGCCCGGTTCCTGTGCATATCTGCGCATTTCCTCCAGCAGTATTCGTACGTTGCCGCTCTGCGGCAGCATGTATCCTGCTTCCCGCAGCAGGTCCTCCGCCATGATGCGGTTTGACCGTTCCAGCGCTTTGGCCAGTTTTCCGGGAAGTTCCACCGCGAGTTCCTCCTGTTCAGCTTTACTGCCTGCCAGCTGCCGGAGCGCGGCTGCCACTCCGTCCGTTTTTGTCTGCTGCGGAGGATATTCCCGGGGCACAAGGCTGATCGCTCCGGCCGGGCATGCTTCCGCGCACGCTCCGCAGCCGGTACATTTATCAGCGTCGATCACGCTGTTTTCCGTGTCTGACGCGCCCGTAGGACAAACATACAGGCACAGGCAGTCTTTTTCACAAAGGCGGACATTCCGGACCGCAATCTTTCCGCTCATATGCTTACCCTCCGATCTTTTCAAACTTTCGGTTTGGCACTTTACACACCGGGCAGACTTCCGGCAGGTCATCACCGATATAGACAAACCCGCAGATGGTGCAGACATAGACGCCGGTATCCTCCGGCATTGCTTCCTCCCGTGCATATCTGTCCAGCAGGGATTTCAGGATCCGCGTAACTTTTTCGCTCCAGGTCAGGCTGCGAAGCGCACCCCGGTCACCGTCTGCTTTTGCGGCTCCGCCTGCGGCGGAAAAACCGCTTTCCAGGTCAGCGTTCACGCGCTCCAGCAGCGCCTCAAAGGTCGCTCCGGCCTTTCCCCCGCCCTGTGCCTTAAACCAGTCCGCCAGTTTCCTGAAGGCTTCTGCCTGTTCTGGTTTATATTGTTTTTCACAGCCCTTGGCCAGGCTGCTGCACAAAGCACTCGTTTCAGCAGCGTTCAGCGGCTTCATTTCTGTGTCTGCACAGAGAACCGGAGCGATTGTCTCAGCTGAAGGCTGTGACACTCCTTCAGGAACAAAATCCGCCTTGGAAGCACCGCACAGCGGACATTTCCAGTCCTCCGGAAGCTCTGCCCATGGCGTATTCCCGGCCTCATCGTACACATAGCCGCAGATCGAGCATATATACCGCATCCGCATCCTCCTTTATCACATTTTCCTGTTCCTGACTATATCATAATCCTTAGAGTTTACTTTAAGTCAAGTTAAGATTCAGAAACTAAAAAGAGAGCAGTCAAAAAACTTGACTTTGAGTATGCTCTATGATTTAGCATACTATCAGTTTAGTCTGATGATCCGAAACGAGGTGAACCGTATTCCATGAGAGCGCTGACAGCCAGGAAAGCCTTCCTGAAATCACTTCCGGTTCTGGGAGGATATCTCATCCTGGGCATGGGTTTCGGAATCCTGGCCGGCCGTGCCGGATACGGAATCCTCTGGGTTCTCGCCATGAGCCTGCTGATGTTTGCCGGTTCCATGCAGTTTGTGGGGATTGGCCTGCTTCAGGGCGGAGCCTCCGTGCTGATAACAGCTCTCACCACCGTCATGGTCAACGCACGCCATCTTTTCTACAGTATCTCCATGATCGGGCGCTATAAAAACGCCGGCCGGTATAAACCTTATCTGATCTTTGCCCTTACAGACGAGACCTACTCCCTTCTGTGCGACGGAAGCGCGCCGGAGGGGACAGATCCGGATCTGTTCTGTTTCCTGGTTTCCCTGTTCAATCATTCCTACTGGGTTCTGGGCAGCGTTGCGGGCAGCCTGCTGGGCGGCGTCCTGCCCTTTCCCTCCGTCGGCATTGAATTCTCCATGACCGCGCTGTTTATTGCTTCCTTCACAGAGCAGTGGCTTACTTCCAAAGACCATCTTCCCGCGCTGACGGGCCTGCTGGGCACGCTTGCCTGCCTGCTGCTTTTCGGGCCGGAACGTTTCCTGATCCCGGCCATGCTGCTCATCACCCTCGTGCTGACCCTGTTCAGGAACCGGATTACAGCCGGAAAGAAGGTGGAGCCATGAGTACAGCATCCCATTCCGCCATCCTGGTGGCAGTCATGTCCCTTGTCACCATCCTGCTCCGTTTCCTGCCCTTCCTGGTTTTCCGGAAAAAGGTGCCGCCCTGTATCACATACCTGGGCAGGGTGCTTCCGCCGGCCATCATCGGAATGCTGGTCATCTACTGTCTGAAGGATACCGTGATCACCTCCGCGCCTTTCGGTTTACCGGAGCTGATTGCCGGTGTGATGGTCGTTCTGCTGCAGGCGTGGAAGCGAAACGCGCTCCTCAGTATCCTGTGCGGAACCGTCGTCTATATGCTGCTGATCCAGCTGGTCTTTGCCTGACAAAAGATCCGTATGCCGGTCAAAAGCCTGCAGGCGGAATAACCGGGCAGGCAGAATAATTAGACTGAATAAACAAACCGCCCCGTCCGGCAGACTGGATTGTCTGCAGGACGGGGCGGTTTTTCTCTTATTGTTTTTGTTCCGTCAGGCTTCCGGTCTGAACCATACCTGCGCTTCCACGTGCCTGAACGGAGGGATGCTCTCAAGCAGCTTCTCCAGGGAGTTGTCATAGACGCGCAGCTGTCCCCCAGGGTAAAGCTGATCTGGTCATCCGGAGTTTCATCCAGCGGTATCCGCAGGCTTTCCTCATTGTCATACCATTCATGCAGGTAACTGCATTCCAGCGGGACAAAATGGTATGGATGCGCCAGCCGGGGATGTCCGCCCAGCCGGTTGAATGCTTCACGGACTGTTTTGTCCGCACCTTTCCGCAGCGGATAGTATCTTTAAAAATCCATAAACCGGCCGACACTCGTCTTCCATTCATGCTCTTTCGCAAGCTCTTTGGCTTTCCGGAAAGCTTCCTTTTCCGGAAGGTGCATGATGTTCTGCCAGGGATCCGTTCCCCGGAGATAGTAGTGTGTGATATACCGTTCGTTCATTCCGGTTTCACCCGCCAGTATCCGCTGGTATCCCGGGCCAGCAGGCCCTCCCCGACCATGTTCCGGCGGATGGTGCAGAAATCATCATGGAAGTCCGCGATGATAATGTTTACTTCCCGCTCGGTATAGATCCGGTCATACTCAAAGGCCTCCGCGATCACTTCCAGCACAATGCGTTCCTTCTTCCGTTGGGCAGGGATCGATTTCAGCCTGCCGTACTCAAAGAAAGCGTTTATCACTTTCTGGCGGTATTCGGCATCCCGCTGTGCCTGGAGATCCGCTTCATCGGATTTCTCCCTGATAATATCCAGAATGCTTGTTTCAAAGATCTCCTTGTTCAGGGAGTACATCATATAATACTGGCTTTTATAGGAGGTTACCGCACCGGCGTCCGCCAGCTTCTTCAGGTGGAAGGACACCGTGGCCGCGGTGATCCCCAGCCGTTCCGCCAGCCGTTCCACATACATATCTTCGATCGCCAGTGATTTCAGGATCTGCAGCCTGGACTTATCCGACAGGCATTTGAATAAAAGGATGGCTTCAGTTTCTGTCATTCCGCTCCCTCCCAGATCTGATCAAATTCAGCCCGGACTTCCCGGACCACGTCCAGCTTGACCTGTTCCGTCTGCATTCTGGCCGCGTCGTTATGCTCCTTTGCCTTTTCATAGGCAGCCTCCCACGAGGCCGGAATCTGCTCCGCCCGGGCGATAAAGAAGTCTTTTACCGCCTTCTCGTTTCCGTTGCCGATCCGGACCGCAACGGTCATCCAGGTGCGCATAGCGTCATAGATATTGGCCTTCACCTTTTCAAAGACCGCTTCATCCGTCCGGTCATCCGCCTGCAGTTCCGCGTTGCGGCGGCCGCAGGCGGCAATCTTTTCTTCAAACCAGTTGTTCATCTTCGTTATTTTCTGTTCCATTGTTATTTTACCTCAACTTTTCCTTTTCCGACAAAATCGGTATGATCGGTCGCCTGGTTCGCGCCGCCGAACATCACATTCGCACCCACCGCGATATGGAAAGTCCCCGCCATTTTCTCATCCAGCACGGTATATCCGCACAGGCTTTTGACATTGGGATTCATTCCCAGGCCCAGTTCACAGACAATCCGGTTCTCCCGCGGCATCCCCGCGAAAAGCTTCGCCACAGCCTCATCGCTGCTTCCTGTCACTTCCCCGTTTTCAACCCGCAGGGTGACATTGCTGTACTTTTCATCCTCCAGCCAGAACTCTTCAAAGAATACCGTACCGTTCGTCCTGTCCTCCACCGGAGCAATGTAAATTTCCCCGCAGGGAAGGTCTCCGTCGCCGGCGTCCGCCAGCCACTTGCGTCCGGTCAGGTCAAGGTTCAGCTCACAATCCTCCCCGGTATGGACAACCGCCTTTTCCGCCCCGGCGTACTTCTCCGCTTCCTGCCGGCAGGCGGCGCCCAGTGCCTCATAGTCTACATCATAGGCTTCATTCATCCGGGTAATATAGTCTTCCGGATCCAGGCCGGACTCAGCCGCGTTGGCTTCCGTCGGGATTCGGATCTGGGCAAACCGTTTGCATTCCATCAGCTTACCGAACAGCTGCGCCATGTACCTGCGGTACAGATCCATCTGTTCATCCTCAAGGGAATATCCAAGCACGATGGGCTGGCAGGCGAACACGTCCAGCACAGCATCGAATTTTGAGATCAGTTCAAAATACCGCTCATCAAAACAGCTTTCCTTCGCTGATGCAAAAATATCCCGGTTAATCGAACGGGCCTGCTGCAGAAGCACAGGAGTCGCCCCCAGTTCCGCAACAGCTGCCAGGAAGCTGTTCGCGATTTCCTTCTCTGAATCCTCGCCCCAGAAATGAACAAGGATCAGTTCTCCCGCGGATACTCCGCTTGCCTTGACGATCTTCAGGATCGTTTCACGTTTCATGATACCACCTCCGGTTCGCCACTATTTATATCACGGTTTAATCAAAATTGCAATACCATTTAGATATTTATCTAATTATTAATTTGTTTTATGATTTTACAAGCCCTGTTTTTCTTGAAAAACCAAAAAATCCCCTTACGTCAGGTATTGTTTGTAACGCTGCGTCATAAGCTATTCTTACCCTGCCGGAACCGGAAAACGCCGTTCCCGGACAGAACAGCAAAGGAGCATTGAATAATGGATAATCTGAATCAATACCTTCCCTTCCTGATCCCGCTCGCGGTCCTGCAGTTTGCCCTGCTGGGCTATACCCTGCACCACATCCTGACCCATCAATACTACAAGCGCGGAAACCGTACCCTGTGGCTCTTTGTCACCATCGGACTGATGTCCTTCGTCGGGCCGGTCCTTTACCTGCTGCTCGGCCGGGAGGATGCCTGATGGAAATGCTGAAGATCACCGGCCTGCATAAACGCTTCGGTGATAAGGAAGTGCTGCGCGGACTGGATCTTTCCGTACCGGAACACAGCGTCTTTGGTTTCATCGGGCGGAACGGTGCCGGAAAAACCACCACCATGAAGATGATCCTCGGTCTTCTGAAGGCCGATGCCGGCGAGATCCGGGTAAACGGGGAAAAGGCTGTCTACGGCCAGACCGGAACTAACCGCCATATCGGCTACCTTCCGGATGTACCCGAGTTTTATCCTTTTATGACCGCGCCTGAATATCTCCGTTTCTGCGGCGAGATCACGGGTATGACTAAAGCAGACATCGCCGGCCGGTGCGAAGAGCTGCTTGAACTGGTCGGTCTCAGGGAGGAAAGGCACCGCATCAAGGGCTTTTCCAGGGGCATGAAGCAGCGTCTGGGAATCGCCCAGGCACTGCTGAACCGGCCGAAGCTCCTGATCTGCGACGAGCCCAGCTCCGCCCTGGATCCGGTTGGCCGGAAGGAGATCCTGGATCTGCTGCTGGCAGTCCGTGAACAGACGACCGTCCTGTTCTCCACCCATATTCTTTCTGACGTGGAACGTATCTGTACAGACGTAGCCCTGCTGGATCACGGCACAGCCGGAATTCAGGGAAAACTGGCCGATATCCGTTCCAGGTACCGGAGCGATGAATATACGGTAGAGACCGAAAACAAAGCCGGCATGCTTACCCTTCAGGAAGTCTTTCCCTTCATGCGGCACACCGGCCCGAACCAGCTTGTATTCCGTGAGGAGGACAGCCGTGTTTTTGATATTATGCGTTTTGCGGCAGACCGGCAGATCCCTCTCCTGAAAATTGAGCGGGAGGAAGCAACGCTGGAGTCTCTGTTCATGGAGGTGGTGGAAAAATGAAATCCCTTCTTGCCTTTATCCGGAAGGAATGGACCGAACACCTCCGTTCCGGGCGGGTGCTGATCTTCGGGATCCTGTTCCTTTTCTTCGGCATCATGAGCCCGGCGATTGCCAGGCTCACTCCCGCGCTCATTGAAATGATGGCGGATTCCTTAGCCGGATCCGGAATTGCATTTACCGGTGTCACCGTCACCGCCATGGACTCCTGGGTGCAGTTTTTCAAAAACATGCCGATCGCGCTGATCGTTTTCATCCTGCTGGAAAGCAGCATCTTTACCCGGGAATACCGTTCCGGCACCCTGCTGCTTTCACTGACCAAAGGCCTGGAACGCTGGAAGATCGTTGCCGCGAAAACCGTTATCCCCGTGCTTCTCTGGACGGCCTGTTACTGGCTTTGCTTCGGGGTTACCTATGGGTATACCGGGTACTTCTGGGATAATGCCGTCGCGCAGAACCTGCTCTTTTCCGCCGGCTGCTGGTGGCTGTTCGGCCTGTGGGCTGTTATGCTGATGGTCTTTTTTTCCGCGGTTTCCGCGTCAAACACAGGTGTGCTTGCCGGAACAGGCGGCATCATTCTGCTCTGCGTCCTGCTGGGGATCTTCCCCAATGTCAGCAAATACCTGCCCACCCTGCTGATGGATGGAAATTCCCTTATTTACGGCATGGAAAAGCCAGGAACATATACCCTGTCCCTGGCCATTACCGCCGTCACAGCGGCAGTCTGCTTTATTGTCAGCATTCCCGTTTTCAACCGAAAGCAGCTGTAATCTCCTGTTAAGATACATTTTATCCCTGCCTGTCTTTCGGGCAGGGATTTTGGGCTGTTTGCAGTTTCAGGATTCTCCCTGCGTCTTTCGCCATTCCCGGACTTCCCGGCACATAGTGATGGGCTCTCCGGCCCCGATCCGTTCCTCCGCCAGCTTCCGCACCGCCGCGCATAACGCGTCCAGTCCGCGGATATCGCCGCCGTACGCCTGCAGGATGGCTTCGCCCTCCGCCAGCGCCGCGTCATACTGCTCTTTGGACAATTCCCCGGAAGCATAGGCCGCGTCCAGTTCGTCCCGGTCATCCACCTTCACTTCGCCTTCCGGCGTTATGATCACATCCAGGTACTTGTCGATAAACACCGTGATGCCGTCCTCATCCTGCTCGATTCCCTCGATGATATCAATATACCAGATGGACGGCTGGTATCTTTCATCCGCGGTCACCGGATAATGCTTCCGTTCCGGATCATGGGTTCCGTCCGGAAAATACATGGTGGTGATCACCCGGCGGGTGCCATCCGGAATCAGCTCCAGCCAGGTCATGCCTCCGCCGGTCACCTGGATCCTGCCGGCTTTCGGCGTTTCCCAGTAATTCTTTTCCCCGTCCGTAAGCCGGATCAGGCAGACTGTCCCGTGAAACAGTTCATGGTCAATCCGCATCTGGTAGTACGGGTAATACTGGAATCCCCATTGGTCCCGGTTCAGTCGCTTGTGATTCATCTCAAATCCCCTTTACTCTTTCGCCGGTGCACCTGGTCATCACACCGTTCTCCGTCAGGGCGCCTGAAAAACGCTGATCATTTTCCGGTTGATCTCCTCCGCCCGCTCATGGTTCAGCCCGTGGCCGGCTTTTTCATAGAACACGGCGTTCATGTGGTTCTGCTCCAGGACTTCCCTTCCGCCGATCTTCTCAAACGGATCATCTGTGCCCACCAGGTAGGTCACCTTGTCCCGGATCCTGTCCACCTCTTCCGGTGTGAACGCATGGAGCCTGTGGTAACCCATTGCCATGTTGTTGAAGCCCTTCAGTAGGCTTTTGTAATGGGCCATGATCTCCCTGTTTTCCGTAAAGACCGCGTAGTTCTCTCCGCTCAGCTTCCGCAGCAGCTTCGTCACGTTTTTATCCGTCGGGAACAGCGCCTCCGGCAGGAAGATCTTCATCATCGCCGACATGGAGTTCTTCTTTCCGCCCACCGGCACCGTGCCGGAGATGCTGATGGTTTTCATCACCCGTTCCGGACGCATCAGCGTGTACATCTGTACCAGGTATCCGCCCATGGATACACCCGCGAAGAAGGCCTTTTCAATCCCCAGCGCGTCCAGCACCCCGTCGATCCAGCGGACGTCGTCAAATTCCCTGTTGTAGTTTTCGTTGGGCATGCTTTTCCCCGGGCCGCCTATCGTGTCGATGGCATAAAGGCGGAAATGTTTTCCCAGCTCCGGCGCGTTGTAGATCCACATCAGCGCGGAGTCGTCCCCCACACCGTGGAAAAGCACCAGCGCCGGGGCATCCTCCGCCCCGCACTCGATCACGTGGGTTGTTCCGTATTCAGTCTCCACGTCCCTTTCCTTTGTCCCGCACTGCCAGGAGGCCAGGACCCGGTCATAAGTCTCCAGGATAGCCCGTCCGCTCTTTTCGCTTCTGTATTTCTTCATTGCCTGTCCGCTCCTTTTTCTTTGAATACCCTGTTATAAAACGCCGTCAGTTCCCGGGCCATCCTGTCCGTGTCCCCGGTGAAGTATCCCAGCATAATGATCCCGTGATATTCCCCTGCAAGGCGGTCCGCGTCAGTTTCCCCGATTTCTCCCCGGGACGCCAGCAGCTCAAACACCTTTGCTTCATGCGCGATGGGATCGGTGAACATCATCTGCTGCCAGGCTTCCTCCGCGGCGGGTTCATGGAACCGCTCGCTCTCCAGCATCCGCAGCAGGGGATCGATCTGTTCATGCCGCAGGTAGGCTGTCACATACATGACCCCCGCGCGCACAAAGGGCTCGCATTCCACCTTCTCCGTACCGCTCAGGATCCGGAAAAAGGAATCCCGGGCTTTCGCGGTCAGCTCGTTGGCCCGGGTGATCATATCCCGCACCAAGGCCTGTTTGCTTTCATAATAATGGTAAATCGTGCTGACACTGATACCGACGGATTCCGCCAGGTCCCGCATGGAAACAGCCGCGAATCCCTTTTCAGAAAACAGCTTCAGGGCTTCCCGGATAATCAGTTCCTTTTTGTTTTCTTTCGGCATAGCATCCTCCTGCATCAATTAATCGAACGTTCGTTCGATATAATATCCTCTTTCCCTGTTCCCGTCAATACATTCTTTTCAAAAAACCGGAATGCAACAGCATTCCGGTTCAGCATAACCCTATGGTAAAGATACATCATATTTCCGCCCGTCACAGATCCAGTTTCAGGGTCACCGCGTCAAAGAGTTTTCCGTTCACATTACGGAAATCCTTCTTCCGGTATACCTCTGTGAATCCCAGCTTTTCCGCCACCCGGAGCATCCGGGTGTTTCCCGACCAGGTCTGGGTATATACGGAAGCGGAGCCATGTTCCTTCAGGTACCGGATAAACTGCCTCAGGGCTTCCGTACCGGCGCCCCTGTTATAGACGCTTTCCTCGGGAAGATCAATTCCGACAGCCCGGATCCCTTCCGGATTTTCCACATAGTCCAGGTCATCATACCAGCAGACCCATCCGATATGCTTTCCGTCCAGGTCTACATCATACTTCCACCGAACCGTATCCTCCGGCAGGTTCTTTACGGATTCATAGTATTCCGTCCAGCCTTTGCGCTCTTCTTCCTCCGTAGTTTCGGGTAATTCTTCCCACGGCGCGTCAAAAAGCATCCATCCGGTGTCCTTTGTAAACCAGCGGACATAATCCTCTATGTCACTTTCGCGCATGTCACGCAGTGTGATCATTTTTCCCTCCGTTTTGTGCTTACACCAGGCATGCGATGATATTCAGCAGGATCAGCACATGCAGGAGAATATGATACAGGTCCGGCACCAGCCGCTTTTCGCTCATAGGGAAAAGCCGGATCGTATCTTTGAAACAGTCGTTGTATCCCTGCAGCTTCCGCTCGCTTGCGCCGAAGATGGTGAAATACCAGTGGCACATAAACTGCACGGCAAACCAGAGCAGCAGGATCCCCAGCAGGATCCATCTCCCCGCCGGCTGGAAGCAGTGATACGCGATCAGTCCGAGGCTGTACAGGCACAGCATGCAGAACTCCGCGCTTTTCACGCCCATGCCTCCCACCAGCAGTCGTTTCCCGAGCCGGTAAGTGGTCACGCAGCCCAGGAACCAGATCCACAGAGCTGCCTGAATCAGAATGGTTATGGCCATTTTCCGTTTCCTCCCCCATGCTTTCTTTTCTTAAGCGTCAACGATCAGGATCCGTTCCTCATCAAAGGGGATTTTGTCCGTTACCTTCCCGTCCCTGAACCGGAAAGCGCCGCCGTGGTTCACCGGATCATTGTCCAGGGGATTGATCAGCAGCGTATCTTTCGCGGCCAGCAGCGCCTGCTCCGCGTATTCGTCCAGGGCACTGTCCTCCCATTCCTCCGTCGTGTAGTCACAATACACCGGCCAGATCAGCAGGTGCTCCGTCCGGAACCTTTCCGGATAATCCCACATATCCCCGCAGAGGGCCGGCATGATCTTTTTCCCGTGGAATGTAAATTCCCCGGTTTCCGTTCCCTCGCGGTAATGGCTGTCCGTTTTACTGAACTCTTTCCATCCCCGGGAAATCCGCCGGTAATTATGCACGGTCTTCCCCTCCGCCAGTACGGCGCAGGAGGAATAAATCTTATCCCCTTCTTTTTCAATATAGCCGAAAAGCAGACCTGTCCCGTACCGGACCGTCAGGCCGCGCAGATAGTCCATTGTTTCTGAGTTTTGATCCACCGCCATCTGCCTGTCGGTTTCATAGTCCCAGCACAGGCTGTCGAAACCCTGCAGGAAAGCTTCGCCGAAACACAGCAGTTCCGCCTGTCCCTGTGTTTCCTTCAGTGCCCGCTCAATCTGCGTCAGATTGAACGGGATGTTTTTATTCTCGCTCCTGTAGGATACCAGTCCGATTTTCATATTGTTCCTCCCTGAACCATCTGCCTCAGGCGTTCCTTCAGCCGGTTTTCTCCGGCTTCTCCCAGCGCCTTGCGGGAAACCTCCAGGTTCTCCTCTCCGATCCAGTCACGGTAGGCCCCGGAAAGATCCGGGCAGAGTGCTTCGATCAGGTACTCATCAAAGCAGAGCACCTGGTATTCCGCGATATCATGGGATCCGTCTTCCATCCGGATATCCCCGCTCATCATCGGATCTGTGACAGAATGGGTGCATTCATGCAGGAACTGCAGGAAGCAGCCCGTGAGATCCTCCTCCTTTTCCGGCCAGGTCAGGTAAACCACCAAGGCGTTCTGCAGGTTGACTGCCCGTCCGTTCTTCCTCAGGCTGTAGGAAAAAAGGACTTTGGTGTCCATGCCCAGTTCCGCGAAAAAGCTGCTGAACCTGTCCGCCAGTGCCCGGAAACGGCTGTAAACCTTTTCCGTCTGCTGCGCGGTTTCGGTATGATGTTCCTTCCACCACTGATAAAAGGTTCCGGAAACCCTGTCGCAGATCTCGATCAGGGGATCCGCGAAATCCTTCATATCCTTATCTGTCAGCATGCCGCATCCGGCAAGCATTTCCCTGAACTGTCCCGGGTTTTCCGCCGCCAGGGCTATGAAATTGATCACCGCCAGCCGGTCGAAGTGTTCCTGGTAGTAACTGATCAGCCGTTGCGGGATTCCGGGATAAACCCCCAGGCATCCGGCCATTTCCGCCGTGTATCCCGGGTCGGATACATCCGCGGCGCAGTCTATGGGCATATGCGCCAGCAGGTAGTAGAAAAGATCCGCAAAGGGATTATACAAAAACTCCGCGGGTTGTTTGTTATTATCCATATCGCTCGTCTGATTATCCTTTCAGTTCTGTCAGGAGCACCGGTCCCGGGCCCCTTTCAGGTCCATCATACCGTTACATGATACCGTAATAAAGGGTTGAAGTGGCAAAATAGATTCCCTTTTCCGACTTTTTTGCCTGAAATCAGTCCTTGACTTAGAGTTTACTTCAGAGGATAACATACATATAATGTGAATACAGTCCCAGTAAATCGTTCATATGAGAGGAGACCTGCCCTTGAACTCCCTGCAGATCAGAAAGCTGACCTACGCCGCGTTACTGCTGGCGCTGGCGGTCATGATGCCCAGAATTGCCGGACTCATCCCGGACATCGGAAAAACCCTGAACCTGATGCATATCCCGGTATTGCTGTGCGGTTTCCTGTGCGGCTGGTCCTGGGGGCTTGTGGTTGGTTTTACTGCACCGCTGCTCAGCTCGTTGCTGAACGGTATGCCCGGGATTTTTCCCGATGCGGTGGTGATGGCTTTTGAGCTGGCCGCGTACGGCGCCCTTTCCGGACTGCTGTACAGGCTGCTGCCGAAAAAGAAATGGAGCATTTATGCCGCGCTGATCGGCGCCATGCTCGCCGGCCGTATCGTGTACGGAATCGTATACCTTTTCCTCACCGGTCTGGGGCTGGTGAAGATTAACGATGCCCTCCTGGCCTTTGTCTGGGTCAGGGCGTTTGCCAAGCCTTTCGCCGGGATCATCCTGCAGATTGCTTTGGTTCCCCTGCTTGTTATGGTCCTGGAGCGGGCCCGGCTGATTCTGAATAACAGGAGAACAGTCCAATGAAAACACTGTACCTGGAATGCGCAATGGGCGCTGCCGGCGATATGCTGACTGCGGCTCTGCTGGAGCTCACCGGAGACAGGCAGGCGTTCATTGACAAAATGAATGCCCTGGGCCTGCCCGGTGTTTCCGTTGCTGCGGAACCTGCCGTGAAGTGCGGTATCACCGGTACTCATGTCACGGTCACCGTAGACGGGGTGGAAGAGGAAGCCGGTGATGTGCATGAGCATGAACATCACCATGATCATGACCACCACCACGATCACGAGCATGAGCATCATCACGAACACGGGCATGAACATGAACATGAGCATCATCATGATCACGATCATAGCCACGGGCACCACCACCATGCCTCCATGGCGGATATTGAGGCGCTGATCAACGGCCTGGACATATCCGACCGGGTCAAAGCAGACGCCCTGGCTGTGTACGCCCTGATCGCGGATGCGGAAAGCCGGGTTCACGGCCGGCCCGTCACTGAGATCCATTTCCATGAGGTGGGTACCCTGGACGCGGTGGCGGACGTGGTAGGCGTATGCCTCCTGATGGAGCAGCTCTCCCCGGATCGGGTCATGGCCTCCCCCGTCCATACGGGCAGCGGCCATGTCCACTGTGCCCACGGCATCCTTCCGGTTCCCGCCCCCGCCACGGCACTGCTCCTGCAGGGAATCCCTTCCTGTGAAGGTTCTGTAAGCAGCGAGCTTTGCACCCCCACAGGTGCCGCCCTGCTGAAACACTTCGTTTCCCGTTTCGGGGATCGTCCGGTCATGACGGTGGAAGCAATCGGCTACGGCATGGGCAAAAAGGATTTTGAGCAGGCTAACTGCGTCCGTGCCTTCCTGGGGGAAAGCGAGGGGGAACGGGAAACCATCACCCGGCTCGAATGCAACCTGGATGACATGACCGCGGAGGACCTCGGTTTCGCCATGGACCAGCTGTTTGCCGCCGGTGCCCGGGATGTCTACACCCAACCTGTCGGCATGAAAAAGAATCGTCCCGGTATCCTGCTGTCGGTCATCTGTGCTTCGCAGGACGCCGATCACCTGGCGGAAGTGATGATGAAGCATACCACCACCCTGGGCATCCGCCGCCAGGATATGAGCCGGTATTTCCTCCGGCGGAAGATCGAAACCGTCAGCACGGAATACGGCCCCGTCCGGGTCAAATATGCCTCCGGCATGGGCGTCAGCCGAGCCAAGCCAGAATACGAGGATATCGCTGCCCTGGCCAAAGAACACAATGTGCCGCTGAGCACCGTCCGGGAAGCCGCGATAAAAGCATACTCGGGAAAGGATATCAGCTCCGGAAAGCCGGAGTAATAACATATAAAGGGAGGATACCTATATGGAATTCAGAAAACTGATCGATGCCCGCCGGAGCGTCCGGGGTTATCAGTCCGGCGCAAGTCATGAGGACCTGGCCGCCATCTGCAAGGCTGCGCAGCAGGCTCCCTCCTGGATGAACCAGCAGACAGCCCGCTGCTATGTGGTGGAAACGCCGGAGATCCTGGAATCCCTGCGCGACGCCGCGCTCCCTTCCTTTAACCGGAACAGCTCGGCAAACGCAGTCCTCATCGTCACCACCTTTGTCAAAGGCATCGTTGGGTTCGGTCCGGACGGCAAGCCCGTGGATGATATCGGCAACGGCTGGGGCATTTACGACCTGGGTCTGCATGACGCCTACCTGATCCTTGCGGCCAAGGATCTCGGCTATGATACCCTGATCATGGGCATGCGGGATGTGGACCTGCTCCGGGATAAACTCGGCATTCCGGAAAACGAGGAGCTCATCTCCGTCATCGCGGTCGGCAGGAGTGATATCGTGCCTGCCACCCCACCCCGGAAGCCCCTGGAGGAAACTGTCCGTTTCTTCTGATCTCATCAATAAAAAGAGGGTATCGCACAGGCGATACCCTCTTTCTTTATCTGTCTTTATTCGATTCCGCGGATGCCGCTGAACGGATACAGCACCGTACGTGCGTGTCCGATGATCATATTCCGCGGCAGGGAACCCTGGGACCGGCTGTCGTTGGAGTTGTTCCGGTGGTCACCCATGACAAAGAATTCTCCCTCCGGAACCTCATAGGGTCCGAAGTTGTTCAGGCTGCCACCCCGGTATTCATCCAGGATATACGGTTCCTCATATCTTTCCCCGTTCACATACAGGTAGCCCTGCCGCAATTCCACGGTATCCCCCGGCAGGCCGACAACGCGCTTCACGAAATTCGTGTCACCCCGTCCCGGATAACGGCAGACTACCACGTCAAAGCGCTTCGGATCCCCGCCTGTGGTAATGCGGGACGCTGCTTCCTTGCCTTTGTCATCCCACCAGGGAAGGGAAAGCCAGGTACTCGCGTAATCAAACTTGGTCACAAACATGATCTCTCCGCTGGAGAGCGTGCCATTCATGGATGATCCGTCCACCCGGACCATCTCAAACGCGAAAGCCCGCAGCGGCAGGGCGATCACCACAGCTGCGACAATGGTCAGGATCCATTCCAGGATTTCCCGTCCGATCGTTTTCTTTTTCACATTCTTTTTCTTCATTTCTTCCATACATTCTGCCAGCCTTTCAGATTATATGTGAGAAGGCATGCGCGGCGGTACAGACGGAAGGAAGAAAGGTGAGCAGCATACCGAAGGCGGCAGCTACCGCCCAGCGGATTGCGGATGTGTTCTTCGGAAAGAGCAGGGCTGCCTGTTCCAGGACAGTAATTTCATTCCCGCGCAGGATGATCTTGTTCAGGTATTCATCACGCATCATCTTTCATTCCTTTCTTCATTTTCTTCCGGATCCGGTGCAGCCGGACCCGTACCTGGCCGTCCGTAAGGTTCATTTCCCCGGCAATCTGTTTCGTGGATTTTCCTTCCAGCGAAAAAGCCGTCAGCAGTTTCCGGTCCGTTTCATCCAGCTCCGCCAGCAGATGGATCCGGTTCAGCCGGTCCCACCGGTTGATGTATTCAGCCTCGGCGGATGGAACAGGCGGATCCGGAAGATCTCCCGGCAGGCTTGGATATCGCTTCTTCCTTCGCAGTTCATCTATACAGATCCGTTTAACGATCGTGTACAGATAGGCTGAAAAGGAACGATGCTCGTCAAGATCCTCCCGTACGGCATAGATCCGCGAGAAAGCTTCCTGTACGGCGTCTTCGGCGGCCTGGGGATCATGCAGCAGGCTGCAGGCATACGCCTCAGCCCCGGAACGCCAGCGCCTGATCAGCTGTTCAAGCGCCTCCGTGTCACCGGTCTTCAGCGACACGATCAGTTCCAGATCCCCCGGCATCCGTTTCACCTGCCTTCTGTAATAATTAACGAACGAAAAAGAAAAATGTTACAGCTTATACTGCATAAAATTTCCGTTTTTTTCGAAACCAAAGGCTGTATACAGCAGGACGCCCATATCAGACGCTGTGATCTGCACCGTTCCGCAGCCGTATGCCCGGGCCTCCTCTGTCACCCGCCGGAGCAGTTCCTTCGCGATTCCCCTGCGGCGGTATGCCGGGGCAGTATACATACTGGACAAAAGGCCGATCCTTCCGGAGGGGCAGCTGAAATACGGCGGTTTCTCCACAAAGGACATGCCGCTGGTACCGACGATCCGCCCTTCGTCCAGCGCCAGCCAGGAAACAAAAGTCCCGTCCGCCAGGTGCCGGTGATAGTACTCCGTCAGCGGCTCTGCCAGGTCAACGTCTTCCTTTGCACCTTCCTCCCGAAGCTGCGCGATCCGCATGCGGATAAAAACGTCAAGATCCTCTTCCGTCAGTTTCCGGTAGGTGATACTCATATCATTCCCTCCGTAATCGTCCGCCGTGTTTATTTCAGCACCGGTTTCCAGTCATCCGCCGGATCAAAAAACAGTTCCGTATATTCCCCGTCCGCCATGATCCGCAGCAGGCAGTCCATCTGCCAGATCCAGTTGGATTTCAGGACCTCATCCCGCTCCAGCCAGAAAACGCGGCCTTCCTCCGATGAAGTCAGTTCCCCGGAAAACTTGTCGGTTTTGAACAGGAAAACAATATAGCGCGTTCCGTCCTCGTTCACCCATTCCTTGATCCCGCACAGCTTCGGGTTCTCTATGGTCAGACCGGTTTCTTCCTTCATCTCGCGGATGACGGAATCCACAACCGCCTCATGTTCCTCCACATGGCCGCCCGGGAAAATGATCCCGTCAGCTCCCTTGCCCACCTTGTCCTGTACCAGTACCTTTGTGCCGTCCTGGATCATACACAGGTTGGTCAGGATCACCTTTTCAGCACGTTCCATTGTCTTTTCCCTCCGTATCCAGGTTAAACCGGTATACCAGCACCTGGCGGAATCCCCTTTCATACATATCATGATCTTCCGGGATGTCCGCGGTTTCCAGGTACTGCCCGCCTGCCAGCTCGCAGGTCCGCGCCGAGGCGGTATTGCCCGGATCACAGGTAATGATCACATAGTCCATTCCGTGTTTCCGTGCCTGCCGGAAAAGCAGTCTGCAGGCTTTCGCCGCGTAATGGTGACCCCGGTAGGCTTCATCGATCCCGTAGCCGATGTTCCCGCCGATGTACAGCCTGTCATTGTGGCCGATCCGCAGGTCGCACTGCCCGATCCGCGTTCCGCCCGCCAGGCAGATGCCGAAGTAATAGGCCGGCACCCAGTTTTTCTCCGGATTCCCTTCGGCGGTTCTTTCCAGTTGCAGCATGATCTCCCCGTCGCGGAGATCCTCCGTATCGTAAAACATATTATTCTTCAGCATTATATCATCTTTCCTCCTTCAACACGCACCGCAATCTGCCAGTCATCCTCATAAATGATCGTTCCGACCGCGTTGGTGTAAACAATGTCATACGGACGGGCGTATTTGTCCAGCATACGGACTGCCGGTTCAATCATCTTCAGCATCTCCCCGGTTGTTCCGGTCTTGAAGAAGGTGATCACCTTCTCCTGCTTTTTGCACTGTTCCGGTTCCGGAAGGTTTTCCCTGAACCATTTATCTATTGCCCTGAAAGTTTTCTCATCCTCCGGTTCCATCATGCCGTCCATGATCAGCCGCCAGCACATGCCAAAGATCCCCTTGGGATATTTCGTGATCCAGGAGTCTTCCCTGCCCTGGATCCTCATATACCTGCATTCCATCAGCCTTCCTCCGTTCCTGTCTGATTATTTGCCGCAGCCAGCGTGCACAGCCTTCCGCGCAGTATATAACCGATCTTTTCATAGCAGGCATTCGACGCCGCGTAATTGGCATCGGTATACAGCATCGGCGTATATCCCTTATCCTTCAGCCGTTTTGTCACCAGGTAAACCAGCTGCTGGGCATAGTGCCTTCTCCTGTATTCCGGAAGAGTAAACACAGGTCCAAGGCAGGCAAAGCACTGATTGACTTTGTAGGAACAGCAGGCAGTGGTTTTCCCGTTTTCGTCCTTCCAGAAAAAAAGTTCACTTTCCGTAATGCTGGCCCTGGCTTTTTCCAGGCTGCGTTCACTTCCCAGAGGTTCTTCCCCGATATCCTCAGTAAACTGGGAATAGAGTCCGGCAGCTTCTTCCGCGTCTTCCGGCGTGCATTTATACATTTCTCCGTCAGCAGGCTGTCCGGGGGCGATGGGCTCAGGACAGTCATAGGCATACATCTGCATATAGTACCCGGTGTCCACACCTTTCTCCCGCGCCTTTTTCATGAAATACTCCGCCAGTTCATATTTCATGTTGATCCGGTATCCTTCCTCCAGCGGCCTGCAGGATTCGGCCAGTTTCCAGGCTTCTTCCTTCTCCTCTTCCATCATGCCGTCCGGCGTCCAGATCCATACGGGATATTGTTTTTCCGAATGGCACAGGATCAGCTTCCGATGGTCAGCCCTGACCAGTTCACATTTCCCCCTCAGGATCCTGTCCAGCACCGCAAAGGTGTACGGATCCTGCGCCAGCAGTTCAAAATCCTTCTCATTCACAAACGAATCCATTTTGCCATCCTCCTCACCTGTCCAGGTTAATCCAGTACCGTTCCAGCCAGATTCTTTCATCTGGTTCATACACGGTTGATTCATACACACCGCCATTATTCAGGATCGTCCTTTTGCTTCCTTCGTTGCCCTTGATGCAGGTAATCAGCACCCGCTTCAGGCCCAGTTCCCTGCACAGTGGCAGCGCCGCCTTCAGCATGCCCGTGGCATAGCCCTTCCGGCGCTCGCCCGGCACAACGGAATAGCCGATGTTCCCGCCGTACTTTTCCAGGTATTCATTGAACTGCGGCCGGAGGCTGAACATACCGACAATCTTTTCATCCTCTTCCCGAATATACAGATACTGCCGGCTCAGCGTTCTGCCCGGGGTAAGCAGTTCCGGAGTTCTGCGGATCTCCAGGTGATCCAGCCAGTCCTGCGTCTTTTCATATTGCCGCAGGGAATTGGTTCCGTCCATGGATCCGCCGTATTCCAGGAACTCCTTCCGGTACGCCTGGATCTGCGCGTCATATTCCATGGAAGGCTCTGCCAGTTTCATACCGTTCATTCCTTCCCATCCTCTGTTTCTTTTCCGAATCCGTTGAACCAGGCCCGCTCCGCGAAGGGCTTCTTCTTCGGCGCATTCGGCGCGGATTCCATCTTTCCCACCGGCAGGATGCAGACCAGTTCATATCCTTCCGGCACGTTCAGGATCTCCGCGATCCGGTCGCAGATCCTGTCCTCATCGGTAATATGTCCTTCAAACCAGCAGCTTCCGTATCCCAGGGAGGAAATCGCCAGCAGCATATTCTCAATAGCCGCGGAATAGTCCTGGGTGGCAAAGCACCGGTCCCGGAAGGCGTTGATTCGCTGGCTCAGTACGCAGATCATGGCCGGCGCCGTCTCGCATACAGGCGGGTCAATCACCGCGTTGATCTGCTTCAGGATCTCCGGATCATCCACCGCGATCAGGCTGACAGTCTGCTTGTTGCAGCCGGAAGGTGCAGCCAGTCCCGTTTCCAGGATCGTCTTCAGGTCCTCCCGCGGTACCCTGTCCGGTTTGTATTGGCCGCGGTAGCTCCGACGGTTCATGATCAGGGCTATCATTGGATTGGTTCTGTTCATCTGAATCCTCCGTCATTTTTGTGTAGTTGTTCACGTATGAAAAAAGCCGCTTATCCGTCAGGGATAAGCGGCTGGTTTATCTATGTATATGCCAGGCTATTCTTCCCTGATCGGTACAGAATGATATGCGGAATGAGAGCGGACATGCTTTTCTGCGTTCGCGGCAATAATGGATCCTGCGGATACGGTTTTGTTCAGTCGCATGATACGGCGCTCCTTCCTGTGAAATATTGGGATGACTATACAACGGCGGCATAATGCCTGTCAAGGCTGATTTTCACATTCCCGTTTTTCATCCGTCTCTCTTTTCTGTCCAAAGTGATTGTTATGTTTTTGTTAAATTTTTCGTTTCTTGTTAACTCGTCTGTTAGCCTTTGTGAGCTGAAGTGCAGGTTTTTGTAAAGGCAATATTCTGTTAAGTTTATAAAGTTCATTTCTCTCAAACACTTATATATCAACGTTTTGGCGTATTGACAAGCTTGCAATAATTGATTAATATATGATCAAATAAGGTTTACATGTTAACCTAACGAAATTCATTCAGGAGGAAATCTCACCGGTTCTGAAACCGGGAGAAAAGAACAGGCTCCGCGGTACGGAGCGGCGGCAGCTGAAGCTGCGAAACACGTTTATATGGGCCGAAGCGCTCATAAAATATCCATCATTTTAAAGGAGGAAACCCTAATGAAGAAGATCCTGTCTCTGGTTCTGGCCCTGTGCCTGCTGCTCGGCCTGGCCTCTTTCGCTTCCGCGGAAGAAACCCTGCCCACCTTTGATCAGATCGTCCTGGGCGAGAACGCCGATCTGACCGCGAAAATCCACTTTGCCTATCACCGGACCGACATTCCGGACAAACTGAACGGTTATGTGGAAGAGTTCCGCAAGATCTACCCCAACGTGGAGATCGAGTACGAACTGATCACCGACTATGCCGAGAACGCCCTGCTGCGCGTTGACAACACCGACTGGACCATCATGGGCATCCCCACTGTCCAGAAGGACGAACTCTCCAAGTACTTCGTGCCGCTGGGCTCCCTGGAAGTGCTGGACGGCCTGTATAACTTCATGAGCACCCAGTCCTTCGAAGGCATCTGCTACGGCGTTCCTTCCACCGGCAATGCCAACGGCGTCCTGTACAACAAGCGGATCTTCGCGGAAGCCGGCGTGACCGAGCTGCCCAAGACCCCCGATGAGTTCATCGCCGCCCTGAAGGCCGTCAAGGAAAAGACCGACGCCATCCCGCTGTACACCAACTACGCTGCCGGCTGGACCATGGGTGCCTGGGACGCCTACATCGGCGTGGCCGCCACCGGCAATCCTGACTACATGAACCGCGTTCTGGCCCATACCAAGGATCCCTTCGCGGACCAGGGCAACGGCACCGGCCCCTACGCCGTCTACAAGATTCTGTACGACGCCACGGCGGAAGGCCTGATCGAAGACGACTACACCACCACCGACTGGGAAGGCTGCAAGCCGATGCTGAACAACGGCCAGATTGCCACCATGGTCCTGGGCTCCTGGGCCTTCACCCAGATGCGTGACGCCGAAGGCGGCGAGCATCCGGAAGATGTTGGCTACATGGCGTTCCCCGTTTCCATCGACGGAAAGCAGTATGCTCCTGCCGGCGGCGACTACAACTTCGGCATCAACGCCAAGGCTTCCTATGAAGAGAAGCTGGCTTCCCTGTACTACCTGAAGTGGCTGACCCATGAAAGCGGCTTCGCCTACAGCGAAGGCGGCGTCCCGATCGACAAGAACGGTGAATATCCGGACCTGTACGCTGCTTTCGATGGCATCGACATGCTGTCCGACACCGACGCTGTGGCCGGCGAGGAAACCCTGCTGAGCGAAATGAACGCCGAGTCCGAACTGAACTTCAACAACGGCGGCAACACCAAGGTGCAGGAAATCATCGAGCATGCCTTCAACCACGACAAATCCTTCGACGACATCATGGCTGACTGGAACGCCGCCTGGAGCGACGCGCAGGCTGCCCTGAACGTGGAAGTCAAATAATCTTTCACTTCCATAACGAGTATCATCCGATCCGCATCGGATGTCTCCTCCACCGGGCGGGCCCGGGAAAGCACTCCCCCGGGCCCGCCTTCTTCTTTCAACCGTGCAACACCAGGGAGGTGTGTTCCCAGTGAGTATCATCGGTACAGTTCAGCCGAATCTGCGCAGAAGGAAAATCAACACCCAGAAGATGCTGGTGATCTTCCTGTTTGCCGTGGTTCCGCTGTTTCTGCTGATCCTGTTCACTTATGTTCCCTTCGTGAAGATGATCCAGTTCAGCTTCCACAACATGAGCTATACAAAAGACAAGGGCTTTGTCGGCTTTGACAATTACCTGCGTATTTTTACCAAGCCCGAGTATGTGGATGCCATGCTGCTGAGCCTGTATTACATGGCCGGTGCGGTGGTACAGCTGGCCCTGGCCCTTTTCTTTGCGTCCGTCCTCAGCCTGGAACGTCTCCGGGGATCAGGGATCTATAAGGCGATCCTGTTCTTCCCCTTCCTGGTCAACGGTATCGCCATCGGCTACATCTTCAAGTATTTCTACACTCATGGTTTTGTCCTGGACACCGTCCTGCAGACGCTCGGTTTCCCGCTGGAACGCCTTCCCTACTGGCTGCGGGATCAGAGCGTCAACAACTGGTCCCTGGTCTTCACCTCCGTCTGGAAATACTGCGGCCAGAACATGGTGCTGTTCATCGGCGCCATCGCATCCATTGACCCCACCCTTTATGAAGCGGCAACCATCGACGGCGCAAACCGCTGGCAGCAGTTCAAGGCCATCATCCTGCCGGGAATCAAAACCGTCTTCATGCTGAATCTGATCCTTTCCATTACCGGCTCTCTCTCCGCCTTTGAACCGGCTTACGTGGTCGGCAGCATGGGAGCCAACGGCACCGCCACCTTCTTCATCAAGATCCACCAGATGGCGCATGTTTCCCAGAAGGTCGGTCAGGCCTGTGCCATGGCCATGGTGCTCATGGCGCTGATTCTGCTGTTTACCGTGCTGCAGCGCCTGTTCTTCCGCTATGTGATGAAGGATTCCGAAAGCACCTTCAACGCCAGGGCCAACAAGGCCAAGGCGTTGTGGTAAAGAAGGGAGGCTGCGCAAATGTCTGTTGTGACTCATGCGGTGCGGGACACCAACCGGAGTTCACGGATCAAACGTTCCGTCATCCGCGGACTGGAATATTTTGCTCTGCTCCTGGCCTGCTTTATCGCGCTGCTGCCCATCTGGTCTTCCTTCACCACCTCCTTCAAAGGCGCGGAGGAATATGCCACCACCAATGCCATGGCGCTTCCGCGGAACTGGTTCAACTTCGGCAACTATGCCCAGGTCTGGACGCAGGGTGATATGCTCCGGGCATTCCTGACCTCCGCCTCCGTGGTCATCGTCGTGGTCACCGTTTCCGTCATGATGGGTTCCATGCTGGCCTATGTGCTGAACCGCTTCCGGTTCCCGGGCAACAGCCTCATCCGCAATCTGTTCATGATCGCCACCCTGATCCCCGGCATCGCCATGCAGGTCACCACCTATCAGATCATGAAGGACCTGGGGTTCCTGAACTCCATCGTGGGCTATATGATCCTCATGAGCGGAACGGATGTCATCTCCATTTATATCTTCCTCCAGTATTTTGAAAACCTGGACGGTGCGCTGGATGAATCCGCCGTGCTGGAGGGCTGCACCTACTTCGGGGTGTTTTTCAAAATCCTGCTTCCCCTGACCAAACCGGCCATCATCACCGTAGCCGTGCTGAAGGGTGTGGGCGTCTACAATGAGTATTACAGCGCCAATCTTTATCTCCAGTCCAATTCCTGGCGCACCATTTCCACCGCGCTCTATTCCTTCTCCGGTCCTTTCAAGAGCTCCTACAACATCATCTGCGCCGGCGTCCTGCTGACGCTGATTCCCAGTCTGATCATCTTCCTGGTCTTCCAGAAGCAGGTCTATGCCGGGCTTGCAAGCGGTTCCGTAAAAGGCTGATACCCTTCCGGCGATTGACAGAAACCGTCATTTCCCTATAATGAAATTGTGAGGTTAACAACATGGTTAACAGTGAACCCGCAGTGCTGATATCCGGTATCCGTTCACATCTGGAAACAAAGATCCTTCCCTTCTGGGAAAACCTGAAGGACGATGCGTTCGGCGGATATTACGGATACATGGATGAAGCTTTACATCTGAACCGGAAAGCAGATAAAGGCTGCATCCTCAACAGCCGGATCCTGTGGTTCTTTTCCACGGCTGCCACCGTGCTGAAACGGCCGGATCTGCGGGTGTACGCGGACCATGCCTATCGTTTCCTGGACCGCTTCGGTGATCCGGAAAACGGCGGCTTGTTCTGGTCTGTTACTTATGACGGAACGCCGGCGGACACCACCAAGCACACCTATTGTCAGGCCTTCGCTGTATACGGACTTGCGGCCTATTACCGGCTGACCGGCAATCCCGGCGCGCTGGACAGGGCCCGTTCTCTGTTCCGCGTCATCGAGCGCAAATGCCGGGACAAGGGCGGCTACCTGGAGGCTCAAAAGGCGGATTTCACACCCGAAGGCAATGAAAAGCTGAGCGAAAACGGTGTCATGGCTTCCCGGACCATGAACACGCTCCTGCACGTCATCGAAGCGTACGCGGAACTGTATCGGGCTTATCCGGATGAAGCCGTCCGGTCCGCCGGAGCCGCAGCGCTTCGCCAGTGCCTGAACCAGGTCTGGAATCCGGAAAAGCACCGCTTGGAAGTGTTCTTTGACGCGTCATTCCGTCCCCTGCTGGACATGCAGAGCTACGGTCACGACATCGAGGCCGGCTGGCTGCTCCGGGATGCCGCGAAAGCCCTGCTTCCCGAAGCGGAACAGGCTTCCCTGGACGTCATGTGTCTGGACCTGCTCCAAAGTGCCGCGGACCGCGCCTTTACCGATCACGGGTTTCACTATGAGTCCGTAAACGGCCGGGTGAACACAGTCCGTGCCTGGTGGCCCCAGGCGGAGGCTATGTTGGGATTTGCCTGCGGCTGGGAGATGACACAGGATCCGGTATGGCTCAGCAGGATGAAAACCCAGTGGGAATATATCCGCCGGATGACCGTGGATCCCCGGGAAGGCAGCGAATGGTTCAATGAACTGCGGGAGGATGGCAGCTCCCTCGGAAAACCAATGGTGGAAGAATGGAAATGCCCCTATCACAACGGCAGGATGTGTCTGCGCCTGATAGGAGGTGGATTGCCGGGTATCCTGTAAGATCCGGCGGAAAAGGACTGGAGAAGCATATGAAAAGAGCAACCATGCGGGATATTGCCCGCGCTGTAGGCACCAGTGCAGTAACCGTATCCAAAGCCTTGGCCGGAAAGCCGGGCATGAGCGACAAGCTTCGCTCCAAGATAATGAAGAAAGCCGGGGAGATGGGATACGAGTATCCCCGGAACAGCCGTGTCATCCTCCCGGAGCACATGGAGATCGGCATCCTCATTCCGGACAAGTACTTTGAACCGGATTCCTATTACGCGATCCTCTGCAAGCGGCTGATTAAAAAGCTGGAGGATATGGGACATTTCGGCCTGCTGGAGATTCTGACCACAGAAGTGGAAAAGCAGTTTGCCCTGCCGAACCTGCTGACTGCCGGCCACGCGGACGGGCTGATCCTGCTGGGTGAGCCTGCCAAGCCCTATTACCGGAAGATCGCCCAGGCGGGCGTACCCATCGTGTTCCTGGACTTCTATGACGAGCAGGCCAATGCCGATGCTGTAGCCGGGGATAACAGCTACGGCACATACCGGCTTACCAGCCACCTGATCCGCCGGGGACACACGAAGATCGGTTTCGTAGGGAATATCAAAGCCACCAGCAGCATCATGGACCGTTTTCTGGGATACTACCGCGCCATGCTGGTCAATGACCTTCAGGTACGGGAGGACTGGATCATCCCCGACCGCGAGCTGACCGGCGGGCTGGTGAAGCCTGTTCTGCCCGAAGAACTCCCGACAGCTTTTGTCTGCAACTGCGACATCACCGCCCGGATGATGATCAGCCTGCTGCAGGAAAAAGGCTATCGGGTACCGGAGGATATCTCAATCACGGGCTTTGATGATTTCCCCCAGGGCAGCGCAAATGATGTACCGCTGAGCACCTTCCGGATCGATACGGATGGAATGATCGAGCTGGCGGTCAAGGCGCTGATGGAACGCTGTGCCGGTGAACGGAAACCCTTCGGCCGCCTGGTGGTCGGCGGTCAGCCGGTATACAGGGGATCAGAAATTCCCTTCGGGAATTTTTGAATTCATAATTCATAATGAATAGTGTTTATCTCCGCATTCATCGTTTATCAGCAGCATAATGGTAATTATACAATCCTCAGATCAGACCAATTGGTTCAGCAATTCATAATTGTTGAGGAGTTGTCCAAATCTATGATTTGGGTAACAGTTCCCATGCTACAGCCGTCAAAGGCGTGAAGCGGCTTTGGTAACGGCGATCGCAGAATTATGAATTAATAATCAAACACAAGGAGTACAAACACATGGCAGATATCAAAATGCTGAATGTCTCTTCTCTCCCCAACATTCCCTGGCAGGAGCGTCCTGCGGGGCTGAAAACAGAATCTCCTGTCTGGCGTTATTCCGAAAACCCCGTCATGGGCCGGAATCCCACCCCTGAGATCGCCCGCATCTTCAACAGTGCGGTCGTTCCGTGGGAAGACGGTTTTATCGCGGTGCTCCGCGGCGAACAGATCAACGGTATCCCCTATGTATATCTCGGTCATTCCAAAGACGGTATCCACTGGGATGTGGAACGGGAAAAAGTACCCTTTACCGATGAAGCCGGCAATCCGAAAATGCCTCACTACGCCTATGACCCCCGGCTGGTGAAAGTGGATGACACTTATTACATCATCTGGTGCGGGGATTTCTACGGTGCTTCCATCGGCATGGCAAAGACAACGGATTTCAAAACCTTCACCCGGATCGAGAATCCTTTCATTCCCTTCAACCGGAACGCGGTTCTGTTTCCCCGCAAGATCAACGGAACCTACCGTCTGCTCTCCCGTCCGTCCGACAGCGGCCATACTCCCTTCGGCGATATCTTCATCAGCGAGAGCCCGGATATGACCTTCTGGGGCAAACACCGCCATGTCATGGGCAGCGGCGGAGAATGGTGGGAAAGCGTGAAGATCGGTGCCGGCGCGGCTCCCATTGAGACCAGCGAAGGCTGGCTGATGTTCTACCACGGGGTTGCGACCACCTGCAACGGCTTCGTCTATTCCATGGGCGGCGCGATCCTGGATATCAACGAGCCCAGCAAGGTGCTTTACCGCTGCGCCAATCACCTGCTGACCCCGGAAGAAAACTACGAGGTCACCGGCTTTGTTCCCAATGTCATCTTCCCCTGCGCCACGCTGCAGGACGGGGATACCGGCCGCATCGCGATCTATTACGGTGCCGCGGACACCCATGTAGGCCTTGCTTTCACCACCGTGGACGAAGTCGTGAATTACATCAAGTCCCACAGCGTCCTCCATTCCGGCGACGATGAAGCGGTTCACAATTACTGATTCACGAATCAGTAATTGTGAAAATGAACAATGAACAATGAATAATGAACAATTGAATTGTTCCAGCTGAACCGAGCGCATACTGCTAAATGTCATTCCGAGCGTAGTCGAGGAATCCCTTACTACGTCCGAAGGACGCATAATTCTGAATTCTGAATTCTTAATTCTGAATTAACAAGGATATCGTATGAAAAATCGCAGCTTTGAAAGCCTCATGGAGTCCTACGAGCGTCTCCTGGCTCGCCCCAATCCGGCAAACGAGCACTTCTACAACGGCCTGTATACCCGTTACAGCAATCCGGTTCTGACCCGGGAACATATTCCTCCCTTCTGGATGTATGACGCTGATTCCGAAACCAACCCCTTTATGATGCAGCGCCTGGGTGTCAACGCGGTAATGAACAGCGGCGCCATTAAGCTGAACGGGAAATACTGCCTGGTGGCCCGGGTGGAAGGTGCTGACCGGAAAAGCTTTTTCGCTGTGGCGGAAAGTGACCGGCCAACCGAAGGCTTCCGTTTCCGGGATTTTCCAGTGATTCTTCCGGACACCGAAAAGCAGGAAACCAATGTCTATGACATGCGCCTGACCGCCCATGAAGATGGCTGGATCTACGGGGTGTTCTGCTCTGAGAGCAAGGATACCGGCAGTGCTGATCTTTCCGCGGCAGTGGCTGCCGCCGGGATCGTCCGGACAAAGGACCTGGAAAACTGGGAGCGGCTTCCCAACCTGGTCACCCTGAACTCTCCCCAGCAGCGGAATGTGGTGCTGCATCCGGAATTTGTCAACGGCCAATATGCCTTCTATACCCGCCCGATGGACGATTTCATCGAAACCGGATCCGGCGGCGGTATCGGCTTTGGCCTTTGCCCGGATATCACCCATCCGGTCATCGGCGAGGAAAAGATCATCTCCCGCCGGAAATACCATACTCTGACCGAGGCCAAGAACGGTGCCGGTGCGGTGCCCATCAAAACGGACCGCGGCTGGATCCATATCGCCCACGGGGTTCGGAACACCGCTGCCGGGCTGCGATATGTGCTGTATGCCTTCGCCACAGACCTGGAGGATCCTTCAAAGCTCATCGCGGAGCCTTCCGGCCTGCTGCTGGGGCCGCTGGGCCGGGAACGTACCGGAGACGTCAGCAATGTGGTCTTCACCAACGGTGCCATCGCGGATGACGATGGCAGGGTTTACATCTACTATGCCTCTTCCGACACACGCATGCATGTGGCGGAAACGGATATCGAGCGGCTGAAGGATTACGTTTTCAACACTCCCGAAGATCCCCTGCGCAGCGCGGACTGCGTCCGCCAACGGGCCGGTCTGATCCGCCGGAACCTGGAATACCTGAAGAATGAAAGGAGATAATGCTCCATGCTGAAACCGGCTTCTCTGTTCACCGACGGTGCTGTATTGTGCCGGCGGAAAGAGATCCGGATCTTCGGGGAAGTCTCCGAAGGGTTGGCTGTCATCGCCCGGCTTTTCAACCGGGACGGCATCCTGCTGGGCGAAGGCTCCGCCCAGGCGGAAGGAACCCGTTTCCTGGTCACCCTTCCCCCGCAGGAAGCACAGTCCGGCTGCCGGCTGGTCATCCTTGCGGGCGAAGAGCAGTCCGAAGCGGACGATATAGCAATCGGCGAGGTCTTCCTGGCCGGCGGCCAAAGCAACATGGAACTGGAGCTGCGCAACGCGGACGAAGGCCCGGAGATCATCCGACAGTATAATGATCCGCTGCTTCGGTTCTTCAATGTCCCAAAGATCGCAGTTCCCGGTCCGGATCACCGGAAGGCAAACGATGAAAACCGCTGGCATGCCATCTCTCCCGGAACCGGCGGAGTCAACAGCGCTGTGGCATATTTCTTCGCCGCGAAGCTCCGTGAGCGGATGCCGGATATTCCCGTGGGGATCATCGGCTGCTACTGGGGCGGTACCTCCGTCACCTGCTGGATGGATGAGAAAACCCTCCGGACTGATCCGGAAGGCACCCGCTATCTGGATCATTATGCTGAGCTGGCCGGCGGCAAAAGCATGGAGACCTGGCTGGCGGAGGAAAAACAGTTCCAGGACACCTTCGGTGCCTGGAACCAGACCGCGGAAAAGTATAAGCACGAGCATCCGGGCGCGCCCTGGGACGATGTTATTGCTGCCTGCGGATTTGTCCCCTGGGCTCCTCCCGCAGGTCCCGGTTCCCCGTATCGCCCGGGCGGACTGGCAGAAACCATGGTTCGTGAAATCATTCCCGTTACCCTCACCGCCGTTCTCTTTTACCAGGGCGAAGAGGACACGACCAAAACGGATCATTATGATGCGCTCTTCACCCTGCTCATCCGCACCTGGAGGACCTGGTTCCGGGAAGAAGATCTGCCCTTTCTCTTCGTCCAGCTTCCCATGTGGATCGATTCCGGCGCAGCGGATACCTTCCTCTGGCCTAAGCTCCGCAAGGCGCAGGCCGCAGTCCGGGATGCCGTGCCCCGTACCGGAATGATCTGCCTCCTGGATCAGGGCGAATACGGCAACATTCACCCCACCGCGAAGCGCCCCGTGGGTGAACGCCTGACAGAGCTCGCCGGCGTCATGCTGTACGGCAGCGGTGAACTATCCCCCCGTGCGGAAGGTCTCCATCCCGAGGGCAGCACGCTTGCCGTGCACCTGTCTGCTCCTGTGGAGATCCGGAGTGATGCCGCGCCCGGCCTGCTGGAAATTGCCGGTGCGGATGGTCTCTACGTTCCCGCGCAGGCGGAAATCAGCGGCAGCCGGCTGCTGTTGCGGGCGGATGGTGTGGAGCATCCCCTTCACGCCCGTTATGCCTGGACCGATTATGCTGCGCCTGTCAGCCTGTTCGGGCTGAACGGCCTGCCGCTTGAACCCTTTGATTTCTGAATACCCGGCGGGTTTACGAACCCGCATATAACAACTGAACAGCAAAACCCGCTGTCAGGCGGATACCGCCTGCCTGAGCTTTGCTGTTGCCAAAATGAGGAATAATGCCATGAACATGAATGTCTTTCCGCTTGTTATGACCCCGGCCTTCCGCCACGGTTCGCAGACTCCCTGGGGCGGTCATGCCCTGAAGGAACTTTTCGGAAAAGATACTCCGGAGGATATCACCGGTGAAAGCCTGGAAGTTTCCGCCCTGCCCGGACTGGAAAGCTGTGTTTCCGGCGGGGAGTATGCCGGCAAAACGCTGCGGGAGATGCATTCCCTCTGGGGAAAATCCCTGACCGGCCTGGAAGGAAAGGACTTCCCGCTGCTGCTGAAGTTTCTGGACACCCGTCAGCCTCTCTCTGTCCAGGTCCATCCCGATGACAGCTATGCCCTCTCCCATGAAGGCAAGCTCGGCAAGAGTGAGGCATGGTATATCCTGGACGCTGCGCCCGGGGCTGAGCTGGTGTACGGAATCAACACCCGCGGAGAGTCCCTGCGGTCCGTCCTGGATGCAGGAAAGCTGGAAAGCTGCCTGTGCCGCACAGAGGTTCACGCGGGAGATGTGTTCTATATCCCCGCCGGAACAGTGCATGCCCTGGGAGCCGGCATCCGGTGCTACGAAATCCAGCAGACCAGTGACCTCACCTACCGTCTCTGGGACTGGGGCCGGGTCGGAAAGGACGGCAGGCCCCGTCAGCTGCACATTGAGCAGGCAATTGCCGTTTCCAACATCAATTCCCTCCCCGTCCGTGGGGAAACCGTGGAAAAGCTTCCCGGCGGCCTTCGCACGCTGCTGGTCAGCGATCCGCATTTCCGGCTGTATGCCTGTGACCTGGGCGGCAGGCTGTCCCTGGCCACCGGCAAAATGCAGTTCCTGAGTGCCACCGCCAAAGGCTGTACCCTGTGCTGGGAAGATCACCGGATCTCCCTCCTTCCCTGGCAGACCGCCGTTCTCCCTGCCGCCCTGCCGGAAATCGCTGTGGAAGGCCGCGGTCGGATCCTTGTTTCCAGTCCTGCGTAAACCTCAATTGTTTTTTGTGTGTCTCTGAACGTTTTATGCCGGTTTTGCGATTTTTGTCCGTTGATTGGCAGATCTGCGTATTGTATCGGAGAAGTCTTACGGTATAGAATACAAAGTGAGTGAACGATCATCTGAATCGTGAAAAGCATAAAACCGCACAAAACGCAGGAGGACACACCGATGGCAATGATGGAAAGGCCGCAGGTCCGGGAAATCACCGGAGGCAAATGCTGGGAACACACCTTTGATCAGTTCTTTCTGAAAGTATATGTTCCGGATAACAAGATTGACGGACAGGTTAACAACTATGGTTTCCGTGCTCCGCTGCTCCTGGTTTTTGAAGAAGAAAAGCAGGACATGGACAGCGCTGTGGCCTTTGCCCGGAATACCGGCCTGGAAGCCATCGCCGCCAATGTTGATTCCAGCGTCCTCTTCATCTACCCCACCGCGGAAGGCGGCTGGGCCGGTGCCGGTCAGGACCTCTACGCTTCCGTGATCTCTGAGATCAAAATGATCCAGGTCTATAAAGACGGTATCGTTGAAAACTTTGATTTCTTCACCCAGACCTTCAAGGGTTATTTCGTCCGCGGCGCCATCTTCCGCACGGATATCTACAGCTTCGGCGTCTCCGCGGATTATGTGGCAAAGAATCTCCTGCAGACCCTGCAGGGTGAATACCTCTGGGGACCCGGCGAGATCACTCCCGCCATGTGCTCAATGGAACGCCTGAGCGTTGTGCCGGACGTGCAGCGGAAGGACATCCCTGTCCTCAGCGTCGGAAACAGCGCGGAGATCAACAAGGCCTTTGACGGCTGCGAACACCTGCTGGTCAAGAACAAAGCTGAATATGAAGCGGACTTCGACGCCTTTGTAAAGCATTTCAAGATGTGGTGCGGAAAGATCGAGCTGGAGCCCGATTTCAAAGCCCTGAACATGACGGAAGACGCCGGCTGCGTAACCGTTAACACTTCTCCTGACAACTGGACCATCAAGGACGTGAAAACCCACAAGGTGGGCTATTTCGCCTACTATAACAACGACCTGTTCGCCAACGGTCCCGTGCCGCTGGTCCTCGGTTTCCACGGCGGCGGCGATTCCTCCATGTACCTGACCTTTGTGGCCGGCTGGTGGGAAATCTGCCACCGCTACAACTTCCTCTTTGTTTCCGTGGAAAACCACCAGAACGTCACCGCCACCGAAGCAGTGGAAGTGATCGAGGATCTGAAAAAGCGGTACCCGATTGACGAGCACCGCATTTATGCCACCGGCTTCTCCATGGGAAGCGGTAAAACCTGGGACTGCTACCAGGAGTATCCGGACGTGTTCGCCGGCATCATGCCCGCCAGCGCCCTCTTCCCGGTCTACAAGACCTTCTGGGGCGGCCCCGCCACAGATCGCCTGAACAAAACCGTTCCTGTTCCGGTCTTCTATTCCGGCGGCGAGGAATCCCACCTGCCGGAGCTTCCCTTCCACTCTGATACCGCCCTGGAGCGGGTGCAGTATGTGGCGGAAGTCAATAAAGTGAAAAAAGACTTCAGCGGCGTTTCCTTCGAAAAGAAAGATTCCTGGGAACAGCCCATCTGGGGTATTCCCGGAGACCGCGTGGAAAAGATCTACGATCCTTCCCGGGGCAGCACCCTGACCGTCCACTACTATGAAAGCGAAGATGGTGTGATCCGCACCGCTTTCGCCAGCGTCAGCGGACAGATCCATGAGTGCCGTCACCACAGCTGCGAGAACGCCTGGAAGTTCATCTCCCAGTTCACGCGGTAATATCCCTTCCGTTGGTCCCTGCACAGGTCCGCTGTGCAGCCTCCTTTTCCCGGTCTGTTCGCGCAGGCCGGGTTTTTATTTCCGGAAGGCTTTTATTTCTCCGGCCCGTACCAGGCCATGTCGGTGCAGTCATCCAGCGGGAAAACCAGCAGGGGCTGGTTGTCGATCATATACCAGCCGAAATGCTTTCCCCAGGAAGTGTCTGTGCTGTGGGGCGCGTCCTGGTTTGTTTCCATGATCACGGATACCGTCACACCGCCGTCCGGAGGCAGGGTGTTCTTATATCCCATTTCTTCGATATATTTCTGGTAGCGCTCATAATAGAACGGACTGCCGCCGCAGTGGATCACCAGCGGGGCATCCAGCAGGTTTACCGCCTCTCCCGCGTCTCTTTCCGTCCAGCCGAACTGCCGGAGCGTTCCCAGGTACATCATAATATGGAAGGTCCCGTGCTTCACGGCGATCAGGTCACCTGGCTTCAGGAAAGCGGGCCAGCGCATGGGATCATTATTCTTCAGCAGGCTGCTGCCGATGCCGTAGAACAGCAGGTCCGAAATGGACGGATGCCGTTCCAGGCCGCATTTTTCATATACCAGGTGGGTCATTCCCACGCAGTCCAGTCCGCACAGGTACATATGATCTTCCCGGTAATAGCGGGTAGTGGTGCTCGGGAAAAACCGTCTGAGGAATTTGTCCTCGCTGCCGCCGGCATAGTAGTACGGAACGCCGTTCGGCAGGCTGACGTCCATCAGGCTGCACGCGGTTTCATCATAGTGATCCACAAAGGTGTTTCCGGCCTCCAGCATGGACAGGCTGGCTTCATACAGCATGTTATAGCTCACCTTGTCCCACGGGGAATCCGACAGCTTTGCCGATGTGGTAAAGGTCAGCTGCAGGGACACGGAATCCTGCTGGATCCGCATCCCCCAGGGATGCTGTTTGTACACCGGCGTCAGCTTCATTTCCGTCTTCCGGTCCTTCAGCCACGTGGATACCACCGAGGTGACGTCCCACAGGTTCCGTCCCGTCCGCACCGCCTGGGGAACCGCGATCGTTTTGCCGCAGATCAGGGTATAGTACAGTTCCTCTCCTGAAAAACTACTCACGGAAAACCGGAGTGCCGCGCCGACTACTTCAAAATCCGGCAATTTTGTCAGTTCGTCCAGCGTCCAGGTTTCTCCATCATCGGTCTCAATGCTCACCGCGGGTTCCAGAGTGACTGTCTTCTGGTTTCCTTTTTTGTCTGTTCCCACAAAGCCGTCTCCGCCGCACTTCAGCACGATCGTATGCGGGCCGTCTGCCAGCGCCGCGCCGGCCAGCAGAAGCAGGATAACCAGCAGCACCGGAAAGCAGAAGCGGCGGAAAGCGGCATGAAGACGTTCCATGATACGGGCTCCTTTCGAAAAAGAAAAAACAGTTTCATTTATCATACCATACAGCGCCCTGAACGCAAACTGTTTCCTGCTTCTGGACACCGTGCGGAACAAGCGGTAAAATCGGATGACAATTTTTTTATATTTTTTTGTAACGAAATCCGGATTTGTCCGTCAAACCTATGTATAAACCCGGGAAGGAGGTGATGATGTGTGAACAGTGAAACCTGTGAGCGGCTTTATAACACATACTACATGCGGGTATTCTCCTATATTATGACGATGGCCGGCGACCGGCATACCGCCGAGGAGATCACCCAGGAAGCGTTCTTCAAAGCCTTCTCCAAGTCTTCCTCCTTCCGGAATGAATCGGACGAAGTCACCTGGCTGTGCGCCATCGCGAAGAACTGCTTCGTGGATGAGACGCGCCGCAGGAGCAAAACCACTTCGATCCCGGAAGAGCTTCCCGCCGCGGGAAAGAGCATTGAGCAACAGATCACGGATAAGGATTCCTCCTTTCGGATTCATACCGCGCTCCACGCCCTGGACGAACCCTACCGGGAAGTCTTCGAGCTTCGGGTCTTCGGTGAACTGTCCTTCAGCCAGATTGGTACCATCTTCGGCAAGACAGAAAACTGGGCCCGGGTCACATATCATCGCGCCAAACTGAAACTAATGGAAAGGATGGATGAACATGAATAAAGAGTGCGAAGTGATCCGCGATCTGCTTCCGCTGTACGCTGATGACGTCTGCAGCGAAAGAAGCCGTGAGCTCATCGAGGAGCATCTTCACAATTGTCCGGAGTGCTCTGCCGTCCTGGAAAAACTCCGGAAAAATGAAATAGAAAACAATCTGAGAGAGGAGAAAGATCAAGTGATTGAATATCAGGCAAAACGTTTCAAGCGCCGCAGCGCCACCGTCGGTTCCGTGGTCTCCGGCCTGTTTATGGTTCCGATCCTTATCTGCTTCATCGTCAACATGGCCACCGGCAGCTCATTGAGCTGGTTCTACCTGGTGCTCGGCGGCCTGGCCATTGTTGCTTCCTGGACCCTGGTCCCCATCATGGTACCGAGAAACAAGCTCTTCTGGTCCTTCTGTGCTTTCGTTCTCAGTATCCTGTTCACCCTGGCAGTCGCCTGCTTCTATTCCCATGGCAACTGGTTCTACCTGGCAGCCTCCGCGTTCCTGTTTGCTTCCGCGTTGATCGGTCTGCCCTTTGCGCTCCGAGCCGAACCTGTGCGCGCCTTTATCGGCGGCTTTAACCGCTGGATCATCGTCGGTGCCGTGGATCTGATCCTGTTTGCCAATATGATGAATATGATCACCCTGTATTCCAAGAGCATCTTTACAACCATTTCCATGGGCGCGCTGTGCATCGGCGGTGCCTGGCTGCTGTATTCCGCGATTAAATCCGATAAAAGCGAGGAGTAATATCCATGAATAAGTCTAAACTCACAACCGGTGCCCTGCTCGTTGTCCTGCTTCTGCTTGCCGGCGGCTGTTTCCTGATCTTCGGGGACAGCCTCGGCCTGGCAGCCTACGCCAATGCGGATAAATATACTGTCGGCGATGCCGACATTTCCTCCGCCGTGGAAAACCTGGAGATCGACTGGATCTCCGGCAAAGTCAATATTCAATACCATGCCGGTTCCGGCATCAGCCTGTCCGAAACCGCCAACAGGAACGTCTCCGAGGATGAGAAATTCCGCTGGTGGCTGGATGGTAAAACCCTGCGAATCCAATTTGCCGCACCAAAGCTGTTCTCTTTCAACAACCTGCAGAAAACCCTGACCGTATCCCTGCCCGAGGGTATTGTCTTCAAAAGCGTCAATATCGAAACAACTTCCGGCGATATAAGCGTCCCGGCCATGACCGCGGATGAGCTTCGGTTTGATACCACTTCCGGTGATGTGAATGCTGTCATTACCGCGAAGAACCTGAACGCCTCCTCCACCTCCGGTGATATGGAGATCCTGCAGGACAGTGATATCCGCAGTGCGATTCTCGGTTCCACCTCCGGCAACATCACCCTCAGCGCCGTCTCCGCAGAAAACATTGACATGAAATCCACTTCCGGCAACCTTAGCCTCACCCTTTCCGGGGATGTGAAAAAACTACACCTGGATTCCACCTCCGGCGCTATTCTTGCGGACCTGGCGTCCGCAGACAAGGCGGAGTTCGATTCCACAAGCGGCAATATGAACGTGACCCTGCAGTCCTTCAGTGACCTGGATCTGGACGCCACCTCCGGAGACATCACCCTGAAGCTGCCCAAGGCCCCGGGCTTCACCCTGGATCTTGATTCCAGGCCCAGCCATCTCAACAGCGCCCTGGCCCTGGAAAAGAATGGCAGCAAATACACCTATGGCGACGGCAGCGCCTGTCTCCGGATCGAAACCACCTCCGGTAACATCCGGATTGAGGAATAATCCATAATTGTTTTATCTGTCACGTTCCGAGCAAAAACCATCCAGTCTGGCGGAATGTGACAACAGGGACAGACCAACTGTCACGTTCCTTTGGAATGATGACAGTTTGGTCTGTCCCTTTGTCACGTTCCTACATCCGAAGGACGAATAATTCTGCATTCTGAATTCTGCATTATCTTCGCTTTAGCGATGACCTGTCACATTCCTGCTCTCCTCAGCCTCCACTGTCCAGCCCATTTCATTCAGAAGAAACCCTTTCCATCCGGAAAGGGTTTTCTCCGCCATTATGAATTATGAATTGTTAATTCAATTATTCATTGCCTTTCCCCTCTGCCCCACGCTATAATACAAATACACCAAAAAAGGAGGTTCTGTTCCATGAATGAAGTATACGAATTCCTGAAAAAGTGCGGCACCTATTACCTGGCGACCGTCGAAGGCGATCAGCCCCGCGTCCGCCCCTTCGGCACCGTGGCTGTCTTCGAGGGAAAGCTTTATATCCAGACCGGCAAAATCAAGCCCGTTTCCAAACAGCTGCAGGCCAATCCGAAAGCTGAAATCTGCGCCTTTGCGGACGGCACCTGGCTGCGCGTCGCCGGCAAGCTGATCCGGGATGACCGGATCGAAGCGAAGAAGTACATGCTGGACCAGTATCCTTCCCTGCAGGCCATGTATTCCGCAGAGGATGACAACACGGAAGTCCTGTATTTCGAGGACGCCGCTGCCACCTTCTCCTCCTTCACCGCAGCTCCCCGCACCGTAACCTTCTGATTCCGTTTTTTCCAGGTTTTTCATGGTCGTGTAGCCCTCAAGCCCTTATCCTACAACATGTGGCGGTTGACAGAAGTCACCGCCGCATTTTAAAATAGAGGATGAGCCTGTACATCATGAATATATCGAATTGGAGACGGTGAACATGAAATCGCTTCTGTTCCGTACGTGTCTTATCCTGGCTGTCCTGCTGATCGCCGCGGCTGTCCTGCCTGCCTCCGCCGATTCGATGGACTATACCCTTCCCGATCCCGCAAGCTGCAGCTATCCCTGGTGGGAGATCAACCCGCCGGTGGTTACGAAAACGCGTGTCGTTGTCCGCCAGGCTGAAACCCTGGTGGAATCTACCCCCGCGGAAGGCTGGTGCTACACCGCCATCAAGAAGGTCAATGTCCGTTCCCAGCCCAGCATCTACGCTACCCGGGTAACTTCCATCCGCTCTGCGGGAACAGAGTTCTTTGTAACCGCCCGGGTCAAAAACAGCTCCGGAGAGATCTGGTACGCTGTCCAGCTGGCTAACGGCACCCTGGGCTATATCCGTTCCGACCTGCTCAATACGGATCACGTCATTCTCCTGGGCGATCCCTATGCCTATGAAGCGGATGTCAGCACCCGCACCGCTGCCGCTTCCGAATCGGCATCTGAAGCGATCAATATCGCTTCACCGGCAGCTGTTCCCGCTCCGACTCCGCAGGTCATCTACATCGTAACCGAGCCCTCGGACCAGCCGACTCCTACCCCGATCGTGGTTTATATGACGCCCGAACCGCCAGCTGCGTATCCCGAAAACACACCCCAGGTAATCTACGTTAACCCCGGCAGGGATGACGGCTGAACCAAACGAAACAAAAAGGCGCGAAACCAAATTGGTTTCGCGTCTTTTGATGTAGTCCTTATTTGAAGATCCTGGGCAGGAAGGAACGGATGCAGCGGCGCCACACCGTCCAGTCATGTCCGCCGGGGAAGGTTTCCCGGGTGATATTCAGCTGCTTGCCTTCCAGGTAGGCGTCATCCTTGTCAAAGGCTTCCCAGTAGGTATCCTCCGTACCCATAGCACGGTAAAATACCTTAAAGCTCTCGTTGAACTTATCCGCCTCATGCAGCAGCTTCATATGGGGCATTTCCTCATCCGGATTCCAGGGAGCCCGGAGGAAGCCGCTGAACAGTCCGGCATAGCCGAACAGGTCCGGATTTGTCAGCGTCGTCACGCTGGTATGGAAGCTGCCCATGCTCAGGCCGGCCATAGCCCGGTGCCATTTGTCCGTCAGCACCTTATAGTTCTTTTCGATGTAGGGGATCAGATCCTTCACCACGATATTCGGGAACAGGGCAAAATCCCGGGGCTGGCTTTCGTCTTTGGGCTTGGCCATGCCGTTACCCATGACGATGATCATTTCTTCCATCTTTCCTTCCGCCAGCAGCCTGTCGGCGATGCGGCCCGCGTGACCCTGGTAGATCCAGCCGGTCTCATTCTCGCCGTAGCCGTGCTGCAGGTACAGCACCGGATAGGCCTTCGCCGGATCATAGGCCGGCGGCGTCCACACCAGGCAGATCTCCGTCTTTCCGGTCACAGTGGAGTAGAAATACCGGCGGGTCACCGCGCCGTGCTCCACACCCTCCAGGTCGTCCCAGCCTTCCATGTCGGCCACGGGCACGTCCACAAAGTTCATCGGACGGCAGCAGCCGTATCCGATCGGCATATAGGGGCACAGAACGTCCGCGCCATCCACTTTCAGGAAGAAATACAGGAAACCGGTTCCCATATCAAAAGTGCCTTCCCAGGCACCGTCTTCCACCGGGGAAAGCGGGAAAATGGTTCCGAACCGGTCAATCACGACCTCTTTCGCGTCCTTCGCGATTACCCTGAAGTGCACCTTTCCGTCCGGCAGGACCTCCGCCCCCTGAATGCCGTCCCGGCCGGGTTCACCGAAATACGGATCGAATGAAACCGTTACGTCCAGCGGCCATTTCTGCTGCATAAAATATCCCTCCTGGTTCTTTTCTGTTGACTCTCCTGCTGTCCGAAAAAGCACGTACAGCAATGCGTTGAGTCTACTGTAGCCGAACCGTCTCATTTTGTCAAATTTGCAATATTTGTCCCTTTGTACAGCAAATTATAGTCCTTCACGCATCTGTTTCAGCCACCGTCACATTCGCCTTTGGCCATAATACATTCACCAGGCGTATTATCAGCAAATATCACATTCGCCTTTGGCGAATAATTCATATCACCGCAGGCGATCATTCATATTGAGCCGTTTGCGGCTCAATAATTCATATGGCTGAAGGCATTCCGCCTTCAGCCATAATTCATTTTTCATTCAGAACACATCTGTTCTGAATGAAAACTATTCCTTTTCCACTCTCCCGGGTTCATTCCGGTCACTTTCCGGAATACCGATGCAAACTTGCTTGCGTTGGTATAGCCGCAGAGTCCCGCCGCTTCGGTCACGGTCAGGTCATCCCGGAGGAGAAGGTTCCGGGCTTCCTGCATGCGTACCTGGGTCCGGTACTCATAAATGGTCATTCCGTACACCTGCCGGAATACCTGTTGCAGAGTGGTGCGGTTCAGCTTTACCCTTGCCGACAGGGTTTCGACAGAATAGTCAGCGCTCAGATTTTCTCCCAGCAGCTTACGGGCTTCATGCACCTTGCGGGCGGTGTCGCCGCTGAAATACCTTTGTCCGGTCATCCGGCCGTCCCTGGCATCCAGCAGGGCGACAATCGCCTGCAGCGTCATCAGTTTCCGGTGATACTCCCCATATTTTTCCGGTACCTGCATCAGCCCTGTAAAGATGTTTGCCAGCAGATCGTTTGCGGGAAAACTGACGCATGATTCAGAATGCTCTATTTCAGCAAACAGTGTTTCCCTGTCAAAATCCCGGGTGTTGAAAAAGCGGTTCAGGGTGTCTGCCAGGTCATCCAGGAAAACCACGATGCTGATGCAGCACATGCCTCCCTTTCCGATGCGGCATGACCGGGCGCCGACGCGGCTGTTGAACAGCATCACATCGCCCTTGTCGGCACTGGCAAAGCGCCTGTTTTCCATCTCAAAATCGGCATGTCCTTCCACCATGTACATCAGTTCCAGACTCCGGACAAGCTTTTTCATTTCCTGGAACACCGGCGTATAAGCTTCGATTTCTGAATAAATCAGTTCCACACCCCTGGCTACATGATGGCAGCGCATAATACCTTCACCCATGTCGCTCTTCAGGCGGCAGGTTCTCTCGGTATCTTTCCGGCTGATCAGAGCCATGTACCGGGTAAACAGCTCATCGGAACCGCTTCCGTTCACGTCCCGTTTATCCATATTCATCAGGCTAACGATCTTTCTTCCTTTCGGATATTCCTGAACGCTTTGATCAGCAGAACAATGCCGATCAGCAGCACTGTAAGGTCAGTAAACATCTGCGCGTAGAACACGCCCTGCACCGGAACCGCAAACACGGTAGGCAGCAGCACCACCAGGGGCAGGAACAGCAGCACCTGACGCAGCAGCGCCATGGCGGAAGCCGCGCCGGCCTTGCCGATTGCCTGGAAGAAGGTGATGGCCAGGATCAGCACACCGTAGCAGATATAGGTGGAGAAAAGCACCCGCAGCATCGGCGCGCCCTGGGCACAGATCGCTTCATCCGTAATGAACATGCCCAGCATGCCCTTAGGCGCCAGCATGATCGGCAGGTAGAACACCAGTGCCAGTACCGTCGCCGCAACCATAAACACCTTCGTGAAGGACCGCACCCGGTCAAACTGCTTCGCGCCGTAGTTGGTGCCGATGGCCGGCTGGAAACCCTGGCTGATGCCCCACAGCGGGATGAACGCAAAGGACTGCAGGCTCAGGCACGCGCCTAACACGGTCTGCCAGCTTCCGCCGCCCCACCGTTCCACCGTGTTGTACATGATGGTCTGCTGTACCATGGTCATCACCTGCATCAGCATGGCGGAAACGCCCACACCGAGCACCGGTCCAACCAGGTTGCCGTGAATCTTAATCTTGTGGATTTTAACGTTTTCACTTTTTTTCCGGAAGTACCACAGGGTGAAACAGGCCTGCAGCACCTGGGAAATCACGGTTGCCCATGCGGCGCCCAGCACGCCGTTTTCCTTTCCCATCAGGGAGATGAGCAGCGGATCCAGCGCGATGTTCAGCAGGGCGCCCGCCGCCATAATGCCCATGGCAGTCTTCAGCTTGCCTTCGCCGCGCATCACCATGTTGGCGGATTGAGCAAAGTTCACAAACAGGGAACCGATGAACACAACCTTCAGATATCTTTCGGCCTGGGTCAGGATCTCACCCTTCGCTCCGGAAAGGGAGAGCAGCCCGGTGGTGAAGATCTCGCCCACCGCCGTAATAATCAGGGACAGCAGTACGACCAGGGCGATCAGGTTGCCCATGATCTGGTTGATGGTTCCCTGGTCCTTCCGGCCGACAGCCCGGGACAGCACGGAGGCGGATCCTGTACCGATCAGGGTGGCGATACCGCTGTTCATCAGCGTAAAGGGATAGGAGACTTTCACAGCCGTCATGGCTTCCGGTCCCACCATCCGTCCAACAAACACCGCGTCCATGAAGTTGTACAGGCCAATGACCACCATACCGAGAATCGCCGGAACGCTCAGCGACAGCATGGTTTTAAAGACATTGCCGTTCAGTAGTTGTGACCTGGAATCCTGTTTGTCCGCCATAAGTTTTCTACTTCCTTTCTCTGTTAGCTTTGGCTAACTGTAGGAAGTATAATGAACCCGGGTTCGTCCGTCCACTCCGTTTTGCAGCGAATGCTCCGTTCTGCAATTCAGTCTTTACTGCTGTTTCTTTCCCTGGTTGGCTACCGCTTCCATCCTGGCCTTCAGGGCTTCCTGGTCACCCAGGTAATAGGATCGCAGCACCTTGAAATCATCGTCAAATTCGTACACCAGCGGCGTGCCTGTGGGAATGTTGACTCCGACAATCTCCTCGTCGGAAATATGATCGAAGTATTTCACCAGTGCCCGCAGGCTGTTGCCGTGAGCAGCGATGATCACCCTTTTCCCCGCCTGCATATCGGGTTTAATCACTTCATTGAAATACGGCACCACACGTTCAATTGTGGTCTCCAGGCTTTCGTTTGCGGGAAGCAGTGCCTTGTCCACATTGCGGTACATCGGCTGTTTCAGCGCGGACCGCTCGTCGTCTGCCTCCAGGGCCGGGGGCTTGATGCTGAAGGAGCGCCGCCAGATCTTTACCTGCTCCTCGCCGTACTTCTCTGCTGTTTCAGATTTGTTCAGTCCCTGCAGTGCGCCGTAGTGGCGCTCGTTCAGCTTCCAGCTTTTGTTCACCGGCAGCCATGCCCGGTCCATCTCGTCCAGGATATGATACAGGGTATGAATCGCCCGTTTAAGGTAGGACGTATAGCACACGTCAAAATCGTATCCCTCCTCTTTCAGCAGACGCCCCGCGCTTTTTGCTTCCTCATGGCCCTTTTCACTCAGGTCCACATCTGTCCAGCCTGTAAAAAGATTCAGTTTGTTCCATTCGCTCTCTCCGTGCCGGACCAGCACCAGTTTCATCATATGAATATCCCCTTTCATTTATTAGGTTTAACTAACTATACGCTGAAGAAAACGGGATGCCCAATCCCGTAGGCACCCCGTCTCTTTGGAGGTAAATCGTGGTATATCATTCAGGATGGCTTAGCCTGACTGATATCGTCCCAAATGGTTAGCTTTATCTAACCACCGACATAATACCAGATCCCGGATCGTTCGTCAACAGGAAAATTCATTCTTTCTGTTTTTTTCGTTTCGGCGGATTACGAGGCCTGCAGCGTGACCATACGGGCATACACTCCCTGCCTGCTTATCAGGTTTTCATGATCACCCTTTTCAACAATCTTTCCGTCCGATATCACCAGGATCTGATCTGCGTCCCGGATCGTCTTCAGCCGGTGGGCGATCACCAGCAGCGTCTTGTTCCGGCAGAGTTCGGAAATTGCTTCCTGGATCGCCCGCTCATTATCCGCGTCCACGCTGGCCGTTGCCTCATCCAGGATGACGATGGGGGCATCCTTCAGGATGCACCGGGCAATGGAGATCCGCTGTTTTTCACCGCCGGAAAGAGACGCGCCGCCTTCTCCGATCACGGTATCAAACCCGTCCGGCAGCTGCATGATAAAGTCATAGCATCTCGCCTTCCGCGCTGCCTCTTCCACTTCCTCCCGGGTCGCGTCCGGACGGCCGATGGCAATATTGTTGTAAACCGTATCCTGGAACAGGTATACCCGCTGGAACACCATGCTGATCTGGTCCATCAGTCTCCCCAGGGGTACCTTCCGGATGTCTTTGCCATTCACGCGGATCTGTCCGCTTCCCACATCCCAGAACCGTGCCAGCAGCGAGGCGATCGTGGATTTTCCGCTGCCGGACGGACCGACCAGTGCCGTCATTTCTCCCGGCTTTACGGTAAACGATACGCCCTTCAGCACATCCTTGCCGGTATAGCCGAAACTGACGCCGTCATATTCAATGGCAGCCGTTTTTCCGTCTGCCTCTGCGAACATTTCCCTGCCTTCATCCTTCATTTCTTCCGCATCAAACACTTCTTCAATCCGGTCCAGGCTGGCGGATGTCACGGTCAGCCTGGCCATCTGGCTGTAATAACTCTTCACGGCCGCAAACAGGTCATAAAGGAACAGCGCCATACCCACCATATAGGTATCCGGGATCATTCCCCTGGCAAAAAGGAAGCCGGACAGCGCCAGCATCAGGGCTGTTCCGATGCCGAAGGTCAGATACAGCGCCCTGGCCCAGGGGCCGTAGGCAACTTCAAACGCAATGCTTTCCCTGCAGCTTTTCCCGAATTCATCCGACAGCTTTTTCGACTTTTCCCCCAGCAGGTTATAGGATTTGATGATGCCGATTCCTTCCGCAAAATCAAGCACTTCTTCCGTCAGGGACTCACTTCCCTCCTGCTTGATCACGGAGTGTTTCAGCGAAGTTTTCATCATCAGGTTACCCACGATCATGAACGCGGCCACAACCGCCAGCGACAGCAGGCCGAGCCAGGTATTCATTGCAAACATGGAAACCGTCATCAGTCCCTGGGCAATGATAAAAGACGCGAGTTCGGACAGCACGCCCATACAGTTTTCCTCAATAAAAACCATATCCGTGCCCAGCACCGAGCTGATCTTGCCGATATTGCCCTCCGTGAAATAGCCCATAGGCAGCTTCCGCAGGTGATCGCCCAGTTTCATCCGCAGATCGGCAAAGACCATATATCCCGTCGCTGACTGCAGCACATTGCTGACATGTTCAAAAGCCGCTGCCAGGATCACACTGGCCACGATTGCGATGCCAAAGTACAGGCATTTCTGCGCGTCCATCTGCCCCTGCATGAAAAGACTGATGACAAAAAAGCTCAGGAACAGAGGAGCCTTCAGCATAATGCCCTTCAGGAAAGCCGGTATATAAGACAGCCGTATCCTGGTTTTATACTTTCCGGTAATTCTGACTATTCTGCGCAGTATTTTCAGCATGGTCTCAGGCCTCCTTGATCTTCCAGGCGCTCGCGCTGACGGAGGCATCCCAGAACTTTTTATATTCAGCACAGCCGGACAAGAGCTTTTCATGCGTATCTGCCGCAATGCAGTTTCCGTCCTTCATCACGCAGATCCGGTCCGCGTTCTGAACCGTTGACAGCCTGTGCGCGATCACCAGCACCGTCTTGTTCCGGACAATTTCGTCAATCGCCTGATTCAGCTTCTCTTCGTTCTCCGGATCCATAAAGGCCGTAGCCTCATCCAGCACAATGATCGGCGCGTCCTTCAGGATCGCGCGGGCCAGGGAGATCCGCTGCCGTTCGCCGCCGGAAAGCTGCTTTCCGCCGTCCCCTGCCTGCGTTTCGATACCCTGGGGCAGCCGCTGCAGGAATTCGTCACACTGTGCCTTGTGCGCTGCCTCCAGCACCTGTTCCCGGGTCGCGTCCGGTTTGCCTATCAGGATGTTTTCATACAGGGTGGTGTTGAACAGGAACTGTTCCTGTGATACGTAGGCGATCTGGTTGTTCAGCGCGTCCAGGGACATCTCCGTGATATCCTGTCCGCCGATCCGGATTTTTCCGCTGTCCAGGTCGTAATAGTGCACCAGCAGCTTCGCCAGGGTCGATTTGCCGCTGCCGGATTCCCCGACAAGCGCCGTCGTTGTGCCCTGCTTCAGAGACAGGCTGACACCGTGCAGCACCTCCGCGTCCTCATAGCTGAACCGCACGTTCTCAAAGGAGATATCCCGGTTTTTTCCTGTGAATCCGGCTGTACCTTCCTTCACCGGAGGATGATCCATCAGCTTCTCCAGTTCCGATATCTTGTATTCCAGCTGCGGGATTTTCCCTCCGAAGCTCATTGCCTTCAGGAGAGACGGACCCACGGCGAAGGACATGCAGAGCACCAGCACCAGCTTGTCCAGCGCGATGGTTCCCGACAGCACCATCAACGCGCCCACAGGAAGGATCAGCAGGGCCAGGCAGGGCAGGACGCTGGAATAGGCAGCCATCCACGGCCAGCAAACCTTGTACCACGCAATCGTGAAGTCCCGGTAGTTGCGGACCACATCACCGAATTTGCGGTAGGATTCCCCGTCCTTGTTGAATACCTTCACAACCTCCATGCCGTTTACATACTCAACAATCGTGTTGTTCATCCTGGCTGCGGATTCGTAGTAGGCGTTCATTTTGGACATGCCGGCCTTCATCATCATGCTCATGGCGATCACGCCCACAATCAGCGGAACCAGGGACAAAAGTCCCAGCTGCCAGCTGACAACGAACATCAGCACGATGATCACCGCCGGAATGCAGAGATTGGCAATTCCTTCCGGAATCGCGTGCGCCAGCAGCAGCTCAATCTGGTCGATATCGTCCGTAAAAATCTTTTTGATCCTTCCGGTGCCAAGTCCCTGGATGTTGCCCAGCGGCTGTTTTTCCAGTTTCCCCTGCAGGGAAACGCGCAGGTTTTTCAGTGTGTTATAGGCGCTCATATGGGAAAATGTCAGACCCTGTACATAAAGATAGGAGAACAGGATTTCACACACCGCCACCCCGGCCACCCGGATCAGGATATAGGCCAGGTCAATCTGTTCTCCCCTGGTGAGCGGCGCAATAATCTGATAAAGGAAATAGTACGGAATCACATGGGCCACAATCCCCAGCGACATCAGCACGGCCGCCCAGACTGTATATTTCCTGTATTCGCCGATATACGCAGAAACCTTTTTAAACATTTACTCCTCCTGTTCGCCCGCGGTGCTGCTGCACCTGGGACGTTTTCCGTCGTTGGATTCCCCGTTTCGCTTTTGCCTGCCTTTTTCGCCTCCATGCATTAGTCATATCTAACTCCGCATCTTGATTTAAGCCGTCTTCCGACGGCTTATTTTTTCAGCAGGATAGCCCCCGCCCAGTCAAAGCACCGGCACAGCACCCGGCAGTGCTCTTGTATCTCCTGCCAGGTCATCCCGTGAATAAAGGGTTCATACACCGCCATCCAGAAGGAGGAGCAAAGCATATGCATTTCGGTTTCGGAGATTTCCGCTTCCGCCAGTCCCCTTTTCTTCGTTTCCCGGTAATACTGCATATAGGCTTCTGTCATCCGGAGGGCAAAGTCATGCCCATAGTTTTCATAGACTGTCCCTGCGGCTTTTTCCAGCAGCAGGACAAACCCTTCCCGGATGTCCCACAGCATCCTGAACATCTCCAGGATAGACTCCTCGTTCATGATCCAGGTCGTGCGCACCTCTTCATCCGTCATCCGGGCGAAATCGATTCCCCGACGCAGGGCAATAAAGCCGTCCAGCATATCCGCCGTTTCCTGTACCACCGCGCGGAAGAGTTCTTCCTTGCCCCTGTAGCGCTTATATACAGCGCCTGTGGTCACGCCTGCGTTCTCGCAGATGGTTTTTAATTCAGCCTTTAAAAAACCGTGCTCCATGAACTCTCTCCGGGCGCTCTCCAGCAGCCTGGGATCAATGCTTGTATCCCGTACCGACATTCACATCCCCCACTGATAATTCGTTTACTGATAATCCGGTTATCGGTGATATTTTTATCACGTTTCCGTTCTGTTGTCAACCCGTATTATTATATATGTCTAATATTGATCATAATCAGTATAATAACTGTATTTTCATATATTTTCTTACATATTGATATTGGAAAACGCGAAATATATACTATAATTGTTAGCTGATATTAACCTCAGATGTAAGAAGGAAGGATGCGTTTCATGGGATTGTTTAAAAGCTTTGTAAGCCAGACAAGAAAACCGGAAGGGTTTCTGGGAAAAATGATGCTGAAAAGCATGAACTCAGGACACGCCGTCATGGCGGACTGGGGGCTTTCGCACCTGCCGTCCGTTTCCCCTTCCCTCGTCGCGGATCTGGGATGCGGCGCCGGCCGGAATGCCGGCGAGCTGCTGCGCCGTTATCCGCAGGCTGCCGTAACGGCTGTTGATTACTCTGAATTGTCCGTCGCCAAAGCGAAAGAATATAACCGGGCGATGATCATCTCCGGCCGCTGCACCGTAAGGCAGGGGGACGTTTCCGCCCTGGATCTGCCCGCGGACAGCTTCGATCTGGTCACCGCCTTTGAAACAGTCTATTTCTGGCCGGGGCTGGAAAAGTGTTTTGCGCAGGTTCACAACATCCTGAAAAACGGCGGGCGTTTCCTGATTTGCAACGAGTCGGACGGCACGGACGCCGCGGGCACAAAATTCGCGAAAATCATTGACGGGATGCGGACATATACACCTGAAGAGCTTGTCAGCGCCCTGCATGCCGCCGGTTTCTCCAGGGCGGAGAGCTTTCACCATCCCGGGAAGCCCTGGATCGCTGTGATCGCAGAAAAATAAAAACGGGGCAGGCACTGCCCGCCCCTTCATCGTCCCGGATTCTGCCGGAAGCTGTATGTTTTTCCTGATGGAGATCATATTCAGGAACCAGGGATTTCTTACCGCCGCCGTCCGCGCGGCGTTTTTTATTTCCTGGTATTCTTCATCCTGCGCTTCCGTCTTCCTTTCACGCGTCAGAACAGCGTCCGGAGTCCGGACATCCGGCATTGAAAGCATGGATTCTGTACCGCCTCCGGTACACATCCGGTTCATCGAGTCATCTCCTTTTCTGTGTTTGTCAGTATGTTCTTTTTGTCCGGCAATACTGCTCCCGCATGTTTTTGGCTAATTTCAGGCAAACAGCAACCCTCGGATCAAAGAAAATCAACACTCTCACATCTCTCAGGCATCCGGTGTTTTTCCGCGTTACATATTCTATAAGTAGTTTTGTCTTTTCCGTTTGTTTTTTGGAGCTGCAAGATATTGACCGGTTCGCTATCACCTATTGATTTGATAGGCAATTCAGTGTAGCATCTGTCCCGTGCACAGTAAAAAATCCCTGAAATGACGAAAGGATGATACGATGCAGGATAATTGTTTACTCGAAATAAAAGGCCTCAGTGCGACTGTCGGCGAGGAGGAAACACAAATATTGGACAACGTGGATCTTACAGTCCGCCAGGGTGAAATACACGTCATCATGGGGCCGAATGGAGCCGGAAAGTCCACGCTCGGTTTTGCCGTCATGGGAAACCCGGCCTACACAGTCTCCTCAGGACGTATCTTTTTTGACGGTGTGGATATTACCGATATGGCCGCGGACAAGCGCGCCAGACAAAGAATTTTCCTCACCTTCCAGAACCCGATTGAAATCCCGGGAATCTCCATGCGGAACTTCCTGCGGAATTCAATCCAGGAAATCACCGGGGAACATGTAAGCTTCACCGCCTTTAACAAGGAACTTGAAGCAGCCATGGAACTGATTCATATGAATCCCGCCTACGCCGACCGTGATATCAACGTCGGTTTCTCAGGCGGAGAAAAGAAAAAAGCGGAAATCCTTCAGCTGCTGATGCTGAAGCCCCGGCTCGCGATCCTGGATGAAACGGATTCAGGCCTGGACGTGGATGCTGTCAGGACCGTATCCTCCGGCATTCGCGCCTATATGGAATCCTGCGGCGGCACGCTGATCATCATTACCCATAACGCGGCGATCACTGAGTCCCTGGATGTAAACAGGACGCACGTCCTGGTGCATGGCAGGATCGTCTTCACCGGCGACGGCGATCTCACAGATGAAATCAATAAAAACGGATTTGAGGGATACACATATGGCTGACGGAAAAATCATAATTCCGGAGATAGATCACTCCCGGTACGATTTCAGGTATGATGAATCCTCTCCGGATTATTACCGGGAAAAGGACGGTTTTACAGAAGATATCGTCCGCAGGATTTCCGATGAAAAAGGCGATCCTGACTGGATGAGGCTCTTCAGGCTGAAATGTCTTGATCTGTACAACAAAATGGACATGCCCTGCTGGGGGCCGCCCATCAATGAACTTGATATGGACCGGATCGCCTCCTATGTCAGGCATAAATCAGAAATGAAGAGCAGCTGGAATGATGTCCCGGCTGATATCAAGGAAACCTTTGAGCGGCTTGGCATCCCGCAGGCCGAGCGCCTGTCCCTGGCCGGCGTTGGCGCCCAGTATGATTCCGAAATTGTCTACCACCACCTCAGGGAAGAGGTTGCGAAATCCGGCGTAATCTACACCGACATCGAAACCGCGATCCGTACGGGCTATGAGGACGTCGTCCGGGAACACTTTATGAAGCTTGTTCCCCCCACGGACCATAAATACGCGGCGCTTCACGGTGCGGTTTGGTCAGGCGGCTCGTTTGTTTATGTCCCCCCGGGAGTAAAAGTGGATATTCCGCTCCAGTCCTATTTCCGGCTGAACGCCGCAGGCGCCGGCCAGTTTGAACATACCATCATCATTGTGGATGAAGGAGCTGATCTCCACTTTATCGAAGGCTGCTCCGCCCCCAAGTATTATGTTGCCAACCTTCACGCAGGGTGTGTTGAACTTTACGTCCGCAAAAATGCCAGGCTTCGTTATTCCACTATTGAGAACTGGTCCCGGAACATGTTCAACCTGAACACAAAAAGGGCGCTTGTGGAGGACGGCGGAACGATCGAGTGGGTATCGGGTTCCTTCGGCTCCCGCGTATCATATCTGTATCCGATGACAATCCTCCAGGGGGATAATTCCCGGATGACCTATAACGGAATCACTTTCTCCGGTGAAGGCCAGAATCTGGATACCGGCTGCAAGGTCGTCCATGTCGGGAAGCACACCTCCTCCGTCATCACCTCGAAGTCGATCTCCAAGAGCGGCGGTATCGGAACCTTCCGGAGTGCCGTCACGATCGAAAAACAGGCGAAAAGCGCGAAATGCTCTGTGTCCTGTGACTCCCTGATGCTCGATTCCGTATCGCGGGCCGACACCATCCCCGCTATGGATATCAGGGCTTATGACGCTGACGTCGGACATGAAGCGAAGATCGGGCGGATCAGCGATGAATCCGTTTTTTATCTGATGAGCAGGGGCTTGTCTGAGGAGGATGCGAAAACCCTGATCGTAAGCGGCTTCGCTGATTCCGTGTCCCGGGATCTGCCGCTGGAATACGCCGTTGAAATGAACAACCTCATCAAAATAGAGATGAGCGGACATAAGGCCTGAGGAGGCATTCCGAATATGAATGAAATGATCACAATCAATCCCTCGCCGGCGCTGACTTTTGCGAAACTGAAAATGAACGGAGACCGGATCTTTCTGAATACAGGCATTCTGAAAAAACAGAACGTGATCGTCACAGTTACCGGCAGGCATTCCCGCAGCGATACACTTTATGATGAACCGATCCCGGCCGGTGCCGGCGGCGAAGACCTGGATCGTATTCTTTCCTTCGACCGGCGGGTCCTGACCGCGGAAGGCGATATTCATGTGAATAACGTCTTTATCGGTCCGGGATCCTGCGGCATGATCGTCAGGATTGCCCGGGGAACAAGCGCAAGAATTGTCGAGATCACGAGGGGCGGCGGAGATTATTCCGCGATCAGAAGCACCCTGTACCTGCTGGAGGAAGGTGCTTCCCTCACCCTGGTCCAGATCCAGCAGTTGGACAAGCGCACCCTTTATATCGACGACCTGCGCGCCAGGCTGGCTGAAAACGCGCAGCTGAAGATCACACGGCTTGATCTGGGCAGCGCCGTTTCCTATCAGTCCTCCAAAGTCCTGCTGGAGGGGAAAAGCGCGGACTATGCTGCCCACGGCAATTTCCTCCTCAATGGGGATCAGCGCCTGGATATCAATATGATTGCCGAACATATCGCACCGAATACGGTCAGCGATATGCGTTCCGACGGCGTACTGCTGGACCGTGCTTCAAAGATTTTCCGGGGATCGCTGGATTTTAAGAGCGGCTGTAAAGGTGCGAAAGGATCGGAAAACGAAGATGTCATGCTGCTCTCCGACGGGGCGGATAACCAGTCCATGCCGATCATCCTTTGCGGTGAGGAAGACGTGGAAGGAAACCACGGTGCCACCGTGGGCAGGGTATCGGACGACGCCCTGTATTATCTGGCGAGCAGGGGTTTTGACGAGGAAAAAGCCTATAAAATGATCGTCCGCTCCAGGATGAACGCTACCATAGCCTGTGTCCCCGATGCAGATCTGCGTGATGAGCTGGAGAAAACCGTTGATGAGGTGCTTGCATGACTGTACATGATATCCGGCATAACATCTCGTTTTTTCGCCAGGAAAGGCCGCCGGTCTACTTCGACAATTCGGCGACAACCCAGCAGCCGGATGAGGTCATAAGGGCTGTCATCAATTTCAGCCGGTATACCAACGCCAATCCCTTTCGCGGCCTGTATGACCTCTCCGGCGAAGCAACGGCTGTCTATGAAGCCGCCAGGAAAAAGGTGGCGGCTTTCCTGAATATTTCCGATCCCCGCCAGATCGTATTCACGCGCAACACCACGGAGTCAATCAACCTTGTGGCGGAGTGTATTTTAAGGACAAACCATTCCCGGTTCCGGATTGACCCCGGCGACCGGATTGTCGTCACGGTCTCCGAACATCACAGCAATCTCCTTCCCTGGCAGCGCCTGGCCCGGATCACCGGTGCGCGTCTTGTTTTCATGGAGCCGGACAGCACCGGCCTGATCACGGATGCGGAAATCGAATCCAGGATCACAGATCGTACAAAGCTGGTCGCCGCAGCCCACGTCAGCAATGTATGGGGACGTGTCAACCCCATCGATAAAATCATCCTCAGAGCAAGATCCGTCGGAGCCCTGACGGTCATAGACGGCGCGCAGGCTGTCGCGCACATGAAAGTGGACGTCCGGAACACAGGCTGTGATTTCTATGCCTTTTCAGGGCATAAAATGCTGGGGCCCATGGGCATAGGCGTCCTTTTCGGCCGGGCCGACCTGCTGGAACAGCTGGATCCCTTCCTTTCCGGCGGAGAAATGATTGAATATGTAACACGGGAAAGCGCCACCTATGCTCCGATTCCGCACAAATTCGAGGCAGGCACCGTCAATGCGGCCGGAGCCGCAGGCCTGGCCGCCGCCTGTGACTATATCGATAAAATCGGTTTTGACTATATCAAAAGCCAGGTGAATACCCTCACTGCGGAAGTCATGAACGGCATGCGTGAAATGGAAGGCATCACGGTTTACGGCTCGCGGAATCCGTCCGAGCACAACGGAATTGTCTCTTTCAGCATCGCAGGCTGTCATCCGCATGACGTAGCCTCCATCCTTAACGAAGATCATATATGTGTAAGGGCTGGGCATCACTGTGCCCAGCCCCTCATGCAGTTTCTGGGAATCGGCTCCTGTGTGCGCTGTTCCCTGTATGCCTATAATACGCATCGGGAAGTCAGCCGGTTCATTGACTGCCTGTCGCGCGTCCGGAAAGTAATGGGGTATTGAAAATGGATCTGAAAAACCTGTATCGGGAGATTGTGAACGATCACAATCTTCATCCTGCCCACAAGTATGAAATGGAAAATCCCGATATTGTCCTGCGCGGCGTCAATCCGACCTGCGGCGACGATATCACCCTGATGCTGAAGATCATGGACGATACGGTCACGGAAGGATCTTTCACCGGAAGCAGCTGCGCCATTTCGACAGCTTCTGCGGATATGATGCTGGATAATGTGATCGGACTGAAAACGGATCAGGCGCGGAACCTGATCCGGAAATTCTTTGGGATGATCGACGGAGACATTACTGATGACCGGGAGCTGGAGGCGCTTAATGACGCAGCCTGCCTGAAGGATATTGCCCGCATGCCTGCCCGGGTAAAGTGCGCCTTGCTTGGCTGGAGCACCCTGAAGGATATTCTGGGCTGACCGGGCAGGTCCGGGTAAGGTACAGAGCCACGCCAGTACAGCCGGCGTTGTGCGCATGGCGGACTTCCCTGCCCGGTTTCAGATCAGGAACAGCAGGCTGATGAACATGATTGCCCCGGCCCAGTTTCCGGCTCCGCCAATCCTTGTCGGAAACAGCACAAGCATAATCGGCAGGATGTTGATCACGCATGCCCAGCGGGGCAGCGGCGTCCATCCGCTGACAACCGGCACAAACAGAGACACGCCGAAGATCAGGAATCCGAGATAGCAGACGATCATGGTGACAGATGTCTTTTTGAAAAACTCCGTGATCAGCTGCCTGGCTTCCTCTGTCCTGCCCATCTTTACATACAGCCACTCCGGCACACCGCAGAACACATGGTGCGCCATACCAAAGGTCAGCACCATGACCGTGCTGATCAGCATCAGCGTCGCGCAGGTTTCCGAGCAGGCGCGCATCCAGTCTGCCAGCGCCAGATAGCCGAAGGCAAAAAGAAACATTGCCAGGCAGCCAAGCAGCATGGACAGCAACGGGTTTCGAAGCGGCATGTTCCGGAACGCGGCGGACAGCCTGTCATTATCCTTCATGTCCTCAATGCGGAACCGTCCGCCGGGCATGTAAGTCAGCAGGCAGTCGCACGCGCCGCACAGCAGATGTCCGGCGGCAGCGATCAGAAACATGATTTTCATCGTGTTCATTTTCCCATCCTCCTCATAACAGAATATCCGTCCCCCAGCCGTGATTCATAAGCAGCGTCTTTTGCTTCGATATCCCGGCAATGCCGGGAAGACAATGCTTTACGGTATACTCTGCCGGTTTTCCGGATGTTTTTTTCCATCAGCGCTTTTACCTCCCGATGATCAGCGTAATCCACGCCGTCAGCGCGCACACAAACGGGAACGCAATCAAACGGATTATCTGGTTTTTTGTGTTGAAGCTGCGGTCATCCCAGCTTTTGCAGTCCTTGGTCTCCGGGTAGAATTTCACATAATACTTCTTCGTAATCACGATGTACTGGTCCTGCACCAGAATATCGAACAGCTTGTAGCCGTACATAAACAGCATGTACCGCCCAAACTGCAGCCAGAACCCGTATCCGCGCCGGATACCGTCCGCGCCGAGAAAAAAGACAACCCCTGCGAATCCCGCCACTGCCAGGGCTGTAAGCAGGTAACCGATCATCAGTCTGCCGAAAGACGGATCAGGATGCCCCTTTGCCGCCTCCCGGATGTCCTGCGGCAGGAAACCCATGAGAATCTTTGTGGCTGCGAAATGCGGGATGATAAGAATCAACGCCAGCGAAAGAAGGCAAACAGCCGCCAGGGCGGCCAGCGTTGTGATCATGCGGCAGACCTCCTCCATTCCCGAATCTGCTTACATCAATTTTCCGATCAGCCGGTACAATCATTCCTCCGGTTTCTGAAATTTGAAGCAGAAATCGAGTCCTGCGTAGTTGCACCTTCTGACCGTTGTAAAGCCGCTCCTGCCTGCCTGCTGTTCAAACTCCTTCATCGTGAACAGCGGCTCCTCCGCGTGATTCCATTGCAGGAAGAAGTCCGTCAGATGAACCCCTTTCCTCGTCAGATCGTTGATGTACATCTCGCCGCCGGGCCGCAGGACCCGGAAGGCTTCATCCAGGAAGCGCCGCCACCCCTCCACATGGTGCAGGATCATAAAGTCCACGATCATGTCGAAGCTTTCATCCTCAAACCGGCTCAGATCGGCTGCGTCTCCCAGGACGAACCGCGCGTCCGGCAGGGCAAGCGCCTCCGCCTTTTCCAGCTGTTCCGGCATGATATCCATACCGGTATAGCTTTTCGGATGGTCCTTGACGATCAGGGACGCGGAATAGCCGGATCCGCATCCGACCTCCAGAACATCTTTCCCGGTAAAATCCATGCCCCAGGCCTTAAAACCGCCGATTTCCATATGCTCGTTGATCCATTTGCGCCAGCCGGTCTGCATGGCGTCGTATTCTTTCAGGCTCAGTTTCATGCTAGGCGCCTCCTCTTATCCCAATAAGCTGCAGATCCAGGCCGCGATGGCCGAAGCCGCCGGGAATATGACCAGCAGCTTCAGCAGCTGGCTTTTCAGATTATAGCCGTACTTTTTCGGGGGATACACGCTTTCCGTCTCCGGATAGTAGTGCTGGAAGAAACGGAACTTCATCAGCAGGAAGTAATCAAAGCAGACCATGTCGTAAACTTTGTAGATGGTAAAAATCAGCACAAACCTTGTAAAAAACTGCCAAAAGCCGAATCCGCTCCTGAAGCCGTCCCAGATGGAAACAACCCCTGTGCCCAGGATCATGAGAATGCTGAAGATTATGAGCGTCCAGCCGATTTTTCTGGCGCCGTAAAACAGTTCTTTTTCGCGGGGAAGCACCGCCTCCCTCGCTTCCCTGGGTGCAGACGAAAAAAACTCCTTCTTCTGGACAAACGCCACGGCGGACAGCAGCATCAGCGTAATCGCCGTGCAGAACACAATTGCCAGGAATATTGTCAGCAGCATCATTATCCCTCCGGTTTTATTTTTTCACACCGGCCAGCAGCCGGATCCATTTCCTCTGCCGGTGACGGTAAAAAGCATTTGCCCAAAGCCAGATAAAAAACGTTTTCCATCCTGCCCGGATTTCCACCCGGTCCGTATATTCCGTATGCTGTTCATCCAGCTTTTTCAGCACAATATCATGATTCCAGACCGGCACATGCGCATTGCTTTCCCGGCTGCTGATCCCCTGCGGATCAACCCGGATCACCCGGATTGTATGGATTCCGAAGGGAATCAGGCAAAAGAGCCTGAATCTGTATGACGAGACACCGCCGGCATTCCATACCGGTGTCACCGCGCCCACAGGCTCAAAAGCCGCGTAAGGGGCTGCAATATACTGCAGTGTCTTCAGTTCCTGCAGTTTGCTGTACACCAGCTCCTGTCCCGCGGGAAAAACGGATGTTTTCCGTACAATCATTCTGCCGTTTCTTCCTTTCCCTGCCCGGCCTTACTTTCTTTCATACTGCTCCCGGATTTTCTCCCAGGATGGTGCGGCTTTTTTCAGTTCTTTCCAGTTGGTCATCGGTTCATCCGGCGCCTTTGCGATAATCCCCTCAAAGGCTTTATCCAGCAGTTCCATCTCTTCCCAGGCGTTCCGGCAGTGGGCGCAGGCAATCAGGTCGCCCATTTCGGTTTTGGACATCAGGAAATAGACAAACTGCATCAGTCTGCCCTTCACGCCCTGCCCGTAGTATTTTTCGTCCCCGGACGGGAGAATCGGGATTCCCTGTGCCTTCAGCATCCCGAATGCTTCCCGGGATGCAAGGCGCATCTGCCTGCGCTGTTTCCCTGTGGCCGTGCGAAGATTTCCTCCGCAGGCGTAGGTCGCGTAGCCGATCGGCAGGATCGCCGCCAGATGGCAGGTCAGGTAAGCCTCCATGTCCGGCTGCCACCGGAGGGTATAGCCGCTTCCGGCGAATACGGCTTCCAGCTGTTTCCGGGTCTTTTCATCCGGCGTTGCGTGCAGTCCGCCGATGTCCATATTGCCGGTGCCGAGGCGTTCACAGACCAGCAGCCCGTTTTCCCGGTCCCGTTTCCCGGCCGTTGCCTGGAACGCAAACAGGATTTGCTTCGGACAGGTTGTTTTTGCCAGGATGGTCTCCTGCATTCCGGCTGCGTTCATGTTGTTGCCAACCATCACAACCAGCGGCGCGTTCACCGCTGCCAGCGGCTCCAGAATGGCGCCGATCCGGTGGTAAGGCATCACTGCGAAAACAACGTCGTATGCCTGTTCGGGAGTGATCTCCCCGATCACTTCAGGATGATCCAGCGTTTCCCTGTGCTGCAGGTGATGCCGGATCCGAAGTCCGTTCCGCTGCAGCTGTTCCTTCCATTCTCCCCGGGCCAGCATGGTCACGTCATTTCCGGCGGAACACAGCACATGAGCCAGATAACTTCCGATCACGCCGGAACCGTATACAAGCACTTTCATCTCATGCTTCCTTCTTTCGAAATCCTTGATAGATCAGTCCGGCAAAAAGCCCGCAAAGCGCCGCTCCTCCCAGCATCCACAGGGGAAGGTTTCCGTTTGCCTTCAGGCAGATTCCGGTTACCGAAACGGGAACGCCGATGATTCCGGCGGCGGTTAACGCTCCGAAGCCGCGGAGCAGCCGTTTCCGCGGAAGAATCCTGTCCAGCTTTGCGATCCGTTCGCTGATAATTTCAGCCACCCCAAGCACCATCAGGACAGCCGGCAGCAGGGCCAGGGCGGAAAACAGGCTGATCCCCTGCGCCAGGCATTTCCAGGTACAGATCAGCCAGATAATCCATCCGGTATTGCCTGGAATATCGTAAGTCCACCAGCGGGCTTCAGAAATCCCGGTCTCATACAGATCATTCATTTCCCCTGCTCCTTCCTGGCATACTTCATCGTCAGCAGCAGTCCGCCCATCATCCAGATATTCCCGACGCTGATCCATCCGGCGGTCAGCGCGTTGCGAAGTGCGGAATCCGGGGCAAACTTCAGCAGCATCGTCAGCGCCTGTCCGACCGGCAGACAGAAAACCCAGCACCAGCGGGGATAGGGCGTCAGTCCTTTGGCAAAGGCCGCAATATGCGCCCAGGAATGAATCAGCCAGAAGAGGAGGAACAGGATCGTGGCCGGCAGCAGGAAATACAGGCCGAAGCGGATGCTCAGCTCCAGAGCGTTTTCCAGGCTGGTCTCATGAAGGTGCCGGTAAACAAACACAGCAGCCAGGCACGGCACATGCACGCCGCACCCGCCGAAGATCAGGTAGCCGAATATGCCGGTCCGGTAAAGGTGCGCGTAATGCATGGACCGGGAGGCGATCAGCCGGTAGATGGCAAAATAGCACAGTCCCTCCAGCGGAATACCGATCAGGCCCAGGAACGCGGACCAGAACATCCGGCTGTCGGAAAGCGTCAGGTAGGAGGACAGGAATCCCTCCAGCCCTGCTTTTTCCGGATCGTGCACGCCCCATCCCAGCAGCATGTCACCGGCCAGCACTATAAACCCTGCCAGCAGGCCGATGATCATCAGTTTCCTGATCCGTATCCAGTCCGGTTTATGATCAATGCCAATATCATTGTAGGATGCCATAGCAGCGTTTCTCCTTGTCTGTTTCCTGGAATCGGAATGTCCGCCGGGATGCCGGATTGTCCTTTTCCCTTTTCGTTTCGATAAGTTAGTCATAACTTACCTGATTCATTATATGCAAGCCTCCGCGGAATGCAAAGCTTCCGCCGATATAGTCAATAGCACGCAAAAAGGCTGCCGCGCAAATGCGGCAGCCTTCGCTGTTCATTCTGCTGTCTTCCGGTTATGCAACGTCAGCATTCTCCCCGGAAACAGTCATTTCATCCCTGCATTCCACGGAAACCGCGCAGGCAGGATCGCCGACAACCGTGTCCGTGTTTTCGCCGCCGCCGGCAATGGTGCCGGAAACGGAACAATCCTTGATTTCAAAGGAAGACATCATGTCGCTTCCCTCCATCATTTCCTTGCCGCCGCCGATCAGTCCGCCGACCGCTTTCGTTGTGCCGGAAACGGTAATCGATACATTTTCCACAGTGCATCCGGTAATCTGCGCGGGCGCGGACGGATCATAGGTGCCGCCGAAGCCCAGCAGGCCGCCCACCAGGCGGTTCCCTTCGCCGGTAACGGTAATGGCTGTGCCGCTTACCTTGCAGTTTTTGATTTCAGGAGCGCCCCAGGGTGCGCCGCAGATGGAGCCGATGCCCCAGATCGCGTTTCCTTCCGCCGTGATGCTGCCGCCCGCTGCCTGGCAGCCGGCAATCGGGCTCATGGTCGTACCGCCGGCGATGAGTCCGGCGCAGGCGCCGTCATCACCCGTAACGGTAATATCGGCGGTGGCTGTGCAGTCAGAGATCAGGTCGAAACCTGTTCCCACAATGCCGCCGATGCCCTGGGCGCCGCTCAGTTTGTTTTCGCCCTTCAGTGTAATGCCGGAAACCTTACAGTTCATGAACTGCAGGCCAACCGCGCCGCCCACAAGGTAGAAGCCGGAAACGTCAATATTCTCCAGCGTGAAATTGCCGATAAAGGCGCTTCCGTTTTCCGTTCCGGACACGCAGCCGAACAGTCCCGCGCCCATAGGCGCGGCAGCCGTCACCTTCAGGTTGGAAATGGTATGTCCGGCACCGTCAAACGTCCCGGTAAAGGCATAGTCAGGATGCGGAACCTCCGCGTCTTCCGGCGCGTCGGAGAGGGACCGGAAAGCGCCGATCGGTTCCCAGTTTTCATATCCGGCCAGGTCAATATCCGCCGTCAGGATATAGTGGCCGCCCAGGTTCTCCCGGATCAGGTTCAGCTGCTCCGCGTCGGCAATCTGCCAGGGATCTTCCGCCGTTCCGCTTCCGCCGGCAAAGCCGTTATCCGCGAACGCAGTCATTGTCAGCGCCATCAGCAGCGCCAGGGTCAAACAAAGGATCTTTTTCACCAAAGGAACCCTCCTTGTCATTTTGTGCCATAAGTGTATCCCCGGTGTTAGCCTTATCAAACCCCAAATTCCGCCTCTTTCTGCCCAAAAACAGGCAGTTTCAGCTCGTCCTGTATTCCCTGGGAAGAATGCCGAAGCGCTTCCGGAAATCGGCGGAAAACTGGCTCGGTTTCGCGTATCCGACCCTTTCGGCAATCTCGCAGACCGGAACGCCGGCCTCGTGCAGCAGTTCTATCCCCTTCTGCATCCGTGCTTCGATCACATAGGCGTGCAGCGAAGTCCCGCAGACCTGTTTGAACGCCCTTGTCAGTTTGGACGCGCTCATACAGTACTCCCGCGCAAGCGACGCTATGTCCGGTACCGCGGCAGGATCCCCGTCTATTCTCTCCCTGATTGCGTCAATGATTGTCAGGTCGTCGTGATGCAGCCCGCGGGATGCAGCCGGTTCCCCCAGGGCTGATTCAAGGCAGTATGACAGGCTTTCCAGCAAATGCGCTTCCAGGCGCATCATTTCAAACCCGTTATGAACCGATTCCAGCGATCCGATCTCATGCAGGCTTCGCCGGATAGCCGCATTGATGGGAAAAGACCTGCCCTGCAGGATCTGCGTCATCTTCTGCGGTTCCCGGAAATGGCAGCCGATCATCCCGGTAAATTGTTCCGCCGGAACAGCCACCGACAGGAAGGAGAACGGCAAATTGCCCTGGTAACACATTCTTTCTGTGGAACCGTCTGCGGCGCAGAAACACGCTTCATTATGATCCAGGCGCATCGTTCCCCGGTCCGAAGTCCATTCCACCCCGTTTCCCGTACAGAACAGGAGCCGCATCTCATCTCCGCCGCGTCCCTGAACAAATGTGTCCCGGTGGAATTCCATATTCCAGGCTGAAAGGGAATACCTGCGCGTGTCCAGCCGCGTGATGCGTCCCTTCCCCGTTTCCGCGGGGAAATCGACGGCCAGGGCCGGCGTTTCCCGGATCTGCCGGTATAGCCGGAGCAGTTCGTCATCCATCTGTGCTTTACTCATCTGGCTTTTCTTTCCTCATGCATTATCAGAATCCGCCGGATTTCTTTCCTGTCCTTCTCATCCGGTAGTCGCAGCAGTCATCCCCTTCTGCCAGGGATTTTGTTCTCCTGTAATCCATGCCGCGGATACCGGTCATATATTCTTTGTCCATGCAGCAGATCATCTGTGCCGCCTCAGGCACTCCCAGTACTTTTGCCTTGTCGCAGATCGGGCAGCTGATCACGTCAAGGCGGCACTCTTCCGTGGTAACAACCATATTCTTTGTCCCGTACCCGTCGCTCATCTTCCCGGCAAGCTTATCCATATGCTTCCACATGAGCGCCGGCACTCCCGGCAAGGCCGTGATTCTTCTGAAGATCTTCCTGACCCGCTGCCCGAATTGTTTTCCGTAAGCGCGGGTAACCCCGAGCGCGTCTCCCGGCGCGTACTGCTCAACAGCCTGGTATATGGCCGCCGCCGGAAAAGTAAACATTCTGCTTGTCTTATCCGCCTCCGGTTCCGCCGTTTCAAATGTCCGGAGTTTCCCTCCGGCCTCCTCCCATATGGCGGAGGCCTTTTCTTTCCCGTACCTGCGAACCAGTTCTTTCTTTAGCTTCTTATACACAAAGGACTGATCAAGCTGATTTTTTCTTCGCCGCATGATTTCACCCCCGTTCCTGAACCGTTTTCATCCGCGGCGGTCGTTCACTCATCTGAAAGTGAAAAGTCCGCCGGTGTCTGCCGGCGGACTGTCCGATAACCGGTTTCAGAATGATTACTTCTTCACCCCAAAGGCGTCGAATCCGGGATAAACAGCGTTTTCACCCAGGCTTTCCTCAATGCGCAGCAGCTGGTTGTACTTCGCCACGCGCTCGGAGCGGCTCGGTGCGCCCGTCTTGATCTGCCGGGTGTTCAGGGCCACGGCCAGGTCCGCGATGGTGGTGTCCTCCGTCTCGCCGCTGCGGTGGGAAGTCACGGCGGTGTATCCGGCCTTGTGGGCCATCTTGATGGCTTCCAGCGTCTCGGAAACGGAACCGATCTGATTCAGCTTGATCAGGATGGAGTTGGCGCAGCCCAGTTTGATGCCCTTGGCCAGGCGCTCCGTGTTGGTCACAAACAGGTCGTCGCCCACCAGCTGCACCCGGTCGCCCAGCTTCGCGGTCATCTTCTGCCAGCCTTCCCAGTCTTCCTCATCCAGGCCGTCCTCGATGGAGATAATCGGGTACTTGTCGATCAGGGATTCCCAATGGGCGATCAGCTCATCGGAAGTGAAGTCCTTGCCGGACTTGGGCTGATGGTAGTATCCCTTGCCCTTCTCGCTCTTCCACTCGGAGGAAGCGGCGTCCATGGCCAGCACGAAATCCTTTCCGGGTTCGTATCCGGCGTCCTTCACAGCCTGCAGGATATGTTCAATCGTATCCTCGTCGCTCTTCAGGTTGGGGGCAAAGCCGCCTTCATCGCCGACGGCGGTGGTTTCGCCTTCCGCCTTCAGCAACTTCTGCAGGGCATGGAAAACCTCCGTGCACATCCGCAGACCTTCACGGAAAGAAGAAGCGCCCGCGGGCATAATCATGAATTCCTGCGTATCCACAGAGTTGGAGGCATGCGCACCGCCGTTGAGGATGTTCATCATGGGAACCGGCAGGTTGTTGCCCTGCACGCCGCCCAGGAACTGGTGCAGCGTTACGCCCAGGCCTTCCGCCGCCGCCTTCGCGGCAGCGATGGAAACCGCCAGGATCGCGTTAGCGCCCAGTTTGGACTTATCCTTCGTTCCGTCCGCCTTCAGCATGGCGCCATCCACGGCGTAGGTGTCCCGGACGTCGATGCCCTGGAGCACATCGTTGATCACAGTATTCACATTGTTCACAGCCTTGGAAACGCCCTTGCCGCCGAAACGGCTCTTGTCGCCGTCCCGCAGCTCCAGCGCTTCAAACTCACCGGTGGAAGCGCCGGAAGGAGCCGCGCCGCGTCCGACAATCCCGCTGGCAAGGGTCACCTCCGCCTCCACGGTGGGATTGCCGCGGGAGTCGATAATTTCACGTCCTGTAACCTTGGTAATGGCAAAGCTGTTCATGTTCTTTCATCCTTTCCTGCTGGTTTAATCATGGAAAAAAGCCGGGCGCCCGGGAAGAAGCGGAAACAGACCCGGATGCCCGGCCCAGGTATTCAAGGAGTCGGCGAATACCTGATATTTGGTGGAAGAGGTCGTCTTCCGGATAGAATACTATCATCCGATAGTTAGTCTTGTCAAACTATTTGCTTAATTGGGAAATATCAGGCAAATCCTTACTCCGTCAGCGTCATTCCGCCGCCTTGGTGTAGGAAAAGGAAAGCTCCGGATAACCGAAGGCCGCAACCGTCACGGTATAGTTTTTTCCGGCTTCGAACAGCGGGTTTTCATCGCCGTTGCGGGCCTTCACCACGCCGTCGGCGTTCAGCACACCGTTCTCATCCAGGGCAATAAAGTTGCCCACCGTACCGTGATGGCCGACGATTTCCTGTTCCACAGGCTTCTCCGCGCCTTCCGCCAGAATCTGCACATGCTGCAGATTTTCCAGGTAGTCCGCCATGGAGCCGGAGGCCAGGACGATCTTCTCCCCGTCAAAGGAAAGGTCATCCGCTTTCAGTCCGCTGTCAATGATGAAGTAAGGCGCCTGCGCTGCCGCGGGACCGCCTTCGAAGGAGGGAGAACGGTACTTTCCGCTGTTGTCAATGACGTTCACATAGTAGTAACCGGCTTTCAGGGCGGCGATATCATTGAAGGCAATCTTCACCTTTCCGCCGGCCGCTTCCACGGTGTAACTGTCGGCAGGAATGATTTCCTCATTGCGCACGCCCCGGCGGATGTCCAGCACCTGCAGATCAAAATCCTCCGGCAGGGCATTGGTCAGGATCACGGTGTTTCCGTCGATCTGATCCAGCGGGAGGGCGGAGCCTTCCACAGCCAGGAAGGTTTTGCCCGCCTTGCCTTCAAAGGCGTTGATTACCGCCTCCTGGGCGGCGGCGCTGACCATGGTGGCGCCGGAAACGGCATCCACGCCCGCGCTCATATCCATGGCTTTGACTTCTTCCAGGGTCTTGCCGACGAACTTTTCCAGCAGGCCGCCGTTCACCGCCGCGTCAAAGAAGGGCTTGTTTTTATTGGCCCAGAATTCCTCGTTCCCTTCCTGCACGGAACCGGCTGCACCTGTGCCGTTGTCCTTCACGGCGGTGATCACGCCGCTGTCGTCAACCTCCACCGTCAGCTTCACATTGTAGAAGGGCGGATGGATAAAGGGAGCCGTGGACGGATAGTTGCGCTGGTCCACGTTGGCGTCACCTTCCAGGGTTTTGTCCGCCAGGGCGGCGCCTGCGCACGCTGCCAGGCAGAGAACCAGGATCAGGGAAAGAACCGAACGGAGTGTTTTCATGAGAGATCCTCCTCAAATCAATATAATTAGTTATTTCTAACTCTCGTTTTCAAGAAAAGCCATGTGGTATCGTCTTCACGTTCACCGCACGGCATCCTTCCTATTAGTCAGAACTAACATTCGGATCCTATCATGAACCAGGCCCGTTTGTCAATGTAGTTTTCAGTCAATATCATCCCCGTTTCCTGTATCCTTTCAGTTTTTTTCCGCTTTGGGAATAAAATGCGCATCCGTTCCGTTTTTTTGGTATAATCGGTATGATCGAAACAATACATGATCTGCCGGATATATTGACGTCCGTTCCGCATAAGGAGGGTATTTCAATGAACAAAAAGCTGCTTTCCCTGCTGCTCGCGCTGACGCTGGTCCTGGGACTTGCCGCCGCCTTTGCCGATAACGGCATCGGCCAGTCCGCCGCCAGCAACAGCAGTAATGTTTATCCCTATCTGGAAGCATCGGCTATGGTCATGTATGTCTATACAGACAACGGCCAGGGCCTGAATGTCCGAAGCGCGCCCCGCGTAGCAAACAACATCATTGCCGTTGCTCCCTATGGTTCCAGAATGCAGGTGCTCCGTTTCCTGGAAAACGGCTGGGCCAGCGTTGTCTGGGATCGTTTCGGCGAGGCTTATGTCCAGAGCAGATTCCTGCAGTGGGATGAGCCGGCTCCCCTGTATACCGCCGCTCCTTCCCCGCGTCCCACAGTCATTCCGACCGCTGTTCCCACCGCGGCGCCTTACGTTCCCGTTCCGGCCTACACTGATACGATTGCGGTGCTGAACGCGGAATTCCGGACCGCCCGTCTGGTAGCTCCCTTTGTGGTCAGTGTCCGCCCCTCCCGTGCCAGCGGATGGGTTAACATGCGCTGGGCTCCCAGCAAGGATACTGAAGTTCTCGCCACCTACCGCAGCGGTGCCCAGCTGACGGTGATTGCCGAAACCCAGAGCTGGTACCAGGTAACCGATCCCAACACGGAAGCCACCGGTTTCATTATGAAAAACTACGTGACCCGTCTGAACTGATCAGACCCGTAGATAAGGAGGTAATACCCCATGAAAAAGCTTTTATCCCTGTTTCTTTGCGCCGCACTGCTGCTGGCCAGCGTTTCCGCTTTTGCCGGCAGTGACGCTTCAATCGATTTCCAGGACCGCCTGCAGCTTCGCGGCACGCTGCCCGATGGATACAAGTGCACCATTCTCTCCCAAAGTGACCTGACCATGGAATGCGCTGTAATCAGTGACAATCCCGCGGCTCCCCGCCTGAACATCTTTATTTCCTTCAACGAAAGCTACGCCAGTGCACAGCGTCTGGGTGACCTGGATGCGGAAACCCTGGAATGGATTAAATCCGGCTTCAGCGAAGAGAATACCGTCACCTTTGACATGTTTGAAACCGCTTCCGGCGTCAGCCTGCTGCTGGTCCGGGAAACCGGTGAAGACCAGGACTTCCTGGACTTCTATACCGTCTGCCAGGGCCATGAGATCGAACTGACACTGGTCGCCGGGGATGAAGCCCCCGGCCTGGCCCTGACCGAAGAACAGATCACCAATTGTATGGAACTCATGCGCAGCCTGGATATCCTGCCTGTGCAGGGATAATCCAAACCGTATAACAAGGCCCGGATCCGTCATGGATCCGGGCCTTGTTCTGTCCTCTTTATTCTTCCGTTTTCAGCGCGGCCACCATATCAATCGACCGGTTCTTCCGGGCGACCATCAGTCCGACGATCAGGGAAACCCCGAAGGTCAGCAGGATGGAGAGCAGGTAGGTTGCCGGACCCAGCGTCAGCTTCATCTCATATTCCGAAGCCAGGGCGGTCAGCAGGTACTGCAGCACGCCGACGCCGGCAGGCAGGCCGATTAGGATTCCGATCACGGTCAGCCACAGGTTCTGGCTGATCAGGAGCCGGCCGATCTTGCTGTTTTTGAACCCGACCACCTTCAGCGTCGCCATCTCCCGGTACCGCTCCGTATAGCTCATGACGCCCAGGTTGTACAGGACCACAATTCCCAGCGCCACCGCCGCGATCACCAGCAGCCAGATCATCTTGTCCATCAGGTCAATGAAGGTCCCGAAGGAATCCATAATGGACTGCTTGCTCTGGGTGTTCAGGATATGCTTGTCCGTCTCCACTTCCGTTTCGTCCGTGAAGACCGCGTTGACCGTGTAGGAGATCCCCGCCGATTCCGCGCAGGCCCGGGTCATCATCACGCTCTCGCTCAGGCACTTGCAGATTCCGGCCACCCGGACCGTATAGCTTTCATCCGTCCCGTAGGGGGAAAAGGTCAGGCTGTCCCCCGCTGCCAGGCCGTGCGTCTGCGCCACCCGCTCGCCGATGTACGCCCCGTCGTCCGTCAGGGCAATCACGTTCATATCCTGGTCCGCGAACCGGATCCGGTCATGGGTAATCTCATAGACTTCCAGGGTGTATCCTTTGTCTCCGATCTGCACGCTCCGCTGCGCTACCCAGTCTCCGTTATATTTCTCTGCCAGGGCCAGGGCTTCCTCATTGGTAATGTTTTCCGCGTCCAGGTTGATTTTGGTCGTATAATTGTTTGCCTGGTCAAAGAACACGTCCATAAAGGAATTCAATGTGTCCTTCATGCCCATGCCGCCTACCAGCAGCACCATGCATCCTACCACGCCGAACAGTGTCATCCAGGACCGGGATTTATGCCGCAGCAGATCCCGCAGGTTCCATTTGATCCCGAAGCCCAGGGCTTTGAAGCGTTTTGTCTCCTCCACAGCCAGGTGCTTCATCCGTTTGGGTGTATAAGGCCGAAGCGCGTCCGCCGCCGTACCCTGCAGCATCTTCCGCACGGAAAGAAAACCGATCAGGGTCAGGAATACGTTGATCAGTATGATTACCAGCCAGCTGAAGGGCGGCGCGTACAGCGTCCAGTGGAGCATATCCAGGTAGGTGGCCATGGCGCTGTCCGGATTCAGGATGAACAGGCCCAGCCCATAACCGATCGCCATACCCAGTAGCGATCCGATCAGTCCGATGATCAGCGCGTATGAAGTATAGTGAATCAGGATCCGTCTGTTCCTGAATCCCAGTGCCTTCATGGTGCCGATCTGTCGTTTCTCGCTGGCCGTGATCCGGTGCATGGTAGTCACCATGGTCAGGATGGCAATAGCCAGGAACAGCACCGGCAGGATAGATCCCATGGTTTTGCCTTCATCCACCTCGCCCTGGGCTTCCGACCAGGTAAAGCTTTCATCCCTGGACAGCACCAGCAGTGTCCGTCCCAGCGCCTTGTCCAGCTTTTCCACAAAATCCGCCTTCTCCAGGCTGCTCTTCACGTTCAGCTGCATATACAGCGATCCGCCCGTAAACATCCGGGCCATGGCAGGGATCGCGTTATCCATCATCTTCGGAGAGATAAATCCGAAGCCGTGGGAGTTATAGTCCGGCATCATCTGGGTCTCATCCGGCAGGCAGATCAGGTATTCGCTGGATTTGACGAGGCCCTTTACGGTACCAGTCACCTCGATCATCTTGTAGGTCAGGCTCATGCTGTCACCCAGCTGAATCCCGTTTGCCGCGGCATACCGGTCTGAAAGCCAGATCCCGTCCTCGCTTTCCGGGTCATAGGCTTCCCCGGAGGTTACCAGCAGGCCGGAAACTTTCGGATTCTCCACCACGGTCATGGCCAGGGTGTCTTCGGTTCCTTTTACCGCCGTCACCACGGACAGGTACCGTGTGGCATCCTCCACGCCGTCTATTTCCAGTACTTTCTGCAGGTCCTCCTCGCTGAAGGCCTTTTCGGCATAAACCCGGTAATCCGAATAACCGGTCGCTTCATAAATCTCTGTCAGGTTCTTTTCCAGGCTGTACCATTCAATGTTGAATCCCAGGAACACCCCGACACCCAGGGCGATCATCAGCACCATGGAAATAAACTGTGCCTTGTAATGCCACAGCGTCCTGAATAACTTCTTTATCAGCATAAAAACTCAATCCTTTTCATTCTGACCTTATAAACGAATCCTCAGAATTCAATATTTCATTCTGAATCAGTAAAACATTTTCATTCTGCATCCTGCATTCTGCATTGCAGAAGATGAATGTCACATTCATCTTCTGCTCACCAGTCCACTTCTTCGACTGTCATCGGCTTCTCCTGCTCTTCGCAGGACTTAATTTTCCCGTTCTTCACCCGTATCACCACGTCCGCCATCTTCGCGATGTTCTGGTTATGCGTCACAATGATGATCGTCTTGTTCATATCCCTGGCCATGGAAAGCAGCAGCTTCAGCACCATCACGCCGGTTTCGGAGTCCAGCGCGCCGGTAGGCTCGTCGCACAGCAGGATCCGGGGGTTTTTCGCCAGCGCCCGGGCAATGGAAACCCGCTGCTGTTCACCGCCGGACAGTTCGGAAGGAAACTGATGGATGTGATCCGCCAGGCCGACTTCCCGTAGCATGTCATGACTGCTCAGGGGATTTTTTGCGATTTCCTTGACCAGCGCGACATTTTCAATCACGGTCAGGGTGGGAATCAGGTTGTAGCTCTGAAACACAAAACCCACGGTTTCCGCCCGGTAATCCGCCAGCTCGTTTTCCGTCAGGGTGGAAATATCCCTTCCGTCCACGGTGATGGTTCCCTCTGTCGGGCTGTCCAGTCCGCCCAGCAGGTTCAGCAGCGTGCTTTTGCCTGCGCCGCTGGGACCGAGCACTACGATAAACTTTCCTTCTTCAAGGGAAAGATCCACGTGGTCCAGCGCCCGCTGCTCGTGATCGCCGTTGCGGTAAACCCTCGATACATCCTTCAGTTCCACAATACCCATCTTTGTTTTTCTCCTCCTGTTTGCTCTCTTTCCTCCGGGCCGACGTCAGTTGTTTGTCTGATTTTGTCTTCTTTTATTAGTTGCATCTAACTTTGAACCCCAAAGGAAGCTGCTCCCGTCTCAGAAGCAGCCGATGCATGACTTTTCACATGCCTGATATTGTATACCATGAAAGACTATGATTGTCAAGTGCAAACGTTTGTTTTAGATGGATCTAATTTGTTCTTGACAAGCTTCTTCAATCCGGTTATTCTATCCGTCGGAAGCGAACAGTGTTCACTTAAATGGATGGAAGGAGGCGCCTTATGGCACGCGACAAATCCGCTCATCATGAAAAGATCATCGCAGCAGCCCGGGAGGAGTTCATGACTTACGGTTTTACGGACGCCTCCATGCGGCGGATTGCCGCCGCCGCGGGTATGAGCGTTGCCGGCCTGTACAAGCATTTTACCTCCAAGGAGGAAATGTTCGCCGCCCTTGTGGAACCTGCCTGCCAGGGGCTGATCAGCCTCTACCGGCTGGAGGAAGCTGAAGAACAGGCAGCCCTGCAGACCGAATCCCTGGGGGATAAGTGGAGCCAGGGCGGGGACGCGAAAATGGCCATGATCTTTATCTATGAACATCTGGACGCCTTTCGCCTGCTGATCTGCAAATCCCGGGGCACCCGGTATGAATCCTTCCTGCATGATCTGTCGGAGGCAGAGGAAAAAATCACCCTGGATATGATGTCTCTCCTGCGGGAACAGGGGATGCCGATCAGGGAAGTGGATCCGGAGGAATTTCACCTGCTCGTCACCGCCAATATCGATGCTGTCTTCCAGGCGGTCATCCATGATTTCTCCCGGGAACAGGCCATGCATTACGCCGATACCCTGGATGCGTTCTTTGCCCGGGGCTGGCAGGCGCTTTTCGGTTACTGAGCCCCTTTATTTTTCGTAACATCGGGGCGCTTTTTTTTGCCCCTGTTGTTAGCCAATTCTAACTTAGGAGGTCGATCTTCCCATGTCAAAACAGGCAAAAGCCCGTAAACGCAGCACCTTCAGCTGGGTGATGGAGTTTGCGGGCGCCCGCAGGAGCAGCTACGTTATCAGCGTGCTGCTGGCAGTCGCCAACGTAGTCTGCGGTTTTATTCCCTTCCTTTACCTTGCGAACATTGTCCGGAGGCTGCTTGAAGGCACAGCGGATTTTTCCTACTGCCTGAACCAGATCCTGTATATGGGGTTGTTCTGGGTGCTGAGCCGGCTGTTCCACACTTTCTCCACCACCATGTCCCATAAGGCCACCTTTGAAGTGCTGGCCGGGATCCGCCGGCAGTTAACCCGAAAGCTGGCCCGGATGCCCCTGGGCGACGTGCTGGACGAATCCTCCGGTTCCTATAAAAACATCATCGTCGAGCGCGTGGATTCCATGGAAACCACCCTGGCCCACATGATCCCCGAAGTGACGTCCAACCTCCTGATCCCCTTTGTCATCTTCGGTTATATGGTCAGCATCGACTGGCGCCTGGCGCTGCTGTCCCTCCTGACGGTGCCGGTCGGCTTTACCTGCTTCGGCCTGATGATGCGCGGCATGAAAGCTGACTTCACCAACACCATCGTCAAGACCAAGGCGCTGAATGACACCGCCGTGGAATACATCAACGGCATCGAGGTGATCAAGGCCTTCGGCAAGGCAAAAACCAGCTACGACAAGTTCGTAAACGCCGCGAAGGAGGGCGCTGACTGCTTCATTGAATGGATGCGCCGCTGCAATGTGTACCAGAATACCGCCATGGCAGTCCTGCCGGCTACGCTGCTGCCCCTGCTGCCCTTTGGCGTCAGCTACTTCATGAACGGAGCCGTTACCGCGCCGGACCTGGTGATGCTGATCATCCTTGCCATGGGCCTGATCACGCCCTTCATCATGGCCTCCAACTACATGGATGACCTGAGCAAGTGCGGCACCATCATCGGGGAAGTCACAAACATCCTGACCAAGCCGGAGCTGGAACGTCCGGAACGGCTGGCCCAGGCCCCCGTCGGCACCACCATCTGCCTGAAGGATGTGCATTTTGCCTATAAAAAAGAAGAAGTCCTCCACGGTGTAAACCTGACCATTGAGGAAGGTACTGTGAATGCCCTGGTCGGTCCATCCGGTTCAGGCAAAAGCACTATCGCCAAGCTGATTGCCTCCTTCTGGGATGTGGACAGCGGTGAGATCACTTTCGGCGGCACTGACATCCGGAAGATCCCGCTGGATGACTATCAGAAAGAGATTGCCTTTGTTTCCCAGGATAATTACCTGTTTGATATGAGCGTCATGGAAAACATCCGTCTGGGCAATCCCAGGGCGACGGATGAACAGGTGATTGAAGCGGCCAAAGCCTGCGGCTGCCATGATTTCATCATGAATCTTGAAAACGGATATCAGACGGTCTGCGGCGGCGCAGGCGGACATCTGTCCGGCGGTGAACGCCAGCGGATTTCCATTGCCCGCGCCATGCTGAAAAACGCGCCTGTCATCATCCTGGACGAAGCCACCGCTTATACCGATCCGGAGAACGAAGCGCTGGTCCAGCACAGCGTCGCAAAACTGGTCAAAGGCCGCACGCTGCTGGTTATCGCCCACCGTCTGTCCACCATTGCCTCCGCCGATCAGATCATCCTGATCAACAAGGGACAGGTCGAAGCCGCCGGAACCCAGCAGGAGCTGCTGGACAGCAGTGACCTGTACCGGAGCATGTGGCAGGCGCATATTGCCGCGAAGGAGGCTGAAGACGTTGCTTAAGATTCTGAAGGAATATTTTGATTTCTGCAACCGGGAAGACCGTCACAAATTCCACCTGGCCGTCATTCTCGGTGTGTTCCGCGCCATGTTCTCCGCCCTGCGCATTACCGCCGTCGCGGTCGTGGTCCAGGGGCTCATTGAGGGTCAGCTGACCTCCCGCCACCTGTGGCTCTCCTTTGGCATTATGGCAGTTTCCGTTCTGGGCCAGATCATGGTCACCCTGAAAACCACCATGCTCCAGTGTGAAGCCGGCTATCATTCCTGCTGCAACAAGCGCATTGAGATTGCCGAGCATCTGCGTTACCTGCCCATGGGTTTCTTCAACCGCAATTCCCTGGGTGCCATCACCAACGTGACCACCAACACCATGGAATCCCTGGCGGACGTAGCTGCCCGCATCGTCATGGTCACCACCCAGGGCATTCTGACCACTTCCGTCATTGCCGTCTTTGTGCTGGCCTTTGACTGGCGCATCGGCCTGGTCCTGGTGGCCGGCATTCTTCTCTTCCTGCTGTTCAACTCCCGGATGCAGAAAGCCACCGTTCCCCTGGCTTCCCGGAAGCACAACGCGGATGAAGACCTGGTTTCCCAGGTGATCGAATATGTCCAGGGCATTGCCGAAGTCAAGAACTATTCCATGACCGACAGCCGGGCGAAGAAGCTGGACGCCGCCATCAATGAAAAGCGGGATACGGATACCGCCGTGGAATTCACCGTCATGCCCTGGGTCACCATCCAGAACATCACCACCAAGCTGACCGGCATGGTGATGAGTATTCTTGCCCTGAAATTCTATTTTGACGGCACCATGCCGCTGCTCTACTGCATCATGATGATGATCTCCGCCTTCATGGTCTTTGAAAGCCTGGAGGCCATGGGTTCCTTCTCCGCCCTGCTGCGAACCGTCCATGTAGCTGTGACAAAGACAAAGGAAATCATGGATATGCCGCCCATGGATATTGACGGAGCGGACATCACTCCCGCCAGACGGGATATTGAGCTGAAGAACGTGGACTTCTCCTACGACCGGAAAAAGATCATCGACAATGTGTCCCTGACCATTCCGGAAAAGACCACCACCGCCTTCGTAGGTCCCTCCGGCGGCGGCAAAACCACCCTGTGCCACCTCATGGCCCGGTTCTGGGACGTGCAGGGCGGCCAGGTGCTCCTGGGCGGCCGAAACGTGAAGGATTACAGTTTCGACTCCCTGATGAAAAACTTCAGTTTCGTGTTCCAGAACGTCTATCTGTTTGAGGATACCATTGCCAATAATATCCGTTTCGGTGAGCCGGGTGCCTCCATGGACCGGGTCATTGAAGCGGCAAAGAAAGCCCGCTGCCATGACTTCATCATGGCGCTTCCGGAAGGTTATCAGACCGTCATCGGCGAAGGCGGTGCCAGCCTCTCCGGCGGTGAAAAACAGCGCATTTCCATTGCCCGTGCGATCATGAAGAACGCTCCGGTCATCATCCTGGATGAAGCCACAGCCAACGTTGACCCGGAAAGCGAGACCGAGCTGACCGCGGCTATTGAGGAACTGACAAAGGAAAAGACGATCATCATGATCGCCCACCGGCTGAAGACTGTCCGGAACGCGGACCAGATCTTCGTGATCGACAACGGTAAGATTGCCCAGCACGGCACCCATGACGAGCTGATCCGGAAGAACGGCATCTACAAAACCTTCGTGGAAGGCCGTCAGGAAGCCGCATCCTGGAAAATTGCCTGATTCCCGGTGTCCCCGCGAAAGCGATGACATACAAAACAATTTTCAAGGAGGTACCTCTTATGAGAAGGTTACTTTCAACTCTTTTAGCCCTTGCGCTGGCCCTTGGCCTTTGCGCGGCTTCCGCTGAAACAACTCCCTTTGCGGGCGGAAGCGGAACTGAAACGGATCCCTGGCAGATCGCCACAGCGGACCAGCTGCTGGCCATGGCGAACGCTGTGAATGACGGCAGTGCGGGCGGATACTACGGCGCCTTCTTTGCCCTCACAGAGGACATCGACCTGGCCGGCATGGAATGGCAGCCCATCGGACGGATGGATATGACCGACCAGAGCAATGTGAACTTCATGTTCATGGGTGTCTTTGACGGACAGGGCCATACCATTTCCAATGTTACCTTCACCTCCGGAGATCCCATCGTTGGCGGCGGAATCTTCGGCATGAGCCTGGGTGAAGTGAAAAACCTGAACGCGAAGAACATCACCGTCACCTGCACGAACGGCTTCTCCAATGCTATCGGCGCCGTGGTGGGCTATAACATGGGCATGGTTCACGATGTAACCCTGTCCGGGGAAAACAGCGTTACCGGTGTCAACTGTGTCGGCGGTATTACCGGCGGTAATAACGGCGCTGTTTACAACTGCTCCGTGGATGGAACAGCCATTCACGTACTGGGAGACAATGATTTCCCCGAAGGCCGTATCGTCCAGGCGGACGTCGCGGAGTGCGGCGGCCTGGTCATCGGCGGCAGCTTCGGAGGCAGCATTGACAATTGCACCGCAAAGGGCACCGTCACCGCTGAAGGCAATGAACCCATCGCCCTGGGCGGTATCGCCGGATGCCTGGAAATGATGGATACCGTTTCCAACTGTACTGCGGACGTTACCATTACCACCGTCAACGGCGGCCATGCCATCGGCGGCCTGTGCGGTTTCGGCGGTTCTCACTCCAACGGCAGTATCATCGCGGAAGCGGAAGGAGTCGTAACAACAAAGTATCCTTCTGAGATCATCAACTGCAGCGTAACAGCTGTGATCAACGCTCCCGGAGCCACCCATGTGGGCGGCCTGTTCGGCACCGGCCTGTATTTCTACGGTGAAGAAACTGCTTTCAAGGTCGTTAACTGTACCGTAAAAGCAGACATTACCGGAGCTGTAACTCCCGGAGCCGTTGCCGGCCGTTCCGTCAACAGCGTCATTGAAAGCTGCGTAACAGACGCAACGCTGGATGGTGAAGCACTGACTGCAGAAACCGGTGAAACCGCCGTGATGTATGAAAGTGCTGATCAGGGCGGGGAAGAAGCCGCGGATGACGCCGCTTAACCCCCGCAAGCAGAAAGAGGTATCATGTCATGATGAAATACAAAGGCTCCTACCTGCGGCTCTTTTCCATGCTGCTTCGGAAGCATCTGAAAAAAGCCTATGGTAAGGAGGTCACCCGCCGGGCGCTGAAAAACGCGCCTGGCATTTACCGGGAAATGCTCACCCAGGTGGATGATATTGGTTCGGACAATCCCATGGCCAGCAATATCTATATGTGTTTTGTCCTCATGGCCGTCTGGAAAGGCGCGGAAGGAGCCATCTCTCCCGACAGCTTCCGCCCCGTGATCCGGGACATGGTCAAAAGCCCCATGGTCACCAAAATACTTGGCAAAAGGGATATGAACCGGCCCGAGGATATCCGGGAATCCCTGAAAGGGCTTTACGAAAAGAAAGAATGGGCAGACAGCCGTCCGCAGTACCGGGATAAGACCTGGGATTACAATATTGATGAAACAAAGCACCGGGACGGCGTTTTCTATTATTTCACCAACTGCCCGCTGAACAATTACGCACGGAAATACGGTTTCATGGAGATCCTGCCCGTTTGCTGCGAGCTGGACTACCTGATCACCGAAGCCAACCACGCGGTCCTGCACAGGGAACAGACCCTTGCTTCCGGCGGAAGCATGTGCGATTACTGGGTTGTTCCCGACAAAATCAAAGATCCCCGGTAATCCCGGATCAAAAGACATACCGGCACGATTCTCTCCCGATCGTGCCGGTATTTTTCTTTTGTTTTCCTGTCCGGTCAGATGCTTTCAAACCGCTCCCAGCCGTCCCCGGCGTCCGTTTTGTGGCGGACAAAGTCAAAGTCGCAGCAATCGCCGCCCTGGCAGAGGGTTTTCGTCCTCCTGAAATCCGTATAGGGCAGCTTTCCGAAGTTGATCACGTCCGAATGGCAGAACATCGCACCCAGCTTCATCAGGTTCTGCTCGCTGAAAATGTGCCAGTACACACATTCCCGGCACTCAAAGTGAAACCGGTCCTTCGGATCCTCCTTCAGATGCCAGGTGTATTTCCAGCCGGCGCCGCTGCCGTGGCGGAACCCGAAGGGCAGGATCTTCTTCATCATCGGAAGAAAGAAGGACCGCCGGGCCATCTTCTGGTAGGATTCCGGCGTCAAAGCGCCCCACATGGCTTCGGAAATGATCCGGTAGGCCTCCGGCTCGCTTTCCCCGTGCATCTGCAGCACCTCGTACAGGGCGATGGTGGTCAGGATCTGGGCAATATGCTTGTAGTTGCCCCTGTCGCACCACTTTTCCTCTTCCTTCAGCAGCACCAGCATCCGGCTGTACACATCCTGCCGCACTTCCTCCGGCAGCGTCGGGAACAGCTTTCTGTACCGGCTGATCTTCACCAGGTTCTCCGGTGTATAGGTCTTCATGCGTCCTCCAGCACTCTGAATTCTGAATTATGAATTCTGAATTATGAATTCCGTTTCGGTTTACCGCATGCATTCCGCAATGGCGTCCAGCACCGGCTGCCGCCACTGTTTCTGGAACAGCCAGGCCTCATGCTGCATGTCGAACCGCAGCAGCTCCGGATCCCGGAAATGCTGCAGGTACCGCTTTTCGTATTTCGGTCCCATCTTCAGGGCATAGATCACGTGCACCCTTGTGCCTTCCGCGTGAAGGTCATTCCCCAGGGGCGTCACATAATCGGAGTAATATTCCCGGCCCACCGTCTTCGGGTGCAGCGAGGCGATGCTCCGGGCGAACTGTTCCATGAATTCGTTCGTCTCCGCGTCGTTGTCCACGCCGAAGGCTTTCACCAGCAGCTTCTTCAGCTTTTCCTTCTTTTTTTCGTTCTTTCCGGCATTTCCGATCAGCCTGCCCACAAGCCCTGTCATGATCCTGCCCGTCAGGGGACTTCCCTGGTCCAGGTCAGACCCGCCGATGAACACATGGTCCATGTGGATCCTTCCCCTCTCCAGCAGCAGCCCCGCGAAGCTTCCGCCCAGGGAGGAGCCGTAGGCGCCGTCCACCCGGCCGCCGTGATTCTCCAGGATGTAATCCTCAATCTTCCCCGTCACGGTCAGCATATCGGTAAACGGCTTGCTGCTGTCCCCGTCGAAACCGTCATAGTTGACACAGATCAGATGGTACTGTTCCTTTAGGTCCTCCAGTACCTCACGGAAATTGATTTCCCAGGTGCAGCCCGTTCCCGGCAGCAGCACCAGGGTCTTTCCTGACCTGTTTCCCGTCTCGGTGATCTTCATTTCTTCTCCGCCTCCCGGCATTCCGTGTACATCAGGGCGATCCGCGCCGCCATCTCCCTGCTGAATTCCACCTTCCAGCCGTTGTCCTCCAGGAACTTCAGGTATTCCTGCGCGGACCACTGGTGTTCAAACCGGATCCCCGCGATCCGCAGGATCCGGGACCAGATGCGGCTGCCCAGGGTCCCATTATGCTCCACAAACGTCGGAGCAATCAGCAGTCCGCCCGGCCGCAGCACGCGGCTGATCTCCCGCAGCGCCTTCTGCGGATCCGGCACAATGTGCAAGGCATTGGCAATCAGCACCGCGTCAAAGCTGCTGTCCGCGTAGGGCAGATTCATGGCGTCCGCCACCTCAAATTCCAGGTTGGCAGGCCGCGGCCCTTTCTTTGCCTCGGCGATCATGCCGTCGGAATAGTCCGTGGCGACCATCCGCTTTGCCGCCGGAGCCACGTGCCTGGCCAGCAGCCCGGGGCCGGTGGCGATTTCCAGCACCTCCATATCCCGGATCTTCTGCGGGATGCGCTCGTACATAAAGTTGTATATCTTCTGGTCCGCCTTCATCGCCTGCTTATAAATCGGCGCGTACAGGTCCCAAATCTTTTTCTTCATTGCAGCACGTCCTCAGTTCAGTTTCTTATATCCGCAGTCGCAGTACGGCCCTCCGGACGCCAGGGTGTATTCCCGCACAAACCGGCTTGCTCCGCTCGCTTCTGCCATGGTGTAGTCCAGCCTGCACATGGCCGGAACGTATTCATAAAGGTTCAGTTCCTTCATCAGCCGGCAGATCCCGCACCGGAAGAACCTGGCCTCGTACCCGGAGCCGTCTTTATACGGAATGTACATCATGTTCCAGGAATAGGGATTCCGGTCCGCCGCCCGCAGTGCTTCCGTTTTCTTCATTTCCTCAATATCCTTCGTGCTGAACTTTTTTTTGCCGGTAAGCCGGCAGAAAAAGCGCATGGCGGGAATCATCATGGACCGGTTGTAAAACTCCGTCATCTGTTCCACCGAAGGCCTGGGCCTGATGTGCAGGCAGAAAGCTGAAAACACAGCGCAGTTCACAATGTTCATTTTGAACCGGTCGCCCTTTTCAAATTCCGGCAGTTTCCGGATCAGCATCCGGTAATCCTTTTTTGCCTTTTCCGTTATTTCTCCGGCACTCTCCCGGTCATACCCCAGCACATCGCCCAGGTTTTTCCGGAAGGAATTCCTGAACAGCATCCACATGCCTGCCGGCATCCCCGCGTATCTCATTTTCCCCGCGCCTCTTTCTGTTCCGCTCTTTTTCCGGTCTTGTTTGTTATATAAGTCTATATCCGTCTTTCGTAACCGGTTCCTGCTTTATTGTCAGTTTCTGGCAATCTTTACCTTTTGTTTGTTAGTTCTTGCTAACGTCATAGGAGTATAGCACTCTTTCCGCGGAAAAGGAAGGGGCTTCCGCACAGAAAAAGGAGAATTTCAGGAAAAAGAAAGAGTGCCGCCCGTCACAGGCGGCACTCCTCCCGGTCATGCAGGATTTTGCTTACTTCATTTCAGGAACCTGGGCCACGGTTTTCGCGTCGGCGTATTCGGAGCCGTCTGCCAGGTAAATCTTCACATCCGCGGTACTGTTGATGCAGTCCGCTGCGATTCCGGATTCCGTAATATCCAGGATTTTGCCGTCGGCGCCTATGAACTGGCTGCCGACTGCCTGGCCGATCAGGAGACCCGTAGCTTTTTCAGCCGGGTTTTCCGCGTCTGTGTTAATCTTCACATTCACAGCCTTGCAGCCGTCAATCAGGAAACTCTGGGGTGTACCTCCCTCGGAGAATCCGCCGCCGACGAAGCCGCCGACAAAAGGAATGCCGTCCATAATGCTGATTTCCACATTTTCCACTGCGCAGCCGCAGATCTGCATCCGTTTCGCGTCCGGTTCGGCCAGCACGTTGCCGCAGGCGCCGGTCAGGCCGCCGACATATGATCCCTTGCCGCTGACGGTGATTTTGCTGTCGGTCACAGCGCAGTTCTTCACATACCATTCATCGGGATTGTAATCATCCAGATTGACGCAGCCGGACAGGCCGCCGATCCAGGCGCCTTCCGTCATATCGAAAGCCGGAACCTCACCAAGCACCGCGGTGATCGTGGAATTACGGACTGTGCAGTTCTCCAGCGCAGGCTTGGAGAATCCGCCGCCGAAAATGCCGGAGTTGCCGCCGGGTGCTGCTGTGATGTCGGTGTTTTCCACGCTGCAGTTCACACAGGCGGAGCAGGTCAGGCCGCCGATCAGTCCGCCGGCCATCACCATGGTGCTTTCCACGTTGTTGCGGTCCGCCGCGGTCAGGTGCACGTTGTCAATTGTGCAGCGGAATGCGTATCCGATCACGCCGCCGACCAGCATGTTGCCCTTCACCCGGATATCCTTCACCGTCAGGTTCTTCACCGTGCCGCCTTCGCCCACGCAGGGGAACAAGCCGACGCCGAAGAAGTGCGCCCCGTCTTCGGTGGCGTCAATCGTCAGGTTGGAAATTGTATGGCCGTTTCCGTCAAAGCTTCCTGTAAAGGCATATTCCGCTACCGGATCCTCGCCTTCCTCGCTCTTTTCGTCCATCATATAAACGCCGATCATGGGGAAGTTTTCATAGCCGGATAGATCGATATCCGCGGTCAGTACGTAGCTGCCCGCCAGGTCGTTGTTCACCGCGATCAGGTCTTCAGCTGTGGCAATCTCTTTGACTGCCGTTTTTTCAGCGGCTTCCGCCGCGCCACCTGCGGCCAGGCTCAGGGCCAAGGCCAGGGCGGTCATCAGACTCAACAGTTTTTTCATCAGAATATTCTCTCCTTTTGCTTAAATATCTTCAGCAGAGCAGCCCGGTCAGAAGGCCGATACCCGCTACGAACAGTCCCGCCAGGGGACACATCACCAGGGTCCACATCAGTCCGTGTTCCGGAATGGCCAGCGTTTTCAGCCATTCCTTCCGTTCCCAGCCCCTGCAGCCCTCCGCGCCTTTGATCATATGGGTGATCCTCGGCGGCAGGATGCAGTCCAGGATGATGAAGTCGGTAACGCTCACCAGGGTCATCTCCACATACCCCGCCCAGAACAGCGGCCAGAAACCGGTCATGCCCGCCATCCGCGCGCTGATCCCCCAGAAGAGCACCAGCAGGATATACAGCGGGTGCAGGATCCATTTCATAATCCGCACGTCCTTCTTTTCCACATAGGGCGCGGCTGCTTCTTTAATGTCTTTGGGAAACATGGTGCTGTAAGCCTGGGGAACCACCAGGAAGCCCAGCAGCGCCACCGCGTTGAAAACCGCGGCCATCGTAAGCCCGTCCAGGATAATCCGGGGCCAGTTCATTCTCTATTCCCTCCTTGCCGGTCCGGTCAGATGCTCCATTCCGCACCGGCTGTCTGCAGCCGGGTCATACGGCGGAACAGGCCGTCTTCCTTCTTCAGCAGTTCTGCGGGGCTGCCTTCCTCGGCCACCCTGCCGTCAGAAAGCACCACAATTTTATCCGCAGCTTCTACCGTGCGCATCCGGTGGGCGATCACCAGTACCGTCTTTCCCATCAGCAGGCGGGACAGGGCACCCTGCACCTTTGTTTCATTCTCCACGTCCAGGGAGGCTGTCGCCTCGTCCAGCAGGACGATGGGCGCGTTCTTCAGCAGTGCCCGGGCAATGGAGATCCGCTGGCGTTCACCGCCGGAAAGCTTGGCGCCGTTTTCACCGATCGGCGTGGCATAGCCGTTGGGCAGTTTGTCCACAAACTCGTCACAGTTGGCCGCCTTCGCCGCTGCCAGTACTTCTTCGTCCGTGGCGCCGTATTTGCCCAGCCGGATGTTTTCCATCACGGTGTCGTCAAACAGCACTACATCCTGGAACACCATGGAATAATCGCTCAGCAGCACTTCCGGATCAATGCCTCCAATGTCAACGCCGCCCACCAGGATTTCTCCCCTGTCAGCATCCCACAGCCGGGCCGCCAGCCGGGCGCAGGTGCTCTTGCCGGAGCCGGAAGGACCGACCAGCGCCGTAACCTCTCCCTCCCTGGCGGTAAAGCTGACGCCGCTGAGCACCTCCTGGTTGTCATAGGCGAAGCTGACGTTGCGGAATTCGATATCGTGACCCCCGGGCATGAACACTTCCGTACCTTCCGCTGTCGGGGTATCGTGCACCTCCTGCAGCCTGTTCGCGGACACCTGGGACACAAACATCTCAGCAATCAGCGCCAGTGCCTGGTCAAAAGGCGCGTAAATCCGGGTAATGGCCAGCAGGAACATGAACAGCTGCATGAAGTCAATCTGTCCGGAAAGGATCATCCCCGTACCGGTCAGGATGGTGGTCGCCACGCCCAGACGCATAATGACACCGGCCAGGTTAACAAAGATCCCGATGGTCAGTTCGCCCTTGATCTGGACCTTTTCGCTCCGGTCGATCTTTCCGTTCAGTTCCTCCAGAAAACGCTCTTCCCGGTTGGTTGCCCGGATTTCCCGGATGTTCTCCAGAGTTTCCTGGATACCGTCAGCCACCTGCACAGCGGCCTTCTTATGGTTTGCAGACTGGGCTTTGTGTACCTTCCGGCTGCCGAAGAGCAGGAGGAAGGCGACCGGCACACCCCACAGGCAGGCAAGCGCCATTTTCCAGTTGTAGATCAGCATCCCCACTGCGATCACCGTTGTGGAAATCCAGGAGCCGTAAAGGTAGCTCAGGCAGTGGGACCACACGTGCTCCAGCCGGTTCACATCCCCCATCAGGGTCTCCGTCAGGTCCGCCAGATCCCTCTTTCCGAAATATCCCAAAGGCAGCCGGCGCAGGCGTTCCGCCAGGCCGATCCGCGCGCTTTTCACCTCGCCGTATACCAGGCCGTAGGTTGCTTTGTACTGCTGCAGGTGCGCCAGGTAGGAAATCAGCAGGAAAACCGCCGTAACGCCGGTAAACAGCAGCGCGTTCGGAAGCGGAGTTTCTTTTGTCAGCGTATTCATAAAGCCGGTCATCAGCAGGTAAAGAATGCTCATGCCGGAGATCACGATCAGGTTCACAACCACCGTCCAGGCCGTTCCTTTTTTGATATTCCTGATACCGTTGTCCGTCAGTGCGTATTTCCGCTGTACATTCTTCCAGAACATGTTCATTTCGCCTCCCCTTCGGTCGTAATCCGCCACGCGGCCGCCTGGTTGTAGTCCGCCCACATCCGGGCATACAGGCCGCCGGCTTTGACCAGTTCGGCATGGGTACCGCTTTCCACAGCCTGTCCTTCGTTCAGTACGATGATCCTGTCCGCGTTCACTACCGTGGAAAGCCTGTGGGCGATCATAATCACCGTCCGTCCTTTGGTCAGGGTGGCAAACGCCTTCTGGATCAGCACCTCATTCTCCGGATCGGCAAAGGCTGTCGCCTCATCCAGCACCACAATCGGCGCATCCTTGAGGATCGCCCGGGCCAGCGCCACGCGCTGCTGTTCTCCGCCGGAAAGATAGGTGCCTTCCGAACCGATCATCGTATCCACACCCTGCGGCAGTTTGGCAATGATATCATCACACTGGGCAGCTTTCAGCGCAGCCATGGCTTCTTCACGGGTAGCCTCCGGCCGGGAAGCCCGGACGTTCTCCAGGATGGAGGTCTTGAACAGCCGGTTGTTCTGGAACACAAATGCCACCTGGTCCATCAGCACGTGGGGATCCATCTTCCGCACGTCCACGCCGCCGACCTCCACCGCGCCGCCGGTTACGTCCCAGAAGCGGGGAATAAGGCTGGCGGCTGTGGTTTTACCGCCGCCGGACGGGCCTACCAGCGCCACCGTCTGTCCGGGTTCCACCCGAAAGGAAACGTGGGACAGTGCCGGCAGTTCCGCCCCGTCATAGGTAAAGGAAACGTCTTTGAATTCCACGGTATTATCCTTCGGGTTCTTCGGGCTGGCCGGAACGGTCAGTACAGGAGCGCCCATCACCTCATTGATCCGCGCAAGCGCGTTGGTGGCCTGCATCATACCGCTGGCCATGAACATGATCCGCGCAAGCGCCGTGGAGATAATGGCGGAGAAAACCGCATAAAAGGCAAAGTTCGTCACAAAGTCCGCGAAGTTTCCGCTTTTCAGGGCGGAAGGGGCAATCAGCAGTGCCGCGGGAACCAGGAAGGCGAACGCCGCCTCCGTAAAGGTCAGGTTCGCGGCCTGGGGCTTGCTGCACGCGCCGCAGGAAAAATCCTCCGCCTTTTTGCTGTAATCCTCGATGGCCTGCCGGAAGGCCCTGAAGGAATAAACCGTCTGCTGGAAAATCTTCACCACGGGAATACCCCGCACGTACTCCGTACCGGCCTTGCTGATGTAATCCTGAGCTTTCTGGTAATCCGCGATCATCTTCGCGTTCTTTCCGCCCATCATGCGGGACATGGCCGCGATGGAAATCACTGCCGCCAGCAGGCACGCGCCGCCCATGCGCCAGTCGAAAACAAACATCAGCACCAGCATGGAAACAAACATGGCTATCGTGCCGACGATATCCGCCAGGTTGTGGGCCAGCAGCGTCTCTGTCTCCGCAGCCGCCCCGTCCAGGCGGTTCCGGAGCAGGCCGGACGCGTTGGAATCAAAAAAGCCCAGCGGCGCCTTCATCAGGTGCGCCATGCCCTGTTTCCGGATATTGCTTGCCGTGCGGAAGGCCGCCAGGTGGGTGCACATCAGCGCCGCGAAATACACCAGAATGCCGCCCACCATGGCGGCAAACGCCAGCCAGCCGTACCGGGAAATGCCGGCAGCCCTCGTCCACTCCGGCGCCACGGCAATCAGGTCCCGCATTCCCAGCCAGATACAGAAATACGGAACCATTCCCAGCACCATGGCCGCACCGGAAAGCCCCATACCCAGCCAGGTCAGCTTCCGGTAGCTGCCCGCGTATTTCAGGAGTGCCGCCACATCATTCTGCTTTTTCCCTTGTTTTGAGCTCATCATTCCCTCTCCTTTTCCCTTTCCGGGAGTATGGTTTACTTTTTCCCGATCAGCAGTGCCGATCCGCCCAGGCCCATCCAGCCGGCTTCACTTTTTTTCATGAATTTGCCGTTCGTCGTGCCAATCAGCTCCGCTTTCTCATATCCAAGGTCTTTCAGCTTTTTCACAAAAGCGTTCATGTCGCCGTATTTGGAAACGGACATGATGTCATGGATCACAAAAGTTCCGCCCTTCTTCAGCGTCCGCAGCGTCTCCATCAGGATCGCCTGCCGGTCGCCCGGAATGTTGTGATAAACATAATTGCTGATGACAGCGTCAAAAGTTTCATTCGGGAATTCCAGCCGGGTCGCGTCACCCTGCCGGAAGGTCACATTCTTTACGCCTTCCGCCCGGGCGTTGTCCTCGCACAGCTTTTTGCTGAAAGAGGCGTATTCCTTTCCCCAGCGGTCAACGCCGATTACAGACGCTTCAGGATTCCGCCTGGCCACGGCAATGGACAGGGCGCCGCTTCCGCAGCCCACATCCAGGCATTTTCCGCCCTTTGGCACCTTGACGTATTCCGCCGTTCCCTCAATGATCTGGCGGGACATCCGGCGCTTTCCGTGGTAGTCAAAAGCCCGGTACATCATCACCGACCAGATTGACAGCCCGAGGAAAGCCAGGGTTGCTGCGCCAAACACAATCAGCAGCGCGGTCCGGACCGTGCCTGCTGCCAGCAGTGCCGTAATCACCAGCGCAGCGCACAGCCCCAGGAAAGTAATGTTAAATCCCCGGACCATCCCTTTAGGCATCCAGTTCTTATAATCAGGTTTCATCTTCGGTTTCCTTTCACTTTCATTTTTCATTATCCGAGCGCCACGTCCAGCGCCATCATCAGCGTAAAGCCGAAGGAAAACATCAGTACACCGATATTGGAGTGTTCTCCTGCGGACATTTCCGGGATCAGTTCCTCCACCACCACATAGATCATGGCGCCCGCCGCGAAGCTGAGCAGATAAGGCATAGCCGGCACGATTAATGAAGCGGCCAGGATCGTCAGCACAGCGCCTATGGGTTCCACAGCGCCGGACAGCACCCCGTCCAGGAAAGCCTTCCCCTTGCTCTTGCCTTCCGCCCGAAGCGGCATGGAGATGATGGCGCCTTCAGGGAAATTCTGGATTGCGATCCCCAGGGCCAGGGCCAGCGCCCCGCCCGCGGTGATTTCCGCGGAACCGGAAAGCATTCCGGCATAAACAACGCCCACTGCCATTCCTTCCGGAATGTTATGCAGCGTCACAGCCAGCACCATCATGCTGGTTCTGGCCAGTCGGGTTTTCGGTCCTTCCGCCTTTTCCGCGAACATGTGCAGGTGCGGGATCACCTTATCCAGCAGAAGGAGAAACAGAATGCCGATCCAGAAACCGCCTGCGGCAGGAAGGAACGCCCACTTTCCCATTCCTTCAGCCTGCTGCATCGCCGGAATCAGCAGGCTCCATATGGAAGCCGCGACCATAACGCCGCCAGCAAATCCGGTCAGCGCGCGCTGCACATTCTGCTTCAAGTTTTTCTTCATGAAAAACACACAGGCGGAACCAGCCGCGGTTCCCGCAAAGGGAATCAGCAGACCGGATATCACGTCAGCAGTCCATCCACTCATTGCTTGACATCCTCCTTAGTTAGTTATGTCTAACTTGTTATAGCACGTTGATTTCAGCCTGTCAAGCAAAAGGGACGCGATCCTTTCGGACCGCGTCCTGTGTTTTGTTGTGCAGGGATCAGGCCGCGTTTTCGCTCTCTTCTTCCGCCAGGTTTTCTTCGCAATACAGGGTGATCACTTTGTTGATCAGCTCCGCGTCCGCATCCACCGGGAAGCCGGCAGCCAGCCAGTAGGCGTAGGGGCCTTCCATGATTTTCGCCAGGTCATCAACGTTGCTGCCGTAGCGGAACTCAAGATGATAGGTGGTGGCAGGAGTATCGGGCATCATGTAGAAGTATTTGAATTCGCCCGCGTCCTCATCCGCAGTCTCGAACAGATAGCCTTCCATCGCACCGGACAGGGACAGCTTGCTGACGTAGGCGTATTCATGGCTGAACACAGTCTTGCCGCTCTCGTCCGCGCCGCTGATGGTCTTGCCGTCAAAGGTGATTGTAGCCACACCGTTGATGAATCCGCAGGCAAACTGCGCGCCGTTGGAACCATCGCCGAAGGCATCAACGGCTTCCTGGCCATAGATCGTGCCGGCGCAGTAGGTCTTCATCATCCCGGCCATTTCGGCTCCGGCTTCTTCGCCCAGGGCCTTCACGCAGGAATCCAGCCAGATGGAATCATATTCAGCGGCAGTAATCACCGGGAACAGGGGTTCGTAGGTACCCTTGATGTTCTCCAGCAGTTCCAGGGCTTCCGCGGAATCGTCCGCGGTTTCCGCCACGCCGAAGGCGGCGGTCATCATCAGCAGGCAAAGTGTCAGTACGAGGGAAATTGCTTTTTTCATTGTTTTTCTGTCCTTTCAATTTATGCCAGTGCTTTACCAAGCTCCTTGCAGGCTGTCACAGCCGCGTCATCCGGAGCCTCATTCGCCATTACGCTGGTTACAGCCAGGGTAATGCCTTTGTCCGCGCAGCGGGCTTCCCAGGAGCGCATCCATTCACCGTCGCCCCAGCCGTAGGAGCCGAACAGTGCGACTTTCTTTCCGGCCAGTGCCGGCTCAATGCTTTCCAGCATCGGCAGGAATTCGCTGTCTTCCAGCTCTTCCGCACCCATAGCCGGGCATCCCAGTGCCGCCGCGTCGTAGGCGGAGATGTCGCTCACATCCGCGCAGGTCAGCAGATCCGCTTCCGCGCCGGCTTCCTTTGCGCCAGCCGCAACCGCTTCAGCCATGGCCTGCGTGTTGCCGGTGCCGCTCCAATAGATCACCGCGATTTTACTCATGCAGTTTCCTTCCTTTCCAGCCTTTCGGCTTCACTGTATGAAAACTGTCCCGGCTGGATTGCCAGCCTCGACAGGTCCCATCCTTCCTTTTTGCGCTGCAGGTATGTCTTTGTGCAGTGCCTGCACCGGGCGAAAATCCGCTGTGCCTGGACCTCATCGCTTTCATAAACCTTCCAGAGGCCGGTACACTTGCATTCTCCCTGCCGGATAAATCCCCGCACGTCTACAGCGGGATAGCCCAGGAACAACCCGATTTCGTGCGGAAAAGTATCATATTCCTTCAGCCGCCGGATCAGCCAGCCGATGCAGGCCCCGGGCTTTTCTCCCGGATAACCTGCTTCCCGCAGGATATCCAGGGCCACCGGATCCCGCAGGTCCTGTTCCAGCATAAGGGGACGGTAAAGATAAACCAGTGCTTTTCCGTCCTTGTATCGCAGGGGAAGCACGCACACGCCCTTCTGCAGGAGGCATTTGTTCACCGCCCGCAGGCTCGCGTTCATCTCTTCCCTGCTGCTGAACGGGCAGTTGAAAAGACTGCCTGTTTTAATGGCAGCCAGCGTCGGGGCACCGTAGCGTATCAGGGTTTCGTCGGACATCGCCATCTCCTTTGTTAGACTTATCTAACCTCAATTCATTAAAGTAGCTGCTCCCCGGCACATCCCAAAACCAGGGAGCAGCTTGAAGAGGTTAGTCATGTCTAATACAAAATAACAGAGAACATTCCTTCTGTCAACAACTTTTTATGAAGCGTCAGAAACAGACAAATCACTCGTCCGCTCCCGCTGTCTGCTGCATTTTGGAGTCGTCCCCGATGAAGCAGCCCGCGTCCATGCGGATCACATGATCCGCATAGTCCTCCACGTCATCTTCATGGCTGACGACCAGCACCGCTTTCCCTGCTTTTGCCGCCTGTTTCAGCGCGTTCAGCACAATCTCCGTATTCTCGTTGTCCAGGTCCCCGGTAGGTTCGTCCGCCAGGATCACGTCAGGATCAGTGGTCAGTGTCCGCGCGATGGCCATCCGGCGCAGTTCGCCCCCGGAAAGCTCTGCCGGCATCGCATCCCGCAGTTCGGCAATTCCCAGCGCTTCCATCCAGCACTCCGCCGTTTTCGTCCGGGGTGTACCGGTATACAGCATACCCGGCAGCAGGATATTTTCATAAACCGTCAGCGTATCCACAGCGCTGCGTCCCTGGGGTATCACGCCGATTTTTTTATTGCGCAGCCGGGACAGTTCTTTGTCCTCCAGTGCGTACAGGTCCGTTTCCCCCAGGTACACCTTTCCCTCTGAGGGATTCAGCAGGCCCGCCAGCATGTGCAGCAGCGTGGTTTTACCCGATCCGCTCCTGCCCTTCAGCACGGTCATTTCTCCTCCCCGGAGAATCAGGGACACCGGGCGTACCGCCTCAAAAAAGTTTGCTTCTCCCCGTTTCCGGAAATACCGGCGGGAGATGTTTTCCGCTCTCAGTTCCATCTCAGGCGCCCTCCCTCAGCGTGCTGCCCGGATCCACCCGGCTCAGCTTTGAAGCTGTATGCAGGCTTGCCGCGCATCCGGCAGCCACCGTTACCGCGATCGCGAGCGCCGCACAGGCCGCCACCGTTCCCGCGCCCGGTGCCAGGTAGGGCAGCTTCAGGCTTGTTTCAATCAGGGTTGTGAAAGGGAAAACCGCCAGCGCCCCCAGCAGCACGCCGCAGACTGCCCCTGCCAGGCTGCACAGGGCTGTTTCTTTCAGAATCATGCCGGACAGCATGTTCCGGCTCATGCCCACCAGGCGGTATACCGCCAGCTCCCGTCGCCGCTCGTTCACCATCATGGCAAAAGCGATAAACAGGATCACCAGCGCCAGGATCCATACCGCCGCGATCAGCACAGCCACTGTCCTGGACACGCCGCCCAGGCTGTCCGATACTTCCGTGAGCATGCCGGTGGTCCTGACGGCGGTCGCCTTCCGGATCTTTCCGTTCAGCCGGTTGTTGACCAGGCCGACATCCGCTCCGGGCAGGGTGCGGACATAAATAGCGGAAACCACTTCCGCGTCGTTTCCGGTGTCAATTTTGTGGCTGATGCCTTTTTCCTCCGCCGCCCGCAGCAGCGCGTGCATGGTGTTCATGTTGCAGTACACCGCAGTATCCAGGCCCGTGCCCGTCGCCGCCAGCCGTGCGGCCACCAGGCACCGCTGGTCATAGATGCGGAAGATTTCCCCCACGTCCGTTGCCACCCGGCAGCCGACCACGATCTCCATGTCGCCCAGAGGCCTATTCAGGCTTTCGGCGATCCAGGGCTGCACCACAAAGTCGTTTTCCGGATCAAAGCCGATAATCTGCACCTTCACGGAGCAGCAGTCCGCCTTCATCGAGGAAAGGAAAACCTGGGCGGACGCCTTCTGGACGCCCTCCGTTTCCCGTACCTTCTCCACCGCCGAAGCGTCCATGTAGAAGGTGCCGATGGTTCCCTGAAGCAGCATGTTCTTAAGGCTTGATTTGGATTCCGCTTCCGCGGGAACCACGATAATATCCGCGCCCAGGCGGTTCTCCATGCTGCTGAGTCCCCTGCGCAGGGAGGAAACTACCATCGTGCCGGCAAACAGCGACAGTGACAGGAAGGCCGTCAGCAGGATCAGGGCCGTTGTCCGTCCGGGCTTCCTGGTCAGGTTCCGGAACACCGGTGAAAAACGTTTCATGCTTTCCTGCTCCGTTCTGTAATGATCCCGATCAGTGCCGATACTGCCGCCGCTCCGGAAAGAATAATCATGGAGGGCTGCATTACCGCGCGGCAGTGCATTGTGTCCATTTTGCACAGGGGCATCAGCACGCCCGGCAGCAGGATACCGATGACCGCGGCGCACAGGGCTGCCGCGAACAGCACCAGCCGGACGCCGCGTCTTTTCAGCAGCATAATCAGGATTGCGAGAACAGCTGTCACGCATCCGTCGATCAGCAGGGCTCTTCCCGCGTCTGCGCAGGGGCCTTTGCTCCCGTCCTCATGGACGCAGGGGCCGAGCACTGTCACGGATCCCGTGGCTATGATTGCGGCAAGCACCAGGAGCAGGATCGCAAAAAGATTCTTTTTCATCTCTATACCTCTCGTTCATTTTTCAGCAGGGGCGTCCGCAGCCTCAGCTCCGGTGTTTTTGCGCCCATTCCTTCTGCTGCGCTTCAAAGTTTTCGTTGATGACCTCCCGCGCCACCTTGCCGTGCTCCAGCACAATGGTCCGCTGGGCTGCTTCCGCAACCTCCGGGTCATGTGTAACCACAATCAGGGTCGTTCCCTCCGCGTGCAGGCGGGCAAACAGGTCCAGCACGATGTTCTCATTGGCTTCATCCAGGTTTCCGGTAGGTTCGTCCGCCAGGATCAGCTCCGGATGGTTGATCAGCGCCCGTGCCACACACACGCGCTGCTGTTCGCCGCCGGACAGCTGGCTGGGCAGGTGGTGGGCCCGTTCCCGCAGGCCGACCCGGCCCAGGGCTTCCAGGGCTTCCTGTTCATCCGGCATGGAGTGGTAATACTGGCTGACCATCACGTTCTCCACGGCGGTCAGGTAGTTCACCATATGGAACTGCTGGAAGATCAGTCCGATTTTATCCCGCCGGATATCTGTCAGCTTCTTGCTGCTTTCCCGGGCAATGTCCACCCCGTCCAGCAGCACCTCGCCCAGCGTCGGCTTATCCATACAGCCGATGATGTTCATCATCGTGCTCTTTCCGGAACCGGAAGGCCCCATGATCGCAACCCATTCTCCCTTATCCACATGAATGCTTACATTATCCAGGGCCTTCAGGTCCCCGTAAATCTTGGAAATGTTTTTTAATTCCAGAAGACTCATAACCATTCTCCTTTGGTTAATTCAGAATGAAGAATTCAGAATTCAGAATTATTATTTTAACCGCCTGCTGATAAACAGGTCTGACCATTCATCATTGTGCATTATGCATTGTACTGAAAGATGAATCTTATTCATCTTTCAGCACAATCGCCGGGTCAATGGCCACCGCGCGCTTGATCGGCTGCAGGCAGCTGAGGGCCGCCACCGCGATGGACACGATCACCGCCGCAGGCAGCAGCAGCGGCTGGAAGGTGATGGAGGAGCCGAACACGTTCACGCTCACCACCTGGGCAAACACGAAGCCCAGCAGGCCGCCCAGCAACCCGCCCAGCAGGCCCAGGAACACACCCTCACCCAGGAACTCTGCCCGGATGCTGCCATCGGAGGCGCCCAGCGCCTTCCGCAGGCCGATCTCACGACGCCTTTCGGACACAACCGCCATCATCGTGGTGGATACGCAGATCATGGTCAGCACCAATACCACTGCGGTCACCAGGAACACCAGGCTCTGCAGCTTACCGAGCACCGCCGTTTCGGACCGCGTCACCCGCTTGACCAGCCGGGCTTTGACGCCCTCCGTCTCCGCGGAAATCTTTTCTGTATAGGCTTCCAGCTCCTCCGCCGAAGCGCTCACGCTCAGTTCCGCCACGTCCACCTTGTCTTCGCCTGTCAGGTTTGCCATATCCTCCAGGCTCATAAACACGTAAGCTTCTTCTTCACCGCCCGTGGTCAGGATGCCGGACACCGTGCATTTCACCGTCCGTGCCGTTACACTGCTTTCCGCATTCCGGGCTGTGTTCAGGGCGTCCACCACCGCCGTGGAGGTCACCGTGGCACCGCTGAGCGCATCCACGTCCCCGCCCAGGTTCAGCGGCAGTGCCTTCCCGATAAACTGGGCATTGAAGGCTTCGTCCGTCTGTGCCAGCCCGCCGATCTCCGGCGTCTGGGTTCCCGCGTCAATGGTCAGGGAGGCAATCCGGGACTCATTGTCCAGCCGGGCGGTCACGTAGACCTTGCCGCCGCTCCAGCCCTCCGCACTTCCGGTCAGCACCGCGCCGGGTTTCCGGTCTTCGGCCGGATCGCCGGTCATTTCGCCGGCAGACGGCTGCCAGGTCAGTTCCATGTCCGATCCGATCCGCGCGCCGATGGTTTCCGCAATCTCCTTGCCTACCAGCACCTCCCGGGTCTTTTCCGGATACCGGCCGTCCACGCTGAAGTAGGGGCTCGTTTTCGTAATCTGGCTGAAATCCGTACCTGCCGCTGTAAAGGACTGCTGGCGCGTGGTCATGTCCACCCGCACGTAGCGGTAAGGAGCCGCGCCAACCAGCTGTTCCGCGTCAATCTTTTCCAGGGCTCCGTCCAGCTGATCCTTCGTCATGCTCTTTCCCTCATCGGAAAGCAGCAGCATATTCGCGCCGAAGGAACGGAACTGGGCTCCCATCTGCCGGGGTACGTCCACATATATTGTCACCAGGCCTGCCAGGATTGTCGCGCCGATGCCGATGGACAGCAGCGCGATCAGCATCCGGCTGCGCCGCCGGAGCAGCGAGGCAGTGATCATTCTCAGGAACATTCTGCGTCTTGTCATTTCCCGCAATCTCAATCGTCCCCGCGGGCCTCGCTTTCGCTTCAGCCCCCCGCTCGTTTCGATTGAGAAATTCACCTCTCTTTCGTCTGCGACGAATGCCCCACCGGGGCACCATTCGGATCATTTCCCTCCATGAAGCACTTCGGCCGGTTTCAGCCTGAGCACCGTCCGGATTGCCGGCAGGCTGCCCGCCAGCGTCACCAGGGCAACCAGGCCCGCCACGATCGGAACCACCGCCGGTTTCATTTCCACCGCCGCGCCGAACACACTCCGGCCGATCAGCTGGGCAAATCCGAAGCCCATAAAGTATCCTGCCGCGCCGCCGATCAGCGCCGTGACCAGGATTTCCGTCATGATAACGCCCGTGATGGAATGATCCCGTGCGCCGATGGCCTTCAGCAGGCCGATTTCCTTCGCCCGTTCCATCACGCTGGCTGTCACCAGGTTGCTGATGCCCAGGGCGGAGCCGATCAGGCTCAGCGCTGTAATCAGGATCATCAGGAGCTGGGTTTTCTCCAGGATCGCGCCTTCGCCTTCCGCCACCTTGCGGACCGCGGCGGCCACGGATCCCGGAATAGCTTCCTGGATCTGGTAGCAGATCGCGCTCACATAGGCCGTGCAGTACCAGGTTTCATAATCCCGGCCGGAAAGTGCCGCCGGGTTCCGTGCCGCCCGGCGTGCCAGCTCGTTGTCCGGCGTGGTAATGGCGGAAACCTCCACCGAGGCCACCTTGCCTGCCCGGTCAGTCAGTTCCTGCACCAGGGCCAGCGTGCCGAAAATCTGCTCGTCCTCGTCTCCGCCTGCGTCATAGATGCCGGCAACGGTCACGGTCTTTTCACCCTTGCTGCCCCGCAGCGTTACAGTGTCTCCCGCTTTCCATCCCTGGGCCTGTGCCACTGTCATACCGGCCATGATCTCCGCGTTGGCGTTTTCGTCCTTTTCATCCAGCCAGCGTCCGTCCGTCACGTCCCACCAGGAGCGCATGCCGACCACGCCGGCGTCCAGTTCCTCGCCTGTCGGGAGGGACAGATGGTGGTTGAACCAGCTTCCGTTCAGCTTCACCGCGCTGCCGTCCGGCAGTACGGCCTGGGTGTCCAGGAAGGGGGCGAAGTCCACAATGTTGAACGCCCAGAAGATCGTCTTGATCTTGCCCAGGTCCCCTTCGTTCAGCCAGGCTGTATTCAGCTCCTCGCCGCCTTCTCCCACGTCATAGATGTCAGACAGCAGGGAGGAATCCTTCGGTTTCACCACGATATTGGCGCCGTAATTCTTCAGTTCCTGGTTAACCTTGTCTCCGACGTCCATCATCACGTTCAGCATGCCCGTGGCCAAGCTGGCCCCCAGCGCGATCGTGAACGCGATCAGCAGCATTTTCCCCTTCTGATGGAACAGGACGCCGCGAATCATCCGCAACAGCATTTCTTTTCCTCCCATTCCGGATTCACCCCAATGAATCCGGAATCAACCATTAATTGTGCATTGTGCATTGTTCAGATAATTCCGGTTCCGGAATTATCTGAACTCCTTCTCCCCTGCAAGCAGATCCTCAAGTTTGAACACCAGGTTCCCGTCTCCCACCTCATAAGCCAGCGGAATCGGGTTGCAGCCGCCCTTGAAGCCGATGGTGTTGATGTTCATAACCACGTCGCAGCGCTTGCAGACCACCTGGCTGCCCCGCTCGTAATAGCCTGCGTTTCCGCATACCTCGCAGGCGTCAAAGCCGACGCCGTAGGTCGCGGCATTGGGCTTCTTCACCACAATCCAGCGGATGGTCACGTTCTTCTCGGTCGTGTATTCAAACCGGTGCAGGTGACCATCGTTCACAGCCTCCGTGGGAATCAGGATACGGTCCCCGTCCACCGTGTAGCTTTCCGGCGCGGACAGTACCACTTCCTTGGTGTCATAGGCCTTCACCGCGGTCAGGGTCAGCACGAACAGCAGGATCATCACCAGCGTGGCGATCGCCAGACGGCGGCGTCTCCGGTTGCCCGCCCGGAGCTTGCGCAGCTGTGCCGCGTGCTCATAGGGTTCCGTCACCCTGGTGTTCTCCAGCAGGAACAGCAGCGCCAGCAACGCGGCCAGGAACGCAGCTGCCCAGATGAAGATCATGGCGTTTGTGGCCGTCCACATAGTAAAGGAGCCGATCCAGCCGTACTCAGCCTCCGTGTACTTCACAGACCAGCCCAGCCACCTGGCCCGGCTGATCCAGGGCACAAAGAACCGCCCCAGGCAGTAGACCGCGTAGAGAAGCACTCCCGTGCGGAGAATCTGCCGCGGTACAGCGGACTTCCGGATATGTACAGCGCATCCGTACAGGAAACGCGAATAGACGAACAGCAGCAGAAGCGCCAGGGCCCAGCCGCCCAGCCGCTCCATGTAGTAGGCCGAGAAGAAGCCGTTTCCCATCGTGTTGAAGCTGAAGGGATACAGTGCCACCGTCGGCAGCCGGAAAAAGATCATTCCCGCGGAAACCGCCGCTCCGCAAACAGTCAGGCAGATTCCGCCAGCGCCCGGTTTCTTTCCTTCCTTCCGGCCATGGAAAAGGGATAACATGAAAAATGCCACTATGAAAACCATCAGATAAGCATAGGTCCAATGGTTCCAGTGACTGGAGATAATTTTATTGGTGGTCTGTTTGACCACAGCCAAAGCAATGCCGGCAATGATACCTGCCCACAGGCCGATTGCGTGTCCCCGGCGTCCGGTCCGGCCGTACAGCCGTCCCAGGAAGGCGTGCATCAGCGTCACGGTTGTGACGGTATAGAACAGGTCCTGTATAACACTCCAGAGATAATACAGCAAAGTGATACCCTCCAGATGGAATATGCCGGCGTGGGATCCCCCGCGGATCCCGCGCCGGCTGTCGCAAAGTCTTCAGTTCAGGGATTGATTACCACTGCTTGACGAACTTCCAGCCGGTCCAGGTCGCTTCCAGGGGCTCGGTCCAGAAACCGTCCTTGGCATCGACGCCGGTCTCGGAGTCAACATGCAGCAGATAGCCGTTTTCAGCCGGGCTCTTAATGTACAGGGTGATGCTGTACTCGCCGTCGGCCAGCTTGATGTTGTTGCCGTAGTGGGGGCCGTCGGAAGCCGCCATGGGCATCATGGAACCGGAGGTTACTTCCTTGCCTTCGGTGTCGCGGATCACGAAGTCAATGGTCAGGTAGGGCACCCACTGGTCCACCGGGAAGGCATAGCCGTTCTCGTTGGCGGTCAGGTCCACTTCGATGTGCAGGTCCGTGTTTTCCTTGGCGGTCGCCTGATCAACGGGAGCCATATCAACGGGCTGGAAGTAAACCATAGCCATGGTCATGAAGCCAACTTCCTGTTCACCTTCAACGCCCAGTTCGAATTCATCGAAACCGGCTTCTTCTTCCGCCATCGCGACGGCAGACAGGGAGAACAGCATCATAACAGCCAGAACCAGAGAAAGCAGTTTTTTCATTTTGGGGGATCCTCCTTTAATGAATCGGTGAGTCTGGAAATATGATCCAGATTGGTATTCTTCAGCGCGGTGCGCGGGGCACCGCGCGAAAAATCTTATTGCTGGGCAGCTGTCAGTTCCTTGCGCTGGGCTGCCAGTCTGCCCCGGTAATGGGCGATCATGAAGGTTACCAGCAGGATGATGGCCAGGATCAGCTGCGGCACCAGTGTTTCCAGATACGGATAGATGCCGAAGATCTGGATTACATCGTTTTCAGGAATGCCGGGCACCCGGAGCGTCAGGTCAAACAGGTTGCCTTCCGCCAGTTCCTTGATGCCGCTTCCCAGGAAGCTGACGCACATCACAGCCATGAGAATGCTGGTGGCGGTGAAAAACACTTTGATCGGCAGCTTGATGGACAGCTTGGTAATGGCCAGGTAGACAAACACCAGGATTACCACGCCCGCGCCGAAGCCGGCCCAAACCATACCCGCGTTGCCCTCCTGCAGCATCGGCTGGTAGAACAGCACCACTTCCGCGCCTTCCCGGAATACGGACAGGAACGCGGTAAAGGCCAGGGTGAAGGCGGAGCGTTTCTCTACGCCGGAGCGCACCTTGCTGTCGATATAGCCAGTCCAGGCTGCTGCTTCCGCCTTGGAGATCATCCAGTTGGAAACATAGAACAGGACGCACACAGCGATCAGGGCGGTGACGCCTTCAATCAGCTCCTGTGCCATACCGGCGCCCGCAACCGCCTGCTTTACAAAGTAAAGCACGGCCGCTGCAGCGAAGCTTGCCAGGATACCGGCCAGGGCGCCGATGTACACGTTCTTCAGGCTCTTTCCGTTACCGCTCTTGACAAGGTAGGCAATGATTGCCGCGATAACCAGGATCGCCTCCAGGCCTTCCCGGACGATGATGCCGAAGGCACCCAGGAAGGTCAGCCACTGCGGACTGCTTTGCGCCTCTTCCGCTGTTTCTGTCGCAGCTTCTTCTGCCGCCGCTTCCGTTGTTCCTTTTTCCGCGGCCGCCTTTTCGTCCAGCGTCTTTGCTTTCTTCAGCAGCACCTGCTTGGTCTTGTCGCTGGTCGTGCGGTATTTGTTCTTCTGATACTTTTCGTTTCCGGCGCTGACCAGGGTCCGCAGTTCCGCGAACTGCTTTTCCGTCTCCCGGCGGTCTTTGACACCCAGCTCCGTGTAGATTTTGTGGGACAGTCCGGATTCTTCGTATACGCTGTAGTAGGCGGTGTTCAGGTTGTCATCCGCCGCTTCAAAGTCCTTGTCCAGGTAAGCCAGGTAGGCCGTATCCAGCAGTTCCTTGGTCAGGCTCGCCGCTTCGTACCAGCTGGCGTATTTTGCCGCGGCGTTCGGGTCGGGGGAATACTCGGGATAGGGATCCGCGGAAACCGGTTCTCCGTTCTTATAGAACTTGTTTTCGCTCTGCACGCCGCCCTGCTGCGCAGCCAGCTTGTTGCCGTCCTCGCGGATCATGGCTTTCAGCTTGAGCAGGGCGCCGCGGACGGAAACGATCGTTTCCTGATCCGTGTTTTCCTTTTTCACCGCCGCCTTGCAGGCGGAGAACTGCATTTCCACCGCGTTCTTGCGCACGCCGGAGATGTAGCTCATGGTCTGGCGTTCAAAACCGGTGGTTTCGTATACCCGGAAGTAGGCGTCGTTCACGTTGTTGTACGCCGTTCCCGCGTCGCCTGCCAGATAGTCTTCAAAAGCAGTATCCAGGTATTTGTCAATTTCGTCTGACGCGTCAGCCCAGCGGGTGCTGCCTCCCTCGCCCAGGGCGGGAAGAACCTGCGCCATCAGGGACAATATCAGCAGCAGCCACAACACGGGCCGAAGGGCTTTCCTCATGCTGTCGTCCTCTTTCTTTCGTATTATTGCCGTTAGTCTTTCCTAATCAGCGAAAGTATATTAGCATAATCTAATCTTTTTCGCTTGCCTGAAATTGACCTTTTACAGATATATTTTTCGATAATGACTTCTGTTAAAAAAGATTTGATTCGTTTGTTAGTTTATGCTAATATATGTAAGCATTAATTTACAAGGGAGGCATCCTTCATGGCCGAATCAACCAGAACCACCGCCGGAAAGCGCCTTGCGCAGCAGGCGGGATATTTTATCCGGGAGCACAGCGAGCAGAAGTTCTCCCTCTCCGGGATTGCTTCGGCGCTCTTTGTAAATGGAAATTACCTGGCCCGGGTCTTCAAGCGGGAAACCGGACACACGCTGCTTTGGTATCACAACGCCATCCGTTGCGAAAAGGCGAAACGCCTGCTGGACGAGACCGATCTGTCCGTTTCGGAAATCGGCGCATCCGTAGGCTATGTTTCCTCCGCTCATTTTTCCCACCTGTTCAAGAAGATGACCGGCGTCGCGCCCAGTGACTGGCGCAGGCCGGAAACAGACCAGTCAAAAGATTTGATTGATTTAACCGGCCTGATGTGATACATTCTTTAATAAGAAATAACAACACATCACCGGGAGGATAGAGGTTATGAATATATATGAATCCGCAGAGGATTATCTGGAGCAGATCCTGGTCCTGCTGGAGGAAAAGGGCTATGCCCGTTCAACGGATATTGCCGAATCTCTCGGTGTAACCAAGCCTTCCGTCAGCGTTGCCATGAAGAAGCTGCGGGAAAACGGCTATATCTCCATGGAAAAGGGCGGTCTCATTTCCCTCACCGACAAGGGCTATCCCATTGCCCGGCGGACCTATGACCGCCACCAGACCCTGACAAAGTTTTTCGTTTCCCTCGGCGTGGATGAAGCCATTGCCAGGAAAGACGCATGTAAAATTGAACACGATATTTCAGAAGAGTCCTTCGCCGCCATCCGGAACAGGCTGAAGTAAGCCGCCATGAAACTGCTGGATAAAATCCGCGGCTTCCTCCGCCCCGAAGAGGAGCCGGAAGCGTCCAAAGCGCCTGAGGCGCCTGCCCCGCTGAAGAAGGCCTGCAGGCAGTGCGGCAAAACCTTCACCGTGGATCCCGCCTGGGGCTTTGTACCCACCTTCTGCAAGGACTGCAAGCAGAAGATGGCAAAAGAAAAAGAGACCGCCCAGCGCAAGGGGCCCCTCCGGGACATCAGACGCACATGCAAAGCCTGCGGAAAGTTCTTTACCTTTCCCAGCGACACCCTCCATTATCCGAGCTACTGTCCGGACTGCCGCAAGCGTCACCAGTCCGCCATGAAGAAAAAATACAGCCGCAAAAAAGCATAATATAAAAGGGGGTCTCCCGATGAAACGTCAAACGCCGTTCTGCCTGGCTGCGGCGCTGTTTTTATGCGCCTGTCTCATGTTCGGTTCCTGTTCCGCGTCAGCGGAATCCGTATGGCAGGGAAAAACCTGGTATGCCTTCGGGGACTCCATCACTTCCCTGGGATACTATATCGACACCGTCAACGAGGAGCTCGGAACCGTGTCTGTGAAGTATGACCATTCCGGTTACTCCTACGCTGAGCTGGCGAACGTCTATACGGAAATGATCACGGATACCGCGCCGGACCTGATCACCCTGTTCGCCGGAACCAATGATTTCGGTCACAGCGGCAGGATAAAGGATATGGAAAACGGCCTGCGGACTATCCTGAACGGGCTGTACACCGCCTATCCCACGGTCCAGATTGTGATCATCACCCCGCTCCAGCGGAACTTTGACCATGAATCCAAGCCCATTGAAACCGGAGGCCTCGGCCCCAACAAGCTGGGAAAATACCTGATCGATTACGTGAAGGCCATCCGGGCCATCGCGGAGGAATACGGTACGCCCTGCCTGGACCTGTATTCCTGCGGCGGCATGAACCTCCTCAATGCCCGGGAGAAAACCATGAACGGAGACGGCCTCCATCCCAGCGTCACCTATGGCCCGGTCATCGGCCACATCATCGCCCAGTTCATCAGCGGATACGCTCCGTATAACCCCTGATCCGGCATAACAAAAAGAAACGGGATCGCCTCAGCGCGATCCCGTTTTCCGTCTCTTCTTTTTGGTTTTTGCTTTTTCCTCATACAGCTGTCCGTCCGCCAGTTCCGTCAGCTCCGCCAGGCTCTGCCCCGGCTGCCAGCGGCTGAATCCGATACTGGTTTTCAGCAGGTACGGCAGCTTTTCCTTTTCGTTGTATTCCCGGAAGCTTTCCGTCAGCTTCTCCTTGTATTCAGACGCTTCCTCCTCGCTTCCGAAAAAGCTCATCACCAGGAACTCATCCCCGCCGAAGCGGGCGATATAGCCCTTCATCCCCGCCAGGGAGCCGGTCAGCAGCTGGGCCGTCTGCACCAGCGCCCGGTCACCGACAGAATGGCCGAGTGTGTCATTGATCCCCTTGAAATTGTCCAGGTCCATCATGAAAAGATACAGCTGCTTTCCTTCTCCGGCCTGCCTCGTATAATCCTCGAATACGCTGTCCAGCGTTTTCCGGTTGTTCAGTCCCGTCAGGCTGTCCCGCAGGATTTCCCGTTCCTGGTCATCGATATACATCAGCACAATGGAAACCGACGCGCAGGTCCATGTTCCCGGCAGGCCTGTATAGGGAATGCTGATCAGGGTACCGACCACCGGCGGGATATAGAACAGCAGCAGCTTCCACACCATCCACCGGGGTGTCCCCTCCCGCCTGTTCAGCAGCCGGATGATGATATGAACCAGCGGCAGGAACAGAATGAACAGCGTCCCGGCGTTGTACACCGTGAACCACGGGCCATGGACATAGTGGTTTTCCGGGGTCACGGTAAAGATCCAGCCTGTCCATATGGAAATGATACTCAGTACCAGGAAGATCGCGCCGGGAAGCATCACAAGGGATGTTATCTGCCGGGTGATCCTGTATCCAAGGGTTTCCAGCACATACAGGTACCAGACGCATCCCAGAATGACACCGACACCGAGATACAGCGCGTCGATCACCTTGTTGAAGGCCACAGCGCCGGGGAACATACGTCCTTCCGTCAGCACCCAGATGATATCCAGTGCCAGGAAAAACATGATACCGTAGATCAGTGTGCGGAACAGCACCCGGTTCATCTGCTTGCTGACGCTTCTTGTGATCTGGTATCCGATCACCGCAAGGATCACGAAACACAGCACGTCCAGTTCCACATGAATGATGGTTGACATACGTCCTTCCCTCCCAGGTTGAAAAGCAGGGCGGTCTCTGATGTTGTTTCTTGTGTTCTTCCGGTTTTTTTTATTGTAACACCTCTTCCCCTTTTTGCTCAAGGGGTTCAGCTTTTTTCACAAAAAAGCTTGACAATGTTTCGGTACCGAATTATAATGCAATTGATTCGGTACCGAACTTTGAAGTTTCCCGCTGTGAAAGGAGCGATGACAATGATGAATCGTGACAGCGATGTGATCCTTGCCTCCCTGAAGCTGGCGCGCGCCATGCGCCGCTGCCCGCCGGAGCGCAATGAGTTCCCTTTTCCCCCGGCCATCGGCCGCCTGCTGGAATGCGCCGCCCGGAATCCCGGCGTTTCCTCCCGTGAACTGTGTGAGTTCCTGGACCTGCGTCCCTCTTCCCTGAGTGAAATGCTCTCCCGTGCCGAGGCGGACGGACTGATCACCCGCACCGTGGATGAAGCGGACCGCCGTGTCCAGCGGATTTCCCTGTCTGATAAAGGGCAGAAGGCCGTTACGGAAATGGAAAACGTCCGTAATCTGGACGCACAGAAGAAAACCGCCTGCCTGACAGAAGAGGAAAAAGAGCAGTTCTGCCTCCTGTGCAACAAGCTCAGCGCCCATATGGAACGGCTTGCCCTGGACCTGCCGGAAGACCGGCGTATGCCGCCGCCTCCTCCCGGTCCGGATTTTCCGCCCCGTGTTCCCGGTTTTCCGCATCCCGGCCCGGACGGGCAGGATGATGAAAAGCCGCGCAAACCCGGCCGTCCACCATTCCCGCCCGGAGGAAGGTTTAAGTGCTGAAGGGGCAATTAATGCATAATTCACAATTCATAATTCATAATGATACAAAGTGAGCCCCTTCAGCTCCACAAATAAATGAAAAAACAGCGCTTTGGAATATCCAAAGCGCTGTCACATTTAATTCTGAATTCTGAATTCTTAATTCGATCACTCTTCTGCTTCAGGTTCGCCCGTTTCCTCAGCCTCCGCAGTCTCCGTCTCTTCCGGCAGTTCTGTCACCTGCATCCGGATCACGCGGAAACCGTCCATCTCAGTTACGGTGAACTGGTGCCGGTCCAGGGTGAAGCTGTCGCCGACCTCAGGCACTTTTTCCAGCATTTCGCTGGCCCAGCCGCCCACTGTGTCAGCGTCATATTCGTCATCCTCAACCCCGAACTTCTCCAGCAGCTCCTGCAGCTGCATATTGCCGTCCACGATCAGGGTGCCGTCTTCCTGTTCAACGACTTCTTCGCTGACCTCGTCGTGCTCGTCGTAGATCTCGCCGACCAGTTCCTCCAGCACGTCTTCCATCGTCACGATGCCGTCCGTGCCGCCGTATTCATCCAGCAGGATCACCAGGTGGGTCTGGGAGGTACGGAACAGCTTCAGCAGGTTGCTGATGGACAGGGTTGCCGGCGCGAACACCGGCTCCTTCATGATCTTTGTGATATCCGTGCATCCCTCATGCGTCAGCTTGTAGAAGTCCTTCTCATGCAGGATACCAACAATATGGTCCAGGTCTTCGTGATACACAGGGATCCGGGAGAACCAGGTGTCACGGAACACGTCCGCGGCGGTTTCGATCGTGGCGGTATCCTCCAGGGCAGTAACGTCCACCCGGGGCGTCATGATGTCCGCGGCGTTCTGGTCGTTGAACTCGATAGCGGAGCGGATCAGTTCTCCCTCTTCCTCTTCGATATCGCCTTCGGTCTGCGCCTCGTCGATCATGGTCATCAGTTCTTCTTCAATCTGGCTCTCTTCCTGTTCAGGCTTCACCAGCTTTGCCAGCAGCTTCCGCCACAGGGCAAACAGCCAGTCCAGGGGCTTAAGCACTGTCATCAGGAAGCGGATGACCGGGCTGACATACATGGCATATTTTTCCGGCTGCTGTTTGGCCAGTGTCTTGGGGCCCACCTCGCCGAGGAACAGAACCAGCACCGTCATCATCACAGAAGCGATGGTGGTGGCCAGGTCTTCCTGTCCCGGTAAAATACGCGTGGTGAACAACAGGGTGGCGATAGCCGTGCCCACGATGTTCACCAGGTTGTTGCCGATCAGTACAGTTGTGATCAGTGAGTCATATTTTTCAAGGAGGCCAAGGGCGATCTGGGCCTTTTCCTTCCGGGGACCGTCTACCGTTTTCAGTTTCACCCGGTTACAGGCGGAAAAAGCCGTTTCCGTTGCGGAAAAGAACGCCGAAAGCAGGATACACAGGATCAGGGCAAGCCATAGACCCATGATAATGATTCAATCCTTTCAGAAACACACTCTTGTCTGTAAATGCCTGTTCCGCATATGCGTAACAAGGGGATTATACCATGTAAACCCTTGATTTGCAACAATACCGGAGGTTGTGCGTTCCTCGTGAGTATGGTATCATAAAGGATGTTTGAGCAGTGACCTATATATCACCTAAACCGCCGTCCGGCGCGCGATACTGCGGAACCGGAGCAGGATTTGTTAATAACGATAAAATAAGCGCCGTTATTTTTCACTATTGGCCATGTTTTTCCGGTCTGTTATGACTTACGATAATCTCAGAAAAATCCAAGGAAAGGAGGCATCCGGATAATGGATCCGTTCGCGTGGAATCTGATCATGATCCTTGGTTTCGTAATCGGCTCCGGTCTCATCATCGCGGAAGCCTATATCCCGGGTTTCGGGGTGGCCGGCGTCTGCGGCATTATTCTGGAGATTGGCGCCCTTTACTGCTGCTGGCAGGCTCATGGCATCACCGCGGCACTGCTCGCCTTTGTGGGTGTGCTTCTGCTGATCGGCCTGGCCATCTTCCTCTCCTATCGCAGCGCCATGAACGGCCGCCTGAGCAGGAGCCATCTTGTGTTGAAAGACACAGAGACAGCTGCTGCCGACAGCAAACAGGATCTCTGGATCGGTAAGGAAGGCACCGCGGTTACCGCGCTTCGTCCCGCCGGCCAGATCGAGATCGGCGGAACCCGCCTGAACGCCGCCAGCACCGGGGACTTTATTAAAAAAGGCACTCCCGTCCTGGTCACCGGCACAGAGGGCGACCATTACGTCATCCGCAAAAAAGACTAACCTGAATCCTCATTAAGAGAAATCGGAAGGAGAATCAACTTTTATGGAATCTGCTGTTTTAATCCCGATCATCGTGGTTGTAGTGCTTATCGCACTGGCCATTTTCCTGCACTTCGTTCCCATGGGCCTGTGGATTTCGGCCCTGGCCAGCGGCGTGCATATCCCGATCAGCGCGCTCATCGGTATGCGGATCCGCCGCATCCAGCCCCAGCGCCTGGTTTACCCCCTGATCAAGGCCAATAAAGCCGGTCTGAACCTGACCATCAGCCAGCTGGAAACCCACTACCTGGCCGGCGGTAATGTGGATCGCGTCATCAACGCCCTGATCGCCGCACAGCGCGCCAACATCGACATGGCCTTTGAAAAGGCCTGCGCAATCGACCTGGCCGGCCGTGATGTTTTCCAGGCCGTACAGATGAGCGTTACCCCGAAAGTCATTGAAACTCCTGTGGTTGCCGCTATCGCGAAAGATGGTATTGAACTGCGGGCCAAAGCCCGTGTGACCGTGCGCACCAACATCGAACGCCTGGTCGGCGGTGCCGGTGAAGAAACCGTTATCGCCCGTGTCGGCGAAGGCATCGTTACCACCGTTGGTTCCGCTGAAACCCACAAGCAGGTACTTGAGAATCCTGACCTGATCAGCCGTACTGTGCTGGACAAGGGCCTGGATGCCGGTACCGCCTACGAGATCCTCTCCATCGATATCGCGGATGTGGACGTTGGCCGTAACGTCGGCGCCCAGCTGCAGATGGACCAGGCCGAGGCAGACCGTCGTATCGCCCAGGCGAAGGCGGAAGAGCGCCGTGCTATGGCTGTCGCTCACGAGCAGGAAATGAAGGCTTCCGTGCAGGAGATGCGCGCGAAGGTGGTCGAAGCCGAAGCCGAAGTACCGCGTGCCATGGCGACCGCGCTGCGTGAAGGCAAGATCGGTGTCCTGGACTACTACCAGATGAAGAACACCATCGCCGATACCGAAATGCGTGAATCCATTGCCAAGGCCAGCACCCCGCAGCAGACTGTCGGTGAGCAGCCCCGCGGCAAAAAATGACACAAGGGAGACGCTCTCCCTTATGTCCTCCCGGGCAGCGTCGGGGATCCCTGTGGATTCATCTGATGATCCGTAACAGGGATCCCGAAGCAAGCCCGTAAACCCTGATTCAGAATTCTGAATTCTGAATTGAGAAAGGAGATTCCTTTCGATGGATTTCCCACCTATTCTGATTCTTGTGATCCTCTGGCTCCTCATCAGCCTGCCGCTTTCAAAGATCAAAAAGGCGAGCCAGGGTCAGCAGGCCGCGCGTACAGCTTCCGCGCCAAAGGCCCGGCAGCCTGAAAGGCAGCCTGCGAAAGCAGCCGCACCGGCAGTGCAGTCTTCCGGGACTTCCTCCGGTGAAGGATCCACGCTCCGGCCGGCCGTTCTGCAGCCCACCATCACGTTTACCGAACATGATGATTCGGTTTACACGGGCAGCATGAACGCTGTCACCGGTGAAGGATATGATCCCTGCCACGATGAGCAGCTGGCTCCCCTCACCCTGGCTGAAAACGCGGTTCCCGCGGCGGAAGCAGCGGAGGGCGGACTGCAGCTCAACTGGACCGGCAACGAGATCGTCCGCGGCATTGTGATGAGCGAGATCCTGAAACGCAAGTAAATCAACCATAAAACTCAGGGCTGTTCCTTTCGGAACAGCCCTTTTATCATACCTTTATTATTTTGCACACAACATTAAAGTATATATCACGCGGCCGGCAGGCCGCATTTCACATTGAACAGCCTGCTGTTCAATATTTCACATCGACGAAGTCGATATTTCACATTCCAAAGCAACTGTGTTACTTTGGAATATTTCATTTACCACTTTCTTAGTTGGTCCATTTTCCGGTCTCTACATACCTGTCCGCCCGGGCGTGTGCAGCCTGGACGATCTCTTCATCGAATCCCATCAGTTTCAGCAGGTGGATGGCGTTCCGCGTGGTTGCCGGACCCGGCTTGATCCGGTAGTCAAACACGACATCCGTATCGGAGATCCGTTCCTCAAAATGCGCTTTCTCATATCCGTCCCCCGCCATATCGCACAGCTCCACATCATGGGTGGCGATCAGGCAGAGGGTGCCCCGCTCCTCAAGGGCCTCCAGCACCTGTGCGGAAGCAGCAACCCGTTCCACCGTATTGGTTCCGCGCAGCACTTCGTCCACAGCGCACAGCACAAAGCCGTTTTCGCCCCGGTCATCCAGGATCCGCTTCAGGGATCTGATCTCCGCCATAAAGTAGCTTTCCCCGGCCAGCAGGTCATCCGAAAGGGCCATGGATGTATAGATCCGGAAAGGACTGCCCCGGTACGATTCACACGGGCAGATCCCGATTGTCTCCGCCATCAGGGCGGACAGGATAACAGCCCGGAGATAGGTGGATTTTCCGGAAGCGTTGGATCCGGTGATCAGCAAGGATTTATCCAGCACCGCGTCATTCGGCACCGCCCCGGTCAGCATCAGGTGCACCACCTTTGCCGCGTGGAGATAAGGTTTTTCCGCCTCATAATCAATTTCGGGAACACAGGCTGTTTCCAGGCTGGCCTTGCAGGAGGCAGTGGAGATCGCTGCGTCGATTCCTCCGACACCTTCATGGATCACCTTGAAGTTTTCATGAAATTTGGCCAGCTTCGTCCGGATGCGCTCATAATAGATCAGATCCAGCAGCAGCATCGACAGGATATAATCCAGGTCGCTTTTCAGCCCCGGGTCTGTTACGATTCCGCCGCCCCGCAGCATGAACCGGAGCGGTTTCATCTGCGTATAGGCCTCCTCCAGGTACCGGTCAATCCCGTCATCTTTCAGCTTTTTCATCCGGTCCAGGGTTTTGACCAGCAGAACGCAGTAGTTCGCCAGCCGGATCCCCATCTCGCACTTCTTCTCGCGTCTCAGGTGTACATAACTGTTTATGCTGATGGATAGCAGAGGCATCCAGAGAAAGGCATTTCCGAAAGCGATAAAGCAGATAATGGAAACCGGCAAAAACAGGAACATCGCCCAGTAGAGTGCCAGCCACAGGCGGTCGCTTTTCTGGGGCGTAAGGATATTCCCCAGGTATACCGGCCGGTATACCCCCATCCTGGACAGGATCAGCTGCAGCTTCAGCCGTTTTTCCGGATCCTGTTCCATCATTTCCGTCAGCTGCGTCTGTTTCCTGAAGGTTTCCCTGTCCATGGGCCGGCGCAGCATGTAATACAGGCACTGCTCCCCTGCTGTGGACTGGCAGGCGTTGATCCGTTTGTATACCGCGTCCATATTCAGGTCGTTCCAGGTGGTGTCATCCACATAGAACGGATCCCGTCCCTGCTTCCGGCAGTCATCATAATAGGACCGGATCCAGGTCATGTCCCCGTCGTAGTATTCACCATCCGGTTTTTTGCCGTAGGCTTCTTTCAGTCGTCTGATTCTTTTCTTTTTGAAAAGCATATAACCTCCTTCTCCTGCCGGATATACCGTCCACCGCCGTATTTCCTTCCGGCAGCAGCAATGATTTCTCAGGATAAGAATACCGCCGTATCCGGGATACAATAAAGGATGGATTCCGAAAAATAGGCGCGGCTATTCCGTTTCAGGCTGCTGCTTGTATCGCTGCCCCGCGCATGATACAATAGCGTCACCAAAGCAACAAGTGAGGAATCACGGATGATTCGTAAGTACACCTTCGGTACCCCCCTGCCTACAGATGCCATTGTTCAGTCCCTCCCGGCGGAGAAAAGCCCCCTGCCTTATTTCTCCGCTCACACCGGAGAGGACGGAAGCCTGACCCTGTCCCTTTCCCTGCACCCGGAAGAAGTGATCTTCGGCCTGGGACAGGCCGTCCGCGGCATGGATAAGCGGGGCCACCGCTATGAAAGCTGGAACAGCGACGTCTTCAATCACACTGAAGAGCGCCCCAGCCTTTACGGCAGCCATAACCTGCTGGTCTTCTTCAGCCCGGAGCGGCTCCTGGGCCTCTACCTGGATGATCCCGGCCGGATCACCTGGGATCTTGGTTACGGAAACCGCAGTGAGGCAGTCATTACCTCCGCAAGCGGAAATGTGGATGTCTACCTGATTGAAGAGGATACTCTTCCCGGGATTGCCCGTTCCTTCCGGAAGCTCACCGGCCGCAGCTATATGCCGCCGCGCTGGGCCTTCGGTTATATCCAGAGCCGCTGGGGCTACGCCAGTGAACAGGAGATCCGCACCGTTGCCGAAGAGCACCGGAAGCGTCATATCCCGCTGGACGGCATCTGCCTGGATATCGACTATATGGTGGATTTCAAAAACTTCACCTGGAAGCCGGATGCTTTCCCGGACCTGAAAAAATTCCAGGGCGAGATGAAAGAAGACCATATCCGCCTGGTGCCCATCATCGACGCGGGCATCAAAGTGGAGGAGGGGTATACTCCCTATGACACCGGCAAAGCCGGGGACTTCTTCTGCAAAAAAGAAGACGGAAGCGATTTTGTTGCCGCCGTCTGGCCGGGCCGCTGCTGTTTCCCGGATTTCCTGAGGGAGGATGTCCGCCGCTGGTTCGGGGACCTGTACCTTCCCCTGCTGGAGGCCGGTATCGAAGGTTTCTGGAATGATATGAACGAGCCTGCCCTCTTCTATTCCGATGAGGGGCTGGCTGATGCCTTTGCCGCCGCGGACAGGATCCGTTCCGGCGGGGTGGACTATGAATCCACCTGGTGGCTGAAGGATGTTTTCAACGGCATGGCCAACAGCATGGATGACTACCGCCGGTTTTACCATCTGGTGGACGGAAAGCCCGTCCGTCATGACCTGGTACACAACCTCTACGGTGCCGGCATGACCCGTGCCACGGCGGAAGGTTTCCGCCGCTTCAGCCCGGATAAGCGCCTGCTGCTCTTCTCCCGCAGTTCCTTTGTCGGTGCCCACCGCAACGGCGGAATCTGGCAGGGTGACAACTTCTCCTGGTGGAGCCACCTGAAGATGGCCCTGCAGATGCTCCCGGGCCTGAACCTCTGCGGTTTCCTTTTCACCGGCTGTGACCTGGGCGGCTTCGGCTGCAATGTCACGGAAGATCTGCTGGAGCGCTTCCTGCAGCTGGGCGTCTTCACTCCCCTGATGCGCAATCACTCTGCCCTCCATACCCGGGACCAGGAAATCTACCGCTTCAGTATCTGGGAAACCATGCGGGACACCGTATCCGTGCGTTACGCCCTGCTTCCGTATCTCTACAGTGAGTTCATGAAGGCCGCCCTGCGGGATGAGATGTATTTCCACCCCCTGGCCTTTGATTATCCGGCAGACCGGCGCGCCGTCCATACCCAGGACCAGCTGATGCTGGGCGGGGACTGCATGATCGCCCCCGTCTGTGAGCAGAACGCTGCCGGCCGGTATGTATACCTGCCCGAAGATATGCTCCTCATCCGCTTCCGTTCCGCGAAGGATTACGACCTGGTTCCGCTGGAAAAGGGGGATCACTGGATCGACCTGGCCCTGGGTGAGTTCCCGCTCTTTGTGAAAAAGAACCATGCGGTGCCCCTCTGCCCCGGCGGAGAATCCTCCGAACTGCTGGACGATACCCGTTTTGCCCTACTAGGCATCATTGAGCAGGAAGGAGCTTATGAGCTGTACCGGGACGATGGCGAAACATCCTCCCCTGACCTGGAATCCGGCCTCACCCGGATCGCACTTGTACCGGATCAGTCCCTGACCCGCAAGGTGAATGTTTAATTAATCAGAAAAATCGCACCCACTGGATGCGATTTTATCCTCCATTTTTAAGTTTTCATTTTTCATTTTTAAGTTTTCAGTAAAATCGCCTTCAGGCGATTTCCCTCCTTCATCAACATGAAAGGTGGTCCCTGAATATGAAAGCTCTCTTCATCGGCGGAACCGGCACCATCAGCATGGCCATCGTCCGGCGGCTGGCGGAAAAGACAGACTGGGAGGTTTGGCTCCTGAACCGGGGCCGGCGCGCCGCGGATGTTCCCGCCGGCGTGCACACCATCACCGCGGATATCAGCGATGAAAAGGATGTGGCGGAAAAGCTCCGGGATCACTTCTTCGATACCGTCTGTGAGTTCATCGGCTTCACCCCGGACCAGGTGGAACGGGACTGGCGTCTCTTCCGGGATAAGACCCGCCAGTATATCTACATCAGCTCCGCCTCCGCCTACCTGAAGCCGGCCGCGGGTTATGTGATCACCGAGGGTACCACCCTGGCGAATCCTTACTGGGAATACTCCCGCAACAAGATCGCCTGTGAGGAATTCCTGATGAAAAAGCACCGGGAGGAAGGTTTCCCTGTCACCATTGTCCGGCCCAGCCACACCTATGATGAGCGCAGCATCCCTGTGGCCGTCCATGGAAGCAACGGTTCCTGGCAGGTAATCCGCCGGATCATGGAGGGCAAACCCGTCATCATTCCCGGAGACGGCTCCTCCCTGTGGACCCTGACCTTCAACACAGACTTTGCCCGGGGCTTTACCGGCCTTATGGGAAGCCGCCACGCCATCGGCGAGGCGTTCCAGATCACTGGGGACGAAACCCTGACCTGGGATCAGATCCACCGGACTATTGCGGACGCGCTGAATAAGCCCCTGATCCCCTATCATGTTTCAGCTGACTTCCTGGCAGAAACCGGAAAGTCCATGGGCTATGACTTCACCGGCGGGCTCATCGGCGACAAGTCTGTTTCAGTCGTCTTTGATAACCGGAAACTGAAAAGAGCCGTACCTGATATGAGGACGGCCGTACCCTTCCACGTTGGTGTCAGGAAAGCGCTGGATTATATTCTTTCCCATCCGGAATGCCAGAAGGAAGATCCTGAATTTGATGCCTGGTGCGACCGGGTGATCGCGGCCCTGGAAAAAGCCAAAAAGGAAGTATAAAAAACGGGAGGCGGTTCAGTGAACTGCCTCCCGTTTTCATTACGGATCGATCGTGATCCCGTTCTCCAGCAGGGACATCAGCTGTCCCAGTCCGCGCCCCGTGATTTCGCGGGATTGTTTTGTTTCCGTCCGCCAGTTGTAGTTGCCGACAATTCGTACTTCATAGCCGGTATGGGCTTTCCATACCGCTGCGATCCCGTTGAACAGCACCTGCGCCCACAGCTGGTGATAATCGGATGTCACAATGGTTATGGCTTCGACCCCCTGCTCCTTCAGGATCCGGAAAACGTTGACCGCGTTTTCCGCCGTGGTCATGGCCTCCGCGTCCGTAAAGATCCGGGAGGCCTCAATCCCCTTCTTTTCCGAAAGGTATTTCTTCATCTCCCCGGCTTCCGTATGGTTTTCCGGGTTGTTTTCTCCTGTGGCCCCGCCGGTGCAGATCAGGATCGAATCCGGGAAGGACTTTGCCGCTGCCGCCGCCGCGTCGCACCGGCCGGTCAGCTCCGGCTGCATCTCCCCGTTCTCCAGCTGGAATCCCAGCACCACAAAGGCGTGCTTTCCCCCGAAGTCCAGGCCGCTCCGTTCCAGCGGATAGGCTTTTTCCTCTCCCCGGTAGGCAAACCTCCGGTAATTGCTGTTCAGTGCGCTTTTAAACCAGTGGTCCGTCACAGCGCGTCCCACAGCATAGTCCTCCGGATTTGCCACCTGTATTTCTTCCAGCAGGGCTTCTATCTCCGCCTGGTTTTCGGCGGTTTTTTCCCTGCCGGCTTCCTTCAGCAGCTCCGCCAGTGTCCTGAACCGCGGAAGGTTTTCCTCCGCTGCCTGCCAGGTATCTGCGGCCGCTGCCGCGCAAAGCAGTACAAGAGCCAGGACAAGTGCAATGATCTTCTTCACGCTTATCATCCGAAATCGCCCTCTTCCGTTGCTTTTCAATTCTCTGTTCAGGATCTTTTCTTACAGCGTTATTATATACGATTGTATACAAAAAAAACAAGTATCCCAAAAAATGGGAGGAAAACTTTCGTTTCCCTCCCGTTATACAGTCCTCTGTGACCGCAGGATATGTTTATTTGCTGAAATATCCTTCCTGCATGGTCATGGGCGGCAGCGTTACTGTGAATATACAGTCCTCTGTCTCATCCGTCTGCAGGTTGGAACAATAGCACTCGAAGTTCATCGTACCTCCCGTCTGTATCCTTTCTGTGTCATATTTCATTGCTGTCACGATGATGAATAATCCTTCATCATTGTATTCATACCAGGTCCAGCAATCCCCTTCAGGCTTCCAGATATCACAGGCGATCAGTTCCTTTTCTCCCCGCAGTTCATCCTGCGTGATGCTCTTTCCGTTGAATTCGATCTGCTCCGGATGTTCTCCCTCTTCATAATACGGCAGGCAGTTGGGATCCGTGCACTCCACTTTAAACACAACGGATACTCCATCCTCCGCCCAATAGGCTTCCGCAGCTTCAATCCGCATCATCTGCGAATCGCATTCTGTTTTCAGCGGAGCTGTGATCGCTTCTTCATTGTAATACCAGCCTGTGCCGAAAATCCGGCTGATCACTGTCCAGTTCGCCGCAGCCACTGCCCCGGCCATCGCCAGAATAAGGAGCACAATAACCGCAATCGTAGCAGCAGACAGTTTTTTCACAGGTTTTTCTCCTTCCGTTTTCGCAAGGACCTTTGTCCTCAGCCACGGATCACCCTGCAGTCCGGAAAGGCGCCTGTCCAGCGATTCGGAGAACTCTTTCCTGCTCATCTTCTCACTCATCAAGCTCCCTCCCTTCCAGCGCGTCCTTCAGCTTTTCCCGTCCCCGTTTCAGTCTTTGTGAAACGGACGGCTGGGAAATCCCGAGTGCTTCCGCGACTTCGTTGACCTTCAGTCCCTGGTAGTAATACAGGAGGATCACTTCCCGCAGCCGGATCGGCAGCCGGATCACGGCATGGGTCAGCGCATCGTCTTTTTCCTCAAACGGCACGGAGGCTTCCGGAAGCATCTCCGGTGTAACATGGCGGTTGATCAGCCGGTACCAGCCTGAATGATTCATGTCATAGCACACCCGCATGGCAATCTTCATGATCCAGGTTTTCTCGCTGCTTTCGCCCCTGAAGCTGTCCAGGTTCCTGTACACCTTAAGGAACGTCTCCTGCACCGCGTCCTCTGCCTGTGACCGGTCACACAGGTACAGATAGCACACACGCAGGACCGCCGTCTGGTACTGTTCCAGCAGCCTGTCAAAATCAGGAACCGGCTGCGTTACAGTTTCCCGGGTTGTTTTCCCGCTCAAGTGCCGTTCACCTCCTGTACCTGTATAGACTCTCCTAAAAGGAAAAATATAGGATAATTTATATTTTTTTATTTTTTCAGCGCGTATCGTATTATGAGCGTTTATATAAGAACACAGCTTCCGTTTCCGGAAGCTGTGTTAACCGCAATTCTGAATTCTGAATTCTGAATTCTGCATTCTGAGCAGTTCCGGATCAGTCTTCTTTCTTCCGGCTGAATCCGGCCAGGGTGTTCTTCGCCGCCCGCAGCAGGATCAGGATCGTTCCCCACAGGATCAGGCTGCTCCAGAACTGTACCTCAGCCAGTTCCGTGGTCTTGATGGTTATTGTCTTTGCTGCCGCGCTTGTCAGGTCCCAGAACTTGCTGATCCAGGAAGGATATTCTCCCAGCGTCTCAGGTACCCATTCCGGGAATGTCCACAGGGGTTTCACTGCCAGCACAGCCACGCCGTAGCAGGCCGCCACTGTCGCGATGATCATCAGCGCCACAGGAAGCAGTTTCCCCGCCAGGTAGGGAATCAGGTGCAGGGCATAGCGTCTTCTGCTCTCCGCCCGGACCTCCGCCATCCTTGCCCGTCCATATCCGCCCAGCCAGCTGATCCAGCGTTTCAGCAGCCAGATGGCCACAACAAGGAACACCAGCAGCAGGGGCATCAGTGCCCTGATCTTTTCCTTTTTCAGGCTGATGGCCGTTCCGTTGGAGCCGAAATACTCCTCTGCCTGCTTCTGGAATACAGAGAATAAGGACACAGAAGGCGACGCGGCAGACAGCACCATCAGTTCGCAGTCCGTCACCTTGTCCAGCGGAACCCAGGCGGCGTTTTCCATTGTCTCGCCGATCCTCCGGCTGTGGGCGGCAACTCCCGCCACTTCCATCTCTGTTCCGTTCAGGGTAACCGTCCTGCCGATCGGATCCTCCGCCTGGAAGAATTTGAAAGCCGTCTTTTCATCCAGGATGATCACGTCGTTCTGTTTTTGCACATCCAGCCGGACCAGTTCCCGTCCGTTGACGATCCGGGGTGTGTAAACCTCGTTCCAGGACGGCCCTATCGCGTACAGGCATACGCTTTGAGACTGGCCAATCACGTCGAGGCCTGTGTTATTCCTGATCCCGTGCAGCGTCAGTCCGGGAAAGGTGCTCCCCATCCCTTCCAGCGCTTTATCATACTTGTCCAGCATGACGGTCTCTATTTCCGGCGGCTGCTGCAAAACAGGCTCTGTATCCTCCCCGGACGGATCCGGCGCCAATGCCTCTGTTTCCGCCTGATATGGTGCCGGTGTAAGCGCGTCTGTTTCAGCCTGCGGGATGAACGCGTACTGCATCAGGTCCGGTACTGTGGTCAGCCCGATCAGGCCGGCTCCCAGCATCAGGATCCCTGCCAGCAGTAAAAAGGAAAGATGAAATCTTCGCTTCATTCCTGCCAGCTCCTCATTCATATTTCATAACGGTATCTTTATCTTTAATGATCCGGTCTTCATGAAACAGCACCTTTTTGCCGGATTCAATGGTGCCTTCCGCCACTGAAACATATTTTTCAGATTCCCCGAGCACGTCTTTCAGTTCAAATTCCTGGACTACGATACGTGTTCCTCCCAGGGGAGCCTCCTCTGTGATTCCGAGAAAAACATACCGGGTGCTGCCGTTCGTACGCACCGCGCCGGCTTCAATCAGCTGGGTGGTATCCTTGGCCCGCGTAGTCATTTTGACTTTGATATCGCCCTTTTTGATCATGCCGCTGACATTGCCGAATTCTCCCAGGATCTTATCGGTGAGCGCCGCGTCAGCGTACTTGTCCCCGTTCTTGTCCACGCCCAGGGCAGTTACCTTCGCGTCCACCTTCATCCAGTTGCTCACCGGGATGGTCAGCGCCGCGCCTTTCTGCACATTCACCGGCTGATTGTTTTTATCCTTCAGCATAACGCGCAGCACAGGTCCCTTGCCTTCCGGCGTGATCTGGATCACTTCCGCTTTGTCGCCAACGAGCGGGACTTCCTTGGAAGCTTTGATGGCGACCACATAGCCTTCATGCGGTGCTGTGATGGTTTCCACGCTGTTCTGCAGCTTCCGGATCTCCATCATCTTTGCTTCCGCGTCCGCCATTTCCTTCTGCTTGTCCCTCTTGGTCTGCAGAGTAGCCCACACATCGTCCGCCACGGCATAGCGTTCCAGGCTTTTCAGTTCCTTTTTGGCCGCGGTCATCTCCTCCTGGACTGTCTTCCATTCGGTATAGTTTTCGATGATCTTTCCGTCTTTGATGCCCTCGATCAGTTCATCCGTCAGGTCAGCGGCATCCGTCAGGTTAAATTTGGCCATCAGGGAGATCCGGAGGTTTTGCTCCCTGGTTGTCGCGTCCCGTTCCTTTTCATAGGCCGCCATCCACTGTTTTTCATTGTTCGTCAGGCGGATATCGCCGTTCTTCCGCTCCCACGCGTCCAGCTCATCACGGGCTTTGTCATATTTTTCCTTCTGTTCCGCCAGTTTTTTCTCATAATCCGTTACCTTGGCTTTCATCAGCGCGTCACCCGCAGAGACATGTTCGCCGGTGGAAACAAGGATCTTTTCCACCGTCACGCTCATTTCATCGGGAACAGCAATAGTGAAGTCTTCCTTTTCCGGGAAGACCACGCTGCCCGTCATTTCAACACTGTTCTCCAGTTTGCCGTTTTTAACCTCCGCAAAATCCACCTTGGGGGTGGTCAGGGACCGGAGCGTACCGGCAAACAGGATACACAGCGCAATGATCGCCGCCAGGATGATCATACCCCGTAAAGCTATTTTCTTGAGTCGCATAAAACCAGACCTTTCTGCCTCTCAGGCTAGCCTCTTATTTCATTTCCGTCAGCTGAATCCCCGCCAGGATGTCCTCCTGGAAGAACAGGTAGATCAGCAGTGCCGGCAGGATATACAGTGCCGCGCCGGCAAACTCATAGCCGGATACTTTCCTGGTCAGCTGGTTGAACTGTGTGGAAAGGGGTTCCAGCGCTTTCGCCGCCGTCAGGTAAGTGATCGGCTGTTCCACCAGGTTCCAGCTTTCCGCGAAGGACAGCGCCGCCGCCGCGCCCAGCACCGGCCGGCAGACCGGCAGCACAATCCACAGGAAGGACCGGAACGGTCCGGCTCCGTCTATGGAGGCTGCTTCCAGCAGCTCGTCCGGCAGCGCGATCATATACTGGCGCAGCAGGAAGATAAAGAACGGGGCAAAAAGCATCGGCAGGATGATCGCCCATCTTGTGTTCAGCAGTCCCATAAAGCGCAGTGTCAGCACATTCGGGACCATGGTTACCTGGAAGGGCAGCAGCATCAGCATCACGATCAGGAAGAAGATCGTTTCCCGTCCGCGGAAGCGGAATTTGCTCAGTCCGAACGCCAGGGCCGGAACGACCAGCGCCTGTCCCAGCAGGATCGCCGCGGCGTAGATCACCGAGTTGTTGAAAAAATGCAGGATCGCCTCATCCTTGATCAGGATCTGTTCATACTGCCCCAGGGAGATCTGGTGCGGTGAATAATGCGGATCCATCCACTCCCCTTCGCCCAGCTTTCCCCTTTCTTTCATCAGTTCCTTCATTTCCCCGATGGAGGAGAAGGAATACAGGAAAGTCTGGACCATCGGAAGCAGGATAATGAGTGCCAGGATAGTCAGTACAATTCGTGCCAGCCAGATCCGGAAGCCTTTTTGTCTCATCGTCAGTCGCCTCCGTTCAGTCGTTTCAGCGCCTGCCGCTGGCTTATGAACAGCAGGCCGAAGAGTGCCAGCACGATCAGGGCAAAAATGTACGCCGCCGTCGTTACGTTCTGATAATTCAGCTTGCCGTACATGTTGTTCATATAATTCTGCAGCGTGTACAGCAGCGGCTCGTCCGGGTAGGCGCCGGCCATGAAATAAACTTCCTTAAAGATCCGGAACGCGTTGACAAAGGAAAGAATCGCCACCAGGAAAGCCGAGGGGATCGCCAGCGGCAGCGTGATGCTGAAGGTCTGTTTCAGGAAGGAAGCACCTTCCAGCGTCGCGTATTCATACAGGGATTCCGGAATGGACTGCAGTGCGGACATAAAGATGACCACACAGAAGCCCAGGTTTTTCCACAGGAACAGCAGGATGACCGGGATCCGGGATTCGCTTCCCTTCAGCCAGTCAATCCGGGCTCCGCCCAGCGCTGTGATGATCCGGTTCACCGGGCCGGCAAAGTCAAACCACATCAGCCAGATGATCAGGATAGCCGAAGACGGCATCAGGTAGGGCATCAGCACGCTGGAGCGGAAAAAGCCGCCGGCCGGACGGATCCGGTGCAGCCCTGCCGCCAGTAAAAAGGACAGCAGGAAAAGAAGCGGAGCGCAGATCAGGGAAAGCTCCATGGTGTTCTTCAGTCCCGTCTGGAACATCGGGTTGCCCCAGACGGAAACATAGTTAGCGAACCCGACGAAGCTGTTCTCAACCCGTCCGTCCGTGACGCTGTACCAGATTCCGCCCACAAACGGGATGCCGTAGAAAACCAGCAGTCCCGCCATGCCCGGCAGCAAAAAGGGCCAGGCTGTTCTCAGTTTCTTATACAAAAGGTATCAGTTCCCTTCCATACGGATCATTTGGACCTTTTGATCGATCCTGTTCAGCAGTTCTCCGGGATCCGTGTTGCCGGAGAAAAGCTCCGCGAATTCCTGCTGTTCCTCTGCGTCCGTGTTGCCCACGATATCGTACAGGAACAGGTAATCAAGCACTTTCAGGGACGGAAGGCGTTTCTGGTAATCCTCAATCGCTTCCGGACTCATGGACCAGTCATATTCTTCCACATTCTGCAGGTATTCCCGGAACTCCTTGAGCGTGTCCTCCAGGTTTGCCCGTTCTTCGCCGTCTTCCGCTTTTTCAAGGGCTTCTTCCGCTGCCTCGATGTTTTCCTTCGCGCGCTCCAGGTCGTTTTCATAGTACGCGCTGCGGATAGGTTCTGTTTTATCAGCGAAGATCGCATATTCTGTTCGGAAATACATGCTGTCCAGGGCCAGAGCCAGGAATTCCGCAGCCTCTTCCTGGTGTTCGGAATAGGGATTCACAAAGGCGACACACATCTGTACCGGCTGGATGGGGGTCTCATCTTCGGCAAAGCCGATCAGCATCGGTTTATAGTAACCCATCATGCCGGGATCCGTATAGACGCTCAGGAGCGGATCCTTGTATTCGCCAGCCGTATAGCCGTCATCATAGTAATGCCGGTCCTTCATATCAAGGGCATCATAGTCCAGGTTATTCAGGCGTGTCAACAGTTCATTCATCACGGGAGAGTTAAAAGCATAGTCTTCTCCCTTGCCATCCATCCAGACCTGGTATTCATACAGAATAGTCATGGTAATGGCGCTGATGAAATCTTCGCGCGGAGAATCGCAGACACATACGTCATTCCGTCCCGCCAGCCTGTCCGGAAGAGTCTCCAGCCAGTCAAAGAACTGGCTCCAGGTCTTCGGCAGTTCCTCCTCGGTTTCTCCAAGCTTTTTCCACATTTCATGGTTGATCCCGACTGTCTGGCCGGAGATTTCAATAGGAACCGCGATGATCTTTCCATCCTGCTTCAGGGCATCCCGGATAAAGGGATACATGCGGTCAACACCCGCGGCGACCTGCGCGTTTCCGCTCAGATCCGCTGCGTATCCGCGTGTGCGGATCGCCCGGAAGTCATTGCTTTCATACTGCAGCACATAAATATCCGTATCGGCATCCTGGTTCAGCAGGGACTGCGGAATATCCGTCTGGACCCCGTCCCAGTCCGGCTGAATGATCACGGAGATATCACCCCGTTTATTGTTCAGGGTATAAACCGTTTCGGACATCACGCCGTTATAACTCGTGTCCCGGATCCGCAGGGTCGTACTGGCGCGCTGCGCGGGATCCGTGTTTCGCAGCAGGATTGTTGAGTAATCCCACATCAGCAGGAAACCGTCAGACGTGCATATTGCGCCGCCGCCGTCAATCGGGCAGTCATTGACCACCTCAGCCTGTGCCGTGCCATCCATCGGCATGGCCCACAGCTCACCGCCGTTGGCATAGTACAGGATATTCTTTTCCGCGTCATAGCAGGGATTCAGGTAATTGGTCGCGTCAGTGATCTCCGTGATCTCTTCCTCACGCTGGTCTTCCAGGCTGATGCGGATGATCTTTGCTTCTTTCGCGCCCCAGTCGGCCCGGGTCACCAGCACAGAGCCTTCCGGTCCGGGCGCGATCTCGCTGATATCCCCGGTCTCCAGGCATGTATAATCGCCCGTCTCCAGGTCAAAGCAGAACACGATCGGTCCGTTCATCCCGTAAGCGGTGCCAACCAGCCGGTCTCCGGACGTAAACACTTTTGCCGGATAAAAATACATGTTGTCCCCTAAATCATCAAGCAGCATGCCGCAGTCCAGTTCCGGCAGGCTGCTGTCCTCCGGGACCGCCTTTCCGTCTTCCAGCCTGATGTGCTTCACCGCAATGGCATTGATGATCTGGCTGTCTCCGTCACTTGCTTTCCTGGTCACCAGCGCGTAAAGCTCATCATTCCAGGAGAAATAGCAGCAGACTTCCTCTGCCTGTTCGTCGTCCTCCGCGTTTTCCTGTATCTCGTATTTTTCAGGTTCCGCCTGGAAATCCATAAACAGCAGCAGCATCCGTCCGTTCATGTCCTCGATGTCAGCACAGAACCCGCCGCTGGTCTTATATACATTGTTAACGCTTCCTGTGCTGTCAGAGGCGGAATAATGTTTCAGCGTACGGTCTCCCGCTGACGCGAAAGCTGTCGCGCATGTTGTCACGCACAGGATCAGGGTCATAATCCACAGGAATGTTGTTTTGATAATCGGTTTCTTCATTTCGACTCCTCTCGTTGTATATATGGATTTGGTCGTCGGGAAGGCCGGCAGCTGCCTGCCGGCCTGTACCCCGTTCCGGAAGGATCAGTGTCCTTCCCTGCGGACCATTTGCAGTTTGTTGTCGATCGTGTTCAGGTATTTGTCAACGTCTCTCTCCCTGTCAAGTTCTTTATAGAAAGCCTCCTCGGCTTCCTCGTCCACAGAACCCAGAATATCAACCATAAAGTCATGAGTCATCATTTTCATCAGGGTATTGGTTGTCTTATAGTTTTCGATGCTCTGGGGGCTGATGACCCAGCCCCACCGTTCCATGTCTTCCATTTGATCTTCTGTTTCACGAAGATAGCCTTCCCATGTGGCCTTCTCGTCCCCATCCGCTTTTTCAATCTGCTCCTGGAGGAATGCCACATTCTCATCATAGTATTTCTTGCTTTCGAGGTAATACGAGTTAGCAATAGGTTCTGTCTTGTCCGTAAAGAGCGTGTACGCGTTGCTCGCGTCCTCATTTTGCAGCATCAGGGAAAGATACAGCTTTGCTTCTTCCGGATGCTCGGAATAGGGATTCAGGATCGCCAGGCTCGTATATGTCGGAATGATCGGCTCTTCTCCCTCTTCAAAGGTCAGGATCAGCGGAGCATAAATCGTGCTGTTATACGAATCGGGTGTACTGCTGAAATAAGTCGCCAGCAGGGTCTTCTTATCCATATCCATATCATAGACATTGTCTTCTCTGCTTTCATCCGCTTCCCTGACGCCGAGCGCGTCATAATCCACTTCCTCCAGCCGCTTCAGCAGACTGTTGATCATGGGTGTATTGAAAACATAGTCTTCCTCTCCCCTGGCATCCATCATAACCTGGTACTGGTCCAGGATGTCACTGCGTATGCTTGAACGGAAATTGTCCCTGTCCATCCACTCGGAATCTTCAACCAGGTCAATGTCTTCTGTAAGCTTCTCAGGCAGGGTTTCCAGCCAGTCAAAGAACTGGTCCCAGGTCTTCGGCAGTTCCTCTTCCGTTCCGCCCATATTCTTCCACAGGCGCGTATTGATGCCCAGCGTACCCGCGGATACATACAGGGGAACACCGATAATCTTTCCGTCCTGTTTCACAAAATCCCGGATAATGGGATACATACGTTCCGTATCCGCGGCGATCTGTTCATTGTCACTCAGATCCTGGAGGAATCCGCGGTTTTTGAGGGCATTATAGTCCGAACCTGAACAGTACAGATTATAAATATCCATATAACTGTCCCGGTTCATCATCGCCTGCATCATATCGAAGTTCTCGTCTTCAATGCCCTTCAGAAGTACCGCGACATCACCGCGCACCTCGCTCATGGCATAGACTGCGTTGGTCGCAGCAGTGTTCCAGCCGTCGATATCAACCCGCAGGGTGATGGAACTGCGCTGGGACGGATCCGTGTTCCGGATCAGCGCCGTATTGTTCGTCCAGATCAGCAGAAACCCGTCTTTCAGGCAGATGGCTCCGTTTCCGGCTTCCGGGCATTCGTTCACGCTGAACGCCTGGTCTTTGTCCATCTGCGGTGCCGCCCACAGTTCACCGTTAAGCGTATAGTACAGCACGTCTTTTTCCTGGTCATAGCAGAGGTTCACGTTGTAAACATCACTGCCTGTCAGTTCCAGGATCGTTTCCTCGCTCTGGTCTTCCAGGTTAATCCGGATCACAGCCGCTTTGGATGAATAGTCAGAATCATCGTATTCATAATGGTTGATCAGTACGGATCCATCCGGTCCGGCGGTGATCCCGTTGGGTTCTTCCACCGCGAACTCGGAGCAGAAACCTGTGGTCAGGTCAAAGGCCACAAGTATGCTTCCCTCATCGCCGTAAGACGTACCGACCAAGGTGTCCCCGACCATGAACGGATCGTTGAAACCGCCGAAATAAGAACCGCCGTCGCCGTAATCAGAATCATGCATCAGGGAGGTAATATCCAGTTCCGGCACGTCACAGTCCTCCGGGACAGCCTTGCCGTCTTCCAGCCTGAGATGTTTCACAAATAAGTTCTGTTTAGACTCATCCCCGTTGTATTCCGTTTTCGTCACCACAGCATAGAGATCATCCTTCCAGGCGAACACACTGTTGACGTATTCGTATGTATAGGACATATTCGAATAATCAATGTATTCCTCTGTCCCTGCGGTAAGTTCTTCGCCCTCCGGGATTACACTGCCCGCGGCGATTCCTTCGACTGCCGCGGCATCCTCCGCCGCGGGAAGATCCGTTTCTGTCGCAGGTTCTGTTTCCACAGAAACAATATCGCCTTCGCCGGCTGACATATCGTCCTGCAGGATAAACTTTTCCGGTTCCGCTTTGGCGTCCGCGTACCGCAGGATGATCTGCTTCGGGTTCATTGACCCTTCCCGGTAATAGATGCAGAATCCGTCTCCCATCCGGAAAGCGCTGTTAATGTAGCAGTCGTTTGCCTGCTCCTCATCTGAAAAATGCATCAGTGTACGGTCACCTTTCGAAGCAAAAGCAGGCGCGCATGTTGTCACGCACAGGATCACAGTCATCAGGCACAGGATCAATTTTTTGATAATCTGTCTGTTCATATGGGTCCCTCCGTGTTGTTTTTTATATGCAGACGGCAGGACAGCTGTGTCCTGCCGGCCGCTGTTTTTCATGCAAAATATACCGTTAGTTTCCTTCGAGGCGTATCATCTGGATCTTTTTGTCGATTGTGTTCAGCAGTTCATCCGCGCTGAGTCCGAAGTTCTTCTCACCATATACCAGGTCATAGTACTCATTGGTATACTCGGACTCTTCTTCGTCCTCTTTTTTGTCGTCATTGTTTTTCATCATGTCATGGATGAAGTTGTAGTCCTGCACTTTATACAGGTGCTGGTTCTTCTGGTACCGTTCAATTTCCTCGGGACTCATGACCCAGCTGTACTTTTCTTCATCATCAATTATCTTTTCCAGGTTCTCGATCTCTTCTTCCAGGGATTTCCTGTTATCGTCTTCCGTCTCCTCCTGGAGCTGTTTTTTGTATTCTTCCAGTTCTTCCTTCCAGTTCTTGAGATTTTCCTCATACCAGGGATACCGGAAAGCTTCCGTCTGATCCGCAAAGACCGTGTACCGGCTGTCCGTGTACAGGTTCTTCATGGAATGCGCCAGGAACTCCATGGCCTCCTGGGGATGCTCTGTATAGGGATTGACGTACGCGATGGTGATCGTCACCGGTACAACCGGATCCTCACCTTCAGCAAAGCTCAGCAGCAGCGGCTTGCAACGGGAGTTGTAGCCGCCCGGCGTGGACTCATAATAGAGCTCCAGCAGGGGCTCCCGATACTCTTCTTCGTCATAATCATAGCTTTCACCCTCATCGTCCTCTATGTGTTCCCTGGCGCCCAGGCCTTCATAGTCCAGGTTGTTCAGGCGGGTGATCAGGCCATTCAGCAGCGGGGAATTGAAAAGATAGTTTTCGCCTTTGCCGTCCATCCAGACCTGGTACTGGTTCAGAAGATTGTTCAGGATGGCCGCGCGGACATACAGGCGGTCCTCCCAGCTTCCCGCCAGGGACGCTTCCTTCTGGCCCGCCAGCACTTCCGGCAAAGCTTCCACCCAGTCAAAGAACTGCTCCCAGGTCTTCGGAAGGTCTTCTTCCTTCAGGCCCAGCCGTTCCAGCACATCCAGGTTGATACCGAACGATGATCCGTATGCTTCCACCGGAACGCCGATGATCTTTCCATCCTTTTCCACGGCATCCCGGAGATAGGGATACATCCGGTTTACACATTCAGCGATCTGCTCGTTTCCGCTCAGGTCCAGCATGTATCCGCGGTTGCGCAGCGCGCTGCAGTCGCTGGCCTCGTATTCCATCGCGTAAATGTCGAAGTACGCGTCACGGTTCATCATCGCCTGCAGAACACCGGGATTTTCCGTGTATTCCTGGTCCAGGACAACGGAAACGTCACCCCGGGTATTGTTCATATCATAGATTGCTTCACTCAGGGCATTGGAATAATTAAAGTCCTTGATCCGCAGTGTGACGCTGCCGCGCTGTGCGGGATCGGTATTCTTCAGCAGGACCACATTGTAGGACCACAGCACCATAAAACCGTCCGGCAGGAGTATCGCGCCGGAATCCGCGCTCGGGCAGTCGTTCACGGATTCAGCCTGGTCAAAGTCCGGCTGGGCCAGCGGCATCCTCCACAGTTCGCCTTTGTACGCAAAGAACAGCATGTCGCTTTCGGGATCATAGCAGGGATTCAGGCCGTAAAGATCTTCTCCCGTTTTTTCCCACAGCGGTTCCTCGCTCTTGTCTGCCAGGTCCATGCGGCTCATGCTCGCTATGGCCTTTTCACTTTCCCAGTTAATCCGCGTCACCAGGACCGACCCTTCCGGACCCGCGACAATACTTGCAACGCTGTCATCCAGATCCGTCACATCCGTGGTCCCTTCCTGCAGGTCAACCACGCACAGTTTGGGGCCTTCCTCACCATAGGTCTGGCCGATCAGCTTATCCCCGGACGTAAAAGCCCCGTTCAGGCCGTCGAAATACTGGTATTCATCATCGCCGTTAAGCATGTCGGTGATGTCCATATCCGGCAGGCCGCTGTCTTCCAGGACAGCCTCTCCGTTTTCCAGCTTAATATGCTTCACGGAAGCGCCGTCCATTTTCCAGAAGTCTTCCCCGGACACCTGCCTGGAAACCAGCGCGTAGATCTCGCCGTTCCAGCCGAACACAGAGCTCACATCCTCATAGTGCCTGATGTCCGAACCGTTCTCATCCTGGGTGATGTTGGGTTCCCGGTTATCCGGCATGGTATAGGTTTCCGGTTCTCCCTTGGGATCTTTGTACACCAGGAACTTCTTCCCATCCTGTCCCCGGAGCACAACGCAGATCCCGTCTCCGGCCCGCACAACAGTCTGGACGGTTTCGTCCATACCATATCCGTCCGTGGTGGAATACCGCATCAGGATACGGTCCCCCACTGACGCGAAGGCAGGTACGCATGCCGTCACGCACAGCGCAGCAGCCAGAAACAGCAGGATTACCTTTTTTCCGTTCAGTCTGATCATTCTTCAGGTTCCTCCGTCTTTTCCGTATTGTCCACCGGATAGATCAGCATGGTCATGCCCAGTCTGATCCGTTCGTCTGCCTCGAAGGAGGCATAAGCTTTATAAAGCTTTTTGTCCGATCCTTCCTTTGGATCTTCATTCATATGGGAGATTCCCGTGATAACGCCTGTGTAGTTCTTTTCCGCGGCGTTGTCCCAAAGCAGTTCCATGGAAACAGCCTGCCCTTCCTCCAGGAGGAAAAGATCCGCCTCAGGCACCTCAAACTCCACCTGGAAGCTCTTGGAGGGAACCACCATCATCAGGGTGTCGCCCTTGGTCACGGTCTCGCCGGCGCCTTTGGGATCGCTGGCGATCACACCCGTCACAGGGCTCTTCACACTGTTATCCGGCGCGTAATACCCGTCCAGGATACCGTCCACCGTTTCAAACAACAGCTCGCCGCGTTCCACAAAATCACCGTTCTTCACGTGCAGCTTCAATACGCTGCCGGTACCTTCCACCGGCACGGCATCGGACCGTTTCACCGTTCCCTTGCCGATGCGGCTTTCCTTGGACAGGTTCTCATCGCGGTAGACATAGACCTTTTCTTCCAGGTAGAATTCTCCGCCGGTCACTTCAATGTTGTATCCGGTCTCCGTCATCCCGGAGATGATGCCCGTCCCCTTGTGGGTGCCGTCGGCAACACAGATCAGGTAAACCCGCTCACCCCGATGGATAAAGTAATTCTCGCTCTTGTTGAAAGCCTTCTCGCTGTTCGCTTCCACCTTATACTTGCGGGTGGGTTCAATATACAGCGAAGCGCCGTAGCGGGTCTTCGCCCCCTCGGTGCTGTCACCCTCTGCCACATAAAGGCCGGTCACGGTACCTTCCACCGGCGCGTAGTTCATGGTTGTCTGGATCGTTACCAGGGCGTCGCCTTCCCGGACCGGATCGCCCTTGCGCAGCGTCATTGATCCAATGCGGCCGCCAAAGGGCGCGGCAATCGGAACCGAGTCTCCCGCGACAACCTTTCCCTCGTAGGAAAGTCCTGTTTCAGCCAGGGCTGTGCTGCCCAGAACCAGGGCCAGGGCTATCAGCAGTGCAAATACCTTTTTCATCCGGTTCCTCTCCTTTCACTCACCAGAAAACAATTTATCGTACGGCAGGTTCAGCGCTTCCGCGGACCCGCTGTAAACCCCGGTCAGGTAAATCCCCGCGTGTTCATCCGTAGTCAGTTCATAGGTTTCCTCCCCGACCTTCACCTGCCAGGAAGCAGGTGCACCGGGAGTGATCGCTATGCCGTATTCAAAGCGCCGGTTTGCTGTGCCCCGGCTTTTCATTTCATCGTAATTCCATCCGGCCAGGAAGCCTTCGGTTTCCATCACGGCGATCTGGTCGCCGTCCCGGAGGACCAGGTGCAGGATGCCGCTCTTGTGCATCTTGCGCAGCACCTCCCCGTTCAGGTTCCAGGTGCTCCCGCTTCCCGCGCCGTCTCCCGCGGCGGTCAGCACCAGGGTATCGATGGATTCCTGGTTTTCCGGCTGCTGCCAGTTGATCCCGGCCGCGGTAAAGCCGTTTTCCCCGTCCCCTTCCCGGCTCATGGAAAGCGCCAGGGCCTCGCCGTCCAGCGTCAGCTGGCTCATCACCTTGTCCGGTTCATCCTTCAGCTGTTTCAGGCCCACCAGGTCGTAATCCGGTCCCACGGTTTTGCTGCCGCGGCTGTGGGGGATCCTGATCCCACCGCCTCCGCCGCCTCCGCCATGATAGGATGGCTGGCTCGGCTGTTCCGGTTCCTGGGGCGCTTCCGGCGTGGATGCCGGCGGTTCATGGTCCGGTTCCTTCGGTTCCGGTGTGGGTTCCGGCGTCGGTGTGGGTTCCGGCGTTGGTGTCGGTGTGGTCTCGTCCGTCTGGGCGGGCGTCGGGGTCGGTGTCGTATCGTCCGCCGGCGTTGGTGTCGGCGTCGGCGTCGGCTCATCCGGCTGTTTTCCCGCTCCTTCAAACGCGTTGTCCGCAACGCGCACGCCATCCGGCACAAAAGTCGTATCCAGCTGCCTGCAGTTCAGGAATGCGTGATTCCCGATCTCCTGCAGGTGCGTCTGGCTGCCCAGGCGTACCTTCTCCAGCTTTGTACATTCCGCGAAGGCGCCGTTGCTGATCTTCTCCACCGAATCCGGCAGGGTGACGCTCTTCATGGTTTTCAGCCCCTTGAAGGCATTCGGGCCGATCACGCGGATCCCGTCCGGAACGGTTATGTTCTCGTCCGTAACCCTGCAGGCAACCAGGACGTCCCCCTCGATTTCCCATGCCGGCGGATCCGTCGGTTTATCAATATCTGTTGGTGTTGCCGGGTCTTCCGCCAGTGCGGCGCCGGCGGCCAGGAGGACCAGAGCAATGCAGACTGCGATAATCAGCCTGCCAATCTTCTTGCCCATGCTTCTGTCCTCTCCTCCTTCCTGAAATAAGCCACTCTTTTAATTAGACGAACAAGGGACCTATTTTTTCTCTGTTTTTTTGTTAATTTTTTATTAAAAACATTTTTAATACAGATCTATTTTATCAAGACTGTCAATCGGGGACAACCGCCGTCCCGGGCGGATCATTACAGTATGTTGCAAAGTTGTTCGAACCTTTTGCATCGTACCATTTTTCAGGGGCTGCTGTCAAATAACCTTCCCTGTTGGATCCTGTCCAGCAGAAAAGGGAGTGCGCGCCGGCGCACTCCCTTTTCTGTTGCCGGAACTTTGTTCTTTCCGGTCTTACCAGTTTATATTCTTCTTCCCGTCCGGAATACTGTAGACCTCCGAAAATGGGATAATCTTTGTTCCGGGATTGTGAATCTCCGGTCCTTCCGCCAGGGTGATCTCCTGGCTGCCCTCGATCTGCCAGCAGGGGAAGACCTTCGCGTCCAGCGTGGCGGAATCGTCACGGGGCATTTCATAATCATAGGCGATGTTGATCCGGTTGATCTCAAAGGATTCGCTGTACAGTTCGCTTTCAGAGCTCTTCTGTTCGTGCGTCGCCGTAAAGAGGCGGACTGCGTCCTGCCACGTGGCGGCGGCTGTCAGCTCATAATCATCGTTCACATGGTCAATAATCCTGTTCAGTTCCAGCAGTGCTGTCCCATCCCCTGTCAGCACGATCCTGACCTGCGGAACGCCCGCGGAACGGATCCCGCTCAGCTCTTGCCGGAAAGTCAGGTACCACGCGCCGATTTCATCCGGGAAGGAATCAAAGCAGTACAGCTTCTGCGCGCCGCTGTAAAACCGTTTCATGTCATCGGTCAGCGCGCGGATCCGGGAAGAAGGAAGCGCTACAGCCCGGTCCATAACCAGGTTTCCGATATGAAGCCTGTCAAACAGGGAATTGCTTCTCTCCAGCGCGTCCTGCAGGGGATAAGGCGCGGTTTCCCGTTCCTCCGCGCTGATCCCGGCATTGTCCAGGTAAGTCAGCAGCTGACTGTAACGTTCATAATCCCTGCTGCCGTAAATCAGTTCCGTGTTTCCCGGGATGGTGAGCTCACTGTCATCCTCATACCTGTAGTGATACCAGTCATCCCCGGAGCCGGATTCCGACTGGATATAATCCGATTCTGTCACTTTGCCCGGGTTGAACATCTCGGGCGTATAGGCCCTTGTGTTCCGGAAGGTTACGGTATAAAAGCTCAGTTCCTCAAAACGGTCATCAATCTCCAGGTGGTCCGCGGCGGTGATATGCTCCGGGAGCGGAGTGGGCAGAACCTCATCCGCACGGGCAAAGCCCGAAGCGGACAGCACAAAAACGGCCAGCGCGCAGGCAGGCAGCCTCCTGAACAGGATCTTCCAGGAATCCGCTTTCCTCTGACGCATAGCCATTCTCCTTTCGAGGCTGTATGGCAGTTACAATACAAGCTGTACGTACATATGTATTGTAACCATGTTTTGGAAAGCCGTCAAGGGTTTTGAACCCTCTGGTTGTTTGTATCCAGTACTTTATTTTCAAGCCTCCCATCCTTTCTATCCGCTCCTTTGCGGATCGGTTACCTGGAATCTCATACGTAATCGTTTACGGGTTACATTTGCTGTTTCTTGTTGCGTTTTTATTCTTTATGTAACCATTTCCCGTCATTCTCCCGGAATTCCGCAGGTAAAAAAAGAACGCGCAGAATCTGCGCGTTCCCTGTATCAGTCGTCTTTATCAGATTTTCGGCAGCCGGGCACGGAAGGCTTTCAGCTCATCATCCGTGGGAATATAGTCATCCATCTGGCCGTTATGGAACTTCTCGTAAGCCACCAGGTCAAAGTAGCCGGTGCCGGTCAGGCCGAAGAGGATGGTCTTCTCCTCACCGGTTTCCTTGCACTTCAGTGCCTCATCGATGGCAGCGCAGATAGCGTGGCTGCTTTCCGGCGCGGGCAGGATGCCTTCGGTGCGGGCGAAGGTTTCAGCCGCTTCGAACACCTTGGTCTGGGGCACGGAAACCGCCCGCATCAACTTGTCATCATACAGCTGGGACAGGATCGGGCTCATGCCGTGATAGCGCAGGCCGCCGGCATGGTTCGGGGCGGGGATGAAGTCGGAACCCAGGGTGTACATCTTTGCCAGCGGGCACACCATGCCCGTGTCGCAGAAGTCATAGGCGTATACGCCGCGGGTCAGGCTCGGGCAGGAGGCAGGCTCCACGGCGATGAAGTCGTAGTCCGCTTCGCCGCGCAGCTTCTCACCCATGAAGGGAGCGATCAGGCCGCCCAGGTTGCTTCCGCCGCCGGCACAGCCGATGATCGTATCCGGCTTGATGCCGTACTTATCCATCGCGATCTTGGTTTCCATACCGATCACGGACTGGTGCAGCAGAACCTGGTTCAGCACGCTGCCCAGCACGTAGCGGTAACCGGGATTGCCGACGGCCACTTCCACCGCTTCGGAGATGGCGCAGCCCAGGGAGCCCGTGGTGCCGGGATGCTCCGCCAGGATCTTCTGTCCCACCTGGGTGGTCATGGACGGGGAAGGCGTCACGGAAGCGCCGTACACCCGCATCACTTCGCGGCGGAAGGGCTTCTGTTCATAGGAAACCTTCACCATGTAGACCTTGCAGTCCAGCTCGAAATACGCGCAGGCCATGGACAGGGCCGTGCCCCACTGGCCGGCGCCGGTCTCGGTGGTCACGCCCTTCAGGCCCTGCTTCTTGGCGTAATAAGCCTGGGCAATGGCGGAATTCAGCTTGTGGCTGCCGCTGGTGTTGTTGCCTTCGAATTTGTAGTAGATCTTCGCGGGAGTGCCCAGTTTCTTCTCCAGGCAGTAGGCCCGGACCAGGGGAGACGGACGGTACATCTTGTAGAAGTCCAGGATCTCCTTCGGAACGGGATACTCGCGGGTGTCGTTGTCCAGTTCCTGCTGCACCAGTTCGTCGCAGAACACGCCGGAAAGCTCCGCCGCGGTCATGGGCTGATGGGTGCCGGGGTTCAGCAGGGGAGCGGGCTTGTTTTTCATGTCTGCCCGCAGGTTGTACCAGTAGGTGGGCATTTCATTTTCAGTCAGGTAGATTTTGTAAGGGATCTCATTGTTTGCCATGGTGCAGTCTCCTTTCTTTCAGGGCCTTGGCCCGGTTCCCGCTTCTCCCGTCAGTCCGGATGAAGCGGAGGATCGTTGCGGGACGGTAAAAAGAAAACCCGTCCCAGTGTTTTCTGCTGGGACAGGTCTGAATCATCATTCCTGCGGTGCCACCCGGCTTGGCGCTTTCGCGCCCTCCTCGCTGCGTACATTCATACGCGGACCTTTGATCACGGAGGGTCATCTCCGTCTCACATACTCGGTAACCCTTTCTGTTCGCCCTCGGAAGTCCATTCCTTTCCGCTTCCCTGCCGCTTTTCCACCCCCGGCGGCTCTCTGTAAGGTAAGATGTATGGAAAGTACTTACTCTTCTTCAACGGTTTAGCAAAGCATACCACAGGACTTTCCCGCGGCGCAAGGGGCGTGTTTGTTCTTCCTGTGTACTCATGTTAATTCAGAATTAAGAATTCAGAATTCAGAATTATATTTTGTTTTCCGCTCTTCTACAGATCAGACAGTCTCTGTTTCACCCTGCACCCATTTGACCCTTTCTATTATGTAATTATGTATTATTCAAAGCTTTTTTTGTATCGCTCCGGATCTGTCCGGATAAGAACTCAACCTTCTCCCCGTGATTAATTCTGAATTCTGAATTCTGAATTTGCTTGTTGCTTTTTTCTGAAAAGCACAATATAATTGTGCTGAAAATGAATATTCTTTCTTTTTCACATTTTTATTGTGCTTCTTGCGGGTGACGCGCGCTCTGCGGGCGTGGTCCCCCGCCTTTATTCCCGGAAACAGGAGAGAGGAGATCATTATGGAACAGTCTTTGAGAGAGTATGCCGGCTGGGCTGAGGAAGAAGCCTGCATCCCGGGGGAAGACCCGGTTGAGGAAATGCTCCGCGCCCGGGAGGATGAAAAGCGCTGCCCTGTCCAGGCCTGGCTGGTTCCCGTTGTGGACGATATGGACCGCTGCATCCGGGAACGCTTTTCCACCCTCATCCTTCAGGAAATGAACGCCCGTCTGGCTAATGGCGAACTGAGTCTCCTCCTCGGAAACGCCGCCGTATCCGAGAGGATCGCCCCGCGGGACCTGGAAATCGGCACCATCACCTGTTGGCGGCTGAACCGCACGGATTTCCTGGCGGATGTGGACCTTTCAGTTTCCATGACCGTTGAAAAGGAAGGGCGGGACATCGCCGGCCGTTTCGGTTTCTGCCTGGGGCTCTGGTTCTGCACGGAAGAGGGTTTCAGCTGTGAGGTGCAGGAACTGCACCTGGCGGCAGACAAGCCGGACCGCAGTTTCTGGAAGCTGGACCGCTTCCTGGTACCGATCCTCCGGGAGGACGAGATCGAGTCCGGGGCGGAGCGCCTGTGGGAAAACCTCCTGCCGGGCATAAAGGATCCGAAGGACCGTACCGCCCGGATGCTTGCGGAAAAGCTGGGCCTGGAGATCCGGGAAATGCGTCTCCACTGCCAGAACCGCACCCGCAGCATCCTTTTCTTCCGGGAAGGAACAGTGCTTGTCCAGGATGAAAAAAAGCCCGGGGAGGAAGACTTCCCTCTCCCGGTTTCCCGCCAGGTTCCGGCCAACACCATTGTGATCAATACCGCCGCCCGGTCCGAATGCCGGGACCTGGATATTCTCCATGAATGTATCCATTATGAGTGGCACCTGCTCTTTTACCGTCTCCAGAAGCTGATGAGCACCAACCCGCTGGAAATCCGTTACCGGACTGTCCGCAATTCCATCGGCCGTCCCGCCAGTGATCCCCTCCGCTTCATGGAACACCAGGCACGGAGCGGCAGCATTGCCCTGCTTCTTCCCCAGAACCTGATCCGCGGTAAAGCGTGGCGCCTGTTCCAGCAGGCCAGCACCTATCCCTCCGTGGAAGGCTATATCAATCACCCGGGGTTCCGCTGGGACCGAGTCATCCGCCGCCTTTCGGATGAATACGGTGCTCCCCGCACCACCCTTCGCCGCCGCCTGGTTCAGCTGGGTCACCCGGCTGCCCGCGGGGCCGTCAATTATGTGGACGGGCGGTATATTACGCCCTTTGCCTTCACCGAGGAGCATTCCTCCCGCGGCCAGGCAACCCTTGTCATCAGCCGCAAAGCCCTGACGGACCTGTACCACCGCAGCAGCGAATTCCGCCAGCTCATGGGCCGCGGGGATTTTGTCTACGCGGACGGCCATGTCTGCATGAATGATCCCCAGTTCCTCCGTCCCACCAAAGAAGGCGCCCGCCTGACGCCCTGGGCCAACGCCCACGCCGATGCCTGCTGCCTTTGGTTTGAAAAGGTCTGGCTGCGGGAGAACGAGGAGTCCGTCTGGCTCTTCGGCACCCTGAACAGCAATGAGGATTACGTCCGTGAATACGACCGTTTCCTGGACCGCCGGCTGAGTCTGACTGCCCGGGAACGGCTGGCCCGGCGCAACCGTCTCATGCAGTCCATGCCCAATGATTTTCCGGACGCGCTGGTTTACCTGATGGAAAACCGGGACGGCGGAAAGGTCACCCTGGAAGAGCTGGCCGCCCTGGCCCATGTCTCCAGCAAAACCGTCAGCCGCTACCGCGGCGGTATGCGCTCAGGGTATAATCCGGATGTGGTTGTGGCACTGTGCATCGCCCTTCACCTGCCGCCCTGGCTTTCCCGCCTGATGCTGGACAAAGCCGGTTTCTCCATCAAAAGCTATGGTCCCCGGGGACATTACGGGGAGATCCTGGACTGCTGTTTCATGGACACCATTCCCGAGGTGCAGGAATATCTCCGTGCCGCCGGATACCCGGAGCTTAAACTCCAGGAGGATTAAAAAACGGGTCCGTCAGGACCCGCTTATCTCATCGCCGTATATACAGCAGCCTTGTCTTCCGTTCTCCTTTACATGATACAGGGCCGCGTCCGCCCGGTGGAACAGCTCCTGGGAATCTGTGATGCTTTCGTCGCCCACCGCCGCGCCCACGCTCATGCTGACAGCCGGTGAACCGTCAGCGGTATCGGCCAGCGCCGCGTTCACCTGGTCCACCTTCCTCCGGATCAGCTCCTCGGGATGATCCTTCAGGTGAACCATGAACACCGCGAACTCATCTCCACCGATCCGGCAGATATAGTCATCCGAACGGAAGTTTTCCGTCAGCACCCGGGAGATCTTCTTCAGGGCCTCGTCCCCGGTCTCATGGCCGGAAGTATCGTTGATCTCTTTAAAGAAATTCACATCCAGGATCAGCAGCGCCGTGGTGGCAATATCCACGTTCGCGCGGATCAGCTCATAGCCTGCCCGGTTGTACACGCCTGTCAGTTCGTCATGGGAAGCCTTGAAGCTCAGGCTTTCGATGTTCTTCTTATAGGTGTGGTACATCCTGTTATAGGTTTCCGCCAGGTACCGGAATTCCTGTGCTCCGGTCACCGGCAGTTTCTCATCCTTCCGGATGTGGCCGACCGCCTTCAGCAGCGGCACAACCCCCAGGTGGGAGAACAGCCAGAGGATCTTGAAGATACAGATGCTCTGCACAACCAGCAGGATGATCATCCATTTCAGGGAGCGGTCTGTCCATGCCTGCATCTCATCCCGGACTTTCTGGGTGCTTCCGGTCAGCGTGTCAACGCATTCCTGCATGTTTTCACGGATCCGACTCTTCTGCGCGTAATACTCCGTATCATGCATCATCATCCGGGCCTTGTCCACCTTCGCTTCCGCGTCCAGCGCCAGGTCCTCTTCAGTCAGCTGAACATCCTGCAGGGCTGCGGGGATATCCGTGTCTCCTGCCGCGTCCAGCATCAGCCGCATGGCATAGTATTCCCGGCTCATCAGCTCCATGGATTCCTTCATGGCTGCCTGCAGCTGCCCGAGGGCCGGGGAATCCGGAGCGTTGCGGAACATGATCGCCAGGGCCCGTTCCCGGCGGCGGTCTGTTTCTGCCTCCCGGAAATAATTGTCCAGGTGTGTCCGGTCGCTGATCACGGTATAGCGCTGTACTTCTTCCGTCAGGTAGTCGGAAGCGTCCATCAGTGCGTCCGCGGCCGAGGCAAGCTCAATATAATCCCCTGTCGCCTCGGAAAGGCCGCGGAAAGCTTTCACTGTGTTGAAGGTGGTATACAGCAGGGCTGCCGTGACGATCAGCGAAAAGAAAAGCATCAGGAAAGAGAAGCGTCTCAATGATACGCCTCGTCCCTGTCCTTTTCTGAACGACAACACAGCTTATCTCCCCACTATTCTTTTTATAACGAAAAAATGCCTCGCTGTATTTTACCTTGACCCTTTCCAGTGTGTCAATGTATAATTTTTTTATACTTTTTCCTGTTTTTTACGGAACTTTTTTCCAATCCTGTCGTCATACATCATGAAACCACTTTTGAAAGGAGTTTTTTTGTCATGCGTAAACTGATTGCTTTGATCCTGGTTATGGTTCTTTCCCTTTTCACCTTCTCCGCCCTGGCGGATTCTTCGATCGTCGTCACCGGAACCGGTGAAACCTACATTCCTGCCGATACCGCCGTTGTTTCCCTCGGCGTCAGCGCCCGGAACGCGGACGCGCTCAAGGCCCAGTCCGAAGTCAACGAGGTCATTGCCCGTATCCGTGCCGCGCTGACCGATGCCGGTCTGAAGGAAGAAGACATCAACACCGGATATGTCAACCTCTACGGGGTCTATGACTACAGCGGCTACGAGGAAAAGCTCACCGGCTACAGCGCTTCTTCCAGCCTGGCCGTTCTGGTAAAGGATATCAGCCGTGTCGGGGAAGTAATCGACCTGGCCTTCGGCGCCGGCGCGAACATGCTGGACGGCGTTTCCTTCTCCGCTTCCGATGATTCAGCCGCCCGGGCGGAGTCCCTGAAGGCCGCCCTTGCGGAAGCAAAGGAAAAGGCGGCTGTCCTTGCGGAAGCCGCCGGAATGGGCGAACCGGAGATCGAGTCCATCCAGGAAACCGGATTCTTCACCTATGACAACGGAACCAATCGTTTTGTCACCAAGGCTGCCGGTGCCGTTGAAACTGATGCCGCCACCATCATCCAGGCGGCTAAGATCTGCGTCTCCGCCACTGTTACCGTTACCTTCAAAACGAAGTAAACAGGAGAAGCGTAAAAATACCTCCTGCCTCCTACTTCCTACCTCCTACCTATTGACTCTCATCATGCATTTTTTCTCGTCTGAACTTTTTCTTTTACAGAGTCAATTATATACCTTCCGCCAACTTCGCCGCTCCGTCCGAAGTTGGCGATTGTTTTCTCCCTGATCCCCCTGATCCTTTCGCCGAAGCTCTCATCCTCCAGCAGCCCGCGGATCTTTTCCGCCAGTCCGGGGATCTCCCCGGGGTTCACCCGGATACCCACCTGGTCCCGCAGGGTAAATTCCAGCGGAGCCACGGTGATCTTTTCATAGTCCGGGTTGTTGATCTTCGGCGGCGTATCGATAAACACACAGGGCCGCTCTGTGACCATCACAAACTCGTAGGCTGTACCGGACCAGTCGCTGATCACCGTATCCGAATCAAAGATGGACGTGTTGCCGGTAAAGTCCAGTTCGAAGAACAGGTCCCCGCCCTCATAATGTTCATACCGCTTCACGATGGCATCCATCCGGTCCCCGTAGCGCTTCACGTATTCCGGATGCGGCCGCACCGTCACATCAAAGCCCCTGCCCAGCAGCTCCTTCAGCAGGTCGTCTATGCAGCTGTCCAGGATATTGTCCGCCTGCCAGGAAGGAGCGATCAGCACCTTCGGCCGAACCCGCTCTGTCCGCGGCGCTGCCCGGTACGCGTCATACAGCTTTTCCAACTGGCCGTATCCGCAGGCGATCAGCTCCTGTTCCGGATCACCGAAAAGCTTTTCTGTCTGACGAATCTCCTCAAACTGGAAATCCCCGACGCACAGGATCGCGTCATAGTGGCGCAGGGCGCCGGTATGCAGCACCATATGGGTGCTCAGCGGATAATGGAATACGTAAACATATTTGATGTTTTTGCTGTAATAGCTGCGCTTGTACTGGTAGTTGCCCAGGTCGGACATGGTCATAACCATCACGTCCGCCTCCAGCTTCATGAACAGTGTGATCAGCTTTTTCTGCCCGATATAGTACGGAACGATCCTCGTTTCCTTTTTCGCGATCTCAAAAATCTGGTCGTTGGGATCACCGGTCACATAGTGTATGGTCAGTTTGCTGTTTGCCAGGATATAGGCGATGATCCGCTCATAATACTTATAGAACCCGCTGCTCTCGGAATAGAAAACCAGGTGCTTGTTCCCCACGGAGAAAAAGCGCTTGTAGTCCGCTTTTTCCCGGTGCTTATCCTCCCGGCTGCGTACGGTTTCCCTGCCGGTGTTGGTATAGGCAGCCAGTTCCTGCCGGGATTTCTCCAGGTCAGCCCAGTCGATCTCCTTCTCCGGCGGCCGTATTTTGTTCAGCACCACCTGCTGCAGAATGGTGAACAGGTTGCTGAAGATCCAGTAGAAGCCCACTCCGGCGGGCACCGTGAATCCCAGCACCAGGCTGATGCCGACGGAAACCGCCATGGAGGAAAACTGGGCCGCTTTGCCCTGGCTTTTCTGAAGCGGATTCAGCCGGTTCTGGCACAGGCTCAGGATTGTTGCCGCCAGGCCTGCCAGCACAGGGATCAGCAAGTGAATGCCGCCGGCCGCGGAAGGCGTCGCGGAAAGGTCAAAGCCCAGGAAACGTGTGTTCAGGTCCGGCTGCCGCAGCCACACGTCCGGATGATAGATGATCTGGACCAGGCCGATCAGCAGGATCACCTGAACCGCCACCGGGATCACGGTGGCGAAGGGGCTGTAATGTGCTTTTTTATACAGAAGGGCCTGTTCATCGGCCACCTTGTCCGGGTCGCCGAAATATTTGACCTTCAGCCGGTTGACCGCCGGTTCCAGGCGGACCATTTTAATGCCGTTCGCGTGCACCCACAGGGATACAGGCAGCAGGACCACCTTGGTCATGAGGGTAAACAGGATCACAGCCAGGCCGTAGTTGCCCGTCACGCTGTAGGCGATCCTCATCAGCCAGCCAAGCGGCGCGCAGATTAATTGCATGTTTCTTCTCTCTTATCCGTGATCAAAGGTCTTCCAGGTCGTCGCTTTCGTCCTTCGAAGCTTCTTCCTTGCCTACAACTTTATTGATCTTCTTCTTGGCCTTGCGCCAGTAAATGGATACGCCCGCGGCAATCGCCACCACCAGGCCGATGGCCGCCTGGATGATAAAGGTGGTGGTGCTGGGATCGATATAGGCGCTGGCCTGGTTCGGTGTCATCACCATACAGAATACGCAGTAAAGCACAAGCAGGAAAAGCGACGTTCCTTTTTTCATGGTCATTGCTCCTTTTCGGCAGTTATCATTCAATTTGTTGCGTCTATTTTACCAAAATTTTCCCTTGTTGACCATCGCTTTTTTCTTCCTGTTCCGGTTTTCTCCCTGTTTTTTTCCTTCCCGGCGGACACAGCCTGTCCTGTTCCGCCCGCCGCCTTTGTTTTCATGACTCTCTGGATCCCCCGACAGTCCGTTTCCGTCTTTCCGGTGATCCCTGAACCGCGTTTTTCCGTTCCCGGGCGTTTCAGAATGGACAGCCTGTGTCCCTGTGTTTTCCCTTTTCCGGCGCTATGGTAATGCCGACGAAAGGAGGAAACACAATGGACATTTATAATCATGAACATTATCCCGATCCCACCGCTTCCGAAGCCATTCATACCGTCATGTCACACAACCGGGAAAAGGCGGAAGCGGCGGACGATAACGGCTGCCTGCGGCTCATTGAGGATGTCATCCGCCAGGCCATTGCGGATCACCTTCATGCCCTGAGCAGGCTGCCCGATTCTGAAGCCCGCAGGCAGCTGGCGGAAACCGAGGCTTTCTTCCGTTCGGAAAGATTCCGCCGGCTCACCCATTTTGACGGTGAGAAGGTGCTCAGGATGCTCCGGAAGGAGCGGGATCGTGAATGACTGTCCGTGAATGCCTTGAAAGGCCCGGAAAGATCCGGCAGGCGATCAGCATCCGGCTCATGCGGATCGAAATGCTGCAGAAATACTCCGTGCGGTTATCTTCCGGCCTGAACCAGGTCCGCGTAAAATCATCCCCCGATCCCACCCGGATGCAGGCCCTGCTTGCGGAAGCCGCTGACGAGGAAAAGGAAGTTACCCGCCTGGAAGCGGAACTGTCGCAGGCTTCTTCAGAAGCCGCCATTCTCATTTCAAGGCTGCCGGACATGGAGATGATCCGCCTGCTGGAGCTTCGTTACCTGGAGTGTCAGGGCTGGCCGGAAACCGCGATGTCCCTGAACCGCAGTCTCAACGGAGCTTACAAACTGCACCGGAGGGCACTGGATCTGCTTCAGCGGGTCCTGGCATCATGCGGTGAAAGAAAATAAAAGCGTGGATTCTTTCCGGTTTTCGGGTATAATGGTTTTGCAGGAATGAACACAACTGAATGACTGAAAGAAAGGATACGATTATGCCGGAACCATTCAGGCCCAATCCCCTCCGTCTTGCCTTCGGCCTGATGCGCCTGCCGAAAAACGCGGACGGAAGCATCGACATCCCCCAGGTCTGTGAAATGGCTGACCGTTTCATTGCCGCGGGCGGCACCTATTTTGACACCGCCTACGTCTATGACGGCGGCGACAGCGAAAAAGCCTTCAAAGCCGCCGTGGCGGATCGTTATCCCCGGGACACCTATACCCTGGCCACCAAGATCCACGCCACCATCGGCGCGACCGATGAACAAAGCGCCAAGCAGGAATTCCGGACCAGCCTGGAGCGCACCGGCGCCGGTTTCTTTGATTACTACCTGCTTCACGCTCTCCAGGTTTCCACCCATCAGAAATACGATGACTACCGCCTTTGGGACTTTGTAAAGGACCTGAAGGAGAAAGGGCTGGTCCGCCACTGGGGCTTCTCCTTCCACGCGGATCCCGCCCTGCTGGAAAGGCTGCTGGATGCCCACCCGGACACGGAATTTGTCCAGCTGCAGATCAACTATGCTGACTGGGAAAACCCCGGTGTGGCCTCCCGCCGTAACTGGGAGATCTGCCGCGAGCGCGGGATTCCGGTAATGATCATGGAGCCGGTCAAGGGCGGCATCCTGGCCGACCCCATTCCGGAAGTGCGGGCGGTGTTTGACGCTTACGGCGCGGATGTTTCCTATGCCAGCTGGGCCCTGCGCTTCGCTGCTGGGCTGGAGGGCGTTCATGCCGTGCTCAGCGGTATGAGCAACCTGGCCCAGATGGATGACAACCTGAAAACCATGAAGGATTTCCGCCCGCTGGACGAAAAGGAAATGGAACTGATCAGCCTCGCCCGGAAAGCGCTGGATGAAGACAAGTCCATCCCCTGCACCGCCTGCCACTATTGTACCAAGGGCTGCCCGATGAACATTCCCATCCCGGAGATCTTCAACGTGATCAACCGCCGGAAAGGCAGTCCCGAGTTCCGCACCATCCGGGAATACAGCATCGTAACCGCCGGCCGCGGCCTGGCAAGCGACTGTGTTTCCTGCGGGCGGTGCGAGCGGGCCTGTCCCCAGGGGCTGCCTGTGATCACCCTGCTCCGGAAGTGCAAGGCCGAACTGGAAAAATAAAACCTGCCAAAAAGAATCAGCAGCCGGGCAAACCCGGCTGCTGTAGTTTTATCTGTCCCTTGTCAGTTGGCGTGGATCTCACACGGCGTCCCTGTATAGTATTTGGTCAGGAACTGGAAGCCGTTGATCGAATCCAGCGCGATGGCGAACGCCGCCGTCTCCTCCCAGAATGCGGCCGGAAGGGTAACTTCCACGTCTTCCTCCCCGTGAAGGATCATCGTCATCTCCGGCAGGGCTGTTTCCTGATCCGCCGTCTTCGTTCCGGCGTATTCCACCGCCTTGGCAAGCAGGCCCGCAAAGAACGTGGCGTTGCTGATATCCTTGCCCAGCATGATCATGGCGTCCTCCGCCGCTGTTCCGTCTTCCTTGGTCGCGGTCCAGTCCGGCGTGGTCACATCCAGGAACCGGTATTCCATCCCGTCCAGGATGAAGGAAACCGTGCTGATATTCAGGTGCTTCGTACCGCGGTAACGGATCCAGATCCGGAAGGCGGCATGCTCAGCCTCATCCGCTGTATAGTCCGAAACCATGATCTCCGGATACACCGTGCTGAAATAGGTTTCGCTGTCATAGGGAGTCATGAAGGCGCGGTGTTCCGCCGTCTCCAGGGTTTCAATAAAGGCGGAGTTTCCCCCCTCCGGCTCCATAAACCGGAAGAAGGAAGCGTTATCCTTAAAAAACCGGATATTGAAGTTTTTATTGTCCGCCGCGGCACAGCCGATGGAAAGCACCAGGGCCAGTGCCAGCGCAATGATTCTTTTCATGGAAACCTCCTTGTGCCGCTTACCGCTGCAGGCGGATCCTGCGTCTTTCCTCCGCCGCGGCGTATTCCTGTTTTTCCTCCGTTGTTTCCGGAACGAACGGGGGAACCGCGGCGGGCTGGTCCTGCTCATCCAGGGCCACAAAAACCACATAAGCCCGGTTGATCAGTTCCCGGCTGCCGTCCAGCCGTTCCACCATACTGTCCACCCGGACCTCCAGGGAGGTTCGTCCGGTCCAGGTCACCGTTGCCTCCTGCACCACCGTGTCGTTCAGGTACGCCGGCTTCAGGAAGTTCAGGTTGTCAATGCACACCGTTGTCACCGCGTGCCCGGTATAGCGGCGGGCCGCCACAGCGCCCACCACGTCGATCCACGCCATGATCTGTCCGCCGAAAAGCCTGGGTTTGGCATAGCCGTTGCAGTGCTGCGGCATCACGATCTGGACAGCCGTTGTTTTTTCTGCCATTTTTCGTTTCCTCCATACCGTTGTTTCCCTTTGGAAACGCTGATATTTTTATTTGTTCGCTTTTCTTCCTTCCGGGCCTCCCGTATAATGAAAAGGAGAAAAAGAAGGATGAAGAGGGTTATGACGGATATTTACGCGGAGCGCTACAGGGATCTTTCACAGGAAGCGCAGACCTGCTGTCTCACCGGGCATCGGGTGATCCCTCCGGGAGAAGAGAAAAAGATCATGATCCGGGCGAAGAACATCCTCCTCCGGCTCATCCGGGAGAAGAACGTCCGTTTCTTCGGCGTGGGCGGGGCGGTTGGTTTTGATATGCTCGCCTCAGAATACCTGCTGGACCTGAAAGCCCATGACGAACACCAGATCAAGATCATCTCTGTCCTGCCTTATCCCGCCTGGCGGGAAACCGAAGACTGGACAGACAAGCTCCGTGCCCGGGAGGAGAAGATCCTCCTTGGCAGCGACAAGGTGGTCTACGTCCGTAACGAATATGAAAAAAACGTCTTTCTCCTGCGGGACCGAAAGCTTGTGGACTGTTCCGCCTGGTGTGTCAGTTACTGCAACCGGCCGCGCACCGGCACAGCCTATACGGTCAAATACGCCCTGGATCACGGGGTGAAGGTCTATAACGCCAGCAGCTTCAGTCTCCGGAACCTGGTCTGACAATCTCCCCTTTACGGACGGAAATCGTCCGGCATCGGGCCTTCATCGTCCTTGTCCCGTCCGCTGCGGATCAGCAGGACCACAAGGCCGATGCAGGCCGCGGCAATCCCCAGGCGCTTCAGGCCTTCCCAGATGAAAGGAAAAAAGCCCAGCGTGCCGACGCAGTACACAGCCGCGACACTCAGGGCGATGATCAGGATAAACCTTACGATCAGCCACAACGCGCCGCCGAATACAGAAAGAATATCCTTGATCATCCCGCAGTCCTCCGGTTTCTTTTCAGTCCTGTAAATGAAATATTATCATAAAGCCGTTTTCATCTCAACCGCCGGGCTCATGCCCGGCGGCTTTCGTTCTGCCCTGTTCCAGCCTCACGGCATCCGGGAGATCAGCGCCTGTCCCTCGGTTTTCAGCCACTTCAGGGGCTTCCGGTATTCCGGCAGGATCCGCTCCACCTCCGCCCAGAACCGCGGGGAGTGATTCAGTTCCCTCCGGTGGCACAGTTCATGGACGATCACATAGTCCATCACGTCTTCCGGGCACCGCAGCAGCATGCAGTTGAAATTCAGGTTTCCCTTCGCGGAGCAGCTGCCCCACAGTGTCTTCTGCTTTTTGACGGTGACCCGTCCATAGGTCACACCGACCTGCCGGGCCCATTCCGCCACCCTGGCCGGGATAACCTTCCGTCCCAGCTTCACCAGGTCCTCCAGTTCGCCTTCGGAAAGCTTCGGCACCTGCGCCCGGGCGCTGACCTTTTCCAGCGTCTTTTCGATCCACGTTCTTTTGCTGTCCAGTACCCGCCGGATCTCTGCCTCCGATGTACGCAGCGGCGCCCGTACGGTGATCCCGCCCCCGTCGTCGATCCGGATCCCGATGGTTTTCCGCCTGCAGCGGATCACCTTCACTTCCCAGGTCTGCATCCTGTTCACCCGATTTCCTGTTCCCATTCCTTCAGAAACTGTTCCATAAACGCGTGGCGGCTTTCCGCCATTTCCTTTGCCTTTTCCGTATTCATCAGGTCCTTCAGCAGGAGCAGTTTTTCATGAAAATGGGCAATGGAGTCTTCCGGTGTCCGGCTGTGCTTTCCGCCGTAGGCAAACGTCCGGGCAATGCCGATGGCCCCGATGGCATCCAGCCGGTCCGCGTCCTGGATGATCCGTCCCTCAACGGTTTCCGGATGCTTTCCCCTGTTCTTGCTGAAGGAGACTGAATTCACCGCCTCGCAGATCCGGTCTGCCGTTTCCCGGTCCACGCCCTGTGCTTCCAGGAAACGGCGGGCGTTGGCGTTGTTTTCCGTGTTGAACAGCTTGTGGTCATCCGCGTCGTGGAGCAGGGCGCCCAGGGAAACAACCAGCCGGTCTGCTTCCGGCTCCGTTTCCGCGATCAGCAGGGCGTTGCGGTATACCCGCATGGCGTGCTCAAATCCATGCCCGTCCGCGTTCTCCGCAAACAGCTCCCGGATATAGTTGATGGCTTCATCGATCATATTCCGCATAGGCTCAGTCAGTCCTCAGATCGTCATTTTTGTTTCATCATATCACGGAACAAAACCCGCAACAAGAGGAGCCGGGGAGAAGCGTTTTCTCCCCGGCTCCCGGTCAAAAGTCCTGTTATTCCGCCTGCCGGATTTCGTATTGAATGCCGTTTTCCTCGCAGTATTGCTGTGCGTAGGAACCTTCGTACACAACGCATACCAGGTTTTCGCAGCCGGTGAACGCGTTCTTCCCGATGTAGCTCACTATTTCCGGTAGTTCAATCTTCTCCAGGTTCCCGCAGTTCTCGAAAGCATAGTCGCTGATATAGTATACGCTGTACGGGATCTCAACAAGTTTCAGCTTTTCGCAGTTCCGGAAAGCGCCTCTTCCGATGGTCCTGGTTCCTTCCCGGATGATGACCCACTCAAGGTTTTCACAGCCGGAGAATGTATAAATCTCCAGGTTTTCCATACAGCCCGGCAGCGTGACCGAAACCAGGCTCGTACAGTCAGCGAAAACATGTCCTCCTTCAAACTTCGCTCCATACGGAATGGAAACGGATTTCAGGCTGCTGCAGCCGCGGAACGCGGAGCCTCCGATGGTCATCACATTGTCCGGCAGGTCAATGGATGTCAGTGCTTTGCATCCTTCAAAAGCGCCTTCCCCAACGGTTTCCAGTTTCTTCGGAAGAATGAGGGATGCCAGGTTTTCACAGCCGCTGAACGCGTAATCCCCTATTTCAGTCACATAGTCCAGCATGATCACGGAAGTCAGGTTGGTACAGTCTTTGAACGCGTCTTCCGCAATTTCCCTGACATATAACCCGTATACCGTTTCCGGAATGACAATCTTTGTGCTCTGCTTATAGGAAGGATCGCTGACTACCGTAAGTGAATTGTCCTCCTTCACGCCGAACACCAGTCCGTCATATTCAAACCGGTTTCCTTCTTTCCGGACAGAACACAGCGGGATCTGAATCTCCCAGTTATCTTCTATCGATTCCAGAATCCTTTCAACACAAAGTATCGTTACAGCTTTGTCCGCGTCTTCCTGTTTCAGTCTTGAGATATATTCCTCCCGGTCTTCAACGCCGTCTCCATTTTCGTCCCAGCATGCCGACATGAAATGCTCATTGATATCATGCTCCCTGTTCTCAAAGCTATAGCTTACATAGGACATGATCATCTTGTGGTATCTCGTATTGTCCGCGAACCATATCAGCCTGTTATCCGGATATTGAAGCTGTATATGCAGTTCATTGTCAATCACGCCGATGCCTGTCAGTACAACGCCTTCATCGATCTGGATATCCAGCGGATCATGGGTATCCAGCACTTTCCGCTTCAGGTCTGTCGGTTCAGTAAAGAGCATCTCCGGCGGTTCAATTCCTTCAGCCGTCTTCCCGTATTGCCCGATCAGCGGAGTCAGGTCGGTATCCGTATGCCCGCTTATCGTAATATTCTTTATCCCAAACGTTACAGGGCCATTATAAGGCTCGACTGGCTGATCATACAGCACATATTCTGCAACCGTCATTTTGTGTGTTGTTTCATCGTATTCCGTGAATACCGTGCCTGACATCATATCCAGGTTTTGGCTGATGACCGTCACGGCATATGGCCTGTACTGCTCCATGCTGCGTCCGGAAATCCGGTCTCCGTCCAGATCCTGCACCGTATACATCACCCAGGCTTCCCGGTCCTGCACCAGTGCTGAAAGCAGTTCAACCCGGATCCCCTGTTTCTCACAGCTGAGATTCACCGGGATCAGTTCTTCCCGGATCTCCGGCCATTTGCTTTCCATCTTCTCATGGAGGTTTTCCATATCATATGTGTCATATGCGGATCCTGTGCCTTCAGGAGCCTCCGCAGTTTGTTCTGGAATGTTTTCAGCAGACTCATCAGTTTCCTGGCTGCCGCCGGCCATAATCTGGTTCAGCGGGATCTGGATTTCCCAGTCATCCGTCACCGATTCTATACATTTCTGGATCCTGATCTCCGCCTTCACCGAATCTTTTTCTTCCGGTTTCACTTCTGAAATAAACTCAGCCCAATCACCGCGGCCGTTGCCGTCCTCATCCCAGCTTTCCTCTTCAAACCCTGTTTCGCAGTATTGTATTCCGTCAACATAGGAATTGCCTGCGTCACTCTTTGCCGCAAAGGCTCTGATTATCCTGTCGGTCATGTGAAGCTGTACATGCAGTTCATTGTCGATCCAGCCGATCCCCGTCAGGGTTACATCCTCATCAACCGGAATATCCAGCGGGTTATGAAAGTCCAGCACATTCTTTTTCAGATCAACCGGCGAGGTGTACAGCAGCTCCGGCGGTTCTGTTCCTTCAGCTGTTTTGCCATATTGTTCGATCAGGGGGGCCAGATCGGTTTTCGTTTCCCCGATTATGTTGATATGATTGATCATGATCGATACATAACGGCTGTCCGGCTGAATCGTGTCATAGTATTGTATGTATGCTGCCATGAAAGATTTGCGGGTTGTTTCATCATACAGGAGATACCGAGATGCCACGTAATGCGCGCCATGATCGAAATCCGTAAAAACAGAAGGCACATACTGGTATATGTCCTGTCTGGGTGTCCGGTCTTCTTCCAGATCCTGCAGCGTATACACGATCCAGGCTCCTTTATCTTTTGCCAGTGCGGACAGCACGTCAATCCGGATTCCCTGTTTTTCACAGCTGAGATTCACCGGAACCAGTTCTTCCGTAATGCCCGGCCATTCCTGCTCAAGCAGTGCGTTGATATCCGCTGATTCCACACCGGATGCAGCTTCGGTTTCTTCCGGATTGTCCGTTCCGATGGATTCAACATCATCCTGGCTGCCGCCGACCATGAGCCGGTCCAGCGGGATCTGGATATTCCAGTCTCCTTCAACCGTCTCCAATTCTGTATCAATCTCAAGCGCCGGCCTTACATACTCTACATCCTCCTGTTTCAGAGGTGAGAAATATTCATACCAGACTTCCGCCTGCCAGTTTTCCGCTTGTCCCGATTCTTCCGTCCACATTGATCCGCTGAACTTGGGATCATAATCTTCCGCTCCCCATGCGTTAAGGTTATTCATGAAAAGTACCGGGAATCTCCCTCCGCGGGATGAGTATGTAAAGCGAACCTGAACATGCAGTTCGTCATCGATCCAGCCGATTCCGGTCAGGTAAACGCCTTTCTCAATCTGAATATCAAGCGGATTACGATAGTCCAGTACATTTCTCTTTTTCGTGTCCCTTTCATCAGGGTACATTTCCGGTGGTTCAATTCCGTCCACCGTTTTCCCATATTTCTCAATCAGCGGAGTCAGTTCTGTTCTCCTGGTTCCGATAATAATAATGTCCTTTACATTGAGTGTAATATTGCGGTTCTTCGATGTGATCGGTTCATCATATTCCTGATGTGCAAGGAAAAATTGTTTGTGTTCCTCCTTGTCATAGCCAAAAGTATTACCGGTCACTTCTTCCATTTGATCAGTGATATCTGTCTGTACCTGGAAAGAGTACCCGAACACATCACGGTCAAAATCCCGTTCTTCTTCTTTCAGGTCCTGTACTGAACAGACAAACCAGGCTTCACGTCCTTTCACCAGTGCGGAAATCACTTCCACGCGGAACCCCTGGCTTTCGCAGCTGAGGTTCATCGGGATCAGTTCTTCCGTAATTCCCGGCCAGTGGTTTTTCAGTTCCGCGTCAAGATCTTCCAGCTTCATTTCAACTAAAGAATGCAGTTTGGGTTCTTCCGGAACTGTGATCTGAACGCTTTCCGGATCGATATACCGAAATCCGTCAGCTTCAAGCTTCAGATCAAAACTGAGCTTGGTCTGGACCCATTTTCCATGTCCCTGCATGGTCATCGTCCGGACCGGATCACCCGATTCTCCCGAAAGCGAGATATATCCCTGCATTCCGTTATACGAAGTATTGCCAAGGATTTCTTTCAGGGCTTCAATGGTATCCCCTGCTTTTTCCTTCCATTCAGGTGTGCACAGATCCAGCATAGCTTCCAGGTCGGCATCATCCCATATGCTTTCCCCGTTCCAGTGCTGTATAAAACTGTATCCCCGGTCGATCACATCACTTTCGTTCTCTTCCACCAATACCGCGGGATTTTCTGTCCCGTCCGTTTCTCCCGGAACGGTCACTGTTCCCTGCGCCAGGACCGTCTCAATAGGCTGTACGGTATACCTGCCTTCGCCGGGCCGGATCTCATCCGGCCGGTTGATCAGCCCGAAATGGCCGTTCGCGGCCAGCATCCCGACGCACATCACCACTACCAGCGCCGCCGCGGTCACAGGGACCAGCCGGAGCCGTTTTTTCTTCCGGGCAGCTTTCTGCTCCTGTCGTTCCGCCATCAGGTGGAACACTTTATCATCAATCATTTCCGCAAAGCCTTCCGAGGGATCCGGATTATGTGCCTGCAGCGTTCTTTCGATATCATTCTTCAGCATATACAATTCCCTCCTTTGCCATCTGTTTCTTCAGCTCGTTCAGTGCGCGGCTGATACGGGTGGAAACGGTTCCCCGCGGAACCCGGAGCACTTCGGCGATTTCCTTTTCAGTCATCCGTTCCTGCATCCTGAGAATCAGCGGGATCCGGTATTTATCCTCCAGTCCGCAGATGTACTCAAACAGCAGGTCTCCGGTTTTGTCCGTGATCAGGCTTTCCTGCACGGAATCCAGCGGAACGAGCCGTTTCCTTCTTCGCAGCTCGTTTTTGGAAGCGTTGATCACACAGCGGATCAGATAAGGTCCCAGGGCGTCCGGGTTTCTCAGCTTCCAAAAATGTGTCCAGGCTGCTTCCACCGCGGCGGAAACCGCGTCTTCCGCGTCCGCTCCGGTATGCAGATAGCTCATCGCCACCCGGTACATCCTGTCCCGGTTTTTCCGCACCGTATCCAGGAAATGCCTTTCCTGATCCATTCTGCGCATCCTCCGTCCGTTTCGATCGATCTGTATAACAGACACACCAAAGAGGGCTTTTTGCTTTTGGGGAAAGAAAAAAACGATCCGGTTCTGTATATCACAGCCGGATCGCCGCGTCAATTGCTGTTCTTCCGCGCCTTACGGTTCATAGACACGGGCCGGTTTGGGCTTGTACTCATCACGGCCCAGCTTTACCCGGTTTGTTTCAACCCCGTTGGTATACTCCACCCGGTAACTGTCCACAATGCAGCCGTTCTCTGCCGGTGCCGCTTCCTGTTTGTCCATAACAGGAACCGGCGTCGCGACACAGAGGATTTCCTGTTCCTCCGTCACGATGTCCCATGTCACGCCGCCCGGATCCTTTCCGTAGATCACCACCCGGGCGATCATCTGTTTCTTGTTTTTGGATCCCGGTTTCCTTGTGACCTCGGTACAGATGTAAACCGGTCCGTCCGTATCATTCCTGAGCTTCAGGTCTATCTTTTTTCCACCCCGGTATTCGGACAGGTAGACTGTCGCGTCCTTTCCAGGCTGCGTGTAGTTTACCCGTTCGGAATGCTGCTTCCTTTCAACAATCGTCAGTCCCGACCGGACCGCTGCCTGGTACAGCGTGGTGCTGGCCTGGCAGACGCCTCCGCCGAAGCCGGTTTCCTTTTCCCCGTACACATACTCGATGGCCGGATAGAATCCCCTTTCCTGGGTCCGCCTGCCGACCACGTCGTTGAAGCTGAAAGTCTCCCCCGGTTTCAGGATACTGCCGTTGCTGTTGATATACTCAAAAGCCAGTTCGATATTTTTGTTCCGGTCCTCGTCATACCGGATATCCGTCACCGCTTCTCCCCGGCGCGTATAGTTTTTCTTCACGTTCTCCAGCAGAACAGACGGTGTGATTTTCTTCGGCGTCAGTTCCACCGTTCCGCTTTCCAGCGCCGAAGCCCTCCGCCAGATTTCCTTCCGGACCTCTTCCGTGTCCAGGCTCCACCCGTACTGTTCCTCCTCAAAGGTGAAAGGGTTGTCCGGGTTGCGCGGATTAAAGCTGACCGCCCTGGCGTCCACAGCCGGTTTGTCGATCTGCACCTTGATCTGTGCCAGTTTCTCATCAATCACGCGCAGGTTTCCGTCCGGTTTCGCTGTATAGGCCTGGTACGGTTCCTTTTCCAGGCGCAGCATTTCCTCGTATCGCGTTTCCGCGTCGCCGGTATGCCCCAGCTGTGCCGCTTCATACAGCACACTCTCCGTGTCCACGTTGAAGCCCAGCATGTCCGCGTCTATTTCTCCGTACACCGTACCGTTCCAGGTCAGCTGTACCTTCCATGTGCCGTAGACCTGCCGGATCCTGGAGTTCACCGCCTCCCGCGCCTCGTCCGCGGTCATGCCGCCCAGGTCGATCCCGTCCACATACACCCCGGGGCAGAACTTTTCGTTATAGGGTTCAATTTTCGCCAGGATCGTATCCCGGGACTGCTGTTCACTGTTCCGGTGACTGACAGACTGAAGCAGGCCCGCGCCGATCACCGCCAGCAGGATGATCAGAACCGCGGCAATCACTACCGTACTGCCCTTCTTCTGTTTTTTTGGCGGCCGGGGTGTCCGGTTTCCCGCTCCCATACCCTGGTTGTATTGCTGCCGCGGATCAGGAACATAGCCGTATCCCGCCGGCGTCTGCCGGGAAACCTGTCCCCGGTAATTGCCCGGCGGAACCTGCCGGCGGTTATCCTGCGGGATATATCCCCTTTCGGGTCTGGAGGCCGGCCCCCGCATTCCGTTCCATGCCGGGTTCACCGTTTCCCGGCGGTACGGATCCCGGTTGTTTCCGTTTGCCACAGGCCTGCCTCCCTTCTTCGTTCTCTTCGTGATAATAAACGATCCGGGCCCTTCATCTGTTTCACTTCTGCCCGGGCTCCGGCATAAAAAATGATCCGGTTCTGTATATCACAACCGGATCATTGCGTCAAATCCCGTTATGCCGGGAAAACCGTCAGGTTTCTTCCGTTTTTTCCCTGGCTTCCTTATACCAGTCCGCCAGGCTCTTCGTTTCGTCATCCACCATCACATTGATATTCTTTCCATCGCAGCCTTTCCAGACGTCCTCACCGATTTCAAGCTCCTTCGTCTGTACGGTAATGGTCTTTATGCCGGTGCAGCCCTCGAAAGCCCTGTCCTCTATCCCCCATGTTGTTTCAGGGATCACAAGGCTGTCCAGGCTCTCGCAGCCCTTGAAAGCTTCCTCCGCGATATACATCATCTTTTCCGGAATGACCATTTCGTGCAGCTTTCTGCAGCCGCTGAACGCGCCTTTGCCGATGTACGTCATTCCATCCGCCATGGAAACAGAGGTCAGGTTCACACAGCCGGAGAACATATTCTCCGTTACGCCGGTCGCCATATACGGAAGGATAACAGAATCCAGGTTCTCACAGTCAGCAAAGACAGCTTCCCCGCATGTTATATTCTTTGGCAGCCATACGGAAATCAGGCTGTTGCAGCCGCTGAACGCTTTCCTGCCAATGTTGATGAATCCGCTGTCATTTTCCTCCCGGAAAAGGATATCCGTCAGGTCCGTGCAGCCTTCAAAAGCGGATTCCCCGATCGAGAACAGGCTTCCCGGCATTGTGACCGATTTCAGCGCCGTACAGCCGCGGAATGCCCGGTTCCCGATATGGGTCAGGTGATCGGGCATTGTGATTGATTTCAGTTCCGTACAGTCCTCAAAGGCGCCTTCTCCGATTTCCGTCACCCTGTAGCTGTTGTTTACGCCCGCCGGAATGACGATCTCGTCCATCTGTTTGTTATCCGCGCCGGGAAGAACTGTCGCCGTACCGTCGGCGTTCAGTGCGTACCGCAGGCCGTTTTCTTCATATTCGGTTTCACCGCTGTTTTCGGCATCCTGCCGCAGGAGCCCGAACGGAACCTCAATCTTCCAGGTGTCTTCCACAAACGACTCGAAGGTCTCCAGTTCGACTTCAAACAGCGTCCGGTCAGCATCCTCCGGAGTGCCGGTCATCACATATTCCACCCAGTCCGGCAGGCCGTCGCCGGTATCATCCCAGGCCAGCATGGCAAGCTCATACCCGGTATACTCGCCTTCCTCATCCGTCCGGATACCGTAGTCGCCCAGCCAGGTTTCAAAGCGTATGCCTTCATAGCCGCGTTCCGAAATCATGCCCCTGTTACCGGTGAAATGGATCTGGGCATGCAGTTCATCGCCGATCCAGCCGATTCCGGTCAGGGTGATATCTTCATCCAGGGCGATATCCAGGGGATGCGTATAATCCAGCACCTTCCAGGTCTTATCCTCTTCCACATCCTGACCGTACCAGCAGTAGGTGTCGAGCGGGCTCGTCAGTTCGATACCCTTCTCCGTCTTTCCATACTCCTTCAGGTAAGGAACCATATCCGCTGTCACCCTGTGCCGGACCGGCATGTCTTCCATGCCCATCATAAAGACATCGTCATCCGTCGGAAGCGCCTGGTCATACATGCGCTTCGTTCCATAGGTATACTTATGCTCCGCCTCTTCATAAAGCAGGTCAACCGTATCCTGCGCGGAATATGTCTCATAATTGTATATCTCACTGATTTTATTGGAACTGGCGCTGTTGACCCGGTCTCCCTCCAGATCCTGGAGAGACCAGACATAATAAACCTCAAACCGGTTCACAACAGCGGAGATCAGTTCCATCCGCACTCCCTGTTTTTCACAGCTGAGGTTGACCGGAACCAGTTCCTTTGTGATCCCCGGCCATGTTTCCTCCAGCTTGTCGTTAATGATGTCCTGCGGATCTGTTGAAATCTGCGGCATTGTCCTCCGGATGCTTTCAGGATTGATGTACCGGAGTCCGTCCTTTCCGAGGCACAGGTCAAACTCCATCCTGAATTTATCGTATGTCTTGTTTCCCACCGCAAGAAGTATGTTCTCACAGGTCAGTGTCCGCACCGGGTCTCCCGCGCTTCCGGATATTTCATTTCCGTCCCCGAATCCGGCACAGATTGTGTCCCCCAGGATTTCATCCAGGGCTTCCCGCGCATTCCCGGCTTTCTCTTTCCATTCTGCGGAGCACAGCTTCAGCATCTCGTCCAGGTCTTCATCAGTCCGTTCTTCCCTGCTGTTCCAGCGTTCGGCAAAGTCCACCACCCGTTGGATCAGGGCATGATCAGTTTCATTTTCATCAGGCGCTGCGGTTGCTGTACCGTTCTGTTCCGTTCCCTGCGCCAGGGTTGTTTCAATGGGCTGCGCGGTATACTGAATGTCATTGGGCGCAATCTCATCCGGCCGGTTGATCAGGCCATGGAAGCCGCCCCGTACAGCGATACCCACGATCAGCACAACAGCCATGGCCGCCGCCAGCGCGGGCACACGGAACCGCCGGAAGTCCCGGGCTGCCTTTTTCTTCTCTTCTTCCGCTTTCAGTCCTTCAATGGTTTTCTGCATAACAGTCCGGAATCCGGCGTCCGCAGGTCCGAACGCTTTCCGGAAATCTTCTGCCTTTTTCATGATTCAAACACTTCCTCCCTGCAAATCTCTTTCAGCTTGCTGCGTCCGCGGTTCAGCCTCGATTTCACGGTTCCCTGCGGGATCCGCAGGATCGAAGCGACCTCTTTTACATCGTATCCTTCGATGTAATACAGCAGGATCGGCATCCGGTCTCTTTCCTCCAGCTGAAGCAGGCACTCCTTCAGGTCAATGGAATCATACGCGGAAGGCGCTGCCGCCTCCGGAAACTCCTCTGTCGGAATCATCCGCTTTTTTTCACGGCGGATGTCATGGCAAACATTCAGCAGGATCCGGATGATCCAGGTGCGGATGTAGGATTCGTTCCTGAGAAACGCGCGCTTTTCCCAGGCTCTCCGCAGGGCTTCCTGAACGGCATCCTCCCTGTCCGCTTCAGAAGACAGCTGGCTGCAGGTTATCCTGTACAGCGTCTCCGTCATTTCGGTCATGACCTGACCGAAAGCTTCACCTGTCATTAAGGTTCCTCCCTGTCCTTTGGTTTACACCTATTAGACTTTCCGACAGTGCCTTTGGTTCACGAAGTGTTTGAATTTATAAAAAATTATACAAAAAAAACAGCCGCGATGAAAGCGCAGCTGTATAAAATCCCCATATTTTTCATGCTCCCGACGGTTTTTCCCTTCCGGTCTCTACCGGTTGTTCCCGGTTGCCGTCCCGTTATCCGCAATCTCTGCCGCGGTATCGGAGGCAATTCTTTCCGCTCCGGCTGTCAGCGTCTCCGCAGCCTCCGTCGCCATCTCCGTTTCCGCTGCTTCTGTCAGCACGTTTTCAGCAGCCTGTGCTGTATGGAGGTTTCCCAGAATGCTGTTTCCCAGCAGGCCGTACGATACCACAAAGCCGATGCACATCACAATAATCAGCGCGCACGCGATCGCGGGCATCCGGAAATCCTTTCCTTTTTTCATTCGTCTGACCCTCCTTCAGGCAGTTGTCCTTCCGGTCAAAGCTGTCAGGAATCCCGGATCGTGTCCGCCGGGATCCTGATCTCCCATTTTTCTTCCAGCACGCCCAGGGTTTCCTGTATCTCCGCCACAATGTTGAACCGGTCCATCTCCTCCGGTCCGCAGGCAAACAGGTATTCATACCAGTCCGCCGCCCGGTCGCCGTTTTCGTCCCAGCTGAGCCTCCGGACGCCTTCCGGCAGCCGGTCCTTCCGCTCGGCATATATATCATCGCACAGGCTGAACACCAGCGGATCCTGGCAGCTGTTCTTTACCGAAGCATGTGGCCTGTCCATATGGTGGATCTGCACATGCAGCAGGCCATCTATCCAGCCGGCCCCGGTCAGCATCAGGTTGTCCCTCAGGGGAATATTCAGCGGATGGGTATAATCCAGCACCTTGAGATCCGGCACCTGGTCGCTCTGGTATTCACCGGGGCGGTCGCACCACACCGGCAGGTTCTCCGGCGGCATGACGCCTCCGGCGTTTTTCCCGTACTGCTTCACCAGCGGGATCAGGTCCGTTTCCGAATGCCGCGTCAGCTGCAGGTCTTTCATGCTGAACGTGATCCCGTTTTCCTCCGGCTGTACCGGTTTGCTGTGCCGGATCTCTTCCGCGTATATGCTCTTGTGCGTTGTCTCGTCATAATCCAGCATATAGGCCGCAGCCCCTTCATAACTGCCGAGATCGTCATACAGCACTGTCCGGGTATCCGCGTCGATCCGTTCTCCCTCCAGGTCCTGCAGGGAAAAGACCAGCAGCGTCTTCCGGTCTTTCACGCCCGCCGAAATCACTTCGATCCGGATTCCGGCTTTGTCGCAGCTCATCCGGACAGGTTTCAGGCAGTCCGCGTATTCTTTCCACTGGTTATTCAGGAAAGAATCGACTTTGTCCCCCGTGTTTGCCAGCGCTGTCCCTGCCGTCACAGCCAGCAGGCAGATTATCATAAGAATTGTCCGGATATATGATCTCTTCACCCGCTTGTCCCTCTCTTCCGGATTATTCTGTTACTCCCATCTACTTTATTAGACGCACAATATCGCATTTTTGTTTCATCAGTAAAGACATTTTTGCAAATTTTACAACTTGTTTACATAGATGAACCTTCTGATAACAAATCCCGATCCTGCCGCCGGGCAGGCAAAAAAACGGCAGCCCCTGAGGGACTGCCGCGCTGTTGTTTGTCTGTTATTCCGGGTTTGACGGTGCCAGGCTTTTCAGGATCTCAATGTACCTGGCTGTCAGGAAGGAAGGCCGGATAGCACCCGGAAGGATGTAGCCGATCTCCATATAATCATCCGCTTCCAGCGGCTTCGCGATAATATTCGGTCCGTTCAGTTCCTCACTGATCACTCCGCTGCAGATGGTGTATCCGTTCAGGCCGACCAGCATGTTGAACAGCGTGGCTCGGTCGCACACCACCAGTTCCCGGTCGCAGTCCGCAGTGCTCAGGATTTCCTCCGAAAAGTAGAAGGAATTGTGGCTTCCCTGCTCAAAGGAAAGCCGGGGATAAGGTTTCAGGTCTTCCAGGGTCAGGCTTTTCTTCTCAGCCAGCGGATTATCCCTGCCGATGAACACATGCGGCTTCGCAGTAAACAGGGGCGTAAAGGAAAGATTGTTGTCCCGCAGGGTTTTCCGGATAACCGTTTCATTGAAGCGGTTCAGGTACAGCACCCCGATCTCGCTGCGCAGGTGTGCCACATCCTCAATGATCTCATAGGTCTGGGTTTCCCGCATATGGTATTCATATTTACTGCCGGCCTGTTCCTTCAGCAGCCTGACAAAAGCTTCCACCGCAAAGGAATAATGCTGGGAGGATACACAGAATCGCTGCTTTCCCATGCTCTGCCCCGTATACCGTTCCTCGATCAGGTTCGCCTGCTCCAGCACCTGCCGGGCGTAACCCAGGAATTCCTCCCCGTCCGGGGTCACTTCCATGCCCTTGTTGGACCGGGCAAAAAGTACGATCCCGTACTCTTTCTCCAGCTCATGAATGGCTGCGGTCAGGCTGGGCTGGGCAATAAACAGTTTTTTCGCCGCGTCCGTGATGTTTCCGGTTTCCGCCACCGTCACCGCGTACAGGAGCTGTTTCAGGGTCATGGCATTTTCCTCCATGGATAGGATTTAATTGCAGTATATCACCGTTCATAGATTTTTTCTATGGTAAACCCTGTAAAAGATATATTTTACCTATTTCCCCGGTAGGTTTACAATCCGGTTCATAGCATTGATCACGGAGAGGAGACCTGACGTATGAGCAACCTGAAAACACCCTTCCGCTATGATTTTGTGGGAAGTTTCCTGCGGCCGCAGGCCCTGAAGGACGCCAAGGCAGCCTTTCAGGCCGGTAAGATCGACCGGGAGGAACTGGACAGGATTATCAATTGTGAAATCACCAAAGTGGTGGCAAAGCAGAAGGAGCTTGGCTATCACGTTATCACCGACGGCGAGTTCCGCCGGACCTTCTGGCACCTGGACTTCATGTGGGGCTTCGATGGTGTGGACCACAAAGCAACCGGAAAGGGCGTACCCTTCCATGATGAGCTGGCCGTGCTGGATGACACCTACCTGGTCGGAAAGATCCGGGCCAAAGCCCATCCCTTTGTGGAGTATTTCTCCTTCCTGAAGCAGTTTGAGGATGAGAATACCGTGGCAAAATACACCATTCCCGCCCCCGCCCAGACCTTCCAGCAGATGATCATCCCCGCCAATTTCGAAACCACCCGGAAGTTCTATCCGGACAACGCGGAGCTCATCCGGGATATCGGCAAGGCCTATCAGGATGTGATCCGCCAGTTCTATGACGCGGGCTGCCGCAATCTCCAGCTGGATGACTGCACCTGGGGTGCCCTGGTGGGTGACGCCGCGCAGCAGCGCTACAAATCCCTGGGCATCGACCTGGAGGAGGTCAAGGCCCAGCTGCTGGAGGTCAACAACCTGGCGCTGGAAGGCAAGCCCGAAGATATGGTCATCAATTCCCACATCTGCCGCGGCAACTATCATTCCACCTATTTCACCAGCGGCCCCTATGACACCGTGGCGGACTATGTCTTCGCCCGGGAGAACGTCAACGCCCTCTTCCTGGAATATGACGATGAGCGCTCCGGCGGTTTTGCGCCCCTGGCGAAAGTATCGGAAGACAAGCAGGTCGTCCTCGGCCTCATCACCACCAAGTCCCCCGTCCTGGAGGATAAGCAGAAAGTGATCCGGCGCATTCATGACGCTGCCCGGTTTATTCCCCTGGACCGGCTGTGCCTCAGTCCCCAGTGCGGTTTTGCTTCCTGCGAGATCGGCAATAAGCTGACTGAGGAGGAGCAGTGGGCCAAGCTGAAGCTGGTCAAAGAGATCGCGGAAGAAGTCTGGGGCTGACCCTGAATCGGGAATTCGTCCCCATTGTCATCCCGACCAAGGTCGCTTGCGACCGCGTGGAGGGATCTCCTCCGGAGTCTCTTTGCAGCCCGAAATGAAGACCTTTACGAATACTAAATGAAAGAACCCCCGTTTCCCGGCCTGTGGGAAACGGGGGTTCCTCTGTTATTCCGGAACGGCTCCCGGTCAGTTTCCTTCCTGGAATTGGACTCTCTTCATCGGGATCTTCACAGACCAGTTCCCTTTGATTTCCTGCCAGCTGGTGTTATCCCGGAGTTCAGCCCGGAGAACTCCCTCCTCCACGTCTATCGGCTCACAGGGGAATATATACTCTTCCCAGTCGCCGATCTCATCGCCGTTTTCATCCCATTCCCATCCGATCACCCCGTCCGGCAGCTTTTCCGGATGCCAGTGCCAGGGACTGATTCCGTCCACGCCATACATGCGGAGCCAGCAGGACGTGGGAAAATACTCCGTATCCCGGCTGATCTTTTTCATCACATGGTCCGGATAGTGAATCTGCACATGCAGCATTCCGTCTATCCAGCCGATCCCGCTCAGTTCCACATACTCATTCAGCGGAATCTTCAGGTTCGCGGAAGGATCCAGGATCGTGGCCGTTTCCGGTCTGCTGCCGTCAGTCGAAACCACTCTGTAACGCAGTGCTCTCGCGTCTCCGGGCGCTTCCGCCGTCTTCACGTCCCTCCCGTACTGTTCCAGCATCGGGCGAAGGTCTGTTTCATCCACTTTCACCGTCTCCAGTGAATCAATAAGCAGCGGAATCTCATAATCCTCGCTGATCAGTTCCGGCTCAAAATCGTAAACCTGCGCGTATACTCCCTTCTTTTCAGCCGCGTCATAGGACAGGCAGAGCGGGCCGTCTACCGTATACTGTTCCTCATCGCTCCTTGGGAACGCTTCCGAACCGGACGTAATGGCGGTATGTTCACTCAGCCGGTCTCCCTCCAGGTCCTGCAGAGAGAACGTAATCATGGCCTTGTTGTCCTTCACCACAGCGGAAATGACCTCCATCCGGATCCCTTCCGCCTCGCAGCTCATATCCACCGGCATCAGGAACTCCGCGGCTTCCGGCCAGAGAGCGTGCAGCCTGGCATTGCATACGTCCACCGTTGCCGCCAGGGTTGTGGCCAGTCCCATCACCGCCAGGATCACGCAGAGGATCACCGCGGCCCGGGGCATTCTCCTTCCCGGCTTTGTCTCAGCCGTCAGTTTCAGTATCTGCATATCGCTTCTTGCTTCAAAGCCCGCAGGCGGCGTTCTCCGCTTCGCCTGGATGGCTTTTTTCATATCTTCCTGAAGCATTCTTCATTCCCTCCTTTTCCATTTCCTTCCGGATCATTTCCAGCCCCCGCGCGATCCGTGATGAAACGGTCCCGCGCGGAAGGTGGAGCGCTGCCGCGATCTCCTTTTCCTGCATCTCTTCATCAAATTTCAGCAGCATCGGCAGCCTGTATTTTTCATCCAGTGCTGTCAGGTAGTCCGCTATGCCGCGTTCGGCCTTCGGAGCCTCCAGCACATTTTCCAGCGGTTCGATCGGCGTTGTCCGCTTCCGCCTGCGCAGTTCATCGTGGGCCGCGTTGATCACGCTCCGCATCAGGTACGCCGGCAGGGCTTCCTTCGTATGGATCCTCGGCAGGTGTTTCCAGGTGGATTCCACCGTGCTTGAAACCGCGTCTTCCGCGTCCGCGTCCGAGTGAAGAAGGTTATAAGCCACCCGCCACATTGCCTGCCGTCTGGCTTTCACAGCTTCGATAAAAAGCTGTTCGTTTTGATCACTCATGCTTTCACTTCCTTTTCCCGTATCCGGATACACTATTAAGACGTGGTTTTGCTGCTCTGTGCTCCATCATACAAAAAAATATATCAAAACACAAAGAAAAGCGCAGGGCTTTTGCCCTGCGCTAAACGCTTGTGTGGTTCAATGCCATTCCGGCACAGCATTCTCAAGCTCATCCAGTTCGCTGAGACTGTCTTTTCCCTCTTCGTATAGATAAGGATATGCTTTTCTCTCCATCTCCATATATTTTTCCATTTCCTCAGAGGCATCCGGAATGGGATCTCCCTTTTTCCAGATTGTCACATAATCTCCCGGTTTGCCCTGGCGAACCTCGTCCGGCAGATCCGAATCACTCCAGACAGACCAGAATGATTTGCCATGATTCTCCCCGCCGTTAATATACCGGAGCGGCGGAACGTAAACAGATTCATACAGGATTTTCTTTCCGTTCTCCTCTACAACTTTAGCATTTGATCCAATATAACTGGAATTGAATCTCAGATCCATCGTTACAACAATTTCCCCGTTTTTCAGTCTGCTCAAACTCATGGTGTACTTTTCATTGTTCACCGGCCAATTCCCCTGATCCAGCCAGGTCATCAGGAATCCTGCCGCCATCACCGCCACAAAAGCGACAGCAAACACCAGGATCAGTTTCCTGCGTTTCCGTTTGCGCTGGGTCGCGCGGGTGGTTTTCAACGCTTCCACGATGGTGCGCTGTTCTTCCTCATATTCCGCCAGCGTTTCCTGCGGCATATCCGCCTTCATCTTTTCATACTCTTTCCTGCATTCCTCGCAGGTTTCCATATGTTCCTCAACCAGTCCCCGGCTTTCATCGCTGGCAACCCGGTCCAGCACCAGGGGCATCAGGTCCCGGATCACATTACAGTCATTCTTTTTCATTCTTGTTTCCCTCCATGGCTTCCCGCAGCATCTGCCTGGCCCGGTAATAGGTCACCCGGGACCAGGACTCGCTCTTTTTAAACAGTTCCGCAATCTGTGTATGGTTCAGGTCGCAGAAGGTACGCAGGGTGAACACCTCACGGTATGGTTCCTCCAGACTGTGCAGGTACCGGTGGGCAATCATCGCCTGGTCCTTCCGCACGATCTTTTCCGCGAAATCCTCCCCGGAGGGAATATCCTCCGGCAGTGGCTCCGTGGGTTTCCGCCTGCGGACCGCGTCGATATACAGGTGTTTCGCGATCCCGCACAGCCAGGTGCTTGCGCTGCACCTTCCGTCAAACCGGTCTATGCTCCTGACCGCCTGGTAGAAGGTTTCCTGCGTCAGTTCCTCCGCCAGTTCACTGCTTCCGCTCAGGCGCGTCAGGTAGGCTTTTACCATGCCACTGTAGCGGTCGTACATTTCTTCCATGTCAGCCGTGGCGCGTCCCTCCCTTCCGCAGTTTCAAAAGCGCTTTCATTCTTTTAGTCGCACATCCGGAAAAAACGTTACAAAAAAATGAGACAGAAAAAATTTCTGTCTCATCTGCCGGTTATCCTGCCTTTCTCATACACAGTCTGAATACCTGGCGCAGCTTTTATCTGGCGGGAGCTTTCTCTTCCGTTGTGCTGTCATTCTCCGTTTCAGCAGCTGCTTCCGCTGCCAGTTCATCATTCAAAGTCGGTTCCGGACTTCTGAGGCTTTCAGGGTCAACATACCAGAACCCGTCTTCACCTTTTTTCATAAGAATACTGACGAAATACGGTATCGGTTCCCTGCCGTCATTCCGGTCCACCGTTATAAAAGCCATCGCCTTACGAACCGTATCCGTTTCCGTTTTTTCGATATTTAATATTTCTTCGTCCACAGCTGTCCTGTTTCCCAGCAGCTCAAACAGCCTCCGTCTGGCGTTTTCCTGTTCCTTCTTCCATTCAGGGGAGCACACTTCCAGCATCCGGTCAAGGTCATTGGTTCCCCATCCTTCAAAGAAGACTGCCAGTTTGTTCCGGATTACCGTGTCATCCGCAGCCTCTGTCTGTACACTTGTGATGACCTCATAGCTTTTCAGGCTTTGGGGATCAATATACCAATTCCCGTCTGCGGCCTTTATCACATGAATGGACATTCTGTACTGTACCGGTTCCTTTCCGTCATTCCGGTCCATCAGTACTGAAAGCGTTACCGTGCCGTCCGATCCTGTCCCGTTTTCGGAAATCAGCTCAATATACAGTTCCAGCGCCCTTCTGTTCGCGAGCAGGTTAAATAGCGCGTTTTTGGGATTTTCACAGTTCGATTTCCACTTCGGATCACACAGTTCCACCATAGGATCATAATCACTGTTTCCCCAAAATTCGAAAAAGTCGGTCACGAGTTCCTCTATCCGCGCAGTCTCAGAATCCGCCGTCTCACCAAAGGCTGCCGCGCAGCCGGACAGGACCATGGCAGCTGCCATCACCAGGACCAGGAATCGTTTCAGGATGTTTCTCATTTTGTTGTTTCCTTTCGGCAATGATTTATCAGCAGGTTTCCCCGGCGTCCACGAAAAGCTGTTCATCTATAAGAACGGAGCAAAGTACCTTTGTCTTCCACGCTCAAAAAACCGGGAAACAGTTTCCTGTTTCCCGGTATATGCTGTCGTTCTGCTGCCGGGATCGCTCAGCCCGCCCCGTAGCAGGAATAATCCATCAGTTCACAGTTGCCTTCCGCATCAAGCACCGCGATAATGCAGGTTGCCACATCATAGGCCGGGTCCAGCGGCATCGCGTAAATATACAGGTACTGCTTGTCCCCCACGTCAATATAATCCTCCACCTTCAGCGGCTCCAGCAGCTCCAGCACCCCCGGCGCCAGCTTCTCAAGCTGTTCGGTAAGCTGACCCTTCGCCTGCTCCCACACCGCTTCGTCCAGGTCCGCGCCGTCCATCCGGGAAGCCGAATACTTCCGGTCATCCAGGTCATTATACCCGATCTCCTGGATCACGCCGTTGCTGAGGAAGTTCGCGGTGTACAGGTCTCTCCCTTCCGCGTTGTTGATGGACATGTGGTAGCTCATGTCATGCTCATCCACATTCATGCTCAGTTCTCCCTCCGGCAGAGGTTCGCTGCTCAGCAGGGGCCACAGTTCCTTCATGTAGGCTTCCGCTTCTTTTTCGTCATGGATCTCCTTCATCGGGGCCAGCAGTTCCGCTATATATTTTTCATCCGGATCGCTCCAGTAGAATGCTTCATCATCTTCACCACCCCAGGCGCTTCCGGCGCCGATGGCGTCCAGATACTCTTCGCTGCTCATCACGGTCGTATGAACCGGGGCGAAGCTCTCGGCAAGGGCTTTGATCATTGCTTCATTTTCTTCCGAGCATCCCGCGATACAGTCATACAGATACACCACTTCATAGCCCATATCGATCGCGTCCAGCATGGTGGCCAGCACGCAGCACTCCGCAACCACACCGGTCAGCACAACCGCTTTCTTCCCCTTCATGGCTTCCACCACAGCATCGCAGTCCATGGAGGAGTAGGTGGTCTTTTCCGCCACACGGCCTTCCTCCGCGAAGGGAAGTATTGCTTCCGCCAGTTCAGACAGGAAGTCGTTTTCGTTGATTTCCTTATAGGCTTCATTGTAGTCCTGCCAGCGTCCCACCGGCTCCGTGGGGGCAATATACGCTGTCAGGAGATAATCCGGCGCTTCCGGATTGATCAGGATGGAAATCGTATTCACCATGGCTTCCGGCATATTGGGGCAGGCCCAGTCATACCCCGGCAGGTATACATTCTGGAAGTCCACGATCAGCAGCAGGTCTTCCGCCGCGTTGCGCGCCGCCGGCGCGGCCGCCTCTTCACCCGTTACATGCCCTGCGCAGGACAGGAGCAAGCCAAGAACAAGAACCATTGCGATCAGTCGTTTGTTCATCTTCATTCCTCCCGTATTCTTTTTGTTGTCGCAGTGAGTATAGGGAAACAAGACATGCTTCTTCTGAGTCTTCCTCTACTATTCGCCGGAAACGGAAAAAAGCCCTTTTTTCATGATTGCAACCAAAAAAGCCGCCCTAAGGCGGCCGGGATTACTCTTCCCTGTATTTTTCCATCATTTCCTTGAACAGTTCCGCTGTGGACGGCGGGGTAAAGGTGATCGCGTTCGCTCCCGCGGCAATGGTCCGGGCAATGCTTTCCTCCGAGTTGCCGCCGCTGGCGATCAGCGGGATCTCCGGATACTCCGCCCGGATCTTTTCCACCACTCCCGGCGTCTTTGACCCGCAGGCCACGTTCAGCATAGAGGCACCGGCTTTCAGCCTGCCCTCGATATCCGTGCTTTCCTGTGTCACGGTGATGATCACCGGAATATCCACCGCCATGGCCACCGCCGCCAGGTTCGCGTTGGTGATCGGCGCGTTCAGGATCACGCCCATGGCGCCCTGGCATTCCACGTCCTTTGCCAGTGCCACGGTCCGCGGTCCCTTTGTGGTGCCTCCGCCCACCCCGCAGAACACCGGAATATAGGATGCCTTGATGATCGCGTCGCTGATCGCCTGCTGCGGCGTAAAGGGATAGACCGCGAACACGGCGTCCGCGTCGCAGTTCCGGATGATAGCCAGGTCGGTGGTAAAAACGAAAGTCTTGATCCTCCGGCCGTTGACAATGATGCCGCTGGCGGAATAGCACGCCTCCGGCATTTTCAGGATATGGCCCCTCAGTGAACTCTGTATATTGGGAATAAAGTTCTTTTCCATTCGGTTCCTCCTTCAGGAGTGATGCGTTCATTATCCCCGAATCTGTCCTGAAAAGCAAGAAAAAGCCGCCCGAAGGCGGCCTGTCACGGAAAAAACTTCATTCCAGCCGGGACCCGTCCTCCGCGGAAATGTAGTAATACGTCAGGGCATCATAGCATTCCTTCACGATTTTCCCGTCCGCAAGCACATTCATCACTTCCCATCCTTCCCAGGCAGGCTGGATATTTCCTTTGCTGTCCACAGCCATCACCAGGCGCAGGGACTGTTTGTTGACAAACTCATGCCGGATCTCAGCGTATCCCAGTTCCTTCAGCAGTTCATCATAAGGTCCAATGGCATACTCCCGCCAGTCATAGCTTGATAAGCTGGGCAGTACAGGAGTCTGCGCAGCGATGGCCTCCGCCTCCTTTTCCGTGACGGTGATCAAAGCTTCTTTCCCCGGTTCAAAGGTAAAGCCGCCTCCCAGTCTTGCGGAAACAAGATAGTTGTTCGCGTCAAAGACAAATGTATTCAGACAGAATGACGGATCTTCAGTCCGGTAGGAGTGCAGCCCGACCGGCAGGCCGCAGACAGGGGCCGGGTGATATTGCAGGATCATAACATCCGGGTTAAATTCTTCGATTCTTTCCCGTCTTTCCCCGCAGGTTCTCTGCATCGCTTCCAGAACCTTCTCCAGTCCCGGCGACAAAGCTTTTCCAAGATAATACCATTGTCCGTCTTCCCGGTCCCAGAAATCCCATCTTTCAAAGTCACGCTCGATATAATCCCGGCAAGTCATGGCGGCAATCAGTTCCATTTCTCCTTCGGGATAGACTGTCTCCAGCAGTGTCTCCGCGATCTCCCGGCAAGCCCTGGTCCGTTCATTATCCAAAATTTCCGGATCCGGAATCACATCCCATCCTTCTCCGTTGAAGATGACCGGATCCTTGCTCCAGGCACTGTTATCAGCAAATACCTTCTCGCTGTCCGGAACCATGTATCCGGAAAACACTGTCTCCATGGTTTTTTCCGGAATCTTCCCATACATTTTGATCCTGCCTGTATATACTCCGGCAGGCATTTCCTCCGCCATACAGGCGGAAACCACCGCCATCAGGCACAGAACCAGCGCAATAATTCTCTTCATCTCTCATCATTCCTTTTCTTACGGATTCAGCAGGGACCCGTCCTCCGCGGAAATGTAGAAGTTCCACGGTCCCTGGTGGTGTTCCTGAATGACCTCGTTATCCATAAGCAGCTCATAGTATTCACTGCATTCCCAGGCCGGCTGCAGCCGTCCTTTTTTATTGACGGCCATCACCAGGCGTGCGGTTTTGCCGGAAACCATCCGCATCCGGATGGATGAGCATCCCAGTTCCTTCAGAAGGAAGTCATAGGCATTGCCCTCCCATCCCCGTATCCGCCAGTCATAGATTTCTGTTCCGTCATTCTTTTCCGCAGCTATCCGGAGTGCTTCCTCCACGGTGATCTTCACCACGGTTTCCCGGACAGGATTGGCCGTGAAGCTTCCGCCCAGGTTCACAGAAACAATGTGGTTCCCGGCATCAAAAATGAAAGTTGTCAGGCAGAACGGCATATATTCCTGTCCGTTGTCCAGCACCAGTCCCACCGGCAGTCCGCAGACCGGACCCGGATGGTACTGCAGGATCGTCCAGTCCGGATCGATTTGTTCTATCCGTTCCCGTTCTCTCGCGCCGTTCAGCTGTGCGGCCGTCAGCGCTCCCTCCAGTTCATGTGTCAGGGGCCTGTCCATATAGAACCATTGCCCGTCTTTCAGCTCGAAGCACTCTGACCGTTCCATAGTTTTCGCTTCAAAATCCTGATAGGGCATGGCGGTGATCAGTTCCGGTTCGTTATCCGGATATGCGGTACGGAGCAGTTTTTCCGCCGTTTCCCGGCAGTTCCTGATCCTTTCGCTGTCTTCGGTCACCGCTTCTGCACTCCGGTGCCAGCCGTATCCGCTCATCAGCAGTTCATCGCACCAGGCCATATTTTCATCATAGGTCACCTCGCAGCCCGGCGCCATATATTCCGAAAGCAGCGCCTTCATGGCTTTTTCCGGAAGATCAGGATACATGCGGATCTCGCATTCATATGCCTGCGAAGGCAGTTCCTCCGCCATGCAGCCGGAAACCGCCGTCAGCAGGCACAGGAGACAAAGGATTATTCTTTTCAGCATTCTTTACTCCCCTTTCCCGGTGCAGATGGCAAACTCCACCTGTCCGGCCGTTCCGCCGGTATACAGATCGGCATCGTCCTCCGTATACTCCATTACCCTGTAACGCAGGACGCAGTTCATTCCCTCACTGCCAAGCGTTTCCCGCCCGGCCTGTGCCGTGATGATCTGCTGCTCCGCGTAGTCCTTCATATTCGGATATTCCTCAACAAATTTCCTCATTTCTTCATCATAGGAAGCGTTCAGCCAGTCCGGATGGTAATACATCATATAGACCACATCCCCGTCCGGTGTACGCAGCTCATCCAGCGAAGCGGATCCTTCCAGTGAAGTTCCGTCCTTCAGGCTGACACCTTCCGCATCGATCAGCAGCAGGGTTTTGCTGTTGTCATCCATCATCTCCGCAACCGGTCCGTGGGTCACTTCATCCGTTTCCCGGTTATCCCGCCACAGCATATGATAATTTCTCTCTTCCGCGTCCTCGTCAGCGTCTTCCGGCGGTTCATAATCCTTACCCATATAGGAGCCGTCCGTATCCAGCGCCCATTTGCTGTGCAGTTCATAATGCTGCGGGTCCTTCGGGGCTGCCCTGAAGGTGATGATCAGTTCCCCCGCTTCCGGTGCCCAGGAAACGTCCTGCACCGTAACATCCACCAGGCCGTCATCCGCCTGCTGCTGGGCCGGTTCTTCCACCCGGTTTTCCATAATCTCCTGCTGCCAGGCCGCGTCATTTCCATTGTTCTGTCCGCCGAACCACCATCTTATATCGTATACAACGCCCGCGGCAACAGCAGCGGCCGCCAGCAGAACCAGCACGATCGCGAAGACCAGCCCGGCAGGGATCTTTCTTTTCACCCTGACTTCATCCTTTCCCCTGAGGACAGCCGAAAGATATGCCTGGTGTGTTTCCGCCGGGATTTCGCCGGTCATCCGGTTCAGCCGTGCGCGAAGCTCCTGCTCTGTCATTTCGACTCCTCCTTTCCGTCCCATTCCACACGAAGCGCTTTGCGTCCCCGATGCATCCGGTTTTTGACCAGCGCCAGGGATACCTGCTGTATCCGCGCGATCTCTTCCAGCGTAAACCCTTCCAGGTAGTGCAGCACCAGCGGAACGCGCAGCTTCTCCGGCAGGCTTTCCAGCATCAGCCGTGTCTCCTGGTCATCGTTTTCCGGCGCTGGCCGGTCGGGAATCATCTCCGCCGGGAAACACCGGCTGTTTTTCCTGTGCAGGTTGTGGCATTCATTTACCATGATCCTGCAGATCCAGGTCTTAAAATACTGTTCTTCCCGCAGCCTTCCGTAATTCTGCCAGGCCTTCAGTGCGGTCTCCTGCATTGCGTCCTGGCGGTCCGCTTCGGACCGGAGGAGCGCGCAGGCGATCCTGTACAGCATCTGTTCGCTGTCCAGCAGCTTCCGTGTGAATTGCAGTTCATCCATCATCAGTACAACCTCTCCGAAGAGTTTTCATCAGTCATGACATATTATAGACGCCCGGGGAGGGAAAAAAGTTAAACTGTCGGAAATTTTACAAATAAAAAAAGGCCGGGGGCATTCCCCCCCGGCTCACTCCTCATCCCTGTACGGCGTTTCGTAGCCCATTGCCCGTTCACTGTCCCCGATCCCGGCGGTCGTGGGATCCACGATCACGCCGATCAGGCCCAGGAAAGTCAGCACCTGGTTCAGCAGCTGTACCACCAGGTTCTGCGTTACCGCGGGAAACACGTCAAACAGCGCCAGCAGGCTGTAGACAAACCCAACGATCAGGCTGAAAAAACTTCCCAGCCATACTTTGTTCTGAAAACGAACCTTCCAGTTAATCTTCATCTTTTTTCCTCCTCATCACACTTTACATGTTTTCATTCTGAATTGTTGAGGAAGCATCCACGCTTAAGACTGATCTGTCAGCGCTTTAGCGCTGGTAACAGATCGTCCATGCAGGCGTCAGCGTTTCAGCGCTGGTAACGCCGAGCCATTCGTGGTAAATGCTTCCCATGCTACAGCCGTCCGGATTTTTAATTCGGGTAACGGCGATCGCAGAATTATGCATTGTGGATTAGCTTCACTTCCGCCTGCAGGTTTTTCACCTGCTCCTCCAGCCGGTACATTCGTTCCACCACGCTGTTATGCTTATCCACCTTCTCCTCCAGCTTTTCCAGCCGGTATGCCACCAGGGCCGCCTGCTTCCTGTTGCTCATATAGACACCCAGGAACGCGAAACCCGCGGTGATCAGCGCCGCAACGATCGTCTCAATGTTCATTCTTTCATCAGCTCCTTTCTCGTCACCGGTCCCACAATGCCGTCCATCTTCAGCCCGTGATCCTTCTGGAAGGCCTTCACCGCCGCCAGGGTATCTTTCCCGAATTTCCCGTCAATCCCGCAGGAACCTACACTGTATCCCTTCCTTTCCAGCACCTCCTGCAGTTCCTTAACAGTCTCCCCTCTACTCCCCTTCCGAAGCGTCGGCCAGGCTTCAACCATTAATTGTTCATTGTTCATTGTTGAGCAGTTGTCCAAATCTTTGATTTGGGTAACAGCTGCCATATTACAGCCGTCAAAGTTCCCATTGGAACTTTGGTCACGGCGATCATGTAATTCTTCATTGCCGGCATTGATATAATCAATGCCGGCCAACTCTCCCCAATGCGTCCATTTCCCCGCCGTGACCTTCGTTGTGGTCACCCCGTTGATCGTTCCCATCGCTTCGATCACAGTTCCGTCTCCCACAAACAAGCCCACATGGCTGTACCGGCTGCCGTTCCACACGAAAACCGCCGTGCCCGGTTTCAGGACAGCGCAGTCCGTGCGTTTTCCTTTCTTCAGTTCCCCCTTTTCCGTGCACCATTTCCGGTACATCGTGTCGGACCCGTGATACATCGTGCCGCCCAGCTGCTTAAAAGCCCATGAAAAAAGGCCGCTGCAGTCAGCGACCGTGTGCCCGATCCATTTCTTTCCGTATTTTCGTCCCTGGGCCCTGTTGGAATCAGTGCTTTTCTCCAGTTCCCGTTGTTTGGCTTCCGTCCACTTCTCCCCGGCCGTTCCCCAGATATATCCCCATTTCTCCTTCAGGGCCTGCCGGAACTTTTCGATCAATGCTTCCGTTGTGATCATTTGCACCCCTCCTGTTCAAATCAATTATCAGCGTCTATTTCTCCTTTTTCATCCTGTTCATTCCCCTCCCTTTGTCATATTCTTTAATCAGTAAATAAGCGGCCTGTGCCGCTGAAGGAGGTAAATCCCATGAAAAAGAACCTGTTTATTGTAAGCTTCTGTTACCATGGTCTTCTGGGCGGCGACATTATTGCGGATGACAACGCCATTACCTACAAAACCGGCAAACTGACCATCCCGGCCAACCTGCGGAACCTGGAAATGAAATACACTGATATCGCCGGCATCACCGAAGACCGCGCGTTGTTTCTTCCCGCGGTCACCATTCACATGAGAAGCGGTGAAAGCTATAAATTTGTGGTCTTCTTTGCCCGTAAGCGCTTCTGTGAACTGCTCCGCTCCCATGGCGTCATGTGATAAACAGTTCGTTTGTCCACTGTCGCAAATGATGTCCATAAACCAGAAAGCGGCTCATCATGCGCCAGCAACCTGATCCTGAATTCTGCATTCTGAATTCTGCATTGTTTTCCCAATCCCCGCAGGGATCGGTAAAACACTTCCCCCTCTCACCGTCACCGTCCCGTCCCCGTTGTCTGTCAGGATGCTTCCCGGAGAGGCAGCCTCCAGTACCGCGGGGACGGTTTCATTTGTTCCGTCCCAGGTCCACAGGGCCAGCTTGGCCAGCACATACCACCGGAAAGCTTCATCCGGAACATCTGTGCCCAGATTCGCGCGTTTCAGTCCTGAAGCCTCCGCCATACTGTCCAGCTGAATTCCCTCCGCACAGGCAAACGAATACCCCGGCTGCAGGGCCGCAGCCAGGGTCATCAGGTCCGCCGCCTGCCGGAGGACAGCTTCTGCCAGCGCCATAAAGCGAGGCCGTTCCCGGGAAGAAGCGGGAAAAAGAGAAAGATAATCCGACAATTCACAATTCATCCTGTTTCTGCCTTCATTAACTGAAATAGAAGATCACACCGCCGTTCTGAATGGTGGTGATTTTTTCGTTCCACGCGCAGGGAACAAGATCCCGCGCCGCGGAAGATTCGCCGCTTACTGCTGCCTGGATATCAGTGATGATAAAGGTTTTCGCGATCTCCGGTTTCGCGTTGTAGGCTGCGCCGTAAAGCTGCGGAATGTTCAACGGTGCCGCCAGGCCCAATCCGTTGATGTAGTCCGCCACCGGTCCCTTCAGGGCATTTCGGATCTCATCCCGGTTTCCGCCCTCCAGCACCCGGATAAAGAGATAGACCACGATCATCTTGTCCGTATTCCGGGTAAAGGAAACCGGATGACCGTTCCCCTGGGCGTCCGGGACAGTAACCGTGGTGCTTCCCCATGTCCCGATCCCCGGCGGCTTTTTATCGAAGATTGCCTGTGCCACAGCTTCCCCGTTTCCGCCGTCGGTCACCACCGCGATGCTGTGTGCGGGAATACTGATGCTGTCTGTACTGTCTGTATCATTCACATACAGCCGGGCATCGCGTACACCTTTCGCTCCTTTCACCGCGGCCAGCAGGGCATCCGCCGTTCCGGTACTCCGGCCAGCCAGGGAATGCCGGATCCGTGCCCGTACAGATGCGTCTGTTTCCCCTGCCGCCCGGGTAAGGCCGTAGGCAGGCAGCAGCAGATCCAGCGCGTTCCCGGAGGCATAAGCCGGATTCCGGGAATTATATGCCTGCAGTACCAGGGCGGAAGCATCATCCAGCGCTTTGGCAAAAACAGATAACAGCTGGTAATCCGGCACAGCTGGTCCAAGTTCCGTCTCAATACCAAAGATGTTCCGGTAGGCTTCCGTAAGGTCTTCCAGCCGGTCTTCATAAGTCGGCATATGGATGCCGGTTCCGTCAATATATGGCGCGAAATAAGACATACATCCTCCAATTCATCATTCACTGTCGCATTTACGCGGAAAAAACTTGTGCTAAAATGAAACCTGTTTGCCGGCTTCTCCGTCTAACGGATGTCAAAATGCCCGGGCAGATTATCTTCAGGAGGAAACCAAAGTGACCAACGAAGCCTTTACCGAGGCGATTATCCGGATGACACCCACGTTATACCGGATCGCCAGGGGCCAGCTGATGATCGAGGCGGATCAGCAGGATGCCGTACAGGAAGCCATCCGGCGCAGCTGGGAAAAGCGGGAAAACCTGAAGGACGAGCGCTACCTTCAGACCTGGGTCATCAGGATTCTCCTCAACGCGTGCCACGATATCCAGCGTCATGAAAAGCGGGTATACCCTGTCAGCGAGATTCCTGATCGTCCCCTGGACGCGCCGGAATTCGTCGACCTGCGGGGCGCCCTGCTTCAGCTGAAGGAAAAGTACCGCGTTCCCGTCATCCTGCACTATATCGAAGGATATGAGATCAGGCATGTGTCAGAGATCCTGAAGCTCCCTGCCAGCACCGTTAAAACGAGACTTATGCGCGGCCGCACCAGGCTGCGGGACATCCTGAACGAGGAGGCTTTGGAAGAATATGAAACGTAATGAAGATTTCCGCAACGCCCTGGGCGAACCGGATGAATATTTCCAGCAGTCCGTTATGGACACCCTGAACCAGCTGAACCGGCAGGCGGAAAGGGAGAGCCGGCCGAAGTGGAACTTCTCCATGCGGCTTGTCTCTTCTTTTGCCGCGCTGGTACTCGTCATCGGAGGCATTGTGATAGCCGCCCGAAATGACCATCGCGACTACCTCACGCCCGTGGCAACCAGTCCTGTGGATATTACCGCCACAGCACAGACAACCGTCACCCCCCTTGCCAGCCCCACACCCATTGAGACAGAACACGCTGTTCTGACTTTCACTGAAGCGGTAAGGGATGGCTCTGATATCCGGATCACCGTTGATATCCGGCCAAAGAATGAACATACCCTTGCACTGAACGCAAATCACCTTTTGAGCACGTCTGTTCAGTATGTCTCTGATCTGTATGGAATCCAGCCTGACAGCCCGGAGCAGTCCCTGTATGAATGGGCCGTGGAGCACGGTTTTCCGAAGGCCCTGGCTGTTGACCTGAATGCTCCGTCAGATGACACACCCGGCCCCGTTTCCCGTCTCTGGCATATTGAAAAGCACACGCTCAGGGAAGACGGATCCGCTCTAATGACCATTGTGGGTCCTGCCGCAGACAATGACGTATATGACCTGGAATTCCATATCATTCCGTGGAATATGGAAGATAAGGGTGAGTCGTTCCTTCCGGGCTTGCACGACGGAGGGAGCATCCGCCTGACCCTCACGGATACAGCGTCTCATATTCCGGAGCTTGAAGTCTTCCCTGGAACAAGCACTTCAGACATCCCGCCCATTACTGAATATTCCGGGAAGGCATGGGGCTTAACAGATGCCTTATCTTATAAAGATCTGGTGAATAAAATAGACGTCAGGATTGGCCAGGTATACTATGTCAAAGGCGTTGTACAGGAAGTCCTCTCTGCCAGCCCCCTGAGGGTGTTGATCAACACCAGCGAAGATGGTACATCCCGGCCGGTAATCATTGAAAGCCCCTCGTATTGCACTTTCCCATGGAAAGCCGGATCTTCTTACCGGATCTATGCGGATGCTTCTTGCCTCTATGACAATATTCCTGTACTGACTGCCCGTTACTGTTATATCGATGCTCTGGAATATGAGCAGGAAAACACACAGGAAAATGAGCAGGAAGACATTGAATTTGATCAGGGCACTGTGAAGATCCGGGAAGCAGTCACAGACGGTATAGCTGTTTATCTGTCTGTTGAGGTTCAACCAAAAAATAGTAACTGCCTCACCTTGGCTGACTATATGCATCCAAGTTATAGTGCCCTGGAGAATATTGGAATAACATCAGATTATGACGGGCAGACCGTTTATCAGTGGGCCGTCGAACACGGTTATCATAAACTGCTGCAGTTTAATGCAACGTCTCTGCGCGATGGATTGTTTGACCCATTCAGAGCCACAGAGGTAGAGATCACTGAAACCGGTTCTACCCTCATCAATCTTGTCAGCAGTACAGTTCCTGATACTGATCAGTATCCCCTTCACTTGTCTCTTACCCCTTATGATATGAGTGATGAACCCTCCTATCGCCTTATTGCTGCAGAATGTGAGGAAAAAGGCATATCATTGTCTGTCAGCACTACAGGTGAGGTACCTGTAACCCTTGCTGATTACATCTCGGTTGTTGATCCGGACACTGGAAAACCAGAAGGAAAAATAACCGTCTCCATTATCCGGGCTTCCCTGAATACATACTGTAAACTGAATCGTCTGAAAGATGACGGATCTTTCGTCAGCTATTGCATCCTTTCTCTCTCTGATAATGAGATGGCCGGAAGTTTTTCGAACATTACCAATTTTTTTAATCCATTGGCTGATAATCAGAACTGTATTATGATACCGACAAAAGAAATGACAGACGATATACTGAAAAACCTTCCTGATACGTTTAAATACTATCTTGTCACGATTCCCGAAAATACCACAGAGCCAGCGGTACAGGCATGGTATACCCTGAAAAAGCTGGATGAAGCTGAAACAGAAACGGCCTCGGTGAAGGTGCTTGAAGCCGTCGCCGATACAAGCAATATCTGCCTCACCGTTGAGGTTACCCCCAAGTCTGAAAAATGCCTGGTGGTAAACTTTGATGTCACTCCATCTTCTGATTCACCGGAAAAGATCGGACAGGTACCGGACAGCAGATCCCAGACCATTACAGAATGGGCTGCCGCCCATGGCTATGATAAAGTGATCCGCGTCACCTTAAGTTCCTCCATGCCCGAGTCGTTGAACTACACTTCTCCTTCTGCCGAATCCATGCTGGATTCCTATTCCAACGGCACCGAATTGACCGAAAACGGCTCAGCCATCCTGCGCGCAACAGGAAAATCCATTCCCAGTCAGGAGATCTATGACCTGTTCTGCAACCTGATGTCCTGGGAGCTCGGAACAAAAGGCTCTTACCGGCAGGAACAGGTCATCATCCCGATCTATGTTCCCGATTCAAAACAGGAACCCCTGCTCATCGGCAAATACAGGCTGGCCTCTGACCCGGCAAACGTTGATAAAATGACCGTTTCCATTTACCGGTCACAGGTATCCGATTATGCTGAGTTCAGGACGAAAGACAGGGATTACTTTTTCAGGCACGCTCACCTGCTGGATGAAAACAGGGACATGAACGCGTACAGCGGAACCGTCATTCACTCGATCTCCCAGGAATATGAGGATGATGACACCACCTACGTGTACCGCCTGCCCTGCAAGCTGCCTGAGGAGCTTCCCGATACGCTGATCATGGCATGGTCAGACAGGCCTGATGAACCCATCGTTCGCGTAGACACCCGAACTGTTGAACCTGATCAGACCGTTACCCCCTGATCCTCATTCTGATTCATAGGAAATATCAACGCTCCCATCCGTGGTCTCCGCAATAAAGGAAAAGCGGAGCCTGCGGCCGTCAGCAGAAACTTTTGACTCCCGGATGTCATGTACTCCGGGAGTTTCCCGTATATAGGAGGACAGGTATCCGGCAATCAGCTGCCCGTCTGCTTCCGTCAGCCGGGATTCCTTCAGCATCTCCAGTACGCCATTGCCCCGGCCCGGGTTTTCCCACCACTCGCCGGTCAGCAGCCGAAGCCGGTCATGGATCAGTTCCGCCGTCGCCCTGCTCCCCTTCAGCATATCCGAAACCCTGAGTACCGGCAGCACATCCCCGGATTCATCCACAGGCCGGATAAGCATACACTCTCTCCTTTCGCGGCCGCAGCCGCAATTAATTCTGAATTCTGAATTCTTAATTCTGAATTGTTCTCGGGTTCTTCCTGAACCCTACAAACGCGAATGCATCTGACAAGGAGTGCCTCCTCCCCGACCTGGGCTCTCCAGTCTCTCCGTTCTCCTGCCAGGCATCCGTATCATAGTCCGCGAATACCACCAGGCACGCGTCTCCCGGATTCACTTCAAAGGGAACCGGCATAAAGACCGGCACATCCCGCAGCAGCGGAAAGCCAGACGCCGCGGGCCGGATCTCCGCGGTCCCTTTTCCCGGATCAAAGGTTTCCACCGTTCCCGGCATGGCACAGTGTAAAGAGGTTAAAATATCCTTCTTCACCGCCAGCCATTCGGAAGGAGACAATCCGCCGTCTGTCGAATGATTCATTCCGTCACCTCGATATAATTGTACTGAGAAAAGGAGAACCTTTCGTTGAAACTGCTGATCGCTTCGGATATTCACGGTTCCGCCCTGTATTGCAATGAGCTGTTCAAGGCCTATGACCGGGAGCAGGCGGACCGCCTGCTTCTGCTGGGAGATATTCTCTATCACGGCCCGCGCAATGACCTGCCGGACGGCTACGCGCCAAAGGAAGTGATTCCCGCCCTGAACGCCCGGAAGAACAGCATCCTGTGCATTCGCGGCAACTGTGATACGGAAGTGGACCAGATGGTCCTGGACTTCCCCCTCATGGCGGACTACGCCCTGGTCTGTGTGGACGGTCTCCGGCTCTATGCCACCCACGGTCATGTTTACGGCCCGGATCACCTCCCGCCGCTGCAGCCGGGAGATATCCTCCTGTATGGCCATACCCACATCCCCGCCTGGGACGTCCGGGAAGGCATTCCCTGCCTCAACCCGGGTTCCGTTTCCATTCCGAAGGCAGGTTCCCCCCGGGGCTATATCCTGCTGGAAAACGGTACCTTCACCTGGAAAACCCTGGATGGCGTGGAATACCACAAACTAATGCAGAATTAAGAATGCAGAATGCAGAATTGTGAACAGCACATGCTGCAAAACGTTCTCCCGATACAGTTTCTGACAGACTCCGGAAACCAGAGAACAGCATACAGACAGATCCCTTAATATCATTCTGAATTCTTAATTCTGAATTTCCAAAATGATTTCCGCCTGCCAGCTACCTGTCATATTGTCAGCGTCTATACTGCGCTCTGTAACGAGTCCCTCCGTGGACTCGTTTTTCCATTTCACTTTTGCCCGTTTTCCCAGCGGCCAGCCCGCCGGTTTTGTCCGGAGGATCATCTTTCCCCCGGTGAAAACCGGAACGTCTGTCAAATCGCTTTCGGTCAGCGTCAGTGACACCGGCAGCCCTTCCGCCGGCGCCGCGCACAGTCCCGCTTCCGTCATGTATGCCCGTGCCGGAACGGCAGACAGCACGTCATTCACACATTCCGCTGCCCGTCCGCGGAAAGCCTGTCCCCTGGAAAACACGGGATCCGGTCCTGCGCAGGTCAGCAGGCGGATCCCGGTACCGGAAGCATTCAGGATCCTTTGAACAGTTTCAGATACAGAAGTGCCGGCCTCCACGGAAAGGGAGACCGGCGCTTCCCACAGGGCCAGGTTCGGGGAAAAGACAACTTCCGTAATCATCCCCTCCGGCACAGTCCGCCGGTAAACTCCGGCAGCCTGTCCTGCCGCCAGCAGGCTGTTCTCCCGCAGGACCGTTATCGTCTTTGCGGCGGCAAGCATCGCATGGGCGGAATCATCCGGATTCCACGCCCGCAGGATAAACGGCAGGGGTTCCAGGCCCAGGCTTTCCCGGCCTGTCACAGATACACGGTTCAGCCCCTTTACCCGTTCTCCGTCCGCCATCACAGTCAATGACCGGATCATTGGATTGCTCATCTCGTTTTCCCCTATGGCAGCATGTCAGTTTTCATCCGGTATTTCATCCAGAAACAGCAGCCTGAACTCCGCCAGGTTTTCCCCGGCCGGATCCCGGGTGGATGGTTCCTCTGTTCCGCGCAGGCAAAGCAGGCTGCCTGCCCCTTTTCCGTTCCGCAGATGCCGGAAAGGCCGCAGCAGGTCATTCATCTCCCCGCGGGAACAGATCAGCGGGATCATGTTTACCAGCAGTTCACCCGCCGCGTGGTCCCAAAGGGAAAAGAACCACTGGTCCGCGGCCGGCAGGTACCGCAGCTCCGCCTGCGCGTGAAAAGGTTCCCCGCCGATGGACAGATCCAGCGTCATCACCTGCCACGTTTCCCCTGTCACCGGTAATAAATACCCCGTCATACCATCTCTCCCAATAAAGGTTTAACTATTAATTGTTCATTGTTCATTGTTAATTGTTCATTGGTTATACCCCTGCTCTTTGCAGCATCTGCGTCAAAGCGGTTCCTGTCACTTTCTTAAGGTTTCCTGCCGTTCCGGTGTTTTCCCGCACCGAGGAGTTGGTGTTTGTCTTTACCTCCCCGTCGTTTCCGGCAGACGCCGGAAGGTATTCCAGGAAGACCAGTTCCCCGCTCCATCCTTCCTGGTTTTCCTCGTCCTGGGTGGCTGTGATCTCCGTCAGCAGCATATTCTCATAGGTCCCCAGGGAGGTGACCACCCTGCAGGGGATGCGGTTCCGTTTCAGGGAGGCCATTGCCTCCAGCATCCGGGCAGACCAGCCGGGACTGTGGGCCGTATCGGTTTCAATCACAGACAGTGTCACCCGGTCAGGCAGGTTTCTCGCGCTGTTAACGGTCTCCGTTCCCTGGGGCGCCTCCCGGTTCAGGTCCAGCGTCAGACTGTGTTCAATAGCTGTCACCCCGGTAAAGTGCCAGGCGTAGTTTTTCCCGTCTGCCGCGCAGGCAACATAGGCTGTGGAAGCCATGCTCATTCTTTTTCTCCCTTCCTGCGGGTACAAAAAAAGCCTGCATTTTCGCAGGCCGGTCGGATCGGATCAACAGGGGTATCAGATGACAAACTGGAATACGCAGAACGCGGCATACACGCACAGCAGGAAGATGCCCTGGAACCGGGTCAGCTTCTGCCGTTTCAGCGCCGGAAGCGTCATGAAAGCCATCACAAAGAACATTACGGGAATATCCACCGCCAGGGAAACCGGCGTGCCGCAGATGGTATTACTGACAGGCACTTTGAACGGGCTGAGCGTTGTGCTCAGGCCGGAAACCAGCACCAGGTTGAACAGGTTCGCGCCGACGATGTTGCCCAGGCTCAGGGCGCCGTGGCCTTTCACCAGCGCCGTGATGGCCGTTACCAGTTCCGGCAGGCTGGTACCCAGCGCCACAAAGGTCAGGGCGATCACGCTTTCCGGAACGCCGATAGCCTCGGCGATCAGGGTTCCGTTATCCACCAGCAGGTTGGCGCCTACGGCAATGCTTACCGCGCCGGCGGCCAGCATCAGCATGGTCTTCCAAAGGGGGGATTCCCCGTCTTCCGCTTCCTCAGCATCATCCGTACTTCCGTAGCCGTTCTTTTTCCCGTCCCAGATGGTGTAGGCGATATAGGCAGCAAAAATCAGCAGGAGCACAATGCCGGACAGGCGGCTGAAGGTCCGGCCGATATAAGCGTTCAGGGCATAATACACTGCCGCGATGAAGAAAAAGACCACCGGCACCCGGAAGCTCTTTGTGTCCACCTTGCAGGGCCGTATCGCGAAGGTAACAGCGGAGATCAGCGCCGTGTTGCAGATCACGCTCCCGATGGCGTTTCCGTAGGCGATCTCACTATGGCCCTTCAGCGCGCCGGTCGCGGAGACCAGCACCTCCGGCAGGGTCGTTCCGATGGCAACCACCGTCGCCCCGATCACAAGCTCCGGAACATGAAAACGGCGGGCCAGATCCGTGGAACCATCCACAAACCAGTCCCCGCCCTTGATCAGCAGTATGAATCCCAGCAGAAACAGCAAAACCGGTACGAGCATTCTGTTCTCCCCCTTCCGACAGGGGAAATTATACCATATCATTTCATATGCGCGACCTTCGCTTTGCGGAAATAGAACCGTCTATTTCTCCGGAAACCGCAAAATAGAATTTTATCCTTTGGCTGACTGCAGGGTCCGCAGCAGGTATCGTTCCGCCGTATCATAAAGGCTGCGGCCGATCTGCTCCGGATCGCTTCCCGCTGCCGTCACATGGATATTCACCGGCGCGGATACGTTCTGGCTGTAATGACTGACACTCCCCGTTCCCGCCTCCCCCGCTTTGGGGATTTCAGAAAGAACCAGGCTCATCCGCGAAGCATTCAGATCTCCCCGAATCTCCGACATCAGTTCTGACTTCACGAATCCCGTCCCTGAATTGTTTGTATGTTCCAGGCTGCCGGATAATAATTCTGAATTCTGAATTCTTAATTCTGAATTAATTCTATTCCCTCCGCCCGTAGGCGTTAATGCTGAATTCTGAATTCGTAATTCTGAATTGGCTTTCAGCTTTACTTCCACCGGATCCGAAAAGATGCTCCGGATACTGCCCACCGCGCTCCGCGCGGCGGATACGATCCCGGAGGCGTTGGCTTTCAGTGAAACAGGCTGTTTCACCAGAGCGGTGAAACTCTCATAATCGCTGAAAGCCTGTGCCAGGTCCAGCCCGACAGGCAGCCTGCCCGGACCTGCGGTTTCTTCCACAGGGACATCGAAACCGGAAAAGCCCGGCAGGATACCCAGCTCTTCCGAAAAGGAGCGGATCGCCGCGGACGCACCGTCAAAAGCTGCTGCCAGCTGCTCCGCCAGTTCGCGGTTTTCAGACAGGACAGACTGCAGGCGGCTGACGCCTGCTTCATCAATTTTGACGGCAAAGGAAGCCAGGAATTCCTGCACGAGATACCCCCTCCTGAAAGAAATTTTCAATTTTTACAATTTTTTTACAAAAAAGTGAAAACAAAATGCCCCTTCCTGTCGTCTAATATTATGGAGGGTGATAGAAATGAGAAAGACGAAGGTTTACGTGATCAGACGCCAGGGGGAGCTCTATACACGTTTCTCACTCAGCACGCACCGTGACTCGGTGACGGGCGATCTTTCCATTTCTTTCACCCTCCCCGGCAAAGCCTGGACCTTCTGTTTCGAGAAACCCATCCCGGAACTGGGCCTGTTTGTCTGGGGAGATACGGAACATGTCTGAAACAAGACCCGGCCGCCGCGGCTGACAAAAGCGGCAGGCTGTGTGTCTTTTCATTATATCCGGGCGGCTTCGGCCGCCCTTTTTTCATTTTCCCTTCGCACCCGGATCAGCTCCGTAATGTCCAGCAGGTCGTCCAGCGTATAGGTGCCGTCCCAGAGTTCATGCTGCCGCCACATTCCGGCGGCTACCGGCAGAAAGAGGAACTCATCGATGTTCGGGCAGGTCAGGGGGATGTATCCGCAGGGGCTGTTTCCATCCCCGACCCGCCTTCGCCGAAAAAACCGGACAGGCTCCAGGCGATGCCCTCCATCAGCAGTCTCATGCAGGAACGGGTATCGTGCTCCAGCTCCGGATAGCCCCATTCGCTGCCGGTCATCACCGGCTGGGGCCCGGCAGGCAGCAGCACGGAAACATGGTTCAGCACCGCCGTCATCACAGACCGAAGTTCCTCCTCCGACAGGGAGGCGATCAGGTCCAGCATCGTAGGATGTTCGATCTTCCCTTCCAGCCTCATCAGCAGCCGGAGCAGTACCACCCCGGAAAAAGCATCAAGTTTGAAAAGGCGAAAACCGAGAAGGTTCCCGTCTTTCCTGATTTCGATATCCTTTGTGACTGTGCGCATAGCAAACACTCCTAATTATGAATTGTTGAGCAACTGTCCAATTCTTTGATTTGTGTAACAGTTGCCATATTACAGCCGTCAAAGTTCCTTCCAGAACTTTGGTCACGGCGATCATGGAATTCTGAATTCTGAATTCTGAATTAATCTTACTGTTCCGTTATGGTCGTTGCCAGCAGGGTATAACTGACGTTCGTTGCCATCCGGTCATAAGTCCGGTCCGGCGCTTTCTGCAGGGAAACCCCGGTACAGATGGTTTTGAACCCGGACACCGTATCCGTAATGGTCAGTGTTCCCAGGGCAATCCGGTTCGGATTGCCCGTATTTTTTGCCCACCTGGCCCAGCGCCTGAGGAAATCATCCCCGATACTGTTCTGCGGCACCTCAATCTGGATGGTGCCGTTTGTTGTTTTCAGCCGGTTCACCACCACATATCCGTCCGCGGTAGCTGTATGGGAGCTCAGGTCCCCGGCCGCTGCCACGGTGATCTTCCCGATACCGCACAGATGCAGGTTCGCCGTCCCCACATCCGGATGGTACAAAACCGACTTCACATCCGGAAGGGAATAAACGTTATAAGCCATGCGTGCCTCCTTCTGCTATGATGACCGCCTTGCCAGGCGGTCATTTCTGTGATAGTTTGTATATAGACAGGTTACATCCCGGTAATGAAAGGAGCATATATATGGTCACCATTCTGAACCGCAAAAGGCTTCTGGCTGACTCTTCCAGCGAAACAGCGGCAAAAGTACGGGAGGCGCTGAAAGCTGCCGGTATTAAGTATTTCATGAAAACTGTCCAGAACAGCACCGCGCTGGGAAAAGCCATCCACACCAGCATAGGTGCCCGTACATATGGTTCCGGTATGCCATCCTCTTCTTACTCTGACCAGGTCAGTTATGTTTACATGGTCTATGTCAGCAGGAAGGATTACGCCCGGGCAAAAGACCTCTGCCACCTGTGACACCGCGGTCTGCCTTCATGTTTTGACCTTATCCCTAGCTTTTTCAGTCAGTATAGCTTCACAAAAACGAAAGAGAGGATATCCTTATGGCGCTGATATGTGAGAAATGCAGGCGTATTATTATGGAAGATGTGTGTCCCTTCTGCGGAAGCACAGAAACCCGTGAACCGGCCGATGATGACCACTGTTATCTGACCATCCTGAATCTACCCAGTGAGGCAGCGGTTCTTAAAGAGCTCCTGAACCAGAAAGGCATCCCGTTCAGGATGAACATCGTCAGCATTGATAAACATACTGTTACCCGTGATGTCTATGTTCCCTACAGCTGTCTGGAAGAAGCGCAGCGCGAAATGGCAAAGCTTTGGAAAGAAGAACCTGCGGGCGATGCCTGGAACGAAGAATTGGGATCCGATGTCTTCCAGGCGGATGAGATCGACCAGATGGAATGCTCCATTCTGGACGGTATGGACCTGGAAGAGCTTAAAGCCTATAAGGACAAGATCTCGAAAACCCTGAAGGAGATCAAGGCTCTGGAGCAGTTGTGGAAAGAGCGTACAAACAGGCTGCTTGATATGCGGGAAGAAGCCGAAACCCTCATCGACGAACTGTCGTAATTCAACCGGCATCTGGTGCCCTATTCCTTCAGAAAAACAGCGCATCCCGCGCTGTTTTTTTCACCATTTTTAAGTTTTAAGTAAAAAACCTCCTACTTCCTACCTCCTACCTCCTACCTCATATCTGTCATATCTCTACTTTTATTTCAATCACAACAGACTCAATGCTTCCCGCCAGGCACAGCGCGCACTGCACCGGTACAGCCCTGTGCGCCGCCCGGTCAGCTTCGCTTTGGTCATCATAGCTGTCCGCCCAGAGCATAAACCCGTTCTCGACGATCTCCCCGCTCCGGACAGGTCCCGCATCTGTCCCGCGCCACACGGCGGAAGCCAGCACACCCCGGTCGGTATAGCCCATGAGAATGGAGGAAAACCGGTTGATAAACTGAGCCGTGGAATCATCCGTCTGGGGCATCTTATCCGGATTTTCCGCCAGCAGCGTCACCGCGGCGTTCTGCAGGTCTTCCGCGATTTTATCCGTATAGAGGACTTCATCATACCGCTGCCCGTTAGCCATCGTTCCGTTCTCAAACAGAAAGTGGGTATAGCCCCGCGCCACGTACACATTTCCATTCTTTGCCTTAATGCTGTCCGCCTGTCCCTGTGTCAGCGCGGAAGGCTGTATTCCCTGGATGGTCTTGTAGCACAGGGCAAAGGCGGTTTTCTGATGTGCCAGTTCCAGTCCCATGGCTGTTCCCATCACCGCCGCGCAGTCAGGAACCGCGGCGCAGCAGAACGGCAGCGTCCGTTTCAGCCGTTCCCGGTACAGCCGGTCCAGCGGTCCATCCGCGGCAGCGGAAAAAGACAATACCGGGGCAAAGAGTACCGCCGGAACCGGCAGGGCTTCCACGTACCGGGCCAGTCTCGTCAACGCCTCATCTGTCAGGGGCGATACCGGCATTACACCGTAAAAATCTGCCGTCTGCTCCAGCACCGCGTCCAGAGCGTCCTCCGCCGTCTGTGAAACCGGATAACAGGAAACCAGCAGGTGCCCTGGTGCCGGAGAAGCCGCGAAATACTTCAGCGCCGCCCCACAGGCATCCCCGTCCGCCTCAAACCCCAGGGCAGTCAGTCCGGCAGTGGCCTCCGCCCCGGAGGTATAAACCTGCAGCCGGCGCTCCTCCGTATATCCGGTGTCCGGAACCAGCAGCAGGCCTGTATCAAAAGAGGACGGAGCGGCGGATGCCCGGACGGTGCTGACCGCCACGCGGGCAACAGGATTAATGCTCAGCACAGAAAAAGCCTCCATTTCATTACGGTTTTTAAATTCAGAATTCAGAATGCAGAATTAAGAATGAATTGTGGGGTCAAAAACGGCAGCAAAAAACGCCGCTTTTCAGCGACGTTCAGAATCGTTTTTTTATTCCATCCGGTCTATGGCTTCAACGATCTCATCCCAGTTATGCACCCGGATCATACCGTTGGCCTCCGCGTCATAGTCCCGGTTGTAGGGCCGTGTAAAGAGGATTTTTTTGTATTCCCCGCCTTCCAGGTTGTGAATGCCGTCATCGATCAGCACGTCTCCCCGGATCATCTGCTTCCGGCTGGTAATAATGACCTGCTGCGGGGACAGGAAGGGAAAGTACCGGAAGAGCACATCCTCCATTTTCCTGTGCACATGCTCAAACTCTGTGGCTGTAACGACGTAGACTTTATGCCCTTCATCCATGAAATGCTTCAGCGCTTCCGCCGCGCCGGGCACGGGCTTCACGTCCTCCCAGAAATCATCCTCGCGCATAAAGTCGAGGATCTGCCGTTTTTCAATGCCCGGGAAAGCACACACGATGGTCCAGTCGGTCACGTCATCCACCGACACGTTCCGGTCAAACCGCTCATTGGCCCGTTTCACCAGGGCTTCCAGCAGCTGCTCCATGGTATCGTCCATATCCACAAGGATCGTCACCGCGTCTCACCTCCGGCGCTGTATTCAGCGCAAATAATAGCATAGCCATTGAGAAATCACAATTCATAATTCGTCCTGATGTCTGGTGCCGCCCTGGTGTTTCAGGATCACAACAGGCGCTGTAGCAATGGAAGGCCGCGTCCCCGCCTGCTGTTCATACCGGATGCGCAGCGGGATCGACAGGTCCGCCCGTTTCCGCCAGAGGGAGCCCTCCTCCTCATGCATCAGGGCCGGCTGCGGCGGATCCGGAACGGGAAAGATTCCGGCGTCCCGCAGAATCCGCCGGGGAAACCCGTTTCCGTCCAGGTACAGCATGTGCCGGATCCGGAGCGCGTACTCCTCTGAAGCCGGACCGTAACAGACAATGATCAGCCGGTATTTCAGCGTTGTGTACACCAGGGCTGTGTTTCTGCCTGTTCCGGCCTCTTGGGGAACATATGCGGTGGACACCGGATCGGAAGCCGGATCCTGCAGCAGTGTCCAGTAGATCACATTCCGGTTTACCGGCGGCCGCGGGGCGTTTTCCGGTTCAGCATAAGCCTCACGGATCAGCGCGGCGGCCTCACGGGACAGATTATTCACCCCTGCGCAGGCACAAAGAGCATCAAAAAGGGCAATTTGAACCGGTTTTGAAGGAAAATTCATCGTTTTCTTCTCCATTTGTATGGTATTTCGCGCACAAGTGTGATATAATCACATCAAAAGCAGGGCACACGCCCGGAAAGGATAATAAACATGAACAAAACAGAACTCGTTGAAGTCGTATCCTCTAAAGCTGGAGTTACCAAAACCGAGGCTCAGAAAGTTGTTACCGCCACGCTGGAAGCTATCGTCCAGGGTGTAGTTGCCGATGGCAAAGTTATCCTGCCCGGCTTCGGCACCTTTGAAACCCGTCAGCGTTCCGCCCGTAACGGCCGGAACCCCCGCACCGGCGAAGTGATCAAGATCAAGGCGACAAAGGCCCCCGCCTTCAAGCCCGGCAAGGGAATGAAGGACGCCGTCGCGAAGAAAAAGAAGTAAGCAAGGCGAATCCATATGCGCCGGGAGTGTTCATCACTCCCGGTTTTCTTCGTTAATCAGCACCGCCAGGGCCTGAACAAACCCGAATCCCTGCCAGTTCCGTACCCTCACCACCCGCCAGGTCTGACCGTTCCACCGGATCCTGTCCGGCGCGGTAAAGGAGCCGCTGTCATCCGCCGGTGTTCCGGTGCTCAGGGCATAGTCGGTATAGATCACAATACAGGACTCCTTCTTTTCCTCTTCCGGCAGCAGTTTCAGGCTTTCCGCTGTTCCGGGATGAATGCAGCCCGCCGCCTGCCCGGTCACGCTGCAGGAAACCGTTCCCTCCCGGCTCCGGGTGCAGGTGATCCGCTCAACGGTAAAAGCAACAGATCCCAGTTCGGGATCATGGAGAACAGAAGAAATACCCATCAGACCTCCGTCATGGTATACTATAAGGGTTGTATCCAGTTATTCAGGCAAGGAGAAAGAATCGATATGTTTCAGCGTATTTCCGGCTTCTTCCGCCGTTTATTCGGAAACAAGGGCTTCCGCCGCGCGTGCTGGGTCTTTCTCGGTTTGTTCGTAGTTTACTATCTTTACAACATGGCCCTGTTCCTTCAGGCCCTGATACGTGCCGGTTTTACGCTCCGCTACGCGATTCGCGTGGTGCTCCGTACCCCGCTGGTCTTCCGCTCCATATCTCCCTTCTGGAGTGTCCTGCTCGGGGTGTTCATCGGCCTGGCCTGGTTCTTTTACCGCAGATGGAAAAACACAGAAACGGAAAAAACAGAAGAAAAAGAGCCTGAGGTTCCCTCTTCCGTCAGTGAGGAAGATTTCCCGGACACAAACCGTCATATGTATCAATAATTCCCCGATGTGATCAACTCATCGTTTTTATCCGGATATCCGTTTAAAACAGCACCTTCCTGCCAACTCTACGGATCGCAGACTCCGCTTTTCCGCCATATTCTACGGTCCGTGGGTGTGATTTCAGGAAGGATTGCGGGATAATCCATCCCCGAAAGGAGGAGCGCATGGATCAGGTCAGAACAGGCCGCTTTATCGCCGCGCGGCGGAAAGAGAAAGGCCTTACACAAAAGCAGCTCGCTGAAAAACTGGGCATCAGCGACAAAACGGTTTCGAAATGGGAATGCGGAAACGGATTCCCGGAAGTATCCCTGCTGCTTCCTCTGTGCGATGAACTCGGAATCACAGTCAATGACCTGCTGTCGGCCGAGCTTGTCCCCGGGGAAGCGTATCAGGAGAAAGCGGAGAATAATATGGTGGATATGATCAAAGAACGGGAGGAAAACCGGCGGCATTATATGCTTTTGTCCGCCCTGGGCGGTGTATCGCTGCTTTCCTTCCTGACCCTCTTGTTTGTGGCCTGCCTTCCCACAGGCGCCATCTCCCTGACCCTCAGGTTTATCATCCTGGCGATCGCCTTTTTGATCTTTGCGGTCGGCCTCCTGGCTGTTATCGAAGGGCAGCGGAAGATCGGGTATTATCAGTGCGCCAGGTGTTCCGGAACCTTCGTCCCGACGTTCTGGTCCCACGCTTTCGGACTGAACGTGGTGTCAAAACGGCTCCTGAAATGCCCCCGCTGCGGAAAGAGATCATTCTGCAAAAAAGTGATGTCCAGAGAGCCCGACGCACAGGAAGGAGACTGAACTGATGAAGAAAACAACAAAATGGCTGCTGGCCGCGGTGCTGATCGTCTGCCTGCTGTGCCTGACCGGCTGCAGCGGTAAATACTCCTCCCATTACAACGCTGTGGGATGTGTTCATTCAAACACAACCCGCTCCGCCTTTCTGAACTTTGCCATTTTTGAAGGCCGGATGGCCTTTACCCTGAAAAGCAGCGGACAGCTGAAAGCATCCGCGAAACTGGGAACGGGCAGCGCCGTCGTGTATTATGATGACGGTGAAAAGAAAGAGCTGTTCTCCCTGGGCGCCGGTGAAGAACTTGATTCTGTATTTGGGCCCTTTGCGAATGAGACGGTTTACATCATCGTGGAAACCAGTGAAAAGTGCCAGGACGGAGAATTCCGTTTTGATATGGAATAGTCTCATCACAGGAATCCGCGTCGCGCCGGTTTTCATTGCCGGCGCGTTTTCCTTTTCCCCTTGTTTTCATATCTGCTCCGTTATAATATTATTTGTCAGGGGTTGGAACAGACCAGACCGGAAGAGGGATTTTCATGAATATCGGAATCATCCAGGCCAGCTCGCAGGTCGGAAAAAACAAGCTCATCTTCGACACGGTGAAGAAATACGCCGCCGGTTCGGAGATCATCAATTTCGGATGTACGGAAGATGAACCGGACCGTTACAGCTATATAGAGATCTCCGTACTGGCCGGAATGCTCCTTTCCTCCGGTGCCGTGGACTTCATCGTTACCGGATGTTCTTCCGGCCAGGGGATGATGCTTGCCTGCAACAGCTTCCCGGGCGTTCTGTGCGGATACGCGCCGACCCCCATGGACGCTTATCTTTTCGCCCAGATCAATAACGGAAACGCGGTTTCCCTGCCGCTTGGCGAGGAATACACCTGGGCCGGATATGAAAATTTTGATGCCACTGTCGCGAAACTGTTTTCGGAGCCCTTCGGCCAGGGTTACCCCAAAGGAGAAGCCGCCCGGAAGCTCAGGGATACCGAACTGCTCAAACAGATACGCCGCAGTTCACAACGCGCCGCCGTTGACCTCCTGGAATCCCTGGACGGGGACTTCGTACGGTCCATCCTTCGCAAACAGAATGTCATCGGCTATATCCTGGAACATGGCCATGGCGGTATCGTGGACTGGCTTCAGGCCCGGTAAAGCAGGGTTATTTCTCCGTGATCTCATAATCAAAATCGTCATACAGCTGTCCGGTATCGACCAGCGGGGTCGTACCGGATTTTCCTTTTACCGGCACGCCTTTTTTCGCGACCCGGTTATAGATCCATCCGCCGGAAAGCGTCACCGGTGCGTTCGGCGGGTCAATTCCCGCGTCAATATATTCCCGGATGCCGTCCACCCCGCGCTGACCGGCTTTCTCCAGTCCCTCCCGCGTGCCCGGAAAGTCTCCGGCAAAAGCAGCGCCGCAGGCTTCCGCCAGGCAGCCTGCCATTTCCTCCCGCAGGTCTTCCTGTGCCAGCGCCGGCTGCACCACCGGCCGCGGCGGGATCCGCATAACCGGTGACCCGCGGGTATGGATTCCCAGCAGGAACCGGGACCGGCCGGAGGCTTTAGATGTCAGTCCCACGTCCACCCGGTGCTTTCCCAGCCACTCCAGGCATTCCCTTCGTTTTTCCTGATGCTCTGAATCTTCATGGATAGTCAAAGTAATCATAATTTTTCATTTTTCATTGTTCATTCTTCATTCTTTTTTGTGTTATAATTCAGGTAAAGGGACAAAGCAAAAAAAGCATAATGATCCGGCCCGGTCCGGTTAAGGGAGAGAAGCAAAATGAATAAGAAGGCATTCAAAAGCGCGGTTCTTGTTACCATTGTTACGCTGGTCATTTTCGAGGCGATTGGCTTCCTTGGGCTGCTGATCAACAAGGACAGTGCCAGCACGTATGTTGATTTCAAGAACATGGCGTACCAGTCCGTCATCATCGTTATCTCCCTGGGTGTCGGTATATCCACCTATTTCCGGAAAAAGAATGAAACGGAAAAGTAATCCCCCGCATACTCCTCCAGGTTCCTTTGTTTTCCTTCCTGCGCCGGTTCTTTACCGGCGTTTTCTTTTGTTCCGGTATCTCTCTGTGATATAATCCGGAAGAATAATCTGTCTGATCCACAGGAGTCTGTTATGAACTGTAAGGAAATGACCCAGCAATACTTTTCCCGTTGGCTGGGTTCCGACGGCAATCTGCTGGCAGGAACGCAGAATGCCCCTGTTTTTCTCTTCACCCCGGAACGGAACACTGTCCAGGCCGGCTATGGCGAGCGTTTTGACGTCTGGGCCCTGGAAACAGCTTCCGGAACCTTCGTTTCCTTTGGAGACGCGGTGCGGGACAGTATCCCCCGGCTGGAAGAGTTCCTGCGCGGCGGCACGCCGCTGGGTCAGGCACTTCAGCAGGTTTACGGGGTCAGGCCCGAACACAGTATCCGCTGGTTCTACGCCGGCGATGACAGGGAAAGCCCGGACGCCCGCGTCCTGGAACCCTCCGACTATCCCGCCTTTGAGCAATTCTTCCGCTCGCAGTATCCGGATCTGGAAGACGTATCCTGGCTGCGGGAATACTTCGACGAGATGGCCGCGGAGCATCTCTGCTGCGGGGTTTTCATGGACGGCCTGCTCGTCAGCTGCACCGATATGCCGATAATGCCCTATATGCAGGAATCCATCCGGGAAATCGGGATCAATACGCTGGCGGCGTACCGGGGCCGGGGCTGCGCAAAGGCCGCCTGCCTTCAGTGCATCCATGAAGTCCTGTCCCGGGGCAAATGCCCGATCTGGTCCGCTGAAGCGGAAAACACCGCGTCCCTCAGGCTGGCCGAGTCCGTCGGATTTGTCCGTCTGGGTGACTCATACTCCATAAGTCTTTCAACCGCCGGTTAATTCCCCTTTGCCGTTCCTTGTGATATAATGCGTTCACCGCTGGAAAAACCCGCGGCATCAAAGGAGACAGAAACGCGTGGAAACCAGCGAAATTCTTATCGGAAACATCTGCAGCCTCGGAGCGATGATCACGGACGGCATCAGCGGAACCCGGAAAAATCCCCGGCACATCCTCGGTGCGCAGTTGATCAGCCAGTTCTTTTACGGCGCCGGATCCTTCGTCCTGAAAGGCTACAGCAGCACGGCCCAGAACGTTGTGTCCGTTCTCCGTAACCTGGCGGCAATGAAAAATGTCAAAAGCAAAGCCGTCGAATGGGACCTCATCCTGCTGGGTGTCGTGCTGGGCGCGGCGTTCAACAACCGCGGGCTCATCGGCTGGCTTCCCGTTATCGCGAACCTGGAATACTCCGTTGCCGTTTTCCGGCTGAAAGACAGCGAAAGAGGCCTGAAGCTCGCCTTCCTGATCAACGCCGTAATGTTCGCGGTCTTCAATCTTTCCATCATGAACTATGTCGGTGCCATCGGCAGCTTATCGGTTATCGTCATCACCGCGGTTTCCCTCCTCCGGAACAAACCGGCTCAAAACGTCTGATCCCCGTTGGGAAAAGGAAGAAGAAGTCATGCAGATCCTGTTTATCCTTGAAATCATCGGTACCATCGCTTTCGCTGTTTCCGGCGCGGTTGTCGGCATACAGAAAAAGATGGATATCTTTGGCGTCAGTATCCTGGGCCTCACGGCAGCTGTCGGGGGCGGAATCCTGCGGGACCTGATCCTGAACATCACCCCGCCCGCGGCCTTCCAGAACCCTGTTTTCGCGGCCACCGCCATCCTTGTCAGCATCCTGATCTTCATCCCGGCGGTCCGGAATGTCTTTGAGCATGGAAAGAAGATTTATGAAGTCCTGATCCTGCTCATGGATTCTGTCGGCCTGGGCCTTTTCACCGTGGTCGGCGTCCAGGTGGCCACTGCCGCCATGCCGGAGCGGAACCTGTTCCTGATCACCTTCGTCGGTGTGCTCACCGGGGTCGGCGGCGGCATCCTGCGGGATATCTTTGCCGGAAACACGCCCTATATCTTTATCAAGCACTTCTATGCCTGTGCCTCCATCATCGGGGCATGGACCTGTGCTCTGCTCTGGCCCCACACCGGTGCCGTAACCGCCATGATCGCCGGCGCTGCCATTACCGTGGTCCTGCGGCTGCTGGCTGCCCGTTTCCGGTGGAGCCTGCCGAAAGCCAGATAATCAGATTGGATAAACCTGTTTACAAATCTCAGCAAATGGAGAATGAAACAATGGATCTGAAAGCTGTGGAGCGTTTTATCAGCAGGCAGAGTGTCAGTTTTGTCTGTTCTGTGGACGATGAAGGCTGCCCGAACGTCAAAGCTATGCTGAAGCCGCGGAAGCGGGTCGGAGTGAAGGAGTTCTGGTTCTCCACCAACACTTCTTCCATGAGGATCCGCCAGTACCTCGAAAACCCCAAAGCAAGCGTCTACTTTTATCACAAGGGGCTGATCCATTATGAAGGCGTTATGCTGAAGGGTACTATGGCTGTTTTGACAGACCAGGCCTCAAAGGATATGATCTGGAGAAAAGGCGACACCATGTTCTACAAAAACGGTGTGACTGATCCGGACTACTGCGTCCTGAAGTTTACCGCGGAAAGCGGAAGGCATTACCGCGACCTGAAAACGGAAAATTCTGAGATTGACTGAATAAACAACACGAGGAACCGCCATGACAATTCGAACCATTGACAATGATATAAAGCTCATTCCCTACTACCGCAACGATGAGGCTTCCTTCCCCTGGTACCAGGATCCGGATGTCTGCAAGCAGGTGGATAATATCGACCATGTCTATGACCTGGAAACCCTGCACCGGATGTACGACTATCTGTCCTCCCACGGGGACTGCTATTACATTGAGTATCAGGGTGTCCTGGTGGGCGACGTTTCCCTCCGGGACAGCAAGGAGCTGGCCATCGTGATCTGTAAGGAATACCAGAACCGGCACATCGGCCGGAGATGCGTTACGGGCATGCTGGAGCTGGCCCGGGAAAAAGGCATGGACCGCGTCTGGGCCAATATCTATTCCTTCAACGAGCAAAGTAAAAGAATGTTCCTTGCGTTGGGCTTTACCCAAACCGGCGAGGAAGAATACGAACTGAAACTGTGAAGAGGCAAAAATGATCAAAGCATATAAACCCGCGCTGGATGAACTGTCTTTCCGGGAGAGCCTGATGGCCGATCCCGAGACCATGTCCTACAATGACGCCTGGGGCGGCACCATTCCCTTTCCGAAGGAAGACTGGCAAGACTGGTATGAGTACTGGATGGACGCTCCGGAATCTGAAATGTATTACCGTTACCTGTATGACGATGCGGTCGGCTGCTTTGTCGGCGAGATCGCCTATCACTATGATGAGGACAGGAACATCCACATCTGTGACGTGATCGTCCTGGCCAAATACCGGGGCCGGGGATACGGTTCCGCCGGTATAAACCTGCTCTGCCAGGCAGCAAAGGAAAACGGCGTCGCTGTCCTGTATGACGATATTGCCGCGGACAATCCCTCCTGGAAACTGTTCCTGAAAAACGGCTTTGAGATCGACTGGCAGAATGACGAAGTCGTGATGGTAAAAAAGGTTTTATAACAGCGGAAGCAAGGTATTGCCGATGAAAAAGGTCCTGTCGTTTCTCCTGGTGTTCTGCCTGCTCTGCGGCACTGCCGCGGCATCCGAGGAGTTTACAAAGGAAGATTTCCTCGCGGATTATGATGAAGCGCTCAGCATCCTGGAGGAATGCTTTCCCTGCCTGCCTTACATCCGGCAGCAATACCCGAATTATGATGATATGTGCCGTGAGGGACGTGAAACGGTTCTCAACAGCTGTGATTCCGCCGGGGACCTGATGCACATCCTGGCTAATCTGTTTAACAGGATAGGGAGTCCTGCTCATCTGGCCATACTGGATTCGGACACTTATCGGTATTATACCGATAACGCCGCAAACTGGTATGATGCCGACTCTCCTGAGATCCGTCTGCTCAATGACGAACAGACCCGTGCCGTCTATGCTTCCATGGACCGGAACCAGTCTTTACCATCCAAATTTTCATTCAGCTCCGCCATATATCTTTCATCCGTTTCCTATGATCCCGGCAGGTCTCTCCTTTACCTCCGCCTGCCCTCCTTCAATTCTACCCTTATGGAACGTGACCGGAATATTCTCGTGGATGCTGTCCGGGAGCATCCGGACGTGAAGCATATCGTCTTCGACATCTGCGGTAACCACGGCGGGTCAGACTTATACTGGTATGAACTGCTGGTGGCACCTTTCGGAGAGCGTATTCCTATCACCGAGCGGCTTTACTTCCGTGATACCCCCATAACCAGGGATTACGGCATAATGGAAAACGCTGTGCCGGTATCCTCCCTGCCCGCCGACGAACTGCCTCCCTTTGTGAGGGAACTGGACCTGACGTACACTTCATCAGGGACCTTTCTTGCTGAACCTGCTGAAGAAGGCAGGATCATCCACTGCGACGCGAAGCGCTGGGTCCTGATCGATCAGATTGTCTTTTCCGCGGCGGACGGATTCGCCGGATTCTGCAGGCAGACACACTGGGCCACCCTTGTCGGCCGGACCACTATGGGAGACGGCGGCATGGTAAGTTCATGTTTCACCCGTCTTACCCGGACCGGCCTGCTGATGAAGTTTTCAGCAGTGGCCACCGCCAACGCGGAAGGTTTGCTGAACTCCCTCTACGGCACAAAACCGGATCTTCCGTGCAAGCCCTCTGAATCTCCCTGTGACGCCGTGCTCCGGTATATCGACATGGAATAATACCCATCGTTATTCCGCCTGCTTTATCCTGTTTTTCCCGTCCGGTCAATGATACACTTCCCTTCATGAAGGAGTTGTCTCCCGATCAGAACGAAAGAAGGATTCCGCTTTGAATATCAATAGCAGCCGATATCAGGACTCTTGCGGGTTTTCCGATGATGATAACGATGCGGCGCCTGAAAAGCGCAGCAGGCAGTGGGTTGGTATCCTGATCGCGCTCGGTCTCTCAGTGCTGTTTTTTTTCCTCGTATTTTACGGTCCCCGGCAGACAGTCCTCAACGCGTTCCTGTACAACTGCACCTTGCGGATCATCTTTGGTCTCGCCGTCCTGCGGATTGCCCGGAAGCTTTACGGCAGGCTGGTCCCGGAAATACTCAGTTCACGCGAAAACGGTCCCGCGTTGATTACAGGCGCCGGTGCGGTTTTGTATACTTTGTATCATCTGTTCTGTGTTTTCGCGCTTCTCTCGGCTCCCGGAGCTTCCTTTTCCGGTTTGACCAGCGAATTGATCTTTATCGATCTATTCCTGCTGCAGATCACCACCGGGTTCTATGAGGAACTGTGCTATCGTCTTCTCGTTTGTGAAGGATATTTCCACGGTCCGCGGACTCTCCGCCGGAAACTCCTTTACGCGCTTATCAGCTTTGGCATTTTCGGTGCGCTTCATCTCTGCACCAGTCTCAGTTTCGCCACGTTCCTTTATACAGGCGCTGTCGGTTTTGCCTTTGCCGTCATCTATCTCAACACACGCAACATCGTGATCCCCATGTTCCTGCATTTTATCCTCGATGTTTTCATTCATCTTCAAAACTACGTGCCTGCGGATGGAACACTCTTTATCACCTCTGATACATGCCTGACCATCATGGTCCTCCTGATGATTTTCATTTCCCTGGTGATGCTGATCCGTCCGGTCAGGCTGTCCCGCAAAGAATAACCATCCCCTGTATTCGGGGAAACACTCCTCTGAAACATCACTTTTCATTATTTCGCAGAAAGAAGGGACCTGTCTTATGGATAAAGACCAGCAGAACAAGGATCAGAACCAGGGCTGGAACTGGAACTGGAATTGGAATTGGAACTGGAACTGGAACGGAGACAAAAACCGGAACAACAACCGGAATACCCGAAACCATAACCGCCGTTCTTCCCGGAAGCACCGGTGGCTGGTACCTCTCCTGTTTTTCCTCATCTTCCGTTATCAGATCCTGCACACGGCAGCCGCCGGAGGCCGCGCTTTAGTCCGCGGGCTTTCTTCCGGTCTGTCCGGCATTCTTTCCGCTTTCCGGTCCATCATCCACGCACTGCTCTCTGGTTTCGGTTCCCTGTCCGCCTCTGAATCAGCCATCGGCGGCCTCGTCGTAGGCACGATCATCGGTTTTATCCTGTACCGTCGCCGGCTCAGCCGGAAACAGGCCCGGGCCGAAGAGGAGCAGGAAGACGTATACGAAGGGGAAGAAGAGGAAGAGCCTGAAGAGGAAAAGCTGATTATGCCCTGCCCTTCCTTTGTGTTCTCCTCAGATACCGATGATGATTACACACCCCAGGCCAACAAAACCTTTCATGCCTGATCTTCATCCCTTTCAGGGTACATACAGGCTTCTCCTGTACCGCCGCAGAATGGCCAGCAGCTGAAGCCCGAACGCGGTTTCCCGTAAATCCGCCGGTTCAGCCAGGCCGGAACCGGATGCCGGGGAGGCGGCGGTTGCGTAAGTAACCGACACCTCCCCGACTTTTTTACCCGTAATCCGCTGCGGGGCCTGCCCGGCGGAAGCCAGTACCGCCCTGATGGGCGGTATACCTTCCGGAGGCGCGGAACGGGCATACAGGGTCAGCTGATGCGCCGTATAAAGCCGTCGGGCTTCCTCCGCGTCCTCCGGAGTAAAGGAGGAAAACTGCCCGTTGGCCCGGCGGATGTATTCCGTCAGCACAACAACAGGCGAGAAGCCGGTAAACTGTGGATAGAAATCGGTAAACTCTTCAGCGGTCACCGGCTTCACCTCCTGTCAGGATTCCGGTTCCTGTTCCGTTTTTTCTTCGTCAGGTTTTATCTCAGCTGCGGGTTCATCCTTCGCTCTGGACTTCCGGCCGGAGGCCCGGGAAGAAGACGCTGCAGGCTTCCTGCCTGCCGCGTCCACCCCCTCAAGCGGTGAATTTTCCAGCTGTTTCTGCTGTACGGGTGTCATGGATGCTTCCAGGGAACCTTCCCGGATCAGCAGTTCAAAAAGGGGATCCTGCCGGATGGCTTCCGGCGCTTCCCGGAAGGTCAGGCGGGTTTCCGGCGTAACCCGGTATATCACTGTACCGGACCGGTCCCGAAACTCGGCACATACCCGTGACAATATAAGCATAGGCTTTTCTCCTTTCAGTCGAAAACAATTCATAATTCATAATTCACAATTGTTTTCAACATTAACAGACATTTGGAACTACCAGTAACATTGACAGTATCATTTCAAACAAGGCTGCAGATAATTTCAGAAGCATCTTCACCCCGCAATTCATCAGCCTGCAGCATCGAACAGCTAAAGCATCTTGCAGGATTGTAAAGTATATATCATTCTGCATTCTGCATTCTGAATTCTGCATTGAAGGTTCGGTATCCGGACGGATTATATTCCGTCCAGATACCGAACCGTACTGGGGTACAGAAACCGGACCTCGGAGAACTGGGCGATATACGGAATCTTAATGCGCATCTCGGCATATTCCGTATCCATACGGCGCAGGGGCTGGGTCAGGTTGAAACAGATCCGGTCCACCCGGTTCATATAGACCACCATCCGGTCGCTGCCGTCACTGCCGATACCGGAGCACCATTTGCATGGGGCGATTGTCAGTTCCCCGCCCTGCTGAACTGTCAGGTTGTTCTCCAGTACATAGGTGAGGATGGACCGTTCGGAGTCGTCCGAAACCTTGCGGGTTACCAGCTGGCCGAACTGCTCCACAGGGATCAGGATATGGTTCGGCAGGGCATCGCTGGAACAGTCATTGTCCCGCCAGAGAGCGGAAATAGTCCGGTTGATATCCGCCAGGATCTCATCCGCGGTCTTTGTCGCCCAGGAGGTGTCCGTTCCGCCCGGGGTATGGGCAGCCGCGGAAGCCCGGGTCACCGCCGGATTGTTGCACAGGCCTGTGGAGGATACCTTCACAAAACCGGTGTAAACATTCCGGTCGATCAGCTTGTCGCAGTGCAGCCGGATTCCTTTGTTCAGGAAGGTTTCCGGATCCCGGCCCACCTGGATCATCTTCTCCTTTTCCATGGTGGAGAAGGACATATATTCCGCGAAATTGAAGGTGCGGGCCACCTGTTTGGACATATCCGCCTGGATGACCGGAATATCATTGGCCGCCTCAAAGAAGAGGTTGTCGTCATCCCCGCCGGTGGAAGCGTAGGATACATCCACGGAAGCGATGGATTCCAGCAGTCCGCCGCCGGTAATGACCGGCATATCCCTCGGCCAGTCCGTACCGGAAAGCGGCTCCAGGATTTCATTATCCACCTTCTCCAGTTCTTTCATGAGGAAGGTATAGGAATCGTTCACCGCCAGGCGGCGGGGATCGATCCTGAAAGCATGATTCATGACAAAACTCCTTTCAATTATATTTTGTTCATCATATGGATCAGATATTATTGCGCGCGTTTACGGTGACTTCCGATACAGTTTCTCCGCTGCCCTGCTTATTCCGGATCCGGACATTTTCCAGCATCATCGTTGAACCTGCTGTTCCGGCCGCTCCGGTCAGGCCGCCGTCACTCTTGCGGATATACACTGCCCCGCCGTTATTGCCCGAATTACTCAGCGATACAGCAATCCCTCCGCGGACCAGCACCTCCATCACATCCCCGGCCTTCCACACGCCTGCCTGGGGCTCGCCGGACTGATCCCGGGGATAAGTTTCCGGCGTCTTGTCCGCCACCCGGACCGCAAATCCCAGGAAATCCGTGAATTCCTGCGGATTGGCAGTGTTGAAGGGCACAGCTCCGCCGGAGCCCATAAATACAGGAGCGCCGAAGGGAATATCCGTATTCCCGGCATTTTTGACAGAGATCACAATGTCATCCACGGAGCGGGAAACCGCTCCGGGACTGCCGCTTCTGAAACCTTTCTGTACCTTACCCACGATGATTCGCTTCCTTTCCCCTCATGGCTGCGTTGCGTTTTTCCATAATGCGCCTTCCCAGGTCGGCGGAAACAGGCGCTGTCCGCTGGCAGGCGGAAGACAGAACCCCGTAGATGTCAGAATCAGCCGTCTTTCTGCCCCCGGCGCGGCGCAGGTTTGCGGCGATATCACCGGCGATCTTACGCTGCGTTCCCTTAGGCATCCGGACAAGCAGAGGCCGCACGGCTTTCAGGGCAGCGCGCAGCGCGTCTCCGGTCTGCAGTGTCTCCGGAAGCCCGGCTTCCTCCTGGTTTTCCGCCTCAATAATGGCGGAAGCCACCGGATCCAGGATCTCCTCCATCACCTCGGAGATCTCGCTTGTCATCGGATCCAGCGCTTCTTCCGCGGCATTCTCCAGTGCTTCACCAATCACTTCTGATGCTTCCTCCGGAACCGCTTCATCCGCCGCGGCCGGCTCCAGCAGGGCAAGGATGCGGTCCAGGCGTTCCAGGATGCCCGCGAAACTGTTTTCATCAATAATGATGTTCTTCGTTTCTTCGGTTTCCGTCTGCTCCTCTTCCACGATCTCCGGTTCAGGAGCCGTTTCAGCTTCCGCGTTTTCAGCGGGATCCAGCATTTCCTCAATGATCTCCGCGACGGTTTCCACGTCGCCGTCTTTGGCCATACGGGCCAGAACTTTGGACAGGGACTTCTTCATGATCTTGTTTCTCCTTTCGATCGCTGGTTTGTTGTAGTCTTTTATAGAAACGCGGGGACCGGCGCGTCCGGCGTCGACAACCGCCACGTGGTTCCCGCGGATTTTTCGCTGGAGGTACCGTCCGTTCTCCTCACACAGCTCATAGGTATAGCCGCAGGAGATTTCCCGTTTGCCTTCCTCCAGGATCAGGTGGATCAGTTTGGGATCGGTAATGATCAGGTCCGCCAGGAGCAGGTCCGATTCTTCTCCGCTTCCCCGGCGGACATTGTGAACATGCCCTTTCTGCAGGGCCCGGATATTCCCGATATCCACCCCTTCCGGCGGATGATCGTTGGTAACCGGCATTCCCTCAAAGGAAGCAATGGTTTCCGGAGAAAACACCTCTTCTTCTGGTCGAAACACCCTGATCGGGCCGCCCCCTGCTTCAGCATGAAATTGTTCATTGTTCATTGTTAATTGTTCATTGGTGATCCCCAGCTCCTCCGGAAGGTATTCCTGCGTACCTGTCCGGGCCACCGGCACATTCAGGCACAGAAGATAACCCTCGGGTTCCCTTTTGGATATGTTTTCAGACAACCGCGTCCCGTAATAGTGCATATTTCCACTCCTCCCCAAAGCAGGACGCGTCCCTCTCCCGCCGGAAGGAACGCGTCCCGAATTTTCAATTCTGTTTGTTCTGTGCTATAATGTGTTGTTATTTTTTTCGGTCAGAAAGGAAACCTTATGACAGAAAGACAACGCAGCCTCATCGGCGGCATCTCCGTACTCGGCATAGCCGGCATCATCTGTAAGGTCGTCGGCGTACTGTTCCGGATCCCGCTGTCCCATATCATCGGCACAAAAGGCCTCGGTCTGTTCCAGCAGGTCATGCCCTCCTATAATCTTCTCCTGGCAATCACTTCCGCAGGTATTCCCGTCGCCATTTCCCGCATGGTTTCCCACTATGTCACCATCGGGGAGCCGGGCAATGCCCGCAAGGTATTCAAGACGGCTTTCAAGCTGCTCACAGTACTGGGCATCGTTTCCACCATCATCCTGCTGCTCTGTTCCCGTTTAATCGCAACACTGGTCAAGACCCCTGAAGGCTACCTCAGCTATATGTGTATCGCCCCGTCCCTGTTCTTCGTCTGCGTCATGAGCGCCTACCGGGGCTACATGCAGGGAATGCGCCGCATGATGCCCACCGCCATAAGCCAGCTGATTGAACAGGTCGGTAAGGTGGCTGTTGCCCTGCCCCTGGCTTCCATCGGCTTCGCCCGGGGCGGAGAGGAAACAGGCTGGATTCTGGGCAGCGCCGGCGCCCTGTTGGGTACCTCTCTGGCAGAATGCGCTGCCATGCTGTACATGCTCATTCAGGGGCGGCTGTTTAAGAATCCGCCTGCAAAGCCGGATGAAAAAACCGTTTCCGGCAGGGATCTGGCAAAGCGCATCGTCCGTATTGCCATCCCGATCTCTTTAGGTGCCTGCATCGTCCCGCTGTCTTCTGTCATTGACTCCGGAATGCTCAAAGGTTTGATGATGGATTCCGGTCTCTCCGACGCAATCTCTCTTTCCCGTTACGGCGTTTACAGCGGTATTGTCATCACAATGATCAATGTTCCTACGGCCATCGCTATGGCCATGTCCACCAATCTGGTGCCTGCTGTTGCCTCCGGCCTGGCCCGGAAGGATATGAAATATGTCGCCCGGGAAGCCGGTATCGGCCTTCGGGTCGCCTCGGTTGTCGGTTTTCCCTGCTCCATCGGCATGAGCCTGCTGGCTAAGCCCATCGTCTTTCTCCTCTATGGCAGCAATCCCAGGTTCTCAGCGGAAGAACTGATGCTGGCCGGTAATCTGCTGGAGTTCTCCGCCATGACCATTATCCTGTTTACCATGGTACAGGCAACCTCCGGTATCCTGCAGGGAGCCGGAAAGCAGAAAATCCCGATGCTGACCCTGCTTGCGGGCGTTGTCTGTAAGATCGTTCTGAACATAATCCTGGTCAGCAACCGGAACATCAGCATTCACGGGGCGCCTGTCGCGTCTCTGGTCTGCTACACCGTATCCATGATTCCAAACCTGTATTATTCCTGTAAATATACCGGCTGCAGGTTCTCTATCCCCAATGTGATTCTCCGTCCGCTGGGTGCTGCCGCAGTGATGGGCGGTGTCGTCTGGTTTATCTACCAGTTCATGTTCGGCGGTGAACAATGCCTGTCCGCCGGTTTCACAAAGCGCCTGCTGTTGGTTGCGGTCTGCATTGCAGTCGGCGTCATTGTCTATATTGCCGCCGCGTTCCTGCTGAAAGCCATTGATCCCAATGACCTGCCCGCCCGCTTCCGCAGGAAGAAAAAGAGCTGACCACTGTTCAAATACAGGCCGCCTCCGCTGCCTGTATTTTTCTATTGTATTCATCGGCGGGAAATACGGCTCCGTATTTTTCCTGCCTTATCCTTTATTCCCTGTTGTTCCCGTGTTACTCTTTCATCACGATGAAACGCACCGGAACAGGTGCACAATCGCATCATCATTCATACAGGAGGATTCCCCATGAAAATGACTTTTCTGAAAAGATTCGCAATCCTCAGCCTGCTGGTTTCCCTTTCCGTAATGCTTTCCGGATGCGGTTCCACCAGCGTTTTTGACGGTTCAAGGTCTGCCAATGAAGGCGGTTTCCAGATGGACTATGCTGTTCTGAACCGTGAAGAATCAGCCGATCTGTATCTTGAAGAAGGCGATCAGCTCGAAATCCGCTTTGCCCATTCTGCCGGCAGTATAGACGCAAGTGTCGGACAGGAAGGAAAAGAACCGCTCTACAGGGGAACTGACCAGAAGAACGGCGAATTCAGTCTCCCGATTTCTGAAGCCGGCACATACCATATCTCCGTGACCGGACATCAGGCAAAAGGAAGCGTTTCCTTCACCCGCGTCCCCGCCGGGGAATAATACGTTTCCCCGTATCACGCATTACGGAACAGGTTTTCTGTTCCGTTTTTTTGTATTCTTCCTGTTTTCGGAGTTGTCGGTATAAATTACATCTGATATGCTGTATCAGGCATAAATTATTACATGAGAACACTTCTGACCGACCTGTATATTAGGAGATAAACAAAATGAACAAGAACGCGCTGAAAACCGCGGGTTTAGTCGCGGTTATTGCCCTGCTTGCGCTTGAAGCACTGTCTTTTGTTGTCACGCTGATTGATCCCCAGGGCGGTATCCTGCGCATTGATATGAGCAAACCCTTATCCCACGTGATCATCGCCGCTGTCGCGCTGGTGATCGGCGTATACGTCTATGTCCGTGAAAGCAAAAAATAAGATCGTTCCATAAAACAGGCACCCAACAACACAACAGACTACTGAACAGCAAAATACAACACCGCGCGTATGGAGGTTTCCGATGTTTAAGCGAATCCTTTCCCTGCTGCTGATTGCTGCCCTATGTTTCTGTGTCCCTGCCCTGGCGGAAAACACGGAGGAAGAAACGAAAGAATCCTTCCGTTCCCTGCCGGGCTATACCTGTTTTCCGCTGTCTGCGGACAGCAACGAAGAATATCCGGGGCATTTCTGTATTGACTGCCCCATTGAATGGGACGGCGGTGAAAACAGCGAAGTATACGGCCTTCCTTCCGTCATTGCCATGGATCCTGAAAACCAGAATCATCTGATCCTGGCTGTGGAAATAAGCCTGTCCGACCAGGCCCTCATCATGGTGGATGAGAACAATCCCACCTACAGTTTCCTGTGGGAGGGCCTGTACGTCACGCAGGGCATCAGCACCAATGAAAGCAAAATCGTCGAGCAGTTTGACCTTCACGGCTTTCCTGCCACCCGGGTGGAAATGGTCGGCCAGGGTTTTGAAATGGTCTGGATCATGGACCCCTATGACGGGATCAGCCTGGATGATGAAATCAAGGTCATGGGCGATCTCTGGTTCTTCATGTACACCACGGATCCGGATGACGCGGAATACACAAACACCATTTCTGAAATGGTTGATTCCTTCACGACCTGCGGCGTTTTCAGTTTCGGACCCATGAGCCTGGATATTGCTCCCGCTTCCGATTTTGCCTATAAGATTGAGCAGGATGAAGTATGCCTGACTGCCTATGTCGGGAAAAGTGATTACGTTGTTGTACCCGCCGAGATCGAAGGCAAACCGGTCACTTCCATGAACAGCTGTGTCTTTTATGAAACCGGTGTCCGTTATGTTGCCCTGCCGGATACGGTCCGTGAAATGGGTTCCAGCACCTTCGGCGGCTGCACCCACCTGATTTATGCCCGCATGCCGGACTCCCTGGAAGTGCTCCCCTCCGCAACCTTTGAAAGCTGTTTCCGGCTGGCAAACCCGGGGCTGAACGAAGGCCTGAAGAAAATAGAGTATGCCGCGTTCTGGGGCAACTATTACCTGAACGCGCTGCAGCTGCCCAAATCCCTGGAGCAGATCGATGATAACGCCTTTGTAATGTGCGACTACCTGGCTTACATCAACGCCCCTGAAGAAAACACCCATTTCCGGAGCAATGAGGATAACACCATCCTCATGTCCGCCGACGGCACAAAACTGATCTTCTATTCCTTCATGAATGAAGCAAAGGAATACCAGGTTCCGGACGGTGTAAAGATGATCTATGCCAACTCCTTCAACCGGGCGCCCCTGACCGGCATCACCCTGCCCGACGGCCTGGAATACATCGGCTACAACGCCTTCGGCAGGACCGGCATCAAAGAGTTGCATGTTCCGGCCAGTGTCACCGCCATCGGCATCATGGATAACGTTTCTATGGAGGATAATCCCGAGCTTCAGACCGGTGCGTACGTTTCCCTTGGCAACAGCCTGCAGACCATCTGCGGTGCTGCCGGTTCCGCAGCCGAAAAGTACGCCGAGATCCATAAGCTGACTTTTGTTCCGGAAGAATAGTTATCAAACGGAGTGCACTCCGTTTGATAAACATGTCATCCCGAACAAACAAAGTGTGCAAGGAAAGCTGAATTAAATCCTGAAAACAGCGCCTCCGGCGCTGTTTTATCCACCATTATTCATTATTCATTTTTAAGTCTTAAGTTTTAAGTATTATACTTCCTATCTCCTACTTCCTACCTCTTTTACAAAATAGCCCCTCCTATTTTTCCGGATCCGTCCTGTACTCTGCTCATGCCGTACGTATAATCAGTATAAAGAGCTGTACTGGAAACTAAATCTGATCGGGAAAGGATGTATGTCTCCATATGAAGAAACGCTTTACAGCCCTGCTGCTCCTGGCTTCCATGCTTCTGGCAGCCCTGCCTGTGTCCGCCGCGGAACTGAACACCCCGGTTGAGGATTTTACCGTGGAGCAGACAGATTCCGGCTTCACGGTGATCCTGCCGGACGGATATGCTGAAAAAGGATTCTTCAAACTCTTCTGGAAGAATAACCTTACCGATGAAACCCTGAACGCCGTTTTCCCGGTTGATACGACCGCCTATCAGATCGAGACCGAAGCCGGCGCGGAATACAGCTTCCAGCTGTTTTACGCCAAGAAGCGCGGTCTGCTTCCGGCTGGCTGGAAAGAGGAAAAAGCGGAGGAAGAATTCCAAGGGCCCAGCATATGGAAAGTCCTGTGGATCGATGTAGAAACCGTCGACTGTCTCGGGATCACTAACCGCATGACAGAAAGAAACCACCAGGTTTCCGAAGAGGTGTCCAAAGCATTTGAGTCATTTGTTGAAGAGTCCACAGACGGACTGGTCGATATTGAGATTACCCGGATGACCATCGATGAACCGGTCACAGCTCTCACATATAATCCGGATTATGGATACAGCCTGCCATCATCCGAACTCGACGTGAAGCACCTTGCCTTACGTAAATATGATTCCGTACTTGTCATGGCACGCCTGGATCATTTTGCCCTGACATACGCAGGTCTGGCAACTGCTCCGGAAAACCCCCGTGAAGAACCTGGTTACGCGGTTGTCGTCATGCTTGGTGATGATCCTTCTCCGGAGCACATAGCCGATATGAAGATCGTTTGTGTGCACGAATGGATCCATCAGCTGGGCAGCTTTTACCAAAAATGGCAGCTGGAAATTCCCAATCCGGACAAACCGGAAGTATACGGGTTTGATCCCTACACAGGAAACCGCGACATGCAGTTTTTTAAAGAAGTCCTGACGATGAAGGCGCAGGCTGATGACGGAAGGCTTCTGGGCGTGCCCGCTGAAGCCTGGCAGTACAAGCCAACCCATAACCCGGAGAAATGGAACCTGAGCTATCTGCAGGATCAGGAAGTGCCGGCGGATTTCCAGCCGCGGGAAAAACAGCCTGTCATAACGCCCGAACTGCCTGAAGGTCCCGATATCTTTGATATTCCTACGAACGGCATCATATATGAAAACGCGACAATGGACATTGGCTGTGCCCTGGAGGACTGGGTTTTTTACACCCAGCAGGGATACTTGAATCTCCTTGACACCAATCGTGCACGCGCAGGAGAGTATTCGGACGAGGATCCGGATTTCCTGAAAAACAATGATCCTGTCACCATGATGTATATGGCCAATTCGAAAAAACCTGGAACTGTCACTTTCCAGGTGAGCACCTCCGCCGTACCGTTCGTGAAGCAATACGGTGAAGAAGCATATGCTGAGGAAATAAAGAAGTTCTATGACCGGGCATTCACCGCGTCATCACCGGATGATTTCAGTTATGAGATCATTCATCGCAGGATCTCGGACAGGGAAGTTCCCGGAATAAAGATCAGTTATAATGCCAACGGAACTTTTGAAGTGTATACTGAGATGCTTTACTGGCTCAACGGAGATCTCCTGAATACCCTGATCATAAAGACCTCCATGACTGACTACTGTACCAGCATCCTGAACCATATTTACCTGCTTTCCAGTCCATATCACTATAGCCTTAATCCCTGATCTTCGTATATACGCCCATCTCTTCTCCCCGGGATTTCAGTTCATTCAGCGCCTGTTCCCTTGTGAACAGACCGCACTTATACCCTTCGATCACGTCCCCGGACATTTTTTGCACCAGCTCCGCCCGTTCGGCGGGGCTGCTTGTCATTACCGGCTCAAAAACAATTTCCAGGTCTTCCGGCACGAAGCCCCAGCAGGACACTGCCATCACCGGCAGCAGCTTATCCAGCGCTGGCCGGAGCATCCTCTCCTGCATCTGGGCGATCATATCGTAGTAATTCCGCAGGTCTGATTCCCCGGTGGCGTTCATCCCCTGCGGACTCCGGCCGAACAGCCTTGTCGCCGGGATCTCCGCCGCCCCGGCCATATCCATCATGAACTGCTCATAGATCTCACTCAGTCCGGCAAAGGAATAAGGGTGATTTTCCAGGCAGTCATCCCTCGACATCAGCTGAAGCCCGAAGGAGGTCCGGAACCGGTTCTCTGTTTCCATGGCGTATTCCAGGTTCCTGCGCTGTTCCTCCGTGCCCGTGCCAAGCAGGTCACCGAAGTCTGCCATCTTCAGGGTGGTGATATTCGCCTGGAAGATCAGCTGGGCTATGTTGGCCGAAGCCGCGCTGCGCTTGAGCAGTTCATCCTGGATATGCTCCATCTCGCTGACTCCCCAGTACCGCTCCCGGATGGTCTCCACCCGCGGCAGTTCCCGCCCGACAAACCGCAGCACACGGGAGTGATGCAGGGTTACGGAGCTGTATCCCTCCATGTTCAGGTTCACGGTATAGCTGGCCGGCAGTCCGAAATCCGGATCATCCAGGTCTGACACCAGTTCCTCCGATGGCTCGATCCCCTGGGTCCGGTCCAGCACCAGCAGTCCCTGAAAGCATCCCGGCAGCAGCATATCCATATCCAGCGGCTGGTCCAGCCGGTCTTCCTCACCCCGGATCACCATCAGTGCCAGGGAGCCGCCATACAGCCTGGCCCACCGGAGGGCATTGGTCAGTTCCTGTTTGATGCTGTGGCGTGCTTCCAGGCGGCGCAGGGCATGAATTTCGTCTTCATCCAGGTCCGCGGTAAGCCTGTACCAGGCCCGGGTCATGTCTTCCGAGGGCATGTCGATGATCCGCATGGTCAGCCAGGATTCCCTGTACATGGCTGTCAGGAGTTCCGGATCCGACGTCAGCCCGGAGCGGACAAAGGTGCCTGCCGAAAGCAGCACAGAATCTTTCCCCAGGAACGCCGCCGTGTTGGAATAACCGTCACGGGCAAAGCTTCGCTTTTTCAATTCATAATTCATAATTCACAATTCATAATGATTATCATTTTCTCTCCTGCTGTATCAGATTATGGATTCAAAGGATGGCGAAGCCATCCATCCACCATTATTCATTTTTCAGTATTCAATCTTCAGTATTCATTACGTTTCCGCGGTTAGATACCGCGGAAACGGTTTGTTTTCGTATGGCATAAATAGCGCATCGCGTCCATCGCGTGGTCATGTTCTTTCACCGGTCTTTCCTCCCCTTTCTGCCTGGCTTTCTCGTCCCAGGTATAGCCATGGATTTCCCGCATCAGCGAGACGCAGTGGTTCCGTTCCGCCCGGACCTTCCGGTTTCCGATCAGCACCGCCGTTGTAGCGATCCCTTCCCGGACGTCGTTTTTCGCGTCCAGTACACGGAAGCCCCGCTTTCGCAGTTCCGCCTTGAAGCTGGCCGCGCTGGGATCCACAATGATCTGCGTATTCCGGTCTCCGTCCAGGAACGCGTAAAGGTCGTCCGCGTATTCCGCGTCTGTTTTCTGCCTGCGCCGGGCTGTGGAATCCCAGTAATACTCTCTCATGATCCAGAAGGTTCTTCCATCGTCCCGCACATCCAGGAAAACACAGGGGTTCACTGTGCCGTAGTCCACAGCGCAGAAACGGCGCATATCCAGGAACGGCTGTTCCTCCTCGCCGCGTTCCGATTCGTCAAACGTGTTTTCCAGGTCATCCCACATAGGATAGACCGCGCCTTCGGCACTGACCCATTCTCCCAGGATATACTGGCGGTAAAAAACGCCCGAAAAGCTTCGGGCGTAGCTTTTCCGGATTGCTGGGGAAAGGGTCAGGTTATCATCCATGGTGAAATGCAGCCGGTACATGCCTATCTCATCCGCCCGGTCGATAAAATCCGTTTTCAGGAAATGATAGGCGCCGTTCGGGTTGCAGTTCAGAAAGATGCGGCTTCCCTCCACAGAACAGCGGCCGATCATCTGGTCCACAAAGGACCGGGGAAACAGGGCCGCCTCATCGGCATAGGCACCGGCAGCAGTCATTCCCTGAAGCTTGTCCTGGGCATTGTCCTTGTCCGCACCGAACAGGTAATAGCTGTTCCGGCCGATGATCACCTTTCCCTCCCCGCGTTTCCATTCATAGGGAATACCCAGGGTCTCCAGCATGGACAGCATCGGGCTGAGCACATTCCGTGCCAGGGCTCCGGAAGTGACACCGGCCATGATGAAATCCCGTCCCTGGAAGCAGGTCAGGCTCCAGAGCAGGAAGGACAGGATCATCGCCACCGTCTTTCCGCTCCGGATCGCCCCGTCCGCCAGCACAATGCGCCGGTCTTCATATCCGGACCCCGGCATCCACCAGTAAAGCAGCTGCCTTTGTTTGCGGGAAAAGGGCTGAAACTGGAAGCTCAGGACTCCTCGCCTCCCTCCTCCGGATCAGCGAACAGTTCCTGCATTTCCTCCCGCCGCGGCGCTGCCGCGGTTGTCAGGGCCCGGATCGCGGCTTCCGCGTTCTTCTGCGGATCCATACCGGCGTTGGGCAGGAAGCGGTTATACTGCTGGGAGATCAGGGTCGCGCTCTTTTTCAGCTGATCAAAACTGGCCCGCCGGATGGCGATCAGTCCGTCCTGGCGGATCATCTCAAGCGTTTCATTCAGGGAGTGCCTGTAAATCTTCCGGCACCAGGCCTCCAGTTTCTTTTCCGTTGTACCGATATAGCCGAGGATCTCTTCGGTTTTGCACTGAATGGCGCCCAGTTCCTCAAACAGGTCACGGGTCAGTTCACGGCGAAGTCCGCGCAGGGCGACAGGTTCCACATTCATTTTATTCCTCCTTACGAAAAGGGCCCCGGCTGTCTGCCGGAGCCCTCTGTGTATTTTTCCAGTGTAATGATATACCCGGTGTCCACTGTGTTTCAAGTGTACGAAAACTGTCCTTTGACTGTAAATTTACTGTATTTTTACTGCCGGCTTACTGCCGGGCTGCTTCCGGAACGCTCCGGATCAGCCTTGCGCGTTCATCAGCTGATCCAGCCTGGCGATCTCCCGCCGGGGCCACTTCACATCATTATCCTCTTCCGTCATTCCGTATCCGGAGATCAGGGTATCGGCGATCAGCTCCCAGGCTTCTTTCGCTTCCGCGCATCGTCCCAGTTTCTTGTACAGGAACGCCAACGAATAGATCATATCCAGCTTGCGCGGTTCTTCCGTCTGCGCGTCATACGCGTTTTTGAAGCACTCTATGGCCTTCTCATATTCATTGATCCGGTTGAACCGTTCCCCGGCTTCCTGCTGTCCCAGCCAGTCATCACCGGGGATACTGCTCCAGATCTCCCTGGCCTTTTCCTCTTCTCCCCTGGCCAGCGCGATATCCCCGAGGAGCACCTCTTTCATATACCGGTTTTCTCCTTCAAACCGCACCGCGTTCAGCAGCTCTTCCGCCCGGTCAAAGTACTTCTTGTCCGTCATGGCTTCGATCAGCATAAAATACAGGTGCCTGTTCTGCGGATACTTCCTGGCATAAGGCTCACAGACCCGGATGAACCAGTCATTGTCACTGTGCTGTTTATACCCGTTGCCGCCGCGCACGGAACGGTACAGGAAATAGATCTCCTCATCCAGCGGGCTGAGTTCCATGGCAGTCTCCAGCATACGTCCTGCAGCCAGCAGATCCGTATTGGTCTTCTCCAGGTATACCCTGGCATACCGTTTGATCGCGCCGATATCCTTCGGGTTTTCCTGCAGGATCCCGTCCAGGACCCGCTTCGCGTAGGCATAATTCCGGTCTGTCATGGTTTCCCGCTGCAGCATGGTATCGATCCGTTCCAGCTCATCCTCGCGGTCAACGGAAAACAGTTCGTCGATCCTGACCCCGAAGAATGCCGCCAGTTCCGGCAGCAGGGTGATATCCGGCATGGTGGCTCCCGTTTCCCATTTGCTGACCGCCTGGTATGAAATGCCGAGGTGTCCGGCCAGTTCCTCCTGGGTGACTGAGTGCTCTGTCCGGAGGCGTTTGATCACGCTTCCCACATTCATATTCATTCTGTATCCCTCCATATCAGTTATGTCAGCTGACAGTTGAATCATAACCTGTTTTTTATCCATTATCAATAACTGTATGCTTTAGAATACTCAACCGGTAATTGAGTCGCAGGTTTGCCACACTCCGCAAAATAACCGCCCGTATTTGTCCCGATTTGTACTGTTTTATATGTACATTTCTGCCTATACTCATCCTGGTCACCGGAATCCCTGAGCCCTCCGGTGATGAACCGAAAGATGAGAAAGGTATTAACGGTATTCCTGGTACTCCTGCTTCTGCCGGCCATCGCGCTGGCGGATCTGGAAGTCCATTTCCTGGACGTGGGCCAGGGCGACTGCGCCGTGGTTCTGTGCGACGGCGAGGCCATGGTCATTGACGGCGGCCCCCGGGCTTCCGCGGGGATGGTCTACCGGTATATCCGGGAGACCCTTGGCCTTCGCCATATCGATTATGTGATCTCAACCCATCCCCATGTGGATCATGTGTACGGCCTGTCCTCCGTGCTGAACGCGGCACCGGCGGACCTTCTGCTTTCTCCGGTCCGGGAGTGGGATTCCAAAGCCTTTGAGTATGTGCTGAAATACGCCGCGAAGCAGGGAACTCCCCTGGCTGTTCCGGCTGTCAGCGATACGCTGCGGCTGGGCGGCGCCGTTGTCACCGTCCTGCACTGCTGGCCGGAGGCGGTCAGTGAAAGCCGCACCAATGACGCCTCCATCGTGCTTCGGATCGATTACGGAAAAACTTCCTTCCTTTTCACCGGGGACGCGGAAGACTGGTCTGAGTATATGATGCTGGACGCCGGCGCAAACCTGAAAGCGGATGTCCTGAAGGTTTCCCACCACGGAAGCAGCACCGCCAGCACTAAACCTTTCCTGGAGGCTGTGCAGCCCTCCTGGGCTGTGATCTCCGTCGGAAAAAACAATGAATACGGCCACCCGCACCGGCAGGTACTCGAGCGGCTGGAAAAGATCGGAGCAAAAACGCTCCGCACGGACGAGCTGGGGACCATCGCCTTCCGGAGCGACGGCGACCGGCTTCAGGTACTGAACTGACAATTCCCCGGCCGTTCTTGTCAATCCGGGCTTTTCCCGATACAATAGCCGTATCAGATCGAAGAACAGCGGGGTGACGGATATGAAGATTGTTCTCCTGGCGGACCTGCACGGGAACATGACCGCGACAGAAGCCATGGAGCGGGAGCTGGAAAAGATCCGGCCGGACGATATATGGTTCCTCGGGGACGCGGTTGGCAAGGGCCCGGAAAGCGACAAGACCTGCGACTGGGTCCGGGCCCATTGCAGTCACTGGGTCGCCGGCAACTGGGACCGGGGCCTGAGCAATGAAAAGGACCAGGATACTTTCTATTCCCGGCAGATCGGTCCGGAACGGTTCGCGTGGCTGGACTCCCTGCCGCTGGAAGACGAGCTGACCATCGCCGGCATGCGGTTCCGCCTGGTGCACGGCCGCTTCCTGGATCCGCTTTACCTGAGCTTTGATCCGGATGAAAAACTCCGGGAAGGATTCAAATTCCGCGACGGCCGCCCGGAGGCGGACGGTCTCATCTGCGCTGACAGCCACAGGCCTTTTGTCCGCCCGCTGGAAGGCGGATACGCGCTCAACACCGGCAGTGTCGGCGACAACCTCAGCCTTCCCAGGGCCCACGCGCTCCTGCTGGAAGGGGAAAAAGACGGCGGCCCGCTGAACATTACCATTCTTTCCGTTCCCTATGATAACCAGAAGGCCGTGGATACCATAGATCTATATCCGGACCTTCCGATGAAGGAAGCCTTCCGGAAAGAAGTGCTGACCGGCATCTACTCCCGGTTCTGAAAAGCATCACAAAACACCCGCGGGACTCATTGTCCCGCGGGTGTTTTTATGGGAGAACTGTTTTTATTTGAATACCGCGTCGATCAGTTTGCCGTCGATCGCGTTGATATAGGCCCAGTGGCGGTTTCTTCCCCGCCATGTGTACGAAATCTGCCAGGTTGGAGTAAAAACCATGCCATCTTTTTTGTTCTTTGCGTGTACAGGCATATAAGTCAGCGAGATCTTGTCCAGGGAATCCGCCGTCCTGCGGCTTTCGCTGGCAGCCAGTTCTTCATAGAACCGGGCCGCCGCCTCATCTGGAGAGATCAGTTCCGCCGGGGTATCCACAATTTCCTCTCTCCGGTACTCTGCGCCGAAATATGCGTCTTCAATTCCCCGGCTGGTGACATACAGCTCAAGATGATAATCATGGTAGCTGATGCGGGGTGATCCCAGCAGCGTATAGAGCAGGAAATAGCCTTCATCTTCAGCCGTGGCAGTCGAATAATCCAGCATATCGCAGTTTCTGCGGCCTTCATCGAACCGGAAACGGTTGTATTCCTCCCCGATGGTCCGGATCCGTTCCAGATCCATGTCCAGCGCATAGGCGAGCTCGTAGCCCTGATCCTCCATGCCCACCCTTGCGATAAAGGTTTCCGCCGCCTGCCGGGCTTCCGCCAGGGAAATCAGCGTCAGCTGTTCGTGTTCCAGCTTCACTCCCCGGGCATACTCCCGCATTCCGGTATAAGCTGCGTTGGCCAGCCGGGTGATGGCGCTCGGAAGTGCGTGCTGATTGTACATTTCCGGCTCAATCTCCGGGTTTTCCTCCCGTTCAGCCCAGTTAATCTCAATCATTTCATCCGTGTATTCAGAATAACTGATGGATTCCGGATAACAGAACAGTTCCGCGTGATCGTTAAAGAAGGCTCCTGTATCCCACTTTTCGGTGATTCCGCTCTGGTTCAGCCATTCCGGCTGCATCACGGACGTGAAGTCGTTTTTGACCGCCCGGTATACGGGCAAGGTGCCTGTCTCCTTATATTCCTCAGGAACCACAAGCTCGTATTCCGCAAATGCCGGCATGGCGGCAGCGGAGCACAGCAGAATCAATACAGTCAGAAAAGAAAGTATTCTGGTATATTTACGCATTTTCAGGTATCCTCCGTCAAATCGTCCTGCAGCCTGTCAGCTGCTTTTCGTCTTTTTATTATGTCCGGCCGTCCATGAATTCAGGGGTAAAGGAAACGATCCAGGTCTGGTAAGCCCCTTTCCCTTCATCCACTTCACCCTCCGCCGTCCATTCGTCCACCTGAGCAAACATCTCCATCTGGTATACCGTACCTTCTTCCAGCGTATAATCAGTCGCTTCAAAGCAGAAGGTAATGCTTCCGTCCTCGTTGTATTCCTGGTCAAAACCCACGTTGTCCAGGATGTCCATAGTGCCTTCATCCATGCCGATCGTACTCGGCCTGCAGTCCACGGACAGCAGCCGTCCTCCGGCGGCCTGCGCGCGGCTGATCAGCACCCGGTATTCCTCATCCAGGGCATCCTCATCCGTCCAGTCCGCGGCAAATGTCATTTCCATGGGGACCAGCTCGTCTTTTCCGTCCTTTGCCCTGGCGGTTCCGACTGCATAGATCCCGTTGTCCCGCCAGATCACTTCATCCAGGGTAAAGTCAACGCCGTCCAGGGTAACGGTTTCCCCGATCGCGGCAGATTTCCCGTCCTTCAGCCATTCAGCAAAATCTTCTCCATACTCGTTTCCGAAAAACTCCACCACCCGGGAGGAAAACAGGGCGTATGCCGTTCCGATCAGGGCAAGGCCCAGGATAATACTCAGTACAAGGGTAAGGGATATCCTTTTTTTCACAGGTTCTTCTCCTTTCGCGTTGGCAAGAACCCGCTGCGCGAGCCACGGATCTTCCTGTACATACGCGAAGGAGCTGCTGACCGCTTCCTGAACCCGTTTCTGTTCTTCATGCAAGGTCATGATGATCACTTCCTTCCATAGCAAAGCGCAGTTTGTTTCTTGCGCGGTTCAACCGACCGCCCACAGCCTGCCGGGAAATCCCCAGCGCTTCGGCGGTCTCTTCATATGTCATTCCCTGAAGCCAGCAGAGCAATGCGACTTCCCGCAGCTTGACGGGCAGGTTCATGATCTCTGTGGTCAGGTCATCGTCTTCCTGCCGGGCCGGGGCCGGCCTGTCGGTAATCATATCCGGCGTGACCGCCCGGTCCATATGTCTGAACCATCCGGATCTGTGCAGGTTCTTGCAGGTGTTGATCGCGATCCGCGTCAGCCATGTTTTTTCCGTCGCGTCCGCCCTGAAGCTGTCCAGGTTCCGGTAGGCCTTGATAAATGTTTCCTGTACCGCGTCCTTTGCCAGTTCCTCATCATGCAGATACATGATGCACAGCCGCAGCAGCGGCAGCTGGTACAGGGCTACCATGCGTTCTATTCTTTCCTCTTTACTGTCCGGGCCCATGACAGTTTCCATGGCAGCCTCACCTCCTGTCTCATCGGGGCTGTGCCTTGCGTTTTGTTCTCCCGGCTCAGCCCGTTCACACATTAGACACAGGATAACATAAAAAACGCAACATGCCCGCGAAAAACTTTTTCTGTTCTCCTGCTGCCCTTTGGGAGCCTGTATGGCGAAAGCCATTGACAAACAAGGAATCTGGCGCTATAAAAAGGAGTGCCGCCGCGGTTCGCGGCGAGCGTAAGGAAAGAAGGATCATCCATGGTAAAGGTAAACGTGATCTCCGGCTTCCTCGGAGCCGGTAAGACGACACTGATCAAAAAACTGCTGGGCGGCCGCCTGAAGAATGAAAAGGTTGTGCTGCTTGAGAACGAATACGGTGAAATCGGCATTGACGGCGGCTTCATGAAGGACGCCGGCATCACAGTGACGGAGCTGAACGCCGGCTGCATCTGCTGCACCCTGGCGGGTGACTTCCAGGCCGCTGTGGACCAGCTGATCGACACCTATCATCCGGACCGCATCCTGGTGGAGCCCACCGGCGTCGGCAAGCTGAGCGAGATTCTCTCCGCGGTGGAAAAAGCGAAAGAGCGCCACACGGATATCGAGACCGGCGGAAGCGCCACCGTGGTGGATGCCGGAAAGTGCCGCATGTATATGAAGAACTTCGGTGAGTTCTTCCTGGACCAGGTGAAGAGTGCCTCCACGGTGATCTTCAGCCGCACCCAGCTGCTGGACGCCGCCCGGGTGGAAAAGAGCCGCCAGCTGATCGCCGAAGCCCATCCTGATGCCCGGATCATCACCACCCCCTGGGATGAGATGGACGCGGACTTCATGCTGGACGTGATCGAGAACGGCAAGCCCATCTGGTTTGCCCCGCTGGATGATGACGATGATGACGACGAGGATGAGCACGAGCACCACCATCATCACCATGATCACGATGACGACGATGAGGATGAACATGAACACCACCACCATCATCACCATGATGACGACGATGACGATGATGAGGATGAACATGAGCATCACCATCACCATCACGACGATGATGACGATGACGATGACGACGATGATCACGATCATGAGCATCACCATCATGAACACGGCGAAGGCTGCACCTGCGGCTGCCATGACCATGACCACCACCATCACCACCATCACCACGGAGAAGGCCACGACGCGGACGAAGTCTTCGGCAACATCGGCCTGGAAACCGCGCAGCGGTATGAAAAGGACGAGATCCGCGGCATGCTGGAGAAGCTCTCCGATGAAGAGGAATACGGCAAGGTGCTGCGGGCCAAGGGTATCCTGCAGACCGCGGCAGGCAGCTGGTTCCAGTTTGACTATGTGCCCGGCGAGATCGACATGCGGGACGGCAGTGCGGACTACACCGGCCGCCTGTGCGTGATCGGCGCCGACCTGAACGAAAAAGCGCTGACGGAGTTGTTTCATCTATGATCAGAAGATTTGTGCCGGTATACCTGATCACCGGGTTCATTGAAAGCGGCAAGACAACCCTGGGCCTGACCGTGCTGGCGAACGAACGCTTCACCAACGGCGGCAACGTGCTGATCCTCTGCTGCGAAGAAGGCGAAGTCGAGTGGGATGACAAGAGCCTGAAGGACCACAAGGGCATCCTGGAGGTCCTGGACAGCGCCGATGACCTGACCACCGAACGTCTGGCCCAGCTGGACAAGCGGTATGAGCCCACCTGCGTGATCATGGAATACAACACCATGTGGGGTCTGGAGAAGCTGGATGAGATCATGCTTCCCCGGCTGTGGGACTGGGCACAGGTGGTCACTACCGCCGATGCCACCACCTTCGACAACTACATGACCAACATGCGCAAGCTCCTCACCGACCCCATGAAGACAGCGGATATGATCTATGTGAACCGCTGCGGGGAGGACTTTAACAAAGGCAGCTGGCGCAAGCAGCTGCGCGCCATGAACAGCGCCGCCACCATCATGTTCGAAAACCTGGACGGCACGGTGGATGACGGCATCCGGGATGAGGACCTGCCTTATGACATGAAGGCGGACGTTATCCGCATCTCCGATGAGCAGTTCGGCCTGTTCTACGTGGACAGCATGGATCATCCGGAGCGCTACGACGGCAAGGTGGTCAGCCTGGTTGGCCAGGCCTGGCGCCGCCGGGAGTTCCCGAAGGGCTTCTACTATTTTGCCCGGGAAGCCATGACCTGCTGTGCCAACGATATCGCCCCCTGCGGCTGGGTCTGCAAGGGCGAGCGCACCCCGGACAACAAGACCTATTTCAGCCTGACCGCCCGCTGCAAGATGGTACAGGGGCCGGACGGCCAGACCGCCCTGATGCTCAACGAGCTGAAGTGCGAACGGGCCAAGGCACCCCGGGAAAACCTGGTCAACTTTGTGAACCTGTAAAACGTTCTGTCCGGACGGGATGTTCCGTGTGAACCTCCCGTCCGTTTTCTTTTTTGGTAAACACACAAAAAGGACGAAGGAAACTCCCGGGTTGGTTTGCAAAGGAACGTCCGGAAGGCGTATAATAGGATGATTATTCTTTTACGCACACACCGTGAAAGGAGATGCTGATCATGAAGCGAGCGCTTACACTGCTGTGCGCGGTCATGCTGGTGCTGCTGCCTCTGGCAGGCGCCCATGCCGCAGGCAGTCCGAAGAACGGATATATCCTGCCCGAAGAACTGAAAAAGATCCCCGCGAAGGCATCCGCCGTCGCCCTGCCGGAAGGGCTTCCGGAGCCTGCCCGTGTGACAGAGTTTTCCGTCAGTGATGCCGGCCGCCTGACCCTGACACTGGACCGGGAAGTCCCGAAACTGGTTGTGACGGAGATCAATTTTGTGGAAGCAACGGAGAACACCATTTTCTCCAAAAAGAACACCGATTCCGCCGTTGCCCACCGCACCGGCAATGAAGACAGCATTTTCAACGTCTACATCTACTGGAACGGGGATACCGGCCTCACCCAGGAATACAACACCTGGAACGGTCCGCTTGAGTTCGTGCGTGCCTCCCTTTCGGATGACGCGGACGGAGCCGACGCGGAATATGCTTTCCGGGAAGACGGCACCCTGATCAGCGAAACCCGCACCGTGGAAGATACAAAAGACCGTTTTGTCCGTACGGTAACCTTCGGGGAAGACGGCAAGGCCGAAAGCTGCATAGTCAGCTGGCGCCAGACAGGCTTCGGCGGTTATGTCCTGGATGCCGAGTTTTCCCCGGACGGGAAGCTGACCGGGCTGGAATGCCGCACGGATGAAACCACCGTTGTCCTGCGCAGCGCGGCGCTGGACGCGGATGACAGGACCAAGCTGATCCTGCGGGAAAACTGTTATGACCCCGTCGGTTTCGATGAAGCGGTCATGGCAAAATACCGCGGCATTTCAAAGGCAGCCATGAGCTACGCCACCATGACGGACCTTCCGCCGATGGAGGAAGCTGACGCGAAGAAAGCGAAGGATGCCCGGATCTGGGTGCTGACCTTCGGTGACTTCTTCGATTATCAGGAATATGTGTTCATCACGAAGGATCCCCTGTTCATCCTGAAGGATAAAAAGGCTGTTCCGAACAGCAAGGCGAAGGACCTGAACGGAGATCCGATCGATTTCAGCGCCATGCCCGCGGTGGAAACACCCGCGTTTGAAGCGCCCCGGTTTTAAATCGTAATACCGAAGGGAGATGTCTGGAGTATGTGGCATCTGGTATCTGATTCAAGCTGTGACCTCTATGAGCTGGAGGGCACAGAAGGCAAAATGGATTTTGCGACGATCCCCTTTACCATCCGGATCGGCGGCAAAGAATATGTGGATGATGAGAACATGAACGTGGGTGAAATGCTGGAAGCAAATGAAACCCACTCCGAAATGGCGCAGACCGCCTGTCCTTCCCCGGAAGCCTGGCGGGAAAAGTTCTCCGCCCCCGGTCCGGTCATCGCCTTCACCATTTCCGGAGCCCTGAGCGGTTGCTATAACAGCGCCCTGATCGGCCGGAACATGGTTCTGGAAGACGAACCGGACAAACAGATCGCCATCATTGACACCAAGGCCACCGGTCCCGAAGTGTCCATGCTGATCTGGCATGCCCGTGACCTGATCCTTGCGGGAAAGTCCTTTGAGGAGATCGAGAAGGATCTGAATGAGACCGCGGACCGGATCCACACCAGCTTCGCGCTGATCTCCTACCATAACCTGATCAAGAGCGGCCGGGTGAGCCGCCTGATCGGTTTCATCGCCGGCCACCTGGGCTTCTGGGGCATCGGTATGGGCGATGAGAAGGGCGAGATCGTCATCCGCGGCAAAGCCCGCGGCAGCAAGAGCATGGTGCGTTTCCTGGTGGAAGAGATCAGCAAGGTTGGTATTGCCGGCAAGCAGATCGTCATCAGCCACTGCCAGAACCTGAAGGATGCCGAAGCCCTGAAGAAAGCCCTGGAAGCAGCCCATGCCGGTATTGAGGTCCTGGTGCAGGCCGCCCGCGGCCTCGACAGCTTCTATGCTGAGCGTGAGGGTTTGATTGTCGGATATTAATATATCCGACAATCAAAACTCTTCACTCTTCACTCTTCACTTTTCACTTTTAACTCATCACTCTTCACTCTAAACTGACATTTTCAAATGTCATCTCGACCAAGGTCGCTTGCGACCGTGTGGAGAGATCTGAATTGATTCATGAAAACAGCACGTAATGTGCTGTTTTTTCCATCATTATTCATTTTTCAGTCTTCAGTTTTAAGTTTTAAGTAGGGCTTTGTCCGCAGTATATAATTGTTCATTGTTAATTGAAAAAGAAAAATGTTTTCAGAAAGAAAACCATTTTTCTTTTTCCTTCGTCTTATAGATGGAACCTGTAATCAGCGCTGTACAGGACGCTTCTTCGGAAAGCGGACGCGCCGACCGAATATTTTGAAGGGGAAACGATGTCGTGGATGCTTTGATGTTTCAAGCGGAAATCAGGCGGATCGAGAAGTTGTTATACCGCATCGCCTGGTCCTACATGGGCAGCAACGCGGATGTTGAGGATGCGGTACAGGATGCATTGATCAAGGCCTGGGAGAAACGGGAATCCCTGCGGGACCTGAAGCAGTTCAGGCCCTGGATGTCCCGTATTCTTACAAACCAGTGCAAGGATCTCCTGCGTAAGCGCAAAAAATGGAACTTCTGTCCCCTGGAGGAAGCCGCGGCACAGGAAGCAAATGCTCCCGAACCGGATGCTCCCGTGCTGGAAGCGGTCAGCAAGCTGAAGCCTGAGCTCAGCCTGCTCATCACGCTTCATTATGTGGACGGCTACTCCATACAGGATCTGGCGAATACCCTGGGAATACCGGAAAGCACCGTCAAAACCCGTATGAGAAGCGCACGGAAACAGATAGGCAAAGCTCTCCTCGTTGAGCTGGAAGAGGAGGCGGAATAAATGAAGATTAATGAATTTAAAAACAGGCTGGCATCTGTAACCCCCGAAGTCCCGGAGCATTTCCACAACAGGGTGGAAATGACCCTGGAGAACATCGTGACGCAGGAGGCACAGATGAAAGAAAGTACAAAACAGGCGATCAAAACCGCCGGCCGTTTCAGCCGCCGCACGCTGGTCATCGCCATCGCGCTGATCCTGGCCCTTGGTGCCATCGCTTTCGCGGCGGTCCAGTGGCATCTGTTTGAGCGGGTTTCCATCTCCTACCTTACCGGCAAATCGCCGGTCAACGCTGACAGCATCATGCAGCGGGATGTCTATACAGAAACCGTGAATGACGTGGAGATCTCCATTCAGGAAGTGGGTTATGACGGCCGGATCCTGATGGTGCAGTACAAATACCAGATCCCGGATATGGACGAAGCTTTCGGGGTTACCCTTAGAGACCGTTATGGAGACAATATTCCGGAGGATGAGCTGAAAGAACAAGGCGGAGATCCAGACAAAGCTGTATCTGGCTGGAGCGATGAAGAAAAGATGTACGAAGTCCTGGCAGCCCATAACGTTGGCTGGTGGAACGATTCCATCTGGGTAAACGGTCAGGAAGTGAATGCGCCTGAAAGCTCAGAAATGGGGATGGACGGCACAACCGTTCCCGGCGAGATCATCTGCACCCTTGTCTGGCGGCTGAACAACAATGGCGTCATTGTAAACGGGCCTATCGAGATCAGCCTGCCCATCGGGGAATGTCAGCCCCTGGAGAATTACAGCAGGTCGAAGCATCCGGAACTGTGGGACGGAGATGACCTGAAGAAACCCGATAAAGGAATGATCACCTTCACCTACGATGCCGGTGATATCCAGTCCAAAGTGAAGACTTATCATCCCAACAAAGAAACAGTCCTGCCGGAAGTGACTGCTAAAGTCTCTGACGCGGCTTTCACGCCCCTGATGACCTATATCACCCTGGACCTGGAGGCCAATCCCGAAGCCATGGCTGCCTTCATTGAGGAAAACGGTGAAAATGTGGTGGATGAGGACGGCACCGTCCTGTGGCCCTATAAGCCCATGGATATGTTTGAAAGCTGGATTTGGAGCCTGGAACTGGTGGATAAGGACGGTAAACTGATCTTCCCTGGCAAGGGCGGCTGTGAAGGTTTCGGCGATGAATCTGCTGACTTCCTCTATCCGTACCTGGAGAATATCCCGGATGAACTGTACCTGGCCCCCGTTGAAGAAACGGAAGTGGATGAAAACGGAGAAAGCACAGGAAACGCAAAGGTGGATATGAGTCAGGCCGTGCTGGTAAAACCGGCAGACTGACCGCCGGTGTTATCTGACGGTACATATAAACTCTTTTCTTCCATGTTGCAGGAGGAATATCAATGAAAAGAATTACAGTACTTCTGTTATTGATACTGTGTCTGCCCTGTCTGGCAGCTGCTGACACTGAATACTGTACGATCAGTCAGGTCCGGAAACAGGCGGAAACCCTTGCTGACGGTACGATCGAAATAGAAACACTCAAAGGTCGTTATACTGTTTCCCTGGAGATTCCGGATGTTGAACAGATCCCGGTGATCACCATTGCACTTCCCAAACCCGATCAGGCTCCGCCGGTGCCGGAAGGCGGCAGTATAGAGGAACGCCGCCCCGGTAATGCGGGTTATATGACCGGCTGGTCTGTTCAGCTCAAAAAGGAACAAGTGGCTGGAACCCCGATCAGGGGTACCATGCGGATCAGTCAATACGGATTGGATGCACAGGCGGATGGAAGTCCGCTGACCATGGCCGAAGCCATTGCCTTTGCGGATCAGGCCCTGAATCCCAAAGACAGCAGTCCGGCATTCCGCATGCATCGCGCCTGGGCCAACTCCCGGCGGTACCGGGAAAAAGGCAGGAAGCCATCTGTGGATCAGCCGGTTGACAGTACCGGGTATTATTCATTGGAATATGAACAGGTTTTCCATGGTATTCCCTGTTATGGTCATATATCAGATTATTTTGCCTGGTTCAGTGACTATGACCGGCAGGGAATACTGCCTCACGGCCAATGCACATTCCATATCTTTTCTCCTGATTGCTATTGGTATAACCTCGACATGAGCAATGAATCAGGCGTCCTGGCTGAAGACATACCGCTCTGCCCGCTGTCCGCTGTCATAGAGGCACTGAAGCAGTCCTGCGGAAGCGGGATCAATCTCGAACCGATCAAACCCACAAGGCTGCGGCTTGTTTATCTCTCCCTGAACGATCCCGAAAACCGGAAAGGAGATCCGGTGCTGCTTCCCTATTGGGTGCTGGAAGATGATGATGACCCGGAAAGCGCAGCTCATATGGCAGCGCTCGTTAATGCCCAAACAGGTCTCCTGATCGATACTGACGCGCCAAAGGACAAAGGGCAGCGATCCGACGCCGTCTGGATCACCTGGGACGATGTCTAAGCCCAAAGACCGCGTTCATCTGAACGCGGTCCTTGTTATGCCAGCGTTTATTGCCTGCCCTGGTACAGACACCCGCGTCAGTCTGCCTGGTACTGGCTTCAGAGGCATATTTTGCAATATATTCCAACATATGGTAGTATAAAAAAGATGTTACGCATAAAACGTGCGATAAAAGAAACGAATGGAAAAGGAGCGATGAACCGATGAAGAAACTGTTCTCTCTGATCCTGGCTCTGTGCATGGCGTGCATGCTGATCCCCGCAATGGCGGAAGACAGCATTACAGGCGAATGGTATGCTTCCCTGGCCGGCGTGACGATGGTCATGAACCTTGCCGAAGACGGCACTGCGGAAATGTCCATGCCCGGTACTGAGAATGTGGCTGCCGGCACCTGGGTTCTCGACGGTGAAAAGATTACCGTAACCATTGAAGACTCCCCCGCGGAAGGCACCTATGCCGACGGTAAGATCACGCTGGGCGATGAAGATATGACCATGGTCTTCACCCGCGAAATGCCCCAGGGCATCCAGATCGCGGAAGTGAATCCTGCCGCCGCGGCGGAAGATTTTGACGGCACATGGAACATCGTCTATATTGGATACAACGGCACGGTCGTGGATGCTGCCGCCGCCGGACAGCAGCTCCCCGGCCTGGTGGTTGAAAACAGCACCATGAAGTTCACGGGTGAAGGCAGCCTGGCCCAGGTATTCGGAACCAATGCCCTGCCGCTGACCTATGCCGACGGAGCGCTCAGCATGTCCGTTGCTTTAGGTGAAACCTCTTACGGACTCAAGCTGGAAATGCTCCAGGATGGCATGCTGGCCCTGACTGCCAGCATGGGCGAAACGGGTGCCATTATGTATTTTGTTAAGGACGCCGCGGAAGAAGAACCCGCCGCCTGATCCTGACGGATAAACAATTGCCGTGCTCAATGTGAGCACGGCAATTGTTTTTATCCCCGATTGTTCAGATTGCTTACCAGTCGTTGTTTTCCACCCAGCCATAAGCTTCCACAGTGGTGGGCTCAATACCGTTGGCGGCGCAGAATTCCATCACCTTGCTGTCCACGCTGGTTACCAGGGTAATGGTGCTGTTGGCGCCCAGTTCATGGCGGAACAGCGATTCAGTGTTCAGATCCAGCAGATTGCCGTCAGCATCCTCCAGCACGAAAACCACTTCAATATTGGGCAGAGGCTCTTCCGAATCATTGATCACGGTAACACGCATAGTGTCACGTCCGTATTCTCCCTCCGCTTTCCTGAATTCAGGGTTGTCCAGCTTCACGGTTTTATCGGTGCTGAAATAAGCATCTGTCCTGGATTCAATCGTCGCTTCGTAGGTATAATTGCCGTTTTCCGCCAGGTCTGCAGTCATGGAAATAAAGGAGATCTCACCGGGTTCCAGGTATTTGGAACCGCAGGAAGACAGGTAGGTCGCCTCGCCCGCCTGGTTTCCGGAAGCATCCATCACCTTCAGGCTGCCGGTTCTGATAAACAGCGGAACAGAGGTGTTATTCTGGATCCTGGCGATATAGACTCCGCGGAAGCCGCTGTAGCTCTCAACCACCTTGAAGGTTCCCTTCACGATGGTTACGGCGGGATCCTCCTGCGCCGCGGGTTCGGCCGCCGGCTCAGCAACGGGTTCGGCAGCCGGCTCATCAGCGGGTTCAGCAGGAGGTTCGGCAGCGGGTTCGCCGGAATCTGCGGATGCAGATGCTGCTTCCATGATCCTGGAATATTCCGCGATAAAGTTCATGCCAATGGTTCTCACATCATCCTCAGTCATGCCTTCCGGCAGTTCAAACTCCTCGCCGCTCATCATACTGACGATGACGTTCATAGGCAGTCTGCCTTCCTCCCGGCCCAGGGAAAGCGGGAAAACATCGCTTTTCAGGCTCGTCCCGTCATAGACAAAGGTCAGCGGTTCGCCTTCAGCCGTAATGGTCACGTTGTCCCCGTCCACGGTCCATGTGCCTGTTGCTTCCACCTGGGAAGCAATATTGAGATTGGCTGTGCCGTCTTCATTCAGCAGGATATAGCCCAGGCTGACATCCGCCAGGGTCATATACCAGTTTCCGGAGGGGCCTTCGCCAAGGGCAGGTATAGCCGTCAGCAGCATGCACAGTACCAGCAGCAGTGCAGCGATCTTCTTCATTTGTTTTCTCCTTTCGGTTTGTATCAGTTTTTCAGGTTTTGCTGTGTATGTGATTATATCACAGAACGGCAGGCAGTGGATGTTCCGTTCTGTTCTTCCCTGTATTTTTTCAGCGGCAGCAGTTTTTGGCTTGCCTGAGCATTTCCCCTTTGATATAATATTGGGAGTGTTCCCAACTAATTGATAATGAACGGAGAGATACCCTATGCGTAAAAAAGCTCTTCTTGCACTCATGATGGCCGCTGTCCTGCTGCTGAGCGGCTGCGCCCTGATCCAGAAGGACCAGGCTGTTGACGATGCCACCGAGATTATCCGGATGGGCGACAAGGTTTACACCAAGATCCAGGTGAAAGCCGCAGCCCAGCAGGAGCTCATCAACAAGGCCCAAACATATTCCATGTTTGGCTATGCCTACGATATGACAGATCCTGCCAATATTGCCGAAGCGCAGGAAGCCGCTGTCAAGGCCCTGAAAGAGGACCTGACCCTGACCGCCAAGGCCGCTGAGCTGGGTTTTGATCAGCTGACAGACGAGGAACTGGAAGCCGTCAAGGCCAAGGCCCAGGAATCCTACGACAACATGGTGAATACCGCCAAGCAGTATGTCGAAGGCAAAGACGAAATGGATGAAGCCGCCCTCACCGAAGCTGCCGTGAAAATGGCTGAAGACGCGGGTTATACCATGGAAAACCGGACAGAGAGCGCCACCAAGGACGCGGTCTCTGCCAAGCTGAAGGAATACGCCGTCAAGGACGTTGCCGTCACAGATGAAGAGATTCAGGCTGAGTATGACAGCAAGGTCGAATCCAACAAGGAAACCTATGCTGAAAACGCCGCTTCCTGGGCCGCCACCGCGAACAACGGCTATACCACCCTGTACTACACCCCCGCCGGCGTCCGCCGCGTGAAGCAGATCCTGGTCAAATTCACGGAAGAAGACCAGACCGCCATCAAAGATGCCAACACAAAGCTGTCTGATGCCAATACCGCCCGAACCGCCGCGCAGGACAAGGTCGATGCCGCGCAGAAGGTCCTGGATACCGAGGGCATCACCGATGAAGAGAAAACCAAGGCCGAAGCGGATCTGACCGCAGCTAAGCAGGAACTGGATGAAGCTGACAAGGCCCTGCTGGCTGCCAACCAGGCAGTCACCGATGCCACAGACAAGGCCTTCGCAAACATCGATGAAAAAGCCGACACCGTTGTGGCCCAGCTGGCTGAAGGCGGCGACTGGCAGAAGCTGACGGACGAGTACAACGAAGATACCGGCATGAAGGATAATGAAAAGGGTTATGCCGTAGCCGCCGGAATGAGCGGCTTCGATGCTGCTTTCGTTGACGCCGCCATGGCGCTGGAAAAGATCGGCGATGTTTCTCCCAAGACCAAAGGACAGTACGGATATTACATCATCCGCTATGAAAGCGATGAAGCCGAAGGCCCCATCGCCCTCGATACCCTGAAAGAAACCATTTCCTCCTCCCTGCTGAATACGAAGCAGAATGACACCTACGAAGCTACTCTCGCTCAGTGGGTGGAAGAAGCCGGCATCAAGGTCGACATGAATGCCCTGAAGGACTGATCGATGCATGAAAGGGATGCCGCAAGGCATCCCTTTTTGCTTATTGTAAGGAGATAACCCATGCTTTATCCCTCCGTTGTTTTCCGGATGAAAGCCCGCGCGGCGCTGAAAGGCCACTGGCAGACAGCCCTGCTGGTAGCGCTGATCGTGAATCTGCCCACACTGCTGATGCAGGGCTTTTCCGCCTATACGGGAAATGACCTGATCACCCGCCTGCAGGCAGTGATGGTCGCTGCCAGCCGGGACGGCCTGATGACCCAGGATCTGCTGCTGAAGGAATTTGACGCCATCCTCGCAAGCACGAGTTTCTGGACCGTCCGCGGACTGGAAGTGCTGGCCTGGCTCATAACCCCCTGCCTGACCCTGGGTATGTACAAGTGGCTGATGGACCGTCTCCGCGGGCAGGAAGATCCGGTTGGCACCGTGCTGTGCCGGATGAAGCTGTTCCTGAAAGCCATCGGCCTGCAGCTCCTGATCATCCTGAAGATCCTCCTCTGGATGCTTCCGGGTATCGCCGCGGCAACAGCCCTGATGGTCCCGGTTTATCAGTCCGGCACCCTGCAGGGACGCCTGGCAGCCCTGCAGAACAGCTACAACATGACGCTTCCCGTTACGCTCCTGATTGTGGTTCCCGGCGCCATCGCCGCCCTGCGTTACGCCATGTCGGAATTCATCATGGCGGACGAACCCGGAGAGAAGATCCTCTCCTGCATCCGCCGCAGCAAGCAGCTGATGAAGGATAAGAAAAAGGATCTGTTCTTCCTGCTCTTCAGCTTTCTGCTCTGGTATCTGCTGGAGATGCTGATTGCCTCCATGCTGAACGGAGTGCTCTCCACGGTCTTCCAGATGCTGGCCGGTCTGGCCCTGAGCGTATACGCGGGCTGTTCCGTTGCCGCCTTCTACCTTTTCCTGTCCAGCGGCGAAAAAATCGTTCCGGAACCGGAAAACGAAGAATTGAATTAATGATCAAATAATTCAATTCCTGATAATTCAAAGGATGGCGCAGCCATCCATCCGCCATTATTCATTTTTCAGTTTTCAGTCTTCATTATTCAGTAGTGCCTGTCTGCAGGCACAATAATTCTGAATTATTGTGATATTGTGTTCTTTCCGTACTTTACTTGAGTTTCAAACAGTTTCAGATTATAATGACCGCATTGTATACAGAAACCGGAGTGATTGTCCATGCTGAGTTTTGATTCCACGACTAACCTGCTCATGCAGTCCAAATACCGCTACAGCCTTCAGGATGTGGCGGAACCCAACCTGTACCGGGAGATCTACGACTACGAACACGTGCCGAAGGTTGCCTTCAACCTCCGTCATGTTCCCATGCAGATGCCTGATGAGATCTGGATGACCGATACCACCTTCCGTGACGGCCAGCAGAGCGTCAGCCCCTTCACTCCGGAACAGATCCTGCACCTGTTCAAGCTCATGAGCCGCCTGGGCGGACCCAAGGGCATGGTGCGCCAGAGCGAGTTCTTCCTTTACACGGAGAACGACCAGAAGGCGCTGCACCTGTGCCAGGACGCCGGCCTTCAGTTCCCGGAGATCACCACCTGGATCCGGGCCAATGAAAAAGACTTTGAACTGGTCAAACAGGCCGGTGTCGCCGAAACCGGCGTGCTGGTTTCCTGCAGCGACTATCATATTTTCAATAAAATGCACCTGACCCGCCGCCAGGCCATGGATAAATACCTGGGCATCGTCAAATCCGCCCTGGAATACGGCATCCGTCCCCGCTGCCACTTTGAGGATATCACCCGGGCCGATTTCTACGGTTTCGTGGTTCCCTTCGCCGGCGCCCTGATGGATCTGAGCCGTGAGAGCGGAATCCCGATCAAGATCCGCGCCTGCGATACCATGGGCTACGGCGTCAGCTATCCCGGCACCGCGCTGCCCCGCAGCGTACAGGGCATCATCTACGGCCTGCGCCACTACGCGGAAGTGCCTTCCGAGCAGCTGGAATGGCATGGCCACAATGACTTCTACAAGGTCGTTTCCAATGCCGCCACCGCCTGGCTCCACGGGTGCAGCAGCATCAACTGCAGCCTGCTGGGTATCGGTGAGCGCACCGGCAACTGCCCGCTGGAAGCCATGGCGATTGAATACCAGAGCCTGCGCGGAGATGACGGCGGCATGGACCTGACCGCCATCACCGAGATCGCGGACTATATGGAGCGGGAGATCGGCCTGGAGATCAGCCCGCGGCAGCCCTTCGTCGGCCGCCACTTCAATGTGACCCGCGCCGGTATCCACGCCGACGGCATGCTGAAGGACGAGGAGATCTACAACATCTTCGATACCGCGAAGCTGCTGAACCGTCCCGCTTCCGTGGCTGTAGACAGCCGCGGCGGCACCGCTTCTGTTGCCCACTGGCTGAACAACTACTTCCGCCTGACCGGCGACAACACGATCGACAAGAACGATCCGCTGATCGTGGCTATGCGCGCGAAGGTCGATGAACTGTATGCCAAGGGCCGCAACACGGTCATGGGCGACGAGGAACTGGAAGTTATGGTTCGCCGCTGCGACCAGGACCGTTACGAAAAACTGCTGTTCCACAAGAGTAAGTAAGGCAAAAAGCCCGGAAATAATTCCGGGCTTTTTTTCAATGAAATATTAAACTTCGTCCAATGTGATATTTAGTTTCCCCTTTTCTCCAGTTCCAGGTTGATCCTCTGTGCCAGCTTCTTCTGCCGGCTGTACGATAACCCCCAGATGATAAAGGCAGTCACAAGCATAAGAAGAACTGCCAGTGCCGAACGAAGCAGGCCTTTATCTGTCGGGATCATGCCGGTAAGCAGCCCGATTCCCGCCATAATGATGCATCCGGTCACCAGGTAAACCGCAGTCTGCACGGACTGGCTCAGCTTCGGATTGGTGAAAATGACAGAAGCAAGGCCGAAACCGAGTCCGATTCCCAAAGCGCCGAGGGCCTGTTTGGTAACATAATAACCGGAAGAGGACCAGGCGCCCTCCGCATTAAGATCGTTGATCAGGAAGCTGAGTAAAAACAGGAACGAAGCAATAGCCACTGTCGTTTTGGTGTTTTTGATCACAAATGCTTTACGTTCTTTATTATTCATTGTTCTATCCTCCTATAATCCCAGATAGTTTTTAAGACCGGGCAGGTACTTCCGGGAAACGTAATCCGAAAGCCCGTTCTTCATCTTCAGCAGTAAGCTTCCTCCAAACCCGGCTTCCACGCTCTCCGCGAAGGAAAGGTTGACAGCGCAGGACTTGGATATCTGCATGAAGCTGCCTCCCGTCTGCTCCAGCACTTCATACAGGCGTTTCCGCGTACTGAATGCTTCCTTTTGCGTATAGAGCTTTGTTTCTCCGTCCTCAACCCGGACCATGCAGATCTCCTGTCCGGTAAGCAGGAACGTACGGCCGTTACGCTCCGCCAGCACAGGGGTGTCCTTTGCCTGCAGCACATCCAGGGCCCGCTGGATTTCCGATGTTAACTGATCCGTATAAATGACCGCCCGCGGAGGTTTGTTCTCCGGCGATACTTCAATCTTGACCTGCATTAAGAGATCTCCCTTCCTGTTGAGTGCGCATCAACTAAGTACAGGCATAGTATAAACAAAGAACCATATTCTGTCAGCAGTTTTGAGCCAAGAGGCAGATTTTGGCAGGTAAGATGCAGAAACTGATCCTCAAAAGCGGCGAATGGATCTTTTCATTGTACATTATCGTTGATTTATTTATAATAGAACGTGTTCATATGATATCATTTGTGGACTGTGAATCCTGTCACTGGATATTGAGGTGTTGTTTTGAAGAAGATTGTATTGACCGGCGGCGGTACCCTGGGGCACGTTACGCCTCACCTGGCGCTGATTCCCAGGCTGAAGGAAGCCGGATATGAAATCCACTATATCGGTACGGAAAACGGCATGGAAGCGCCGAAGATGCGCGCCGTGGAAGGAGTCACCTATCACGCGGTAAAGAGCGGCAAGCTCCGCCGTTATCACGACTGGAAGAACTTCACCGATCCCTTCCGGGTGATCGCCGGTGCGTTCCAGTCCGCCCGCCTGATGGGCAAAATCCGTCCGGATGTGGTGTTCTCCAAAGGCGGGTTCGTTGCTGTGCCCGTTGTCTTCGGTGCCTGGCTGCACCGCATCCCCGTGCTCTGCCATGAGAGCGACCTGACCCCCGGCCTGGCCAACAAGCTTTGCAAGCCCTTCGCCACCCGCTTTGCCACCACCTTCCCGGAATGCGCTGAAGCACTGGGAAAAAAGGCGGAAATGACCGGTACGCCCCTGCGTCCCGAACTGTTCCGCGGCAGCAGGGAAAAGGGGCTGGAACTGCTGGGCTTTAACGGGCAGAAACCCGTCCTGCTGATGATGGGTGGTTCCTCCGGCGCCCAGAGCGTAAACTTCTGCCTGCGGCAGGCACTGCCCCGGCTGACCGCTGATTTCGATGTGGCCCATATCTGCGGAAAGGGCAACCTGGATACGGAGCTGGAAGGAACAGCCGGATATAAACAGATTGAATTCCTGGATGCGGATCTTCCGGATGTGCTGGCCTGCACGGACCTCGTCCTCAGCCGCGCCGGCGCCAACGCCCTGTGTGAATTCCAGGCCCTCGGCCGTCCCATGCTGCTGATCCCCTATCCAAAGGGAGCCAGCCGCGGCGACCAGATCCTGAACGCAAAAAGCCTGGAAAAACGCGGCCTCTGCCGAGTGCTGCTCCAGGAAAACATGACGCCTGATTCCATGGTAAAGGCCATCGGTGAAACCTGGGCAGACCGGGAGAAACTGACCGCCGCACTGAAGGACGCTCCGCCTGCAGATGGCACAAACCGTGTTCTTGAGATGATTGAAGAAATCAGGAAGAAGTAACCCCCGCATCTGCAGTCGTCGCTTGCCCCGCAATCTCAGTCAGCGCAGCGGGCATTGCTGACGCTTCAACCCGCTGCTTGCTTCGGTAAGGAAACGCACACGCACCGCGGGCGGAATTCCCGCCTCGCGCACCGCGCGCGACAGGACTCCGGGTCACTTCCGCTTTCAGCGGACAGCCCACTGGGCTGCCGTTTTCCTCGCTCCCCACCCGCAAACGGAACACAGCGCGTGCTTGAGCTCATTGAAGAAGTACATAATTAAGTTTAAAAAGGCTGGAAACAGCCTTTTTTTCAATTCATAATTCATATTTTATATGGTTGAATCCATTCTGCCGCATAGTTGAGACGGAGCAGCATTACCGTGTCATCCTGAGCAAGGCCGCAGGCCGAGTCGAAGGATCTCCCACGGATTCAGATTGTTACCCGCCGCTTTTGCGGGCCACGGGGACGGTCCCACCGTCCCCGTGGCATCGCACTTGGTATGTCTTCTGCGGAAGACCATATATCATTCTGCATTCTGCATTCTGCATTGTTTCATGTAAATTCTGAAATCAGAATTCACATGAAACAAATCCCCCTCCATTTACGTCTTTTATGGTGGACAGCGGCTGTTTTTGTCCCTCAAAGCAGCGAAAAGTTACATGTTATTGCTCTAATTTTGCAAAAACGGATACATGTAACAGTCTTTTAAGAATTGCGAAACAGAGGGGAAACAATCGCCATTGACATAGATATGTTCGGTCGATATATTACAAATAACAAAAGAAGTCATCGGTCGTGCTTCAATAATTGCTGTTTTACGGGCACGGCCTCCGGGCGGATCATCCCGCCGTCATAAAAGGAGTGATTATCAGATGAAATCGACAGGAAGGAAACGCATCCTCTGTCTTTTACTCTGCCTGGCAGTCCTGATGCCCTGTGCATCCGCCCTGTCAGAGACCACGAAGGTCACAGGCTACCTGCTTCGCCTCCGCGATGAGGCGTCCACAGACGGCGAGGTGATCGACGCCTTCCCCCGCGGCACCACGGTCAAAATCCTGAAAAAGGGTGATACCTGGACCAAGGTCCGTGTGGACGGAAAAGAAGGCTACATGATGACCTGTTACCTCGCTTACAGCAAAGATACGCCGGAGGAAGAAAAGAGCGGGGTGACCGGCAAGAACTCCTCCTCAAAGTCTTCTTCTAACTCCTCTTCCAATACTTCTTCTAAGTCTTCTTCCTCCTCCAAAGCTGATAAAAAGGAGAAGACTTCCTCCGGCTCTACTATGTATATTATGAAGGGCGTCAAGCTGAACATGAGGGAAAAAGCGGACGGCGACTCTGATGTCATAACAAGCTTCCGGGGCGGCACCAAGGTTACTGTGCTGAAGAAGGGCAAGTACTGGAGCAAGGTCGAGATCAAGGGCTATGAAGGCTATGTCGCCACGGAATACCTGACAGACGAAAAATAATATGGTTCCTGAACAAAACAGCGTTTCGGTTTAAAACCGAAACGCTGTTCTTGTTCTTAGTTTCTGGTTGAATCCATATTCCGTAAAAGATCTCTCCATGCGGCCTGCGGCCTTAGTCGAGATGACACCATAGAGCCACTGGATATCCCTCCTGTTCAACCATATATAATTCTGAATTGTTGAGCAGTTGTCCAAATCTATGATTTGGGTAACAACTGCCATGCTACAGTCGTCAAAGGCGCAAAGTGGCTTTGGTAACGGCGATCGCAGAATTCTTAATTCTGAATTATTTAATTGTTCTTATCCGCTCCATGATCCTGTCAGACAGGAACTGCTTGAAGGGTGTCAGCGGCTCCGTGGAAGGAGCAGCGCCGTCCGGGAGGAACTTCATGGTGCAGGGCGCCTCCCCGCTCCAGGGCTCCCAGCGGGGCAGCGTCAGGCCGCAGAGATCCTCGCCGTTCGGATCACCGGTTTTGATAAAGTTGCAGAAGTAGTCGCACATCTGCCGGGCCAGGTCGTAATGCCGGCCGGTGAAAGGCCTCCAGCACTTGGCCAGGGTTTCAAACCAGAACCACAGGTCGGAAGAATGGAACGTGCCGGGATTGTCCCATCCGGGCATGTCCGGATCAAACAGGTAGCAGTAGCCCTTCCTGCCGGCCTTCGCGGTTTCTGTCAGAACACCCTTCACCGTACACTCGATGCCGCTGGCCGGCGCGTAGCCCTGGCCGGATACAGCCGCCCGGGTTTCCGGGAAGGCCATGAATTCATCCGCCTTGTCCCCGAAGAGTTTCACAGCCGCTTCCTTCAGTTTGACTTCGTTTTTCACTTCGATACTGTTCAGGAACTCGTCGGACGTGTTGCCCGCCATCATGACGGCATCCACGCATTCTCCCCGGGTATACAGGGCAATGGGATCCCCGACGCAGAACTTATCATCCTGCACGGTAAAGAAAGGCTGATGGCCTTCCATATATTTCTCATAGCTGCGCTGCAGGGTCACCGCGTCCATGGCACGGGCTTCCTCCAGGGTCTTCACACCCAGGAACTCAAAGAAGTCCAGGCCCTTCTTTTCCGCCTGCTTCAGCAGTTCCGGACGGCCCACCTCCCGGCGAAGATAGGGGTCAAAGATCATAGCGCTCATCACCACCGCGCCGGAGAACAGGCCTTCATTGGCCTTGCAGGCCAGCTGGGACATAACGCTTCCGCCGCCGGCGGACTGTCCGGCAATGGTCACCTTCTTCGGATCGCCGCCGAAGGCCGCGATATTCCGCTGCACCCAGCGAAGTCCCGCCTGCTGGTCCAGGTTACCGAAATTGGCCGGAGCGTCCTGCTGTTCCCGGCTGATCTGCGGATGGGTCAGGAAACCCAGGGCGCCGACCCGGTAATTGACCGTGACCACCACGATCCCGCGCCGCGCGATGCGTTCCCCGTCAAACTCCATTTCCGCCGGATAACCGCACTGGAGGCCGCCGCCGAAGAACCAGACCAGCACGGGCATCTTCTCTCCGGGCTCTTTTGCCTTTGTCCAGACGTTAAGGTAGAGGCAGTCTTCTCCCATCGGGATTTCCGGATCCACATGCCACTCCCGGCAGTAGATATCATCTCCCAGGCCCGGGATCCACTGCATGGAGATCGGCGCAAAGCGGGAGCAGTCCCGCACGCCCGCCCAGTTCTCACAGGGCTGTGGTGCCCGCCAGCGGTTTTTTCCCGTGGGCGGCGCGGCAAAGGGAATTCCCTTGAAGGCTGTAATACGCGGATCCGCCGCTTCAATGCCCCGCACAACACCGTTTTCGGTTCTTACCTGACGCAACATAACAAAACCTCCCGGTTTTTCAATGCACAATGCATAATGCATAATGATATAGTGTTTTCTCCAGCCTGAAACAACTGCAGGCTGTAAGTAACCATCACATTCCGCGTATGCGGAATATTTCACATTGAACGGCTTGCCGTTCAATATTTCACACTTCCGCTTAAAATGTCATCCTGAACAAACGGTGCACAGAGAGCGCAGTTGAAGGATCTCCATTTCATTTTGCCGGTGCAACACACCAGCAGCCCCACGGTCCCGGCAAAACCCGTTCTTCCTGCTCCCACGGCAGATCTTTATCCGCCTGCACCGGCTTGACCTTTTCCGGATCCAGGATCATATGCAGTCTCTTCAGATCCCTGCCGAACGCGAAGGGTGCTTTTTCCGCGAAGCTGAAGACCGTTTCTCCCGTTTCCTCGTCCAGGTCGATATCGAACCAGGCGTTCTGCCCTTCTTTGTCAAAGCCGAAGAACTCCTGCCAGGACTTGAGATCCAGGCAGTTTTCCGGTTCCGGATACATCACCCGCAGGTAGCCGCCCTGCATTTTCACATACAGGTTGCCCTCCGCCTCGTTGTCCTTTGTCGGGAAATCAATGGCCGCCTCCCCGCAGTCGTAGAAGATGTTGTTCCGGATCTTCGCGTCCCGGGAAGTGCCGCCCCGCAGCATTCCGTGCATGCGGAAGGGCACAGGTTTAAGATAGTATCCGCTGTGGCGGCAGCAGCCGATGAGGTTATGGGACACATGGAGCCGGTCCGTTCCCTCCCCGTAGACACCGTAGCCGTTCACCGCTTCGTTCTCCTGGAGCTTATACCATCCGGAGGAGCCGGGCTCAGCCGGCACCTTTGCCGGATCAAACCGGCCCTCCACATTCCAGATGATATTGTGATCGATCAGGTTGATCCCTTCCCGGGTGCACTCGATAAAGATTGCTTCCCGCTGCTCAATGCCGTTCAGGAACAGGTTGCCTGTGATCCGGTTGTTCTCATTGCCGCAGTCCAGCCAGAGGTGATCCGCCCGGAAAGTATTCCGGAAAACATTGTTCCGGATCAGGCCGTTCACGCTGTTATGCAGCTTGATGGCTCCGGCCTCCCAGCTCAGCTCCATCTTCTGCCAGCCGGTTCCCTCAATGGTGTTGCCTTCTATCAGCATCCGTTCCGCGAACATCCCGGCAATGCCGCAGACGCCGGCGTCCTGGATGGTGCAGTTCCGGATCACGCTGTATCCGATGATCTCGTCCGGCCGGTGGGTATGATGCCAGCATTCATTGCCAATATCGATCGCCACGCCGTTTGTCCAGTATACCGTGCATCCTTCGATGATCCAGTGATGTCCCCGGTACGCGGAGATGGCTCCGCGCTGCGGCACCGGCGCGCCGGTGGCCGCATGCTCACAGACCAGGTCCTTCACCCGGATGTAGTTCAGGAAAGGTTTGTCCGGCGCAAAGCACTGCTCCCGCACGGTCACCTCGATCCGGTGATCCTTCGGGTTCTCGTCATACGCCAGGCGGAAGTGGACTTTCTGGCCGTTCGCCTCCACCCAGTAGGTATTGTCTTCCTGCGCCATCCCACCGTAAAGCGGTACCTGCTTCAGCGGCTTGCCGTCGCAGAAAACGCAGCCCCGCCGGTTCAGGTAGGTGGTCATGTCCGTTTTGTCATACTCGATGAACAGCCGGTCATGCAGGATGTTCACCGCGCAGAAGGGATTGTAGCCCCGGAACAGGTCCGGATCCAGGTCATATTCCCAGACACGAACGTTCTCCGGCTGCTCTGCTCCCCAGCCCCGGTTCAGCATCCAGCCCTCGCTGGGGATAAAGTCTTTCACTTCCTCCGAGGCGCTGATGACCACGTCACCGTCGCCAAAGGCTTCATAGGAGATCATATGCCGGGGATCCGTGCCGCCCATGGCAGGCTTCACGCATTCCCGGTAAAGCCCGGCGTGGATCCGCACCCGGGTACCCGGCGTTGCTTCCGACGCTGCCCGGCCAATAGTCCGGAACGGCCTGGCCTCACTGCCGTCATTATCATCCGAGGCGGCAGGATCCGAGGAACTGACAAACAGTTCCCTTTCCCATACAGGTTCGGTTTCCCAGAATTCAAAGGTGCTGCCATCCGGCAGAAGGGCGGAATAATCCTTTTCCATCTTTGTTCTCCTTGATTGTTCTGTAATTCTGTTTCGCCATATGTACTATAGCATGAAGAGGATTATTCCACCTTCCTGTTTTTTGTTGTCCGCTTCCCGTTTTTTGACTTTCTCTGGAATGAATTGGGGCGCTCCGTACGGAGCGCCCCGGAGTGGATAAACTGATTATTTGCCGAGAGCCGCTTTCTTCATGTCAACTTCAACCTGGTAAGCAGCCACGTCGTTCTCGAACAGCTTGTCATAGTCGAAGCCGTCGAGTTCTTCGATCATCTCGTCCCACAGGGCTTCGAATTCAGCGTCATCCTTCGCGAAGATCGCCTTCCAGGTGTATTCGCACAGTTTGCCGTTGATTTCGGGACGCAGGGACTTGATTTCGCCTTCATCCTTGGGAGCGGCGAAGCCAACGTTGGGGCTGGGCTCGAGCATGCCGTTCTTCAGCATGTAGTCCACAGCGTTCTCAGCTCCGAAGTGCTCCTGCCACTCAGCCTTGGTCTTGTCCTCTTCCTTCTCCTGAGCCTTGTAGGAAGCCCAGAACTTGGTGGGGAAGCGTTCGTTGGTCAGCGGGTTCACGCAGATGGAAGCGCCGATCCACTGGTTGATCGCGTTGTTACCATCGCTGTAGCCCACAACACCGTCTTCACCGACATACTCTTCCGGAACCGGCAGGTTGGCGGACAGGGCATCGTCATGCAGCACAGAGAATGTGCCGTCTTCGTTCACGGTGTAGTTCAGGCCTTCGATACCGACATGCTGGAAGGTCATGCCTTCGGGGCTGGCGTACCAGTCGAGGAAGTTGAGGATCAGGTCATACTTATCGCCTTCGACCTTGGATCCCACGCCGAACATACGGGCGGTTCCGTAGTAGGCATCGGATTCAGCATAGTACTTGGAATCAGTGATCGGGATCCAGAAGAAGGTTTCGCCCTTGGACTTCAGCGGCACGCCGTCGGCGTCCTTGTTGTTGTTGGTAAAACCAACGGACCAGTTGTACCACAGCAGGTCAGCCTGGCCATTGATCCACTTGTTCATAACAGAGTTCCAGTCCTGGGAACCGGAGTCCGGATCCACCAGGCCCTTCTGGTACAGGTTGTTCAGGAACTTGGTGGCCTTGTAGTAGGCGCCGGCACGGTCATAAACCTTCAGGAAGGTTTCGCCGTCAGCCTGCAGCAGGGCGCTGCGCTTCATCTTCTGGCCATACCAGGGGGTGATGTGGGTCACGTTCGCGGGACCGGACATATCGTCGTTGTTGTCCCAGTCAGCCCACAGGGTCACGGCGTAGCAGGGATCGCCGGCATCGGTGGTCTTGTGGATCTCATGGATAGCGGCCAGAGCGTCAACCAGGCCGTCCAGGTCCTTGATTTCCGGAGCGCCGATCGCTTTGTACAGGTCCCAGCGGAGCATGGGGCTGTCCGGAACCACGTCGTCGGTCAGGGAAGAGGGAGAAGTATCGGTCATTTCGGAAGGAATGCCGTAGAACTTGCCTTCTTCACCGGTCAGTTCCTTGTTGTAGTGTTCGATCTGATCCTTGAACCGCATGAGATTCTCTTTTCCGGTAATCTCATTGATCTCGCGGACCAGGCCGGCCTGGACCAGGTTCGGGAATTCGCTCTTGTCAACGATCACGATGTCACCCAGATCGCCTTCTTCAGCGCGGGTTGCGTAGATCTCCTGACCGGCAACCTGCGGAGCGACGATGTCCAGGACGATGTTGAAGCGATCTTTAACAACCTTGGCAAACCAGCCCTTCTGGATGCCATGATAGTTAGCCGCAGCATCATAGATTGTGATGGTGATGGGTTCTTCTCCCTCAGCCATCGCGCTGATGGTGACCATGCCCAGGAGCATAGCGATCGTCAGCAGAACAGACAGAAACCGTTTCATAGTTGTACCTCCTTTAATTTATGATGAAAGGACTCTCTTGTCCCCATCTTCAGAATTGAACCGCAACCTCAGTCGGCGCAGTTGGCTTCGCTGTCGCTTCAGCCCTCTGCTTGCTTCGGTAAGGGTTCGCGCGCGCACCGCGGGCGGGATTCCCACCTCGCGCACCGCGCACGACAGGACTCCGGGTCGCTTTTGACTTCGTCAAATGCCCCACCGGGGCACCGCTTCCCTCGCTCCCCTCCTTTTTTCTATGATAAAGGCATTCTTGCCTTCACCTACACAGTTGATTAGCAAAGGTCATTGCTATATGTCATTCCGACCAAAGGCGCAGCCTGCGTGGAGGAATCCCTTACTAAAATTATCGTTACTCTAGCATGCAACAGTAAACCGGAATAATTGATCTGGACGTTTATTCAGTTAATCGGTCACACTCGGAATTGTTATGAATGCCTGTAATTATTCGTATTCAGTCGGTATTAACCATCTGTCATTGTTCATTGTTCATTGTTCATTTGATCGGTGTGGCTCAAAGGCATCCTCCGCAACCTCAATCGGCGCGACTCCCCACCGGGGAGCTCGCTTGTTTCGGTTGAATTCACATTCGATGAAATTTCCGCCACTGGCGGTCATCGAATGTTCATCCTTTGACCGCGCCGATCATAATCCCCTTGGTGAAGTACCGCTGGAAGAAGGGATAGATCATCATAACCGGGACCACAACCACCACCGTAACCGTCATACGGATGGAAGTAGCTGTTGCCGCGGTGGCAAGCGCGCCGGCAATATCGGTTGTCGTCGTACTGCTGCTGATCTTGATGCTGCTGGCCTGGGTAATATACTGATACAGCTTGTACTGCAGGGTGTCCAGGTCACGGCGCTTGGTCATCAGGAGCAGGGTGTCCTGGAACGCGTTCCACTGGTTCACAGCCGCGAAGATCGCGATTGTCGCCAGGATCGGTTTGATAACCGGAAGCATGATCCGGAAGAAGATCCTCAGTGTACCGGCGCCGTCTATTTCCGCCGCGTCCTGCAGCGCCTGCGGCACCCCTTCGCAGTAGGTTTTACACAGGATGATATAGAACGGCTGGACCACCGTCGGGAAGATATATCCCCAGAAGTTGTTGGTCATCCCGATGGTCTTCATGGCCAGGTACCACGGAATGATACCGGCGTTGAAGTACATCGTGATTGCCACGAACCGGTACCAGAATTTCCGCTTCCACAGTGTCTGACGGGTGAACATGTATCCCAGGAAAGCGGCAATCATCACCGTAAACAGGGTGCCCACCACCGTACGCAGCACGGAAACCACCGCGGCGTCGGTCAGTCCGGGAATCGTGGACAGGTTCTTATAGTTGGTGAAGTGAATCTCCTGCGGCCAGAAAATGACCTTGCCGCGCTCACTCAGGTTGTTGGCGCTGATGGAGTTGATGATCAGGTAATAGAAGGGGAAAACACATACGAAGGCAAAGAACGCGTATACGATGTAGGTGATTACATCGATCACCTTATCGCTGAAACTGCGCTGGATATGACTTTTCCTGGGTTCCGCGTGGGCTGTCAATGTAATTCACCTCCCCTTTGTCAGATAAAGTTCTCGCCGCGGATCAGCTTGGACAGGCCGTTCGCGCCGGCAAGCAGTCCGATGCTGACGATGCTCTTGAGCATGCTGATGGCTGTGGACAGCGGATAGTTGCCTGCGCCTTTATGGGCGATATTGTACACATACAGGTCCAGCACTTCGATGTATTCCTTGTTGAAGTTGTTCTGGAATACATAGTACTGCTCCATGCCGTTGTTCAGGAAACTGGCGATGTTCAGCATAACGATCACGAAGAACGTGGGCAGGATGCTGGGGATCGTGATCCGCCAGATGATCTGCATCCGGGTCGCGCCGTCCACCTTGGCCGCCTCGATCATCTGCTCGTCAATGGCGGAGATCGCGGCCAGGTACATAATGGCGGCCCATCCGGCGTTCTTCCATGTCAGCCACAGCCACATCCTGAACCATACATGCTCCGAGGATTTCAGGAACGCGATGGGTTCGGAGATCAGCCCCAGATCCGTCATAATGGTGTTGACCGCGCCGGTGGAGCTGAAGACGTTGAACGCGATGGAGAACACAAGCACCCAGGAGATAAAGTTCGGCAGCGTGGTCGCCGTCTGGACGAATTTCCGGTAGGGCTTGCACTTGATCTCATTGAGGAACACCGCGAAGATCATCGGGAACCAGGAGAACAGGAGCGAGATCCCGCTCATGGCGAAGGTGTTCCGCAGTACCCTCAGGATATCCTTAACACGTGCGGGTTTGGAAATGATGTAGTTGAACCATTTGAAACCCACAAAGTTTTCGGCGCTGATCGGGAACGGGGGTTCATAGTCGTGGAATGCGTATCTCCATCCGTAAAGCGGGAAATAGGAAAACACCGCGACTAAAAGAATAAAGGGCAGGATATACAGGAATTCCTGATAGGAACGCCGCTTTTTGTAATCGATCCTTCTTCCGGAATCCCGCATATTTCCACCTCTTTTCCGAATAGTTCTGAATCCTTCAGGCGAGAGCAATATCTGTTTACATTTTTCATTATCTCTGTCGTGTACTCCTTATTTATAGCAGGAAGAACGTTAACCCACAACGACTTTTTTTGAGAAGTATGGGACAAATTTTGCTTTTTATAGTTTAAAATTATTTGCATTTTGTTCGATTTGGTTTACAATAAGTCAGAACGCACCTGTTTATCGTATAATACAGGACAAAGAATGCAACTGCGCAAAAACGGAGGAACCAGACTGTGAATACGTTCTATGAACAGCGTCCGGAGCAACTGTTTATCGGTGAAATGACACACCACACCTTCCCTGCCCACGTTCATTCCGTGGCGGAGCTGGTGGTCATAACCCGGGGTACCGTCGTCGTCACGATTGATGAGGTCCGGTATAAGCTCGATCCGGGAGATGCCTTCATCGTCTTCCCCCTGGTGCCTCACAGCTATGATGAACTGAGTGAGGATTCCAACGGGGTCACCGCCATCTTCCCTCCGGAGATCATTCCGGAATACGCCGGCACCTTCCATGGTCTTCAGCCGGAATGCCCCCTGCTGCGTGCCGGGGATACCTGTCTGGACCTCCGGCTGGCCGTGGACCGGCTCAGCCATCTGAACATGGAGGAAAACCTGCCCCTGTGCGTCTCCTACCTGCATGTGCTGCTTGCCGGCCTGCTCCACAGCCTTTCCTACCGTCCGGTCTATGATTACAGTGAAAAGGAACTGGGCCACCGGATCATCCACTATATATCCGAGCACGCTTTTGAGGAGATCACCCTGGAAAGCGCTTCCCGTGCGCTGGGGATCAGCGTCTCCCACCTTTCCCATTTCTTCTCGGAAAGGATGCATACCAATTTCCGCCGGTTTATCAACGCCATCCGGATCAGCCGCGCGCGCCTGCTGATGCGGGATCCGAACATGACGCTGACCGAGATCAGCGATGCCTGCGGCTATACCAACATGCGCACCTTTCGCCGCGCCTTCCAGTCGGAGCTGGGATGCCTGCCCTCCGAGCACATGGAGTCCCTGCGCAGCCGGATCACCGATCCGGGTGAAGCCCGCATCCGGAACTCCGACATGCAGTTCATCCTTCACAGCGCAGACTTTAATTAATTCAGAATTCATTTTGTCCGGCTATAGTCTGAAACTATAGCTCTTTATAGAATATAGCTTTCCCTGAATACACAAAAAGCGCATACATTTCACCCCAAAAACTGATATATTATTCAAGGCGCTGTTTATACAGTGTTCCATATTTAATCTGTCCATTCTTAATTCTGAATTCTTTATTCTTAATTGTTTAGGGGGGTCCTTTTGAATGTCCAGAATTGAAACACTTTGCGTACAGGGCGGCTATACGCCGAAAAACGGTGAACCCCGCCAGATCCCGATCATCCAGTCCACCACCTTCAAGTATGATACCAGCGAGGACATGGGCAAGCTCTTTGACCTGGAAGCCTCCGGTTATTTCTATACCCGGCTGCAGAACCCCACCAATGACACGGTGGCGGCGCGGATCTGTGCCCTGGAGGGCGGCACTGCCGCGATGCTGACCTCTTCCGGCCAGGCTGCCAACTTCTATTCCGTTTTCAATATCGCCAACGCCGGAGACCATGTGGTCGCCTGCTCCGCGATCTACGGCGGCACCTATAACCTGTTTGCCGTCACCATGAAGAAGATGGGCATAGACTTCACCTTCATCAGCCCGGACTGCACAGATGAAGAGCTGAACGCCGCCTTCCGCCCGAACACCAAGGCCCTCTTCGGTGAAACCATCGCCAACCCGGCGCTGAGCGTGCTGGATATTGAGCAGTTTGCCAAAGCCGCCCACGCCCACGGCGTTCCGCTGATCATCGACAACACCTTCGCCACTCCTGTCAACTGCCGTCCCATCGAATGGGGTGCTGACATCGTCACCCACTCCACCACCAAGTATATGGACGGCCACGGCAGCGCCGTCGGCGGCTGCATTGTGGACAGCGGCAAATTCGACTGGAACAGATATGCCGATAAGTTCCCCGGCCTCACCACGCCGGACGAAAGCTATCACGGCATCACCTATACCGAACGCTTCGGCCTGGAAGGCGCCTTCATCACCAAGGCAACCGCCCAGCTGATGCGTGACTTCGGTTCCATCCAGAGCCCGCAGAACGCTTTCATCCTGGGCCTGGGTCTGGAAAGCCTGCACGTCCGCATGAAGAGTCACTGTGAAAACGCCCAGGCCGTAGCAGAGTTCCTGGCGGGTCATGACAAGGTCGCCTGGGTCACCTACTGCGGACTGCCCGGAGACAAATACTATGAACGGGCGCAGAAATACCTGCCCAACGGCTCCTGCGGCGTGGTTTCCTTCGGTGTCAAGGGCGGACGCAAAGCCGCGGAAGCCTTCATGAAACACCTGAAGGTTGCTGCCATCGAAACCCACGTGGCCGATGCCCGCAGCTGCTGCCTGCATCCCGCCAGCGCAACCCACCGCCAGATGAGCGACGAAGAGCTGCTCGCTGCCGGAGTATCTCCTGACCTGGTGCGTTTCAGCGTCGGTCTGGAGAACAAGGACGACCTGATCGAGGATATCGCTCAGGCGCTGGCTGCGATCTGATCGCCGCGGTTCATCATAACAGTACTCTTTCAGAGCCGGTGTAAACCGGCTCTTTTCTGTCCGTACAAGTTTTCATCCCTTTCGCCGACTCATCCGATAGGTTTTTCTGATCCTTCTGATGGGATATACCGCTCTTGTTCGATTATCAGCATACCGTGCGAACCGCGTAATAACATTGTCCGCGCTTATTTGTATCGTTCTGTACGAACAATTCGTAAACTTGTATGTTTCTATGTTTTAACAATGTTTTGTTTGCAATTGTCCGTACAAGCCCTTGATTTTTACTTTTACATCTTGTATGATGTAACTGGTATTCAAAAATGCAAAAAGAAGCGGGGCGCTTAGCAATGAATCAGGACGTCTTGTTTTCGCAGTATCTGGAAGAGCTGACGGATACAATCACGGATCTTGATCATTTCAACCTCGAAAAAATCTATTCCGTCCTGAAAGAACTGTGCATCGCATTCCGGGTATGCAAAGGCGTTGCCGAGTATTACAGCAGCGCTGAAGAAGAACGCCTGGGCCACGGTACAGTTCTGATTTGCTATGACAGCGGTGAAGAACCCGCAGATGTCCTGACCTGCCGCACCGTACTGAGCAACATTTTAGTCGCGGACTGCAAAGCCTTCCGTGCAAAAGGCGCGGAACCATGGAACGAACAGGAACGAAAACGGATCGAAATGGTCCAGCGGCTGATGCTCACCGTGGTCGGCCGCCTGCGTGCGGAAGGGATGGTGGAACAAGCCACCCTCTTCGATGACGCGGGCTACAGCAATTTCCGTTTTCTCACCGCAACGATAGAACAAATCGGCTCCTCAGGCACGATCACAGACTATGCTTTCGCCCGGTTCAACCTGCGTCATTTCTCCTTGATCAACAGGCAGCTGGGCAGGGATATCTGTGATCTGGTCATGAGAAAATATATCGACAAACTGGAAGAAATTGTCAGTCCGGATGGCATTGTGAGCCGCCTTGGCGGGGATAACTTTGTCACCGTCTTCCGGAAAGAGAAGTTAAACGAGGTCCTGGTGCATTTTGAGGGCTTCCCGGTTCCTTACAGCAGTGAAGATGACGGCCGGGTTCTGCTTTCCTCACGTGCCGGGATCTTTCTTGTTCCCGAAAACTATTACTACTGCCACAGCGAAGATATCCTTGACCGCCTCACCAGCTCCTACAATGCTGCCTGGCGCGGAGATGCCGGGGATATCGTCTATGCCAGTGAACAGATGATGGAGGAAAAGGACCGGTTCATGCAGATCCGTGCCCAGTTCCCCGTAGGACTGAAAAACCATGAATTCCAGGTTTTCTACCAGCCAAAGATCAACCTGCGGGATAACAGCATTGCCGGTGCCGAGGCCCTGAGCCGCTGGTGCCGCAACGGAACCCTGATCATGCCGGCGGATTATATATCCGACCTGGAGCAGACCATGGACATCTGCAAGCTGGATTTCTACGTGCTGGATCAGGTTTGCCGGGATCTGCGCCGCTGGCTGGATGAAGGACGCCAGGTCGTCCGTGTATCCGTAAACTTTTCCCGCCGCCACCTGATCAACATGAACCTGACAGACAGCATCCTGGCGATCATCGACAAGCATCATGTTCCCCACGAATTCATCGAGGTTGAACTGACAGAAACCGTTACGGACGTGGAATTCCGTGACCTGAAACGCGTTGCCGGCGCCCTGCATGATGCCGGGATCTACACCTCCGTGGATGACTTCGGGATCGGCTACAGCTCCCTGAACCTGATCCGGGAGATCCCCTGGAACATCCTGAAGGTGGATAAGAATTTCCTGCCCATCAATGAAGAAGCTGAAGGCGACCGGCAGAACATCATGTTCCGCCACGTGGTCAACATGGCCAAGGAGATCGGCCTCACCTGTGTGGCCGAGGGCGTGGAAACCATCAATCAGGTAAACATCCTGCGCAAGTGCGGCTGCGATATCGCCCAGGGATTCTACTATGACAAGCCCCTTCCCGTGAAAGAGTTTGAAGAACGCCTCGACAGGCACTTCTATCCGCAGGACAGATCATGTGGCTAATTCAGAATTAAGAATTCAGAATTCAGAATTATTTGTTTGTACCGAAAGGTTTACCTCTTTCGCCACGTTGTCATCCCGACCGAAGTGGAGGGATCTCCTTCGGATTCAGATTATGACCCGAAACTAAAGCAGCCAGAGGAAAAAGCCTCTGGCTGTATGTTTTATACATTTCATTATGAAAAACAAAGTAATCATCACATCCGACGTATGTCGGATATTTCACATTGAACTGCCTGCAGTTCAATATTTCACACGTCGAAGACGTATTTCACATTGGCCTTTTCAGGCCAATATTTCATTCCTGCGGCAGGCAGATTTCCGTTCCGTACTTCCTCATCAGGCGTTCCGCGTCTTCCTCCGCGATCATCAGGGTGATCTCCGTGCCGGTATCCGTGTGGTTTTCCATGATCACCCGGCCCAGCGGACGGATCTCCGAAAGGATCCCGTAGCGGCTGAAGGGAATACGGAAGGTCACCGGGCGGTGGGATGCCTGCAGGGTCTCCGCAATCTTCTGCTTCAGGTCTTCCAGGCCCTCGCCGGTCTTCGCGGAGATCAGGACCGCTCCGGGAAATACCGGATCCGGATCTCCCTCGTCGCACTTGTTGATAACCTCAATGCGTTTCTGTTCCGTAGCTCCGAGCTCCGCAAGAACCTCCTCCACGGTATCGTGCTGCCTGAACATTTCCGGGCTGGAGCCATCCGATACGATCACCAGCACGTCCGCCAGCACCGCTTCCTCCAGTGTGGAGCGGAAAGCACTGACCAGCGTGTGGGGCAGCTTGCGGATAAAGCCTACGGTGTCCGTAAGCAGGTACTCCGTGTTCTCCGGTGTCACCATGCGGCGGGAAACCGCGTCCAGGGTCGCAAACAGCTGATCCTGAACATAAACGTCCGATCCGGTCAGGGCATTGAGCAGGGTGCTCTTGCCGGCATTGGTATAGCCCACCAGTGCTACCACGGGAATCTCATTCCGTTCCCGACTCTTGCGGCGCAGGCTTCGCTGCTTCTCCAGTTCATCCAGCCGCCGCCTCAGTTCTGTCATCCGTTCTCGGATGCGGCGCCGGTTCATTTCCAGTTTGCTTTCGCCGGGGCCCCGGGTACCGATACCGCCGGCCAGCCGGCTGAGCACCAGGCCCTGGCCGATCAGCCTGGCAGAGCGGTATTGCAGCTGTGCCAGTTCCACCTGCAGCTTGCCTTCCGCGCTGGAAGCGCGCTGGGCAAAAATGTCCAGGATCAGGGCGGTCCGGTCAACAACCTTGATCCGGAGGACTTCCTCCAGGTTCCGCACCTGCATACCGGTCAGTTCTTCATCAAAAATGCATACGTCCGCTTCCAGGGCCTGGCAGTCCCGGGCAAGTTCATCCGCCCGGCCGGAACCGATGAACAGCGCGCTGTCCGGCTTGTCCCGCTTTTGCAGGAAACTGCCCACCACCTGCGCTCCGGCTGTTTCCGCCAGCCGTGCCAGTTCCTCCAGCGATTCCTCGCTTTCGATGCCCATGAGTACAGCCTTTTCCCGGCCGTCCTCCATCTTTTCGGTTTCCTCCCGGCCCACCAGCCGGTCGCTTTCCTCAATCTGGGCCAGCCATTCCGCGTCCGGCAGCTTGTACCAGCGTTCCGTCGGCGTCAGGATGACCTCCGCGTTTTCCCCGAGGAAGGACGTCTGGACGATCACAGGCTCATTGTCCTTCACGCCCACCGCCGTCATGGCGTCATAGCGGAAGATCTTCAGCGCGCTCAGATCCACGTCGCTCAGGCGGCCGTCTCCGTCAGGATGGGTATGCACACAGCGGACCCGGCTCAGCCGGCTTGTGTTCCGGCGCAGGCGGAAGTCCGTCAGTTCCACATCGCAGTCCGTGCCGATGGCCACGTTCACGATCTCCCCGTCCCGGGTGATATAGACAGCGATCTCCCGGTTCAGCGCGCAGGAACATTCCGCCAGGATCTTCATCAGCTCCCGGGGCAGGAATTCGCCTTCTTCCAGCTCATAGCTGTACAGGCTGTCAAGGCGTGCGAGCATTGCGTCCCGCACACCCTCAATATTTCCGTTTACATTATGTTTTATCATTTTTATATCCTCAATAAGGGTCCGAAACCATATATCACATTCGGCGGCAGCCGAATATTTCACATGCCCGGAGGGCATATTTCACATTTCAAAGCAATTCATTGCTTTGAAATATTTCATTGCTGAGCCTGAATGGCATTCAGGCTCAGCCAGGCATCGCCAGCGCAGCGGTTCCAGCGCCGACCAGCGCCAACTCCGGTCCGTTCTTCGCCAGCAGGCAGGTATCCCCTGCCTTCATCGCCACCATACCACCGGAGAAACGAAGCTCCATCTCCCCCTCGATCACGGTCAGGATGCCGAACTCGTGAACAGCGGGCAGCAGTTCCATCGTATCGGTATGGATCAGATCCAGTGTGAAATACTTTTCAGACAGCACCCGGCGGGTACCGAAAGCCTTCCCGACCCGTTTCATGGCCGGTGCGCTCCTCAGCCGTGCCACATCCAGCGCCTTGTCCAGATGCAGTTCCCGCTTATTTCCATCCGCATCCGCCCGGTCCCAGTCATAGAACCGGTAGGTCAGGTCGGAAGACTGCTGGATCTCATACAGCATCACGCCTGCTCCGACAGCATGCACACAGCCCGCGGGAATAAAGCATACGTCTCCCCGCTTGACCTTCACTTTGTTCAGCAGCTTTTCCACGGTGCCTTCATCGCACGCCGCCTTCAGTTCCTCCCGGGTTGTCCCCTGCTTCACGCCGTACACCAGGTCACCGCCGCCGGCAGGCGTATCCAGTACCAGCCATGCTTCAGTCTTGCCCAGCTTGCCGTTCTCATGTTCCGCGGCGTAAGCGTCATTCGGATGCACCTGAACGCTCAGCTTTTCCCGCACGTCGATCAGCTTCAGCAGCAGCGGAAACGGCTTGTCCGCGTAGCTCCCCACCAGCTTTTCCCGGTGTTCCGCAATCAGTTCCGTCAGCTTCCGTCCCTGGGCATCTGTGCTTTCAAATCCGGGAATACAGCTGACCTCCATGCTTTCGCCGGTCCGGTCGTTCTTTGTTTCTTTTCCGTATATCTCGTGCAGCCGGTTTCCGCCCCAGGGAGTCAGCGCCCCGTCCCGGAAAGCCGGTTTCATGAGGATCGGCCACAGGGGCGTTTCCCGCTTCAGCGGCTTGTCAAAGGTGATATTGTCGCCTTCCGCGCCTTCCCAGTGGATCTTTCCGCACCTGCGGAATCCCAGTTTTTCATACAGCCGGATCGCGTGTTCATTCTGTTCCGAAGTATCGCACCGTACACAGTCGCATCCGCTGCGCCGAAGCAGCTGCAGCACATCATCCAGTACCAGGCCGCCCATGCCGGCTCCCTGCATGGAGGGATGCACACCCAGCCGGTGGAAGATGCCGGGCCGCAGCCCGCAGGACCAGGTCAGGGAGTCATACTCCGGTTCCTGGCCGTTCATAAACACGACCGCCGCCACCAGGGCCCCGTCACTGCGCATGTAATACAGGTCGCCCCGCAGGACGTCCTCCCGGATGATCTCCTCACTCGGATACACGCCCCAGCGCCACTGCTGCAGGCCGCTTTTTCCCATGTTATCCGCCACATGCTGATAAAAGGCAAGCAGTTCATCCAGTTCCTGCTCTGTTGCCCGAATCAGTTCCATGGTGTAATTCCCTCCAATGATATCCTCATTTGTTCGTCGAACCGAATCCGCCGGTCCTCACAGCGAAGTCGTCTTCCTCCTCCGCCGTTCCGTAGGGCAGGAATACGCCCTGGCAGAATCTGTCCCCCCTGCCGATGGACACCGGTGTGTCCAGCGGGTTGCGAAGTTTGACCATAATATGGCCCTCGTTCTTCGCATACGCGTAATCGCTGTCGATCACGCCCACCGTATTGGCCAGCCGCATGCTGTATTTGAACCCCAGCGAGCTGCGGGGAAAGAGCATCAGCACCCAGCCCTGTTCCATCTCCGCCCGGATCCCGGTGGGGATCAGGGCCGTTTCTCCCCCGGGGATCGTCACGTCCACCGGCGACACAAAGTCGTATCCGGCACTGCCGGCTGTCGCGCGTTTGGGCAGAGGAATCTCTTCCAGCGGAAGAAAACCCTCCCGGCCGGACATAGCTTCCCGGTACTGTGCCTCAGATACATGCGTAAATCTTGCAATCTTCATTTCTTTAAACTCCTGAAGTATCGGGCTGCAAACAAACTCCCCGCTTATACACCTGCGGTCTGCCCGTCCGAAAAGGCACGGAAGCAGCCCGTTATGCTGTGGCGAGCGCAGGGGTATCCAATCATTCAATCACATTGGCTAAAGACGCCAATTCTTCCAGAGTAAGCTTTTCTCCGCGGATCTTCTCGTCCAGCCCGGCTCCCGTCACCCATTCCACCGCTTTCGCGCGGTCCACGCGGAACGTGGCGCACAGGTTATTCACCATCGTCTTTCTCCTCAGCGCGAACGCCGCGTTCGCCACCCGGAAGAACAGATCCCGGTCCTTCACTTCCACAGCGGGCTTCTCCCGCACAGGCAGCACCACAAAGGCGCTGTCCACCTTCGGCGGAGGCGTGAACATCTCCGCAGGCACCTTCACCGCCAGCCGCGGCTCGCACAGGAACTGGCACAGGATCGACAGCGGTCCCCAGGCATCCTCCCCGGGCTGCGCCAGGATCTTATCCGCCACTTCCTGCTGGACCATCAGCGCCAGCCGGCTCACCGGCAGGTCTCCGCCCAGCAGCAGCTTGATCAGCGGCGTGGTAATGTAATACGGAATATTGGCCACCACGGCAAAGGGCTTTTTCAGCTCCGCGGTAACCTCCTGCAGGTTCAGGGACATCACATCCCCTTGTACCACGGTCAGGTTCTTTTTCTCGTCCAGGAAAGCATGCAGCAGCGGAATCAGCCGCTCATCCAGTTCCACAGCCAAAACACGGTTCGCCGCGTCGCACAGGTGCTTCGTCAGGCTGCCGCATCCCGGACCGATCTCCAGCACATCCTCATCCTTTGTAACCCCGGCCGCGGCCGTCAGTTCCGCCAGCAGGCCTTCGTCATAAAGGAAGTTCTGTCCCAGGCTTTGCTTATACCGGAGATTGCTTTCCCGGATCCGCTCTTTTGTCTTACTCATCCGGGCGCACCTCCTTTGCTGTTGCATCCTTTATATTCTACCATTTCCCGCCATTCAAAACAAGTCACAAGGATTTGCCTGCAAAAGCAGGCAAATCCAATGCAGAATTCAAAATGCAGAATTCAGAATGAAATGCTGTCCCGCCTCGTTATCACATCACAGTCCGTAACAGAAACCGCGGCACAATATTCAGTGAGTACAGGACCAAACCATTTATAATTCTTAATTCTGAATTCTTAATTCTTAATTGAACTAAAATGGCAAAGAAAAGAGGCTGCCTTGCGGCAGCCTCTTCGTAGCCATTTTAGTTCTGTCCGGCCATCTTCTTGTAGGATTCGCGGCGCACCTTGGCGTCCTCTTCCTGCTGTACAAAGAGCTTGGCGGCGGCATCCGGGAACTGCTGGGCCAGGGAGGTGTAACGAACCTCGCCCTTCAGGAATTCCTGGTAATCGCCGGTGGGATCCTTGCTGTCGATGGTCATCGGGTTCTCAGCTTCCGGATTGTACCGGTACAGCTGCCAGTAACCGCACTCAACGGCCTTCTTGATCTCAGCCTGGGCCTTACCCATGCCGCCCTTGGCCTTCAGGCCGTGGTTGATGCAGGGTGCGTAGGCAATGATCAGGGACGGTCCATGATAAGCTTCCGCTTCCAGCATGGCCTTGATGACCTGCTGCGGGTTGCTCATGGCGACCTGCGCGACGTACACATAGCCGTAGCTCATGGCCATCATGCCCAGGTCCTTCTTCTTGGTGCGCTTACCGGAGGCAGCGAACTTCGCCACAGAACCGGTGGGGGTAGCCTTGGAGGCCTGGCCGCCGGTGTTGGAGTACACTTCGGTGTCCAGCACGAGGATGTTGACATCCTGGTTCTGGGCCAGCACATGGTCAACTCCGCCGTAGCCGATATCATAGGCCCAGCCGTCGCCGCCGAAGATCCAGATGGACTTCTTGGTCAGCAGGTCCTTGTTGGCCAGGATGAAGGCTTTCTTGTCGGCGCCGCCGTCCTTGGCTTCCAGCGCGGCAACCAGCTTTTCACCGGCCTTGCGGGAACCTTCGGCGTCGTCCATGTTGTCCAGCCATTCCTTGGCAGCAGCCACGATGGCTTCGTCCTTGCCGACTTCGACCACTTCCGCGATCACTTCAGCCAGCTTGGCGCGGCGCTGGGTGGTGGCCAGGTTCATACCGAAGCCGAACTCAGCGTTGTCTTCGAACAGGCTGTTGGACCAGGCAGGTCCGAAGCCCTTCTCATTGGTGGTGTAGGGGCAGGTCGGGGCGGAACCGCCGTAGATGGAGGAGCAGCCCGTCGCGTTGGCGATCATCATGCGGTCGCCGAACAGCTGGGTAACCAGCTTGACGTAGGGCGTCTCGCCGCAGCCGGCGCAGGCGCCGGAGAACTCGAACAGGGGCTTGAGGGCCTGGCTGTTCTTGACGGAAGCCTTGTTCTCGATCTTGGAAGCAACTTCCGGAACGGTCATGGCGTACTCCCAGTTGGCCTCTTCCTTACGCTGGCTGTCCAGGGGCTTCATAACCAGGGCCTGCTTGCCTTCCTTGTCCTTCAGCGGGCAGACGTCAACGCAGTTGCCGCAGCCGGTACAGTCGAGCGGGCTGACCTGCAGGCGGTACTTCATGCCGGCAAATTCCTTACCGGTAGCGTTCTTGGTGGCGAAGCCTTCCGGCACTTCCGCATCACCCTCAACATAGATGGGACGGATGCAGGCGTGCGGGCAGACGATGGAGCAGGTGCCGCACTGGATACAGTTGTCGATCTGCCATTCAGGCACAAACACGGCAATACCGCGCTTCTCGAACTTGGTGGTGCCGGTGGGCACGATACCGCGGGGATCCAGCTTGGATACGGGCAGCTTGTTGCCTTCCTGGGCCAGAACCGGAGCGATGAACTCATCATAGTACTCGTTGGTTCCGGGCACCTTGGCGGGCACAGCGCCTTCGGTGGTGGTCGCCCAGTCGGCGGGGATGTCAACCTTGACCAGGCCGGTCAGGGCAGCGTCGATGGCGGCGAAGTTCATGTTGACGACATCCTGGCCCTTCTTGCCGTAGGAAGCGACAACCTTTTCCTTCATGTACTTGTCGGCATCTTCGTAGGGGATGATGTCGGCCAGTTTGAAGAAGGCAGCCTGCATGGTGGTGTTGGTACGTCCGCCCATACCGACCTTGCGGGCCAGGTCAATAGCGTTGATGATGTAGAAGTTCGCCTTCTTGGCAGCCAGCTTGTTCTTCATGGAAGCGGGCAGGCGCTCGTTGAGCTCCTCAACGCTCCACTGGCAGTTCAGCAGGAAGGTGCCGCCTTCGCGCAGGGGGCTGACCATGTCATACATGGTAACATAGGCGGGGTTGGAGCAGCTGATGAAGTCGGCCACGTCGATCAGATAGGGGCTCTGGATCGGGGTGTCACCAAAGCGCAGGTGGCTGACGGTCAGGCCGCCGGACTTCTTGGAGTCATAGAAGAAGTAAGCCTGGGCGTACTTCTCGGTGTGGTCACCGATGATCTTGATGCTGTTCTTGTTGGCGCCGACGGTACCATCGGAACCAAGGCCGTAGAACATGCAGGCAGCGGTACCGGCGGGAGCGGCGGCGAAGGTTTCGCCCAGCTTCAGGCTGGTGTTGCTGACGTCATCATCAATACCCACGGTGAAGTGGTTCTTCATCTCACCATCCAGGTTGGCGAACACGGCCTTGACCATGGTGGGGGTGAATTCCTTGCTGCCCAGACCGTAACGGCCGCCCACAACCTTGATGTCGCCGCGTCCGGCTTCTGCCAGGGCGGAAACAACATCCAGGTACAGGGGCTCGCCCAGGGAACCGGATTCCTTGGTGCGGTCCAGCACAGCGATCTTCTTCACGGTCTTCGGGAGCACCTTCATCAGGTATTCCACGGAGAAGGGACGATACAGGTGGCACTTCACGATACCGACCTTTTCGCCGCTCTCGAGCATCTTGTTGATGGTCTCGTGGGCAACGTCGCAGCTGGAGCCCATGGAGATGATGACCTTTTCGGCATCCGGAGCGCCTTCATACTGGAAGGGCTTGTAAACCCGACCGGTCAGCTTGGCGACTTCGTCCATGCACTCTTCCACGATGGCGGGAACGGCAGCGTAGAAGTTGTTGGCGGCTTCACGGCCCTGGAAGTAGATATCACTGTTCTGGGCGGTACCGGCCTGATGCGGATGTTCCGGATTCAGGGCGCGGGCGCGGAACTCTTCAACCTTGTCCCACGGCACGAGAGCCTTGATCTCTTCGTAGTTGTTCTTGGTGTCGATAGCGTCGATCTTCTGGATTTCGTGGCTGGTGCGGAAACCGTCGAAGAAGTGCAGGAACGGCACGGAGCTCTTCAGGGTCGCCAGATGGGCAACCAGAGCCATGTCGTGGGCTTCCTGGACGGAGTTGCTGGCCAGCATGGCGAAACCGGTCTGGCGGCACGCCATAACGTCGCTGTGATCACCGAAAATGTTCAGGGCGTGATACGCCAGGGCGCGGGCGCTGACATGGAAGACAGCGGGCGTCAGTTCGCCGGCGATCTTGTACATGTTGGGGATCATCAGCAGCAGACCCTGGGATGCGGTGAACGTGGTGGTCAGAGCACCGGCGGACAGGGATCCGTGCACGGCACCGGCAGCGCCGGCTTCAGACTGCATTTCAGCAATGCGCACAGTCTGGCCGAACAGGTTTTTCCTGTCATGGGCGGCCCATTCATCCGCGACTTCCGCCATGGGGGAAGAAGGGGTGATGGGGTAGATAGCTGCCACATCGCTGAACGCATACGCAACGTGGCTGACAGCGGTATTGCCGTCAATGGTCAGTTTGATGGACATGAATTTACCTCCTGACTTGATGTGGCGGAGCGGTTACCCGCCCATATGTTGACCGTTACCTTCGTGCAAAAGAGCGCACGAAAAAAGCGGTTCGCCTCTGTATGTAATTATATGCATTATATAGGTAGATGTCAATGCAACTTCCGCCTCCGGAAGGCGGAAGTTGCATAATGAAAAATGAAGAATGAACAATGAACAATAATATCGTGTTCAGTCCTTTCGAAGCGCTTCGCCAACTGTCTTTCGCCATAAAATGTCATCAGAAGACAAGACAAATAATTATTCATAATTATGGATTACTGGTTTATATGTCATCATTGGTCACATACACGGCGCTTTTTTATGGTTGCGAAAAAGCCTGTAAACCCTGTATAATGATTGTTTGTACAGTATGGTGGCAGATATGCCCCGACTGTTCAGTATCTAAACATTATGCATCAAGCATTATGAATTATGAATTGAGGGATTAATCGTGGACATGATGACCACCATCGCCAATCTCCTTGCCGACACCATCAAGGCTGTCTGGCCCGATGCCGAAGGCCTGCCCGTTGCGGATGAGCTTCGCGGCCTGCTGGCTGTACCGCCGGATCCGGCCCTGGGCGACTACGCCTTCCCCTGCTTCCGCCTGGCCAAGCCCCTGCGCTCCGCCCCGCCGAAGATCGCGGAAGCCCTCTGCGCCGCCTGGAAGAATGAGGGCACCGCCTCCGTGCAGCCCGTGAACGGCTACATGAACTTCTTCCTCAACCGGGCCAACTTTGCCGCCGGCATCATGGCTGAACTGCAGGAGAAGAAGGACCGTTTCGGCTCCGGCGAGGAAGGCAAAGGCAAAACCGTGTGCCTGGACTATTCCTCCATCAATATCGCCAAGCGGTTCCACATCGGCCACCTGTCCACCACCATGATCGGTAACAGCCTGAAGCGGATCTTCGACTTCCTGGGCTACGAGACCGTGGGCATCAACCACCTGGGAGACTGGGGCACCCAGTTCGGCAAGATGGTCTGCGCCTACAAGAAGTGGGGCAAAAAGGAAGACGTGGAGGAGCGCGGCATCGACGCGATGACCGAACTCTATGTCCGCTTCCATAAAGAAGCCGAAACCAACCCCGCCCTGGAGGACGAGGGCCGCGCCTGGTTCAAGAAGATCGAGGACAACGATCCCGAGGCCATGGAGATCTTCCGCTGGTTCAAGGAAGTGACCCTGAAAGACGCCGCCCGCGTCTACGATATCCTCGGCGTTTCCTTTGACAGCTATGCCGGTGAAAGTTTCTACAACGACAAGATGGAACCTGTGGTGCAGGAGCTTCGGGATAAGGGGCTGCTGACTGAAAGTCAGGGAGCCCAGGTCGTAGACCTGAGCGAGGACAATATGCCCCCCTGCCTGATCCTCAAGAGCGATGGCGCCACCATCTACGCCACCCGCGACCTGGCCGCCGCCATCTACCGCCAGAACACCTACCACTTTGACAAGTGCCTGTACGTGGTCGCCTATCAGCAGGACCTGCATTTCCGCCAGGTCTTCCGCGTGCTGGAAAAGATGGGTTATCCCTGGGCGAAGGACTGCGTCCACGTTTCCTTCGGTATGGTCAGCTTCGAGGGCGAAGCCCTCTCCACCCGGAAGGGCAACATGGTCCTGCTGGAGGACCTGCTGTCCCAGGCTGTGACCAAGGCCCGGGACATCATCGAGGAGAAGTCCCCCAACCTGGAGAACAAGGACGAGGTTGCCCGCCAGGTGGGTATCGGCGCCGTGGTCTACACCGACCTGAGCAACAACCGGATCAAGGATATCGACTTCCGCTGGGACCGCGCCCTCAACTTTGACGGCGAGTCCGGCCCCTACGTCCAGTACACCCACGCCCGCTGCTGCTCCGTCCTGCGCAAGGCCCCGGATTTCTCCGGTGTCACCCCGGACTGGAACGCCCTGACGGACGATGAGGCGCAGGCCCTGCTGCGGCTGATCAGCCGCTTCCCGGACGTCATCCGCGAAGCCGCCGCCAAGTACGAACCCAGCATGATCACCCGCGCGGTGACCGACATTGCCCAGGCGTACAACAAATACTATTACGAGCACCGCATCCTGGACGGCGAACCGGCCCAGGCCGCCGCGAGGGTCGCCCTGACCGGCGCCGCGAAGACGGTGATCAAAACCGGCCTCTTCCTCATCGGAATCGAAGCGCCCGAAAGGATGTAAGCGCGGCCGCGGTGCGTCCGCAATGAATACTGAAAACTGAAGACTAAAAACTTAAAAATGTTTGTGTAAACCTGAAGCGCATTGGAGAAATCCAATGCGCTTTTATCTCGGGAACGATAGGGACGGTCCTTTTCGTTCCCCCGCATGTCCCTTATTCACTTTTCTGGCTGGAAAAGGAACGAAAAGGACCGTCCCTATCGTTCCGTCCCTATCGTTCCCAACAAGCATAGGAACCCCATCGTCTTGCCTCCTTTGTCATCTCGACCGGAGCCGCAGGCGTAGTGGAGAGATCTGATCAGTTCTTACAAACAGCGCTCTGCGCTGTTTTCTCCACCATTATTCATTTTTAATTCTTCATTGTTCATTGGGGCCGAAAAAACGGTTTTACCGTTTCTCCGGCCCCCTACGCTTGCGTTTTTACGTTGTTTCCCTTATAATGTGAAGGAATTGTAACTATGTGTAACGAAATTTTTAAAGAATGATTTTGTCATTCCGGTTATTTCGGTCACAGAAACACAATGATGTATTGTGAATTCCTCATTCTGAATTTGAAAAGGGTGGGCACATAAAATGAGTAGAGCAAAGAAGAGCAAGGCTGTCCCGATCGTCCTGGTTATCACGATCCTGCTTGCCGTGCTGGCTGTTGTCTGCTTCCTGATTAATCCCCTGGTCATCCAGCCCAAGAAGGATGCCATTGACAAGGCCTACGAGGATGCGAAGGCTGCGGTGGAAGAGCATAACAAGCAGATTGATATTGAATACCAGCTGCAGCTTTCCGAAGCGCAGGCCGCGTATAACAACCCCGAGAACCCTTCCTGGCCGGAAAACGATGATAAGCTGGAATGGGAAGTGCTGGACCTGTCCCAGTACCCGCTCCAGGATCAAAGGGCTGTACACAGCAACCGGCAGGAGATCATGTATAACGGCATGCTGCTGGTCAACGCGTGGCACTCCCGTCCCACGGATTACAGCGATGCGGGGATTGTCGGCGTAAGCAAGGCTTATAAGGGCGAAGAAAAGATCCAGGCCAAAGATAACAACGTAACGCTTCACACCAACGCGCTCGCCGCGCTCCACGAAGCCCTCCTGGCTGCCAAGGCGGAAGGCATGGAACATTACCTGGTGGAGGAAGGCTACCGCACCATCGAAAGGCAGCAGGAATACTACAACAAGAAGAGGGAGAAGCTCTCTTCCAAGTATTCCGGAGAAGCCCTCGATGAAGCCACCAAGAAGGAAGTCAACTATCCCGGCACCAGCGAATACAACTCCGGTCTCGCTTTCGAGCTCCGCCTGTATGACAAGAATGATCCCGATGTCGGTTCCCCGAAGTATTCCACCACACCTGAAGGCAAGTGGATGAACGAGAACTGCTGGAAGTACGGCCTTGTCTTCCGTTTCCCGCAGAACCAGTGGCCCCTGGAAACCTCCACGGACAAGAGCTTTAAAACCGGCGTTTCCGTTCACCTGAACGTCTACCGCTATGTCGGCAAGGGCAACGCCGCCATCATGCACTATATGGACTTCACCATGGAAGAGTATATCGAGTACCTCGAGGAGCATCCCCATATTGCCCTGTATGTGGATGACCATCTGCAGTATGAAGTCTACCGCCAGATCGTCGGTGATGATGAGGAATTCGATATCCAGCTGAACAGCACAAACAACTGGGAATCCTCCCTGGACAACATGGGCGGGATCATCACAGTCTTCGACTATACACACGTATGAGCACCATCCTGATCACAGGCGCCTCTCACGGCGTGGGTAAGGCCTTTGCCATTGCCTGCGCGGAGTCCGGGCGCTTCACCAAGATCATCCTCAACGGCGGCAGCGACAAGGCTGCCCTGGAGGATACCGCCCGCCGCGTTTCCGCAGCGGGTGATCTTATCTGCATCGCCGACATCGGCGATGTCAGCGACCTGGCCTATGTGCAGGGCCTGCGGGAACGTTTCGGTCCTGTGGATACCCTGGTCAACAACGCCGGCATCTCCCGCACAGGCCTGCTGACGGATATGTCTCCGGAGGAGTGGGACCGGGTGCTGCGGGTCAACGTGACCTCGCTTTACAACACCTGCCATACCTATGTACCGGACATGGTCTCCGCCGGCGGCGGACGGATCCTGAACGTTTCCTCCGTCTGGGGTCTTTGCGGCGCTTCCTGCGAAGTGGCCTACAGTGCCTCCAAAGGCGCGGTGAACGCCTTCACCAAAGCCCTGGCAAAAGAACTGGCGCCCTCCCATATCCGGGTGAACGCCATTGCCCTGGGCATCATCGATACGCGGATGAACGCGCACCTTTCAGAAAATGAAACCGCGGAGATCCGTGACCAGATCCCCGCGGGCTATATCGCTTCTCCGGAAGAGGCGGCACAGGCCATGCTCCGCCTGCTGGAAATGCCGGAATACTTTAACGGTGAGATCGTCCGTTTCGACGGATGCTGGATATAACCGGCGAAAGCTGGGCCAGGATCACCGCGGTAAACATCATAATACATCCGACGGTCTCACGGACCGTCATTTTTTCGCCCAAAAGCAGGGCCCCGGTCAGCACCGCGAACACCGCTTCCAGGCACATCAGCAGCGATGCGACAGTGGGGTCCGTATCCCGCTGGCCCAGCACCTGCAGCGTATAGCCTGCCGCTCCGGACAGGATACCGGTGTAAAGGATGGGAACCAGAGCTTCCCGAATGCCTTCCCCGGTGATCGTTTCGGTCATCAGGGCGATCAGCATGCTCAGTGCGCCGGTCACCAGGAACTCGTCCCGGGCCAGTTTCACGCTGCTGACCCGCGGCGCGAAATGATCCACGCACAGGATCTGGAAGGTAAACGCCACCGCGCATCCCAGCACCAGCAGGTCTCCGCCCTGCAGGGCCAGACTGCCGCCCGCGGGCATGCACAGGAGCCACAGGGCCACCACAGCGATCGCGACGCCAAGCCAGATGATCTTTCCGGGATTCTTCCGGAACATCAGCCACGCCGCCACCGGCACCAGCACCACATACAGGGCGGTAATGAACCCCGCTTTTCCGGCGGTCGTGGAAACCAGTCCCATCTGCTGCAGGGACGTGGCGATAAACAGCAGCAGGCCGCAGGCAACGCCGCTGATCCGCTGCTCTTTGAAATCCGGAGCCTGGTAACCGGGCTCTTTTTTGTTTCTCCGGTCCATCCACAGGGTCACCGGGATCATCACCAGCCAGGCCAGCAGCATCCGGATCCCTGTAAAAGTATACGGCCCCATGTGATCCATTCCGACGCGCTGTGCCACAAACGCCGCGCCCCAGATCACGGAGCCGAGAAGCAGCAGTAAACTGCCGCGCAAAGACTTACGGTTCACTTAATCCAATCCCTTTATGTTAATTCATAATTCATAATTCACAATTCATAATTGTATATGCCCGCATCGATATATCAGGACGGCGTTTCTCCCGGTGTCATTCTGAGCACAGCGAAGAATCTCCTCCGGGTTCAGATTATGTCCACATACTTGTAGGAAATCAATTCTCTCTACCCAACCCAATTCTGAATTCTTAATTCTGAATTCTGAATTAATCCTTGTTCCTGTAGTTTTCCTTGTTATACACATACAGCTCATCGCTGGTTTCCGGCGGATCAAACCCGAACAGCTCGCTCACCGTCACCATCTCAAAGCCCTTTTCCTGCAGTGCCGGGATCAGTTTTTCCAGGAACAGCGTATCCTTTTTCTTGCTGTGGAACAGCAGGATGCTGCCGTTCTTCGTCTTTTCCAGCGCCTTATCCAGATCCTTTGTCTCGCTGACTTCCCAGTGAACAATATGTTGGAACCCGTACTTCCGGATCGCGTTGATAACCTGCTGTTCCTTCAGCTTCTTTCCGTCACCCACGGTACCGTAGGGCGGCCGCAGCCAGCGGATCTCATAGTGGTATCCCAGGGTCTTGTCCAGCGCTTCCTGGCTCTTGCCCAGGCCGCCGATGATGGACCAGGCATCCCGGTTGCCCATCTTCACATGATAATTGGTATGGGTACCGATCTCGCAGCCGCTGTCCACCACTTCCTGCCACAGATCCCGGTACTTTTCTTCCAGGCAGCCGGTGTTCACCAGCGGGAAGAACGTCATCGCGATGCCGTACTCCCGGCACAGCTCCGCATCCCGCTTAATCCATTCCGTCGCGCTTTTATAGCAGTCGTCCACCGTAATGGCGATCTTTTTGCTTTCCCTGTCTCCGTAACGCAGCACAAAGGTCTTCAGCAGCTCCTCATTTCCCTCCGCTGCCGCGCAGGCCGCAGGCAGCAGCGCGCACAGGCACAGGGCCAGGGCCAGGATTCTTTTCAGGCTCCTCATACTTCTCCCTCCCGGTAGGTAACAATGCTGCCCGGCTCTACAGAGCGGGTCAGCCAGGTATTGCCGCCGATCACGCTGTTATCCCCGATGCGGGTATTCCCGCCCAGGATCGTGGCGTTGGCATAGATGACCACGTGGTTCCCGATATCCGGATGCCGCTTGATCTTCTTCACCGGATTGCCGTTGGCGTCCAGTTCAAAGCTCTTTGCGCCCAGGGTTACGCCCTGATACAGCTTCACATGGTGTCCGATGGTGGTGGTTTCACCGATGACAATACCTGTGCCGTGGTCAATGAAGAAATACTGCCCGACCGTGGCGCCGGGATGGATATCGATTCCCGTGCGCTCATGGGCGTACTCCGTCATGATCCGGGGGATCAGCGGCGCGTCCAGCACATACAGCTCATGGGCAATGCGGAAAATGGAGATCGCCCGGAAACCCGGATAGGTGACCATCACCTCTTCCCGGCTCCCCGCGGCGGGGTCTCCCTCATACAGGGCTTCCACATCCAGCAGCAGCAGACGCTTGACTTCCGGCAGCCGCGCGGAAAACTTTTCGCAGATTCTGTCCGCCTCAGCCATGGGGTCTCCCTCCAGGCCGTTGCGGAAACGCAGGGCCGCCGTCAGCTGGTCCCTCAGGCGGTACAGGGCGCGGCTCAGCAGCGTTTCATCCGCCATATCCGGATATTCCCGCCGGAAGGCCATGGGAAACAGCAGGGCCTGCAGCTCATGGATCACCTTGACGATCTCCTGCCGGTCCGGCGGCGGACAGGCATGAGCGTTGCAGTGGATCTGTTCCACCGTAATCTGTGTCAGCTCTTTGACCGTCTTCCTGATTACTTCCTTCATGCTGTCCCCTCCGGAAATGAATAATTCATGATTCACAATTCATAATTCATAATGATAATGGCTCGGCCCCATCCCTGAAATACATATGGGCCAAGGACATTCACAACAAATTATTATACCTTTTTATACAATATATCCGCAAGTTTTTTACTGTTCTTTTACTAATCTCATTCATCAAGCTTTTCAGGTATATATAATTATGAATTATGAATTGTGAATTAACTATACTTTTCATTCATCCACAAGACGCCACTGGCTTTTCCCCCTGGCGCCGTATACCCAGTATTCCATGATAATGTATTTCTCAACACCGTCTTCCCGGACTTCACTTTGCCTTGGTTCCTTCAGATTATCATAGCAATAGTGACCCATATCATCCAGCACGTCAAAAGGGCAGACATTCACACCCTCCAGCTGCTCATGTGAATTGTGCTCTTTCAGGTATTCCCGGAATTCGTCCAGTCCCTGTTCATAGCGGACCACTTTCTCCACAACGCAATGATTCCAGCAGATATCGTTAGCCACGATCCTCGTTCCCAGGAAACCCGTTGCCCCTTCCGGCAGCTGAAGCCAGTCCAGTTTTGTCCGATAATAACCCCGGACAAGAACCAGGATCGCGATAATCAATAAGACAATCACACCCCGCCTGAAGTCTTTATCAGCTTTCATTTTCTCCTCCCTTTCTGCTCCCATGATTCATTATATTTTACGCTTTCCGGCACGTTTTTCTTCCCCGCTGCTCATTCGGTGCGCCGAAAGATTGACATCCCCTTGTCCGCTGTATACAATGCTTGTACGTACAGCAGGACGCACATGAATCATTATGAATTATGAATTCATAAAACAGGGAGGTTTTTTACCATGCCCATGATCGCCCTTACCTTTGACGATGGCCCGAACACCGTCATCACACCCCGGGTGCTGGATATCCTGGAAGAAAACGGCGCCGTGGGCACCTTCTTCCTCATTGCGCAGAACATCAACCCGGAATCCGCGGAGATGGTCCGCCGGGCCGTATCCCTGGGCTGCGATATCGAAAACCATTCCGTCACCCACAGCTTCATGGATGAGATGACCCCGGAAACCATCCGGGAAGAGGTGAAAACCTGCTCGGAGAAGATCACGGCCATCACCGGCCGGGCTCCGCAGTTCTTCCGTCCGCCCTTCATCCGGGTCAGCCGGGAAATGTATGACAACATTGACCTCACCTTCATCTGCGGCGCCGGCTGCGAGGATTGGGTTCCCGAGGTCACCGCGGAGCAGAGGACAGAGCGGGTCCTGGCCAACGCCGAGGACGGCCAGATCGTTCTCCTCCACGATATGGAATGGAACGTAAACACCGTGGAAGCGCTGAAGACCATCGTTCCGGAGCTGAAGAGGCGCGGATACCGTTTCGTCACCTGCGCGCAGCTCTTTGCCGAAGCGGGCGTCACCCCCGTTCACGGCCGTCTCTACTCCAACGTTTACCAGACCGTGGACAAACCCTGATAAGCATTCTTTCAGAATGCTTTACTGAAAACCAGATCCTTCGACTGCGCTCGCTACGCTCGTCCCACTTCGTGGCCCGGGGCTGATACCCGCAACTTCAATCATCGCGACTGTCTCTCAGACAGTTCGCTCGTTTCAGTTGACCTCAGAACCGATGAGATTTCCTCCACTGGAGGTCATCGGTTCTTCGCCCCGTTCTCCACTGAAATAGAATCCGCAACCTCAATCGTCGCGACTGTCCCCCAGACAGCTCGCTCGTTTCGGTTGACCTCAGCTCTGATGATATATCTGCCACTGGCAGTCCTCAGAGCTTCGCCCACTGGCTCTTTCTCCGGGCGTTCCGAACCCCAGGATGACATTTTACAAGGAAAATGAATAATGATGGATAAAACAGCTTCCGGTTCCGGAAGCTGTTTTTACCTGAATTTTTAAGTTTTAAGTTTTAAGTATTCATTATTCATTAGGCATCATGATCTCAGAAGATCAAGATGCCAGATATTGCCGATATCCCGATCAGCAGTATCGGCGATATTCCCTTCTTCAGCGCCTTGATCTTCCGGGAACCGAAATAGATCACCGCCAGCACCGCTGCCAGCGCCGGAGCCCGCCAGTCCCCTGTTCCCGTAACCACGGGCTGGATCGCGTTCTTATAGAGCATCTGAACGCCAACCGCCGTGATCACGCCGATCACGCAGCTCTGCAGGCCCTTCATGACCGCCTGGACATACTTATTGTTCAGCGTATGCCGCAGCACAGCCATCACCAGCAGGATGATCACAAAAGCCGGCAGGATGGAGGCCAGCGTCGCGATGGCTGCCCCGGGAATCCCCGCCTGGCTGCTGCCCACATAGGTCGCCAGGTTCACCATAATAGGGCCGGGCGTGCTCTCACTGACCGCGATCATATCCGTCAGCATTTCCTCGCTCACCCAGCCGTAGGAAAGCACCACGTCCCGGATCAGCGGAATCGCGGCGTACGCGCCGCCGAAGGAGAAGCAGCCCACCTTCAGGAAGCCGATCAGCAGTTCCAGATAGATCATTGCTGATCACCTTCCTTCCTTTTCAGCGTATCCTGCACCAGGAACACCGCCAGGCTGACCGCCGCCGCGCAGAGCAGCAGGACAATGGTGGAAAGGTTCCAGCCCAAAAAGCCGGCCAGCAGCATCGCGGCCAGCGCGGCGATCATCAGCACGATCCGCAGCGGCTCTTTCGGCATCTTCCGTGCCATTTTGATACCCACATCCAGGATCAGCAGGCCCACGGCCACCCGGATGCCCTTGAACGCGCTGGCCACCCAGGCAATCTCAAGGAACCGTTCCAGGAACATGGAGATCGCCCAGATGATAATGAAGGACGGCAGCACAACACCCAGCGTGGCCGCGATCGATCCCCATATGCCTTTCTGCTTGTAGCCCACAAAGGTCGCGCAGTTGATGGCCACCGGTCCCGGCGTGCTTTCCGCGATCACCGTTACGTTCACCAGATCCTCATGGGTAATCCACTTCTTCTGTTCCACGCAGATGTTCTCGATCACGGAGATCATCGCGTATCCCCCGCCGAAGGTGAATGCCCCGATCCTGAAAAAAGTCAGGAATAAGGTCCACAGCATACTTTTCTCTCCCGTAAGTCAAAGTACAGAAACACTTCTGTGATTATATCATTATTCATCCCGAAAGGAAACGGCACACATGGATTGGATGATTTTCCTTTTCTGTGATATGATTGCTGATACAATCCCGGCAGGGGGACAGCCCCGGAGGTGATCACTTGGCACGGATGGACCTGGATATGACCGAGGGCAGCATCTGGAAACACATGCTGCGCTTCTCAATCCCTATGGCGATCGGACTGCTGTTCCAGCAGCTTTATAACACTGTGGATACCCTGGTCGTAGGCCAGTTTGTAGGCCAGCAGGCCCAGGCCGCGGTCGGCTCCACCGGCCCAATCATCAACACGATCGTCGGTTCCTGCGCGGGCCTGGCCACCGGCGCGTCAGTCGTCATCTCCCAGCGCTACGGCGCCCACGATGACGAGGCGCTCAGCAAGGCCGTCCACACCACCGTTGCGGTCACCTTCATTATCAGCGCCCTCGCCACGATCCTCGGGCAGCTCATCATCGGGCCCATGCTGGACTTCATGCAGACCCCGGCGGACGTGCTCCCGGAATCCCGAACCTATCTTTCCATTTATTTTGCCGGTGTTTCCGGCATCCTGTTCTATAACCTGGGCAGCGGCATCCTCCGCGCGGTCGGAGACTCCCGGCGGCCCCTGGTCTTCCTGATCATCTCCGCGCTGCTGAACACGGTGCTGGACCTGCTGTTCGTGCTGGTCTTCGGCATGGGCGTGGACGGCGTAGCTTACGCCACCATCCTGTCCCAGATCCTTTCAGCCCTGCTGATCCTGTTTACGCTGACCCGGGAAAAAGGCAACTACGGCATCCGCTGGCGGAAGCTCTGTATCGACCGCCGCTCCGTTTCCCTGATCCTGAAGCTGGGTCTCCCCAGCGCCATCCAGTCAGCCATCACCGCTTTCTCCAATGTGTTCGTTCAGTCCTATATCAACTATTTCGGTTCCGCCTGCATGGCCGGTTACGGCATCTACGGCAAGATCGACGCCTTTGCCCTCATCCCTGTACAGAGCATCAGCATGTCCTCCACCACCTTTGTCGGGCAGAACTGGGGCGCTAAGCAGCCCGCCCGGGCCCGGGAGGGCGTTAAGACCGCCATCACCATGAGCATTGTGTCCACTGCCGCCCTGGGGCTCATCGTTTTCGCCCTGGCAAGGCTCCTGACCGGCTTCTTTTCCCCGGAGGCGGAAGTCATTGACTACGGTGTGCGCTTTATCCATATCGTGACCCCGTTCTACCTGGCCATCTGCTTCAACCAGATCTACGCTGGTGCCCTGCGGGGCGTCGGGGACGCCACCATGCCGACCGTCATCATGCTGGTCTCCTTTGTGGCTTTCCGCCAGGTTTACCTGGCCGTCACCAAAGCCCTCGACGCGGGCTTCGTCGCTGTCGCCCTGGCCTACCCCGTCGGATGGATCCTCTGCTCCACCCTGCTGATCATCCGCTATTCCCGCAGCGCCCTGGTCACAGGAAAGATAACCGATCCAGTTTAATCCCCTTCCCGGGAGCCTCCGCTCCGGTTTTTTTTCATGCCGTACGACCCGGAAAGAAAACACGCTTACAATCCTCGTAAGCGTGTTTTTCTATTGCTGTTCCTTCTATTCCACAGATCAACGCTATTTGTCATCTCGACCAAGCGCAGCGCGTGGAGAGATCTCCCACGGATTCCGATTCACTCAATAATCATGGGATTCTATAGCTGTGCACTTGATTTGTCATTCCGACCGAAGCGGAGGAATCCCTTAATTCGAAAAACAGCACTCTGTGCTGTTTTTACCACCATTGTTCATTGTTCATTGTTAATTGTTAATTGAAATGATCCCTGCGCAGAACGAAACCTTCTCAAACTTCAGTCCCGGGAAAACCTTCCGCATTTCATCGGCCTTCCAGTAGAACTCCTCATCGTCCCACTCGTCTCCGGCTTCCACACTGCATTTTTCCATTGCCTCCAGGCTTTCAAACGCCACGTCCCCGACCAGGATCTGTCCACCCGGGTTCAGGCATCCCAGCAGCTGCCGCAGGAAAGAAGCCTTCTGTTCATCCGGCAGGTGGTGCATGGAATAGGTTGCCGTAATGAAGTCATACTTCCGTCCGGCCAGCGGCTCCACCAGGCCTTTGGAAAAGTCTCCCTGGTACAGGTGCGCGCCGGGCATCTTCGCGGAAGCCAGTTCGATCATCCGCTCGGAGAAATCCTGTCCCCAGACGTCGCATCCGTTTTCATACAGCTTTGTGGTCAGCGTACCGGTTCCGAAGCCGATATCCAGCACCGAAGCGCCGGGCTTTTCCATGATCGTCCGGAAGATCTTTCCCAGTACCTCCTTGTATCCCGCAAAGGGATAGGTATTATCCTCATCGGAAAGGCCCACTGCCTCATCATATCCGTCTGCCCACAGGTCAAATCCTTGTTTGTCCAGCATTCCTTAGTCCTCCTGTTCATTTGCGTCTATTATATATCAAGAATACCTTCCCTTCTATCACTAATTTATCATTTTCGACCGCAGCCGTGTGACTGCGGGACAGACGTAATGTCATATGCAGTGTGACATTACGTCTGTCCCTCTGTCACACGGGCAATCTCCATTTTCCATGCGTCAGGAAAGATGATAATATGTTTAAGACTATTTTTTCAGATTTTTTTCCGCAGATCGAACCTTTCCCTGCCGGCCTGCGACTATATAGGTGAAAGTCGATTTTCAAGACCACCTGAAAGGGAGTGAAGCCATGGATGATTTCGAAACCCTGCTCGCCGGCAGCAAAACAGCTGTGGAACGGTGGGTGAAAGCCCGTATGAGCAATCCTGCCGATGCGGAAGACATCCTGCAGGAAACATACCTGGCTGCTTTCAAGGGATACAGGGAACTTCGGAATCCGGCCGTGTTCCTCCCCTGGATACTGAGCATCGCAAGAAGAAAATGCGCGGACTGGTACCGGATGAAAGCCAGACGGAACGAGATCCTGCTGGATGAGTTTCCGGAAAAGGCCGCGGAAGAATCCCCGGACAACTCAGCCGTAGAGGAAACGCTGGAAGCCCTTCCGGAACGGGATCGTCTCATGCTCCGGCTGTTCTATCAGGATATGCTGTCACAGAAACAGATATCCGAGCAGCTGAAGATTCCTGAAGGCACAGTCAAAAGCCGGATGAGCATGGCCCGGTTCCATTTCCGTACCGCCTACCCCTACCCGCCGAAAGGAGAGATTATCATGAGTAATAAAATGCTGAAACTGCCCGCTGTCCTGCCTGAATATTCCATCATCTGGAAAGACGAACCCGCTTTCGCCGTCAACTGTGAGGAACTCACCGGCTGGTTCATCGTGCCGAAGATCGGTGAAAAAGTCACCTGGGGCATGTACGACCTGCCTTCCCGTAAGCTGGATGTTTCCTATGAGATGGCCGTCACCGGCCCGGCAAACGTACACGGTCTGGACGGCGTTGCCATCCACGCCAAGGTTATCGAAGCCACAGCCGCTGAAGGCGATCCGATGAAAGCCGCTGTGGATGCCTCCACCGGCGGCCAGGAAGAATGGTTCTTCACCGCCCAGGAAAAGGACGGCTACACCCGCTTCCTTTCCGCTGAGCATATTGATAACGGTGTCCGCACCCTGACCACTTTCCTGGACGGCGATGCCTTCATGGACAACTGGGGGCTCGGCGAGGAAAACTGCGGAACACCCGTCGCTGTCAAATCCTGGGGAAAGATCCAGCGGAAGGGCAGCGAACTGACCGTCAACGGAGACAAGCCTTTTGTTGATGTGGCCGGCCGCTGCGATGTGACCCTGGACGGCACCGTCTATGAAACCATATGCGTCATGGACTTCGGTGACTACAATGAGGGCGTCATCAGCGAGCAGTACCTGGACCGCAGCGGACACACCGTCCTCTGGCGCCGCTTCAACCGGGATGACTGGGCCGGCAAGTGCTGGTCCGAGCTCCTGCCCAACAACGAGCAGATCGTGGTCAACGGCCAGCGTTATGTTCACTGGTACGACTGCCTCTGCGTTCGTTGAATGAATGGGCTTGTCCCTTCATTCAACAGCTCTTCACTCTTCACTTTTCACTGGTATCTCATCACTGCCGAACGGCTAAGCGTTCGGCAGTTTTATTAGAAAAAAACAGCACTATGTGCTGTTTTCTCCAGAATTCTTAAGTTTTAAGTTTTCGTTTTTCAGTTTTAAGTAGTATCCCGCCGCAGCGGATAATTCTGAATTCTGAATTCTTAATTCTGAATTATCATAGTCATGTTTTCCCCCGACTCCACAAACCCCAGCTTCCGGTACAGCGGTCGTCCGGCCTCCGTGGCGTCCAGGCTGATCTCACTCACGCCCCTGCCCCGGGCTTCCTCAATGAGCATGGTTACCAGTTTTTCGGCGATGCCCTGTCGGCGGTAATCCTTATTCGTCCACACGTTCATCAAATGGGCCCTCCGTCCGGAGGGATGGGCATAGGTGGGCATCAGGTCGATGTAGCACATAGTCGCGCAGCCCACTGCGCGGCCGTTATCAATAGCAAGCACGGTCGACTGGTCTCCCTCCCGGAAGTATTCCCTGCTGGCTTCCAGGAACTCTTCGCTGAACTTATAATCCTCATCCAGGCTGTTTACGTCCCGAAGGGTATCCATCCTGCTCCGGATCATCAGGTTCATATCGTCGGTCGTGGCATATCTGTATTCCATAGGTCTGCTCTCTTTCCAAAGGTTACCGGCAATCATAACATGAGATTCCCGCCCGCGCAACCCATACCCTTTACTGCGTTTGTTCCAATCTGAATGACACAACCATCTGGGTTGTCATCCCGAGCATAGTCGAGGGGAGTGAAGGAAGCGGTGCCACAGTGTGGCATTTACCGAAGGTAAAAGTGACCTGGAGTCCTGTCGCGCGCGGTGCGCGGGGTTCGAAACGCCCGGAAAACGAGCCTGTGTGCTCGTTTTCAGTGAAGAACGGGGCGAAGAACCGATGACCTCCAGTGGAGGAAATCTCATCGGTTCTGAGGTCAACCGAAACAAGTGGTCTCCACAGTGTGGAGCCACGTCGATTGAGGTTGCGGGTATCAGCCCTGGGCACGAAGGAATTCCGCCCGCGGTGCGTGTGCGTTTCCTTACCGAAACAAGCAATGCGATGCGCTCCAGGGCGAACCTCTGATGACCGCCAGTGGCGGAAATATCATCAGAGGGTTTGGAGCGCCCGGAGAAAGAGCCAGTGGCTCTTTCTCAGCGAAAAACGGGCGGCAGCCCCGAGAGGTCAATCGAAAGGGAGCAAGCTCCCCAGTGGGGAGTTGCGACCATTGAGATTGCGGTAAGTGCGCCGATTGAGGTTGCGGATATCCCTTACTACGCCGAAGGCGCATTCAATCAAAGAAAGCGCGCACCTGCGCGCTTTCCTCCGTCATTCTTCATTCTTCATTTTTCATTATTCATTATTCATTACTGTAAGTCTACCCCATACGTTTCCTTGCTCTCTTCCAGCAGGGAGAACGGGATCAGCACCGGACGAAGCTTCTTTTTGTCTCTCATATCCTGAATAATCACATAGGCTGTTCCATCCGGAGCCATATAGAACCGCGGATCATAATCCTGGTACTCCGGATCGACCTTCCGCATGTCCAGCTTGCAGACATTCAGATCTTCATCCAGCGTCATCGCGAAAACAGTGAAGACCTTCCGGGATTTGGCCACAGCGGAACCATAGATGGTGCAAAGCCCGGTTTCTTCATCAAGCCTTGATTCCCAAACGCTCAGGACCACCTTGTTACCCGTCAGCCGCAGGTGCCTGTCCGCCTCGCCTTGTGCGTCATAATGCGTCAGTTCCACCGGGGAATAATCACCACTGGGGTAGGTATATGTCGTGATAAAGCCGCCTTTTCCGTCAGGAGCCTGGAAATAAGCGCTCCACGGCAGTTCCGCCTTATATTTCACTTCTCCGTGGTCAATACAGGTTATAAATTTCCTGAATCCCTCTTCTTTGTGTGTCTCCACCAGGAATAAACCCTTTCCGGCAGCAATGCATCCACGGATTTCTTCCCCTTCAGCCGGAATGCTGTCAGGCAGGGCGGTTTCGTTCCCGTGGTACCGGATCTTCCAGCCATTTTCTTCTTTGATCAAGGCAGGATCATCAATATCAAACGAACTGACCTCATACGCGGGAACATCCGTCAGGCCTTCTTCTGTCCATTTCATATAGGTGACTTCTGTGCTGTCTTTAGCCACTTTTTTGGCCATGAATAATGTGTCTCCGTCCCTGCCGACCACGGCAGGCACCATTGTGATATCACCCTTTCCCGATATATCCCTGTACAGTTTTCCGTCCCTGTACCATGTCACATGCCATCCCTTAGTCATGGTGCGGTTCAGGGCAACGGTATTATGAGCGTCCAGCGCCAGGTATCCCCATGTACTGTCGATGGACATATCCCCTTCCGTCAGCCGGTAATCTTTATATTCCGCAACAGCAGAAACCGAGGCCATCAGCAGTATGCCCGCCAGGATCACCAGGATCACTTTTTTCATATATATCATCCCTCCTGATTACCAAACGATTTACCCGTCCGTTTCCTTTCCATCATTTATTCAAAGAAAGCGCGCACCACGCGCTTTCCCTCCGATTCAATTGTCATTCCGAGCAAGGTCGAGGGATCTCCTACGGATTCAGATTATGTCTATATACTTGCAAGACATCAAGTATCTTTTCCCAACCTAATTCTGCATTCTGAATTCTGAATTCTGAATTGAAAATCTGTGTTATACTTTCCTTACCGGTAATCGATCATCGCAAATACCCCTTACGGGAGGAATCGGATTGAAAACAGCCCTGATTATGGAAGGCGGCGCCATGCGCGGTATGTTCACCTGCGGCGTCATAGACGTTTTCATGGAAAACGGAATCACCTTTGACGGCGCCGCCGGCATCTCCGCCGGAGCAGGCTTCGGCTGCAATATCAAGTCACGGCAGATTGGCCGGCCCATCCGCTATAACAAGAAATACTGCCGGGATCCCCGTTACTGCAGTATCCGTTCCCTGCTGAAAACCGGCGACCTGTTCGGCGCGGATTTCTGCTACCGGGAACTGCCGGAGATCCTGGACCCCTTCGACAGCAAAACGTTCGCGGAAAACCCCATGGCCTTCTATGCCGGAGCGACAGACGTTGAAACCGGCAAATGCGAATACCATTTGTTCACGGACGGAAAGGGCGAGGATATGCTCTGGTTCCGGGCCACGGCCTCCATGCCCATGGTTTCAAGGCCGGTCCCCATCGGCGGTCATGAATACCTGGACGGTGGCATCAGCGACGCCGTCCCATATGCCTTCATGGAGCAACAGGGGTATGACCGGAACGTCATCGTCCTGACCCAGCCCGGGGGCTACCGGAAAAATCCGAATACATCAGCCCTTATGAAACTGTTCCTCCGCCGATATCCGAAGATCCGTGAAGCCATGGAACACCGGCATGAGATGTATAACCGGGAGATGGACGATCTGGACCGCATGGAAGCGGAAAAGACCGCCCTGGTGATCCGTCCCCCGGAAGCCCTGGGAATCAGTCACACAACAAAAGATCCGGATGAACTGGAACGGGTCTATCAGATTGGCCGGAAGGAAGCCGAAAAACGCCTGCCGGAAGTCCGGCAGTGGCTGGGAGGTACCGTATGATTGAAACATTGCTGAATAAGCCTTACTGGGTAATTGACTTCCTGCCGGAGCAGGTGCCGGATGGCAGCGCCGGGCAGTTCTTCGCGGTGGAAGAGTATTATCTCCGCGAGCCCGCGCTATCCACTTTGCGCCGCCGTTTCACGGATATCCTCCTGAAGCTGAACTGTTATTATGATTTCCAGGTCTGCGCCGCCGATTCGGAGGAGTTTGTCCGCAATCCCGCTCCGGATATTCTGGCTTCCCGAATCCTCGACACGCAGGAAAACCTGTGTATCCTCCTCCCTCGGGAGGACGCGCTGATCACCCTGGATCGGGATGATACCTGCATGACCGTTTACAATCCTTCCGAAACCCTGCTGAACCGCCTCCGTCTTCTCGCCACCGCCGAAGGTCTCTTCCTCTGGCAGCCCTGATCGCACAAAATCAACAGCCCGAAGGGATCTTTCCCTCCGGGCTGTGTTTGTTTACTGTAATTGTCTACCATTGTTCCCGGATGTCATTTCGACTGAAGCGAAGCGGAATGGAGAAATCTCCTCCGCAGTCTCTATCCAACCCGATGCTCCGGATAATACCTTCGTCTCTTCCCAATCTAATTCTTAATTCTTAATTATATTTCAGGGGTTGTAGCTGACCTTGTACAGCGTGTAGCTTCCCCGTTCGCCGGGCAGCAGGATCAGCGTGCCGTCATCGGAAATCTTCGCGTCATAGATACCGCTGAAGGTCACACCGGGCAGCACTTCCTCGCCCTTCTGGCCAACCACGCGGCAGGTATCATCCATTTCCTTGACGATGGCATAGGGATTGCCGTCCGCCTGGGCCGGGAAACCGGCGTTCGTTTCCTTATAGCGTCCGGGCAGCTCACCGGCCATGGCGCTGATCAGGATCTTGCCTTCCCGGGCATCATTCACCAGGATGAAGTTGGCCCGCTGGTCACCCGCATCCTTCATGAAGGTGAAACCGGTTTCCTCTCCGGTGGTCAGGCTGACAAAGCCGTTCTTGCCGTCCTTCTCCACATACAGATATCCGGATTTCTGCGCGCCGGCCAGCGCGTAGCTCATCCTGTCATATGCGCAGGGGATGATCACCTTGCCGGTGCTGTCCGCCAGGCCAACCTTGCCGTCCGCGTTCTCCAGCTTGATCAGGTTGGATTCAGCGTCCACCTGCACGTTTTTGTAATCAGAGAAGTCCGCCAGCACATTGCCCTGCAGGTCCAGCAGCTGTTTGTCAGAGTTGACCCACACAGACTGCAGCACCTCATCCGCGGTCAGTGTGCAGTCAGCGGTGAAGGCCGCCTGGCCGCTGCCCAGGTGAGTAACAGTCTTTGTGGAGTAATCGTTGTTATACTCATAGGCATAGGATGCTTCCGCCAGGGACTTCACAAAATCCTTGTTGTAGAAGGACTGTTTGCCTTCCCGGTCCTCGATGGCGATGTAATCGCCAAAGGCTTTGGCATAATCCCATTCTGCCCGGGTAAGGGTGGCTTTCTTTTCGCCGGCGTAATACACGTCAACGGAATCGATCATGTAGCTTTTACCGCCGAACAGGGACTTGTAGTCCGGATTCTCTTCGGAATCCTCGCTAACCACCAGCTTGATACCGGCAATCCACTTGGTTCCGTAGACCTTGATCTCGCCGTATTCCAGGGGCAGCAGCTGCTTGCCCTGGCCGTCCAGCAGGCCCAGGTGCAGATCTTCATTGCCCACGGTGTAGAATCCGTCGTTGGAGGAAATATAGGCAAAGCTGTCGCTCAGCTTGTTGCCTTCGGTGTCCACCACATACTTGTCGTATGTTTTTCCATCCGTCAGGACAAGTGTATTCGCTTTCGTATTCAGCTCCAGGCCATAGGCTTCGATCACCTTGGACTCAACGGTTGTCTCAGCGCATGCCGCGGCCGCGCAGACACACAGCGCCAGTGCCATGACCATTGCCAGGATCTTTTTCATAACAGATAACCTCCTTCGTCTGTCTCATCAAAAGTACTGCTAAATTTTACCACAGCCCCGCCCCTCCGCCTGTTTTTCCCTTGTTCTGCGGAAAGCGTACAAAAATCATACCGCCTCTTCAGCAATGCATGATAGAACAAAATTGCCATACCCGCAAAAATGGAACCCCGGGACGGTTCCCTGTTCCACTTTTCTTCTTTCACGGTTTTCCGGTGTCAAAGGTGAACGCCTTGATCCCGTCCTTTGTGCCGATGATCAGCGCGTCCGTGTTCCATTCGATACAGACAGGGTATCTTCTTGACATTACGCCGCTGTTGATGTCCACTGCGTCCAGGCCGCCCACTTTCACAACCGCCATGTCCTCCAGCCGGACCAGAAGCAGGTTTGCGGAATCACCCAGGGCATGCAGCAGCAGGTAATGGCCGTCCGGTGAGAAAACAGCTTTATGGATCTCCTGGTAGGCACATTCGTCTTCCATAGCCTTTTGGAATTCTTCCGGCGACAGGCTGACGATCTCATTCGTGTCCTTTGTTACGCAAAGGATCCGGTCCAGTCCCTCGAAATCCTTTTCCGGATTGATGATCTGGAAAGCGAAGGTTTCCTTCAGATCCGTCTTTTCCGTCAGGCACACAAGACCTGTGCCGGCAGCATAATTGAGTTCGTCCGCGTAGAGGCATGTCCGGTCCAGCGGCAGCTCAGTTTCCTGCAGGGTCCAGCTCCCGTTATCTTCTTTCGCGATGACCAGGCTTTCCTTTTCATCGTTCCGCCGGGCCTCATTGAGCATCAGCAGGCTTCCGTCACTGAGCTCTGAAAGATGCGGATAGTACAGGTTCTGATCCGACTGAAAGCAAAGCTCTGTCTCTCCGGTGGTCAGGTCATAGCGGTATACACTGATCAGCATCTCCCCGCTGCGCCCGAAAAAGGTGTAATAGAAATACCGGCCGTCCGCTGAAAACAGCCCGGAGGTCAAGGCGCCGGAGCCTTCAATGCTCAGCTTGCCCGGATAAGTCGCTGTCAGGATCAGTTCCCCCGTGGAAAGATCCAGCAGAATCGGATCAATGTACAGCTTCATGTACATCAGCGTCTGATTTCTGTTGCCGATGAACGCGTATTTCCCGTCAGGAGAATAGACAACGCCCTCCTCACCGATCAGGTGGCTCATATCCGTATTGAGGCCGTTATAATACCGGTCCAGGTTGCCGTATTCGTCCTTCACGCCCTGTTCGGAAGACGGATGAACAACAGAGAGCTTCTCGTCATACACCGTCAGCATAGACTTGCCGAGAGTAAAAATGCCGGAATAACCAACCGGTGATATGGACACCACGCGAAGTTCCTCATCACTTTCTTTCAGCAGGGAAACAGTTTCTTCCGTCATCTTAAAATCAAATTCTCCCGTCACTTCACTCAGTATGGGAGACCCGGAATCAAACACAGCGTCCATTTCTGAATCCGCATACGCGGAAAACGCCGCCATAAGCATCATCAGGGTTAATCCAAAGCAGATCAGTTTCTTCATAGTCACACTCCCTTCAAAGAAAAAGACGAATGAAAACCTGTCTGGGTTCCATCGTCTTTATTCATCCTCATTTTGCCGCCTGGTCTCGCTGTTCAGCCATCTGCTGTATCCTTCCTGGGCTTCCAGGCTTTCCTTCCTTTCGCGCCAGGCATCGATCTCCGCGCGGATCGCCAGCATCTCATCGATGATCATTTCCATCGAACGGGGTTTCGCATGATACAGATAGGAGGTCAGCCGGTCGATGGCTTTGGGGCTTCCCAGCTGTTTCGCCAGCAGATCTGCGAATTCTCCCGGATAGCCCAGCGAAACAACAGCCTTTGCCAGCTGATCCCTGGACCACGCCCATTGCCTCTGATTCGGTGTCATGCTTTCCCCTCCATTCCCCGAAATCATAGCACGGCAGTTTCTCCCGGGCAAGTTAGCTGGACTTGAGAAGCGAACCGAAGGGAAAACGGAACCCCGGGACGGTTCCTAGTTCCACTTTTGAAAAACCACCATGTAAAATGGAACCCCGGGACGGTTCCGGGGTTCCATTTTGCGAAACTGCAGGACTAAAATGGAACGAGGAACCGTCCCGGGGTTCCGCTTTCCTTCCTATCCACCCATCGCTTGTCATTGCATATCGAAACATGCATAATAAAACTGATCTAAAAAAATTTTCCCAACCCCTTGACTCTGACGTTACGTAATACCTTATCCTGTTCCTGCCACGGACAGGAAGGAGGATTTCCATGAAAACAGTCCATGAGGTCAGCCGGCTGACAGGCGTGAGTATACGCACCCTGCAGTATTACGACAGTATCGGTCTCCTGCACCCGTCGGAATATACCGAAGCGGGCTACAGGCTGTATGACGATACAGCCCTGGAAACCCTGCAGCAGATCCTTTTGTTCCGGGAACTGGAATTCCCGCTGAAAGAGATCAGGCAGATCATCGAAAGCCCGGACTTTGACCGGGAAAAGGCGATCGACCAGCAGATCGAACTGCTCCGGCTGAAAAAGGAGCACCTGGAAAACCTGATGAACCTGGCCCGTGAGATGAAGCAAGGAGGAACGTCAGGAATGGATTTCAAGGCGTTTGACAAATCAAAACTGGAAGACTATGCCCGCCGGGCCAAGGCCGAATGGGGCAGCACCCCGGAATACCGGGAATACGAACAGAAGGTGGAAGGCCGGACTGATGAGCAGACCGGTGACCTGAACCGCCAGATGATGCAGATCTTCACCGAGATCGGTGCTGAGCGGAATGGCGATCCCGCCTCCGAAAAGGTCCAGGGTCTTGTAAAGAAGCTGCAGGACTTCATTACGGAGCATTTCTATACCTGCTCCGACCAGATTCTTTCCGGTCTCGGCCAGGCCTATGCCGCCGGCGGTGAAATGACGGAAAACATCGACCGGGCCGGTGGAGAAGGAACCGGTGCTTTCGCCAACAAAGCGATCCAGCTCTACTGCTCTGCCAAAAGCAACTAAAAAACGGAACCCCGGGACGGTTCCTAGTTCCACTTTTCGGTGGGCCAGAGGGACTGGGCCAGAGGGACGGTTCCGGTGGCCCAGGTGGAACAGAGGAGACGATTCCTTCGATCTATTTTAGCCTGGGCCACCGGAACCGTCCCTCTGGCCCACCGCATTCCCCTGTCTTTGATGTCCTTAACTTCTTCTTTGGTTTTTCCGGGTTCTGTGCTATCATATGTCAAAATACCGGAAAACGGAGGCAGCCATGATCACAGATACTTTTGATAACCGGACAGAAGAGATCATCAAAGTATGGCGCAACGAAAACGCGAAGAAGGTGGATGCCTGCATCCTGACCTTCTCCAACAATATCCTGCAGTATGTGCTGGAGCGGTTTGACTGTGAAAAGATCGGCGACCTTTATTCCTCCAACGGGGCGAATCCCGTGTACGTATTCACCTATGAAGGAAAGGAATTCGCGGTATACATGTCCTATGTCGGTGCCGCCGGCTGCGTGGCCGATATCGAGGATACCCTGTCCCTGATCAATACAGACAAGTATGTCGTCTTCGGCGGAAGCGGCTGCCTGAACAAGGAGATCGCCCGGGGCAAAGTCATGGTTCCCACCGCCGCCTACCGGGATGAAGGCACTTCCTATCACTATGCGCCCGCCTCGGACTACATCACCGTGAAAAACAGCGATACCGTCGCCGCCTTCATGGAGGAGGCCGGTCTTCCCTGGATTCAGGGCAAAACCTGGACCACGGACGCCGTGCACCGGGAGACCCGGGGAAACTTTGAAAAGCGGAAAAGCGAAGGCTGCATCTCCGTGGAAATGGAATGTGCCGCTGTCCAGGCCATGTGCGATTTTCGCGGCCTGAACGCTTACTTCTTCTTCACCTGCGGCGACCTCCTGGACGCCCCGAAGTGGGATGCCCGGATGACCAAAAACCAGGTCAAAAACACCCAGCACGATCCCGGCCATTTCGACATCGCCCTGGAACTCGCCCGCTATATTGTCAGATAATCCCGGCCATCCAAAAACCAGCGCCCTCCGGCGCTGGTTTCTTTATTGTTTCCGGTTTTCACAGTATAACCATCTTACTCGTTCGCCGTCAGGCGAACATTTCACATTGTGCGGTTAACCGCACAATATTTCACATCTGTTCCGATTAAAGTGTCATCCTGAGCAAGCGGTACGAAGGGAGCGCAGTCGAAGGATCTCCATTTCACTTACCCTCTTTGACCGAAGGCAATTCCGTTTCTTTTTTACCTGTTTTCTTTCTCACCATCACAAGCCCTGCTCCCAGCAGGATCGGAAAGCAGATGGCCGCGCCGATGCCCAGCCGCATATCCCCGTTCGCGGAGGAGGCGATCAGTCCCGCGAAGGTCGGCCCGCCGGAGCATCCCAGGTCCCCCGCCAGGGCCAGCAGCGCGAACAGCAGGGTTCCCCGCCCTTTGATATTCGCCGAGGCCAGGCTGGTGGTCCCGGGCCAGAAGATTCCGACCGCGAATCCGGTCAGTCCGCAGCCCATCAGGGCGATCACCGGATTGGGCACCAGGGCAATGATCACATAGGACGCTATGCACAGCGCCACGGAAACGCCCATAAACTTTTTCAGGTCCAGCTTCCTTCCGCGCACGCCGTAGATCGTCCTGGACACCGCCATGCACAGGGCAAACAGCATGGGCCCCAGCAGGTCTCCCATGGTCTTGGAAACCCCCAGGCCCTTTTCCGCAAAGGCGGACGCCCACTGGCTCACCGCCTGCTCCGAGGCCCCGGCGCACAGCATCATCAGCATCATGATCCAGAAGAACTTCTGCTTAAACAGCGTCCCGATGCTCCCCCGCACCCCGTCATCCGGCTCCAGTTTCGCGATCGGCACCCTGGTGAACATCACAAAATCAACAGCCGGGACAATGCACCACACAAGCGCCAGGATTCTCCAGTTTGCGATCCCGAAGCAGGCAAAGAAAACCGTCGAAACCAGCACCACCGCCATATGTCCCCAGCAGTAGAACGAATGCAGCAGGCTCATGACACTTTCCTTGTTGTCCGTCGGGCACGCCTCCACAATGGGGCTCACCAGCACCTCCTGCAGCCCGCCGCCAACGGCGTAAACGCATACGGAGATCAGGATCCCGACGAAGGGATTGCCCGTCACGCCCGGCAGGATGGTCAGCAGCACCAGGCCCGCGATCGCGCAGGCATTGGACAGCAGTATGGACGCCCGGTACCCGATCTTCTCCACAAAGGGCGTGGACAAAAGGTCGATCAGCAGCTGCAGGCCGAAGTTAAAGGTGATCAGCAGGGTGATCTGTGCCAGCGGGATGCTGAACTCACTCTGCATCCGAATAAACAGCAGCGGCACGAAATTGTTGACGATCGCCTGCACAACATACCCAAGGAAGGATGCCCGGATGGTTGCCCTGTATTTCCCGTTCACGTTTTTTTCTCTCCTGTCAGCCAATATGGTTCATCACCCAGGCAAAAGCCCTGGCAGTTCTCAGATCCGGATCCTTAAAGTGGTTTCCCTCATTCCATTCCAGTGTGCAGCAGGTCCCCTGCCGTTCCAGCAGCTCGCGTGCCTCCCGGATGCAGTCCCCCGCCCTCGCCATCACCTGGTTCCGGGTTTTCTCCTCCCTGTCCCCCAGGCTCAGGTAAACACACCCGGCCTTCATGGTGTTCTCCCGCATAAAATCCGAAAAGCCCGGAAACCACACGGAAGGGGAAGCCGCCGCGATCCCCGCGAAACAGTCCGTCCGGTATCCTGCCCACAGGGCAAACAGTCCGGCCAGGGAATATCCGCCGAGGATGATCTTTTTCTTCTCCCCGCCTGCCAGCTCCAGGATTTCCTGCAGTGTCTCCCCTGCTCCGTTCCCGAAGCCTTCCTTTCCGAAAACCGGCGGCGCCTCCCAGGGCGTCAGGTCCCGGTTCCAGTCCCGGACCCGCACCGCGGTCAGGTGGAAATCCCGCCCGGCAAGCTGCCGGATGGCCGCCGCCTCGCTTTCGATCAGTTCCAGGTCGTGATCATCCACAGGCTGGATCAGGAGAATATCCGAGGCACGCTCCCCGACTTCATAGATCTGCATAGAATAATCCTCTCAGGTGTTTTCCGTTTCCCTGTTATTATCCATGATCCTTCGCTCTATTTCAACCAAAAAGAACGAACCACTCGGTTCGTTCTTTTCCCGTGCGAAGCACAGTAACTATCATATGCCCGAAGGGCATAATTCATATTGGACGAAGTCCAATAATTCATATCGACGCAGTCGATAATTCACATTGAACAGCTTTGCTGTTCAATAATTCATTGTAGCCCGCAGGGCTACTCCTCATATCCCGGCATCTGCTCCGCCGGCAGTTCTTCCGTTCCGCTGGATGCCAGTTCCACAACCTCCGTGGGCATTCCGTTTTCGTCCAGCGTCACCCGGTAGTCCGGCAGGTTCGACCAGTGGCAGCGGAAGGTTACGGTGTTTCCGTCGATCTCCGGCGTCCAGAACGTCTCCCTAAAGATCGGAATACTGTCCTCTTCCGGGCAGTCATAGCTCAGGTCCGCGAATTTGTGGATCACCGCCAGGCGCGCCAGGTACAGCGGACCGTTCTCCTCCAGTTCCATCTTCGCCCAGATGCGGTGCAGTGTGATCATGTGATAAGGCGGTTCCAGGGTATAATGATCCGCCTTGTACATATCCAGGTCTGTGATCTCGCCGGTCACGGCATCGATCTCCACCACCATGTCCCTGTATTCCCCGAAGTATTCTATCAGCCGGAACTTCCACACAGGATTGGGTTGTGAATCGATCAGGCAGGCGCTGTTGTATTCCCCGACGCGCACGCCGGTTCTCCGGAACGCCTGTTCTTCCGCCTCTTCCAGGGTCAGCAGGCCTTCATGCCAGGCGATCCACGGCGTGGCTTTCACGATCCGGCCAGTCATGGTTTCCGCAGTCAGGTTCGGCGCAGCGGCGGCCACGGCGGCCCACACCTCGCTGGGCCACTCATCATACCAGCCATAGACAGCCCGGTTCCGATCCAGGATATTGTCAGCCGTGATATCTCCCGCGTCCGCCCTGATGATCTTCACCTTACCGGTCTTTTCGCTGACCTGGGCATTGCAGTAACCCCAGTCCATCGTTTTGCTGATAAAAACGATGTCCCAGGTTACGTCATCCGTCCCCGGCAGCGCATGTCCTAAGCTCTCAAACTTTTCCGGATCCTCCAGCGGAATATCCTTCTTCAGCTTCTCCCGGATGCCCTCCGCGGCGATATGCATCATTTCCTCTTTTTCCTTGCTCGGTTTCAGAAGCTCCTCCGGCGCGTCGGCCGCCTTCCGGGTCATGGAAACAACGCCCAACAGATTCCCCGCCTTATCCAGCGCGGCGGTATAGAAGTCATACCGTTCCTCTCCCCGCGGCCAGGCTTCCAGGTGCCATACGGTTCCGTCCGTCTTCGCCTCCGGATAATAGTCCAGGGCCAGGGCAAACTTTTCCCTGTCTGCCAGGTTCATCTCTTCTCCGTAGTCAGACAGATACATCTCATCGTTAAACTCTGCTTCGATCGCCTCGATCATCTTTGCCCGGGCTTCCTCCTCGGTCAGGTCATCCGGCCCCGGCAGCGGCTGGCTTTCCCCGTCCGTGAAGCCAATCTCCGTCAGCATGTCGTCAAACCAGTGGCGTTCCTCCAGGGTCCAGGTGCTGTAGGTTCCGCCGAAAGCCTGGCGGCACACCTCCATGATAGCCTCCTCCTCGTCATAGCCATCGCCATTGCGAAGGGCTTCCATAAGAGGATGGCTGTCGTCTATTTCAATCCCGATCTCATTGGCTTTCCGGATGAAGGTTTCCAGCTCTTCCGCTGAGAACTCCATATTCACCCTCCAGTCCGGATCGTTTTCCTGTGCCATGGGCACTGCCACCTGCTCCACCACTTCCTTCGGGCTGAGCAGCGCCACTGCCACGGCGGTCGCGGCCGCCAGCAGCAGTACAATGGCCAGTACCAGGCCGTATGAAAGCTTCCGTTTCACTTTATATCCTCCTGTCGCGTTTTCAAAAAACTGATCGCGCTGCCAGGAAGTTGTGTTCAGTCCGGAAAGCTCCGCGTTCAGCGAATGCTGAATCTGCTGTTCCAGTTTCTTATCCTTCATATTCCGCACCTCCCGTCAGCTGTCCCTTCAGGAGCTCTTCCGCCTTTTTCAGCCGGCGCTGTATAGTCGGCTGTGAGGAGCCCAGCGCGTCGGCCGTTTCCTGCATGGTGAGTCCCTGAAAGTAGTAGAGAAGAATGACCTGTTTATATTTGTCCGGCAGGTCCATCACGGTCAGTGTGACGGTACGGTCTTCCGCCTCCACGGCGGTCAGCTGCGGCGGCAGTTCGTCCAGGGCTTTGCTCCGGTCCACATGCCGGAACCACGCCGAGCGCCGATAGTCCTTGCAGGTATTGATCGCGATACGCAAAAGCCATGCCTTTTCATTGGCAATGCCTTTCCGTTCAAAATCATCCATATGCTTCCAGGCCTTGATCCACGTATCCTGCGTGGCATCCTCCGCCTGGGCCCGATCGGACAGATAAACAAAACAGGTCCGCAAAACAGGATCGGAGTATTCTTCGATCCATCTGCTCAACCGTTGTTCACGGATCATGCCGGGTACCTCAGCATGTTCCATGGCCGATCACCTCCTTCACCTTTTATGACGAGAGGGACAGTATTGATTATTCACATCGTATATATTTTTATATCCAACCCATTTATGAATTGTTGAGGAGTCATCCATGCTTTTGCATGGCTAATGACTCCCATGCTACAGCCGTCAAAATGTCCCGGACATTTTGGTAACGGCGATCGCAGAATTCTTAATTCTTAATTGTTCTTTCCCCGTTGCAGCGGGATAATTCTGAATTCTGAATTCTTAATTCTGAATTATTTTTTGCAGGCTCCAGCTTCCGATCGTTTTCCCTTTATAGGCAAACTGCCTTTCATCAAATTCCGTAAATCCGTTCTTCCGGTAAAACACCCTGTTTCCCTGTGAGTTGGTAAACAGGCACAGCTTCTTCCCGCCGTGTTCCTTCACATAGGGGATCAGGCATTCCTGCAGCATCCGGCTGCCGATCCCTTCCCCCTTCCGGTCCGGGGAGACCACCAGCATATTGAGATACCAGGCGTCCTTCCTGTTCATTTCCCGGCACGGGCCGAAGGCTTCATACTCCATCCTGTCCCAGGCCGACACGTCCCTGAATCCGCCGTACAGCATGGACTTCCAGAAGCCCCCGCGCAGGTATGCCGCGGCGGAGGGTTTGATATACCCCGGGCGGCAGAGGATCGCCGCGGCCACCGTCCGGTCTCCCTCCTTCGCGGTCAGGAACACTTCCAGCCCGTCGTTGACCCGGAATTCCGTGTCGATCATGCTGCGCAGGAAGCGGTACCGCCGCTCACCCCGTGGAAAATACACCGTAAAGTATTCATAGTCATCAAAAGCCCGTGCAGCCAGCTCAGCGCAGGCGCCCCGCTCTTCCTTTTTCATCTCCCGGTAATCCATTCATCTCACTTCCATTCTGTACATTGTATACATTCCATGATAACCGGATATCCATTTCTTTTCAAGTTTGCCTCCTGTCCGGACAATTTGCGAATTGTTTACTCCCCCGAAAGTATGCTATGATAGACATGGTTGCCAAGAACTTCACATTTTGCTGAGGAACTCTATGGATATTACTGCGCTTTCCGCCCGCTATCGCGTCAGGCGGCTGACCCCGGATGACGCCCCGCTTGTTTATGCGCTCTGCCGCGAAAACAGCCTGTATTACCAATACTGCCCGCCCTTTGTGACGGAGGAGGGCATCATCGGTGATATGGCAGCCCTTCCCCCTCGGAAGACCCTTTCCGATAAGTACTATGTCGGCTATTTCGACGGAGAGAAGCTGGTCGCGGTCATGGACCTGATCGTTTCCTTTCCGGATGAGTCCACGGCCTTCATCGGTTTTTTCATGACGGACGTATCCGTCCAGCATGCCGGTATCGGAAGCGGGATCATCGACGAGCTTTGCGCCGCCATGCCGTCCTTCGGATATAAGAGCATCCGCCTGGGCTGGGTCAAAGGCAACCCGCAGGCGGAATCCTTCTGGCATAAAAACGGCTTTACCGAAACCGGCGTCACCTATGACACGGACCACTACACCGTTGTTGTCGCGCAGCGGAACCTGTAAATATCATCTTATTAAGCATCAGATCAGGAGATTAACAGATCATGTACCTCGCCCTCGCCGCCATCGTGTTTTCCATGTTTTGCTGGTTTATGTTCGTCCTGTATTTCCGTAAGGACAGAAGCCGTTACCGCAACTGCTATCTCCTGTCCCTTGCGCTGCTTTCCCTGTTTCCCCTTGCTGTCGGCGTGCTGGGCCGCTACAGCAGCATGCCCGTAATGCTTACGCTGTGGCTGGGCCTGCTGATCATCCTGATCGTTCCCTTTTTCCTGATCTTCAACGGCATCGTCATGATCCGGAAGGAAGGCCGGCACCTGTCCCAGCTGCTTTCCCTGGTTTTCGGCATCGCCATCCTCATCGGTGAACTCATCACCTTCGGCGGTATCCTGCGCTATGCCGCCCTGGACGGCAAAGAGCCCTTTATCCCCCAGACCTTTATCGCGGTTTTCGCCGCGCTGTTCAGCTTCACGGTGATCTACGGATCCGTTTCCTTCCTCATTTTCATGATCTACACCCTGTTCCTGCAGATCATTCCCCGGAAAAAGGATTTTGACTTCGTCATCATCCACGGAGCCGGCCTGCTGGACGGAAACCGGGTTTCCAAGCTCCTGCAGGACCGCCTGGACAAGGCGATCGAGGTCTACAAGGCGGATCCGACCCCGCCCAAACTGATTCCCTCCGGCGGCAAGGGTTCCGATGAAACCATCTCTGAGGCGGAAGCCATGTCACAGTACCTGATGTCCCACGGCGTCCCCGAAGACGATATTCTCCCCGAAACTGAGTCCACCACCACCCTGGAGAACCTCCAGTTCTCCAAAAAGATCATGGACACCTATGACTGCCGGAAATATACTGCCCTGGTAACCAGCAACTACCATGTCTACCGTGCACTCCGCTACTGCCGGGATATCGGCCTGAAGTGCACCGGCATCGGCAGCCATGTGGCCTGGTATTTCTGGCCCAGTGCTTTGATCCGCGAATACATCGCCATCCACATGGAGAAGAAACATTTCATCCTCTTCGCCGGCGGCTGGCTCGCCTGCGTCGCTCTCATCATGTACTTCATCTACCAGTAATCAGGTGGGCCTGGGGTGGGCCTGGGGAACGATAGGGACGGTCCTTTTCGTTCCCCTCGACTTTGGCTTAAGCGTTATTTCGCTTTGATTTCTGAATGGTGATGAAAAAAGGGAACGAAAAGGACCGTCCCTATCGTTCCCATGGTGATGAAAAAAGGGAACGAAAAGGACCGTCCCTATCGTTCCCAGTCCCTATCGTTCCCTTAATGGGCCACCGGAACCGTCCCCCAGGCCCACTTACCACTCCCGACCGAAGGGAAAAGAGAAGGACGGCACTTAGCCGTCCTTCCTTGCTTATCATCTGTTCAACTTGATCTCTTCCGCTTCCTTCATCTCCGCGTCAACATCAATTTCGCCTTCCTGCTCCTCAATGATGCGAAGGCTCAATTCCTGCGGAACTTTACCGGTGCCCTCAAAAGTGATGGTACCCTCTTTTTTCTCATCATCCCAGCCTTCGTTCTGGAACAGAACCGTTCCTGTTTCATCCGTCAGGTAAAAGGCGTACCAATGGTCCTCCGGTAGTTGCGGAAGAAGCTCAGAAAAATGAATATCCAGTGCGGCAGATGATGCGGATGCAGTGACTGAAGCGCTGAAGTCCGTCCCCTTATACGTACCTGTTCCGCTGAAAACAGGAGCTTCCGCGCCAGTCTTCTGAACAACCGCCCTCATGACTCCGGCTGGTTCTGTTTTCTGAAGCGTCCAGGTCTTTTCCCCGTCAAAGTACAAATATTCTTCCGTACGGTACAGCCGGATATTGACGGTCAGTTGATCCAGGTTCCGCAGTTCTTCTGTCAGCGGTGTGTTATATTCACGCATTGTGTATTCAAGTCCGTCTTCACCTGTGCGGGTTTCTTCCGTTCTGGGACTGATATCAATCCCATCATCTGTTTCCGTATGATCACTCGGCCAGACGTGATACTGTACAAGTCCTGCTTTTCTTCCTTCCTCCCGGGCCTGTACCCATGCCGTGATCAGTTCCCCTTCTTCGTCATTGTCCGCCGCCCAGACCAGGTTATTATCCATCTGTGTCATTGCAGCTGCCAGGGTTTCATCCGGAAGATATTCCTCCATGCGGGAACTGTTCCGGATCGTATATCCGACAATCAGCGATGTTCCGTCATAATAGGCGCTGTTGATCGCCGCGTCCGTTTGTCCCAGTTCCTCACTGTTTACACTCACTTCCGGCGTGCTCTCCAGCGTTGTATACGGCGCAAGCTCCGCATACCTGCTGTCTGTTTTGCCGAACAGTTCAAACACGTTGACTCCCAGTACCTCTGCCACTGCCGCTACCGCAAGCAGAAGCAGTAAAACCATTGCTAAAACAAAGGCGAATGATATCTTTTTCTTCATTTCAGGTTCTCCTTTCCCTTGCGCGATCACGCGCTGAGCCAGGAACGGATCTTCCTTCAGGCCGGAAAGGGACTGGTTCAGCCGGTTTTGCATCTCACGCTTTTCATCCATCCTGCTCACCCCTTTCAGCATTACCCAGCGCTTTGCGGAGTCTTGCCCTCGCCCTCATCAGCCGGCCTGAAACCGCCTGCTGGGAGATCCGAAGCGTCTCCGCGATCTCATTGGTATTCATATCCTCAAAATAGTAAAGCAAAACAACTTCCCGCAGGCGGATCGGCAGGTTCATCACCTCAACCGATACCGCATCCTCTTCGGGATCCGTTTCTTCCGCGCGCAGCGGCAGCTGCTCTATCGTGATCGAACGGTCTATATGCCTGAACCAGCTGCCCCGGCTCATATCCCGGCAGCAGTTGATCGCGATCGCCGAAAGCCAGGTCTTCATACTGGCGTTTCCCCGGAACTGGTCCAGCTTCCTGTACGCCTTCAGGAAGGTCTCCTGAACCGCGTCCTCCGCCAGTGCCCGGTCATGCAGATAGGCAAAACACAGACGCAGCAGCGCCAGCTGATGTTCTTCCACCAGGCGCGTGATTTCTTCTTCCGCCGAACGGCAAGGGCCCTTTACCGTTTCCATGGCACCGCATACCCCCTTTCACCTGTTTAGACGCACACTTATGCCGATTATACAACATCTCCCAAAAAAGAATAATCAAAAAGGGAACGATAGGGACGGTCCTTTTCGTTCCCTTTTTCATCACCATTCAGAAATCAAAGCAAAATAACACCTAAACCAAAGTCGGGGGGAACGATAGGGACGGTCCTTTTCGTTCCCTTTTTTCGTCACCATTCAGAAAGTAAAGTGAAATAACGCTTAAACCAAAGTTGAGGGGAACGAAAAGGACCGTCCCTATCGTTCCCTTTCTTGTCGCTTGTATCTTATCTATGATATAGTAGCCATGGGTGATGAACATGCCGAGAACAGCAAGAAAAACCAGCTTATCCAACATCTATCATGTCATGCTGCGTGGAATCAACAGGCAGAACATTTTTGAAGAGGATGAAGATCGGCTGTATTTCATGAATATCCTGGGAAGATGCAAAAAAGGTTCAGGATTTAAGCTCTATGCTTTTGTTTTGATGTCCAATCATGTTCATCTTCTGATAGAACCGGCAGATGAATCGCTGGACACAATCTTCAGAAGGATCGGCACGCGCTATGCCGTCTGGTTTAACCAAAAGTATCAACGGGTCGGTCATTTGTTTCAGGATCGATTCAGAAGTGAAAACGTTGAATCTGGCCTGTATTTCATGACAGTTTTACGATATATTATTCAAAATCCGATGAAGGCAGGAATCGAAAGCCGCCCGGGCAGCTATCGCTGGAGCAGTTTCCTTGCTTATGAACAGGGAAAAGGCACAGTAACAGACACCCAATATGCGTTGGATCTCTTTGGCGGAAAGCAGCAACTGGTTGAATATCTCAATCAAAAGAATGATGATGATTCTGTCATGGATGAAGCCAGTTGTGACCGGCGCCTTAAGAATGATCTTGCTAAGGAAAAGATGCGCAGGATTACACAATGCTCATCCGTTTCAGAATTTGAACAGCTGGATTCATCTCTTCGAAAAGAGTACGTAAGAAAAATGCACCATGAAGGGCTTTCATTAGGCCAGATATCACGCTTGACAGGAATGCCGAAAACAACAGTCTACAAAGCCGTACAGGTACCTGAGGATCAGGCCGGCGCTGAAAAGCCTCTGCAGCTTCACGAACCCGAACCGGATTTTGTGCTATACTGTATGGATCCGGATACTATCTGGTAAAATATGAACAAGGGAACGAAAAAGACCGTCCCTATCGTTTCCCGACAGGAGGGAAAGAACTTGAAGAACAGAACCATCAAATCCATTTGCATTCTGCTGATCATGACGATGTTTGTTGGAATCGCCGGCTTTGCCCAGGCAGAACCCGATTATTACCATATCGGCCTGGAAGTCACCTCCGTGATGAGTGAAATGGTGGACAGCGAAACCTATCTCTCCCTGCTTGGCACCCCTTCCACCTGGAACGATGTCCGGGAAGCCGTGAACACCGGTGACTATGACAAGCCCGTTGCGGTTTATGCCGTCACCCTGGACAACCCCGAAGCCTATCTTAAAATCATGATCGACAAGGATCCGGACAGCAGCAGCCAGTGGAACAGCCTCTCTGATAACCTGCAGGAACAGATCCTGAATAAAATTGGCGTTACAACGATCTGCAGCATCGTGAACGGACAGGCGGGCGCGTCCTCCGTTTCCTTCGCCAACCTTGCGCAGGCCTATATCAAAAACAGCGACCTGACGGAAGAAAAAAAGGTCTCCTACCTGTACCTCTTTGAAAAGGGAACACCCATTCTTGTTACCTTCGGGTATCACGCGGCAACCGGCATGTTTGTTTTCATTCCGGCGGAATCCCAGGGCTCCGTGGAGAGCCTCAAGACAGTCCTGCCTTTTGTCGAAATCACCCTTGTTGAAATCGAAAACTGATCAGCGATAGTCGCTCCATTTGCGGTTCCCTGCAGGATTGTCCTGCAGGGAACTTTTTTGTTATGATACTTCTGACCTATCCAAATCATTTTTGCAGGCACTATACAGGTGTAAATGCATTTACATCCTGACGGAAAGGAGGGATGACCATGGATCAGAACGGGATACTGAAATATGTCGAGCCGGTTCTGAACTTCTGCCGGAAGCGCCTGAACAATCCCAGCGATGCCGAAGACCTGGCGGGCGACATTCTCCTGCACGTGCTGACCGGTATGAAGAAGTACAGCATCAATTCGCCGGACGCGTGGGTCTGGCGTGTTGCCCGCAACCGGTACGCCCGGTTCATCAACGCCCGGGCGCAGAACAGGATGATCCTTTCGGGCGATGATCTGCCGGACACCGCCGCCGAAGAGCAATCCGGCGAAGATGATGAAGCGGAATACCAGAACGTGTTCAGATATCTCCACACGCTTTCCACCGAATACCGGAATATCTTTGTCGATTACTACGTCGGTGAGATGAGCGTACGCGATCTTTCGGTCAAATACTCCCTTCCCGAAACCACTGTCAAATGGCGTCTCAGCGAGGGACGCCGCAAGATCAAGGAACGGATAGGAGCAGATGAAATGGAAAGAGTATATAAACGCATCAACTGGAACACCACGGTGTGCAACGGCGACCTGAACACCTATGAATACCTGCACTCCCAGGTTGCGCGGGCCATCTGTCTCGCCGCGTACGAAAAGCCGCTGACCGTTGAGGAGATCAGCATAGCCACCGGGATCCCCGCCATGTATATCGAGGACGAGCTTCCGAAGCTGGTATACGGTGACGCCGTCAGACGCGCCGGCAACAAATACGCGACTGACTTTATCCTTCTCCGCCTGGAAGACCGGAAGCAGCTGGAAGCCGCCTCCGCTCAGCTGATCCGGTCCTTTGCGGATTTCTTTGAAAACCTGTTCTCAGAAAGATCCGAAGCGGTAAGGGAGCTTGACTTCTACGGCCATGATTTCGGCATGGACCGGCTCGGTTTTATCGTGATCCCGTATGTCCTGCGGAATATGATCAGCGCCGTCAAAACAAAACTGCGTTTCGAAAACGGCCCGTATCCGGTCCGGCAGGACGGCGGCTACGGCTGGATGATCGTTGAGGAAACAGAAGACGAACGCGAGATGGCGGCGGAATTCAACTGCGGCTGCAACACCACCGGCGATGACAGCGGCAGCGGAAACGAAAAGCCGTCCCATATCTATTACTACTGGATATCCAGATACTTCGACCCGGGTGTCTACCACGTATACGGCACCTGCCGGATGCACGCGGAAGGCATCCCGCAAAGCAGTGAAAACGGGATCATTCAGATCAGTCTCAGTGACGAGGACGCCGCGCATTATATCAGCAACGGCCTGATCCGGAAGTGCGCTGACGGGTATCAGCTCAGTTTCCCCTGCTTCACCGCTGCGGCTTTCAAAGCCTTTGTTTCCCTGTTCGATGCCGACAACGGCCTTGAGGCGCCTCTTGGCGAATGGATCAAAGATCTCCGGAAAGCCTTTGCGTCCTTTGTCCCGAAGCGGCTTGATTCCCAGATCAACCAGTGGGTTTCCTGCTACGCGAACCAGCTCGCCGGTTATGTTTCCGATGAGCTGATCCGCCGCGGCGTCCTGAAGAAACCCGATGAACACCGGCCCCTGACCGACGGCGTGTTTTACGTGGAAGGCGAGTACATCAAAAACATATAAAGCAGGAAAACAGCCGGCAGCCGGTGAAAACTTAATGGCTTTCACTTAATCCCCGCAAAAGGAACGCAGCAGTATGGAAATCCTGACCCTGGCACAGCTCACGCATGACAATTTCCGGGATGCCCGGGCGATCAACCGGGACGATATTCCTGAAGCATGGGTGGATACCGCAGACACGCTGATGGAAGTTACAGATTACGGCGCTGAGCATCATCTGATCGGGCATACATTCATTGCATACATGGGCAGGAAACCTGTCGGTTTAATTATGATCGGGGAAGCCATCCCCTGGGATACCGATCCTGACGAAATGAAAGGGAAACCGTTCTACAGGGTGATGGGATTTGTGGTTGACAGGGAATACCGCAGCAAAGGGATCGGCGGAGAAATCCTGGAAAAGGCGGTCGCCCGGGTATACGATGAGTTCGGGAAACGCTCCATTGCGCTGGGCGTTCACAAGGACAATACCCGTGTCGGAACATTCTATGAGCACCACGGGTTCAGAAGAACCGGCGTTTTTGAAGGCAGCGATGAGTATTATCTCAGGATAATTGATTGCTGAAAAAACACACCCTGCAGGCGGCGCGCCGGAACACTGATGTAATATAGCGGGTATAATAATGCCAGCACAACAGATCACAGATAATATAAGAATGACATCAAAAAGATCCTCAGGTCATTTAGACTTGAGGATCTCTTTGATTAGTCAAAGCACGATCATCATTCAGTCGATCGCCGGAAGGATCCGCAGCAGCGTCCATTCAGCCATCTCGATGGTTCCCTCATACGGATTGTATTTGGGATTCGCAATCACCAGGAAATAGTTTTCAAAAAAGCCTTTTTCCTCGTCCCAGAACTGCACGAATGAACTTTCTTCATTTGCTCCGGAAAAAAGATTTACCTCTCCGGTTTCATCAACCGCAAGGGCCACAACCGGATTAAGCACCTGCTTGATTTTCAGAAGCAGCATGCAGTCCCCGCATTCTCCCTTTGCATCCATCCATTCCCGGATTGTGACGAACTTCGGTCCTTCTTCAGCCTGTGCAATGCATGAAAGTGAAACAAGGACGAGAACAATGGAAAGTGCCAGTGCGATGGTTTTTTTCATTGAGGGTCAGCTCCTTTCATTTATGCGCTTGTCTGATATTGACCATAATAACCGACATCCCCCGATAACACAATACAGAATTACGGTGGGCATGGGGAAAAAGAACAGACCGCTGAAAAACGCCGTAAAAAACCTTGGGATATTATATCGTTCAGGTTATCTGACCATTGGCATTATCTTGTGTTTCGTAAGGAGTGCTGCATTCCGTCATTTGATTATCGGAAACAAAGATGATAAAATAATACTGTCAGCCGGCATTCTGTTTTAGGCGGATACCGCTGACAACGTGAATTGAATACAGGTCACCGGAGGGCAGTGTGCCGCAGCACAGGGGATCGTTGGCTTACGCCAGCAGGCCGCCTGCCGGATAAGGTGTCGGGTGCGCTCGGTTTTAGAATGCAATGAAGAGTTGTGTTTTAGCCGGGCGCTTGTTTTATAGGAGATGAAAAGCCTGAAATCAAAAATCCGCCCTTAATCCCGGCCGCGCCGGGAATTCAGATACATTCCTAAAGGTGATTAACGAATACTGATACAGAAAGGAAGACCTTTATATGGCAAAGATCACCCTGACACCGCTCACCGATGATGACCGGGAACAGTTTGTCCTCGATAATCAGCGTGCCTTTAAGTATGGTGCGATGGAGGAGTTCGGACTCCGGGATGCCCATTATGAAGAAGACGGGGAAATCATCTCCCGGAAAACGATTCTGCGCAGCATCCGTGACGGCGCAGCCTACCGCATCCGTGAAGACGGCCAAATTGTAGGCGGCATCGTGCTCAGGATCGATGAAAAAACGCAGCACAACCACCTGGATCTGCTGTTTGTCTGCCCGGACGCCCACAGCAAGGGGATCGGCTGCGCCGCCTGGAAAGAAGTGGAACGGCTGTATCCGGATACAAAAGTCTGGGAAACCTGCACGCCGTACTTTGAGACCAGGAATATCCATTTCTATGTCAACAAATGCGGTTTCCATATCGTCGAGTTTTTCAACAGCCATCACCCGGATCCTCATGATCCCGAAACCGGCGAGGAGGAAAACTATGAAGAGGGCGGCGGCATGTTCCGGTTTGAAAAGCAAATGATCAGCCGGTGAATCACGGTAAAGCCCCGTACGCGGGACCGCCCGGAGGAACAATATCAAGGAGGAGAACATGATGAAAAAAACAGTATTCCTGATCCTGGCAGCTGTGATGATCCTCACAGCATCAATCGCAGCGGCAAAAACCGTGGAACCCGAAAGCACAGAAACCGACGGCCTGGCCGGAGTGACGGTCCATGCGACAGTCGGCGAATATGACGCTCAGACAAAAACCTTCACGGTGACCCTCTACGATGATGATCGTTTTGACATCGACAATATTGAAAAGCTGGAAGCCGGTGATACCCTGCTGGCCGGCGGACGGCTGTACAGAGTAAAGGAAAAAACGGAAGAGGAAAGCGGAGATATCCTGATCGCGACAGAGGATGGATATGAAATCGTATTCTTCCAGGTCGGTGACGAGGACATGATCGCCCAGAGCACAGACGATGACAGGCGGTATATGCACGCGTTCAGCATCCTGCACCTTCCGCCGGCAGCCGCGATCCGCTATGAGGACAATTCCGACCCGGAAAAGGAGGAGCCGGTTGTAACCCGGGGCCTCGAAAACATATTGAAGGTCAAGGCCGAAAAAGAAGCAAACAGCATCGGTTTCGACTTTTATGCCACAATCATCACGCTGAATGAAAACATGGAAATCGAAGTGATCCACCAGGATTTTGATGTGGCTCAATAACAGGGAAGCAGCAGGGATAATCCCTGTTCCGGAAAGCTCTGTAAACACCATGGTTTTCAGAAAGGCCCCTTTCGTTATTGACATATGTCATTAATTGTACTATACCTTAACAAAGGAGGAGGTGCCGCATGCCAAGACCGGTCAGATGCAGAAGGATCGGGCAGATGCCCATGTTCCGCAGTTTTTCGCCGGATGACGCGCCGGACGCCGAAGTGATCCGTCTGACGCTGGACGAGTATGAGACGCTGCGCCTGATGGATGCGGAAGGGCTGAATCAGGAATCCTGCGCCGCCCGGATGAATGTGGCAAGGACCACGGTGACCGCGATCTATGAAAGTGCCAGGCGTAAAACCGCCACGGCGCTGGTCCAGGGAAAAAGACTGCAGATCACCGGCGGATGCTGCGAGTTCGCACCGGTTCCGCCTCCGGAACACCTGATGATGAAAGGAATCCAGAGCATGAGAATCGCAATACCTTACGAACAGGGAGAAATCTTCCAGCACTTTGGCCACACCGAACAGTTCAAGCTGTATGATGTGGAAAACGGAGCCATTGTCCGGGAACAGATCGTGGATACCAACGGCAGCGGACACGGAGCACTGGCTGGTTTCCTGCAGGCAGCCCGGGCGGATGCCCTGATCTGCGGCGGGATCGGCGGCGGTGCTCAGATGGCACTGGCGGAAGCCGGGATAAAGCTGTATGCCGGTGTGACCGGCAGCGCGGACACCGCGGCGAAGGCCTTGGCCGCAGGCAGCCTGGAATATGATCCTGACGCGCGCTGCGACCATCATGACCACCACGGAGAAGGTCATGACTGCCACAGCCATGGATGCGGAGAGCATTCATGCCATAAAGCATAATCTGAAAAATAAAACGACGGGCAGGAGTTCAGTTGCGGCTCCTGCTCGTGTTTTTTTCTATGACAACACCGTCACCGTTGTTGAGAATTATGAATTGTTCTCTCCCCTTTTCAGTGTTCACTTCTTGATTCACTACGGTGAGTATGATATACTTCCTTTCGGAAGTAGCTCGAAAAGACGAGCAACTTCCGAAAGGAAACAAAAAATATGATTGAACGCAGAAAATATCTGGATGCCCTGATCAGACGCCAATGGAACGGCCGGATTAAGGTGATTACCGGGATCCGCAGATGTGGAAAGAGTACACTGCTGTTTGACCTGTACAGGGAATATCTTCTTGCGGACGGTGTCCCGGAGGATCATATTATTCTGCTGGCGCTGGATGATGATCTGAACGAAAAGTACCGTGATCCGTACTGCCTTTCTGCTTATATCCGGGAACGCACATCCGATTCCAGCCGGAAATACTATGTTTTTATCGACGAAATACAGTTTGCCATTTCCAAAGACGAACTTAAGCAGCAGGATAAGCCTGTCAGGCTTTACAGTGTTCTGAACGGATTTCTTCGCCTGAAGAATATTGATGTGTATGTAACAGGCAGCAATTCGAAAATGCTTTCAAAGGATATTGCCACAGAATTCAGGGGCCGCGGAGATGAAGTGAAAGTGTACCCGCTTTCTTTCCGTGAGTTTTACGAGGCATACGGTCAGGATAAGACAGAAGCCTATAACGAATACAGTATGTATGGCGGAATGCCCTACCTGTTATCCCTGGACAGGGATGAGGATAAGTTTAAGTATCTGTCCGATCTGTTCGAGGAAATCTATTTCAAGGATATAGAAGAAAGGTATAATGTTGCGCTGCCTGCTTTGCTGCGGGAACTGACCAGTGATCTTTGTTCATCAATCGGTTCGCTGACGAATGCCAGCAAAATATCAAGAACCCTTCAAAGTGTAAAACACATCAAAGTGGATGCTGAAACCATCAGTGCTTATCTGAAATACCTGACAGAGAGCTTCCTTTTTTCTGAGGCAGTCAGATATGACATCAAAGGGAAAAAATATTTTGAATATCCTTCCAAGTATTACTGCACAGATGTCGGACTTCGCAATGTCAGGCTTGGATTGCACCAGCAGGAAGAAACGCATATTATGGAAAACCTGATTTATAATGAACTGTTGGTCAGGGGTTATCATGCAGACGTTGGCGTAATTCCGATTGTGGAGAAAAATGATGAAGGAAAACGGGTGCAGAAGAACTGCGAGATTGATTTTATCGCAACCGGCGGAGGCAAACGGTACTATATTCAGTCCGCCTTGAATATGGATGACCCGCAAAAAGCCGGGACAGAAATCAGACCGCTGAATGCAATAAAGGATTCTTTTAAGAAAATCATTATTTCAAAATCTTACGGAAAGAGCTGGACTGATGAAGAAGGAATTCTGAGAATCAACATCATCGATTTCCTTCTGGACGAAAACAGCCTTGACCGATAAACTTCAGCGGAAAGGGGAACGGTATGAAAAAAGTACTGGAAGTTTTTCCCGGGGTCGGATGCGCGTGGATAAACCCTTTGACGATACTGTCCGGGATATGCTGTTCATTCCATTGGGCCTGCGCAGTACTTTTTTCGCAACACCCGGCAACACAAAACTTGCAAGATTTTTGATGGAGAGACAAATTTGACCGTCGATGTGAGCGGTTCGGATCATCCGAACTGTTGGCAGTTGGATCTTTTGTTCAGTTTGTCCTACCGACTGAGCCATGCCGCTGGCGTTCTTCTGTTGATGAATGCCAGCGGCAAATATCTTCTGCCAAAAATCCAGAGGATATGTTAAAATTAGGGTTGGTAGCCAGTATGGGCTTGCCAAAATATCTTTTGAGTTATATGGCGATCGACAAATCGGGATTTGGCTTTTGCAATCATCGATTTGCTGTTACGGAACGCAATATCAAGTTATGGGCGGAAAGGCAAATATGGAAGACTGTGTGTTTTGCAAAATAGGTTCCGGCGAGATACAGGGACTCAGGATCTGTGAAGATGACGAGGCTCTCGCATTCATGGACATCTCGAGGGATTATGACGGACATATTCTTGTTATACCCAAGAGGCACTATCGATATGTGACCGATTGTCCCGAGAATGTGGCTTGTAAGGTTTGGTTCATGGCACAGAAGGTCAGTAAACACCTGATTGAAGACTGCGGTTACGACGGAGCCGACATCATGTCAGCCAACAGTCCCGTGAGCCAATCACTCCCTCATTTTCATGTACACATAATCCCGAGAAAAATCGGGGATCGACTGGGCAATCCAGGAGAATGGCCTACGCCAGCAGGGGCTAAGGAAGATGTGCGCGTTATGCATGAAAGGCTGAAAATGATCTGATATATTCAAGGATGATGGGAAAGAAAAGCATTTTCTTCCCTGTTCATTTCCCTTTGAATGACAAATTCCAGTTTGTCAAGGCACCTGTTGGTAAGAAAACTCGTAAGATATATTTTGATTTTCTTCAGCATCAGAAACAGGAGAAAAAGTGATACGGATCAAGGATTTGACATCAGGGAATCCCGTGAGGCTGATACTGGTTTTTGCGCTACCGGTTCTTACGGGGAATATGCTGCAGCAGTTTTATAATTTGGTTGACTCTCTGATTATCGGGCAGCTGCTGGGAGTTACAGCACTGGCAGCGGTTTCGGCCTCCGGGTGGCTGGACTGGGCCGTGCTGTCAATCCCCATGGGGCTGGCGCAGGGATATTCCATCCATGCCTCCCAGTGCTACGGTGGAAAACAGTATGCGGAACTGAAAAGAACCGTTGCACAAAGCTATCTGATCTCCGCAGCAGTGACAGTCGCACTGGAGGCAATCAGCCAGACGCTGCTGCGTCCTGTGCTGACATGGATGAATTCGCCGGAGGAAACCATTCATCTGACAGAGAACTATCTGCGAATTATCTATGCAGGCCTGCCGGTGGTGATGTGCCTGAATGTGTTCAGCGGCTTTCTGTACGCGCTGGGAAACAGCAGAACGCCTCTGCTGGCTCTGGCCTGCGCCACGGCGGTAAACATCGCTCTGGACTGGTGGTTTGTCGGTTCCCTGGGCCTTGGCACTAACGGCGGCGCGTATGCGACCGTGATAGCACAGGCGGTTTCCGCCGGAATCTGTCTGGCTGCGGTATTGAAGATTCCGGAACTTCGCCCTCAGCGGGTCGATTACCGTCCTGACCGGATAGTGATTCGAAAACTTATTCGGCTCGGATTCCCGATTGCCTTTCAGAACCTCATCATTTCACTTGGAGGGCTCATACTGCAAGGCGTGGTCAACGCCTTCGGATTCATCTTTATGGCCGGGTACAACGCGGCCTCCAGGCTGCAGGGACTGGTGGAAATCGCAGGATCTTCCCTAGGAAGCGCGGCGGGTACCTTTACCGGGCAGAATTATGGCGCCGGAAGAATGGATCGTGTAAGGCTGGGGCTGCGGCGTTCAGCACAGATCGGTTTTCTGCTCGCGCTTACCGTCGGAGGGCTGATGACAGTATTCGGAAAGTCCATTCTTTCCCTGTTTATCCGGGATGAGGCGGAACTGGCAGATCAGGTGCTGGCGATTGGATATGATTTTCTTCGGGTGATGGCAGCCGGGTTGCCCATGCTGTATCTGCTTTTTGTTTACAGAACTACCCTGCAAGGCTTGGGCGATACAGTGATGCCGATGATTTCCGGCTTTTTGGAATTGGCGCTGCGTGTTGGAGCAGCGCTGCTTCTTCCTGCGATTCTGGGATATTGGGGAGTTTATCTGGCAGAGATTGCAGCATGGATTGGTGCGGGAGCTTTTCTGATCATGGTCTGTTATCATCGACTGCACAGGCTGACAAATACCGTGGAAGAAACAAAATGACGCGATATTGTTCCCTAAGATTTACGCACCTTTCCGGTTTGATGGCTCCCTTTTGGCAAGATATTTCGGAAAATATCTTTTGAGTTATGTGACCAACGACAAATCGGAGTTTATGGAGAGAAACAAAATGGATAAGAATACAGCAATGGAAAACCTTGCCCGGGCGCTGCAGGAAAAAGACGGCTTCAACGGGGCGTGGCTCTATGCGGAAAACGGCGAGATCGTGTCCAAGGGAGCTCTCGGCTTCCGGGATCCTGAAAACACGCTTCCGATTACGGAGGACACGATCTTTCAGTTGGCTTCGATCAGTAAGCAGTTCACGGCGACGGCCGTTATGCTGCTGATGCGGCAGAGCCTTCTCAGCCCGGAGGACAGGATCACAAAGTATTTTCCGGAACTTGCTGCGTATGAGGGCGTAACTGTCCGGCATCTTCTGAACCACACCAGCGGAATTCCCGACTATTTTGACGATGCGGACTGGTTTATAAAAATCTGGAAGGAAGAAAAACGGGTCCCGTGCAACGACGAAATCCTCAGTTTTCTCCTTGAAACCAAAGCGAAACCATACTTCGCACCGGGGGAAGGATTGCATTACTCCAATACCGGCTATAACCTGCTGGCTCTGCTTGTGGAGCGGCTCTCCGGCGTTCCTTTCGAGGAATTTTTGCAAAAGAACATCTTTGAGCCTGCCGGGATGACCTCCACCCGCTGTTGTCATATCCGCAGGGACGGCGTTCCGTTCGAGAACTACGCCCGTGCGACGGTATTCGAAGACGATAAATGGGTTGCCGATATTGACTCCGCCGAGGACGGAGAAGTGGTTGCCTTTGATGGTCTGAACGGTGACGACTATGTGTACACCAACATTTTTGACATGCTCAGATGGGACAGGGCGCTGCGCGAGGGCAAGGTGCTTACTGCCGAGGAGCAGCAGATCATGTACACTCCCGGGAGACTCAACAACTGCGAAGATGCTGTTTACGATGAAGACGATGGACTGGGCTACGGATTCGGATGGGGAATCGGACACGACGAGAAGTACGGTCTGATTGTTAGTCACAGCGGCGGCATGCCGGGTGTCGCTACCTGGTTTGAACGCTTCATAGATGCGGACAGGGTTCTTGTGATCCTCGCCAACCGGGACTACAGGGATGTAAGGGCGTATTTGGGTTACTGGAACGGAATGGAAGCAATCGCAAGGGATAAGGAACCGGAGCCCATCGTGTCGATTGAGGATATTGCACTCAAAAGTGTCGACAAGTCGAAATGGAATAGTTTCTGCGGCAAGTACGAGCATCCTGAGGACGCCGATTTTATTGTCGACGAAGTCTTCCTGAGAAACGATGAGCTTTACGCAAAAGCAATCGACGAAGACGGCGATGAAGTCGAATTCATGCTCTATCCCATCGGGGAAAACGAGTTCGGCAGGAAGGGCGGGATGCTCAAGTTGACCTTCAGTGACAGCTGTGTGGCGTACGACGAACTCACCTGCAAAAAGCTGTAAGCATCATTTTACAAATTCCAGTTTGTTGGGATACCTCTTGAAAAGAAAACTCGGAAGTTATACGGGCTAACGGTCATTGGTTGATGTGAACGAGTCGCCTGCAAGGGTACGCAGTTTTGTACTGGACTCGAACCAGGGAACGAAAGAAGTGATAACCCAGTGGGTTATTTGCCGCAGGCAAAAGCGCGGTGGAGTCCTGTCGCGCGCGGTGCGCGGGGCGGGAATACCGCCCGCGGTGCGTGTGCGTTTCCTTACCGAAACAAGCAGTACGAAGCGCTCCAGGGCGAACCTCTGATGACCGCCAGTGGCGGAAATCTCATCAGAGGGTTTGGAGCGCCCGGAGAAAGAGCCAGTGGCTCTTTCTCAGCGAAAAACGGGCGGCAGCCCCGAGAGGTCAATCGAAAGGGAGCAATCTCCCCAGTGGGGAGTTGCGACCATTGAGATTGCGGTAAATGCGCCGATTGAGGTTGCGTAAGAGAGCGAAACAACTATGCCGAAGGCACATATGGACTCGAACCAGTGTTCCGTTCGCTCAATCGTCGCTGCTCGCCCTTGGAGCGGGCTCGCCGCTCGTTTATGTGTCATTCTGAGCAGAGCCGCAGGCGACGTCGAAGAATCTCCTACGGGTTCAGAGCGAATCAACACACATGGGAACCGCATAGTAATGCACCTAAAATGTCATCTCGACCAAGGCCGTTTACGGCCGCGTGGGGAACGATCCGAGTGGTGACCCGGTGGGTCATTCGCCAAAGGCGAAAATAAGGTGGAGTCCTGACGCGCGCGGTGCGCGGGACGGGGATCCCGTCCGCGGTGCGTGTGCGTTTCCTTACCGAAACAAGCAATGCGAAGCGCTCCAAGCGAGCAGTGCGCCGATTGAGGTTGCGGAGAGATCTCCCCCGGCCGCAGCCGGATAATTGTTAATTGATCTTCGGCGTACTGGACTCGAACCAGTGTTCCGTTCGCTCAATCGTCGCTGCTCGCCCTTGGAGCGGGCCCGCCGCTCGTTTCGCGCTAACAAACTCAGGGCGCTTGCCTGCGGCACTCCACACTGTGGGGAACGATCCGCGTGGTGACCCAGTGGGTCATTCGCCATAGGCGAAAACAAGGTGGAGTCCTGACGCGCGCGGTGCGCGGGACGGGGATCCCGTCCGCGGTGCGTGTGCGTTTCCTTATCGAGGCAAATAGCGGGTTGCAGCAAAAGCAATACCCGCTATGCCGACCGAGATTGCGGAAAGACTTCCTTCGTTTGCCCCATCGATGTGAACGATGTGCACTGGGCTACCGGTCAAGTTGTCAAACTGAAATGTGGACGTGAACACACCTGAAAAGCCTTTAAAATAAAGGCTTTTTCTATTTTCGGAGGTGTTCAATGAAAAGGTGTTCAGGGGGTGTTCACGGGCCAGGAGTGTAAAATACTCCCCATAGAATGGACAGATGAATTTAACCCGATCCCGGTTTGTGGACAGATAAAATAGCCGAAATCCTCAAAAATGGACAAGACTATTAACACAGAGTCCTCATACCTGGACAATGGAAATAGCACACTAACAAGAAAAGCAATGCAGAATGCTTGCTGGACAAAGGATGGAGGTGATATACCAAACGAAAGGAAGGATAGTTGACAATGGCTAGAGATTCAAAGTTTACAGAGGAAGAGATATCTATTGTAAAGAGTTCTAAGATTAGCCCCCTGTATTCATTTACGGTTTCATTATATACATTCTTCTTGTCAATACATACATCGCCATAAGTGATTGCTGCTTAAACCCAAAGATGACGAAAACCCGCAGAGCAGATTGTGATAAGCTCTGCGGGTTTTCACATGACACTCGAAGGGCAATTATTTACCCCGATTTATCCATACCGTTCATCTCAAAAAGGGAAGGGAACGGTACAGGATCATATGTATTCCCTTTGGCGACTCTCGGACAAGATTATATTCCGAGAAATATTTTGGTCTCTGAATGCGGAGACGCATCCTGTTTTTGATGAAGAATTTTTGTTCTAGAGGATGCCTTTATTTCCTGTGAGATTTTTCAATGCGGTTCGTGATCTCCTCCCCCGCCACGGCGTCGGCCAGGCCGATGCCGTACAGGTAGGCCGTGCATTTTCTGGCGTCCCGTTTATCCAGCAGTGTTTTAAAGGTATAGTCTTTTTCATCCCAGGGAAATTCATCCCGGAAATGAGCTTCCAGTTGTTCCGGGCTGTCCGAATAATTATCCCGGGTTTTCCGGAAGGATTCATCCAGGTAATACCCGCTATCCAGAACGATGATCAAATCCGGGCCCATCAGAAGGTTGGCGCTTATCATTTCCTCCCGCCTTGTGGCGGAAGTGCAGATAATCACGGTATCGCAGGCGTTAAGATGAATCATATCCTCCGTGTCATCCACTTTCGTTTTTCCGTTAACCAGCAGGAAATCCCCGATGTTCTTGTCGACGTTCCTTTTGCTTCCGCGGATTACGATTCCCAAGGGAGAGAAGCGCTCGCAGATTCCGATGCAGTTCGCTAGGTTCGTGCGGCCTGTCCCGATGAATCCCACGTTTTTCGGTTTTTTTCGCATCAGCTGTTCCATCGTGAAAACCGTCATCAGGGAACAGCGGTATCTCGTCAGCGCCAGATCCCTGTATTCGTGTTCACTTCCATCCCGCTCCCGAATATCAAGAATTTCCTCTGTTTTTCCGTTTACGTCATTTGTGTAGATTTTCTTCAGACTGCTGACGCCGTCGATCGTCAGCCCCCGAAGAAATCCCGTAGAAGCAGTCACGATGCCCGCCGCGTCCCGCTCGTCCACTTCCACATCTTTGATTGGACACATCTCCGTGTCGTATTTTCCCCCGAAGGCACGGATGTAATTTTCCCGCATCATCTTCAGTGAGTCAATAAAAAATCGATTCATAAGGCTGCCTCTCAAGAGTGTGAATCAGAATAAAAGCCCAACCGGACGGTCTTTCGATTCCGCTGAATCATTATACTTCTTTTCTCTGAAAAGGAAAGAAGGAAATATATTCCTCAGAGGTCAATTGCAAAAGGAAGTTTTGATTTGTCGACAGTTCTTTGAATTCAAAGTTAAGTGGTTTTTCAGATCCCGAGTTGTCGAACCGATGTTCCTAACCAGTATTCTGCCATCTTTCCCGAATCTCCTGCAATCAAAGTGAAACTTTATGGCTGAAACCCTGCGCGAACTGGTAGTCGCGCTGTCGCTGGACTCCAGCAATTTCTCGCGCAATATGCGCACCATCAACCAGCAGATCAAGGAAGCCGAGCCCACCTTCCGTCTGGCCGGGGCTGGCGTTGAAAACTATGAAAAGACCATCGCGGGCACGGAAGCCAAGCTGTCCATGCTGGGCAACAAGCTCACCCAGCAGCAGCAGGCTGGACGTCATGTCTTCATGACGGAAAGCCGCTGGCATTCTTCTGTTGATGAATGCCAGCGGCGAAAATTCTCTGAAAAATTCACCAGGATATGCTATCATTGGAACCGGGAACCATTGTTAGGCATAAACAGACAACCTTGACTTCCGGTTAAGGAGGAGCGCCGTCATGAATGCGACAGGCACAATGCTGATAGATCTTGTTCTTCTGTTTTTCATTTATTCTCTTACGGGATGGTGTATTGAGGTTTGTCTAAAATATATCCAGTATCACCGTTTTATCAACCGTGGATTCCTTACAGGGCCGATCTGCCCTATCTATGGAACCGGGGCAGTACTGATCACCGTTGCGGTACACCTCTTGACTCCCTTTGAAGAAGCCTTTGGTACAACCTTTGTCATATCATTTCTATTGTGCGGTGGAGTAGAGTATTTTACAAGCTGGTATTTGGAGAAACGCTTTCATGCCCGTTGGTGGGATTATAGTCAAAAGCCCATGAATCTGCATGGTCGGGTGTGGATAGGAAATTTGATTCTGTTTGGATTGGGTGGTGTTGCGATCGTCCATTTCTTTAATCCGGTACTTTTTACAATACTGGATAGGATTGCTCTGCTGACAAAAGAAATTGCAGTTGGAGTGCTGGCCGCGGTCTGTGCTTCGGACTATGCCATGACTCACTTTATCCTGAAACTGGTGAAAACGAGCGTTGAGTGTAGTCAGGCAGACAATACAGAGGAAATTAGTTTGGAGATCAGACGTACGCTCACAGATAAATCTGTTTTTTATCGCCGCTTTGCTGAAGCCTATCCAGACGTGATTTATAGGACTGACCGCATAAAGGCGCGGTTGGCTGAAATAAAAGCAGAGACAGAAATGCTTAAGAAGGAGGCAGAACAAAGAGCACAGGACCTGACAAAAAAGGTTGGGCAAATCGCTGAGCCAACAGCTTTGGTTAAAGCCAGTCTGATTGAGCGACAGGGAAATTTGATTGCATTGCTATACGATGAAAAAACGGCGAACGAGGAAGTAAAAGCTCTGAAAGCGACAATAGATGCGGATCTGGAAAGGCTGGAGAACAGACCCATTACTAAGATCGAGAATATTATAAGGAAATAGAAGCATCAATCAGTAACAATATTTGCATTATATAATTAATACGCTTTCTTTTATAGAAAAAGGGCTCACCATGTTTCCATGATGAGCCATGCGGTTGGTTTAGCTTGCTTGGGATGAGAGCCCATTATCCTTCAATCGCGATCAGCTTCTTTTCAGGAAGCTTTTTCTCGTTTTTCTTCGGGATGTTCAAGCTCAGCACACCATGCTCCAGCTTTGCGGTGATATCTTCCTCCGTAAGCGCATCGCCCACATAGAAGCTCCGCTGCAGCGTTCCGTCGTAACGCTCCTGACGTATGGTCTTGCCCTTCTTCGTCTTATCCTTCTCGACCTCTTTCGTGGCCGTGATGGTCAGATAACCATTCTCAAGACTCAACTGAATCTGATCCTTCTGGAAGCCGGGCAGGTCAATGTCCACTTCGTAATGGTCATCATGCTCATGCACATCGGTCTTCATCTCACGGGCAAAGTGCCTGCCGTAGAGCTGACGATCCATGTTCCGGAAAGACGGGAAATCAAACCAATCATCGAACAAATTCTCAGCAAAAATACTCGGCATCAACATAACTCTTACCTCCTTGGGTGTTGGGCCGCCATGGCAGCCACGCCATGTTGATTTTGAGCATTGGGACGGTGGTTTATTGGATCGCTGTTCCTTTGTTCAGCACATATTATAGTCATATTGTTAGCACTGTCAAGAGGTGAGTGCTAATTTTTTTAATTTTTTTCTCTTTTCTATGTGGCAACCTTAGAGTGCCATCGTGCTACGACAAATGTCAGCTATTTCAGCTTTTTGATCGAGAATATCGCCAACGCGATGGAAAAGACGATCCCGGCTACAGCCAGCAGGGGCACTCCGTTGGGTAGAATCGGCTTGAAATCGGTGGTGCAAAGAATGCAGGATCCGATGAACAGTACCAAAGCCACCAGCGTCAGTACGGTGTACCGCAGGAAGTGGAAGATCCGGTTTAGGGGTTCCTCATAGCCGGACAACTCGAAGCGCACCTTCGTCTTTCCCTTCACCATACCCTCCAGAACTTCAGAAGCGAGGAGAGGGATTCTTGCTGCCTTTTTACCCGCCTTGACCAGTTCCTGCCCTTTCTCAAAAAGCTCACGCGGAATGTTCATATTCTGCCGCGCACGCTCCTTCAGCTTATCATAAAGCATATCGAATATGTTCAGGTCAGGGCAAAGCTGCTCAATGACGCCTTCCAGGGTGGTGAGGGAGCGGGCGAGCATGGTGAACCTGCCAGGCATAGAAACGTGGTTTTTGGCAGCCAAGCTCATCACTTCGTCGAACACCTCGATCGCATTGATGTCGCTGACGCTCTTCACATTCATATACTTCTGGATGAACATTTCTGCATCCCGGGTAAGCATAGTGCGGTCGGTTTTCTCCGAAGCAGCGCCCATACCCATGACCGCGTTGACCAAAGAGTCAGCATCCTGGATCAACAGCGCCTTGACCGCGTCTTGGATTAAATCGATATCCTTGTCCGTGACGTGCCCGATCATCCCGAAGTCGATCCAATAGGGCTTGCCATGGCTGACCAGGATGTTGCCCTGATGCGGATCGGCGTGGAATGTGCCTACGTCCAGCACCTGATGCAGGTAACTGTCCACAATCACGCGCCCGATCTCATCCAGATCGCAACCATCCGCAGTCAATTTTTCCGTGTTGGCGACAGAGCAGCCATCGATATAGGTCATGGTAAAGATGCGTTCGGTGGTCAGCTCATCGATGACGGTTGGGCAGGAGATCAGTTCTTCGTCATCAATGCACTTCTTCCTAAAAAGACGTGTGTTTTCTGCCTCCACGCGGAAATCAAGTTCAGCTTTGGTAACACGTTCAACCTCTCTGATCACCGATTTGAAGTCGATGACCTGTTCGTCGGAATCTTCCTCGACGATGTTCACCAGGTCAACAAGCTTGTTGAGAAGCACGAAGTCTTTTCGCATCATGTCGGCGATCAAAGGGCGCTGTATCTTGGTAACGACTCGGGTACCATCCTTGAGGACACCATAATGGACCTGTGCGATCGATGCGGATCCCAGTGGTTCATCCCGAAACTCAGAATAGATTTCGTCGTTTTTTTTGCCGGTTTCCTGCTCGATGACGGCTTTGGCCACAGCCGGGTCCAGAGGCTTTACGCTATCACGCAGCTTTGCCAGTTCCCTGCAATACCCGACAGGCAGAAGATCAACCCGACTGGACATGATCTGGCCGATCTTTACATAGGTTGGCCCAAGATCTTCCAGGGTCGTCCGAAGCTCCTGCGGTGTAAAACCGTTGGCGTAGAAATTATGCCTGGCAAAGATAGCGATCATTTCGGTGGAGCGGTGCTTCTCGCGCTTCTGAAACGCATTGATCTCACTTTCAAGGAGCCGCTTCAGTTCCGCACTCATTTCCTCCGTACTATGTTTGATCTGTTCTTTTTCAGTTTCAAGCTTGTCCACCATTTTTTGCGCTTTATCGTTCAGAGGCATCTTCCGCACTCTCCTTCCCGTTTTTGAACGGCCACACCCAAATGAGCCTAAGCGTGCTCACAAAAGCGGAAAACAGGAGCGCGCCACCGATGATCCTCATGAGTAAGGTCGGGGAATCCCACCAGGGATTCAAAAAGATCAATACACCCAAAGCCATAAGCACAATGGCAAATATGATCAGCATCCACCAACCCTTCCGATTGGAGCGGCGGGCAAACAACAGAGCATTCAACAGCGTAAACAGGCTATCTTGCACCAGCACGAATCCGAACAGCCAGCCCAAGGCTTTCAGAAGATCCTGATTGTAAATGAGTATGAAGACGCCGAGAATAGCGATGAATAATGCGCCGGTAAAAATGATGTAGTGAATCAAGGCTTTTTTGCTTACAATGAATTCAAGCATCTCCACGAGCGCAAAGATAATCATCCCATAGCCCACGGTCACAACGAGGGTATTCACATAGCTTTCGGGGCAAATCAGCATGACCACACCGAGAGCCATCATGAGAATTGCAGCCAGTATCGACTGCCGCTTGAGTTTATCCAATGATTGAAACAACATACAGCAGTGCTCCTTATTTAATCAGTTTAAGAAGGATTCCTCCTCGTGTGTTGATCACTTTGGCAGCCATGCCATGTTAATTTAAGCATTGGAACAGTGCTTTATTGGATTTCTGTTCCTTTGTTCAACATATATTATCATAGCACTGCTACTAGGTGAGTGTTTATTATTTTTTGATATTTTTTCCTATTAGGCATACGAAACTCGAAAGAAAAACTGCTCGTTAATTGCTTATGTTTCTGGTGAAAAAAACGGAAGTTGGCTAAAGCATCACGATGGATGTGAACGAAATGCTTCCAAGGGTACGCAGTTTTCAGGTGAACTGCGTACCCTTTTTGCGTACCCCTCTGACAAAAAAGTGCGTACTCCTGACTTCGAAAAGTGCGTACCCTTGAGGGGTACGCAAAAAAATCCGGTAAGCGTTGAACTTGAACGCCTACCGGATTCGTGGTGGTGACAGTTGGACTCGAACCAGTGTTCCGTTCGCTCAATCGTCGCTGCTCGCCCTTGGAGCGGGCTCGCCGCTCGTTTATGTGTCATTCTGAGCAGAGCCGCAGGCGACGTCGAAGAATCTCCTACGGGTTCAGATCGAATCAACACACATGGGAACCGCATAGTAATGCACCTAAAATGTCATCTCGACCAAGGCCGTTTACGGCCGCGTGGAGAGATCTTCCCCGGCCGCAGCCGGATAATTGTAAATTGATCTTCGGCGTACTGAACTCGAACCAGGTCTCGCTGCGCTTCGCTTGCTCGGTCAAGTTCGCAATCGTCGCCCTGCTTCGCTGCCGCTTGCATGACTTGTTGCTCACTACGCTTCCGCCTCGCTTCATCTGCCACTGGCAGCGCTTCGGCTCCGCGCCCAATCGATGCGCTTAACGCATCGATTGGACACTGGTGAGAGGCCAGTACACGGGCACAGCGAAAAACCCACCCGCTAGGGGTGGGTTTTCCCGTGTGGTCTGTACTGGACTCGAACCAGTGACCCCATCGATGTGAACGATGTGCTCTACCAACTGAGCCAACAGACCATAACAGGGAACGAAAGGCATTATATCACGCGATAAAGATTCGGTCAAGCAAAAACCTTTTATTGTTCATTGTTAATTGTTCATTGTTCATTGATCTTTTTGCCCAAAGGTCAAAAAGATCCCGCCCTCCCCCGTGGTATGCAGTGACGGGAAAGGGCGGTTCTTTATGGGGATTCAGTTTGCTATTATATTCATCCGAACCCCTTTTGTCAGTGACTAGATCACACAGCCTCAGCGGGCTGTTTCCTCCAGCTTTTTCAGGTTCTTCAGCATCACGCCGCCCCTGTGGATCTCGATCATTCCTTCCGCCGCAAAACGCTTCAGCATCCGTCCAACGGTCTCCCGCACGGAGTTCACCTGTCCGGCCAGCTGCTCCTGGGTCAGGCGGATCTCCGTGTCCCCGGTCTTCTTGTACAGCCGCAGCAGGCACCCCGCCAGCCGCTTGTCCAGCCGGGAAAACAGCGTCTGCTCCATCACTGCCACCACAGAGGAGAACCGCGTCGTCGCCAGCTCATAGGCGAAACACCGCACATACACATTTTTCTCGCAGAATTCCCCGAACAGCTCCACGGGAATGATCAGGATATCGGAATCTTCCGAGGCCTCCATATGCGCCTCAAAGCTGATCTGCGCCAGCACGCAGGAAGCGGAGATAATGCAGTTGTCCCCCTGCACCACCCGGAACAGCGTTACCTCCCGGCCTTCATCCGAAAGCAGGTATGCCCTGGTTTCCCCTTTCAGCACATGGATCATGCCCACGCATTCCACATAGGGCCCGTACATCTGTTCTCCCGTAACATAGTGCCGGATATACGCCGACTCCGCGGCACGCTTCTTTTCATCTTCCGTCAGATATTCCCAGTACGGAATCTGCTTCAGCATTTCTGTCATCTTCTCATTCCCTCCGAAACAAAAACAGGTTTTCGCTCAAAACAGGATTAAGAAAAAAACGAAGAATGATAGGTCTCTTTTGTGCGCAGATGGATAACCATTGATTTACAGGGAAATTATACCATTTTTCTCATACATATACAAACAGAAGTTACAACCGGAGTTTCTCCGTTCTAATCTGAACCTGTGGCCAGATTTCTCCGCTGCACTCACTGCGTTCGTTCCGGTCATCATCATATTCGGCGTAGCCGAATAATTCATATTGAACGGCTGGCCGTTCAATAATTCATATCGTCGCAGACGATAATTCATATTTGCCGAAGGCAAATAATTCATTGAACGGCTTCCGCCGTTCAAAATTTCACTTACCCCTTCCTTTTTATTGAAAAATGCTTTTCAGGCATTTTTCAATAAACCTTTCCACTATCTCCCCAAACGCCTCCGCCTTCTCCCTCTCCGCCGGCACATGAATGAACTGCACCGGCACAGCGCTCTTCACGCCCGCCAGGTAGAAGGTGTCATTACACACATAGGTTCCCGCGTCTTCGGATACTTCGATCCCGTATCCTTCCGCCTTCATCTCTTCCGTGATGGCATCCACGGGAAACACCGTCAGGTATTCCTCCGGCCCGTCCGCCAGGATCTTCTCCCCTTCCGGCTTATTCCCTTCATTGTCCGGGATCCGGGCATTCCGCTCATTCCTTCCCCGGCGTTCCGGGGTCACCGCTGTCCGGCCTCCGGCCTCCCCCAGCAGAAAGATACAGTCCGCCTTACAGGTCAGAGCCTTCTCCGCCGCCTTCCCGAACACCACCGGCAGCAGCGCCTTTTCCACCCCGGCCCCGCCAATCTCCTTCGGCAGCTTTTCCAGCACCGCCGCGGACGTATTCACCGCGCTTCCGCCAAACGGTTCAAACGCCGTGATCAGAATCTTCTTCACTGTTTTCTCCTCCGGAATCATTTCCCCGTATTGTGTACATAATTATATCATATTTGCCACAGGCAAATACCCCGTGCGAAGCACAGTAACTATCATATGCCTGGAAGGCATAATTCATATTGAACGGTCTCCGCCGTTCAATAATTCATATCGTCGCAGACGATAATTCATATGTCAAAGCAATGAATTGCTTTGACATAATTCATTCTTGCACTGGAGCCGTTGAGCACCAACGGTCTCAGTGCAAGTCTGTTCGTACATTACAGAAAATTTACAAAAAAATTTCAAAACCATGGCACAAAATCCCCTCCTCATTCGTCTATATATATGAGTATGTTCTAGAACATGAACCGGAGGAATTAACTGTATGACCAAGAAAATCGTTTCCCTGTTCCTTGCCCTGGCCCTGCTGGCAGCAGTTCCCGCCTTTGCGGAACCCACTGAGATCGATGGTATTTCCGACCGTAACATCAAAATCAATCGTGCCGGCCTCAACCCTTCCGCGGATGACGTGATCGGCGAAGGCTTCAGCCCCACTACCGGCCGCGCGCTGGATGAAATCGAAGCCCCGGACGGCTTCCTGGGTGTTTCCGTCACCGGCCAGTACCAGCCGATCATGGTACAGATCTCCAATTCCGGCAACGGCGTCGGCGTTAGCAAGAGCGGCAAGCTGTACATCGTCGCCCCCGTCAACGGTTCCTATTCCGATGTGGTCTATGAAGCGCCCCAGAAGAAGGGCGGCAATGAAACCCGTATGTCCATGATCTTCTCCGACACCATTCCGGACTATGTCGGCTTTGTCCGCAGCACCCGCCTCACCCACTGCCGTATCCGGCAGGAATGGGACTGTGCTTACTGCACCTCCGGTTATTCCTCTGCTGACGTCCCGGAAGAATGGCGGAAGCTGGGCGTCCGCAACCCCGCCGGTGCCACTCCGGACGATATCGGCCTGGCCTATGTCGGTGACTACCCCAAGGCCTGGAAAGACTATGTCTGGCGTCTCAGCGGTATCGACAGCGCCAACAGCGAGCTCTTCATGCCCGCGGACATCGTCAAGAACATCGTCCCGAAGGACCACGTCCCGGCCAACCATACCTGGCTCTTCTCGGATGACCTGCCCGAAGGCGGCGACTCCGGCTCCATCGTCTATGTGACCTGGGGCAACAAATATGAAACCGACAGCCGCCTGGAGTACGATTCTTCCCTCAATGCCTATATCCGCTATGTCAATGTGGAGAAACTCGGCGATGTGCCCTACAAGGATACCGTGCTCGTGAACCCGGAGATCAAAAAGGTCCGGAACAGCGAAGGCGAAACCGTCAAAAAGGTTGTGGCGGAAAGCCGGAACGAAAATGAGCTCATTACCTTCAACAACATCATTGTCCAGGGCATCGGCATGCACTGGATCGACAGCCTCCGTCCGGATCCGGAACTCACCGGCACCGGCAACGCTGACTACTTCATGGGCGGCAAGCACTACCGCGGCGTCTGGGAGCGCACCGACATCAACAGCCGTACCGTTTTCTACGGTGAGGACGGCAACGAGATCAAGCTCCAGAAGGGCCGCACCCTGATCATCCTCATGCCTTACGTGGAAGGTTCCGGCAGCCGGAAGATGACCAAGAGCGAGAAATACAGCGTCAAATACGAATAATTTCCCCGACAGATTCAGGCTGTTCAATAGATTTTCATTCCCCGGCATACGGCCGGGAACCCGTAACGCCTTGCACAAACGGCGGTACTGTATTCCGTTTTGCAATGCGGTGTCCTTTTACAGAATAATCCATTACACAAAGGGGGTGGGATAACTAAACCGTTCAATATATTCTGTTCAGTTGCTGATTCATATGCTGTGGCCAGGTATATAAGCATCTGAAAACACACTGCATTACAAATATAAAGAACGAACCAAATGAGGAGGTACTTATGAAAAAGAAACTTATCGCGATTTCACTCACAGTCATCCTGCTGTTCTCGATCATAGCTCCGGGTTTGGCTGAGTGTAACCATAACTGGGTTTATGCGGGTGAGTATAACGGTATGTATACGCAGCATAAAACTGTATCCTGCTCCCTTTCTTCCACGCCCCATGGTCATTGGAGATACGTCTATGTGAGCGGTGATGAATACGAGTGTTCCAAATGCGGAGCGGAAAAAAGAGACAACTTAACTTACGAATACAGTGATTACTACTGCGATCTGGATCCGTAATCCATAACCCTTAACCCCATAAAGATAAGCGGAGGCGGTGCCGTCAGGCACCGCCTCTTTGTTTATTCCTCAACAGGGCCTTATTCCTCCCGGGGTTCCCGCATGCCCCCGCCGGTCTTTTCCGCTCCGGAAGTAATACGCCGTCTTGTCCTTATACATCTCCCGGTCCGCTTCCTGCAGCACCTCTTCCAGGCCCTGCCCCGCCGCCTTCATGGCGTATCCGGCGGACACGCTGTACCCGGCCGCTTCAATGCGTTCCTTCATGCCCGCAAGAGCCGCCTTCACCGTGCCCTCGTCCTGCCGCATGAACAGCACCGCAAACTCATCTCCGCCCACCCGGTAGGCGATCGTGTTCCGGCTTACAGCTTCCCTCAGGCATCCCCCTATTGCCACCAGCGCCTTGTCGCCAGCCGCGTGGCCGTTCGTGTCGTTCAGCTCCTTCAGCCCGTTCATGTCCATGGAGGCTGCCGCGGAGATATCCCGGACCAGGTGCTCGCTGTCGTCGTAGAACGCGAACCGGTTCCGCAGGTTCGTCAGCGGATCCAGGTAGTTGTCATGGGACCGCAGGTAGATAAACAGGAACACGCAGGAGATCATGATCGCCTCGTTGATGTGCACCCGCCCGTACAGGGCATCCACCACGGAGGCCAGCATGCAGCCCACCACGCACACGATCAGGATCCACCGCTCTGCGGTTTTGCCCTCATAGAACCGTTTCCAGATCATGCTCTGGATCATCAGCAGGTAAAGGAAGGATACCGCGAACACCACATAGCCCAGCGGTCCCCGTACAAAATCGTAGTTCTCATTAAAGTAGAACGCGGCCGGAGAAAAGAATGCCGTCAGGTTCACGATCAGGTTGATCCCCCACGGGATCCACAATTTCCAGTTCCTGAGTCTCTTCGGGCAGACCACCAGCAGCGGCCCCATGGCCGCCGTAGGCCGCAGCACATACCCCATTATGGACAGGAGCGTGCGCCAGAACCGCATATCCGGATCCTCCGCCGCCGCGGTCTCCAGTACATCCTCCACTACCAGCAGTGCGCAGCAGATCAGCGTCAGCCAGTAAAACCGCAGCTCCACATCCCGTGTCTTTCCCTGGGCGTGCAGCTTGATCCCCAGCAGGACCACCAAAAAGATGGTAATATAATGCACGCTGATGAGATGAGATAACATCAATCAATCCCCGTTCCCTGTAGAATCAATTTTTCGGAGTGGTTTTGGTTATTGTACCACAAATATTGATAATTCCAAACACTCTTTTTCAAAAGAGCGGCGATGCGTATCCGCGCCGCCGCTCTGTATGCGTTTTTCCTTTACTTCCTTACCTTATCAAACCGCTCCAGGATCTCCCGCATCTCCGGCGTGATCCTTTCCCGGCATTCCTCCTTCAGTTCCTCCGGTACCCCGTAGAACGCTTCCGCCATGCTGCCCGCGATGCAGGTCAGCGTATCGCAGTCTCCGCCCAGGGAGACCGCTGTCCGGATCACGTCCTCAAAGCTGTTCCCTTCCAGGAAGGCCGTCACCGCTTCCGGCACCGTCTCCTGGCAGGTCTCCACATGATGGTACCCCGGCCGGATCTCATCGCAGGTCCGGCTTAAGTCATATCCGAATTCAGATACCACATACTCCCGGATCTCTTCCTTGCTCTTTCCGTTCCTGGCCAGGAAGATCACCGCAGCCGTACATTCCGCGCCCTTGATGCCTTCCGGGTGGTTGTGCGTCACTTCCGCCGTCAGCCGGGCCATTTCCCTGGTTTCCTCCAGGGTGTCATACAGCCAGCCCGCGGAAGACACCCGCATGGCGCTGCCGTTTCCGTAGCTTCCGTAAGGCTGCGGATTCTCCATCCGCAGCCACCGGTAAAACATCCCGCCGTATCCGGCGTCCGGTTCCTTCTTCCCCCACCGCTGCATGGAATACACCAGCAGCGTCTTTGTCCTTTCCGGGTCCTTCCCGGCCGCCATCAGGGCGTCCGCCACTGCCAGGGTCATCACGGAATCATCCGTGAATCCGCTTCTTTTCGAAAACAGCGGAAACTCCTTTGTCTTCCCTCCCTGGTCAAACTCAAAGGGGCTCCCGATGATATCTCCCAGTATCGCTCCGTACATGCGTCATTCCTCCTTCATCAAACTCAATTCCGCTTACATCCATATCCTACACCTGACGCGTTCCGTCCGGGTCGCCTGCCGGGCGACACCTTTTATTATTTATCCAAAGATACTCCCAGCAGCCGCTCCGCGTTCCCGAAGGCCACCGCGTCCGCGTACTCCCTGTCCGTATGCTCATACAGCCACCGGATGCCCTCCTTCATCTTCGGAACCCGCTTGCCGTTATACACCCCGTGCATGTCGCTCCCGATAAACGAAACCATCCGCTCCGCAGCCAGCCACTGGGCCAGCTCCTTGGTCCGGATCTTCCAGTTCAGGTCCAGGTCATACGCGTTCACCTGCAGGAGCACGCCCATATCGCATACCTGCTTCGCCAGGTCCCAATCCTCCTGCATCGCCTTATACCTTTCCGGATGGGCCAGGATCGGTTTGAATCCCTGCCTCTTCAACTCCGCAAGGTTCGTCAGGATCCTGTCCGCGCTTTCATGCTCCTCGCTGTATTCCAGGAACTCCACCAGCACATAGTCCGTATCGTTCATCCGGAAGGCTTCCCGCCTCCGGATCCGCTCTCCCAGGTTCCAGGCGCAGTACCATTCCGTTCCCAGGTAAAGCTGAAGCCCCGGCACTTCCTCCGCCGCCCGTTCCCGGATGCGCTCAAAGGTCTGCATCACCCCGGCAGCGTCCGGCGCGTATCCGTTTTCCTTCCCGTAATGGGGGGTGGCAAACACAGCCGCCGCGCCTTCTTCTTCATCCAGCTCCAGCAGCCTGACCGCTTCCCCCAGGCTTCCGGCCCCGTCATCCGCGCCGTAGATAATATGGCTGTGTATATCGATAAACTGATACTTCTCCTCCATGTTTCTCCTTTCCTCACAAAAGCCTCTTGAAGGTTTCCACCATCGTCATCATCTGATACCGGAGCAGCCACCAGGCATCATTCCATCCGTGTGTTTTTTTGACCACTTCCAGCAGAGCCGGATAATACTTATCCGTTTCCGCCGTATACCGGATCATCTTCTTCCGGGAAAACGCGTCCGCCATCCCCGCCAGGTTGTTCACCCGGTCCAGGCATTTCACCAAACAGGCCAGCGGGTTCTCCCGGATGTTTTCAAAGTATTTCTTTTCCCAATCCGGATCATTAGGATCATACATGTTCTTGGAGACCAGCCGTACCGCTTCCCGTACCCGATCATTCACCGGCAGATCCTCAGGCTTCATATGGGCGTCCTCTACCATGTCGTGAGCCAGACAGGCCGCGAGAACGTCATCATCGACAAGGCCCATCGCCAGGGCGTGACAGGCCATGGTCAGGGGATGCACAGTATAGCTGGCTTTAAACCCGTATTTCGACTTTCTGGGCTGCGCTCCATGCGCCGGACGCAGCAGGTCCAGCACCCGCAGCGTCTGGAACATGCCCTTTTCCTCGGCCTTGACTTTCACACGGGTAAACATGTGCTCAGGATCATAATTGATCCTCCCCAGCTCCCAATTCTTTTCCTCATCCACAAACAGCGCGTCCAGGGAGAGATCCAGCGCCTTCGCCAGCGCCGCCAGATGATCCGAATCAGGAATGAACTTTCCGGTCTCCCAGCTGCTCACCGCCTGGAAGGAGACCCCCAGCAGGTCTCCCAGTTTCTCCTGGCTCAGCCCCTTTACCAGACGTGCCGCCTTGATCCTCTCCCCGATCACCTTATTCATCTTTCCGTTTTCCGTCATCCGGCTTTTCCCCTTTCATTTTCCGTTCATTGTACTCATTCAGCGGCCCGAACGGATAACACGCTCCGCCTTCCACATACAGGTCATCCTCAATCCCGGCCGTCACGTTGATGGAATAAAACTCATTCCCGGTATCATCCTCAAACTTCATCACGGACGTCCTCGGATTTTCGGGATCCAGCAGCCGGAAAAGATGCGCGTCCGTCAGCATCCTCACCAGGTCCTCCGTGGACGCGTCCTCAATCCCCCTTGTTGACACAAAGTATGTCAGCATCGTGATCCCGCAGGTTGCCCAGCATTCCATAAAGTACGGCCGGTCAGGCTCCAGCAGCCCCGCATCCCAGCCCAGGTTGACCTCCGTGTCGTCATACCATTCGGTTCCCGGATCCTCCTCCGGGAACACCTTCCACGCGTGATCCGCCACCGGAAGGAACTTGTCCGGATTCAGCCTGAACATGTTCAGCAGTTTGATCTTGTGTTTCACATCTGCCATCCTGCTCATCCCCTTTCCGTATTTATCTTATCCCGGAAAAGGACATGCAACCAGCAGATTCAAATTGAACTTGAGTTTTGTATTTCAAGTATGACTTGAAAAACGGATCCTGTCAACTTCCCGTCGTCTATTCTTCCTCACACGGCAAGTCTTCCACCACCGTCCCGGGGTCATCCCCGTTATCCTTCAGCAGCAAGAACAGATCCATTTCAGAATCATAGGTGACCCAGGTGTTTCCTTTCCACATCCTGATCCGGATTATTTCATCATACTGTTTCTTTCCCTGATAACGGTTATCGAAGAAATACCCGTAACGGCCAAAGACATAGTCACCGTTTCCAAGCCAGCGGTTTTCCCCGTTCAGCTCCTCAGCATCACTGGAGATTTCCCCGTATTTTTCCCTTCCAAACATCATCAGCGAGTTAAAGACAAACTCCTTGAATTCCTTTATTCCCATGCGCCGGCCAACAGCCTCCGAAACAAATACATCCCCTGTTCCGAAAACGACTCCGGAATACCCATTGATCCGTTCCGGATGTTTGATCCCGTATCCCTTCTGCAAAGCCCTGTGAACAGCATTAGGATCTTTTGCCTTTATGATCCTGTAGTAACCGACGACACATTCTTTCTTTCCTTCCATGTTCTTCCCTCTCCTTTCATCTGTCCGGCCATGAAGAGGGCAAAGAAAAAGTCCTATCGTTTCCGACAGGACTCTGTTCGCAGTATCTTCTCATCCTATCGGTCAAGCTTTGGCACCTTACCGTTTCCGGCAGGTTGTCGTGCGGTCACAGGGCTTGTCCCTCGCGCACTCTTCATAGGCGTTATTCAGTTTACGTATATATTATTCTACCAATAATCGATTATTCCTGCTGACGCTCACCGCTGTGCCGCCGCGGCCCTTACGCACTCCGCGCAACCGGCCGGGTCGCACCCCAGTGTTTTCCGGCATTCCAGATCCACCTTAACCTCCGGCTCCGCGCCGGCCTTTTCCTTTTCCTCCCGGATCCGCTGTCTGAACAGCACCGTAAAGAATCCGATAAACGCGATATCCAGCAGGATATAAAACGCAATGATGATGTTCACAGTTCTTCCCCCAATCAGGCGTACCCGTATTTCTTTGCGGAGAAGTACCTGTCATCCTCTTCCGGGAACTCGATCACCGGGACATCCGCGGCCATGGCGGCTGTCCGGACATTCCGTTCCAGTTCCTCCACCAGTTCCCGGTTTTCCAGGGCTTCGTTCCCGTTTCCGGGAATCTCCATAACCACTGGTTCAGCCGGAACCGCGGCAGCTTCCGCGCGGCGGATTTCCTGTTCCTTCCGCGCTTCTGCTTCCTCCCGGGCCTTCTGTTCCCTCTGGGCCTTCCGGGCTTCTATCTCCGCATGGATCCGGGCCATGCGCTCCTCCGCCTGCAGGCGGCGTTCTTCCTTCTGTGCTTCGATCTTCGCGCGCACAGCTTCCTGCTCTTCCCGGATCCTCTGTTCTGTTTCCGCATGGCGGGCTTTTTCCGCCGCCAGCCGCTCCTGCACCTGGGCCATGTGCTCCCGGAGCCGCGCTTCCCGTTCCGCCTGCCGCGCTTTCTCCACGGCAATGCGCTCATGGACTTTCTCCAGGCGTTCCTCCACCCGAACCTCCCGTTCCGCCTGGCGGGCCCTTGCCGCGTCAATCCGCGCTTCCGCCCTCTCCAGGCGCTCTGCCACCCTTCCTTCCCAGGCGGCCCGCTGCGCCTTTCCGGTATCCCGCATCTCCTTCTTCGCGTCCTTCACGGCCTTCTTCACGGTTCTCCGGACGTCCCTGACCTTGTCATGGACGTCTTCCCGCACCCGGTTCATATCAAAGTTCCGCTTTCCGAAAATGCCGATCAGCACGCCAAACAAAAGTCCCCTTGTCAGGGCCCTGAAACTATGCCGTCCAATCACACAAGCGCCGACAAACAACGCACCCAGCAGCGAAAACATGATTCTCTCTCCTTTCCCGGTTCATCCCCCGGTATATGAAAAGGATACTGCCATCCAAACCCGCAAAACAGATTCAGTAAGGAGCAATAGCAGGGGTTATTTCTCCCAATTCCGCCCAACAGTCCGGCTCAGGCACGCGCGCGGAAAAGCTCTGCTCCCCTGACATCATAAGCGTACACTAAACGCGCCCGCGAAACACGAACAGCCGGTTGGAATGTAATTAGAATTCAATTAAAAAAAACGAAGCCAAAGATCTTTACCTGAAAACAAGAAGCCATCTCAAATTCTTTACTTTCACGTCCAAAAATAAGAGAAAAAGTAAAGATCTAAACAAATCAAAAACCAACAAAAAATGACAGGAGCTCCGTATCTCCTGTCATCCGGTTTATCCATCGGGTTTCATCTGTACGCAAGTATTGGTCAGCCTGGTTTTTACACCCGGTATCCGATCGATCACCTCGTTTTCCTTTCAAAACTTTAGTATTGGTTCAGTAAAGGTTTCCGTATGATGAGTTGTTGTATTTTATGATGCGCACAGACTCCGTATGAAACCCATGGAAATACTTCCATACTATTAGACGTCAAAAAGGGGGAATTTGTTTTCATCTGTCTACTGTTTTTTGAAAGAATCTTCACCGCGTACAATTAAATCACCGGCAGCTTTTCAGCTGCCGGTAACCATCATGTTGATTAATCGATATTTCCAGCGGGCCTGGAAGGATCAATACTGGAATACCATCGTTCCGTCTTACCACAGGAACATCTGTATACATTTATATGCAGATTTTGTGAAGGCTTATTGTATGAATACCAGAATTCATCAAACTTATGCACATGTCCACCGCCATCATCTTTCAGCACCACATCCGCAAAGGCGTTAATAACAGCAAATACCGAAACAATAATCAGGCATATGGCTATCAGTTTTTTAACATTATTCTTCATTTTCTGTCTCCTTAATGATGAATTTGTTGGATAGACCATCCTATATGTGTATCACTTATACATAAATGATCAAACCGCTTTATTGAAGTCGATCACAAAACATTTATCCAAATTATCAATGGTCTGTATAGTAATAGTAACCACAATCACATGCGTGTTTTCTTTTACGCCCCTGAGGCGTTTCTTCCCATGTTACCTTGTTAAAAATGTGGCCTGAAAAGTACGATGTATGTTCTTCAACATCACCGCCGCAACCAGGGAATCCACAACTATAGAATTTTGAGACCATGACAAAATGCTGCGTTGAAGGATTTTCTAAGCTTTGGCATTTTGATGTATAGATCCGCCGTGGTGTATTACTTGCTTTAAAATGAGGCTTACTATCGTTTACTATTGTTCCACCATCATTCCAGTCACAATGCGGATTTTGGCAGCGTCTCCAGGCTGTATAATGGAAGAAATGACTAGAATCATTCCATCCATCTAATGTATCGGCACTATATGTTGTTGCTGTTACATGGCCTCCACCCATGCAGTTGTAATCCTGTTCTGTATAGTATTCACCCTCTTTTGTTACAGTAGCTAAAGCAGGAATTACAGCGAGTATCAAAACAATCAAAGCAAGATAAAACAGTATTTTTTTCATTTACTCCTCCTTCTACAATCAAATATCATTTTGTTCATAGATTCTTGTATAATGTATTGATTAAAGCTTTATGCGCGCAAAAGTACAATCCGTACGAATTTCTTTGGAACCGTTCCATATATAAAACGATTTACAAATGCAAATTTGTCCCATTTTTGCATCTTTGTCCAATTTGCCCAGTCTGCCGTATCCTTCACATTCATCGCAAACGAATAATTCATATGCCAAAGCAGCACATTGCTTTGGCATAATTCATTGCCTTCTGAACCGGAGATTCAGAAGGCACGAGGGGAACCGTTTTTGAGGGGAACCGCTGTCACATTTTCTCATTATTGAACCGTTTCATCGCTCCCTTATACTGCGTAAGCATAAGTGCCACATCACTGTATGTTCTCCCATTACATCCATCTCCACCTGTTCCATTCTCCGATGAATGTCCCTGTTCCGCTTCAGCCTTTAATTCTGCATTTTCTATAAGATCCAGATATTGCCCGTATTCTTCATTTCCCATCAGTTCTTTCAACGGCTCCAGGATGCTGTTGATCTTCCTGATCTTATAGGGGTTGACCGGATCATCCGGTTTCCTCCTGCTCTGGAGCTGGAATTCATAGTACATCTGGTCAAACAGTTCCCTCAGCATAACGAACTGCTTCTTGTCCTTCTCATAGTTCTTCGCTGCTGTTTTCTGTTCTTCGTTCATTTCCTTATCCCCCGTGAAATACTGATGATAGTTCTCATTGGGAAGCATCATATCCGGCATGGAAGGGATCCGGATCCCGATGATCTTTCTTTCCGGAAGCATATATTTCCTGACCGGGTCATACGTTCTCCCGGTCACGTACTGAACATATTCACTGCCCTTCTTTTTCTTGAAGGTGATTTTCCCTGGTGCGTCCGGGATCAGTACCGGTTCATTATCGTACATTCATTCCCTCCATCAGCCCGGTTTCGGTTCCCAGCTGCGCGTAAGATAATACCTGCATACTGTCGCGGCCGAATCCGGAGCGTCATCATGTTCCGCCTGCTCTGTGTAATTCACGATCTGCCGGATATAGCCCGGATCTGTCCCCGGTAAAAAGTAGATATCTTTCCAGCATTTATACAGATAGGTCAGTATTTTGATTCTTTTGTTCTGGCTTTCATGATAAGTCCTGCTCCAGATATTCTGGGCCATCAGGGTGTTTTTCAGAAAGCCGTGATCGGCATTGCTCTCACACATGATCCTCCAGCATCCAAATCGTTTGATCTCTTCTATGATCTGCGGAAGGATTCTCTGTACATCCTGGTGCCATAATCTTCCATACATAAAAATTTTTTCATCCTGGCGGGATCTTCTGGCGATCGTTAACGCGGTATAATCCTGTCCGCCAAAGGCCGCGTCTATATGTGCTTCAATTCCATATACTCCTCCATATTTATCGTCCAGTTCTTCTTTGGTTACAAACTTCGGCGGTTCCGTAAATATCAGCTCGCTGCTGGCCAGCAGTTTCAGTTCATAGTTCGCCGCGAACAGTCTCGGTGCCATGGATTTCTGAAGTTTGGCAAGCTGTTCCTTGCTGATGAGTCCGGTGGTATAGCAGTCATACCGGTGAATGTTCGGCATCTTCCGGAACACATCCCTCTTGTGCCATGGCGTACCGAGATTAATGATCCGCCCTCCGCGGTTCCGGATGTTCTGCAGTTCATCATACTGCAGTTTGGTATGCTCCCGTTCCGCGGCGGACTGGTAGTCCTGGATATTGCAGATATCGTCCGTGATCACATACTGGGCATGTTTTCCGGTGATGGAGCTTTTGATGCCAAGTCCCAGCAGCTGTGGCGCTCCCATAGGAGAATTCCAGAGATTAGTGGATATCTGGTCCACGTTTTCTGTCACGATCTCCACCGGTTTCCCGTGAAAGATCATGCTGATATCGCTCATGATCTGCTGTTTCAGGATCTTGGTCACCATCCGCAGCATTTCCGCCACATCGTTATCCGCCTTCCGCAGGAAGATGATGTTATGTGTCGGGTCCAGGATCATGATCATGGCAATGGCCACCGCCAGGCTGGAAGACTTATAGCTTCCCCGGTGGGCCTGCAGGGTATAATCCTCTGTTCCGAAGACGATTTCCCTGATCCACATCCCATGCAGTGGTGTCAGGTCTTCGAAGCCGATCTGCTTGCCGATCTCTTCGGGATGCTTCAGCAGCTCTTTCGCTGCGTCTTCCGGACTATACCTGATTTTCTTACTCTTCGTCGTTTTCGCCGTACTCTTCTTCGAAGTTATCCTCTTCGTCTTCCGCGGAGGTCTCGCCATAGTCCACCTCCTCTTCATTCTCATCCTTTACCGGATTGCTGAGTGCGTAATCCTGATTCATGTTGCCTTCTTCCTTGATCTCCCGGGCAATGGCGATCAGCCGGTTCTCTGAATCCTTCAGGGTTCCTCCGCCGGTTGTCAGGTGGATCGTTGTGTCCGGCTTTCCCAGCGTTCTTTCCAGGATAAACCCGATGATCTGTGCCTTGGTCGGCGCCGGTGTGTGCGGATCCCGCAGCATGTCCCCCATGGCCTCAATGGCATCCGGAGCCAGCTTCCGGATCTTGTTGTTCAGTGTTTTATTCTCTTCCGGTTTCGGCATGTTACATCCCTCCCGCATTTTGATGCCTGGCCGCCCGTTCTGCAGCCCGCCACATTAACAAATAGATTCTTTGTCAGACATCCGTCATTCAGGGTACAAAAAAACCAGGGATCCGCTTGGAATCTCTGGTTTCGCATTTTAATGATAAACCCGGCACCTGCTGTATTTCAAGTGTACGCTAACTGTCACTCAACTGTAAATTTACTGCCTGGTTACTGCCGCCTCACTAAAATACTCCCCGTAAACTTAAAATACTCCCCGTAAACTGGACATACGAATCAACTTAAATCCCATTTTGTGGACACGAAATCAACTCAAAATCCCAAAGTGTGGATATGAATGTTACTGAGAAAGACAAGGAGATAAGGTAGTAGATTCATGTGTCCTTGACATGGGGAGTATTTTATACCCTACCATGTAAAAAAGTCCTTGACATTTACACCCTTCCCCCTGCCGCGGTGGCCCCCCCTTTTCTCCCGGTGCCGCAAGCCGTCTGGGAAAGTTAAACTTGTACCGTTTCAAGCGAAATGAGCGCACCGTTGGTGCGAAATAGATGTACCGTTTTTCCGGAATTTGCAGGCGAACAACAGATACCTGTTGTTTGCCTTTTATGCATTTATTTGATGTTTATCCTATTAATTTAAGCCCATCTGTCTATGCTTGTCTTTTATTATTTTTATAATCGCTTCAATAAGAATATCAGCATCTGTTTCTTTCTCTAAAACATCTATATAATCCGTCAAGTATACATAATCCTTTATATTATCCTTTATTTCATCAAGTATTTTCTTGGCGGCATACCCTGTAGAACCTACTGGTATAATAAGATTTCCTTGCTTCTTGGCGATTTCAAACTCCTCCATACATCCAGGAGATTCCACCATTTCCCCATCTATTATTTTATTACCAAAGACAAAGATCGAAACACCAGTTTCAACAATCATATCATTTCGGTATTGTTGTCTCTGTTTTCGTTTCTCTTCAGGATCAATAATATCTAATGGAAAAGGACGCAAGCACAAATGCTCATCTACATGTTTGTATTTTTCTGAATATATTGTTTTTAAAGCGCCATTGACAACAGCTGAACCTATACCCCAGCCAAAACCAGATGTGATTTTACAATTGGCATGAACTAGTTCACCTGCCAATTTCGCAACAAACGATTCCGCTGATGCTTTATCCCATGGGCTTGAAAACTCAACCGCACTTCCAGAAACAAATACATTCCTCATCTTAGTTGCTTTTTCAATATCTCTTAAAATATCTGTGATTTCAGCAAACGAATCAACAAATACGGTTTGAATACTATAATTCTTTAAATTTTCTTCTTGTAGTTCCTGCCTTGCTCTGAAATATGCATACAGTTCCGGATCACCTGGATAATCTGATTCCTGTACTCTACGAACAAAACAGAAATGTTCTTTTGCATTATCACCAATCAAAGAATGTATCTGTCCAAGAACATAGTCTAAGTTCGGATCCTGGAAACTGAAGCCAATAAATAAAAATGTCTTTGAAATCAAGTCACCTTTTAATATGGTTCTGAACAATGGGTATTTTATTTGATACAATTCATAATCTGTTTTTGTCAAAACAGCCATATCCGGTTCTTTCACATCACCATGCATTTTATATACTACAGCGTCTCTGTCAGGAAGTATGTAAGATAACTGCCTATAGTTATACTTAACATCAGGGTTTCGATTGGCATTTTTTATCCCATTCTCAAGTAATTCATCATAATTCGTTGTCCAATACGTAAAAATGGGCAATCTGGACAAAATCTTTATGTTTTCATTAGTTGAAACTTCTTTTGAGAAAGCATCAAGTATTGCTTGACTTGTTGGTGTTCCTGGTCTTTTATTTTTATAGAATTGAGCAACAGATAGCAAATCGTATTCCTTATCAACATCAAGACCTATCTCTTCTGCAAGAGGACGTAGCAGCCCTCTCCAATCAACATATCCCGATGAACGAGATAATCCAGCACCAGCAAAAACAGCCGCATTTCCTTCATGTATGGCTTTTACATAACGTCGTATTAGTGTTTTTTTGTTTACGGACATTGTTGTTTTCCTCCTTTTCTTATTCACTCATCATCATGTAGTAATGTGGGATTATTTATATAATCGTCGCTCCAGTTCCCAATCAATTCTTTAGTATTGTATTTCAATCCAAGATTTCTGGAGAAAAGGGGATTAAAAATTATCCGAGCATCTTTTTCATCTTCAATATTCCATCTCAGAAAATCATTAAACGGAGACATTCCTTCATTGAATTTAAAGCACATACGATTCCCATAATGATAACGATCTGCTATTTCTTTGCTAAAATATAAACCTATAACACCCAATTGATATAGAACAAGCATCTTGTTTTCTGTAACATTCATATCATGAACAAAGGATGTATCAAATTGCACGTATTGTATCATGTCTCTAAAATCTTTCACATTCATCTGTTCATTCATTCCTTGGAAAGACTTCAGAACTTCTCTTATATTATAAAATGTATATTGATATTCCTGATAAAATTCTTTTTCGATTATCTTGTCCGCATTGTTTTTTATTGCAAGCTTAATGCTGTCTTCATTCAGATGATAGCTTAGCGGCTCTAATTTATTCTCACCAGAAATTTTAAAAGCAGAAGCCAGAATAACACTCATATGTGAGATAACATCACGAGGTCTCCAAAACGTTGAGCGCAGAATGTAATTAAACAGGCTCATCTTCATAACATTATCTCCGGTTTTCATACCGATTGATGTCGGAAGCTTTAGCGCTTCAAGAACCAAATTCATTCTCCTGACAGGATCAGACGAATTTTTGACCGTATACGAAGGATTCTGAAATTTAGCCAGAATCTCCAATCTTCTGACAAGAATTTCTAGTAAATCTCTTATTCCCCATGATAAAGACACTACTTTTTTCTTGAAACTGTCACGATCTAGCATTTTGATCTGATCATAACGATCTTTGGGCAACAAAATACAGAAATGCGTTACTGTACCTAGAGCAGAAGTTAATGCATCTCCATCCTTGTCTCTTATCTGAGTAGCCACCTCCATGAGCGTTCTAAAAAGTAAAACTTCAAAATCTACCCGATTTTTATATTCATCTGTTTCATGATCCTGCATCTCCGTCACTCTATGGAAATCATCTGAATGAGTATCAAAGCCATCCAATGTTACTAGGATTTTTTTATCATCTTCTTCTAGAGCTAGTACCAGATTATTTACTTCTGTTTTTGTCAATCCGAATAAATCTGCAAAGATTTTTTTCAGAGCAAATTTTGATTGATATGAAGAATAGATCCATTCGTTTTCATTCATATCATCTAATGCAGTCATAAATCTATCATTTATAACTTCAACAGCTGCTGTAGCCAACAATTGATGTATATTAGGATAATTATCTATTAGTTCGTATTGCCTGCCGGATTTCAGGCCTATGTTTTTTAACAAGGCTTTGGACACCTTATCAAAAAGCTTGTATCTTTTATCAGTTTGCTCTATCGTCTTATCATCTATATCTTTTCTAATGACAATTATACAATGAAAGATAATAAACAACTGCCAAAAAAGGCATAAAAGAGTATGTGGCGATACAATATCCCGATCTTTTAAGTGTCCTTGATATAATAAAGCATATATAGTATCAAAGTCTATTTTTTCTACATCGAATGGTACATAGGATCTGAAATGTTCTTCTTTCTCATCCTCTTCATCATTTCCCATAAAACATAGATTCTTAATTAATGTTGACTTTCCCGAACCTTTTCTACCTAAAACAAAAATAGCTGCTTGCGAATGTATGGATTGATATACCATAGGTCTAACCAGGCAATCATGTGGAATACTTTCCCGATCAGTCAAATAGAACAGGTTGTCAAACGAATCCTGCATAGTTTTATACTCAGGAGACTTGTTCCATTGATTATATAGAGTATTATGAATCACTCTTTTTATAAATCTATTAAATTCTCTCCTGGTTTCTGTTGGTACAACATAATGATCATGGGCGCTTTTATGAATTCTGAATTCTTCGTAACGTCTTGCATTTCTTCTGCCAAACAGATTAGGTAATGAATATTCGATATTACCTTCTAAAATAACAGGGAAAAGAGAACTTTTGTTCCTTAAATACATTTCACGAATAATCCTGTATTCTTTCCTTAATTCTCTCTCCTTGCTATCCTTTATTTCTTTTCCTTTACTTTCCTCTTCTTCATCAAAAATGACTTTCAGATCAGGTGTACACATTACGACAATTAAATCGTATGTCTTGATCTTCCTGCACATTTTATCGAAATCTACAGCATCGGGATAATCCTGCCTGTCGATAACCACTTTAACACGGTTTTGTGACTCCTCTTCTATGCGTTTGCACAAATGTTCAAGTCTTCCATACCGATCCTTCTCTTTTTCCTCATCTTCTTTATTCCATGCATAGCAGAAAAAACACTTTGCAACAGGCATAATCGGGGGGCCCTCCGTTTCGATAAAATAATAGTAGTATAGTATTGCTCGTGATAACGTTTGCAGCAAGTAAAGAATAATGATAATCCAAATAAAAAAAGTAGAAATGGCAACGATAAATAAATAGACTGATCCCTTTTGTATCCACCTACTTTCTTACGCCTTTTTCATTTAAAAATTTGTCATTACTTTTTTATGATTATAAGATATTCTGCAAATAGAACACTGTCAATCTTTTTTTGTATATTTTGTGATTTTCATATATTTTCCTACTCCACACAATAAGTATTATGTATATACTTGTACTGAAAAAGTATTCAAACAAAAAAACAAAGGCGAAAAGTACAATTGTAAATATCTAATGTCATCTATAAATACAGATACAAATGAATACTGTTATCAGATCAAAGAGCCTATGTGTATGATAGCACTTATCCCGGAGAACCTGACATTAATAAATGTTAAAGTATAGCCAGCCTAGTCATAGAGTATATAGTAAAGTTTTGACGAATCCTTCATTTTATGTCATACTATATATGTTAAGTCTATAAGGCAGGAATCTCATCCAGCAAAAAATCTTGCATTTTCTTTTGCTGTTATTTCTATATATTCCTTGGAATATTTATATAAGTCGTCCATGTACAAACTACAGTGATCATTAATATGGCTCTAATATGGTTCTAACCAGTGGGATATCCAGCCTCATCTACATGAAAGCAGATTTCTTTCTGCAATAATATCTTATATTTGATATCGTTGATTTGTATTATTGGAAGAAAATTCTACACTTTATGGTTGTTTATATACAACTATCCATATTGGGAGGTTTCACAAATGGCTTTTATTGATAAGGTTGCTTATTTGTATTTGAAAGATGGGAAAATATTGAGTACTCGTTCTAAAGGAAAAGATAAGTATTATATCCCAGGCGGTAAAAGAGAGGGAAATGAAACAGATATAGAAACGCTTGTACGAGAAGTCAAAGAAGAATTAAGTGTAGATATCATCGAAGATTCTGCCACATTTTATGGCATTTTTGAGGCGCAAGCCCATGGAAAAGAAGACAACAAAAAAATAAAAATGACATGTTATATGGCTGATTATATTGGTCAATTACAAGCTGATTCTGAGATTGCAGAAATTGTGTGGTTAACTACAGATGATATGGAGAATATTTCACAAGTTGATAAACTTGTTTTTACAGATCTCAAAGAAAAGGGATTGTTGAAATAAAAAAATGTTCCGTGTGGAAATTCCGGAGAAACGAAACACCCGTTCCGCGCCAGCGGGACGCTCATTCCGTTTGAAACGGGACGCCCCGATGTAAAAATCTGCTTACCGAGCGATGTAAAAAATCCTTACCGTCACGAGATAATCCAGAGCGATGCGGTACCGGGAGAAAAGGGGGGTGCCCACCGCGGCAGGGGGGGAAGGAAGGAAAGCACCCTTGACTGTGCGCGGTAAGATGAATTTGCTCCTTGACCGGATGACAGCAGGGTGCTATTTGCCGTGCACTCCCCAAAGAAAATCTCTGATAACCATTGCTGGTCACCAGAGATTTCTCGTTCACTTCTTTTTATTTCACTGTCCACTTGAAGGGATGCGGTTCACCACTCCGGTGCTAATATTGCGGATCTCATTTTATCATCAACTCAGGATTCTTTATCTTCCTCATCATTCTTGTAACCCAAGAATTTTTTTACCATCATCAGTAATCTCTATCTTATAAGGTTCTGTTTTTTCTTTCATAAAAATCCTGCTCTTGTCACCATCAGCTATCACGTTTTCCACTGATAAAACCAATGTTAACTTTTCATCATTATCTTCATACTTTACATGATTGTAATTAATCATATTACCTGAAAATTCATATGAAAGCTCGTTATATTTGTTTGCAACACCATTTTCCTCACAATGCCGATATGCGAACTGCATCATATCCTTATATACTTCATTTTTATACCATTCTGACTTCACTTCAGTCTTTATCTTATTGCCACAACGTCCCAGCCAAGGTTTCACACGTAGTAATTCTTTAATAAATATAGGGATTTTTCGTATGAATCTTATAACTACCCATTGTTTCGTATCATCAATAATTTTCTTTTTCGAATCATACTTTTCCTTTCTTTTTTTTAATTCAGTTTGTCGTGATGCGCTACCGTGTCCCATCCAAAGTTTCACAAATAGTAATTCTTTAATAAATATAGGGATTTTTCGTATGAATCTTATAACTTTCCATTGTTTAGAGTCGTCAATACTCTTCTTTTCAGAATCATACTTTGCCTTTCTTTTTTCCAACTTATCTTGTTGGGATACCAATTTGTTCAATTTTTTCCGTTTCTTCTTTGAATCATACGCCTTGTCTTTTCTTACCTCTATATGAGACAAATCTTTGCTACAAACTACAAAGAATGCATCTCTATCTGCATCCGCAGGCAATATTACATCCTTATGCATATTATAATCACGAATTATATAATCCCTTAAAACCAATCGACAATCGCCATCATCGTCAACCTGATAAGCTTCTATTTGTCCCCTTACAAATACTTTTTTGCCTTTCCTTTCTGTTTGGAATTCCACATACGCTCCTTCTTCAAGCATATAGTTCCAAATATTTGCCGATGGACTTATACCAAAGAAGTCCACGATAATCTTCATTATCCTTTTCGACTTCGAACTGAAATAGACAAGCAAAACAAATAGTATTGCAACCCCAAAAGAAATGATTATTATCTGATTCTCTTCTTGCCAGTTCTTAGGTAAAGCAGGCCTTATCCAAGAGTCGACAATATATTTTATGGCCGCACTTATTAGAATGCTTAAAAGTATTTCACGCCCAATTCCCGTATCTATATTTGCATCATTACGCACTGAGCTCTTTCTAATAAACTGACAAGCTTGAATAACAATATATCCTGGGAAAAACAACACTAGCAAATCTTTAATTGTCATTTGCCATATCATCAGAACATAATCTCCTTCACATCATCAATCTATCGGAAGCTGTGGTTTTGTTTTCTGGCCCTCCTGTTCTTCCTCATCTTTATCATCCTTTTTGGGAACGACAACTTTTCCTATTGCCTGTCTTGATACACCAGGTCCTATTATATAATCTGCACGTGAAAAGACAGAATGTTGATACCCCTTTACATCTGATATTTTTATCTTCTGGCTTACTTTTTTTTGTTTTATATTTGAATCAATGCTAATTACCGCTGGTTGTATATCTGCTGACCTAAGCCTCGTTTTAACCTTCTCCACACTTTTTTCCGCCCTTTGGGGGACCAAAACGATTACTGGTTTTGAAGATTGTCCTCGCCTTATCGATTTCCCAATGTCAGAGTTCTTGACTAACTTACATTCATCAAGCAATTTCTCGACAGAAATCCTCTTTTTTATATTCTGTACACCATGCTTGATTACAACTTCACCAAAGTCTGCTCTTGTATTATTACTTGTTTCATCGTAACAAGCCAACACTTGCGCTTTTTTCTTTTTCTGTTTCAGTTCTTGTAATCCTGTTTTATCTGATAAATCTATATGGCGTATTATATCGCCAGAAAATAAATATGCTTCATATTGACCATTTTCCAGTTTCAGTTTTCTAGTTAATTCTTTTTTTTGCCTTGATTTCATTTTACTAGCTCCTATCCTTCGTTTTATATCTTGTCATGGTTTCATAAAGTATTAACCAAAAAAGCATCACTTTCAGAAGCATCATTTATAGCACAATCCCATTTTTTCTTCCTAACTAGAAGCAAATCACAAGCAACTACATATGAAAAAATAAAAACCAACACGGAGCTATACTCTAAACCCTAAGCCCCGTGTATTCTAAAAAAGTTTATATCACATATCATATTGAGAATCAACTCCATTTACTCTTTTGATATAACATATTTGCATTTGCTATGTATTTAATGACCCCAAAAACTCTAGAACAAAAATTGTTCCAGAGCAGATAACTACAATATTCAATTATTCTCTGTTATCATTCCATGGTTCCTGATACCCCATGGCTCGATCGCTGTCTTCCAGTTTGGCAGTAGTGCGATCCACGATCGCACCAATCAGTCCCAGGAATGTCAGCACATTGTTCGGCAGTTGCATCGCCGTGTTCTGTTTCACCGCCGGAAACACATTAATCAGTGCCAGCAGGCTGTAAACATAATCAATAAATATACCGAAGGAGTTCCCCCCTCCCAGCCATAACATTCAATAATTGCAAGAACCCGAATTCCGTATTTTTTCTGAATTCGGGTTCTTAGGTACATTTAACATTCGATTTACATATATGCTTTATATCATTACTTCAATCCGCATCATTAATGCTCTATAGTATTCTTCTTTTCGTTCACTTCTTCTTTAATATGATCCTGCTTATTCTCATCTTGAGCATCATTCTCCGGATATGCTGCTTCATAATCTTTTATACCTTGTATCAGTTTTGCTCTTGTTGCTTCTAATTCTTTTTCTGATACTGCCTTTTTTTCTCTAAAATACGACACAAGTTTGGCAATTCCAGCTGTTATTAATGCTCCTCCGACTGTCGCAACCACAACCCAAGGATACATTGATTGTTGCCCATTTTGCTCAGCGTTCTTTATAAGTGAATCAACATACTTCTCTGGGCCGCCGGCTTTTTTTGCTTCTTTCGACAATTCAGCATAATCCCATTCCACACCAAACACCTCCTTTTTTATCAAATAACAAGTCGATAACTATCAACCTCTTGTATTATGATTTACTTTGCGTCGTTTTGTCAAGTATTTTTAGTCATTTCATGAATATATAACATATTATAGTTTGTTGATAAAAAATGGAAACCATGATATTATTATAGTGAAAGAGGTGCATAAAATGAAAAGCAAATCAACCATAACAAAAAAGGTTGAAAGCAAAGATCCAGAAATCAGACGATTTCAGCGAAATCTAAATACATTTCGAAAATTAGCTGGATGGACAGCAGAAGAATTAGGAAAAAAAGTCGGCCTTACCAAGCAAAGCATCCACAATCTTGAAACTAACAGCGTTCGTCTATCTCCTGGTTACTATGTCTCTTTACGTACCGCTTTTGAAGACGAAGCTGATAAACGAAATGATAATGGCGATGTCGTTCTACGTCAAGCTCTGGATATCCTTCTCAATCAAGAAGAGACTGAAGAGTATATTGATACTGAAGAAGAAAGCCGTGCCTATCTGCAAACCATCTCCGACGCACAGAAACGCGGAATGGACAAAAAACTTGTATGGTCTATGCTGAAAAAGCTATTCCCCATTATCGGATCAGCCGCCATTGCTATTGGTGCCGCATGGCTTCATGCGTACCAATCAAAAGATAAGGATTTCTAAAAGTGTTTTATCATATGATGCTATTAAGCCGAATGACTTCAACAACGATAGATTCAAAGCCTAACAACCACATGGTAATACATTAACCCATTATCCCGTAAGGGATTGCTGGTTTTTCACGTATTCAAGCGCGGCGATTTATACTGTCCAAAGCAATCATATTTGCCCCCTAGGTACACATCAAATCTCTCCTGATCCTTGATTTATATAGCACCAAAACCCTTCATTTTGACCCTGTTTTGACCCCTTACAGGACATGTTAACACGTGTTTTTTACGTGTTACGCAATCATAAGCCTGTATAATCCGGTCAAATCGTCAAAATTTCCAAAAACCAGCAATCCATTGAAACATAAAGAAAAGAGGCGCCTTTCAGCGTCTCCCTTATGGTGATCCCGGCGGGATTCGAACCCACAACTTTTTGATTCATAGTCAGAATTCTCCAAGATCGGAAGCCTTTATAAACCAGCAGTCACAAGGCTCGTTTTATCAAAAGTCCATATATTGATGACTTTTTGACGACTTCATTATTTTATAGCATATGCCTCATCATGAATACATATTAACTCAATGTCTCAATCTTGGGTTTTATTTCAAAGTAATCCTTTAACTCAGATATTTGCTTATTTGCCACATATGTCATGTGAGTAGAAACTGAACTATTACTCCAATTCTTCCCTTGATATTTCGCTTCCACACATAGTATATCAATAACATCCAGACGCATACCTTGTTTATCCGCCACGGTTTTTATTTGGTCACGAATTGATAATTCATATCGAGTTCTTGCTATAAATTTGTAAAATCATCACTATTATATTCACCAAGTATAAATGATAGTGCAGCATCTTTATCTTTTGAAAAGAACAATTCATATGGAACGGAAGTAAAAATGTTCAGAGAGTAATTTCGATTTGTTATTTAATACTCAGATGTGAGTTTCTCCTTAAACTAATCAAAAACTCCATGTTTTAAGTATTGAGAGAAGTTATAGTCAGTATCTGCTAGAGCCTTATACTACTTTATCAAGCACGCTATAGATCACCCAAATAGTTACACGACATATTAATGTTCTTCTCTTTTTCATGCTTCTTTTTTTACGATTTTGTTTTTCATACAACGCATCTGATAAAAAGTATATTCAGTTCATTACATCATCATTATAAAACCATCCTTATCTCTTTACCTGGCTGTTTCATAGATAATGCTATCGATTGCACCATTTCCATTGTTAACAAATGTGATTCAAACGTGCTTCTATTATCATCATTATGAAGCCATTTATACAATACTTGTTTATTTCCATCGCTATGATGAATATTACAAAACTCCTTTTCTTCATATGCATTTTCTTCCGGTAATAGAGATATATTATTCCACGTGGAAATCCGTACATTTGTTTTTAAACTATCAACATTGCAAGCTATATTAGTTGGCATATCATAACTATGAAGATGCGTTCTATGTACAACAGATACTGATACATCCAATTCGATATCACTTACACGTCCGTTTTTATTATACTGTCCTTCAGGTATTATTTCCCAATTTCGTATTGATGTTGTTGTTTGTTCAAGACAAATTGAGCCAAGAGTAATAACTGCATGAGTATTCATATTAGAAAGTTTTAAAATAGTGACAAAATCAGTTTCCCCATACCCTGGTCCGCATAAATCATTTTCTGTTCTGATATCATTTATTAGATTACTTGGACTACTACCTATTCTAGACTCTTGATCCATGGGATTTGCCATATATGTAACAAACGACAGCGACAAAGGAATATTAGCATATAAATCTTTATTGATTTTTAGAAATTGAGCAGCTAAATCTATGTAATGGTATCCACCATGCATCAACATTCCATATCCATATTTGTAAGGATGGTCTGTTCTTGTATCGAACTCTTTATGTGTATTCCATACCCCTCCACATTGTTTTATATGAATAGATGTTATAGGTGATCCCTCAGTATCAACTAATCGCTTTACGGGTTCATAGACCTTGTCATAAAACAATTTGTGATATCTATCAAAATTCATGACTGAACACCTATTATGGTATATGTTCAAATACGTACATAATTCCTTCATAATAGGCGTTATTCTAATTGGATCAAATTGTCCATCCTTCATTGGGCATATAACTGGTTTTTCAGAAAGAACAGATATCCCTTTACTCATAAAAAAACGCAAATAATACTCGTGACTACTTGCTTCAGTCGCTATATACACTTTCAAATTCATATTTTTATCTATCAACTGAAAAACTATTCTTTTAAAACTTTGCTCATCTATTTTTATCCCATTTTTACATGCGCTATATGGCATATAATAACACGCATCGGGTTTTGCCTCAGTTTCACCAATCCACTTTTCTATTCTGCGTTCTTGACCACATAAATCAATAATGGAGTATCCAGACACAATACCTTCCTGAATACATTTAAGCACAACTTCCATGTATTTATTTGCAACAATCTCATCGAACCCAACAATTAAAAGATGACAGTTGTTTGTCATGGTTGCTCTCCTATGTATATAGATTCAGAAATCAAGATTCTTCATCCGGTAATAAGTATAAAGAGTTAATTTCTTCAAGATATTCCTTTGGAATACCATACGTTGTTCTTCTCATTCTAATGAAGCCTTTAACAAATTTGGGGAGATATTCTGTATATGATCCTTTCATAGTACATGGAACCCCCTTTTCATTACAATCCACATTCATTTCCACAATACCTTCTTTAGCCGGATGAGCATACTCATCTGATTTATCTGTTGCACATCTTTGAGAATTATATTTCATTTGAATTGTTCCTTTTGAATCTATCATTGCAAACGTGGAATTCCATATGGTCCAAGTATTTTTCACTTCTGTCTCGTTGTTTTTACTAAATTGATATCCTGTTAAAGTTAATTCTCCCATGGATTGATCTATATTGACTTCTCCATAACGAGAAACCACTTTCCCTCCCCCATAGTCAACCTGCACTTCCACATACCACTTACCCGTTACATTAATGCGCTTTAATACTATTTTCCATATATATTTTTCATACAACCAAATTGCGAATTGATAAACCATCGCAAATACGCCTAAGGAAACTACAATTTCTATTATAATCGCAAGAACTTTATTATCTTCAGGTATCAATGCAGAATTAATAATTAGTTTTTCAAACACGCCTTGTAGAGAAATAACAAGAACAGCTGCTGCAATACTTATTTTTGTATACCATGTATAATATCCACGCATCTCCAATTCCTCCATGATTATTTGCTGATAAACTATATTGTTGTTATGTTTATAACTAATTGTGCCAAATGGTTATATAATCAGGGAATTCCAAAAGGCCACCTTTTTCTATTTTTTTAGCAACTTCTTTTGAAAAAAGACCTTCAGCGCATTCTACAGCTTCATAAGCAGAACCAAACCGAAAGCATGTCTTTAACGTTTCAGATTCAAACATAGAATTAAGTCCATCCACATAATTAAGAAAGCTCTTTGTAGCATTTTCGAATCGATTAAACATTCCTGTGCATTCTATAATAAACACTTTGGAATTTGGGGGAATTATCTTTTTTAACTGTTCCTCAATCTCCTTTGAAGATAATAAATTATCAGAAAAAGCATATCCCAAACTAAATGCACTTATGAAAACCGTCGGATGTATAGTATGCTTTTCCCATAAATCTCTATGATCACACAAGAGCGGAACCACGTTACTCATGTTTCCATACTTTTCATTCAGTAGTCTTATCATATTTTCTGAATTATCCGTCAAAAAAGCTTTGCTAACTACATTTACGTAATAGTCCGTTATTCTTCCAGTCCCCGCTCCTGCTTCTAGTACAATACTATTCGTCCAATGATAGCTTTCTTGTAAATATTGTCGCAAAAGTCCATCTGGGTCTTCAAATTGTGACCACTTATTGAAGTAACTAGGTGCTTCCAAATAAATCCTTTTCTGCCGTAATATATCATTTTTAGATTCCATTTTATTCCACCATCACATGCGTTTTGCAAAACAATAGCATATTTTTGCAAAAAGAAAAAGGCCTCCGGTTCGCATTGAATGCCTAATACATATTTTATACAATTATTTAGTTTCATTCCACGGTTCTTCATACCCCACGGCTCGTTCACTATCCCTCCCCGCTGTGATCGGAGCCACAGTCACGCTGATCAATCCCAGAAACGTCACACCTGATTCAGCATCTATACCACAAGGTTCTGCGTTACTACCGAGAACACATCAAACAGTGCCAGCAGGCTGTAAACAAACACAACAGCCAAGCTGAAAAAGTTTCCTAGCCATACCTTATTCTCAGGACCTTCCAATTCATAATCAGAATTCACCGAGTTATGAAGCCCTTAGATATCGACAATCACAGAGCACAACATTTGGGGGCTGGACTGCCGCACTGTGAGCAGTTGTTCTTCCCCGACTACGAGTATCGAACAATCACTCTACAACAAAAGAAAAAGATCTCTGTTCAGAACCATCTTCCCATATTCTATAAAACCAAATAACTATTATTCGATTACTCCATTTGCATGCAAAACCATCTTCAACTCTGTATCCAATTGTGCTCTAGAAATATTCATCCCACGCAAATTCAAATAATCCAGTTTGTTAACACATTTACCAGTACATATATCCCAAACCCGCAAAAAGCCATTCTCTGATCCGCTCACGCATAAGCCATTCGGAGTTATTGCCACACATGTGATAGGTTTTTCATGTCCTATAAGAACATATAAACATTTTTCTTTTTGCAGATTCCAAACCCATAAACCATCACAAAGCATAAGCCGCCTGGAAAAACATACTCCCAGGCGGCCCATTCCTCCGCATTAATACTCAGCATTGTCAATTTTTTCTTCCATCTCCTGAATCTTCCTTGCAATCAATCCTTTTCTCGGGTTATTCCCGCACCACTTATACAGGTGTTTCCAGTCATCCAGTTTCAGATCTGTCTCCACACCTTCCATTGCTTCCACCGCTGCTTCTGACTCAGTTTCGCTGTACCAGAATTCCAGAGCGATCAATGTCTGGCATTCTATGGACGGAGCAGTCTCATAGTATTCCCTCCATGCCGGATTCTCCAGCCACTCATTCAGGTTCTGCCTGAAGGCTTCCAGCGGAATCCCGGGATAGAATTCTTCTTCAGTCTCTTCTTTTTCGATCGGGTTTCCTTCCCCGTCATATGTCCCACTGAACACTTTAGAACACAGTACAACATATTCCCTGTATTCAGGAGTATTTCTGAGTTTTTCATCTTCATAGAACATATTGGCAAGCAGGCCGTAATACATTCCCTGCATTACAGGATCCTTCTGGTTAAACCGTTCCCACAGTTTTTCTCCGATAACAATATAGTCTCTGTACATTGCACGGATATTCGCCAGTTTATCTCCCAAGGCAATTCTCCGGATGTCTGTGCTTGCATCAGACAGATGCCGGATTGTTTCCTGCTTCCTGATCGTCCAGGTATCTTCCTCCGGCTGTCCTTCACGTTTGTTCTCGCTTTCAGCGGCAACCAGGTCTGCAATCCTGTCCCCGAAGAGTTCCGCCAGCTCTTCCCTGGTGGTATCTGTATCCTCCAGGGTGTCATGTAGCACTGCGGCTGCCCGGATTTCTTCATCTTCTGTCAGATGGCATACGATCTCCATGGCTTCTACCACATGAGTAATATAGGGAATTGTGGTTCCTTTCCTCTTGGCTCCGGCATGTTTTGCCGCAGCAAACGCCACAGCTCGATCCAGCAGATCAGTTTTGTTTCCACACATAACAATCCCTCCTTCGCTCTGTCAGCGGCCCAGCCGCATGATCAGCATAGCAGAAGGAGGGAATGGAGAACAGCAGATGGGGGTTGAAGTTGTACTTATGATTTCAAGCGTAGCTTGAGATGTATTCTTCTGCTTATCCTTACTTTATGTCCCTAAATGCCATTCCATAAATCCCTGGTTCTTTGCTGCCTGGTAGGTCGGCCAGAGCAGGTTCACCAGATGAACAACATATTCGTCCTTCGTTATTCCTGGCCTGTATAATCCTGTCATTGCTTCATTGCTGTTCACATGTTCCTTGGCGCATCTGTCAAACAGCTCATGAATCTTATCCGCCTCCCAGATTGTCTGGTAGGCTTTGTATTCTGTCTCCACCAGTTTGGGAAAGAATACTTCCCAGTTGGGCAGGTCATTACTTTTGCTGCTGTTGATTGCTTTTGTAGTCGGTACCAGGTTCCAGAGTTCATCATGAGCCACAAAACTCCAGGGTACAAAATGATCCAGAGAAAGGTCTGCCGTGCTCATCATCTGTCCCGGAATATAGATATTCTCCACCGGTGTATAGTCCACCACGGCATTCCAAAAATCTTTCGCTTTCTTCAGTTTGCGCACCTCCGGCGGCCGGATCTTATCCGCCAGTCCGGGAACACTGGGATTCCTGCGCTGCAGATATTTGATCATACACAGTTCCACCCAGCCGGAAACAATCGCGTTGTTGGTATACAGGTAATCCATCCAGTCCGTAGAAACCTCAATGGTATTGGAAAGTCCTTTCCCATCTCCGAAGGAATAGATCATGCTTTCATCGCTGTTGATTCTCTCCCGCAACACTGCATGATTCTCCAGCATCTTTCCCCTGATATCCTTCATGAAAGGAACCTGAAGCCGATAGGGCACAAACAGAATCAGGCGCTTTTTCAGGTTACTAATCTCTTTGTTTGTATTCTCTCCCAGCGACGCAAGGATATCCTGTTCTTTCGCGTTGGACGGAAGGCCCGTTTCCGCCTGTACAGTATGCACCAGTTTTTCCAGACCGTCAGAGGGCCCCAGGTTCAGGTGATACTCTGTTACCATATACCAGGCATCCACAACCATACGGTTGATGATCTCATCAAACGTCTGCCGGACATGTCCGGAAGCGATTCCCTGCAGTATGCTGTTGAACCAGAAAATCTTATAGGATTCACTCATATCAGAGAAGATGCCCGAAAGGGTATCAACGGCAAGATGTTCACTTGGAGGAAGATACATGCGGGCACCTCCTTCTTATATGTTTGCTCAATACAAATACTATGCTGTTTATATGCTATAAATATATCATTCTCTGTCGTGCTCCACAACAAAAAAAACATTCTGAAAACTGTCGATTCACTTATTCTTTTCCATGCTTTCATACAGGGTATAGAAAAGCCATCCTCTCATTCTGACAGGATAGCTTCGCGTTATTTCATCCAACCGGTCAAGCTTTGGCACCCTTACCGTTTCCGGCAGGTTGTCATGCGGTTACAGGGATTGTCTCTCGTGCGCTCTTCATAGACGTTATTCAATTGCGGCAGACTTTTCTCAATATCTTCTTTGAAGATTTGCGTCATAGTTTCTTTTTCCCTTTTGACGAGGTATCCTTTTTTATGTCATACTATATGTAAATACATACAGTTTTTGATAGGAGTCATAACAGATGAAAAAACTCTTCTCATTTCTGATTATCCTATTAATTGCTTTTCCCATTCCATCTTCAGCAGACCCCGATAGAGAAACGGATTATGAAACTGCGCGATCCATTGCAAACTTTATGGAAACACATTATGATGTATCCATATTAATCGGATCAGAATGCAAGTCGGCTGTAAAGGACGATTATTTCTCTATAGGTGACAAACCACAAGGCCGTACACCTTTTATGAACATCGCCGGGTTGTATAGTTATACTAAGGAAATCCAGACAATAGATGATACATTCTCTATCTATCCCCCAGGTTTTTTTGATCTATTCAAATGCAGCGAAGCCCCTAAAGGCTTCCGCATCCTGATACCTGACCAGCTTCTCTATGAAAGCAATCCCATGGCCGGTGTTTCAACCATAGAAGATGGATACTATAACATATTCTTAGCTGTTGGAATGTTTAATTATTTGAATATCCATCATGAGATATGGCATGCTATGGAATACAGAATCACTTCAGAGGATCCATACATCTTTGATCACTGGAATGATCTGAATCCTGAAGGTTTCGAGTATTCAGAAGACTATTTCATGCAAGACATCTGGGAACAAGCAACACCTCAAGAAGACTGGTTCGCACGTGGTTATAGCATGGTCGATGCAATGGAAGATCGAGCGACAGTCATCGAAGCATTGTTTAAGTATGATCAGGATTGGTGGGCAGAGCGTCCTCACCTGCGGAAAAAGCTCGATTTCCTTCTTGAGGTTATTAAACCCATATTCGGCAACGTATACTTCTATGAATAATATGGAGACAGTATGGATACGAAACACTACAACGAGTTGATTCAACTTTCCCAGGAGATCTATGATCAAGCTAATAACAAGGTTACCAATTACCTCTCTGCTCATTATTGCGGTGTAGACAGTGAATCCATGGAACATCAGATGGAGGATTATTTGTTCGTTACAGAAGAAACCTCCGCATTCTTCCTTGGAAACGCATTAGCTTTATTAGATGCTGAAACTCAGGAAGCTGAAATCAAAACATTCACAGAGAATCTGAGAAGGGTGATCAAATACGCGCAGCAGAAAGCCGGTGGAGATACTCTTCCAAGTTGACGAATACCTATAAGGAGTTGCCATGCAAGAAAACCGTATTATTCATCTCCTGGATGAAATAAAACCGATTGTCGCCCGTTACCACGATGAGGCTTTTAAACAGGGAAAAGAGTTTAACATCTTTTTGGTTCAGGGTATCGCCAGCGATGAAGTAAAAGTATGCCGGTTTATAAGGGAGCTTTTAGACCCTAAAGGAAGCCACGGCCAGGGAATTTTTTTTCTTCACAGGTTTATGAAGACAGTACTCAAAACAGATGAGTTTACAGATGAGGAATACCGGCATGCCAGCGTTATCCAGGAAGAAACAATTAATCAGGCAAGGAGAATAGACCTTGTTATCCATATCAAAAGCCGATTGTTCCCCATTGAAGTAAAAATCTATGCAGATGATCAGGCAAATCAATGCAGGGATTATTATCTGTATGCATCTAGAATAGATCCCCAAGCTAAAATATTCTATCTGACTTTAGACGGCCATGAACCTTCCGATATAAGTATAAGCAAAAGTGATACGGCGCAGGTGAAACTTGATTGCATATCATTTGCAGATGAAATACTTGTCTGGCTGGGTGAATGTATAAACGCGCCGGAAATGGATAAAATTCAACCGGTAAAAGAAATCCTTGGCCAGTTTGAGAACGTAATAAGAAAGCTGACAGGCATGCAGAAAGGAAATATGATGAATGATATCACAGATGTAATTGAGTCCTCAAGTGAGAACATCATGGCAGCAATACAGATTACACATGCGCTGCCAGATATCAAAGCCCGCTTTATGCAAAAGATATTCGATCTTATCAAAAGCCATATGGCAGAGTTTGGAATTACCGAAAGCAAAGATTACTATGTGAAAGAATGCGAAGATTATTACAAGACAAGCCGCATCACCCTCCCCCATATAAATTATAATATTCCTGTGTCCGACAAAGCCTTGGAAGGAAAAATCGTCCTAAGTTTTGAGATTCATCAACGATTATACTTCGGCATACGGCCAATTGAAGCAAAAGCAGAAGAAGCCGCTAAATATATCCGTGAGCACCTAACACCGCCAAGTATTCTGACACATGAAAATGATGCGAATTATTACTGGTGGGCATATTTGCACAAATGTAACAATGCCAACTTCAAACAGGAAAACATAGATTATCTGAATCTATTTGATAATGTAAATTTTGAAGAATATATGAAAGGAATATATTCTTCAATTGATATGATCGTAAACCTCATTCGGAGTCAAAAACACAACAAGAGCTAAGATACTGTTTTGTTCATAATATTCTTTTAAATGTTTCAAGCAACGTAACCAATTGGTACTGTAACAACCACCACGCATTATTCCATTCCGGTACTTTCTTGATTATATCTAAAAGTGCCGGGTATTCCGTATCCGTTTCTTCGATATAAGAGATCATTTTTCTCCTTGAAAATACGTCTGCCATTCCAGCAAGATTGTTTACCCGATCTAGACATATAACCATACAAGCCAGTTGGTTTCTCCGTATATTTTCATAGTATTTTTTTCTTTTATCCGGATCGTTCGGATTGTACATAGACTTTGAAATTAATCGAACTACATCTCGAATACGCTCGTTAACAGGTAGATTTTCCAGTTTTATATTCGTGTTGTCCAGTATATCATGCATTAAACAAGCTGCTATAATATTGTCATTTTTCAATCCCATAGCCAAAGCATGACAAGCCATAGTTAATGAATGTACTATGCAGGAATACTTAAATCCAAATTTAGATCGGCACACTTGATTATCGCGTTCTTTCCATAACAATTCCAAGGCAGCCAAAGTCTGAGTCATACTCATATTCAGTGCTGATCTCTTCACATACAAGTACAAACATTTGGCATCAATATTAATAGGTTTCAATTTCCATTCATTTTCTATTTCCACAAACAGAGTCCCTACCGAAAGGTCCAGTTCTTTCGCCATCGATGCCAGATGGCTAGAATCCGGAAGATACTTATCATTCTCCCATGTACTAACAGCCTGATAAGAAACTCCTAATTTATCTGCCAACTGTTTCTGACTCATCCCTTTAGCCTTACGAGCATTCTTAATACGATGGCCAATCATTTCATTCTGATTCATTCTGCCCCCCCTCCAATTCTCCATAAGAAAACACTTGCGTCTGGTATAGATATTTTTATTCCCGAAATTAATTCAGCATTTTTAATGGGAAAATAACTTTTCGTTCCATTTCACCATATTTATTTTGATGCATTTCATAATACGGTTCATTGTCCAAAATCATTCTGCCAATATATCTACACTGATACATATCTAGCCATTCAAACAGAAATATATCTGTATTGTTTTTTGTTGCTTCTGCTAATTTTATATTCCCCTGTTTATAAATTGACTGATTTCCTTTTCCAGAGCCCATATATTTCAGCAAGTCACCTTCCCAGACATTTTCATATTGACTATTTTTCTTTACGAATAAAACCAATATATTATTTTTCTTTGAATAACGGATACCACCCATACATCCGCAGCTCGTCTTTTTGCATAAATCATCATGAAATACAATCTCATTTTTTTTATAACCAATACTAAACATACTGCGCCCCCATTATAATATAACTTTTAAACCTGTTAGGATTCTATCAGCCTATTCGTTCTTGATTTCTGTCTCGATTCTATTCATTGTTTCTTCAAACCTCTTTTCAATTTCACATTCCCAGACAGTAATTATTCTCCAACCTGTTTCGATAAGCTTTTCTTTATTCTTTTTATCATTATAAACATTCCTGTCAAATTTATGCTGCCAAAAATCTGTTCTTGTTTTCGGTATGGTAGCGTCTTTACAGCCAGGATGTCTATGCCAAAAACACCCATGAACAAAAATCACTGTTCTATATTTTGGCAGTACAATATCAGGCTTACCCGGAAGATAATTAACATTCTTTCTATATCTAAACCCATGACTAAAGAGATACTTTCTCACCTTGATCTCTATAGAAGTATCCTTTCCCTTTATACGTGCCATATTCCAACTGCGTCTTTCTCGACTAACTATATCTGCCAAAGCAGTTTCACCACCATCCATTTATTTCAAGGCTTTATTCGTATGAATCTGAATATCAATCGCAGTTTCTTCACTTCTTATTTCATATTTGCTTTCCGGTAAACCATAGATATTTACCACTTGATGACTTGTAGAAAAAGTATTGTTTTCGATATACCTTTCATTTCCCAATGCCAGCCGTTCAATTTCATGGGATTGAAATTCATTGTAAGAATCTTGTTCTTTTATTATACTTTCCAGTTCCTTAACAAGCTTTAGCTTTGATATATTCTCAGTATCATCATCAGGCATAATAATATACAGATAGTCTTTAGCTCTACTGATTGCTACATTGAGTATATTCTGTTTGTTGAGAAACATCCCTTTTGACTCTGAAATTGCTTGTGGGGTATTTAATACAACAATAACAATATCACATTCATCACCCTGAAAACCATGTATAGTCCCGGTACTGATGCTGATATTATCTGTTTTTCCTCCTGAAGACATTAATTTTTCTATTAAATCAGCCTGGGCACGATAAGGAGCTATTATCCCTATACTATATTTTACTCCCGGATTTTTTGAAGCTATAGCATTCCTCAGATAATTCGTATATTCATAAGTAAATAACGCAGAGTATATATGATAAGGTGTCTTGTGCTGTAACAACTTCGGTCTGTATATACTTTCATATTTGCTTACAGGATACTTTATTATATTTAATGTCTGTATGTCTAAATAATCATCAATATTCAGTGTTTTCTGTGATTCTTTCTTGCGGTAGTGTTGCAAAACTCCGCCATAGGAAAAACGACTGAATACTTCACCTATTGTTGGCACACTTCTATACTGCGTAGTCAACAGCTTTATTTTGTATTGAATTGGAACTGTAACCGGATTGGTAAATGAATTCAGTTTAACAAGCGTATATATATTCTCATCCTTCCATAAATCAACCGTAGATACCGGTTCTATCTGAAAAGGATCTCCGGAGATAATAAACCGTACCGGGGTTTTCTTATAAAGTGGATACACTATATCTGCGATAGGTATCATAGACGCTTCATCTATAATTATATAATCCCAGTTTAATTCACGAATATATAGTCTTTCATTTCCAGGCATAAAATAGTCATAAGAAAACCGAGCTATGGTTGTAATTGTAACACTTTTTTTTATATTCCGCACATCATATGATTTGTCTCTATATACACCGGCTTTTTCAATTGTCTCGTCACCTGTTATTCCAAAACGTATAAGCCATTCTTTCCAGGAAGTATTATCACAAACAGCCATTATACGATTTGTCAAAACGTCTGCAGCTTTGTTTGTAGGCGTTAGCACCAGTATCCTGACTTCATCTTCTTTAAGTAGCGGTAATATCACTTGTGAAGATAGATATGTCGTTTTACCTGTACCAGGAGGGCCGAAAATAAACTCTATATTCTCGCACAAATTATTCTGCATACAATAATTCCGAGGTAATCCCAGTTCAAGAAAACGCTCATATAATGAATCTATCAGGAACACAGGATTTCTTGCGTCAATATGTGCTTCCTTCACTGAATGAAGGTCATAATCGTCAAGTTCATACCCATTCTTCAGTTTTACACGCAAAGAATATGATTGAACACTGGCAACCTCAATAGCTACTTTTTTCGTTTGATTTTCACCATTCAAAAGTAGAGGTATATCAGACAGATCTTCCAAAAAGCGAGGAATACTTCGACTAGGATAGCGCAATACAAACGTCCTTGATGTACCCGGTTCTCTATCAATTTTACCGAAGCTGACGGATATTTCTCTTGAATTCTGACTGCTCTCATAGCTATTCAATGCTTCCATTTCAAGAAGTGTACAAAACCAGCCATAAGAATAACGTGCGGAATTTCTGACTGAGTTATACAGTTTTTCATATCTGGCTATTTTCTCTATTTCCTCAACGCTTTTCTCTTTTGCTCTTTCTATCTTACCAGCAAAGTCTACCGTTGCTCTTGTATATTCATCTTCTTCAACGCCTTCGGAATCCTGTATTATATTCTTGATTCTGTCTTGATGACGTTCCTCTCCGCATTCTTTTTCTTTTTTTCTTCTCCTCCTTACTTCAGCTGCTTTTTTCATGATTTCTTCTGTTACACGTTCTATATCTTTATGTTCTTCAGAATCATCATTGGCATCATATTTTATTACAGCATTTGTCGCAGCGGGCTTTTTCTCCTGGCTGCTGTCATTCTGGTTATTTTCTTTTGAAGAGTCTTTTTCTTTGGAATATAGTGAAAAAGCATCATTCAGTGCATTCGGGTTATTTAATAGTTCTGTTAAAAACTCGTGATATCTGGGATCATAATGTTCCAACAATGTTTGTACTGCATTATCTTCATGTATAAATGGTAGCAAGTCGAGCAACGGTCTGCCTTTTTTTTCATAAACAGAAGATATTTCCGAACGCTTAATTTCAAACGGAGAGCAAAATGTTCTCTGATCTTCCTTATATATCCAACGACTATACATTAAAAGAAGACCTAATGCAGAAGGTATGTTTTCTAATGTATATAATGATTTCCCTCTCAAAGCAGCATCATTTGCTGCTAAAACAGTACCGAATAGTTTGTACACTGTTATATTTCGCGATATATATTCTGCCAGTGCAACAGAGGCTTTATATGGCAGACCATCGATAGATGCCGGTAATCCTTTTATTGATCGCAAAAGATGATAGTCATCTCTGGACGCATGATATGTTCTTGATAAATATCGATCACAATACTCGTTATACTTTTCCTCATTAAATTCTTTCAACAATGCTTTATAAGCATATAAATTTACATCAGCCGGTTCCAGTTCTGTTTTGCAACCTATTAACACAAGTTCATCAACAGTTAACCAGCCTTTGTATAAATCAGTCAACCAATTAACCTGCATCCATGCCAACAGATCATTTTCAGTCTTGGTCTGATCAAAGTATTTATATGGTATAAATGAATCCTCCGGCGCTTTCCAGCCATTTTGAGTTGAAATAAACGGATGACCCGCTATAATATCTCTTACGCGTATGTAATCAGTTGTTAGCGCTTTGCAAATCAATTTTATATGTTTAATGTTTGTTTCAAGTGAGACATTTTCTTTTTCACTTATGTATATGGGCAAAATCTCATTTGTTATTTCTTCAACAATATCATATTTCCTGATACCCAAAACTTGTGAATAAAAAGTATATGCAAAAAAGTCCTTAAGAATGCTTGCTTTGATTGTATTATTACATGCTTCGGGATTATTCAGATATACCAGGTATTTTCCTGTCCCATCCTGTGCGCAGCAATGCTTTCCATTTTCAAGACGCACAAGTGGTATATTGCGAACATCAATCCTGTCTTCACTTCGATCTTGATAACAATACGGCTGAATACTTCTCATAAGCATAATCAGCCAGGAATCAGATTGCGCTTCCAGCGCTAAAACCGGTATTTTCTGCACTAATTGTTTCCATCCAAGTACCTTCGGACAGAAATAATTGTGCAGATACTCTCGAAAAGTTCTTGATGGTTCCGATGCTATTGTCTTATCCATCCAGCGCGCTTTTTTATTTTGCACTATTTCTGTCAGTAAAGCATCATCAAAACAAGCGAGTATATTCTGGCTCTCAGGTATATACAAATCTGCAAGGCATCCATATTCCCCTTTCTCTGCTGTTGGCAAAACAGCATCGTCAGATTTGAGTAATTCTATACCTTCAGTCATCAAAGGTGATAGAATATTATCCGTAGTATATTTATATATAGGATATACTTGATTGAAAAATTTTAAATTGATTAGTTTATTGTCACGAAGCCAATCAATGCTCTTCCGGAAGACACCACATAATTTCATAACCAGGTTTTTATTGTAATCATTATTCTTTATATTATCTCTCGCTGGTGTAGTATCAAACGGGGCATGTATATAAAAAAACTGATGAGTTTCTATTGCTGTTGGAAAATAAGCATAGAGCAAAGGATTGTCTGATGGTATAACATTTTTCTCGCCATATGATTCTTCAATCTTGTATGCTATCATCACCGGCCTTTTCTCTTCTGAAATAAAAGCCAGAAGTCTTGTAATACCGGTTATAGATAAACTATTATCTTCAGAAACAGTAATATCTTGAACGTTTCTGGATAGTTGTCTTATTTCTTTCGTTATTATTCTTTTTGTTATCGGCTCATATGTTGTATATTCTATTTTTTTGATATGACAAAGTGTAAGCATACAATCAGGTATAATATATCTACGTAATGCACAAGCAATTTCATCATATGTTTTGTCTATGTTTTTATCTTCGTCGAATGGCAAAACAATTTCCGTCTGATTAAAGAACCGGTTCGTTGTAACTGGATAGGGCATAATCAGATTTTTGATAATGAAGTCATATTCGCCTGATTGTATATGGGGCTGACTTGTATATGCGTATACTGATTTAAATCCAATACCAAATCGCCCAATTCTATAATTGTCTGTTTTCGTGCTTGCACTTACTCCGCATACTCCACGAATGTCGTTTTCATTAAATGCTCTTCCATCATGCCGTAGTATAAAGCGGTCTTTATATAGATGAAAACTAACAAACGAAGCTTCTGCATCTTCAGCATTTTGAAGAAGTTCATAGATAAAATGGGTTCTGTCACTATATTGATCCACAAGAATTCTTGGCGCCCACTTTTCAAATTTCTGGCCATAATCAATAACATTTGCATTCCTGATAGATTCATAGATATCCATTCAGTCAGCCTCCTGTTACGCTTTATCGGACAGTTATTATTGTTTATTAAGCAGTTCAGCAAGTTCTCTAGCAATATACCAGAACATAACAGGTGCAATAGCGTTCCCTATTTGACGATAAGCAAGAGTATCAGAACCTACGAATTGGAACGATTCCGGAAAAGATTGAATTCGTGCCGCTTCTCTAGGAGTAAACCTTCTATACAATTCCTTTTCCGGATCAACTAGTAGTACAGGATCTCTTGAATTAAGGCTGACTTTAGCAAGGTGGCTCGTCACCGTCAGGCATGGTTTATCAAGGCTTTGCCATAATCCGCGTTTCATGTTGGGTCTTGCATTCTTCATACCCTCAACCGCTCGTTGGGAAAAGTAATACTTCTTATCAGATATATCCATTTTTCTCACTGCTACAGAAAGAGGAACCGGATTGTCTTTCGTGGTTTCCTCAGGAAAAACATATTCTGAGACGATATCTTTTCTCAGGCCAACCAGTATACATCTTTCTCTTTTTTGAGGCACACCATAATGAGATGCATTAACCAGCTTTGAATAAACTCTGTATCCAGCCGCTTCAAAAGCATCTACAACAGTTTTGAAAATAATGCCACTCTTAAGAGTCATAAATCCCTTGACATTTTCAGCTATAAATGCCAAAGGTTTTTTTGCTTTTACTATTCGAACCATTTCTTTATATAGGTTGCCTCTGGCATCGAAAGGGTTTTTTGTTGGATTAACAGTACTAAAACTCTGGCATGGAAAGCCGCCCAGAATAATATCACAATCAGGGATAACATCTTCTTTTATTTTACATATATCATCACAAACGACCGTGGCCTCCTGGAAATTCTGTTTGTATGTGGCCACTGCATTTTTGTCTATATCTGTTGCATAGATAACATTATAAGGCAACCGTTCATAATGCTGATTATTATAATCAAATCCTCCAATGCATCCAAGATCTGCACCGCCACACCCACAAAACAATGACACAACTTTATACATTCTATCCATCTCTTTCATTTATCTACTTTACTAATCACTCTATCTATGGCATCATTGCCAAAGTCCATTTTATATGTTGTTGGTGTTATGGACAAAGTCCCTTTCTCATAAAGTTTATATGGGTTTTCTATGATATACATCAGTACATTGCCTCTAACAAAGTATACCCGATATATAGAGTAATAATCTCCATGTTGTTGCGCAGCAACCCATTCATTCCTTGTCATGTTTATTGTATCCAACCATAAAGAATCATTAATATCCGGTGCTGTTATTCTCTTTGTTGCTTTGACTTCAATATACTTAACATATTCAGCCTTATCACCCGGAATTGCCATAACTGTTTGAATATCATAGCCTAGGCCTCTAGTTTTTCCCATAGCCAAGACCTTATTTGCCAATCTTGCGCTAAATTCCGAGACTCGTTTCTTTTCATATTCATAGACATATTTTTCACCTTCATCACCAAGCTCAACAGTATTATCATCTTCTTGCTCTGTCTGAGTGTCATTGCTATGATCATTATCTGAAATCAAAGCAGATAAAGATGTTTCAAAAGATGCCGCATCAGCGCTTAATGCAGAATAATACTGACCCCATGCAAATTCGAAAAATTCTCTGGCTTGTACCGAATTCAGATCATATTCAGCAACATTAAATGCCGGATCATCATCCCAATGAGAAGCAAACAGATTAATTGTAACAATCTCACGTTCATTGAGCCTGACAGTACCATCATTGTGTAAAACAATAAGGTTAGCTAATTCCATATAATTAAGTTGTTCATTTATATGCTGCACATTATATGATGATGCTTTTTCCGGATTACCAATAACATGAGATGTAATACCTTTGTTACGATCTTTCACTATTGTTTCCACAATCTCATATGGAGAAGCTATTCTTTTTAAGGCATCAAGTGCATTTAACACATAATACCCGATATCATTTCTAGTTAGTACAATATCATGTCTGCTCGCCTCTATCAAAACCTCAACAATATAACAGCATGGTCGTATAGATATGCCCAGGCCAAGCCTTTCTTTAACTGTTTCAAATTTAGTCATGCCGTTTGGAAACTGCATTTTATAACATATATCTTTAAAAAACGCCGGCTGATCCTGATCTTTAAGATATTTTATTGTCCTTTCACCCGGATATACATATATATCATCATTATAATCCGAATGTACTTTATAATACATACCGAAAAGCTTTCCAGCTATTTCAGTACGATGATTATTAAATGTCTTTTGTGGAGAATTCGGCGGTATCAGGCCACTCAATTTTTTATTAAATTCATTCTCAAATATACTTTCTTCACACGGACATATCTCATTAATAATCTGAGCATAAGCCGGCAAAAAATCCTCAATATCTTTCTGAGATTTACCTCGAATTATTGTACACCGATATTGATTCTCAGGATTGTACATCGCAAAGTCCTCCCTGCCTTTAAGCATTCCTGCTTCATTTATCCTCGTATAATAACTTTTCCAACTTCTTCTGCTATAGCTTTAGCCAGTAATGGCGGAACCGCATTCCCCACCTGCTTCAACTGACTGGTTTTTATTCCAATAAATTCATAACTGTCAGGAAATGATTGGAGCCTTGCTGATTCTCTAACTGTCGGAACACGGTTTGCATGATAATGAAAATGGTGATTATGGCCGGTATCTATTGTGAAGCAAGGCTTTTTGCTATTCATTCTCGTCCAAGCGATATGCACCTTTCGAGTTTGCCATAATTCCTTTGGTAGGGATTTATAATTTCCACCATCCGGCACCATAGCAATAATGCTTCTAGTTTTCTGAGTATGAATAGTTATGGAATGATTATGTAGTTTAGGACTATTCTCGCGCATCATACGCTGATATTCTGTCTTTGGAGGCATTTGATAATCTATTTCTTCTGGTAAAACTTCTGTTTCCGAAACAAAATCAAGGTCAGACAGCGCATCCTCACACGTCACATAAGGCTGTAAAAAAAAGGCATCTCCATGTGTTGGCTCAGGAAAAGCGAATCTTTCAGTGTTAAGGATTTTACGAGGATTAATTCCAACAAAGAAAACCCTCCGTCTTGATTGAGGCACTCCGTAGTCAGATGCAGTTAGTACTTTAGTTTCTACTATATATCCCGCTTTTTCAAAATCTTCAACAACTTGTGCTTTTACCGCCCCATTTCCCATACTGATTAAGCCGGGAACATTCTCCATTACAAAGACTTTGGGTTGAATATATGAAACAATATCAACAAATGATTTGTATAGTTTATTTCTTGGATCATCTATTAGTCTTTTACCTGATATTGAAAAGCCCTGGCAAGGCGGACCGCCAATAATTACATCTATCTCTGCAGCTTCTTTGCCTGCTACTTTTAGTAATTCATCGGCAGATACTTTAGTTATATCTTCATTAATAGCTTTTGCATCAGGATGGTTCCTTAGGAAAGTCACAATAGCATCATTCCACATATCTATCCCTAAAACAGTATTAAATCCGGCCATTGCAAAACCGCAAGAAAAGCCTCCACATCCACAAAACAAATCAATGACATTCACTGTTTTTTATCTTCCTTCCATTATTCTTACGTATATCAAGCGGCTTAATCGCGTTCTCGGGAATAGCCCATGCTGCTCCCAGTTTGAAAACCCCCGGAATACGACCAGAAGCGCAAAGTATCTGTATCCTGCGCTGAGAAACATTCCATTTTTTTGCGACCTCCGCAGCTGTTATATATGCCATATTATACCAACCTCATTATATAATTGATTTATTCTACGGGACGAACAAAATCATGGCTATTATATCATTCAATATCCCTTTTTTCCACATTGTTTTTATGACTGAATTATTATGGTTTAAAAGGTACATTATGTCTTTATATCAATAGCAGTCTTGCCAGAAATAACAACAGCAGTCTATGTATTCATCTGCTTGACTACATTTAGAAACTGTCACTGAAAAAATCTGAATCGATCCGCTTTACCTCATATGTTTGCTCAACAGATACACCCAGATTATATTTGATCATAAGTCGCATTAAAGCATCACCATCGATCAAGACAATATTAGATCCATGAAGGTTATCAGCATACTGTTTTGCTTCCTTACTGAAATGAGCGGTTGTAATAAACAAACCTTTAGATGCCTTTTCCCCTTGTAATGCCCCAGCAAACTTCTGTATTTCCGGTCTTCCCACTGTATTTTCCATTGCCCACTGTTTTGCCTGAATATATATCGAACTGAATCCCAACAGATCTTCTTTGATGATCCCGTCAATTCCGCCGTCATTAGAAAGTTTGGTGACTACTCCAGCATTATCTATGCCGCTACCATAACCCATTTTCAGCAAAAGTTGCACCACCAACTTTTCAAAATCGCCGGGATCCAACTTCATAACTTCCACCATCAAATCATTGGCCAGAGATGAGTTTACCTTTTTAAATGCATCATCCAAGATTTCCATAGGTGTTTTTGATTCTTCCGATTCTTCATTGTTATTTATCGGACTCTGAGTAGACTCGCCTGTCTGTACACTATGGAAAGAAACAAAAGAAGGATACTTTTCAAGATAAGCCAAATCTATCTTGACACCAGATTTTAAAGCCTTCTTCCCTTCTTCAGTTATGCAATAATGGCCTTTGGATGGTGTTTTTATCAAACCGGCTCGATCCAGATATGTCCTTGCCCAGGCGACACGATTGGCAAAAGTTGTCTGTTTCCCGCTTGGAAGCAACTCAGCCAATTCTTCGGCAGTAAGCTTCATTTCGTCCGAGGCAAAAGTCCTAACCTCTTTAGATGTATGAGTCTTCCCATCTGCTAAGGCTACTAAAAACGTCCCTAAAAAATCGAAGAATTTCGGTACCGCCATTCCTTTATCATCCCTTCATGCTATTTTTCTCATAACCATATGTGTCTCAAACTATAACTAACAGCAGGTCATTTCTACAAATTCTTCTTTGCTAAGCTTTATGCCACTATTCGCCAATCTATCTTTTCTTGCCTCATATAGTTGATTTAGCACCGGCATTTTCTGGTCTTTGGTTGCGTAATGCAGCATCCTATGGCATAAAGGACATAAACACACAATATTGGCATAGATATCAAGACTATTATTGAAAATATCCTGTCTTTGCATAGCAATTAGATGATGACCTTCCATATACTGTCTGCCCGTACTTGCGGCTATAAACGTTGTATGCTTGGATTCTATTTCACATAGATATCCCGCACTGTGGATTGATTGTTCTCTTATTAAGGCAGATCTCTTCCATCTTTTAACCCCCTGTTCAATAATATACTCTCCCGGTTCTACTGGGGTATCCATCTTGTCAATTCGAACAGTATGATCCTCTAGATCTGTTGCTTCCGCAAATGCTATATAATGGTTCAACCCCGCGCTATACATACTGTTTCCTCTGATATTCAATGATCTAAATTCTTCATCTGCAAACAAGACAGCCCGAAACTCATAAAGGCGGTTTATATCTGATACTTCATAGATATCTTTAGTTACAAGTCCCTTATTCAGCAAATGGACCGATATCCACCTCAAAGCCTCCGAATAATGCTTTATTGAGCTTTGCTTCAAAGAGGTTTTCTCTTGAAGATATTTTCTGAAGTATAGTTCCAGTGCACAAGTAGCCATATAATTATCCTCCTGTTACTTGAAGATCTCGACAGCCATATCGAAATATGTTAATTCATCAGCTTATCTTTGTTCTTTTCTCTTCTTCAATCTTTATGATCCTTGCGCTATCAAAGGAATGCCGGTTTGCTAGAGCCATGGCTTCATTTGCATCTTTTCCCTGATGATAAACAACAAATTCTGATCCATCTATCTTTTATTATACTTCTTCTTTTTCATTGACTGACTTGCTTTTTCATATCGACAATAAGAACAGCCACATTTCTTTTTACCGGTTCTATCAGTAACCCTGGCTTTATACTTATGTCCCTTGGGGCATATCCAGGATGCCATCAAATTACTTCCGAATGTTACATTTTCCGGTGTTCTGCCATTATTATTGTCATAATCCCATTCTGCAGCAATTTCAGGAAAACGTTCAGCAAGGCTTCTTCCACTAGATAGCAACGTTTTCATTCGACTTGTAACAACTTTATCCGTGTAGCAACAAATCGGACATGCTGCACCATCAATCGCACGTCTTCTAATCTGATTTCTCCACTCATAACCACATGAATGGCATTTCCAGTACGCTGGCACAGTGCTGTTAGACCGCACTTCAGATGGTTTAATCGTGTTTTTATCATAATCCCAATCCATAATTAAATCCGGATGTTCTGTTTCAAGATCATTAAAGCCCGTAAGTAGCCATAAACCCGAGCAGAATGGGCATTCAGGTTTTCTTCTGGAAAAAGCTGCTACTTTTTCTTTCCAAAGATGGCCTACCGAGCACTTCCAGTAACAGGTCTTCATTGAACCAGCAGATATTTTATCCGGACAGACACCTTCATTTAAATCTTTATTCCAAAAAGCATAATGTTTCGGATATAAATCCGCAAAAGAATTAATGCCGGACACTATCATTGAATTCGAACATATAGGACAACCCGTTCCTTTTCCTGTCTTCACATTCGGCTTACATTGATATGAATGCCCTTTTTCGCATATCCACCAATAATACTTAACACTTCCCGGCATGATATCACAAGCCCGTAACGGAACATTTTTTTCATTATCCCACCATTTAGCCACCTCTGGATATCTTGTTTCCAGATCGTTATATCCTTTCAACAGCTTTTTCCCACTACAATACGGGCATCCACTATGTGCTGATGTCCTTCGTACAACAGGATTTCGCCATTCATGTCCCTTATCACATTTCCACCAGAACCATTTGTCAGTAGTTGAATTAACTTTTTCTGGAGTTACATCACCATTCTTTTCATATAGCCACTGTCTAGCGATTTCCGGATAACAAAATGCCAATGATTTTTCTTTTTGGACATTAATATACAACGACATAATAAAATCCCGATCCCTGATGACATCAACATCAACACTATCCACCTCCAGTATATGTAAAACATCTTCTATGACAGCCTGCAAACTCCGCATATCATTAGATTTTCGAAAAACAAAAGCATCACAGGCTTGATGATCCTGTTCCAGTTGAAATTCTGAAACACGAATTAGTCTTATTCCTTCTTTTTGACAGGACTCGTATTTTTTTAAGTCTCTGGTAAACGAATGATCATTTTTATGCCAGGCAACACCATCATACTCTATTCCTGTTTTTAGTTCAGGAATATATACATCAAGTTCTGATCTTTTATTGGATAAGCTATATCGATATCCATTAACAGCATTCGGATATGCCTGACGGCAATAAAAAAACAACGCTTGTTCCGGGAAAGATGTGTGCGAATATCTTTTGCAATTTGGGCATCCGCTTTTATTTCGAGTCCTATTGGCGACCTGTGCTTTCCATTCATAATTACATTCTTTACACTTCCACCATACCCTTTTTGTTGAAAATCTGGCAACCATAGAAGGTAACAGGAAACCGTTCTTCCCATAATCCCATTCAGATGCAACTTCCGGAAACCCAGACAGCAAATCATTAAAGCCTGCAAGAATAGTGTTTCCGCTGCAAACAGGGCATCCGGCTCCTTGTTCTGTTCTAGTAACTATTTTTGTACTCCATGTATGCCCCAGAGCGCATCTCCACTGAACTGAAGTATAACTTCTATAGTATATAGTGCGTGGATCAATCGGACCATTTGAAGAATAATCCCATTCTTCCAGAAGATCTGGTCGCATTGTTGCAAGATCATTGATTCCTGTCACGCAAGTTTTTCCTGCGCAAAGCGTACAACCCTGGCCATGTGCTTTTTGTCCGACACTCAACTGATAACTATGTCCTTTATTACACTTCCACCATACTTTCTTTTCGCTGCCTATAGAAATCTGTTCAGGACTGACATCTGCGTTCAGATCATAATCCCAATCCTTCAGAAGATCCGGACGTTGTGTTTTCAGATCATTCATGCCTTGAATAACATGACTCATATTTCCACCCTTCATTCTCCATATATCCGGTTATTATTTTGAAGAAATCCAGACAATCATTATTTCATATCATTTATTCTTTATCGACGATTTTGAATTATTCTCTCGCTTATTCTATCAGCAAATACCTTAGGAAGCGTCGAATCTATATTATCAGATTTGATCCAGTATCTTCCAGTCAAGTGCCCATAATCATTAAAATCGATTGTGAATTTCCATTCGGACAATCCACTCTGCGATAAAGCTGTTCCATGGACTATAGCAGTCTCAACATAATACTTCTTAAGCCTTTTTATATCTTTTTTGGCCTCAACTACCATTTCAACAAACTGTTCTTCAGTAAATCCATCCTCAAATAAGCAGGGTGTATTCCTACGTTTCTGTTCTTCCTTTATGTCGTTATATAACGCTTTACCACCACTATATAACACTTTACTGCCAACAAGAACAGCCCCCGCAATAAGGATTCCTGATAATATACCCATAGTACTTCTCCCTCATATATTCTTTCAATATAATACATATCTACAATACTATATATTACCAACTGTACATCTCAAGCAGCATCTTAACCAGTTTATCTGTTCTGGCAGTTATCCGATCTATTGTCCAATTATCTTCTGAAACAACATCCTGATTCAGATACAGCCCATTACGATATCCTATATCTTTTCCATCTTTTTTCCTGTCACGTTTTTCCTCAAAAGACATATTTGACAGATTTGAATTGTATCCTGTAATCGTCAGATTTCCGAGTGTGTGAACATATTTCTGACGGTATTCATTTGCAAGATCCCGTTTTCCTTCTCCTGCAATCATAGTTACCCAAGGATCCGGGATATTCTCTCCTTCCGGGAAGATATGTTCAATCGTCCAGACATACTGTTTATTATTCCGGATCCAAAGATCAGTATGAATCTCTTTCGTGCTATACTTTTCCTCAATACTGCACAGAATAAAGCGGGTAGCATCCGTCAATTCTTCATAAATCGGTCCGCGGAGTTTTTCTTCAAATTGTGTGTCTGGTGCCGAAACTGCTTTAAGCTGTTCCAAAATGCTATCTGCAATTCCATTTCCTGTATAATCATGGATTTTCCCCACAATGTCAATAAACAGCAATATCAATTTCCTGGTCGGAGGAACATCCGTTACATTTCGTCTGACAAAGAAAGTAATCAATGTTTTCACAATTCTGTTGATCTGCTCATCCTGAAGATCAAGGGCCTTCTGATTAGACAGCAAATACAGAAGTAAAATATATGAAGGGGCACCTCCTATACGAGCAAGATTTCTCAATGCCGGCGTATACACAAATTCTTTATCACTATTATTTACCAGAATCGCATAGTAATATGATTTTTCATGAAGATCCATAAGGATTTTTTGGTGATCCCTTTTGATTAAAGCCTCATATATATCCAATAAAGTTGTCCTTGTAGCAAGGTTTGCAAGAGGATATTCCCTCTTATCTTCTGGCGTCTTAAAAGGATTATTTAATTCGCTTCTAAATGCATTGTAATACTGGCGGAAGAAACGTTCCTGAACCGAATAATCATCCGGTCCAATATTTGTTAAAATGCTTTTCCATTGATTATAGCAACTATCCGCCTCATCACCAGCAAAACGAATTAATGTGTTTTTCATTAGATCAATTGCTGAAAGAGGTACACCACGATTATTCAGCGATTCAAATAGCATATAAGCACTCTTTGCTGAATCAACCTCAATCCCAACCAGAACAGCTTTCTCAAACTTATCCTTTATGGAAAACAAATCATCAATCGGTCTGGTATTCTTGTCTTCTTCGATTTTGTCATTAATAAGTTTAGCAAAATAGCGGAAAGCCCTTGCTATTCTCCGATTTCCAAACCAATATGGTTCAGTCTTGGTTTCGGAAATTATTCCATTTGATGATAGAACATAAGAGAAATCTTCATCATTACTGTTCTGTTTCTGAAGAATCAACCTTTGCCTGAATTCTTTTTTATCACGATTTGTAAGTTCATACCGCAGATTAATCAAATCATGCTTCTCGTCCTCATCCATCTTATCCTCATACTGCTTAAGTTTTGTATACAGCGCAGTAAAAAGAAGCATTAACGTTGTAAATCGCTGTTGCCCGTCAATAATCTCCAAATTGTTGGTACCAAGTGAACTAGTATTCACACAGATAAACGATCCTAGGAAATAACCTTCTTCGTTCTCCATTACATCATTAAAGAGTGTACTCCACTCGCTATAGCCCCAGGTATATTCACGCTGATACTTTGGAATGCTATATACACTATTACCATTGATAGAAAAAATTTGGGATACTTTCATTTGATCCAAATGTTTAATCATATAATCCTCCAACTCATAATTATTTGTTAATATACATTTTTATTCCAATATAAGCTCAAGCAAATAACTATACTTCTTCATACATTATATATAATAGTATTGTTTGTCGTGATGCCCTGTCCTTAGTCCTCCGCCAACAAGAATGAATATTTAGCTGTTTTCGTATATAAACATATATACTCCACATCGTTTTATTGCGAAGATACGTCCCTGGCGGTTAAAATCATATGAAACAGTGTCATATATACATCATGTTTATTATTTATCGCACAAGTATCTTCTAACCCACAAGTCTATCCATATATCCTTAAGCATTTCATAAGCTCTGAGTTTCTCTATCCTTTTGTAGCTGCGCCAAGGTTTTCTTGCCTTCCGCCAGGATATCATCATCAATCACAGCAAATTGAATATCAATATCCACATCTGGATTATTCTCCTGATAATCCAAGCAGGCCTGAAGTGCTTTTCTCCATGCTTTATCAACAGGATAACCAAATATACCAGCAGAGATTAACGGAAAGCCAATGGATTTACAGTCATTTTTCACTGCCAGGATCAAAGATTGCTTATACGCACTATAAAGTAGTTTTGGTTCATTATGTTTACCATCTGTCCATCGAGGTCCAACTGCATGAATGATATATTTAGACTTCAGATTGAATCCGGGAGTTATAACTGCTGATCCTGTTTTGCAGCCACCTATGGCATTACAGGCTGCTTGCAGTTGACTGGCTCCAGCAGCGTTGAATATGATTCCACATACTCCACCGCCTTGCCAAAGTCCTTCATTGGCAGCATTCACTAATGCATCTGTTTGAAGGCTGGTAATCCCAGTTTTTAGAATCTGAATTGTACCCATTTTCTCACCTGCTTATATGTTTGTTTCTCAGCACTAAATCCTATAATAAATTATAACAGAAGGCTAGGTTTACCGTTGTTTTTCGCACGTCCTCATTAAACAACCAAACATTTTATTGTAGCGCTTTTTGAATCCGTTCTAACGCTTTTCTCGCCAGGTTCTGTTTTATAATTCCCTCTTTAGCATAAACAGCTATATCTGCGGTCCCCTCTTCATTCCGTTGAATAATGGCATATGCTAAAACATTATTGAATAATCCAGTCTTCACACTTGTTATGTAATAATGATTGTCAAGATCTTCCTTCAAAATCGTTCCCATGCCAAAGATAGCATCACGAATATGTAAGTCTCCGGGTTTGTTGAATGTAATTGTTTCATATATCACTCGTTCTGATTCTTTGTCTATATCAGAAATGATATGCTTCTTTTTTAATTCTTTCAGCAAAATAGTCGCTAAACTTGTCATTTCTTTTGTCCTCCTTATTATATTATGCAGGATCTGCATCTCCTATTTCTGAATATATCTCCTTTAACGTTTCTGTCAGAACTGTCGAATACTCTTCTTCGGTAGGAAGAGACACATACTGGCGTTCCATGACAACTGGATCAATACACAATTCAATCAGTTGTCGTGCAAATGCTTCATGGTTACCATATTGATACATTTCTTTAAGCATATTCTGTGTTAATAAGCCTTGAAGGTTCTCAATTGAACGGTTAACTTCAACTTCTGTTAAAAAGTATTCTTCCGCTATTATAGCAAACTGCTCATTGATGATTTTGATCATTTCCTCAGCATCATCTTCAGCAATCAGGTCTGTTAATGCTTTTGCTCCTTCAGATGCCCCCCATGCAGCAACTACACCTAGAATTAAACCAACCGCAGTACCGACACCAGGCGCAATCGCAGTTCCAACCAATGCCTTTCCTCCAATATATGCCAATGCGCCTGCTGATATGCCCGCAATGTTTGTTGTTGCATTTTTAGCCAATTGCTTCCAGGATATTCTTCCTTGAATGATTTCTGCAATATCAAATGAAGTCAGCACAATAAAAGATACAGCCGCGGTTACTATATTCCCTCGTAAAAGTCTGGAAGCAGCTTTCATAGCAGCAGCGCCATATATAGCACTGCCTGCTGGTCTAAATGCATTTATTATAGCCGCAGCACCTTTGGGTCCAAGTGCTCGCACCAGCGCATCGCTAGCTGGTACCAATGTGGTATTCAACCCTGTTTTCAACAATTGTGAGGATAATACACTGACAATAAAAGTAATGCCTCCTGTTTTGAGTCCTCTGTATATAGAATGCTCAATAGCTTGTTCCATTGTTTCACCATTCCATAAACTAAATGCAAACTCAACAAGCGCACTTATTCCCATTGCAGAAGTTGCATACACGCATGCATGTGCCGAATCATACATAAGTGATTCTATTGTTCCTGCTTTTGCCAAGTGTTTTGCCTGCTGATAAGAAAGAGATCCTTTTCGAACAATCTTTCTTGCCATTTCAGTATCAGATGGATCCACATTCCTTACTTCTCCATTCTGAATACGTTTCTCCATTAGTTTTACCGCTGCCTCATATTGATTGGATGGAACCTCCATTGTCATTGGATTCCCCTCAGCATCAACATATCGATAACCGGTTTCATCAAAACATGCATTAACAGTCCGAGCTGCAGTAGAATAGTACTTTGTTTGTATCAGACTAATAATTGTTTCTTTTCCATTGATTATTTTGGTTGTTACTCTGTCAGCCCCATTCTTGACATTATTATCACCTATAACTGTTGAGTGTTCTCTTTTGAAAAAACCTTTTATATTGTCTATCAGATTATTACCTCTTTCAGCAGCCCATCCATGTCCCGTTTTTGCCACAACGAACTTAGATTCAACAAAATATCTGTTAATCGTATACTTCTGAGCAGCCTGATTAAATCCGTAAAACGCGCCATCTGATGCAAAATCGGCTTCAAATGAGACTTTTCCATCTTCCGATAACGTAACAGATGTTAACCATGACTTAAACTCATCATCTTTCCAATCTTGATCAGTTATAACGAAGAAAAGATAATCATTTTTGCTAGTCCATACCTGCAAAGATTCACAGAAAACAGCTTTCTCTACAATTGTTGTATTAAATCTACGTGCTTGGGCCAAATTGCCATTAATCTCCAGTTTTTCTAGAGTTCCCCACGATTCCACTTCTTGAAAATACTGTTTTATCAGTTGATCATTCTTTTTCCCTCTCATTAATGGCATATCAGAATTGTTTCCTTCTTTAGGAGAAACAAGCATGAAGATCTGATATTTTCCATCTTTATATGTAAAGTTCTCGATATAGCAATGATCTTGCGTAATAACAATATTCTGATCCTGTTCGCCGATAACAATAGGTCTGGTAAGATTATCCAGGCTTGATCTCAATGCTTTTATCCTTGATTCTGCATCTTCATGAGAATTTATATTCATTGCTTCAAGGATAGTAATTATATATTGCGCAATTGCCGGTCCTGTTATATCAATATCTTCTCCGAGAGCTTCTTCTCCCTTAATATTCAGTCTTTCTAAAAATGGAATTGCAAGTATACCTACCTGTTCTGCTGTTATTTTATGTTCCTCTGCCCATCTAGAAAACATATCCCACAGAATATCTTTTTCCTCATTTAGAAGAGAAAAAACCGACAATGTATCATAACACTTCTTCCTAATAGCAAAGGGATCCGGGTTTTCAGATAAAAAAGTGCGGATAGAGACATAATCATCATAAGCAATGATTCCTTCTTCTAGAACCATATCCCTTATCCATGAATACGGATTGTCAGAAGTTATTGTTTTTAGCCATATCACAAAATTCGACCAGTTTTTCGCCGCCCACGTTGTACTATCTTGCCAGGCTTGACTAGCCCATCTTGAAGAGTCTTCCCAGGCTTTTCCTACCCATTTTGTAGAATCATTCCATGCTTGGCTGACCCATTTTGATGAATCATCCCAGGCCTGGCCAACCCATTTTGTTGAATCATCCCACGCCTGTCCAACCCACTTCGAAGAGTCATCCCATGCCTGTCCAACCCAATCGCTTGAATCTTTCCATGCTTGATCAAACCAACCGCCAACAGAATCAAATACTGTTTTGCTTTTTTCTTCAGCACAAGCAACAGAGCACATCAAACAAGCACTCAGTATGATCGCTATAATCCGCTTAATCTTCAACACAAGTATTCCTCCCACATTCAGGATGACTTCTTATAAGGAGCTGATCATCTTTACTATCTATTTCAATTCCACATATATATGTATTTGTTTCAATACTTGGCTGATATCAATCGTCATCCCCCATCAGCCAGTCCATTTCCTCTGCCTCGTCAACCCAACCACCGTCATCTTTTTCTCCCAGGAAGCCGGCACCGCAGTTTGGGCACTTATTGAGTTTGTCCTTAAATACTGCTCCGCACCTGGAGCATTCATATTCGTCCGGATCAAAGAAATGAGAGTGTCTGATCAGATGGGTGCTGTTTGCTTTATTCATTGCTTTACTCCAGCATCTTTTTGAAGATTGTTCTGTACTCCGTTGATTTTGTCATGTCTTTTATCACACTATCAAGCGATGTTCCCTCATTCATTTTCTGAGTCCATTCTGCAAGGCCAGTCTCGTCTGCTTCACGGTTTAGGAGTACACGATAAAGAATCTTTACCAGCTCTTCATTGCCCAGGTTTCTGTTCGCAAATTCTGCAGAAGCGAAGAAACCTTTAGCAACCTGTTCAAGAGACTTCTGTCCGCCTGTCAATTGCTTTACCCAGTCATTGAGTCCTCCCTGATCTGCTTCCCTGCCAAGGATATATTTGTAGCAGCGCTGGACAAATTCTTCGGCTTTTTCTTTGTTAATTGTCCGTCTGGCAGATGTGAGAAGTGTCGGATCAACCGGCGCCGGTGTCGGTTCCTGGGATTCCTTTTTGAAATCCTCGGTTTTGACTGATCCCGGTGCGATTCCGTATTCCTCACAGATTCTCCTGAATTCAGTTGATGTACAGAAACCATTGATAATAGCACCAACAGGATAACCTGATTCGAGCTTGGATAACCACTCTGCTTTTCCTTTCGCGTCGGATCCGCGGCCCAACATAGCTTTATACAGGATTTCTATAATATCTTCATCCTTTATTTTTTTGTTTTTAAATTCGGTGCTTGTCAGGAAACCATAAACAACTTCCGCTGCCGCCTTCTTTCCGGATGTCAGAAGTCCAACCCATTCTTCAAGGCCTTTCTGGTCCGGTTCTCTGCCAAGGATAATCTTATAACACCGAGTAACAAAGCCCTGGATTTTTTCTTTTTGTTCTGCTGTAATAGAGTCAGGAACCACTCTGGGATCTGCAATGATATATCCCGTATCCATTCCGTATTCCCAGCACATTTCAACAAAAACATAGTATTCACTAATTTCATTAATAATCTCTTTGATCGTGCTTCCAGCTTCCATCTCCCTAACCCAGGATGGTATTTTATCCATGGCATAATATCCAAACATGGACCTGCTCAAAGCATTCACGAATTCCTCATTGTTTAGATTGCGTTTTTTGTATTCATCACTTAAGAAGAAGCGATATACTATATCTACTGCCCCTTTCTTCTTAGCTGCAAGCAGGTTTATCCATGTGGAGAGTTCTTCAGAATCAGGGTATTTATTCAGGATATGCTCATAGCACCGAACAACATACTGCTTGATCTTTTCATACTGTTCAGGCGTTACCAAATCTTCCAGTATTATATTGGGTTCATCTGTATTCACAGCTAATCCCGATCCGGGATTAATACCATATTCTTTACAGAGTTTTTTAAACTCATTGGAAGAGCAGAAGCCATTAACAACTGTTGATAAAGGCTCACCAGCATTCAGTTTGCCTAACCAATATGCTTTTCCTTCCACATCGGAAGAGCGGTTCAGCATAGTTTTATACAGAAGCTCAACAGAAGCGTCTTTGGATAAGCTGCGATTCTTGAATTCATTGCTGGATATAAAACCATTAATAACATCTGAGGCATTCTTTGAGCCGGTCAACAAACCACTCACCCAATAGAACAAACCATCATTATCAGGCTTTCGGTTTAAAATCAGTTCATAGCACCTGGTCACAAAAGCAGTCTTTTTATCTTGCGCTGGGATTACTGTCTGTGGAACTATTTTCTCTCCGCAAGCTGTACAGTGTTTTCCTTCGGTTAGCCCTGTCTCAGTTTCAGTGGGCTCAACTGCCGGATCAATAACAACGTTCTGGTGATGCTGGATAATAATGGTAGTATCATAATTTCCCTCTAATAAAACCCATTTATGTGCATATGAATTACATGTTTGGATATAATATATTAAATTCGAATTTCCTGAGAATGGAAGCATTAAATATTCTATACTATCCGATAATGTTACGCTTGTTAAATGGCAAGATTGGAACGCAGCGGTATGGATTTCTTTTAGGTTGTTTGATAATGTTGCAGTTGTTAAATTGTGACAGTTAAGAAACGCCCAATCCCATATTATACAAACGCTTGATAGATCAATACTTGTTAGCTTATTACATGAACTAAAGCTAAATGAACCTATTTCTTTTACGCTTTTTGACAAATCCACTTGGGTCAATTCAGAGCATCCACTAAAACCATCAACATGCATGATGCCTTCACCAACCACAACATGCTTTATATCTTTTCTTTCCCGAAAATAATCAATATATATCCTTCCGGTTCCTGTAATAGTCAATAAGCCGTTTTTATCAAGCATGTAATATGCATCATCCCCGCATTGGCCGGATTCAACTATATTATCCGCCAATGCATACGGCAAAAGACACATGAGCACAATAACCAACGCTAATCCTATCCACTTCTTCATGCTTATACCTGCCCTTCAATATCTTATGTATATGTTTATGTTATCTGCAAAGGCTATATATCATTGTGTGTTTTTATATGTACGTATTATAACATTCAACAAATAACGATATCAAGGCAGAGACAGGTTTTGATACTGTTTTTTACAATCACTTTTGAAATGTGTCGTTTTTTCTCTTTTCTCTATGAATTACATTGACCCATGTAATCGTCCAAAAACGAAAGTCCTTATAATTCAACGTTTCTAGCCGTTACACCTCACCGATTCCAGAACAGAATGTAATCGCATGACGTCTCTTTTTTGTTTTTTTCCTTAAGGCTCACTTAAGGTTCCCTGGTTATGATACACATGTCAACAGGGATAACGGCCAACCTTGATTCGGCGATTCCCATCCTGCCGGTTTATGCTTGTTTTCCGGCAGTGGTGTTTCTCTTATATGCGTTCTTCTCTTTTTCTCTTTCCCCCATAAAGGACGGCGCTTCGGCGTCGTCTCTTTTTTGCGGGTGGTTGTATTGCATTGTATTGGAAAGTGCAATCGAATTTGATTGCACTTTTGATGTGCATACATTTCTGTTTGCACTGATAAAATAGCAACCATTTTTGGTTGCTATTCAGAAAGAGCATCACTATTTTGATACTTTCCAAAATAGCAACACTTTTTTGTTGCTATTCCAAAAAGCAACAGTTTTCTGTTGCTTTTTTAGATTTCTCCGCTCCACTACGTTCCGGTCGAAATGACACGGAAGCGGCGCTACGGCGGGGAGGTTCTTCAGCTGTGCTCACTGCATACTGCTTGCTCAGGATGACACTTTATAAAGATGTGAATAATATCTGTATCTCGCGTCGTCTACATGTTTGAGACCACATGAAAGAAAGGACGATGTGAGATATGAAACGGTGTATGGTGCTTGTTGTTTGTCTGGTGCTGGCTGTGGGGATGTGCTCCTGTGCTTTGGCCGGGTCTTCGAAGATGAGTACGTCTGAGGCGTGGGATATGGCCTTTGCGCTGGTGGAAAGGGAGACCGGGGTTACCCGGGATCTGCTCAGGAAGGGGCAGATCGTGTATGATGACGGGGTGTGGGGATTCAGCGTGGTGCTGCTGGATCCGCCGGAGGATGAAGACGGGCTGTATGCCGGGGATATGGATAACGACGGAAACCTGATCGAACTGGACCGGCCGTCGAAGATCAACCTGGAACAGCAGCTGGAAAGGGAGCTGAAGGCCTGCTTTCACCGGGAGAACAGTTATCTGTACCTGGCGGATGTCTGCGCGAAATGGAATGAGAAGCTGGCCTCCGTCAGCCGGGAGGAAATTGATAAAATCTGGCCGCAGTATGTCGGTGTGCTGAGGCGGGGGATCACCGTTCCGCCGGAAAACGTGCTGGATATTGCGGTTGCGCGCCGGCTGGGCCTGGAGGGGCTGGTGAAGGCGGCGGGATGGACAGAGGATATGCCGGGACTGTTTGTGGAATGGGTATCCGCCTATTATGTCCTGGACGGAACGCCGGTGTATTTCTTCGGCCTGCAGCAGCACTCCTGGTTTGAGGAAGCCTATTCCACAGACGCGGCAATGGCCCGGTATGACAAAGAGATGGAAAGGGCCTTTTCCGCGGTGGGACAGAAGGATCCCCGGTATATCGGGATCGTGGTGAACGCTGTGACCGGGGAGCTGTATGAAAAGCCGATGATGGATTATGCCCCGGTTGAGTTCAACTACCTGGATTTCCTGATCCGAACCGATGAAGCGGTGGCAAGTATTGCCGGAAAATAGGATATGAAAGAAAGATACGGCGCAGGGAGATGCTTCCCTGCGCCGTGTGCGTTATTGGGGTTCGTTTGTTTTTTATTTCCCCAGCAGTTCCCGTTCCTTGCGTTCGTACTGCTCTTTGGTGATGAGGCCTTCCTCCACCATCTTTCTGTACCAGCGGAGTTCGTTGGCAATCTCTTCTGCTTTTTGGGTTTCTTCGGGGGATTGTGTTTCGGTGTCTTGGGTGGTGTCGTTTGTGCCTTCCTGCTGGTCCTTTTTCAGGAAGCCGAACAGGCCGTCAAAGGCCTCCGTGATCTTCTGTTCCACGGTCCGGGCGGGGTCTTCCTCCGGCTGGGTCTGCTGGGTTTCGGGGATGCTGGTGTTATCATCCGGAAGGTTGCTTATGATGCGGGAGTACTGTTCGCTTCTCTCCCACTCGCCGCACTCCGCAGCCCGGACAGCCAGGAGAGGATGGCTGGCCTGGCTGAGGACCATGAATTCCAGGGTCCTGTTCCAGGCGCTGCCGGTGATCATCTCCCGGTAATCCGCTGCCTGCTGCAGGAAGGCGTCGATGCTGCCCTCCGCCAGGTTTTCCTTTTTCCAGCCGGCCAGGCGCATGCAGACCTCCTGGGACTTCCTTGCCGTTCCGTCGCACAGGACGGCGGCGCGGTCAGCGGAGAACTCGCTGCAGCGCATCCAGTAATAGAAGGCAACCTGCAGGGGCACGGTCAGGAGGCCGCCCAGCTTCAGGACACTGCCCAGGACATTGGAGGCGCCGCTGAGGACGGTCCGGCCCATGGTCAGGTAAAGGGAATGCTTGCAGGCGATGTGGCCGCACTCATGGGCCAGGACCGTGGGGACCAGTTCATCCGGGATGGTGTCCAGCAGGCCCGAGGTCAGGACGATGAAGGGGGCCGTATCGCCGTAGGTGTAGGCGTTGGGGTTCACATTCATTTCCAGGTACAGGTCCGGCACCGGGATGCCCAGCTTTTCGCAGATGGGGGGAAGCATGTCGTAATACTTCCGCATCTGGTTCTCGCCCAGCTTGATGCGGGTGGACATGTTCAGGATCTTTCCCTGGCGCTCGTTCCAGACGTTCATGAAGCCTTTGATGAGCAGGGAAAAGCCCGGGATGGCCTGCAGGGCCTTCAGGGCTGCCCTGTCCGACGGATGGGTATATCTTTCAGGATCAAATGACATTAAGGTCACTCCCTTCGGTGGTTCTTTTCTTCGCATACTTTCCGTATGTCTGTGGTTATTATATCAGCCCCGGCGGGGCGGAACAATTGCGTCAGTGGAAAAATAGGGATGGATATCCTGCGGTTTCTGTCCTTTATTCGGATCGGGCGGTTCGGGTAGAATCAATTCCGAAAGGAGTTGAAGACGCTTCCCGGATCGGCCGGGAAGCAGGTACACGACCATGAAGATGATGAGAAAAGAATATCGCTGGATCCGGGAGCTCCTGTCTGCCGCGCTTTTGCTGTTTGTCCTGGGGCTGCCCGGGGCAGCGCTTGGTGACTACGGGTATACCAGTGTTTCCCTGATCCCCATGGCCGAGGACTTCACCTTCCTTGTGGACATCGATGAAAGGGATGAGCCGCTTATTGAGACGGACTATCCCTTTGAAAAAGCCGGCGCGGATGCCATGACCGTGGTATACCGGAACTGGCGGTCTGAGGAGGCCGCGGCGCTGACTTATCATTATCCGGCGGGAAATGTGACCTGCACCTTTTACGATGCCCTGTTTGTTTCCGACCGGGACGTATGCCGCCAGATCCGGAACAAAAGCATTACCCCGCAGGGCCGTGTATATATCCATACGGAAAACGAAAACGAGCAAAACGACTGGTTCCTGGTGTACTCCCTGGACGAAGGACAGTTTGTGGAATACACGGAAAAGACCTTCTCCCAGGGGTTCAACGGCATGGGAGAATACGGCCTGAGAAGGTCCATCTTTTATGAGGACGGCACGATTTCCTCCATGTACATGGACAAGCGGACTCCCGCCGGGGACCTGGTCCTGGAATACGACGCCTGGGGAGACATCATCTACGGGACGGTTTATCACTTTGATCCGGAATGGGACACGTTTGACCTGAACCTGTCCACAGGCCTGTTCGGAAACAGGTCCATCACCGAACTGGGCTTTGAGGAAGCGGACATGGAAATCCCGACCCTGGCTTCCCTGGAAAGTGTGCCTGAGATCGCGGAACCTGTGGCGGAAGCGCCTGCCGAAGAACCCGTAACGGCTGAGGAGCCCGACACCGGACACTTCCGGATCCTCGGAGGCCTGACGGTGGGTCTGGCCATCGGGGTCACGGGATATTACCTTTTCCGCATCAAGAAAGAAAAGGCGGAAGGATAAAGGCGGAAGAAAAGAACGCAGGCGGCGCAATGCGCCGCCTGTTTTATTGGGGTTATGGTTTTTCAGGAGTTTGTCCTGCCGGCGGAAGCTTGCCCGCGTAACGCAGGTGGTCTGACAGGGAGATTCCGATCCTTACGGTTTTACCGTTCTCATAGAAGTTGAAAACATCCTCAAACCACATCCTGCACTGTGCTTCGGAAATGAGTTTTTCCCTGCAGAAACCTGCTTCGTCATCTGCGTAACAAAAGAATAAAATGGGATACTCATACTGCAGGCTTTCGGGGAGGCCCCGCCACAGGGTGTACAGGTGTTCCCCCAGGAAGTCCAGGGATTTGCCTTCCCAGGTCTCCCGCAGATACCGCATGAGGTACCTGCCGAAAGTGTCCGGGTCATACTTTGTCCCGTTATCCGCCATATACAGGGTATGGACCGCCGCGTCCTTCAGGGACAGGTACTGCAGTTCCAGCATGTCTTCCCTGCCCTGCAGCGTCATTTCGTTCAGCAGGTCCTGATACTGCTTTCCGGTGTCAAAGCCGTTCGCGTACAGGATGGCCAGGGCATAGAGTTCCTCAAACATTTTCTTTCTCCTTCTGTTTACGCGCAGACGGGCGCGTACCGTTCGCTGCACAGGATCCGCAGCATAACCGTTGCCGGGTTGTAGTTCCCGCCGGTCACCATCTCGAAGGTCCGGGGTGTGCAGCCGCTGACCAGGGCAACGCCCTGCTCGTTCATGCGGACGGGCTGCTGCATGTTCCGGCTCTGGACGTTCCAGAAGACCACCTTCGGCAGGTTATATCCGTGGGCCTCAAACTGCTGCTTCGCGTATTCGAAGTTCGTCAGGGACGAATCCTCCGCGCACCGGTCAAACTCCATATCGGAGATGATGTACAGGGTTTCCGGCATTTCCGACTGGGGTATGCGGTATTTGACCGCCGTGTCCAGGATCAGGTCAAAGACCTTCCGGATGTTGGTGGTCGAGACCTCATTGAAGAGCCTGCAGTAACGTACCTTGTCCACGATGTCTTTTCCGTCGATGGTGACCAGCTGGGGCGTACGGGAGAAGGTGATGAACCGGTTATGGAATTCTCCCCGGTTCCGTTCCGCGAAGTAGATTCCCAGAGACAGGGCCACCGTAGCCGGGACCGGATTCCCGCAGGAATACATGGAGCCGGACCCGTCGATGACGCACAGGGCGTTGCCTTCCGGCGCAAAATCCTCCAGCGCGTTCCAGGTGACGTCCAGCGCCTTCCTGTCAAACGCGGTCCCGCGGAAGTCCAGCGCCTTCCGCACGATGTCATAGGGATAGAGCGTGCCGGTGTGCATGGTAGCCTCTCCCCGCTCCACAGAAGCCAGGAAAGCGGCGTACCGTTCCCTGTCATGGTTCCGGAAGGCAAACCGGTATTTCAGCAGTGCCCATGCGGGCTGGGCCGCGTAGTCGAAAGTATAATCCTTCTCCCGCAGGTTGTTTTCTATAATCTTAATCTTTGCCCGGAGCTTTACCAGCGTTTTCCGGTACTGTTCTTCCGTCATGCCCAGCGCTTTTGCGATCCGCTTTCCCATCCGGCAGGCCTCTTTATTGGAGGTGTTGACGGAAGGCAGCCACTTGCCCAGCAGGGAGACTTCTTCCCCGTTTTCCAGGGCAGCCAGGTCCTTTTTCAGCTGCTCCCGGATCACGGCCAGGGCATCCTTTTCGCATTTGGTTCCCAGCAGCACCGTCAGGTCGTCCCAGCGGCCGTACTCACTGACAAGCCGCAGGTTCTTCCGGACGGATTCGGGATGCACATCGGCCAGATGCCTCAGGATCGTCCGGAATACCCGGCGTTCTCCCAGGCCGCCCCGGACATCCCGGCAATAGAACAGCATCTTCATGGCCAGGTCCGGATCCTCATCATACGCAAGCGCAAAACGGAAGATGATATCCTGATCGCTGGCGCGCCGCAGTGCCCCGATGGTCCCGAACAGGTCCACACAGTCCGATCCGGAAGTCCGCAGGGTGACCGCGCCGTTTTCTGTCAGGGTGCGGGTGCTGCCCCTCAGCATATCCATCAGTTCCTTAAGCATTGTTTTATCCTCCTCTTTGCACGAATCACTCAAAAGACAAGATGCCCGGGGAGTTGAACCCCGCTCCTGTAAGGTGCCGCCATTTAATGCTGCAGGCATCTTTTGAAAGGTACAAGATGCTTTTGGGATTTGAACCCTTTCCCTCGCGGGACAGACCTTTGAACTGCTGCAAGCATCTTCCAGAGCCTAGGCGCGTGGTCCCTTCCTGAAGCCGTATGGACCTGAACACCGGGGGAAGGAAAGCCTTCCAATTGCTTCACGGTGCCTGCATAGACTGACTGCTGTCAGCGCCTCCTGATCACCGGGGTGATCTGCTCTGCATGCTCAGAGTATCAGGTTGTAAAAAGAAGTTCATGGAAAAAAAGTTGCGAACTCTGTTTTTTCAGGTTTCGTTTCGCCTGACCTGGCGTTCGATCCGCTCCCGGATAAGGGCGGCGAAGCTGTCCGGTCCGGTGACCTTCAGCAGGGGCCCGAAGGACAGGATGCGGATCACCAGCTCCGTTTCATCGTCCTTCCGGTACTGCAGGGTCATGCGGTAGGTGTTCTCCCCCATGCGCTCCGTCTTTTTCGCCAGGTAGGAAAACTGGAGCATGGCCCGCTCCAGGGCATTGCGCTCATCCGTGATATCCAGGGTCACGGTTTCGTTTTCAGGTACGGGTTCCGGATACTCCGCCGGGCTAACGGGCTCCAACAGGCGGCAGGAAACCAGGCGCTTCAGGTTCAGGATCCGCTCCTGCCGTCCGCTGCGGCACAGCAGACGGAACTTGTCATCCGCCTGGGAATACTCCAGCCGGTACGGAACCACGTTCCACACGTTCCGCCGGCTGTGGTGGCTTGTAAAGTCCACCTGCACCCTCCGGCGGGTCTTCACCGCTTCCAGCAGCACGCGGAAGCGCTCGATATATCCCGGGTCCTCAAAGGGATCCCCGTCGGTGTAGCGGTCATACCAGATAATCTTCTCCGGATCGAAAAGGGGTTCCACCTCTTCCAGGCCCGTTTCGGGGACATCGAAAAGACGGATCCGCGGGTCCGTGAGCAGGGTCTTCAGCCAGCGCTTCTGCAGCAGGGTCACGGGATGAACCGGTTCGTGTTTCAGGAGCGTGGTGAGGTCTTTTCTGAGCAGCGGCCAGGAGCCGTCCCTCAGGGCTTCCGGGATCACCAGGGAGCTCTCCGTAAAGCCTTTGCGGCGGGTGATCTCCAGCAGGCTTTCCTTCGTCAGTTCCCCGCGCACAGCTTTACTCAGGATCTCCGCCACGCAGGCATAGTATTCACCGTAGTATTCACTGAACAGCATCACGGATCACCTCCGTAGAGGCGGCGCATGGCTTCCAGGTCCTCCCGGAAGACCCTCGTGACACCGGGATTGGAGCACTCCAGCCGGTCGATCCGCCCGATGAAGGTCCGGATCCAGGGCAGCATTTCGGAGGCGTCATACACATCCGCGGTGAACTTCCAGGTGGTTTCGTCCACCTGTTCCACACGGCCGTGCCGTTTTTCCCGCTCCAGCCGGTTCGGGATAAAGTCCTCCCCGGGTTCGGCGTGGATCACCATCTCCAGATGGTCCAGGGTATGCTGCCCGAGGCCGACGCCCCACAGGTGCCTGTCAAACGCCTGCCAGAGGGCTTCATACCGTTCGGGTTCCTCCTCCGCTTCCAGGGCTTTCACCTTCAGGATGCTGTCCAGGCGGAAGAAGAGGAACCGCCTGGAGGGATAGCTGTATCCCAGGACATACTGCCGACCCGTGCGGGTGGAGAAATAGAAGCGGACGGGCAGGATCTCCTGCTTCCGCTCCTCTTTTTTCTTCCGGGTGACGCAGGTCACTTCCGCCTTCCGGTGCTCCGTCATGCACAGGCACAGGTCATACAGGATCTCGCTGTCCGTGGCACCCAGGAAATACTGGTGCTTGAACCGGAAGGCGCTTTCGCCCTCCCGCGGGAAATAGCTGCCGATGACGCCCAGGGGCATGGCTTCCGAGCCGAAATCCACGGCGTCCTTCCACGCCGGCAGTTCCCTGAAGTCTTCGGCAAGGGCATATGTCAGGGTGCGTCCTTCCTTCCGGGAAACCAGGATGCCCATTTTTTCATATTCCCTCAGCTTGTTGCGGATGGTTCCCTCGTCCGGGAACTCCGCGCTGAAATCCCCGAGGTATTCCCCGGTGATCTTTTCCAGGCAGGCATTCACGGAAGCGGGACCGGAGCGCAGGATATCCAGCAGGAAAAAGTGCAGGGTGATATCCCAGTCCGTAAAACTTTTCGCTTTGAAGGCGGTGTACAGAGGGTTGCGGGGAACAGACCGGCTGTCGATGGAGAGGAAGACCTTCTTGCCGGTCTCATCGTAATAGGAATCGATATAGCCCTCCAGCCAGCTTTTCACCCGGCGGGATTCATCGTCATAGATCCGGGTGCTCTTTAAGCTGAACTCATCACGGCCCCGGAAGCCGAAGACATAAAAGTCCCGCATATAGGACCGGATCTTCCCGAAGTTTTTGATCAGCTCACTGTAGGCCATGACGGTTCACCCCCGTTCTGTTCATTTTTGCTTTGCAATGATTATATCATCCGTTCCTTTTCTTCTCAATCGCACTGTATCATTGCAATTATATTGCATTTGTAATACAATAGCATTGATTCAAGATAGGAGGTGATATCAATGTCCAGTACAATTCAAGTCAGAGTCGATGATGAATTAAAACAAAAATCAGATATGCTATTTAGAGAATTGGGTACAGATACAACAACTGCTGTGAGAATGTTTCTGACTCAGGCCGTGGCCAATAACGGATTTCCTTTTGAAATCAAAAGATCCGCTCCAAATCCTTACACGCCAATGTCTGAAGAAGAAATATACCAGAAGCTGGAAGTATCCAGACAGCATGCGGATCAGGGAATGTACAGGGATGCAGATGAAGTGATAGCTGATATGAGGGCGAAATATGGATTATAAAGCAGTAATTACTTCAGACGCAGAAGAAGATCTTGACAAGTTTATCTCTTATCTGCTCTTTGAAAAAAGAAACCCGCAAGCAGCAGCAAACGTGCTTAATGATTTTGAAGAAACCAAATTGAGTTTATCCAGATCTGCTGGAAGTTTAAAGCTTTGCGATAATCCACGTTTACAAGCGCTTGGATACAGAAAAATCCATTTCTTATCTCACAGATATTTTATGCTCTACCGACTTAATGGTAATACAGCAATTGTGGATAATATATTCCACGAACTGCAGGATTATGAAAACAAAATAATATAAACTATCTCAAAGCAATGACAACCGGGAGAAGCATTATTCCCCCGGTGTTTTTATGGCTCGAAATAATTTTGTAAAATTTTTGTAATTTAATTGGAATAATTCCGGGAGATGAACCGTTGTATAGACAGGTATGCTTCATACCGAATTCTTTCAAAGGAGGGACACTATGCGTAACCTGAAACCGGTTGCTTTCCTGCTTGCGATCGTGCTGTGCGCGGTCTTTGCTTCCGCTGCGTTTGCAGAAGGCATCTGGACCGAAGAGCTCCTGGACGGACTGTATGCCAAAGGCCGGGAACTGCTGGAGGCGGAAGGCTATTCACCTGACAGCTATCCCAACGCCAACGTGGAAACGGTCGATGATGTCTGCTGGATCACCTTTACGGAAAAAGACAGGACGCTCCGGTGCGACCTGTCTGTGGACGGCAACGCGCTGTATCTGTACAACAGCGAATATGACCAGCGGAGAGGCTCAACCGTCGATCATCCTTTCGTCAAGCCGGATGAACTGATGCAGGCTACGCAGAAAATGAAGAACTTCCTGCGAAAGAACCATCCAGCCCTGCTGGAACGCGTGGACCGGCTTGCCATGGAGCGACTCATCATCCAGGGCAGTAACCGGTATCTTGATTTCTCGGACGGAGAATGGCAAGGCCTGAATTTTGTCATCCGGACGAGCCCTACCCTGCGGATCGAATATTTCCACGCACCTGTCTGATCCGCACTTTCATTCCTTTCTCTTTTTTCAAAAGACGGCGCCATCCACCGGCGCCGTCACTTTTTTCTATTCAGATCAGGATCCCGTCGCAGTGATCCAGCTCGTGCTGGACGATCTGGGCCTGAAAGCCTTCCAGGGTTTCGGTATGCTCTTTCATCCGCATATCCTGCCAGGAAAGCCGGATGGTTTTGTACCGCTTTGTTTTCCGGACACCTTCCAGGGAAAGGCAGCCTTCCTCCGCCTCATACTCCCCGCTTTTGCTGAGGATCTTCGGGTTCAGCATGGCCACGGCCATGGGGCCCCGGGCAATAACGATGATCCGTTTCGAGACGCCGATCATATTGGCGGCCATGCCCACACAGCGGTCCATGTTGGCGGTCAGGGTGTCAACAAGGTCCCGGGCAACCGGCAGGTCCTCCCGGGAAGCCGGTTCCGAAGGCTGGGCCAGGAACAGGGGATCGTGGACAATAGGCCGGATCATACGCAGGCGCCCCTTTCGTTTTTCTGTCCGGATTATACCATCCGGAAGGGGCCGCGGCAACCGGCCGTCCTGTCAGATGATCAGCTCCCGGAACATGGCGGCGGTTTCCGCTTCCAGCTCCGCCTTCACGCAGGCACGGATCTCTTCCTCACTGGGTTCGGTATCCTTTGCCAGCCGCTCCATGATCTCCGCCGCCTTTTTCCCCGCGGCCTGCAGCCAGTTCATCCTGTACCCCGTTTTTCCCGCGATCCTGATTTCCATCCCGCTCACCTGTCCTTTCGTTTGCTTCCCTCTCGGTACAGGACCATTATGGGCGACGGAAAGGTGCGTTTTTACCCCATTTTCGTTATTTATGACATTTTCTTAATATTTTCGTAAATTTCTTGTCGGAATATGAAAAGGTCATTTCCCCTGAAAATATCAACATAAAAACTGCCAATGGCATTCCTGAAATCAGAATCCATTGGCAGCCATATTTATTTCCGTTTTTTTAGATACAAATCATTATCTGTATTTGATAGCCATGTACAGTTCCAGCCTGGTCTTCGGTCCAACAATGCCATCCGCCGTCAGTTTGTGCGCTTTCTGGAAAGCTTTAACTGCCTTCTCCGTTTTTGCGCCAAAGTCACCGTCTACAGCAATATTGTATCCCAGTGATTTCAAATCCTGCTGAAGTACTCTAACTTTGCTGCCTTTACTGCCTTTTTTCAGGTTCTTTGAACCATACCGGGCATTTGCACTGCCCTGTTCAGGCTCACTTGGAGTACTGGGCTTCTTATCAGTAAGATACTTTTGCTGAATATAGCAGTATTCTCCTTCGACTCCCGGAACTATTATCTTATTCCAGTTGTCCAGATTATTACCATTTCCGCTTACATAATATACCAGTGTTCCTTCTGTGAGATAAGCTGCTACAGGGTAATCTTTTCCCGGGCCAGTACGAACTTTGACAGGAGCATTTTTGTCGTTTGCATACTTGAGTGTAATATAGCACGGCACAGGATCCGCCAGAGCTATGGATGCGTATGCGAAAACTGACATAATAACCAATACCAACGCAATTACACGATTCAGTATTCTTTTGTTCATGGAATCTAATCTCCTTATTGTATTGCTGTGATGATCATCTGAATTCAATTATATAAGCTTGTTTTCATCAGTCAATATTGTACGTACCATTTTTATAAAATAATATTATTTCTGTCAAATATTGGTAATAATTCTTTCCCTATATACTATCATGGTATCAATCAAATCACAGTCCACGCACAGGTCTTCTTCATTAACTGAAATAAAAACTGCCAATGGCATTCCTGAAATCAGAAGCCATTGACAGTCTCATTGGTTTACCGTTGTTGTTTTCAGAGCTTTTATTTTTTGTTGTTAATTGCTTTATAAAGAGCCAGCCTGGTCTTCGGTCCAACAATACCATCAGCTGTCAGGCCATGCGTTCTCTGGAAAGACCGAACTGCTTTATCTGTTTTTTCACCAAAGTCACCATCTACAGCAATATTATGACCCAGTGCTTTCAAATCCCCCTGAAGTATCCTGACCTTACTGCCTTTGCTGCCTTTTTTCAGATTCGTGGATCCATACCGATTGTTTGCATTACCCTGGTCTGTATCACTTTCTGTTGAAGGCTTCTGATTGGTAAGATACTTATTCTGAACATAACAATCTTCATCATCATATCCGGGGACACGTATCTTTTTCCACGAATCAAGGCTATTTCCGTTTCCGCTAATATAATAAACCTTTGTTCCAGCACTTAATTTACATACTATGCTGCAATCTTTTCCAGGACCAGAACGAACGTTAACAGGAGCATTTTTGTTATTTGCATGTTTTAAGGTGATATAGCATTCAACCTCAGCCATAGCCATAGCTGCATAAGCGAAAACAGAAATAATAACCAATACCATTGCAATAACACGATTGAGTGTTTTATTGTGCATGAAATCATTTCTCCTTAAATATTGCTGTGATGATCATCAGGAAATGATTATATACATCGCATTATGCCCGTCAATATTGTACGTACAAATTTTATAAAAATTAATTATACTGTTAAGATTTGGAAATGGGACATATGAAACCTAACAGAAGATAACTACAGTCTAGTAAACAATCTAAATCGCCGGATAACGCAATTGGATTGCATTATCCGGCGAAATCATGGCTTTTTATTTCAGTTCCTCCGGAAGGTCCTCCACGTCTATGACATTGAATCCGGCTTCTTTGAGCAGTCCGGCGAAGATGCCCTGTCCGGGGATCTTCCTGCCGGAGAAGCTGCCGTCATAGATCTCCTTTACGCCGCAGCTGGGACTGCGGGACTGGAGGATGATGAGGTCAGGTTTTTCCCGCATCGCGGTCTCCATTGCCTTTTCCGCGCCTTTCCGGAAGGCTTCGTCCACGGATTCGCCGTTCCGGTTCATCACCTTTCCGTTCACGATCTCTGCCGGGACCCGCGGGGTAGGCAGGCCGCCCAGTACCTCGGGGCAGACCGGGATCACCGTATGGCCTCCCAGCAGGCGGATCAGTTCCGGACTGAGATTGTTCCCGCCGTTATACTTGCAATTCTCGCCCAGCAGGCAGGCACTGACCATGATCTTCACGGCTTTTCCCTCCGTTTCTTCGGGTATTATACCATCCTTTTCCCCGGGCGGGAAACCGCGAAAGGAGAAATAGCCCCCTTTATCTCTCCCTTCCTGTTCTGTTTTCCGGCGTTTACGGATGCTATCATGGAACCACGGTAAGGGAAATACCCGAGCCGAATGATGAAAAGGAGGATCTGTAAAATGTATCGTTACAATTATATGGGTCCTCGTGGCCGCAGGACCGGACACGGAGGATTCCTTCCCGGATTTCTTCTGGGACTGGTAGGCCTGATGTTCGGAGGCTGGGTTGTCCTCGCCGTTCTTGGCGCGATCCTGGGTGTCTTCGCCATGGTTTTGGGCCCGATGATCGGCGTCTTCGCCAGCGGCGTTTCCTGGATCTTTCACACCGTCTTCTCCGGCAGCGGCTTTGCCCTGGGCATCGTCATCGGCCTGATCTGGTATTTCAGCAGAAAGAACCGGAACACTTCCTCCCGGAATGATGATGAAGACTATGATGAGGAAGAGTACACCGAAACGAGGCATTACAACAGCTACGGCGCCTGATGAAAGGAAGGTCTGTATGGCTGATATCAAGGTCTGCCCGGAATGCGGCAGTGAAGAGGTCATCGAGGGTTACCTCGTTTCCCACGGCACGGTCCGGTTTTATGAAACAGTGCCGACCTCGAAGATTCCCCGGAGCTCCGCCGTCCTGGCCTGCGCCTGCAGCCAGTGCGGAACGGTGTTTAACCTGAAGCTGGAAAACCCCGGCTTCCGGGAAAAGAAGAAACGGAAAGAATAATGAACTTCACACCGGCGGGAAAACCTGCCGGTGTGTTTTTTGTTTCAGTTACGTGAACTTTTGTATATATTTCTTTGAAAACAGCAAAAAGACATTGAAAATCAATCGATTCTGTGTAAAATGTATTTAGCGTATTTCGTTTTTGCAAGTTAACAGGTATTCCTTTTCACAGAAAGTGGTATCCCTCGTGGCATCCCATCTCATCATTTTCATATGGTTAGGGGACAGGTACATGTATAAGGACACAAGCACCAAAATGAAAAGGCTATCCATCGCGATCTGTGCTTTGGGGATGACCGTCAGCGTCATCATCGGGCTGTTCTATATCGGCCTTTCGGACGGAATCCATTCCGCCACCTGGAATGAGACCCTGGTCAACGGCATCTTCTTTATCATCGGCGGGGCCGTGATCTCCTGGCTGGTTTCCCTGCTGGTGTACGGCTGCGGCCAGATCCTGGGAGACTACCGGGAAATGAAGCAGAGCGAGGAGCAGCCCCGCAGGCGGGTCCTGGAACCCCAGCAGCGGGAGTTTGTGTAAAAGTGTAAAGTGAAACGACCGCCGGCGGCGGTCGTTTTTTCATGCTTATTTTTCCGTTTCCCCGGTGATGAAATACCGGACCAGTTTCATCACATTCCTCAGTTCCTTGATGTCCTTATCCGTATCCCCTGTTTCCAGGGAGTGGTTGGCACCTTCCGTTTCATACAGGACTATGCCCTGCTTTTTACAGTTCTCCCGGATCATATCCGTTTCCGCCCAGGGATCCGCGGTTCCGTGGAACACAATGGATTTCTGGCAGGCGTATTCAAAAGTAGCCTCCACCGGGGTATAAAGGACCTGGCGGCAGCTGACGCTGTGCTCTTTCGCGTACAGGGCGCCCACCACCGTGCCGACGCTCTTGCCGATAAAGAGGATATCGTCATATTTCTTCCAGTCGATATCCTTCAGGGCTTCCTCCGCCTGCTCCATGGCGATCTTTACACACTGGCGCTTCTTTTCCGGGTCGTCCCTGACCTTGTCCGGAAAACCGGTATAGGAAACAGGGATGGTCTCCCATCCGAGTTCCTTAAGCAGTTTCCTGCTGTAATAGAGAAGAGGTTTATCACAGGTATAGCCGATTCCGGGAAATAAGCAGGACAGGTGCTTCATGCTGTTCATCCCTTATATTTCAACATTTGTATGTTATCAGTATATGCAGCTTGTACGTACATTTCAAGAAGCAGTATGGGACAAACAGGAAAAAAACAGAAAATTCAAGGACAATATTTGCAATTCAGAATTATATGATCTCCAGCCAATCCCCGGGGATTCAGACAGGTGCGCTCCTTCCTGTGTCATTCTGAGCAAGCGAGCACAGCGAGCGCGTCGAAGAATCTCCTTCGGATTCAGAGCGAAACAACACACATGGGAATCATTCTGTAGCACACCCCGGTGTCATTCCGACCAAGCGTTAGCGCGTGGAGGAATCCCTTGATATATAGAGTAGCGCTCCGGACCGCGAACGTCAGGGACGGTTCTCGAGTTCCGGACAATCCGTAACGCGAAAAACGTCCCGTTTGTTCACTCATCAGTTTCGGATCACAGCAAGTCAGTCCGCAGGCATACAACCCCGGTGTCACCCCGAGCGCAGTCGAGAGATCTATCCCGGCCGCAGCCGTGTGACTGCGGGACAGAAGTAGTGTCATACGCAGTGTGACATTAGGTCTGTCCCTCTGTCACACTCCTAACTCCTACCTTTTTGCAGCCTTTTTCCTTCTGTGCCGCCGGATGAGATACCGGATCAGCAGGACCACCAGGAGGATGATCAGGAGCAGGATGCCCAGGCAGATGAAGAAGTAACGCTGGAGCAGCACGCCCAGCCAGGGCACCAGCAGGCCGGGCATGGGCTCGGAAACAATGTCCTTGTAGTAGAGCATCTTTGTTTCGTATTCAGCGGGAGCTTCCGCGCTGATGGTAACCAGGCGTGTGCCGTGTTCGTCTCCCCTGCCATAGTGATAGAAGCCCGCGCCGGCGGTGGTGATGAGGTCAACACCCTCATACGTGCCGCAGTAGTCGTTCAGGTGGTCATGGCCGAAGAAGGCGGCCTTCAGGCCCATGGTCTTCCAGGCGTCAAATTCCCCGCTGTCATAGTCGGAGGAGCAGGGGCCTTCTCCCAGGTGGCCGGCCCAGATATACTGTTCGTCCACGACATACCATTTGAACATGTTGGGGCCGTAGCAGGTGACAGCTCCGGCGGTTCCGAAGGGAACCTCTTTAATCATGTTGTATACCTGAGGAACAGGAATATGCTGGAAGGCATAGGACACCGGGTCTGAATACTTTGTCTTCAGATCATTCCAGGAGCGCAGCATCCAGTCGATCTGCTCTTCCTTCACGTAGTCATAGGTGCCCTTTCCTTCTTCCGCGTGATTGCCGCTGTCCAGGAACCAGAGAACGACGGGGCTCTGCGGATTCACCGGGTTTTCGATCAGCAGGTAATGGTTACCGCAGCCCGGCATCTCCTCCCCTTCCACGGTCAGGCAGCCCGGATACGACTGGTAGATCTTCAGCTGTTCCTCGTTGCTGATGCCGCATTCCTCATCATGGTTGCCGAAGACCAGGGCGAAGGGAATGTTCCGCTCCACCACCGGGGAAACCACCGCGTCAATGGCTTTCCGGACGTTTTCCTCTCCCCGGATCACACGGCCGTGGATCATATCTCCCAGGAAGATCACCAGGTCCGGTTTGGCAGTGTCCAGGGAGGCATTCAGCAGGGACAGCATGGCCTGCTGGGGGTTTTCGATGTCCTGGGTGTCGGCAACGATCAGGATGTTCAGCTGGTTATCCGCGCTGAACTGCACAGCAGGTTCCTCCGCGCAGGCCGGAGCCAGAACGGAAAGGAAAAGCCACAGGGTTATGATCAGCTTCGCGAAGCGGCGTGTAGTATTCATACAATCCCACCTTCGTTTATCCGTATCTTTCACTTGTTTCATGACGGATCTTTTTACCAGTATATGGAATATTACCATATACTTCAATAACCAGTATACACCATACGCGAAAAAAACAGGTTTTTCCCGTTTGTCCGGAAAACAACCCGTGATATTCATATTTGTTTCACGATTCCCTCACAAAGGCGGGATAGGATATGCTCAGAGAATCGTTTATATAAGCAGAGAAACCGGGAGGTGCATATAAATGTTCGCGCAGAAAATCAGGGAACTCAGGCAGTCCCGCGGATTGAGCGAGGCCGCCCTGGACGAGATTTTTGATCTCATGAGGGGTACCGTGGCCAACTGGGAACACGGTTTCGCCGTTCCGGATGAGGAACTGGTGGAGGACATCGCCGCCTATTTTGGGATAAAAGTATCGGAACTGGTGAGCTGAACCTGAATGGGATTCAGGTTCAGCCAATGAATTATTTCAAAACATTTCATTTCTTTGAAATATGAATTATCGGCCATAAGGCCGATATGAATTATTGGACTGCGTCCAATATGAATTATTTGTCTTCGACAAATATGATATTTACTTTTGACGGAGCAGCATTCCCCGTGTCATCCTGGGGTTCGGAGCGCCCGGGGAAAGAGCCAGTGTCTCTTTCTCAGTGGAGAACGGGCTGCAGCCCCGGGCCATGCAGTGTGGGCCCCAGGGACGGTTCCGCCGGCCCATGTGGTACATAGGGCCGACGGAACCGTCCCTATGGCCCATCGTCTAATGCTAGTTTCTTGGAACTTCTTCTATCCATGAATTATATATATCCAATAATCTCGTTTTTTTCCTTTCCCGCAATGACTTACTGCAGCAATTCATAGCAATTAATCGGGGATCCATAAAAACCCCGTTTCTAAAGCCAACCAATACAGGTTTTTTGACAGATATGAGATTTTTCGGTTTTGTATAATATCCCCATGATATACCATTATGATAATGTATAAAGACTTTAGCAAAATAAAAAGCTATATCAACTGCTAATGCATATGTCATAACAGTAAACTTCCAGTCAACTTTCCGAATTTCCTTTCGCATCCATTCCGGTCTGCCGACCATTTCGGCTTCCATTTCTTCTTCGGTTTTTTTCTCTGTCTGTATATTGTTTTCAAACCATCTCCACAAAGGAATAAAAGACTCAGGCGTTCCATCAAGTTTAACCTCAGGCGAACCACTATCAGCAATATAGTGTTGCAGCTGATTGATTCGTATATCACTTTGAGAAACATACCAATCAAAATATTGTTTTACTTCTTCTTTATTGAATTCATCAAAACCTTTGGTTTTTGGTATTGGCGAAATCATCAGCGGATAATTATCATTCACGTTCATTATTCTTGTCCTTCCTGATCTGCACCTTACACCCCAGCAACTATAATGTCGATCTGCACACAGTATAACATCTATTTTGCCTTTTAGGCCATCAACCCGCCGCATAAAAAAGGAGGGCAGATGTTCTGCCCTCCCGCCCTTCAGAGGATTAATCCTCTTTGGGCTCTTCGGTGGTGTCTTCCGCGGGAACCTCATTCGGTTCCGGAGCGGTTTCTTCCGTTTCGGGTTCAGCCTTCACAGCCTCGTCCTTCACGGTTTCCTTTTCTTCTTCCTGCGCGGCCTTGCCGATCAGTCCGCCGGTGGTCACGTCACGGATGGCCTTGGGGATATCCAGGCCGACGGCTTCCTTCACAGCCTCAAAGGTCTGCAACATGGTGCCGGCGGTATCCCGGGCCATGGAAGTGGCTCCGCCTTCGCCGAAGAGGATGATCTTTTCGGTCTTGCTCAGGGGCTCGGACACAGCGCGGGCGATGTCAGGCAGCTTTTCGGTAACCATCTGCATCATGGCAGCCTGGCCGTAAAGCTTCATGGCTTCCGCCTTCCGCCGCATGGCTTCTGCTTCCGCTTCACCCTTCATCCGGATGGCTTCCGCTTCCTTCTGGGCGGCATACAGGGCGGCATCCGCTTCCGCCTGCTTGCGGTATTTCTCCGCCTCGGCTTCGGCAATGGCGCGGTCCTTTTCGGCCTTCGCCTTTTCACGGATCTCCACGTTCAGCTTTTCACGCTCGATCTCAACAGCCTGCCGCTTCAGTTCCGTTTCCTTTTCCAGGCGGGTCATTTCAGCAGCCGCGTGCTCAGTGGCAAAGGTCTTGTTGATACGTTCCTGTTCAATCTTATAGGCCATTTCAGCCTTGGCGCGGGCCTCTTCCGTTTCCTGCTTGAAGGCGGCTTTCTGAACCTCCAGGTCACGGTTCTGGCGGGCGATTTCGGCTTCAGCCTGCATCTCGGCAAACTTGGATTCCTTTTCGGCAGCAGCTTCCGCGATGCGCTTGTCCTGTTCCTTCTCAGCCACATTGCGGGCAGCCATCGTGTCGATGACGTTGCCGTCCTTGTCAGAGAAGTTCTGGATCGTCAGGTTGATGATCTCCAGGCCCATGTTGGCCATGTCAGCCATAGCGGCCTTGATGGATTCCTGGGCGAACTTGTCACGGTTCTGCACCAGTTCGGCAATGGTCATCTGGCCGATGATCTCACGCATGTTGCCTTCCAGGACGTCCTTGGCCAGGGCTTTGATCTGCTCACCGTTATAGTGGAGCAGCTGCTCGGCCGCGGTTGCGATGGACAGGTCGTCGGATCCGATCTTGATGTTGGCCACAGCGTCCACCAGCACGGAAATATATTCCTTAGTGGGTACGGGCTGGGCCGTGCGGATGTCAACCTGGTTCAGGCACATATCCAGCTGGTCGATCCGCTCAATGGCGGGTACGTAGAAGGTGGCACCGCCGCGAATGATCCGGTAGCCGAACTTCTTGACAGAAGTGGTTCCGTCAGGATTGCGTACTTTGTAGCTCCTGCGGAACAGGCCGGAAATGATCAGGGCAGTGTCCGGCGGTGCGATCCTGTAGCGGGGGAAGAATTTCAGGATAATGATGAGTACAGCCAGGGCAATGAGGATCCAGTGCCAGCTGTTCTGGAGAAAAGTGAGGATGGCGTCCATTGGGGTGTCTCCTTTCATTAATCTCGGTCGGTTTCGGTTGAATCAGGATTGCTTCATCCGCCGCCTTCGGGAAAAGAATATCACACAGAGTCCCGGAAATACATCGTTCAAAACGGAAAATATACATTTTTATTCTTCGGACCGGCGAAATATATGTGCCGTGATTTTTCGGTTTGGATGGCGGGAACCCATACCGGCAGTATAGCTTGCGAAGAGAACGTGCCGGATGGTAAAATCAAAAAGAACGAAAGAATCAACTGATATTGTATTGGAGACAAGCATGGAAACGATCGCCGGTGAATGGTTCATGAAAGGCTGCAGGCGCACGGACAAGGACTGCCTGCATTCTCCGGAGGATCTCCTGGCCCTGGTGCAGGAGATCGGTTTTCTGCCGCTGTTTTCCAATGACATTCCCGGTTTCTCCGTGGAAGAACGTACCCCGGCGGAAGACTGGTGGGCCGGTTCCCCGGCCACGGATCCCTGGGCCTGGCGGCAGGTGCTGGCTCCGTGTGAAACCATCGCCTACGGCAAGTTCTTTGATAAGAAAGCTGGTTTTGTTTCCAAAGAGTGGTTCCCCTGCTTTGCAAACTGGCGCAGGGACGGTTATGATTATGAAGGCCTGTATGAAGACGGGAAGATGACCAGCCGCTGCAAGCGGATTCTGGACATCCTGGAGCTGAACGAAAACGCCGAAGGCCTGGGCCTGCTTTCCTGCGAGATCAAAAGGCGCGCCGCCCTGGAGAAAGGCTTTGAAGGCGCCCTGACCGACCTGCAGATGAAATCCTTCCTGATCATGAGCGATTTCCGGCAGCGGCGGAACAAGCGCGGCGAAAGCTACGGCTGGCACGTGGCAGAGCTGATGACCCCGGAAACCAAATGGGGCTATGACGCCGTAAACAGCTGCAGCGAAAAGCCGGAAGCTTCCCGGGACCGGATCGCGGTACAGATCCGGAAACATTTTCCCAAGGCGACGGACCGGGCACTCCGGAAAGTCCTGGGTATTTAATCTGAGGAGGTTACTGAATGAAAACCGCAATTGTCTATTATTCCGAACACCATGGAAACACGAAGAAACTGCTGGACGCCATCGCGGCGCAGCATGACGTTGACCTGATCAACATCACGAAGGATTCCTCCACCGACCTGGCCGGCTATGACCGGATCGGCTTTGCCTCCGGCATTTACTACAACGCCTTTGCCAAACAGCTCCTGGAGTACGCGCAGGCAAACCTTCCGGAAGGAAAGGATGTCTTCTTCATCTGCACCCACGGCGCCCCCTCCGGCGCCTTCATGAAGTCCATCCGGGAGATCACGGAGCCCAAGCACTGCAAAGAGCTGGGCGCCTATGACTGCCGGGGCTTTGACACCTTCGGGCCTTTCAAGCTGGTAGGCGGCATCGCGAAAGGACACCCCACGGAAGAAGAGCTCCGCGGGGCCGTTGCCTTCTATGAAAAGCTGTAAACTCAACTGAAATCAAAGCGGCAGTCCCTTCCGGGGCTGCCGCTTTCGTATATTATTTGGTATGCTCCGTGAAGAAGGCGGTTTCCTTCTCCAGGGCGTCCTTCAGGGCCGTGCCATTGAAGCCGTGGCCCTGGCCGGGATAAACGATGAGTTCCGCATCCGGGAAGGTTTCCTTTGCCTTTTCGGAATACCGCAGGGGCACAATGGGATCCCTGTCCCCGTGAAGGATCAGGACCGGGCCGGGATAGCGGGGCAGCAGGTCATACAGGTCAAAGGAAGTGGCATCCTCGTCATACTTCCGGCTGAGCTTCGCCCCCATCACATTGATGACCTCCGGAAAGGTGCCGTCCGCCCGCCGCCGGGCTTCGGAGTCATCCTGCAGCACGATGGCCGGGAACTCCAGCACCGCCGCTTTGATGTCCTCCGGCCGGGTGGAGGAGACATACGCGGAAACGAAGCCGCCCTGGCTGGCACCCCACAGGAGGATGCAGGAGAAGCGTTCGTCCCCTTTGAAGGTATCGATGACCGCGTTCAGGTCCGCGGCCTCCGTCAGCACGGACATGTCCATCATGGTGCCGCTGCTGCGGGAGTTGAATCCGCCGCCGCAGAAGTCATAGCTGTAGGCCGCGAAACCGTTCTCCACAAAATGCGCCGCTGTTGGCAGGCTGAAGCTGTGGTTTCCGCCGAAACCGTGGGACAGGATCACCAGGGGTACGGGGCCGTCCGTTTCCGGAACCTGCAGCACGCCGTAAATATCCCCGTTGGGGCCCGGGATAATGATCTCTTCCATATTGTTTCCCTCCGCATATACAGGAACAGACAGGCACAGGACCGCCAGCAGGGCCAGGAATACCGCAAACATCCGCCGGATCATGCCGTTCTCCTCCTGTTTATTCAATCGCTTTACTGAACTGGGTTTCATAGAGCTCCTGATAGGTACCGCCCGCATGGACCAGGTCCTTGTGGGTGCCCCGCTCCACGATCTCGCCGTCCCGGACCACCAGGATCTCGTCCGCCGCCAGGATGGTGGACAGCCGGTGGGCAATCAGGATGGAGGTCCGCTCCTCGATCAGGGGATTGATGGCCGCCTGGATCGCCGCCTCGGAAATGGAGTCCAGGGCGGAAGTGGCTTCGTCGAAGATCAGCAGGGCCGGATCTTTCAGCAGGGCACGGGCAATGGAGATCCGCTGTTTCTCACCGCCGGAGAGCTTCAGGCCCCGGTTGCCCACCATGGTATCCAGGCCGTCCGGCTGGTTTTTGATGAAGTCATAGATGTTTGCCTTTTGGCAGGCATCGATCATCTCCGCCTCGGTGGCGTCCGGTTTCGCGTAGAGCAGGTTCTCCCGGATGGTCCCGTTGAACAGGTAGGTCTCCTGGGTCACAACGCCCACCTCATCCCGCAGGGAATGCAGCGTCAGGTCCCGCACGTCGGTACCGTCAAAGGTGACGCTGCCCGCCGTGGGATCCCACAGGCGGGGGATCAGGTTGACGATGGTGCTCTTGCCGCTGCCGCTGGGGCCGACGATGGCCACGCAGTCGCCGCTGCGCAGGGTGAAGTTGATGTCCTTGAGGATCATCCGCTCCCCGTCATAGGTGAAGCTGACATGGTCGAAATTGATGTCGCCCTTCGCGTTCTTCAGTTCCTTCGCGTCCGGCTTGTCGTCGATTTCGGGCTTCATGTCATAGTATTCAAAGATGCGGGTGAACATGGCCATGGAGCGGATCCAGTCCACCTGGATGTTCAGCAGGCTGTTCACCGGGCCGTACAGGCGGCCCAGCAGGGCTACCAGCACCGTGATATCACCGACGGTGATGGTGCTGTCGTATTTCATGATCAGGATGCCGCCCACCAGGTACAGGAGCATCGGCCCGATGGAAGTCAGGGTATGCAGGAGCATAAAGAACCAGCGGCCTGCCATCCGCTCCCGGATGTTCAGGCTGATCATCCGGCCGTTGGCTTCCTCATAGCGCTCATATTCGGACTGCTCCCGGCCGAAGAGCTTCACCAGCAGCTGGCCGCTGACGGACAGGGTCTCGTTCAGAATCCCGTTGACCTCATCGTTGCATGCCTGGGCTTCCCCGGCCAGCTTCCACCGCTTTTTGCCGGCCATCCGGGTGGGCAGGGTGAAGACCGGAACAATGGCAATGCCCACCAGGGCCAGGATCCAGCTCTTCTGAAACATGGCCACCAGGGCCACCACCAGGGTCATGGTGTTGGACAGGATGCTGGTAAAGGTATTGGTCACCACGGATTCCACGCCGGAGATATCACTGGTCATGCGGGTGATGATATCGCCCTGGTTGGCGGACGTGAAGAAGCGCTGGGACATCTTCTGCAGGTGCCGGTACATCTGGTTCCGCATGTCATAGGAGATATGCTGGGCGATCCAGTTGTTCAGGTATGTCTCCCCCACGCCGATCAGGCTGGAAGCCAGGGTCAGTCCCAGGGAAAGGATGATCAGCTTCACCAGGGCGGAGATGCCCGCACCGATCCAGCCGCCCATTTCCTTTCCGGTCAGCACATCGATAATGTTACCGGTGAGGATGGAGGGAAACAGGCTGCAGACCGAGGATACGGCAATGCAGACAAGCACCAGCGCCAGCTGTTTCCAGTAGGGCTTCAGGTAGGAAAAAACCCGGGTGATCAGTTCTTTGGTAATCTTCGGGGAGTTCTTTTTCTCCTCATCGGTAAGATAACTGGCCCTTCCGCGCGGACCTGCCATAGCACCGCCTCCTGAGTGTTTTTCGTCTTTTTTGATAGAAACAGTATAAACGTTTGGAGTATAAAGCACAAATAGAAATGTTGAGGCACGTACAGGCTGACGAGATGCTGGTAAGTGAAATATTGAGCAGCATAGCTGCTCAATGTGAAATACGCCTTCGGCGTGTGAAATATCTGCTTCGCAGATATGAAATATAGGACTTCGTCCAATGTGATATATACTTCAGGTCCGAAGGCAGTCAACCCTTGGTGTCATCTCGACCAAGGCCGCAGGCCGCGCGGGGAACGATCCGAGTGGTGACCCGGTGGGTCATTCGCCAAAGGCGAAAATGAGGTGGAGTCCTGACGCGCGCGGTGCGCGGGACGGGGATCCCGTCCGCGGTGCGTGTGCGTTTCCTTACCGAAACAAGCAATGCGAAGTGCTCCAAACGAGCAGTGCGCCGATTGAGGTTGCGGAGAGATCTATCTCGCCCGAAGCCGTGTGACTGCGGGACAGACGTAGTGTCATACGCAGTGTGACATTAGGTCTGTCCCTCTGTCACACGCCATTCTTCACTTTTCATTCTTCATTATTCATTGCAGAAGAGGCAGCAGCCTCTTCTGCTTCTTCCTCTTCCGACTCCTCTTCCTCCCCGCACAGGCACAAACTCAGATCCGCCTGCCGGATAAACTCCTCCGTCGCCTTCAGGCAGTTCTCCAGCGCCGTGGGGTTCAGGTTCTCCGGCGTATCCAGCCGGGTGTGGTAAAACCTCTCCAGCAAATGACTCAGCCCCGTGATCCCCATGGACCGGAACCCGCCCTGGGTGAAGGCCGCGCTGTCCGTAGATCCGCCGAAGAGCGGCACCTTGCCGGCCTTACAGGGCACTCCGGCATCCTCCGCCGCAAGGAGAAAATAGTCGCACAGATCCTCATCCGAGTCCACAGTGTTGTTCAAATCCCGGCGGTTAACCATCAGCTCCTGGGGATTGTAGATCGAGTCATAGGCAATAATGCACGTGGGCACGTCGTTATAATCATCCTTATGCGCCTCGCACCAGGCCTTGGCGCCTTTCAGGCCCGCTTCCTCCGAACCGGTAAGGATCACGCCGACTTCCGTGTTTTCCAGGGTGATCCCGTTTTTCTCCATCTGCCTGAGCAGGGCAACGCCAATCATGCAGCCGGACAGATTGTCATTGGCGCCGTCCACCACCCGCAGCGGATTATAGGTGATCGTCAGCAGTACAAAGAAAGGCAGGAACAGCAGGCCCCACTGCCCGGCGGATTCCGCCCAGGCAGCCCCGAAGAGGACGCAGACGGAAACAAACAGGTAATAGAACACACCAACCGTAGCCAGCAGGCCGGGAAGCTCAAAGACGATGCCGCCGAAAAGGTAATTCAGCGGGAACTCCCAGGCCGCGTCGGTATGGCCGTTGAGGAAGATGCGCTGCTTTACCTCCCCGGCGCAGGGGCGGACCGCAGTGACGTTGGTCCCCTCCCGCGTGGGGAACAGGGGATCCAGCACCGGCCGGTAAAGTACAAAATGGAAAACGAAGAGCAAAACACCCAGCAGTCCGAACAGGATGCTCAGCCAGGGGCTTACAAAGAATGTCAGGCAGCAGAGGATATCACAGAAGGCGGAGAAATAGAAATAGCCGTAAAAGGCGTCCGGATGTTCCCGGAAGGATTCCACCTGCACATCCGCGCAGCCGCAGTCCTTTTCCAGCAGGCCGGCAAGGTATTCCGCAGCAGCCTTTTCCCCGGCGCTTCCCGGGGAACGCCGGCCGATCTTCCGGCAGATATGTGTGATCTCCTCCGTGATGTAGGAAATGCTGTCCCTGGCTTCCATCCGGCAGCCCCCTTTATGATGAATTGCATGTCACGGAAGATTATAACAGATAATGTAAATAATTCACAATTCATAATTCACAATTATATATACTGACAGCAGGACGTGCTTCCCGGTGTCATCCCGACCAAGGCCGCAGGCACACGTCCAAAGGACGCATTCATTCTGCATTCTGCATTCTGCATTTGGGCGCAGCCCACTGTCCCTCTGTCACACGTCCGAAGGACGCATTCATTCTTCATTCTTCATTGCAAAAGAGGCAGCATCGCTGCCCCTTTTGCTTTTCGTCCTCTTTTGCTTACAGTTCCGGTACCTTTACCAGGTAATCATCCTTGGTATCCATTTGCTTCAGGTGAGTGCTTTTCTCCGCTTCATAATCGATCAGCGCCCACAATCCGCCGCTGGTCGGGATCAGAGAAGTGATGCCCAGTGTGGACGGTTTTTTCTCCTTTGCGATCCTCGGAAAGTCTTCAGGTGTTTTATTCACTTCCGTGGTGCCCAGCCAGTTTCCATCCTCATCCATCCAGAGCAGTTTGGCGTGAAAGTCCCTGTCGCTTCCTGTTGTCCATTTATCCATTTCCGTCACAAGCCTGCCGTTATACCATACCAGGCTGCCGAACCACTTCCCGGGATAACGGTCAAACGCTTCGCTGTTTGTCCACAGGATACGTCCGCCCGGGCTGAACTTCACAAGTCTGTAGTTTGCATAATCGCTTACCCCGTCTTTGGCCACACGGCCAAATTCGCCTACCAGGGCCACGTAGCTGCCATCTTCCATCCTTATGCAGTCCAGTATCGAAGAGTCTTCCGCCTCCGTCGCTGTCAGGGGCAGTACGTTTTCCCAAAGCATACTCCCCTGGAAGTCCATCTTCAGGATCTTTGCGCAGCCATTATTGCCTCTTTCCCTTCCGGCAAACACCAGGCCATCCTCTTCCTCAAACATCCATTCCATGCCGTCAAAAGGAATACTGTCCTCTTTCCCATACCGGAGGATCGCGTTCCCTTCCCAGTCAAGAAGCTCCTCGACCTTTCCGACACCCTCCAGATAATCAAACTGCCAGATGCAGGAAGCGCTGACCTTGTTCACCATAGCGTTGGACACGGTAAGGGATATCTCCTTCCCTGCGGGCTTTCCGTCCAGGGTAAAGAATACCAGTTTCCTTTCTTCGCAGGTCTGGTACGGAGAGTTTTCAAACACCACGCCCAGGGTCCCGTCCTTCAGCAGCGCCGTCCAGGTGAAACTGCAGCATCCTTCCGACGGGTCGATATAATCCCAGGAAACTGTCATATCCGGATTCAGGCACAGGATCCTGGCCCGGGAATCCATATAGTTTCCCACCGTTCCTTTCCACCCGGTCAGGATCACGCGTCCGTCCGGCAGCGTGCATTTATAGTACATGCAGTCAAAGCCTTCGCCGCTGATGTCCGCCACATCCTCCGCCAGGGCGGAGCCGGTCAGCATCACCGCGCACAGGCACAGGAGCAATATACGGCGCAGGCACCTCAGTTTGCTCTTGATCATTCTTTTATTCATCATCCGTTCTCCTTTTATTCAGCTCACAGTTCCGGGATCCGGATCAGCACCGTATCCACGCTGGCCATCTGCTTCTCATGGTTGTCGCTGTCATTGTCACTCATGCAGTCAGTCCACAGCTCATTTCCCATGACAAACAGGCTGCCGCAGAAGAGTGATGCCTTTTTGCTCTTTTCCAGCCGGGGAAGCTCCTCCTTCCGGACAGAGAGTTCCGTGATGCCCAGTTCGTTCCCGTCCGCGTCAAACCACATATACCGGATGGGAATATCCAGGGAAGCGAACCGCTCCCTGTCTTCGCACTCCAGCACATACTTCCCGTCATATTCGATCAGGTCAGGGAACATGGAATCCGGCTGCCGGTCAAAGCTTTCCACATTCTGCCAGAGAATCCGCCCGGTGGAACTGAACTTCACCAGGGCAGTCTTCCACCGGCCGCTGCTCATATCCAGCGGCCTTTCCATCAGCACGGCCAGGTATCCGCCGTCAGAGGTTTTCATGCCGCAGTGCAGCATGGCACCCCCGTTTGCATCGGTCAGGAAGGGTACAACGGTCTCCCAGACCGTGTTTCCCTGCCAGTCAAGCTTTATGATCTTCCCGGCGCCGTTCTTCCCGTTTTCATAGCCGATCAGGACTACCCCGTCCTCTTCCTCAATGGTCCGGTCCGTCAGGAACGCACTGTTTCCCTCCGTCCGGAACAGTACGTTTCCGTCCCAGTCGCTGAATTCCCGGTATTCCTTATCCCAGTCCTCTGCTTCGTGGGTAACGTAATACGTAATCATGCCGTAATCGCTTATGCCGTATCTGAAAAAGCCTTCCTTCGTTTCCTTCTCCTCCAGCGGGATCTCCCTGCCGGTGAGCTGGCCGTCCTGGGTAAAGAACACCAGTTTATCCTCCGCCAGGGTCTGATACGGTGAGTTGGTCAGCCTCACACAGAGGGTTCCGTCCTTCATCAGGACAACGCCGTGGGCTCCCCAGCTTCCTTCCGCCGGATGGATATATTCCCAGGAAACCGTCCTGTCCGGGTTCAGGCACAGGAGCCTGGCCCTGCTGTTCATATAGTTTCCCGGCTCTCCGTGCTTACCGGTGAAAACGAGGCGGCCGTCCGGCAGCGTCAGCGCGTACTCCATACTGTCATAGCCTTCGCTGCTGATATCCAGCACCTCATTGGCTGCCAGGGCTGAACCTGTGAACAGCGCCATGCACAGGCACAGGAGCAGGATGTTCTTCAGGATCTTTCTCATTTTTTCCATCTTTCCATATCCTCCTTCGGGCTGTACCAGCCGGAACAGTCTTCCGTGGTCAGGATGTTTCCGTCCGTTGATACCCTGTAGTTGAAGTTGTCCCGTCCGCCAAAGGTATCCAGGCCAACCTCCTCATCCGGCCGGGTCAGGAAAACCCGATAATACACCATACTGTTCTGTATCGGTCCGTCTTCCGTCATCTCCACAGTGATCGCATCCTGCACCAGCCTGGTTACCACCGCCCAGTTGTCCAGGGCGTCCGCGGGCATGTTCCAGGCTTCGCAGACCGCTGCCCTGATGATCTTCTCCGCTTTCGCGGCATCGATATCCTCTCCGGCCTCCTGCTGCTCCCGCAGGTCTTCCGACTGGATCCCGTACCGGCGGATCAGCCAGTCTGCCAGCAGCTTTGTTTCCAGGTCCCAGTTCTCTTCCGGTCCCTTCAGGCTGTGGAGCATTACCTTCACGTTCACCAGGGACAGGCGGCCCTTCGCCCCGAAGAGCTCCGCCGCAAAGGCGTCCGTATCCGCTTCGGCCGGCTCCGCCAGCTGCCAGTAGGCATGCTCCGGCAGGAGGCCGCAGGCCCGGATCTTATCGATCAGCCCCTGTTTGCTTTCAGGCTTCCAGCAGCTGTACCAGCCTTCCTTCTGCTCCGTCCGCGCGGCATAGTTCAGCAGCTGCCACTCCGGCGCCTGTGCTTCATCCCGGTAGTCCGCCAGAGCTTCCACCCTGCCGTCAGCCATGTTCACCACAGCGCCGTACATGTAATCCTCGTAGAAGAAGCGATAGTAATGCTTGTGGAAATACACCAGCTTCAGCCCGGCGTTTTCCCCGCCGATGCCGAAGTCCGCCGCGTCCGCGAATACTTCCTTCCAGCCTTCCTCATCCGGCTGGTACTTTTCCTTCACCGCGGTTTCCGCCAGTTCCATGGCCTTTCTCACGGAGATCTTCTCCACCGGGATCACCTGGTTCAGGTATTCCTTCCGGAAAGCCTCCTTGTCCAGATCCCGGTCCCAGGTCCGGCCTTTTTCATCCACCAGGATGGTATAGCGGTAGCCTGTCTCTGTTTTTTCAATATTGTTTCCGGAGAGCACCGGATTCATGTCCCGGCGCAGGTCCGTAGCCTTCTCCATGGAGGCATCGCTGACCTCACCGCTGACGGTCCACATCCGGCAAGTATCGTCCCATTCTACCTGCGGCACCAGGGCTTCCACCGTTTCAGCGTCCCACATCATGACCGTCATCCGGCCCTTCAGGGCTTTCGCGGCATAGGCTTCATCAACCACGGGAGCTTCCGGTACAGTGTCGCTGTAATCCTTCAGCATGCCGATCTCATCCCGCAGGTAATGACCCAGCGCGTCAAAGTATGCCTGATAGCTTTCATAATCATCTTCCCAGTCCGGATGCTCGGCGAAATAGCGTTCCTGGAACACCGTATATACATCCGGAGCGATCCCCAGGCTGTCCTCGTCGTTTGTCTCATAGTAGAGCAGTTCCTGCTGCAGCAGTTCACCGTAGGTGCTGTTGACAATCCGGTCCGCGGCGGCTTCCCGCTCTTCCCCGGACCGGGTCTCATCCTTCACCAGCGCGTACAGATCTTCATCCAGTTCAAAGTTGCACTCTTTCATGGCATCAATAAACTTGATCTTGTCATCCAGTTCCCAGCGCTCCAGTGCGCCGTCCCGTTCCATCTGCGCCACTTTCGCGTAATATTCATGTACCAGCACCCCAACGGCAACCCCGACTGCTGAGATCAGCAGCAGCGCCGCCACGATGATGGCACCAAGGGACAGTTTTGTCCTCTTCTTCATCTCTTCTCCTTTCACGATCTGCCGAACCACGTGGTTCTTCCAGTAATAGGAAGGCTGACAGCCCGTGATTGAAGCATCCAGGGCGCGGTATAATTCTTTTTCCTTCATCTCTCTCAGCCTCCTTCCAGTTCCAGTTTCAGCAGCTTCTTGGCTTTGTCCAGCCCCCGGAAAACCGTGGCCTGGCTGATGCCAAGGGTCTGCGCGATATCGTCCAGCGTCATGCAGTTCCAGAAATACAGGATCACGATCTGCCGTTCCCGGAAGGGAAGATCCTGCACCATGCTCAGGATCTCCCGGTCCGCGGGATCCGGTTCAGCGATCACAATATCGTCCGCTGACGCTTTATGGTCTATATGTTTCCACCACCGGCTCCGGTGATAGTCATGACACAAGTTCATCGCGACGCGGATCAGCCAGGCCTTCTCGGTTTCCTTCCGGAAGCCGCCCTTCTGCCAGGCCTTCAGGAAAGTCTCCTGAACAATATCCTGCGCCATTGCCGTATCTCCCAGCGTGAGCCGGCATAAACCCAGCAGAATGCCTGAATAGGCATCCACCAGGCGGTTCAGTTCTTCTTCGCAGATGGAGCCCGGTACCAAGGTCTCCTTTTGCATCCGCCCCACCTCCTCGTTGGTCTTTTCACTTATCAGACGGAATTCGTACGGATTTTTCTTCATGATAAATCAAATAAAATAAAAAAACATGGGAAACCCATGTTTTTCCAATGCATAATTCATAATGCATAATGCATAATTGTATAAACTGACAGCATTGCGCCCCCAATTGTCACCCCGACCAAGGCCGCAGGCCGCGCGGAGAGATCTAACCCGGCCGCAGCCGAAAAAACTCCTGCCTCCTGCTTCTTACTTCCTCCCAGAGCCTTTGGCCCCCCCGATGTCATCTCGACCAAGGCCGCAGGCCGCGTGGAGAGATCTAACCCGGCCGCAGCCGAAAAAACTCCTGTCTCCTGCTTCTTACTTCCTCCCAGAGCCTTTGGCCCCCCGATGTCATCTCGACCAAGGCCGCAGGCCGCGCGGGGAACGATCCGAGTGGTGACCCGGTGGGTCATTCGCCAAAGGCGAAAATGAGGTGAGTGAGTCAACCGAAACAAGCAATGCGAAGTGCTCCAAACGAGCAGTGCGCCGATTGAGGTTGCGGAGAGATCTAACCCGGCCGCAGCCGAAAAACTTCCTAAATTTCTACCTGATTAAGGTGTCATCTCGACCGGAACGAAGTGGAGTGGAGAGATCTATCCCCCTCACCTGCTCAGATCTGCCCACTCCGGATTCATTTTATTAATCAGCATTTCCTTTTTACTTCTGCTCCATCTTTTGAGTTGTTTTTCTCTTGCTATGGCGCTTTTGATATCATGACAGCTTTCGCACCATACAAGCTTGTGCACGTTATACTTTTCCGTAAACCCTGCCAGTATGCCGGTTTTATGCTCGTACACCCTTCTGGGCAGATTGTTTGTCACGCCTATGTATAAGGCATGATTATTGTTACTCGCCATCATATAAACATAGTATGTGTTCATGCTGCGTTTTCAGATCTCTCCACGCGGGCACAAATGCCCTTGGTCGAGATGACATTCTTGTTCCGTCCGCAATTCTCCGCAGTTACTCCCCCGTATCGTTTCGACCAAGGTCGCAGGCCACACCCCCAATTGTCATCCCGACCAAGGCCGAAGGCCGCGCCCCCAGTTGTCATCTCGACCAAGGCCGCAGGCCGCGCGGAGAGATCTAATAAAGATTCAGACATTTCAAAGCAATTTATTTACTTTGAAGTATTTCACTGGAGGCAGGGAGACAAGGTATTGTCCCCCGCCTTCCCCCTTTCCCGGCTTTTCATTTCCTTTTCCACCAGCCAGTTCTCAGAATAATCCAGGTACTCCCTGCAGAACTCATCATAGTCCCGGAAGCCCAGGAGGCACATCTTGTCCGGCAGCTTATCCAGCGCCTTCAGGAAGCCTTCCCTGTGCCAGGGCAGGACTTTGCAGATGACGAGGGTATAATAGTTTACTTTGTTCTCAAACTCCTGCACCTTGCGGACGGTGATCCCTTCCTGCTCAAACAGGGAATCCGCCAGGCAGTCCACCGTGTCAATATACGCATACCAGCAAAACAGCGCAGGCGCCTTCGCGATACTGAAATGATTCCGGACAGTGGTCATGGTTCTTCTCCTCCCAGTTCCTCATTCTCCCTCCCGGGGTCATATTCAGTATGGAGTAAAATGTGTTGCATTTTTACCCCATTATAGATTCTGAAAAAAACATCAGGAAAAGAAGGATATTTTCTTCCATTCCCCTGGCAAAACATTTTGAAATGAAAGACCCCAAAGATGGTTACATGGTGTTTTGATTGTATATTGTATGTATCCTGTATACATGTAAAGCACGGCAAATGTATTGACATCTTTACAAATTGTACCAATAATTGTAAACGGCAAAGAAAATGTACAGACTAATGCGGAAAGGAGGACGCAATCATGGAAAAGTATGAAGCTCTGGAAATGGAAGTGGTCCGCTTTGAAGCGGAAGATGTTATTTGCGCAAGCCAGCAGTATCCCACTAAGTAAGTAGCATCTCCGGCTGCACGGTTTACCCGTACAGCCTTTCTGACCCATCCCCGGCATGTCTGCTGTTTATAATAGAAAATCACCTTGTTCCGCGCGACCGTTAATGCGAAAGGAGCCCCTCCATCATGACAGGAACCTACCTGATCGGAGATCAGATGATCGGAATCAGTTCCCTGTATTCCGCTGTACATGATTACTGCCGGGATTACCGGGCAGAGGGAGCACCCGTTTTTTTTGTGGAGACAACCCCGGAAGACCTGGTTTTTGAGCGGGAACGCTCCGAACAGATTGGCGAGGTGATCCCCGTCCAGTCCGAAGAGAACCGGAACAAAGAGCTGGAACTGCTGGCGGTTTACCGGAGGATCGCGGAACAGATGCCCTTCCGGGATACATTCCTGTTTCACGGATCCGCCGTTGCGGCGGACGGCGCCGCTTACCTGTTTACCGCCAGAAGCGGAACCGGCAAAAGCACCCATACCCGCCTGTGGCGGGAGATGCTTGGGGACCGCGCCGTGATGGTGAACGACGACAAGCCCCTGATCCGCCTTACCGAAGACGGCGCGGTTGTTTACGGCACGCCCTGGAACGGAAAGCACCGCCTGGGCACAAACATCTCGGTTCCGCTGAAGGCCGTCTGCATCCTCGAGCGCGCGAAGCAGAACACGATCCGCGCCATAACCCGCGAGGAAGCGTTCCCCATGCTGATTCAGCAAAGCTACCGTCCCCTGGATCCGGCAGCACTGGCAAAGACCCTGTCCCTGGTGGACCGGCTGAGCCGCACCGTTTCCCTGTACCGGCTTGGATGCAACATGGATCCGGAAGCAGCGGAACTGTCCTACAACATCATGAAGGAGGCCACCCGGCAATGAAACTGAAAAAAGAATTCCTGTGCCACACGACAGATCAGGAGGCCATGCTGGTTCCTACCGGACGGGCCGGTTTTGCCGGCCTGGTCAGGGGCAACAAGACCCTGGGCATCATCCTGAACCTGCTGGAAAAGGAAACCACCGAGGCGGAGATCATCGCCGCGATGAAGGCGCGTTTTGACGCGCCGGAAGAGGTGCTGGCCCGGGACGTCCGGACCGCGCTGCAGAACCTGCGGGACGTCGGCGCGCTGGCCGAATAAGAAGATGGATTATGAATCATACCTGGCGGAGCACGACAGCCTGACCTACCGGATGACAGGCGTGAGCATGCTGCCGCTGCTTCGGGAAGGCCGGGATCTTTTCACCGTGCGCAGGAAAGAGCCCGGGGAGAAGTGCCGGCCCGGGGATGTGGTGCTGTACCGCAGGCCGCCGAACCACTATGTGCTGCACCGGGTCATGCAGATCCGGAATGAAGATTACGTCATTCTGGGGGACAACTGCATCGCGCGGGAATACGGCATCCGGGACGAAGATATCCTCGGCGTGATGACTGGTTATGTCCGGAAGGGAAAGACGCACAGCACGGAAGAATTGCCATACCGGCTGTATGCTTTTTTTATGCTGCGGCTGAGCAGCCTCCGGATCTTCCTGAAACGCTGCGGGGGCAAAATCCGGAAGATTGCCGGGAGGATCGTCCATGCGTAATCATACCGTTGCCTGGCTCTGGCGGACGCCCGGGCGGAAAAAAGGCTATATTGCCGCGCTGACCGCGGCGCAGGTCCTGACCGGGTTCCTCAGTGTCGGTTTCGCGTTGCTTACACGGAGCGTTGTCAACAGTGCTGTGAGCAGGGACGGTGCCGCATTCCGGCATTACGCGCTGCTTCTCCTGATCCTGACGGCGGGCTCCCTCCTGCTGCACATGGTCAACCGATGGCTGACAGAGCTTTCCAAAGCGCAGCTTGAAAACCTGTTCAAGCAGCGGCTGACCGCGGCCATCCTGCGGAAAGAGTACGCGGCCGTAAGCGCCGTTCACTCCGGGGAATGGATGAACCGGCTGACAAACGATACGCGCATTGTTGCGGAAAACTATACAGAGCTGATTCCGGGCCTCTCCGGCATGGGGGTCCGGCTTGTTGCTGCCGTCACGATGCTGATTGTGCTGGACGGCCATTTCACCGCGATCCTGCTGCCCGGCGGCGCGGCAATGATCGCACTGTCCGTTTTGCTGCGGGGAGTGCTCAAACGCCTGCACACCCGGATGCAGGAATCGGACGGGAAACTGCGGATTTTCCTGCAGGAATGCATCGGAAACCTGATGATCGTCAAATCCTACGCGGCGGAAGAACATGCGGAACAGGAAGCCGCAAACCGGATGCGCACCCACCTGCGGGACCGGATGCGGAAAAACAACCTGGCTAACCTGGGCACCTCCGGCGTGGCCGTGGCGATCAACGCGATGTACGTTTACGGCATCATCTACTGTGCCCGGGGTATTATGTCCGGCTCCGTTTCCTACGGCACACTGACCGCCGTGATGCAGCTGATCGCCCAGATCCAGGGTCCCATTACCAGCATCAGCGGATACCTGCCGCGATGGTTTGCCATGCTGGCCAGCGCCGAGCGCCTGATGGAGGCGGAGCAGCTGGAAGATGAACAGACGGAAGAGAGAATGACGCCCGCACAGATCCAGGACTTTTATGACAGCCGTTTCCAGGCCCTCCGCCTCCGGGACGTCTGTTTCACCTATGCCGGGGAAGACCGGCAGGAGATCCTGAAGGACCTCAGCCTGGAAATCCGGAAGGGCGAAACTGTCGCCTTCTGCGGGCACAGCGGCTGCGGGAAATCCACCGTGCTGAAGCTGCTGCTGGGTATGTACCCGCCGGACAGCGGGGAAATCACCGTGGACGGACAGCCGCTGACAGCGGCCTGGCGCGGGCTCTTTGCCTATGTTCCCCAGGGTAACGCCCTGCTGCACGGAACCATCCGGGACATTGTCTCTTTCGCGGATCCGGCGCATGCCGGGGATGAAGAACGCCTGGGGCAGGCTCTGCGAACCGCCTGCGCGGAGGAATTCGTTTCCGGGCTGGAGCATGGTGCGGATACGGAGCTGGGCGAACGCGGCGCAGGCCTGTCCGAAGGCCAGACGCAGCGGGTGGCCATTGCGAGGGCCATCTTTTCCGGACGGCCGGTGCTGCTGCTGGATGAATCCACCAGCGCCCTGGACGCGGAAACAGAAGAACAGCTGCTGAAGAACCTGCGCGGCCTGACAGACAGGACCGTGATCATCGTGACGCACCGGCCGGCGGCGCTCGCCATCTGCGACCGGGTGCTGCGGTTTACCGAAGAAGGAGGATGCGAAGCATGATGACGGAGGAAAACAAAAAGGTGCTGGACGACCTGGTTTATCTCGCGGCCTGCGCGGTGAACGGGCAGGTTCCGGAGAAAAGCCGTACAGACGGAATGGATCTTTCCCTCGTATATGAAGCCGCGCAGAATCATAAGCTGGCGGCGGCCGCCGGAATGGCGCTGGAATCCGCCGGCATCCGGAACGAGGCTTTTGTGCAGGCCGTTGCCAAGGCTATGCGGAAAAACGCCCTGCTGGATGCGGACCGGGCGGAGCTGACCCGGAAGCTGGAGGAAGCAGGCATCTGGTACATGCCGCTGAAGGGCGCCATCCTCAAGGATCTGTATCCCCGCTACGGCATGCGCGAAATGGCGGACAACGATATCCTGGTGGACGCCGCCCGGGCAAAGGATGTCGGCCGGATCATGCAGGAACTGGGGTTTGAAGCGGAGGAGACCGGAAAAGGCCATCATGATGAATACCGGAAACCGCCTGTCAGCAATTTTGAGATCCACCGGATGCTGTTCAGCGGCATGGACAGCCACGTCTTCCACGAGTATTACACGGGCGTGGAAAAACGCCTGATTCCGGATAAGGAAGGGTCTTTCGGACGCCATTTCTCAACAGACGACCTTTACCTGTACCTGACCGCCCATGAATACAAGCACTACCGGCACGGCGGCACCGGGATCCGTTCCCTGCTGGACACCTATGTGTTTCTGAAGCATTACGGAAACGAACTGGATATGGCCTATGTGACGGCGGAAGCGGAAAAAATGGGAACCGCTGATTATGAAAAAAAGAGCCGGGAGCTGGCCCTCCGGTTGTTCAGCGGAGAGGCGCTGACAGAGGCGGAACAGGAGATGCTTGCCTATTATGCCTCCAGCGGCACCTACGGTTCATATGAACAAAAGGTGGTGAACGAGATCAATTCCTTCGGCGGCGGTTTCCGCGGAAAGCTCCGTTTTTTCCGATCCCGCCTTTTTATGCCGCTGGAAGATATCCGCTATGCTTATCCGGTAGTCTACCGGCATAAGATCCTGCTGCCCTTCCTGTATGTCTACCGGATCATCAAGGGACTGACAACCCGCAGGGGCGTTACCATGGCCGACCTGAAGGCGCTGAAAAAAACGATGTGAGGAAAAAGCAAATGATCATCAGAGAGACAAACCCGGGAGACCTGAAGCTGGTTAACGAAATGGCACGGCTGCACCTCAGCACCTTTCCGGACTACTTCCTTTCCATGCTGGGGCTCCCTTTCATGAAGGCCGTTTACCGGGAGTATATTGAAGATCCGAACGCCGGTATCGTCATCGCGGAAGAAGACGGAAACCTGGTAGGGCTTCTGTCCTACATGGACGGCACCTCCCAGGTGCCGGTCAACGTGATCAACAGCCGCCCGCTCCTGTTCCTGTACAGCGCCGCCCGCCTGATCCTGCGCAAACCGTCCCTGTACCGGAATGTGAAAAATCTTTATGAATCCTGCAAAAAGGCAAAATCAAAGGTTTATTCCCGGAAGTTTATCGAGCTGGGTTCCTTTGCCCTCTATCCGCACCTGAGGGGAAACGGCACCGGAACAAAAATGCTGGATTACATCAAGGCTATGCCGGACTACAATACCTGCGACTGCGTCAGCCTGACCACCGCCTCGGATGACAACGACCGGGTCAACCTCTTTTACCTGAAGCGCGGCTTTGTTCCCGTCGGCATGGTTACCATGCCCGAAGGAAAGTGTATGACCATATACCAGTACAGCCCGAATCCCACAAAGTACCGGTCCGCCGGCGTGATAGCGCAATAAAAATGTTGTAAATATACCCCATTCTTGTTACAATTTCATCGCCATCCAAAACAGAAAAATGAAAGAGGGCTTTGCCATGGCCGAATCCAACATCAACAAAAAGAAATATATGGTTTTTGACCTGGTGAAGATCCTGCGGGAGCATACGGACCGGCTGCACCCCATGAAGCAGAAGGAGCTGGTGGACCGGCTGCACGAAGCCGGCTATTCCACGGACCGCTCCACGGTGCGCCGTACCATCACCGATCTGGTGCTGGATCCGGAAAGCCGCATCCGCTCCGTTTCCAACACCGCCCATGACGAGAAGGACTCGGACTATGAAACCTATTACTCCGGGCTCTACTATGACCAGGAGTTTTCCGACGCGGAGCTGCGCTGGCTCATCGACGGCATCCTCTACAGCCGGAACGTGCCCCACGAGGCCCGGAAGGACCTGCTGGAGAAGCTGTGCAACCTGGGGAACGCCCACTTCCGGAAGAACCTGAACCTGAATAAAATCCGCCGCCTGGCAGCGGATGAGCCGGTAAACCCGGAGCTGTTTGAGAACATCGACCGGGTAGGCCGGGCCATCGACAGCGGCAAAAAGATCTCCGTTGTCTACAACAGTATGGGAACGGATTTCACCCTGCACCCCCGGTGGAACTCCGCCCACCTGCTGAACCCCTACGCCATGGTCATCCGCAACGGGTTCTATTACCTGATCTGCAACAACGACCACCACACCACCCTGACCGTTTACCGCATGGACCGGATGACGGACGTGCAGATCGAGGAAAAGCTGCCGGTCCGCCCCGTGCGGGAGCTGGACGGCTTCCATGAGGGCTGGAACCTGCAGGAGTTCATGGAGCATAACGCCAACATGGCTTTCGGTGATCCGGAGCGGATCACCTTTGACTGCGCCGAAAAAGGTGTGCCCATCGTGATCGACGCTTTCGGCAAAGGTGCCTCCTTCCAGGCAAAAAAAGACGGACAGTATGAATGTACCGTCCGGGTCCCTGCTTTTGATATGAAGCTTTTTGCCCTGCAGCACAGCGAGTTCGTCCGCGTCACCTCCCCAGCGGAACTGGCGGATGAGATCCGCGGTGAGCTCCAGGCTGCTCTGGACAAATATTCGGAAGAGTCTTCAAACGGCAATAAAGCCGCCGGTTCCGGAGGCACAGCGGCGGAAAGGGTTCAGTATTATGAAGCAAAGCTGGACCGCGCGCTGAAGGCGCTGGACGCCTTTGAGCAGGTCCTTCCGGAAGTGGAGGAGCTGGATCGCTATTACGCCTCTCCCGAATGGAAGGAAGACTTTGCCGCGGACGAAGCCGGGCAGCTCCCGAAAGACCTGAAGCGGGGTGTGCTTTCCGAAGACGGGATTTACAACCTGCTGGAGCGGGTCCGGGAAATCACAGGCGGGCCCAGATAAAACGGCAGAATTCCACCGAGCGGCGGTCACCGCTGCCCGCGGATAGGAATCCGTCCAGGGAGGTCCCTGCGCGCTTCGCTTCCCGCATGATCCTTGTCAGCCACGCCATTCTTTCTTTTGTCAGGACCCCGTCGGTTCCGGAGGTGCAATAGCGCCAGATATTCGCGGCAATGCCGCCCTTGTCCCGCGCGAACTCCTCGCTCATGGCCCTGACCCGGTTGATCCTGATGCTGTTCATCCTGCTGTCTCCTTTATGCTCCGGTCTGCTTTTTGTTCCCGGCACTGATTGATACGCAGTTCCTGCCTAATTGGCACTGAAAAAGAGCGGTTTATTTAACCGCTCTTTTTCATAATCCCAGCAGTCCTTCCATGCTGATCTGTTCCGCCGCCTTGCACTTTTCCCCGTGGCAGTAGCCGTAATACCAGCATTCATACGGGTGGGTGCACTGTTCCCCGGGTTCCGCTTCCACCTCTTCCCGCTCCTTCTGCATCCGGTTCAGGTCCCAGATCCGCTCGTTCACCCAGGGGGCATACGCCTTTGCCTTTTCCGTGATCTCCACCGGAACGAAGGGATCCCCTTCATCCGGCCCGTGAGTCACGATAAAGATCTTTCCGATCCGGACCTTGCACCGGTCCATGATGTAAAACTGGAACCCGGCGTCCTTGATAAACTGCTCATGAACCTCCGGGGCATTCTTTACCTCATAGAAGTCATACCCCGTATCCGTTTTCCGCAGGATATCCGCGGCGCAGTAATGGTTGTAATAGATGAAGGCGGCCTCGCAGATCACCGGCGTGCCCAGCTCAATGTGCAGGGCAGTTTTTGCCGCCATTTTCTTTTTATCCGGAATCGTCGAACCCGGGAGGTAAACCGTCATCTCCTCATAGGGTCCGAACATGCCCATGGCCTTGTCGCCAAAGTCATTGCCCGCGTCCAGCCTTGCCCGGACTTCCGGGGGAATCACCCGCAGCCCCGGCTTATGCTTGTCCAGCCAGAGCATCTTCGGGCACTGAATGCCCCGCATGAAATCTGTTTTGGTCAGTCCCATTTCTTTGTATCCGGCACCGGACCTCCGGCACCGTGATATCCTCCTGTTTTTTCATGATAGCATCCGCGGGATGATCCCACAAGAACGGAAACAAAAAACACCGGCTCAGGTAATGCCGGTGATGAAGATTTCCAGTCCGATGAGGATCAGGATAATGCCGCCGAAAACGGATGCTTTTCCGGCCAGCTTTGTGCCGATGGTCTTTCCCAGGCGGATGCCCGCGACGCAGATCCCGAAGGTAACGATGCCGATGATCAGCGACTCCGTCAGGGCAGAAACATAATTGTACTCCGCGATGGTGAAACCCACGGACAGGGCGTCAATGGAAGTGGCGATTCCCTGGATCATCAGGGCGCCGCCGTGGAGCGGTTCCGCCTCGCCTTTTTCCTCCCGGACACCTTCCACGATCATTTTGATACCGATGAACAGCAGCAGGGCCAGGGCGATCCAGGGGATGAAGGGCTGGAAGGCCTGGAAGGCTTCAGCAATGGAATGCACGCAGATCCACCCGGCCAGGGGCATCAGGGTCTGGAACAGTCCGAAAGTCCCGGCGATCAGCAGGGAACGCCGCACATGCATATTCGGCTCGTTCAGACCGTTGGCGACGGATACGGAAAAGGCGTCCATGGCCAGGCCGATACCGAAGAGGATGCTGTTCAGGATGAACACGAAACTGAATGACATAACTTTCCCTCCGAAACAAAACAGTCAGGTACGGCGAAACCATACCTGACTGTCATCGGGACGTACATGTATAGCTTCGCAGTTATACATGAGTCTCGCATATTAAAGCAAGCCAGACCGTAAAGGCCAGTATGTTGACTTGCTGCGTTTCACGCTTGCTACTCCCCCATGGAACAGGGACTATTGTAGGAGCCGGGCACAAGGTTAGTCAACACTAATTGTGTGTGAAAACAGAGAGGAAACAAGTATCGGGGAACGACTGACGAGAAGCTGGTAAGTGAAATACGACTTCGTCGTGTGAAATGTTTGCTGCGCAAACGTGAAATGTGCCTTTCAGGCACGTGAAATATTGGCCTGCGGCCAATGTGATATTTACTTTTATCAACAATATACAATAGTTGAGACGGAGTCACATAACAGGTGTCATCCTGAGCGGAGTCGAAGGATCTCCTCCGAGGTCTCGTTGAAACCCGAAACTAAAACACAATATTGCGGTTCGGCCTTGGTGTCATTTCGACCGGAACGAAGTGGAGCGGAGAAATCTCCCACGGATTCAGAGTGAAACAGCAAACATGGGATTTATATAGCAGCGCCCCCGTTGTCATCTCGACCGAAGCCGCAGGCGTAGTGGAGAGATCTGATCAGTTCAAAAAAACAGCGCTGCCAGCGCTGTTTTATCCACCATTATTCAGTTATTGAGCAGTTGTCCAAATCTATGATTTGGGTAACGACTGCCATGCTACAGCTGTCAAAATGCCAATGGCATTTTGGTAACAGCGATCGCAAAGTTTTCAATCTTCAGTTTTCAGTAGTATTCCGGCCACAGCCGTTTTTTCCTTCAATTTTCATTCAAGCTTCTCCTTTTATGATGATATCGTCCGCGGACAGCAGCGCCGGGAGCAGAAGTCTCCGGACCCGGTCCGCTCCTTTAACCGGACTTCCGGCCCCCCGGGAGTCCCTTGTTGCTGTTCCGGGACGGCTGTGTTATCATCAGGACATGGAGGAAAAGAATATGCGGGTTTTACTGGTGGAGGACGACCGGAAACTCTCCGCGGCTGTCTGCAAACTGCTGGAAAAAGAGCGGATCGCCGCGGATCCGGTCTATGACGGAACCGACGGCCTGGACTGGGCATTGGGCGGAGAATACGACGCCGTCATCCTGGACGTGATGCTGCCCGGAATGGACGGCTTTTCCGTGCTGCGCGAAATACGGAAAGCAAAGGTTGCCACGCCCGTCCTGATGCTCACCGCCCGGACAGCTCTGGAAGACCGGCTGACGGGACTGGACAGCGGCGCGGATTACTATCTTCCCAAGCCTTTTGAATCCGCTGAGCTGATCAGCTGCCTCCATGCCATCACCCGCCGGGGAAGCACTCCCCCGGTCATGAGCCTTTCCTTCGGGGACCTGGCCCTGGAATCAAAAGACGCCAGCCTGAAGAATACCGAAAACGGGCAGGACGTCCGTCTCGGCGCGAAGGAATACCAGCTCATGGAGCTGTTCCTGCGCAATCCCGGGCAGATCCTGTCCAAAGAGACCATGCAGGAACGTGTCTGGGGACTGGAAAGCGAAGCGGAATATAACAACCTGGAAGTATATGTTTCCTTTTTACGGAAAAAGCTGGGTTTTATCGGCTCCCGGGTAAAGATAAGGGCAACCCGGGGACTTGGGTATTCCCTGGAGGAAGAAACATGATCGGAAAACTGCGCCGGCGCATGACGCTGATGGTCATCGCTGTGCTGATCCTGGTATCCGCCGGTATCGTACTGGCCATTCACCTGGCCAACGAACGCAGCATTGCCGCCCAGGCGGAAGAAACCCTGGCCGTTCTGGCAGACAGCAGCGGTTCCCGCTCCGTCCTGCAGGAGGCAGATCCCGGACGAAAAGCGGAACTGTCCTCCCCGCGGCCGGATGATGACGGGCGCGGATTCCGAAAGGATAAACGAGGCGGCCGGGGAGAACCGCCGGCCCTGCGCAGCGGCAGCGAAGCCGCGGCAGCCGGCCTGAGCAATTCCTATACCATTACCCTGAACAGGGATGGGACCGTGGCATCCTGGACCTCCGACAGGACCGACCTGTATTCGGATGAACAGGTGACTGCCATGGCCGAAAGCATCCAGGCCGAACGAAAAGGCAGTGGCCGGATCGGTACGCAGTTCTATCGCAAAACAGAAAAAGACGGCCAGTCCCTGCTGGTCGTCCTGGACGCACGGCTTGATTATCTGTCCGCTTCCAATGTGCTGCGCTCCACGATCCTGATCGCCGCAGCGGCCTGTGTCCTGCTCTCCCTGCTGGCATGGCTGCTGATCCGGAAAATGGTCCAACCCGTGGAGGATGCTTTTACCCGGCAGAAACAGTTTGTTTCCGACGCCAGCCATGAACTGAAAACTCCCCTGGCCGTTATCTCCGCCAACGCGGAAGTGCTGGAACAGGAGATCGGGGAAAACGAGTATCTGGGATATATCCGCTCTGAGGTCCGCCGCACGGACAGTCTGGTAAACAACCTGCTATCCCTGGCCCGGATGGACCGGCATGAAGGCACCGCGGAAATGAAGCCTTTCGACCTCAGCCACGCAGTGCTGGATGTGGTGCTGCCTTTTGAAAGCACTGTCTATGAAGCCGGCAAAACACTGGAAACGGATATCCCGGAAGGCATCCGCTGCACCGGCAATGAGGAGATGGTCCAGCAGCTGACCGTGATCCTGCTTTCCAATGCCCTGAAGTATTCCGATGAGAACGGACGGATCGCGGTGAGCCTGAAGACTCATGGAAAGCTGCGGGAACTGCGGGTGTTCAACACCGGCGAACCCATTGCCCCGGAAGACCGGGAAAAGGTCTTTGACCGGTTCTGGCGGGCAGATCCTGCCCACGGCCGGGAAACCGGCGGGCACGGGCTGGGCCTGGCCATTGCCCGGAGTATTGTTGAAGCAAACAAAGGAAAGATCTCCGTTGAAAGCGGAAAAGAAGGGACCGCGTTTACCGTTACGCTGAACGGGTAAGTTTTCGGAGATAAGCAGCGCCTAGGTCTGCAGTGCCACGGGGACGGTTCTGCCGGTCAGCAGCTCCGTGCACCGGCAAAACCGTCCCCATGGCCCGCGATAGTTTGATAGATTGTCAGAGTAATCATCACATTTGCCCTTTAGGGCAAATATTTCACATGCCCGAAGGGCATATTTCACATTTCAAAGCAATTTATTGCTTTGAAATATTTCATTGCAAAGCTAAAGGAGTATCCTCCTTTAGCTTTGCACGTAGTACTTCGCCTGTGCGTCCCACAACTCTTTATACTTTCCGTTTTCCTCTTCCAGCAGTTCCTCATGGGTGCCGTTCTGGACAATGCATCCCTTGTCAAACACCGTAATCTCATCACAGAAGCGGCAGGAAGAAAGCCTGTGGCTGATATACACCGCGGTCCGGTCCCCGACAGTATTGCTGAAGCCGGCATAGACCTGCTCCTCGGCAATGGGATCCAGGGCAGCCGTAGGCTCATCCAGGACAATGACCGGGGATCCCTTGTACAGTGCCCTCGCCAGGGCGATCTTCTGTGCCTCGCCGCCGGAGATCTCCACGCCTTTTTCAGACAGGTCATGATACAGCCAGGTTTCCAGGCCGTCCGGCATTTCCCGGTAACGGTCATACAGGGCAGCCTTCCGGATACAGTCCTCCGCCCGCTCCGCGTCAACCGTTTCCGCCGCCGCGATGTTCTCTCCCAGGGGCAGGGCAAAAAGCTTGAAGTCCTGGAAAACAAAGGAGAACAGGTTCAGGTATTCGTCATAGTCATATTCCCGGATATCGGTACCGTTCAGCAGGATCTGTCCCTCCGTGGGGTCATAAAGGCGGCAGAGCAGCTTCACAAAGGTGGTCTTGCCCGCGCCGTTTGCCCCTACCAGGGCCTGCTTCTTCCCAGCCCGCAGGGTCAGGTTTACATTTTTCAGCACATCTGTCTCGCTGCCCGGGTAGTGGAAGGAAACGTTCTGGAATTCCACGATATACTCTCCGCCTTCCGGTACCGGCAGGGTGCCCTGACGCTTGGCGTCCGGCAGGTCCAGGTATTCAAAGAGTCCTTTCAGGTGTCCGGTATAGACCTTGTTTTCCGTCAGCACAAAGAAGAGGTCACTGGTGCTCTTCACCAGTTCCATCAGGGCACCGACATACTGGACAACGCTGCCCACCGCGAAAGCGCCCAGGCAGGCCTTGGCCGCCACAAACAGGTAGCACAGCGCGTTGCACACGCCCCGCGACAGTTCCAGCAGGCCCTGGCAGGCGCTCATCTTCCGCAGCAGCCCGCTGCTCTTCCGGTTATGCTCATCCATTTTCGCCATTTCCCGGTCTGCGATCCGGTCCTGGCGGTACAGCCGGACATCCTTCGCCCGGGCAGTTTCCGCATACAGGGCATAGCCGTAGAAGGTGAAGGCCCGGTTATACCATACGGCGTTGTCCGTCCAGCGTTCAAACACTTTTTCTTCCCTTCTCCGCAGCCGGGCACCGATAAGTCCCGAAAGCACCATGATCCCCGCCGCGGCGGCGATCCAGATCCGGGAATCCAGCACGGCATTGCCCGTCCGGGCGGCAAACAGGGAAGCGGTCATCGCCACGGACGCAACGATGCCGACGATCATCTTCACAAGGGACGGCGTATCCCAGATCAGCTGGCCCAGGCCGTTGCCGAACATGAACAGGTTTTCCTGCACCTTCTGGCGCTGCTTCTGGATCTCCTGGTCTTCCAGGTCCGCGAAGTCCATGCTCATCTGCTTGTCGGTAAAGATCTTGTCGAAGTTATTCCACATGCGGGATTCCTTCTCGCTGATCACCCGGTTCAGGGCATTGCTGATCATGGAGAAGGCAAAGCTGAGTCCCACCGTCAGCAGGACCAGCAGCACCAGCGTTCCGATATCCCGGTTCCCGGTGATCTCGTTAATAATCCGTCCGGAGAACCAGATGGTCACAAAGGGAGAAAGGGCCTCCGCCGCCGCGGCGATCACCTTGGTCCGAATAAGCTTCGGGCAGTATTCCGCCAGCATGCGATAACCCCGCCGGGTGACCGCGATCCGCTCCTTAAGCTTCATCGCCGCTCACCTCCCCTTCCGGGTTTTCACGGTAGTATTTCGCCTGGGTTTCAAACAGCTCGTAATACTTCCCCTGCCGCGCGAGAAGCTCCTCGTGCGTTCCCTCTTCAATAATCTGCCCGTGATCGATCAGCACGATACGGTGGCAGAAGCGGGTGGAGGCCAGCCGGTGGGAAATGAACACCGTGGTCTTTCCGCGCATCACATCGTCATAGGTTTCATACAGCCGGTTTTCAGAAACCGGATCCAGGGCAGCCGTGGGCTCGTCCAGCACGATGACCGGTGACTGCCGGTACAGCGCCCGGGCCAACAGCAGCTTCTGGGTTTCACCGCCGGACAGGTTGACCCCGTCATCCCAGAAGGCCTTGTTAAATTTGCTCTGCACTCCCTGCGGCAGGGAGCAGATCTTCTCCCAGAGCCCGGCCTGCTTCAGGCAGGTTTCCACCAGGGCATGGTCAATGGTTTCACTCTCCTGCTCCGCCACAATCTCCTCGATGGTCACCGGCAGGATGGAATGATCCTGGAACACCGCGCCGAACAGCCGGTAGTATTCATCCCGGTTGTATTCCCGGATATCTGTCCCGTTATACAGGACTTTGCCTTCCGCAGGCTCCGTGAGACCGCAGAGCAGCTTTACCAGCGTGGTTTTTCCCGCGCCGTTCAGGCCGACGACCGCCAGGTGTTCTCCCGGCTCCAGCGTAAGGCTGATATCCCGGATCACGTCCTCCCCGTCCTCGCTGTAGCGGAAGCGGATGTTCTTCAGTTCAATCTTTTTCGGTTTGGCCAGGTCACCGACCGGTTTGCCGCCTTCCCGCAGGTAGCTTTCCGGATACTCCAGGTAAGTGCGGAAGCGGTTTATGGACTGGTTCAGCCGCTGCAGGTCCGTAACCTGGCCCAGCAGGCTGCCCAGCCAGGACGAGAAACCCGCCACCACACCGAAATACAGCACAAACTCCGCCACCGTGATCCTGTCGTTCAAAGCCAGGTACAGCAGGAACGCGTAGGTGACGGCATCCCGGAGGAGGGAAAGGCCGCTGTCCGCCGCGGACGCGCCGAAAAGCTTTTCCGTGTATTTCCGGTACCAGCCCAGGAGGCCTTTGAGGTTTTTGTCATAGATTCCGTTCAGCCAGGCGGCCATTTTGTACAGCCGGATGTCTTTTGCCGCCCGGACGTCATCCGCCGCACCGGCCACATACTGCATGCGCTTTTCATAAACACTCTTTTCTTCCCGGCTGCCTTCCAGCCATTTGCTGATGCGGCGGTTCAGCAGGAAACTGACCACCGTGGTCAGGCAGAGGAAGAGGATCAGCAGCGGGTTCAGGGAAAACAGGATCCCCGTGAACGCCAGGAAGCCCAGCAGGTTGGAAAAGAACCGGACAAAGGCGTCATAGGTCTGCACATAGCCGGAAAAGTTGCCGTTGCAGTTGGCGTAGCTTTCCCGCTGCAGCGTGCGGAAATGCTCATTCTCCTGGTTCCGGTAGTCAGTAGTCAGGCCCTTACGGGTCACCATCCGCAGGAAAACAGCGTTCATGGAGAACTGGTTCCAGTAGATCAGCTTTTCCAGGAATATCTTCAGCCCGGACAGAAGCGCCAGCGCCCCGGTCATCAGGCCTGTCACAAGGAGCAGCTGCCGCAGAGGCTTTTCCTCTGTGATCTGCTCCACCACCACCTTCGGCAGGAAGGTGGTAATCACCGGCACAAGGCAGTTGGCGAGGATGAGCATAACAAAGAAAGCCAGCAGCTTCGGACAGCCCCGCCATGTTTCCCTGGCACAATACGCCAGGTTTTGCCGGATTGGGTATTTCTTGTCGTATTGCATAAATATCGTATCCTTATTTATCTTGTCGAAAAGAAAAAGTCATTATCACATTCGGCGGCAGCCGAATATTTCACATGCCCGAAGGGCATATTTCACATCGGCCATAGGCCGATATTTCACATTGGACGAAGTCCAATATTTCACTTACCGGAAACAGGAGCGTCTTCAGATACCGAAGACACATCTTTGTCTTCGGTATCGTCAACCTCTTCCACAACAACTTTATTCTGTGCGATGGCAATCAGTTCCCGTTCCGCTTCCACTTCACCGGGATAAGGATACGTCCTGGCCGCTTTTTCAAACAGCTGCAGGATCTTCTTCGCGTTCTCCCCGTCCTTTTCTGCCAGCAGGGCGTACGCATATTCCGTACGGAGTATGGAAAGGTATTTTTTCATCGCCCGCATGATCCTCAGCTGTTCCGGCGTCTTCAGCGCTTCCAGCGCTTCCGGACGGTTCTCCCCGATCAGCTCCACATATATCCGGTCATTGCCCAGGAGGCCCCTGTACACGCCGACAATGCCGTTCTCTTCTTCAAGCAGGCGCTTCATCAGCTCATCCGCTTCGGCAAAACGCTGCTGGTCCATCAGGCGGCCGCTGACCATCACTGCCATCGGCGCGATGATCCCGTTTTGCATTGCCTCTTTCCCGGGAACAGTAAACCATTCCTGCGGCATATCTTTGACCCGGATCCCCCGGGCAGCCAGTTCGTTTATCTTCATCTGGATCCAGAACACGCGGCATGCTTCAGGATCTTTCATCAGATCCATGGCATTGCGGCCGTCATTATTCGCCGCGCCCATGCGCAGCGGCAGCCCGTTCAGCAGTGCGAGAACCACCCCGAGGATCACAAGAAAGAGCATGAACGCGCGGATCACGGATCCCGCCGGGCACACAAAGACCAGTCCTCCGGCGATTGCCGCGATGATCAGGTTCATAATGGCCCCACCGAAGTTGTACAGCAGCACCGGCATTTTCCCGTCCACCAGTCCGGGAGGGGACATCAGGCACTGTCCGCCCGTTCCCGCGATGCTCATCCGCTTAAAACGAATCCCTTCCTTATTTCTGATCCACATAAAGTTGAAGATCCGGAAAGCGCAGAACTTATATCCGCTCAGCAGGCCGAAGACCAGGTGGCCCGCCTCATGGAGAATCACATGCAGGATATAAGCGATATAAAAAAGGATAAACAGTGCCACGATCTTTACGATCTTCTGCTTCAGGGGAATATCCGCCGATACGCCGCCGCGGATTGACCGTATGATCAACATACCGCACGCCGCGCCGACTATACCCATAATCAGGAAGAACAGCAGCTGTCCCCCGTTAGTTTTCGTCTGATTTTTCTTCGTCATCTTTTTCGGTTCCTTTTCTGCCTGATATGCCTGTTCCTGCCCCAACCGTTAAAGTATACCACAGGTCCTTTCAGTAAAAGAAGTATAAATTGTGCTACATATTTGCACTCTTTGCAAAAGCTTTTTTCTTTTTTATAATTGATATCCGAAATAAACCGGTTATCCTTCCGTCAAACAAGTGAAAGGGGTGAGCAGCAGATGCAGAGGATCAAGGCGCCTGATCCTGACCTGGAACAGACCTTCACGGAACTGGTCAATGCCCATCAGACATCCCTGCTGCGCATGTGCTACCTGAACCTTCACGATTCAGGACTGGCGGAAGACGCTGTGCAGGAAACCTTTGTGAAAGCCTATCGGGCGTTGCCCTCATTCCGGGGGGAATGCGATCCCAAGACCTGGCTGATGCGCATTGCCATCAACACCTGCCGGGATATGCAGCGGGGCTCCTGGCTGAAGCATATCAGCCGAACGGTCACGCTGGACCAGCTGGCGGAGCCGTCCGAATCCTTTTCGGAGGACGCGGTGGCCGTCAACATGGAGATCGCCCGCCTGCCCGTGAAACTCCGTGAAGCTGTGCTGCTCTATTATTACCAGAACATGAAGATCGAAGAGGTTGCCGATGCTCTTGGAATCGGAATCTCTTCAGCATCGGAACGATTGAAACGAGCAAAAGAGAAGCTGCGCACAGCATTGAAGGAGGTGTATTTCAATGAGTGAACAAAGAGACAGAAACTTTGTACAGCATTCTATTGATACAGGCCTTAAATCCTTGCAGGGCAATCCCTTCCTGGCGCAGCGGATCATGAATCAGGAAAGGACGGAACAACCGGTTATGAGAAAGAAAATATCTTTTGCGTTTATCCTCGCGATGGCTCTGCTGATCATCTGCATCGCTACAGCAGTAGCGGGAGCCGTCAATGAAGACTTTAACGACTGGCTGTACCGGCTCTGGCCGGAGGCCGCGATGAAGCTGATGCCGATTGACGTAAGCTGTGAAAAGGAAGGCATCAAAATGTCCCTGATCAACGCTGTGGCGGAAGATAACGAAGTGTACCTGACTTTCTCCATGCAGGACCTGGAAGGCGACAGGATCAACGCGTATTCCAACCTCTACATGGATATCAGGTGTGATCTGGTTGGCGGTGAAAACCTGGATATGTCGAACTACCGTTATGATCTCCTGGATGATTATGAAAAGGAACATGGAGAAACGCCCATCTGCCTCATCCGGAACGAAAACCCAACATATGATCCCGACACAAAACGCATCATCCGCGGAGAACACGCCACCTTCTACACAGGTGAAATTCCCGCCAACGGAGTAATCACCGCAACCGTTCCCTGGCTGGGAGGCAACAGTGAGAGTTCGTATGTCGACCTGAAACCCCTGCTGGAACAATACGGTGGCCAGGCAAAGGCGGTTAACGCGCCGTGGAACGCTGAATACACTGATTCCGACGGTTACAGGCAGAAGCTCGGCAGCCTGTCCGATACGACCCCGGTGCTAGACTGGAATAACAGCCTGGAGATCCCCCTGACTGATAACATCCGCCTGTCCGGCATCGGTATGGTGGACGGCCTGCTCCACATCCAGTTCCATTATGTGAATTATCAGAAGATCTCGGTCGGTGAATACCAGTATGCTTATGATTACTATCCCGAAGGCGTTTTCCCAAGACTGTATGACTCCGATGAGGTATATGGTTATGATTCCACCGACAAATACTACGACGTAAGCAAGATGCCCAACGGAATCGATTACCTCACCTGGGGAAGCCAGCCCGGCGACCCGACAACTCCGGAATGGGTGGAATACATCTATACTGTTGATTCCGGGCTGACGGAAGCCCAGACTTTCGTGGCTGAAGTATCCCTTTGCGAACCTCCGCTCATGGGAATGTGGCAGGTCACCTTCCCCGTCAAGAAGATCCGGAATGTAAACTGAACAATTCCCGAACCGGCCCCGTCCATCGCGGGGCCGGTTTTTGTGTTATACTGTCATCAGGTTGTAACAGGGGGATAACGGATATGATCAGAGTGGTTTCTGTGGAGAATATGCGCAAAAGCGATGCCCGGACCATTGAGGGCGGCATCCCGGGCCGGGAGCTCATGCTCCGGGCCGGCCGCGGTGTCTTCAACAGCGCCGAATGGAAACCGCCCGTGGCAATCCTCTGCGGCAGCGGAAACAACGCCGGGGACGGCTATGTGATCGCCCTGCTGCTTCACAAAGCCAGGATCCCCTGCGAGCTCATCCTGCTTTCCGAAAAGTTTTCCGAAGACGGTGCGTATTATTTCGCCCAATGCAGGGAAGCCGGCATTCCGGTCCGGCAGTGGGAAAGCGGTATGGATCTTTCCTCTTACGGCACCATCGCGGACTGCCTCTTCGGCACCGGCTTCCGGGGAGAAGTCCGGGGACCTGCCCGCGAAGCCATTGAGGCCGTCAACAACAGCAGCGCAACTGTGATCGCCGTGGACATCAACAGCGGACTGAACGGGGACTGCGGCCTGGCAGACCTGTGCGTTCATTCCGACCTGACGGTTTCCATCGGTGATTTCAAGACCGGCCACTTCCTGAACATGGCCAAGGATGTCATGAGGCAAAAGGTCAATATCGATATCGGCATCGAGCCGGTAGACCGGACCTTCTCCCTGGTGGAGGAAACAGATCTGGCAGAACTCTTCGGGCCCCGAAAGAATTATTCCAACAAAGGAACCTACGGCTACACCGCCCTGATCGGCGGTTCAAAACGATACAGCGGTGCCATCCGGCTGGCCGGTCTGGCCAATGCCGCCATGCGCTCCGGCGCCGGCGTGGTGAAACTGGCTGTTCCGGATGTGCTCTTCCCCATCGTAGCTCCCGCGGTACTGGAAAGCACCGTATCCCCCCTGAAAGATGACGGGGACGGGATCGTCTTCTCCGAAAAGGAAACCACAGAGCTGATCTCCAACGTCCGCACCGCGGCCTTCGGCATGGGCATCGGCACCGGAAAGGGTGCCGCTGATATGCTGGAATACCTGCTGGATCATTTTACCGGCCGGCTGATTGTGGACGCGGACGGCCTGACCCTCCTGTCCCGGATGGACAAAAACAGGATCCGGAACGCCGCCTGCACTCTGATCCTGACACCCCACGTGAAGGAATTCTCCAGGCTGACCGGGCTCTCCGTCAATGAGATCCTGAACAGCCCCGTGGCCGCGGCGGAAGCCTACGCGAAGGAACAGAAAGTAATCCTTCTGCTCAAAGGTCCCGCCACCATCATCACAGACGGTGAAACAACATATATCACCGATACCGGCTGCGCCGGAATGGCCACTGCCGGCAGCGGGGACGTGCTTTCCGGCATCCTGGCAGCCGTGCTGGGCTATGCGCCGGATCCGTTGCTTGGAACAGCGGCCGCCGCCTGGGTTAACGGCAAAGCCGGTGAACTGGCCCAGGAGAAGTACGGAGCGGTGGGAATGGTGGCGAGTGATACCATAGCCTGTGTTGCGGACGTGATTAAAAGTATCAAGTAAGTGATAAGAATTCATAATTCACAATTCATAATTCATAATTCTATATACTATCGGCTGTGCTCACATTGTCATCCCGACCGGAGGGAATCCCGCTTTGGTGTCATCTCGACCGGAACGCAGTGGAGCGGGGAACGATCCGAGTGGTGACCCAGTGGGTCATTCGCCAAAGGCGAAAACGAGGTGGAGTCCTGACGCGCGCGGTGCGCGGGACGGGGATCCCGTCCGCGGTGCGTGTGCGTTTCCTTACCGAAACAAGCAATGCGAAGCGCTCCAGGGCGAACCTCTGATGACCGCCAGTGGGCGAAGAACCGATGACCTCCAGTGGAGGGAATCTCATCGATTCTGAGGTCAACTGAAAGGGAATGGTCTCCCCAGTGGGGAGCCATGACCATTGAAGTTGCGGGAAGAAATATCATCAGAGGGTTTGGAGCGCCCGGAGAAAGAGCCAGTGGCTCTTTCTCAGCGAAAAACGGGCGGCAGCCCCGAGAGGTCAATCGAAAGGGAGCTATCTCCCCAGTGGGGAGTTGCGACCATTGAGATTGCGGTAAGTGCGCCGATTGAGGTTGCGGAGAGATCTGATCACGGATTCAGATTATGACCTGATACAGGTGAGAATAAATAGAAAACCATATATCACATCCGGCGGCAGCCGGATATTTTACATTGGACGGCTATGCCGTCCAATATTTCACGTTGACGAAGTCAATATTTCACTTACCAGAAACAGAATAATCATACTGTCAGTAGAAAAAATATTCTCCTACCAGTATCGACAGTATCTTCACTTTGAAAACATAATTAACTATACTGTCAGTGTGAAAAATCCGAAGGAGGTATTGCGTATGCAACTGACGCTGGCGGAAAACATCCGTAAATTCCGGAAAGAACGGAAAATGACCCAGGATGCCCTGGCCACTGTCCTGGGCGTCACAGTCGGCGCTGTATATAAATGGGAGTCCGGTCTTTCCGTACCGGAACTGAACCTGATCGTGGAGATGGCGGACTTTTTCGACACCTCGGTGGATACGCTGCTGGGGTACAAAATGAAGGACAACCACCTGGAATCCATGCTGGACCGGCTGTATGCCTTCTGCCAGACGCTGGATCCCACAGCCCTGACAGAAGCGGAAAAAGCCCTGGCAAAATATCCCCATTCCTTCAAGGTGGTATTAACCTGCTCCGATCTTTTCCTGGGTTTCGGTCTCTCCACCCACAATCCACAGCTCCTCCGGCGCGCGCTGGAGCTGCAGGAACAGGCACGGCTCCTGCTTTCCCAGAACGACAATCCCCGCGTCAGCGAGGCCACGATCTGCGGCAAGATGTCCTGCGCCTATCTCCAGCTCGGGGAAAAGGAAAAGGCGCTCGAACTCCTGAAGAAAAACAATACAGACGGCATCTTCAGCCAGGACATCGGATCCACCCTCGCGGTCTACATGAACAAGGCGGAAGAAGCCGTACGCTATCTGTCCGAGGGACTGCTCAAAGGAATGTCCACCCTGCTGAACGTCATGTTCGGCTACCTTTTTGTCTACCGTGCCCGGGGTGACTGGGCCTCCGCACTGGATATCACCAGCTGGTGCAACACCCTCATCAGCGGACTGAAAGCCGAAAGCACTCCCGGTTTTATGGACAAAACCCATGCGGAAGTCATGCTTGCCCTGGCCTATGCGCGCATGAAGGCTTCCATGCCGGAATCCGCCCGCGAGGCACTGAAGAAAGCCGCCGAGCTGGCAGCCCGTTTCGACTCCACCCCGGAATACAGCCTGAAAAGCGTCCGCTTTATGGAAGGCGTGGAAAACTCCATTGCCTTTGACTCTTTCGGCACTACAGCCGCCGAAAGTATCGAATACCTGCTGAACCTGCTGAAGGATAAGAACCTGTCAGCCCTGTGGAAGGAGATCTCAAACCTTGAACACTAACCCCGCGAAAAGAACCAATGTATTTTTCAACCGGAGTTTCCGGCTTGTTTTCCTCGGCGCGCTGGTATCCGAACTCGGCGCGCTGCTTTACAGCTTTGCCGTCGGTTTCTATATCCTGCAGATCAGCAACAACAACGCCTTTCTCCAGGGCTTGTACCTGGCGCTGTGCGGTATTGCCCTTCTGGTCTTCACCCCGGTTGGCGGCGTGCTGGGCGACCGCTTCAACAAGGCAAAGATCATGTATGTCTGCGACTTTATCAAAGGCGGAATCATCATCCTTGCCACGGTTTTGATGCTGCTCTTCCCGTCCGCCAACGCCCATATCGTGATCCTGTTCGTGCTGGGTATCCTGGGCAACATCATCAGCGGCATCTTCACCCCCGCTGCCGGTGCCATGCTGCCCCATATCGTGGAGAGTGAAAAGCTGCAGCAAGCCAACGCGTATTTCTCCATCAAGAGCTCTCTGGAGGGCATCGTGGGCGTTGTACTGGCCGGCATCCTGTACGCCGCCCTGCCAATCCACACGCTCTTCTTCATGGTCGGAGCCTGCTTCGTGGCTTCCGGCATCTCCGAAACCCTGATCCGCTATGAGCACATCCCGTCCGAAGGCCAGCTGACACTGCGGGCAGCCTTCAATGACATGAAGGACGGCCTGAACTACCTGAAGACCCGGAAAGCCATCCTGTCCCTGCTGGGAGCCATGCTGTTCATCAACTTCTTCTTTGCCCCCGTGGGAAGCAACTTCATCCCCTACTTTGTCCGGACGGACCTGGCCAGCGCCGGTTCCTACCTGCTGGATCATATCCTGACGCCTGAGCTCTGGTCCTCTGTGATCAGCGTTTGCATCGGTATCGGCTCCCTGGTCGGTGCCGCCATCCTCAGCGCCCGGAAGCCGGCTGAAAAATGCGGCCGCACCATCGGGGTCTGCCTGAGCGTTATCGCCTGCCTCATGATCTCCATGACGCTGATCTACTGGCTGGCTGTGGACCGCGGCAGCGCCATCAACACCTTCCTGATCGCCTTCTCCGCGGGCAGCCTGGTTCTCGGCCTGATGGTGGCCTGGATCAACGTCCCCGCCACCACCGTGATGATGCGTATTGTGGACCGGGACAAACTGAGCAAGGTCAACAGCATCACCAGCATCGGCTCCCAGGGTATGGTTCCGATCGCCTCTGTGCTTGCAGGTGCCGTGCTACAGTCCTTCGGCTCCACCGTGCTGCTGCTTGTCAGCACCTTGGGATTTGCCGTGACTGCTTTCCTGACCCTGGCCAACAAATCAGTGAAAGAAATTTGACCAAACGGATCCGTTTGGTCAATGCAGAATTATATATACTGGCAGTAACCCGAAACTAAGGGGGAACGATAGGGACGGTCCTTTTCGTTCCCCGTTTCTCTTTTATCAGCTTTTCATGTTAAAAAGGGAACGAAAAGGACCGTCCCTATCGTTCCCAACTGAGGCGGCAGGAAATGTTTCCTGCCGCTCTTGCTATTCAAACCAAAATGGCTTATGATGTGCCCGTGAGGTGTTGCTTATGGAAACCCGGGTGGCTGTGCTGAGCATCATCGTGGAAAACGAGGATGCGGTCAGCGAACTGAACGAGCTGCTCCACCGTTTCGGAAAGTTTATCATCGGCCGGATGGGCCTCCCCTACCGGCAGAAAAACGTAAACATCATCTGCATCGCCATCGACGCGCCCAATGATGAGATCAACGCCCTGACCGGGGCACTGGGCCGCATCCGGGGCATCACGGCCAAGGCCACTTATTCCAAGGTCTGATCCCCCAAAGAAACTGAATACTGTCCCACATCCCCTGACGCCGAAACTGACACTTGAGGCGAAAGACAAGATGGACCAGCCATAAAGGCACGCTTTTTGTGTACCGCTGTACCCTTGTCTGAGGGACAGCGGTTTTTTCATTGAAGAGGAGGAAGCATGAGCCTGAACGAAACGCCGTCCGGCGAACGGACACACATCGGCTTTTTCGGCGCCCGCAATGCCGGAAAATCCAGCCTGGTCAATGCTGTGACCGGGCAGGAGCTTGCCGTGGTCTCGGACGTGAAGGGCACTACCACCGACCCGGTGCGCAAAGCCATGGAGCTGCTGCCCCTGGGTCCCGTGGTGATCATCGACACGCCGGGCTTTGACGACGAAGGCGCACTGGGCCTGGAGCGCGTGAAGAAGACCCGGGAGATCCTTCGAACCTGTGATATCGCCGTACTGGTGGTGGACGCGGGCACCGGCATGAAGGAGACCGACCGGGAACTGGAAAGCCTGATCCGGGAACGGAACATCCCCTTCCTGGTCGTCTGGAACAAAACAGACCTGGCCGCGGCGCAGCCCGCCCCGGAAGGCGCGGCGGAAGCCAGCAGCCTCACAGGCACCGGCATCACGGAGCTGAAGGAACGCCTTGCCCGTCTGGTTCCGGAAAAGGAAGAGCGGAAGCTCATCGGGGACCTGGTATCCCCCGGGGATCTGTGCGTGCTGGTCTGTCCCATTGACGAGTCCGCCCCCAAGGGTCGGCTGATCCTGCCCCAGCAGCAGGTGATCCGGGATCTGCTGGACCACGGTGCGCTGCCCCTGGTCTGCCGGGATACGGAACTGGAAACAGTGCTGAAAAAGCCCGGGATTTCCCCGGCCATGGTCATCACCGACAGCCAGGCCTTCAAAACCGTGAACGCCATTGTGCCGGACAGTATTCCCCTGACCTCCTTTTCCATCCTGATGGCCCGGTACAAAGGCTTCCTGGACACCGCGGTGGAAGGCATCAGCGCGGCAAAAGGCCTGCGGGACGGGGACAAGGTACTGCTGGCGGAAGGCTGCACCCATCACCGGCAGTGCAATGATATCGGTACAGTGAAGATCCCCCGGTGGCTACGGCAGTATACAGGCCGGGATCTCACAGTGGAAACCTGCTCCGGCCGGGAGTTTCCCGAGGATCTGTCCCCCTACCGGCTGGTGATCCACTGCGGGGGCTGCATGCTGACGGAAAACGCCGTCCAGGCCCGGATGGCCCAGGCTGTCAGCCAGGGCATTCCCTTCACCAACTACGGTATCGCCATCGCCTTCATGACCGGCACGCTGGAGCGGAGCCTGCGGCTCTTCCCCGCGCTGCACAGTCTGCTGGAAGGAGGCTTGCCATGACCGGACGGGAAAAAGCACTGGTCAGCAAACTGGAAAAGGAATACAGCCTTTCCGAAGCGGAATACGCGGAGCTGATCACCGGCAGGGACGGGGAAACCGCTTCCCGTCTGGCTGACCTGGCCGCCGCGAAGCGGAAAGCGGTCTTCGGAAACGCGGTCTACACCCGCGGACTCATCGAGATCAGCAGCATCTGCAAAAACAACTGCCTGTACTGCGGCATCCGCAGGGACAACGCAGAGGCGGAGCGCTACCGGCTGACGGAAGAGGAGATCCTCTCCTGCGCTGCCGAAGGCCATACCCTGGGTTTCCGCACCTTTGTGCTGCAGGGCGGCGAGGATCCGTACTACACGGACGAGGTGCTGTGCGGCATCGTACGGAAGCTGAAGAAACAGCACCCGGACTGCGCGGTGACCCTTTCCATGGGCGAACGGAGCCCGGAAAGCTACCGGGCCCTGTATGAAGCCGGAGCGGACCGCTACCTGCTGCGGCATGAGACAGCGGACGCCGGACACTACGCGAAACTGCACCCGAAGGAAATGTCCTTTGACAACCGGATGCGCTGCCTGCGGGACCTGCGGGAAACCGGATACCAGGTGGGCTGCGGGTTCATGGTGGGTTCTCCCTTCCAGACCCCGGAAACGCTGGCCAAGGACCTGAAGTTTATCGAAACCTTCCGGCCGGAGATGTGCGGCATCGGCCCCTTCATCCCCCACCGGAACACACCCTTCCGGGATGAACCGGCCGGAACTCTGGAGCTGACGCTGTTCCTGCTTTCCGTGATCCGGCTGATCCTGCCGGAGGTCCTTCTGCCCGCCACTACGGCACTGGGCACTATCCATCCCCTGGGCCGGGAAATGGGCATCAGGGCGGGAGCCAATGTGGTCATGCCCAACCTGTCCCCCGTGGGCGTGCGGAAGAAATACGAACTGTATGACAACAAAATCTGCACCGGTGAGGAATCGGCGCAGTGCCGGGGATGCCTGGAAGCCCGGATGACTTCCATCGGCTGTCACCTGGCGGTGGACCGGGGAGATGCCCCGGGATGGAAAATCAACTGAAATCAAAGAAGAGGAGAGAGTGTCATGGCTGTTTATGATCCGAAATCCCTGTGTGCTGACGAGTTCATCAACGACGAGGAAATCCGCGCCACGCTGGCCTATGCGGAAGAAAACAAGAACAATGTGGAACTGATCGACCGGATCCTGGAGAAAGCCCGGCCGGTGAAGAAAGGCAACGGCTGTACCTGCGCGGGCCTGACCCACCGGGAGGCCTCCGTGCTGCTGGCCTGTGAGATCCCGGAGAAGATCGAAAAAATGTACGAGATCGCCGAGGAGATCAAGCTGGCCTTCTACGGCAACCGTATCGTGCTCTTCGCGCCGCTGTACCTTTCCAACTACTGCGTCAACGGCTGCCTTTACTGCCCCTATCACCTGAAAAACAAGCATATCGCCCGGAAAAAGCTGACCCAGGAAGAAGTCCGGGCGGAAGTCATCGCCCTGCAGGATATGGGCCACAAGCGGCTGGCCATTGAAGCGGGTGAGGATCCGGTGAACAACCCCATCGAATACATCCTGGACTGCATCCATACCATCTACAGCGTGCATCACAAGAACGGCGACATCCGCCGGGTAAACGTGAACATCGCCGCCACCACCGTGGAGGATTACCGGAAGCTGAAGGAAGCCGGTATCGGCACCTATATCCTGTTCCAGGAAACCTATCACAAGGAAAGCTACCTGAAACTGCATCCCACCGGCCCCAAGCATGACTATAACTACCACACGGAAGCCATGGACCGGGCCATGGACGGCGGCATCGATGACGTGGGTCTGGGCGTCCTGTTCGGCCTGGAGCTGTATAAATACGAGTTTGCCGGCCTGATCATGCACGCGGAGCATCTGGAAGCGGTCCACGGCGTGGGCCCGCACACCATCAGCGTTCCCCGGGTCAAGCGGGCAGACGATATTGATCCGGATATGTTCGACAACGGCATCGATGATGACACCTTCACGAAGATCGCCGCCTGCATCCGCCTGGCGGTTCCCTATACCGGCATGATCGTTTCCACCCGTGAATCCGAGGAAGTCCGGAAACGCCTGCTGCAGGTGGGTATCTCCCAGGTCAGCGGCGCTTCCCGCACCTCCGTGGGCGGCTATACCCAGGAGGAGCGCCCCCACGATACGGAGCAGTTTGACGTTTCCGACCAGCGCACCCTGGACGAGGTCGTCCGCTGGCTGATGGAAACCGGGCACATCCCGTCCTTCTGCACCGCCTGCTACCGGGAGGGCCGGACCGGCGACCGGTTCATGAGCCTGTGCAAGAGCGGCCAGATCCTGAACTGCTGTCATCCCAACGCCCTGATGACCCTGGCGGAGTACCTGGAGGACTACGCCTCTCCGGAAACAAAGGAAGTCGGCTACCGGATGATCGCGGAAGAGCTGAAGCGGATCCCGAAGGAAAAGGTCCGGCAGATCGCGGAAGAGCATATCCGGGATATCCGCTCCTCCAACAGGCGGGACTTCCGGTTCTGAAAAAAACAAGCCATCGGCTGCAAAAACCGATGGCTTGTTTACTCAATGATCACAGGCGGTTATTCTTTCTGCCTATCGATATTTCTTTCCGTCCGGAATACGGTATACTTCCGACAGGCTTTCCTGCTTGACCTGCGTACGGAAATGCATTGTTCTCCGGCTTTCAACATGCCAGGCAGGAAACAGGCGTACCGTTGGAACAGACGGTTCCCCTTCCCCGGGCTCCATATAATACACGGGTGCGATCCGGTTCACCGTAAGGGTTTCTCCATACTCATGATGAACCGAGGCATGGTCGTCAGCAAACCGCCGGACAGCATCCTCAGCCAGCGCTTTTGCCTCCTGCGGAACACCATCACTGATCTTTTCAATAAGCCCGCCCATATCCAGATAAGCGATATCGGACTTTGTCAGTACGATCCTGACCTGCGGACTGATCCCGACCGGAATGCCTCCGATCTCCTGCCGGAACGAAAGATACCACGCGCCGATCCCATCCGGAAAAGAATCAAAGCAGTACAGTTTCATACCGGCATAGCGATCCTTCATTTCTTTCGTCAGGTCACGGATGGTCTCACCGGACAGCGGTACGGCCTGTTCAGGCACCAGACCGCCAACATGCAGTTTTTCCAGGATCTGTTTGCTCCGTTCCTGCGCGTCCTGCAGCGGAAAAGGCGTTGTTTGCAGGGATTCTGCAGGGATTTCCGCGCCATCAAGATAAGTTAGCAGCTGCGAATATCGTTCATAGTCCCGCGTGCCCATTGTGAGCGATTCTCCTGAAACAGTGAGCGTATAGCCGTCTTCATAAAAGTAATAGTCAATATCATCCCAGGCGCCTTCTTCAGACTGATAATGATCTGTTGAAATGATCCGGCCGTTATGACAGTCTTCCGGCCTGTATGTGGAAAAGTCCTTCAGTACCGCCTCATACTCATACAGCGGCTTGTCCACATTTTCCACGATCATATTCCCGTCCAGCCGGATATGATCCGGAAGCCCGACGGACAGCAGATCCTCCCCGCAGCCCGCCGCCATGCAGGCAAAAAGCAAAAGCGTGATAACGCTGAACAGGATAAGTATCTTTTTCATAAGTATGTTTCCCTCCCCCGGTTTTCATCCACGGAGGGATTATCCGTTCCCGCCCACGCCGGTATCATATTCAACGTCTTCGATCACACCGGTCCGGACATTGATGATCACATAATAGGTTCCGTCTTTTTCCGTCGGGTTATCATGGAAGTCATAGGGATTCTCCGGATCGGGATCCTGAACCAGGAACAGCGTCCGCCAGTAACACGGAGTCCCGTCATCCTCCATTCCGTAGGACATCAGGGGATCCTCAACCTCGTCATATGTCATCATTCCTGCCTGTTCCGGGGTCAGCTGGTACTGCGTTGCAGCCGCTTCCAGGATCATCCGGTCCAGTTCTTCCGCCGAATAGCGGGACTGATCCCGAGCCTGCCGTTTGGCGTTCATGAAAGTCTCATCATCCACCTCCGGCATCGGCTGTTCTTCCAAAACGAATCCGTTTTCCGCGTTGATCTTATCAATATAAGGCGTAAAGCCCTCCATGGACCAGATTTCCCGGTTTATCTCCACCATTTCTTTCAGTTGTTCCGTTCCCCAGGCAGCGGATTCAAAACCCTTTGACGTATCCTCTCCGTCATGGCTCCAGGTCACGTCCAGGACGGTGTCATCCTTCACCCGGACATCGTAGCGTCCCAGTACAAAGGCCATGTCCTCCAGGCCCTCATAGGACATTGTTCCGGTACCGTCTCCGTTTTCATGAAACGCCGAGTTGAAATAGGACAGCATGTCAAAGGTGATCCCGTACCGGTCATACAGGGCTTTTTCCGCCGCGCTCCGCGCTTTTGCCCTGGCGGAAAAAACAAGTCCGGACGCGGATACTGCGGCCGCCAGCAAACATACAAGAACAAAGACTGCCACTCCGGCATAAAACCTTCTTCCGGGTTTATTCATTCAAAATCACCTCCTCTGATACAAACGAATCAAAAACCGGTTTCCCTGCCGAAAGCAGGAAAACCGGCCTGATCGTGTCTGTACCGCAGGAGTCATAACCCGAAATATTTCCTGTATTCCTCCTCCAGCGATATCCCGGAATCCCGGTCAATCGTCCTGCATTCCGATCCATTCAGGAACATTGTCTGCGTATTAATGCTGCTGAGGAAATCCAGCACATGGCTGGAGATCAGCACGACCGCCCCGCATTCCTGCGCTTCCCGGATCCGGTCCTTGAGCATCAGCAGGCCCGAGGTGTCCAGACCGTTGGTCGGTTCATCCAGAAGCAGCACCGGGGGCTCTCCCAGGAAAGCCAGGCACATGGTCACACGCTTCAGCATACCCTGGGAAAGAGCCCTGTTCTTTTTGTCCGCGAAGCCGGAAAGCTGGAAGGTCTCCAGCAAAGCCTCCACCTTTTCGTTTCCGGCAGGAAGGCCTTTCATCTGAAGCATATACAGAATTGTCTGCCGGGGTGTCAGGAAGCGGGGAACCGCAGGAAACTCCGGCATGTACCCGAAAAGCTCCCCTGCCGGATATACCACCGGCTGCCCGTTCCATGACACCTGACCGGCATCCGGTTCCAGAATTCCGGCAATACACTGCAGCAGCGTCGTTTTGCCCACTCCGTTGGGACCCACGATCCCGGTAACAGTTCCTTCCTGCGCACAGAAGGAAACAGCGTCCACACCGGACTGCCCGTATTTTTTGGTTATTCCCTCTATCTTCAGCATGTTCTTCTCCCCCACGGAACAGATTGTTTCATCACAAGGCGTTTCCGTTTCCACTGCAGAATAACCAGCAGCAGCGAAACGCCCGGGATCACCTGGAGTACAGCAAGCAGGACAAGCACCGGCGCAAAGGTATCCGTCACCTTTTCCGCCGGTAGCATCGGTTCCAGCAGCCAATAGATCGCCGCGTGATTGGACAGGGCATACAGTCCCATCAGCACCGGCACGGCAGCGGCTTCCGCGGACAGGCCGTGTACCAGGATAAACGCCGTCCCGCCCGCCAGGAGCACCGCCCCGCAGAAGAAAGCAGACAGCTTCAGGTCGTCCCGGATCAGCCGGCCGTAGGTACGGGGAAGCTGTTGGTTAAACCCGGCATGCTTTCCGTAATCTTCCACTGTAAGGATGGCAAAATAATAGGACAGCCAGGCGGACGGCCAGCAGGCGAGCAGCACCCGGGGCGTCTGTGTGCCCAGCAGGATGCCCAGGCCTGCCAGCAGGAGAAACAGGATTCCCTTTCCCGCTCCCGAAAAAGCAAAAGCCAGCATTGCCCCGGTACGGCCCCTGCGAAGCAGCACCGTGCGGACCGCGTCCGGCGGGCCGGTTCGTCCCCTCCGCTTTCCGGAATGATCCGACGCGGCGCAGGCGGCAAAAAGCAATACCAGCCACCCTGCCGCAAAAAAAGCCCGTCCGCCGCCTGTCCTGATCAGGGGAAAACACAGCAGGCAGGAAAGCCACAGGGATAGCAAACCGACCGGCAGCACCTGCAGCAGGCGCAGCATCCTGTACCGCCGGCAGCTGAATCCGCAGCGCTGATAAAAGAAAAAGTCATTATCAGGATAAGAAACAGTTACAATATGCCGGTATTCCATGACCGCCGCGAACAGCAGGAACATCGCCGTAAAGCCGCATATGCCCCGGACCATGCCTTCCCCGTACTGCTCACAATACTGCCGAACTGCCTGATCAACCCGGCCGGCAAGGAGTATGAAAAGCGCCGCCGCGCCAAGCCACAGAAGAACCTTTGCGGCAAACGCGGACCGCTGCCGGCGGCTGTAAACCTTCAGCAGCGTCCTGCAGTGACGCCTGATCACCGGATCGCCTCCTCCTGATGAAAACCTGTTATACACAATACGTCTGGAAAGCCGGTTTGTTACAGTACCGGAACAAAAAAGATACCCGCTTTTACACGTATGGTGTTGACAGCTATGATAGAATAACGGAAAGAAAGGGGGAAGGCAGGGATGAACACGCGGAAACGCGGATGCGCGCTGCTGTTCTGCATCGGTTTTGTGCTGATGCTGCTTGTTTCGTCTGCCTTCCTGATCCGGGAAGCGGATCATGACTGCTGCGGGGAGCACTGCCCGGTCTGCGAAATGATCGCCATGACCACCGCGCTGATGCGCTCCTTCTGCCTGATCGCGGCCGTGATGCTGCTGCGGTCTGTGTTTACTGCTGCGCGGTCCGCCTTCCATGCTCCGGAAACCGGATACGGCCACAGTGCCGGTACGCCGGTCAGCCGGAAGATCCGGATGAATGATTAACTGAATTCCAGGCAGGAATTCCAAAGGGAGCCGTATACCTTCAGGGTATCCGCGGCGTTTTTGGGGTTCCTGTTTTGTTATGCCTGAAAACAGTTCATCATATCAATTCGGAGGAATATTCAATATGAAAAAGTTTATCGCGGTTCTGCTTTCCCTGTTCCTGTTCATCGGCATGATCCCCTGCGCGGGCATGGCTGAAAGCAAGCCCCTGACCATTGTGACCACCATCTTCCCCATCTATGACTGGGCCCGGCAGATCGCCGGCGAAAACGAAAATACCAACCTGGTCCTGCTGCTGGACAACGGCGTGGATCTGCATTCCTACCAGCCTTCCGCGCAGGATATCATGACGATTTCCACCGCGGACCTGTTCATCTATGTCGGCGGTGAAAGCGACGAGTGGGTGGAGGATGTGCTGGAATCCGCCATGAATCCCGATCTGGTTTCCATCAGTCTGACAGAAGCCATGGGCGAAGACCTGAAGATCGAGGAGACCGTCGAGGGCATGGAGCATGAACATCATCATGACCATGACCACGATGAAGAGGAAGAGCATGACCATGAGCATGAGGACGAAGAGCACGACCACGACGAGGATCATGAGGAAGAACATGATCATGATGAAGATCACGAAGAGGATCACGATCATGAAGAAGAGCATGACCACGATCATGACCATGAAGAAGAGGAAGAATACGATGAGCATGTCTGGCTCAGCCTGCGCAACGCGCGGAAGCTGACCGCCGCCATCGCCGAAGCCCTGGCCGGTATTGACCCCGACCACGCGGAAACCTTCCGGGCCAACGCCGCCGCCTATGATGAACAGCTGAAGGCTCTGGATGACCAGTACACCGCCATGACCGAAAGCGCAGCCATCAAAACAGTGCTGTTCGCTGACCGCTTCCCCTTCCGCTACCTGACCGACGATTACGGCCTCACCTATTTCGCTGCCTTCTCCGGCTGCTCCGCGGAATCGGAAGCCAGCTTTGAAACCATCGCCTTCCTGGCGAACAAGGTCAGCGAACTGAACCTGCCTGCCGTACTGACCATTGAAAGCGGCAACCGGAAGATCGCTGACACTGTCCTTTCCACGGCAAATGCCGCAGACCGGAAGGTGCTGACCCTGAACTCCATGCAATCCGTCACCGCGGAAGATGTGGAAAACGGCATCACCTACCTGTCCATGATGGAGGAAAACCTGAACGCGCTGAAGGAAGCGCTGAACTGACGGAGGAATCAGAATGGCTCAACTGACCTGTGACCGGCTGCGGCTCGGATACGAAGGGCACATCGTCCTGGAGGACCTGTCCTTTTCTGTGGACGCCGGCCAGTACCTGTGCATCATCGGGGAAAACGGTTCGGGAAAAACAACGCTTATGCGGACAATTCTCGGCCTGCAGAAGCCGCTGAAAGGAACGATCCGTTTCGGCGACGGCCTGCGGGAAGGCGGTATCGGCTACCTGCCCCAGCAAACCGGCGTACAGAAGGATTTCCCGGCCACGGTCAGGGAGGTCGTTCTTTCCGGCTGCCAGGCCCGCCTGAACCGGCGGCCCTTCTATCCGCGCGCTGAAAAAGCCCGTGCGGAGGCAGCCATGGCAAAAACCGGCGTAACAGCCCTGTCAAAACGCTGTTTCCGTGAACTGTCCGGAGGCCAGCAGCAGCGTGTGCTGCTGGCCCGGGCTCTTTGCGCCACAGAAAAGCTGCTGTTCCTGGACGAGCCGGTTTCCGGCCTGGATCCGAACGGCACCGCGGAAATGTACGCGCTGATCCGGGCGCTGAACCGGGAGGGTGTCACCATTCTGATGATCTCCCACGACCTGGCGGGTGCCATGGAGGACGCCACACATATCCTTTCCCTGGGCAAAACCGTCTTCTGCGGCACAAAGGAAGAATGGCTGCAGGCAAAGGAGGGTGATCCCGCATGATTGATACCATCCTCATGTACCTGAATTTTGCCTATGTCCGCTACGCCCTGATCGTTGGGGTACTCATCGCGCTGTGCTCCTCCCTGCTGGGCGTGACCCTGGTTCTGAAGCGCTTCTCCTATATCGGGGACGGACTTTCCCATGTGGCTTTCGGCGCCATGGCCATTGCCGGCGTACTGCACATCGGAAGCAACATGCTCTTTGTCCTGCCGGTGACCGTGATCTGCGCGATCCTGCTTTTGCGCGCAGGGCAGCACACGCGCATCAAAGGAGACGCGGCCATCGCCATGATCTCCGTCGGCGCGCTGGCTGTGGGCTATCTGCTGCTGAACCTCTTCAAATCCTCCGGCAATCTTGCCGGAGATGTCTGCACCACGCTTTTCGGATCCATGTCCATCCTGACGCTCAAACCTGCTGAAGTATGGCTCTGCTTCGGCCTGTCCATCGCGGTAATCATCCTGTTCCTGTTGTTCTACAACCGGATCTTCGCTGTTACCTTCGATGAGGATTTTGCCCGTGCCGCGGGCACCCGGGCGGACGCTTACAACCTGTTGATCGCCACGGTAACAGCTGTGATCATTGTGCTGGCGATGAACCTGGTGGGGTCCCTGCTGATCTCCGCCCTGATCATCTTCCCTGCCATGTCCGCCATGCGGCTTTTCAAAAGTTTCCGCTCCGTGACGGTATGCTCGGCAGTGCTCTCGGTGTTTTGCGCGCTGACGGGTCTGCTGGTCTCCATTCTGGCGGGAACCCCCGTAGGTTCCACCATCGTAGCCGCCGATATCATCGCGTTCCTGGCCTGCTGTATCATCTCCGCACTGAAAAGGAGGACTGCCCAATGAAAAAGACACTCTCCATCCTGCTCGCCCTATGCATCTGCCTGCTGCCGCTGTACACGGGCTGCGCGAATGAATCCCCGGTTTCCGTAGACCTGGACCTGTCCGTGATGAGCAGCACCATCGTCTATGCTGAGATGTACAATATCCAGTTTGATCCCGGCCAGTATCTCGGAAAGGTCATCCGGCTGCGGGGACTTTACAGCTATTACAGAGAGCCTTCCACCGGCGTTTCGTATTACGCCTGCGTGGTTCCGGATGCCACCGCCTGCTGCATGCAGGGGATGGAGTTTGTTCCTGCCATTGAACCGGAAGACCCGGATCATTTCCTGGAAGACAGCGCGGACATCACCGTTACCGGACGGCTGGAGATCTATGTGGAAGAAGGCACCAGCTACCTGCATCTGGTGGAAGCGGAAGTTATTACGAATAAACAATGAAAAATGCACAATGAAAAATTATAAAGGATTAGTAGTGCTGGCGGCACTGGTTGTGCTGCTGGTTGGGATGGTCTGCTTCCCTGCCTGCGGGGAAGAAAAAGCCGAAGGTTTTCCGGCCAAAGTGACTACGGAAAAAGGTTCCCTGAAAATGCGGAAGACCGCCGACAAAAAAGGAAAAGTCATCGGGGAGATACCCAACGGCACCTGCATCCTGGTTAACAGCGAAGACGGCGAATGGTGTGAGGTCAGCTGGAACAACAAGACCGGATACTGCATGACAGAATTCCTGGTTATGTTCCGGGAAGCGGATCTTTCCCTGCTGGATTACCGGGTGCTGCAGAAGGGCGATAAGGGAGATGACGTCCTCGCCCTGAAGAAACGCCTGAAGGAGCTGGGTTATATCCGCGGCAACGCGGCCCTGACCAACCGCTATACCGAAGAAACAGCGCAGCGGGTTACCCTTTTCCAGCGGCAGGCAGGCATGACGGAAGACGGCACAGCCTGGCAGGAACTGCAGATGTATCTCTTTTCTGACAAAGCACCAGCCTGCACCCAGACCCTGCCCAGTGTGAGAACAAAGGTGGCAGATCAAAACAACCGCATGATCTGCGGCTGCTGCATGGGGGAAGGCTGCGAGTGCTGCAACTTCACGGGATGGGTGAGTAGATAATTAAGAATTAAGAATGCTGCGATCGCCGTTACCCAAATCAAAGATTTGGACAGCTGTAGCATGGGAAGCATTTACCACGCTTAAGCGTGGATGCTTCCTCAACAATTCAGAATTGTTTCTGAGAGTTAAGCTCCGGGCTGCAGTGCCACGGGGACGGTTCCACCGGCCCATGTGCCCATAGGGCCGGCCGAACCGTCCCCATGGCCCGCGAAAGCATCGGAGATTTAGTCAGAGTAATCATCACATTTGCCGTAGGCAAATATTTCATTGAAGCCGTGGAACAGATGTTCCACGGCTTTATTTAATCTCTGGCTTCAGGTTTGTGTGTAATGTAAATCGTGAAGATGAAGGTCAGCATCAGCAGGGGCAGCCAGATCATACCGCCGTTGAGCAGTCCCTGCCAAAGCGTATCGAGGAACGCGAGCATTCCATATGTCCTGTCAGGTCCTGAACCAATGCCGTTACGGAAGGAATGGACACATTCAGCGATCAGCAGGACAAAAGGTACAGCTGTGGCAATCCACAGGATTACGTCGAGAAATATCTTCGTCTTTTTATACCTGATATTCATGGTCTTTCTTCCTTCCTCCGCAAAACGGTTTTTGGGGATTCCGGTAAAGATTGTACCATGGTTTGAGCATAATATGTGTAACAATGATGTAAAAATTGCAAAATTTTGCATTTTTGCAGAGCGGACCGAAGGGCAAATTTCACTGAAATAAAAAGAAGGCCAAAGCCTTCTTTTTATTTCTTCTGTTCCTCTTTATTCGCGTACATGAGCCGGTCCGCGCGGCGGACCACCTCATCCACGCTCTGGTCCTTTTTCGGATCATAAACCGCCATGCCGCGGGCCACTTTAATCTTTTCCCACGGTTCCTTATTCACCGCGCACAGATCGTAACAGCGCTGGTCAAACTGTTGAAGCAGTTCCTCCCGGCGTTCATACTCCCTGTTCCGCAGGATCGCGGCGAACTCATCCCCGCCGATGCGGAAGACCGGGCTGTGGGAGAAGACCTGGCAGATGGTCGCGCAGGCGCCTTTCAGGTAAATATCTCCCTTGTCATGGCCATACCGGTCATTGATGACCTTCAGATCATTGCAGTCGAAGAAGCAGACCGCGAAAGGCGTATGCTCCGGATCCGCCTCCACATCCTTTTCCAGATCCTTCATGAACAGATTAAAGGCACCCAGGTTGCGCACCGCTGTCAGCGCATCACCGTAAGCCAGGTCATTCAGGTCCCGGATATATCCCTTCAGGTGAGTGATCAGCTTATTGAAGGCTTTGGTCAGGATCCCCGCCTCGTCATTGGTTTTGCTTTCCAGCACAACGTCATAATTCCCGGCGTTCACCTCCCCGGCCGCCCGGGTCAGTTCCCGGATGGGACGGGTGATATGGCCGGACAGGAGCGAAGCGGCAAGAGCTGCCAGCACCAGCAGGACAGCAAGGATGATCAGGATCTCCCGGATCCACTTGTACCAGTCTTCGTTGATCTCCGAAAGCGGCACGGTCACATTCAGGCGCATGCCGTTGCTCAGCGGAAGCCAGACTGCCTGTTTTGCCACGCCGTTGAAAGTATAATGGATCAGCGCGCTCTCATCCAGCATGCCGTAGGGTGTTTCCCTTTTATTCTCTTCCTCCAGCTCCTGCCGGGTCATGCGCGGATGGTAAATGATGATGCCCTCCGCGTCATTGATAAAAGCATAGCCGTTTGTGTACAGGCGGATATGATCCACCTGGTACGCCATGGTGGAATAATCGATCTCAATACCAATAACACCCACAAAGGTATCATGCAGGTATATCGGAACGTTATAGGAAAGCACCAGCACATCCAGGTTGTCTGTCACATAGGGCGGCAGCCAGAGCGCCCGGCCTGTGGCCTTCGGTACGGTAAACCACACCAGGGAGGAAGTATCCTCCGTATCATAAAGGGTGATATCCGTTACTTCGTGTTCCGCAAAGCCTTCCCCGTCCAGGTTGGTATACCAGAAACCCTTTACCTTATCCGATACAGCGGGATCTATACGGTAGTAATAGGTCAGGACGCCGTTGGTCCGATTCGCGGCTTTCGCGAAGATGTCCCTTGTCCGGTCCACATGCGCCCTGAGTTCTTCTTCTTCAAGGTTTTTCAGGTCGCTGTCCGCGAAGGAGGCGACCATCCCCACAGACTGTTCAATACTGTCAAAATAGGCGTCCAGGTTCTTTTGTCCGGTCTCACACAGGAGATGAAGCGTCCGTTCCGCGTTTTCGTCAGCCATGCTGCGAATGGCCATGGTTCCCAGCAGCGCCGCAACGATGATGGCAATCATCACTGAGCTTATGGTCAGAATAGTGATCTTGGTTCTGATGGATCTCACGGGTTCTCGTCCTTTTCGTCCTTATCTTTCTTCCCCGGCATATATTTGAGGGTGTATTCCTCCATATATTCCTCATAGCGGTGGGGATGCGCCTCATGGATGGATTCGGTCAGCTCATGAACATCCAGGGAGTCGCTGATCAGATCCACGATAACAATGGCGATGTTGGAGCAGTGGTCGCTGACGCGCTCAAAGTCCGCGATCAGGTCATTGAACACATATCCCTGGCCGATGGTGCACTTGCCCTTCTGCAGCCGGGCGGTATGCTTGTCCCGCATCCTGCGGCATACCTTGTCAATCACCTGCTCCAGCGGTTCCACCCGGTAGGCTTCATCCACATCGTCATTGAGGAAGCTTTCAAAGGTGATATTCAGGATTTCCGTGATCGCCTCGGTCAGGTTCTTCATCTCCCTGGCTCCCTTGTCAGAGAAGGAGATGTTCTTTTCTTTCAGTTCCTGGGCACGTTCCGCGATGTTCTGCGCATGGTCACTGATGCGCTCCAGGTCCGTAATGGCGCGCAGGTACTGGCTGACGGCCTTGTTCTGCGTCTCAGTCATTTCACGGCCGGTCAGCTTCATCAGGTAACTGCCGATCTTATCCTCATAGCGGTCCACAATGCCTTCAAGGGTTCCCACTTCAGCAAAGCCTGCCTCCGAATAGTTGTCCAGCAGGTCGATGGCCTTGTCCATGGATTTCCGGGTCAGCTCCGCCATTTTGTTGATGGTCAGGCGGGTCTGCTCCACAGCCAGGGTCGGGTAAGCGAGGAAACGTTCCTCCAGCCGGTCCATATCCCGGGTGTTTTCCTCGTCTGCGGGATTCCCGGGAACCAGGCGGATCATCAGCTTTTCGATCAGTCCGATAAAAGGCGCCAGCACGATGACCGTGGATATCCTGAACAGGGTGTTCAGCAGCGCGATGGAGAACATATCCATTGTGTTATGCATAAAGGCAAATTGCATGAAAGCATTCAGCCCGTAGAACACCGTCGCAAAGAGGATCACCCGCAGGACTTCGATCACCAGGTAGGACCAGGCGGTGCGTTTTCCGTCCCGGGCTGAACCCATACCGGAAAGCAGCACAGGCACCGACGCGCCGACAGCGATACCCAGGATGATCGGCAGCGTTTCGTCCAGGGTCATCAGGCCCGTGGCGGACAGCGCCTGCAGTATACCAACGGAAGCGGAGGCGCTCTGAAGCACCGCGGTGAAGACAATACCGATCAGGATGCCCAGCGCGGGATTGGAGAAATTCGTCAGGAAGGAAATGAAGCCGGGGTCCTCCTTCAGGACAGACACGGCGCCGCTCATGGTCTTCATGCCGAACATCAGCACCGAAAAGCCCATCAGGATATCCGCCGCGTGATGCACACTGCGTTTTTTGGAGATATGCTTCATCAGGATCGCCGCGACAGCCGTCATGGCCGCCAGGCTTTCCGTGCCCAGCAGGTCCAGGAACGGGGAACCGCCGCCGGACATGCCGGAAAGGCAGATGATCCAGCCGGTGATGCTGGTGCCGATGACCGCGCCCATGATGATGGCGATAGCCTGGCGCAGCTTCATCATGGCCGAGTTGACAAAGCCCACCACCATGACGCTGGTGGCGGAAGAGGACTGGATCACCGCGGTGACCCCCGTACCAAGCAAAATGCCCTTGAGCGGTGTGGAGGAGAGACGGTAAAGGATCAGCTCCAGCTTGTTGCCGGCCACCTTTTTCAACCCGTCACCCATCAGCGACATACCGTAAAGGAACATCGCCACCCCGCCCAGGAGCATTACGAAATCCAGTATTGTCATATTGATACCCTCCGTCTGCGCGCTTCATCATCAGCGCACCCCTGTACGCCGGCGCAGTCTTCTTTCCATCCTTCGTTCCGGGTGGATTGTACCACAGGAATCCATTGACGCGCAAGGGGCTGCACGTTTTCCCGCCTGTATTTTCTCCTTCCTTTTTATTCCATGCTATGATAAGATAAAATATACCTTATATGTATTCCCTCTGTAAAAACCTGAAAGCCAAAGGAATGGAGCATTTATGTCATCCAGGGAGAAGAAAAACAAGCATAACGGGCAGTTGTCCCCCGACAATATCTATATCAACCGGGAACTGAGCTGGCTGGCGTTTAACCGGCGCGTGCTGCTGGAAGCGGCCGATCCGAACGTCCCCCTGCTGGAGCGCCTTAAGTTCCTGATGATCTACCAGTCCAACCTGGAAGAGTTCTACCGGGTACGCATCGGTATCCTGACCCACCGGGCCATGCTGACGCCCGACAGCGGAGACCCGGTTTCCGGTATGCTGCCGGAGGCGCAGATCACTGCCGCCCTGCAGATCACCCGGGACCAGCAGGAGCTGATGGAGGATATCTGGAAGGGTATCCGGGATGAACTGCACGAAAACAAAATTGACGTGCTGGACTTCCGGAAGATCAGCAAGGTGGATGAGCTGATGAGCAAAAAGCTTTTCGGTGACATCCGGGACCTGCTGTTCCCGAAGATCATCCCGGCGGATCAGCCCCTGCCCTTCCTGTGGAACGGCGAGGCCAACGTTATCGCCTTCCTGGGCCGCGGAACCGAACAGAAGATCTGCATCATCCCGCTTCACCGTGTTCCGGCCTACCAGAGTTTTGAGATCGACGGCTGCCAGAAGATCGTGCTGACCGCCCCGCTGGTAAGGCACTTCCTGCCGCAGCTGCTGAAAAAGGAAACCATTGTTCAGTCCGCCATTGTGGACGTCACGCGGAACGCGGACGTCTTCTTCTCCAGTATGGAGGACCGGGCAGACGATAATTTCCGGGACAAGGTGTCCGGCATGCTGAGCAAGCGGAAACGGGAAATGCCCGTGCGCGTCCGTATCCAGGGCAAGCTGGCTGATCCGTTCCGGGCCATGCTGATCCGGAAGCTGCGGGTACCGGAGGAACGTGTATTCACGCAGGCCGTTCCCTTTGACCTGTCCTTCCGTTCCTGCATCAGCGGTCCCGCCTCCTTCCGTTATCCGGACAGGAAACCCGCCCGGGATCTCGGCCTGAAGAAGGGGGAATACTTTTCCTATATCGATAAGCACGACCTGCTGATGAGCTTCCCCTTCCAGAGCATGATGTCCTTTGTGGACCTGATCTACGAAGCGGCAGACAACCCGGACGTGCTTTCCGTGAAAATCACTCTGTACCGGATGAGCGGAAGCAGCAAGATTGCCGCGGCCCTGGCCTACGCCGCTGACCGTGGCAAGGATGTACTGTGCCTGCTGGAGCTGCGCGCCCGGTTTGACGAGCAGAACAACATTGACTATTCCGAAATGCTGGAGGAAGCAGGCTGTCGTATCATCTACGGCCTGCCGGACCAGAAGGTCCACAGCAAGCTGTGTGTGATCACCCGGCAGAAAGGCAAGATCCTCAGCCGGATCACCCAGGTAGGAACCGGCAACTATAACGAAGTCACCGGCGAGCAGTATACCGACCTGTCGCTGATCACCTCCCGGGAGGATGTGGGCCGGGAAGCCGAGGCAGTCTTCGCTGCCCTGGAGAACGGCGAGCTCCCGCCGGAAGCCCATGCCCTGTGGATCGCCCCGCTGAGCTTCAAGCCCCGGGTGCTGGAGCTGCTGGACCGGGAGATCGAAAAAGGCGAGAACGGCCGGGTGGCCATCAAGATCAATTCCCTGAACAACCGGGAAGTCATGGAAAAGCTTATCGAGTGCTCCCAGGCCGGCGTAAAGGTAGAACTGTTCATCCGCGGCATCTGCTCCCTGCGTGCCGGCGTACCCGGCCTGACAGAAAACATCACGGTCAGCGGGATCATCGGCCGGTGGCTGGAGCATTCCCGTATCTACAGTTTCGGCGAAGGCCCGGACCAGCGTTTGTTCATCGGCTCCGGCGACCTGCTGAACCGGAACCTGGAGCGCCGGGTGGAAGCCTTTATTGAAGCCGTGACTCCGGATACCCGGGAGCAGCTCAACGTGATCCTGGATGCCCTGCGGAATGACAGGGAAAAATCCTGGACCATGCAGCCGGACGGCACCTACGTCCGGGAGGAAGGCGGAGAAGGCACGTCCTCCCAGGAAGCGCTGTACCGGTATTTCAGCACCCGGAAAGTATCCCTGGAGGAAAAGCAGGAAGAGCCCGAAACCAAAGCAGCCCCGAAAGCCGGAGAAAAGGAACCTGCTGAAGGCGGGCTGCTGGGGTGGCTGAAACGCGTTTTCATGAGTTAGGAAGCAGGAGGTAGGAAGTAGGAGATCCACCCACGGGCGGGAACTACTGAAAACTGAAGACTTAAAACTTAAAAATGGCCCGCTGCGGCGGGGAGGTCTTCTACATTATTCATTATGAATTATGAATTGTTGTGACTGGAGGTAAGAGCTTATGTCTGAAAAGTACAACATCTGCCTGGACGTCGGCGGCACGAAGGTGCTCGGCGCGATCTTTGATGAAAACGACAAAATCATCTACCGCCTGAAAAAGCGCTCCAAGAGCGGCGGTTCCGCCTCCGCCGATGTGGAAAAGGTCATCATTGACGTGGTGGAAGAGATGATCAAAGAATCCGGCATCGACCGCAAAAAGCTGAACGCTGTCGCTTCCTGCGCCCCCGGCGTCATTGACCAGGAGAACGGGATCGTGCTCTTTACCCCGAACCTCCCCTGGCGGGATTACGACATGGCCGGCGCAATGCGCAAGCAGTTCGGCGTCCCCTTCTATGTGGGCAACGACGTGAACCTGGGTGTGCTGGGTGAATACCACTTCGGCGCGGCCCGCGGATACAAAAACATCGTTGGTTTCTTTGTGGGCACGGGCCTGGGCGGCGGCCTGATCCTGAACGGCTCCCTGTTCACCGGCAACCAGTTCAAGGCCGCTGAATACGGCCATATGGTGCTGGATCCGGAAGGCCCGCTGTGCAACTGCGGCCAGCGCGGATGCCTGGAGGCTTTCTCCAGCAAGCAGGGCATGAGCGCCTACATCCGCCAGCAGATCAGCCGCGGCCGGGAGACCTTGATGGCCGAAGCGGTGCAGGACGGCGTTTTCCGTTCCAAGAAACTGGTAAAGGCCCTGGAAGCCGGAGACAAGGTGGCCATGGAAGCGGTGGACCGGGCCTGCCACTGGCTGGCGGTCGCCACCGGCAACATGATCAACACCATCTCCCCGGATCTGATTCTTTACGGCGGCGGCGTCATTGAGGCACTGGGCGATCTTTTCCTGGAAAAGATCCTGGCGGAAGTCGATCACTACTGCATGCCGCAGATCCGCTCCACGGTGGAGATCAAAAACGCGTCCCTGGGCGATGATTCCATCCTCTACGGCGACCTGGCCATGATCAAAGGCCTGTAAACAGTTTCTCAGTTACGGACCGGTACCCGCGGGTACCGGTCCTTTCTTTTTCCGTCCCGCTGTTACAAAATTTACAGTTTTGTTACACCTATTCACTCTCTGTAATGATACAATATCCTCGGAACGTTATGACGAAAGGGACGAACGACTTTGGAAACCATTTTTCTTGTTGAAGATGAACCGAATATCCGGAGACTGACCGGAATGCACCTGCAGCTGGCAGGATATGATGTGAAAGAACTGGAAGACGCCGCCTGTGCCCGTGACGCGCTGCGCGAAGGAAAGCCCGCGCTGGTGCTTCTGGATATTATGATGCCGGGAGAGGACGGTTTTTCCCTGGGTGAAGACCTGATCAAAGCCGGAATCCCCGTGATCTACCTGACCGCAAAGACAGCCGTGCCGGATCGGGTCAGGGGTCTGCGCATGGGTGCCCATGACTATATCCTCAAGCCCTTTGAGCCGGCGGAACTGCTGGCCCGGGTGGAAAACGTGCTGAAACGATCCAGGCCTGACACCCATATTTATGAAAACGGTGATCTCCGGATCGACTTTGAAACCCGTGAAGTATGGAGAAACGGTGTCCCCGTATCCATGACCACGCTGGAATTCAACCTGATGAAGGCACTGATCGATGCCGGAAAGACCGCCATGAGCCGGGAAGACCTGCTCACTGCCGTATGGGGTTATCACTACACCGGTGAAACCCGGACCGTAGACGTGCATGTACAGCGCCTGCGCGGCAAAATCGGCAACAACCGCATTGAAACCCTTGTGAAGTTTGGTTACCGTTTCAGGGAGGATGTATGAGAAAACAGATCGTCTGCGGTATGCTGCTGCTGATCCTGCTCATTCTTCCTATATCAGTATACATGCAGATCAACCAAAGCTTCAGCCTGTCCGTTGATAACGCGCGGGAAAGCTCGCTGCGGGAGGAAGCCGCCATTTCACGCGTCATGATGCTGGAGCTCCAGCAGAGAAAAAGCAGCGCCACCGGTGGCCGGGATAAGACCGATGACATCGTCATGCAGGTTTCCCAGCAGATCGCCCAGCAGTTTGGCTCTCCCCAGCTGGACATCCTCGTCTTCCTGGACGGAACCCCCCTGACCGGTCCCCTGACAGAGCGGACGGTTTTCCTGCTGAACGCCAAATCCCGCTCCACCTATCTGTCCTCCGCGGACGAATCCCTGTATGTGATCCATCCGCTGGATAACCGGACCACCCTGATCACCAAATCTGATTATTCCGGTTTCTATACTATGCGCCGGCAGCAGACCACCTACGGTGTCCTGCTCTGCGTGGGCGGACTTGTGCTGGCTACCATCCTTTCCCTGCTGATCTCCGGCCGGATCACCCGGCGGCTCCGGATCCTTTCCCGCGCCGCCGACGCGGTCCGCAGCGGAGAAAAGCTCAGCCTGGAGCCTTCCGGAAAACGGGATGAAATCGCCAGGCTCACCAACGGGTTCATCTCCATGCACGAAGCTGTGGAGGAGCGTGAGGAATCCCTGCGGGTGCAGTCCAGCCAGCGTCAGCAGCTGATCGATGCCCTGGCCCATGAAATGCGCACCCCCCTGACCTCCGTGGTCAGTGCTGCCAGGCTGATCCAGAAGGATACATCCAATGATGAGATGCGGAATGAGATGTGCGACCTGATCGTTAAAGAATCCAGGCGCCTTTCCGATATGGATGCCAACCTGATGAAGCTGACCCAGATGAACCGTGCAGAACTGAAAACGGAAACCTTCTCCCTGAAGGAAATGGCACAGGAAGCCCTGGCGGTCCATCCGGATGTGGAACTGTCCGGTGAGGATACCACCGTCACAGCCGACCGGTCCCTCATCATCCACCTGATGCGGAACCTGGTCAACAACGCCAAGAAGAGCGGAACCGAGACACCTGTGCGCGTTACACTGAATCCATGCGGATTCTCGGTTTCAGACGAAGGACGGGGCATGACCGCCGAAGAAGTGGCCCACTGCAAACAGCCATTCTGGAAAGCAGACCCGGCCCGTACCCGTGCTTCCGGCGGTGCCGGCCTGGGGCTGACCCTTTGTGATTCCATCGCGAAACTGCACAACGCGGAGCTGGATATCCACAGCACACCCGGCAAAGGAACCACCATCGAATTTACATTTCCGTTACATCCTGTTGAAGACTCTGAAACAGCGGATCAGGTATCCTGTCAGTGAAAGGAGTGATTCGATCATGTTCGAACACAAACACATGAAACGTTTTTGTATCTCCCTGCTGGCAGCGATGCTGGCATTAACCCTTCTTCCCTTCTCCGCCCTGGCTGTTACGGAAAACGTCCTGGAAACAGCACCGGAAGTGACTCCTACCGTAATGGTCACGGCAGCCGTCCAGGCAACAGAAGAGGTTCCCGCAGCGGAAGAGGCTCCCGCGGCGGAAGAGAGTCTGCCGGCAGAGGAACCCCAGGCAACTGAAGATGTTCCGGCAGAAGAAGCCGCGCCTGCTGAAGAGTCTTCCACACAGAATGTGGAAGAATACAGCCCCTACATGCCTTATGAGCAGTATTTCCCCGAGCGCGGAACAACACCCGAGGCGGAACAGTATAAACTGCCCCGGATGTCCGACGGCGAACTGGCCAGGTATAAGGAGCTTTTCAGTGAGCTGTCTGACGGTTCCCGGTCTCTGGAAGGTGTTCCCACCTGTGTGAACCGCAAAGACATGGATAATACCACTGTCGGCGTCTATCCCCTGGATCCCAAAGACTTTGACGGGGAAACCTTCTATGTCATCCTGCCCTATGAACAGAAAATGGACGACGGACAGATCCTCTCCCTGATCGCTTCCTTTATCGACCTGGGCATTTCCTTTGATCCGGATTCCCTGAACGAGCGGAACTGTACCCGTATGGCCTATAGCGGCGGTACCCGGTTCCTTTCCCGTGAGGAAGAATCCCGCAAAGCAACGCTCCAGGCCCTGATCTCTCGCGGCCTGCTGACACAGGACAGCATTGCCCCGGAATCCGCCTGTTTCTACACAGACAGTATTCCCGGCTGCGATCCCTTCTGTTTTTACCCCTACAGAAGCCTGAGCGATGATGAACTGGCCGCGTTCCTTCTTTCCGACCATATCGCCTGGGAAATGAACCCGGACGTTATCAGGCAGATCGCCGAGCAGGAAGTCGGAGCTGTTGTCCCGCTTCCGGATGACCTTTCCCTGACAGATTCAAAGGTAACCGAAAAGGAAAATTTCTGGAAGCCCGTTTTGTCCGGTGATATGGTCAACGAGTATGAACTGTTTCTCGAGACACCCCCCGCTATCGACTATTCCCTGGACCACGTCATCGGAGAACTGTCCGACGTATATGTCTTTATGCTTGGGGAACCCGGAAAAGTGCCCCGGACAGAAGGTTTCTGCATCAGGTACTGGGTCAGTATTCCCGCGGATGATGTGACCACAGGCGACAATTTCGAAGCCTGTGCCGCCGCGGCAGATCAGTGGGCCCGGACAAAGCTCAAACTCCCCGAAGACCAGCTCCCGGACAGCTGGAAGATAAACCACCGGGATGACAGCACGATTTACCTTGGCGCGGAAACCAAGGATTGGGAATTTGTCGTGTGGCTCCACGAAAACAATGCGCAGGTCACGGTATGCTATCTGTGGTCCAAGGCCTTCCGGGACTTAAATTATGATGATTATTCTTCCACGGAAAACAACAGCCAGGTTGTTACAGCAGCCGCTGATACAGCTGACGCGGGTATCAGCGGGCTGGTTGCCGCGGATGACACCGATACTGACGACATTGACACATTCTTTGCCGCATCGCCCTACCTGCCCTATGAGCAGTACTTCCCCGTACGGGGAACGACTTCCGAGGAAAGCCAGTATAAGCTGCCCAGGATGTCCGACGGCGAACTGGCCAGGTACAACGAGCTCCTGGAGCAGGTTGAAAACGGAACCCTGTCCCTGAAGGATATCCCCACCTGCATAAACCGCAAGGACATGGATGACACCACTGTTGGGGTCTATCCCCTGGATCCAAAGGATTTCGCCGGTGAAACCCTTTACGTTATCCTGCCTTACAACCAGAATATGGGCGACCAGCAGATCCTCTCCCTGATTGCTTCCTTCCGGGAACTGGGAATCTCCTTTGATCCGGATTCCCTGAATGAGCGGAACTGCACCCGCATGGCTTATAACGGCGTTACCCGGTACCTTACCCAGGAGGAAGAGTCCCGTAAGGCAACCCTGCAGGACATGATCGCCCGCGGCGTCCTGACACAGGACAGCATTACCCCGGAATCCGCCTGCTTCTACACGGATTCGATTCCCGGCTATACACCCTTCTGTTTCTACCCCTACAGAAGCCTGACGGATGATGAACTGGCCGCGTTCCTGTTCGCTGATCACACCGCGTGGAGCAGCGATCCGATCCTCGTTCAGCGCATCGCCAAGCTGGAAACCGGCCGCGTTGTACCGCTTCCCAATAACCTTACCGTAACAGATTCCAAGATGACCATTGAGACAAACACCTGGACAGCGTTTTCCGGTGATACGGTCAACCGGTATGATCTGTACTTTGAAAACGACGCCGGACAGAATTACAGCAACATTGTGACCGGAGAACTGGCCGACATCGAGGTCTGGATGCTGGAGGGAGACGGGAACGCTCCCCGGACAGAAGGTTTCTGCGTAAGATACTGGGTCAATTATCCCTCGGACGAAGTCTTTACAGGAGACAACTCCGAAGCCTGCCTGGCCGCGGCGGAAACCTGGTCCCGGACAAAGCTCACGCTTCCCGAAGCTCAGCGTCCGGACAACTGGACGATCAACCACAAAGATAACGACAACGTCTACCTGTATGCGGACACCGATGATTGGGAGATCATCCTCTGGGTCCATGAAAGCAACGCGCAGCCCGCGGTATGCTACATGTGGGCCAAAGAATTCAGGGACTATGATTACAGCAGACTGTCCTCCGCTGAAAGCAGCGAAGAATCCGACAGCTACCTGCCCTATGACCAGCAGCCTGATACCCGGGAATCCGTTTCTGAGGAAACCGCTGACGAACCCCTGGAAGCACATTTCGTTGACACCGTTTCCCCCTGGCTGACAGACACTGAACTGGCAAGGGTTCGCGTCCTGATGGCCGCCCTTGAATCCGGGGAAAAGAGCTACAACGGTCCTTCTGTTGTGAATATTCCCTATGCCGATAAAGGCGCAGCGGTTTATACTGTGAATCCCGAAGACTTTGATGGAGAAACCTTCTATGTCTTCCTGCCGGACAGCATGTCCATGAGTGACGAGGACCTGCTGGCACTGCTCTCCGCCTTTAAAGAACTTGGAATCTCCTTTGATCCGGATTCCCTGACCAGCCGGAACTGCTGCCGGCACTGCAACAAACTGCAAACCCGGTCTCTTTCCGGTGACGAACAGTCCCGGATGGACAACCTCCGGGACAAGATCCTCAGCGGCGAAATCACAAGGCAGGATATTGCCGGCGTATCCGTACAGGTTGTGGAGAAAACCACCCGCCGGGTCTGGGGAACCGACACCAAACTGTTCCGCTTCTATCCCTACCGGGAAATGACGGATGACGAACTGGCCGCCTTCCTCTTTACGGAACTGGACGGATGGGACGCGGATCCGGAAGCTGTCATGGAGAACTCGATCCTGTCCGCCATGGACCTGCTCAAGCTTCCGACTGCCGCCATGAATACCAAAGTTTCCAAAGCCTCCATGGATTTCTTCTCCAGGGACGTAACCCAGTACACCTTTGAGTTCCGCACAGACAACCAGTCCGATGTTCCCGGCGGATGGCTGGCAGTAAAGCACATGCAGGAAACCGGTAAAGCCCCTGAACTGTCCGGTATCCGCCTGCGTTACTTCAGCATGGAAAATCAGATCCAGTCCGCGGACGCCATCGAGGCTGCCGAACAATGGACAAGGGATTTCCTGATGATTCCCGTCAGGAACGCGGAATGGGTTATTGTGGACGAAAACCGCGACACCGGGGACAGGGTACAGCTCCAGCTGCTGCTGGACCAGTGGGATATCCGCCTGTGGGTTACCAAAGGCACCTTCCAGCCCGACGAATGTTACCTCTATACCCGGAAATGGTACACCCTGGACGATGCGGACCTGACCGAAATAACTGACTGGTTTGCAAAGGAAGGCTATACCGACCTGACTGATGAACGCGTCTCGAAGCTGATCGAATCCCACAAGCTGGCAAACGGCTATTTCTTCTGAGGCAACTCCTCCTCCGGCACCCGAAAGGGTGCCGTTTTTTTGTGTATAAACACCCGTCCGGGTTTTACAGCTTTGTTACCCGGTGTTGAATACTTTGAAACAGCCCTTCCGGTATGCTGTACCGGAAAGGAGTGATTCGACCATGATCGGACACAAACGGAACCCCCATATTCTGAAGCGCCTGCTGGCCATGATGCTGATGCTGGCGCTTCTCCCCGGCGCGGTGCTGGCCGAAAGCAAACAGGCACATATTCCGGATTCTCTCAGAAAGGATGCCCTGGAAACAGCACAGAAACTGTATCGTCTTCCGGAAGCAACAAGAGATGAGGAGGGCGACATGCGTTATCATTTTTTCCCCGGAGCATGCGGATACTATAAGTCAACCGAAGAAAGACTGAACTATTATGGATGTGCCTTCATGCTTGACTGGTTTATCCCCAATGAAACCTGGAGCCGGCGTCCCTCCCATATGTCCGTCTCCCAGCTGCAGATCCCCGGGGAGAACCCGGAAGTCAGCCGCGTGGAGCTCTTCTATCCCTATTGGGAAAGCTTCCGGGACACAGATTTTCCGGAAAGCACCGACGAAGCACGGAAGGCTGTCGCCTGCGAATGGGCACGGAATTATGTTCTGCTTCCGGAGGAGGACCTTCAGGGAGAATGGACCAGGGGCCTGACAAATGAAACCTGGAATCATTATCAGATCGTCCAGTATACCCTGATGACCCCGGACTGGGAGATCAGCCTGTGGCTGTATCCGAACAGCATGAGATACTACGAGGCTGTATTCTATTCCCGAAAATGGTATAATGAAGCGCCGAAAAACTACACAACGTAAACCACTTTCCCCGGTATCTGCAAAAGATGCCGGGGCTTTTCTGTTCAGGCACAGAAAAAACTCCCCCGGTGATCGGCCGGGGGAGAAAGGAGGTTACCAAGGACCGGTGGTCAGCCGGTCGCCGGAACATCAGTTGGAGTGGGTCGCGGTGTAGTTCCGCTGATAGATTTCCATGTACTGCTCAAGGCCCATGCTGTTCAGGCGGGCGATATAATCGTCCCATTCCTCTTCAACACCGCCGCTGGACAGCCACTTGGCGCGCATTTCCTCGGCGTAGTTGATGATGTCGGTCTTGATCAGGTTCAGGTCATCAGTATCCTCTTCGCTGAGGATCATGCTGGGCAGGTAAACGCTGGTGGCATACTTGCGGTAGTAGTTCTCGTTGCGGTCGAACTTCGCCTGGTGACCGGCGGAACGCGGGATCTTGCTGCCGAAGAAGTCGCTGGTCAGCGCGATCGGGCCGTCGGACGCGAAGGCTTCCTTATAGCGGAACTCGTCATAGCTCATGCCTTCGGGGGTATCGATATAGTCATAGGTGCCGTCGCCGTTGTCCTTGATGTTGATACCGATGGGGCCCAGGTCGCACTGCATGGACTGGATCGGATCATAGAAGGTGTCCACCCACCGCATCAGCAGGGCAGGATCCTTACAGACGTTGGTGATGGAGAAACCGGTGGCCGCCATGGTGGAGTCGGGAGAGGTGCCCCAGGATGTGGTGCCGTTCGGTCCGAGGAGGGGGCTCATGGGTTCATACTCATCCTCATGGACGGTGCCCAGATCGAAGCTGTTCCAGCACATGAACACGCCGATGTTGGCGATCTCACCCTGGTTCTGGGAGTTGTAGGTCTTCTTGTCCATGGTAAAGCCTTCCTGATCGATCAGGCCCTTGGCAAAGAAGTGCTCATACAGGTATTTGCAGCCTTCCTTGTAGCCTTCGGTAGCCGGAACGAAAACCAGTTTGCCGTCTTCACCCACAACGATATGAGTGTTGCCCGCGGCCAGGGTGTCGGCATAGCCGAACGCGCCGAAGAAGCCGCCGATGTCGCGCTGGGATCCCAGGAACTTGAAGGTCATGGGGATCTCATCATTAGGATCTCCGTTGCCGTTGGCATCCTGCTCTTTGAAAGCGGTCAGTACAGTTTCGAGTTCCTCGAGGGTGGTGGGTTTTTCCAGGCCCAGGCGCTCCAGCCAGGTCTTGTTGATCATGATGTTGGAAGCGATGGTGCCATCTTCACCTTCCTGCACATAGGGGGTGGAGTAGATGTTGCCGTCGGGAGCGGTGATCATGGACTTGATGTCCGGGCGGCGCTCCAGCAGCGCCTTCAGGTTGGGAGCATACTCCTCGATCAGGTCATTCAGCGGGATCAGGATGCCCTGGGAGCCATAAACAACCAGGTCGGAAGAGCTCAGGGAGAACTTGCCGAAGAATCCATCCGGCAGGTCCTTGTTGGCAGCCAGCAGCAGGTTTTTCTTCTCATCGTATTCCGCCTGCTGGATCTGTTCCCAGTTGATATGTACGCCGGTCAGTTCCTCCAGGTTCTTGAAGAACACCATTTCATCCGGATTGCCGTGCAGCGGCCGGATACGGATGATCAGGTTGAATTCCGCAGGGGAATCCACCAGGGGGTAGCCTTCAGCCAGCGCTGCCGCGCAGGACAGCATCAGGGCCAGGGCCAGGATGATTGCCAGGAACCGTTTCATGTGTCTCTCCTCCTTGAAAAAATGATTTATTGCAGGGCAGACAGCCCTTAAAGCCAATTCAGAATTAAGAATTCAGAATTCAGAATTATTGGTCATACCGCATGAGAGTTAACAGTGAGGAGTTTGGAGTGAAGAAGCTCCCCATATGTCATTTCGACCAAGGCCGCAGGCCGCGCGGAGAAATCTGAAAAGCCGGGACGACAGTAAAGAGTGAAGAGTTTCCAGTGAAAAGTGAAGAGTGAAAAGCTTCCCCTTGTGTCATTTCGACCAAGGCCGCAGGCCGCGCGGAGAAATCTGAAAAATCCGGGACGCCAGCGATGAGTTTCCAGTGAAGAGTGAAGAGTTTTCAGTTAATGATAGGCTTTGTGAAAGGCTTAACCTTTCACTGCCCCGCAACCTCAATCGTCGCAGTGAATGGCTTTCAGCCTTTTACTGCCCCGCAATCTCAATCGTCGCATTGCTCCCTTGGAGCGGTCGCACTGCTCGTTTCGATTGACTCGTTCGGATCGCTTTTGTCTTCGACAAATGACCCACTGTGACACCGCTTCCCTCGCTCCCCGATCAAATGATAGGCTTTGTGAAAGGCTTAACCTTTCACTGCGCCTATCATTACCCCCTGAATGAAATACCTCTGCAGGAAGGGATACAGGATCAGCAGCGGGAGGGAACTGGCGATGATCACGCCGTATTTGATAAGGTCACCCAGCCGCATCTGGGCCGCCAGGTTCGCCGCGTCGTCCACCATATCATTCATGGAATTCTCAAACAGGATGCTCCGCAGCACCAGCTGCAGCGGATACTTACCGGTTGTCCGCAGGTAGTACAGTGCGTTGGAATAGCTGTTCCAGTGGTTCACCGCGTAAAAAAGGATCAGTACAGCGATAATAGGCATGGACAGCGGCATCACGATCCGGGCAAAAAACTGTACATTGGTTGCTCCGTCCAGCTGGGCTGCCTCCAGCAGGTCATCCGGAATGGTCTGCTGGAAGAAAGTCCGGGCAACGATCAGGTTCCAGGAACTCACCGCCACAGGAATGATCAGCGCCCATATCGTATCCAGCATGTTCAGGTCACGCACCAGCAGGTATGTGGGGATCAGGCCGCCGGAGAAGATCATGGTAAAGGTGATCAGCATCATGAAGAAATTCCGGCCAACCAGGTCCTTCCGGGACAGGGCATAAGCCGCCGGAACCGTCAGGACCATATTCACTATCGTACCCACCACGGTATACATGATCGTATTCCGGTAACCGGTAAAGAAAGATTCATAGTCCAGGATACGCCTGTATCCGTCCAGGGTCACTTTAACCGGATACAGAAACACCTTACCGGCATTGACATCCACCGGATCCGAAATGGAAGCGATCACGATGAAGTACAGTGGATAGGCCACCACCAGCAGGCAGATCGTCAGGATCACATAGTTCATGATGTCGAACACCCGGTCCGCCCTGGTTTCGCTGATTTTTGCCCGGCGTTCGTTTTTTACCGCCAGTTCTGTATGCAGCATACGTGCCCCCTCCTTTCTGCCGGAATACGCTCAGAAGAGCGAAGAATCGGATACTTTCTTGGAAATAAAGTTCACGGTAGTGATCAGCACAAGATTCACAACGGATTCAAACATACCTACAGCCGTGGAATAGCTGGGCTGGTTTTCCAGCAAGCCTCTCTGGTAAACATGAACCGAAATGATTTCCGCTGTGGATTTATTCAGGGATGTCTGCATCAGGTAAGCCTTGTCAAAACCGACTGTCATCACTTTACCGGCGCTGAGAATGAACATGATCACCACTGTGGGGAGAATGCCGGGCAGGTCAATATGCCAGACCCGCTGGTACTTGTTGGCTCCGTCCATGATGGCCGCCTCATGCAGTTCCGGATTAATCCCGGACAGCGCCGCCAGGTAGATGATGCTGCCCCAGCCGGCATTCTGCCAGATTTCCGAACCGATATACAGGGGCCGGAACCAGGAAGGTTCGCCTGTAAAGTGAATGCGTTCCCCGCCCAAAGCCGCGATCAGGTGATTGACAATACCGTTCCGCGGGGAAAAGAACAGGAAAATCATGCCCACCAGCACTACCGTGGAAATGAAGTGCGGCGCATAGATGGTTGTCTGCACCAGCTTCTTATATTTCTTTGACGGCATCTGGTTCAGCAGCAATGCCAGAATGATTGGTACCGGGAAAGAGAGCAGCAGACTTCCCACACTGATCATCAGGGTATTCGTCAGCAGCCGGACAAAATTGGGGCCGCGGAAAAACTGGTCAAAATATTTCATTCCGACCCAGGCACTGCCCCAGATCCCTTCGCTGGCCTTATATCTTCTGAAGGCAATCTGCAGTCCAAACATCGGGATGTAACGCATGACGATAAAATATGCCAGGGCAGGCAGCAGGAAAAGATAAAGCTGCCAGTTGCAAAGAATCTTTTTTATCCTTCTCTGTCCCCTGGTCAGCCGCAGATCCCTGCCCGGGTCTTTCGCCAGCGTTGTCATTCCGCTTCCACCGCGCCTTTCGCTTTTTTATGAAAACTGTTTTCGGAACCCGTGCTCCTTTTGATGTCAAAATCGTATGTGTTTTGTGCCAGATAGTCAATCTTCAGTTTTTGAATGGATATTCATTTATTGAAAATCCACTTTTTTTCGTGCGCAAGTATGCATTTTTTGAATCATCAATTTTGCCAATTCATCGTCCGTTTCCCTTTCCCGCCATTGTCCCCGGAGACGGCAAAATGATATAATACCCCAATCAGAGTACGTTCTGAAATAAACAGAAGCCGGAAGAATCCCCTTCCGGCGAAAAAAAGGCAGCGGTTCCGATGAAAAGCAAGAGCAAAACCTTTTATCGCTATATCCTGTCCTACGCGCTGGTGCTCTTTTTGCCGGTTGCCGTGCTTTTTACGCTGTTCAATTCCTTTCTTTTTGACCGTTACAGCCATGAAATTGCCGAAAGCAGTTCCCGCCTGCTGGGCCAGATGCAGGAAAACCTGGATACCCAGCTGGAACAGCTAGTCAACATCTCCTATATGATCCAGAACAACTCCGTGGTCAACCTCCGTACCAACGAAGGCGACGTGGTCGCGGCCCGCAAAGCGGTGGAGACCTTAGGCGTCCTTCATTCCGTTTCCTCCCTGCCGGATCACCTGGTCACCTACCGTTCCGGTACGGATTACTGCTTTACCTCGTCCTCCCGCATCAGTCCTGAAAAGCTCTTCACCAGCCAGCTGGTTTACGCCAGCCATACCCTGGAGGATTTCTACGCCGCTGTGGACCGGCCGGAGAACATCTTTACCTGGCCCGCGGATACAGTACGACAGTACGGCGGACAGGAAACGGAATATATCACGCTGTTTATCTCCGCCTCCGGCGGCGTCAGGACACCGAAGCTCCGCACCGCCTACCTGATCCCCTCCTCCCGCATCCGCAGCAGCGTCAGCAGCATTACGGAAGAATACGGTGGAAGCATCCAGATCACCGATCCGGAGGGCACCCTGCTGCTGGGCATCGGCCCGGTCACCCGGGAGGAATACCTGCAGGCGGGAACGCCTGCCGCCGGTGACACTGTTTCCCTCAGCGGGGAGAAGTACCTGCTTTCCTCCGCCCATTCCTCTGTGGCCGGCTGGGACTATACCGTACTGATCCCCTCCCGGGTCATCGAAGCGCCAATGCAGCACATGCGCCAGCTGATGATCCTTTTGCTGATCGCCGTGTCCGTCATTGGTGCCACGGCAGTCTATTTCCTTTCCAACCTGCACTACAAACCCCTCAAACGCCTGACCGAAAAAGCCCTGAGCAGCCACGACCCGCAGCCCGGCGCGTCCCGCGGCGGTCCGGCGGATGAAATGCGCCAGGTGGAAGCCGTATTGGATGCCCTGGCCCAGGAAAGCCGGTCCAGCCGCATGGCACTGGAGGAAAGCCGGTCCGTACTGCTGCAGAACGGCCTGCACCGGCTGCTGTCCGGCGAATATACTCCCGCCCTGAAAGAAGAGCTTTCCCGGAACGGCCTGTCCCTTTCCGATACAGGAATGTACCGGATGGCTGTGCTGGATTGTGACAAAACCCGACTTTCCGTCCTGCGGGAGGAAGCGGACGTCTTTATGGCTTCCCTTTCCTTCGGCAACCAGGACGCGGTGCTCTGCTCCTCCCTTCCCGGAGAAGGCTGCTTCGCCATCCTGTTCCCCGGTGCCGGGGAAGATGACGGCATTGAAGACAGCCTTTACAGCCTGAAGGACCGGCTGGAGGACGTCTGCGGCGTTCCGGTCTCAGTCGGACTCAGCCTGCCCTGTTCCGCACAGGATATCGGCGAAGCTTATTCCCAGGCAGTCCGCGCGCTGCAGTTCCGCCTGGTGCGGGGCAGCGGATGTCTGGTGGTCTATTCCGCGGATCCGGGGACCGTTTCCTCCCTGCAGGACTATCCCCGGGAACAGCTGGAGCAGCTGCAGTGGTACCTGCTGCAGCGGGATACGGAAAATGTTTCCCGGCTTCTCCACCGCCTGCTGGGCAGCCTGCAGAAAGATTCTGTTTCATTCAACTTTGTCCGCATGGTTTGCTTTGACGTGGTCAACATGACTGTCCGCACCCTTTATACCGGACGGGAAGGAACTCCCGCCCCGGCTGTACGGCCCGAGATGCTGGAACAGCTGCTCTCCTTTGACACAGTACCGGAACTGGTGGGTCAGCTGGAAACCTTTGTGGATGAAACCTGCGCCTCCATGGAAACCCTCCAACCGGACAGCGGCTATGACCGCCTGCAGGAAATGAAAGCCTATATTGAGGAGAACTGCTTTGATGAGATCTTCTCCCTGCAGGCCATGGCGGACCGTTTCAGCCTGACGCCTTCCAACCTGTCCCACTACTTCAAGAGCTGCGCCGGTCAGGGCGTTCTGGAATACGTCCAGTCCCGGCGCAAAAAAGAAGCCTGCCGGCTCCTGTCACAGACTGACGAACCCGTGCAAGTTGTCGGGGAAAAGGTGGGCATGCCCAACGTGTCCTCCTTCATTCGCTTCTTCAAGCAGCAGACAGGGATCACTCCCGGCCAGTACCGCAAGCAGAACCGGAACACTGCGGAGTAAAAGTTTTCCTGACAATAAAAGACGGGACGCCTTTTCACAGGCGCCCCGTCTTTGCTGCTATGAAATCACAGATCTTCACGGGAAGTCTTTTCCTCCCGCGGCGGCCATTCCCGGTCCGCGTCCCAGCATTCATTCACAGCGGTTCCGTCCCGGTAGGTCTTCTCATACGGAGAAGGCCTTTCTTCTTCCTCGTCCGGAATCTCGTCGGTCCAGTCCTTTGCCAGTTTGTCTGACAGCCGTTCGCTCATCTTCAGCCCCTCCTTTTTCTTTATCTTTCCGGAAGACCTTCTTCCGGGAATAATCAATATATCTTCTCTATTTCGCCGGTAATGCCGTACCGTTTCCGGAACTGTTCCAGGTCTTCCGGGGTACGCAGCAGCATCACCTCTTCAACATGCCCGTCCGGATTGCGGAAACCGGCCACCTGCTCCCCCGTGCAGATACTGCAGCGGATTACAGGGGTTCCGTGATACTCCATATGGACAGGCTGCCCGGCCTTCTTTTTATGAAACAGGGAAAAGGCCACAGGCGGTCCCTCCTTCATACTGTTCCGGTATGCTGTAAAACTGTCGCGCTTCCCGCAAAGTATACCATTTTTCCGTTTTTCGCACAAGCCGGATACGGCCCGCCTCAGAACCGGATGGTGTTGATCCCCAGTTCCGCGTCCGGCTGACGGGTCAGTTCACCCGGTAATACCCGAACGAACATCTCACAGGTCAGCCCGACCCGCATTTCGATCACATGGCCGCCGTGGACCGTATGGTCCTGCCCGGCCAGGGTCGTATGCAGGTGCAGGTATACCTGCCCGTCCATTCGCGTAACACTTCCGGCCAGGCTGGTGATCTCCAGGAACTCGTTCAGTTCCTCCCGGCAGTATGCCCGCTGTTCCGGATCAAACACGCCGATCTCCGCGTGATCCACTGCCCCCAGCGCGTCCACCTGGGCCAGGCGGATATCCTCCTTTGCGCAAAGCGCCTTCAGCGTTTCCATGATGTTTTCGCCCTTATCCATCCGCACCACACAGGTGTCTCCGATCCTGCTGTATTCCATTTTATCCTCCCTGCGCCTGCGGCGTCTTCCCGCAGGGCTCCTGTTTATAGTATTCTGCGTCTGTATCCCGTATCCCTGTTTTTCTTGACACATCCCATGATCCCCTGTATACTGACAAAAAAAGGAAAGGAAATTCCTGAGCCATGTGTACGCCCACCTGATTGAAGTAACAGCCGGATAAAAACGTTTATTTGCTGTGCTTTCCAATCAGAAAGGGTGTATTTTTCATATGCAAAAAAAGAATATTGTCCTGCTTTGCCTGATCGAATTCCTGCAGGGCATGGTGTTTTACGCGGCCGTCGCCACACTGTACCGCCAGGAGGCGGGCCTGGGTATTTTTGAGATCATGGTCATTGAAAGCGCCAACATGGCCCTGTCCATGCTGCTGGAAGTGCCCTGGGGCTGGCTGGCGGACCGGATCGGATACCGCAAAACCATGATCGTATGCAATGTATTGTTTCTTGTTACCAAGTTCATCTTCTGGCAGACCGGAAGCTTCGGCGGCTTCCTGGCAGAGCGTCTGCTGCTGGCCGTGGTCATCAGCGGCCTGTCCGGCGTAAGCTCCAGCATGCTCTGGCTTTCCGCGCCGCCGGAAAAAGCCCAGCGCAACGCGGGCTGGTGCAGCGCCGCCGGTGAAGCGGGCCTGCTCCTGTCCGGCATGCTGTATACTGTCATGCTCAGCGGGCAGTACCGCGCCGCCGCCTTCTGGACCATGGTTGTCTATGGGATCGCGGCCGTGCTGACCTTCTTCCTGGCTGAAGTCAGGCCGGAGGAGGAACTGCACAGGAAGCGCAGCTTCCGTTCGCTGGCCCGGGAACACTTCCGGGCACCGGGCATGATCGCGCTTGTGCTGTGCGGCGCATTCTTCTTTGAGGTTGTCCACCAGGTGACCGTTTATTTCAATCAGCTGCAATACCTGCGCTGCGGCCTCAGCGACAAAATGATCGGTATCGCCTTCATCGCGGTCTCCGTCACAGGACTGGCCGGTCCCCTCTCCACCCGCGTCACAAAGCGTTTCGGTTCCCGCAGGACCGGAAAGGGACTGATCCTGCTTGCCGCCCTCTGTATGGGAGTTCTGGTCTTCACCACTTCAGGCATCCTGTCCATTGCGCTCATCGTCCTGGTCGCGCTGCTCTCCGCCCTGTTCGGTCCGCTGGCCGGCACCCTGGAAAACGAAATGGTCGTTGTGAAGGACCGGGCCACCGCCCTGAGCCTGAACGCCATCATCACCGACAGCCTTGTCATCCTGCTGGATATGGGCATCGGCCGTGCGGCGGACGCTTCCCTGCCCCTGGCGCTGGGCCTGTGCTGTGCCGGCTGCCTGGCGGCACTGGCCGCCTTTACCGTCAGCTGCCGGAAAGCGGCGAAATAATACGGTAATCCCCATCCTCCCCGACCAGCAGGCGCAGGTCGGCAGGCCTGGATTCCTCCAGGCACAACCGGACATTGGGCATATCGCTGAAATCCACAAAACGGACCGCCGCGTCCTCCGCGACGCCTGTCAGTATTTTCCTTTCAATCAGCCGCTTCCGCAGGAGCGTTTCCCCGGCGCTGACGGAAACCGTATAATCCGCGTTTGCGGAAAGATCCCGCCAGCCCTCCTCATCCAGCAGCAGGTAATTCCCTTCCAGTAAAACAATATCGCCGTCTACAGTTATCGCATCCTCCACCGGGTTGTGGAGCAGCCTGTCATAAACCGGCCATCCGCAGGTTTCCCCGCTCCTGACCTGCCGGATTGCGGAAGCCAGCTTCTCCAGGTCAAAGGTGACCGGCGCTCCCTTGATCTCCACCATCCGTATCTCCATGCCGTCCCGGACAGTGCTGTGGGTCAGCAGGTATTCCTGCCGCCGGTGGAAACCGTCCATGCCGACAGCCTGCACCGGACACAGCCCGGGCCGCTCCCGGGAAAGCTTCTCCAGGAAGCTCACCAGCGTGCTCTTTCCCGCTCCGGGCGGAGCAGCGAGCAGCACAAGGATCCGCCGTCCGGCGGCCCGCTGCATTGCTGTCAGTTTTTCCAGGAGCGGGACAAAGATTTCATTGACCGCCCGCTCGCTGTAGCGGGCGGATACTTTTAATCCATTGATCTGAACTGTATATTCTGTCATAGGCAGTCCCTTTTTCCGAAAAAGATTTCCTTTTCTTTTTCTTCCCCCGGCCTGTCTTTTCCTTTTCCACCGGCAGTCCCGGTTCAGCAGGAATATAAAACCGGCGCCGGGGAATCATCCCCGACGCCGGATATATCAGCATTTCAGCCGGTTCCGGTATTACGGCTTTACCTTCATCCGTTCCTCCGGATGAATCCGTAGACCACAGCCGCGATCCCGATCAGGACGAAAAGACTGCCGCCCATCCTGACAACATGCCAGAGCAGCCCCCGGGCACCCCTTGCCGCCAGAAGAACCAGCACGGCAGCTCCGATGATCAGGCCCGCGTTCCTGGTTTTATTCATGCCGAACATCCTTTATGCCCTCCTTCCGTCTGATTCGGTGAATTCATTCACCGTGAGGAAAGCATAGCATGACCCCGGCCGGGAAAACAGGACCGGAAGCGAAAAATAAGGCCTTCTATTTTTCCGGGAGGCGTCAGATGATCCGGGGGCAGAAAAAAAGAGGACGCTCCGTCCTCTTTATGGTTTTATTTTTCCGGATTCTCCACCGGTGTCGCGGAACCGTAAGCTTTCAGCGGATGGCCGTTCTCATCATATTCCGTGGTATATCTCACGCGGAAGGGAATGCGGTCCGCCGTCAGCGGGATGACCGCTTCCAGTTCGCCGACACCGTCTTCCAGCTTCCGGTGCCAGTCGCGGTACATATCCGCGACTTCCGGCGGGAACAGGCCGCTCTCGATCACCGGTTCCGGATAGTTCTTCAGGACCGGCGGAAGCCCCAGGTCCCGCATGCAGCGGAAGCAGGGATGCATTTCATGGGTGTCGATATTGTATTCCCAGGCATACACGCCGGCATGCTCGCCGGCATGGCGGAAGATCCTCTCGCTTTCCTCCAGGGCCTGGTAGCTCCGCTTCTCCTCGGTGACGTTCTGGATAATCGCGTAAATAATCGCCTGGTCTCCGGACTTGCCGATCACGCGGATGTTGCTGCGAACACAGATGTCCGTTTTTCCGCAGATTTTGGAATTGAAGGTCCGCCAGGTTTCACAGCTTTCCTCTGTCCCGTTCTGGATCGCCCTGTGGATCATCTGCTCGTAGATTTCGCGGCTTTCCGGCGGGAAGGATTCCCAGGCAGGTGCGGACAGGATCTCCTGTTCCGTCTGGTTCATGCCGATCTCGCTGACATACTTGGTGTTCACGCGAAGGACATTCACATCACCGTTCTCATAGCAGAACACCGCGGCAGCTCCCACGTAGCTGTTGAAGATCAGGGTCTCCAGGGAATCCGGATCCCAGAACCGTTCCGCTTCCATGGCCTTGATCAGCAGCAGGGAGGGCTTGGTCGGTTCAATATCGTGAGCCAGCAGAAGCATCAGGAAATCTTCCTTCGGGAGCGGCTTGGAATACAGGTAGCCCTGTACATAGTTGCAGCCGATGCTCTTGAGGAAGTCTGCCTGCTCGATCGTCTCAACCCCTTCGGCAAGGGTCGGTGTGTTCAGCCAGCGGGCCATCAGCACCACCGCGTTCACAATGATACCGCCCCGGCCGCCCAGGCCTTCACCGGCCAGGAAACGCAGGTCCAGCTTCAGGAAGTCCACAGGAAGATTTTTGAGGATGCTGAGAGAGGAATATCCGCTCCCGAAGTCATCCATTTCCACCAGGTAACCCTTTTCGTGGAACTGCTTCACGGCGTTGGAGATCAGATCAAAACCGCCGATGGCGGAAGACTCGGTGATCTCGGCATGGAAATACTGTACCGGGATCTCATACTTCCTGCGGATCGCTTCCACTTCGTTCACATAATCGTGGCCGAAAAGGTCGTGGCGGGAAATATTGAAAGAAATCGGCAGCATATAGTTGGGGCAGCTGTTATGGAAACGGCAGATCTCCTCAAAAACATAGAGATCCGCCCGGTGGATCAGGCCATACTGTTCCAGAACCGGAATGAAATCATTCGGAACCTGCTCCCCGAATTCCGGGTGGTTCCAGCGCATCAGCGCCTCCGCGCCGATCAGGCGGCCGGTGGAATGATTATACTTCGGCTGATATTCAACATAGATCTGGCCCTCTTTGATGGCCTGATCGAATGAACTGATGATTTCCTGTTCCGTCATCTGTCGATGCATTGCTCAGTCTCCTTCCTGGAGGTCTGTGTAGTGGCTCCGGCGCTTAGCCGCGAAGGGATACAGCGTATATTATAGGGGATTCCGGGTTTCTTGGCAAACATTAAATTTGTCCGGACATTAAACTCAAAAAAAATGATAAAAACCTCTTGTTTTCCATTTTCTGGCAATTCACCGCAAAGCAAGTAAATATATAGTACTCAACCGGTTTAGGAAATTTAGCGACACATCGAAAAAATGCTTTACATTACATGTAACCTATGTTATATTTGTGCGGTCAATTCAGGTAATTTTGCACCTCACGCAAAAATCTGATACGGCCCCGGGTACCTGGAACCCTATATGAAGAAAGGACTCCCCCTGCGGGAGATGGTGCCAACCCCAAGGATGAATTACAGCTTCATTTTCCCCAGCATGCTGATCCTGCTGGTCATCATGGGTTACTACTTTTTCCGGCCGAGACTGCCGATCCGTCTGAACCGGGCTTTCCTTGCCATTCTGGTCATTGACATCTGCACAGAGATCCTGGAGGTTGCTTCCTTCCGGCTAAACGAAACCTGGACGGAGCATGCTCCCGAACTGCTGTGGGTGATCAATGTCCTTTATTATATCTTCACCTTTATCCGTTCCTACATGTTCTTCATCTTCACCGTCAGCGTGCTGGACGCGAAAACACTGCTCTGGTCCAAACTGCGGGTCTTTGCCCCCATTGTCTATATTCCCTGCGTCCTGGTGGCCCTGTCCACCCCCTGGACCCACTGGCTGTTCCGGATTGAGGAAGGCTTCCATTCCGGGCCCTTCCTCTGGATCCTGTATGCCTGCGGCTGTTCCTATATCGCTTTTTCCACCATCGGGATCCTGCGCCATATAAAGGAACTGAGCGCACATGAGATCATCAGCCTGCTGGCCATCCAGGCCGTGCTGCTGGCCGGAAACCTGGCGCGTTTCCTGCTTCCGACCTTCCTGGTCATGAATACCTTCTGCCTGATGGCGATCGTGGTCATCTTCATTTCCTTCCTGAATCCGGATCTTTACCTGTCCGAACGGGGACATGTGTATAACCTCCCGGCCTTCCACGCGCTGCTGGGCGAATGCTGGCAGCGGAAGCGGTCCTGCCGGGTGCTGGGCTTCACCATCCAGAACTACAACGAGCACCGGGAGATCTTCGGCGGCAAGCAGATGGATGACGCCCTGATCGGCATCAACAAATACCTTTCTGAAACCTTCCCCCACCTGAGCAGCTTCTACCTGCGCGGCGGTTCCTACGCCATGGTGGGCCAGAACCATCCGGATCTGTCAGAGATCCGGCAGAAACTGTCCGAACGCTTCACCGGATCCTGGAAAGCCGGCGCCGGCGAACTGCGGCTGGGCATCTCCTTTGTGGAAGCGGATATGGACGTGCTGAACTGTCCCTCCGACCGGCTGGTCAACACGCTGATGATTTCCCTGGACGAACTGAGCCGGGTAGCAGAACCGGACGCCAGCCGCTCCCTGATGGACTCCATCGAGGAGATCAACCGGAAGCTGGACATCCGCCGCTGCCTGGAAAAAGCGCTGGATAACGATACGCTGGAAGTGTTCCTGCAGCCCCTGATGGACAGCCGCACCGGCAAGCGGATCGCCGCGGAAGCACTGGTCCGTCTCCGGGATGACAACGGCAACCTGATCCGTCCGGATCTTTTCATCTCCATGGCGGAACAGGAAGGCTACATTGTCCGCCTGGGCGAACAGGTGCTGGCCAAGGTCTGCCGGTTCATCCGGGATAACGACATTGAGTCCATCGGCATCCACTGGATCAATGTGAACCTGAGCCCGGTGCAGTTCATGAGCCGGGATGTTCCCTCCCGTTTTGCCGAGATCCTGAAGGAATACGGCGTGGACGAGCGGATGATCCACCTGGAGATCACAGAACAGAGCATGATCGACTTCTCGCTCCTGCGGGACCAGATCACAGGCCTGCACAAGAACGGATTTGAGTTCTCCCTGGACGACTATGGCAGCGGTTATTCCAACCTTTCCCGCGTGCGCCAGTACCCCTTCACCAACATCAAGATCGACATGGAAGTGGTCTGGAGCTACTGCCGGGAGAAGGACGTGCTGCTGCCTGCCCTGGTGGACGGTTTCAAGAAGATGAACCTGAGCATCACGGCGGAAGGCATCGAAACGGAAGAAATGGCCGGCGCCATGAAGGAAATCAACTGCGACTACCTGCAGGGCTACTATTTCTCCCAGCCCGTGCCGATGGATGAGTTCATTGCCCAGACAACCCTCGTAAACAAAGCCGGCTGAAAAAGCGAAGAAAAGGGGCTCCCTCAGAATGATCCGAAAGGATCACAGGAGGCAGGCCCCTTTTCTTCAATTCATAATTCATAATTATATAAGCTCCCGCCTGTATTCACACAGCGTCATCCCCGGCATATATCCTGCCGCAGCTGTATTTTGCATTCACCAAAAAGCTGGCCCTCTATTTTTCGAGAGCCAGTCTTTTTCTGAACAGGTATATTACAGCAGGTTCCGCTGGATCTTGCCGGAGATGGTCTTGGGGAGTTCGTCCCGGAAGACGATCTTCCGCGGATACTTGTAAGGCGCTGTATGCTCCTTGACGTACTGCTGGATCTCCTTCTTGAGTTCCTCCGTGCCCTCGGTGCCCTTGGTCAGGACAATGGAAGCCTTGACGATCTGGCCGCGGACTTCATCCGGTTCGGCGGACACGCCGCACTCCAGCACATAGGGAAGCTCCATAATAACGGACTCAATTTCAAACGGCCCGATACGGTAGCCGGAAGATTTGATTACGTCATCGATCCGGGAGACATACCAGAAATAGCCGTCCTCATCCCGCCAGGCCGTGTCGCCGGTATGGTACATACCGTCGTGCCAGGCTTCCTTCGTCTTCTCCTCGTCCAGGTAATACTCCCGGTAGAGGCCGCAGGGAACGTTTTTGTCCGTGTGGATGACGATCTCGCCCACTTCACCGGTGGCAACGGGATTGCCGTCCGGATCCACGATATCCACGTCATACTGCGGATTGGCCTTACCCATGGAACCAACCTTCGGCACGGTTCCTGCCAGGTTACCGATGGTCAGGGTCGTCTCCGTCTGGCCGAAGCCTTCCATGATCTGCAGGCCTGTGGCCTTTTCGAACTGGCGGTACACCTCGGGGTTGAGGGCCTCACCGGCAGTGGTCATGTGGTGAATGGAACTGAGGTCATAGTTCGCCAGGTCAACCTTGATGAACATCCGCAGCATGGTAGGCGGCGCGCAGAAGGTGGTAATATTGTACTTCTTGAACATGGGCAGGATGTCCGCGGCATCGAACTTGTCAAAGTCATAGACAAAGACCGCGCCTTCACACAGCCACTGGCCGTAGAGCTTGCCCCAGAGGGATTTACCCCAACCGGTATCGGAAATGGTGAAGTGGAGGCCGTCCCGCTCACAGCAATGCCAGTATTTCGCGGTGACATAGTGGCCCAGGGCGTAGGTGTGCCTGTGCTGCGCCATCTTCGGGTTTCCGGTGGTACCGGAGGTGAAGAACATGAGGGCCGGGTCATCGCCGCAGGAAGCGTCCTCCGGACGGCGGTAACGGCGGGTGAAGAGCGGATACTCCGCGTTCATATCATGCCAGCCATCCCGGGAACCGTTGACCATGATCAGTGTTTCCACGCTGGGACACTTTGCGGCCGCCCGCTCGGCGATCTCCGCGGTGTCCCCGTCCGCTGTACAGATCAGGGCCTTGACACCCGCGGCGTTGAAGCGGTACTCAAAGTCATGCTCCTTCAGCTGGTTGGTGGCCGGGATGGCGATAGCGCCCAGCTTGTGCAGGGCCACCATGGAGAACCAGAACTGATAATGCCGCTTCATCACCAGCATGACCCGGTCGCCCTTTTTGATGCCCAGGGAGGTGAAGTAGTTGGCACACTGGTTGGAGGCATCCTTCACGTCCTTGAAGGTGAAGCGGCGCTCCTCGTGGTGCTTGTCCACATAGAGCATGGCCATCTTGTCCGGATACTTCCGGGCGATCTCATCCACGATATCAAAACCGAAGTTGAAGGTTTCCCGGTTCGGGAAACTGATGGAAGTAAGCCTTCCCTGCTCGTCTTCCTTCGCGTCGATGAACTTCTCGGCAACCAGATGGCCTTCATACTTTGCGGCCTTCGGCACTGCCGCAAAATCAGTCCCGGCCTGCGGTCCTTCGACCGGAAGGATCATCGCCAGGAAAACGCAGTCCTTCCCGTTCACAGCGATCATGCCATGGGGCAGGGAGGAATTGTAATAGATGCTGTCGCCTTCCTCCAGGATCTCGGTATGGTCACCGACCTGAACCTTCAGGCTGCCGGAAAGCACCAGGTCAAATTCCTGGCCCTTATGGGTCGTCGTATGGATCGGCTCATTCTGCTGCTTTTCGGAATATTCGTAGCGGACCCAGTAGGGTTCAGCCACCTTATCCCGGAATTTCGGAGCCAGGTTCGAAATGGCAATGCCTTCTTCCTTCGCGGTGGTTTCGCCCTTGCCGCGGCGGGTGACCGTATAGGTGGACAGGAAGGCATTGTGGCCTTCCAGCAGCTCGGTCAGCTCCATGTTGAAGGCCTGGGCGGACTTGTAGATGAAGGTGAAGGGCATATCGGTCTGGCCGGCTTCATAATCAAGGTATTCCGCAGGGGTTACCTCTGTCTTTTCCGCCATTTCCTCAGGGGTCCAGCCCATAATCTCCCGCATCTCGCGAAGTCGGGAAGCTATTGCACTGAGCTGACTGAGATCGGTCTGGGTTGTCATCCGGGAACACTCCTCTCTTAACAATGCGCCATTCAGAATAATAGGGAAAAAATAAATGGCCCGTCTCATCTTTTGAGACGGGCCATGTTGGCTCGCGGTACCACTCAAATTGTGCGCCTTTGCACACCACTTCAGACACTATCATGTCCTATGCCTTTACGCAGCAGTCACGGGAGACGCCTACCGGGCAACGCCTTTCGGATCTCCGGCTCGGAAGCGATGGGATGAAGCTTCAGCCCGCCGGTTCACACCATACCCGGCTCTCTGCGGGGCCTCCTGCTGTTCCGTCTTCGTCACAGCCTTGTATGAAATTGCCTGAAGTGTAGCACGCGGGAAATAAGGTGTCAAGGGGTTTGTAACAAATACAGCACAAAAACAGCGCCGAACGGCATTTGTTTAATTCATAATTCACAATTCATAATTCATTATTTATATATACTGAAACAGTTCTTATCAGTGTCCTGTTCTTTATATCTGAGCAACCGGTTCACACCTGCATATGCTCTGTCTGTCAGCAATTCCGATGATACCGAAGCAGTTTGGCCTCCTGCACATTCTGAATTCTGAATTCTTAATTCTTAATTATTTTTGTCCCCGATTCATAAAGAAATGGCTCCTGTCATTCCCCGGAAAATGTGATATGATGAAAGATGTTGAATATGAAGTTTTACGGGGATTGAGATGGAGAAGAAGAACGCACTGATCCGGGATCTGACAACGGGCAGCGTGCCGAAAACGCTGCTGACGTTTTCGATGCCCCTTTTCCTGTCCGGCCTGCTGCAGATGGTCTACAACATGGTGGACATGATCGTTGTCGGCAACTTTGTCGGCACCAACGGTCTTTCCGCCGTATCCATCGGCGGTGAGGTGCTGATGCTGATCACCTTTGTAGCCATGGGCTTTTCCAACGCCGGGCAGATCCTGATCTCCCGCTACGTCGGCGCAAAGCGCCATGACCTGGTGGGCGAGATGGTGGGCACCCTGTTTACCCTGCTGGAAGGCCTGGCGGTCATCATCATGGTTGTCTTCCTGTTCACCTACCAGGGGATCATCCGCTGGCTGAACACACCGGAAGAGATCTGGGAATATACACGGCAATACTGCATTACCTGCGTATACGGCGTGGTGTTTATCTACGGCTATAACCTGGTCAGCGCTATCCTGCGCGGCATGGGCGATTCCAAACATCCCTTCATTTTCATCGCCATAGCCTCTGTCCTGAACGTCATCCTGGATATCCTGTTTGTCGGTCCCATGGGCATGGGTCCCCAGGGTGCCGCGCTGGCAACGGTTATCGGACAGGCGGTCAGCTTCCTGTTCGCCCTGCGGCTCCTTTACAAAAACCGGGAGCAGATCCATTTCGACTTCCATTTCCGTCATTTCCGAATTTATAAGAATGTGATCCGGCAGCTGCTGAGCCTTGGTATCCCCATGGTGATCCAGAGCGCCGCCATCACCTTCTCCATGCTGTTTGTCAATTCCTATATCAATACCTACGGCACCGTCGCGGTGGCGGTTACCGGCGTTGCCCGGAAACTGGAGAACATGATCGGCGTGGTCAGCCAGGCCATCTCCTCCGCCGGCGGCGCCATGGTATCCCAGGCCCTGGGCGCCGGCAAAACGGAACGGGTGCCGAAGGTCGTTGGGCACGCCATGTGGATCGTGGCAATTCCTGCCGCTGTCTTCGCGGTGATCACGCTGTTCAAGCCGGAATGGCTGTTCGGCCTTTTCTCCCAGGATCCCGCCGTGCTGGCCATGGCAATCACCTACATTCCCATCGCCATGATCCAGTATCTCGGCTGCGTCCTTCGTCCGCCGAACTTCGCCCTGATCAACGGTTCCGGCAACTCCAGGCTAAACCTGGCGGTGGCGCTGCTGGACGGCATCTTCACCCGGATCGGCCTGAGCCTGCTGCTGGGCGTAACGCTCGGCATGGGCATCCGCGGCTTCTGGTACGGCAACGCCCTGTCCGGCCTGGTGCCTTTCCTGATCGGTACGGTATACCTGATCTCCGGCTCCTGGAAACATATGGGGAATAAACGGCGCGAGGAAACAGAAGAAGAACCCTAAATTGGAAAAAGGCGGTTTCATTTCTGAAACCGCCTTTTGAATTGCGAGCCCGGATTATCCGATCACATCCCGGACAAAGTTCTGGAACACGTCCGGATCCGTTACGGATGTCACGCACTCCTTGAAGACTTCCATGGCATTATCCTGATTCATATCAGAATGGATAATGTTGTCCATGATCTTCGCGTTCACGTCTTCTCCGTAGGTCTCGCACAGATACTTGATAAAGAAGTATCCGAGGGGATACACAACGTCATTGTTTCCGTTTTCGAAGTAATACCGGTAGAAATCCGCCTTATCCTCTTCCGTCAGGAAAGACCAGTTATACTTGGCCGGATAGGGATTGGTGGTAGAAAGCTTCATGGCCTTGCTGACCTGGGTTCCGATCCATTCTGCCCTGCCTTCCGTCCACGCCCGCGGTATAAACACGTTATGCATAATCCCGAACGACCAGTCTACCGCATGGACAAATTCATGCGCGTCTGTCGTCGCTCCCTTTCTGAAGGGAATGCTGTTCCTGTCGAGCATTACAATGGAGAGCCCTCCGTCTGTACTGGTAACACTGGGATGACTGCTGCTCAGTAAAATACTTACTTTATTCAGCTCTGAGCCCTGCGGAACATAGGTACCGTCCATCATCTCCGCCACTTTGGAATACAGGCCCCACATTTTGTCTCCAAAGTCTTTTTCGATCTTGTCATATTCAGAACTGACCCAGAGTATCATCTTCTCGTTTTCAAACTTTTTGTCCAGGCCATGGAAATGCAGCGTATACTGATCCATCTTATCCTGCAGGTAAGGATCCCGCAGACTCAGGATCAGGGTGCTGTAATGGGTGGAAGTATCCTCCTGCTTTCCATACGTATCCGTTATACAGGACCCAAGCACATTCAGGGAAGCGTGCATTTCAGGAGAATAATCGGCGCTGCCGAATTCCAGCGCGTAAATGATCACAGGCTCTCCGGATCCCTTCCGGAAAGCTTCCGGAGAAACCGGTATAACTCCCGAACCGGATACAAAAACCGGCTCATAGGGAACAATGCTCACAGCTGTGCCTTTTCCACCGGAAACACCCATTGAAACAGCACCGGGCAGCGCAAAGCCGAAATCACCGTTCACCCTGCGGGTTCCCGTAATATTTCCCGCCGCGTCATAACCGCGCAGGATGGTTTCCGTCTCCGTATAGCCAATACCATACAGGCCTTCGATCGGCGCGTCGCCGTTTACTGTTTTTCCTTCTTCGTCCGGCAGCAGCATAGGCCACCTTTTCGCCATCGGGATCAGGACTTCGGAAGGATCCCCCGCCTGATACTTGGCCAGGTCATAATGCTCCGCGCAGACATCAGCCATAAATTTATATGCTGTCGGAACGGGATACTCCACCCTGGTCTCCGGATCCGGCAGTTCCGTCACCCCGGCATCCGCGAGATCCGGTTCATGTACCTGTGCCGTCTGCTTTACAGGCTTTTTATCCTTGATCAATGTATAAGGGATCTTGTTCTTCCTGGCATATCCGACAACCGGAGTGTTGCCTTTTATATTAAAAACAACATTATCCTTTTGATTTTGCAGCAGGTTCTCCCCAATCTTCTTAATGGTGGCCGGGAAATAAATATTCATATTAAACGGGGCTTCCACGTTCGCAAAAGCACAATCGCCCACCGTGGTCACGCCTTCCGGAATATGGAGGAATTCCAGATTGGTGCATCCGGAGAAAGCCCAGGGTGCGATGGCTACAGTGCCTTCAGGCAGCTGATAGGCATATCCCCGTTCACCTTTACAGTTCGGAAACCGGACCAGCGTTTTCACCGGAGCATCCGTGTAAAGCAGGCCGTCCTCCGCGTAGAAGAACTCGTTTCCTTCTTCCACTTCGAATTTCCGCAGCATCCTGCAGCCTGTAAAGGCACTGTCCGCAACCGCCTTCACCGGCAGGCCTTCATAGGCGGCCGGAATGGTCACCGCCAGCGTTTTGCTGTCGCAGCTGGTGATCATGTATCCGCTGCCATCCTCCAGCAGCTCAAAAGTCAGGTCACCTGATTCCGCGGACGCGGTAAACAGGAAGGAACATAACAGTACCAACGTCATGAGACAAGCCAGAATCTTCTTCATTTCACATCTTCCTTTCCACAGATTGTTTTACAACCCTGTGCCAAAATCATAGCATGAAACGTGAAACAAGGGGGTAACGGGGATGTAACATTGTTGTAAATTCAGCAATCCCGGTATGACAGTCAGCTTCAACTCTTCCGGTGAACATGTAAAAACGGTTTCAAACACTTTTTTCCCGTGAATGAAACATCTTTTGGGGTTATTGAGTATTATAAGGTGTAAGGAGTTGATGAAGGATGAGAAGATCCCCGGCGGAAAACCGCGAAAACACCCTGGAGCGGTTGATGTCCGCCTACGGCGATCCGGTGATGAGAACCTGTCTGCTTTTCCTGCAGAGCAGGACCCTGGCGGAAGACGCGTCCCAGGAAACCTTCATCCGCGCCTGGAGATTTATGGACCGCCTGAAGGAAAACGGAAGCGAGAAAGCCTGGCTGCTGGCCATCGCGGCAAACGTCTGCCGGTCAATGCTGAAAAGCCGCGCCTACCGGGATATGGGTAAGAACCTTTATGATGATGAATCCGTTCATGAAACAGGAACGCCGGATGAATATCCCGATGACACGGTTTACAAAACCGTGAACGCGCTGCCGGTCAAATACCGTATGCCCGTTGTGCTGTATTACTACCAGGGCTTGTCCGTGAATGAGATTGCCGGGGCCCTGCGCATCCCCGGCACGACAGTCAGAACAAGGATATCCAGAGCCCGGGCTCAGCTGCAGAAAGAGCTGAAAGGATGGTTTTTTGATGAAGAATAAAAAACTGAGTGAATCGCTGGACCGCTCCATGGCGGATGTCAGCTGGAAGGAGCAGAACCGCCTGCGGGTCTGGAACGGGATCCGGAACGCTGAACCCGCCCGCAGCCGGGCACCGCGACGGATCTCCGTTGTCATTGCCTTTGCCCTGGTACTGGTTCTCGGCATGGCTACGGCACTGGCCGCTTTCAATGAAGATATCAACCAGATGCTGTATCAGTGGTGGCCTGAAGCCGCCCTGGCCCTGCGGCCGGTAAACCTTAGTTTTGAGGAAGCCGGTATCCGCCTGGATGTGCTTTCAGCCTCCGTGATCGATGATGAGATGCTCGTTACCTTCACCCTCACAGATCGGGTAGGCGACGGCCGGAGAATCAATGAGAATACCGAATGTGAAGGTGCTCTGTCAGGCGATATTGTCTCAGAAGCCGGCAGTTCGACCGAACTGATTTCATATGATCCTGAAAAGCACCAGGCCACCTATGTCGGCCATACGGAATATATACCCGTATCGGGTGACAACTTCGTGTCTGACAATAAGATATATATCAACATCCATGGAATATCCAATCCCAGCACATCCATCGTTGATCTTATGCCGCTCATATCCGGCCTGGATTATCCTGTGGAAACTGTTCCGCTTCCCGTTAAGACGCCAGTCCATACAGGTTATATTGTGGAATCATCTGATACCCCCGTCGGAGAAGAATATCCTCCCATCCTGAATCCCGAAAACAATCTGAAGATTCCGGTTGCCTTTGGAGTGGAGCTTTCCGGAGCAGGCTGGGTTGACGGCGTATTGCATATACAGATTCATGATCCTCAGTATCTTATTGACACGCCGCCGGATTCCGGTTTCTTCGAAGTTGTGAGGGTTATCCAATTTCTGAATATGTATAACCCCGCCACAGAAGAATATCCGGACGAAAAACCTGACAGTTATCCCTTCCATGTTAAGGAAATGGGATGGAAAGATAACAATGGCGGTATATGGTATGAATACTTCTTCCCCTTCTCTCCCGAAGAAATGGAAAGCTACCGGATATTCGGAGAATTTACCCAGCAATACGCCAATTACCGGGAATTGATGAATTATGACTGGACCGTGGAATTCCCGATCAGCATGGTCCAGATCCAAAACAACAATTAAGTCTGTGCCTTCTCCCCTGCACCGGCGGAAGCTGACGCGGCATAATAAAATACGGCCTGTATAACAGGCCGTATTTTTCATCAGAAGACATCCTCTTTTTTCCGCCGGTTCAGCAGGAAGCCGGCGCAGCCGCCCACCAGGCCGCCGACGATATGGGACAGGTTGGACACATTGTCCTTGACCGTGATACCATCCCAAATCTGCTGGCCCAGGTAGATCAGGGCCACCAGGATCGTGGTCAGCGGAATCTCCCCTTCCCGGAACTCCGTAAAGGAGGTCAGCAGGATAAAGGCAAAGACCACACCGCTGGCTCCCAGGAGCCTGGTATTGGGAAACAGCACGTTATGGACCAGGGCTGTAATCACCGCGGTCACCGCAATCACGAGCAGCAGCTTCTTCGCCCCGTATTTTTCTTCCAGCATGGGTCCCAGAAGCAGAATATACGCCATGTTGCTCACCAGGTGCGCGAAGCTCGCGTGCCCCAGCACATGAGTGAACAGGCGGACATAAGTCATCGGATCAGAAAAGGAGGAGGCGTAGGTGGAAAAGATCATGGATATGCTTTTCCTGCCGGTCAGCTGGTCAAGAATCGTGACCAGGGTGCACAGGAGCGCAAACGCCAGCACCAGCGGCGCATTAAAGGTCACGCGGAACCCTTTCGATTTTGTCATGCTCAATACCCCCTATCAGAACTAATGCATAATTCATAATGCATAATGCATAATTATATTTACTGCGGCAGCCCACTCGCCGCCCATTGTCATCCCGACCAAGGCAGCTATGCTGCCGCGTGGAGAGATCTATTCCAGCAAAAACCAACTGTCCCCAATTCCTGTGTACACTTTCTTCCTGCCTCATTAAGTCTTATCACTTCAGATAATATACAGCGAACCGCTTCGGGTTGTACACTGAAGCGGTTCGTGATATAATTTCGTCAGTCTTTAAATGAGGAGCGCATTGTTATGGAAACGGGAGCCATTGTTGCAATCAGCGTAGTTCTTTTCGTGGCGATCATCGCCGTCATCATCTGCGTGGTCTCAGCAGTGAGTGCCGTCACCGGCATTAAGCAGACCAACGATGAGGATTCCGAAGCCTGAGATCAGGCGTAACGAATCTCATCCAGACTATAGCGGACTGATTCGCCCAGAGAGTCGTCCTCAACAGGCAAATCCACCCAGGGATGATCCGTCTCCCGGGGTTTTTTTTCGGTCTCCGTTTGGTTCAGAGGCTCATTTTCCCGCATGAAACAATCCTTCTTTCGAATGATGGATTCACCATATCTGGCACATGTCTGTAAGAAAGTGTACTCCATCTTGTGAAAAAAGACAATACCCGCGTTCGTACTGAGACGGTATTTTTTGCCTGAGGTAGAAGGTAGGAAGTTGGAGGTAGGAGGTCAAAAACCGGATATATAAGCAGTTACCGGCCCTGGTGGTTGGCAACGATTTCCATCCAGGCCAGGTTAATTTCTTCCCGGCTGTGGAAGACGTTTTCCCAGTTGACCCCCATATCCTTCCGGATCAGCTCGTTCGTGTCAATGGACCCGAAGGGAACCTGCTCCATCTCCCGGAAAACAGAATGCATATAGCCCTGCAGGATAAGCTTCTGTGCCTTCTCGCTCAGGAACCACTGTTCCACGGCTTTGCAGGCCGCGGCGTTGGCGTTTTTGCTGTGGGCATCCGATACGGTCATCACCGTGGATGGAATCAGGATCACGCCGTCATCCGGATAGATACAGGCCAGATCCGTCAGGGGCGCGCCTGCGTCCTCCGCGTCTTTCAGGGCTTTGAGCACCGATTCCTCCAGGATCATGGCGGCAGCAATCTCGCCGCTGCGGATCTTCGCCAGGGAATCAGAGCCGGAGATCACCTGCACCTCGTTGGAAGCAAGGCCTTTGAGGTACTGGCGGCCGTAATGGTTGCTCTGGGTCAGGGACGCAACCGCCGCGAAAGTGGTACCGCTGCTCAGGGGATCGCCCATGGCGATCAGGCCCTTCAGGCTGCGATCCGCCGCGAACACCTGGAAGGTTTTCGGGATGGTTACCCCCTTCTCCGCCCACTGCTGCTCCAGCTCCGGGTTATATGCCAGCACCATGTTGCAGACACGGACGGGATACCAGCAGCCATCCTCATCATAGGGAAAGCGCAGCAGGGAGGCCGCGTCCGGAACCGGTACCGGTTCAAGGTAATCCGCTTCCTTCAGTTCCAGGCTCAGGGCGGGTTCCGCCACCAGCAGCATATCGCAGCCGAGGACGCCGTCCTCCATCTCCCCGTATATCTGGTTGATCAGGCGGCTGGTACCGCCATAGACAAAGAAGCTGCCGTTGTTTCCCGGTTTCAGGTTCGGGAATTCCTCTCGCAGCGCTTCATCCAGCATATCAAGAACAAACTGGTACATGGAAGAATAGATCACCAGTTCGCCCCGGACATACGCGTTGTCCGCCAGCGAACTTCCGGCCGGCAGAAGCAGTACCAGTGCGATCAGCAGCGCCAAAAGCCTTCTCATGGCAGTATTCCTCCCCAATTTCCTGTTTTTTCCATAACGTATATATTGTACCATACAATGCGGAGTTCATCAACGCATGCGTCATCTTGTCAGCTTCCGACGAAACGTGTATAATAATTGAACAGTAAAGTCTTGGGAGGATTGACCGGATGGGCAAGGAGCGGATGCTGATCACCGGCGGGCACGCACTGGAAGGAGAGGTTCGGGTCAGCGGCGGTAAAAACACTGCCGTGGCCGTAATTCCTGCTACCCTGCTGAGCGATGAACCCTGCACCATCGAAAACCTTCCTGATATAGAAGACGTCCATGCCCTGGCGGATATCCTGACTGAGCTTGGCGCAAAAGTAGATTATGAACCCGGCCGCTGCATGCGTGTGGATCCGCGTCCCGCGGACGGCACAGAGGTTTCCTACCACAACGCCCAGCGCCTGCGGGCCAGCTATTACCTGCTGGGTGCCCTGCTGGGGCGCAACGGCAAGGCCAAAGTGCCCACGCCCGGCGGCTGCGAGATCGGTTCCCGTCCGGTAGACCAGCACCTGAAGGGTTTCCGTTCCATCGGTGCGGAAGCCGAAGAGATCGGCGGTATGCTGACTGCCGAGGGCCCGCTGACCGGCGGAGACGTTTTCTTTGATATGGTTACAGTCGGTGCGACGGTGAACGTTATGCTCGCCGCCGTCAAGGCCAAAGGCCAGACCTTCATCTATAACGCGGCAAAAGAGCCGCACATCGTTGACCTTGCGAACTTCCTGAACAGTATGGGCGCAAAGATCAAAGGCGCCGGTACTGATATCATCCGGATCCGCGGGGTACAGCGCCTGCATGGCAGCACCTACGCCGTCATTCCCGACCAGATCGAAACCGGCACGCTGATGATCGCCGCCGCCGCGACCGGCGGAGACGTCATTATCGACGGCTGCATCCCCACCCATATGGACGCGCTGAGCGCAAAGCTGCTGGAAATGGGCGTGAAAGTGACAGACGGCGATGACGCCATCCGGGTTCACGTGGTCGGCCCGCGCCGCGCGATCAACGTGAAAACCCAGGTTTATCCCGGCTTCCCCACGGACCTGCAGCAACCCATGAGCGCGCTGCTGACCACAGCCAAGGGCACCAGCCTGGTGACTGAAACCATCTTTGAGCAGCGGTTCCGCCACCTGGATGAGATCCGCCGCATGGGCGCCCATGTGCGCGTGATGGACCGGACCGCCATCATCGAAGGCGTACCGGAACTGTACGGCGCGCCGATGACCGCTTCCGACCTGCGGGCCGGTGCCGCGCTGATCGTGGCCGCGCTGATGGCCAGGGGTACCTCCGAAATCTACGAACCCCATTATATCGACCGGGGTTATGAACACATTGAAGACAAGCTCCGTTCCCTTGGAGCGGATATCAGGCGGGAACCTGTACTGTGACCTGTGGGGTGGAGTTGAATGAACAATCCATTTGAGGTCCTTGGGCTGAAGGGCTGGGCAGGACCGGATGAGATCCGCAGCGCCTACCGGACGCTGGCACGGCAGTGCCATCCCGACATGATCCAGGATCCCGCTGAAAAAGAAGCCGCCCAGAGGCGGATGGTCGCCCTGAACCTGGCGTATGAGGAAGCCCTCCGGCTGGCTTCCCCGCGGACCGGTTCCGTGACCCCGGAGCTTTCCAGCGCCGAAGCCATTTTAATGGCCCAGCGGGCCATGGCACGGGACAACCCGGAAGGCGCGCTGCGCAGCCTGGTGCGGTGCGAAAAGCGGGACGGTGAATGGTACTACATGCAGGGAAAAGTCCTGATGGCGATGGATGAATACGACAGCGCCCATCAGTCCTTCCGGGAAGCCGT